>NZ_JACIJE010000050.1 GCF_014199195.1 Neoroseomonas alkaliterrae | reverse complement strand
AAGGGGCGCCTTTCGGCGCCCCTTCGCGGTTCGTGTCGCCTCTGGCGACCGCTTAGCGGAGGATGATCTCCACGCGGCGGTTCTGCGGCTCGCGGACGTTGTCCGGCGTCGGGACCAGAAGCTGGGTCTGGCCGAAGCCGCGGGTCACGATCTCGTTGCGCGGCACGCCCAGACGCACGAGCTCGGCGGCGACGGCGGCCGCGCGGCGCTCCGACAGGCCCTGGTTGTAGCGGGCCGAGCCGGAGGTGTCGGTGTGGCCGTTCACCTCGATGCGGGTGACCTGCTGCGTCGTGCGCGCCTGCGCCGCCTCGGCGATGATCTGGCGCGCGCGGGCCGTCAGGTCGGCGCGGTTCCAGTCGAAGAAGACGAGGAAGGTGCGCGCCGGCGCCGGCGCCACCGCGGCCGGAGCCGCCGGGGCGGCCGTGCGGCCGAAGTTGTAGCGCACGCCGAACATGATCGAGTGGTTGAAGTTGTCCGCCTCGAAGGTCGCGCGCGTCACCGCACCGGCCGGCGTCGTCACCGTGCCGTTGATGTCATGGCCCAGCGTGCCCATGAAGCGGTACTCGGCCGTCAGCACGAGGCCCGGCACCGCCTGGATCGGCAGGCCCACGCCCGCGATCAGCTGATAGGCGAAGTTGCCCTCGTCGCCGTCCAGCAGCAGGCGGTTGCCGTTCGCCGCCACGCCGCGGACGCTGTCGTAGTTGTGGATCTGGTAGCCGATACCACCGCCGACATAGGGCGCCACCGGGCCGAGGTTGAAGTCATACAGCACGTTGAACATCGCGCCGTAGGACGAGGCGTTGCCGCCCACCCGGTTCAGCCGCCCGACCGGCGCCGCGCCCTTGATCGCGTCCACGTCGTTCTGGCGGTAGCTGCCCTCGAGCTCGAGGCGCAGGCCGTTGCCGAAGCCGTAGCCGACGCTCAGCACGCCCGCGTAGCCCCACTCGAAGTTCACATCGAGACCGCGGTCCGACGTGCCCTGCAAGAAGTTCGCGCCGAAGCCGGCACCGATGTACACGCCCTGCACCCGCGGGTCCCAGCCCTGCGCATTCGCCGCCATCGGCAGCGACAGCAGCGTCGCGGCAAGAAGCG
>NZ_JACIJE010000049.1 GCF_014199195.1 Neoroseomonas alkaliterrae | reverse complement strand
GGCGGGACGTGCGACACGCCGTCCGGCATGTCCGTCCCCCAGAGCCCGAGCAGCGCGCCCTGCGCGTGGAAGCGCTCGGCGACGGGGCGCACCAGCATCGGGATGAGCATGCCGTACTGCACCTGCTCGCAGAGCCGGCGGAACTCGATCTTGCCGGCGCGGAGCGAGGAGTAGTTCGCCTGCGTCAGGTCGCCGGAGACCTGGTCATAGGTCAGGCCGGCGCCGACCGCGGCGGCCTCGAGCGCGCGGCGGGCGAAGGCGGCGTGGCTGCCTCCGCCCGAAGGGTTCACCACCTCCACACTGCCCATGCCGCGGCGATACAGGATCATGCCCGGCTCGAAGCTCTCGACCGTCCGGCCCTGGGCGTCGCGGAGCAGGCCGGCAGCGGCGCCGGTCAGCGCCTCGTCGCCTTCCTCCGTGACCACCGCGGCAAGGCATGCCTCGATCTTGGCCTTCATCAGCAGCGCCGCCTCGTAGTCGCCGAGATCGCGAAGGCGCAGCAGCACTGGGGCGAGCCAGGACACGTCGCGCAGCTGGCCGGGCCGGCGCTTGCGGTAGACGTGCAGCACCTCCGAGGCCGGGATGCGCTCGCTGCTCTGCCAAGTCGCGCCCGGGAGGATCCACGCCGCGCCGGGGTGCACCCGGTGCAGCCAGTAGGCGACCGGCTCGCCGGCCTCACCGAGGGCGACGCCCTGGATGGTCGGTGCGCCGTCCACCATGCCATTGCGCGCCGTGTCGAGGTGGTCGCTCTCCAGCACCTGCAGCCGCAGGCCGATCGGGTTCGCCGGCGATGGCGGTACCATCAGGAACCGAACGAAGCACTCGCCGCTCTCGACCACCGCCCGCATGACCAGCGCTTGCAGTCCGTAGAGGTCGAGCCGTCCCTCCGCGTCGCAGGCCGTGCTCTCCGCCCAGCGCCGCCAGGCATCGGCGTGGCGTGCATCCGGCCAGCGGGTCGTGATGCCGGCGCCCACCGCATTGCCCGTCCAGAGATCGACGATGCGGCTGGCGTAGGGATCGTTGCGTACGGCGTCGCGGGCGCGGCGCGCGACCGTCGCGACCGCCATACCGACCTCGGCCGTGGCGCTGCCGCCGGACGGCGCCCAGGCTGAGGC
>NZ_JACIJE010000048.1 GCF_014199195.1 Neoroseomonas alkaliterrae | reverse complement strand
GCTCGCAACTCCACCCTAGCCGCCAGGTCCGATGGCCACCCCAGCCCTACACCCCGGCCGAAGCCGGAATTTCCACCACCTCCGCGGACGCTACCTCGACGAGGTGGACGGAGCTCCCTCCAGTTCGGCCTACCGAACCCGCTTCGGCAGCCTCCTGCGCGCATACCAGCTCGTCGGCTTCTCGCCGGACCGCGACTACCGGTATGTCGAGGTCAACCGTGCCTTGCGCAGGCTCCATCCGGAGATCGTCGCTCAGGCAATGGCGGGGATCCGGGATGTCGGAGGAGCCGTCGAGCAGGATCCGGCCACAGACCTTCTGACCGTGAATGGCGAGTTCACGGTATCCATCGTTCTCGCGCGCTGCCAGGAGACGCCTTCGGGGACGGTGCGCTGGCACATCCGCCTCGATACGGGCCTCGCACCGGACATCACCGTCGCGGTCCGCATGGCACCCGGCAATGCGAGTATCCGCGACTACTACCTCCTGCCTCGCCGCGATGCGACGCTGGATCGGCTGCGCATCGGAGAGACGAACGACCTTCTGCTCGAGGCCTTCCGCTTCGACACCCTGGACGCTCTCGCCGACCTGGCGCGGCGCGTCAGCATCATGGAGGCTGCCTGATGCCTGTCCCTGCCGCTGCGAAGGTGCAATCCGTCCCGATCGCGCTGATCGACGTGATCAATCCGCGTGCCCGCAACAGGAAGGTGTTCCGGGAGATGCTCGACAGCATTGCTGCTGTCGGCCTGAAGCGCCCCATCACCGTCGCCGTGCGGCAAGGTCCTCAGGGCCTCCGGTACGACCTCATCTGTGGTCAGGGACGCCTGGAAGCCTTCCGGGAACTCGGCCAGGTGGAGATCCCGGCCGTGGTGGTGGACGCCGAAACCGAGGACTGCCTCGTGATGAGCCTGGTCGAGAATGTGGCCCGGCGTCAGCACCAAGCCATCGACCTGCTGCACGATATCGACGGCATGCGGCGGCGCGGCCATTCGGATCCCGAGATCGCCCGCAAGACCGGGCTTTCTCTAGGCCGCGTGGACAAACCTGATCCACAGTCGGATGGAGGCGAGTGTCGCGAAGCCGAGGAAGCTCTCGGCGGTCTGGTCGTAGCGGGTAGC
>NZ_JACIJE010000047.1 GCF_014199195.1 Neoroseomonas alkaliterrae | reverse complement strand
ATGCTGGTGCTGCAGGCGATGCACGGATTGTCGCTGGCGCAGACGGAGTATCTGGTGGCGGATCGGCTGAGCTGGATGCGCTTCTGCGGCCTGGGCCCCGGTGACGCGGTGCCTGACGCCAACACGCTGTGGGACTTCCGCGAGGCGCTGATCGCCGCTGGTGCGTTGGAGGCGCTGTTCACCAGGCTCGATGCGGCGATCACGGCGGCGGGCTACCTGCCGATGGCGGGCCAGATCGTGGACGCGACCCTGGTGGCCGCGCCCCGCCAGCGCAACACCGAGGCCGAGAAGGCGCGCATCAAGGCGGGCGAGAAGGCGGCGGCGATCTGGCCTGACAAGCCGGCCAAGGCACGCCAGAAGGACACCGATGCGCGCTGGACGGTGAAGTACAGCAAGGCGAAACCCGCCGCTGACGGCAAGCCGCAGATCGACATCGCCATCCCGGTCTTCGGCTACAAGTCGCATATCTCGATCGATCGCCGGCATGGTGTGATCCGGCGTGGCAAGACCACCGACGCCGCGGCGCATGACGGGGCACGGCTGCGCGAGGGGCTGATCGATCCGAACAACACCGCCTCCGATGTCTGGGCCGACACCGCATATCGGTCGGCGGAGAACGAGCGGTATTTGGCCGGCATCGGCCGCGTCAGTCGCATCCATCGACGCAAGCCGCGAGGCCGGTCGATGCCGAGGCATCATGCGAGGGCGAACGCGGCCAGATCGGCGGTGCGCGCCTATGTCGAGCATCCCTTCGCGCATCAGAAGGGGATCATGGGGCTGGTGATCCGCACCATCGGCCTTGCCCGGGCGAGTGCTGCCGTCACGCTCGCCAACATGGCCTACAACATGAAGCGGTGGTGCTGGCTCGACAGGCGAGTTGTGCCCGCATGATGCGAAAGCCGGAGCGAGCGGCCGCAACCGCCACGCCAAGGCCGGCGCAACAGCGCTCTCCCCGGTCATCGGGGCATCCCAACGATCATCCGGCGCCCTATGCGCGCCGGAGGCCAGGGATTCCGGAGGTGTCCAACTGGCTGTCGAACCGTATCTTCCGCGATCACGACGACATCGTCGATCACTGCTGCCACCACTGGAACCGCCTCATCGCACAGCCCTGGCGCA
>NZ_JACIJE010000046.1 GCF_014199195.1 Neoroseomonas alkaliterrae | reverse complement strand
GGAGACCTCTGCGAAACGCCTTGCTGAGGGCCGCTGTTGTTGATTCGCTTTGTGGGTCGGCAACGGTGGCGAGGCGGGGATGGGTCAGCGGCGGATCGGACAGGGGAGCCTCGTGGAGGCGCTGCTGCCGGCGGGTGCCGGCTCCAATCGTCGGCTGGAGCGCATCGCCGGCCTGATCGACTGGACGCCGATGGAGCGCCTGCTCGCGCCGCTGCGCGCGCCGACGGGGCGGCCCGGCTACCCCCCGCTGGCGCTGTTCCGGGCACTGCTGCTGGCGCAGTGGTACCAGCTTTCCGATCCGGGCCTCGAGGAAGCGCTGGCGGACCGGCTGTCGTTCCGCCGCTTCTGCGGCTTCGGCCTTGATGATGGCACGCCGGACGAGACGACGTTGTGCCGCTTCCGCACCGCCTTGGCCGAGCGCGGCCTGGCCGAGGCGCTGTTCGCCGAGCTGAACCGTCAACTCGATGCCCGCGGCCTGGTTCTGAAGGCCGGCACGCTGATCGACGCGACGCTGGTCGAGGCCGCCGTCGCCCGTCCGCCGCTCAGCGAGGGCGAGGTCTCCACCAAGGACCCGGAGGCCGGCTTCACGCGGCGCGGCCAGCGCAGCTTCTTTGGCTTCAAGGCGCATGTCGCGGTGGATCTCGGCTCCGACCTGATCCGTGACGCCGTGCTGACCGGTGCCGATGTCGGTGACAGCCTGGCCGCCGACGGGTTGGTGCAAGGCGACGAGGCGGCGGTGTTCATGGACAAGGCCTATGACAGCGCGCCCCGGCGCGAGGCGCTGGCCGAGGCCGGCATCGCCGACGGCATCATGCATCGCGGCCATGCGCGCCGCCCGCTCACCGCCTGGCAGCGCTGGATGAACACCGCGCTGGCGCCGATCCGCGGCCAGGTCGAACGCACCTTCGGCACCCTCAAGCGCAGCTACGGCTGGCGCCGCGTCCGCTACCGCGGCCTGCTGCGCAACGGCGCCCATCTGCACCTGCTCTGCACCGCCATGAACCTGCGCCGCGCCGAACGGCTCACCGCCTGACGGGGGACGTGCGTCCGCTCGCCTGCCGCCAAACACCGAAACCGAACTCACAGGCCGCTTCCAGGCCGCCGCCACGCCTCCATCGCCCGATCAGGCGGGTTTCGCAGAGGTCTCC
>NZ_JACIJE010000045.1 GCF_014199195.1 Neoroseomonas alkaliterrae | reverse complement strand
ATACGTCCTGCATCAGAATTTGACCTGTGCGTAGGCGCGTGAGGCGATGGCGGTGATGCGCTCGGGCTGATCGGCGAGCCAGTTCCAGGCGTCGCAGCAGGCGTCCACGATGGCGTCGTAGCTGTCGAAGACGCGGTTGCTGAGCTTGTTGGAGCGCAGGAAGGCCCAGACGTTCTCGACCGGGTTCAACTCGGGTGCGTAGGGCGGCAGCAGCAGCGGCGTGACGTTGGCGGGCACCTTCAGATCTGGCCCGCGCTGGTGCCAGCCCGCGCCGTCCATGACGACCACCGCGTGCGCGCCGGGCGTGACCTGTCGGCTGATCTCGGCCAGGTGCAGGCTCATGGCGCGCTGGTTCGCGGCGGGCAGCACCAGCCCCGCGGCCACGCCGCGCGCGGGGCACACCGCGCCGAACAGATAGGCCCAACTGTAGCGGCAGTCCTTCGGCGCAGCAGGGCGGGAGCCGCGCTCGGCCCACACCCGGGTGAGCGTGCCCTGCTGGCCGACCCTCGCCTCGTCCTGCCACCAGACCTCCAAAGGCCTGCCGCGGGCCTCGGCAGGCAGGGCGGCGGTCACGAGGGCGGCGAAGTCCCGCTGAAAGACGCCCGGGCCGCGGCATCATGGCCCGGGTGCCGGGGACGCACGCACAGCCGGCGGAACCCGAGCCGAGCCAGCATCGCGCCCACGCTGCGCTCGGCCAGCACCACCCCGAAACGCGCGGCGATGGCCCGCGCCAGATCGGCGCGCCGCCAGCGCAGCACGCCGTCCACCTTCGGGTCGGGGCCGCGGCGCACCCATTCGGCCACCTCGGCCGCCTGCGCCGCGCTCAGCCGGGGCCGGGCGCCGTTGCCCGCCCGCCGGTCCCGAAGCCCCGCGAGGCCCGCCTCGTTGTAGCGATGCACCCAGTCGCGCAGCGTCTGCCGATCCATCCCCGAAAGCCGCGCCGCCTCGCCGCGCGGCCGGCCCTCCAGCACCAGCGCCAGCGCCAGCATCCGGCGCGACGCACCCGCGTCCCGCTCGCGCGATGCGGCACGCCGCAGGCCCGCCGCGTCCAACTCCAACCGCATGATCGCAACCCCCGCCATCCTCGCCTCCGCTGCTCAGCGAAGACAGCGAATCACCATCACGGCCGCGCCGGAATCCCCATTGAGTCGGGTTCAGGTGCCGGGGGTAT
>NZ_JACIJE010000044.1 GCF_014199195.1 Neoroseomonas alkaliterrae | reverse complement strand
TTACGCCACGATCTTGGCGACGACGCCGGCGCCGACGGTGCGGCCGCCCTCGCGGATGGCGAAGCGCAGGCCCTCGTCCATGGCGATCGGCGCGATCAGCTCGACATCCATCGAGACGTTGTCGCCCGGCATCACCATCTCCACGCCCTCGGGCAGCGTCACCACCCCCGTCACGTCCGTCGTGCGGAAGTAGAACTGCGGACGGTAGTTCGTGAAGAACGGCGTGTGCCGCCCGCCCTCCTCCTTCGTCAGGACGTAGGCCTCCGCCTTGAACTTCGTGTGCGGCGTGATCGTCCCCGGCGCCGCCAGCACCTGCCCGCGCTCCACTTCCTCGCGCTTCGTGCCGCGCAGCAGCGCGCCGATGTTGTCGCCCGCCTGGCCCTGATCGAGCAGCTTGCGGAACATCTCCACGCCCGTCACCGTCGTCTTCATCGTCGGCCGCAGGCCCACGATCTCAACCTCCTCGCCCACCTTGATGACCCCGCGCTCCACGCGCCCCGTCACCACCGTGCCGCGACCCGAGATCGAGAACACGTCCTCCACCGGCATCAGGAACGGCTTGTCCACCTCGCGCTGCGGCTGCGGGATGTAGCTGTCCACCGCCTCCATCAGCTTCAGGATCGCCTGCTCGCCCAGCTCCGGCTCCCGGTCCTCCAGCGCGCACAGCGCCGAACCACGGATGATCGGAATCTCATCGCCCGGGAACTGGTAGGAGGAGAGCAGCTCGCGCACCTCCATCTCGACCAGCTCCAGCAGGTCCGGGTCCGCCATGTCGCACTTGTTCAGGAACACCACCAGCGCCGGAACACCCACCTGGCGCGCCAGCAGGATGTGCTCGCGCGTCTGCGGCATCGGGCCATCCGCCGCCGAGACCACCAGGATCGCGCCGTCCATCTGCGCCGCACCCGTGATCATGTTCTTCACGTAGTCGGCATGGCCCGGGCAGTCCACATGCGCATAGTGCCGGTTCGCCGTCTCGTACTCGACATGCGCCGTCGAGATCGTGATCCCGCGCGCACGCTCCTCCGGCGCCTTGTCGATCTGGTCATACGCCGTGAACTGCGCACCACCCTGCTTCGCCAGAACCTTGGTAATCGCCGCCGTCAGCGACGTCTTGCCATGGTCCACATGCCCGATCGTGCCAATGTTGCAGTGCGGCTTCGTCCGCTCGAATTTCGCCTTCGCCAT
>NZ_JACIJE010000043.1 GCF_014199195.1 Neoroseomonas alkaliterrae | reverse complement strand
ACCGCAGGATGATCTCCACGCGCCTGTTCTGTGGTTCGCGTGTGTTGTCCGGTGTCGGGACCAGCGGCTGGGTCTGGCCGAGGCCGCGGGTGACGATCTCGTGGCGCGGGACGCCGAGGCGCACGAGCTCGGCGGCGACGGCGGCCGCGCGGCGCTCGGACAGGCCCTGGTTGTAGCGGGCCGGGCCGGAGGTGTCGGTGTGGCCGTTCACCTCGATGCGGGTGATCGGCTGCGTGGTGCGCGCCTGCGCGGCTTCGGCGATGATCTGGCGCGCGCGGGCGGTCAACTCGGCGCGGTTCCAGTCGAAGAAGACGAGGAAGCTGCGCGCCGGCGCGGGTGCCACCGAGGCCGGGGCCGGGGCGGGCGCGGCCTGGCCGAAATGGTAGCGCAGGCCGATCATCGCATTGTGGCTCGAGGTCGCGACCGGCACGCTGACGCGGCGGCTCTCGCCGCTGGCCGCGTCGCTCACCCTGCCGCCGATCATCGGGTTGTCGGTGGTGCCGAAGTAGCGGTACTCGGCCGTCAGGGCGAGGCCCGGGATGGCCGGCAGCGGGAAGGCCATGCCGAGGATGCCCTGGAAGGCGAAGGTGCCGTCGGTGTCGTCGAGCGCGAGGCGCGCGCTGCCCGCCGCGCCGCGCACCGAGGACCAGTCGGTCCAGGCATAGCCGAAGCCGGCGCCGAGATAGGGGCGCACCGTCTGGCCGAGCCCGCCGAGGGGGATGTCGAAGAGGAGGTTGGCCATCAGCCCGTAGGTGCTGGCGATGCCGCTGCTGGCGGGGCGGGTGAAGGCGCTGCCGGTGCCGTTCTGGTTCTGTCGGTAGAAGCCTTCGAGTTCGGCGCGCAGGCCGAAGGGCAGGCCGTAGCCGAGGGCGATCGTGCCGGCGTGGCCGACATCCCATTTGCGGTTCATCAGGTCGGAGGGGGTGGCGAGGCGGGCGCTGTCGGGCGGGAAGACGGAGGCGTTGGTCTGGGCGAGCCAGCTCGCGCCGAGGCCGGCGGAGAGATAGACGCCCTCGGGGCGCTGGGCCTGGGCGGTGCCGGCGAGGGCCATCGCGCCGGCGAGGGCCATGGGGGCGAGGAGGCTGCGCGTCATCGTCCGGGTGTCTCCCTGCGGCGGGGCGCGGCGGGTGCGGCCTGGTCACGCCGGGCCGCCGCGCTGCCCGGACGGCCGAGGCCGGCGGGCGGGCGCAGGTTATCCACAGGCGCGGGAAAGCGGGGATGACTTGGCGCGGGGGCGGTGCGGTTCCGCCACGGCTGTTGCAGGAATGCCGCG
>NZ_JACIJE010000042.1 GCF_014199195.1 Neoroseomonas alkaliterrae | reverse complement strand
GGTAGCGTCCGCGGAGGTGGTGGAAATTCCGGCTTCGGCCGGGGTGTAGGGCTGGGGTGGCCATCGGACCTGGCGGCTAGGGTGGAGTTGCGAGCTCCCACCCCTGACCATCCGAGGACCCGATGACCGATGACAGACTGCCACTCGCCGAGCTGCTGGCGAAAGCAGGAGACGGTGACTTCCTGCGCAGCGTCGCCGAGGCGGTGCTGCAGATGCTGATGGAGGCCGACGTGGAAGGCCTGATCGGTGCCGGGCGGCATGAACGCACCGGCGAGCGGCTGAACTACCGCAACGGCTTCCGCGACCGCACGCTCGACACGCGGCTCGGCGCCCTGCAGCTGCGCATTCCGAAGCTCCGGCAGGGCAGCTACTTCCCGCCCTTCCTGGAGCCGCGGAAGACCTCCGAGAAGGCCCTGGTGGCTGTCATTCAGGAAGCCTGGATCGGCGGGGTCTCGACGCGCCGGGTGGACGACCTGGTGCAGGCCATGGGCCTGACGGGGATCTCGAAGTCCACCGTCTCGAAGCTGTGCAAGGACATCGACGAGCGGGTCTCGGCCTTCCTCGATCGGCCGTTGTCCGGCGAATGGCCGTATCTCTGGCTGGACGCCACCTACCTCCGCCAGCGCGAGGGCGGGCGCATCGTCTCCGTCGCGGCCATAATCGCCGTGGCCTGCGATGCCGAGGGGCGGCGCGAGATCGTCGGCCTGCACATCGGTCCCTCCGAGGCGGAGACGTTCTGGGCCGCTTTCCTCAAAAGCCTGGTGAAGCGCGGCTTGAAGGGCGTGAAGCTCGTCGTCTCCGATGCCCATGAGGGGCTGAAGGCCGCGATCGCCCGCGTGCTCGGGGCGACCTGGCAACGCTGCCGGGTGCATTGGATGCGCAACGCGCTCGCCCATGTCGGCAAGGCCCAGCAGTCCATGGCCTCGGCTGCGTTGCGCCAGGCGTTCCTGCAGCCCGACCAGGAGAGCGCCCGGCAGACCTGGCGCCACGTGGCCGACCAGCTCCGTCCCCGCTGGCCGAAGCTCGGCAAGCTCATGGACGACAGCGAGGACGACGTGCTCGCCTACATGGCGTTCCCGGCGCAGCACAGGACCAAGCTGCACTCGGTGAACACGCTGGAGCGGCTGAACAAGGAGGTGAAGCGCCGCGCCGACGTGGTCGGCATCTTTCCCTCCGAGGGCTCCATCATCCGCCTGATCGGCGCCGTCCTGCTCGAGGCCAACGACGAATGGCAGATGCAGCACCGCTACATGGGCGTCGAGGCCATGGGCGAGATGCTCAACCCGCCACCCACCAACGAAACCCTGCAACTTCCGCCCAAGGCCGCCTGACCCGTGGCCACCTCAAGCCCACCAGCTTTTTCCACCACGTTGACGGACGTGACC
>NZ_JACIJE010000041.1 GCF_014199195.1 Neoroseomonas alkaliterrae | reverse complement strand
GGCTTGTAACTGGTGTCCCTGCCGGTGCGCCCTCTTTGGCTAGGGTGGCGCGGCGGTCGCTGGGAGAGGGTCGCCGCACATGGTTTGGGGTCTCTTCCCCGGGCGTCAGATTGGCGCCCTCGACCGGCGTTCTCGGCTCGAACGGTATCCCGAGGTGTCGATCAGCCAGTCGGCAGCCTCGCTTGCACAAGCGCGAGCTCGAACGCCGGCTCCGAGGCTCCCGGCCTGCACCACACCGAGGAGGCCCCATGTTCGCCGGTATCGACATCGCATCAGAGCGCCACGTCCTCGCCCGCCTCGATGAGCAGGGCGCGCCCATTGGCAAGCCCACGCCGTTCAGTGAGGACCGGGAAGGCTACGACACGCTCCTCCGCCTGCTGGGACCGGCGCCGGTGCTCGTGGTGATGGAGGCCACTGGCCACTACTGGAAGAACGTGTTCGCAGTGCTCACCGCGGCTGGTCACGACGTCGCCCTGCTGAACCCGCTCGTGTCGCGGCGCTTCCAGGACGCCAAACTCGAGCGCACCAAGACGGACGCGATCGACGCCACCGCCCTCGCGCGCTTCGGCTTCGAGCGGCGCCCCTCTCCATCGCACCTTCACGACGAGGCCGTCGAGAACCTGCGCGAGCTCGTTCGCCATCGAGATCGCCTCCAGCAGGACTTCGAAGCGCGCATCCTGCAGCTGCATCGGCTCGTCGACCTGACCTTCCCGGAGTTCACCCGCTACGTCCATGGCCTCGACACCCGGCTGGCGACGAGCCTCCTGGCAGACTACCCGACAGCGCGCGCATTCGCCGCGGCCACACCGCGGCGTATCGCCCGGCTCCGATATGCCCGGACCCGCCTGGTCGGTGCCGAACTCGCGGAGCAGCTCGTCAACGCCGCCAAGCGGTCCATCGGCCAGCACCATGGCGCGACCTACGAGATGCAGGCGCGGCACATCTGTCAGGATCTGGATCTGTGGCGCGAACGCCTCGCTGAGATCGACCGGGACATCGCCCGCATCATCGACGGCCACGAGCTCGGCAAGCTGCTTCTGACGGTGAACAGCATAGGGCCACAGACAGCGGCACGCATCATCGCCGCGGTCGGCGATCCGGCGCGCTTCAAGTCGGCCTCGGCATTCGCTGCCTATGTTGGCGTGGTCCCCGGCCTGAAGCAGTCGGGCAAGCAGAATGCACGCCGGGCGAAGCTGGCGCCGCTCGGCAACGCGCGGCTCCGGCGCGCGCTGTGGATGCCGGTGCTCGGCGCCGTGCGACGCGATCCATGGCTGCAGAACTTCTTCGATCGGCTGAAGGCCAGCGGCAAGCCTCACAAGGTCGCGCTCATCGCCGCGATGCGGAAGATGCTCATGGCCATCTACAGCGTCGCAAAGAACCGCAGGCCTTTCGTCCCGATCACAGAGCAGGGGCGCGCGGCGTAGCCATCCAAATAGCGCAGCCGCGCGTCCCTGCGGGCCACGCAGAAGGGCCTTGCATTGCATGACGGTATCTGA
>NZ_JACIJE010000040.1 GCF_014199195.1 Neoroseomonas alkaliterrae | reverse complement strand
CGCTACCCGCTACGACCAGACCGCCGAGAGCTTCCTCGGCTTCGCGACACTCGCCTCCATCCGACTGTGGATCAGGTTTGTCCACGCGGCCTAGAATAGTTTCATATATCGAGGTAACGTGGCCGTTATTCAAGGCAGAAAAACTTGAAAATTTCCTGAACGCATTCGATGGATCTCTGACTTGCTGGGGTGTCGATCATTGGTGGGCGCATATTCTCCAGACCGAACGGAACTTCACATCCGCTATATTTGACTGCATATCGGCCGTGAACACTCCGGATGACGAGAAAGGCGGAAAAAGAGAGATCGGGAGGCTGGTCTCCGATCAAGACCTCATCGCCGCCTACGAGAAGGCGAAAGGGACACACGGTTTCGTAGGCACAAGGCCGCGCGTCCTGAGCCGTGTGTCGCTCGAATGGGATGTCAGGCAGGCGCTCGTCGGGCGCGGCGCTGTGCGTGGCGCCGTCACGCGGTATCGCGGGCAATCGAACCTCCGCGCCGCCGTCGCGGCCTCCGCGCAAGAAGCAGCGACGCCTGACCGCGACTCGTTGACGCGGGAGGAGCGCACGCTGCTCTCGGAACTGACCAGGAACTCCAACTACGTCTGCCTGTTCGGCGCAACCTGGGCGATACCATTCGCGGTGGGAAACCCGTCGAACCAAGCCGTGGCCGTCACCGCGCATCGGCCGTCGCTGGATGTGGTGCTCGCGCATCCGCTGGTCGCAGCGGCGTACGCCGAAGGCAGACTGGACCTGTTGCATGTTGACCTCGGAGACGTCACGCCGCTCGGCCTGCCTTCGTCACGCGATGCCATCTCCAACTGGGCGAGCTTCTCGGCCGCCCCGTGGCCGCTCTGGCTGGAGCGGGGCGCCCTGCCTGAGCTCGTGATCGCATCAGGGCCGTTCCGAAAGGCCTGCTGCGCAAAGGCGCTCGCCACCTGGATGGCGCATGGGCGGGCGGGCGAAATGGTCGTGGCGCTTCGGAACCTTCGCGCCGGAAAGGTTGACCTCGCCGAGGAACTCTCGTCCTTGTTCGACGTGACGCCGGGCGCCGGGTCCATCGTACTCCTGCGGCCAAGGGCGCTTGGCAGACGCCACGGCGCGCATCTGAACTTCCTGATCCAGCGGTGGCAGCTTGATGTCCGGTGACCTATCGTGGTTCAGCGGTCCATGACAGCGCTTCGAATCCAAGTTCCGCGGTGGCCCGCAAGGAGTGGAGCCCGATCCGTTCATGAGATGGAGTGAGACCGTCACCGACTATTACCCGGTCAATCCGCGACCGCGGTTTGGACACGGCCAGCCCAGCCATCCGACTCTGGCCCGCATTTTAGAGGCGCAGGTTTCCAGGTTCGACGAAGTCTTGTCCGAAATCGCGGCCTTTCGCGAGACCCTTCATTCCATTCCGCACCTGCCGCCTAGGCCGCGTGGACAAACCTGATCCACAGTCGGATGGAGGCGAGTGTCGCGAAGCCGAGGAAGCTCTCGGCGGTCTGGTCGTAGCGGGTAGC
>NZ_JACIJE010000039.1 GCF_014199195.1 Neoroseomonas alkaliterrae | reverse complement strand
GCTACCCGCTACGACCAGACCGCCGAGAGCTTCCTCGGCTTCGCGACACTCGCCTCCATCCGACTGTGGATCAGGTTTGTCCACGCGGCCTAGCGTCTGCTTCTGCTTCATTACTGCGCTCCGTTTTCGTTGATCCATAATCTGCAGCTTGCCGCCGCCCGCGATGAGAACCACGAAGAGCGCCCACGCATTTGTGGGCCGGTCGTTCTTCGCACTTCGCATTCCGAGCGCACCGGGGTCTAACTGGCGCGTCACGCTATGCGCAGAGCAAGAAGCAGTTGCACTGCTGGTGAGAGTGAAGGTTACCTGCTCCCAACCAGTTCCCGACGGCAGCATGATCGACGGACCGGGTCGCGCTGCCCGGGCCCGCGCCAGTAGATGGGCACGAACATCGTTCAGAAGGATCTCAACGGGCTGGACTAGCGTCAGCCCTCCCTCAGCATCAGCCGTTGTGATGGCCGCGACGTCGAGCACCAAGTGGCCCTTACTCGACAATCGCGCGCGCAATGACGCGGGCAGCGCCGCTGCGGTCGGCGCGAGTACCACGCTGCGCTCGGCACCCAGCCCGCCTAGCCGCAGTTCCTCCTCCACAAGCGGCTGGGCAGGCCCTGGCAGGACCAACAGCACCGGTGCCGCGAGCCCCGCGGCGACGCCGTGTTCGCCCAACCGGGCGACGCGCCCCGCCCGCGACTGCCCGGGAGCGGTCTGAACGGCGAAGGCCGTCGCGAGATCCTGATGCAAGCGCGGAGCGTCGAGTTCCAGGATGTCCAGATCCGCCGGATCGAGATCCACGGAATCACATCGACCCGTCGCTGACCGGCAGACAGCGCGAAAGGTCCCGGCTGCGCTTCGGATGACGGCACGCGGACAGCCATCTCCGCCAGGAGAGGGACAGTCTATCGCCGTCGCGCGGCGACCTGTCTTCCGCAAGTAGCGCTGCGCCACTGGAAACTCGTCCCCGAGGCGCGCCATCCAATCGCGGCGATCCGTGGCCGCACCAGGGAGCTCATCAAGCGTCTGCCAGAACTGCCGTAGCGGCTTCGTCATCTTCGGTGTCCACGCCCGTCAGGATGAAGCCGCGCTCACGCAACCAGCATTCGATGAGCTCGCTGTCCTCATTCCGCTCAAACCGTGCGACGCCGGGTGGACGGATCGTCACCGACCGCTCCTTTTCGGCGCCGTCGAATGCCACCTTGAAGGTGGCACTGACCAGGCGACCACCCGCCAGCGAGGCGCCGCCGCGCCGGGACAGCGCACCGAAAACATCCTCCGCCTTGATCGTTTCCGTCTCGCGGAATGTCCCACCCCAGTAGCGCCGATACTCGACCAGCCGGACGCCGGTGATTCCGTCGATGTCCTCCACGTTCAGCGCCGCACTGCCGTAGCGAACCAGCGGATCGAGCGTGAACCGTCCCGCCGGTGGGAAGTGCTCCTCGTCGTCGAACAGCAGACGCCCCAAGGTCCGGAGATAAAGGTTGCGCTCGCCCTTGGTCTTGGCGTGGACGCCGATGTCGCCGCTGCGCTCGTCGAAGAGCAGGACATCATGACACTGCGGCCGATAGAATTCGGTGCCTGCGCCCCCATCGTCCCGCTGGCTCGCCTCCCGGCGCATCGTTTCGCCGTGCCGGACGAGGATCCACGTCATCGGCGAATGACGGAAGACGAAGATCCGGCAGCCGCGCCCGCGCCGATGCACCTCGAACCAATCGTCCAGCTCGGCTTCGAGCTTGAGGCGGACCGCATCGTCGACGTCGGGAAATGGAGCCTTGAGCGGCTGTTGCGGCCCGAAATACTCGAAATTCCGCTGCCGCATGGCGATCGCCTCGGCATGGCGCGACCGAACCAGATCGGGAGCGGCGCACCAGACGTCGATCGCCAGATCAAGTGGCGTCGCCCCGGGATCATCCGCGATGTCGATGCCCTGTGCCTGCACCGCTGCAATCAATTCGTCCACGTCGGACGCGCTGGCGGTCTCGTGCACGTAGTACAGTGCGTCCACCATCTCCTTCGGCGTATCGCGGTTCGGCGTCAGGAAGATCTGCGCCAGCGCGGCATAGTCGATTTCCGCCTCGCGCAGGGTGGGGAACTGGAAGCCGCGGGCGGCGAGGTAGTCATGCCACGGGACGAGGAAGGCCCTGAGCCGCTCAGGCGCGGCGGCCTTCAGGCGGTCCGGATCAGAGAACTTCCTGGGGAGACCTCTGCGAAACGCCTTGCTGAGGGCCGCTGTTGTTGATTCGCTTTGTGGGTCGGCAACGGTGGCGAGGCGGGGATGGGTCAGCGGCGG
>NZ_JACIJE010000038.1 GCF_014199195.1 Neoroseomonas alkaliterrae | reverse complement strand
CGCTACCCGCTACGACCAGACCGCCGAGAGCTTCCTCGGCTTCGCGACACTCGCCTCCATCCGACTGTGGATCAGGTTTGTCCACGCGGCCTAGCAGCGCAGCAGCTTGGGTCGTCTCAAGCCAGCTTGTCGCGGTACCGCACAGGCGACTCCCGCCCACGGAAGGCCGTCGAGGAGCGCCTACGATCTCTTGTCGAGGGCCCCGGAGACCTGATCCAGTTGGCCGCTGCTCCCGAGGCGAATGGAAGGCTTCGTCAACTTGAGGACGCGATTGCCGGCACCCTGAACGCCTTGCGGGAGGAGTTCCATCGCACCGCAGCCGTGTCTAGGCGGCAGGAGGTACTCGACCTTGTGGCGGTGCTCGTGTTCGCGCACGTCACGTCCATTGACGCAGGTGGCAAGGGCCTTGGGAGGCACCTCGCGCCTGAGGGGCACAGCGCGGCGGAAGGCGTGAACGCCTTCGTGGCTGAGGCCCTCTCGCGGAACCTGCCTAGCATGAACGGGCACGGCCTCGACCCTGGGCGCTTCTTTGCACCTCTCGGCGCGGGTGATGAGGCTTTCGCGCGCTCCCTCCTAACCATTTTCGAACGCGACGCCGCCGCCTTTCGGTCGCTGCACGAGGCAGGACGCGACGATCTCATCAACGAGGTTTTTTCCCGCTTCATGTCGGCTTCCTTCGTGGACGAAAAGGAGATGGGGCAGTACCTCACACCTCCGGAAGTATCGCGATTCATGGTTCAGGTCGGCCTTCACGCGCTCGCGCCCAGTGCACGCGAGGCGCTGCTAGATCCCGACCAATGCGAACGCGCCGGCTTAGTTCTCGACCCGTCGTGCGGCGTCGGCTCCTTCCTCGCCGAAGCGATCCGGCTTTTCCACGAGAAGGTTAGGGAGCGCGACGCCGCGCGTGCTCCCGCATGGCTTAGCAAATTCGTAAGCGGCAACGTGGTTGGGATCGACAAGTCAGAACGAATGTTGCGGCTCGCCTGCATCAACCTTGGTCTGTTCGGGGCGCGAGTGGCAAACCTCTACCTAGCCAACGGTCTCGCCCGAAGTGGCGACGACGCCAAAGTCACGACGACGCTGGAAAGCCGGGCGCAGCTGATACTGACAAATCCGCCGTTCGGGGCGACCTACAGCGGTGCCGACATCGCGGCCTTCTCCATGGGCCGTGACCGGAATCGCCTTGATTCCGAGATTCTCTTTCTCGAACGCTACGTGGATTGGGTTATGCCTGGCGGCGTCATCGTCAGCGTGGTGCCAGACAGTATCCTCGTGAACCGCGGCCCCTTCTCTGAGCTTCGACGCTTGCTCGCTGCACGGTGCAACGTCGAGGCCGTGTTCTCCCTGCCCCCCGTCACCTTCGCCGCAGCCGGCACCAGTACGAAAACCTCGGTGCTCCTGCTGCGCCGAAAGGAGACCTCCGATGCGCGCTGAAACCTTCTTCGGCGAGGCCCGAGAGGTTGGCTACGATGTGGTTACGCGCTCGGGACAGCGTCGGCGCATTCGCCACGCGCGCACGGATCTTCCTGCGTTGCTGGCGGCGTTCATCGGCGAGAAACCTTGCGAACTCGGCAGGTGGGGCAGCCTTCCCGATGACGCCGAGCGTTGGGACGCCGGTTTTCATGTGGAGGGCCAGCCCGCGGCACCGGTGGGTGAAGATGATGGCATTCTGGTTTCGTCCGTCGCGCGCTTGGTGGATGAACGCCGAGACCCAAGGCGCGGACGAAGCGATAGCTTTGACTACATCGAAATCAGCGACGTGGACGGACGCACGGGTCTGGTTGGGCACAAGCGACTTGCCTCGCACGATGCGCCAAGCCGTGCCCGTAAGCTGGTCCGGGCGGGCGACGTGTTGGTCTCGACCGTTCGGCCGGAGCGGGGCACGGTCGGAGTTGTCCCTCACCATCTGGACGGCGCGATCTGCTCGACAGGCTTCGCGGTCTTGCGCTGCCAAGAAGTGCATCCCTTGGCGCTCGCGTGGCTGCTAAAGAGCGATGCGGTACGACGGCAGATGGTTCGACACAACATCGGCATCGCTTATCCGGCGATTGCGGAGGAGACGTGCCTCTCGCTCGTCTTGCCGGTGTCGCGCATCAAGCTTGAGCAGGCTTCTGCTGCGGCGGAGGAGCTAGAAGCAGCACAGGCGGCTTTTGAAAGTGCGCGCGCGAGGATGGCGCAGTTCGTCGGCCACAGTCCCGAGTGACTTCAAGCGAGGTTCCAGACCTCATCGAGCGTGGCGAACCACGTGCCGTCGCCGACACTGCACGAGGGATTTTGGCTCACGTGCTCCGGGTAATCGGCGACGGCCGGCAGGCCATAGGGCTTCTTGTTTGACAGGGGCACGGATCGCGCAAAGGCGAAGTCGGCTATGTTGCCAGTCCTCAGAAAGAGGCTAACCGCGAAGAAATCCTGCGTGGTGAACTTGCAGCTGCTCGTTGGATAGTAATTCGCTTTCTGCTGAGGCGTCCACGCCGAGGGGTCGCCCTTGGGCCTAGGCCGCGTGGACAAACTGGCGCTTGGGGGGATTCCCAGCCGGGGCCGGACGTGATTCCAAGCTGATCTCTGGCATGGAGATTGGCGTTGATC
>NZ_JACIJE010000037.1 GCF_014199195.1 Neoroseomonas alkaliterrae | reverse complement strand
GCCATGCCGATGCGGATGGCGAGCAGAAGTTCGGCGGCGGCCCAGCCCGCGGCACCGAGGTCGCGGGCCGCGGCAAGCGCGCCGGCGGTGTCGAGCGTCAGGCCGGCCATGGTGACTTCGACGCATGCGGTGCCGGCGGCCCAGCAGGCGTGGCCCTCAAGGCTGGTTGGTGCCTGCGCGGCGTAGGGGCAGGCGTCGGCGCAGTCGCGGCCGAGGGCGGCGCAGCCGCGGCAGTATTCGGGCCCGCGGCCAAAGTGCCAGGCAGCGCGGGCCCTCAGCCGTTTCCCTCGGCGGCCACCGCCGCGACGGGCGCGGTGGCGCGGTCCCAGAAGGCGGCAGCGATGTCGTCGAGGTCCATCAGGCGCTCGACCGCCTCGGGCGAGAGCGCCAGCGGCTTGCCCGCGCTGTCGCCGACGCCTTCCCAGGCGGTGACGGCGTGCCGGGCAAGCGCCTTGACCAGGAAGGCGAAGGACAGGCCGCGCGACATGTCGGGGTCGAGATCCGGGTCGGCGATGCGGATTGCGGCGAGGCGGCGCGCGGCGGCGGCCTGCGCGGCGGCCATGACGGCGGTCGTCACGGGTCGGATCTCCACGCGGACGCCGCGCGGCAGGTCGAGCCAATACGGCTCGGTGGGAAGGTCCAGGGTGAGCATGATAAGGTGGCCTCCGAGGGAAACACGGGTCCGCGCCCGAGCGTTCGCTGGGACAGCTTGGGCTGAGGAGATTGCGATGACGGTCGTTCGGCTGACCGAGGAGCAGGAGGCCATCGCCCAGTCGGCAATGGCGACCGGCCGCTACAACGGGCCGCAGGAGGTGATCGACGCGGCGCTCAAGCTGCTCAAGACGCGCGAGGAACAGCGCGAGGCCTTCCTGCGCTCGCTCGACGACGCGCGCCGGGAGGGAGAGGAGAAGGGCTACGTCGAAATCGACGAGGTGGCGGCAGAGCTCGATGCCATCATCGCCGAGGCGGAGGCGAAGCTCGCCGCGCGCAGCGGCCACTGACCTTGGAGAGATTGGCGCCTCGCGCGCGGCTCACGCCGCGGGCGCAACGGGAGCTCACCGAGGCGGTCCGCTGGATCGCGCAGGAACAACCCGCCGCCGCGCGCGCCTTGCGGGATGCGGTGCTCGGCGCGGCAGAACGCATCGGCCGCCACCCGGAGAGCGGCGCGGTGCGCGAGGACCTCGCTCCGCTGCCGGTACGCTTCGTCGCCCTGCCGCGGTTCCGCTACGTCATCGTGTATGAGGCGCGGCCGCAGGAGCGGCCCGTCATCCTGCGCATCGTGCATGGTGCCATGGATCTGCCGGAGGTCCTCGGCCGGCGCGGTTGAGCTCACGCATAATCCGTCCCCGCCTGCTGGTTCTTCAGCACCGCGGTCATCATGCGCGTCGCCGTCGCGTTGAAAGCCGCGCGGAACTCGAAGCTGGCCTCGACGCCAGCGGGCCCCTCGATCGGCGTCTTGGCCAGCGCCAGGTAGACCTCGTGCAGCGTGAAGGTGAGGCTGCGGTTGGCGTCGATGGTGAACGCGAAGGCGAACTCCGCCGCGGTGCCGTTCTGCGCCTGCGTCAGCAGCGTGGTGTCCGCGAAGCGCGCGGTGATCTGGCCGGTGGCCCGCGCGATGCCGGGATCCGCGCCCTCGATCTTGCGGTCGGCGCGGATGGTGCGCACCGCCTCCACGCTGTTCGAGTAGGCGAGCCGCGCGCCGGTGACCTGCGCCAGCGCAGAGCCGCCGCGGGAGATGGAGCCCTGCGCCTTGTTGAAGGCGGTGTAGGCGGCCGAGACCGGCGTGCCGCCGGAGGACGAGCCGGAGCGCGTCGAGCCCTGGGCGATCAGCTTGATCGTCGCGGTGGCGGGGCCGGTCGGCGAGAAATCGATCTCCAGCGCGTCCGCACGCACGCCGGCGCAAACATCGTAGCTCGGCACGTCGGGATAGCCGATCTCGATCGCCTGCGAAGGCAGCGTCGCCGCACCCGAACCGAAGGTGTGGGTGAAGTTGGGGTTGGTGCCGGTCGTGGTCGGCGCGCCGAGCAGCAGGCGCAGCCAGTGGCCGATGTTGATCAGGTCGACCGGCACGACGACGTCGCCCTCGACCGTGACGGTGTCGAAGAACGGCGCGGCGGGATCGCGATTGCCGCCAAGGCCGATGACGTCGGCGTCCAGCAGCGGCTGCTCGGCGCCGAGGTTGCAGGAGAGGAAGGGCACGCGCCGCCAGTTGCCGCCCGGCGCGGTGCCGTAGGCCACCTCGGGGATCATGAGCAGGCGCGAGTTCGCGCCGATGGCACGGGGCATCGGAAGCTCCTGTCAGGCCAGTGGCGAGCCGGCGACGGTGAAGAACAGCGTGACGGGGACGGAGGCGGCGCGGGCCGCGGCGGCGCCCTCGGTCTCGGCGTCGTCGAAGGACGGCGCGCCGGGCTGCACCCACTCGACTGCGCCGCCGAGGGTGCGGTCGCCTGTGATCGCGGCTGCGATGTCGACCAGCAGCGCGTCGAGCAGTGTGCCCGTGGTCGCGACGACCTCGACCTCGGCGCGGTGCTCGACCGCCCAGGCGAGCGGCGAGAGGATCGCGGTCTCCTCCACCGTCTCGCCGTCACGCA
>NZ_JACIJE010000036.1 GCF_014199195.1 Neoroseomonas alkaliterrae | reverse complement strand
CCACCAACGAAACCCTGCAACTTCCGCCCAAGGCCGCCTGACCCGTGGCCACCTCAAGCCCACCAGCTTTTTCCACCACGTTGACGGACGTGACCCCTCGTCGATGACGAGACCGGAGAGGTAGCCGCGATTTGCGAGGATGGTCCGCAGGACCTCAAGCATCTCCTCATCCGTGAGGCGTCTCGATCGTTCCCGGATGATGATCTGCGCTGCCTCGAACAGCATACGGTCGACGAGAGGCTCGAACGCGCCGTCTCGGCGGATCCACATGTCTGGGCGATTCCGCACCCGCGCGCCCTGCAGCTTGCACGAGATGCGGTTCCAGACATTGTCGCCGACATACTTCTCGTTGATGAGGACCTGGTGGACGGTGCCGCGCGTCCAGGGCCGCCCTAAGTCCGTGCTGATGCCCTGGGCGTTCAGCAACGTGGCGATCTCGTTCTCGCTGCGCCCCTCCTCGACGAAGCTGCGGTAAATCCAGCGGACCGCGTCAACTTCCTCAGCTGGCCCTGGCACGAGGATCACTCGGTCCGTCTGAAGGCTCTTTTGCTCACCGCGGGTCAGCGGCGCCTTGCGATTGCCTGCACCATCCAGGAGGTAGCGGCGCAATCCGAACCCTGCGGGACCGCCCTGGCGGAACCCAAGCTCGATCAGCCGGCCCTGCCCGGCAAAGACGCGGACTGACAGCAGGCGGCTGCCCTCGCCGGCCAGGGCGCGCTTGACGCCCTTGACGATCGTGGCGACCGGGCTGCCGTCATTCTCGAAGCCATCGATGCAGTACTCGACCTGGATCCCTGCCTTGCGGCACTGGTACTCGTAGAAGGCGCTTTCGTCGGCATCCTGGAAGCGTCCCCAACGACTGACGTCGTAGACCAGGATCAGGTCGAAATCCGCCCGCCCGGCTCGAACATCGTCGATCAGGCTCTTGAGGCCGGATCGGCCAGCGAGGCTCAAGCCGCTCTTGCCGTGGTCGGCATAGGTGCGGACGATCTCGATGCCGCGTTCCTCCGCATATTTCCGGATCGCTGCCGACTGGTTCTCGGTGGAGTAGCGCTGGTGGTCGGTCGACATCCGGACGTATTCGGCCGCACGCCGCCGGACGCCTTCTGAATCGCCTGTGCATTCTGTGGACGACCTCACACGCAGGCTCCCTGTCGCGAGCGTCGGCAGGCCGGCGGTCACCCTTCCAGCCGTGGTGCAAGGAACCAGCGAAGCCGCGGTGATGTCGCACCCTGCGCCGACATTAGCGCAGGGACTCCAGGCACATGGGGACGGAGAAGGGCGGAATTCCGCCCGAAGTGGGCGGAAAACTGCACCATTCGCAGAGTGACATGGGCGCACAGCCTCGGCACGCGTCATTCCTGACCGACGCGCTGCGTCGGGAGGCGCGCCGAGAACGAGGTGCCGTGAAGCGGCTGATGCGGTGGAGCGGCGCCAGCGAGGGTGCAGTGAAGGCGTGGCTTCGAGGCGACAGCCAGCCGCGGGCGGATCATCTCATTGCCTTGATGGCGCACTCGGATCAGATTTTGGACGCCGTACTGGCCGCGGCAGGCCGCTCGTCCACCATCCCTGTCGCGGAGCTCATCGTGGTACGTCGTCTCGTTGGTGAAGCCGCGAGCAGGCTGGATGCTCTCGTCATCGGGCTTTAGAATATGCGCTTGAAATTGTAGAACCTGGAGGGCATATTCCGGTGGCCCCATGGGCGATTGAGTTTCACGACGAGTTCGAGCCTGAATTCGACGCTTGGACAGAGGCTGTGCGGGAAGAGCTCCTGGCGCATGCTTTGTTGCTCGCGGAGTTCGGGCCCCAGCTGTCTCGGCCTCACGCGGATACGCTTAACGGGTCGACCTACTCGAACATGAAGGAACTCCGCTTCAGGGCTGCGGATGGCGTGTGGCGCGTTGCTTATGCATTCGATCCGGACAGGAAGGCGATCCTGCTGGTCGGCGGAAGCAAATCGGGCGTGTCCGAGAAGAGGTTCTACAAGAGCCTCATTGAGCGGGCTGACGCGCGGTACGCAACGCATCTGAAGGGCCGGAGGGCGAGGAGCAAGGAGCGGTAGCGATGGGTAAGACCCTAGAAGCCAAGTTGGCGGAACTCGCCCCCGAGTCGCGCGCCCGCGTGGAGAATCGAGCGGCCGAATTGATCGCTGAGGAGGCCTCTCTTCGCGATCTGCGGAAGGCAATGTCGAAGACGCAGACCCAGGTTGCTCGAAAGCTCAAGATTGGTCAGGTGGCAGTCTCTCGATTGGAGCAGAGGGCCGATCTCATGCTCTCGACTCTCAGGGGCTATCTGAACGCCATGGGCGCAGAGCTCGAGGTCCGGGCGGTGTTTAAGGGCCGCCCACCTGTTCGACTGGTCGGCTTTGATCAGATCGCGCCCAAGGCAACGAAGCGTGCGCCTGCGCGGAAGGCCCCCTCGGGTTCCACCGCACGGCCGCGGGCGCGGTCAACGCGAACGTCAGCGAGCGCCTGAGATACACGCCGTTCTCCAGGCAACAGGTCGGCGACGGTTCGAATCCGGGCGCACTCCCTCCGCCAGTTTCTATGGGCGTCCTGCTCTCCGCCAGACGGACCGCCGCGCTGAGTGGCAGGTTTCCTGGGCTTTTCGGGGCAGACCTGTTGATCTGGTCGGCCCCCGAGAGGAGCGAAAATCGCTCTCCGGCTGCCAATTCTCTCCGGACCTTCTGACTTGGCAGCTTTAAGCTTTAGGCCGCGTGGACAAACTGGCGCTTGGGGGGATTCCCAGCCGGGGCCGGACGTGATTCCAAGCTGATCTCTGGCATGGAGATTGGCGTTGATC
>NZ_JACIJE010000035.1 GCF_014199195.1 Neoroseomonas alkaliterrae | reverse complement strand
ACCGAGGCGCCGATGGTCGAGACCACGAAGGCGGCGCCGGCGCCGACGATCGCGCCGATGATGCCGCCGCCGACCGCGGCGGAGGCGACGCCGCCGGCAACGACGGCGATCAGGGGAACGGCGGCGGGCATCAGCCGATCCTCCAGGCAGCGGTGCAGAGATTTATCGGCGCGCGCAGCAGGCCGCGCGGCCCGACGAAGGCGACGCGGCCGGCGTCGAGCACCACGCCGAGGCGGTCGGGATCGGGGGCGAGGACGACGTCGCCCGTGAGGGCCCGCAGCGGTGCCACACGCGGGAAGCCGGCGCTGTCCGCCGTGGCCATGAGGTCGGGCAGGATGTGCACCTGCGGCCGGCTACCGGTGACCGCCTCGACCGCGGCCACGGCGAAGCGGCCGCAGTTCCAGCGATGGGCGTCGAAGGCGCGCGTCTCGACCGCCGACAGCAGGGCTGCCAGCCGCACCGCCCAGTCCGGCCGCCGCGTCACTGGGCGGGGAGCCGGATTTCCGCCTCCTGCAGGGCGGGGACGTATTCGAAGAAGCGGTCGCCCGGGTGCTCGGCCTGCTGGTCGGCGTCGGTGTAGCGCCGCACCTCGGCGCGCTCGAGGTCGACGAGCCGGCTCTCGCAGGTGAGCGCGACGCGCGGCTCGGCGCCGTCGGTCACCTCCATGGTGTCCATCAGCCCCGCCCAGAGCGGGAACGGGTCGGCCACGAAGGCGCCCTCGGCATCCAGCAGCGCGCCCCAGAGCCGAGCCGGCCGCAGCCGGAAGCTCCGCTCGGCCAGCGCGATGTCCACCACCTCCTGCGGCACGGGCGAGAGCGCCAGCGTCAGCCGCACGGCACGGAGCTCGACCGTCTCCTCGACCTCGCCGACCGCCCCGATCGAGCCGACGCCCTCGAACACCTTCCCCGCCCAGTTCAGCTGGCCGAGTCCGGTCCAGGCGCGGAAGGGGCCGGAGGCGAAGTCGAGCTCGACCAGCACCACGGGGGCGGCGACCGGCGAGGTGGCGGAGGAGGCCGCATGCAGCGACAGCCGCGGCGTGCCATTGCCATCGGACATTTCCTTCCTCCTTCGTCTATCCTTTTGCGCAGCAGCGGCAGGCCCGACTTTCCTTGCGGGCACCTTCGCGTCATAGGAATTAGATCTTGCTTTCTGGAGCGGTTCGTGGCATCTGATGGACAGCAACGGGCGACACGCGTCCTGTTCGGCATCGTTGGCGTCTACGCCCTTCTCATCACGGGATGGGCTATCCCGACGGTCCGCAATCTCATCGATGAATTCTTCGGCCCGAATGAAGCGCAACTCGTGTTGGTGTCCGACACGCCCCTTATTCGCGTGCGCGTGACCTACGACGAACGAGAGGTGCTACCGCGGCCGAACTGGGGTCCGGGCGCTGCGCCGACCTACGCCACGTTCACGCCTCTCAGAACGAGAGCATTCGAACCGACCCTGTCGGTCTCCTGGGAGACGAACGAGGGTCGCGCTTCGGTTTCGCGGACGCTGCGACAGACCGACCACAGGCGCTGCCTTTATGTTCTGCGCATTGACGCGGCAGGCCGTGCGCTCCCACCGGAGCCGACCGACGCGCACTCACCGTTCTGGTGGACCTGTCACTTCGAGTGAGGCGGTCGCCTCGCTCGTCAGCGAGGAGGCATTCGTATGAGCGGTTTCATGTTCTGGCGGTCGGTCCAGGAAGCAGCGGAAGCCGAAGCGGCTGCTTCTCCCCTGCCAGGGTTCTATGACGGACCCGCCGACGCATATCGACATATCGTCGGTACTGCGGAACTGCGCCGCCGCTTCGGTTGGGCCACGGCGTTCGGCATTGTCACCGCCAACGAGGTGCTGGGGACACATTTCCGCAGCCACCCTGCCCATCTTCGAAGAATGGACGACCACAACAATGCGATCGGCCTCGCCATCGGAGCGGAGGCCCGCAGCTACGAGGACGTTGTCCGCCTTGCTCGGGCGGCGATCGACAGTGCGGTCAGCGCTGGCGGCAGCGGTGCCGACGGAACGCCTGTGTGGCTTCCTCAAGGCTGGACCGAGCCGCGGGCGCGTCGCGGCCTGAGCCGAACCCTGCCCGTTGAATGGCCAACTGACATTCCCTCAGCGAGTTCCTACCAATTCGGCGATGAGCGCTTCAGTGTGGCTTCTCGGAGCGCGCCGGCACGCCTCGGCAACGCGAGGCTGCCACGCTGGCCCGTCTCGCCGAAATACCGACGCAGGAGTGGTCCGAGTTCGACGTGCGAGCCGCCATCGGCTCGGTCCCGTACCGCAATTCCAACGCACCCGGGCATGCAGAATGGCGAGCGCGGGTGCGGGAGTACTTCGAGCAACGTGCGGATCGTGATGGTGTGGAGGGCGCCGTTCTGCGCGATGCAGGCGAGTGCTCTGGTGTAGCCCAGGTGCGCGCATACACCCGCTCCGGTCCGTCAGGACCAGTGCAAGTATCTGCTCATAGTCGATCCGTTTCCTGTGATTGATTGGCGCAGAAATAGGCCACTACAGCGCCTCCTCGAGGCGGATCGTGATCGCCGTGAAGCGCCCAGGCCGGGTCGGGTTGGCGGCCTCGTCGTCGGAAACCAGGCGCATGGCGACGGTCGGCTTGGTGAGGACCAGCGGCTGGTTGATCAGCAGCGCCTCGCGCAGCGGCGGCGCGATGGGGATGGTCGCCGTGCCGGCGCCTGAGGCGGTGACCGTCTCGGTGGCGATGTAGAGCCGCCCCGCCAGGCCGATGAGGTCGCCGGCGCCGACCGCGACCCCGTTCGGCCACCAGCCCCCGGTCTGGATCGCCAGCGCCCCGCGCGGCGCGGTAGCGTCCGCGGAGGTGGTGGAAATTCCGGCTTCGGCCGGGGTGTAGGGCTGGGGTGGCCATCGGACCTGGCGGCTAGGGTGGAGTTGCGAG
>NZ_JACIJE010000034.1 GCF_014199195.1 Neoroseomonas alkaliterrae | reverse complement strand
GGGGCGCCAGCCCATGAACTCGGCGTGGCGGCCGTTCCCCTGCGGCTGGTAGCCGGGCATGGAGCGGGTGGCGAGCGCCTCGGCCATGGCGTCGATCAGCATGGCGGGATCATCGTGGCCGGGGCCGCTCTCCGGCCGCGCGGGCACGGAGGGCTTCGGCGCCGTCGTGACCAGGAGGTCGAACAGCGCGCGGCGGACCTGATCGGCCGACCAACCGCGCTCCACCGCCTCGCTGCGGATCGGCGGGATGCGGTCGGCCGAGACCAGGGCGCCGGCGGCCTCGATGGCCGCGTCGATCCCGGCGATGCGCTCCCGCTCTGCGCGCTGGCCCTCGGCACGCACGGCGTCGAGGTCGGGCGCCGCAGCCCGGGTGGGTTCCGGCGCCGGGGCGCTGGGCGTGGTGGTCACGGTGGTCTCCTGGGTCGGGCTGGGCGGCGCAGACGGCGCCGGCGCGGCCGGGGTCTCCGGCGTCGTCTCGGGCATGATGGGTTCCTCGTCAGGCAGGGCGGGTTCGATCGCGACGGCGGGCGCGCCCTGCTGCGCCTCGCCCCGCACCGCCGCATCGCGGTCCACCGGGACCGGTACGACGGAGATCTCGAAGGGCTCCCAATCCACGGCGCGGTGGACGGTCTCGCCGGTGGCGGCATCGGGCCGCGGCTCGTAGCGGTGGACGCGATAGCCGACGCTCACCGCGCGGAGCGTGCCGTCGGCGATGCGCTGCCAGACCGGCTCGACGTCGGCGGCCGTGCTGAACTGCAGGGTGGCGTAGCCTCGCCCGCGCTCGAGGCGGGCGGCGGTGACGCGGCCGAGCACGTCGCGGGCATCGCCGCGTCGGTGTGTGTTCAGTACCGGGGCCTGGCCCGAGCGGAGCGCCTCCATGCGCACCGCGTTCGGCGACATCTCCAGTTCCTCGGTGATGAGGCCGAGGGCGGGGACGAAGTTGCGGGCACGGGCGCCGGTGGACCACACCACCTCGACGGTGCGCGCGGCACGATCGACGGTGGCCGGGGCCGCCAGCGCGCGCTGCGCCACGATCGGCATGGCAGGAGTCGCCGGCGCGGCATCGCTGCCGCCCGGCTCGGTCGTCTCGGACATGCTGGGTTCCTGGTGGGCGCCGCTACGGGGCGGCGTAGCCCTGCGCGTTGACGTAGACCTGCGCGCCGGTGGTCAGGCAGGCGAAGTTCACCGCCGTCGCCGCGGTGCCGCGCAGCGGCGTCGGGAAGGTGATGTCCACCGGGGTCGCCATCGCCGCCGGCAGCAGCTGCCGCCAGATCACCGTTGCCCCGTCCTTGATCACCACCTCCGTCGCGACGGTCGCATGCGCGTTCCGCACATCGATCGAGGTGACGTAGTTCCGGATACCAGCGGCGGCTGCGGCCCGTAGCACGACGTCGGTCGTGCCGGTGATCCCGCCGGCAGCGCAGGCGTACTGCCAGTCCGCCTCCGGGATGGAAAAGGGCTTGTTGACCAGCGCGCCGATCAGCGTCGCCAGCAGGTCGATGCCCCGGCCGGTGGTCACCGCCGTCGGGTTGGCTGAGAGGCCGGTCGCGACCAGCACCGGCAGGGCGCCGGATGTGTTGCGCGCCTGTCCACCGACGGCCGTCAGCGTCGGGGCAACATTGCTCAGCACGTTCACCCCGAGCCCCTGGCCGGCGACCGACTGGCCGCGGCCGGCGGTGATCTCGGTGGTGAGCTCGGCGTAGTCCGCGATGGTGACGAACTGCACCTTCACGTCGGTGCTTGAGGCCGGCGCCAGGTTGCGCGAGACCGAGGCCCAGCCGGTGTTGAGGTAGGCGCCGGAGAAGGTCGAGCCAACCAGGTCGAAGCTGTTCGCGTCGATCACCGTGATCGTGAAGGTGCCGTTCGCCCCCGGCACGCCGGAGACGTCCGCCACCGTCACCACGTCGTTCGTCGCGAAGCCATGTGCCGCGCGAGTGATCCGCACCAGGCCGGAGCCGTTGTTGGCGACCGCGGAGATGCCGTTGATGAACTGCCGGTTCCGCACCCGGATCCGGAAGCGGTAGAGCGCATTCGGCTCCGGGATCTGCTGGTGGCGGACATAGGAGTTCGACCGTGCCGCCGTCGTGTCGAGCTGCCGGCCGTGGAACCAGCACTCGTCGTTGGTCGGCTCGATCTCCAGCACCGACCAGCCGGCTGGCGCCGTGGTTGGGATGGTCGAGGCGGAGGCGGTGACGAGCCGCGGCGCGCCCTCGCTCTGCACCTCGTAATTCGCGAGCGTCGGGCTGGTGCCGTCGAGCCGCCAGGCGCAGGCGCTGCGGCCGTCCGGCTGGGCGGAGGTCGGATCGACCGAGACCAGCTCGAGCCAGACCGACTGGCCGGCGATGCGCTGGCTGAGGTTCACCGCGACCATGACGCGCAGCGGGATGGTGAAGGCGGTGCGGCTGGTCAGCACCAACTCGTCGTCAAGGGTCGTGCCGGTCGAGACGGTGACGGTGCCGTCCGCGACAGCGAGCACCATGCCGCTGCCGCTGGCCGCGACGTCCCAGCGGGCCGGATTGATCTCGGTCCCGTTGAAGCTGTCGCGGAACTTCTTCTGCATGCTCTTGATCTTGAGCATGTCGTCCGTCCAGTCGTAGGCGCCGGCGATCATGCGGGTGCTCCTGGGGTTGGCTCGGCGCGGGGCGGTGCCGCTGCGCCGGTGGCGGCGATCTCGACGGCGGCCATCTGGGCGGCGTCCTGCGCGGCGCCGGACTTCGCGACGCGCCGCGGGTCGGTGTCGAGCGAGATGCCGGCCTCGTCGAGCAGCGCGTTGGCCTCGCGGATCATCTCCACGGCCGCGCGGAAGTCGTAGCCGAAGGCGCCGGCCGCCTCGGGCTGTGGGACGAAGCCCGCACGCACCTGGGCGATGAGGGCGGTGGTGTCCTTGAGCGGGTCGATCATCTCGTGCGCCGGCGGGACGTGCGACACGCCGTCCGGCATGTCCGTCCCCCAGAGCCCGAGCAGCGCGCCCTGCGCGTGGAAGCGCTCGGCGACGGGGCGCACCAG
>NZ_JACIJE010000033.1 GCF_014199195.1 Neoroseomonas alkaliterrae | reverse complement strand
CCATGGTGAGCCTCCGATGCTCACCAGGGTGAATCACATCACCCCCGCGTCGGGGAATCCCCCACCTGAGTCACACGCCATGGGAATTGGTATAATCGCTCCACGGCGCAAGGAATGAGCGGAGTCTCCGTGGATCCAGGCTCCTCAGCCGATCCGGGTCCGTGAATTTCCTCGGGTTGAAGGAGCCCATGGAGCACCACCGCCGATTCGCCGGACGGTAGAATATCTGGGTCGCAACACCGTCGTCATCTGTTCCCCAATCGTGCCGACCGCTTCCCGTGTTCGCAGCCCCGACATCGCGGCGGGACCGTCGGTATGTGCAAGCGACCACGCCTCCGCCATCAGGAACATGTCACCTCCCAATCCGACTATGCTCCGTCTCACAGGCCTCCCGCCCCACCTCCGCGAGGTCTGCGACCTGCTCGCCCGCGGCTTGCTGCGGCTGAGGACCCGCGCTGCCGAGGAAGCCGCCCGTGGGGCCGCGGCGGCGGGAGAGCCTCGCCTACACTTCGTCCCCACCCAGCGCCGTCATGCGAACCCCGAGAGAAAGGGAGACGCATGACACAGACCAGACGGAAGCCGCCGGCCGCATCCCAAGCGCCCGCCCCCACCATCCCCGCCATCCCGAAGCCGGACGTGCCGGCGCGCCTCGCCGCGCTCCCCGGCCTGCCGATCGGCGAGCTGAAGGCCGAGTGGCGCCGGCTCTTCGGCACCGAGCCGCCGCCCTACAACCGGCGCTTCCTGGAAAGCCGGCTCGCCTACCGCATCCAGGAACTCGCCTATGGCGGCCTGAAGCGCGAGACGCTGGAGCGCCTCGAGGCGCTGGGCGAGCAGATCGACGGCAGGAACGTCACCCTCCGCCGCATCCGCCACGAGCAGCGCCCGATCGCCGGCACCCGCCTGATCCGCGAGCACCAGGGCGTCGAGCACGTCGTCACCGTCACCCGCGACGGCTACGAGTGGCAGGGCCGGCCCTACCGGTCGCTCTCCGCCATCGCCCGCGCCATCACCGGCACGCGCTGGAACGGCTGGACCTTCTTCGGCATCCGGCCGCGGAGCGGCGCATGACCCGGCGCGACGCCGCCGCCCTGCCGGCGAAGGTGCGCAAGCTCCGCTGCGCCGTCTACACCCGGAAATCGACCGAGGAGGGGCTGGAGAAGGAGTTCAACTCGCTCGACGCCCAGCGCGAGGCCTGCGAGGCCTTCATCGCCTCGCAGCGCGCCGAAGGCCGGGTGCCGGTGCATGACCGCTACGACGACGGCGGCGTCTCGGGCGGCACCCTCGACCGCCCGGCGCTCAAGCGCCTGCTCACCGACATCGAGGCCGGCCTCGTGGACGTGGTGGTGGTCTACAAGATCGACCGCCTGTCGCGCTCGCTGATGGACTTCGCCCGGCTAGGTCCTGAACCCAAACTGCTGGACGCGACGCGCGATGATTTGATTCAAGCTTCCTGTTGACGGGGGGCTTGGCATGTCGCGGTTCGATCTGAGTGAGGCGGAATGGCGGATCATCGAGCCTCTGCTGCCGGGTGCGGATGGCCGGCGGGTGGGGCGGCCGCGGCGAGACGACCGGCGCGTGCTGAACGCGATCTTCTTCGTGCTGCGCACGGGCACGCCGTGGCGCGACCTGCCCGAGCGGTACGGGCCGCACACCACGGCATACAATCGCTTCAACCGCTGGGCCAAGCGCGGCGTGTGGCTCTCGATCTTCGAGGCGTTGGCGGCGCGCTCGCCCGGCTCGCTGGCGCTGATCGACAGTTCCATCGTGCGCGCGCACCAGCACGCCGCCGGCGGCAAAAAGGGGGTCCGGATCACGCCATCGGTCGTTCCCGTGGCGGACTGAGCGCCAAGCTCCACGCCCGCGTCGATGCCCGCGGCCTGCCGGTGCGCCTCGCCCTCTCCGCGGGACACGCCGCCGACATGCGCGCGGTGCCGGACCTGCTCGCCGGCCTCGCCCCCGGCAGCGACGTCGTCGCCGACCGCGGCTACGACTACGACGAAGTCCGAGAGCGCATCCGCACCGCAGGCGGGCGCGACCACGTGCCGACCACACGGCAGAAGCGCAAGCAGATCACCGTCCCGCCAGCACTCTACCGCCAGCGCAACCTCATCGAACGATGCTTCAACCGCCTCAAGCATTTCCGACGCATCGCCACGCGCTTCGACAAGCTCGCACGCAACTACCTCAGCGCCGTCGCCCTCGCCGCCATCCGGCTCTGGACACGGTTTGAGTCCAGGACCTAGCCAGAAGGAATCCGGGCCCGGAGTCGATCGGGCCCTGCGGTGGCGGCGCCAACTCGCGCCACCGGCGTCAGCCGCAGCCCGGCGGATTTCCTGCGCGCGAACCTTGTGGACTCAATCGGCCAAGTCCCGAGCCGCGGAGAAGAAAACGTCGTTCGGAGAGAGCTTCCTGGTTCGGAGGCGGTCTCGGAGGTCCCGAGGTCGGCGCGCGAACCCCTGCCAGAATGGCGCCTCAGCGCGATGACTGACAGCCGGGAGAGTGGTTCTGGAACGGCCGACTGGAGGCCCAAACAGAATTCGAAACTCAGACCCTTCCGCGTCCAGTAAGCTGTTGTTTTGGGAGGGGCTGAAGCTTGGGACTAAATCGGCCAAGTCCCAAGGTCCGGAGAGAGCCGGCCCTCCGGAGAGCGAATTCCAGCTCGTTCCGATCTCAGCACTCCCAAGGACTGTTCGCCAACCCTGGCGCAACCTTCAGTTCCAGGCGCCGATCGCCCAACCGGAGAGCGAATTTCTAGGCGGAAATGGCGTAGGAGTGGGAACCAGGAAGCGAAACTCTCTGGCGTCAACCACCATTACTCAAATCGGTTGCGATGTTACCGGACGCTTCGCGCTCTCAGGTCTGCAACAGCTTGAGCAACCTCCTCGGCTCGCTTGCTGAGGGCCTGCCGCAATCTCTCGGTCTCAGCCGTCTCCGGAGACCTCTGCGAAACGCCTTGCTGAGGGCCGCTGTTGTTGATTCGCTTTGTGGGTCGGCAACGGTGGCGAGGCGGGGATGGGTCAGCGGCGG
>NZ_JACIJE010000032.1 GCF_014199195.1 Neoroseomonas alkaliterrae | reverse complement strand
CTCGCCACCGGCCGCGCCGCCATCATGCGCCAGAAGACCCTCGACGGGCTGCCGATCGCGATCGGCTCCTCGATGCGCCTGCTGGTCGGCCCGAACCAGGAACTCGCGGCGCGGCAGCTGACGGTCAGCGTCGCCGCGACGCAGACGAGCAACGCGAACGTCTTCGCGGGCTTCGTGCAGCCGCTGGTCGAGCCGCTGATCCAGAACAATCGCTGGTACCTGTTCTCGGATCCGCTCTCGGCGCCGGTCTACGTCTATGGCTACCTGAACGGGGCGGAGGGACCGCAGGTCACCACGGGCCCGGTCTCCGGCGTCGACGGCGTCGAGGTCAGCGTGATCTTCGACTTCGGCGTCGGCGCCATCGACTGGCGCGGCGCCTGGTTCAACCCGGGCACCTGACGCGAGGCAGCCTGCGGCGGGATGCAGGTGCACGGCCGCGCTTGGTCGGTGGCTCCAGCCGCGCGACCGGTCGGCCGTGCTCCAGGATCAGCACCGGATGGCCGCGCTGGGCCCGGCGGAAAAACCACATCAGTCTCCGCCGCACGACCTCCGCCGGTATGCGAACGGCGAACCCCATCGCGTGCCTCACGCAAAACCAAGGAACACAGCGAGGCTGCGGTTCAGCGCCACCGCCTCGTCGTCGCTGATCCGGCCGATTGTCTGTCCGATCCGGTCGCGCCGCACGCTGGTCAGCTTGTCGACCATGATCCAACTCGGTGCCCGCAGTGGGAGCCGCGCGCTCGGCGCCAGCGGCAACCGGAGCAGCGCCGCGTCGTGCGCCACGGTCGTCACCGGGCAGACCACGACGCTCAGCGTCTGGTCATACAGGTCGGACTGCACCACCACCGCAGGGCGGGGCTTGCTCGCGTAATCCCCGCCGCCGCGATCGGCGACGATGACCACGTCACCGCGGCGCATCGGTTTCGGCAGCGTCGTCCTCGTCGTCGGGCCACGCCGAGTTGCGCTCGATGAAGCCCATGATGTCTTCGAACTCCGCGCGATTCGCGTCGACCACCCGCGACTGCCGGCGCGCTTCCTCGGCGAAGCCGGGGGCACGGGTGTCCGGCACCCAGATCTGGATCGGGCGCAGACCTCGCTTGCGCAGCTCCGCCCGGTGGGCGGCCACGCGCTTCCGCACTTCGGACGCGGCCATCGGCACCTCCATCGGCCGTTACATGTAACTCGCCGACCGGCCCCATTCAAGGCCGATCTCTCTCCCTCTCAACAGCAGGAGTACCCATGCGGAACTTCGTCCAGCCGGGCGACAGCCTGGCCGTCGCCGTCCCCTATGCGGGCGGCGTCACCGCCGGCCAGGGCGTACTCGTCGGCGCGCTCTTCGGCGTCGCCGCCGTCGACGGCGCGCAGAACGCTGTCATCGAGGCCGCCACCCAGGGCGTCTTCGACCTCACCAAGGAGCCGTCGCTGGCCATCACTGCCGGCGCGCGGGTCTTCTGGGACAACACCAACCGCCGCGTCACCACCACCGCGACCGGCAACTTCTCGATCGGCATCGCCACGGCGGCGGCGTTGGCCGCGGACGCGACCGTGCGCGTCTGGCTCAACCGCGTCCCGGCGTCCGGCGCATGAGCGGCGATCCGAAGACCAGCCGGGGCTACCGCAACCGCAACCCCGGCAACATCGAGCACCTCGCCACGAACAAGTGGCTCGGCCTCGAGACGCCGCCCTCGGACGGGCGCTTCTGCCGCTTCCGATCGCACCAGCACGGCATCCGCGCGCTGGCCCTGCTGCTGCAGAGCTACCAGGACCGGCACGGCCTGCGCACGGTCCGCGGCATCGTCGCGCGCTGGGCGCCGAGCCACGAGAACGACACGCACGCCTACCAAGCGGCGGTCGCCGCGCGCCTCGGGGTCGGGCTCGACGACCCGATCGACCTGCACGACGCGACGACGATGCGCGGGCTCGTCGAGGCGATCATCCGCCATGAGCTCGGCGGCATGCCCTACGCGCCGGACACCATCGCGGAGGGCCTGCGCATGGCCGGCCTGGTGCAGCCAGGCCTCGCCTACAGTGGCACCGTGCGTGCGGCCGCGGGCTCGGTGGTCGCCGGCGTCACGGCGGCGGCGGTGGTCGATGCCGTCACGACGCTCGCGCCGCATGCCGAGGGCCTGGCTTCGGTCCTCCGGGCGCTCGGCCCCTGGGGCGTCGCCGCCGCGGTGATCGGCGTCGCGGCCTGGACCATCCACCAGCGGCTGCAGCGGCAGCGGGAGGTCACCCGATGACGGACCATGACCGCGAGCTCGGCACCATCGTCACGCGCCTCACCGAGATCGAGCGGCGGCTGGCCGAAGGCGACAAGGACATGCGCGAGCTCACCCGCACCGTGACCGAGCTGGTCAAGGCGATGGCCGGCCTCACCGCGCGGCTGTCGCTTGCGGCGGGTGGGGTGCCGGGCGCCTCGCCCGCGATCCCCGCGACCGGTGCGGCTGCAGCCGGCGGCATCGTCGGCGCGGCGGTCGGTGCGAAGCTCGCCTCCTGGCTCGGGCTCGGCTGACCCGCCATGGGCGTGTTCGACGAGGCGCTGGCGGTGCTCGCGGCCGACGCCAACCTCGGCGTCGAGGCGAGCTACCGCGCGGCGGGCACCGGCGCACCCGTGTCGCTCCGCATCCTGCGCTCCAGCCCGGATCGCGTCGCGGACGCCTTCGACACGCCGCTGCTGCGCGCGACCGACGTGCTGACCGTCGCCATCGGCCTGCTGCCAGCGATCGAGGCGGGCGACACCTTCACCATCGGCACGGACCTGCTGACGGTGGACAGCGCGGAGCGGGACGCTGCCGGGGTCGCCTGGCGCGTGCTCTGCCGGCGATAGGCCGTGCGGCTCACCGCCATCGTCGGCGATCTCCGCAAGGCGCTCGCCGAGGAGGTCCGCGCCGGCGAGCGCGCCGCCTCCCGCGCCGTGCGCGCCGAGACGGACGCGCTGAAGACTGAGCTCCGCGGCCAGGTCACCGCCTCGCTCGGCGGCAAGGCGCGGGGGATCGCCAATGCCTGGCGCTCGCAGGTCTTCCCCCGCACCGGCGTGTCGATGCGCGCCGCCGGCCTGGTCTGGAGCAAGACCCCGCTGGTGATCGACGCCTTCGAGCGCGGCGCGCTGATCCGGCCGAAGGGCGGCGGGCGGTTTCTGGCGATCGCCACCGGCTTCAACGCCGCGCGCGGCTGGCGCGGTCGCGGCGACAAGGGGCT
>NZ_JACIJE010000031.1 GCF_014199195.1 Neoroseomonas alkaliterrae | reverse complement strand
AGCCCCTTGTCGCCGCGACCGCGCCAGCCGCGCGCGGCGTTGAAGCCGGTGGCGATCGCCAGAAACCGCCCGCCGCCCTTCGGCCGGATCAGCGCCCCACGCTCGAAGGCTTCGATCACCAGCGGGGTCTTGCTCCAGACCAGGCCGGCGGCGCGCAGCGACACGCCGGTGCGCGGGAAGACCTGCGAGCGCCAGGCATTGGCGATGCCGCGCGCCTTGCCGCCGAGCGAGCCGGTGACCTGCTGGCGCAGCTCGCCCTTGAGCGCGTCGGTCTCGGCGCGCACGGCGCTGGATGCGGCGCGCTCGCCGGCACGGACCTCCTCGGCCAGCGCCTTGCGCAAGTCGCCGACGACGGCGGTGAGCCGCACAGCCTACCGCTGGCAGAGCACGCGCCAGGCGACCCCGGCAGCGTCCCGCTCGGCGCTGTCCACCGTCAACAGGTCCGCGCCAAGGGTAAAGGTGTCGCCCGGCTCGATCGCTGGCAGGGCCGCGATGGCGACCGTCAGCACGTCAGTCGCGCGCAGCACCGCCGTATCGAAGGCATCCACCACCCGGTCGGGACTGGAGCGCAGCACACGGATCGCCAAGGGAGCGCCGGTGCCCGCCGCCCGGTAGGTCGCCTCGACCCCGAGGTTCGGGTCGGCGGCGAGCACCGCCAGCGCATCGTCGAACACGCCCATGGCGGCTCAGCCGAGCCCGAGCCAGGAGGCGAGCTTCGCGCCGACCGCCGCGCCGACGATGCCGCCGGCCGCGGCCGCACCCGTCGCCGGGATGGCAGGCGATGCGCCCGGCACGCCGCCGGCCGCCAGCGATAGCCGCGCCGTCAGCCCGGCCATCGCCTTGACCAGCTCCGTGACGGTGCGGGTGAGCTCGCGCATGTCCTTGTCGCCCTCCGCCAGGCGCCGCTCGATCTCGGTCAGGCGGGTGACGATGGTGCCGAGTTCGCGGTCGTGGTCCGTCATCGGGTGACCTCCCGCTGCCGCTGCAGCCGCTGGTGGATTGTCCAGGCCGCGACGCCGATCACCGCGGCGGCGACGCCCCAGGGGCCGAGCGCGCGCAGGACCGCAGCCAGCCCCTCCGCATCCGGGGCCAGGGTGGTGACCGCATCGACCACTGCCGCCGCGGTCACGCCGGCGACCACCGAGCCCGCGGCGGCCCGGACCGTCTCGCTGTGGGCGAGGCCCGGCTGGACCAGACCGGCCATGCGCAGGCCCTCCGCGATCGTCTCCGGCGCGTAGGGCATGCCGCCGAGCTCGTGGCGGATGATCGCCTCGACCAGGCCGCGCATGGTGGCGGCGTCGTGCAGGTCGATCGGATCGTCGAGGCCAACACCGAGCCGCGCGGCGACCGCCGCCTGGTAGGCGCGGGTGTCGTTCTCGCTACTCGGCGCCCAGCGCGCGACGATGCCGCGGACCGTGCGCAGGCCGTGCCGGTCCTGGTAGCTCTGCAGCAGCAGGGCGAGGGCGCGGATGCCGTGCTGGTGCGAGCGGAAGCGGCAGAAGCGCCCGTCCGAGGGCGGCGTCTCGAGGCCGAGCCACTTGTTCGTGGCGAGGTGCTCGATGTTGCCGGGGTTGCGGTTGCGGTAGCCCCGGCTGGTCTTCGGATCGCCGCTCATGCGCCGGACGCCGGGACGCGGGCCAGCATCACGCGGACCGTGGCGTCGGCCGCGAGTGCGGCGACGGTGCAGAGGCCGACCTGGAAGTTGCCGGTCGCGGTGGTGGTGATGCGGCGGTTGGTGTTGTCCCAGAAGACCCGCGCGCCTTGGCTGATGGCCAGCGCGGGCTCCTTGGTCAGTTCAAACTCGCCGCGGGTCTCGCACTCGACGCTGGCGTTCTGCGCGGCGTCGGACGCCGCGACCCCGAAGAAGGCACCGACCAGCAGGCCCTGGCCGGAGAGGATGCCCCCCGCGTAGGGCACCACCATCGGGATGGAGCGCGCGTCGGGGCGGATGCAGTTGCGCATGGAAGGGTCTCCTGAAACGCCGAAGGCGCCCCGCAGGACGCCCTCGACGAAACTGCTGTGGTGGTGGGAAGGATCAGGTGCCCGGGTTGAACCACGCCCCGCGCCAGTCGATGGCGCCGACGCCGAAGTCGAAGATCACGCTGACCTCGACACCGTCCGCGCCCTGCACCGGGCCGGTGGTGACCTGCGGCCCCTCGGCGCCGTTGAGGTAGCCGTAGACGTAGACGGGCGCGGCGACCGGGTCGGAGAACAGGTACCAGCGGCTCGCCTGGATCAGCGGCTCGATCACCGGCTGCACGAAGCCGGCAAAGACGTTCGCCTTGCCGATCTCGCTCGCCTGCACGACCACCGTCGCCTGCCGCGCGGCGAGTTCGAGGTTCGGCCCCACCAGCAGGCGCATGGTCTGGCCCATCGAGATCGGCAGGCCGTCGAGCGTGCGCTGCTTCATGATGGCGGTGCGGCCGGCGCCGATAGTCGAAGTGTCGAGCACCGTGCCGGTGCTGGCCTTGTTGGCGCGCGCGGCGCCGGTGGCGAATACGGGCGCGCTGCCGGTGGTCAGCGTCGGGCCGTCGCCATTGGCCGAGTTCAGCAGGTTGTAGGCGGTGGCGTTCTCGAACTCGGCGACGCGGCGGCCGATGGCGGCGGCGAAGTCGGTGAAGGCGCCGAGATCATCGTTGACCAGCATCGGCCGCGTGACGCGGATGCGCCGGGCGAAGGTCTGCAGCAGGACGATCTCCTGGCTCTCGGACATGGTGCCGACCTGGATCTCGCCATTCTCGGCGAGCGGCAGCAGGGTCGGGAAGTCGCCGATGCGCAGATGCCGGTGCGGCTTGAAATCACGGAAGTCGCGCCGGAGGAAGATCTGCCGGTAGGTCGGCTGGGCCGGCTGGTAGGCCGCGAGCAGCATCTTATTGGCCGCGGCCGAGAGCAGCGCCGGGAAGTCGGAGGTGGTGTGGAAGGCGCGCTCGGCGAGCAGCGTCGGGTTGCGCGGCACGCTCCGCTCGCCCCGGGCGCGCAGCAGCTCGCCGATCATGTCGGAGGGACGCCAGCCCATGAACTCGGCATGCCGACCCGAACCCTGCGGCTGGTAGCCGGGCATGGAGCGCGCGGCGAGCGCCTCGGCCATGGCGTCGAGGATCTGCGCAGGGTCGTCGTGGCTGGGGCCGGTCTCAGGGCGGGCCGGGAGCGTCGGGCGGCTCGTCTGCGTCTGGGTGAAGGCGTCCCACAGGCGGCTGCGCAGCACCTCGGGGCTGACGCGCTCGCGGATGGCGGCATGGCGCAGCGCGTCGAGGGTGTCCGCGGCGAGCAGGCCGCGGGCGGCGGCGAGCACCGGCTCGTAGCTGGCGATGCGCTCGGCAGCGGCGCGCTCTGCCTTGGCGCGGATGGCCTCGAGATCGATCGCCGGCACGGCCGGTGCGGGCGCGACGCGGGTCGGCTCGGGCGGCGTGGTCTGCGCGGGGCTGGT
>NZ_JACIJE010000030.1 GCF_014199195.1 Neoroseomonas alkaliterrae | reverse complement strand
ATCAACGCCAATCTCCATGCCAGAGATCAGCTTGGAATCACGTCCGGCCCCGGCTGGGAATCCCCCCAAGCGCCAGTTTGTCCACGCGGCCTAGCACTCACGACGCCGACGGCATAGCGAGATAGTCCGTCTGCTTGTCATTGTGCGCGCAAAGCAGTTCGAAGCGATAGCCGCGGGACTCGAGGGCGGCGCGGACCTCCTCGAGCGAAACGCCATGCGCCGGCGCCAGCTGCGCCTCCCACTCCAGCACGATGACCGGCCGGCAGCGCTCGATCGTCCCCAGCGCGCCTCGCACGACATGGCCGTCGGCGCCCTGGCAGTCGATCTTCAGGAAGCCGACCCGCTCCAGCCCCAGCGAATCGAGCGGCACCGCGCGCACAGCGGCGATCCCAGTGCCGCCCTGCACGAACATCAGCCCGCCGGAATTCGATGCCTTGCTGAAGGTCTCCTGCAGGTCGGGCCCGCCCTCGATCGTCACCTCCTGCAGGTCCGGTGCGGCGAGCGACAGCTCGGTCTCGGACGAATAGAGGGCGAGATGGTGCGGCACTATCCGTCCCGCCGGCCGCAGCGCGGCATTGGCGCAGAGGAAGTTGAAGTTTCCTGCATTTGCCTCGAAGGCGTGCACGGTACGGAAATGCTTCGCCATGGCGACGGTCAGCGTGCCGAAATGCGCGCCTGCATCCACCGCGACGTCGCCGTTCCGGGCGGCGCGCTCGATCAGCGGCAGGATGTGCTCGTCCCAGGTACCGTGCGCCTGGACATGCTCGGTGATCAGGTCGCCGCGCTTCATGATCATCGGCCCGAAGGCGGTGTCGACGAGGACCGCCGGGCCCAGGTCGGAATGAGCCTCCGCACCGTCCGACGCTGGCATACCGGCACGCGCCGCGAGGTGGAACAGCGTCCGCTCCAGCCGCTGCACCGCGGCCTCGGTGGACCGCGTCGCTTGGTCCATGTCGGCGCGCAGCGGTTCCAGGTCGGCGCGCAATTCCTGCACCGTGCGGGAGGCGGCCAGGGCCTCCGCGCGGGCGGCGGTGATCACCTCGGCGAGGCGCGGCGAGGCGGCGCCGCCGGGCCCGAGTTGCGCCTCGTTCAGCCGGTCGCGCACCCATTCGAGCGTGATGAAGAAGTAGGAGCGCATGAAGGGCCACAGCAGGCGCCGGACCCGCGCGACGATCCAGCTATGCCGAGAAGCCCGCGTTCCCTCTACCCGGAGCTTCTCCTGTATCGCCGCAAGGTCGATATCCCGCATGCCTAGCCCCTCCAAATGCGCGCCATGGCGAAGAACGCATCCTCGACGTCCCGCGCCGACGGCGCGCGGGAGCAACTGGCGGCGTCGAGGATCGCGCGCTCAATCCGTGGGTACCAGCGATCTGCCGCGAAGAGCCGCCGGGCCGCGTCGCTCGTGCGCCGGCGCTGCGCCTCCCGCTCCGCCGGCGGCAGGTACAGCAGCCGCTGGATGCCGCCGGCGAGGCCCTCGACGCTGCGTTCGATCTTAATGGCGTCGCCGGTCATCAGCCATTCCGCGACGCCGGTCTGCGCCGTCACGATGGGGATGCAGCCCTGGGCCGCCGCCTCCGCGGCCACCAGGCCGAAGGGCTCACGCATCCAGGTCGGGAACAGCAGGGCGTCGTAGTCGGCAAAGCGCTGGATCATCGCCTCGCGCCCAATGCCCCCGGCGAAGCGCAGATGCGGGCCAAGGCCATGGGCATGGGCGCGCTGGAGTAGGTCCGGTACCCCACCATTGCCGAAGACGTCCACCGTGAAGCCGCGCTCGCCCCTGTCGAGCAGGAGACGCAGCGCGTCGAGCATCAAGAGCGTGCCCTTGTGCGGCGCTATTCGGGAGGAGAAGACCAGGCGCAGGGTCCCCTCGGGGTCCGAGCGAGGCACGAGGGGCGGAAGCTTATCCGGCACGGTACCGGGCACGAACGCCACCGTGCCCGGCGCCGTGCCGAGCGAATGCGCGGCCTCGTCGTAGACCGTGCGAGACATGGCGAGCACGCTCAGCGCCTTCAGCGCAGGCTCCAGGCGGAACACCCGGGCGAAGCTCCGAAAGGTTTCGGCCGCCTGCCGCGAGTCCAGGAAACGAAACACATTGTCGGCCATATAGTGGACCGGACGGTGGCCGCAGGCGTGCAGAAAGGCGATCAGCCCGAGCGTGCCGAGACCGTCCGTGTTGAACAGGACGACGCGGTCGGGCTCGGTCTCCTCCAGCAGCAGCCGCAGCGCGGCAATGTTGCGCATCGAGAGGAAGCCGCCGCGGAACTCCGCCGCGTCACTGGGGGGGTCCGGCGACAGCCAGTTCGCGTTGAATTCCAGGCTTCGGCGGATGGAAAGGCGCGGATCTACCTGCGTATCGACGCGGTTTACCAGCGGCGTCGTCGCCACGGTGACCGCATGCCCCTGGCGCGCGAGCATGGTCGCGACCTCAGCCGCGAGCAGCTCGTAACCGCCCAAGACTTCCGGCGGGAATAGATTGCTAACCAGGAGCACCTTCATGCGGCGCGCTCCCACCGCCCTGATTCCCGCAGCAGGGCGAGGTAGTGCTCCCCGAATTGGCGAAGGCCGAATTGCGCTACGGCGTCGTCGCGGATCTCCGCCGGGCTCAGCGCGAAGAGGTCACCGGCGGCGGCAGCCTCCAGCATCGCAGCGAGCTCCTGCGCATCGGCGTAGCTGCGGCACCCGCGCAGCACAGCCAGCTCGCCGAGCGCGCCCGCCCGACTGACTACCGCGGGGGTGCCGAGGCACATCGCCTCCAGTGGGGCGAGGGCAAGCAGTTCCGGCTTATGGTAGAAGGTCCCGTCCGGTCCGAAATGCGTCCCGCCATGCACCAGGAGGCTGGCCTGGCCGAGAAGGTGCTGAACCTCCGCGTCTCCGAGCTGCGTTTCGAAGTGCACGTCCCGGCCCGCCGCGGCTTGCAGGAGGCGGTCGAAATAGTCTCGATCGTAAATGCGGCCGGCGATTACGAGCCGCGCACCGCGCGGCAGCGCCGCAATCGCATGCTCGTATCCTTTGTGCGGAAGAATGCGGCCAATCGAGACAAAGAGGCCGCGTTGGCGTCGCGTCGTCGCGAGAGCGAACATCCGGTCATCGACCGGGCCACGGATCAGCCGGACTGGACGGTCGAGGCCGGCAAAGGCCGCGGCAGCGAAGTCGGACTGGGCATGGAAGACGTCGAAGAGGCGGCCGAGCCGGGGATAGTACTCCAGTTCCGCGAACAGGTCGCCGCCATGGTCAGTGCCGAGCACGACCTTGCCGGCGATGCGCGCGCGCGCGGCCGCGAATATGCCTAAGGGCGACAGACATTGGTGCACATGCACCACGTCATGTTCGGCGATCAGGTCATCAAGGGCGCCGCTGGCGACGCTAGGCCGCGTGGACAAACTGGCGCTTGGGGGGATTCCCAGCCGGGGCCGGACGTGATTCCAAGCTGATCTCTGGCATGGAGATTGGCGTTGA
>NZ_JACIJE010000029.1 GCF_014199195.1 Neoroseomonas alkaliterrae | reverse complement strand
GCTGACCTCCCAACATCCGCGCCCCGTCCGATCTCACCTCCCGCCAACCGAATCACGCTCAGCACGCCAACGCCAGAGGTTTCCGGAAGCGTCCAAGTGGCTGCGCGGCCCGAGATTCTTCGGGCGGCCGAGCACGATCCGCGCGCCTTCGGCGGCCTCCACGCGGCCATTGGCCTGCTCGGCAAGGATTGGGTCGATCTCGACATGGGCGGAGGGATGCAGGCGCAGCAGCAGGGGCATGGCGCCTTCCCTCAGCCAGCCTGGTCTGCCACGCGGCGAAGCTCGCGCAGCATCCGCTGCGCGCGGTCGGCAAGGGTGTGAAAGCGCAGCGCATAGCCGTGCCGGCGCGCCGCCCCGGCAGCACCCTCCCGGTCATAGGCCGCCAGCGCCCGGGCGTATGCGTCGCGGAGCGAGGCAATGTCGAAGTCCGAATAGCGCAGCACCGGCAAATCGCGCTGATGCTCGGCGGGGATCACCGTCTCGAGATGCGAGAGGCCGTGCGGCACCAGCGGAATCTGCCCCGCGGCCAGTGCATCGAAGATGCGGTTCGGGATGCAGAAATCCGTGTTCACCACCGCGGAGACCTTGTGGCCCAGCCAGTCTCGGAACCGATCCTCCTGCGAGAGCGAGAGGTAGCTGCCCTCCATGCCCGGACGCCACTGCACCACCCTGCTGCCCGGGATGTCACGGCCGATGACGTCGATGAAGGCGGTCCGGGCCCGGTAGCGCGGATAGAAACCGTAGCCGCCGTAGAGCGCATCGGAACGGTTCGCCTCGGCGTTCTCGCGGAACAGGCGCACCATCATCGCATCCGGCCACTGGCCGACGCACATCGGGATGACGGCGAGAATGTTCATGTTCGCCGCCCGCAGATACTCATGCTTGTATGGATGGCCCGGGAAGACGAAGTCCGCCAGCGCCGCGAGTTCGAGGTTGCGGCGATAGAGGTGATGGTGGTCGCGGAACTGGATCGCCGAGACGAAGCCCGGTTCGGCAGCGGCGCGCGCCAGGGCCCCCATGCACTCGGCCCGCTGAAAGAAGGCGTGATGATTCACCAGCAGGAGATCGCAGCGCGCGCGACCGGCGACCCAGTCGTCGAAGGAGATGATGGACACGCGCGCGACGCCAAGCTCGGCTGCGATCTGCGCCCGCGGTAAAACACCGCCGCAGATCGTGACGACCCCGCGCGCGAGGATGCCCGCGAGGCGCTCGCGGGAATTGCGGGCGCGCAGCAGCACCGCATCCATGTGTCCCCCGGCCACGGCACCCTGGAGGATGTCGGACAGGCGGGCTTGGCCGGCATCGACCTCGGCAAAGACCGCGGCCTGATCGGCGGGAAGCGGCGCCGCGCTCATGCCGCGCGCTTCAGCTCCGCCTCGGCCACATAGACCGAGGAGAACAGCATGTGGCAGCGAAGCCGGTAGCCCTTCGCGCTGAGCTGCCGGAAGATCGGTGAGCTCCCACAATCCGCGATGTCGAAGCCGTGGTCCTCGACGACGATCACGGCCGGCGGATGGGTCGCGAAGGGATAGCGGGCGAGCACCGCCATCTCGAAGCCCTCGATATCCAGGGACAGGAAGTCCACGCGCTGCCCCGCACGCAGGTGCGGAGCCAGGATCACGTCGATCGGCGCGGCGGGAACCTCGACAACGCGCCCCTGATCCGGCCCGCCCTTGCCCGGCGCGACGCGGCCGGTCGCGAGGGTGTTGTAGGCGCCTTCCTCGAACACCTTGAAGGGAACCGTCCCCTCGGCCTCGGCGACCGCCATCCCGATGTTGATGTCATCGGGCCGCGCTTCCCGGAAAGCGTCCATGGCGCCCGGGGTGGCTTCGATGTTGATGCCTCGCCAGCCGAGTTCGTGCAGCAGGGCGGTGTTGGAGAAGCGATAAGGATGGTGCGCGCCGATGTCGATGTAGAAGCCGTCGCGGCGATGCCGGAAGAGGCGCAGCACGATGCGATCCTCGCCATCCTGGGAGAAGCTGCGCTGGAGGTGGCGTTGCGCTTCGATCCGGGCCGCCATGTGTGAAGGGCCTCTGTTGGTGAATCCTGAATGCGGCGTCTCGATGGGGCCGAGAGGCCCGCTACCGGTTCATGCCTGCTGCTGCGAGGAGCAGCCGTTCGGGCTTCTCCGCGACGAAGACCGCATTGCAGAACCACATGCCATGCAGTTGCTGCTGTTCCGCCGGCAATCGATGGTTCCGCCGAACTTCATCGAACAAATGAAGAAGCAGGTATCCGTGATCGCCGAGCAGGCTCAGAAAACGGCTGAGCGGCACGTGGCGATCGTTATCCGGACTCATCCCCGCTTCGACTTGCACCAGAGAGATTGCCCGCGATGCGAGCATGCCTTGGAAGCCGAGCAGGACATCCAGATCATTGCCTTCCGTGTCTATCTTCAGGTAATCGACTTGGCCGATCCCATGGCTACGACAGAATTCATCACCTGTTGTCACCCGGACTTCGATCGAGTTCGCCAAAGGCTCGTGCGCGCGAAGCAGGCGGTTCATTGGGTGCTTGTCGCGAGCCTGCATACGCGCAACTGACGTCCTTCGGCCAAGCGCGACATCCTGGATCCTGATCTGCGGAAGACCGTCTGTGGCTGCTCTCAATGCATCCCGGGTGCTGGGTACGGGTTCGAAGCAATAGATCTCGGCATCCGGGAACCGCGCTGCGAATTCCAGCGCCGACTGGCCTGTATTGGCCCCGACATCGAATATCCGCCTAGCTTCGAACTCCTTAATCCTGCGGGAGATGAAATCCAGCGCCTGCAATCCCGGCGGTCGTGGGCGCGGGGCCGTTTTCGGCGCGGGTCCGGACACGGTTGCTGGTGCGGCAATCACAGGCGGAGTGGTAGCGCGGCCGTTCAACCCTGATGCGATTGGGGCAACGAGCGACCTTGGCGTCAACCAGAACGATACGCCCGGGCAATTCGCGTCATTCGGATAGGTCAGGGGGATTGCCGGTTGTCCCGCGGTGCTCGCGAACAGGTTTTTCACCCGCTGCCCCAAATCCGGGTGCCGGGTGACAAAGTAATTCGGCAATATTATATCAAAATTGGTCTGGCCGCCCAGCAGCATGGCCGCTAAAATATATTGTTCTGAGTAAAGCCTGTTGTTCCACGCTGCAGGATAGTCATCTGGAAGAAAAATATCGTGTATATGTATGAGCACGCCTGGTTTAATAATGGGAAGTACTTCAAGGAAAAATACGGTAGTGTCGCTGTTTGTGAAAACGCGGTGTGATCCATCGAAAAACAGGATATCATTGACGTCCAAATATTCAAAGATACGTAGATCGCATGTTTCGAGCGGCTGCCGTATGACGCGATCGCAAAGCGTGTCGATGGCTGCGCGTGGCCGCGGATCAATCGATATGATTTCGGTCGTCGGGCTTCCCGACTCCTTGGCGAAATGAGCGAATCGCGTCGAGATTCCGGACCCGATCTCCACGTATCGGTTAGGCCGCCGCGCCAAGATGAGGCCTACCAGCGCGGCGGCGTCCAGCGTGGAGAACCAGGGATTGCGCCAGAACGGCGCGTCGGCGTTGTCGCTAGGCCGCGTGGACAAACTGGCGCTTGGGGGGATTCCCAGCCGGGGCCGGACGTGATTCCAAGCTGATCTCTGGCATGGAGATTGGCGTTGA
>NZ_JACIJE010000028.1 GCF_014199195.1 Neoroseomonas alkaliterrae | reverse complement strand
GCTACCCGCTACGACCAGACCGCCGAGAGCTTCCTCGGCTTCGCGACACTCGCCTCCATCCGACTGTGGATCAGGTTTGTCCACGCGGCCTAGCCCCAGGCCAGGGACGGGAGACACATGTTGTCCAAGGTGAAGCGGAAACTAGCAGAGTTCATGCGCTACCAGGCCGAGCTTGGCAGCCGTGGGCCGGAGGTGATGTCGCGCCTGGACGCGCTCGCCTCCGCCGTTGCGCAGCTGCAGCCGCCTCCGTCGTCTGCGCCGACCGGCCCCAGCGGCGCGGAGTCCTTCTCGCAGTGCGGGGAAGACCGGCTCGTCGCCTTCATCTTGCGGATCGCCGGGCATGAGGGGCCGGTGCGCTACGCCGACATCGGCGCCGCGCATCCGGTCTACGACAACAATACTTACCTGTTCCGGAAGGCCGGCGGGAGCGGACTGCTTGTGGAGGCCGATCCCGACTACCTGCCCGAATACCGCCACCACCGCCCCGGCGATGCCGTCGAGCAGGTCGCGGTCGTGCCCGAGCGCTTGGCGCACCAGGACAGCATCACCTTCTACGCCATGGAGGACCGGGGCTGGAGCTCCATCTCCCCCGAGCATTCGGCGCTCGCCGAGGCGCTGGGCAAGGGCGGGGTACGGCGCGAGTTCAGCGTGCGCTGCGCCACCATCAACACGCTGCTCGGCCGACATTTCGCCGACGGCCGGATCGACCTGCTCTCGCTTGACGTCGAAGGGCTCGATGCCGAGCTGCTGGGCGAACTAGATTTCGGCCGCTTCGCGCCCAAGGTCATCATCGTCGAGAACGACGCCGAGGATTGCGCGACCGGCCGCGCCGCCGCATCCACCGTCGAGATGATGCGCGGAAAGGGCTACGTCTTCTTTGGCTATACCTTCGTTAACACGATCTACGCCAGCCGCGCCTTGCTGGAGGCAGCCCGCTTCTGAGAGCTCAGCTTGGGTTCGCAGCCGGGCGGCTCCCACCCCTGGGGAGCGGCGGGATCGGGGGCCACCGGGATCGGTCGTGCGGCGGGGGCCAGAAGCCGAGGCGGCGCAGGTGCGCTTACTCCCACGCGATGCGGCGCGCAGCCGGGGCCCAGAACCAGGCGCTGTGCCTGCCGCTGATCTCGGCCAGGAGCAGGGCAAGGTCGGCGCGGGGGGCGCCGCCGGCTGCGCGCCACGCCTCTTCGGCTGCGGCCCTGGCGGGACCGTCGTGTAGGGTCTCGCCCATCACCCGGCGATAGGCGACGGCCAGCGATAGCATGGACGCCGACGGTGTACGGCTATAGCCGGTGGAATCGCGCCTCGATCTGCTCCCGCCACCCCACCGGAAACGGCTCCAACAGCACCGCCACCGTCATCCCCTCCGGCTGCCGCCCGTCCAGGATCGCCTCCACGATGTACGGCGCCAGCAGCGTCAGCCGCAGCACGCGGGAGACGTAGGACGAGTTGATCTTCTCGGCCGCGGCCAACTCGTTGATCGTGCCGAAGCGCCCGGACTCCAGCATCCGCCGCCATCGGAAGGCCCGCGCCACCGCCTTGATGAGCGTGATGTCCTGCCGACGCTCCAGCGCCAGCACGCCCGGCGTGACCATCGTCTTCCGCCCGCCGCGCGGCTTCACCCGAAGCGGGATCACCACCGTGAGGGTCTGCGTCGCGTCGCTCACGGCGCGGCCCTTCCGGCCTCAGGGGCCTGGGCGGCGAGGTCGCTCACCAGGCTGCCGAGCCCGTCCAACCGCAGCCGTACCGCGGCGCCCTCGGCCCGGACGTCGACGCGGTCCACCAGCAACCGAACGATGCGCGCCCGCTCGGCGGGGAAGAGCTCATCCCACAGCGGCTCGATCCGTTCCAGCGCCAGCAGCACCTCTTGCTCCGTCACGTCCGACGCCGTCGCGCGCGCCGCCCGCCACGTGCCCACCACCATCTCGGGCTGCCGGAGCAGCGCACGCACCTGCGCGACCACCGCCGCTTCGATCTCGCCGGCCGGCAACCGTGCGATCGCCGGCCGCTCGGTCGCGCCACCCTTCAGGACCGCCTGGCTGACATAATAACGGTACATCTGCCCGCCCCGGCCGCGACTGTGGCTCGGCGACATGGCGCGGCCGTCGCTGTCGAAGATCAACCCCCGCAGAAGCGGTGCAGTGGTGTTCCGCGTCCGGTTGACCCGCACCCGCGGGCTGACCTGCAGGACCGCGTGAACCGCGTCCCACTGCTGCTGGCTGACGATGGCGTCGTGCTCGCCGGGATAGGCCGTGCCCTTGTGCACCGCCTCGCCGAGGTACACGCGGTTGCTGAGGATGCGGTAGACGTCGCTCTTGGTCAGCGGGCGGCCGCGCTTGGTGGTGGCGCCTTCGGCGCGCAGCACCTGCACCAGCTTGGTGCAGGATTCCATCTCGACGAAGCCCTGGAAGATCCGTCGCACCAGCGCGGCCTCGGCGTCGTTCACCACCAGCTTCCGCTCTCGTACGTCGTAGCCGAGCGGAACAAAGCCGCCCATCCACATGCCTCGCTTGCGCGATGCCGCCACCTTGTCGCGGATCCGCTCGCCGATGACCTCGCGCTCGAACTGGGCAAAGCTGAGCAGGATATTCAGCGTCAGGCGGCCCATGCTGGTGGTCGTGTTGAAGCTCTGCGTGACCGACACGAAGGTTACGTTGTTCGCGTCGAACACCTCGACCAGCTTGGTGAAGTCGACCAGCGATCGGCTCAGGCGATCAATCTTGTAGACCACCACCACATCCACCAGCCCCTCCTGGATGTCAGCGACGAGGCGTTTCAGGGCCGGGCGTTCCAGAGTGCCGCCGGAGATGCCGCCGTCGTCGTAGCGGTCGCGCACCAGCACCCAGCCCTCCGCGCGCTGACTGGCGATGAAGGCCTCACACGCCTCCCTCTGCGCGTCGAGGGAGTTGAACGCCATGTCGAGGCCTTCCTCGCTCGACTTCCGGGTGTAGACCGCGCAGCGGTGCTTCCGCACTGTCGCCGGCATCGCGCTGGCCGGCTTTGTGTCGCGCTTCATACTGCGCCCCGGCTCGGGCGCAGCCCGAAGAACACGCGCCCGTTCCACCGCGTGCCGGTAATGGCGCGGGCGATGGCCGAGAGCGACTGGTAGGGGCGGCCGTAATAGTCGTACCCGTCGCGCGTGACGGTCACCACGTGCTCGACACCCTGGTATTCGCGGATCAACTGCGTGCCGGCGATCGGCTTGTCGTCGCCGCGCATACGGCGGACGGTGACCTTCCCGCCGTCGAGCTGTTCGCCGAGCGCCTCGAGCCGCGCCAGCGTCTCCGGCTTCAGCCCGCCATAGGCGAGCTCCTGGATCCGATAGGCCAAGCGGCTTTCCAGGAAGCGCCGGTTGTAGGGCGGCGGCTCCGTGCCGAAGAGTTCCCGCCACTGCTGCTTCAGTGCTGGCGTGGAGGCGGTCTTGAGGGCGGCGAGGCGGCCCAGCACGTCGGCCGGCGGGATGGCCGGGGCGGTGAACGCCGGTGCGGTTTGGGGCTTGGGCTTCGTGGTGCGCGTCATGCGTCTCTCCGGGTGGTCCGGTTCGCATGCAGGCGCTGGGTGGCCGCGAAGTGTAGCAACCGCTCTCCGCGGTCCACAGCGTCGCGCGCAGCTTCCTCAGCAGCGCGGCTGCGCAGCCGCAGCAGGCCACGGGCGAGCAGGTCGCAGACCTCGCGGAGGTGGGGCGGCAATGATGAGGGCATCGCGCTGCCGGGCGCGACGGTAAGATTCGGCATGCTCGTCGTGGCCTGGAGATCGTGGCCGCACATACCGGGGAGCGGGCAGCACCTGTCGGGGTACCCGCTGGAAGGCTTGAACAAAATAGGAACATATGCCAGGAAGGAAGCCTGTTCACACTGCTGACCTCCCCCCAATCAGCGATGGCGACACATGGCTTCCTTCAACCCCAGGAGACCTCTGCGAAACCCGCCTGATCGGGCGATGGAGGCGTGGCGGCGGCCTGGAAGCGGCCTGTGAGTTCGGTTTCGGTGTTTGGCGGCAGGC
>NZ_JACIJE010000027.1 GCF_014199195.1 Neoroseomonas alkaliterrae | reverse complement strand
CAGAGCAGGGGCGCGCGGCGTAGCCATCCAAATAGCGCAGCCGCGCGTCCCTGCGGGCCACGCAGAAGGGCCTTGCATTGCATGACGGTATCTGATGCCATCGGGCGCGTATTGCCTTGGGTCGGGGCGGACAACATCGAGTCCCGACCCGATCCGGTCGAGGAGGCGAGCCTCGAGTCCTTCCCGGCCAGCGATCCGCCTGCCTGGACAGGGGTGAGGCTCGCATGACCGGCACGCCCCACATCCCGACGCCGTCTCATCCTGCCGACGCCAAGCCGGGAGGCGACGGTGATGCCGCCGGCCGGCATGGCGGCGCCGGCCTCGAGCAGCAGCCGCGGCTTTCGATGGCACGCGAGGGCCGGGGCGGAGCTGGCTGCTCCGGCCGGCGGCACCGCGCGATCTCCACGCCTGCCTTCGGCCGCTCGCGGATCTTCGCCCGGGGGGCCGTTCACCAGGGGACGCGCCGCGTCCCGCAACCAGGAGGAGCCGATGTTGCATCCACTGACGCTCTACCGCGCCGATCCCTTCGCCTTGCTGCGACGCTTCGGAGAGACGCTCGATCGCATGCCGTTCGGGACCTCCGCCCCGGCCTTTCCGCCCCTGAACCTCTGGCAGAACGAGGCGGCGGTGGCGATCGTTGCCGAAGTCCCGGGTGTGGCCCCGGAGGACATCGAGATCACGGCCAAGGATGATGTCCTGACGATCACTGGTCAGCGGCGGCCGCCCGATATGCCCGAGGGCGCTGTCTGGCACCGGCGCGAGCGCGCCTTCGGCCGATTCACCCGCATCGTCCGCCTGCCCTTCGCAGTCGATCCGTCCCAGGTCGAGGCCCGCTTCGCGAACGGCGTGCTCACCATCGCCCTGCAGCGTCCCGAGGACCAACGTCCACGCCGGATCGAGATCAAGGCCGGCTGAGAGGAGCGACACCGATGAATGCCGAAACCGAAGCCGGCGCTGTCTCCCCGGCGGCCGCGGGGGCCGAGCCGACCCGCAACGTGCGCATCTGGCGCCCGCTCACCGATGTCGTGGAGACGGCAGAGGGCATCGTGCTGATGATGGAGATGCCGGGGGTGGTCGCCGACGACGTCGACATCACGCTGGAGCGGCGAGTGCTCACCGTGCGCGGCCGCGGGAGCAGCCCGCAGCCCGATCGCCTCCGCCTCGTCCACCTCGAGTTCGAGCCGGGGGACTACGAGCGCAGCTTCGTCCTGTCGGAAGACTTCGATGCCGCGCGCATCGAGGCCGTGCTGAAGGACGGTGTGCTGACGTTGAGGCTGCCTCGCGCGGCCGAGGCGCAGCCCAGCAAGATCCAGGTCAAGGCCGCCTGAGCGGCAAAGGAGAGGATATCATGCAGATCAAGGATCTCATCCCGTGGGCCCGGAAGGATGACCAGCCCGAGCAGAAGGCCGCCGAGCAAAGCCCGATCGCCTCGCTGCAGCGGGAGATGAACCAGGTGTTTGAGAACTTCATGAACCGCTTCGGCAAGCCGCTCGCGGGGTTCGAATGGCCTTGGGGGCAGAGCGAGGCGAAATCGGATGTGGTGCAGACCGACAACGCCGTGGAGATCTCCATCGAGCTTCCGGGCATGGAGATGAAGGATATCGAGGTGACGGTCGGCGACGACGTCCTGACCGTGAAGGGCGAGAAGCGCATCGAACGGCAGGAGGAGAAGAAGGGCTACTACCTCTCCGAGCGCAGCTACGGGGCCATCTACCGCGCCATCCCACTGCCTCCCGGCGTCGATGGCAGCAAGGCGGAAGCCAGCTTCAAGAACGGGGTGCTGACCATCCGGCTGCCGCAGACGCCGGAGGCGCAGGCCAAGGTCAAGCGGATCGAGGTGAAGGCGGGCTGAGATGCGCCGCGGCGGGGCGTGGCAAGGCACATGCCCCGCCCTCCGCTCCGCCTCGGGATCAAAAGGGTCCGGTCACGACCATGCTCGGCCTCGCCGCAGGCTGCCGGCCTGCGGGGCATCGATGTCCGGCATTGCCGACGGCGTGCCCGTGAGGCCGGTGGATCTCGACCCCGCAGGGCAGCGGCTCCCATGAGGCACTGACCTGGGGCGCGCTCGACAGGCTGCCGGCCGATCCGTGGATCGCGATCTGCAAGATCGGCGGCACCGGCGCAGGGGGACGCCGGATGTCGTCGTGCGGTGCGATGGCTGGATGCGGGGCGGACGTGAAGGTGGGCGTCAGGCATCACGTTCGCAGGCCGGGTTCTGGCGCGCGTCGTGCTGAATATGCTCGGCGTTCCGCCCGGGAGATTCTGATTGCGATATGTTCCATTTCGTCATCGCCCCCACGCTGGCCCACCGGCTGAACAACCTCGCGCAGACGGTCCTGCTGCTCGGCGGCATGGCTGCGATCGCCTGGCTCGTCGTCGGCATGATCGCGGGCCCCGAGACGACCTTCGTCATCGTTGCGGTGATGACCGGAGGGCTCCTCTTCGCGCCCACGCTGTCGCGCGAGCTTCTGCTGGGCGGCTACCGCGCGCGGCAACTCGGCGCACGCGACTGGCCCGAGGGCTTCGCGCTGCTCGAGACCCTGTCCGCACGCGCCGGACTGCCGCGCTGCCCGGAACTCTGGTACGTCCCTAGCCAGCTGCCGAACGCGTTCGCGATGGGAAATCCGGAGGATAGCGTCGTCTGCGTTTCGGACGGTCTCTTTCGTCTCCTGTCCCCCCGCGAGATGGCGGGCGTTCTTGCGCATGAGATCGCGCATATCGCGCACCGTGACCTGTGGCTCATGGGCCTCGCGGACACCATGTCGCGGGCGGTTTCGCTGGCGAGCTGGCTCGGACAGATCCTGCTTTTCGCGAACCTGCCCCTGATCGTCGCGGGAGCGGTGACGCTTCCCTGGATCGCGCCGCTGGCCCTTGCTCTCTCGCCGACCGTGATGGCCCTGCTGCAACTCGCGCTGTCGCGAAGGCGCGAGTTCGATGCCGATCTCGGGGCGGTGCGGCTGACGGGCGACCCCGAGGGCCTCGCCTCGGCTCTGGCCAAGCTTGAGCGTCGGGTCGGGCGTTTCTGGGAGGAGATGTTCCTGCCGGGGCGCCGGATCCCCGAACCGTCACTCCTGCGCACGCACCCGCCAACCGAGGAGCGGATCAGGAAGCTTCGGTCGCTGCGGGGTCCGCGGGGGGGAGATCTCGCCATTCCGCCTCATCGGGAGTTCGCGCTCGAAGTGCCTCGCCCGCAGGCACCTCGCTTTCATCGATCGGGCTTCTGGTATTGAAGAAGGTGCAGCCCAGAGAATTTCAGTTCCCGGTTCCCACCGCTACGCCACCCATCTTTGACACAAACTCTCTCCCGGAGGCGAGCGCGCGCCGCGCGGCGCAGGCTTTCCGTGGATTTCGCGCGTCGACTGGCGGATGCGCAGGTGGAGCGACACCCGGAAGCCGCTCTCTCCGGCGCCCTTTTCTCCAAACCTGGCGACATAGGTGATTTAACCGCCAGGCTGAAAGCCGCGGAAATTCTCGCGTTCTCGCGGCGGAAGAGTGACCGAGTTGGACAAATTCACGGGGGCCAAAGGGAACAGCCGCCAAATCATCGAGCGGCAAGCCAGGGCATCGGCGTGAACGCCGTCTACTAGCAGAGGCAGGTGGATAGCCGGGGCGCGGCCAGTGCGTGCTGTAGATCCAGCGGCTTTCATGCTGGCGACTGAGACAGACAGGTATTCACGCGGGTCTCGATCTCGGCGCAGAGCCGCGAGACTCTGTTCTTCGGCCTCCCGCCTGCGCTCAGCGCCGTTCGCGAGTTGTGCCTCCGTACGCCTGCGATCGCGGCACAGCCGGCCCAATACCCGGCGACAAAGGATCGGCTTGCGGTCGGAGATAGTTGCCGGAGGCCGCAGATGCGGCGCGCCGCTTATGCGCCGCAGCCAAGCGAAACGCACGCGCTCGGGATGAAGGCAAACCTTCGTGCGCGCAGTATAATTTGCCGGTCGTGACCGTGCCGAGTCTCACCCAGCCGTCCGGATCGGTCACGTCCGTCAACGTGGTGGAAAAAGCTGGTGGGCTTGAGGTGGCCACGGGTCAGGCGGCCTTGGGCGGAAGTTGCAGGGTTTCGTTGGTGG
>NZ_JACIJE010000026.1 GCF_014199195.1 Neoroseomonas alkaliterrae | reverse complement strand
CCATGGTGAGCCTCCGATGCTCACCAGGGTGAATCACATCACCCCCGCGTCGGGGAATCCCCCACCTGAGTCACACGCCATGGGAATTGGTATAAGTCTCTGAGTTGATGGACTAAATTTCGACGCACTAAATCGGCTAGGTCAATAGGCTCGGAGAGAATACCGCCTCTAGAGACCCGGCAGAGTCCTTGTCTCGGTCTTGGCGGTCAACAGGTCTGCCCCGAAAACCCCAGGAACCCTCCCAGGCAGCGCGGCGGTAGGTTTGACGGAGAGCGGGACGCCTCAGGAAACTGGCGGAGGGAGTGCACCGGGATTCGAACCGTCGCGGCTTGACGAGCTCAGTCCGTGCCGGCGCGCCCGACCGCCTGCCCAAAGCGCAACTGGTTGTTGTCCGGGTCACGCACATAGAGCTCACGCTGGCCCCAGGGCTGGTCCTCAGGGCCGTGCTCGATGCAGTCGGGAGCGACAGAGCCTATCCGGGCTGCGATCGCATCCACCTCGTCAACCCGGATGTAAACCGCCGTGCCGAAGGCGCCGTCACCGGCGAAGGAGGAGAGATGGAGCTCGGCGCCAAAGACTGTGACAGAGCGATAGCCGGGATTACCCTCGCCCCACGCCCAGTTCGCGGTACCGCCGAGCACCTCGCGATAGAAACGCTCGGCGCGGTCGATGTCCCGACAGCGGAGGATTGGTGCGGCGGCCATGCCTGTGCTCCATCACACGGCCAGCTGCCCTCGTCGAGTGCGGAAGCTGCAAGGCGGCGCCGCGTCCCAAAGACCGGTATTGTTCAAGACTTACCGCGCTCGGTCATGCTGGCTGACCGCATGTTGCCCTCGCAAACCTTGCCACCATGAGACGCAGCGTGCCGCCGGTGAGCGGCCTGACCGGTGAGTCGTGCAGCCGGCAGCCTGCCGCCATGCCCAAGGCCGCTCTTCGCGAAGCCGTGCGCCGAAGCTACGACGCGGTTGCCGCCGACTATGCCGAGCGCCTGGGCGATGAACTCGCGCACAAGCCGTTCGACTGCGCGCGGCTGCGTGATCTGGCAACGCGCGTCGGCAGGCGAGGCGTAATCGGTGACGTCGGCTCCGGGCCGGGGCATGTCACGGCCTTCCTCGCCGCGCAGGGCGCGGATGTCGTCGGGCTCGATCTGTCGCCGGCGATGATCGCCGAGGCCCGTGCCCGCCACCCCGAATGCCGCTTCGAGGTGGCCGATCTGCACGCGCTAAGCGCGGCATCGGGCCGCTTCGCCGCGCTGGTGCTGTTCTACTCTCTGATCCACGAGGACGACGCCTCCCTCGCGCAGGCGCTCGCCGCCTGCCGCGCGGCGCTGTCGCCGGGTGGGCTGATGCTGGCCGCGGTGCATCTGGGAGAGGCACCCGTGCGCCTCGAGGAATGGTGGGGCCACCCCGTCGCGCTGAGCTTCCGCTTCTTCGCGGAGGGCGAACTCGACGCCGCGATGGCGCGGGCGGGACTGAGCGTGCTTCGCAGCGAGACGCGCGACCCCTACGCCGGCGTCGAGTACGCCTCCCGCCGCGCCTATGTGCTGGCGGAGCGCCCAGGATGAGCACGGACCTGCCCTGGGACGCTTTGATCGCGCGTGCACGGACCGAGCTGGCGAGCCGCACCGCGCTGTGCGATGGGCTGTTCGGCCTGGGCGAAGCGGGCTGGTCGCTCGACCTCGGGTCGGGAACGATCCGCTTCGAGGCCGCGGGTAAGCCAAGGGCCGCGGCGCCAGTGCAGATTATCGGCACGCTCGATTCGGTCACGGGCAGCTGGCTCTGGGGCTGGGATCACCCCTCTGTTCCTGCGCCGCTGCGCCGGGCCGCGGAGCGGCTGCGCGCGCTCGGGGCACAGCGTGGGATTGCGAACTGCACGGCTCGGCAGGTACCGGCGACGGACGAGGAGGCCTGGACCTGGACGGCCTTGGCTGCGCTGCTGGACGGCGCGGAGGGCGCCTATGCCGCGCCGACCGATCGTGCGCGCATCTTCCTGGTGTTCGGCCGCGTCACCCTGGAGCCGTGAGCGCGAGGCGCAGGAGCGGCAGGACGCGGCCCGGGATCGCATCGGATGGCCGCCACTCGATGAAGCGTGCGCCCTGCGCCTCGTAGAAGCCGCGGGCGTAGGGGTCGGACAGGATCTCCATGACCGCACCCCCCCGCGCTCGCGCCGCCGCGCAGGCCCAGCGAAGCAGGACCGCTCCGATGCCCTTCCTCGCGAAGCGCGGCTCGATGAAGAGCAGCGTGAGCTCGAACACGCCCGGCGCGTCGCCCGGCTCGATCCCGACCACCCCGGCGCGTTCGCTGGCGCATTCGGCGACGCGGATCGCCTCCGCGCCGAGCCGCTCTACCGGCACGCGCAGCGCGGGCGCGGCGCGTTCCATAAAGGCCTCGTCATAGGGCCAGAGGCGCTTGGAGCGGATGCACAGCGCGGTCAGCGCCGGCTCCTCGTCCGGCCAGGGCGGACGGAGCGTGACCTCAGGCACTGCCATGGCCGAAGAACACCGCCTGTTGCCGATGCAGCCCCTGCTCCGCGCAGTCGAGTGCGAAGGCCGCCACCTCCTCTCGGGTGACCCGCGTCAGCCGCGTCGTTGGCGCGATGGCCGTCACGCGCTGCATGGGCGCCGCGCCTGGTGTGGCGGCGAAGGGCGCGGGGCGAAGGATCGTCCAGTCCGTGCCGCTCGCGCGGATCAGCGCCTCCTGCCGGTCCTTGTCGGCGTAGCGGTGGCGCGTGAAGAGTGGGAAGATGATGCGGTCGTACAGGAAGCCGCCATGGCCGCGCGTCTCGCCGGCGCCGACGCCGGTGATGGCGACCAGCCGCTCCACCCGTGCCTCCGCCATCGCGGCGAGCAGCGCGCGCGTCGCGTCGCTGAACAGCGTGGTCGGCCCGCCGCGGTCGGTGCCGAGCGCAAAGATCACGGCGTCCTGCCCGGCGCAGAGCGGGGTGAGCGCGGTCGCATCGGTCGCATCCGCCGCCATGACGCGCGCGCTCGGCAGGAGGGCCGCGCCGCGTGCCGAATGGCGCGTCTGCGCCGTGATGGCATGGCCGCGCGCAAGCCCCTGCGCGACCACCAGCCGTCCGACCGAGCCGGTCGCGCCGAGGACGAGCAGCCTCATGGCTGGCGCCAGGCGGGCGGATCCCCGGCCTCGCCCCAGTATTCGGTGAGAGACGCGATCCGCCCCGGCGCGCCCCCGGCGAGGCTCACGGCATGGAAGCGGCGCGCGCCGTCGCTGACCTTGGCAACCGCCAGCGCGCCCGTCTCCGTCGCCTCGGCGCGCTGGAGCGCGATCTCCCATCGCCCAGGATAGGTCGCGTTGACGGTGACGAAGGCCTCGCGACCGCGGAAGGTCTCGCCGCTGTGCGGCCAAATGACGACGGCATCCTCGGAGAGCAGCGCGCCCGCCGCTTCCCAGTCGCGCCGCGCCAGATGCCACCACAGGGCGGCGAGCGTGTCACGCAGGCTCGGCATCGGCATCGCGCCGGAGGCGGCGCGGTCGAGATCGGCCAGCATGTCGGTCCAGCCCTGGCGATGGATCGCCGCGACGCGCGCGGAGGGCTGGCCGCGATGCGTGACGGTCACGCGCGTCCCTGCGCCCTCCGCCTCGAAGGTGACGCTGGCGTGTGTGTCCACGCGCTCGGCGCCGCCCTGCCAGACCCAGCTGAAGCCGAGACGCGCGGGCGGCTCCACCAGGTCGAACACGCCGGCCACGCGTTCCTCGGCGCCGCCCGTTCGGGGGCGCATGGCGTAGCGCAGCGCACCGCCGGGCCGCGCCTCGGTGACGCAGTCGAACAACTCGCCAGCCTCGCTCGCGCCCCACCAGGCCTGCATCCAGGCGGGCGTGGTCCAGAGCGCCCAGAGCGCCTCGCGCGACGCCGCGATGGCGCGGGTGACGATGACGGTGCTCTCGAACGGCGCCTCAGGCATGCGGGCACCATCAAGCCGAGCGATGCGGCACGTCTTGAACGATCCCGGCGCGCGGCGCGAGCGCGCCCGGCGTCACGCCGTACGTCCGGCGGAACAGGCGCGTCAGGTGCGGCTGGTCGGCGAAGCCCGTCGCGGCGGCGGCCTCGGCGATCGGCGTGCCGGCGATGATCATGGCCCGCGCCTGCGCCAGCCGATGCTGCAGGTGCCAGGCATGCGGCGGGAGGCCATGGGTGGCGCGAAAGGCGCGCGTCAGCCGATCCACGGAGAGCCCCACCGCCGCGGCCAGGGCCGTCATGCCGAAGCGGCCATCCGGCGTGGCGGCCAGCAGGTCGCGGGCTCGGCGCACGGCGGTCGGTTCGCGCGGCGGGCGGTCTGCCGGCGCCAGCCCGCCTGCGCGCGTCACCAGGAGCGACAGTGCGCGGTGGAGCAGCGCCTCGCGCGTCAGCGCTGGCGCGCCCTGCTCGGCCGCCAGGCACGACTCGCGGATGGCGGCCCACAGCTCGCCATCCTGGACCACCGTCTCGCGCAGGCGCGGCGCGGGGACGCGACGGCCGGCAAGGTCGGAGGCGACGGCCGCCACCTGTTCCGCCCGCGGATAGAAGCCGCGCGCGCTCCAGGCCCCCGCCTGCTCCGCCGGATCGGAGGTGTGCACCTCCTCCGGCCCGACGATGCCGACGCTTCCCGCGGGCATGAGGTGGATACGGCCGCGGTGGAAGGCGCGGATCGCGCCCGCCTCGATCGCGCCGATCGAGAAGGTCGCCTCGATATGGCGGGGATAGTGCAGCCTAGCGTCCACCGAACGCGCGACCTCGATGCCGCCGAGATCCGGCAGCGGCAGGATGCGGAGGGGCGGATGGGCCGTCATGTCGGGACCATCCCGAAATCGCTGCTGGCGGGTCAATGGTCGGTTTCGTTCAAGACGCGGGGCGGTGCCAATTGGCAGCAGGTGGGCATGGTACCCCTTTCGCGCCTTCCGGTCGCCGACATTGCGCTACTGCGGCAGCTCGTCGCCGGCGATGACCTCGCGCGTTTCTACCTCGCGCTCGCCGAGGCCGAGGCGGCGCGGGGCGAGGACGCGTCCCTCGTGCGGATCGGGCACGCGCGGTGCGGGGCAGCGCTCGGGGCGCGTTTTGACGGGATCGCCGTGTTCAGCACCGTGGGCGAGTTGGACGATGCGGATCTGTCCGCACTGCTGGACTGGCCTGGCCGGCTGGAGCTGCACCTCACTGATTTGCATCACGCCCGGCTCGGGCGGCTGTCCGCGCAGGGCCTCGGCTCCGCGCGGCGCATGGTCGCAATGGAAGCACCGACGCGAGGCGCCGCGCCGGACCCCGAGGCATCCCTCCTGGACGCGGCAGGCTTCGCCGCTGCGGCAGCGCTGATGGCGCGGTCCAACCCCGAGACGGTGCTCTCCGCACGCATGGCCGCGCTGCCCTTCGCGGGAATCCGCGAGGCGGGGCGGCTGGTGGCGATCGCCGGGACCATCGGCGTTGCCGGCGACACCGCCCTGATCGGCCATTTCCTCACCGTGCCCGAAGCACGCAGGCTCGGACTTGCCCGCCGCCTCGCGCTCCATCTGCGCTGGCACTTCGCGCAGTCCGGCGTGACGCGGCTCTTGCTGGCCACGACCGAGGACAATCGGCCGGCATTCCGTGCCTATTCGGCGGCTGGGTTCTCCGTGTCAGGACAACGCTGGCAGGTGGATCGCACCGTCGGCCCGTTCGATGGCCCTGCGCGCACCACGCGCCAGCCATCATCGTCGCCTGCACCGCCACTGTCGACGAAGGCGGAGCGACAGTGAACGCTGAGAGATCGCGTGCGACGAAGCGCGCGCTGGTGAGGGTAGCATCGGATACGCCGTTGCTGATGATACGCTGCGTGTTCCGGAACTGCTCACGGCAGCCGCCGCTTCGTCACCTGCACCGCCAGAGGCGCCGCGGCCAGATCCACCGTTGACGCGCTGACGTTGCGCGCCGTCACGCGCACGCTGTTGTTCGACCACACATGGCAGTCGAACACAAAGGCGATGCTGCTGGTGTCGAGCGACGCGTCCGCGAAGTCGCCGCGCCGCGCGCCCGGCACCGAGACGTCCACGTTGGCCGTCGCGCCGGGCCC
>NZ_JACIJE010000025.1:1503-6361 GCF_014199195.1 Neoroseomonas alkaliterrae | reverse complement strand
GAGGCGCTGGCGGACCCGGCCACGGCGATGGCGGCGACCGAGGCCTTGCGCGCGCTGATCGACGCGATCCTGGTCTTTCCCGGCGATCGCCGCGGCGAGATGACGGTGTCGCTGCGAGGCGACTTGGCGGCGTTCCTGCATGCGGCAGGGGAGCCGGATGTTGGGCAGGCGCTGGACGGCAAAAAGGCCGTTGCCCTGGGTGGGAACGGCCGTTCTGGTTTTGGTTTGGGAGTATTGGGAACGTTGGATGCGGGGACAGGATTTGAACCTGTGACCTTCAGGTTATGAGCCTGACGAGCTACCGGGCTGCTCCACCCCGCGTGGGTGAGAGGGTTGCTGTGAGGATCCGGCCTGGTGGCCTGGCGGCGACCGACTCTCCCGCGCCTTGAGGCGCAGTACCATGGGCGCTGGGGTGTTTCACGGCCGTGTTCGGGATGGGAACGGGTGTGGCAACCCCGCGATGGCCACCAGGCCACCGGGCCGGATCCTCGGATGTGGTGATGGGATGATCGGTTGTGTGTGCGCGTGGCTTGGCGCTGTGCGCGGTGGATGCTGTTGCATCCGTGCGGTGGTGCATGGGGTATGGAGTTCTGTCGGGCGATTAGGATCGCTCGGCTGCACGCCTTGCGGCGCTTCCACCTGCGACCTATCGACGTGGTGGTCTACCACGACCCTTGGGGAGACCTTGTCTTGAGGCTGGTTTCCCGCTTAGATGCCTTCAGCGGTTATCCATTCCGCACTTGGCTACCCGGCGGTGCCGCTGGCGCGACAACCGGTGCACCAGAGGTGCGTCCTTCCCGGTCCTCTCGTACTAGGGAAAGATCCTCTCAAGTCTCCAACACCCACGGCAGATAGGGACCGAACTGTCTCACGACGTTCTAAACCCAGCTCACGTACCGCTTTAATCGGCGAACAGCCGAACCCTTGGGACCTGCTCCAGCCCCGGGATGCGATGAGCCGACATCGAGGTGCCAAACCTCCCCGTCGATGTGGACTCTTGGGGGAGATCAGCCTGTTATCCCTAGAGTACCTTTTATCCGTTGAGCGATGGCCCTTCCACGCGGGACCACCGGATCACTAAGGCCGACTTTCGTCCCTGCTCGCGCTGTCGCGCTCGCAGTCAGGCGGGCTTGTGCCTTTGCACTCAACAGCCGATGTCCGACCGGCCTGAGCCCACCATCGCGCGCCTCCGTTACCTTTTGGGAGGCGACCGCCCCAGTCAAACTGCCCACCAGGCAGGGTCCCGACCCCGGGTGACGGGGTTCGGTTAGACGCCAGAAAGGCGCAGGGTGGTATTTCAAGGTTGCCTCCACGAGAGCTGGCGCCCCCGCTTCGATGGCTCCCACCTATCCTACACAGCCCCTTCCTGGCGCCACTGCCAAGCTGCAGTAAAGGTTCATAGGGTCTTTCCGTCTGACCGCGGGTACCCCGCATCTTCACGGGGAATTCAATTTCACTGAGCCCATACCGGAGACAGTGGGGAGGTCGTTACGCCATTCGTGCAGGTCGGAACTTACCCGACAAGGAATTTCGCTACCTTAGGACCGTTATAGTTACGGCCGCCGTTTACCGGGGCTTCAGTTCGGAGCTTGCACTCCTCCCTTTAACCTTCCGGCACCGGGCAGGCGTCAGACCCTATACGTCATCTCTCGATTTCGCAGAGCCCTGTGTTTTTACTAAACAGTCGCCACCCCCTGGTCTGTGCCACCCGCCCATGGTTGCCCAAGGACGGGTCCCGCTTATCGCTAACTTACGCGGGCAATTTGCCTAGTTCCTTCGGTATGGTTCTCTCAAGCGCCTTGGAATACTCATCCAGTCCACCTGTGTCGGTTTAGGGTACGGTCCATATGCCAGAGCTATTTCCCGGACCGATCCAACTGCCACCCCAATCCGATAAGGGATGACAGAACTTCACGGCCGTCACTTCTGGCGGGCCCAGGAATATTCACCTGGTTCCCATCGGCTACGGCTTTCGCCCTCGCCTTAGGGGCCGGCTCACCCTGCGCGGATTAACCTTGCGCAGGAACCCTTGGACTTTCGGCGACAGAGTTTCTCACTCTGTTTGTCGTTACTCATGTCCGCATTCGCACTTCCGATACCTCCACGGCCCGTCACCGGTACCGCTTCACAGGCTTACGGAACGCTCCGCTACCGCGCGCATTGCTGCGCACCCACAGCTTCGGCAGATGGCTTGAGCCCCGTTACATTTTCGCCGCAAGATAGCTTGTTTAGACCAGTGAGCTATTACGCTTTCTTTAAAGGATGGCTGCTTCTAAGCCAACCTCCTGGTTGTTTTGGCCGTCTCACATGCTTTCCCACTTAGCCATCATTTGGGGGCCTTAGCTGGTGGTCTGGGCTGTTTCCCTCTCGACGATGGACCTTAGCACCCACCGTCTGTCTGCCCGCCTGCACTCCTCGGCATTCGGAGTTCGGTAGGGTTTGGTAGGGCTTTGGGCCCCCCTAGCCCTTCCGGTGCTCTACCTCCGAGGGTGATCGACGGACGATCTACCTCAATAGATTTCGCGGAGAACCAGCTATTTCCTGGTTTGATTGGCCTTTCACCCCTAACCACAGATCATCCCCGACTTTTTCAACAGGCGTGGGTTCGGCCCTCCAGTGGGTGTTACCCCACCTTCAGCCTGTCCATGGCTAGATCACCAGGTTTCGGGTCTCATGCCGGCAACTATGCGCCCTGTTCAGACTCGCTTTCGCTGCGCCTACACCTCTCGGCTTAAGCTTGCTGCCAACACGAACTCGCGGACCCATTATACAAAAGGTACGCCGTCACCCTTGCGGGCTCCGACTGCTTGTAGGCATCCGGTTTCAGGTCTCTTTCACTCCCCTCGTCGGGGTGCTTTTCACCTTTCCCTCACGGTACTTGTGCACTATCGGTCGCCAAGGAGTATTTAGGCTTGGAGGGTGGTCCCCCCATGTTCAGACAGGGTTTCACGTGCCCCGCCCTACTCAAGGATCACCGAAAGCCCTACGCCTACGGGGCTGTCACCCGCTATGGCCAACCTTTCCAGGTTGTTCGGCTTCTCTTCCGGTAACCACTGGCCTGCTCCGCTTTCGCTCGCCACTACTCGCGGAATCTCTGTTGATGTCTTTTCCTCCGGGTACTGAGATGTTTCAGTTCCCCGGGTTCGCCTCCCGACCCTATGGATTCAGGCCGGGATACCCCAAAGGGGTGGGTTTCCCCATTCGGACATCCGCGGATCAACGATCGCTCGCATCTCCCCGCGGCTTTTCGCAGCGTGCCACGTCCTTCATCGCCTCTTGGCGCCAAGGCATCCACCGAATGCCCTTCTCTCACTCCATACTCTCACCACCGCCCGCGCACAGGGCCAAACCACGCCCCGCACTGCCAAGTCTCGGACGGCAGCGCCCGCATCATCCCCGGGGACGCGGTCAAGTCTTGCCCCGGACGATGTGCGCCACTCACACACACAACTGATCATCTTCACCATGTGAAAGAACATGCCGCCCCGCAGGCCACCCGCCTCCCTCTCGAGGATCGCGGACCGCCCAAGCGGAACGAAACAGCTTTGGAAGTGTCGCCACCCCATCGGGCAGCACACCAGGCCTCGACCATCAACGCCCCAGGACAAAGGGCACCACCCACGCGGCGCCAAGCCTCGCGACAATGCCGCGCAGGCCGTTTCCTTGCCTCCGGCAGATCTCCCTTCGCCGCACCCGCGGCAACAGGAAATGGAGACGGTCGGATTCGAACCGACGACCCCCTGCTTGCAAAGCAGGTGCTCTCCCACTGAGCTACGCCCCCGCGGGAGAGGATCGCCAACAGCTCCGCCGCACCGACAAAGAGACCATCGCTGACGCGATGCCGCGCCGCGATGCAGCGCATCGCGGCTCGCCTCTCCATGCTTCCGGCGGATCGCATTTCAGCAAAGCTGACATGCGATGGTGGGCCAGGGAGGACTTGAACCTCCGACCCCACGCTTATCAAGCGTGTGCTCTAACCAACTGAGCTACTGGCCCCGCACAGGCGCGGGGTCGCCCAATCGGGGAAGGATGCGCGGTCGGCGCCCGCCATGGCTCACGCCACGGCCAGGCACGCCGGCAAGGCCGGTATGTCTCGAACAGTCAGGAGCCCCGGTGAGAGGCTGCCCGACCCGCCGATCCCATCCGGGACCGCCCAGGCCAGGCTCATGCAAGGCACGATAGTCTTGAAAGACGCCACCCAAGGATCCCGAAGAACCCATCAGGCAGACATCCTTGAAAGGAGGTGATCCAGCCGCAGGTTCCCCTACGGCTACCTTGTTACGACTTCACCCCAGTCGCTGACCCTACCGTGGTCGGCGGCCTCCTTGCGGTTAGCCAACCGGCTTAGGGTAGAACCAACTCCCATGGTGTGACGGGCGGTGTGTACAAGGCCCGGGAACGTATTCACCGCGCCATGCTGATGCGCGATTACTAGCGATTCCACCTTCACGCAGCCGAGTTGCAGGCTGCGATCTGAACTGAGACGACTTTTAGGGATCGGCTCGGCCTCGCGACCTGGCTTCCCATTGTCATCGCCATTGTAGCACGTGTGTAGCCCAGCCCATAAGGGCCATGAGGACTTGACGTCATCCCCACCTTCCTCCGGCTTGTCACCGGCAGTTCCTTTAGAGTGCCCACCCAAACATGATGGCAACTAAAGGCGAGGGTTGCGCTCGTTGCGGGACTTAACCCAACATCTCACGACACGAGCTGACGACAGCCATGCAGCACCTGTGCGCCACGCCCCTTGCGGGGAAGGCCCATCTCTGGACCGGTCGTGACCATGTCAAGGGCTGGTAAGGTTCTGCGCGTTGCTTCGAATTAAACCACATGCTCCACCGCTTGTGCGGGCCCCCGT
>NZ_JACIJE010000024.1 GCF_014199195.1 Neoroseomonas alkaliterrae | reverse complement strand
ACCGAGGCGCCGATGGTCGAGACCACGAAGGCGGCGCCGGCGCCGACGATCGCGCCGATGATGCCGCCGCCGACCGCGGCGGAGGCGACGCCGCCCGCGACGACGGCGATCAGCGGAACGGCGGCGGGCATCAGCCGATCCTCCAGGCGATGGTGCAGAGGGTGATCGGCGCCCGCAGCAGGCCGCGCGGGCCAACGAAGGCGATGCGACCGGCGTCGAGCACCACGCCGAGGCGGTCGGGATCAGGGGCGAGGACGATGTCGCCTGTGCGGGCCCGCAGTGGCGCGCCGCGCGGGAAGCCCGCGCTGTCGGCCGTGGCCTCGAGGTCGCGCCGGATACGGATCCGAGGCCGCTCCCCCGTCACCGCCTCCACCGCGGCCAGCGCGAAGCGCCCGCAGTTCCAGCGATGCGCGTCGAAGGCGCGCGTCTCCACCGCCGACAGCAGGGCTGCCAGCCGCACCGCCCAGTCCGGCCGTCGCGTCACTGCGCGGGCAGCCGGATCTCCGCCTCCTGCAGGGCGGGGACGTATTCGAAGAGGCGGTCGCCCGGGTACTCGGCCTGCTGGTCGGCGTCGGTGTAGCGCCGCACCTCGGCGCGCTCGAGGTCGACGAGGCGGCTCTCGCAGGTGAGCGCGACGCGCGGCTCGGCGCCGTCGGTCACCTCCATGGTGTCCATCAGCCCGGCCCAGAGCGGGAACGGGTCGGCCACGAAGGCGCCCTCGGCATCCAGCAGCGCGCCCCAGAGCCGAGCCGGCCGCAGCCGGAAGCTCCGCTCGGCGAGCGCAATGTCCACCACCTCCTGCGGCACCGGCGAGAGGGCCAGGGTCAGCCGCACGGCGCGCAGCTCGACCGTCTCCTCGACCTCGCCGACCGCGCCGATCGACCCGACGCCCTCGAACACCTTCCCCGCCCAGTTCAGCTGGCCGAGCCCGGTCCAGGCGCGGAAGGGGCCGGAGGCAAAGTCGAGCTCGACCAGCACCACGGGGGCGGCGACCGGCGAGGTGGCGGAGGAAGCCGCATGCGGCGACAGCCGCGGCGTGCCGTGGGTGTCGGACACTACAGGGCCTCCTCCAGGCGGATGGTAATCGAGGTGAAGCGCCCCGGCCGGGTGGGGTTGGCGGCCTCGTCGTCGGAAACCAGGCGCATGGCGACGGTGGGCTTGGTGAGGACCAGAGGCTGATTGATCAGCAGCGCCTCGCGCAGCGGCGGAGCAATCGGGATGGTGGCGGTACCTGCGCCGGCTGCGGTCACTGTCTCGGTGGCGATGTAGAGCCGCCCCGCCAGCCCGATCAGGTCGCCGGCGCCGACCGCGACGCCGTTCGGCCACCAGCCCTGGGTCTGGATCGCCAGCGCCCCGCGCGGCGCGCCGGCCGCGAGCGCCGGATTGCCCGAGCCGACGACGAAGCCGGTGCCGTCGGTGAAGATGGTCGCGTCGGAGTAGGAGAAGGGCCCGCTCGGCACGTCGCCCTGCACCCGCGGATCGCCGGTGCGGAACTCACGCCGCCAGTCCCAGACGCGGACGGTGTTCACCGAGCCGGCCAGCGCGGCGATCAGGCCTTCGAGCAGGCCGGCGCGGATGCGGTCCAGCGGATCGAAGGTGGCCTGCGCCACCCAGCGCGCGCCCTCGCGCCGCAGCACCTGGGTGGCACGGGTGACCGGCGACACGAAGCGCGTGGTGTTGTGCTGCAGGTAGAAGGTCAGCCGCGAGGGTCGCAGCGCATCGGGCCAGGCGTATTCGGTCATCCCCGCACCGTCTCGTAGGCGCTGCCGCCGCGGCGGATGGCATCGAGCGTCATCGCCGAGGCCTGCCGCGCGATCTGGCCAGCGAGCAGCCGCAGCCGCGCCTCGACGCCGGCGTCCGCCCCGCGCGCATCGATGTTGATGGTCTGCTGGATGACCGGGCCGCCCGGCGCCATGCCATTCGGCAGCACCGTCCCGCCGCGGTCCGGCACGAACCACTCCGGCCCGCGCTCGCCGACGATGTAGGGCTGGCCGGCCGCGACCGGTCCGCCCTCGGCGCGGAACAGGCCGCCGAGCCAGGAGCCGATGCCGTCGAACCAGCTGCCGGCGCCGAGGCTCGTGAGACCGGCCGAGACGGCATTGCCCAGCGGCTCGGTGATGGTGCGCCGGGCGATGATGCGGGTGATGTCCTGCAGCAGGCCCTGCATGACCTTCGACAGCCTGTCGCCGCGCACGATCGCGTCCTCGAAGGCGGAGGAGAACGCGAAGCCGAGCTACCGCGCCGCCTCGCGCGTGCCCTCGGTGCTCCGCTGCAGCCGGCGCTCGGCCTCCTCCAGATCCTCCAGCGCGCGCTGCGCCTCCCGGCCGATCGTCTCGTCCGGGATCGGCCGGCCGGCGCGCTCGGCGCGCTGCACCAGGCCGGACAGCCGCTCCAGCCGGCGCTGGTAGCGCTCATAGGCGGTCTCGTTGTCCTGGATCAGCCGCTCGCGCTCGCGCAGCAGGTCGTTCAGCTGCCGCTCGGCGTCGCGCGCCTCGCGCGCGCCCTCGGTGCTGGCGCGGCGCACTGCGGCGATGCGCGGCTCCAGTCGGCGCAGCGCCTCGTCGCGCTCCTGCAGCGCCAAGGTCTCGAGGCGGGTGCGCTCGGCGGCGGTGACGCCACCCGCGGCCTCCGCCTCGCGCAGGCGGCGGACGCGCTCCTCGTATTCGCGGTTGATCCGGAAGCAGTCGTCGAGGTCGCGGGTGAGCTCCTGGACGTCCTGCGTGGCGCGGCGGCGGCGGGCGTCGGCGGCGGCTTGGCCGGCGCGCTCCTGCTCCTCCAGGCGGCGGTTCAGCGACTCCCGCTCGGCGGTGTCGATCTCGGCCAGCGTGGCGAAGTAGTCGCGGCGCAGCTCCTCCAGCCGCGCGCGGCTGTCGACGCCGGCCTGCTGCTCGGCGGTGCCGACCAGGCCGGGGCGGATGCTGCCGCGGCGGACCGGGGCGCGCAGGCTGTCGCGGCCGTCGCCCTCGCTCTCCAGCCGGCCGATCTGGGCCGAGAGCGCCTCGGCCTGCCGGCGCAGGCCGGCGAGGCGCTCCTCCTCGCTGCGCAGGCCGGCGCCCTGGCGGACGCTGTCCACGGCGCGCGCGGCGGCCGAGAGCGCCCGGGCCAGCGCGTTGGACAGGCCGATGGCGCGGTCGAGCTGGCCCAGAAAATTCTCGGTCGCCGCCGTCAGCTGGCCGAAGGCGCGGCCGAGCGAGAGCGGCGCACGGTCGAGTTCCGCGCCGAGCCGTTCGGTGGCGCGCAGCAGGGCCGGGAAGACCCGCTCGGCGGTGAGCTTGCCCTCGGAGCCGAGCTTGCGGAGCTCGCCGATCGAGACGCCGAGCTCGCGTGCCAGCCCCTCGGCCAGCAGCGGCATGGCCTCGAGGATGGAGCGCAGCTCGTCGCCCTGCAGAACGCCGGAGGCCAGCGCCTGGGCGAGCTGCAGCGTGGCGGAGGAGATCTCCCCCGTCGAGGCGCCGGAGACGATGGCGACGCGCTGCAGGCCGCCGACGAGGCGCACCACCTGGTCGGAGGTGGCGCCTACCTCGCGCGCGGCGATCGAGAAGCGCTGGAAGGCGTCGACGCTCTCGGACACCGCCACGCCGGTCTGAAGCGCGTTGCGGTACAGCGCCTCGTAGACCTGCCCGGCGCGCTCGACCGAGCCGGTGGCGTTCTGCAGGCGCGAGAGGCCCTGGGTGAGCGCGTCGCCGGCCTGGACCAGGGCCCGCGCTGCCACCGCGACGCCGGCGATCTGGATGCCGCGGGTGGCGAGGTCCAGCAGTTCCAGCGAGCGCGAGGCGCGCTCGGCGCCGCCCTTGATCTGGTCGAGGGAGCGCTGGCCGGTCTCGCCGACCTCGCGCAGCCCGGCCTTGACCCGGGCGGCGTCGTCCAGCGAGAGACGGACCGAGACGCGGCGGGTGGCGTCGGCCATGTCAGGTCGTCTCCCCCTCGCGGCGGGCGGCGCTGCCCTCGGCCATGCCGATGCGGATGGCGAGCAGAAGTTCGGCGGCGGCCCAGCCCGCGGCACCGAGGTCGCGGGCCGCGGCAAGCGCGCCGGCGGTGTCGAGAGTCAGGCCGGCCATGGTGACCTCCGCGCATGCGGTGCCGGCGGCCCAGCAGGCGTGGCCCTGGACGCTCGTGGGGGCGTGCGCGGCGTAGGGGCAGGCGTCGGCGCAGTCGCGGCCGAGGGCGGCGCAGCCGCGGCAGTATTCGGGCCCGCGGCCGAAGTGCCAGGCGGCGCGGGCCCTCAGCCGTTTCCCTCGGCGGCCACCACGGCGACCGGCGCGGTTGCGCGGTCCCAGAAGGCGGCGGCGATGTCGTCGAGGTCCATCAGGCGCTCGACCGCCTCGGACGAGAGCGGCAGCGGCTTGCCGCCGCTGTCGCCGACGCCCTCCCAGGCCGTGACGGCGTGCCGGGCGAGCGCCTTGACCAGGAAGGCGAAGGACAGGCCGCGCGACATGTCGGGATCGAGATCCGGGTCGGCGACGCGGATCGCGGCGAGGCGGCGCGCGGCGGCGGCCTGCGCGGCTGCCATGACGGCGGTGGTCACCGGTCGGATTTCCACGCGGACGCCGCGCGGCAGGTCGAGCCAGTACGGCTCGGCCGGAAGGTCGAGGGTGAGCATGCGATTCTCCATGCCTGAGGGCGCCAAGAATTTGGACAGCCCCGACGGGCGAGTTGACTGTGAGTCCGGGGTTTAGAGAGGCGGGCCAGCAGCGGTGGTAGACCGAGGCGCTACTACACCGGACAAACAAGCTTACGATCGACGCTGGCAATCTCTCGCCCGCCCGCATCAACACCTGCCAACCCAGAGGCGGGTGCCCGGTCGTTGCAGCGCGGAGTCTAACGCCATACTAGGCGGCATCACGCCGGATGCGCTGGTGCTTCAGATCCCAAAGGCTAAGTCCATGCCCACGATACAATCTATGGAACTGCCGATTCCGAAGAACTGGCAGGACTTCGAGACCATGGTCTGCGATGCCCAGGCCCAGCGCTGGAAGAGCACCACGCTGCAGAAGAACGGGCGACCTGGTCAGATGCAGAACGGCGTCGACATCTACGGTCCCGACGACATCGGACGCCCCGTTGGCATCCAGTGCAAACGCTACAAGCCGCCTCTGGAACTGAAGCACGTCACCGACGAGATCGGGAAGGCTGAGACGTTCAAGGGGCAGCTGACGACGCTGTTCATCGCAACCACAGCGGACTACGACGCCAAGCTGCAGCAGCAGGTGCGGCTTCTCTCGGACAAGCGCGTCGCTCAAGGCAAGTTCGCGGTAGCGCTGCTTTTTTGGGACGACATCGTCGGCGGGTTGCTGCTCAACCCAGCCATCTTCCGTGCCCACTATCCGCAAGTCGTGCTCGCCGACGTCAATGCCGTCAATAAGGAACGGCTGCTCGCTGCTCTGGAGCTCGGCTACTATGGCGCAGATCTTTGGGCGTATATCCTTCTAATCTACGGCGAGTTCGGGTTGATGGCGCAAGCGGATCCCGACGAGCTTATTGCCAACCTGCGTATTCTCGAATGCCGCGCCCAGCAGCTGCTGTCGCCATCTGATGCTGCCCCCATCCTCGATGCGCTCGCGCAGGTGCGCACAGGCTGCTTGAGCCAGAAAGCGGCGAAGAGCGACTGGGATCCAGTGGAGGCTCAAGCCAAGCGAGTATCGTCGCGGCTCCAGAAGGCGTCGTCTTTGCTACCGTTGGCCGAGTCGAATGTGCTGGATCTGGGCCTGCAGCTAGGCCGCATCTATCATCACACCGACGATCTGCCGGCTGCTGATGTCAGGGCAGACGTCAAGACCAAGGTGCGGGGCATCCTCCCCGCCGCGAGCGGCCCTGCCATCGCAAAGAAGTTCGTGTCCGCCGAGCGCCTTACCTCGGGCTATCGGTGGGCCATGCAGATCTACTCGCTCATGAACCACGAGTTGCGCTTCAGGCTATAACGAATGCACTGCTCGGGAAGCGTAGGCGAAATGGGGGGCCGCGATCTGCCCTGCCAGCTGAGCAAGCAGGTCAGCCTGCCGCCCGATACGTCTGCTGCTGCGGCACACAACCCAAAGCGATCCTGAAGCAGCGCAACGGGCCTCACGCATACTCCGTCCCCGCCTGCTGGTTCTTCAGCACCGCAGTCATCATGCGCGTGGCCGTCGCGTTGAAGGCGGCGCGGAACTCGAAGCTCGCCTCGACGCCAGCCGGCCCCTCGATCGGCGTCTTGGCGAGCGCCAGGTAGACCTCGTGCAGCGTGAAGGTGAGGCTGCGGTTGGCGTCGATGGTGAACGCGAAGGCGAACTCAGCCGCGGTGCCGTTCTGCGCCTGCGTCAGCAGCGTGGTGTCGGCGAAGCGTGCGGTGATCTGGCCGGTCGCGCGCGCGATGCCGGGATCCGCGCCCTCGATCTTGCGATCGGCACGGATGGTGCGCACCGCCTCGACGCTGTTCGAGAAGGCGAGCCGCGCGCCGGTGACCTGCGCCAGCGCCGCGCCGCCACGGGTGATCGAGCCCTGCGCCTTGTGGAAGGCGGTGTAGGCCGCCGAGACCGGCGTGCCGCCCGAGGAGGAGCCCGAGCGCGTCGAGCCCTGGGCGATCAGCTTGATTGTCGCCGTCGCCGGTCCGGTCGGGCCGAAGTCGATCTCCAGCGCGTCGGCTCGGACGCCCGCGCAGACGTCGTAGCTCGGCACGTCGGGGTAGCCGATCTCGATCGCCTGCGAAGGCAGCGTCGCGGCACCCGAGCCGAAGGTGTGGGTGAAGTTCGGGTTGGTGCCGGTGGTGGTCGGCGCGCCGAGCAGCAGCCGCAGCCAGTGGCCGATGTTGATCAGGTCGACCGGCACCACGACGTCCCCCTCGACCGTGACGGTGTCGAAGAACGGCGCGGCCGGATCGCGATTGCCGCCGAGGCCGATGACATCGGCGTCCAGCAGCGGCTGCTCGGCGCCGAGGTTGCAGGAGAGGAAGGGCACGCGCCGCCAGTTGCCGCCGGGCGCGGTGCCGTAGGTCAACTCGGGGATCATGAGCAGGCGCGAGTTGGCGCCGATGGCACGGGGCATGGGGCGTCTCCAGGATCGGGATCAGGCCAGCGGCGAGCCGGCGACGGTGAAGGACAGCGTGACGGGAACGGAGGCGGCGCGCGCCGCGGCAGCGCCTTCGGCCTCGGCATCGTCGAAGGAGGGCGCGCCGGGCTGCACCCACTCGACTGCGCCGCCGAGGGTGCGATCGCCGGCGATCGCCGCGGCGATGTCGACCAGCAGCGCGTCGAGCAGCGCGCTCGTGGTCGCGACGACCTCGACCTCGGCGCGGTGCTCGACCGCCCAGGCGAGCGGCGAGAGGATCGCGGTCTCCTCCACCGTCTCGCCGTCACGCA
>NZ_JACIJE010000023.1 GCF_014199195.1 Neoroseomonas alkaliterrae | reverse complement strand
CGCTACCCGCTACGACCAGACCGCCGAGAGCTTCCTCGGCTTCGCGACACTCGCCTCCATCCGACTGTGGATCAGGTTTGTCCACGCGGCCTAGCGACGTCGGCCGGGTCGCCCGGGATTAAGTGCAACCCCAACCCCTCTTGCACCCGCACGAAGTCGCGGGTGCGGCTGAAGGATAGCACGCTGCAGGCAAGCGTCCTATCCGGCGCGGCCGCAAGCGCGGCAAGGCAGAGATTGGTAACATAGCGTTCGCCGCCGCCGATGATGCTTCGATCAGAAAAATAGGTGGGCGTGACCTGCAAGATCCGCATTGGTCTAGCCCACCCCGCCCCCTGCCACCGCGCTGTTCTGTTGCGCAACGAGTTGCATAACGCGGTCGAGCTTGCTCCGGAAGGTCACTTCGGGGGCGAAGCTGGCATGGGCGCTGGCGGAGATCTCGGCGTGATCGGTCCGCACGAAGGCGGCGTCGATGGCGCGGTCGACCGCGGCGTCGTCTGTGTTATCGACGACGGCGCAGCCCTGCCGTCCTGCAAAAAGCGAGCTGATCTCCGCCGTCGCCGTGGTGACAACCGGAGTTCCGCAGCCAAGCGCCTCGGCGATCGGGATGCCGAAGGCCTCGAAATCCGACAGCAGCAGGTAGAGGCGTGAGGTTTGGTAGAGTTCCACCAGCCGTTCCGCCGAGACATAGCCGAGGAGATCGAACCGCTCCGCGAGGTCGGCGGGCAGGCTGACCTCCTGCGACGCCCGGCCGGCTAGCACGGCCCTCGTGGAAGAATCCCGACGCATGCGACGCGCGATGGCGGCTAGCGCGAGATCGGTGCGCTTGCGCCGCTCGTTGAAGTCGGCGACGCACAGGATCTGCGGCAAGCGCTCCGCCGCGCCGGGCCGGAAGCGTTGGGTGTCGATGCTGAGCGGCACGTAGAGCAGCGGGCAGCCAGCTGCGCGGGCCGCAAGGACGTCTAGCTCGGCACGCGAATCGCAGCAGACCAGGTCGGAAGTGGCCAGCGCCCGGTCGAAGGATGGGTCGACCAGGGTGAAGCGGTCGGCCTCCGGCAAGGTCCAGAGAGGCTGAGTATGGGGCGTGAAGACCAGAATCGTAGGTGGACGGATCGCGGTGACAACGCCGAGGTTTGTGGCTGCGTTGGCCCAACTAATGATCTCGATCACCGACCAGCGTCCGGAACCGGCAAGTTCGGTCGCGTCCGCGACGCCGGCGTCAGGGGCGCCTTGCATCGGGTATGGACCCGAGGCGATGAACCGAATGTGCTCAGCCTTACAGAAGTCGCGACAAATTGCGTAGTTTCTTTTCTCCTGATTATCGATACAGATCGAATAATCAAAGAACTCTTTTGAATATCTGATCCATTCAAAAAGAGCGGTCCCGGTTCCTGAGTATAGCTGGTTGGTCGACGAAATGATTACGAGATACGCGGGCCGGTCTGGTCGCGGAAAGCACATTTTTTCCTGCCCTTGAAAAGCTTATTCTCTGTTACAATGATACTCGGTCCGAAGCCAAATGCAAGTTTCGGATACGGCTTCGGCCGGTAATGAGACCTGTGCGCGGAAGGCTTGCGGCGCGCTGTTGTGGCTGATTCTCTGTGCTGAGCAACGCGGGGAGCGGGCGGCATGGCATATCGCATCATCGGTCAGGAGAGCCTGGCGCCGGAGGGCTCCTCGCGCAGCGGCGCGGCGCTGGAGCGCCTGTCGTCGCTGATCGACTGGCAGCCGGTCTGCGCGCTGCTCGCCACGCTCTACCCCTCCGCCAAGGGCCAACCTGCCTGGCCGCCGCTGTCGATGTTCAAGGCGCTGCTGCTGGCGGTCTGGCACGACCTGTCGGACGTGAAGCTGGCCGAGGCGCTGGAGGACGGTGCGACCTTCTGCCGCTTCTGCGGCTTCGCCGCGCGCAGCTTGCCAATAATCTCCTCAGCGCCGTGCCGTTTCCTCGCCATCGCGCCCTCCTCGTTCGGTCCAAAACGAACATGCGTCCCGGACCACTCAGAGGGGGCAGGGTCAGCCTTGCAGACCCATCGCATGATCCTCGCCTCGCGCCCCATCCGTTCCGGCGGCTCTGGCGCGTCGCCCAGGGCCCGCCTATGGCGCCTGCGGCGGGCTAAAAGGTCACGCGCACCCCGCCACCCACGCCCCATTCCGACCCGTTCGCGTTCAACTGCCCGCCCACCGTGCCAAACAGCGCGACGTTCGACGTGACTTCACCGACCACGCCGAGCCGCCCGATCACGTTCTCCCGCCCGCGGTTCTGCCCGAACACCGTCCAGGAGCCGGCCTCGGGCACCGCGGCGAAGGATGCGTTCACGCGATGGTCCTCCTTCTCCCCGGCCAGCCAGTCGTGTTCGTAGCGCAGCACGGCGAAGGGCCGCACCGTCCGGCCTTCGATGGTGAATTCGGTCGAGGCCCGCACGCCGATCCCCGTGACGAAGGAATTGGCGTCCGTGCCGTTCACGCGCAGGTTCAGCGAGCCCGCGCCGGACTCGGTGAACCCTTCCTGCCAATACTGCGTGTAGGCGAGCAGCAGCTCCGGTTCGACACGGAAGCCGCCGAGATCCATCCGGTAGCGAAGCGCCACCGCCGCGTTCACACCATCGGCGCCGAAGTTCGACCGCGCCTGGCGCCCGATGCTGCCGACCGTGATGTCACGTTCGCCATCCACGTCGAAGCGCGTGTAGCCGACCAGGCCGACCGCCTGCCACGGCCCCATGCCATAGGTGCCGTAGATGCCAGCGAAGAGCGCATCGCCGGTCAGCCGGCGCGGGGCGAAGTCGAAGTTGCGCATCCGCTGCTCGCCGTAGCCGAGCGTGAAGCCGACCACCGCATCGGGCCGCACGCGCATCTCGACCCCGCCCTGCACGCCCGAGAGCGTGTAGTCGAACCCCGCGAGGTCGCCCGACCCGTCCAGGCTCGCGCTGACGTAGTAGGCGTCGGCCCAAGCGCACCAGCGGCCACGCATCTCGCCGCCACGGCCCTCGCAGCTGCCCGCGGCGTCGAGAGCGGCGTAACGGAAGCGGTCGAGCTGCTCGAGCCCGACCGTGGTGAACGATGCATAGGCCTCGCCCGACATCGAATGCAGCGCATTCGTCGTGGCGCCCGGCGCCAGGCGCAGCAACTGCCCGAGGAAGGCGTTGAAGTCGGCGTTGGAGGTCACGCTCGCGCGGTATGCGTCGAGCGCGCCCGATTGCTGCACCAGGTTGCGCACGCCGCCCGTCGCGGCCGGATTGTTGAACGGCAGTTGCGTCGCTACGAGATTGACCTGCGTGCCCGAATAGACCGGGGTGAAGTCGAAATAGGCGAGCGGGTCGTTCACTGCCGCGAAGGCCCCCTGCACGCTGCCTGCCTGCACGATGGTATAGGTCTGCCCGTTCGCCGGCAGCGCGCCGGCGTCGGGGACGACCTGCAGCGTGCCGTCGAGCGCGGCGATCCCGCTGACAGTCACGCGGTCCGCGCCGCTCGCCGCTACGTCGACGCGCAACGTTGCGCCGGGGCCCATCGCCAGGTTGCCCTGCACCGCCAGCGTTCCGATCGGCGAGGCCGCGTTGCCGGGAGAGAGGGTGCCGTCGAGGAACACGCGCCCCACGGTGCCCGTGCCGCCGAGCGTCCCGCCCGCATTGACGAAGGTCGTGCGGACCGACTGCGTGTTCCCGTCCACGAGCAGGGTCGCGCCCGGATTGACCAGGAAGTTCCCCGTCAGCGTGCTCGTGCCGGTGAGGGTGATGGTGCCGCGGGCGAAGGTCACGCCGCTGCCGCTGCCGCCCTCGAAGGCGCCGGCGAAGGTGCCGCCGGGCCCGTCGAGCACGAGCGTGCGCTCGCCCAGCAGCACCCGCCCGTCGCCGGCGAGGCTGCCGATGGTGAAGGTGGGCAGCGTCATCAGGCTGAGGTCGAACCGCCCCGCGCCCAGCACGGTCACCGCGGCCGTGCCGCCCGTGGCGTTCTGGGCCACGCGCAGGAGGTTGTTGGGGCCGTCCGCGATGGTGATGCGCGCGGCGCCGAGGCTGGCGTTGCCCGCCACCAGGGACGCGCGGGTCGTGCCGCTGAGCGCGGCGATGGTGATCGTGGCATCCGCCAGCGTGCTGTTTTCCAGGGCGTTCAACTCGCCGTTCAGCACAAGACGCTCGGCCGAGGCATTTTCGCGCAGGAGCAGGGCAACATTGTCGAGCCGCGCCGTGCCGCCTCGGGCATTGCCCAGGAGCACGACTTCGCGCCGCGTGGCTCCGCTGGTGCCGCTCCCGATAACCGCGGACCCCAGGCTCGCCTGGTTTTCCAGCGCGATCTGGCCCAGCACGAGGTCGAAGCGGGCCTGGCCTGATAGGTCGGAGATGCCGGCGCCGGTCAGCCTGATCACGCCTCCGGATGAGGGTGGGCCCAGCGCCCCGAGGGTGACGACATAGGCCGGGGCGCCTGCCACGAAGCGGAGTTCCCCCAGGTTGAGGGGGCTCAGCGACACGATGGTGGGGCTGAGAGGCGACGCGCCGGCGAAGGTCGCGGTACCTGTCGGGACCGCGCCGGTCGACCAGTTTGCGGGATCCAGCAACGAGGTCCCGGGCCCGGTCCAGGTCGCATCCTGGGCCGCGGCGAGCATGGGCAGGGCCATCAGCGCCGTGCTGGCCATCGCGATCCCGCGCAGCCGCGCGGCAAGGGTGTTCATCCGTGGCATCTCCCCGTCACAACCCGGTGCTCCAGGTATCGGGCGCTCGAGGGGGGGGCGGGACGATTGCAACGACCAGATACTTGAAGCGCCGGACAAACCTGACCTTCGCATTCTCGTTGATCCGGGCCGGCCCCGCGATCCGCCAGGCGAAGAGCAAGTTATCCGCAAGGCGCAAACCAAGCCGCGCGGGCAGATGGCGACGCCGCATCCGCCCGGTCCCGGCCGACGGCCCTGCCGTGGCACGAGAACTTGGACTTCGGCGTGGGTCCTCTGGTATCGTTCGGGTGCGAGATAGCAAATCACCCGCAGCTGATGCGTTTCCTCCACCGTTTTCCCGTCCTGGAGGCCCACTCGGTCCATACCGCGCGGGAACGTTCGCACCTGTTCAGCCGGTTCGACCGCTACGAGGCCGTAGGCGAGCCTGGGCGGTTCCATATCAGGGTGAATTCCGCCCTTCTCGACGGGATCCGGCTGAGTGCCGTTCAGACCTCAGGCCACTGCGTGCGCCCGGTGGATGGGGAGAACGCGACACTGCTCGTCGCGCATCGCGGCCTTCTCGAAACCGATGATGGGCGTGTCCCGCTTCTCATCCGGGATGGCGAGGCCGCGCTGCCGCGGCCCGGCGCGCGCACGACGACGATACCCGACAGCTACATTGGCCTGGTGCTCCAGGCGCCGATGGCGTTTCTCGCGACCCGCGCCGGACAGAACGGAGAGGACGTTTGGCATCCGGCCCGCGACTGGCCGCATCGGCCCGCGCCGCGCCTGGTGCGCGCACTGCGCTACGTCATCGAGGAACTGGATGAGCAGGCGCCGGCGCCGCTCTCCCTGCGCGCGGCGCGCGGGATGTCTCGCTTGCTGACCGACCTGCTGCTGGACGACTTCGCGGCCAGTGCGGAGCAGGTGTCGCGCCCGCCATCCCCGGCCGGGCGCGCCGTGGTCCGGCGCGCCGAGGCGATCCTGCGCGCCCGCCTGCACGATGCCGTCTCGATCGTGGCGCTCGCGGGCGAACTCGGCGTCAGCACGCGGTCCCTGCAGACCGCGTTCCAGCGGCACAGGGGCATGACGCCGCGGGACTTCCTCGCCTCCTGTCGCCTGGAGGCGGTGCGCGAGCGGCTCATCAAGCCAAGACCTGGAGAGACCGTGACGGTGATCGCGCACGACTGCGGCGTGATGCATCTTGGCCGCTTCGCTGCGGCCTATCGTGCCCGCTATGGCGAGGCGCCTTCAGTGACGCTTGCCCGGTCCCTTCGCCTGAAGTGATCCGCGCGAGCGTGGCGCTGCGCGTACCGGATCGTGGCGACTGCGTTCAGCGGATCGCGGGCGCGGTTCGCGTGCGTCAGCATGCCCTTGCTCTGGATGGACAAGGGAGATCCCGAATGCGTTCCTATGGTCTGCGTGTCGCGCCGGCTGTCGTTCTTCTTCTCGGATTGTCGGCCTGCGGTGGCGGATCGGCGCCGCCGCCGACGGCCTCGGTGCCCCCGGCCGCTTCCGCACCGGCCGCGCCCGCCGCGCCCGCCTGGCAGGACCTGAACGGCGCCCGGGCTTCCTCCGGCGAGGGTGAACTGCAGCGCCGTGGCTTCGAGCTCTCCCGGCGCCAGGGGCTGACCCAGTTCTGGAACCATGCGCCGTCGCGGACCTGCCTGCGCGTCGTCACCAGCCAGGGCCGCTACGCGGTCACGCAGGTGCCGTTCACGCCGCAGAACTGCCCGGTCTGACGGGCGCGCCCCGCCGTTGCCGCGGCGGGGCGGCCCCATGAATGCGATGCCCGGAAAGAGGACCTGGATGATGCGGAAGATCTGGCTCGCCGTCCTGCTCGGCCTGGTCGCACTCGCGCTGCCGGCGCGGGCGGCCGAGGTGCGGACCGTCCACGTCCACTTCGCCCATGGCGCGAGCGGAGCGACCCTTTCCGGGCACGTCGCGGGACGTGAAGCGGTCCACTACCTGCTCGGCCTGTCGGCCGGGCAGATGCTGCGCGTGGTGCTACACAGCGGCAGCGACGCCGTCGGGTTCAACGTCTTCGAACCCGGCCATGTGCCGGGGCGCGACGGCGCGCTCTACATCGGCGAGCAGGGCGGGACGCAGATGGAGGTCCGCACCGCGCACAGCGGGGACTACCTGATCCAGGTGTTCCTGAACCGTGCCGCGGCGCGTCGCGGCGAACGGGCGAACTACCGGATCGAAGTCTCGGCCACCGGCGGCGCGGCGGCAGCGCCGTCGCGGCCGCATGACGCAACGGTTCCGGGCACGAACTTCCATGCCACGGGCCACATTCCCTGTGCGCGCCATGCGGGACAGCCCGCGGCGCAGTGCCGGTTCGGTGTCGAGCGGACGCGCGGGCGCGGCAACGGCCAGGTGACGGTGTTCTGGCCGGACGGCGGCAACCGGGTGATCTACTTCGAGGACTTGACGCCAGTCCGCTACGACCAGTCTCAGGCGGACGGCGATGCGCGCATGACGGTCGGCCGTGACGGGGACCTCTACCACATCCGCATCGGGCCGCAGCGGTTCGAGATCCCGATGGCAGTTATCACAGGGGGCTGAGGATGGGCGTGCCGGGTATCCTCGTCTGGGTCGTGATCGGCGCAGTCGCGGGCTGGCTCGCGAGCATACTGGTGCGTGGTGGCTCGCTGGGGCTGCTCGGCAACATCGTCGTCGGCATCGTCGGGGCCGTGGTGGCCGGGTGGCTGCTGCCGACGGTCGGAATTAGCCTGGGAAGCGGGATCCTGGGCGCAATCCTGGCGGCGACGGTCGGCGCAGTGATCGTGCTAGGCGCGATTCGCCTGTTCGCAAAGTGACGGTACACCGTCCTGGTCCTTAGAGCCCATCCGGGAAGTTCGGATTCATGCTGAGGGCGTTGCCGCCAGCCGTCGCAGCATGATGCGGATCATGGCCATACGGACGAAGGCGGTGGCGATGCGGCAGTGCCGCTCGAAGTCGCGGGCCAGACGCCGGTTGCGACTGATCCACCCGATGGTGCGCTCGACGATCCATCGCTTTGGCAGGACGACGAACCGATGACGGTCGCGGCGGCGCACGATCTCCATCGTCCACCTGCCGGTGCGCGCAACGGCGGCCGCCATCTTCGGCCCTTGGTATCCGGCATCGCCGATGATGCGCTCGATGAAAGGGAACAGGCGGCGCGCCTGACGCAGGAGCGGCTCGGCACCATCGCGGTCCTGCACGTTGGCCGGATGCACGACCACGCCGAGCAGCAGGCCCAGTGTGTCAGTCAGGACATGGCGCTTGCGCCCGACGACCTTCTTGCCCGCGTCGTAGCCGGACGGATCGACCGTAGAGCCCCCTTTTGCGCGCCCTTCGCCGTCTGGCTGTCGATGATCGCCGTGGTCGGGCTGGCCTCACGCCCAGCCTGCTCGCGCAGCGCGACGTAGAGGACATGATGGATGCGCTCGATGGTCCCCTCCCATTCCCATCGGGAGAAGTAATCCCACACGGTACTCTTTGGCGGCAGGTCCTTGGGAGACCTCTGCGAAACCCGCCTGATCGGGCGATGGAGGCGTGGCGGCGGCCTGGAAGCGGCCTGTGAGTTCGGTTTCGGTGTTTGGCGGCAGGC
>NZ_JACIJE010000022.1 GCF_014199195.1 Neoroseomonas alkaliterrae | reverse complement strand
ATCGCCGCCGTCAGCGACGTCTTGCCATGGTCCACATGCCCGATCGTGCCAATGTTGCAGTGCGGCTTCGTCCGCTCGAATTTCGCCTTCGCCATCTTTGTCGTTCCCGATCGGGGGTTTCGTTACCAGCGGTAGTGGCTGAAAGCCTTGTTGGCTTCGGCCATCCGGTGCGTGTCCTCGCGCTTCTTCACGGCTGCGCCACGGTTGTTCGCCGCGTCCATCAGCTCGCCGGAGAGGCGTTCCTCCATGGTGTTTTCGCCGCGCTTGCGCGCGGATTCGATCAGCCAGCGGATCGCCAGCGCCTGGCGACGCTCCGGCCGGACCTCGACCGGCACCTGGTATGTCGCGCCGCCGACACGGCGGCTGCGGACCTCGACAGCCGGCTTCACGTTGTCCATCGCCTCGTGGAACAGGCGCAGCGGGTCGCTGTTCGGGCCGCCGCGCTTCTTCAGCGTGTCCATCGCAGCATAGACGATCCGCTCGGCGGTGCTCTTCTTGCCGTCATACATGAGCACATTCATGAAGCGGCTCAGCACGACGTCGCCGAACTTCGGATCGGGCAGGACCTCGCGCTTCTCGGCGCGGTGACGACGGGACATCTCTCAGATCCTCACTTCGGGCGCTTCGCGCCGTAGAGCGAGCGGCGCTGGCGGCGCTTGGCGATGCCCTGGGTGTCGAGCACGCCGCGCAGGATGTGGTAGCGCACACCCGGAAGGTCCTTCACGCGGCCGCCGCGGATCAGGACGACCGAGTGCTCCTGCAGGTTGTGGCCTTCGCCGGGGATGTAGCTGACGACCTCGAAGCCGTTCGTCAGGCGCACCTTCGCGACCTTGCGAAGCGCCGAGTTCGGCTTCTTCGGCGTGGTCGTGTAGACGCGCGTGCAGACGCCGCGCTTCTGCGGGCTGCCCTTCAGTGCCGGAACCTTGTTCCGGGCCGGCTTCGTCTCACGCCCCTTGGCGATGAGCTGGTTGATCGTCGGCATGACGCCCCTTCGTAACCATCCAATCCCCACCGCCGGCCTTGCCAAAGACCAAGGCCCGGATCGCGCGGTTCTCCGCGCCCTCCGGGCGTCCGTCTCGCTGCCGGCCTCAGCCCCGTCTTGCTCTGGGGCGGCGCCGGCGGCGCAGCGTTGTGGACCAAAACCTGACAGGGCTCCCGTCGCCGGGGCCCTGCCGAGGGGCGGCTATCTACGCCCCGCCCCCGTGTGAGTCAAGCGCATCAGGCACCGATTCCGTTGGCGCGACGATGCCGCCAGGAAAAGAGGCCGGCCCTCGCGAGGTCCGGCCTCCGCTCGTCAGGCCATGCGGGCCTATTCCGCCGCGTGCGGCTCCGGCAGGGCCGGCGCGTTGCTCGGCAGCCGCCCCTTGTCGCGCTGCACCGCGAGCGCCCGCAGGCGGTTCATGACCGAGCCCGTGCCCGCCGGGATCAGCCGCCCGACGATCACGTTCTCTTTCAGGCCCGCCAGATAGTCCACCTTGCCCGCCGTCGCGGCCTCGGTCAGCACGCGCGTCGTCTCCTGGAAGGAGGCGGCGGAGATGAACGACGTCGTCTGCAGCGAGGCCTTGGTGATGCCCTGCAGCACCGGCTCGGCCACCGCCGGCCGCTCGCCAGCCGCGATCCGCTTCTCGTTCTCGATCTCGAACTCGATGCGGTCCACCTGCTCGCCGATCAGGTAGGTGGTGTCGCCAGGGTCGGTGACCTCCACCTTCTGCAGCATCTGCCGGACGATGACCTCGATGTGCTTGTCGTTGATCTTCACGCCCTGCAGCCGATAGACCTCCTGGATCTGCTCCACGAGGTAATCGGCCAGCTTCTCGACACCAAGCACGCGCAGGATGTCGTGCGGCACGCGCGGCCCGTCCACGAGCGGGTCGCCCTTCTTGACGTAGTCGCCCTCCTGCACCGAGACGTGCTTGCCCTTCGGCACCAGGTACTCGCGCGGGGCAGGCTGCTCGTCGCCCACCGGCTCGGGCACAACGAGGATGCGGCGCTTCGCCTTGTAGTCCTTGCCGAACTCCACGCGGCCGTCGATCTCGCTGATGATTGCGTGATCCTTCGGGCGCCGCGCCTCGAACAGCTCGGCCACGCGCGGCAGGCCGCCCGTGATGTCGCGCGTCTTGGACGATTCGCGCGGCAGGCGCGCAAGCACGTCGCCGGCTGCGACCGCCGCGCCGTTCTCCACGGAGAGGATGGTGCCGGGCGTGAGGAAATAGATCGCCTCGGTCCCGTTCTCGCGCTTCACGACGTTGTTCTTCTCGTCGCGCAGGATCAGGCGCGGCCGCAGGTCCGCGGCCTTGCCCGGCGCCTTGTACTCCACGACTTCCTTGAAGGAGAGGCCGGTCACCTCGTCCTGGCGGTCCACCAGGGTGACGTTCTCGATCAGGTCGGCGAACTCCACCTTGCCCGCGCGCTCCGTGATGATGGGCAGGGTGAAGGGATCCCACTCGGCGAGCTTCTGCCCGCGCGTGACGGCCATCCCGTCCTCCGCGAGCAGGCGCGCGCCATAAGGCACGCGCTGGCGCGAACGTTCACGCCCCTGGCCGTCCACGAGCACGATCTCGCAGTTGCGCGACATCACGATCGGCTGGCTCTGGCTGTTCGTGACCACCACACGGTTGATCACCTTGATGGTGCCGTCGCCCGCCGCTTCGACCGCGGACTGCTCGGCACCTCGCTGCGCCGCGCCACCGATGTGGAAGGTGCGCATCGTGAGCTGCGTGCCCGGCTCGCCGATCGACTGAGCGGCGATGACGCCGACAGCCTCGCCGATGTTCACCGGCGTGCCACGCGCAAGGTCGCGACCGTAGCAGCGCCCGCACACGCCCTGGCGCGAATCGCAGGTCAGCACGGAGCGGATCTTCACCTGCTCCACGCCGGCCTTCTCGATGCGCTCCGCGTCCACTTCCTCGATCAGCGTGTTGCGCGCGACCAGAACCTCGCCGGTCGCGGGGTCGATCACATCCTCCTGCGCCGTCCGGCCGAGGATGCGTTCGGAGAGCGAGGACACCACCTCGGCGCCGTCCATCGCCGCGGCCACGGTAAGGCCGCGCTCGGTGCCGCAATCCTGCTCGACGATGATGCAATCCTGCGCCACGTCCACGAGACGCCGCGTCAGGTATCCCGAGTTCGCGGTCTTCAGCGCCGTGTCCGCGAGGCCCTTGCGGGCGCCGTGGGTGGAGTTGAAGTACTCGAGGACCGAGAGGCCTTCCTTGAAGTTCGCGATGATCGGCTGCTCGATGATCTCGCCCGAGGGCTTCGCCATCAGGCCGCGCATGCCGGCGAGCTGGCGCATCTGCGCAGGCGAGCCGCGCGCGCCGGAATGCGACATCATCCAGACGGAGTTGGTCGGCTTGCCGATCTCCTGCTTCTGGATCTCCTTCATCATCGCAGCCGCCACCTCGTCGGTGCAGCGCGACCAGGCGTCGACCACCTTGTTGTAGCGCTCGCCCGCGGTGATGAGGCCGTCGAGGTACTGCTGCTCGAACTCCTTCACCTCCTCCTTCGTCTTGGCGATCAGGGCAGCCTTGCTTTCAGGCACCACCATGTCGTCCTTGCCAAAGGAGATCCCGGCCTTCGCCGCCTGGCGGAAGCCGAGGCCCATCAGGCGGTCGGCGAAGATCACGCTCTCCTTCTGCCCGCAGTGGCGATACACCGCGTCGATCACGTCGGAGACGTTCTTCTTCGTCAACAGCCGGTTCACGAGGCTGTAGGGAAGCTGGGGATGCAGGGGCAGCAGCGCCCCGATCATCATCCGGCCCGGCGTGGTGACGACGCGCTCGGTAACCACCGTGCCGTCTGGCTTCATCGCCTGGCGCCGGGCGCGGATCTTGCTGTGGAGCGTGATCGTGCCGGCAGACAGCGCCTGCTCGATCTCGCCCATCGAGGCGAAGGCCGGCGTGTCCTTCTCCTCGGTCGCCAGGAACTCCGGCGTCTCGAGGCTGAGGTAGTAGATCCCGAGCACGATGTCCTGCGACGGCACGATGATCGGCTTGCCGTTCGCCGGGCTGAGGATGTTGTTCGTGGACATCATCAGCACGCGCGCCTCGAGCTGCGCTTCCAGCGACAGCGGCACGTGCACGGCCATCTGGTCGCCGTCGAAGTCCGCGTTGAAGGCGGTGCAGACCAGCGGATGCAGCTGGATCGCCTTGCCCTCGATCAGAACCGGCTCGAAGGCCTGGATGCCGAGGCGGTGGAGCGTCGGCGCGCGGTTGAGCAGCACCGGATGCTCGCGGATCACCTCCTCGAGGATGTCCCAGACCTCCGGCCGCTCCTTCTCCACCATCCGCTTTGCGGCCTTGATGGTGGTGGCGTGCCCGTACTTCTCGAGCTTCGAGTAGATGAACGGCTTGAAGAGCTCGAGCGCCATCTTCTTCGGCAGCCCGCACTGGTGCAGCTTCAGCTCGGGGCCCACCACGATCACCGAACGGCCCGAATAGTCCACGCGCTTGCCGAGAAGGTTCTGGCGGAAGCGCCCCTGCTTGCCCTTCAGCATGTCCGAGAGCGACTTCAGCGGACGCTTGTTTGCGCCCGTGATGGCGCGCCCGCGCCGGCCGTTGTCGAACAGCGCGTCCACCGCCTCCTGCAGCATGCGCTTCTCGTTGCGCACGATGATGTCGGGCGCGCGCAGCTCGATCAGCCGCTTGAGGCGGTTGTTGCGGTTGATGACGCGCCGGTAGAGGTCATTGAGGTCGGAGGTCGCGAAGCGCCCGCCATCGAGCGGCACCAGCGGGCGCAGCTCGGGCGGGATCACCGGGATCACGTCCAGGATCATCCACTGCGGATGCGCGCCCGACTCCGCGAAGGACTCGATCAGCTTGAGGCGCTTCACGAGCTTCTTGCGCTTCGCCTCGGAGGTCGTCTCCTTCAGCTCCGCGCGCAGCTTCGCCGCTTCCTGCTGCAGGTCGATCCCGCCGAGCATCTGCTTGACGGCCTCGGCGCCAATACCGACCGAGAAGGCGTCCTCGCCGAACTCGTCGAGCTTCTGCTGGTACTGGTCCTCGTTCAACAGCTGATGGAGCTTGAGGTCCGTCAGCCCGGGCTCGAGCACCACGTAGTTCTCGAAGTAGAGGACCTTCTCAAGCTCCTTCAGGCTCATGTCCACCATGAGCCCGACGCGGCTGGGCAGCGACTTCAGGAACCAGATATGCGCGACCGGGGAGGCGAGCTCGATATGCCCCATGCGCTCGCGGCGCACCTTGGCGAGCGTCACCTCGACGCCGCACTTCTCACAGATGATGCCGCGGAACTTCATCCGCTTGTACTTGCCGCACAGGCACTCGTAGTCCTTGATTGGACCGAAGATGCGCGCGCAGAACAGCCCGTCCCGCTCCGGCTTGAAGGTGCGGTAGTTGATGGTCTCGGGCTTCTTGATCTCGCCGTAGGACCAGGACCGGATCTGCTCGGGCGAGGCGATCGTGATCTTGATCTGGTCGAAGGTCATCGCCTGGCCGGTCTGGCCCAGGATCTTCATCAGCTCGTTCATGCGGTCCTCGTGGATGAGGCCGCCGCCGTGGGCGCGCCACGGCGGCTGAGCGTTTCGAAAGGGGCGGAGCGCCGGCGCATCAGACCGGGCGGTTCTCCAGATCGACGTTGAGGCCGAGCGACTTCAGTTCCTTCACCAGCACGTTGAAGGATTCCGGGATGCCCGCCTCGAAGGTGTCCTGGTCGCGCACGATCGCCTCATAGACCTTGGTGCGGCCGGAGACGTCGTCCGACTTCACCGTCAGCATCTCCTGCAGGGTGTAGGCGGCGCCATAGGCCTCGAGCGCCCAGACCTCCATCTCGCCGAAGCGCTGGCCGCCGAACTGCGCCTTGCCGCCCAGCGGCTGCTGGGTGACGAGCGAGTAGGGGCCTATCGAGCGCGCGTGAATCTTGTCGTCCACCAGGTGGTGCAGCTTCAGCATGTAGATGTAGCCGACCGTCACCTTGCGCTCGAACCGTTCGCCGGTGCGGCCGTCATAGAGCCAGACCTGCCCCGAGGGATCGAGGCCTGCCTTCTCGAGCATCGCCTCGATGTCCGCCATGCGCGCGCCGTCGAAGACCGGCGTGGCGATCGGGATGCCCTTCTTCAGGTTCTCGCCGAGTTCCACGAGCTGCTCGTCCGTCATCGGCGCGATGTCGCGGGCGAAGATCTCCTCGCCATAGACATCGCGCAGCTTGTCCTCGAGCTCGGAGCGCCGCGCACCGCGATGGCGGTATTCCTCCACCAGCTCGCCGACCTGCCGGCCTAGGCTCGCGCAGGCCCAACCGAGATGGGTCTCCAGGATCTGACCCACATTCATGCGCGAGGGCACGCCGAGCGGGTTCAGCACCAGGTCCACATGGCTGCCGTCCTCGAGGAAGGGCATGTCCTCGATCGGCACCACGCGGGAGACCACGCCCTTGTTGCCGTGTCGGCCGGCCATCTTGTCGCCGGGCTGCAGCTTGCGCTTCACAGCCACGAAGACCTTGACCATCTTCATGACGCCGGGCGGCAGCTCGTCGCCGCGCTGCAGCTTCTCGACCTTGGACTCGAAGCGCTTCTGCAGGCGCTCGACGGCGGCGTCGAACTCGCGCTTCAGCGCCTCGATCTCGGCCATCGCAGCGTCGTCGGCCACGCCGATCTGCCGCCAGGTCGCCTTGGCGAACTGGTCGAGAACCTCGTCGGTGATGACCGTGCCCGCCTTGATGCCCTTGAAGCCGCCCGAGGCCTTGCGGTTCAGCAGCCGCTCGCGCAGGCGCGAATAGAAGGACCGCTCCTGGATCGCCTTCTCGTCGTCGCGGTCCTTGGCCAGCCGCTCGATCTCCGCGCGCTCGATCGCCATGGCGCGCTCGTCCTTGTCCACGCCGCGGCGGGAGAAGACGCGCACATCCACCACCGTGCCCGAGACGCCGGGCGGCAGCTTCAGCGAGGTGTCGCGCACGTCGGACGCCTTCTCGCCGAAGATCGCGCGCAGAAGCTTCTCCTCGGGCGTCATCGGGCTTTCGCCCTTGGGCGTCACTTTGCCGACCAGGATGTCGCCCGGGTTCACCTCCGCGCCGATATAGACGATGCCGGCCTCGTCGAGGTTGCGGAGCGCCTCCTCGCCGACATTGGGGATGTCGCGGGTGATCTCCTCCTGGCCCAGCTTGGTGTCGCGGGCCATGACCTCGAACTCCTCGATGTGGATCGAGGTGAAGACGTCATCCTTCGCGATGCGCTCGCTGATCAGGATGCTGTCCTCGAAGTTGTAGCCGTTCCAGGGCATGAAGGCGACGAGCACGTTCCGCCCCAGCGCCAGCTCGCCAAGTTCGGTGGATGGACCGTCCGCGATGATGTCCCCGGCCATCACCGCATCCCCCACCTTCACGAGCGGGCGCTGGTTGATGCAGGTGCTCTGGTTGGAACGCTGGAACTTGCGCAGGCGGTAGATGTCCACGCCGCGGGTCGTCCCGTCCTCGCCGGTCGCGCGCACCACGATGCGCGCGCCGTCGATCGAATCCACCACGCCGTCGCGTCGGGCCACGATCGTCGCGCCCGAATCCCGCGCCACCGCGGCTTCCATGCCCGTGCCCACCAGCGGCGCATCGGCGCGGATCAGCGGCACCGCCTGGCGCTGCATGTTCGAGCCCATCAGCGCGCGGTTGGCGTCGTCGTTCTCGAGGAACGGAATCAGCGCCGCAGCGACGGAGACGAGCTGCTTCGGCGAGACGTCGATCGCCGTCACCTCCTCGGGCTTCACCAGCCGGAAATCGCCACCCTGGCGCACCGAGACGAGCTCGTCCTTGAAGGCGCCGCTCTCGTCCACATTGGCGTCGGCCTGCGCGACGACCAGCCGCTCCTCCTCCATGGCGGAGAGATAGCGCGGCTCGCCCACGATCTTGCCGTCCTTCACCAGCCGGTACGGCGTCTCGATGAAGCCGTACTTGTTCACCTTGGCGAAGGTGGCGAGCGAGTTGATAAGGCCGATGTTCGGACCTTCCGGCGTCTCGATCGGGCAGATGCGGCCGTAATGCGTCGGGTGCACGTCGCGCACCTCGAAGCCCGCGCGCTCGCGCGTCAGGCCGCCGGGACCCAGCGCCGAGAGGCGGCGCTTGTGCGTCACCTCCGACAGCGGGTTGGTCTGGTCCATGAACTGGCTGAGCTGCGAGGAGCCGAAGAACTCGCGCACCGCCGCCGCCGCCGGCTTCGCGTTGATCAGGTCATGCGGCATGACGGTGTCGATATCGACCGACCCCATGCGCTCCTTGATCGCGCGCTCCATGCGCAGCAGCCCGACGCGGTACTGGTTCTCCATCAGCTCGCCGACCGAGCGCACCCGGCGGTTGCCGAGGTTGTCGATGTCGTCGATCTGGCCGCGCCCGTCCTTGAGGTCCATCAGCACGCGCAGCGTGGCCACGATGTCCTGCTTGCGCAGCGTGCGGACGTGGTCCGGCACCTCCTCGGTGGAGAAACCGAGGCGCATGTTCATCTTCACGCGGCCGACAGCCGAAAGGTCGTAGCGCTCGGGGTCGAAGAAGAGGCCCTTGAACAGCGCCTCCGCGGTCTCCGGCGTCGGCGGCTCGCCCGGGCGCATGACCCGGTAGATGTCCATCAGCGCCTCGTCGCGGTTGGTGTTCTTGTCCACCGCGAGGGTGTTGCGGATCCACGGACCCACCGACTGGTCGATGGCGAGCGTCGGCAGCCGGTCGAGACCCGCCGCCTCGATCGCAGCGAGCTTGGGCTCGGTCAGCTCGTCGCCGGCCTCGGCCCAGATCTCGCCGGTCTGCATGTCCACGAGGTCCTCAGCCACGAAGCGGCCGAGCAGGTCGGCGCGGCCGACCAGAACCTCGGTCGTCCCGGCCTCGGCGATCTTGCGCGCGCTGCGCGGCGTCAGCTTCGCGTCCTTCTCGGCGACCACGAGGCCCGTCTTCGCATCCACCAGCGGCTCGGCGAGCTTCACGCCGCGGAAGGCCTCGGGGTCGAAGGCGCGCGACCAGCCCTTGGGCCCGCGCGAGAACACCACCTGGCCGTAGAAGGCGTTGAGGATCTCCTCGGCGTCCATGCCGCGGATCTCGTGCGGCTCGAGCTCACGCCCCTCCGCCGCCGCCTGGGCGCGCAACGCCTCGGTCCGCTCGGAATCGAGCGCGAGCAGCAGCGTCGTGGTCGGCAGCTTGCGCTTGCGGTCGATGCGGACGTAGCAGATGTCCTTGGCGTCGAACTCGAAGTCGAGCCAGGAGCCGCGATAGGGGATCACGCGCGCGGCGAAGAGATACTTGCCGCTGCTGTGCGTCTTGCCCTTGTCGTGGTCGAAGAACACGCCCGGGGAGCGGTGCATCTGGGAGACGATGACGCGCTCGGTGCCGTTGATGATGAAGGTGCCGTTGTCCGTCATGAGCGGCATGTCGCCCATGTAGACATCCTGCTCCTTGATGTCGCGGACGGAACGGCTGCCCGTATCCTCGTCCACATCCCACACGATCAGGCGCAGGCGCACCTTGAGCGGCGCGGCGAAGGTCAGGCCGCGCTGGATGCATTCCTCGACGTCATACTTCGGCTCCTCGAGCTCGTACTGCACGAACTCGAGCCGGCCGCGCCCGGCGAAGTCGTCGATCGGGAAGACGGATTTGAACACCTCCTGCAGCCCGGCATGCAGGCGGGCGTCGGGGCTGACTTCCATCTGCAGGAAGGCTTCGTAGGAAGCCCGCTGCACGTCGATGAGGTTCGGCATCGGCGCGACCTCGGGGAGACGCCCGAAGCTCTTGCGGATCCGCTTGCGCCCGGTGAACGACTTCGTGATAGCGTTCATGCCTGTCCTGCTTCCCTCTCTGCCCCGGCCCGAACACCCCGGCCGGCGGGGAACTCACCTGTCGCCGTATCCGGCAACGCAGGAACGGGCGGCGATGCCGGACCCTTCCGGCAACCCCACCCGCACCGTTCCGAACTGTTCCCCCATCCCCGCCCGTCGCCGGACGGGGACGGAGGGCGAGATCACTTGATCTCGACCTTGGCGCCGTTCTCTTCCAGCACCTTCTTGATCTTCTCCGCCTCGTCCTTCGAGACGCCTTCCTTCACGGTCTTGGGCGCGCCCTCGACCAGATCCTTGGCCTCCTTCAGGCCGAGGCCGGTGATGGTGCGGATCTCCTTGATCACGTTGATCTTCTTGTCGCCGGCGGCGGCGAGGATCACGGTGAACTCGGTCTGCGCCTCGGCGGCGGGGGCGGCGGCGGCCGCGCCAGCAGCCGGGGCCGCGGCCACGGCGACGGGCGCCGCGGCGGAGACGCCCCACTTCTCCTCCAGCATCTTGGAGAGCTCGGCGGCCTCCAGGACGGTCAGGGACGACAGCTCGTCCACCAGCTTCGCGAGATCGGCCATGTCTGAATGCTCCTTGATCTAATGGCTTGACTTCGGTTGTGCAACTCCCCCGTCGCCGCCCGCCTCAACCTGCGGGCGAAACGCGCCGGGGGCACTGTTCCATCGGCCCTCAGGCCGCCTGGGCCTCGTCCTTCTTGGCGTAAGCCGAAAGGACCCGCGCCACCTGCCCGCCGGGGGCCTGGAGCACGCCCGCGATGCGCGTCGCCGGGGTCTGGATGAGACCCACGAGCTGCGCCCGCAGCGTTTCCAGGGACGGCAGCTCGGCCAGCGCCTTCACGCCTTCGGCGTTCAGCGTCTGGGTGCCGAGCGCACCGCCCAGGACGACGAACTTGTCGTTCGTCTTGGCGAACTCGACCGCGGTCTTCGCCACCGCCACCGGATCCTTCGACCACGCAAGCGCGGTCGGACCCTTCAGCAGCGGCTTGACGCCGTCGAACCGGGTGCCTTCGAGGGCGAGGGTGGCCAAGCGGTTCTTCGCGACCTTGTACGTCGCGCCCGCCGCGCGCATCCGCCGCCGCAGATCGCTCACATCCGCGACCGTCAGCCCCTTGTTCTGGGCGACGAGCACGAAGGAGGTCTCCGCGAAGACGGCCGCGAGGGAGGCGACGAACTCACGCTTCTCCGTGCGGTCCACTCCACGTCTCCGTCGGTGGCCGAGGCCTTTTGGAAGGGCTCCGGCCGGTTCACTCGGGGGTGCCGGGGCCCCTGCCCCGCACCCCGGTTCGCCTGTCAGGCCGGAACACCAAGTCAAGCCACCCCGGGCCCGGCCCGGGGAAGCATCGCCGTGGTACCCCGTCTCTCCCCTGCCCGGCACGATGCCGAATCAAGGCCCCGAAGGACCGCAGGAGGTCTCCGACAGGTTCGGGCAAGGGCCTCGGCCCCCGCCCTGCCCGCCCGCCCCCGCAAGGGGGCCGGGCGTATCTCGTCAGCCGCCCGCCGCGAGCGAGGCGACATCCACCTTCACGCCGGGGCCCATGGTCGAGGACACCGCGACCTTCTTGACGTAGGTGCCCTTCGCGCCGGCCGGCTTGGCGCGCTGGATGGCCTCGACGAAGGCGCGCGCATTGGCGAGCAGCTGGTCCTCGCCGAAGGAGGCCTTGCCGATGCCGGCATGCACGATGCCGGCCTTCTCGGCGCGGAACTCCACCTGGCCGGCCTTGGCGGCGGTGACCGCCCCCTTCACGTCCATCGTCACGGTGCCGAGCTTGGGGTTCGGCATCAGGCCGCGGGGGCCGAGAACCTTACCGAGGCGGCCGACCAGGGCCATCATGTCCGGCGTGGCAATGCAGCGGTCGAACGCGATCTCGCCGGCCTGGACCTTCTCGGCCAGGTCGTCGGCGCCCACCACATCGGCGCCGGCGGCCTTGGCTTCCTCGGCCTTCGCACCGCGGGCAAAAACGCCCACGCGCACCGTCTTGCCCGTGCCGTGCGGCAGGCCGACCACGCCGCGGACCATCTGGTCGGCATGGCGGGGGTCGATGCCGAGGTTCATCGAGATCTCGATCGTCTCGTCGAACTTGGCCTTCGCGTTGGTCTTGGCGAGCTTCACCGCCTCTTCCAGCGCGTAGGCCTTCTCGCGGTCGAAGCCGCTGTAGATCGCCTTGAGGCGCTTGCCCTGCTTCGCCATGGATTCAGCCCTCCACCACGGTCAGGCCCATGGAGCGCGCGGAGCCCGCGAGCATCCGCACCGCCGCGTCCACGTCGTTCGCGTTCATGTGCTGCATCTTGGTCTTGGCGATCTCGACCAGCTGCGACTTCGTGACGCGGCCGACCGGGGCCGACTTGCCCGGCGCGGTGGAGCCCTTCTCGAGCTTCGCGGCCTTGAGCAGGAAGTAGGTGTTGGGCGGCGTCTTCGTCACGAAGGAGAAGGTGCGGTCGGTGTACGCCGTGATGACGACGGGCGTGGGCGTGCCCGGCTCCATCTGCTGCGTCGCCGCGTTGAACTCCTTCACGAACTGCATGATGTTCAGGCCGCGCTGGCCGAGCGCGGGCCCGACGGGCGGCGACGGGTTCGCCTTGCCGGCCGGGATCTGCAGTTTGATGTAGCCTGCGATCTTCTTCGCCACTGTGGCAGTCCTCTGCTGTTGCCAGAGGCCCGCGGTCCGTGCGGGCCCGAAGGCCCTCCCGCGTTCCCTGAAACGCCGAAGGCCGGGGAGGAAGCCCCGGCCGGCCGGCGAGGGGCGGCGTGTAGCGGGTGCGCCGGCGCTTGTCCAGGGGGGTATCGCGCAGGCTGAATGCCCTGCCCGCCAGGGCCATCGCCCGCCCCGACCGTGATGCCCCGCAGGCTTTCCTGGTGCGCCATGCCTGCCGCCCTTTCGGCGTGACAGGTTCCGAGGGCCTTTCGGCTCTCGGCGGGTCCAGGGCAGCGCCCTGGCCGGGGTCAGGGGGCGGAGCCCCCGGTCACGCCCCTACCCCGCTGCCTCGAGCCGCCGCAGCCCCGCGGCGAGGCTGCGCTGATGCAGCTCGGCTTCCGAGATCCAGGCCTCGAGGATCTGCGCCCGTTCCGGATCGCCGTCGCGCAGCGCGATGACCACGTCCTTGAGGCAGCGCGAAAGGGCATCGAGCAGGGCACGGTCGCGCGCGGTGCGGGCCGGAGGTGGCCCGGAATCGGCGGGGATGTGCAGCAGCTCGCCGTAACGGTCCGTCTGGGTGCCGGGCCATGCCTCGAACATCGCGGGCCAACCGGGCATGCGGCGGAACTCCAGGTGGCGGGCCTCCCCCATGCGGCAGAGTTTGAGCTTCACATGCGGCCAGGCGTGCTCGGGCGTGGCGAGGCCGTGGAGGGAGAGGTCGAGGTGCCGGTACTCCTCCCCGCTGCCGGGCAGGATCTCGTCGAGCCGGACCCGCGCGGCCCGGACGGGGCCGCTGCGGAAGGCGTCGGGCTCGTCCGGCGCGGCGGGGCGCGAGGCTGAGGCAGGCGGTCGCAGGCTCGGGCGGACGAGGCTGACGCGCAGGCGGATCTGGCCATCGCGATGGTCGCGCCCGTCTGAGAGGATGGTCACGCGCCCCGGGGTCTCGGTGTCGCTGGTCACCTCCACCTGCTCGGGGGCGATGCGGCGAGCGGTGGCGATCTCGATCTGCCAGGCCTCGCCGGCGGGCCATGGGAAGGTCAGTTCGGCGTCGTGGCCGAGCCAATGGGCGGTGCCGGCGCCCTCGGCGCCGGCGCCTCCTGGCGTCGCGGGCCGCGGCGCGGCCTGGGCGGGCAGCGCCGGGCGCCAGAGGGACCAGATCTGCTCGATTAGCCGATCGGCGCCGTTGACGGCGTGGAAGCGCCCGGCCGCGGCGGCGGAAGCGGCGCAGAGCCGCTCGCGTTCGGCGAGGAAGCGGTCGAAGGCGGCGGCAAGCGCCTCGGGGGAATGCTCCGGCACGGTGAGAGCGCCGGCGTTCCACTCCTCGGCCTCGCGGGAAAGCCAAGTGTCGCGCGGGACGATGAGCGGCACGCCCAGGCTGATCGCCTCCCACACGACGCCGGAGGATTTCGCGGCATAGGCCGCGGGGTCGTGGGTGCAGAACAGCGCATCAGCGCTTTCGAGCAGGGCCTCGTAGGCCGGGCGGTCCAGCCGCGCGGTGTGAAGGTGGATGTTGCCGCGGCGCGCGGCGATGGCGGCGAGGTTCTGAAGGGCGGTGGCGGCGGGCCCCCAGGCGGTGGCCCTGTTGGCATGGATCACGAAGTCCCAGCCGGGATGCGCGGCGGCGAGCGCCTCGGCAAGGGCGGGCAGCAGCAGGACGCCCTTGTCGGATTTGGCATCTCCCACGAAGAGCAGGCAGGCCGGTCGGGCGCCGGCCGGCCGCGGTCCCGACCGTCGCGGCGCGAGCGGGACGGGATACGGCGCCACGGGCCGGCCGAGCATGGCCGTGAAGTCGCGCGCGATCTGCGCGCCGGCGGCGAAGAGGTGGATCTCCGCGCCCGGTTCCTCGGCCTTGCGCAGGCCGAGCCGGTAGAAGAGCGCGGTGAGCGGGTCGCCCGGCCTGCTGCCCTGGCCGGCGGGGAAGAGAAGATGGAGCAGGAAGAGCGGCGCGCGGGCGGCGTCGAAGCCCTTCATCCACGTGGCGTAGCCGAGAAGATGGTTCTCGTTCAGCGTCGGCGCGAGCACCGCATCCCCGGCGCGCAGCGTGTCGGGTGGCAGGGTGGCGAGGTCGGCGGCCAGCGCCTCGTTGAACAGGCGGAAATCGTCGTAGCGGCCGGTGACGGGGTCGCTGGAGGCGGTGCCGTAGGTCGTGAAGGTGAACCAGGGCAGAACGGGGATGCTGGCGGCGTTGTCCGAGGGGAAGTCGCGATGGGCGATGATGCGGACGCCCTCCCCCCGCGCCTGCGCGGCACGCGCGATGGCGAGATCCCATTCGAGATGGTGGCCGTGCTCGCGGTCGAGGTTGGGGTCGAGGAGGAGGAGGGGCATGGCGGACTCAGATGGCGTTCGGCCGAAGGCGGACGATCTGCTCGTCTCCGCCGGTCGTTGACCTTGTCACGCCAGCAGGAAAGGAGATAGTGAACCTCGGTTCGCGCAGGGGGTGCTGCTCTTGCGTGCTATGGCGGATGTCGGAGAGCCCATTGACGTCGCTGGAGCCGGCTCGAAGGTTCTGCCTGTTCACCAGCGCCGGCGCACGCAACCTGGTTCGGACGTGGACCCGTCAAGGGCAGGAGCGGTCGTTCGATCTTGTCGTCGCATACTATGATGACGATGAGGCCGAATTCGAAGCGCTGGAGAAGTTGTCCGATCGGTGCTTCCGGATCAAGGGCGGCAAGTATCAGAACCTCTGGAACCTTTGGCGTCGTGGAGACTTGGCGATCTCGGCGTACGATTACGTCTGGGTTGCGGATGACGACATGCAGATTGCGCCCGAGGATATCGAGCGCTGCTTCGCGATAGCGGAACGATTCGGGTTTTGGGTTTCCAGCCCGTCCCACGATCCCAAGGGCAAGATCTCCAATCCCTTCATGGTTCGGGATAATAGCGGACAGGATATTAGGCCGCGTGGACAAACTGGCGCTTGGGGGGATTCCCAGCCGGGGCCGGACGTGATTCCAAGCTGATCTCTGGCATGGAGATTGGCGTTGATC
>NZ_JACIJE010000021.1 GCF_014199195.1 Neoroseomonas alkaliterrae | reverse complement strand
ACATCGTCGATCACTGCTGCCACCACTGGAACCGCCTCATCGCACAGCCCTGGCGCATCATGTCCATCGCCATGCGCGACTGGGCACATGGGTTCTGATCAGTGGGAGTTGGTATCAGCTGTCAGCCGGGCCTCATCCTCCGCCCCGCGCGGCACCTTCCGCTGCGTCGAGCGGTGCTGCCCCAGCACCGCGCAGGCCCTGCGCTCGGAGATCCCGATCGCGCGCACGACATGCTCGACGCAGGCCCGCCGCCGCGCGGGGCTCACCATTTTCCCGACGCGGCTTCCTTCAGGATGACCTTCTCGAGCGTCAGGTCCGAGACCGCCTTGCGCAGCCGCGCGCTCTCGCGCTCCAACTCCTTCAGCCGCTTCACCTGGTCAAGCTTCAGACCACCGAACTCAGTGCGCCAGCGGTAGTAGGTCGGCTCGGTCACGCCGATCGCCCGCACCCCATCCGACACCGTCTTCCCCTGGCCGACCAGAACCTCCGCCTGCCGCAGCTTCGCGACAATCTCCTCCGCCGTGTGCGCCTTCTTCCGCCCCATCCCACAACCTCCCAGCGCTGCCGCCGGACTACATCACCGGCGGACCGCTTCTAAGGGGTCAGGTCACGCGCAGCCGCGCGTTCTCGCGCTCGAGCTCCTTCAGCCGCCGCGCCTGGTCGGTCTTCAGGCCGCCGTATTCACGCCGCCAGCGGTAGCAGCTCTGCTCCGTCACCCCAATCGCCTTCGCCGCATCCGCCACGCTCCGCCCCTTCGCCAGCAGAACCTCCGCCTCGCGCAGCTTGCCAATAATCTCCTCAGCGCCGTGCCGTTTCCTCGCCATCTCGCCCTCCTCGTCCGGTCCAAAACGAACATACGTCCCGGACCACTCAGAGGGGGCAGAGTCAGTACGGCGGGGCGCCGTAGGGCTTGTTTTCGCCTGCCGTCTCAACATTGAACACGCGAGAACGGTGCGATAGTCTTGATCTGAGATTGCGTGCAACGCAGCCTAATGGCCGGGCACCTTAAATCGGCAGGGCGACCGTCGGCCCCCGCGGCGCGTCCGCTGTTTTGGGCGCTCTTGTTGTTGTCTATACGACGGAGCGTGGAGTGAAGGCGTTTGACCTCGATCGTAGCCTCGTCGACAGCTATGCGACCTTCTCCCGCTCCTTCTCGAAGGTTCGCGCTCCTGACCTCAGGGCCGCCATCGACAGACAGTACGACAGCGGCTTCTTCTGGCCTGATGCGCTGCTGTCACTGAATCCGCACTATGAGGCCGGGCCAACCGTCGACGACCTTGCCGCGTCAGGTGATCTCGACCCGCTCACGGCGCAGGTGTTCCGCGCCACGGGCGAGCCCCTCCGGTTTCACGCTCACCAGGCACAGGCGATAGCGAAGGCGCGCGCACGCCAGAGCTTTGTGGTGACGACCGGCACCGGATCGGGCAAGTCACTCTGCTTCTTCGTCCCGATCATCGACGCTGTCATCAGGGCGCGGAAGCAGGGGGACGGGCGACGCACGAGAGCCATTATCGTCTACCCGATGAACGCGCTCGCCAACAGTCAAATCAAGGAGGTCGAGAAGTTCGTCGCCCAGGCCGATCTACCTGACCATCTCCGGCCTTCTGTGCGGCGGTACACAGGCCAGGAGAAGGAGGCGGAGCGCCAGGAGGTCGCTGCCAACCCGCCCGACATCCTCCTCTCGAACTATATGATGCTCGAACTTCTCCTGACCCGGCAGGACGATCTCGACAGGCAGGTCGTCGCCAACGCCAGCGGCATCGAGTTCATCGTCCTGGATGAGCTGCACACCTATCGCGGGCGGCAGGGTGCGGATGTCGCGATACTTGTCCGTCGGCTCCGGGACCGCTGCGCCGGGCCGACACCGCCGATCTGCATCGGGACCTCGGCGACGATGGTCAGCGAAGGCTCTGATGCGTCCCGGGCGGGGACCGTGGCGGAGGTCGCGTCGCGCCTTTTCGGCACCGCGATCGGGCCCGAGGCCGTGATCGACGAGAGCCTTCGGCGCGCGACGGACGACAGCCTGTCCCTGGCCGACGTCCGACCGCTGCTGCGCAGCGCAGTCGAGGCGCCGCTGCCCGACGCCCTCACCGACGCGGACCTCCGCCGCCATCCGCTGTCGGTCTGGGTCGAATTGTCGCTCGGCCTCGAGGATGGTCAGGTCCTGCGGCGCAAGAAGCCTATCCCTCTCGGAGCGGCGGCCCAGGCGCTTGCGGACGCGACGGGCTTGCCAAAGAAGCGGTGTGCCGTTGCGCTCGAAGCGTTCCTGACCCGAGTGAGCCTTCCGGAGTACGCCCGGGGCGGGTCGGGCGACCGCGCGTTCCTGGCCTTCAAGCTCCATCGGTTTATTGCAGGATCCGGAGAGGTCTACACCACCCTTCGACCGGCGCCACGGAATGTCTCCCTGGAGGGGCAGATCAACGACCCGGCTGACCCCGAGGCGAGGCTTTATCCTACGCGCTTCTGCCGGTCCTGTGGCCACGAGCATCATGTGGTCACCCTGGTGGAGGCCGACGGCAAGCAGGTTTTCTTGGCCCGCGACATCGACGATACGCCGCTCGCCGCTGACGATCGCGACGATCTGGCCGGCTATCTCACGCCGGTCGGAGACGGCGACGGCGAGTACAAGTTCACCGGGGATCTCGAAAGCTACCCCGACGAGTGGCTCGAGGAGCAACGCGGTGCAGTCCGGCTCCGACCGAACAGGGCCAAGCAGGTCCCCAGACGGATGCACGTCGCCGCCGACGGAACCGTTCGGCCAGACGGACGGCCGTTCTGGTTCCTGCCTGGGAAGCTGGGCTTCTGTCCGTGCTGCCACGAGATGCCGGCGTCGAAGTCCAGCGAGCGCACGAAGCTGGCCGGCCTGTCCGCGGAGGGTCGCAGCTCCGCCACGACGCTTATCGTCTCCAGCGCGCTGGAGTGGCTGAACCGACCGAGCAGCGCCGTGCCGGACGACAAGCGCAAGCTGCTGGCCTTCACCGACAACAGGCAGGACGCTGCGCTTCAGGCCGGACACTTCAATGATTTCCTGTTCGTAAGCCTGCTGCGGGGCGCAATCCTGAGGGCCGTCCTTAGCGCGGGCGAGGACGGGCTGGCCGAGGACGAGTTCGGTCTGCGCGTCGGCCGGGCGCTCGGCTTCACCGCCGAGAACGCGGCCACACGCGTCCACTGGATGGCGGACCCGAAGGCGAGCGGCGTGCAGCGGAAGGACGCAGAGCGGACCCTCACGAAGGTTCTCGCCCACCGCGTCTGGGCGGACCTCCGCCGCGGCTGGCGGTTCACGAACCCGAGCCTCGGCGTGCTGAAGTTGATCCGGGTCGACTACATCGGCCTCGCCGAACTGGCATCTGACGGCGCGCGGGTGGACGCCGCGAGCCCGATCCTCGGCCGCTTGGAGCCGCGGAGGCGCGAGGACGTCCTGCGCCAGATCCTCGATGCCATGTTGGAGGGGTTGGCGGCCGACACCGAGTCGCTCGACCTGACCATCCTCGACGCCCTGTCGCAGAATTCGCGGTCGCTGCTCCGCGACCCGTGGGCCATCGACCGCAACGAGACGCTCCGGGGCAAGACCGCCTTCATGCTGGACGCACCCCCGCGGCGTGAGACTGGCCTGCGCGACGAGCAGACATTCCTGCGCGGCGGCGCCAGGTCGAGGCTCGCCCGGCAGCTCAATCGTGCGAAGGTGATCGGCACGAGTCTGAGGACCGCCGACTACCGCGACTTCATGGAGCGGGTCCTCGGCCTCCTCGCGGAGGAGGGGCTGATCCGGCAGGTCGGGACGTGGCAGGACCGTCCGGGCTGGCGGCTGGTGCCGTCCGCCGTCCGCCTGGTCCCCGGCGAGGCAGCCGTGCAGGAGCAGCCTCTCGGCAACCCCTACTTCCACCACCTCTACCTCGGCATCGCCCAGGGCCTCAGCGCTGGGGTGAGCCCCTATTTCGGCCTCGAGGGGCGCGAGCACACGGCACAGGTGCGGCAGGAGCAGCGCGAGTGGCGCGAGTGGCGGTTCCGCTACGAGGAGGAGGACCGGAAGAGCATTGCCGAGCATGAGGCGGAGATGCGGGCCGCATTCGAGCCGACCCAATTCCTCCCGGCACTCTTCTGCTCGCCGACCATGGAGCTCGGCGTCGACATCTCGGCGCTGAACGCTGTCTACCTGCGGAATGTGCCGCCGACGCCTGCGAACTACGCGCAGCGCGCAGGCCGCGCGGGCCGCTCGGGCCAAGCAGCCCTGGTCGTCACCTACTGCGCGGCGCAGAGCCCCCACGACCAGTACTTCTTCGCGCGGCGCGAGCAGATGGTGGCGGGCGTGGTCCGCCCGCCCGCGCTCGACATCAGCAACGAGGCACTGGTCACGTCGCACCTCCAGGCTGTCTGGCTCGCGGAGGCGCGCCTAGCGCTGCCACCCGACATCCCCGACATCCTCGAACTCGAGGCGGACGGCTTCCCACTGAAGCGCGAGATTCACGCCGTCATCTCCGATCCCGGCCTGGCGGGCCGGGCTCAGGGCGCCATGCGCAGGGTCCTCAACCAAGTGCTCCTGTCGCTCGGCGACATACCGCCCGTCTGGCTCGGGGACGCGGATGCCTTCGTCGCCCGCGTCGCAGCCGAGGCACCAGGCGAGTTCGACCGCGCCTTCGACCGCTGGCGGGAGCTCTACCGCTCCGCCAGGAGGCAGCTCTACGATGCCAATGTCCGGTCCGAGATGGCGGGTCTGTCTGGCGTGGAGCGTCGGCGGATCAAGGAGGCGCAGGCGCAAGCGAACGAGCAGCTGGCCATCCTGGAGCAGGGACGAGCGACAAGCGGCTCCGACTTCTACTCCTACCGCTACCTCGCGACGGAGGGCTTCCTGCCCGGCTACAACTTCCCGCGGCTCCCGCTCTATGCCTACGTGCCCGCCTCGGCGGGCCAGACCCGGCAGGGCGCCTTTCTGCAGCGGGCGCGCTTCCTGGCGATCTCGGAGTTCGGCCCGCGCAGCCTCATCTACCACGAGGGGCGGGCCTACCGCGTCGTCAAGGCGAAGCTACCGCCAGAGGCTCGCAGCGCGGACGGCAACGGCCTTGCGACGAAGGAGATCTTCATCTGTAGCGGGTGCGGAGGCGCCCACGACGTGGAGGTCGAGCGGTGCCACGCCTGCCGTGCGCCGATGGCTGGGGCATTGCCCATCCGCAGAACCCTCCGGATCGACAATGTCGAAACGGCGCCCGCTGACCGCATCACCGCGAATGACGAGGAGCGGGTCCGCCAGGGCTTCGAGATCCAGACGGTCTTCTCCTGGCCGCGCCGCAATGGCGAGATTGTCGTCACGGAGGGCGTCCTGAAGGCGGACGACGAGGTCCTGCTCACCCTCCAATACGCGAACAGCGCGGAGATCAGCCGCCTCAACAAGGGCCTGAAGCGGCGGAAAGACAAGGCGATCCTCGGCTTCAACATCGACCCGCGCAGCGGATACTGGAGCAAGGCCGAGGACGAGGACGGGGATGATGCCGCCCCCGACGAGCCACGGTCGGTCCGCATTGTGCCGATCGTGCGGGACCGCAAGAACGCGCTCCTGATGCGGTTCGCCAAACCGGGGCGCTTCTCCCCGACCACCATCGCCACCGTCCAGCACGCCCTGATGCGGGGGATCGAGGTTGCCTACCAGCTCGAGGAGGGCGAGGTGCTCGGGGAGCCGCTTCCGAGCCGGGACAACCGCCGTGCCATCCTCGCCTACGAGGCTGCGGAGGGCGGCGCGGGCGTGCTCAACCGCATCATCTCCGACCCGCAGGCCCTCGGCCGCGTCGCCTACGAGGCTCTGTCCCTGATGCACTACAGTGGGGTCGACGAGGCTGTCCTCAGCTGCGACCCCATGACTCTGCGCGACACAGCCGAGGGCACATGCGTCCGGGGCTGTTACCGCTGCCTCCTCTCCTACTTCAACCAGCCCGACCACGAGCTGATCGACCGCACCGACGAGCACGCGAAACGGCTCCTCCTGACGTTGGCGCGCGGCGAGATCACGCTGCGGCCGAACCACGCCGACGTCGAGGAGAGCAGCTGGGCCGCGGCATTCAAGGCGGCCGATCTGCCGGCTCCGGACCCAACTGCCATGACCTTCGCCGGACACGCACTCCGCTTCGCCTGGAGGGCCTACTTCGTCGCAGCCGACACTGAACCCATTCCGGCGGACGCCCGCACCGAAGCTGAAGCCGCCGGGTGGGTCCTGATCGAACTGCCGGACGTTCCGGCCGGTGGCGTCCCCGAGGCACTAGCCGCCCATCTGAGGAGCTGAGCCGATGTCCCATGCCTTCGCGCCGGGCGACATCGTCCGCACCCGCGGCCGTGAGTGGGTGAACTTGCCGGCACCACGGGAGGGCTGGCTCGCGTTGCGCCCGCTGTCGGGCTCCGAGGCAGACAGGGTACTGCTGAAGCCCGAGCTCGAGCTGCAGCCGGTCGAGCCCGCGCGCTTCGACCTGCCCGCGGACGCTCAGGTCACCAGCCAGACCAACGCCGTACTGCTCGCGGATGCCCTGCGCCTCACCCTGCGCCGGGGAGCCGGGCCGTTTCGCTCCGCCGCTCAGATCGCCTTCGAGCCGAGGGTCTACCAGCTCGTCCCGCTGCTCATGGCCCTGCGGCTGCCGGTGCCACGGCTGCTGATCGCGGACGACGTCGGCATCGGCAAGACGATCGAGGCCGGGCTCATCCTCCGCGAGCTGTTCGATCGTGGTGAGCTCGACAGCTTCTCCGTCCTCTGCCCGCCGCACCTCGTCGAGCAGTGGACGGGGGAGCTGAGCAGCCGCTTCGGGCTCGAGGCCGTGGCGGTCACGGCGAGCACAGCCCCGCGCCTGGAGCGTGGCCTGCCTGTCGCCCAGACCCTGTTCGATGTCCACCCGTTCACCGTCGTCAGCCTCGACTACATCAAGGCCGAACAGCGGCGCGACCGGTTCGCCCGCGCCTGCCCGAAGATGGTCGTGGTCGACGAGGCGCATGCCTGCGTCGGCACCCACGAGGGACGGCAGCAGCGCTTCCGCCTTCTCTCCGAACTGGCCCGTGATCCCGAGCGGGCGCTGCTGATGCTCACGGCAACGCCGCACAGCGGCGACGAGGACGCCTTCGCGCGTCTGCTCTCGCTCATCGACCCGGGCTTCGCATCCCTGCAGTTCGACGACCTGCGGTACCGGGAGCGCCTGGCGCGGCACTATGTGCAGCGGCGCCGCATCGACCTCACCTCGGCGGACTGGGCCGAGGAGCGGGCCTTCCCGAAGCACAAGACGACCGAGTTCCCCTACCGCCTCTCTGCCAAGCACCTCGCTTTCCAGGAGGCCGTGCTCGACTACTGCTTCGGGGTCGTGTCGCGGGCCGGCAGCGGGGAGCGGGAGAGGCGGCTGGCCTTCTGGGGGACGCTCGCCCTGATGCGCTGCGTGGGCTCGTCCCCGGCTGCGGCTCTGAGCGCGCTGCGCAACCGAATGGCCGGCGAGGCCGAGCGGCTGGAACCGCAGATCTACGACGAGGATGGCGAGGACGAGGACGCGGTCGATGTCGAACCCGCGGCTGCGATGGCCGCCGATGCACCGCTCGCTGCCCTCATCCAGATGGCCAGCCAACTCCTCGGCGAGCCCGACCCGAAGGTCGAGGCGCTGACCGGTCTGCTGAAGCCGATCATCAGGGAGGGCGCCAACCCGGTCATCTTCTGCCGCTTCATCAGCACGGCGGAGCACGTCCGCGACGCCCTGCGCCGAGCCTTCCCAAAGGTTCGTGTCGAGGCCGTTACCGGGCTGCTGACGCCGGACGAGCGGCGCGACCGCGTCGCGGACATGGCCGAGGCCGAGCAGCGCATCCTGGTCGCGACCGACTGCCTCTCGGAGGGCATCAACCTCCAGAAGCTGTTCGACACGGTCGTGCACTACGACCTGTCCTGGAACCCGACCCGGCACCAGCAGCGCGAGGGGCGGGTGGACCGCTTCGGCCAGCCCGCGCCAGAGGTGCGGTCGGTGCTGATGTTCTCCCCCGACAGCGCCATCGACGGGGCCGTGCTCGATGTGATCCTGCGCAAGGCGGAGGCGATCCGGAAGGCGACGGGCGTCACCGTCCCTCTGCCGGACGAGCGCGGGCCCGTCACCGACGCCCTCATGGCTGCCATGATGCTTCGCCGCGGCACCACGAAGCAGCTCGCGCTCGACCTGCAGCTTACCGACGGTGCGGCGGCGATGGAACGGCGCTGGCGCGATGCGCAGGAGAACGAGCGCAGATCGCGCGCCCGCTTCGCCCAGAACGCCATGAAGCCGCAGGAGGTGGCGCCCGAGTGGGCGCGGGCGCGCGACCTCCTCGGCGGACCGGACGCTGCGCTGGCCTTCGTCGAGGCCGCCATGAAGCGCTTCGACGCGCCACTCGAGCCCAGGAAGGCGGTCCTCCTCACGCATGTCCACGCGCTTGACCCGCACCTGCGCGAGCGGCTCGCGGAGCGGGGTCTGACCGGCTCGCTGCGGCTCGCCACCGCGGATCCGGCGCCGGCGGGCGCGAGCCTTCTCACCCGCACCCACCCGCTGACCGCCACCCTGGCGGAGGCGCTGGTCGAGGGCGCGCTCGACTCCGCTTCCCTGCCGGGTCTCGGCTTGGGGCGGGTCGGTGCGTGGCCAACCGCAGCGGTAACGCGCAAGACGACGCTTTTGCTCCTGCGGCTCCGCTTGAAGCTCACGGTCCACGCGCGGCGCGAGCGGCTGCTCCTCGCCGAGGAGGCGGCGCTGCTCGCTGTCAGCGACGGCAAGGTCGTCGCGAGCGGACCAGAGGCCCGGACCCTCCTGGCGAGTCCCGCCAACCACGACCTGGCCGAGGTCGCCCGTGCGCGCTTCCTGCGCACCGCCCACGCGGAGCTGCCGGGCCTGCTCGATGGCCCGGTCCGCCAGCATGCAGCCCAGCGCGCCGAGGAGCTGCTGGCCGACCATGCCCGGCTGCGTGCCGCTTCCGGCACGGCACCTCGCCTCTCCGTCGAGGCGGTGCTGCCGCCCGACGTGATCGGCCTTTTCGTCCTCCTTCCTGCTGGGGCTTGAGCCGCGATGCCGCGCAAGCCCGTCACCGACATCGCCGCTTGGCCTGCCCTGACGCTGGAAGGCAACCTCATCTCCCCGGCGATGATTGCCAGCATCGACCGGCGCGAGGCGCCGGAGCAGGGCGAGGCCGACTACAGCCTCCGCAAGGGCATCTCGATCCGTGACGAGATCTCCCTCGCCTTCCGGGTGGGCCAGGCACATTATGCCGACTTCCTGGCGGCCGGCACGGCGTCGGCGACGGCGACCACCCGCTTCATCCGCGACTTCCTGCGCGAGACGCTCGGCTTCGCCGACCTGCGGGAGGGGTCCGGCCCGGTGGCGCTGACCGCTGGGGAAGGCCGGGTGCCGGTCGTGGTGGTGCCGCCCGCCAACGAGCTGGACCGCCGCAGCGTCTCGCTGTCTCAGGACCGCTCGCGCTCGGCGGTCCTGGTCCTCCAGGATCGTCTCGGCGCCGCGGAGGGAGCCCTGTGGGGCCTGGCGACGAACGGCAGGATCCTGCGCCTGATGCGGGACAACGCCTCCCTGACCCGTCCCGCCTACATCGAGGCCGATCTCGCCCAGATCTTCGAAACCGAGGACCTCGCCTCCTTCGCCTTGGTTTGGCTGCTGATGCACCGGACGCGCTTCGGCCCCGCAGGCGCCGCGGCCACGGACTGCGCGCTGGAGCGGTGGCGCGATGCCGGCGCGAAGGCCGGCGAGGCGGCCCGCGACCGGCTCGCCGGGCAAGTGGAAATGGCACTCGGGGAACTCGGCTCAGGCTTCCTCGAGTCGAACCGGGATCTGCGCGAGAAGCTCGTGGCGCGGGAGATCGGCCTGACGGAGTGGTTCAACGAACTGCTGCGCCTCGTCTACCGGTTGATCTTCCTGATGGTGGCGGAGGACCGGAACCTGCTGCACCCGCCGGGGGCGGGGGCGGAGGAGCGCCGCCTCTACGCCGAGGGCTACAGCCTGGCGATGCTGCGCGCCCAGGCCGCGCGCCGCGGGGCCTGGGACCGGCATCACGACCGCTACGAGGGGCTGAAGGTGGTCTTCCGCGCGCTGGCCGGCGGCGAGCGGCGGCTCGGACTGCCGGCGCTCGGCGGGCTCTTCGCGCCCGGGCTGCTGCCGACGCTGGAGGCGGCGCGCCTGCCGAACCGCGCCTTCCTTTCCGCCCTCTACCGCCTGGGCTGGATCTCGGACGGGGCGGGCATGGCGCCCGTGAACTGGCAGGCGATGGAGACCGAGGAGCTGGGCTCGGTCTATGAGAGCCTGCTCGAACTCCAGCCCCAGCTGGCCGAGGACGGCCGCCGGCTGGTCTTCGCCTCCCACGCGGCGGAGGTGCGCGGCAACCAGCGCAAGACCACCGGCAGCTACTACACCCCGGACAGCCTGGTGCAGGCGCTGCTCGATACCGCCCTCGACCCGGTGCTCGACCGCGCGGAGGCCGCGGCCGAGAACCCGGCCGAGGCGCTGTTGAACCTGACGGTGGTGGACCCTGCTTGCGGCTCCGGCCATTTCCTGCTGGCGGCAGCGCGGCGCATCGCCACCCGGGTGGCGCGGCACCGCGCCGGCGGCACGCCCTCGGCCGAGGATTTCCGCCATGCGCTGCGCGATGTGGCGCGGCGCTGCCTGCACGGCGTGGACCGCAACCCGATGGCGGTGGAACTGACCAAGGTGGCGCTGTGGATCGAGACGGTGGACCCTGGCCTGCCGCTCGGCTTCTTCGACGCGCAGATCCGCTGCGGCGATTCCTTGCTTGGCGTCTTCGACCTCGCGGCGCTGGAGAAGGGCATCCCCGAGGGCGCCTACAAGCCGCTGGCCGGGGACGACCGCGAGACGGCGCGGCATTTCGCCGCGCGCAACCGCGACGAGCGCGCGGGGCAGGGCAGCCTCGATTTCGCGCGCGGCGGCGGCGTTCTGCCGGCCGCCCGGCAGCTCGCCAGCCTCGGCACCCGGCTGCGCACCTTGCCCGAGGACACGCCGGAGCAGGTGGCGGAACGCGCCCGGCTGTTCGCCGCCCTGCGCGGCGGGCCCGAGTGGTATGCGTTCAAGGTGGCCTGCGATGCCCATGTGGCGGCCTTCCTGGTGCCCAAGACGGGCGGTCTGCCAGCGAACCCGCATACGGTGACGATCCCCACCACCGCGCATGTGTGGGAGGCGATGGCGGGCCGCATGCCCTATGGCCCCCTGGTTGGGCGGGTGGTGGAGGTGGCGGAAGCCGCACAGGCCTTCCACTGGCCGCTCGAGTTTCCGGATGTGATGGCGCGCGGCGGCTTCGACGTGGTGCTGGGCAACCCGCCGTGGGAGCGGATCAAGCTGCAGGAGCAGGAGTTCTTCGCCGCCCGCTCGCCCGAGATCGCCGCCGCGCCGAACAAGGCGGCGCGCGAGCGGCTGATCCGCGCCCTGGAACAGGCGCCGGAAGGATCGCCGGAGCGGGCGCTGCACGCCGCCTACCTCGCCGCCAAGCGGCAGGCCGAAGCGGCGAGCGCCTTCGCGCGCACGCCCGGCGAAGAGGGCGGGCGCTTCCCGCTCACCGGCCGCGGGGACATCAACACCTACGCTTTGTTCGCCGAACTCTCCGCGCAGCTCGCCGCACCCCAGGGCCGGGCGGGAATCATCGTGCCGACCGGAATCGCGACGGACGCCACCACCGCACCGTTCTTCGCCCACCTTGTGGCGGAACGCCGGCTGGTGCGGCTGGTGGATTTCGAGAATCGGGCCGGCTTGTTCCCGGCGGTGGACAGCCGCATGAAGTTCAGTCTGCTGACCCTCGGCCGCGAGGCGCCGGCGGCCGAATTCGCCTTCTTCCTCACCGATGTCGCGCTGCTGGCCGAAGCCGAGCGCCGCTTCACCCTCTCGCCCGGGCAGATCGCGCGCCTCAACCCCAACACCCGCACCGCGCCGGTGTTCCGCTCCCGCAGCGATGCCGAACTGACGGCGAAGATCTACGCCCGCGTGCCGGTGCTGGTGGAGGAAGGCAAAGGGCCGGCGGGCAATCCCTGGGGCGTCAGTTTCATGGCCATGTTCCACATGGCCAATGACAGCGGCCTGTTTCGCACCGCCGCCCAGCTCTCCGCCCAGGGCTTCCTGCGGCAGGGCACGGCATGGGTGGCCGAGGGTGCCCGCCCCCGCCAGGGCGCGCTGGCGGCGGAAGGGGGCGGGCCGGGCCTGCTCACTCTCCCGGGGGCGGGGCCGCGCGCGCCGCAGCGCTACCTGCCCCTCTATGAGGCGAAGATGATCCACCAGTTCGACCATCGCTGGGCGGGCTATGCCGAGGATGGCGAGACAACGCGGGACATCCCGCCGGAGCGCAAACGCGACCCGGGCTTCGAACCCGCCCCACGCTACTGGGTGCCGGCGGAGGAGGTGGAGCAGAGGCTCAACACCAAAGGCTGGACGCGCGGCTGGCTGCTGGGCTGGCGGGACATCGCCCGCGCGACGGACGAGCGGACGGTGATTGCCACGGTGTTTCCGCGGGTTGGGTGCGGCGATACGTTGCTGCTGATGTTGCCAAGTGTCAGTGAGTTCGAACTTCATGTGGCGACAGTCGCCAACCTTTGCAGTCTGGTCCTAGACTACGGCGCAAGGCAAAAAATCAGCGGCACACACCTCAAGTACAATATTTTCAAGCAACTCCCCGTCCTCCCCCCCGCCTTCTACACCGCCCCTCGCCTCGCCTTCCTGCTGCCGCGCGTGCTCGAACTCACCTACACCTCACACGCGCTCGCCCCCTTCGCCCGCGACCTCGGGCATGACGGCCCCCCCTTCGCGTGGGACGAAGCGCGCCGCGCCCGACTCCGCGCCGAACTCGACGCCTTCTACGCCCGCGCCTACGGCCTCAGCCGCGACGAACTCCGCTACATCCTCGACCCCGCCGAGGTGAAAGGCCCCGCCTACCCCTCGGAAACCTTCCGTGTGCTGAAGGTGAAGGAGATCCGCCTCTACGGCGACTATCGCACCGCCCGCCTCACCCTCGCCGCCTGGGACCGCATGGAGGCCGACGGCAGCTTCCGCGCGATGGACCTGCCGTGACGATTCACGTCCCGTTCCAGACCCTGTAGCCTCCCGCTCGGGAGGGGCGATTCGGTGAGCAAGCGCCTGCGCGACCCGGTACATGGGCTGATCGTCTTCGACGTGGAGAACGACCGGGTCGAAGCCCTCGCCTGGCGCCTGTTGGATACGCCGGAGTTCCAGCGCCTGCGGCGGATCCGCCAGCTCGGGGTCTCGGAATTCACCTTTCCTGGTGCCGTTCACACGCGCTTCGCGCACTCGATCGGCGTCTTCCACAGCGCCCGGATCTTGGTGCGCGTGATCGCGCGCGAGCTGCGGCGCAACGGCGAAACGCCCGATGACCGCAAGGCCGAGGTCGCGCTGATCGCCGCCCTGCTGCACGACCTCGGCCACGGCCCGTTCAGCCACACCTTCGAGCATGTCCAGGACGCCCGCGGCGCCCGCAAGCGGCACGAGCAATGGACGGCCGCGATCATCCGCAACCCGGATGGCCATATCCGCCCCATGCTCGAAGACTTCCGCGCGGGCTTCGCCGAGGAGGTCGCGGGCCTTCTGGAAAAGGAAGACCCGGAGGACATCTACCACGCGGTCGTCTCCAGCTCCTTCGACGCCGATCGGCTCGATTATTTGCGGCGGGACAAGCTGATGACCGGCACCGGCGCCGGCGGCATCGACTTCGACTGGCTGGTGGAGAACATCCGCGTCGCGCCCATCACGCTCGACCCGCCGGACGGGGACGAGGCAGGGCCGCGGCGGGTGCAGACCTTCTGCCTCGACCGCAAGGCCCTGCCGGCGGCGGAGCAATTCCTGCTCTCGCGCTACACGCTGCACGAGCAGGTCTATTTCCACAAAACCACGCGCTGTGTTGAGGCGATGATCGGCCGGCTGCTCGCGGCGGTCGCCGACACCGCCTCCGGCGAGGGGAACGCGGTGGAACGGACCGGGCTGCCCGCCGGCCATCCGCTGCTGCGCTTTTTCGGCAAGGGCGAGGAGACGGAGGAAAACTACCTCGCGCTGGATGACGCGCTGATCTTCGGTTCGCTGGACGCCATGGCGAAGGCCGCCGATCCGGTGATCGCGGAAATGGCCGCTCGCCTTCGCGACCGGAACCTCTACAAGACGCTCGATCTCGCGGAGTTCGGCGCCGACAAGGGCCGGCAGACCAGCCGGCGACGCAGGATCGAGAAGCAGTTCGCGGACAAGCTCGAGGATGGCAGGATCATCCGCGACGACAGGGCCGCGATCGGCATCTACACCGAGATCGGCGGCGATGAGGAGCGCATGCACAAGAGACTCCACATCCTCGACGGCGGCACGCCCACCGAGATCAGCAGGCTCTCCGATCTGGTCCGGGCATTGGAGGACAAGAAGCCGTTCCTCCGCTTCTACTTTGCCGACAAGGCGGATCGAGATGCAGCGCGCACATGACAGAGGCTCCAATGACCCCTGAACCCGAGCGCGTGGTGGCTGACATCGTCGCCGCGGCTGGCGGCCGGCTGGTCAGCCGCATCCGCCTGCAGAAACTCGCCTATCTGCTGGACCAGCTCGGCGCGAGGAGCGGCTTCCGATACGCGTATCATCACTACGGGCCGTACTCGCGAGACCTGGATGCCGCAGTCTTCGACGCCGAGGCCCTCGGCCTGGTTGAAGAAAGATACGAGCATCGCAAGCTCGACGGGGCTCGATACAGCATCTTCGAACGCAAGGCCGAGGCCGGACCTCCGGCATTCTCCTATCTCGGCGATCCAAGGCTGCGGGATGTCGTCAGGCGTCTGGCGGCGGTGAATGCGACCGTCCTCGAACTCGCCACGACCGCGCATTGGCTCGCGGCGAACGAGAAGGCGCAGGATTGGAGAACCGAGATCATCCGTCGGAAGGGATCCAAGGCCAGCAAGGACCGGCTTGCCGAAGCCATGCGGCTTCTGACCGAGCTGGGGTTGCCGCCCGCCGCGGCGCAGGGCTGACCGGTCCCCGCCGCCGGCATGCCATGATCGAGGCGCCACAAGGCTTCGTCGTCGCCGAGGAATGCCGCAAGGCGGCCTGGCAGAACGGCTACCGCCGCGCGCTGGGGGAGCAGGATGGCTGGGCGCGCTACGGCTCGACCACGGCGAGGGGCGACATCCACCTCGCCGCCGAAGGGGCGGGTGGGCCGTGGTACCTCGCCCTCGACCATGCTGGCGTCATTGCGGAGCTCGGCCTGCCGCCGGCCGACATGCCCGGGCCCGGCCGCGCCCGCTTCGCCTTCGCCAAGCTGGGGGAGCTCTACCGGATTCTGCCGCGTGTCTACGCGCTGGCCGTCAGCCTGCCGGATGGCCCGCTGGAGACCTTCCTGGACAAGACCCGGAACCTGCCCCGCACGACCGAGGCCGAACGGCTCATCCTCCGGCGCGTCGGCCAGGACATCTTCCGAGAGGGACTGATGGCCTACTGGGGCGGGCGCTGTCCCCTGACCGGCATCACGGAGCCCGCGCTGCTCCGCGCTTCCCACATCAAGCCTTGGGCACGCTGCGAGAGCGACGCGGAACGCCTGGACGTGCACAACGGCCTGCTCCTCTCCGCCCTGTGGGACGCCGCCTTCGACACGGGCCTCGTGACCTTCGAGGACGACGGCACGCCCCGCTTCGCCGCGGGCTTGAGTGCCGAGGCCCGGGCTGCACTTCGCTGGAGTGCCCCCTTGCGGTTGACCGCGCAGCATCGCGCGCAGTTGGCCTGGCACAGAGAGAACGCGTTCGACGTGGCAGCGAAGGCGCCGGGCCTACCCTCGCCAGGGGCCTGACCCGGGATGCCTGCGGCCTCTCGGATACCGCCTGCCGGCAACCTTATCGGCGTTCGCACGGGCCCTTGGAGAGGCTATCAGACGTCGACCATCCCAGCCGGTCGGATCCTGCAGGGCTGCGCGCGGGTAATATGCACTGGTGTCCGCCGTAGGCGCTTTTTCGCAGCCGGTCTCCTGTCGGCGCCCAAGTGAGTTGGACGCCTTCTGTCATTGGGCGGCGGCGGGTCAATGCGGGGTTGTCCGTCTCGTGGATCTTGCTTCTGTCCGTGGTCTGCGCGGTGGCAGCCACATGAGGCGGTCCGACGCGAGGGAAGGGCCGATCTCCAAAGCGGCGTCCCCGTGAGGGGCGGCCAGGTGTCCAGCGGCCTGCTTCCACCGTCGTCCGCGCTCGGACGAACCCTGCAGCGGTGATGGAGGTGTCTGGCGGATCAGCCCTCCATCGCTGCTGCCGGGGTGCCGTAGCGGAAGTCGGTCTCGCTGACCCACATGCGGTGCAGCACGCCGGCAAGCTTTCTGGCGACCGCGACCTTCGCGCGCTTGGCGCCGCGGCGTTGCGCCACGCGCACGCCCCAGGCTTTCAGGGCCGACCACTTGGCGACGCGGGTCAGCAGCACGTGCGCCGCCTCGAACAGCGCCACCCTGGTGGTGGCATCGCCAACCTTACTGATGGCGCCGGCCCTGTCGGTCTCGCCCACCTGCTGCGCATGGGCTGGTTCCGCCCAGTTCACGTGAAGACCGCCAGCGCGCGGGAGCAGCGTGCCCGCCTGGCAGCACGCACGACGATGGTCCGGCAGCAGCAGGACCTCGAGAACAGCGTCCGCGGACTGCTCCGCGATTTCGGCCTGCGGGTGCCGACGCTGCGCCGTGGCAGCTGGGCCGACGCGGTCCGGGCACTGGTCGATGGCCAACACGACCCTGCCCGGCATCGTCGAGCCGCTGCTGCAGGCGCGTGAGGCGTTGCGCCAGCAACTCGCCGTGCTCGACCGGCAGGTACGCGACGCAGCGCGCGACGACGCGGTTTGCCGCCGCCTCATGACGGTGCCTGGCGTCGGCGCGGTAGTGGCGCTGACCTTCCGCAGCAGCATCGACGATCCAACCCGCTTTCGCTCATCGCGTTCGGTCGGTGCCTTCCTAGGGCTGACACCCAAGCGATATCAGTCCGGCGAGACCGACAGGGCCGGCGCCATCAGTAATACCCCCGGCACCTGAACCCGACTCAATGGGGATTCCGGCGCGGCCGTGATGGTGATTCGCTGTCTTCGCTGAGCAGCGGAGGCGAGGATGGCG
>NZ_JACIJE010000020.1 GCF_014199195.1 Neoroseomonas alkaliterrae | reverse complement strand
TCGCTACCCGCTACGACCAGACCGCCGAGAGCTTCCTCGGCTTCGCGACACTCGCCTCCATCCGACTGTGGATCAGGTTTGTCCACGCGGCCTAGAGCAGACCCCGACCAGATGAAATCATCTGCGCGGGTGAGGATGCGCGCGAAGACAATGGACCAGGGTCGTTGCAACGAGCCAGTGCGAACCGAATCGGCTCTGGGCCGGCTCAGCGGATCCCGAAGAAGGCCTTGAGCCGCGCCATGATGTCCTCGCGCGTCGGCGCGGCGGCCGAGGGCGCGTCGCCCGCCGCTGGCGCGGCGCTGTTGCGCGCCTGGCGCTCGGCCATGATGGCGGTCAGCCCCTCGAGCAGCGCGGGCCGCGCGCGCAGCACCGGGTCGAGGTCGTCCTTGCGGAGCTCATAGGCCAGCGCGTCGGTCGCGGCGACCACAGTCGCGCTGCGCGGCTGGCCGGTCAGCAGCGACATCTCCCCGAACACCGCGCCGGGGAAGAGGCGGTCCACCGTGAACTCGCCGCCGCCCGCGCGCGGGATGCGGACCTCGAGCACGCCCTCGGCCAGCAGAAAGAGCGAATCGCCCTGCTCGCCGCGCCGCACCACGGTCGCGCCGGCCCTGACCGGCGTCTCGGCGAGGGCGGCGGCCAGCGCGGCGCGCTCGGCCTCGGTGAAGGGGCGGAAGAGGTCGATCGCGCCGATCAGCGCCTGCCGCGGATCGGCCACCGGGCGCTGCGGCGCGCGGCGCACCGCCACCTCCCGCCCCGCGACGGCGAGGCCGGCACGGCCGAGCGCCCGCTGCACCGCGCCCGCCACGGCGTCGCGGCAGCGCATCTCCTGCGCGTAGTCGGGCACATGGAAGCGCACGAGCCAGGTGGCGAAGCCCTGGTTGAGATCGGAGAGCACCACGTCGGGCGCGAAGTCCGGGATGTCGCGCCCGGCCTCGAGCGCGGCGGCAAGCAGCACGCGCCGCGCGCGCTCGGCCGGCACGCCGGCATCGAGCACCACGCTCAGTGCGGTGCGGTAGCGCCCAGCCCCGTCCGGCCCGAACACCGCGATGCGATGCCCGGCGATGAGCGAGTTGGGCACGACGAGCGTCACGCCGTCGCGCGTGACCAGCCGCGTCGCGCGCCAGGAGATGCCGGTGACGCGCCCCGCGCAGCCTTCCGTCGCCTCGATCCAGTCGCCGATCGCGTAGGGCGATTCGATGCCGAGCGCGATGCCCGAGAAGATGTCGCCGAAGATGTTGCGCAGCGCGAAGCCGAGCACCGCGATCAGCACCGAGGAGGTGGCGATCAGCCCGGTGGCGGGCAGTTCGAACACCACCTGGGAGACAATGATGGCCGCCGCGGCGAAGAGCGCGGTGGCGATCAGGTCGCTCAGCAGTTTCGGATGCCGGGCGAGGGCGAGGCCGGCCAGGCGCGCCGCCGTCCAGGCGAGGCAGAGCCAGAAGGCGGTGCCCGCCGCCGCCGAGAGCACCCCTGCCGCGCCCTCGCGCGGCAACAGCAGCCGCAAGGCGAGGGCGAGCAGGCACAGCAGGCCCGGCAACAACAGCCTTCGATACGCCATGCTCGGCCGGACGCGCCCTCCCGCGCCGGCGCGCAGGGGCGGCGCCGGCGGCGCCACGCTAGAGCAGCGCCCCCTCGCGGGGAACCGCCTCGCCCGCCCAGCCGGACAGGCATGGGCGGCGGCGAAACGGCGGACCAGCGGAGCGCGGCTTGCCGAGCGGCCGACCCCGGCCGATCGGAATGCGGGGCGGCGCTATGCCGCCGCGGCAGGCGATGGCCGCGGCGGCGCTGCTGCATGGCCGGAAGCCGGCGCGGGGCGGTGCCGATGGCGCTGCGCGGCGGTGCGGAAGGCCGGCGACCCGGCGCGCGCGGACCGGCTGGGTGAACCGCGCCTGCCGGCCGCAAGCCGGATGCGGCCGGTCAGGCCGCCCACTCACCTGCGCGGCAGGTGTTCCGCGATGTAGGGCGGCAGGTGGAAGGCGCCGGCGTGGATCTCGGGCGTCCAGTAGCGCGTGGTGCCGAGGATGCCGGCCGCCTCCGCGCGGCGGCGGATCTCCTCGACCGGCACGGCGCGGCAGGCGGCGTCCTTCGCCGCCCAGCCGAGCGTCATGAAGCCGCCGACATAGGTCGGCACCGCAGCCACATAGGCCCAGATGTCGGGAAAGGCCCTGCCGCGGCGGATCGAGGTCTCGCGCAGCTCGTCCGCCTGCATCTGCGGCACGCCGCACTGGTTCACCACGAGGCCGCGCGCGGTCAGCAGGCGGGCGCAATTGGCGTAGAACTCGTCGGTGAACAGCACCTCGCCCACGCCGATCGGGTCGGTGCTGTCCACGATCACCACATCGAAGGAGGCATCCGGCGCGCGGCGGACGTAGTCGATGCCGTCGGCAACCAGCACCTCGGCGCGCGGGTCGTTCCACGCATCGCCGGCGATGCCGGGCATGAATTCCTTGGCGAGGCGGATCACCTCGCCGTCGATCTCGACCATCACCGCCTTCTCGACGCCGCGGTGCTGGAGCACGCGGCGCAGCACGCCGCCGTCGCCCGCGCCGATGATCAGCACGCGCCTCGCCTCGCCATGGGCGAGGATCGGCACATGGGCGATCATCTCCTGGTAGGAGAACTCGTCGGCTTCCGTGATCTGCACCACGCCGTCGAGCATCATGACGCGGCCATGCGTCTCGCTCTCGAAGATCATGATGTCCTGGAAGTCGGACTGCACGCGCGCGAGCTCGCGCTTCACGCGGAAGCGCTGGCCCCAGGCGTCGTAGAGCGTCTCGTTCACCCAGAGGTCGTAGGCCATGGCGGAAATCCCTCGGTCAAGCGAAGGGGCCGGACGCTGCCGTCCGGCCCCCGTCCAGGTCGGCGATGCGCGCCGCCCTACCCGATCAGGCCGCGCTTGTGCTCGGAGAGCTGCACGCGCTCGGGCAGGAAGCCGCGCTTGAGCGCCGCGATCGCCTTGTAGGGGTTGCACTCCCCGCAGACGAAGATGTCGATCGCCGCGTAGTCGCGCTCGGGCCAGGTGTGGATCGAGACGTGGCTCTCGGCCAGCACCAGCACCCCCGACACCCCGCCATTGGGCGAGAAGTGGTGGAAATGCCCGTGCAGGATCGTCGCGCCCGTCGCGAGCGCGCCTTCGCGCAGCACCGCGTCGATGTGGTCGGGGTCGTCGAGGTTCGTCGCCCCCCACAGGTCGATGATCAGGTGCGTCCCGGCGAAGCGCACGCCGTCGCGCTGCACGAAGTAATCCTTCTCGGGGCTCGCCGAGCGGTTGTCGTCGGTGTTCCGGGTGTCGCTCGGCATATCCGAGACCATCCCCGGTTGGACGAGAGCTTCCATGTCAGGGCTCCTTCCAGCCAGCAGATGACCAGGGCGGTCGGGGAATTCCGACCATTGGGGTCAACGGCCGCGCGATATGAGGCATGGGGTCCCGCGGCGCAAGAGAAATCGTGCCCCGGGGACCGGAAAATTTGCAGGTCCCCCATATGGGGGACGCGCATCTCATCGCGCGACCTGCACGCCTGTCCGCAACGCCTCCAGCCGCGCCGGCAGCACGCGCAGCATCCCGAGCTCGCGGCCGAGCCGCGGCAGGTCCGTGAGGCCGCGCAGCGGGTCGGCGGTGAGCACGCCGAAGGCCTCGGCGAGCGGGCCTTCGGCCATGCGCGGCCCATGCGCCTCGCGCAGCGCGGCGAGCGCCTGCTCGTCCCCCGCCAGAGCGGCATAGGCGGCGGCGCGGGCAAGCGCGACGCGCTGCTCAGGCGAAAGCGGCGCGGGCGCCGGCGGCAGCGTGGCGGCGAGGTGTTCGGCCATGGCCGCCGCCGCCCCGGCCCAGTCCTGCGCCTCGGCCCGCAGCTCGGCCCGCAGCGCCGCACCCTCGGCCCCCATGCGGGCGGCGATCGCCTCGGCTTCGGCCCGCGCGCCGCGCCGGGCGAGGGCGCGCGCGCGCAGCCCGTCGCGGCGCGCCGCCAGCGCGGGGTCGAGGCCCTCCGCCTCGGTCGCGTCGAGGGCGGAAAGGGTGCCCGCGGCATCGCCCTCGGCGGCGCGTATCGCGGCGAGCCGCGCGCCGATCGCCGCGCGCGCGGCCGGGCTCGCCGCCGCGCCCGCCGCCCGGCGCAGCAGGGCGGCCGCGCGCTCCGGCAGGTCGAGCGCGGCGAGGCGGTCGGCCAGCAGCAGCACGGCGGCCTCGCCCCGCGGCCCGGCGGGCAGGAGGTCGGGGTGGGCGTCGAACAGCGTCGCGGCGGCGAGCGGCGGCGCCGTCTCCAGCGCATCGGCGAAGGCCGCGCCGCGCTCCTCGCGCAGCGCCGCCGCCTCCTCGGGGAAGAGGCGCGCGGCCTCGTCGAGCATGGCGAAGGCGCCGAGCGCGTCGCCGCCCTCGCGGCGAAGCCGGGCGATACGGCGGCGCAGCGCGATCTCCTCCGCCCCGCCGCGCCAGGCGAAGAGCGCCTCGTCCAGCGCGCGCGCGGCACCGGCCGCGTCGAGCATGCCGCGCGCGAGGCGCAGTTCGGCGGCGCGGCGCATGGCGATCGCGCGCTGGCGGCGGTCGCGGCCCTGCGCCAGCGCATCGTAGCCGGCCAGCGCCTCGGCGGCGCGCCCCTCGGCCTCCAGCCGCATGGCGCGCGCGAGGTCGAGGCCCGGCGCATCGCCCGCGGCATCGAGCAGACGCGCGGCGGCCGTCGCCTCGCCCGCGCCGAACAGGGCTTCGAGCGCCAGCGGCAGCACCCGCTCGCGCAGCGCGTCGGGGTAGTCGAGCAGCAGCGGCGCGGCGGCCTGCAGCGACGGCCCGGCGGGCTCGCCGCGCGCGAGGGCGAGCAGCGCCCGCCACAGCGTCACCTCGTCCGCCGCCGGCAGGCGCGGGTCGGCGATGCCGCGCGCTTCCTGCACCCGCCCGGCCAGCAGCGCGCCGATGCCATGGGCGAGCAGCAGGCGCGGATCCTCGCGCGCGAGCGGATCCTCCTGGAAGGCGAGCGCGGCCATCGCCTGCGCCTCCTGCGGCATGCCGAGGGCGAGCAGCGTCTCCGCCGCATCCCGCCGCGACGGCCCGCGGGCGAGCGGCGCGGCGGCATTCACCGCCGTCAGCGCGACGCGCAGGCGCTCGAGCAGCACCGGCACGCTGCCCGAGGGCAGGTCGAGCACGCGGGTCATGGCGAGGGCGGCGGGCAGCGGCTCGCGCCCCGTGAAGCCGCCGATGGCGAGCCCCTCGCCCGCGCCGGCGGCCAGCGCGAGGCGCCCGCCCGCCACCGCCCGCATCGCGACGCGATCCGAGCGCGCGACCACCGCGGCGCCGAGCATGGTGGGCAGCACCTCGAACTCGGGCAGGCGGCGGCCCACGGCGACGGCCGGCCCCGGGGCGCGCATCGTGCCGACCAGCAGCGCCTCCTGCGTCTCGGGGTCGAGCAGCGTGACGACGCCGCCGGCCGCACCGCCCTCGAAAAGCAGGCGCGGCGGCGGACCCTCCTCGGCGATGAGGCGCAGCGTCGCGGGCTCGGGCGTTGCCTCCTCGCGCGTGGCGGCGAGGATCCAGGCCTCGCCCTCGCGCCGCGCGGCCAGGCGCGCGGGGGCGGCGATGGGCAGGCGCAGCGCGGTCGCCTCGCCCGCCGGCCGGGCCTCGAGCCCGCCGAACACCGGATGGCCGCGCGGCAGCGCGGCCTCGCCGGGAAGGGGCCGGTCGATCACCACATGGATCCAGTCGCCGCGGCGGAAGATGGCAAGGCCCGCCTCGGCGCCGGCCTGGATGGCAAGCCCGGCCTCGCCCGGCAGGAGGCGAATCGCCGGCTCCCCGGCGGCGGGAAGCGCCTGCAGCGCCTCGCGCGCCGTGGGCGGAGGCGCGAGGGGCGCGGCTGGCCCCTCGGCCGGTGCGGTTCGCGGCGCATCCGTGGCGGGGGTTGTAGGCGCCGCTTCGGACGGCGCGGCGCGGCCGCCCGGCCCTGCGGGCGATTCCGTCGGCGGGGCGCCTTCGGCCGCGGCCGGCGCGGGACTCGCGGCGGCAGGGCTTGCGCGCGCGGGCGCGGCGGGCTCGCGCGCGGGCTGCGGCGCCTGCCGGGCGGCGGGCGGTGCGGCGCGTTCCGCCGCCGCGTCCCGCAGGTCCAGCACGATGCGGTTGCCCAGCCGGAAATGCCGCAGCGTCGCACCCGGCGCGGTGCGGATGAGCACGCCCTCGCCCTCGGCCTCGATGCCGAGCACGTTGCGCGGCGGCCGCCGGGCGGCGGAGAGGTCGAGCGTCGCCGGCGCGCCGAAGCGGATCGTGACCCGCCCCTCCGCCTGCTCGATCCGGTAGGGAACCTGGGACGGGAAATCGAAGACGAGGCGGCCGTGATCGGCATGGCTGCCGACGCGCAGCGGCACGCGCGGCGCTTCCCCCGCGCCCGCCGCCGCCGCGAGCAGCAGCGCCCCGAGCAGCAGCAGCCCCGCCGCCCGCATCAGTCGAAACTCGCGAGCAGGCGGTCGATCTCCTCCTGCGAGGTCGCGCCGCCGGGCAGTTGCGGGCCATTGGCCAGCGCCTCGCCCTCGGTGCGGGGGGCCTGCGGCTCCGCCTCGGGTGCGGCGCGGCCGCTCGCATTGGCGACCGCGGCCTCGACGCGGCGCTCGATCGCCTTCAGCGCGGCCACCACCTTGCCGATGCGCTGGCCGGTGATGTCCTGGAAGGAGCAGGCCTCGTAGATGCGCGTCACCGCGCCCTGCAGCGCCGCGGCGGCCTCGGGCGGCACGTCGGCCTGCAGTTTCTCGAGCGTCTCGCAGCAGTCGAGGATCTCGTTCGTCGCCTGCGCCGTGTGGCCCACGATGGCGTCGAGCTCGTCGGTCGCCGAGGGGATGTGCGCGCCGGTGATGTCGTCCACGGACAGCGCCGCGATCTCGGCCTTGGCGCGGGCGATGGTGCGGCCGAGCGCCTCCAGCTCGGCGAGCAGCGCGGCCTCCTTCGCGGTGATGTCGCCGGCCATGCTGCCGAGCACGGCGCGCACCGCGGCCTCGATGCGGTCCTCCTCCGGGCCGCGCGGGGTGCCGTCAGGCATGGACCAGCACCTTCTCGATCTTCTCGCGCAGCGTCTCGGCGTTGAAGGGCTTGACGATGTAGTTCGAAACGCCCGCCTGCTTCGCCGCGATGACGTTCTCGGTCTTGCTCTCGGCGGTGATCATGATGAAGGGAATGTTCTTCAGCCGGGCATCGGCCCGGACCTCCTTCAGCAGGTCGAGCCCCGTCATCGGCGCCATGTTCCAGTCGCTGATGACGAGGCCGAAATTGCCCGCCCGCAGCTTGGCCAGCGCCTCCTGCCCGTCGGTCGCCTCGTCCACGTTGTTGAAGTCGAGCTGCTTCAGCAGGTTGCGGATGATGCGCAGCATCGTCCGGTAGTCGTCCACGATCAGGACGTTGATGTTCCTGTCCATCGCCTTGCCTTCCGCCTGTCAGTCCGCCGCCGTCCGCCGCGCGCGGTGGCGCGCCAGCTCCGCCGTCACCAGCCGCGCCCGCTCGGGGCGCATCGCCCCGATCACCGGGGCCGCCTTGCGTTCGCCCATGCGGTCGAGGATCTCGACCAGCACCGGCATCTCGAGGTCGTCGAAGATCGCCGCCGCATCGCGCGGGCGCATCGCCTCGTAGGTGCGCACGAGGCCGCGCCAGCCGCTCTCCTCGCGCTCGGCCCGGGCGCGGTCCAGCGCCTCGAGCCGCTGCTGCAGCGCCGCCAGTTCCTCGATGCGGCGCGCGAGGCGCCGCTCGGTCGCCTGCAGCACCACCTCCTGCGCCGCCACCGCCTGCTCGCGCGCCTCGATCTCCGTGCGGCGGGCGCGCAGCTGCTCGAGCAGCGCGCGCTCGGCCTCCACGGCCGGGTCCGCACCCCCCGTCACCGCCTGCGCCGCGGCCGGGGCCGTCCGGGCGGGCGCGGGCGCGGCGGGGGCGGGCGGTGCCGGTGGCGGTGCGACCGCGGGCGGCGGATCGGCCGCGCGCGCCGGCGCCACGATCCGCGCCGCCCCCTGCCCCGACAGGCCGGCGAACAGCGCCTGCGCCTTGACGACCATCAGCCCCGCCATGGCGCAGATGGCGAGCGGCAGAAGGCGCGGCCGCGCCATCACAGCGACCCCCGCGCGGCGCCGAGGCTCAGCGCCCGCAGCAGGTCGCGCTCCGCCTGGCTCTGGACCGCTGGCTCGGCCGGGCGGGGCGCCTCGGCGGCGAGCGGCCGCCCCGCGCGCACGAGGCCCTCGAGGCGGTCCGCGAGCGCCTCCGCCCGCTCGACCAGGTAGCGCAGGTCGTCGCGCAGCGGCTCGGCCGCCGCGGTGCGCTCGGCCACCTGGCGGCCGGCGAGTTCGGCGGAGGCGCGCAGCCGCACCATCGCCGCCTCCGCCATGCGCGCGGCTTCCGCGAGGCCCTGCGCGCTGCCCTCCATCGCGCCGCGGTCGCGGCGGATCTCGCGCAGCGCGCGCTCGAGCCGCAGCGCGAAGGGGATCGCCGCGCCGAGCAGCACGAGCAGGACGAGTTGCAGCCCCCATTCCAGCGGCGACATCGCTCAGCCTCCCATTCCGCGATGGCGTTCGAGCTCGCGGCTGATGCGGACCGCGAGGCGCTGGTCGCGGCGGCCGAGCTCGGCCTCGAACAGCGCCACATCGCCGCAGCGCAGCCGCACCGGAGCGCCCGGCGCGACGCCGAGCGCGATGCGGTCGCCCACCTTCAGCGACACCACTGCCGCCAGCGGCACCACCTGCTCGTCCAGCACGACATCGAGCGCGACCTCGGTGCTGCGCAGTTCTTCCGCGAGGTGGGTCTCCCAGATGCTGTCGCGGCCGAACTTCTCGCCCATGAACTGCTGCAGCAGGAGTTCGCGCACGGGTTCGAGCGTGGCGTAGGGCAGCAGCAGCTCGAGCTTGCCGCCGCGGTCCTCCATGTCCACGCGCAGCCGCACCAGCACGCAGGCGTTGGAGGGGCGCGAGATGGCCGCGAAGCGGGGGTTCACCTCGAGCCGGTCGAAGGAGAAGGTCACCGGGCAGAGCGGCTCGAAGGCCGCGGTCAGGTCGGCGAGCACCACGCCGATCAGCCGCTCGACCAGCGTGCGCTCGATGGTGGTGTAGGGCCGGCCCTCGATCCGCATCGCCGCGGTGCCGCGCCGCCCGCCGAGCAGCACGTCCACCACCGAGTAGATCAGCGCCGAATCCACCACCACCAGGCCGTAATTGTCCCATTCCTCGGCGCGCGCGACGCCGAGCATGGCCGGCAGCGGGATGGAGTTCAGGTAGTCCGCGAAGCGCAGCGACACGATGCCGTCGATCGAGACCTCCACATTGTCGGAGGTGAAGTTGCGCAGCGTCGTGGACATCAGCCGCACCAGCCGGTCGAAGACGATCTCGAGCATCGGCAGGCGCTCGTAGGAGACGAGGCCCGAGGAGATGATCTTCTGGATGCCGCTTTCCTCGGCCGGGCCGGCCGGGCCGCTCTCGAAGCCGAGCAGGCTGTCGATCTCGGCCTGGTTCAGCACGCGCGTCGCATCCGGCGCCGGGGCGGCGGTGGCCGCGGCCGCACCTGCCGCGCCCTCCTCCTCGAGCGCCGCGCCCCAGGCGGCGGCGAGGTCCTCCTCCCCGCCGCTCATTGCACGAGGATCTCGAGGAACAGCACGTCGAGCACCTGCGGCGCCGGCTGCGTGCTGCCCGCGGGCGGCGCGACGGCGATCTGCGCCCGCGCGCGCAGCTCCTCGCGCAGGCGCTGGGTGCCCGCCGAGCCGCGCAGCTCCTCGGGCCGCATCTCCCGCAGATGGGTCTGGAACAGGTCGAGCAGCCGCGGCATCGCGGCCTGCACCGCCGCCGCATCCTCGGCGCGGCCGATCTCGAGCTTGCTGCGCAGCTTGACGAAGACCGGCCGGCGGCCGGTGGCGTTGAGGTTGGTGACGATCTCGGGCATCTCGAAGAAGGCGGGGCGGCGCGGCGCCTCGGCCGCGGGCGCGCCCGAGGCGGGCGGCGGGCCCATGCCTAGCAGGGGCGGCAGGATGCCGCCGAACCAGAGGCCGGCGCCGATCCCGGCCAGCAGCAGGGGCGCGCCCAGCAGGATCAGCTTCTTCCTGCCGCCGCCCTTCGCCGCCGCGCCCTGTTCAGCCATTTCGGCCGCTGCCGCCATCGCCTGCCTCCTGCAGGCGGCCATCATCCGCCGCGGCCGTTAAGGAAGGCTTGCGGGCGGACCCGCCCCTGCCGCTCCCCGGGCGAGGCCTGCCGCCGCCCGGCAGGAAATGCCGCCCGCGCCGCCGCCCGGCCCTGGCACGCGCCTTGCTCCATCCGTCGCGCCCCCCGGGGCGGATGGAGACGAGCGCATGGACAATCCCGGCTACATCATCCTCTCGCGCCTCGCGCTGCAGAACCGCGCCACCGCGGTGCTCGCGCACAACGTCGCCAATGCCGACACGCCCGGCTTCCGCGCCCTGCGCCCGGTCTTCGCCGACTATGTCGCGCGCCAGGACCGCGCCGCCGTGCCGCCGGGCGGGCGGCCCGTGGCCTATGTGCAGGACCGCGCCACCTGGCGGGAGACCGAGCAGGGCCCGATGCAGACGACCGGCAACCCGCTCGACCTCGCCATCACCGGCGAGGGCTTCTTCGCCGTCGAGACCCCGCGCGGGGAACGCTTCACCCGCGCCGGCCGCTTCTCGATCGGCGAGGGCGGGCGGATCGTGGACATGGAGGGCAACCCGGTCCTCGGCCTCGAGGGCAACCCGATCGCCGTCGCGCCCAACGACACGCGCATCACCGTGCAGGGCGACGGCACCATCCGCAGCGAGAACGGCGCGCTCGGCCGGCTGCGCATCGTCCGCTTCGAGAATGTCCAGGCCCTGCGCGCCGAGGGCGACCGCCTCTTCGACGCCGCCGGGGAGAACCCGCTTCCCGTCGAGCGCCCGGCCGTCCTGCAGGGCGTGGTCGAGGGCAGCAATGTCCGCCCCATCCTCGAGATGACGCGCCTGACCGCGGAACTGCGCGAGTTCCAGTTCGCCGCCCAGTTCGCCGAGCGCGAGGGCGAGCGCCTGTCCACCGCCGTCGAGCGCATCCTGCGCCGCCGCTCGTAAGGACCACCGCCGATGCGTTCCCTCACCACCGCCGCCACCGGCATGATGGCGCAGCAGAACAACGTCGAGGTCATCTCGAACAACATCGCGAACATCTCGACCACCGGCTACAAGCGCCGCCGGGCCGAGTTCCAGGACCTCGTCTACCAGAACCTCCGCCGCACCGGCTCGCAATCGGCCGATACCGGCACCGTGCTGCCCTCGGGCGCGCAGATCGGCCTCGGCGTGCGCACCGCCGCGGTCTATCGCATCGCCGAGCAGGGCAACCTGCAGCAGACCGAGAACCGCTTCGACATCGCCATCCGCGGCAATGGCTACTTCCAGATCCAGTTGCCCAGCGGCGAGACCGCCTACACGCGCGACGGCACCTTCGGCCTGAGCGCCGAGGGCACCATCGTCACCGCGGAAGGCTTCGTGGTGCAGCCGGGCATCACCATCCCGGCCAATGCGCGCGACGTGACCATCAACGCCAATGGCGAGGTGCTCGCCAAGATCGACGGCCAGGTGCAGCCGCAGAACGTGGGCCAGATCCAGCTCGCGATCTTCGCCAACGAGGGCGGGCTCGAGGCGATCGGCGACAACCTCTTCCTCGCCACCCCCGCATCCGGGGAGGCGCAGCAGGGCGCGCCCGGCACCGTCGGCTACGGCCAGACCATGCAGGGCTTCATCGAGACCTCCAACGTCAATGTCGTGCAGGAGATCACCGCGCTGATCACGGCGCAGCGCGCCTATGAGATGAACAGCCGCGTGATCACCGCCTCCGACGAGATGCTCTCCACGCTGACGAGGCTGCGCTGATGTTCCGTCGGACCCTCTTCGCCCTGCCCCTGCTCGCCCCGCCCGCCCATGCCGCGGAGGCGCTCTCGCCGAGCCCCCGCCCGCTGGTGCTCGCCGAGGAACCGCTGCTGCGGCTCGGCGACATCTTCGAGAATGCCGGGCGGCTCGCCCACCAGGCGGTCGGCGCCGCACCCGCGCCGGGGCGGCGGATGCTGCTCGATGCCGCCAGCCTCGCCGCCATCGCGCGCCGCCATGGCCTTGCCTGGCGGCCGCTCTCGGGCGAGGAGCGCAGCATCGTCGAGCGCCCCGGCCGCCCCGTCCCGCGCGAGGAGATCGAGGCGCTGCTCCGCCTCGACCTCGCCCGCCTCGGCGCCGAGGCCGAGAGCGAGATCGAGCTGCCCGGCTTCGCCCCGCCGCTGGTCCCCCTCGCCTCCCTGCCCGAGATCGCGCTGGAAGCCACGCATTACGAGGCGGCGGGTCGGCGCTTCGCCGCCACCCTCGTCGTCGCCGCCGAGGGCATGGCGACGCAGCGCCTGCGCATCGCCGGCCGCGCCCTGCCGACCGTGCCGGTGGTGGTCGCCGCGCGGCGCCTCGCCGCGGGCGAGGTGGTGCGCCCGGCCGACATCGAGGAACGCCGCCTGCGCGCCGAGCGGGTCCGCCCGGGCACGGCGCAGCGCGCCGAGGATGTCCTCGGGATGCAGCTCCGCCGGCCCATCGGCACCGACTTCCCCTTCATGCTCGCGGATCTCGTGCCGGCGGCGGTGGTGCGGAAGAACCAGCCGGTGCTGATGGTGCTCGACGGGCCGGGCCTGTCGCTGACCGCCCAGGGCCGCGCGCTCGAGGACGCGGCGCGGGGCGAAAGGGTGCCGGTGATGAACCTGCTCTCGCGCAGCGTGGTGGAGGCCGAGGCGATCGGCCCGGGCAGGGTGCGCGTGCTGCCCGGCGCGGTGCCGCTGCGCGTGGCCGGGAGGGGCTGAGCCATGCGGCCTCTCGCGATCCTTCTCCTGCCGCTCGCGCTGATCGGCTGTTCGGCGGCGGAGCGGATCTCGCGCCTCGGCGATGCGCCGGACATGGCGGGCATCACCAACCCCACCGCCGACCCGCGCTGGCGGCCGGTCTCCATGCCCATGCCGAACCCGCAGGATCCGCCACTGGCCAACAACTCGCTCTGGCGGCCGGGCAGCCGAACCTTCCTGCGCGACCAGCGCGCGGCGAATGTGGGCGACATCGTGACCGTGCTCGTCTCCATTCAGGACGAGGCCGAGCTGCAGAACCGCACCACGCGCGGGCGCGACAACACGGAAGGGATGGGCCTGCCGCGGCTGCTCGGCCTCGAATCCTCCTATGCGCGGCTGCTGCCGACGGGCATCGACCCGTCGCGCCTGATCGAGGCGAGTTCGACCAGCGGCGTGAACGGCACCGGCGCGATCCGGCGCAACGAGACGGTGACGCTGCGCGTGGCCGCGACGGTGGCGCAGGTGCTGCCGAACGGGAACCTGGTGGTGACGGGGCGGCAGCAGGTGCGGGTGAACAGCGAGCTGCGCGACCTCAGCATCGGCGGCGTGATCCGCCCGCAGGACATCGCCTCCGACAACACGGTGCGCCACGACCGGCTGGCGGAGGCGCGCATCGCCTATGGCGGGCGCGGCACCATCAGCGACGTGCAGCGGCCGCGCATGGGGCAGGAGCTGCTCGACATCATCCTGCCGTTCTGAGTTCCGAGATCCGGCCGCGGAGGTGCCCCGCGGCCGGGGGGTATAGGGGGCCCTGCCCCCCCTGCCGCCGGAGAGGTAGGGTTGGCGTGGCGGCCACCTCTCCGGCGGACAGATCTCATGTGCGGCAGGTATTTCCAGGCGCGGTCCTCGGGCGACATCGCGCGCTACTTCGGCACGACGAACGCCACGCCGAACCTGTTCCCCTCCTTCAACCGCGCGCCGACGCAGGAAGGGCTCGTCATCCGCCGCCATCCGGAGACGGCGGCGCTGCATCTCGACGTGCTGCGCTGGGGGCTCGTGCCCCGCTGGGCCAAGGATGCGGCCGGCGCGGCGCGGATGATGAATGCGCGCGGCGAGACGGTGGCCGACAAGCCCGCCTTCCGCGACGCCTTCCGCCGCCGCCGCTGCCTCGTGCCCATGGACGGGTTCTACGAGTGGCGCGCCGAGGGGAAGGGCCGGCAGCCCTATGCCTGCGCGCTGCGCTCGGGCGAGCCCATGGCCTGCGCCGGGCTGTGGGAGGGATGGAAGCAGGCCGATGGCGCGTGGCTCAGGACCTACACCATCATCACCTGCGCCGCGGCGGGCCGGCAGGCGCTGCTGCATGACCGGATGCCGGTGATCCTGCCGCGCGCGGCCTGGGATCCCTGGCTCGCGGGGGAGGAGGAGGCGGCGCTGCTCGCGCTGCTGGTCCCGGCCGAGGATGCGCTGCTCGCCTTCTGGCCGGTGGCCGCGCGCGTCGGCCGGGTGGCGGAGAACGATGCCGGGCTGATCGCGCGCGACCCGCTGGCCCAGCCGCCGCCGGAACTCGACGATCCGCCGCCGGTGTTCGGCTGAGGGCGGGCGGGTGGCCTCGCCTGTTCCCGACCGCCATCGCGCGCGACTCCAGGGCCTGATGCGAGGCGGGCGAAAGCGGACGCTCGACCGCCGGGGATCATGCCAGCGCGTGAGACGTTCCGGCTTTCGCGCTGTGGTATGGCGCGAGGGGCTGGAGGGGCGGCCGCGCGCGGAGCAAATCCTGATACCCTGCGGACAAAGGTGGATCCTTTGTCCGCCGTGGATCAGTCGTCGCGGTGCACGCGCTCCATGCGCTCGTGGCGCTCCTGCGCCTCGATGGACAGGGTGGCGATGGGCCGCGCCTCGAGTCGGCGCAGGCCGATCGGCTCGCCGCTCTCCTCGCAATAGCCGTAGGTGCCGGTCTCGATCCGCTCGAGCGCCTGGTCGATCTTGGCGATCAGCTTGCGGGCGCGGTCGCGGGTGCGCAGTTCCAGCGCGCGGTCGGTCTCGACGCTGGCGCGGTCGGTGAGGTCGGGCTCCGCGATGCCGCCTTCGGAGAGGGAGGAAAGCGTCTCGCCCGCTTCCCTCAGCAGATCCTGGCGCCACCGCAGGAGCTTCTGCCGGAAATACTCCAGCTGCAGGGGGTTCATGAACTCCTCGGCATCCGAGGGGCGATAGTCCGGCGGCAGCGTCACGAGCATTTCAATCCATTCCCCCGGCCGAAGGAGCGGCCCTGCCACCCGGCAGGCGGGCCACCCCCCTCAAGCGCGGGCGGAACATAGACGCGCCCCCCGCCGGAAGCCAAGGGGGGAGGAGACGACAAATCCCTGATACGGCGCGGTTTTCAGTCGCGTGACAGGCCGTCCTCCATGCCGAGCCGGGCAAGTTCGACGCGCGCGCGCAGGCGGATCGCCCCGATCGCGGCGGCGAGCGCCGGGTCGGCGGCCTCCTCCCCCGCGCACAGGGCGGCCATGGCGCGCAGCCGGGCGGGGTCGAGGCGGCCGGCAAGCAGCCCCGCCTGCAGGGCGGCGAGTTCCTCGATCAGCGCCTGGCCCTGGCGGCGCGCGCGCGCGTCACGCTCGGCCGCCGGGGCCGATTCCTGCAGCGCGAGCAGTGCCACGCCCTGCGGCGCCGCGACCGCCTGGGCCGGCGCGGCCGCGGCGCCCGCAGCGGCCCCGCCGAGCCGGAAAGCGCCGCCCTGCGCGCGCGCGCCACGGCCCGCCCCTGTCACCACCCCGCCCGTCACGCCGCGCACGCCGACCATCGGTCCCTTTCCTTCCCGCCGGCGGCAGGACCCGCCTGCCCCCGGCAATCCCTGCCGCCTTCCGGCCCGCCCCGCGCTGGCACACGCCTTGCCCTTCGGGACGCGCAACCGGCCCGCCCCTGGCGGGAACGCCCCGGGGACGCCGGCCGAAGGCGGGAGAGGCATCTTGGACTGCAATGCTTTCGCGAGAACGAAGAGACTGGCCGCGGGATTCGTCGCGGCCCTCCTTCTCGCCCTGCCTGCCGCCGCGCAGCAGGTCCGCATCAAGGACATCGCCGATGTCGAGGGCGTGCGCGACAACCAGCTCGTCGGCTACGGCCTCGTGGTCGGGCTGAACGGCACCGGGGACCGGCTGCGCTCGGCGGTGTTCACGCGCCAGTCGCTGGTCGGCATGCTGGAGCGGCTCGGGGTGAACACGCGCGACAACGAGCGCCAGCTCGACACCCGCAACGTCGCCGCCGTGATGGTCACGGCCAACCTGCCGCCCTTCGCCCGGCCGGGCAGCCGGATCGACATCGCCGTCTCCGCGCTCGGGGATGCGACCAACCTCACCGGCGGGACGCTGCTGGTCACGCCGCTGCTCGGTGCGGACGGGGAGGTCTATGCGGTGGCGCAGGGCGCGATCGCGACCGGGGCGATCAGCGCGCGCGGGGCCGGAGCCTCGGTGACGCGCGGCGTGCCGACCGCCGGGCGCATCGCCAATGGCGCCATCGTCGAGCGCGAGGTGCCCTTCACGCTCGCCAGCCGCGACCGCATCCGCCTCTCGCTGCGCAACCCGGACCTGACGACGGCGCGGCGGATCGCCGCCGCGATCAACGGCGCGATGCGGGGGGAGGCGGCGCAGGCGACCGATTCGCGCACCGTCACCGTCTCGCTGGGCGGGCGCAGCCCCGTCGAGTTCCTCTCCCGCATCGAGCAGCTCCGCGTCGAGCCGGACCAGGTCGCGCGCGTCGTCATCGACGAGGCCTCGGGCACCATCGTCATGGGGGCGAATGTGCGCGTCTCCACCGTCGCCATCGCCCAGGGCAACCTGACCATCCGCGTCACCGAGACGCCGCAGGTGGTCCAGCCCAATCCGCTCGCGGGCGGGGAGACGGTGGTGGTGCCGCGCACCACGGTCGAGGTGGACGACCAGCGCGACCGGCGCATGGGCGTGCTGCCGCAGGCGGTCACGCTGCAGGACCTGGTGCGCGGGCTGAACAGCCTTGGCGTGGGGCCGCGCGACCTCATCTCCATCCTGCAGGCGATCAAGGCCGCGGGCGCCCTGCAGGCCGAGCTGGAGATCCGCTGATGGACGCCCCCGCCTTGCCGCCCCTTGAGCCCCGCGCACTGCGCGCGCCGGCCGCGGCCGGCAGCGAGGCCGCGCTGCGCCGCGCGGCCCGCGACTTCGAGGCGCAGGCGCTCGCGCTGATGCTCCAGCCCGTCTTCGCGACGGTGGACCATGCGCGCAGCCGCTTCGGCGGCGGCGCGGCCGAGGCCCAGTGGCGGCCGATGCTGGTGGACGCCTACGCCGCCGCGGCGGTGCGGGCGGGCCGCGGCCTCGGCCTCACCGAGCTGGTGCTGCGCGAACTCCAGCGCCAGCGCGGCGCACAGACCCCCAACACGGGAGAAACCCCTCCATGATGGACAGCCTGATCCTCGCCGGGCAGCGCCTGGCCGAAGCCCTGCGCGCGGAGAACGAGGCGCTGGCGGCGCTCGACCTGCCGCGTGCGGCGGTGCTCGCCACCGGCAAGATCGCCGCCTCGGACGCCTTCGCCGCGGCCTTTGCGGCGCAGGCGAAGCACGGCGCGGCGCCGGCGGGGCCGGTGCGGGAGGCCGCCGAGATCCTCACCCGCCGGCTCGACGAACTGGGGCGGGAGAATCGCCGGCTGCTCGAGCGCGCCGTCGCCCTGCAGTCCCGCGTCATCGAGACGATCGCGGGCGCGGCGCTGCCGCGCGCGCCGGAGCAGGGCTATGCGCCGGCCGGCTACCGCGCGCCGCCGCGGCCGCCGGCGATCGCGCTCTCGGCGCAGATCTAGCGCGGCAGACTCGTCACAGCGCGAAGACGACCAAGAAACTCAGGGCGTCCGCAGGCCATTTGCCAGAGCCGATGCGACTGGCACCAAGCCTACTGCTGCGACTATCACTGCGACCACGAATCGCTGGGCGAGACTCATGAGCGTAGCTCCCTGCCATACGAAGACTATCGATGATACACAATGATAGCAGATTATGGCCTAAATGCGAGCGATCTATCACCACTACCGTTCAGGATCACGCTGGCGCCTTATGCGCTCCAAGCGAGAGCGAACAGCCTGAATTCGCGCCAAAGGTCGAGGGTCACCGGCCGCCACGAAGGCTACGCAAAGCCGCACATCACCGTTGGCGCATCCTGGAACGAATCGGTCAAGTTCGGCGTAGTTGGAATCGTATGTCCTCTCTGGCAGCTTTTCCTTTGCATATTGCTCGAGACGGTCCAACTCGCCAAGAAGCCGCCGCAGCAGCGCCGCCTGCTCGCCGGAAGACAGCCTGCGCGGTGGTTCGTCGATGAGCTGGTTCATGCGAATTTCTATGGAGGCGAGCACGAAACGCACCCTATCGCCGGCAAGGGTCGCGCCATCGGCGATATCCTCGAAGCACGCGATATCGAGTTCAGATAGCAGGTCGGCAAGCTCGAGGTCTCGTGCACTTACTTCCCCCGGTGAGAAAAAAGACCTATTCCGCAGCTCCAGATAGTTCTGTACGTAGGTCGCATAAGAACGGATCAATGGCTGGCGCCAGCGATGTTCAGGCTTTCGGCATTCGCTGGCCTTTTGCCCGCCCCGCATCCGCCAACCGATAATATCCGATCCTTCGCCGAATAGTCCAAAAACAGCACGGAAACGCTCTTCTACCATGTGTCTGAACACGCTTACAGATGGAGCCAGTAGCGTTCCTCGAACATCCCCTGACAGATTCGCGAGAGATTGCAAAAAGCCGATCTCTGCCGCAACCTGAAGAGCGTGCCAATTAAGGGTCGTCATCAACTCACGCGCGCCCGTATCATGCGCACGATCACGCATTAGACGATTTGACACCTCAAAGCTGCGATTCAACCACTCCAATAATAAATGAATTGATGCCTCATGATCACCAACCCCTGAAAGAGCTATTGCCGCAAATACAGAAAGATACGGACTGAACCCCCCCTCCAGGAAGCCCATGCTAGATAAGTATTCGAAAACCATTTTGTTATGATTGTTTATTCCATTATTATTATACTGCGATTCTATTCTGTGTGGCCTCATTTGCGAGAACATCACGCGAAGTCGCGCGCCTGTCTCTATCCAGCAGGCCGTCGACCTGTAGTCCCCATCCCAAGCATATACCACATTCCCGAGTTCTTCCTGCAGCCTATCGATCCCGTCAGCAAGCCCCATACCTCTCTCTACTACCCGATCAAGATGATCGCTAATACTATCAATGATACGATGATCTATCAATACGGATCGAGGCTGGTTCATTGATTCTTCAATGATTTTAGATTCTAGATTCATCCAACTCCGCGACAATAGGACAATCGAGCGCACAACTGCATATGAATCTATTTGAACCATACGCCTGTCACGCGTTCGTGAAATGTAATCCTCGAAGCATTTGACAGCAGGACGCATAATTGACAATAAATACTCTTGACTCCGTCCCACAGAAGCAAACTGCCCAAGAGGGTTCTGAGACAACTTGCGCGGCGGACTCGTGTCAAATCGGGCATTTTCTCCCATATGTAAGAGCGCCATATAAGCGCGGTCGCGCTGTATATGAACCACTTCATTCGAGTTACAGCCGATCGTATATTGTGCTTCATAATGCAAATTTCGCGCAGGAGCTTCCCATCTCATCGCTCTTCTAGTACCTTCTATACTGATAGTTGGACTGTAAGTATACTGTTGAAGCCTTTGAATTCTTGGATCAGAGAATCCACGAAGTAATATATTCTCAGGCCCGCCTATTTGCGCGGAGTTCGGCGGCGCACGCCCCTCTTCGATTTCTCCACCACGTCTTCCGCTGGCTGGCGCAAGCGTCACCTCAACGCCGCCGGCCTTGAGACCTTGTAGGCGAAACATGGCCGACGACCAAACCGAGGGTGGTAAAGCGGCAACAATGATCAGAACTGCGAAGGCGACACTTCGAGCCCCAGTGCGCAAACCTGCAATGGATGACGAAATAAGATGCCCGAAATTCTCCGGAGAAGTTTGGCTATAAGGCCAAGCCACCCGTTCGGCACTAGTTTGTTGTTCCGCAAGAATATAACCAATTACACAACCACCTAGTATCGTGTCAATATAATACACATTAACCAATAGATTAGGCCGCGTGGACAAACTGGCGCTTGGGGGGATTCCCAGCCGGGGCCGGACGTGATTCCAAGCTGATCTCTGGCATGGAGATTGGCGTTGAT
>NZ_JACIJE010000019.1 GCF_014199195.1 Neoroseomonas alkaliterrae | reverse complement strand
CCACCAACGAAACCCTGCAACTTCCGCCCAAGGCCGCCTGACCCGTGGCCACCTCAAGCCCACCAGCTTTTTCCACCACGTTGACGGACGTGACCTGGTCGCCCGGCGCCGGACACGTCCGGTGGTTCCTGAGCGGCAGGATCCTCAGGAGCGTCCGTCGTGGCTCCGCAAGGTGTGGTCTATGCTGGAGATTGCGCGCACCCAGCATCCTCCGCCACGATTGCAGGCGCGCCGAGCGATTCGGCTGCCAGCCCCGCCCGGTACCGCCCCGATGCCCTACTTCGTCGAAGACCACCTTCGCCACGCCCTCGACTACATGGCGGACGGCACACACCCGCTGCTGATCAGCTTTCTCGCCATGCTGCGGCTGCAGATCCCGGTCGGCGACGGCCCCCCTGGGCTGCCGTTCGGCGCGCCACAGGAGCATGGTCTGCTCGGCCAGTACTTCAGTCCCCAAGGCGGCACGCCGGAGCGGCCATACTATCTGCCGTTTGGCCCACCAAGGGAGGGCGATCCCCGGTGGAAGCCGGCCAACTATGGCGGGACAAGCCTGCAGCGGATGCGGACTGGGCGGCCTGACTTCTTCAAGAAGGAAACCGTAGCGGGCTCCCCGCGGAAGCTCTTCCGGCTCGCCGAGAACTTCCGGGAAATCCTTGCACGTGACCACAGATCGATCGTGGGCGTCCGTCCGCTTTCGGTCCACAACTTGGCCGTCTGGTTCTACCGCACGGAGGAGTTTCCCGACCAGACCGCGGCGATCACGAGGTTCGCTGAGGAGTTCCGACTGGGCGACTACGGCCTCATCGGCTCCGTATTCACGACGGCCCCGGACCCGGGACTCAGCGTCATCGCGATGGGCGCCACGCCGCTCACCGACCAGGCTATTCTCGACCTCATCGGCGGCCCCGCCCCAGCAGCTGCCCTCGGGGCCGCCCCTGCTGCGCCACTCCCGGATGCAGAGGAAGATGAAGGTGAGGAGGCGGCGGGTACACCACCGCTCGCCGAGGTCGCGCCGGTCGTCGCTGGGACGTGGGACATCTCGAAGACGGAAGTCCTGCGCGCCATCGACGGTCTCAAGGGCGTGGAGGAGGCTGCCCTGCGGGCCATGGCTGCACTGCGTGCAGGCATGCATGTCATCTTCACTGGCCCCCCAGGTTGCGGCAAGACGCAGCTGGCGCAGCGGCTCTGCCGGGCGAGCGGCTTCGCTTGGTCGCTGAGCACGGCCACCGACGCCTGGACAACGTTCGAGGCGATCGGCGGCTATTTCCCGCTTCCGACCCCCACGGGCGCGGAGCGCCTGGACTTCATGCCCGGCGCCATCGTCGCCGCGATGCAGGCCCAGCGCATACTGATCCTCGACGAGATCAACCGGGCTGACATCGATAAGGCGTTTGGCGAGCTGTTCACGCTCCTCTCGGGAAACGACGTGGACCTACCCTTCCGGCAGAACGGTAGCGCCGAGGAGGGGGCGTCTGGGCGCCGCATCCGGCTCGTGGTCCGCGACGCGGCGGCCGAACCGGGAGTGGAGCAGATCCGGATGCCGTCCTGGTGGCGGCTGATCGGCGCCATGAATGACGCCGACAAGGCCAGCCTCAAGCGCCTCTCGTTCGCCTTCGTCCGCCGCTTCGCCTTCGTCCCCCTCGACCTTCCGCCGTGGCGCGAATACGCAGCGCTTCTGAACGCGGCCGCCGGCGAGGGCGGCGGCGGCCTCGGCGCGACCCACCCCCGGTTCGTCCAGGCCGTGCAGTCCCTCTTCGCTACGAAGGACGGTTTGGCCTCGATCGGCATGCCGATGGGCTTCGCGGTCCCGCAGGCCATGATGCGACAGGCCAGGAGCGAGGTCGCCCTCGATGCTGAGCGCAGTGAGGCCGCGCTCCTGGCCTCGACGTTGGAGCTCTACGTCGCACCGCAGTTCCAGGGGCGCGCCGACAGGCACGCCGAGCTGCTGGATCTGATCAAGAAGATCGAGTGGTTTGGTGACGGCCTCCGCACGGAATTCGGCCGCCGCTTGGCGGTGTGGACCGGTTATGTGGAATGACACTGCGGCGGCTGTGGCGCGACTTCATATGTGATCCGGGCCGTGCCGGACGGCACCTGGGCGGCCTGGGCGGAGCGTCGGCAGCGGCGTCTGGCCCGCCCATAGAGCCAGAGGTCCTCGCGCGCTTCGTGGAGAAGCTCGGGCGCGGTCCAGATGCCGTCGAGCTGCTCGCAGACGCGATCGATTTGGCGCACCCGGGCTACGAGGAGTTCTGCCATAGGCACCTCGTCGGCCTTCTCGATTCCCTGGCCAACGAGACAGCGGTCCGGCAAGAAGTGATAGGCCCGGCCCTCCGCGGCGCCCCGCGTTGGGACCTGACGGCGGTCGCGAGGTGCTCGGGCCGGCTTCGCCGGGACCAGTTCGTTGCTCGCCTTCCCACCCGCAGCTTCGCCCTGCCGGAGAACATGGTGGTGCGCTGGCTCGTCGGTTCCCTATCGCGCGGCGTCGCATCGCTCGAGCGCCGCCTCGGCTCGTCTGGCATAGCTACGCGCCACGAGGTGATCCGGCGGGCGTGCGCCAATGCGCTCGGGCACGAATGGTTCCGTGCAGTGCCTGAAGTGGCGGCTCCCTCGGCCTCGATGCTGCTCGCAGCTGCCCGTCAGCGGCTGCCCGCCTACCGGGTGGCGGCAACATTGGCAGCGCGCCGGGCGGCGCGCGAGAGCGGCGGGCGGGCGGCGAGGCATCTCCGGACGCTCGATCTCCTGGCAGCGGAATGGCTGGAGCCCGTCAGCGACGACGAAATCTTCGAGCTCTACACGCTCACGTTGGTGCTCGACGTCTTGGAGCACGAGCTCGGCCTCGGCGCGCCCGTCGAATTCGGCCTGGCAGTGAGTGGACGGGACCACGTCGCCCGGTTCCGGGCGCCGTCCGATGAGGAGGTGCTTGTATTCTTTGATCAGTCGCCGGCATCCGTGCTTGGCGTCCCGTCGCGCTACCTCGGCCTCCTCGACGCGCACGAGGGCGTCAGCGGCAGCCCTCGGCGGCCGGACGTCACCGTCGTCCGGGTCGGGCGTGCCCATCGCGTCGTCGCCCTGGTCGAGGCCAAGCAATCCGCGGACGCCGGCTACATGAGCGACAGCGTGTACAAGGCCATGGGCTACGTGCACGACTTCCAGGCCCTCTGGGACGAGGCGCCGGGGAACCCGAAGGTCGTTGTGCTCTTCCCCGAGCGGGTGTCCCCCCGCCTCGCGGCCGACCTCCGGGCCCTTGAGGTAGCGCTCGTGCACTCGTTCGACCGGCCGGTCCTCGCCCGAGCAATCGGCACCCGCCTAGGGCTCGAGATCACGTAGCTGGCAGGTACGTCGGCGAGAAATGACCACTGTTGACCGCTGTTGAACTCACCTGGCACCCTGACCTGGAGCCGCGTCGTTGCGGCCCGAGTCGGAGGAAGTTCCTGTTGCTTCAGACCCTGCACACCCCGAAGGAGCTGGCCGCCTCCCTCAAGTTGTCGTTGTCCACAATCCGCCGCGCGATCCGGTCGGGCGATCTAGCTTGCGTGAGGGCCGGAAAGGGCCGGCAGATCCGGATCAGCCAAGCCGCGGTCGAGGAATGGCTGGCGGGTAGGTCCCCGGCTCCAAGCTCGGCGGACCCGAGCGACAAACGGCACTTACACCAGCCAAGCGCGGTGCTTGCCCCGGTAGGAGGCGTCCGGAAGACTCGAGAGGGGGACGTCGGCAGGGGTGTGCGCTATTCGCTTCTGACTGCCGACGTGGTAGCCGGGCTCCGATCCTTGGTGGCCGGATCGGTCAACACGATCTGCACCTCGCCCCCCTATTTCTGGCAGCGCGACTACGGCGTTGACGGCCAGATCGGCCACGAGGAGACCATCGAAGGCTACGTGTCGAGCCTGGTGACAGCGTTCTCGGAAGCCAAGCGGGTTCTGACCGATGATGGGCTGCTGTTCCTGAACCTCGGCGACGTCTTCTACAACGCGAAGGGACAGCCCCATGGGCGCGACCGAAAGCATGCGGCGCGGCAGCTGGCCAGGCGGAAGCTTCGGGCCGTGGATGGGCCTGGCCTTGGGCTTCCTAGGAAGTCCCTGATCGGGCTGCCCTGGCGGGTCGCCCTCGGCCTGCAGGCAAAGGGGTGGGTTCTCCGCAGCGCGGTCATCTGGCACAGGCCGAACTCCTTGGGCGAGCCGACGAGCCACGATCGGCCGTGGCGGACCTACGAATTCGTGTTCATCCTGGCCAAACAGCCAAGATACTGGTTCGATCGATCTGCGCTCAGTGCCGAGGAGGACATCTGGACGATCAAAGCGCGGCCAGACAACCCCTACGCGCATTGCGCGCCGTTCCCAGCTGAGCTGGTCGAACGCTGTCTGGCCTGTGGCTGCCCGCCCGGCGGTACGGTCCTCGATCCGTTTGTCGGCTCGGGCACGACGATGCTGGTCGCCCTCAAGTCCGGACGGTCGGCGGTCGGTATCGACATCAATGACGACTACTGCGCTCTTGCAGAACGCAGGATTCGCGAGGAGGTGGCCCCGGGGCTCATCGTCGACGATGCCGCGGCAGAGGCCGCCTGAGCGGAGCTTGAGCCTGCGGCGCCGGGCAGTCGGAGTCGGAAGGCAGTTCCGTTCGCATTCAGCTCGGACCGGGTGAGGGGTGTCCCCGCCGACCCGTTCCGGCGTTAGCCGGCTAGAAATCGTGCTTAGACAATGGCTTAAAGGCTCGGGACTAGAAGCGGCCAAGTCCCAAGCCGCGGAGAGCAGGTGTCGTCCGGAGAGAGATTTCCGGCCTTAAGGCGGTCCCGGAGGTCCCGAGCCTGGCGTGCTAACCCTGGCCCAACCCGCGCCTCAGCGCCGTGACCATCAACCGGGAGAATGGTTCGGGAAAGACCGACTGGAGCAGCGGTGGAAACCCGGGAACGAAATTCTCTGGCGGATGCCTCTTGGTGAAGCAAGTGCGCCGGGATCCCCTGCGCCACCCGGCCCACGATCGTTGCGGACATACTTTGTCATAAACCTGCGCGGCGCCGTCGCACACCGGGCGGCATGGAGGAGGCTTCCAGGAGCCTTCCATGCCGCTTCGTCCCTCCCTGAGCCGTCTGCCGCCGTCACTCCCGCGACTTGTCGCTTTGGTTCTGCTTGCCCTGCTCCTCCTCCACCGGCCTGCCGCCGCGCACGAAGGGCATGACCACGGCGCGGCACCCGAGCCAGTTTCTACTGCGCTGCCGCGGGCCGAAGCCCATAGCGACCTGTTCGAGATCGTCGCGATCCTGCAGCCGGGCGGCGCGCTGACCGTCACGCTCGACCGCTATGCCGACAACAGCCCGCTCGACGGATCGGTGACCCTGACCCTCGATGGCCAGGAGGTTGCCGCCGAGCGCCTGGGAATCGGCCTCTTCGTGGCGCGGCACCCGCTGCTCGAACGGCCCGGCCGGCTCGACGTTGTCTTCACCGTCACGGCCGGCGAGGACATGGACCTGCTGACCGCGACGCTGGACGTGCCAGCGCCGGCAGCGGCGTCCGGAACGATGGTCGAAGCCCTGGCCTTGCTCCAGAGCAACATCGTCCAGATCGGCATCGGGCTCGGCCTGCTGGTGCTCGGCCTTCTGTTGGGGCGGGCCTCCGTCCGCCGTCCCCTGCCGCCGATGGTCGAGGAGGCACCCGCCATCCGTCCAGTAGAGGCCCTGCCGTCCGGCAAGCGGCGCGCTGCCGCACTGCTGCTGATCGCGCTCACCGCCGCCGCACCGGCAGGCGCCCAGCAGGCGCTGGTCACCGGGGAGGTACCGCGCCGCCTGCAGGACGGCGCCATCTTCGTCCCGAAGCCGTCGCAGCGCCTGCTCGGCGTGCGGACGCTGCTGACCGAGAACGGCGAGGCCTCGGCCGCGCTGCGCATGATCGGCACACTGGTCCCGGACCCGAACGCCTCGGGCCGGGTGCAGGCCAGCCAAAACGGGCGGTTGGAGCCGGGCGACGCAGGCTTCCCGACGCTCGGCCAGCGCGTCGAGCGCGGGCAGGTGCTCGCCTACGTCACGCCGACCTACAGCGCGGCCGAGCGGGGCAGCCTCATCCAGAATGCCGCCGAGCTCGACGCGCAGATCACTATTCTCGAGGCGCGCGTCCGCCGCCTGACGACGCTTCGCGGCACCGTGGCCGAGCGCGAGATCGTGGACGCGCAGGCCGAGCTCGCGGGCGCACGCCAGCGGCGCACCGCGATCCAGCCCGCGCTGTCCGGGCGCGAGCCGCTGGTCGCGCCGGTCACGGGAATCGTCTCGACCGTGCGCGGGGCCGTCGGACAGCTCGTGGATAGTGCCACGACGGTCGTCGAGATCGTGGATCCGAGCCGGCTCTGGGTTGAGGCGCTGGCCTTCGACCGCGCGGCGCTGGAGCGCATCACCGGTGCCAATGCCACCCTGCCCGACGGCCGCGTGCTGGATCTGGTGTTCATGGGGCGCGGACTGACGGTCCGGCAGCAGGCGGTGCCGGTGAACTTCCGGGTGGACAACCCGCCGCCGGATGCGCCGATCGGGATCTCGGTCCTTGTCACGCTGCGCACAGCTCGTGCCGTCCAGGGCGTCGTGCTGCCGGCCGATGCGGTGGTCCGCAGCGCCGAGGGGCCACCCGTGGTCTTCGAGCACGCGACCGCCGAGCGCTTCATCCCCCGCCAGGTGCGCGTGCAGCCGCTGGACGGCACCCGCGTGGTGGTGACGGCCGGGCTCGAGGCCGGGCAGCGCGTGGTCGTGCAGGGCGCGGCGCTGATCGCCCAGGTCCGCTGATCCATGATGTTCAACGCGATCGTCGGCTTCTCGCTGCGCAACCGGCTGTTCGTGCTGGTGGCCGCGCTGCTGGTCAGCCTCTACGGCATCTTCACGCTGTCGCGCATGCCGGTGGACGTCTTCCCGGACCTCAACAAGCCGACCGTCACGCTGATGACCGAGGCCGAGGGCTTCGCGCCGGAGGAGGTCGAGCAGCTCGTCTCCTTTCCGATCGAGACGGCAGTGAACGGGCTGCCGGGCGTCACCCGCGTCCGCTCCGTCTCCTCGGTCGGGCTGTCGATCGTCTTCGTCGAGTTCGACTGGGGCGCCGACATCTGGCGCGCGCGCCAGCAGGTGAGCGAACGCCTGGGCCAGATCCAGGCGCAGCTGCCACCCCGCGTGCTGCCGACCATGGCGCCGGTCTCCTCCATCATGGGGGAGATCATGCTGGTGGCGATGACCGCGCCGACGGACGGCTCGGTCGGACCGATGGAGCTGCGCGACCTCGCCGACTGGGTGATGCGGCCGCGGCTGCTGACCATCCCCGGCATCAGCCAGGTCATTCCGATCGGCGGCGAGGTGCGCCAGTTCCGCGTCATGCCGGACCTCGACCGGCTGCACGCGCTCGACCTGACCAATGACCAGCTGATCACCGCGCTGCGCCAGTTCGGCGGCAATGCCGGTGGCGGCTATGTGGACCAGGCAGGCCGTGAGTTCCTGATCCGCAACATAGGGCGCACCACCTCGCTCGAAGATCTGCGCAACGCCACGGTCGGCTTCCGGGAGGGCCAGCCGATCGCGCTTCGGCAGGTGGCGCGCGTCGAATACGGCCCGCGCTTCAAGCGCGGCGAGGCCGGGGTGGACGGGCAGCCCGCGGTGATCCTCGCCATCGCCAAGCAGCCGGGCGCCGACACGATCCGCCTGACGCGAGCGGTGGAGGCGGCGCTGGCCGAGCTGCAGGCCGGCATGCCGCGCGGCGTGGTGGCGGACCGGATCAAGTTCCGCCAGGCCGACTTCATCGCGCAGTCCATCGCGAACCTGCAGCAGGTGCTGGGCGAGGCCTTCATCGTCGTGGCGATCGTGCTCTTCGCCTTCCTGCTGAACACGCGCACCACCTTCATCTCGCTAACGGCGATCCCGCTGTCCATCCTGCTGACGGCGATCGTCTTCGCGGCCTTCGGGCTCTCCATCAACACCATGACGCTGGGTGGCTTGGCCATTGCGGTGGGGGAGTTGGTCGACGACGCGGTGGTGGACGTGGAGAACATCCTGCGCCGCCTCAAGGAGAACGCCGCGCGCGCGGTGCCGGAGCCGGTGATGCAGGTGGTGGTCGCGGCCAGCGCCGAGGTCCGGTCCGGCATCGTCTACGCCACGCTGATCATCGTGCTGGTCTTCCTGCCGCTCTTCGCCCTGACCGGCATCGAGGGAAGGCTCTTCGCCCCACTCGGCATTGCCTACATCGTCTCGATCCTCTGCTCCCTGCTGGTAGCCGTCACCGTCACGCCGGTGCTGTCCTACTGGCTGCTACCCAGGATGCGGCGGGTGCATGCGGGCGACGGGGCGCTGGTGCGTGGGCTCAAGGCCGGGCAGGACCGGCTGTTGCGCTGGGCCTTCGCGCACCGGCCACTGGTGCTCGGCCTCGCCTTCGGCGGCGTCGCCATCGCTGCGGCGAGCGTGCCGTTCCTGCCGCGCGCCTTCCTGCCGCCCTTCAATGAGGGCACGCTGGTGATCAACGTCACCTACCAGCCGGGCATCTCGCTGGCGGAATCGGATGCGCTCGGCCGCGTGGCCGAACGGCTGCTGATGCAGGTGCCCGAGGTGAAGGGTGTCGGCCGCCGCACCGGGCGCGCGGAACTCGACGAGCATGCCGAAGGCGTGCATTCCTCCGAGCTCGATCTTGACCTGCTGGAAGGTGGCCGCCCGCGCGCCGAGGTGCTCGCGGACATCCGGGCGCGGCTCGCTGCCCTGCCAGCAGCGGTCAACATCGGCCAGCCGATCAGCCACCGGCTGGACCACATGCTGTCCGGCGTGCGGGCACAGATCGCGCTCAAGATCTTCGGCGACGACCTCGACACGCTGCGGACGCTGGCCGAGACGCTGCGAGCGCGGCTGGCGGAGAAGGTGCCGGGTCTCACCGACCTGCAGCTCGAACGCCAGGTCCGCATCCCCCAGCTGCGAATCGCCGTCGATCATGAACGCGCCGGCCTCTACGGCGTCTCGGCCGCGGCGCTGACGGAAACCCTTGAGTCCCTCACCGGGGGCACCGTCGTCAGCCAGATCCTGGACGGCGCGCGCCGCTTCGACGTGGTGCTGCGCCTCGCCGACGAGGATCGCACCACGACCCGCCTGGCCGAGGCGCTCGTGCCCACGCCGCATGGCCGCGTGCCGCTCGGCCTGCTCGCCCGCGTCGAGGAAGGCGACGGCCCGAACCAGATCCTGCGGGAGGGTGCGCGCCGGCGCATTGTGGTGCTGGCGAACACCACGCCCGACGCTGACATGGCACAGGTGATCGCCGGCATCCGCGCCGAGCTGGCCCGCATGCAGATGCCGACTGGCTACACGACGGCGCTGGAAGGCACCTTCCAGGCGCAGGAGGAGGCGATGCAGACCATCGCCGTCCTCGCCCTCGTGTCGCTCGGCCTGATCTTCGTCGTGCTCTACTCGCGGTATCGCTCGGCCATGCTGGCGGTGATCATCATGGGCAACGTGCCGCTCGCGCTGATCGGCGCGGTCGCGGCGATCTGGATCGCGGGGCAGCCGCTCTCGGTCGCGACGCTGGTGGGCTTCGTAACGCTCACCGGCATCACCACCCGCAACGGCATCTTGAAGGTCAGCCACTACCTGAACCTGGCGCTGCACGAGGGCGAGCGGTGGGGCCTCGCGCTGGTGCTGCGCGGCAGCGCGGAGCGCCTGACGCCGGTGCTGATGACCGCGCTCTCCGCCGGCCTGGCCTTGATCCCGCTCGCAATCGGCGCGGACGCGCCGGGCAAGGAGATCCTGCACCCGGTCGCCATCACCATCCTGGGCGGCTTGGTCAGCGCCACGCTGCTCGACACGCTGGTGACGCCCATCCTGTTCCACCGCTTCGGCCGGCCGGCCCTGGAACGCCTCCGCGCCGAGGCCGAGGAGCGACGCGCTGGCGGGGCGCTCGCCCCCGAGACATTCTGAGCCCTGGAGAATCCGATGCCGACCAAGCGCAGCCTCATCGCCGCCGCTCTTCTCGTCCTTCCGTCCCTGGCGATGGCGCATGGTCCCTCGCGCGGCCCGAACGGTGGCCAGATGCAGGATATCGGCAGCTACCACGGCGAGCTGCTGGCGCAGGACGGACGGCTGACCTTCTTCCTGTTCGACGCGAATGACCGACCGCTCTCCGCGAGTGGCGCCACGGCGACGGCCATCGTGCTCGCCGGGGGGCGGCAGCAGACGCTGACCTTCGCGCCCCGGCCAGATGGCGCCGCGCTGGTCGCCAGCGGGGAGTTCCGGGCCGAGCCCAGCCTGCGCGTCGTCGTGCAGCTGGTGCCCGCCGCCGGGCAGCCGCGCATCCAGGCGCGCTACGCGCCCATTGAAGCAACCAGATGAGCGACGCCGCGGAACGCCGCCTGCTCGACCCCGAGGCACATCTCCTCGTCGTCGAGGATGATGGCGAGATGCGCAACCTTGTGGCGCGCCTGTTGCGGGAGGCGTCCTTCCGGGTCTCGACCGCGCGCGACGGGCGCGAGATGTGGGAGGTGCTGGACAGCCCGGCCGGCCAGCCGGACCTGATCCTGCTCGACGTCATGCTCCCGGGGGCATCCGGCCTCGACCTGCTCCGCCGCCTGCGGGAGCGTTCGCGTGTGCCGGTCCTCATGCTGACCGCGCGCGGGGAGGAGATGGACCGCGTGCTGGGCCTCGAGCTCGGCGCCGACGACTACGTGGCGAAGCCCTTCGCGCCGCGCGAGCTGGTCGCGCGCGTCCGTGCGCTGCTGCGCCGCGCGGCCCCGGCGGATGCACAGCCGGACCCGCGGTCGCGGCGGCTGGCCTTCGCTGGCTGGGTGTTGGACACCGCGCGCCGCGAACTCACCTCGCCCGAGGGCGTGGCGGTAGATCTCTCCGGCGCGGAATATGACCTGCTGATTGCCTTCCTGGAGCATCCGCAGCGGGTCCTGTCGCGCGAGCAGCTGCTGGAGGTGGCGAAGCGCCGCGTCGGCACCGACCCGTTCGACCGAACGGTAGATGTCCAGGTGAGCCGACTGCGCCGGAAGATCGAGCCGGAGGACGATAGCCCGTCTCTCATCAAGACGGTGCGTGGCGCTGGGTACGTGCTGGTGGCGGACGTGACCCGGGCATGAGGTCCCTCTGGCCTGCGAGCCTGGCCGGACGCATCACGCTGCTGCTGCTGGGCGGGCTGATGCTGCTGCACGTCGGTAGCATGTGGGTGCATGAGCGCGCACTGCGCGACACGGAGCAGGGCGCGCGCATCGAGCGCATGGCGGACCATCTGGCGGCGGCGCGCGCGGCGGTGGCCCCCCTCCCCGAGGCGGCGCGGGACGCGGCGGCGCACGGCATCTCGCGCCCGGGCCTCGAGATCCACTGGGATCGCGTGGCTCCCTTGCCGGAGGCCGCACCGCCCGAAGCCCTTGCCGAAGCGGCCGCACGGCTCGGCCCGGGCGCGCGGATCGGCTGGGACCCCAAGGCGGAGCCGGGCCACCGCCTACTCGGCGCGCTGCCGGCCGAAGGCGGCGGCTGGATCGTCTTCTCGGCGCCGTGGCTCGGCGCTGGCGGGGGGGCGCTCGACCACGGTGCGATCGCCTCGATGGTTGCGATGGCGCTCGGCATTGCGGGCGTCTCGATCCTGGTGGTGCGCTGGATCACTGGCCCGCTGCGGCGCCTGTCCGCCGCGGCGGACCGCATCGGCCGCGACCCGAGCCCCCAGCCCGTTCCCATGGAAGGGCCGGAGGAGGTGCGCCACGCGGCGGCGGCCTTCAATGCCATGCAGGACCGCATCGCGCGGCTGCTGGAGGACCGCACGGAAGCCCTGGCGGCCATGAGCCATGACCTGCGCACGCCGCTGTCCAGGCTGCAGCTTCGCGTGGGTTTCCTGCCGGAGGGCGAGGACCGCGCCCGGCTGGAAGCCGACATCGCCGAGATGGAAGCCATGGTCGCGCGCACCCTCGACTACATCCGCGAGGGCCGGGACGCCGAGCCGGTGCGGCCCGCCGACCTGGCGGCCATCCTGCAGACCCTGGCATCGGACGCCGCCGACCAGGGGCACGACGTGGCCTATCAGGGGCCGGGGCGTGCTGTGCTGCCGCTTCGGCGCATCGCGGCGAAGCGCGCGCTCTCGAACCTGGTCGACAACGCGCTGCGCCATGGTCGCCCCCCGGTGCGGCTGCGCATCCACGACGAGGGACCCATGCTGGCTGTTGAGGTCTCCGACGCCGGCACCGGCATCGCCGAGGCCGACCGCGCCCGGGCCTTGGCGCCCTTCGTCCAGCTCGACCCCGCGCGCAGCGGCTCGGGGGTTGGCCTGGGTCTGGCGATCGCGCAGCGCTTCGCGCAGGCCAGCAACGGCCACCTGGAGCTGGGCACGTCTCGGGAAGGCGGATTACTGGCCCGGTTGGTCCTCCCCCGGCAGGGGAGCAAGAGTTGAGGCGCCTCCCCCTGGCCGCGCGTGATCGTGGCCCGCGCCGACGTCGCCGCCAGGCGGCGGCACGAGACAGCCTCTCCAGGAGCATCGCATGCGTTCCCGCCTCGCCGCCCTCCTTTTTGCGTTCTCGCTTTCGCCAGCTCTCGCGCAGCACGCCGGCCATGGCGGGCACTCCCCGGCTGGGCTCGCGCCCTATGCCGGGCAGCAGACCCGCGAGGCGGCCGGGCTCGATGCCGCTGAAGCCGCCGACCTGCGCGCGGGGCGCGGCATGGGATTCGCCCTGCCGGCCGAGCTGAACGGCTATCCCGGCCCGATGCATGTGCTGGAGCTGGCCGACCGCCTGGCCCTCGACCCCGCCCAGCGCGCGCGGATGGAGGCACTGCGCGCCGCCATGCTGGCGGAGGCCCGCCCGCTCGGGGAGGCGCTGATCGCCGCCGAACGCGCGCTCGACGAGGTGTTCCGTGGCGGCACGGCGACCGTGGCCGAGGTGGATGCTGCGACGGAGGCGGCGGCTCTGGCGCGCGGCCGCGTGCGGGCCGCGCATCTGCGCGTCCACCTCGCGACGCGCGACGCCCTCACGCCCCAGCAGCGCGCCGCCTATGCGCGTCTCCGGGGCTATGCCCCTTGAGCTTGCCGTGGGGGTAAGCCGCATCTTCCGGCAGCCCATCAGGAGGACCAGAGCGCCATGATCCGAATCGCGATCCCGAACATGACCTGCGGTGGCTGCGCGAAGGGCGTGATGGCCACGCTGCGCGAGGCCGCGCCGGGGCAGCAGCCGCGCATTGACCTGGAACGCCGGGAGGTCGTGCTCGCGGGCGACGCGGCCGCCCTCGTGGCCGCTCTCCGCGCCGATGGCTGGGAGGCGACGGTGGCGGGAGCGGCCTGAGCGGACATCCTTTGTCACGCGCCGTTGAAGCAACGACGCGGAGCGCGGCGCATCTTCGGTGCTCCAGACCGAAGGGAACTCCACCATGCGCCGTTCCGTCCTGATCGCCTCTGCCGCAGTCCTCATCGCCGGGCTCGGCGGGTTCATGCTGGCCGAGGCCCAGCCGCAGCACGGCCCGGGCCATGGCATGCCGATGATGCAGGGCCAGGGCATGCCGATGACGCCCGGCCAGCGGCCCGGCGCCCACAACCACGCGCAGGCGCCGGCCAACGCGACGCCCGCCACGCGCGCCTTCATCGCGGCGAACGAGAGGATGCATCGCGACATGGCGATCACCTTCTCGGGCAACGCCGACCGCGACTTCGTCGCCGGCATGATCCCGCACCACCAGGGCGCCATCGACATGGCGCGGATCGCGCTGGAGTACGGCAGCGACCCGGAGGTGCGCGCCATCGCGGAGGCTGTCATCCGCGAACAGGAGCGCGAGATCGTGCAGATGCGCGCGATCCTGGCCCGGATGCCGGTACGATGAGGCGCCGCGGCCTCCTCGTCAGCGCTCTTGTGGCTGCGGCGGCGCCGGCCCTGGCGCAGCGCAGCGAGCGGGTCGAGGTCTGGCGCGACCCGAATTGCGGCTGCTGTTCCGGCTGGGTCGGGCATCTCCGGACGTCAGGCTTCGCCGTCGAGGATCGCGTCGTCGCCTCGGTGGCGCCGTTCCGCAGGATGCTGGGCACGCCCGCCGACCTGCTGTCCTGCCATGCCGCGCGGGTCGCCGGCCTCGCCCTGGAGGGTCATGTGCCTGCCCTGGCGATCCGTCGCCTGCTCGCGGAACGACCCGCTGGCATCGTCGGCCTTGCCGTGCCGGCCATGCCCGTTGGCTCGCCCGGGATGGAAGTCCCCGGACAGCCGCCCGACACCTACGACGTGATCGGCTGGCGCGCCGACGGCACGCACGAGCCGTTCATGCGCTTTGTGGGTGCCCAGCCGGCCTGACAAAGAAAAAGGACAAGACCATGAGGAAGCTCAGCACGCTGACGGCCACCGGCATGCTTGTAGTCGGCCTTGCCGGAAACGCACTCGCCCAGGCGCCGGCTACGGGTGGCGCGGCCCCGGACCCCCACCATCCCGAGGCGCCGGCCACGTCGCCGCAAGCAGCGCCGCCGGCCGCACAGCGAGGCGCGCCAGCACCCGGCGTGGCGGGGCCAGGTGGCGGGATGATGGGCGGGGAGATGGGTCGCATGATGCAGCCCATGATGCAGCAGATGATGCAGGGGCGCATGGCGGCCGCCGCGATGCAGCCCTTCCGCCGGATCGAGGGACAGCTAGCGTACTTCCGTGCAGAGCTGCGGATCACCGACGCCCAGGCCCAGCCGTGGAACGCCTTCGCGGATGCCGTCCGGGCGCAGGCCGAGAGGCTTCGTCAGGCCACGCAGCAGGCGATGGCGGGCGCTGCCGAGGTTGGACCGGCGCCGCAGCAGATGGAGCGCCGCATCGCCCTTCTCTCCGCCCATCTAGACGCGATGCGCGCGGTCGCGGCGGCCGCGACGCCGCTCTATGCGGCCCTGTCGGAGGAGCAGCGGCGCACTGCCGACGAGCTGATGGCCGAACACTTCCGCACCATGCGGATGGGGATGAGGATGCCGTGACATGGCGCGGACTCACCTCGTCAGCACGGAGGGCGCGCCATCCTGGTGGCGAACGCGGACCGGAATCGCGGTGATCGGCTTCGCGCTGGTCGGCGCCTTTTATGTGCTCCGGGAACATTGGGGCCACGCACTTGGCACGCTGCCCTATCTGCTGATCCTCGCCTGCCCGCTGATGCACCTGTTCATGCACCGCGGACATCACCACCACGCCGGCGGCTCGGATACGCCGCCCGACACGCAGCGACGCGGCTGAAGCCATGGCGGTCGCGGCGCATCCTAGTGGCGCCGCGATGGCCATGGCGGGGCGCTACCTGGCACTGCTGCTGGTCGCCAACCTCGCCTGGGAGATCGCGCAGCTGCCGCTCTACACGCTGTGGTGGGAAGGCAGCCCGGGCGAGATCGCATGGGCGGTTCTGCACTGCACTGTGGGCGATGGGATGATCGGCGCCGTCTCGCTCGGTGGTGCATGGCTTCTGACCGGGGCATGGGGCTGGCCGGAGCGGGGTTTCGGCCGCGTGGCGATAGCAGCCACGATCTTCGGCGTCGGGGCGACCTTCGTGCTCGAATGGCTGAACGTCGAAATCTGGCGAAATTGGTCCTACGCCGCCGCCATGCCGCGCCTGCCGCCGCTGGGGACCGGGCTGACGCCCGTGCTCCAGTGGCTGCTGCTGCCGCCTATTTGTCTCCTTGCCGCGCGCCATGTGGCGCCCACGCGCTGACAAGCCCTTCGGAGTCTGACCATGAACGAGCGGCACGATCGTCAACAACACGGCCATCATGGCCACAGCGTCACTGGTCAGGCCGAAGGTGGCGCCTCGGTGAAGGACCCGGTGTGCGGGATGACGGTAGACCCGGCAACGACGCCGCACCGTGCGGAGCACGCCGGGACTGCCTACCACTTCTGCTCTGCCGGTTGCCGGACGAAGTTTCTGGCGGATCCGGCGAAATACCTCGATCCGAAGCCCGCGCTGCGCGCCGAGACCGTTGGGCCAGGCACCATCTACACCTGCCCGATGCACCCGCAGATCCGCCAGCTTGGTCCGGGCAGCTGCCCGATCTGCGGCATGGCACTGGAGCCCGAGACGCCCGCTGCCGAGGCCGGCCCAAATCCGGAGCTGGTGGATTTCACGCGCCGATTCTGGATCGGGCTCGTGCTCACCCTGCCGATCGTCGTCCTCGAGATGGGCGGCCACCTCACCGGCATGATGCATCTGGTCGGCGGGCCGCAGGTGGGCAACTGGCTTCAGCTCGCGCTCGGAACACCGGTCGTGCTGTGGGCGGGCTGGCCGTTCTTCGTGCGCGGCTGGCAGAGCCTGGTAAACCGCAGCCTCAACATGTTCACGCTGATCGCGCTCGGCACCGGTGTGGCTTGGCTGTTCAGCGTGGTGGCGACCGCGGCACCCGGGATCTTCCCGGACGCCTTCCGCGCGCCGGACGGTTCGGTGGCGGTGTATTTCGAGGCAGCGGCGGTCATCGTCGTGCTGGTGCTGCTTGGTCAGGTTCTGGAGTTGCGGGCACGCGAGCAGACCGGCGGAGCAATTCGCGCCCTGCTCGACCTCGCGCCGGCCATGGCGCGCCGTCTACGCGACGACGGATCGGAGGAGGAGGTGCCGCTCGCCGCGATCCAGCGCGGCGACCGGCTGCGCGTGCGGCCCGGCGACAAGGTGCCGCTGGATGGCGCCGTGCTGGAGGGCCGGTCGAACGTCGACGAAAGCATGGTGACGGGGGAATCTGTACCCGTGGCCAAGGAGACCGGGGACCAGGTCGTCGGCGGCACCCTGAACGGCCAAGGCAGCTTCATCATGCGTGCCGACCGCATCGGCCAGGACACGGTGCTCGCGCAGATCGTCCGGATGGTGGCGGGTGCGCAGCGCTCGCGTGCGCCGATCCAGCGCCTCGCCGATCAGGTGAGCGGCTGGTTCGTGCCGGCTGTCGTGGTGATCGCCGTGCTCGCCTTCATCGCCTGGTCGGCGTGGGGGCCGGAGCCGCGCCTAGCCTTCGCGCTGGTCGCGGCGGTCACGGTGCTGATCATCGCCTGCCCCTGCGCGCTCGGGCTTGCGACACCGATGAGCATCATGGTGGGCGTCGGGCGCGGCGCGCAGGCCGGCGTGCTGATCAAAAACGCCGAGGCGCTGGAGCGGCTTGAGCGCATCGACACGCTGGTCGTCGACAAGACCGGCACGCTCACCCGCGGGCGCCCGGAGGTCGTCGCGCTGCTGCCGGCGCCAGGGCTGGCGGAGGAGGAGCTTCTCCGCCTCGCGGCCGGGCTGGAGCGACCGAGCCAGCACCCGCTGGCCGAGGCCGTGGTGCGCGCCGCCGAGGCCCGCGGCCTGGCGATACCTCCCGTGGAGGGGTTCGACGCGCCCATGGGGCGAGGCGTGACGGGCACCGTCGAAGGCCGGCGGGTAGCGGTCGGCAACGCCCGGCTCATGACTGAACTCGGCGTGGACCCCGGCCCTCTCGCCGCCGAGGCGGAGCGGCTACGCGGCGACGGCGCGACGGTGTTCTTCGTGGCGGCGGACGGGCGGCCCGCCGGTCTCGTCGCGGTGGCGGACCCGGTGAAGCAGACGACGCCGGCCGCGCTCGCGGGGCTGAAGGAGGAGGGCATCCGCGTCGTGATGCTCACCGGCGACAACCGCACAACGGCGGAGGCGGTGGCCCGCCGGCTCGGCATCGCCGAGGTCGAGGCCGAGGTCCTGCCAGAGGACAAGCAGCGGATCGTGGAGCGCCTGAAGGCCGAAGGCCGGCATGTGGCGATGGCCGGCGACGGGGTGAACGACGCCCCGGCCTTGGCCGCGGCCGAGGTCGGCATCGCGATGGGCACCGGGACCGACGTGGCGATCGAGAGCGCGGGGGTGACGCTGCTCGGCGGCGACCTGACCGGCATCGTGCGGGCCCGGCGTCTTTCGCGCGCGGTGATGCGCAACATCCGCGAGAACCTGTTCTTCGCCTTTGCCTACAACGCGGCGGGCGTACCGATTGCCGCTGGCGTACTGTACCCGTTCTTCGGCATCCTGCTCTCGCCACTGATCGCAGCGGCGGCAATGGCGCTATCCTCGGTGAGCGTGGTCGGCAATGCCCTGCGGCTGAGGACCACGTCGCTCGAATGACGACCAGAGCACCCAACTCAGGTTGGAGACGAGTACGCTCAAACCACTCGCCGTTTCACCACCTGGACGGCCAGCGGCGCCGCGGCGAGATCCACTGTCGACGCGCTCACGTTGCGCGCCGTTACGCGCACGCTGTTGTTGGACCACACATGGCAGTCCAGCACGAAGGCGATGCTGCTGGTGTCGAGCGACGCGTCCGCGAAGTCGCCGCGCCGCGCGCCCGGCACAGTCACGTCGACGTTCGCCGTAGCGCCGGGCCCGAGGCTCGGCAGGTCCCAGCTGGTCTCCAGCGCAAGCGTCCGCGTCCCGGCAGGTAGCGACGGGCAGCCGTAGAGGATCGCCGGCGCGTCCTCCGGCAGGCCGTAGAGCCGCAGCGCCTCGAGCTCGATCTGCCCGTCGAAGCCGATGACCCCGATCTGCGCGAAGGCCACCCCCGCCCCGAGCCGCACCGTCTGCCGCCGATTGAGCGAGCTGTCCTGCATCACCGCGCCGGCCTGCCAGCTCTTCGAGGCGGTGTCCCACTGCATGGTGGTGCCGGAGGCCAGCACGTCCTGCGGCTGGTTCTCCCGCACGGTGCCCGCCCCGTCGAAGGGTCGCACGCAGAGCCGCCCGCCATCGGCGCCGCCGACCAGCCAATGCGCCAGGGTGAACTCCTTCGCGTGCGTGGTCTGCGCCACGAAGGCGACGCCCCGGTTGGCGTTCAGCAGCAGCCCCCGTCCGGTCGCCGCGACCCCGTCCAGCCCGTTCCAGGACAGCGCGGCCATGGTGGTCTCGGTCGTCGTCGAGGTGGCGATGATGCAGGCGCCCTCGACGCCGATCTCGGTGTTGCTGTGCCGGAAGGCGGCGGCGCGCAGGTTCGGGATGACCGCCAGCAGTCGGGTCAGCCGCGATGCCGGCGCGCGGTGGCGGTTGTAGACGGCGTTACCGGCCCGGGTCGCCGTCGCGGTGTAGTCGATGCCGATGGCGTAGGTCTGCGCCCAGGCCACTTCGTACTCGCAGTCAGTCGCCGCCCCGGTGTGCTGCGCCGCGATCGGCGAGCAGGCCTCCATGCGCATGCCCCGCGCGATGATGGCCGTGCCGCTGGTCTCGTTCAGGAAGGGGATGGCGACGTTGGGGTCGAGCTGGCGGAGCTCGAAGTTCGGCCCGTCGAAGATGTGCCGGTTGTGGTTGTTGTAGGCCCCGGCCTGGCGCGAGAAGCGCACACCGAAGCGGTCGAGGGTCGGGTTGATCCCGGTCGCGCAGGCGAAGTGGCCGCCGTAGTAGCGGATCGAGGTGTTCCACGCCGTCGCGGTGGCGCAGTGCGCGTCGAGCCCGTAGCGGTTGTTCAGGATCCGCCCGAGGATCAGCGTGGTGTCCTCGAAGCCGCGCCCGTCGCCAAGGGTGCGCAGCCCGATCGTGAAGCCCGAGACCAAGCGGAGGTCGAGCAGCGAGGAGTCGAGGTTGCGGGCGAGGATGCCGATGTCGACCTCGCTCAGCCAGTCCGACTGGATCTGCCGCGTGACCTGCAGGTTGAGGTAGAGCTTCTCGCCGTTGCGGGTGGTGCCGCCGTCGCCCAGCGTCAGCACCGTCGCCGGCGCGTTCGCCGCGCCGGTGTACTGGATCACGCCCTGCATGATTAGCCCGCGGGCGCCGCCGCCGAGGGTGACGCCGGCGTCGACGTTCCAGGTGCCGGGCGGGATGACGGCGAACTTGCCGTCCGCCGCGGCGCGGTCGAAGCAGGCCTGGATGGCGGCGCGGTCGTTCGCGGCGCCGTCACCCAGGCCCCCGAAGTCGCGCGGCAGCACCGCCTCGCGGTCGCGCAGGTACTTCGCCAGGTCGGTCTTGGAGATGTTCTGGCCGAGGACCATCAGGTCGTCGATGCGGGCGGCCATGGGCTGCCTCCGATCAGAGCGCGGTGGCGGTGACGGGCCCGGCGAGGGCCGAGACGTTGCCCTCGGCGGAGACGGCGCGGACCCAGTACCAGCGGGTCTGGCCGGCGGTGAGGCCGGTGCGGTCCCAGGGCAGCGCGGTGGGCTCGGTGGGCAGCTTCACGGCGGCGGCCAAGCTGGCGCTGCTGGCCTCGAACACCTGCAGCCGCACCGCGTCGGCCGGGAAGCCGCCGGAGAGCCGCACGCCGCCGGTGATGCCGAGCGCGGCGGGCGCGGTCACGGCTCCGGGGATGGCCGCCTCCCGCCAGCCCGACACCGCCCCGCTGCGGGCCACGGCGCGCGCCCGGGCGGCCGTCGGCTCGGCGGTGGGGATCGAGGCGGCCGTGGCGCCGAGTGCGCCGCCGTAGCCCTGCCAGGTGGCGACGGAGGCGGGGCGGAACTCGAGTTCGTAGCCGGCGAGATAGGCGCTGCCGACCGCCGACCAGGAGACACCAAGGGCGGCGAAGGCCGGACCGAGTGGCGTCTCAACCGTGATGCTGGCGGGCGCCGCGATGACGCCGGGGTTCGGCAGCACCACGGAGGGGCTGTCGCCGGCGGCGCGCTCGTCCACCGCCGGGTTCCAGTCCCAGACGGCCGGGTCCTCCTCGGAGAGGGTGAGATCCACTCCACCGTCCGGGGACAAGCGCCAGCCCGTCACCCGCGCCGGGAACGGCCCGACCCGGTCGAGGGCGACCGTCACCCCGTCCCATGGCCGCAGCCGCAGGGCAGAGAGGTTGGCCGGGAAGGCCACCTCCCGCTGGCGGCGGATCCGTTCGAGCTCGGCCTTCATCAGGCGCTGCACGGTCGCGACCGAGGTGGTCAGCGGGTACTCGAGGTCGCGGTAGATCTGCTCGCCGCCGTCCTCGGCGACGTAGTTCGAGGCGAGCAGCGGCGGGGCGTCGGTCGGCTGCCAGTTCTTCGCCGGGTCGACGTAGACGGCCCGCACCCCGTTGAAGAGATCGCGCCGCGGCCGGCTGCCCTGGATGGTGACGTCGCCCCGCAGGTCGTCCGAGGTGAGCGTCGCCGCCGGCAGCGCCGGGCCGCCGGCATGGATGAAGAACCGCCCGCCCGAGACCACCAG
>NZ_JACIJE010000018.1 GCF_014199195.1 Neoroseomonas alkaliterrae | reverse complement strand
TTGCGTACGGCGTCGCGGGCGCGGCGCGCGACCGTCGCGACCGCCATACCGACCTCGGCCGTGGCGCTGCCGCCGGACGGCGCCCAGGCTGAGGCGCGGCTGTCCTGCGCCGCGGCGTAGCCGCGCAGCGCGTTCCAGGCATCGCGTAGCCGGCCCATCACGTGCTTCCCCCGCGAGAGAAGCTGGCCAGCGTCATGGATGGGCGGCGAGCCGCCGTCATCTCCGCCCCGCGCAGCACCGCGAGCGCCCGGCCGAGCTCATCGAGGCTGCGGTACTCCACGGTCCGTCCGTCGAAGGTCACGCGGGTCGTGCCGCCCGTGTAGGCGGCGGCCAGGGCAGCGGCGCGGCTGCCGGCGGGCTGCGCCAGCGCCCAGGCGAGGACGGTCGGATCCATGCGCGTCCTCCCTGTTCAGCGTAGCCAGCCGCTGCGCGGCGCAAGCCATCCGCGCGGGCGATGGGTGTCGGGCGCGGCCGACGGCGACGCCGGAGCGACATTCCCGCCGGTGGGAAATTCGGCGGCCGGCAGCGACAGCGCATCCGCCATCCGCGCCCAGCGTCCGTCGCCCCAGCCATCCATGCCGAGCGCCGCCGCGGCCGCTCGGGCGTAGACCCGGCAGTCGAGCGCCTCGTTGCGCTCCCTGGTCTTCACCCATTCGAGCCGGCGGAAGCCGTTCCGGCCGGCGCGGACGACCAGTTGCTCGGCGGTGAGCTGGCGGCAGAATTCCTCGCCGGCCGCATGCACCGGCAGGTGCACGAACCCCGGCGGGACGGGATCACCGCTTTCCTCCGTGGGCCGGTCGAGCTTCAGCCAGCCATAGGTTTCGGCCTTCAGGAAGGAGGAGCCAACCGGCCAGACCTTCAGCCCGCCGAGCTTCCGGCCGTTCCGCCGCACCTCCGTTGCGGCCGGCTGGCCGATCGCGGCGCGCAGCCCGTCTTGGCCCTTCACGGCGATGGCACGGCCGGCACCGGCCCGGCGGGCGAAGGCATAGACCTCCGCGGTGGTCATGCCGTCGCCGCTGTCGATCGCTGCCATGGCGACCGGCAGGCGATGCCCGCTGGCGTGCCGCCAGGTCTCGCCCAGCAGCAGCCGCAGCTCCTCCCACACCGCCGCCTCGAACGGGTTCCCCGCCAGCACGCGGTGCTCGACCAGCCAGGACTGCCGATCCTGGCCCCAGGCCCAGAGGCTCGCCTCGAGGCGGTCGCGCTGCACGTCTACGCCGGCCGTCAGCAGCAGCCCGCTCATCGGCACCGTGCCCGCGGGCCAGTGCTCGCGACGGTCATAGAGCCGCTGCCAGTCCGGTGCCTCGCCCGCCTCCTGCCAGGTCTCTCCGAGGACGGTGTTCCGGAATGTCTTGATCGCGCGGTCGTCGCCCTGGGCAGCGAGCCAGAGACGGGCGATTTCCGACCAGGGCATCCAGCCCGGCGGCGAGTAGAGAGCCGAGATGTGGAAGCCGACCGCGTGCGGGTCCGTCGGTGTAGCCGTGGCCCGCCACTCGCCTGCGGCCAGCATCGCCGCCTTGTGCTGCTCCCCGATCGCCCCGTCGCAGTCCTCGCAGAGGTAGCGTGCCGTCTCCGGCGCGCCCTCGTCCCAGACCAGCCGCTCGAAGCGCAGGTGCTGGCGGTGGCCGCAATGCGGACATGGCACGAAGTAGCGCCGCTGGTCGGTCGCCAGGTATTCGCGCTCGATCCGCGACAAGCCGGCGATGGTGGGCGTCGAGACCAGCAGCATCTTGCGCCGCCAGCCGAAGGTCCGCGCCCGCGCCTCGGCCAGCGCGATCGGGTCGCCCTCGCCCTCGACGTCGCCGGGGTAGGCGTCAATCTCGTCGAGGAACAGGAACCGCGCCGACATCGAGCGCAGGCCCACGGCACTGTTCGCGCCGGTCATCACCAGCTGGCCGCCCGGGAACTCCTTGCTGAGCTGGCGATTGCCGCTGTCGCGGGAGCGGGCCGGCGCGACCCGTTCCCGGATCGCCGGCGTTTCCTCCACCAGCGGGTCGATGCGCTGGTCGGAGAAGCGCTTGGCCAGTTCGGTGGTCGGCTGCACCGCGAGCATCGGCCCCGGTGCGTGGTGGATCACGTAGCCGGTCCAGTTGTTGCCGCACTCGGTGCCGCCGACCTGCGCGCCCTTCATGAACACGACACGCCGAGCGGGATGCGCCGGCGACAGCGCGTCCATGATCTCGCGCAGGTAGGGCGTGCGCGCGGTGCGCCACGGCCCCGGTTCGGCAGAGCCGCGGCTGCCGAGCAGGCGATGCCGGTCGGCCCATTCCGACACGAGCAGCGCCGGCTCCGGCGCCATGCCGTCGCGCCAGGCCTGCAGTATTTCGGCGTCGCCCTCGAAGCGGCCAAGTTCGTCCAGCAGATGCTCCCCGACCATCAGCCGACGCTCACGCGGACGTCGTGCCGCTCAGCGAGGTGCTGGCGCAGCCGCGCGTCCATCATCGTCTGCAGCCGGTGCGCATCGACCCTGAGCTCGGCTGCCATCTCTGCGGCGACGCGGGCGGGCCAGGCGAGGATGGCGTCCCGCTCCTCCTTGGCGAGGCGGTGCACCAGCAGGAGCGCGCGGGCCTTGTCGACCAGCTTGCCCTTGCGCTCGTCGAGCCGCAGCCGGCGCTCCTGCGCCTTGAGCACCTCGTTCGCCGTGCGCGCATCGTGGAAGGTATTCTGGGCGGCGCGCGGCAGCGGATCGGCCGCCGGCGCCATCGCGGCGACAGGCGGTGGCGTCGCTAGCCGCGATGCTGCCGGTGCGGTTGGCGCCAGCGTCGCCGTCTTGCGGACGGGGTCGCTGCTGTCAGCGAGCCGTGCCCGAACCTTCTCGACATCCCAAGCGCCATCGGCCTCGGGCGCGATGCGGCCGGCGCGCTGCGCCTTCTGCAGCGCCGTGTGGGAAATGCCGAGGCGGCGCGCCACCTCGCGCTGCGAGGCCACGCGGCCCGGCTGCGCAGCGGCGATCATGATGTGATCGAGATCCCTCGAAGATAGCAATCGCCATCGCGGCGACGGCGCTTGGCTCGCGTGCGGCACAGCGCGAATGGTCCGTCACGCGATGCAGATGACGGAGCCGACCATGACCAAGCGCGAAGCCAACCAGCAGCGGAGCCTCGAGGCCTTCCTCGCGAAGAAGGCAGAGTTCGACGCTCTGCTCGCGGAGTTGCAGCAGGCCAGCGATGACCACTTCGGCGCGGATCCCGAGGCGGTGCTCTGGTGCGAGACCGCCTGGCTCACCGACGCCACCGCGAAGCTGAAGGAGGTCGCCGACGAACATTTCCGGCGCGGCGAATACCGCGCCTGACGCGCCGCGCTCCCGCACCGCCCCGACCGGGTTCCGCCCGGCGGGGCTCCCGGCAGTAGGGGGCCGAGGGTCGGCTCCCGGAACCGGAGACCACGACGATGACGCTTTCCGATACCCAGCGCGTGATCCTGAGCGCCGCGGCGCAGCACGAGATGGGCCTCGCCCGCGCGCCGAAGACCCTGCCGGCCGCCGCCCGCAACGCGGTGTTCCGCAGCCTGATCAAGAACAACCTGCTCACCGAGATTAACGCCCCGCGGGAGCATGTCGGGCTCGGCTGGCGACAGGATGAGGACGGGACCTGGATCGTGGCGCGCATCACGGACGAGGGGCTGCGCGCCATCGGCATCGACCCGAACGCGGGCGACGCGCGCGAGGAGGACGAGCAGAGCCCCGAGGCCATCGCCCGCCGCAACGCCGAGCGCCGCGCTGCCGCGGAGGCTGCCGCGCCGGTGGCCGACACGACGCCCACGGGCGGGGAGGACGCCGCTGAGGGGGATGCCCCCGCGGAGGACGCCGAACCCGCCCAGGGCGCGCCCACGCCCGCCCCGCGCGCCAGCCTGCGCGACGCCGCCGCGGCGGTGTTGGCCGCCTGGGACGACGAGGCGAACCGTGAGACGGACATCATCACCGCCCTCGACGGCCCGATGCAGGCCCTGCGCGCCGCCCTGGCGGGCAAGCCGCCCCGCCAGGCGCGCGCGCCCGGCGCGCCGCGGAAGCCGCGCGAGGGGACGAAGCAGGAGGCGGTTCTCGCCCTGCTCCGCCGCGAGGAGGGCGCGACCATCGCGCAGATCTGCGAGGCGACCGGCTGGCAGCAGCACACGGTCCGCGGCTTCTTCGCGGGCCTGAAGAAGCGCCAGGGGATTGAGGTGCAGGTGCTGGAGCGGGTCCGCCAGGTCGGCCCGAACAAGGAGGGCGCGAAGGGCTCCTTCACCATCTACCACCTGCCGGCCTGATCGCGCCGAAGGAATCACGCCGCCGCCTGCGTGCCGCGGGCGGCGGCGATGTCGTCGAAGACTCGATCCTCCCCGGCTAGCACGGCGGCGCGCCCCGTGAAGGTCTGCCAGCGCCGCACCGCTACGTCGATGTACCGGGCGTCGACATCCATCGCGTAGCAGATGCGCGCGGTGGTCTCCGCTGCGATGATCGTACTGCCGCTGCCGGAGAACGGCTCGTAGACCGCATCACCCAGCGCGGAATTGTTCACCATCGGCCGGCGCATGCACTCGACCGGCTTCTGCGTGCCGTGCACCGTCGCCGAGTCCTCGTCGCCACCGGTGCTGATCGGCCAGAGCGTCGCCTGGTCTCGCGCACCCTGCCAGTGACCGGTGGCGCCCGTGCGCACCGCGTAGAGGCAGGGCTCGTGCTGCCAGTGGTAGTCGCCTCGCCCGAGCACAAAGCGCGACTTCGCCCAGACGATCTGGCTCCGCACCGCGAAGCCGGCTGCCTCCAGGCTCTCGATCACGGTCCGCGCGTGCACGCCGGCGTGCCAGACATAGGCGACATCGCCAGGGAACAGCCCCCAGGCCTCGCGCCAGTCGGCGCGATCGTCGTTCGCCACCTTGCCGGTGCGCATCGTCGCCGACACGCCCGCCTCGTTCCGCCATTCGGGATCGTAGTTCACGCCGTAGGGCGGGTCCGTGATCATTAGGTGCGGCCGCGCGCCGTCGAGCAGCCGGGCGACGTCCGCGGCGCTGGTCGCGTCGCCGCACAGCAGGCGATGCGGCCCGAGTAGCCACAGATCACCGGGCCGCGTGACGGGTGCCTCCGGCGGCTCCGGTGCCGGGGCGTCGGGATCCCCGGTATGCGCCGGCGCGTACTGTGCCGCCTCGCCCAGCAGCCGGTCGAGCGTCGCGCCGTCGAAGCCGATCAGCCTGATGTCGAACTCGTCGGTGCGCAGCGCGCGCAGTTCGGCGGCCAGCAGTTCCTCGTCCCAGGTGGAGTTCAGCGCCAGCTGGTTGTCCGCCAGCCGGAAGGCACGTGCCTGGGCACCCGTCAGGTGTCCGAGCCGGATGGCGGGCACCTCCTCTAGGCCGAGGGCCTTCGCGGCGAGGACGCGCCCGTGACCGGCGATCAGCACGCCGGCGTCATCCACCAGCACCGGCACGTTGAAGCCGAACTCCCCGATCGAGGCAGCGAGCTGCGCCACCTGCTCGGTCGGGTGCAGCCGGGCGTTCGCGGCGTAGGGTGCTAGCGCCGCCACAGGCATCATCTCGACGCGGAGATCAGGCAGCATCGGCCGTCACCTCAGCGCGGGCCGCGGCGACGGAATCGTAGTCCCGGCCGTCCTCGGCCAGCGTCACCGGAAGGTCTGGATGCAGCATCCGCCAGCGCGCGATCGCCAGGTCAACATACGCTGGCGCGAGCTCGATGGCGCGGACGCGTCGCCCCGTGCGCTGGCCGGCGAGGATGGTCGTGCCGGAGCCGCCGAACGGCTCGAATACGACGTCGCCCTCGTCCGTGTAGGCACGCATCAGGAACTCGGGCAGCGCGACGGGGAACACCGCCGGGTGCTCGGTCTCGATGCCACGACCCTTGTGGCGGGTGATGCGCAGCACGCTGTCGGGGATACGCATCTCCTGCACCGGCAGGCCGATGTGGGTGTACGCCTTCACCTCGCCGTCGGCGGCGCGCAGTCCGCTGCCCTTATTCGGCGTGCCGGCCCATTTGCAGGGCACGATCTTGTTGGGCGGCCGCGCCTCGCGATTGAAGTGGAACACCAACTCGAAGGCCGGTGCGAGGCGGCCGTTCCAGTCGCCCGGCAGGCCGGGCCCCTGGTCCCAGGCGTAGAGCCCGAAGCGCCGCCAGCCCTGGCCACGCATCCAGTCCAGCCAGCCCTGCCAATACGGCTGCCATTCACCCTCGCGATGGATCAGCCCAAGATTCACCAGCACCTGCGCGTCGCGGCGCAGCGCGCCGTCGAGATGCTGGAACACGCCCTGCATCAGCGCATCCCAGTCCGAGACGCCGCCGGTGGTGTAGTCCCGCTGGTTGCCGTAGGGCGGGCTGGTAAAGAGCAACGACGCGCGATCGGTGGCCATCACGCGCGCGACGGTGCTGCGGTTCGTACTGTCGCCGCAGGCGAGGCGGTGCTCGCCGAGCAGCCAGATGTCGCCGACCCGCGCGACGGCCTGGCGTGGCGGCTCCGGCGTGGCATCCGCGGGGTCGTCGGCTGGCTCGGCGCTATCCGCGTCCGGCTGGTTGCCAGGGGCCGGCTCGGCACCGCTGGCAACCACCGGCGCCGGCAGGTTGCCGGCATCGGTTTCCAGCCCGGCCAGCAGCCGCTCGATCTCGGCGCCGTCGAAGCCGGTCAGCGCCAGGTCGACGCCGCCCATCTCCTGCAGCTTCGCGACCTCGGTCGCGAGCAGCGCTTCGTCCCAGCCGGCATTCAGCGCGATGCGATTATCGGCGAGGCGATACGCTGCCTTCTGCGCCTCGGTCAGGCCAGCGCGGACGATGGTCGGCACAGTGTCGAGGCCGAGGGACTTCGCGGCCAGCAGCCGGCCGTGACCGGCGATGAGCTCGCCGCGCTCGTCCACCAGCACCGGCGCGACGAAGCCGAACTCGAGGATGCTGGCCGCGATCTGCGCCACCTGCTCGGCGGAATGCGTGCGCGCGTTGCCGGCATAGGGCAGCAGCGCGGCGACCTCGCGCGCCTTGACGGCGCTTGCAGACCATGGGGCCTGGGGCATCTGCACCTGCGTGATCGTGGAATGGTGGCCGGCGCGGCTGGCAACTGCTCGGCGCTGGCAACCTGGAAAAATGGCCTGGCGCTAGGAACCTTGCGCGCTTCCGCCCCCCGCATACAACGGGCCCAGGAAGGACCCATCGGCTCGCGAGCCACTGTCTCGATCGAGCGACGCTGTGGCTGGCGAGCCGCGGCGCGGTCGCGCCTTTTCGAGGTGTCCTGATGATACGCCGTGTGGATTTCGGTGCGCAACGCGACAGTCTTTCGCTGCGCTACGCTTGTCTTCGCTCGCGCGATTTTTCTTCGTGCGTTCGCACGCCATCACGCCGCCCTCGTCCGTGGCACGAGGCCGAAGTGCCCAGCCAGAACGCTGAGCGTCGCAACCAGCATCCCCTGCGCCTGCGGAGGTGCGACGGGACGCCCTCCCCATCCCTGCCGCATCGCCCACTCGCGCACGGACATCTCGAGGCCAACTACGTACCAGGCGCAGGAGCCCGCTGCGCTGTCGTGTCCACCAAGTGCATCGAGCGCGTCGGCGATCTTGCGGCGCGCGTCGATGTTCCGCTCCGACAGCGCGTCGGCCGTCTTCCCAGGCAGCCGGACCAGCGGCGAGCGCGCCATGCCGTCCAGCGCGGCACGACGGAACAGCGCGCGGAAGTAGCCACCAGCGTCGTGCATCTCCTGCGTGATGGTGCCGTTGGCCAGCATCATCCCGAGCGTGTCCACCGCACGCCGATGCTGCACCGGGCTGCCTGTCTCGGGATCTGCCTCGCGGATCGGCTCCGAGAAGCCGCCGTGCTGCAGCCGCCACTTCGACGGGCCGAGCGCCTCGTCCCGCTTCGGGGTCTTCGCCTTCCGCTTACCGGCCATTGGTGGTCTCCTGCTGCCGCGGGCCCCAGCGCCGCACGGCTTCGTTCTGGATCGCCTGGCGCAGCCAGGGGTCGGTGATGTCCTCAAGGCGCAGCGAGACGACGCCCTGCTGCTGCCAGACACGGCGGCGCAGCGCTTCCATCTCGGGCGTGGTGGTCGCGCTGCGCGTGCCGCGATCGAGGCTGGACCTCGGCGGCAGCGGACCGCCCGGCAGCCGCTGCGGGCCCTGCGAGGACGGGAGGTCGTGCTTCGCGCGCGCGCGCACGTGCGAAGGGGGGTCTATTGTGAGATGCATCAATATATCAATTCGTCAAAGGGTCTCTCTCTCCGCCCGCGCGCGACCCACGAGTATCCGTGTGCGCCCGCGTGACGGATTGACGTATTGACGTATGCGCGTGGAACCGGCCTCCCGCCTGGGTTTCGCGGCGGTCGCCGAGCTTGATGGATCGAATGCGTCAAGGAGCGGCCTCCTTGCCAGCAGTCGCCTCGGGCGCGCCGCGCGCGATGAACAGCATCGTCGGCTTCGTCCCGGTCGGCTTCATGCTGCGTGTGACCAGCTCGCCCTCGACCAGCGCGTCGAAGATCTCCTCGCGCTCGCGCTTCGACAGGAACTGCGTCTTCCGGACCAGCGCGTTCCGGCTGATCTCGCCGGCGCTGCGGATGATCTCCAGGACGCGCTTGTGCTTCGCCTCGGTGTCGTTGTCCGCGACGCGGCGGTCGGCCTCGCGCAGCAACGTGCCGATGCAGTGCTCGACCAGGGCCGCCGCCCAGGTGATGTCCTCCGCCTCTGTGACGGGCCTGGCCGGGTCACGGCTGACCGCGGCGATCATCGCCAGCTTCGCGGTGTTCTCTGCGTAGCGGCCGAACAGGGCGGTGGCGTAGGTCCCGCGGTGCGAGCGCAGCAGGTCGGTGGCCTCGCGACGCACGCGCGCCATCGCGGCCGCGGCGCCAGGGCTGAGCGGCACCGTGTAGGCGTGGATCGGCGCCGAAGACTCCATGGCGTCGGCGATGTTCCCGCCATGGCTGTGACCCGGCACGCCGCGTGCGATCGCCTGCAGCGCCGACACCAGCGCCGGCGGTGGGTCCATCGGCGCCGGGGCCTCGTTGCGCTCGGGGTAGTCGTCGTCTGTCAGGAAGACCAGGAAGCGCGCGATGGAGCCGTCCGCCAGTGCGCCGCCCTCCAGCGCCGACCAGAGCGGCCCCGGCACCGTGACGCCCCAGATGCAGGCGCAGGGCTGCTCGATGGTGACGCGCGGCCGCGCCTTCTGGTCGGCGTATTCGGCGCCGATGTAGGGCTCGGCCGCCGAGGTGTAGAGCTTGGTCAGCTCGGACCAGATGGCCGCCTTGTGGGCGGGGGCGCGCTGGCTCAGCACCAGCTTCAGGAACTGGCCGAACTCGTCGACCTGGAACAGGCGCGCAGGATGGCGCTGCAGGGAGGTCAGCAGGCCGGCCGACGACGCCAGATCTTCGCCACCGAGATAGCGGTCGAGGCCGGCCGCATAGATCGCGCGCTTCACGCAGCGGCGGGCATGGTCCTTCCCGCCGCCGCTGTCGGCGATGCCGATGGCGTAGACGTTGCTGCGCAGGTCGGTCGGCGTGCGATACCGGCGGCCAGCAATCGCCCCGACCAGGCAGATGGCGGCACCGAGCGAGAGGAAGGGCTGCGGGCTGACGGCGCTGGCGGTGGCGTAGTCCAGGAACAGCTTCAGCGCCCTCCACCTCCAGCAGTTCGGGCGGGACGCGATAGGGCTTCGGCGGCGGCGTGGCGGGGAGTGGCACAGCGGCGACCTTCGCAAGCAGGGCCGCGGCCGGGTGGGGCTGTGCCGCCTGCTCCGCCGCCGTGCCGTTCAGGGTCAGGGCAGGATCCGGCACCCAGCCGCGCTGCTCGGCCAGCCAGTAGATCGTCCCGGCGCCGACGCTGTGCGGCCGCAGCGAGGCCCAACGCCGCTCGGGCGTGCCAGAGCGCCCGGACTGGCCAGACTTCCGGGACTGGCGTGACCAATCGAGCCAGAGGTCGCGCCCCTCCTCGCCAAGGGCCGCTTTGATCGCCGCGCCGACGGTGATCCACTCATTGCCGGGCAGGTCGTCATTCGGCAGCCAGGCCAGCGCCGCCGCCATGGCGTCCCGCGTGCCCTTCGGGTCACTCGGGCCGCGCCAGGCGCTGGTCGGTGCGTCCGCCAGAATCGAGTTGACCCGGACCTCGTCGGGCACGAGCCGCCAGGCAGCGTCGAGGAAGGCGGCGCATCCCGCTTCGTCCACCACAGGGAGGCGCGAGAGCGGCAGCTCCACCAGGCTGTCCTCCGGCCACTCATAGGGACGGCCGGTGTCGGGGTGCACCGCATAGGCGACGAATTGCTGGCCGCGCGCCAGCAGCTCGAGGGGATGGCGCTTGCGGCCGGCGAAGGGCGTGGCCGCGCGATAGACCAGCAGCCGCTTCGGGGCGCGGCCGATGCGCAGGCAGGGCGTGTCGCCCAGCATGGAGGCCGCGAGGTCGGCGAGCTGGATGGCGAGCGCGCCGTCCAGGATATCGATGTCGATGCCCACCACGGCGCCGGTGGCGATCCCGACGCCGCAGCCGGGCCAGCGCCGCCAGATGTCCACCTCGAAGGACTTCGTCGGCCTGTCGCAATGCCGGGTCCAGTCGGGATAGAGCGACCACTCGCCCCCGCGGAACTGCCCCGGCACCTTGGTGCCCGGCATGATCGGGATGACGGAGTAGCCGTTGTCGACCAGCCGCTCGCCATAGTCGGCCATGAAGGAGGTCTGGGTCACGCCCGCCCTCCCACCACGAGCGGCGGCGCAGGATGTCGCCCCTGATCCAGCCGCCGAGCGAGCTCGTCCTGGTAGGCCGTGATGATTACCTCGAGCAGCGTCAGCCACTCGGCTTCGGTCAGCACTGCGAGGTCGCTCTTCCCGATGCTGTCCAGGTACTCCCCGGCCATGGGGCTGGCAGCCGCGATGGCGGCGATCTCGTGCTCGTCAGGATCAACCACGCCCCACCTCCGGCAGAGCGCGCTCATGCAGCGCATGGAACAGGCCGGGAGCGGCTCGGAGGTCCGAATGCGCGGATCGAACCAACCGAAGCCGCGGGCGGTGCGAAGGCGACAGGCGGCACATCTCACACGAACCTCGCGGCGGCGATCTCGGTGTATTGGCCCGCGGGCCGGACCTGGATCGCGATCGGACGGCGGAGCTGGTCCACCTGCTGCAGGGCCTCATCCACCGTCGCCGGCGGCGGCAGATTGCCGGCGCGGCGGCGCCACCAGCCCACCGCCTTGTCGCGCGGAAAGCCGGTGTGCTCGAAGCAGACCCATTCGCTGTGCCGCACGAGGCCGCACTCATAGGTGACGCGCAGCGACGCCGGCTTGCCGGGCTTCTCGTGGCGCGCGTAGCTGATCCCGGTGACGTCGGACCAAGTCGCCTGGACCTGGGTCGAGAGCAGCGCGTTCGACGCTGCCTGCGGCGCGACCTTCACCACCGGTGGCGGGAACTCATGATCGCACTCGATGCAGCGCCGCACGCTGGCGTGGTTGATAGTCTGGCATTCCGGGCAGATCTTGATCGGCGCCTCGCCCGGCTCGTCCGGCTTCTCCTTCTTCCGGCCGTCGACCGTGTCGATCGGGCCGTGGCGCGCCGTGTTGCCGGCGAAGTCGAGCACCAGGCAGTCGTCCTTGCCCTCGGCGAGGCGCGTGCCGCGACCCACCATCTGGACGTAGAGGCCGACGCTCTTCGTCGGGCGCAGCAGCGCGATCAGGTCCACCCCCGGGGCGTCGAAGCCGGTGGTGAGCACGTTCGCGTTGGTGACGCAGCGCAGCCGCCCCGCCTTGAAGGCCGCCAGGATGGCATCGCGCTCCGGACCGGGCGTGTCGCCGGTGACGGTCTCGCAGCTGACGCCATGCTCGCGGATAGCGTCGCGGACATGGCGCGCGTGGGCGACGCCGGAGCAGAAGATCAGCCAGGAGCCGCGGCCTTCGCCGTGCTGGACGATCTCGACCACCGCGGCGCGCGTGACGTCATCCCGGTCGACTGCTGCCTCGAGGTCCTTGGCGATGAATTCGCCGCCGCGGGTGCCGACGCCGCCGACGTCGAGCTGGGTCGCGGTCTGCTTGGGAACGACCGGGCAGAGATAGCCCTGCTGGATCATGTCCAGCACCGGCACTTGGAAGGCGATGTCGGTGAAGAGACGATCCTTCCCCTCGTGCAGCATGCCGCTGTCCAGGCGATACGGCGTCGCCGTGAAGCCCACGACCTTCAGCAGGCCCGCGTTGATCTCGTTCAGCTGCGCCAGGAAGGAGCGGTACATGCCGCTGTCGCCGCGTCCGAGCAGGTGCGCCTCGTCGATCAGCACGAGGTCGCAGCGCTGCACCTGCCGCGCGTGGCGGTGGATCGACTGGATGCCGGCGAAGAGGATCTGCGCGTGAATGTCGCGACGGGACAGGCCGGCCGAGTAGATGCCGGCCGGCGCCTCGGGCCAGGCGCGGAGCAGCGCCATGAAGTTCTGCTGGATGAGCTCCTTCACGTGGGTGAGGATCAGCACGCGGGTGTCGCCGTAGGCGGCGATGGCCTCGCGCGTGAAGCCGGCGATGACCACGGACTTCCCTGTGCCGGTCGGCATCACGATCAGCGGGTTGCCCACGCTGGCGGCGAAGTAGTCGTAGAGCGCCTCGATAGCGGCGCGCTGATAGGGGCGGAGCGACAGGGTCATGCCGCCACCCCGTCGCGCCAGACGCTGTTGTCGGGCAGCCGGTAGCTGACCCAATCCTCGCCGGCGTCCAGCTGCTCGCCGTCGATGAGGTCCGGAATGTAGAGGTGCGCAGCGCAGCCCGCCTCCTGATTGCGCCGGTCGAGTGGGGCGTTGTGCCGGGCGCAATGCCAATCACCGCCCGGGACCGGCGAGGCATGCAGGCAGGAGCGGCAGTGCCGCTCCGGCGCGGCGCCGTCATGACAAACGGCATGGTGATCGCAGAAGCGGCACTGCCACCAGGTCGGATCCTGGCTGATGCGGGCCGGCGGCCGGGCCGCGCCGATGATGCGCGCTGCCCTCGCCAGGATGCGCAGCCCGGCCTCTGCGTCGTGCCGGATGCGCTCCTGGTAGAGCTCGTCCGTGTCCTTGCAGACCGCCAGGTAGAAGGCGCGATCGAGGCCGGCGAGCTGCATATAGGCCTGCATCTGCGACCAATGCAGCGGCTTGGAGGCGGCGACGCCCTCGGCCTTCAGCTTGGCGAAGGACTTGGCGCTGTGGGTCTTGAACTCGCAGACGTGCCAGGTCGCCGGCGCCTCGGGGAAGCCCTTGGCGACGGCGTCCATGCTGCCGCCGAAGTGGCCGCCGGCGTCGCGGAGGTTCCACTGCCGGCCGGTCGCCGGATCCACGTCCAGCACGGTGACGCCGATGCGGCGCAGGTCGGCGACGAAGCGGGCCTCGGCCAGGTGGCCCGTCTCGAAAAGCCGGAGGAGCCGGCCGGTGTGCCGGGCGCGCGTGGCCCAGCGGAAGGTGTACCAGATCGCGCGCTCGCACTCGGCGCCGATCAGCGAGGCGCCGAGATGCGCGCGGTAGCCGGCATCCGCGGCCGCCTCGTAGGCGGCGTATATGGCGGTGACGGTGGGGCTCGACGGCGGTGGAAGGACGGCCATGGCTGGTCCCGCAGGGAGGAAGGAGGGGCCGGCGGATGTGTCCGCCGGCGGTGTCGTCAGCCGTTGCGGCGCCAGGGTGGCGTGGCGGCGGCACCGGGGCGGGTGCCCGCCGGGGGCGCCGCCGGGGTCGCGCGGGGCACCGCAGCGGCCGGGCGTGGCGCGACCCCGCTGGAGGCGCCCGCCGACGCCGCGGAGTAACCGGCCACCTCGTTCCGCGCCTCGCGGTAGATGCCGGACTTGTCGTTGCCGGCCGGCTTGACCTTCAGGGTCACGATCAGCGGCTTGAAGTGCAGCTGCTCGCTGTCGCTGACGTGGACCTGGCCCACCGCGTGGCAGATGGCGGAGAGCGTGCGCTGCGCGATCTCGACCGTCTGCTCGTTGCGGTTCACCAGGTTCAGCTGGTCGAAGATCTTCCGGCGGGCGGCAGGGCCCTCCAGCACCTCGAACACCAGCTTCAGGTACTGCCCGTCGCCGGCCTTGGTCGGCAGCATCTCGCTCTCGATCAGATGCGCGAGGTATTTGCCGGGCGGCAGCACCTCGAGCGGGACGGCGGGGGCGACCTCGGTCGCGTCAAAGGTTCCATTGAGGGATGCCATGGGTCAGCTCCGGGCTTCGGTGGTGGAGGCGGGGGCGGTGCTGGGTGGCGCCGCGTAGAAGGGGATGCCGGCGGCGAGGTCAGGCCAGGACAGCGGCAGCGTCTCGGCCAACCCGAAGCGGTTCTTCGCGAGGAAGGCCGGGCGCTCGGCGGTGTGCAGCAGGCGGTCGCCGCCGCTCACGCCGCGGACCACCTTCTTGTTGAAGCCGACGTCCGACTTCAGCGTGCTGACGCGATAGTTCGCGAAGAGCACGGCATCGACATGCTCCTGCACCAGCGCGGAGGCGCCGCGGTGCAGCTTCGGCTGGTAGCGGTCGTAGGGCTCGGTCTCGGGGCTGTCGAAGCGCCGGATTTCGGCATGCGCGATCAGGATCACGCCCATGCCGCGCTCGTCGCGCAGCGCGTTCACGCCGTCGAGGAAGCTGCGCCAGGTATCCAGCGCAGCGAGGTAGCCCTTGCCGTAGCCGAAGGACTCGATGTCCGGCTGGTTGTGCGCCTGCGCCGTGTGCTGCCAGACGAGGGGCTCCAGCCAGTCAAGGCTGTCGAGGACCACGGTCTGGTGGTCGTGCTCCTCGGTGTAGAGGCTGCCGAGCGCCTCCATCACCGCGTCGAAGCTGCGCAGCAGCCCGAAGGTCGCGGCGTCGATGCGGCCGAGCCCGTCCTCGGTCTGCAGGAACACCGGGTTCGGCGCATCGGCGGCGAGCTGGGTCTTGCCGACGCCGGCCACGCCGTAGACGAGGATCCGCGGCGGGCGCGTCTCGCCGCCCCGCCGGAGCGATGCAAGGGAGATCGCCATCAGTGCGACTCCTTCGGCGTGCGCGGCTTCGCCTTGATGACGTCGACCTTGATGTCGCCGCCGGCGCGCGCCACCGCCTCGGCAAAGGCGTCGAGGGTCGGCTCGAAGGCGGCCACGTCCTTCGCGCGGGAGATCGCGTCGCCTTCGAGGGGGATCGCGACCTGGATGCGGAGTTCATGCGCCATCAGGCGACGTCCTTCGGTTCGAGGGTGTAGGAGGGACGGCCGGTGGCGACGGTGCGCGCTGGCTCGAACACCGCGCGGATGCGCGGCGGCCACGGCGTGAAGCGGCTCTCCGGCACGCGGATCTCGACGGTGACGTAGTCGGCGGGGTCCTCGCCCCAGCCGCGGATGGTAGCGACCGCCTCCGCCAGCTTTGGCTGGTTCCACTCCACGCGCTTCGCGAGGTCCGCGACGATCTCGAAGCCGTCCTGCTCCAGGCGGACGCGGCCGGTGTCCTTGCCGTCGGCGCGGCGGGCCGCGGCGGCCGCTTCGCCGTAGCGGGCGTGCAGGGCGTCGTGCAGCAGGTCGGCGAGGTGCTTGGCGTCGGCCTTCAGCGCCCCGACCTCGTCCAGCAGCAGCGCCAGATGATCGACGGGCAGGCGGGCGGCCTGCGCGGCGTCCATCTCGCGCAGCTGCGCCAGAGTGGTTCGGTTGGTCATGCTGGTCCTGTCGGTGGTGATGGCGCCCGGCTGGGTGAGCGACGCCGGCGGCCGGGCAGGCGCGGGCATCGGCATGGGAGAGACGCTCATCGGAAGGTCACCAGCTCGGCGACCCAGCAGAGCGCGATGAACCCGCCGGCCAGCAGCAGGCCGCCGGCCAGAGTGCGGAGCGCCTCGCCGATTTCGCGCAGCCTCTGGGTGGTGCGCGGGGTCACGGCGTCACCTCGGCGATAGCGTCGGGCGGCGGGAGCGGGCCTTCCTCAGCCTGGCGCGCGCGGCGGGCGCGCTCGCGATCGGCGTCGGGCTCTGCGCAGCGCGCGCTGCGCCGCGCGATCTCGATCCAGACATGCAGCGGCAGCACCACCATCGGCGTCGCGCGGTCGCGCCAGAGGAACAGCGCGTCGTTCCGGCCGAGCCAGCGCTCCAGCGTCTTGAAGCCGTCGCCCTCGCCGCGCGCCTTGACCTCCACCTTCAGCGGCTCGGCGCCGCGGACGTAGAGGTCGACGTCGGCACCGTTGCCGCGGTACCGGACGGCGCCGGACAGCGGCACGCGCTCGGCGCGGAGTCCGCACTTCATGTGGATGTCGACGATGGCCCGCTCGCGGCGCAGGCCCTTGTCGCGGGAGGACTTGCCCATGGCCGACCTCACGCTGCCTTCCGGTGGGTCTGCATGATCCGGCTCAGCCGGCGCAGCAGGCCGCCGCGGCGAATGCAGTCGCCGCCATGGTCGATGAGGTACTTCCCAGCCTCGTCGATCTCCTGCGGCTGCAGGTGACTCGGCAGCAGCGGGACGAAGGCATTGCGGCTCGGCACGAACACCTCGCCACGCCCGATCTGCTCCACCGTCGCGCGGGCATCCGGCGGGAACATCTCCATCTGCTCCGCCCGCAGGCCCTCGGCGTGGTCGGCGCTCTCGGCGCTGCGCTTGAGCTCGTCACGGATCAGCTTGTTCAGCGCCGTCGCCAGAACCACGCCGAACAGCTGGTCGTCCTTGCGGATCTCCTCCGCGGCATTCCGGACGACCTCGCCGACGATCGCCGGCACGCTGCCGCGGTGGCGGACGCTGAGGCGAGCTTCGCGGATCAGGGTCCGCATGCGGTCACGCGGCGTCGTCATGTTCGTTCTCCAATGCGTTGATCCAGAGCGGCAGCCGCCGCAGCGCCTCGCGTGCCTCGCCGCGCAGGTCGTCGAGCAGGGCACGCGGGGCCCGGCCCGCGAGCGAAGCGAAGTCGACGGGCAGGGTCGCCACGGTGAGGACGGCGGCGGTGAAATCGGCCCAGTCGGCGCCGATCGGCGCGACCTTCGGCTGGTCCACCGGCGGGGCAGGACGCCTGGTGCGGGTCGGCAGCGGGCCGAGCGTGGCCTCCAGCGCGCCACGCACGGCGCCGCGCAGCCCGGCCATGGTTGGCGGCGCGCCTACTGCGCGGGACTGCGCGAAGTAGGCCTCCATGGCGGCCTTCCCGGCCGCTTCCGCCTGGCCGGCGCGGTCGCCGGCAATGGCCGTCACGGTCGCGGACACGCCGGCCAGTTCCTCGTACCGGGCGGCGGCCGCCGTGCTGAGGCCGGCCTCGGCGAGCGCCTGGGCCTTCGTCACCTGGTTCTCGGCGATGGGAAGCAGGCGGCCGTGCTCGCCGCGGCGCCGCTCGGCGGCTTCGATGTCGCGGCTCAGTTCACCGATGCGGACGCAGGCGCGCAGGTGGATCTCGCGCACCCACACCTCGAGCTCGCGGTCGTCGCGTTGGCGGGCATAGGCGGCGAGCGCCGCAGCCTTGTCGCGGATCTGCGAGGCCTCATCGATGCGGGCGCATTCGGCCAGCGCCGTACGGGCCTGTTCGTAGCGGACCAGCGTGACCATCAGGCGGTCGCCTTACCCTGCCGCGTGACGTCGGGACGCTGCGCGGCGCCGGCGTCACGGGCCTGGGCCGTCTCGTAGGCCTCGATGTCCTCGACGCGGTACGCGACCCGGCCGCCCAGCTTCAGGTAAACAGGCCCCTGGCCCAGCCACCGCCAGCGCTCCAGCGTGCGGGGGCTAAGGCACCACCGCCGCGCAACCTCGGACTGCGTCAGGTGCCTGGTCGCCATAAGTCGCTCCGTGATCCTTCGCAGAGGCCGACACGGCAACGCCGCGGCGGTCTTGATCTGCGAGGAATTTCAGCGGCTTAGGGCGCATTTGATATAGACGGCGCCGATCTTTCCTGTGACATCCGGGCGCCGGAAACTGGCGGACAAGCTGGCCCGCCGTCCGCGAGTTGTGACGTCAGGGCGATCCAGTCGTGACATCGGGCGCGACCGGGGGGGCTCCCGGAATTGTCGACGCGCGGATGTCGGCAAGCGAAAGCTCTCGCACGGCAGGGTTCAGCCGATAGCCGGCGTGCGGTCGGTTCTCGATGAAACTGTCATTATCGAGGGGAAGCCCGAGATCGACGACCAGCGGCTCAAGCGCCTCACGAAGCCGCCGGATCTGCGTGCGCAGGGATGGCTCGGAGATCCTGAGGCGCTTCGCGAGCGTGCGAGGGGGTGTGAACGGTACCTCGCGCCCTTCCTTCTTTGCGCTCCGGAAGTCTGGCAACAGCTGCTCGACGATGCGAAAGTTGGCTTCGGTCAGAGTGGCGGCGCTCCGGAACACGACCTTCCGCCCCGTCTCGTCGATCGCGAACTCGAAAACAGGGGCCGAGAGCCGATCGACCAATGCCTTCGCCTGCGAGTCGTAGTCGCTGGACGGCAGGATCTCGACGCTGTTGCGGGCGAAGCAGATGGACAGAAGCGATCCAGCGGGCAGCTCGTTCCGAAACAGGGCCTCCGCATGCTCCTTCACGCCTGCCGCGATGACGGACTCGACCGCTTTGGCTTGCCGTTGGAAGAGATCATAGATTCGGTTCGCCGCTTCGCCCGCGGAGATGTCGGGAAACGAGTTGATGGCCGAGACGATTTCTGGGAAGTCGACGACGAAGCGCTCCTTCGGCGTGGCAGCGACCTTCTTGAAGAACGAGACGTAGCTCACCGCCATGCGGAGATCGTCGCTCGTGCTTCGGTCCGCGGTCAGCAAATCAATCTTGTAGTTCGTCGCTGGTTCATGATCACCAAGGCTGGCAGCAAGAATGCCGAAGCGGCGATCGATGCACTGCGAGCACGCGCCGCAATGCATGTGCGCCGCCGTCCACGTCCGAGGTCTCGTGCAGCTGTTCGTAGTAGCGAGGAGGTCCGCCATGCCCGCCTCCTGTACGAGCATCGTGACCTCGCGCTTCGTCATCCATTGCAGCGGATTTTCGATCTGAACGGGGCGTTCGAGGAGCGTTGAGAACAGCTCTTCTAGGCCGCGTAGGACGCGTGGATGCGTGGTTCGGGTTGCTCGACCTCCGACAATATCTCCGGCCACTGGTGGATTGATGCTGACGACACCGTTCTCATAGAAGGTGAAGCGGTCCTTCCCAGACATGTGGGCGATCACCATGCCCAAGCAGGCGAAGAGGAAGGATCGGGTTCTCTGCGTATGATCATTCGGCCTGACGTTCTCGTTCGTCACCCACACCGGTATGTAGGTGACGCGACGCTCAAAACCTCTCGCCTTCAGTCCGTCGACGAGCTGCTGTTGGATGCTCTTCACCTTCGTCGCCGACGAATGGCCGACCAGGCAAACGGACCGCCCTCGGAGCACGACGTCCTGCACCGCACCAGCGAATGAGTCGACGCCGCCGGAGAACATCGCCACAGCATCGTAATCGGACGAGGCGTCGATGAGGTCCTGAAAGTAGACGTCACGGGAGAGGAATGGGCTTTTGGCCTTGTGGAACTCGAAGGTGTAGCTGTCGTCGGACAGAAACCCGAGCGTGTCTTCGAGCAGGCGCTGCACTTCGCTATGCTGCCACAGCGCAGGGTCGCGCACCGGTATCGTGAAGTGGAGGTCGCGCCGCCAGTTCTCACCAAAGTTCGTGAGCTGCGCAGTCCCCCTGCTCATCCTCTGGTCCGCGCAATAGACGTAGGTGGCGATCTCCAGGAGGTCCAGCAGCAGATCCGGCACATTTGCGAGCATGCTGCGCGTGATGCAGTCGATGCGAAGATTGACGTTCTTGCCCTTACCATGGACGTCCATCGTCATCGTGTCGGCGGCAGAGGCTGTAGCGACGCCGCATTCGATTCGGAACTTCCTCACGGTGCCCCCTTTCGCTGGGCCAGTTCGATACGCAGCTTCTCCACGGAGTATCCGGTGAAGCGGCGGATGTCCTCGCGGGTCAGAGTCTTCCCATCGCGATACTGGTTCTTGCCGAGCCAGTCGCGTGCGTAGGCGCGCATGATCAGCGATGCCTCATCACAATGCCGGCGAACCGCGCCATTGAATGACTCGACATCGTTGAGTGACTTCGTGAACCGCTCTGGTCCGATCATGCGGTGGAGGTTCCGATCGATGAAGTAGTGGATGACACGGTCGACGAAGCGGGAGTGGAACCGCTGCGCGAGGTCTGCGAACGCCTCTGGGCTCCGCAGCGACGCCAAGGAGCGACGCACGTCTTCGGCGGTGGGCGTCCAGAGCACCGGAAGGCGTGGCTGGAGCGTTTCGGCGAGCGCGCTCTTCGCGGACTGCCGAGCGATTTCCCCCAGGTCCGTCGCCCCGCCGGCCGATCGACGCTGCACGCGTTCGAGGGCGGTATCGAACGCCACCAGCAGATCCGTGAGTGATGCTGCCTGGCCGCCCTTGAGGTCGAGCGCTGCCCATCCGTCGGGCGCCGAATTGGAGGCGGCCGCCTGGGGCATCCGAACGAGAAGCCACAAAGCCGCGATGAAGACAGGATCCTTCACAGCGCGCTGCAGGGCGTCTCGGCCGACCTCCGTAACCTGGTCGACCAAGTCGGCTGTCGGCGTTCCGCCATCGAGGAGATACCTGACGATCTCCGGAAGAAACCGATGCGCGGGCAGCTTCCCGAGGCGTTGATGACCCATGGATCAGGACGTCGTGCAGCACCGGTCCGCCGGCGATTGGGCTCCGCTGGGCGAAAGTGCCTGCTGACGCACCGGGGTCGTCTCCGTGGACCGCGAATCGCAGCTCAATGCGGCTGCAGAAGGATCATGAACTGTTTGTCAGAATGCAATCCAGAGTAGAATAACGAAAGGGCGAGTAGTGGCCCTCGTCGTCGGCCTAGCCCCCTTCGCGCCACCACGCCGACCTCAGCTTCGTCCCGCTGCTTTTGTTTTCGCTGTAGTTCGCTAAGCCGTTGATCTGGCTATCAATCGTCAAGCCGGTTGCGGTACGCCGCGGTCGCTATGCGAGTCCAACTCAAACCGTCGCTCCCGCCCCACCTTCTCGAGGTCTGCGACCTGCTTGCCCGCGGGCTAATGCGGCTGCGCAGCCGCGCTGCCGAGGAAGCCGTGCGTGACGCCGCGGACCGCGGAGAGCAGTTGCTACACTTCCCGGCCGCCCAGCGCCTGCATGCGAACCGGACCAACCGGAGAGACGCATGACGCGCACCATGAAGCCCAAGCCCGCCACCCCGCCGGCATTCACCGCACCCGCCATCCCGCCCGCCGACGTGCTGGGGCGCCTCGCGGCCCTCAAGACTACCAGCGCGCCCGCCCTGAAACAGCAGTGGCGCGCGCTCTTCGGCACCGAGCCGCCGCCCTATAATCGGCGCTTCCTGGAGAGCCGGCTCGCCTACCGCATCCAGGAACTGGCGTACGCGGTCTGAAGTCGGAGACGCTGGCTCGGCTCGAGGCTCTGGGTGAGCAGTTCGACGGCGGGAAGATCGCCGTCCGCCGCATGCGTGGCGACGACAGGCCGATCGCCGGCACGCAGCTGATCCGCGAGTACCAGGGCGTCGAGCACGTGGTGACCGTCACGCGCGCCGGCTACGAGTACCAAGGCCAGCCCTACCAGTCCCTCTCCGCCATCGCGCGCGCCATCACCGGCACCCGCTGGAACGGGCGCGTGTTCTTCGGGCTGCGCCCGAGCCGGAGCGCCGCATGACGCGCGACGCAAAGTCGGCCGGCGTGATGGCGGCCACCGTGCGCAAGCTCCGCTGCGCGGTCTACACCCGGAAGTCGAGCGAGGAGGGGCTCGACATGGAGTTCAACTCCCTCGACGCCCAGCGCGAGGCCTGCGAGGCCTTCATCGCCAGCCAGCGCGCGGAGGGCTGGGTGCTGGTGCGCGACCGCTACGACGATGGCGGCATCTCCGGCGGCACGCTCGAACGGCCCGCGCTGAAGCGTCTGGTCGCCGACATCCAGGAAGGGCTGGTCGACGTCGTGGTGGTCTACAAGATCGATCGCCTGAGCCGGTCGCTGGTCGATTTCACCAAGCTCGTCGAGGTGTTCGACGCGAACCAGGTGACCTTCGTCTCGGTCACGCAGTCGTTCAATACAACGACGAGCATGGGGCGGCTGACGCTGAACATTTTGCTCAGCTTTGCCCAGTTCGAAAGAGAAGTCATTGGCGAGCGCATCCGCGACAAGGTGGCGGCGTCGCGCAAGCGCGGCATGTGGATGGGCGGATTCGTGCCACTCGGCTACGACGTGCGCGAGCGGAAGCTGGTGGTGAACGACTCCGAGGCGGCGCTGGTGCGGCGAGTCTTCCAGGGCTTCGTCGAGATGGAGTCCTGCACCAAGCTGGTGCAGGTGCTGCGTGCCGAGAGCACCACGACGAAGCGGGGCCGTCCGCTGACGAAGACCGATGTCTACCGGATCCTCAGCAACCGCGTGTATCTCGGCGAGGCGGTGCACAAGGGCACGGCCTATCCCGGCGAGCACGATGCCATCGTCACCCGGGCGCAGTGGGACGCGGTGCACGCCGTGCTTCAGGTCAGCCCGCGGGTGCGGGTTAACCGGACCCGGAACACCACAGCGCCACTGCTGCGTGGGCTGATCTTCGACAGCGACGGCCGCGCCATGTCGCCAAGCCACAGCCGCGGCAGGGGCGGGCAGATGTACCGCTACTATGTCAGCCAGGCTATGCTGAAGGGCGGCGCGACGGAGCGGCCGGCCATCGCGCGTCTGCCGGCCGGGGAGATCGAGGCGGCGGTGGTCGCGTAGGTCCGCGCGCTGCTGCGCCAGCCGGAGATGGTGGTCGGCACTTGGCGGGCGGCGCGCCTGACCGCGCCGGACGTGACGGAGCAGGAGGTGCTGCTGGCGCTGGAGCGGATCGAGCCCCTCTGGGACGAGCTCTTCCCCGCCGAGCGGGCGCGCATCGTGCGGCTGCTGGTGGACCGCGTAGATGTCCGGGCGGAGGGCGCCGCGGTTCGGCTGCGGCTGGACGGGCTCGGCAGCCTGATGCGCGACCTCGCCGCCCAACCGTCCGAGGCCGGGAGGGCCGCAGCATGAGTGAGGCGCCCCAGACCCTCACGGTGGTCATCCCGCTCCAGGTGAAGCCGCGGGGCGGGCGGAAGGCGATGGTCACGCCCGGCGTGCTGGCGCTGGAGCACCGGCAGGACATCGCGCTGATCAAGGCGGTGGCACGGGCCTTCCGGTGGCGGCGGATGCTGGAGTCCGGCCGCTTCGCCACGATCAACGAGCTGGCCGCCGCCGAGAAGATCAACGCGTCCTACGTGTCGCGCGTGCTGCGGCTGACGCTGCTGGCGCCGGATATCGTCGAGGCGATCCTGGATGGGCGGCAGCCCGAAGGGATGACGCTGCCGGCGCTGATGGAGCCGTTTCCGGCGGAGTGGGAGGGGCAGCGCCTGGATCTCTATATCTAATCGGACTGGATAAGCTTTGACCACACTACGCCCACCCCACAGAAAGGCCCAACGCCGCACGAACATATCGATCAAGTGCCGATTATTCGTGTGAGACCGCACGGCCAGCGGGACAGTCGGCCGGAAGAGCTACTCGCCTGCTTGCGAGCCTGCGCACCTTTCCGGCCTAGGCCGCGTGGACAAACCTGATCCACAGTCGGATGGAGGCGAGTGTCGCGAAGCCGAGGAAGCTCTCGGCGGTCTGGTCGTAGCGGGTAGCG
>NZ_JACIJE010000017.1 GCF_014199195.1 Neoroseomonas alkaliterrae | reverse complement strand
GGATCAACGCCAATCTCCATGCCAGAGATCAGCTTGGAATCACGTCCGGCCCCGGCTGGGAATCCCCCCAAGCGCCAGTTTGTCCACGCGGCCTAAGGCTTCTCCTCGTATCCCATTCCGTGCGCGACGCGGTTCCTCCAGCGCCGTGGAAAACCCAGCGCCGAGCTATCGACCATACCCCGATTCGGCGCGAGCGCTCCCGTTACGGTCAACGCCGATGTTCTTCGTCCTGGAGCACATGAGGTGCCATGTCAGCTGGCGTGTTCGGCAGCCTCGCCCGTCTCTGGCGGGAACGGAAAGCCATAACCTTCGCGCCGGGCTTCTGGGAGGCGCTACGCCCACCCGCGAAGTCTGGTGCCACGGTGAATGCCACGTCCGCGCTGGAATGCACCACCGCGCTCGCCTGCGTGCACGCCATCGCCTGCGGCGTCGCCATGCTGCCGCTCGACATCTATCGCCCCCGCGAGGGTGGCGGGCGCGACGTGGCGACGGGCGAGCCGCTGTGGGACTTCTTCGCCGGCCAGCCGAACGAATGGCAGACCTGGCCAGAGTGGATCGAGACCACGCTGATGCACGCCGTGCTGCGCGGCGACGGCATCTCCTTCATCAATCGCCCGAACCCCAGGGGCCCGATCCGCGAGCTGATCCCCCTCGTCCCCGGCAGCGTCTCCATCGAGCAGCGCCAGGGCTATGACCTGGCGTATCATCTCGTCCTCGCCGACGGCCGCAGCCTGACCGTCGGCCGCGAACAGGTGTTCCACCTGCGCGCCCCATCCTGGAACGCCTACTCTGGCCTGGATGCCACCAAGCTGGCCCGCGAGGCGATCGGCCTGGCGCTGGCCACCGAGGAAGCCCACGCCCGGCTCCACGCGAACGGCGCCCGTCCGGGCGGCATCCTGACCACCGAGCAGCGGCTGACCCGCGAGCAGGTCGATGAACTCCGCGCCGCCTGGCAGCAGACCCAGGGTGGGCTGTCCAACGCCATGCGCACCGCGGTGCTGTCCTCCGGCCTGAAATGGGAGCCGATGGGCATGACCGGCGTCGATGCCCAGCACATCGAGACCCGGCGCTTCCAGATCGAGGAAATCTGCCGCGCCTTCGGGGTCTACCCGGCCATGGTCGGGCATTCCGACAAGGCCTCGACCTACGCCTCGGCGGAGCAGTTCTTCATCGCGAATGTCGTTTACTCGTTGGGGCGGTGGACGCGCCGCTTCGAGGAGCGGATCCGCGTCGACCTGATGACGCGGGAGGAACGGCAGCGCCGGCTCTACGCGAAATTCTCCCTTCAGGCGCTGATGCGCGGCGATGCGCGCACGCGGTCGGAGTTCTACAGCGCGCTGATCACCCTCGGGGTGCTAACCCGCAATGAGGCCCGGGCGCTGGAGGATCTGAACCCGCTACCCGGCCTCGACGAACCGCTGCGGCCGCTGAACCTGGCGACCCAGGCGGAGGCCGAGGCCGCGCTCCGTGCAAAGCAGGCGCCGTCCCAGGGCCCGGATGGTGGTGGTGGCGGCCAGTCCGCCGACCGGCAGGGCGCTGACGGCAAGGCGGCGGCCATCGCCACCGTCGCCCGTGTCATCGGCGCGGAGGACCCCGCCCTGGAACAGAAAATCGGCCGGATCCTGTCGGCGGCGAACGAGGCGCGCATTCGCGGCGCCCGCGACGCGCTGGATACCGTACTGTCCCAACTTGAGACCACGCCATGAGGATCCGCGGCGATCTCCGCGCCCGCTTCGAGGTGAAGTCGGTCGCCGCCGATACCGGCGCCTTCGAGGGCTACGGCGCGGTGTTCGACGTGGTCGACACCTATCGCGACGTCATCCTGCCCGGCGCCTTCGCCGAGACGCTCGCCGAGCACGCACGCCGTGGCACCGCGCCCCGCATGCTGTGGTTCCACGACCCGGGCAAGGCCATCGGCAGCTGGGCGGAGTTCCGCGAAGACGAGCGCGGTCTGTACTGCTCCGGCCGGCTCGACCTCGAGCACCCCGATGGCCAGAAGGCCTACGGCACGCTCCGCGGTGACGGCGCGATGGACCTCTCCATCGGCTACACCGCCATGCTGTTCGAGGTCGACCGCGCCGCCGAGCTCCGCCGCCTCAAGACCATCTGGCTTGACGAGGTGTCGCTCGCCCCCCGTGGCCACGGCGTGAACCCCGCCGCGGTGGTGACTGACTTCAAGGCCCGCGCCGGCGGGATCCAGACCATTCGCGACTTCGAGGATTTTCTGCGGGAGGCAGGGTTCTCGCGTGACCGCGCCAAGGCCATCGCCTCGCGCGGCTTCAAGGCCAGTGCCGAGCCTCGGGAGGAGGACGCAACGGCCGATGTGCTCGCCGGCATCCGCCGGCTGCAGCAGATCCTCCAATCCTGACGGGATACCCCATGGAAACCGATGTGAAGGAGGCCCTCGACGGCCTCGGCCGTGCGTTCGAGGAATTCAAGGCGACCAATGACGCCCGCCTCGCTGAGGTCGGCAAGAAGGGCGCCGCCGATGTCGTGCTGGAGGAGAAGCTCCAGCGGGTGAACACCGCCCTCGACAATTTCGAGGCGCTGAACCAGCGGCTGACCAAGGCCGAGCTCGAGGCCAAGGCCGGCCGCGAGGCGGCGGAGGGCTCGAAGGAGGCGCTGGAGCGCATCGAGACCCGGATCAACCGCCCTGGCATGGGCACGGGCGACCGCCAGGCCGAGCTCAAGGCGCGGGTGAACACCTGGGCCCGGGCGGTGATCAACGCCCACACAATCGGCGTGCCGAACCTCACCGCCGAGCAGCAGAAGGCGCTTTCCGAGGTCGCGGCCGAGCACAAGGCGATGTCGATCGCCGACGACACGACCGGCGGCTATCTCGCCCCGTCCGAGTACGTCCGCGAGATCATCAAGGGCGTGACCGAGATGAGCCCGGTCCGCTCGCTGGCCCGCGTCCGGGGCACCTCCTCGAAGTCGATCATGCTGCCGAAGCGTACCGGCCAGTTCGCCGCCCGCCGCGTCTCCGAGCAGGGCACACGCACCGAGACCCCGGGCCTCGCCTACGGGATGATCGAGATCACCGCGCCGGAGGTCTATGCGCTGGTCGACATCTCGCAGCACAACCTGGAGGACAGCGCCTATGACCTCGAGAGCGAGATCCGCGCCGAGGCGGTCGAGCAGTTCGCGGTCAAGGAGGGGCAGGAATTCGTCGGCGGCTCCGGCGTCGGCGAGGCGGAGGGCATCCTGACCAATTCCGACATCACCTTCACGCCCTCCGGCTCGGCGGCGACGATCGCCGACGCGGAGGGTCAGGGGAACGGGCTGATCACCCTCTTCCACGCCCTGAAGACCGCCTATGCGCGCAACGCGGTCTGGACGCTGAACCGGGTGACGCTGGGTTCGGTGCGCAAGCTGAAGGACGCCGACAAGAACTACGTCTGGATGCCGGGCCTCGCCAACGGGGTGCCGAACACCATCCTCGGCGCGCCGTACGTCGAATGCCCGGATATGCCGAACGAGGGGGCGGACGCCTTTCCGATCGCCTTCGGCGACTTCCGCCGCGGCTATGTGATCGTCGACCGCATCGCCATGACGATGCTGCGCGATCCCTTCACCCAGGCGACCAGCGGCAATGTCCGCTTCCTGTTCCGCCGGCGCATGGGCGGTGCGGTCGTGCTGGCCGAGACCATGCGCAAGCTGAAGTGCGCCGCGGCGTGACGGCCGGGCCCGCGTAGCCGCCATCGGCCGCGCGGGCCGCCGCTGCGGTTATCCACACACTTCACCGTTCCATCAACGCAACTGAAAGGCGAGGTGTCCGCCATGGCCACTCGTGACCTGTGCCACAACATCCACCCCGTGCGGGCGATTAGCCCGGCGGCGGCCAGGACCGACAACACGCCCTTCGTGTCGGAGATCGTCGACACCAAGGGCTATGAGAGCCTGACCTTCCTGCTCGCCGCCGGCGACATCGCCGATGCCGATGCCACGCTGACCGTGCTGGTCGAGGCGAGCGATGCGGCGAACATGGCCGGGGCCGAGGCGGTGCCGGACAAGGAGCTGATCGGCACCGAGGCGCAGGCGGGGCTGTCCTTCGCCGACGACAACAAGACCCGCAAGATCGGCTATGTCGGCGGCAAGCGCTACGTCCGGCTGACCGTCACGCCGGCGAACAACACGGGGAACATCTTCCTCGCGGCGATTGCGCTGCTCGGCCATCCGCGCAACGCGCCAACGCCGAACCCGCCGGTGTGACCATGGCGGCGGAGGGGCAGCGACGCATCCGCGCGCTGCGGCCATTCTCCTACTCGCTGGACGGCGTGCGGCTGATCGCCGTCGCCGCCGGCGAAAAGGTCAGCCTGCGCGCGGGCGCCGCCGCAGGACTGGTCGCCGAGGGATATGCCGAGGCGGTCGCTGTGGATCCTTCGCCTCGGCAGCAACCCGCACGGCGCCGTCCGCCCGTTCGCGATCCAGCCTGACGGGGAAGGCAGATGCTGGAGATCGTCACGCCGGCCGCCACCAGCGACCTCACGACGCTGGCGACCGCCAAGCGCGAGCTCGGCGTCACGGACACGGCACAGGACGCCCGGATCGCCGATCTGATCCGCCAGGCGTCCGACCTGGTCGCGCAGTGGTGTAATCGCTCGGGCTTCGGCCGCGAGATGCTGCGGCAGACCGCACGCCTGGTGTCCCCGGTCGATGTCATCGTGCTCCACCGCGACCTCGGCGTGACGATCACCGCCGTCACGGAGGACGGCGTCGCGCTGGCCGCGGCCGACTACGAGCGGGGCGGCGTGCTGCTCTACCGGCTGCGCGAGGGCGCCCGCGTGCCATGGACGGCGCGGTTGGTGGTCGTGGAGTACCAGGCCGGCTTCGTGTTGCCGGACGACGCACCGCCCGCATTGGAACGCGCCTGCCTCGATCTGCTCGCTGGGCTGTGGCACGGCCAGGGGCGCGATCCGGCGGTGCGCAACGAGACCACCGAGGGCGTCGGCGCGGTCGGCTATTTCGAGCACCGCGGCGACACGCTGCCGCTGGCGCCCAACCGGCTGGCCGCCCTCGAACGCTACCGGCGGTTCCACCTCTGATGGGCGCGTTGCGCGAGGCCCGCCGTCGTGCCCTCGCGCGGCGCGGGCGGCCGATGACGCTGCGCCGCCTGGTCTCGCCGCCCGACACCTTCGTCACGGCCGCCGTGACCGGCTTCTCGGCGGACTATGCCCCTGATGATCTCGCACCGCCGCTCGTGCAGGGCGACCGCCGCATCGAGATCCTGCATGCCGACCTCGTCGCCGCCGGCTTCCCCTGGCCGCCGCGCGAGCCCGATGAGGTGCTGGACGGCGCGGAAAGCTTCACCGTGCTCTTCGCTGCCCCCGTCTGGGAGGGAACGGAGCGCATCGGCTGGACCCTCGCGGTCCGCGGCGGCTGACATGGCCATCACCCGCGGCCAGTTCCGCAACTTCACCCGCGAGCTTGAGGTCGGCACCTGCGGGCTGACCGGCCCCGCGGCCAGTCGCCGCCTCGCTGCCATGGCGCGCGCGCACATCGCCGAGGTTGAGCGCCAGCAGGCCGCCCGCTCCGGCGGGGTGGTGCCCGACCACACCACCACGGTGGACGGCCGCCCGGGCGCCGCGCCGGAGCAGGTGCGCCCCGATGGCGTCATCCTGATCGCCTGGCACTACCTCACCGAGGCGGTGATCCGCGCCGTCACCTACATCGAGGAGAACGGGCCGGAGCGCAAAGGCGGCTGGAAGGCCAGTATTACCACCTTCGTTGATGACGCCGCGGTGCCTCGCACCGCGCGTCTGCCGGCCGGCGCCACGGAGGCGGTGGTGGTGGTCCGTGCCGACTACGCGCGCCGGCTCGAGGTCGGCAAGCGTGACAGCGGCGGCCCCTTCGTGCTGCAGGTGCCCATGCACTTCGTCGAGCAGGCGGCAGTCGCCCTGCGACCCGTGCTCCGCCCGCTCGGCTGGGAGCCGCGCTTCACCTATGTCGACGTGCCGGACGCCTTCGCGCTCAGCGTCGAGGCCACTCGGCGGCGGCGCTTCGGGCGGCGGGGGATTGTGACCGAGCGCTCGCAGCGGCGCGTCGCAGGGTCGCGCGATATCGAGAGCCAGGTCCGCTACCCGGCAATCGTCATCCGCCCGATCCGGGCCACTCGCTCATGACCGCGTCCCCCTACGCCGACAGCGTCGCTGCAATAGCCGTAGCCTGGGCCACTGGTTGGCCGGCCCCGCCCGGCATCCCGGTGCTCTGGCATCACAATGGCAGCGATGCCGTCCCTTCGCGCGCCGCCACCCAGCATTGGCTGCACCTCGCGGTGGAGCACAGCAGCGAGCGCCTAGCCGCCTTCGGCGGCGGCCGCGGCTTACACGAGAAGGAGCTGCACGGCTCCGTGGTGATCCGGGTGATGGCCGCCCGCGGGTTGGGTGAGGCCACCCAGCTCGCCCTACTGGACCAGGCCCTCGGGGTGTTCCGCAGCCGGCGCGACGGACCGCTGTCCTTCCTTGGCGCCTCGGTGATCGAAATGCCCGGCGCCTCCGCCGACGGTGCCTGGTGGGTGCGCAGCGGCATCGCCGTCTTCGTCTATCGCTTCCGCGGCTGACGCCGCGCCCTCCCTCACACTCGGAGAGCACCCATGCCCCTCGCCGAAGGCAGCGCGGCACGCTTCGCGTACAAATTCTACGCGGACGGTACCATGGTCACGAATGCGGAGGCGGACATCGCCACCGCGCCGGGATCGTCCGGCGGCCGTATCCTCCGCCGCGTCAGCGCCGGGCTGAACTTGCGCAAGAACGCCACCCGCTCGGCCGAGATCCTGCCCTCGCGCCAGGTGCGCAGCTCGCGGCATACCTCGCGCCGGGTCGAGGGACCGCTGGATGGCGAGTTCTCCCCCGGCAGCTACTTCGACTTCATCGAGGCAGCGCACCGCGATTCCGCGGCACCGATCCTGCCCTCAGGCCTGACGGAAGTGCAGCTGACCAGCGCCGCCGCCGACAGCGCCACCTCGAAGTTCAACTTCGGCGGGGGTGACCCGGTCGCGCTCGGCCTGCGCAAGGGGACGATCATCCAGTTCGCCAGCCTATCGGCCGCCGGCAACAACGGCGTGCGCTTCCTGGTCACCGGCTTCGGGGGGACCTCCAACCGCGAGGTCAGCGTGTTTCCGGCGCCCACCACCATGGCGGCGGACACCGCTTTCACCCTGACCACGCCGGGGAAGTCGTCGATCATCCCGGCCTCCGGCCATGTCCGGCGCAAGCTGGCGATCGAGCGCTACCACGAGGATCTCGACCGTGCCCGGCTCTACACGGAGCTCCGCGTGACGGGGTACCGCCTCGCCGTGCCGGCGGAGGGCAACAGCACCTTCGGCCTCAACGTCATGGGGCGGAACCGGCGCACGTTGACCGGCGCGGCGGCGCCCTACTTCACCTCGCCCGCCGCAGCGACGACCACCGAGGTGTGCAACAGCCTCAACGGCATCCTGCGCATCGCCGGCAGCACCGTCGGCACCGTCACCGGGCTGAACCTGAACCTCGCCATGGCAGCGGACGCCCCGGCGGTGCTCGGCCAAGCCTTCCCGCCGGACGTGCTGCTCGGCACCGCCGACGTCACCGGCGACTTCACCGCGCTGGTCGACGACACCGATGCGATCAGCGCGGCCTTCGAGGAGGAGCTCGAGGTCGAGTTGCTGTTCATGCTGACCGCGGGCGGTGCCACGGCCGATGCGGTGGCCTTCCACCTGCCGCGGCTCAAGCTGAACGGCGACGAGGAGAACGTGCAGGGCGAAGGCTCGCAGACCATGAACGTGCCGTTCCAGGCGCTGGAATACCTCGGCAGCGCGGCCGGCATGACCGGCACCACGCTGCGCTGCACCGACACCGCCGCCACCTAATCCTGGAGAGAATGATGCCGGCCATCTTCGACACCCTGGCGCTGCCGACCGACCGCAGCGCCCGCCTGCTGCTCATCCACCCCGTGACGCGCGCGCCGCTCACCGACGAGGCCGGTGAGCAAGGCTGGATCGAGCTCTATTCCTGGGAGAGCGAGCAGGCCCAGGCGCATCGGCTCGCCCGTGACAACGCCCAGCGCAAGCTGGGCAGAGAATTCACTGCCGAGGAGGAGTGGGAGGATATGGGCCAGATGCTGGCCCGGCTGACCAAGTCCTGGCACCTGGTCGGCCTGGACGGCCACGCCATTGCCGCGCCCTGCAGCTTTGATCTCGCCGCCGGCGCCTTCAACGCCACCGGCCTGCGCTGGCTGCGCAACGCGGCGATCGCCTTCCTCAATGTCAGCGGCAACTTCTTCCCTTTGGCTGGCTCGACGCTCTCCGCGCCCATGGCCGCCATCAATTCTGGCTGAGCCAGCGGCTCAAGGGCGGCGGCTCGCGGCGGCAACATCTGCTGTCGGCGCAGCGGCAGAGCGGGAGGATGCCGGCGGGGCTCGTCGGCCCGCCGCGCCCGCCGGGATCCGAGGCGGTGTGGCGGGCGTTCGGGGAACTGGACGCCCAGCGCCTGCATTCTGAGAGCGGCATCCCGCAGCCGATCCAGCACCGCGACGTCGAGGCCTGGTGCCGCACCATGCGCGTCCCGCTGCACCCGGCGGAGATTGTCGCCGTCCTCGCGCTCGACGGCGAGCGCCGCGCCATCGAGGCCGAGCGCCTAGCGGCCACCCGCCGCCGTGATGCCGAGCTGGAGGACGACGATCCATGAGCGGCACCATGGGCGGCGTCGAGCTGCTGTCGATCATCCGCTCCTCGCTCGATGCCTCCGGCTATGTCGCCGGCGCGCGCCAAGTTGAGGGAGCGAATGAGCGCCTGCGCGCCTCCGGCGACAAGGTCGCCGGCTCCCAGGAACGCATCACCCGCGGCATGGACCAGACCGCCCGCCAGGTCGCCGCCCTGGCCCAGCGCACCAATCCGGCGGTTAAGGCGACCGTCGAACTGGTCGATGCCGAGGCCAAGCTCGACCGTGCCCTGAAACTCGGCCTGATCAGCCTCGACGACCATGCCCGGCTGCTAGTGCCGCTGCAGCAGCGCCACCAGGCGGTGACCGCCGCGGCGAACCAGACCGCCAACGCCTTCGGGGTGACGGCGCGGCAGGCGCAGCAGCTGGCGCCGCAGATCAACGACGTCATCACCTCGCTGCTGGGTGGGGCCAGCGCGTTCCAAGTGCTGACCCAGCAGGGTGGCCAGATCACCCAGGCGATGGGCGGGGTGGGCAATACCTTCCGCGCCATCGGCGGGCTGTTCACCCCCGTGCGTGTCGGCGCGCTTGCTGTCGGCGGCGCACTGATCGGCACCTTCGCCGCCTATGAGGGCACCGAGCGCCGCGTCGCCCGGCTGCGCAATGAGCTGCGTGGCTATGCCGCCGACTACGAGAGCCTAGCGCGCAACCTGGAGCGCCGCGCCCGCGAGCAGAGCCTGCTGACACCGGGCGCGGGCCGCTCGGAAGTACGGACTGCGCAGGCGCGCATCGCCCAGGTGGTGCGGCCGGAGGACCGAGAGAACCTTGAGCGCTATGTGGCGCTCGCGCTCGACCTCTCCCGCACGCTGGATAAGGACCTTTCCGCCGCGGCCGAGCGTGTCGCCCGTGCCCTGCGCCGGCCCGAGGAGGTGGCCCGCGAGCTCGCCGAGCAGGGCGTGCGCGGCTTCGACGAGCAGTTCCGCCGCCACATTGAGCTCATGGTCCGCGCCGGTGATGCCAGCGGTGCCGCAGCCCAGGTCATCGCGCGCCTGACCAGCGTGGTGCAGGGCGCGACCGCTGGCGGCACCGCCTTCGACCGGGCGATCAACAACGTCGAGAAATCGCTCGAGGGCCTGTGGAACCGGATCACCGATGGGCTGACGCGGGCCGGCGGTCCCTTCATCGAGTGGCTCGCCCGGTCGGAGCGGAACTCGCGCTTCCTGGTCGAACAGGGCGGCCTTGCCGTGCTTCAGGCGCTGCCTGGCGGCGCGCCTGTCGCGCTCGGCTTGCGGCTGCAGCAGATGCTGGGCCCCTCGACGCCGGGCGCGCAGGCCACTCGACCCACCCCGGCGGCTGACATCTCCGGCCTGCTGGAGGAGGCCGCCCGCGTCTCCGGCGTCGACCGTGCGCTGCTGGAGCGGGTGCAGCGCGCCGAGGGCGTGCGCAACCCGGACGGCAGCTGGCGCACCAGCAGCGCGGGCGCGCGCGGCCCGATGCAGGTCATGCCGGGCACCTTCGAGGAGATGGCGCGGCGCTATGGCCTGTCGGGCGGTATCGACGACCCGCGCAGCAACACGATCGCGGGGGCGCTGTACCTCCGCGAACGCCTGCAGGCGCGCGGTGACGTCGCCCTCGCTCTCGCCGACTACAATGCTGGCCCTGGCCGGGTCGATCGCGTGCTCGGCGGCCAGGCGGACCTGCCGAACGAGACGGCGCGGTACGTGCGCGGCATCCGCGCCGGCTACTCCGGGTCGGGCATCGCCGGGCCGGTGCAGCCGGTGCCGGCCACGCCGCCACCGCCACCGGCCACAGCCCCTACCGGGGCAGCGAACCCCCAGCCCGCATCTGTCGCCGGCCCACCGACCCCGACGCCGGAGCAGCGCTTCTACGACAGCGCGCTGTCCGAAGTCCGCCGCCGCGGCACGCCGACCGGCGACGTCGCCGAGCTGACGCGCGACCTCGAGCGCTTCCAGCGGGCGCAGCGCCAGGCTGCGCCGGACAGCGCCGAGTACCGCGAGTTCGGCGACGCCATCGAGCAGATCCGCGCCCGCATCACCGGCACCGAACGGCCGATCGAGCAGTTCATCCGCGGTCAGCGCGAGGCAGCACGGATTGCCACCACCAGCGAGGGCGCCGCCCGTGAGCTCGCCCAGGCCATGCAGGGCCTGGAGGAGGCCGCACGGGCGCAGGGGCGTGATCCCACCGTCGAGGAACGCGCCGCGGTGCGCGAGGCGGTCCTCGCCCGCGCCGCCGGCCAGTATCGCGACCTCACCGCCAACGTCGATCGCCAGATCGAGGCGGAGGGGCGGCTCAATGAGGCGCTGGGCCGTGGCGCCGGAGCGATGCAGGAGGCCGAGGCGCGGGCCAAGGCCCTGGAGGACGTCCGCCGCGCCGGGCTCGCCGGCACGGAGCAGGAGGCGGCGGCGGTCGCTGAGCTCACCGAGCGCTACCTGCGCCTGGCACGTGTGCAGGCGGACCGCATCACCGCCGCCTCGCTGGAGGAGCAGCGACGGCAGATCGAGCTGATCCGCGCCGAGGCGGGCACCATCGGCCTCGGGGAGCGCGACAGGGCCGAGGCGATCGCCGCCATCCGGGCCCGAGCCGAGTTGGAACGCCGCGTCCCTGGATCCTCGGAGACGGACACCGGCCGGCAGTACATCGCCAACGCTGTCGATATCGCCCGAGCGCAGGACGACGTTCGCGTGCTCAAGGAAATGGAGGGCTACGGCCGTGAGGCGGCGGGTGTCCTCGTGTCCGGCTTCCGCGCGATCGCCTTCGAGGGCCGCCGCGCCAGTGACGTGCTGCGCGACATGGAACGCGCGCTGCTCGATCTCGGCACCCGTGCCCTGGTGCTCAAGCCGCTGGAGGAGATGCTCGGCCGTGTCGCCTCCGGTGTGTTTGGCGGTGGCGGTGGCGGCGGCAGTCGCCTGTTCAGCGGCGGCGGCCTCGCCGGCCTGTTCGGCCTCGGCGGCTCCGCGGTTGAGGCCGCGGGCGTCGGCGCGGCAAAACTCTCGGCCGAGGCGGCGATGCAGGCCGGCACGCTGGTGTCGTTCTTCCACCGCGGCGGCGTGGTCGGCCAGGACGTGGTGCCACAGCGCGCCATGCCGCTCACCCTGTTCCACGGCGCGCCGCGGTTCCATCAGGGCGGCGGCCTGCTAACCCGCACCGAGTTCCCCGCCATCCTGGAAATGGGCGAGCGGGTGCTGACCCGCCGGCAACAGGCCGCGGTCGGCGCCGCCGTCGCGGATCGGCCGCGCCAGGTCGTGCAGAACATCACCATCCAGACGCCAGACGCCGGCTCCTTCCGCCAGAGCCGCGGCCAGGTGCTGGCCGAGCTCTCCCGCTCCGTCGCGCGCAGCAACCGCCATCGGTGAGCCATGGCCTTCCACGACGTCCGCTTCCCCGACCGCATCGCCGAGGGGGCGGAGGGCGGGCCGGAATTCTCGACCTCGGTGATCGTCTCCTCCGGGGGCCATGAGCAGCGCCAGGGCAACTGGTCCGCCGGCCGCGGCCGCTGGAACGTCGCCACCGGCCTGCAGGACGACAACGACCTCGCGGTGCTGATTGCCTTCTTCCGGGCGCGGGCGGGACGGCTGCACGCCTTCCGGTTCAAGGACTGGTCGGACTACCAGCTGGACCGGCAGGTCATCGGCACCACCGGCGGTGGCGACGCCACCTGGCAGATCCTGCGCACCTACACCTCCGGCCCGACCTCGGTGACGCGGACCATCACCCGCCCCGTCGCCGGCACGGTGCGCTGCTGGGTGAATGGCACCGAGCGCAGCCTCGGGACCGGCTCCAGTCAGTTCCAGGTCAACCTCGCCACCGGCGTCATCACCCTCGGCAGCGCGCTCGCCGGCACCACCGGCCAGGCGATCGAGGCCGCCTGCGAGTTCGACGTCCCGGCGCGCTTCGACACCGACACGCTGCCTCTGCGCCTGACCGCCTTCCAGATCGGCGAGTGGTCCGACATCCCCGTGGTGGAGATCAGGGAATGAAGTCTGCCTCCGCTGCGCTCGCCACGCACCTCGCTGGTGAGGCGACGACGCTCGCGACGCTGTGGCGCGTGGTCCGCCGCGACGGCGCGGTGTTCACCTTCACCGATCACGACCGCGACCTCGTCTATGGCGGCGAAACTTTTGTCTGTGCCCTCGGCTACCAGCGCGCCGCTATCTCGGCGGGTGCCGAGCTCGCGGTGGACGAGACCGAGCTGGTCGGTCTGCTCGACAGCAGCGCCATCGACCCCGCCGAACTGCGTGCTGGGCTGTGGGATCACGCCGAAGTGCGGATCTTTGCGGTGAACTGGGCGAGCCTGGGGGACGGGGACCTCAAGCTCCGCCGCGGCCGGCTGGGCGAGGTCATCGCGCAGGACGATGGCAGCTTCCGCGCTGAGCTGCGTGGCCTGGCCCAGCCGCTGCAGCAGACCGTCGGCGCGATGTATCAGCCCGAATGCCGCGCCGATCTCGGCGACGCCCGCTGCAAAGTCGACCTCACCTTCGGCGCCGGCTGGACGCAGCAGGCAGTCGTCGAGACGGTGACCGACAGCGTGACGCTGGTGATGTCGGCGGCCATTTCGGGTTTCGCCAACAGCTACTTCGAGGGCGGCGTCGCCATCTGGCAGTCCGGCGCCAATGCCGGCGTCGCCCGCGAGGTGCTGGCGTGGAACCAGGGCGGGCGGGTTCTGTCGCTCTTCGCCCCGCCGCCCTTCGCGCCGACGGTCGGCGACGTGCTGCGCATCCAGCCAGGCTGCGACAAGCGCAAGGCTACCTGCCAGGCGGTGTTCGGCAACTACCTCAACTTTCGCGGCGAGCCCTTCATCCCCGGCGCGCTCGCGGTGCTGGAGACGCCGGCGTGAGCGCGGAGGCCAATGTGGCCGCTGCGGCCTTCGTCGCCGCCGCGCGCGACTATATCGGCGTGCCGTGGCGCCATCTCGGCCGCAGCCGGACGGGGGTGGACTGCATCGGCCTGGTGCTGCTCGCCGCGCGCGATGTGGGCTGGGACCTGCCCGATCCCGCGCCCTACGCCCGCGAGCCGCAGGGCACGCGCCTGCTGGAGGGGGTCCTGGGGCATGCCCCGCGGGTCGCAGACGCCGAGCCCGGCGACGTGCTGCTGTTCCGCCTCGGCCTGTACGGCGGCCATGTCGGCATCGCCTCCCTGCATCCCGCCTGGGGCGTGCCCGCGTGCCTACACGCCTATGCGCCGCGCCGCCAGGTGGTCGAGCAGCCGATGGATGCCGAATTGCGCGCAGCCCTGCTCGGCGCGTTCCGGCTGCCGGCGCTCTCGGTCTCCGCGGAGCCCTGAGCCATGGCCCAGCTTGCCGTCGCCGGCGCCGGGGCCGCCATCGGCTTCGTGGTCTCGGGGTTCAACCCGCTCGGGGCGTCGATCGGCTGGGCCCTCGGCGGCGCCGCCGGGGCGTTGCTCTTCCCGCCCAAGGGTCAGGATACGCAAGGCCCGCGGCTCAACGACCTCACCGTCCAGACCTCCGGCTACGGCCTGCCCATCCCCATGGCGGTCGGCCGCGTCAAGCTCGCCGGCAACGTCATCTGGAAAACCGACCTGCGCGAGCGCGCCACCACCCGCCGCCAGGGCAAGGGCGGCGGTGGCGCCAAGACGACGACCTATTCCTACTACCTCTCCTGGGCGGTCGGGTTGTGCGAATGGCTGATCCCGCCGACCAACCCGCAGGTGCTGCGCATCTGGCTCGACGCCCAGCTGGTCTACGACACCACCGGCTCCAGCGAGGTGGTGCAGATCCCCGGGCTGGTCTGGCGCTTTCATCCCGGCAGCGAGACGCAGCTCCCGGATCCGCTGCTCGCCGCCTCTCTGGGTGCGAACGAGGCGCCGGCGCATCGCGGCCTCGCCTACCTCGTCTTCGAGGAGGTGCCACTGGAGCGCTTCGGCAACCGCATGCCGAACGTCACCGTGGAACTCGCCGGCGATGCGGCGCGCAGCTTCCCCCAGGTGGCGACCATCCCGCCGGTGGCACCGCTGTGGCCATCCTCGCCCTCGGGGCGGACCTACATCGGCAACTGGGCCTGCAACGTCGCGGTCGATTACCGCCGCGGGCGCATCTACGAGGGGCGCGTCCGCACCTCGACCTCTGGCGGCGGCGCCAACGAGATGATCCGGGTCTACGACCTGGTGACGATGCAGAGCCTGGGCGAGCACACGCTCGACCGCATCCTCGCCCCGCTATTCCCGCTCGGCAGCGTCCCAGGTCCGGACAGCACCGGCACTGGGCTGATGCATCTCGGGGTCGACGGCTTCCTCTACGTCACCGGCGGCAACGCCAATCGCGTCCCGCTGTTCAAGATCGACCCAGACGCCATGCGCGGGGTGGGGGTCTTCGGCAATCCGCTCGGCGACGGCTTCGGCTTCGGCGACAACGGCACCCGCCTGGTCAACCCGATGGCGATCACCAGCCTGTCGGTGCCGCGGCTCGGCGCGCGCCCACGCAGCTTCGTCATCGTCCAGGGATCCTACTCGTCGACCCTGACCATCGACGCCGACCGGATGGAATATGTCTGGGGCGCCGGCGACGTTGCCATCGAGCCGCCGCCGGTGCCGATTGGCCTCGGCATCGGCCCGCTGACCTTCCCCGTCATCCTGGTCCCCGGCCGCACCCGCGACGATGGCGGCGTCGAGCTCTGGTATCTGCGCGCCTCAGAACTCGCCACGCCGTTCCGCATCGATGTCGCCCGCTTCCGGTACTACTCCGGCGCGGCGAGCCTCGGCGGCGGCGCCGCCATGGGCATCTTTCGCGACGACTATGCGTCGATCGACGTCCAGGCCGAGATCGACCCGCTCGCCGTCCGGCCGCTGCTGCAGGCGGCCTTCTGGGACGTCAGCGACGACACCCTCGTCATCACCCTCTCCGGCACCGGCGGGCCGCTGAGCGGCTGGGGGCGCTTCTCGACCATCAAATGGGCCCCGGGCGGCGGGGTGGTTTGGAAGGTGGTCGACCACGTGCTGCCGGCCTCACATGACGGCCGCGGCCAGATCACCCGCGTGCTCGGCGCTACCTGGGGCCTTGGTGGCAACTTCCTGATCCAGACCGGCTCGGGCGACGTGCTGGTCAACCAGGCGGGCGCCAACTTCAAGACGCTGTTCTGGCTCGACGAGCAGCAGGCCGTGCTCGGCCAGGTCGGCGCCGGCGCCGGCGTGCGCGAGATCGCCAAGCGCTACCTCTCCCGCGCCGCGGCCAACTCCCTGACGGTGGGGCAGGTGGTCGCCGCGCTGTGCCAGCGCGCCGGGCTGATGGGGACGGACATCAGTACCGCCGCGCTCACCGACGCCTTGCGGGGCTACATCGTGCCGCGCCCGACCTCGGCGCGCGACGCCATCACCCCCTTGGCCGGCGCCTTCCAGTTCGACGCAGTCGAGCAGGACGACGTGCTGGTCTTCCGCAAGCGGGGTGGGGTCGTCGTCGCCACCATCCCCTATGCCGAGATGGTGCGGGAGGAACCCGATGCCTCCGTGCTGCAGGAGCAGCGGGCGCAGGATGCCGACCTACCGCGCGAGCTGGCCGTGCGCTTTCTCGATGTCGAGCGGGGCTTCGAGCAGAACGCCCAGTCCTGGCGGCGGCCGGTCAGCCCTACCGCGACGGTCGGGGCCAATGCCTCCGCCGCGATCGACCTGCCTATTCCGCTGACCGCCGGCGAGGCCAAGGCCGTGGCAAGGCGGCTGATCACCGGTGCGTGGCGTGAGCGCACGCGGTTGTCCTGCGCCGTCGGCCCCCGCCACGCGCGCTTGGTGCCGACCGATCCCATCACCGTGACGACCCGGGACGGCGCCGCCATCCGTTGCCGTGTCCTCTCGACCCAGCTGGGGGCGAACTGGGTGACCCGCCTGGAGGCGGTCACCGAGGACGCCGCCAGCTATGCCCTGGCCGCGCCGGCGGAGGGCGGCGCGGGCTGGGCCGAGCCCGGCATGCCGGCGCCGTACTTCGCCAGGCTCCTCCTGCCCGACCTCGCTCTGGTCGATGACGCCGACGATCTCGGCCAAGCCGGTTTGCGGGAATACGCCCTGGTCGGCGCCTATGACGGCCAGCGCTTCCGCGGCGTCGTGCTGAACCGCAGCCCGGACCAAGCAAGCTGGGACGCGCTCGGCGCCGTCACCACGCCGGTCACCTGGGGCAGCGTGCAGGTGGCCCCAGCGGTGGCCGTCTCGCCCTGGATCTGGGACGAGGCCAGCGCGGTCGAGGTGCAGCTGGCCGACGGCGAGCTCGACAGCGCCACCGAGCTCGAGGTGCTGAACGGTGCCAACCGCGCAGCGCTGATCGGCTCGGACGGGCGGGCCGAGATCATCCAGTTCTGCACCGCCACCGACCTGGGGGCAGGGCGGTATCGCCTGACCGGCCTGCTGCGCGGGCGGCGCGGCACCGAGGATCTGATCGCCTCCCGCGCCGCCGGTGACACCTTCGTGCTGCTGGACGCGGCACGCTTCCAGTTCCAGGCGCAGGGCAGCGAGGCCACCGCCACGCGCCACCATCGCGCCGTGACCGTGTTCGAGACGGTGGAGACCGCCGCCAGCACCGTCACCAAGGCAGTCCGCGGCCGGGCGGAGCGCCCCTATGCCCCCTGCCAGGTCACCGGGACCCGGGATGGCAGCCAGAACCTGACCATCAGCTGGATCCGCCGCACCCGCCTCGGCGGCGAGTGGCTCGACGGCACCGGCACCGTGCCGCTGTCAGAATCCTCGGAGGCCTATGAGGTCGATGTGCTGAACGGGCCGCCGGCGGTCACCAAGACCTACTTCGGCTCGCATGGCACGCCAGCGAACGCCTTCGACGGCAGCACCACCACCGAATGGCTGGCGAGTTCCGATCCCCACTTCGTCGGCGTCACCTTCGACAGCGACCAGACCGTCCGCCAGTACGAGATCGTCGCCCGCGCCTCCTTCGCCAGCAGCGACAGCCCAAGGGACTGGACCTTCCAGGGGCGGGGGACGGAAGTGCCGAGCGTCTTCGGCGATGGCGGCACGCCGGCCAACCTGTTCGACGAGGGCTCGGCCGAATGGGGAGTGGCCAGCACCACCCTGCCGCGCCATGCCGGCATCAGCTTTCCCGCCGCGCAGACGGTGGCGCAGTACGCTGTCAGGGCGCCGGGCTCCTTCGTCGGCACAGACGCGCCGAAGGACTGGACGCTGGAGGGGTCGCACGACCTCGCCAACTGGGTCGTGCTCGACAGCCGCACCGGCATCACCGGCTGGGCGGGCAATGAGCTCCGGACCTACACGCTGCCGGCCCCGGTCACCTATCGGCATTACCGCCTGCGCGTGACCGCCGGCCAGGCCTCCGGCGGGGGCATCAACATGCGGGTGCAGGAGCTCGAGCTCTATGCGACCGCCGGCGGCTTGAATATCACCTCCGGCTGGGTGGTACTCGACACCCGCACGGCGCAGACCGGCTGGAGCAATGGCCTGGTGCGCAGCTACGCCCTGGCCGCCGCGGCAACCTACCGGTCCTTCCGGCTGCGGGTGACCGCCGGCAATGGCGGCGGCAATCGCGGCTTTGCCGAGCTGCGGCTCCGCCGCGGCACGGGCACCGGCGCCGGCAACATCGCCGCGTCGAACTACGCGCCGGGGACCATTCGCACCATCACCGCCAGCACCACCTCGGCGGTCTATTCGGCGGCGAACCAGACCACCGACTTCGGCGCGACCCAGACCGAGGTCTTCGTGCGGGTGCACCAGATGAGCGGCCTGGTCGGCCGCGGCCTGCCAGCGGAGGCGACCCTGTGAGCGGCACCACCAATCTCGGTATCACCTACATCCAGGCCAGCCAGAACCAGAAGGAGGTGACCGCCAACGCGGCCTTCGACGCACTGGATCGGGCGCTGACCGAAACCTTCGACGCCAACCTGGCCAGCGCCAGCGTCACCTTGACCGATGCCCAGTACCGCCAGGCGCTCGCCGTGCGGGCGCAGAACGCGACCGTCGCCGGCCGCACGGTCACCCTGCCGGCGCGCGAGCGGCTGACCGTGCTGGTGATGGACAGCACCTGCAACCAGGAGGTGGGTTTCGTGCGGGGAAGCACGACGCTGACCCTGGCGCCGGGGCAGGCGGTGCTGGCGCGGACCGACGGCAGCACGAACGGGCTCACGGCCCTGATCCGCGGCACGGCGGCGACGCCGGTCACCACCTTCCTGGCATTGGCCGACACCCCGGCGAGCTATGCCGGCCAGGGCGGGCGGATCCTGCGGGTCAATGCCAGTGCCACCGCGGTCGAATTCGGACCGCGGCACAACCTCGCCGCCACCGCGGCCCCCACCGCCACCGACGACAGCGCGGCCGGCTACAGCGTCGGCTCGCAATGGCTCGACACCGTCGGCTGGACTTTCTGGTGCTGTGTCGACGCCACAGCCGGCGCCGCCGTGTGGAAGGGCGTCGCCCTGACCTGACGGGGCGCGCTGCAACGTTCCCACCCACGAGGCCGTCAATCGCGGCTCGGCCCGCCTGCCTCCCCGGAGAACATCATGGACCTCACCCCGACCCTGCTCTGGCAGGTGGTGACGACGCTCGCCATCGCGCCGCTGGCCTATTTCCTGAAGGCCTCGCTCGACCGCCTGCGGCAGATGGAGCTGTGCCTGTCGCGCACGCGCGAACAGTTGGCGCGCGAATACGCCACCAAGGCGGACCTGCACGCCGATGTCGGCCGCGTGCTCGCGCGGCTCGACAAGCTCGACGGCAAGCTCGACCGGCTGCTCACCGCGCGGTTCGGAGGTGGGGAATGACCCCCCGCCGCATCAGCGCCGAGGCGCTCGACCTGCTCAAGCGGTGGGAAGGCTGCATCCTGCACGCCTATGACGACGCCGACCCGGCGCGGCCGCCGCGCTTCATCCAGCCGGACGATCCGGTGCGGGGAACGCTGACCATCGGCTACGGCCACACCCGCACGGTGCGGCCAGGGCAACGCATCACGCAGGCGGAGGCCGAGCGGCTGCTACTGGAGGATCTCGCACCGGTCGAGGCGGCGGTCGCGCGCATCGTCACGGTGCCGCTGACCGACGGTCAGTACGGCGCGCTGGTGTCGTTCGCGTTCAACCTGGGGCACAGCACTACGCCGGGCAGCCCGCTGACCAACATCGCCGCGACGCTGAACCGTGGTGACTATGACGGCGCGCTCCGGCGCATGGGGCTCTACGTGAAGCAGCGGCGCAATGGGCGGCTGGCCACCGTGCCGGGGCTGGTGAACCGCCGCGCCGCCGAGGCCGGGCTGTGGGCGCGCGGGGAGTTCGTCGCCAGCCGGCATGTTGCGCCGGCGCCGCCGCCCTCGGAAGGCGCCGAGGCGGCGAAGCTCGCCGGCTACGCCGCGGCTGCGGCGACCGCGGCACCGGCGCTGCAGGCGCTGGCCGGGATCCCGGTGTGGGTTGGTGTGGCGCTGGTCATCGCCGTCGCCGTCGTCGCCGTCGCCGTCCTGCTACGGCGGGAGCGCGCTGCGTGATCGCGGCGGCATGCGCGCGCTTGCAGAGGTGACCGGTGCCAGCGGGCGCGGTGCTTACGGCTATCGGCGCGAGCATGTTGCCCTTCGCACCCGTTCGGGTGGGGGCGTCGCTCCTTGATCTTCGGCATTGGAAGCGCGGTGCGCTCAATCGCGCGCGGCACTGTTCCGCTCGTGCTGTTCGGGAGGGAGCGCTAAGTGATCCTCATGGAGCCGCGGTCCGTGCCGAGCTGCTCGCCATCGGAGTGTCGTGCCGGGGCAAAGAACCCGCCGACAACTTGCCGCACGCACGAGGCTGGGCTTCGCTTGGAGAGACGAACCGGATTCGGAAGGCGGAATGAAGCTGCTATTGGGTGGCGTTAACGGCGACTACCTCCGTGATATCGTCGAGGCCGCCGCCCCACACACCGAGCGCGTCGACGCGGCTGTCGCCTACGCCACGGACGGCGCGCTTCTTTTCGAATGGTGCTGGGAACACCGCATCCCGCTCCGTTTCTGGGGCCGCTTCGACGACGGCGTGCCGGTTGCCGTGCCGATCCTCAAGACCTTCCTAGACCGCCGCTCCCCGGCGTTCGCCTGCCGCTTGGTCCGGAACCTGCACGCCAAAGCCATCTGGTGGCGCGGCTACGGCGCGTATGTCGGCTCGGCCAACCTCACGCAGAGCGCCTGGTGGAACAACCTGGAGGCAGGATTCTTCTTCACCGAGGATGAGCTGGCCGACACTGGGCAGGGTGCCGAGCTTGACCGCCTCTTTTCCGAGGTCCACCGGCACTCAGCTCCGCTCACCGATGAGCTCTTCAGGGCAATCGAGGCTCGGGGCCGCGTGCTCCAGCGGCGCAGGGTAGAAGATAAAGCCGAGTCCCAGGCTTTCGAGGCCAATCCGCACGTGCCGCGGTGGGGAGGCCTCGGCCTCGTCAGTAAACGCAGTGCGGCATCCGCGCGCGCCGCTGCGTTCATCAAGGAGTGGAACAGCACGCTTCAGATCATTCGCAATCTGGCTACCAAGGTCGCGAAGGAAGCGAACAGGCCGGTTTGGGTCCATGCCGACGCGCCGCCTGGCGCCCAGGCGGACCAGTTCCTTCACGCCCACTACTACCAGCGCACCTTCGAAGGTCGGCAAGCCAGGTACGAGCATCATTTCCTAACAAACAGGCATGACCCTGAAGCGGCCGAACGCGACGCCCTCCAATGGTGGCGGCAGCTCAAAGAGCCGCCGACATCGGAGGCAACCACGCTCAACGACTGGGCCCCATTTGTCAGGTCCATGCTCGCACCCGATCGCGTGGCCCGCCTTACTGAGAACGAGCTTGCAGAGGTCCTCCTCCGTGTTCACGCGGTGCGAGACCACGCGCGGCGCGTCGCCAACCGCGTCCTCGGCCTGCCCGATACGCGCCAATACACCATCGAGGAAAAGACGCGGGCGCTCGCCGCATACGTGTACCGGACGCGCACCGCTGGAGAGCTGTCGGTGCTGCAGGTGCTGGAGTACGTGCTCTACGGTGGCCCATCTGACAAGCTGGTCGAGCGCCTATGGGACGCAGTCACCGAGCCGCGCTTCAAGCTCGACCACATGGGCATCAGCGCCTTCGGGGAAATCGTCGGATGGGCTCTGCCGGATGAATTCCCGCCCCGGAACGGCCGCACGAGCAAGGCTCTGCGCTCCCTGGGCTACGACGTCGAGGTGCATGCCTGACGAGGCGGGGAGGGGTGCAGCATCAGACGCTGCACCCCTACCTTTCTGTTCCGCATCACTGGAACAGCCGGCCGGCCCTATGACGGTCGGCCTGGTGGGCGCCAGCGGGTTCGCCGCCATTCCCACCACCGCCCTCGATCTGCCCCTCGTGCAGCGTCTCCGACGGTCCCCGCGCTTTCGGGTCCGGGTCCCCATTTCAGTAGCCGGCCCCGCCCGGCCGCACAGGCGCTACGCCACGGCCGTCTGGCCATCCACCAGCTTGCGAAACTCGGCGAGCATCTCCGGTTGGTGCTGCTGGAGCCAGCGCTCGACCCGCGTATTCGCAACGAGCTTGGTCAGATAGGTTCGTGCAAGCACCATCCGCAGATGATCCGGGCCGTAGGATTGCTCGGCGACCTTGATCTCCCGGTCGAGCCGAGCCGTCTCACGTTCCATCAAAACCACCTGCTCACGGGTCAGGGCCTTCGGCGCCTTCGGCTTGCCGTCCTGCACCAGTTGGTCTTCTGGCGTCGCGACCAGCAGCGCCTGGACGTAGCCCTTCGAGTAGCGGTTCATGCCCACCATCATCTCAGCGGCTTCCATCTGTCGCAGCGGCTTCATGCGCCGCAGGATGGAGAACACGCTGAGCGAAATCGGCTTGTCCTTCAGGATCTCGACGGCCTCCGGGCAGATGCCTTGAAGAGCGCGCTTCTTCTGGCGCAGCGTGCTGATGTCGATGTTGAGCGCTCGGGCCAAGCGTTCTTCGGGAACGTTCCGGTCGACCGCCTGCAAGATCATGCGATGCTCCTGCACCGCGGCGAGGCGGCTGATGCGCTTGTTGTAGGTGAATGCCTCGTCGTCAGTCGCTACGAGGCAGAGGACATCGACAACGCCCCGGTCGCGCAGGATTTCGACCCGGAGATGCCCATCCAGCAGTAGGTAGGCGTCCGGCTCCGAGGGATGGCGCACCACGATCGGCGGCTCGATCAGGCCCACCTCAGCCACGGAGGCCGCGATCTGCGCATACTTCGTCGATCTCCGCGTCTTGCCGGAGACCGGGCGCAGCGGGCGGATCCGCTCCAGAGGAACCTGGATGCTGGTGGCCTCGAACGCACTCTTGATGCGCGGCGGCTTGTGCTCGGCGACCATCTCACGCCTCCCCCGGCGCGGGCCCAACGCGTTCGGCCAGCTTCGCCGGCATCGTGTAGAGACCCTCGGCTCGCAGCAAATTCACGAAGCCCTCATCGGCTCGAAGGGCCCGCAGCGCTTCCACCACGAACAACAGCATGCCCCGCGTGTTCGTCGCATCGCGCACGATCATGCGTTTCTTATCCACGTCCTGCCGATAGGTCCGCAGCAGGGAGTCCACCGAGAGCGGCCGCAGCCGGCGGCGCTCATTGGCCTTCACCCGCGGGCCCTGGCTGCGGCGCACCTCGATCAGACGCTTCGCGGACATCAGGTTGTGACCCCGCAGCAGCTTCTTCTCATAGGCTTCGTGCAGCACGCGCTGGACATTCGCGTCCTCTGCCTCCGCGATCTCAACGGCGACGCTGACCGGCATCTGTCCAGCTTCCACCGCCCTCAGGAGGCGCGTCTCGCCACCGGTGAGAAGCCGAAGAACACCACGGACGTACTCTAGGCCGCGTGGACAAACTGGCGCTTGGGGGGATTCCCAGCCGGGGCCGGACGTGATTCCAAGCTGATCTCTGGCATGGAGATTGGCGTTGATC
>NZ_JACIJE010000016.1 GCF_014199195.1 Neoroseomonas alkaliterrae | reverse complement strand
GCGACGCCTGGAACTGGCTCGCCGATCAGCCCGAGCGCATCACCGCCATCGCCTCACGCGCCTACGCACAGGTCAAATTCTGATGCAGGACGTATCACTCGTAGTATCGCCGCCACCATTCAAGCGGGTCGCGGCCCCGGTAGACATCGATGTTGTCCCGCACCGTCACGACCCGGCATTTGGAGGTCCCGCCGTTCTTCGGTCCGCGCAGACCGCGTCCGACCATCTGCATGAAGCGGACCGGAGAGAAAACCGGGCGCGATATCAGGATCATCTCGACGCCAGGCGCATCGAAGCCGGTCGTGAAGACCGCCGCGTTGCAGACCACGCGCACTTCCCCTCGTCTGAATGCCGCGACCGCTTCCCGCCGCGCTGAGAGGTCGGTCTCGGAGCTTACCGCGCGCGCTCGGATCCCACGCAGGCTGAGGCGTGCCGTCAGCGCAACGGCGTGCGCCACGCTGTTGGCGAAAAGCAGGATCGACCTCTCGGGCGCCTGTTCAATCGCTTGCTCGATCGCGTCATTTCGATCGGCTTGCTTCGAGAGACGTTCCAGCGCGGAGGTCGGCAAGTCTTCGAAGGTCTCGAAGTGCTCCCGTTCCTCCGCCGTCAGGGGGAACGGCTGCGTGAACGTGATCGGCTCCATCACGACATCGGCCAGGAACTCCCGGTTTCGAAGCGTCTGGTGGAGCGCCGCCTGTTCGCGCGGCACGACACGGCAATCGAAGCGCTGCGCGAGGCGCTCCGACTCCTCCTGGTCGCCGCTGCGGAAAGGCGTGGCAGTGAGGCCCAGGAGAACGGGTTCCTGATCGCGGCTGCGTTTCTGTCCTGTCGCGACCCCGAGGGCGTCGAGCACCTCCGTGTAGCTGCGAGCGATCCCGTGGTGGCTCTCGTCGACGATGATCATCCGTGCGGCGCGCAGCCAGTGCAGTCCGTTCTGCGGGATGCGCGTCCTCGCCGTCTGGATCAGCGTGACGACGACCGTCGGCCGATCGGGTTCTCCCTCAGGTGGCGTGGGCTGCCCACCCCACAGGCGGACGACACGCAGATCGGCCTCGGGCGATCCCTTCGCCCGCCAGACACGGCGAAAAGCGTCCACGGACTGCTCACCCAGCTCCTCGGTTTGCGCCACCCACAGCACCAGAGGTCGCTGACCACCTCCGCTCAGGACGGCTCGGACCGCGGCCTCGACGGCGACGCGGGTCTTGCCCGCACCGGTCGGCAAGCTGAGGACGGCCCGCCGGCGATCCGCAGCGGACGTTAGAAGGCCGTCGAGCTCGTGCAGGACATCCTCTTGGTAGTCGTGCAGCGGCGGCAAAGGCTGCGGGCCCGGGATCAGCTCCTCCGCGGCCAGCCGCGGCCTCGCGGCGCCGGCGAAGCTCACCGGAAACCCGAGCGCCTGGACGAACTGCCGAGCATCGTCCGTGCCCCATCGAGTCGGCGGCGAAAGCCCGAAGTCCCGAAGTTCCTCTGTCAGGACGCGAAGCGCCGCGGAGCCGTTAACATCCAAGAACACGTTCGCGAGGCGGAGGTCGGAAACCTCCTGCTCGAGCGCATCGCGCGCGGCATCCGGCAGCCTGCTCATCAAGGCAGCGGGGTTTCGGACCGCCCTGAGAAGCCGATGGGGCAGATCGGCTGCCTCGCGCACCGCGGCACGTCGCCTGTCGGCCTCGCTGCGGTCGAGCTTCGCGAACAACTCCTCGAAGGGCTTCGACAGCGGAGAGACCGCAGCGACGGCCTCCAGGAGCCTGCGCAGCACCTCCTGCCAGGGCGTTTGCTCGGTCCATGACCGGCTGACCAGGATCCTGTCGCCGTCCGTGAGGATGTCGCCGGGCGTGGCGACGTGCATCAGCCTGCGCTCGACTCGCTCGACGAAGCCGATGGCTGGACCCTCGCCCTGGATGAAGTCCGCAAGCCCCGGGATGTAGCGGCCCGCGGCGATCCAGTCGGCCGGCGCACCGATTGCCCGCGTTTCGATGTCCTTGCTCGCGTCGCGCGCCCCCTGCTTGACCCATGCATCAGCCGCGTCTCGAGCGAGAACGACGCAGGGAATGCCGGCATTCTCAGCAAGCGCAAGGTCGTCCGCGCTCGACGACACCAGGATCTCGGTGAGCGGGACCGCCGACGCATCCGGTCGCCACCGCACCCGCTGTGGGAAAAAGCCGCGTCGCGCGGCGGCCTCCCACACCGCGCGGCGTTCGTCGGGCGACATGCCGAAGTCGGGATGGAGCAGGGCTTGCCACGCGGATGCACTTGAGCCCCCGGGCTCCGGCCAGTCCTTGACCCACCGCTCGCGCAGCGGCACGTCGTCGGGCAGAAGGGAGCCGAAGGCAGTACGCTCCTCCTCGGTCAGCGCGCGCAGCAGAGCCATGATGTCCGCGAGTTGGACGCAGGTTCCGCCGAGCTCAACCATCCCCTCCTTCCAGAGGCACCATGCGGCAGGGTCAGGGGCCGGTATTGGCAGATACCTGTTTCGGGTCGCTTCGCTTCCCCGGCCACCGACCATGCACTTTTGCGTCGGCGTTTTGCGAAGACGCTCCAAGAAGAGCTGGGTGAGCCTGGCCTTGCCTCCCCTCTCGAGCTTTGCCAGCAATCCAAGACCCGCGGGGTGCTCGACGGGCCTGAGGTAGCCGAGCGTATCGGACTGGGGGCTCGTGGCCGGCCTCTGCGTCTTCCGGTAGAACGCAGCCGCGTCGGAATCCAGTGAGGCAAGCCAAGGCGGCGCCGGCCACCCCATGCGCTCCTCTTTCCGCCGCTCGTCGGGCGGCGTGTCCCCGATCCCCAGGTCAGCCAGAATAGAGCTTGCCCGGTCAGCAAACGCCGGATCGAGGAGCACCTTCGCATGGGCCTGGGCTTCCTCTTCGGTCACGATGCACCCCGGCAGCAACACGTCGTCGCGCGTGCACCACGTGCCGGCCCGGGTGAGGAAGCGGAGCCGGTCGGCGCGCGTCGCGACGAAGTCGCGGCGCACCGGCTCCGGGGCGCTCAGAAGCAGATCCCAACCGGCGCCCCAGTCCTGCCTACTTGGCGCGCCGTTTGCGCCCCACGTCTGCTCAAGGAGCATGCGCCAAGCCGCGTCATCCATCCTGCCGATGCGGAAGACCTGTTCGAGCGCTTCGCGCACCGCCTGGTCGGCGACGAGTTCGGGGTGCACCGCCTTGCGCCCGCGGGGCACCGCGCCGCCGGGCAGGACCATGTTCGAGGCGCTGGCCAAGCCGCCCTCCTCGGTGGGGATGATCGCCAGTGCGCGCAGGCGGTGCAGGTGCAGCTCGTTCCGAGAGTGGAGGTCCGAGGCGAGCAGCACCGCCTCGCGTCCGCGCTCAGGGGCGGGATCGGCGATCGCGGCGAGCCAATGCTCGGGCGCCCACCTGGCGAGGCACGGCATTTCCTGTTCCGGCGAGGCCTCCTCCCTGCCGTGGAACTCTTCGGCTTTCCCCTCCTCGTCTCTTTCGATCCCTCCGTCCCGCAGCGCTCTCGCCAGCCGCTCGAGCCGCGGGCGCCGATCGGCCGAGGAAATGCAGGCGTGATGGACCGTCGCGGCCCGCTGTTCTGTTGCCGCGACCGTTTCCCAGCGTTCCTGGAGCGTGCTGTCGTCGAGAGGCGGTCGGTGAAGTTCCGTCGGCCGGCGGAGGCCGCCTGTTCCGTCGGACAGGAAGGCGATGTCCCGCACGGCCTGCCACAGCGCGTCATGCAGCGGCGCGGCGGGCTCGTCCCGCCGCTCGAGCTCGCGCGGGAGCGCCTCGAGCGGCAGCCCCAGATCCGCGTTCCGCACCAGCGCGGGGAGGCTGCGCGCGATGAGCGTCGCGGCACGGCGCATCAGCGCGGCATTCCAGTCCTCGCCGGTCAGAGCGGTCCGGTCGCTGTTGAGCTTCCAGCGGGTGTCGAGGATTCCCGGCACGACGCTGGCCGTCCTGGTCGGAAAGGCATTCCAGAGCTGCCCGCCTCGCCTGGGTCCGCGCAGGGGCACGGCCCAGGTGATGGTCACCGCATCGCGCGCCTGAAGGGCGCCGGCGTCGCGGCGCGCCGCCTCGTCGTCGATCGTCACACGCTCCTGGAAAAGCCGCCAGGAGGACGCGCGGTCGCCGTCCCGCAAGCGCATGAGCGCGCCGCGACGACGGCGGCGCAGGCAGCGGGCGCCGTCGGGCAGCAGCAGATCGAGCTGGATGTCCGGCACGGCAAAAAGCAGGAACTCGGCCGGAAAACGGTCCATCTCGCGGCGCATCGCCTCGGCCGCGTCGGGTGCCGCGAGGTCGGCGCGGATCACGGTGTCCGCCCAGCCACGAAGCTCGGCCAGCATCGGGTCGGCCGCTCGCTCTGCCGCCGCGTCCAGACGCTGCGCCAAGCGGAAGCCGGGCGCAGGCACTTCGGGAGGCAAGCCTCCTGCCCGCCGCGCCTCGGCGCTGCACCAGGCCGGATCGAAACGGAAGGCGATACCCGCAGAATGAACGTCCACCCGGCCGCCGAGGCGAAGCAGGCTACGGAAGCCGAGGCCGAAGCGGCCGATCTCCTCCCCGCCCTTGGGCGAGAGATCGCCGTTGATCAGCGCGCGCACGCCCTCTGGCGAGACAGGGTCTCCCGTGTTGGCGGCATAGAGGTGGCTGGCGGTCAGACGGAGTTCGATTCGTGCAGAGGCCGAGCGCATGGCGGCGTCTGCCGCGTTTTGAACCAGCTCCGCGATCTGCCGATCGCCATATCCCGTCGAGAGGAGGTTTGCCTCACGTCTCGCATCGACTTCCACGAGATCAGGGTTGGCCGTCCACCCGGCCCTCGTGCGCTGGCACAGTTCGTCGAGATAGGCCGCGAGATCCTGCATCTGAGCTCAGGCGGCTGCGAGGCCGCGAGGTCGCGGCTGGGCGCTTCCGACAGGGGGCGGTAGGCGGCAGGAGGCTCTTTGTTCCTGCAGCGAGGCTGACAGCCGAAAGCGTGAGCGAGCGCAGCGGCGGGCGCCCGCATCATGGCCGCGGCAGGTGTCAGCCTCCGTCTCCGTCATGCATGCCGCTCCCGATTCGGGCGCTTCGCCGATGCGTCCGTCATGACGGAACGGTAACACCATGCCCCAAGGCGCTCAAAATGCGAGACATGGCGGGGAGGGCTTGGGGGCGAGGCGGTGGATTCAGCGGTTTGGGGCGATCGCCCGGCCGGTGGGATTGCCGAATCCGAAGCGCCCTAATGGCCACAAAGCGATGGAAAATCAGGCTCCTGACCCTTGTAGACCGAACCGCCCACGTCCCAAGGTCCGGAGAGAGAAGGGCGGAGAGAGACGGCCCGAGGCCTCTCGTTGCGGCATCGAAGTATCAACCCTGCCGCCCAACTACGGCCAAACCTGCGCCTCAGCGTGGCGGTAACGTTGGCGGAGAGGATTCGGGATCGGGGCGACTGGAGCAGCGGTGGGAACCGGGAACTGAAATTCTCTGGACTGCACCTTCCTCAATACCAGAAGCCCGATCGATGAAAGCGAGGTGCCTGCGGGCGAGGCACTTCGAGCCCGAACTCCCTGTGAGGCGGAATGGCGAGATCCCCACCCCGCGGACCCAGCAGTGATCGCAGCTTCCTGATCCGCTCCTCCGTTGGCGGGTGCGTGCGCAGGAGTGACGGTTCGGGGATCCGGCGCCCCGGCAGGAACATCTCCTCCCAGAAACGCCCGACCCGACGCTCAAGCTTGGTCAGAGCCGAGGCGAGGCCCTCGGGGTCGCCCGTCAGCCGCACCGCCCCGAGATCGGCATCGAACTCGCGCCTTCGCGACAGCGCGAGCTGAAGCAGGGCCATCACGGTCGGCGAGAAAGCAAGGGCCAGCGGCGCGATCAAGGGAAGCGTCACCGCTCCCACGACGATCAGGGGCAGGTTCGCGAAAAGCAGGATCTGTCCGAGCCAGCTCGCCAGCGAAACCGCCCGCGACATGGTGTCCGCAAGGCCCATGAGCCACAGGTCGCGATGCGCGATATGCGCGATCTCATGCGCAAGAACTCCCGCCATCTCGCGTGGGGACAGGAGACGAAAGAGACCGTCCGAAACGCAGACGACGCTATCCTCCGGATTTCCCATCGCGAACGCATTCGGCAGCTGGCTAGGGACTTACCAGAGTTCCGGGCAGCGCGGCAGTCCGGCGCGTGCGGACAGGGTCTCGAGCAACGCGAAGCCCTCGGGCCAGTCGCGTGCGCCGAGTTGCCGCGCGCGGTAGCCGCGCAGCAGAAGCTCGCGCGACAGCGTGGGCGCGAAGAGGAGCCCTCCGGTCATCACCGCAACGATGACGAAGGTCGTCTCGGGGCCCGCGATCATGCCGACGACGAGCCAGGCGATCGCAGCCATGCCGCCGAGCAGCAGGACCGTCTGCGCGAGGTTGTTCAGCCGGTGGGCCAGCGTGGGGGCGATGACGAAATGGAACATATCGTAATCAGAATCTCCCGGGCGGAACGCCAAGCATATTCAGCACGACGCGCGCCAGAACCCGGCCTGCGAACGTGATGCCTCACGCCCACCTTCACGTCCGCCCCGCATCCAGCCATCGCACCGCACGACGACATCCGGCGTCCCCCTGCGCCGGTGCCGCCGATCTTGCAGATCGCGATCCGCGGATCGGCCGGCAGCCTGTCGAGCGCGCCCCAGGTCAGTGCCTCGTGGGAGCCCCCGCCCTGCGCGGTCGAGATCCACCGGCCTCACGGGCACGCCGTCGGCAATGCCGGACATCGGTGCCCCGCGGTCCGGCGGCCTGCATCGCGGCCGGGCACGGTCGTGACCGGACCCTTTTGATCCCGAGGCGGAGCGGAGGGCGGGGCATGTGCCTTGCCACGCCCCGCCGCGGCGCATCTCAGCCCGCCTTCACCTCGATCCGCTTGACCTTGGCCTGCGCCTCCGGCGTCTGCGGCAGCCGGATGGTCAGCACCCCGTTCTTGAAGCTGGCCTCCGCCTTGCTGCCATCGACGCCAGGAGGCAGCGGGATCGCGCGATAGATCGCACCATAGCTGCGCTCGGAGAGGTAGTAGCCCTTCTTCTCCTCCTGCCGCTCGATGCGCTTCTCGCCCTTCACGGTCAGGACGTCGTCCCCGACCGTCAGCTCGATATCCTTCATCTCCATGCCCGGAAGCTCGATGGAGATCTCCACGGCGTTGTCGGTCTGCACCACATCCGATTTCGCCTCGCTCTGGCCCCAGGGCCATTCGAGCCCCGCGAGCGGCTTCCCGAAGCGGTTCATGAAGTTCTCGAAGACCTGGTTCATCTCCCGCTGCAGCGCCGCGATCGGGCTCTGCTCGGCGGCCTTCTGCTCGGGCTGGTCACCCTTCCGGGCCCAAGGGATCAGATCCTTGATCTGCATGACATCCTCTCCGTTGCCGCTCAGGCGGCCTTGACCTGGATCTTGCTGGGCTGCGCCTCGGCCGCGCGAGGCAACCGCAACGTCAGCACACCGTCCTTCAGCACGGCCTCGATGCGCGCGGCATCGAAGTCTTCCGACAGGACGAAGCTGCGCTCGTAGTCCCCCGGCTCGAACTCGAGGTGGACGAGGCGGAGGCGATCGGGCTGCGGGCTGCTTCCGCGGCCGCGCACGGTGAGCACTCGCCGCTCCAGCGTGATGTCGACGTCGTCGGCGACCACCCCCGGCATCTCGATCATCAGCACGATGCCCTCTGCCGTCTCCACGACATCGGTGAGCGGGCGCCACATGCGCACGTTGCGGGTCGGCTCGGCTCCCGCGGCCGCCGGGGAGACAGCGCCGGCTTCGGTTTCGGCATTCATCGGTGTCGCTCCTCTCAACCGGCCTTGATCTCGATCCGGCGCGGACGTTGATCCTCGGGACGCTGCAGGGCGATGGTGAGCACGCCGTTCGCGAAGCGGGCCTCGACCTGCGACGGATCGACTGCGAAGGGCAGGCGGACGATGCGGGTGAATCGGCCGAAGGCGCGCTCGCGCCGGTGCCAGACGGCCCCCTCGGGCATCTCGGGCGGCCGCCGCTGACCAGTGATCGTCAGGACATCATCCTTGGCCGTGATCTCGATGTCCTCCGGGGCCACACCCGGGACTTGGGCAACGATCGCCACCGCCGCCTCGTTCTGCCAGAGATTCAGGGGCGGAAAGGCCGGGGCGGCGGTCCCGAACGGCATGCGATCGAGCGTCTCGCCGAAGCGTCGCAGCAAGGCGAAGGGATCGGCACGGTAGAGCGTCATCGGATGCAACATCGGCTCCTCCTGGTTGCGGGACGCGGCGCGTCCCCTGGTGAACGGCCCCCGGGCGAAGATCCGCGAGCGGCCGAAGGCAGGCGTGGAGATCGCGCGGCGCCCACGGCTTGACCAGCGAGGTCCGCGCCGGCCCTCGCGTGGCATCGACTGCCGTGGCTGCTGTGCAAGGCCAGCCCCGCCATGCCGGCCAGCGGCATCACCGTCGCCTGCCCCCCTGGCGCCGGCAGGATCAGACGGCGTCGGGACATCGGGCGTGCAGGTCATGCGAGCCTCACCCCTGTCCAGGCAGGCGGATCGCTGGCCGGGAAGGACTCGAGGCTCGCCTCCTCGACCGGATCGGGTCGGGACTGGCCGTTGCCCGCCCCTAGCCAGGGCAAGACGCGCCCGATGGCATCACCGAGGTCGTATCGGAGCTGGTCGGCATAGCTCCTGTAGCGGATGCGCCTCGGCGGCGGCTCGTTCACTTCGTAGGGCCAGCCGTGCCGCTCCGCGAAGGCGATCGCGCTCATCCGATCGGGGAACTCGATCCGCAGATGCGCGAGGGGATCGCTGGCCGGAGCCCGGCGCACCGTGAGGTTCCGGCCGGGCGCCTCCGCGGGCAGGAACTCCAGCACCCATCGGCTTCGGCCGGGTGCAGATCGGTTGACGGACCGGCCCGGCTGGTAGATCCAGACCTTTGGTGGGCCGCCATACGGCGCAGTCATCCCTCCGCCCGGCATCACGGGGACGGGGCGCCACATGCCCGCGTCCGGCGCGACGGCCAGCCGCGTTCCGGACGCCCCGGCCACCACAGCGGAGCCGCTCGCATCGGCCGGGGGCGTCCCGCTCGTCATGATGCCGCCTACTGGGCCGCTTCGGCGGCCTTGGCGTCATCCCCGCCGGGTTTCGCCGCCGCCTCGATCACGACCTGCTCGGCCGTCGCATCCCAGCGCAGGCGGATCGTGTCGCCCTTCGCCACCTCCCCGCCCAGCATGGCGCGCGCGAGCCGGGTTTCGACGAGGCTGCGGATCTGACGCTTGAGTTCCCGCGCGCCGTATTCGGGGCGGTAGCCTTCGGCGGCGAGCATCTCGACCAGGCTGTCGTCGAGCTCGACCGTCACGCCCTGGCTTGCCGCCGTGCGCTTCACCCGCTCGAGCTGCAGCAGCACGATCTGGCGGATCTCCGCCTTCGAAAGCGCGTGGAAGACGATGATCTCGTCGATGCGATTGAGGAACTCCGGACGGAAGTGCCCGCGCAGGACCTCCATCAGCTCCTCCTTGAGCTTCTCCGGCTGTTCGGCCGCCGTGCCGCGCAGATGCAGCCGCTTCTGGATGCGATCGGAGCCGAGGTTCGAGGTGGCGATGATGATGGTGTTGGTGAAGTCCACCACCCGCCCCTTGCCGTCCGTGAGCCGCCCATCGTCAAAGACCTGCAGCAGCACATTGTAGACATCCGGGTGCGCCTTCTCGATCTCGTCGAGCAGGATCACCGAATAGGGCTTGCGGCGCACCTTCTCGGTCAGCTGCCCGCCCTCGTCATAGCCGACATAGCCCGGCGGCGCCCCGATCAGGCGGGCGACCGTGTGCTTCTCCATGTACTCTGACATGTCGATGCGCAGCAGCGCGCCCTCGTCGCCATAGACCACCTCGGCCAGCGCCTTGGCGAGCTCGGTCTTGCCCACCCCCGTGGGCCCGAGGAAGAGGAAGGTGGCGACCGGCTTCGAGCCCTCCCGCAGCCCGGCGCGCGCCAGCCGCACGGCGTCCGAGACGGCCTTGATCGCCTGCTCCTGACCGATCACGCGCTGGTGCAGCCGTTCCTCCATCTTCAGCAGCTTCTCGCGCTCGGCCTCGGTCAGCTCGCTGACCGGGATGCCGGTGAGCTTGGAGACGATCTGCGCGACGTGGCTCGCCCGCACCTCGGCCGAGCCGGTGGCGCGGTCCTTCTCCCAGGCCTCGACCAGCTCCTTGAGGCGCGCCTCCTTCGCCTCGATCTGCTTGCCGAGTTCCGCCGCCTTCTCGTACTGCTTGCGGGAGGCGGCATAGTCCTGCTCGCGCTTGAGCTGGTGCAGCTCCGCCTCGATCTCCTGCACCTCGACCGGGCGCGCGGTGGCCGAGAGCTTCACCCGCGCCGCCGCCTGGTCGATCAGGTCGATCGCCTTGTCGGGCAGGAAGCGGCCCTGGATGAAGCGGTCGGAGAGCTCGGCGGCGGCGATGATCGCCTCGTCGGTGATCGTCACCTTGTGGTGCGCCTCGAAGGTGTCGCGCAGGCCGCGCAGGATCATGATCGCCTGCGCGACGGTCGGCTCCGCCACCATCACCGGCTGGAAGCGCCGCTCCAGCGCGGCGTCCTTCTCGATGTGCTTCTGGTATTCGTTGAGCGTGGTGGCGCCGATCAGGTTCAGCTCGCCGCGCGCGAGCATCGGCTTGAACACGTTGGCGATGTCGAGCCCGCCTTCCCCGCCGCCCTGGCCGGCGCCGACGATGGTGTGGATCTCGTCGATGAAGAGGATCATCTCGCCCTGGTGCTCGGTGACCTCCTTGAGGATTTTCTGCACCCGCTCTTCGAACTCGCCGCGGTATTTCGAGCCGGCGACCATCGAGTTGATGTTCAGCTCCACCAGCCGCTTGCCGCGCAGCGCCTCGGGCACCTCGCCATCCACGATCCGCTGCGCAAGGCCTTCGACGATCGCGGTCTTGCCCACGCCCGGCTCGCCGATCAGCACGGGGTTGTTCTTCTTGCGGCGGGCGAGGATCTCGATCGTCGTCTCGATCTCCTGTGCCCGGCCGATGACGGGGTCGAGCTTGCCGTCGCGCGCCATCTTCGTCAGGTCGCGCGAATACTTGTCGAGTTCGGGCGTGTTGGTGGGCGCTTCGGCGCGGCCCTCCTCCGCCCCCTCCTTGCCGACCACGCGGGCGACCTGCTGGCGCAGCGCCTGCGGCGTGAGGCCGAGCTTGCGAAGGATGTTGGCCGCCAGCCCCTCGCCCTCCTCGGCGAGGCCGATCAGCAGATGCTCCGGCCCGACATAGGAATGGCCCATGTCGGTCGAGGCAGTGAAGGCGCGGCTCAGCGCGTCCTTGACGCGGGGCGCCACGCCGGTCGCGCCCTCATGCGGCTTCTCGCCGCGCTTCGCCTCCTGCTCGATCTGCGTCCGGAGCTGATCCGTCGAAATCTTGAACTGCCCGAGGACGGTCTTGACCACCTCCGAGCCGGTCAGCGCCAGCAGCAGGTGCTCGGTGTCCACCTCGGGCCGCCCCATCTCGGAGGCGTGGCGCGCCGCCTCCTGCAGCAGCCGCTCCGCCTGGTCGCTGAGGCGTTCGGCGAACCGGCCGCCCGCCCTGCGCGCCGTGCCGCGCTGGCCGCGGCGCCTCGGCGCCGGCTGGGCAGGCGTATCGCCGAAGGTCGCGTCGACGACCTCCTCGTCCTCCTCCCCGCCAGGGGCCGCCCCGCTGAAGCCGCCCAGGAGGCTTCCGAAGGGGCGGTCGCCGAAGAACTCCTCGAACAGGCTGCCATGGCGCCCGAAGAGGGATTCGAGCGGCGAGGCCGTGCGCCCCTGGCGGCGCAGCAACTCGCGGTAATGCGTGTCGCAGAGCTCCAGATCCTGCCGCTCGCCATTGACCACGGCGCGCACCCGCACCGTCGCCTGCCGCCCGCAGACATCGCACTTGCCGTCCATCACGTCCGCTCCTTCTCTTGATCCGCCGCCGCGGCAGCGGATCCCGTGTTGCCCTGTTGATCGCCAGCCGCCGTGCGCGCCTGCCGCAGCGGCGGGAAGTCGTCAGGCGTGATCGTCTCGCGCTCCAGCAGCAGCCGCGTGCCGGCCTCGAGGTCGCCGCGGCGTTCCGCCAGCAGCGCCTTGGCGCGCGCATAGGCCTCGTCGATCAGTCCGCGCACCGCGACATCCACCTCGCGCGCGGTGGCCTCCGAATAGTCGCGCGGCGTGAGGCCCGGCAGTCCGTCGCCGAGGAAGCTCTGCCGCTCGGGCTCCAGCACCGCCTGGCCGAGCGAGGGGTGCATCCCGAAGCGGGTGACGATCTGGCGCGCGATGTCGGTCACGCGCGCGAGGTCGTCCGCCGCGCCGGTCGAGATCTCTCCGAGCACGAGGTCCTCGGCCGCGCGGCCGGCCAGCAGCACCACCATGCGGTTCTCGAGGTCGCGCCGGGTGATGAGGAAGCGGTCCTCGGTGGGCCGCGTCATGGTGTAGCCGAGCGCGCCGATCGAGCGCGGGATGATCGAGACCTTGTGCACGGGGTCCGCCCCGGGCAGGGAGGCGGCGGCGAGCGCATGGCCCATCTCGTGCCAGGCCACCGCCTCGCGCTCCTTCGGGTTCAGCACGCGCCCCTTGCGCTCGAGGCCGGCGACGATGCGCTCGATCGCGGCGGTGACATCGGCCATGGTCACGGCCTCGGCGCCGCGGCGGGTCGCCTGGATCGCCGCCTCGTTCACCAGGTTGGCGAGCTCCGCGCCCGAGAAGCCTGGCGTCAGCGCGGCGATCTGCTCGATATCCAGCCCCTCGTGCTTCACCTTCTTGAGATGCACCCGCAGGATGGCGGCGCGGCCGGACTTGTCGGGTCGGTCCACGACCACCTGGCGGTCGAACCGCCCGGCGCGCAGCAGCGCGGGGTCGAGGATCTCGGGCCGGTTGGTGGCGGCGAGCAGCACGATCCCCTCGCGCGGGTCGAAGCCGTCGAGTTCGGTCAGCAGCTGGTTGAGCGTCTGCTCCTTCTCGTCATGGCCGCCGCCGAAGGCGCCGGCGCCGCGGCGGCGGCCGAGCGCATCCAGTTCGTCGATGAAGATGATGCAGGGCGCGGCCTTGCGCGCCTGCTCGAAGAGGTCGCGCACGCGCGCGGCGCCGACGCCGACGAACATCTCGACGAATTCGGAGCCGGAGATGGAGAAGAAGGGCACCCCCGCCTCGCCGGCCACGGCGCGCGCGACCAGCGTCTTGCCCGTCCCCGGGGGGCCGACCAGCAAGATGCCCTTCGGGATGCGCGCGCCGAGCCGGCCGTATTTCTCGGGCTGCTTCAGGAAATCGACGATCTCGCGCAGCTCGGCCTTGGCCTCGTCCACGCCGGCGACGTCGTCGAAGGTGACGCCGGTGTCCTTCTCGACATAGACCTTGGCCTTGGACTTGCCGACCGCCATCAGCCCGCCGAAGCCCTGCTTCTCCGCCACACGGCGGAAGACGAACATCCACAGCCCGAAGAAGACGACCGCCGGCACCACCCAGGAGAGCAGGTTCGTCAGGAAGGTATTCTGGATGGTGCCGTCGTAGCGCGCGCTCGACTGCTCGAGCCGGCGCGTGAGGTCCTCCGGCACGATGGTGGTCAGGAAATGCGTTCGCCCGTCGATCGGCTCGCGGTAGCGGCCGACGATGCTCTCGGGGCGCACCTGCACCTCGGCGATGCGGTCCTGCTGCAGCAGTTCGAGGAAGCGCGAATAGGGGATGCGCTCGGTGACCGATGCGCCCTGCCACCAGCCCTGGAAGAGCAGGAGCAGCAGGAAGGCCCCGATCCAGTACCAGATGTTGATCTGCTGCTGCTTGTTCACTGAGGGCTCCGGCCGCCGTCGCGGAGCGGAGTGAAGCGCGAACGGCCCTGCGGCCGCAAGGGAAGGAAGCGGGTGATCAGGGCGGCCTCGTCTCGGCGCTTTCGAGGGCCGCGACCTCCGCCTCGCGCCGGTCCTGGTCGCGTACCAGCCAGTAGACGATGCCGAGCGCCAGTATCGCCGCGCCGAGCGCGAGCAGCTTCATCGCCTCGGTCTGGCTGAGGTCGAGGATGACGAACTTCCGCACCACCGCGAGGATGGCGATCATCACCACCGTGCGCACCTGGACGATGCCGAATCGCCGTTCGACGACGACCAGCAAGGACCGCTTGAACTCCAGCGCGATCACGACGGTGAAGATCGCGCCGAACACGGTCTGGAACACCGCCGGATCCGTGGGGTCGAAAATGTCCACCAGAAGCAGCGAGGTGGCGACCAGCTTGAGCAGGTTCCACAGCGCGGCCAGCACGATCAGCGCGATCAGGATCGTCAGCACGAAGATGACGGACTGCTCGAACTTCTCGTAGAAGGTCAGCGACCGTCACAGCGCAAGGCTGCCGCGCGACGGTTTCGGTTCGGTCATCGGCCTGCATCCAAGGTGACCGCGATTCCGAGGCGGGCGCCGTCCCGCAGGATCGTCAGCGTGAGGGTATCACCCGGCGCGTGCCGGTCGAGCGCGGCGAGCAGTTCCGCCACGCGGCGCAACGGGCGGCCCTCCACTTCCAGGATGACGTCGCCGGTCTGGAAGCCGCTGTCGCGCCCAAGGCGGGCCGGGCGGATCCCCGCGCGCTCCGCGGCCGAGCCGGGCTCGACCTCGAACACGAAGACGCCCTCGATGCCGAGCCGCGCCGAGAGCGCGGCGTTGAGCTGCTCCTCGACGCGGATGCCGAGCGAGGGGCGGATGTAGCGCCCCTGGGCGATCAGGCGCGGCACCACGCGGTTGACCGTGTCCACCGGCACCGCGAAGCCGATCCCGGCCGAGGCGCCGGACGGGCTGTAGATGGCGGTGTTCACGCCGATCAGCCGGCCGGCGGAATCGAGCAGCGGGCCGCCGGAATTGCCGGGATTGATCGCGGCGTCGGTCTGGATCAGCCGCTCGATCACCGCCCCCGTCTCGCTGGGCAGTTCGCGGTTCAGCGCCGAGATGATGCCGGTGGTCAGCGTCCAGTCCAGGCCGAAGGGATTGCCGATGGCGAAGACCTTCTGGCCGACGCGCAGGTCGTGGCTAGTGCCGATCGGCAGCGGCTCGGGCCGCCCGGTGCCGACGCCGATGCGCAGCACCGCGAGGTCATGGGCCGGGCTCGTGCCCACCAGCACGGCGTTGTAGGCGCGGCCATCGGCCAGGCGGACCACCGCGCCGGAGGCGCCGGCGATGACATGGTCGTTGGTGACGACATGGCCGAGCCGGTCCCACAGGAAGCCCGAACCGGTCCCCCGCGGCACCTGCAGCGCGTTGCGCGTCCAGGGGTTGAGCACGCGCTCGGTGGTGGCGATGAACACCACCGATCCCCGCGCCTGCTCGAAGAGCGCGATGGTCGAACGCTCATCCTCCGCGAGGTCCCCCCGCGGCGTCACCACCCGCGGCTCGGCTCGCCCCGCAAGGATCTCCGCCTGGATCAGCGGGATGCTCTGCCAGGCCGTCATCAGCACGAGACCCGCCAGCATCAGCAGCAGGGTCCGGAACACGAAACGTCCGTTGTCCAACGCGGAACTCCCCCGCCAGTCGGCCTTCCCGGGGACAGGGTGCCTCCGCGGCACGATCCTGAGAAGGCCCACCCCTCGTCCGCACGCTATCGCTGAAGCGGCCCGGCGGAAGCCGCGCGCCGGCCGATCACCCGCTGCCGATCAGGATGCCGGCGGCGAGCACCAGGCTACCGCCGAGGACCACCTGGAACACCGCGCGGCCGATCGGGGTCTCCATATATCGGTTCTGGATCCAGGCGATTGCCCACAACTCGACGAAGACCACCGCGATGGCGATCGCCGTCGCCGTCCAGAAATGCGGGATGAGGTAGGGCAGCGCGTGGCCGAGGCCGCCGAGCGCGGTCATCACCCCCGAGGCCAGGCCGCGTTTCCAGGGCGCGCCGCGGCCGGAAAGCCGGCCGTCGTCATGCGCGGCCTCGGTGAAGCCCATGGAGATGCCCGCGCCCACCGAGGCGGAGAGCCCGACCAGGAAGGTCGTCCAGGGGTCCTGGGTGGCGAAGGCGGTGGCGAAGATGGGCGCCAGGGTGGAGACCGAGCCGTCCATCAGCCCGGCCAGCCCCGGCTGCACCCAGGTCAGCACGAACTGTCGCCGGGCGGTGAGCCGCTCCTCGCTCGCCGCCCCGCTGCGCGCGAGCTCGGCCTCCATCGCCTCGACGCCGCGCTCGTGCCGCGCCTCGGCGGCCGCGAGGTCGCCGAGCAGCCGGCGCGCCTCGGCATCCGTCGTCCGCTCGGCGGCGGCGCGGTAGAAGGCCTCGGCCTCGCGCTCCATGGCTGATGCCTCGGCGCGGATGCGGTCGAGGCCCAGGTTCTCGATCAGCCAGACCGGCCGGCGGGCGTAGAAATCCGCGACATGCTCGCGCCGGATGGGCAGGATGAGGTCCCCGTAGCGAGCGCGGTAGAGGTCGATCAGCCGGCGCCGGTGCTCGTCCTCCTCCGCAGCCATGGCATCGAAGAGGCCGGCGGTCTCGGGATAGGAGTCGCGCAGCCGCTTGGCATAGAGCGCGTAGATGCGCGCGTCCTCCTCCTCGGAGGCGATGGCCAGCGCCAGGATCTCCTGCGCCGAGAGGGTGGCGAAACGGCGGCGGCCGAAGCTCGGCAGGGGAATGAGGCGCATGCGGCTCCGGGAGAGGCTGGGGGCAGGACCGTTCGGACGATACCCGCTTCGGCCAGCTTCCGCGACCGGGCCGGCCGACCTCGGTAGATCGGTAGGGGTCGGCGCAACGCGACGATGTGCCATGATGCGGACCGGCGTTCGGCGGGACGACCGGGGCGCCAGCCGGGGCATTTCGCCGAGGCTCGGCCGATGCCATGATCGCGTCGCGCGCCACAAGCCCAGGCCTCCAGGCGGCGAGCGGAGGTCAGGCGACGGGCGGTTCCTCCTTGTGCCGGATCCTCCGATGCTGCCGCTGCAGGATACAGTTGCGTCCCGCTTCCCGCCCTTCGTCGTGTGGTCCCTGATCGGAGCCTGCGTCCTCGGGTTCCTCCATCAGACGTCGCTGCCGCCGCGCGAGCTGGAGGCCTTTCTCTACCGCCACGCCCTGGTGCCGGCGCGCTTCTCCGGCGCCTTGCCCGCAGCGCCGGCAGGGGGGTGGAGCGCATTCCTGACCAACATGTTCCTGCATGGCGGCTGGCTCCATCTCATCCTGAACATGTGGACGCTCTGGATATTCGGGCCCGCCGTGGAGGACCGGCTGGGCGCGCTGCGGTTCCTGGCCTTCTACCTGGTCTGCGGCATCGCGGCCGGCCTCGCGCATGTGCTGGCCAATCCGGCCTCGACCGTGCCCGCCCTCGGCGCCTCGGGCGCGATCGCCGGCGTGATCGGGTGCTATGCGCGGCTGTTTCCGGCGGCACGGCTCGTGATGGTGGTGCCGATCCTGTTCATTCCGTTCTTCTTCGAGGTGCGGGCGATCGGCTTCGCGCTGATCTGGTTCCTCATGCAGATCGTGCCGGGGCTTCTGACGTTGGGCCAAGAGGGGGATTCCGGCGGGATCGCCTGGTGGGCACATATCGGCGGCTTCCTGGCCGGATGGCTCCTCGCCCCCTTCGCCCGGCGGGCGCGGCGCGTGTATCGGCCCTACTATCGTGACGAGGGTATGTACGGGTTCCTGCCGGATGGCCGGCGCAGCGGAGGAGGCGGACCGTGGGCGTGATGGATCTTCTCTGGCTGTTCCTCATGCTGTCGGCCCTGCAGCCCGTGCTGCAGCGGCGCTACCTGGATGCCATGCGGGTGCGCAAGATCGCGCAGATCGAAAAGGCCCGCGGCAGCCGCGTCATCCTGCTGGTCCACAGGCAGGAGACGATGAGCCTGCTCGGCTTCCCGCTTCTGCGCTACATCGACGTCAATGACAGCGAGGAGGTGTTGCGCGCGATCCAGCTCACGGATGAAGAGGTGCCGCTCGACATCGTGCTGCACACGCCGGGCGGCCTGGTGCTGGCGGCCACGCAGATCGCGCGGGCGATCCAGGGGCACAAGGGGAAGGTGACGGTCTTCGTGCCGCATTATGCCATGTCCGGCGGCACGCTCATCGCACTGGCTGCCGACCAGATCGTCATGTGCCGCCATTCCGTGCTCGGCCCGATCGATCCGCAGCTTGACGGCATGCCGGCCGCCTCGATCATCAAGGTCGCCGAGGAAAAGCCGATCGCCGAGGTGGACGACCGGACCCTCGTGCTGGCCGATGTCGGCCGCAAGGCGATCGCGCAGGTCGAGGCGGCCGCGGCCCGGCTTCTCGCCGAGAAGATGGAGGCGGCGGCGGCCCGGACGCTGGCTGCCCGCCTGGCGACCGGGACCTGGACGCATGACTATCCGATCGCCGCCGAGGAGGCGCGGGAGATGGGACTGCCCGTCACCGTGGAGATGCCGCCGGAAGTGCTCGAACTGATGACGCTGTATCCACAACCTGTGCGGCGGCAGGGCGGCGGCGTCGAGTACCTTCCGCAGCCACGCCAGCGTGAGGCACGGGGAGGGTGATGGCGGACAACCGCTTGGGCGGATTCGTCGTGATCGTCACGGCGCGGTTTCCGCCTCGGCCCTGCGCGACGTCAATTCCGACATCGTACATGAAGAACGAGACATCCGAGCGGAGGATCAACCCATGCCAACCGTTGCCTGCCCCGATTGCGCGACCACAAACCGGGTTCCGGAGACGCGCCTCAACGAAAATCCACGCTGCGGTCGCTGTGGCGCGGCCCTGTTCCAGGGCGCGCCGGTCGTCCTGACGGCGAACAACTTCGAGCGGCATGTGACTGCGGAACTACCCTTGCTGGTCGATTTCTGGGCTGCCTGGTGCGGACCCTGCAAGGTCATGGCACCACAATTCGATGCCGCGTCGCGCATGCTGGAACCCCGGTTCCGCCTCGGCAAGTTGGACACGGAAGCCGAGGCCGACATTGCCGGCCGCTTCGGCATCCGAGGGATCCCGACGATGATCTTGTTCAAGTCAGGCAAGGAGATCGCCCGCACCAGCGGCGTCATGTCGTCGGCTGATATCGTTCGCTGGGCCTCTGCGCAGGCCGGCTGAGCCGGAATGGTGCCCTATCGTGGGACGTTACGCGCAGCATTCGCCGCGCGGCTTGCCACAAGATTTCGGGCCAACGGTGCGCGGCAATGTGGCGAAAGTCGCGGTCGATGATTGTTTCGGATCACGGCATCCGCCGCTTCACCACCCGCACTGCCAGCGGCGCCGCCGCAAGGTCGACCGTCGAGGCGCTGACGTTGCGCGCAGTGACGCGCACGCTGTTGTTGGACCACACATGGCAGTCCAGCACAAACGCGATGCTGCTGGTGTCGAGCGAGGCGTCGGCGAAGTCGCCGCGCCGCGCGCCAGGGACGGTGACGTCGACATTGGCCGTCGCGCCGAGCGCGAGGCTCGGCAGGTCCCAGCTGGTCTCCACCGCCAGCGTCCGCGTTCCCGCCGCCAGCGAGGGGCAGCCGTAGAGCACCGCCGGCGCATCTTCCGGCAGCCCGTAGAGCCGCAGCCCCTCGAGCTCGATCTGCCCGTCGAAGCCGATGATGCCGATCTGCGCGAAGGCTGCACATGCGTCGCGCCGGCAGATCTGTCCTGGCCTCGGCCGTCACCAGCGGGCATGATCTCCGCCTCAAGTTAGCCTGGAGACGCCGGAATGGCGACCGAGCAGAATCCGCCAACTCCTAAGCGCGTCCCTGGCCGCAAGCCAGGCCCCGCGCAGCGTGACGAGATGCTGCGCATCTGGGGCCATGTCGATGACGACGGCCGAAAGCTCATACTGTTCTTCGCGCGGACGCTTGCGCGTGATCAGGGCTTGGTACCGCCGAATACGCCATTGTTGATGACCGACCGCGTATTCTGAGCACGCTCACGGGACCCGCCGCTTCGTCACCCCCACTGACAGCGTCGCTGCCGCCAGATCGAACGTCGCCGCAGAGATGTTCCGCGCCATGACGCGCACCGTGTTGTTCGACCACACCGCCGCATCGAGCTCGATGAAGCGCGTCGACGACACTAGCGACGCCGTTGCCAGGTCGCCGGCCCGCGCCCCGTTCACCGTGACGTCGGTCAGCGCGGTGGCCCCCGGCGCCAGGCTCGGCAGATCCCAGGACACTTCGGCTGCGAATTCGCGCCGCCCTGAGCCGAACAGCGCCCCCGTCAGTAACGGCGTCCCGTTCAGCACCGCGGGCGCCGCCTCCGGCAGCCCGTAGAGACGCAGCGATTGCAGGTCGATTGACCCATCGAAGCCGATCACGCCCACCTGCGCATAGGCCACGGACGCCCCGACGCGGAGGGTCTGCCGGCGATTCAAGTTGGCGTCGTCCATCGGCGCGCCGGCGTTCCACCCTTTGGCCGGCCCGTTCCACTGCATGGTGGTGATCGAGGCGAGCACGTCTCCCGCGATGTCCTCGCGGACGTTCCCCGCCCCATCGAACACCCGCACGAACAACCGCCCGCCCGAAGCGCCGCTCGTCAGCCAATGCGCCAGAGCGAACTCCTTGGCCTGGGAGGTGTCCAGCATCCACCCGAGCCCACGGTTCGCCGCCAGCGTCACCGCGCGGTCGGTCGGCGTCAGGTCGGTCAGCCCGTTGAAGCAGAAATCCGCCATGAAGGTCGCGGTGGTGGTGGAGGTCGCGAGGGCGATCAGTCCCTCCACCCCGATCTCGGTCGCCGACTGCCGGAAGGCTACGGCGCGGGTGTTCGGCACGCCGGCCAGGAAGCGCTGGAAGCGCGAGGCCGGCGCGCGGTGCCGGTTGATGACGGCGTTGCCGCAGCGGTTCGCCGTCGCCGTGTAGTCGATGCCGACCAGGTAGGTGTTGGTCCAGGCCACGTCATACTCGCAATCCTGCGCGCCGGCGGTGTGGCGTGCCGCCAGCGGCGAGCAGGCCTCCATGCGCATGGCACGGGCGTGGATGGCGCTGCCGGATGTCTGGTTCAGAAAGGGGATGGCGATGTTGCTGCCGGCCTGACGGAGCTCGAAGTTCGGCGCGTCGAAGACGTGCCGGTTGTGGTTCGAGTACGCGCCGGGCTCGTTGCCGAGGCGGACGCCGAAGCGGTCGAGCGCCGCATTCACCCCGGTCGCGCAGGCGAAGTGCCCGCCATAGTAGCGGTTGGAGGTGTTCCAGGCGGTGGCCGTCGCGCACCAGATGTCGAGCCCGATGCAGTTGTTGACGATGCGGCCGAGGGTGAAGGTGCTGTCCTCGACACCGCGGCCATCACCGAGTGTCCGCATGCCGATCGTGAAGCCTTCCACCCGCCGCAGCTCGATCTGCGAGGCGTCGACGTTGCGCACGGTGATGCCGATGTCCGCCTCGGAGGACCAGTCGGAGATGGTCTGCCGAATGACGTTCAGCCCTGAGTAGAGCTTCTCGCCGTTGCGCACCGTGCCGCCGTCGCCGAGCACCAGCACGGAGGTCGGCGCCGTGCCCGTGTAGCGGATGGTGCCCTGCATGATCAGGCCGGGCGCGGGGCCTGGCAGGGTGACGGTGCCGGAAACGTTCCAGGTGCCGGGCGGAATCATCGCGAATTTCTGGTCCGCCCCCGCGCGATCGAAGCACGCCTGGATGGCGGCGGTGTCGTCGGCGACGCCGTCGCCCAGCCCGCCGAAGTCGGAGGGCAGCACGGCCTCGCGGTCTCGGAGGTACTTGGCAAGGCCGGTCTTGGAGACGGCGGTGTCGAGGACAAGGATGTCGTCGATGCGGGCGGGCATGGCGCGGCCTCAGAGTGCGGTGGCGGTGACGGGCCCGGCGAGGGCGGAGACGTTCCCCTCGGGCGAGACGGTGCGCAGCCAGAGCCAGCGGGCCTGACCGGTGGCGAGACCGGCGCGGGTCCAGGGCAGCGCGGTCGGCTCGGCCGGCAGCTTGGTGGCGGCGGCGAGTTCGTTCGTCGGGGCCTCGAACACCTGGAGGTGGGTCAGGCCACCCGGCACGCTGCCGGAGACCTGGATGCCGCCGGCCACACCGATCGCGGTCAGCCCGGTCGGCGGCGACGGCACCAGCGCCTCGCGCCAGCCTGAGACCGCGCCGCTGCGGGCCTGGGCGCGCACCCGGAAGGCGGTGGGCTCGGCGGTGGGGATGGTCGCCGAGATCGCGCTCACCCCGCCCGCGAAGCCCTGCCACAGCGCGACGGAGGCGGGGCGGAACTCCACCTCGTAGCCCGCGAGATAGGCCGAGCCGACTGGCGTCCAGGCGATGGAGAGGGCCGCGAAGGCAACTGCCTGCGGCGTCTCGACCGCGATCGTTGCTGGCGCGGCGATGACGCCGGGCTGCGGCAGCACCACCGAGGGGCTGTCGCCGGTGGCGCGCTCGTCGGTGGCGGGGTTCCAGTCCCACACCGCCGCGTCCTCCTCGGCGAGCGTCAGGTCCACGCCGCCCTCCGGCGCCAGCCGCCAGCCGACCACCCTCGCAGGAAAGGGCGTCAGCCGGTCGAGGTCGACCAGGACCCCGTCCCAGGGCCGCAGCCGCAGGGCCGAGAGGTTGAGCTGCACCGACACCGCGCGCTGGCGTCGGTTGCGCTCGAGCTCGATCTTCATCAGCCGCTGGACGGTTGAGGGCGAGGTTGTCAGCAGGAAGTCGAGGTCGCGGTAGATCTGCTCGCCGCCGTCCTCGGTGACATAGTTCGCGGCCAGCAGGGGCGGCGCGTCGGTCGGCTGCCAGTTCTTCGCTGGGTCCACGTAGACGGCGCGGACCCCGTTGAAGAGGTCGCGGCGCGGGCGGGAGCCCTGCACCGTCACCGCGCCGCGCAGCTCGCCCGAGGTCACGTTGGCGGCCGGCAGCGCGGGCGCGCCAGCGTGGATGAAGAACCGCCCGCCCGAGACCACCAGCACACCGGCCATGCTGGCCACGATCTTGCGGGTGATCTCGATCTTGCCCTCGGCGAGCGAGAGCGTGCCGTTCACGGTGTAGCGGCGCTCGGCCGTCCCATCCTTCCGCCCGACGATCTCGTCGCAGATGTTGGCGGCGGCGATCAGGGCCGGGAGGTCGATGTCCTCCCAGGCCGCCTTCCAGCCGAAGGGCGCGGTCAGGTACCAGGCGAGGCAGAGCGCGGGGTTGTCGGACCAGCCGATCGCGCCCGTGCGCGGGTCAAGGATGGTGTCCGCGCCCTCGACGATCGCCGCCACGTTCGGCGGACCGGAGGGGAAGGCCTCGGGGCGGAGCTTCAGCCGCAGCGCCAGGTAGGCCCGGCCGCGGCCGCGATGGTGCTCCGTCCACTTCCCGCCGGTCTCGGCGATGAGGTTCCCGTTCGCCGCCTGGTCGGGCTGGCCGAGGTGGCGGTCCACCCGCACCAGCCCGGCGAAGGCGGGGTCCGTCTCTGCCTTGTCGCCGAGGACCACCTCGCCGATGGCGCGAACGCGGTGGCCGGCGAGGACCACGACCATGTGGAAGAAGCCGTCGGCGCGGCCCTCGTCGTCGGTGCTGCTGTGCAGGAAGACGATCGGCCCAGAGACCTTGGCGCGGCCGAGGACGATCTGGTGTTCGGCGATGGGCTGACGGAAGGACTGGGTCCGCTGCTGCGCCTCCTGGGCGGTGGAGCCGCCCGAGAAGGCGGGCGGCCGGGGCTTTTTCTGCGGGAAGATCGCGCCGCCGATGAGCGAGACGCCGATCGCCGCGCCCGCGCCGACGATGGCGCCGATGATACCGCCGCCGACCGCGGCCGAGCCAACGGCGCCGGCGACCACGGCGATGAGGGGAACGGCAGCGGGCATCTCAGCCGATCCTCCAGGCATGGGTGCAGAGGGTGATTGGGGCGCGGAGCAAGCCGCGCGGGCCGACGAAGGCGACGCGGCCGGCGTCGAGCACCACGCCGAGGCGGTCGGGATCGGGGGCGAGTACGACGTCGCCGGTGCCGGCCAGGAGCGGCGCCACGCGCGGGAAGCCGGCGCTGTCAGCCGATGCAAGCAGCGAGGAGCACACGCGCACGCGGGGACGCTCCCCCGTCACTGCCTCCACGGCGGCGAGGGCGAAGGTCGCGCAGTTCCACTCCCGCGGATGGAAGGCGCGCGCCTCCGCCTCCCGCAGCAGGGCTGCGAGGCGGGCGACCCAGTCCGGATGGCGCATGCGCTATCGCGCCGGCAGCCGGATCTCGGCGTCCTGCAGGGCGGGGACGTATTCGAAGAAGCGGTCGCCCGGGTACTCGGCCTGCTGGTCCGGATCCGTGTAGCGGCGCACCTCGGCGCGCTCGAGGTCGACCAGGCGGCTTTCGCAGGCGAGCGCGACCCGCGGCTCCGGCCCGTCCACCACCTCCATGGTGTCCATCAGCCCCGCCCAGAGCGGGAACGGATCGGCGACGAAGGCGCCCCCCGCATCCAGCAGCGCCAGCCAGAGCCGGGCCGGCCGCAGCCGGAAGCTGCGCTCGGCGAGGGCAATGTCGATCACCTCCTGCGGCACCGGGGAGAGGGTGAGGGTCAGGCGCACGGCGCGGAGCTCGACCGTCTCCTCCACCTCCGACATCGCCCCGAGGTCGCCGATGCCCTCGAAGGTGAGCCCGGCCCAGGAGAGGTCGCCAAGGCCCGTCCAGACGCGGAAGGGGCCGGTGGCGAAGTCGAGCTCGCAGAGCACAACGGGTGCGACCACCGGCGCCGTGGCGGCGGCGGCGGCCTGCAGCGTGAGGCGCGGCGTCGCCCGGATGGCGGGATCGCCCTCGGTGGTCACGGCAGCGCCTCCTCGAAGCGGCAGGTGATGGCCGTGAAGCGGCCGGGACGGGTGGGATTGGCGCCCTCGTCGTCGGAGACGAGGCGCATCGGCACGGTGGCGTCCGTCAGCACCAGCGGCTCGCCGACCGGCGCCGCGGCGCGCAGCGGCGGCGCGACCGGGATGGTGGCGGTGCCGGTGCCGGAGGCCATCACCCGTTCGGTGGCCATGTAGAGCCGCCCGGCGATGCCGATGTGGTCGCCCGCGCCGACTGCGACCGCGTTCGGATACCAGCCCAGGGTGGCGATGGAGAGCGCCCCGCGCGGCGCGCCCGCCGCGGAGGCCGGCGTGCCGGAGCCAACCACCAGCCCCGTGTCATCCGTGAAGATGGTCGCATCGTCGAAGGAGAACGGTCCGGAGGGCACGTCGCCCTGGCTCCTCGGATCGCCGGTGCGGAACTCGCGCCGGAAGTCGCGCAGGCGGACCGTATTCACCGAGCCGGCAAGTGCGGCGAGCAGCCCCTCCAGCACGCCGGCCAGCCGCGCATTCAGCGGGTCGAAGGTGAGCTCCGCCACCCAGCGCGCCCCCTCGCGCCGGAGCACCTGCGCCTGCCGGGTCACCGGCGAGACAAAGCGCAGCGTGTTGTGCTGGAGGTAGAAGACCTGCCGCGAAGGGCGGAGCTCGGCCGGCCAGGCGTATTCCGTCATCCGCGCCGCTCCTCCCTACCCCCGGACGGTGTCGTAGGCCGCGCCGCCGCGGCGGATCGCATCCAGCGTCATGGCCGAGGCCTGCCGGGCGATCTGCCCAGCCAGCAGCCGCAGCCGCGCCTCGACGCCGGCATCGGCGCCGCGCGCGTCGATCGCGATGGAGGTGTTGATGGTGGTGCCGCCCGGGTTGGTACCGTTTGGCAGCACCGTCCCGGACTGGCGCGGCACGAACCACTCCGGCCCGCGCTCACCCACGACATAGGGCTGCCCGGCTGTGACAGGCCCACCGTCCGCACGGAACAGGCCACCCAGCCAAGATCCGATGCCATCGAAGGAAAAGCCCGACAGCGCCGAGGATACCGCGTTGCCCAGCGGCTCGGTGATGGTGCGCCGGGCGATAATGCGGGCGATGTCCTGGCCGATGCCCTGCAGCACCTCCGAGAAGCGGCGACCGCGGATGATCGCGTCCTCGAAGGCGGAGGAGAAGGTCAGGCCGAGCTCGCGCCCGACGTCCCTGGCTCGCTCCGCCCCCTCCGCGACCCGCCGCTCGGCGCGCTCGAGCTCCTCCAGCGCGGCGGTGGCCTCGCGGCGGATGGTCTCGTCGGGCAACGGGCGGCCGACCCGCTCCGACCGCTCCACCAGCCGACCGAGGGTTTCGATCCGCCGCTGGTAGCGTTCATAGGCGGTCTCATTCTGCTGGATGAGGCGCTCACGCTCGCGCAGCACCTCGTTCAGCTCGCGCTCGGCGTCTCGGTTCTCCCGCGTGCTGGCGATCGCACCCCGCTGGCTGGCCGTCAGCCGCTGCAGCGCCTCGTCGCGCTCCCGCGTGGCGGCCGCGGCCAGGCGCTGGCTCTCGGCGGCGTCGATGGCGCCGGCCTGCTCGGCTTCGCGGATGCGGGCGAGGCGGGCCTGGAACTCGCGCTCGATGCGCAGCCGCGCGTCGAGGTTTTCCTGGAGGCGCGCGATGTCCTCGGCGGCGCGCTGGCGGCGGAGTGCCGCCTCGTTGCCGCCGCCGGCGCGGCTGTCGGGATTGAGGATCTGCCGGGCGCGCTCCTCGGCAGCGCGGGCCTCGGCCTCCAGGGCGGCGATCTCGCGCTGCACCTCGTCGAGCTGCTGGCGGATCTCGGCGATCAGCCCGGTGCGGGTGACGCCGGCCTGCTCCCGCGCCACGCCGACCGCGCCGCGCTGGATGGTGCCGCGGCGGGGCTGGGAGGAGAGCGCCGCCTGACCGGCCTCCTCGGCCTCCAATTCCTCCAGCCTGCGGCGGAGCGCGTCGCGGTTCTGCTCCAGGCTGGCGCGCCGTTCGGCCGGGCTGGCGCCGGTCATGACGCGGTTGATGGCGTCCGCCACCCTGGACAGGGCGGGGGCGACCTGCGCCAGCAGGTTGCGGGCCAGCGAGGAGAAGGCGCGCTCCAGGGCCGCGATCTTGTCGGACGCCTCGTCGGCCTTGGCGATCAGGTCGGCGTCGGCGATGGCGCCAAAGCGCAGCGCCTCGGCGGTGAGGCGCTCCAGCCCGTCCCGCCCCTGCAGCAGGAAGGGGATCATGCGCTGGCCCAGCCGGTCGCCGAAGACGGCGGTGGCGGCGGCGGTGCGCTCGGCCGGGTCGGAGAGGCCGGCGATGCGCTCGGCCAGCTCCGCCATGACGGCCTCGGTGGACCGCGCATTGCCCGCCGTGTCGCGGAACGAGATGCCGAGGCGCGTGAAGGCCTGCTGCGCGGCCTGCTCGCCCGTGGCTGCGTCACTGATGCGCCGGGTCAGCGCCTGCAGGCTGCGCTGCAACTCCTCATTGGACAGGCCGACTTGGGTGGCGGCATAGCCGAAGGCCTGCAGCGCGTCGGTGGAGACCCCGGCGGCCTCGGCCAGCTCGCCAAGGCCACCTACCGCATCCACGGCGGAGCGGACCATCGCAGCCACGCCGCCGATGGAGAGGCCGGCGAGGACGGGGCCGAGCAGCGACAGGGACCGCGACGCAAGTTCCGCGCTGCGGGTGATCCGCTGCATCTCGCGCTGGCCGGTCTCGCCCACCTCACGCAGCCCGGATTTGACTGAGGCGGCGTCGTCCAGCGAGAGGCGGACCGAGACGCGGCGGGTACTATCCGCCATGGGGTGAGCCTCCGGCGTCAGTGGGGGCGGTGCGCGCGGCAAGGCCGGCCACGAGGCCGAGACGCAGTGCGGTCAGCAGGTCTGCGGCGGCCCAGCCCGAGACGCCCATCTCCCGGGCGAGCGCCACGGCGCCGGCCACATCGAGGTCCATGCCCGCCATGTCGGCGCGCACACAGGCCGTCCCCGCGGCCCACAGGGCGGCACCCTCGGCGCTGGCGGGGGCATGCGCGGCATAGGGGCAGGCCTGGCCACAGTCGCGCCCCAGGGCGGCACAGCCGCGGCAGTAGTCCGGCCCCGCGCCGAAGTGCCAGGCGGCGCGGAGCCTCAGGCGTTTCCCTCCGCAGCCACTGTCCGGATGGGCAGCAGGGCGCGCTCCCAGAAGGCGCTGGCCATTTCGTCGAGGTCCATCAACCGCTCCACCGCCTCCGGCGAGAGCGGCAGCGGCTTGCCGGCGGCGTCGCCGATCCCCTCCCAGGCGGTGACGGCATGCCGCGCCAGCGCCTTGGCCAGGAAGGCAAAGGCGAGGCCGCGGGCGAGGTCGGGGTCCATCGCCGCGTCGGCCTCACGCAGCGCGGCCAGCCGCCGCTGTGCGGCGGCCTGGGCGGCGGCCATGACGGCCGTGGTGACGGGCCGGATCTCCACGCGCACGCCGCGCGGCAGGTCGAGCCAGTAGGGCTCGGTGGGGAGGTCGAGGGTGAGCATGGAAATTCGCCTCTTCATGGGTTATGTAGGTTATGCAGTTTAAGGAGCGCGACCGATGCCCGAGCCGATGCTCAAGGTGGGCGCTGCCGAGGCCCAGCGGAATTTCGGCCTCTACCAGGACAAGGCTCTCACCCAGCCCGTCGCGATCACCCGCAACGGCCGTCCGCGCACGGTGCTGATCTCGATCGAGGAATACGAGCGCCTCAAGCGGCGCGACCGGCAGGTGTTCCGGACCGAGGACGCGCCGCAGGAGATCGTGGACGCCATCCTCGCGGCGCGGCCGCCAGAGGAGAACAAGCGCTTCGATCATGAGGTCTGACACGCCGGCGCTGCCGGCGGTCGGCGACGTGATCCGCTACGCCTATTTGTGGAGCCATGAGCACGCGGCGGGACGCGAGGAAGGGTCGAAGGACCGTCCGTCGGCGGTGGTGGCCCTGATCCGCAAGGAGGACGGCCAGGACGAGGTCGTCGTTCTGCCCCTCACCTCAACCCCGCCCGCGGAGCCTGGTGCGGCGGTCGAGATCCCGGCCGAAACGCGTGCACGGCTGGGGCTGCAGCGCGAGCCGTGCTGGGTCGTGGTGACCGAATACAACCACTTCGTCTGGCCCGGGCCCGACCTGCGTCTGACTGAGGGCGGAACCGGCACATTCACCTACGGCCCACTGCCTGACCGCGTGATGGCGCAGATCCGGGCTGCCTTTGCGGGGTGGCGGCAGAAGCGCCGCGTCACGGCCGTGCGGCGCACCGAGTAGTCCTCACGCATACACCGCCGCAGCCTGATCGTTCCGCAACACCGCGGTCATCATCCGCGTCGCCGTGGCGTTGAAGGCGGCGCGGAAGTCGAAGGTCGCCTCCACGCCGGCCGGCCCCTCGATCGGCGTCTTGGCGAGCGCCAGGTAGACCTCGTGCAGCGTGAAGGTGAGGCTGCGGTTGCCGTTGATCGTGTAGGCCAGCGCGAATTCCGCCGCGGTGCCGTCCTGCGCCTGCGTCAGCAGCGTCGTGTTCTCGAACCGCACGGTGATCTGCCCGGTGGCGCGCGTCACACCCGGATCCACGCCCTCCACGCGCCGGTCGGCGCGGATGGTGCGGACGAGCTCCATCCCGTTCGCATAGGTGAGCCGCGCGCCGGTGACCTGCGCCAGCGCCGCGCCATTCCGTGCAATGCTGCCCTGCGCCTTGTTGAACAGCGTCAGCGCGTGGCTCGTCGGTGTGCCGGCGCCGCTCGCCCCGCTGCGTGCTGAGCCCTGGCCCATCAGGCCTAGGGTCGCCGTCGCGGGGCCGGTCGGCGAGAAATCCAGCTCGAGCGTGTCGGCGCGCACCCCCGCGCAGACATCAAAGCTCGGCACGTCGGGATAGGCGATCTCGATGCTGTTCGACGGCAGCGCCGCCGCGCCGGATGCGAAGGTGTGGATGAAGTTCGGCGAGGTGCCGGTGGTGGTCGGCGGCCCGAGCAGCAGCCGCAGCCAGTGGCCGATATTGACCAGGTCGACCGGCACCACCGCCTGGCCGCGCACGGTGACGGTGTCGAGGAAGGGTGCCGCGGGATCGCGGTTGGCGCCCACACCGATGATGTCGTTGTCGAGCAGCGGCTGCTCGGCGCCGAGGTCGATGGAGAGGAAGGGCATGCGGCGCCAGTTGCCGCCGGGCGCGGTCCCATAGACCGTCTCGGGGAAGGTGTGGACGCGGCAATTCGCGCCGATGGCACGGGGCATCGGAGGTCTCCGGGATCAGGATCGGCAGGGGTCAGGCCAGCGGCGAGCCGGCCACGGTAAAGAACAGGGTGACGGGCACGCGCGCGGCGCGGGCGGCGGCGGCGCCCTCGAATTCCACGTCCTCGAAGTCCGGCGCGCCTGGCTGCGCCCACTCCACCGCGTCGCCGAGCGTGCGGTCGGCGGTGATGGCGGACGCGACATCCACCAGCAGTGCATCGAGCAGGGTGGCGCGCGCCGCCGGCGTCGCGCCGGCAACGGTGACTTCGACCTCTGCCCGGTGCTCGATGGCCCAGGCGAGCGGCGAGAGGATCGCGGTCTCCTCCACCGTCTCGCCGTCGCGGACCACGACGAGCCCGCCGGCCGGCAGCCGCTGCGGTATGGTCTCACCGCGGAGGATTGCGGGAGCCGGATTTCGTGCGGCCAGCATCGTCTGCAACCGGGTGTGCAGCGCCGCGATGGCGGCCTCGCGCGCGCTCATGCCCAGCCCAGCAGTTGTGCGACGAAGCGCCCTGCGACCCAGGTGAGCGCCAGGCCCAAGCCGACGCTGACCCAACCCAGCACGGCGAGGCTGGCGATCAGGAAAAGACTCGCGCGTCGTGTCATGCGGCTGTCCTCCCGCTCTCGCGTTCCCAGGCGGCAACGAAGCGCCGCGGGAGCCGGCGCAGCGCGCGCTCGGCCGCGCCCTGCACATCCAGTCGCTTGGCGAGCGTCACCTGGGGCAGCAGCAGGAACATCGGCACGAAGCCCTGGGCGAGCAGCGATTGCTGCCACGCCGCCGCCCCCTTGCGCCGGGCGGTCGCCACCGTGGCGAGGCCCCCCGCGACCAGCGGCGCCCGGCCGCGCCCCGTGCGCGAACCCTGCCGCACTGGCAGGCACCACACGAAGCCCCGCCCGGACTTGAACGAGCGGAGAAAGCCCTGCCCGGAGGCGACCATCTGCGCCGGGCTGACCCGCGCCTTGGCGCCGCGCCGCCCGCCCTGCCGATTGAAGCCGGTCGGGATGGCGAGGAACTTCCGACCGCCCTTGGGGCGGATCAGCGCGCCGCGCTCGAAGGCATCGATCACGTTCGGCAGCTTGGTGAACACCAGCCCAGCCGGCCGCAGGGACTCCCCCGACTTCGGGAAGACCTGCGAGCGCCAGGCATTGGCGACACCGCGGGCGTTCCCGCCAAAGGCCGACATCACCTGCTGGCGAAGCTCCTGCTTGACCTGCTCGGTCTCAGCGCGGACGGCGGCCTTGGCGGCGCGCTCGCCGGCGCGCACCTCCTCGGCCAGCAGCCGGCGGAGATCGCCCGTGATCGCCGCGACGAGCTTCACGGCGAGCGCCGGCAGAGCACGCGCCAGGCGACGCCGGCGGCGTCGCGCTCGGCGCTCTCGACCGTCAGCAGGTCCGCGCCGATGGTGAAGGTGTCGCCCGCCGCGAGGCCCGGCAGGACGGCAATGCCGACCGCCAGCACGTCGGTCGCCTGCAGCAGCGCCGTGTCGAAGGCCCCGGCCATGCGATCCGGGCTGGAGCGCAGGACGCGGAGGTGCACGGGCGCCCCCGTCCCACTCGCGCGATAGGTCGCCGCGACGCCAAGGTTCGGATCCGCGGCGAGCACCGCCAGCGCCTCATCGAACACGCCCATGGCGGATCATCCCAGCCCGAACCAGGAGGCGAGCTTCGCGCCCACCGCCGCGCCGACAATGCCGCCCGCCGCCGCCGCGCCGGTGGCGGGGATCGCGGGCGAGGCGCCCGGCACCCCGGCGGACAGTGTGAGCCGCGCCGTGAGGCTGGCCATCGCCTTGACCAGCTCGGTCACGGTGCGGGTGAGCTCGCGCATGTCCTTGTCGCCCTCGGCGAGCCGCCGCTCGATCTCGGTCAGGCGCGTGACGATGGTGCCGAGCTCGCGGTCATGGTCCGTCATCCGGTGATCTCCCGCTGCCGCCGCAGCCGCTGGTGGATGGTCCAGGCCGCGACGCCGATCACCGCGACGGCGACGCCCCAGGGGCCGAGTGCGCGCAGCACCGCGGCCAACCCCTCGGCATGCGGCGCCAGGGTGGTGACCGCATCGACCACGGCCGCCGCCGTGACGCCGGCGACCACCGAGCCCGCCGCGGCGCGGACGGTGCCGCTGTGGGCGAGGCCGGGCTGGACCAGCCCTGCCATGCGCAGGCCCTCGGCGATGACCTCCGGCGCGTAGGGCTGGCCGCCGAGTTCGTGGCGGATGATCGCCTCGACCAAGCCGCGCAGCGTGGCCGCGTCGTGCAGGTCGATCGGATCGTCGAGGCCCACCGCCAGGCGCTTGGCCACCGCGTCCTGGTAGGCGCGGGTGTTGTTCTCCGTGCTCGGCGCCCAGCGTGCGACGATGCCGCGCACCGTGCGCAGCCCGTGCCGGTCCTGGTAGCTTTGCAGCAGCAGGGCCAGCGCGCGAATGCCGTGCTGGTGCGAGCGGAAGCGGCAGAAGCGCCCGTCCGAGGGCGGGTCCTCGAGGCCGAGCCACTTGTTCGCCGCGACGTGCTCGATGTTGCCGGGGTTGCGGTTGCGATAGCCCCGCGCGGCCTTGGGATCGCCGCTCATGCGCCGGAGGCCGGGACGCGGGCCAGCATGACGCGCACGGTCGTGTCGGCGGCGAGGGCCGCGACGGTCACCACCCCGACCTGGAAGTTGCCGGTCGCGGTGGTGGTGAGGCGGCGGTTGGTGTTGTCCCAGAAGACGCGAGCGCCGGCGGTCATCGCCTGGGTCGGGTCCTTGGCGAGCTCGAACTCGCCGCGGGTCTCGCATTCGACGGTGGTGTTCTGGGCGGCGTCCATCGCCGCCACCCCGAAGAAGGCGCCGACCAGCATGCCCTGGCCGGAGAGCACACCGCTGGCATAGGGCACGACCATGGGGATGGAGCGTGCGTCGGGACGGATGCAGTTGCGCATGGAAGGGTCTCCTGAAACGCCGAAGGCGCCCGTGGGGGCGCCCTCGACGAAGCTGCTGTGGTGGTGAGAGGGATCAGGTGCCGGGATTGAACCAGGCGCCGCGCCAGTCGATGGCGCCGACGCCGAAGTCGAAGATCACGCTGACCTCGACGCCGTCGGCGCCCTGGACGGGCCCGGTGGTGACCTGCGGCCCCTCGGCCCCGTTCAGATAGCCGTAGACATAGACCGGCGAGGCAAGCGGGTCGGAGAAGAGGTACCAGCGGTTCGCCCCGATCAGCGGCTCGACCAGCGGCTGCACGAAGCCGGCGTAGACGTTCGCGTTCGAGATCTGCGTCGCCGCCACCGCGACGGTGAGCTGCCGCGCCGCGAGCTCCTGGTTCGGGCCGACCAGCAGGCGCATGGCGCTGCCGATCGAGATGGGCAGGCCGTCGAGGGTCTTCTGGCGCATGATGGCGGCGCGACCCGCGGCGAGCCCGGCGAGGTCGAGCGCCGAGCCGGCACTGGCCTTGTTCGCCCGCGCCGTGGCGGTGCCGAACACGGTGGCGTTGCCGGTGGTCAGCGTCGGGCCGTCGCCGTTGCCGGAGTTCACCAGCTGGTAGGCGGTGGCGTTCTCGAACTCGGCGACGCGCCGGCCAATCGCCGCGGCGAAGTCGGTGAAGGCGCCGAGGTCGTCGTTCACCAGCATCGGCCGCGTCACGCGGATGCGCCGCGCGAAGGTCTGCAGGACGACGATCTCCTGGCTCTCGGACATGGTGCCGACCTGGATCTCGCCATTCTCCAGCAGCGGCAGCAGTGTCGGGAAGTCGCCGACGCGGAGGTGCCGGTGCGGCTTGAAGTCGCGGAAATCGCGCCGCAGGAAGATCTGCCGGTAGGTCGGCTGCGCGGGCGCGTAGGCCGCGAGCAGCATCTTGTTGGCCGCGGCCGAGAGCAGCGCGGGGAAGTCGCTGGTGGTGTGGAAGGCGCGCTCGGCCAGCAGCGTTGGGTTGCGCGGCGGGTTGCGGTCACCGCGGCGGGAGAGAAGCTCGCGCAGCATGTCGGAGGGGCGCCAGCCCATGAACTCGGCGTGGCGGCCGGCGCCGGGGCCGGTGCTGGGCGGCTGGTAGCCGGGCATGGAGCGAGCGGCCAGCGCCTCGGCCATGGCGTCCACCAGCATGGCGGGGTCGTCATGGCCCGGACCCGTCTCTGGGCGTGCCGGCAGGGAGGGCCTGGGGGCGGCGGCCACCATGGCGTCGAAGAGCGCGCGACGGGCCTGGTCGGCAGACCAGCCGCGTTCGACGGCCTCGGCGCGGATGGGCGTGATGCGGTCGGCCGGAACCAGGGCGCGGGCGGCCTCGATCGCGGTGTCGATGCCGGCGATGCGCTCGCGCTCGGCGCGCTGGGCCTCGGCGCGCACCGCGTCGAGGTCGGGCGCCGGTGCGGGCGCCGCGCGGGGCGGCTCGGGGGGCGTGGCCGGGGCGGGGCTGGTGGTCACGGTGGTCTCCTGGGGCGGGGTGATGGGCGGCGACGCGGCAGGCGGCGCCGACGGGGCAGCAGCCGGCTCGGCCGGCGTCATCTCGGGCATGGTGGGTTCCTCATCAGGCAGGGCGGGTTCGATGGCTGGCGCGGGGAGGCCCTGCTCCCCCTGCGCACGGACGGCGGCATCGCGGTCCACGGGGACCGGCACGACGGAGATCTCGAAAGGCTCCCAATCCACTGCGCGGTGGATGGTCTCGCCGGTGGCATGGTCGGGCCTCGGTTCGTAGCGGTGCACGCGATAGCCGACGCTCACCGCGCGCAGCGTGCCGTCGGCAATCCGCTGCCAGACCGGCTCCACATCCGCCGCCGTGCTGAACCGGAGCGTGGCGTGGCCGCGACCGGCCTTGATGCGGGCGGCCACCACACGGCCCAGGACGTCTCGCGCATCACCGCGCCGGTGCGTGTTCAGCACCGGGGCCTGGCCGGAACGCAGCGCGTCCATGCGCACCGCATTAGGCGACATCTCCAGCTCCTCGGTGATGAGGCCGAGCGCGGGGACGAAGTTGCGGGCGCGGGCGCCGGTTGACCACACCACCTCGACGGTGCGCGCGGCACGGTCGACGGTGGCCGGGGCGGTGATGGCGCGCTGAGCCACGATCGACTGCCCACCGGTGGGAACCGGCACGGCCGGGGCGGGCCGATCGGACGCAGCGGCAGGTTCCGGTGCGGCATCGCTGCCGCCCGGCTCGGTGGTTTCGGACATGCTGGATTCCTGCTGGCTGCGCTCAGGGCGCGGCGTAGCCCTGGGCGTTGACGTAGACCTGCGCGCCCGTGGTCATGCAGGCGACGTTCACCGCCGTCGCCGCCGTGCCGCGCAGCGGGGTGGGAAAGACGATCTCGACCGGCGCAGCCATCGCCGCCGGCAGCAGCTGCCGCCAGATCACCGTGGCGCCATCCTTGATCACCACCTCGGTCGCGACCGTGGCGTGCGCGTTCCGGACGTCGATGGAGGTCACGTAGTTCCGGATGCCGGCGGCCGCCGCGGCCTTGACCACCACATCCGCCGTGCCGGTGATCCCCCCCGCGGCGCCGGCGTACTGCCAGTCCGCCTCCGGAATCGAGAAGGGCTTGATGACCAGCGCGCCGATCAGCGTCGCCAGCAGGTCGACGCCGCGCGCCGTGGTGACCGCGCTCGGGTTCGCCGAATAGCCCGTGGCCGCCAGCACCGGCACCGTGCCCGCCGTGTTGCGCGCCTGGCCGCCCACGACCACCGGGGCGCTCAGGATGTTCACCCCCACCCCCTGGCCCGCAGCCAGGCTGCCGCGCCCGGCCGTGATGGCGGTGGTGAGCTCGGCATAGTCGGAGAGGGTGACGAATTGCAGCCGCACCTCGGTGCTCGAGGCCGCATCGGCGTTGCGGCTCATGCTCGCCCAGCCGTTGTTCACATAGGCGCCGGCGAAGCTCGATCCGACCAGGTCGAAGCTGTTCGTGTTGATGACCGTGATCGTGAAGGTGCCGTTGGCGCTGGGTACGCCGGCCACGTTCTCCAGCGTGACGCTGTCGCCGGTGGTGTAGCCATGCGAGGCGCGCGTGACCCGCACCAGGCCGCTGCCATTGTCGGCCACCGCGGTGATGCCGTGGAACACCTGCCGGTTCCGCACCCGCAGGCGCAGCTTGTAGAGCGCGTTGGGGTCGGGCAGCTGCTGCTGGCGCAGGTAGGAATGGGCGCGCTGGCCGGTGGCGTCGAGCAGCCGGGTGTGGAAGTAGCATTCCTCGTTGGTCGGCTCGAGCTCCAGCATTGACCAGCCGGCCGGCGCCGTGGTCGGGATGGTGACGCCCGAGGTGGTGCCGAGCCGGGGGGAGCCGTCGCCGGCGACCTCGTAGTTGGCCAGCGTGGCGCTGGTGCCGTCGACGCGCCAGGCGGCGATGTTGCGCTCGTCGGGCAGGCCGGTCTCGCGGTGGACGCTGACCAGTTCGATCCAGACGGTCTGGCCGGCGATGCGCTGGCTGAGGTTGAGCGCCACCATGACGCGCAGCGGCATCATGAAGGTGGCGCGGCTGAGCAACACGACCTCGTCGTCGAGGGTGGTGCCGGTGGTGATGCGCGCGGTGCCATCGGCGACCGTCAGCGCCATGCCGGAGCCCCGCGTCAGCAGCTCCCAGCGGCGCTCGTCGAGGGCACTGCCCACAAAGCTGTCGCGGAAGCGCCGGCGCATGGACTTCACGCGTAGCATATCCTCCGTCCAGTCATAGGCGCCTGGGATCATGCGGGGGCTCCTGGGGTGGTGGCCGCGCCCGTGGCGGCGATCTCGATGGCGGCGAGCTGGGCGGCGTCCTGGGCGGCGCCGGACTTCGCGACGCGGCGCGGATCGCTGTCGAGGGAGAGGCCGGCCTCGTCGAGCAGGGCGCTGGCCTCGCGGATCATCTCCACCACCTGGCGGAAGTCGTAGCCGAAGGCGCCCACTGCCTCGGGCTGCGGCACGAAGCCGGCGCGGACCTGCGCGATGAGGGCGGTGGTGTCCTTGAGCGGGTCGATCATCTCGTGCGCGGGCGGGACATGGGACAGCCCCTCCGGCACCTCCGCACCCCACAACCCGAGCAGCGCGCCCTGGGCGTGGAAGCGGTCTGCGATGGGGCGGACCAGCATCGGGATCAGCATGCCGTACTGCACCTGCTCGCAAAGCCGGCGGAACTCGATCTTGCCGGCGCGCAGGCTGGAGTAGTTCGCCTGGGTGAGGTCGCCGGCGACCTGGTCGTAGGTCAGGCCGGTGCCCACCGCGGAGGCTTCCAGGGCCCGGCGCGCGAAGGCGGCGTGGCTGCCGCCGCCCGAGGGGTTCACCACCTCCACGCTGCCCATGCCGCGGCGATACAGGATCATCCCCGGCTCGAAGCTCTCCACCGTGCGGCCTTGGGCATCGCGCAGCAGGCCCGACGCCGGGCCCGTCATCGTCTCATCGCCATCCTCGGACACGACCGCCGCGAGGCAGGCCTCGATCTTGGCCTTCATCAGGAGGGCAGCCTCATAGTCGCCGAGGTCACGCAGGCGGGTCAGCACGGGCGCCAGCCAGGAGACGTCGCGCAGCTGGCCGGGCCGGCGCTTGCGATAGATGTGCAGCACGTCGCGCGCCGGCACGCGCTGGCTGCTGAGCCAGGTGGCTCCCCCCGGCAGAAGCCAGGACGCGCCGGGATGCACGCGGTGTAGCCAATAGCCGACCGGCTCGCCCGCCTCGCCCAGGCCGATGCCCTGCAGGGTCGGGACGCCTTCGATGACGCCCTGCCGTGCTGTGTCCAAGTGGTCGCTCTCCAGCACCTGGAGGCGGAGGCCGATCGGGTTCGCCGGCGTGATGTCGGCCGGCAGGAGGCGCATGAAGCATTCGCCGCTCTCGACCACCGCGCGCATCACCAGCGCCTGAAGGCCATAAAGGTCAAGCCGCCCCTCGGCATCGCAGGCCGTGCTGTCGGACCAGCGGCGCCAGGCCTCGGCATGGGGCTTGTCCGGCCAGCGGGTGGTGATGCCGGCGCCGATGGCGTTGCCGGTCCAAAGGTCAACGATGCGCGTGGCGTAGGGGTCGTTGCGGACCGCATCGCGGGCGCGGCGTGCGACCGTGGGAGCGGCGGCACCGACCTCAGCCGTGGCGCTGCCCCCAGAGGGCGCCCAGGCAGAGGCGCGGTGGTCCTGTGCCGCGGCATAGCCGCGCAGCGCGTTCCAAGCATCGCGAAGACGCCCCATCACCTGGTTCCCTCGCGCGAGAAGCTGGCGAAGGTCACGCTGGGGCGGCGTGCGGCGGTGTTCTCCGCGGCGTGTAGCACCGACAGGGCGCGCCCAAGTTCATCCAGCGAGCGGTATTCCACGGTGCGCCCGTCGAAGGTCACGCGCGTGGTGCCGCCGGTGAAGGCGGCGGCCAGCACGGTGGCGCGGGTGCCGGCGGGCTGTGCAAGTGCCCAGGCGAGGACGGTCGGGTCCATGCTCGTCCTCCTTCAGCGAAGCCAGCCACTGCGTGGCGCGAGCCAGCCCCGCGGGCGCTGGCTGTCGGGTGCCGGCGTGGCCGCCGGCGGCTGTGATGGCAGAGCGACATTCCCGGCGGCGGGAACCTCGCTGGTCCGCAGCGGCGCATCCGCCGCCTCATCCCGCAGCCGCGCCCAGAACTGCTCGCCGTAGCGATCCGCGCCGAGCAGCCAGAGCGCCGCGCGAGCCAGCACCGCGCAGTCCAGCGCCTCATTGCGTTCCCGCAGCTTGGCCCATTCCTGCCGGGCAAAGCCGCGGCGATCCTTCGTGGTGCGCAGCTGCTCCGCAACCAGCTGCTTGACCCATTCGACATCGATCGCCCGCGGCAGATGCACCCAGCCGGGCGGCAGCTCCTCTGCGTCGCCGCGGCCGAGCCAGAGACGCCGGTAGAGATCGGCCTTCCAGGTGGAGACCGACACCGTCCAGAGTTTCAGGCCGCGCCGCAGCTTCTGGCCGTTCACCAGCGCATCCACTGGCGTCGGGCCTTGGACCGGCTGTGCCCGGTTCCAACCGTCGATGCCCTTGGTGGGCGCGATGCGCGGATCCCGCAGGCGGCGCAGGTGGCCATAGACCGCCGCCGTGTCCCGGCCGCCGGTGTCGACGCAGAGGCGGGCGATGCGCATCGCACCGCCACCGTGCCGGGGCCAGTCGCGCGCCAGGAGCTTCGCCAGTTCGTTCCACGGCTCGCGATCCCGCGGGCTGCCGGGGATGACCACGTGATCGACCAGCCAGGACGAGAAGCCCTCGGCCCAGCCCCAGACATCGCATTCCAGGCGATCGTCCTGCACGTCGACGCCGGCGGTCAGGACCAGCGCACCGGTGGGCACGACGCCCATCCGGAAATCCTCGCGGCGCTCGACGAGCCGTTCCCAATCCGGGGCCTCGCCCTGCTCCTGCCAGGTCTCGCCCAGCACGGTGTTCTTGAAGGTCTTGATGTCCTCGGGCTTGCCCTGGGCCGCCTCCCAATCGCGGGCGATCTGTGCCCAGGAGAGCCAGCCGACGGGCGAGTACAGCGCCGAGATGTGAAAGCCGATGGTGTGCGGATCCTGGCCCTCGGCCGTCGCGCGCCATTCCCCGCCGCCGAGCATGGCGGTCTTGTCGTGCTCCTGCATGGGGTGGTCGCAGGCCGAGCAGTGATACCGCGCCGTCTCTGGCGCACCCTTCTCCCAGAGCAGCCGCTCGAAGCGCAGCCACTGCATCTCGCCACAGGCCGTGCACGGCACGAAGAACCGCCGCTGGTCGGAGGCGAGGTATTCCCGCTCGATGCGGCTGCGCCCGGCGATGGTGGGCGTGCTGACCAGGAACGCCTTGCGGCGCCAGCCGAAGGTTCGGGCCCGGGCCTCGGCCAGGGCAATGGGATCACCCTCGCCGGCGACGTCGCCGGGATAGGCGTCCACCTCGTCGAGAAAGAGGAAGCGTGCCGTCATCGAGCGCAGCCCGACCGCGCTGTTGGCGCCGGTCAGGACCAGAATGCCGCCGGGGAATTCCTTCGACAGCATGGTGTTGCCGCTGTCCCGCGCCCGGGCCGGCGCGACCCGCTCCCGCAGCGCGGGCGTTTCCTCCAGCAGCGGGTCAATACGCTGGCGCGAGAAGCGCTTGGCCAGCTCCACGGTCGGCTGCACCGCCAGCGCCGGCGCCGGCACGTGGTGCATGATGTAGCCGAGCCAGTTGTTACCGCTCTCCGTCGCGCCGACCTGCGCCCCCTTCATGAACACCACGCGCCGGGCAGGATGCACCGCCGAGAGCGCGTCCATCACGTCCTTGAGGTAGGGCGTGCGGCTGGTGCGCCAGGGACCGGGCTCGGCCGAGGCCCGGCTGCCGAGCATGCGATGGCGCTCAGCCCATTCCGAGACGGTGAGCTGCGGTGGTGGGCGCAGCATCGCGCCGACGCGGCGGCGCACATGCTCACGCGTCCGGGGGCCGATCTCTGCCGGCGGCGCTGCCGCCGAGGGCTGCGGGATCGAAGCGATCTGCGGCCTCCGTCAGCAGGTCGTTGATGTGGCTCTGCAGGATGGTCTGCAGCAGATGCGGATCGACGCTGATCTCGGCGGCGATCAGGCCGGAGACGCGGGCGGGCCAGTTCAGCAGCGCGTCGCGCATGGTGCTGCCGATCTCATCGAGCGCGGCGTTGGCCTCGGCAACGTCCAGCAGGCGGCGCTTGGTCTCGTCCAGCGAAAGGCGCTGCGCCTCCACCTTCAGGGCGAGTTGCGCGACCTTCAGCCGCGCGAAGGGCGTGCCGTCCGCGCCCGCGCCACTGGCCAGGGGCGAGCGGGCGGGATCAGCGGTCTCCACCAGGCGACGGCGGGTTTTGTCGATGTCCCACTGGCCGTCCGGCTCGCGGGCGATGCGGCCCGCACGTTCGGCCTTGTGGATGGCGGTGTCGCTGACGCCAAGGCGGCGCGCGGCCTCGCGCGTGGAGGCGGTCAGTTCCGGCATGGCGGCGACTCTGCCTCCCATCGCGGAGCCGCGATGGGGGCCCGCAAGCCGCCGCGCGTGATGGCGATGCCGGCCTTCTCAGAGGGGACGAAGGGCGCGCTGGCGGGCGGCTTCAAAGGCGGTGATGGCGGCGGACCAGTCCAGCGTGGCGCCGTCGCCGAGCATCTGCACCGGCGCGAGGGCCACGCGGCGGCGCGACCAGTAGTTCCCGTCGAGTGTGGCGAGCCAGCCTGCCAGCCCCTGTGCGGCAAGCGCCGCGGCGGCGGCCTCGATCTCGGCTTCGCTGGGCGGCGCGGCGCGGCCCATCGTCACGTGCCGCCCGTCCTGCGCCAGGATGATCCAGCGTCGCTCGGAGGGCATCAGCCCTCCTCCTTCTCGGTCTGCCAAGTGGCGTAGTCCACCGTGGCGAAGATCCCGCGCCCGTCGCTGGCGGTGCAGACCTGAATGGTGGCGCGTCCCACGCTGTCGGTGCCGCGCGGCGCGGTGGCGAGAAGCTGCTGCCAGGCGGCGCGATCCTGCGGGCCTTCGGCCGTTTCGTGCGGGAGGATGGTGGTGCTCATCGTCGTCTCCGTCTGGCGGGGCGGGATGCCCCTGCGCGTGACGGACGATTCGCGCTGTGTCGGAGCGCAGCCAACTCGATAAAGCGCCGGGAATTTGATTGATCCCCGGCGCTCCCGATCATGTTCAGTGGCGTGGCTGAGATGCTTCACTCCGTCAGGGCGTAGATGGTGAAGGAGCCCTTCGCGCCGGTCTTGTTCGGGCCGACCTGGCGGATACGCTCGCGCACTTCGATGCTGTGACCCTTCTTTTTCAGCCCGGCGAAGAAGCCGCGGACCGTGTGCTGCGCCCAGCCCGTCGCCTCGGCGATCTGCGCGACGGTCGCGCCCTCGGGGCGGCGCAGCATGGCGAGCACCTGCTCCTGCTTCGTGCCCTCGCGCGGCTTCCGCGGCGTACCCGGCTCGCGGGCGACGCGGGCCGGCTTGCCGGCGAGCAGGGTGCGCAGTGCCTCCATCGGCGCGTCGAGGGCGCCGATCATGTCGCCCTCGCGGTTGGCCTCGTCATCCCAGGCGGCTAGCACCGCCGCGGCAGCGTCGCGCAGACTGGTGCGCGGCGTGGCGCGGCGTACCGCCAGGGCCTGGTCGAGCATGGCGATTTCCTCCGTCAGGGGCGCAGTCTGGGCGGCTTCGGCGACCGTGGCGTCCTCACCCTGCGGCGCCGTCTCCTCCGCGCCCGTGGGCGCCGTGTCGGGCATGCTGGCCTCGATGCCGGAGCAGTCGGGCTCGCCGGCCACCGCGTCGCCCTCGTTCGGGTCGATGCCTATGGCGCGCAGCCCCTCGTCGGTTATGCGCGCCACGATCCAGGTGCCGTCCTCATCCTGGCGCCAGCCCAGCCTCACGAAGTCCCGCGGGGCGTTGATCTCGGTCAGAAGGTTGTTTTTGATCAGGCTGCGGAACACCGCGTTGCGGGCCGCAGCCGGCAGGGTCTTCGGCGCGCGGGCGAGGCCCATCTCGTGCTGCGCGGCGGCGCTGAGGATCACGCGCTGGGTGTCGGAAAGCTTGGTCATCGTGGTGGTCTCCGGTTGCGGGTGCCGACCATCGGCCCCTACTGCCGGGAGCCCCGCCGGCGCTGCCGGTCGGGGCGGTGCGGAAGTGGCCCGCGTCAGGCTGCGTATTCGCCGCGGCGGAAATGCTGGTCTGCGATGTCCTTCAGCTTCGCGGTGGCATCCGAAAGCCAAGCCGCTTCGCCCCACAGCACCGTCTCCGGGTCCGCGCCGAAATGGTCCGCGCTGGCCTGGGTGAGTTCAGCGAGGAGGGCGTCGAATTCGGCCTTCTTCGCGAGGAAGGCGGCCAGGCTGCGTTCCTGGTTGCGGGCGGCGCGGGCTTCGCGGTCGGTCATGGTGCTCTCCGTCGTGGTGCAGGGCGTGATGCTCTGCGTGTGACGGACCATTCGCGCTGTGGCGCGCACGAGCCAAGCAAGATGCAGCGGCGCGAGATTGCTATGATTCGCCGGTCTGGATCACATCATGATTGCTGGTGCCGCGTGCCGCGGCGACATCGGCGAAGATGCGATCATCGCCTTCCAGCACGGCCGCTTCGCCAGTCGTCTCCTGCCAGCGACGCACGATGACGTCAGCATAGGCAGGGTCGATCTCCAGCAGGACGGCGCGACGCCCCGTGCGCTCCGCCGCGATCATGGTGGTGCCCGACCCACCGAAGCAGTCCAGCACCGTGTCGCGCGGCTTGCTGCTATTGCGAATGGCGCGCTCGACCAGCGCCACCGGCTTCATGGTGGGGTGCAGGTCATTCCGCGCCGGCTTGTCGAAGTGCCAGACATTTCCCTGGTCGCGGGCGCCGCACCAGTAGTGCTGCGCGCCGGCCTTCCACCCGTAGAGCATCGCCTCGAACTGCTGATGGTAGTCGGCGCGGCCGAGCGCGAAGGTGTTCTTCGCCCAGATGATCGTGCTCGACCATTTGCCTCCGGCCTCCTGCCAGACGCGATGCAGCGTCGGCCATTCGGAGGAGGACATGCAGACGTAGCAGGCGCCCTTGGTGACCGAGAGCAGGTTGGCCAGCGCGGGACGAAGGAACTCGGGGAAGCCACCGCCGAGCGCATCATTGGCGATGGTCATCTTGGCGGCGGTGCCGCCCTCGTAGGCCACGTTGTAGGGCGGATCGACGAAACCCATGTCAGCGAGGTGGCCGGCGCCGAGGGCGCGCTGCACGTCGACCAGCTTCGTCGCGTCGCCGCAGAGAAGGCGGTGGTCGCCGCAGCGCCAGAGATCGCCGGTGCGCGTGACGGGCACCACGGGCGGTGGCGGGGCGTCGTCGGCATCATCGCCAAGGCCAGCGTCGGCCGCAGCCAGCAGCCGGTCGAGCTCCATGCCGGAGAAGCCCAGCACGTCGAGATCCACGACGGCCTCGTCACGGATGCGCGCAATCTCGGCGGCGAGCAGCGCCTCGTCCCAGCCGGAGTTCAGCGCGATCTGGTTGTCCGCCAGCCGCAGGGCACGCGCCTGCGCGGGAGAGAGATGGCCGAGCCGCAGCACCGGCACCGAGGCGAGCCCGAGCTGCTTCGCCGCCATGACGCGGCCATGGCCGGCGATCAGCACGCCCTCGGCGTCGACCAGAACCGGGTTCACGAAGCCGAACTCGGCGATGGAGGCGGCGATCTGCGCCACCTGCGCCGGCGAGTGCGTGCGCGCGTTCTCGGCATAGGGGACCAACGCGACCACCGGCAGCGCGGAGACGACGAGGTCAGGCTGCATCGGCGGTGACCTCCACCCGCGCCGCGGCCACGGCGTCGTAGTCGCGACCGTCATCGGCCAGCGTCACTGGCAGATCGGGATGCAGCATCCGCCACCGCGCCACGGCCAGGTCGACATAGGCAGGCGCGAGCTCGATCGCCCGCACGCGGCGGCCGGTGCGCTGGCCAGCGATAATGGTGGTGCCGGCGCCAGCGAAGGGCTCGAACACCACGTCGCCCTCGTCGGCATAGGCGCGCATCAGGAAGTCAGGCAGCGCGACGGGGAACACCGCGGGATGCTCCGTCTCGATGCCGCGGGCCTTGTGCCGCGTGATGCGCAGCACGTTGTCCGGGATCCTGGTCTCCTGTACGCCCTGGCCAGCATGCTGCCATTCGCCGACGGTGCCGTCCTTGGCGCGGAGGCCACCCTTCTCGGAGTTGACGTGCCCCGCCCAGCGGCAGGGGATGATCTTGTTGGGGCGCCTGGCCTCGCGATTGAAGTGGAAGAGCAACTCGAAGGCGGGCGACAGCCGCCCGTTCCAGTCTCCCGGCAGGCCGGGCCCCTGGTCCCAGGTGTAGAGACCGAAGCGGCGCCAGCCGCGGGCGCGCATCCAGTCGAGCCAGCCGGCCCAATAGGGCTGCCATTCATTGTCGCGATGGATCAGCCCGAGGTTCACCAGCACCTGGCCGTCCGGGCGCATGGCCGCGTCGAGATGCTGGAACACACCCTGCATCAGCGCATTCCAATCCGTCACACCGCCGGTGGTGTAGTCCCGCTGGTTCCCATAAGGCGGGCTGGTGAACAGCAGCGCGGCGCGGCCCTCGCCCATCACGCGAGCGACCGAGGCAGCATCGGTGCTGTCGCCGCAGAGAAGGCGATGCTCGCCCAGCAGCCAGAGATCGCCGGGACGGGTGACGGCCTGGCGCGGCGGCTCCGGATCGGCATCGGCGGGATCGTCCGCCGGCTCCTCCCCGGTGCCCGCCGCGCCAGTCGCGCCGCCCCCCTCGGCGGGATCCGCGGACAGAGCCTCGGGCGCGTCGCCGTCGGACACGGCATCTCCAGCCGCCGCGAGAATGTCTGCGATCTCATCCGTCGAGAAGCCGAGTGCGCCGAGATCAATTTCCTGCGCTGTCTGCACCGCAGCGAGCGCGTCACGCAGCAGCGCCTGGTCCCAGGTCGCGTTCTCCGCGATACGATTGTCGGCGAGGCGCAGCGCCTCCTTCTGCGCGGCGGACAGGTGGCGCAGCACGATCACCGGCACCTTGGCGATGCCGAGCGCCGTCGCGGCCTCGAGCCGGCCGTGACCGGCGATCAGCACGCCATCCTCGTCCACCAGCAGCGGGTTGGTGAACCCGAAGGCCAGCATGCTGGCCTTGATCTGCTCCAGCTGCGCGGCGCCGTGCACGCGGGCATTGCCCGCATGCGGGCGCAGCTCCGCCACCGGACGCAGCACAATCTTCGCCGCGATCCAGGGGAGCGTCATGATGCCATCCGGTTTGCAGGTGGTTTGCAGGGCCGCGGCCCGGCGCCGGTTTGCAGCTAGCGATTTGAAGCCGCGGGGTAATGCTGCAAACCGCAACCCATATTTCCAGCCTGGCGCTAGCGATGTTGCGCGCTTCCGCATCCCGCATACGCCGGGCCCAGGAAGGAACCATGCGGCTCAAGAGCCACTGTCTCGATTGAGCCGCAGCGTGGCTGGTGAGCCGCCGCGCGGGCGCAAATCGTCAGCGTGGCCAGAGTGTATGTCCGGTGGTTCCAGCGCCGCAACCCGCTTTCGGGCCGGGCTCGCGCGCAAGGTGGACATTGTCCATACGCCGCCCTATCTCCCAGGCAGGAGGCCACCATGCCCACACCCGCCAAGCGCACCACCAAGCCGTCGACGCCACGGACGCGCCGCCCGAGCGCCACCACGGTCGGCGCGATCAACATCCGCGTCCGCCCTGACGAGCGAGCCTTGATCGATCAGGCGGCTGTGATCGCCGGCAAGTCGCGGTCGGAGTTCATGCTGGAAGCTGCACGCCGCGCGGCGGCAGACGCCATCCTCGACCGCACGCTGTTCCGCGCCCAGCCGGCGGCCTACGCGAAATTCCAGGCACTGCTCGACGCGCCGCCGAACCCGGATGGGCGGCTCCGCAAGCTGCTGGAGACGGCGCCGCCGTGGGAATGAGTGCCGGCCGGCTCAGCGCCCCGGCACCACTCGACGACACGCATGAGCTGACGCTGTTCGACAGCGGCGAGCCCTCGCTTGACGAGTGGCTGCGCAAGCGCGCTCGCGCGAACCAGGCCGCCGGGGCGTCGCGCACCTTCGTCGTGTGCCGGGGTTCCTTCGTGGTCGGCTACTATTGCCTCGCGGCGGGAGCCGTCGCGGTGACCGCGGCGCCTGGTCGCGTTCGTCGTAACATGCCCGACCCAATCCCGATGGCCGTGCTGGGGCGTCTTGCCGTCGATCGCAGCGTACAGGGCCAGGGGATCGGGCGTGCCCTGCTGCGCGATGCGGTGCTGCGCACGCTGCAGGCGAGCGAGGCGCTCGCCATGCGGGGGCTTCTGGTCCAGGCGCTGAACCCGACAGCGCAGGGCTTCTACCTGTCCTGCGGCTTCGTGGTCTCGCCAATTGACCCCATGGTGTTGATGGCGACACTGACGGATTTGCGCGCGGCGCTTGGCTGATCCCTCACGCCGCGGTTCGTCGCGGCACCAAGCCGTAGTGCACCGCGAGTACGCCGAGCGCGGCCACCAGCATGCCCTGCGCCTGCACGTGGTGGACCGGCCGCCCGGACCAGCCGCGGTGGGTTGCCCATTCCCGCAGCGAGTGCTCGAGGCCGACCACATGCCAGAGGCAGCTGCCGCCCGGGCTGTCGGCACCACCGAGCAGGGCTAGCGCTTCGGCTAACCGGCTCCGTGCGGCGGCTTGGCGCTCGCTGAGGGTCAGCCCCGCCTGGCTGCTGGGCAGGTACAGGAGGGCGGAGGTGCGCATGCCGTCGAGCGCGGCCGTGCGGAACGCCGTCCGGAACATGCAGCCCGCCTCGTGCATCTCCCGCGTGATCGTCCCGTTCGCCAGCATCATGCCCAGGGTGTCGACAGCGCGGCGGTGCAGGATCGGCGTGCCGGTGTCGGGATCCTTGCCGCGCACGCCCTCGTCGAACCAGCCATGCTGAAGACGCCAGGGCGAGGGCTTCGACAGATCCTCGCACGGCACTGTCACCCGCTTAGCCTTCCGCTTACCGGCCATGGCTGTTCTCCCCATTGCGCCGCCCCCAGCGGCGGTTGGCTTCGTTGGTGATCGCCTGGCGCAGCCAGGGATCGGTGATCTCGTCGATCGGGATCACGACGACGCCCTGGCGGTGCCAGGCGGCCGCGCGCATGGCGGTCAACTCGGGCTCGCTGGTCGGGCTGCGCAGTCGGGCGATCGGGCTTCGCGCGAGCGAGGGTGCGCCGTGCATGCTCATGCGCGGCCTCCCTGTGCGTCGGTGAGCCAGAGCAGGATGGCGAGCGCGTCGGCCTCGTTGTCGTCGGCCGGCGCGAAGCCGCGGGCGCGCATGGCCGCGATCATCGCAGCCTTGTCGGCGTTGCCCTTGCCCGTCGCGAAGCGCTTGATGGTGGCGACGGGCACGCCCTCGTAGGCGATGCCGCGTTCCTCGCACCAGGCAGAGAGGTGGGCGAGGAAGCCGCCGTAGAGATGCGCGGCATCGGTGCCGGCGTGGGAGCGCACCTCCTCGAAGGCGATGCGCGTGAGGCCGCCGGTGAGCGCGGCCAGCTCGCCGAGCCAGCCGCGGAAGCGGAGATACCGCATGCCGCCGCCCTCGAAGCGGCTGGGACGGAAGGTGACGGTGCCGGAGGTGATGCCGCCGTCCTGGCCGCGCAGCGCCCATCCAGTCGTGGTCCCGAGGTCGAGCGCGAGGATGGCGGGTCGGCCGAGCGCGACTGGCAGCGGTGCCGCGAGGGGCGGGCCGCTTGCGCCGGCGGTGGGCATGGGGAGAGTCACGGAAGCCATGGGGTCTCCGAGAGGGGATCGTCGTGGTGAGGGCGGCGACGGCGCGGTTCTTGGCGGAGCTCGCCGTCGCTGCCCGGCTTCAGGGGGCGCGCTGCTGGTCTGGGCGGACCGGTGGCTCGATGCGCTGAGCGGGAGCGCCGGGACGTCCCACCCGTCCCGCCTCGTCCCACCCCTGCGACCGAAGTGGGACGGCGAAATACGTTCGAATTCATATATTTGCGCGGCCTTGTCCCACCCGTCCCACTCCAGGACGGCCCGCCTAAGCCCGTATAGGAAAATGTATGTCCCAACCCATCACACCCTTCGCGTATAGCTCTAAGGAGTAGGTGGGACAGGTGGGACAGTGGGACAGCCGCTCGGAAACCCGCTGAAAAGCTGGGCTTGCGCGTGTCCCACTTCGCCGGCGGAAATCGTCGAGGTGGGACAGTGGGACAGAACGGCGGCCAAGCGAGGTGCCGGAGGGACATCACGCGCCCTCCTCTGACGGGGAGGGCCGGCGGTAGCGCCATTCGCGAGCGACGCCGTCCTTGGCGGAGCCGGTCGTCTTGTAGCGCTCCCACTTCTTCGCCTTGAGGTAGGCGCCCACGCGCATCTGGTCGCCCTTCGTCCACTTCGCCGCTTCGATGCCGAGTGCCTGCTCCAGCACCTCGCCGATCGAGACGTCGGTCAGCGGCTTCGCCCGCGGCACGAAGCGCTCCTGCCAGTCCTCGAAGTGTCCGACGCCGACATTCACCGGCTTGCGCTCGGAGACGAGCCAGCGCTCGATCCGCGCGTCCCAGGCGTCGCCCTGGTAGCGCGCCTCCTGCGCCGCGCTGGCCTCGGCCACCAGCGCCCGGTCCTCGATCCACCATGGCGCGCCGGCGCGGTAGCGCGCGACGGCCTCGGCCCAGAGCTGGTCGCGGTCGCGCCGCAGGCCCTCGAGGTCGATGTCGCCGCAGCGCAGCGGCCAGAAGCGCCGGTTGCCGGTCTCGTCGCGCAGATAGGTGTCCGGGTTCACCGTGCCGGCGAAGACGCATTGCCTGGGGACGGTAACGACGTAGCGCTCGTAGGGCGGCCGGTAGCGGTCCGTGGTGCGGCTGAGGAAGGCCTTGATGCGCGACACGTCCGCCTGGCCGATGGCGTCGAGCTCCGCCATCTCGATGATCCAGATGCCGCGCATCTGCTGCGCTGCGTCTTTCGAGCCGAGCTCTGCGAGCTCGTCCGTGAACCAGGGCTCGGAGGCGAGCACCTTCAGGGCGGTCGACTTCCGGATGCCCTGTGGCCCCTCCAGGATCAGCATGTGGTCGGCCTTGCAGCCAGGCTGCATGATCCGCGCGACAGCGGAGACCATCCACAGCGCGGCCATGCTCCGGTGGAGCGGCGTGTCCTCGGCGCCGAGATAGGCGACGGCCCAGGTGTCGAGGCGCGACGTGCCGTCCCAGGCCAGCGCTTCGAGGTAGTCGCGCACCGGGTGGATGCGGATGTTGCGCGACACGGCGACGACGCTGCGGCCGACCACGACGGGCGGGACATTGATCTCGTGCCGCTGCAGCCATTCGGCGCAGCGCACGTCGTCGGCCTCACCCCAGGGGCGGAGGTGCACCGTGCCTGCCGGATCCCAGGGCAGCGCCCGGGCGACGATGATTTCCTGGCTGAACTCGTCGAACATCAGCGCGCCGGTGAAGGCGGCGTCGAGCGACAGCGCCGTGATGACGTTGGCCTCGTTGCGCTCCGGCGCGCCGCCGGCGTCGATCCGCAGCAGCGAGGCCCACGGCGGCCGGACGGGCGCGCGGCGGACGTCGCCGGTCGCGTTCACCCGTCGGCGTAGCTCGACCAGCTGCTTCTCCAGGATGGAGACAGCGATGCCGGTCGCGGTCTTCACCGCGGCGAGGACTTGGCGCTCCGGGAGGGGATCGAGGCGCGCCAGGGCCAGCCGGCCCAGCAGGTCTGCGAGGGGCTCGGAGTCAGGCGGGCGGGTGAGGCTGGAGGCGGCGGCGAGCAGCTCTTCCACCGTCGCGGGCGCCGCCGCGGTGGCGGGCGCTTTCGGCTCCCCGCCAGCCGCCTGCTCGTAGTCGGCGGCGGTCGCCCCGCGACGCAGGTCGTCGTTGAAGTCGTCGCCATGCAGCGGAGCGACGATGCGCGAGGGGATGTCCGCGACGTTCAGCCGATCTGCCAGCGTCGCCGCGGCCTGCATCCCGGCATGCCCGGCATCGGCGAAGATGGTGACGTGGCGGGTTCCCTCCGGCCACTGCCAGCGCCGCAGCCCGTCGGCCGAGAGCGCCGCCATGGTGGCGACACCGAACAGAGCCATGGCGGCGAGCGCGGTCTCGATCCCCTCCGCCACGCCGATCCGCCCGTCCTCGCGCGTGGGCGCGAGCCGCACCGCGCCGCCGGCGACCGGCCCGAGCATCTTCTTCCCCGGCGGCGCCTTCCCGGATCCATCGTCCAGCAGATAGGTGCGGTGGATGCCGCCCGTGGGCTCGCCTGCGGCGTCGCGGACGATGGCGACCATCCCGGGCCAGCCGCGCCGGCTCTCGAAGTCAGCCAGGTCAGGGTGAAACAGCAGATCGGGGCTGTCGGGCGGGGCGAGCCCGCGTCCGCTGAGGTAGGCCTCGGCGGGCGAGCCCGCGAGCGGGGCACAGCCGGCAAGGATGCGCGCGACCTCGTGGCTGTGGTCCGGCCGCGGCTCCGCAGCGCGTGCGGGCGGCGCCGGGCTGTCCATGCGCGCCAGCCTCGCCGCCTCGTCGAACAGCCGCGGCTCCGGCGCACCGGTCGCGTGGTAGACCATATCGATCGGTCCGGCGCTCTCGCCGGTGGCGTGGTCGAACCCCCACCCCGCAAAGCGCCCTTCCAGGTGGATCACGCAGGAGCCCTCGCCGCGGGGCGCACGACCCGAGAGATCCGCGCACCGCAGCGTCCGGCCGTCCGGGGCGCGCCGGGCGTTCGGGAACAGCGCCGGCAGCCATTCCTTCGCGGTGTCCGCGAGCCGCCGCCGCACCTCCGCCAGGTCGTGCCGGACCGGCGCCAAGCCCGCATCGTTCAGGTCGATCGGGGTCGCGGTCATGCCAGGATCACCAGCCCCTGCTCGGCGCGCGTGATGACGGTGTAGAGCCAGCGGCGCCGGTCGAGCTCGGTCCGCCCGAGCCCGTCATCCCAGACGACCACGTTCTCCCATTGCGAGCCCTGCGATTTGTGCCCGGTGATGGCCCAGCCGAAGGTCGCCTCGGTCAGCCCCTTCTTCAGCTTCCAGTCCCGGTCGTGGCGACCCTTGTCGAAGGCGACGTGGTCCTCGAAGTGGCCCTTGTAGATGCGGAGCCGACCGCGGCTGCCATCCGCCTGGGGGGCGCCGATGCGGTTACCGTCCTCATCCGTCACCACCGCCGAGAGGTAGTAGCTGCCCTCGTCGACGATGTCGGAGAGGGTGAGGAACATGCCGTTGATAAGGCCGAGATCGTTCTGGTTCTTGAGGCAGATGATCTTCTCGCCCGGGCCCGTGGGCAGCCATCCGCCGGCCCCGAAGCCGGCAGCGCGGCGCATGGCGTTGTTCAGCTGCAGCCGGGTCGCGTTCATGCCGCAGATCACCTGGCCGCCGCGCAGCGCCTGCTCCGGAGTCACGTCGAGCTTCCGCATCTTCCAGACGTGGTCGTCGTAGCGCCCGAAGCCGATCGGCTCGCCCTGCCGGGCCATGGTGGCGAGGCGGATGATGGCGCTCTCCGACGCCTGGCGGTGGATCTCCGTCAGCATGATGTCGGGCGCGTCCTTGGTGAACGCGCCTTCGCCCTGGATCGGTGGCAGCTGGCCGGGATCACCGAGCACGAGGATCGGCTTGCCGAAGCTCAGCAGATCGCGCGCCATCTCCTCGCCGACCATGGACACCTCGTCGAGCACGATCAGCTTCGCGTGCGCGGCGTCGCTCTTTGGGTTCAGCGCAAAGCGCGGGCGCTTCATATCGGCGACGCCCTGGCGCATCGCCTCGATCGTCGCCTCCGCCGTGGTGCGCTCGAAGCCGGTCAGCCCCCGGGCCCGTGCCACGGCCTCCTCGATTTTCTTCTCGGCGGCCTCGACCTCCTCCTCCGTCGCCTCGATGACGGAGTAGATGAGGCTGTGGATGGTGCGCGCCGGCGTGCCCTTGCGTCGCAGCACCAGCGCGGCCTTGCCGGTGAAGGTGGCGGTGACCACGCCGGGCGTGCAGGGCTCGCCGTCCCCGCCGCCCCGGTGGTGCTCGAGGCCGAGCTCCTCCAGCGCGAAGCGCAGCACGGTGGACTTGCCGGTGCCGGCATAGCCGAAGAGGCGGAAGACCTGCTTGCGGTCGGCTTCGCTCTGGAACCAGTGCCTGATCGCGGCGATCGCCCGGTGCTGCGTGTCGGAGGGCGTGATGGCGCTCATGCGAGCGTCTCCCAGCAGCGCGTGGCGTAGGGACACAGGCGGCAGAGATAGAAGTCGGCGGCCTTCGCGATGCGCGGCGGCAGCTCACCGGCATCGGCGGCGCGCAAGATGTCGACGGCATGGTCGGAGAGCCGCTGCGCTTCTGCGGCGTCGAAGGGCACCGCCTCGTGGTGCAGCGCCAGCGTGTCGCGGTTCAGTGCCGTCAGCAGCGCCACCTCGAGCTCGAGGTACGCCATGTAGAGCTGCACCTGCGCGAAGTAGATCGGCTTCGACAGGCGCAGCCCGCGCTTCACCAGGTCGGTCCAGGATTTCTGGCCGAGCGCCTTGTGCTCCCACAGCGCAGGCCAGGCGACGCCGACCTCGGGGCCGGCGACGATCACGCCATCCGCGTGGCCGCGCAGTCGCCCGCCTGCCGCCACGAAGCCGATCTGGCCTCCATCCGGGCCACGGTCGCGCAGGTCGAAGCCTGCAAGGCGGAGCCACCTGATGGACAGCGCCTCGAACTGGTGGCCGGCGTCGAAGACCCGAAGGATGTCGGCGTCGAAGTCGCGGTCCTTCGGCGCGTGCGTGATCTCGTAGACGAGCTTGCGGGCGCAGGGCTCGCCAACACGGCTGCCGCCGAGGTAGTCGCGCGGCACCTGCCGGCGATGGCGTACGAGCAGGGCAGCGTCGATCGCGGCGTTCACGCGCACCGTCACGGCGACGGCGCCTTCGCGGCTGTGGTCGAGGCGCCCATAGACCGCGCCGGAGCCGTGGTTCAGGTCGAGCAGCACCGTCACCTCAGAAGGGGATAGGGTCGTCGAGCGGATCGCGCTCGGCGGCCTGGCGCCGCATCGATGCCTGGAAGCCGTCGACGCAGGCCTCGATGATTAGGTCGATCTCCGTCGCGCTGCGGTCGTGGAAGGGTGCGAGCAGCCCGAGCTCCCGCAGCACCTCGGCGAGGGGGCGGCGCGCGTCCTTGATCGCGCGAGACTCCATCGGCGTCTTGTCGATCACGCCGTTGGACCTCCGCGCCAGCGCGCCGCCCGCCTCGCAGCAGGCCATGCTGCAGAAGCGGTGGTGCGGGAACTCGCCGAAGCGCAGCCCGTGCACATAGCCGAAGCCCTTCGCCTCGCGGCCGCACAGCCCGCAGACCAGGCGCCGGACCTGGTCCTCGGGCGTGCAGCGCGGCAGGGACGCTGGCGCTGCGGCGGGCGCTGCCCGCGGCCGGGACTGGCCCCAGCGGCGTCGTGCCATCCCGCCATCAACCGTTCAGCCAGGTCGGGCCGCCGGCGAGCGGGGCCTGGGCGGGCGGAGCGGGGGGCTGGGCGGGCGGCGTCGCGGCGGGGCGCTCCCAGACCCGGGCCGCAGGCGCGGCGGACGCCGGCGCCGCGGTGCCACCCCAGGCCGACGGGGTGTTGCCGGCCGCCGGCTGTCGCGCCGCGCGCTGGCTCGGCTGCGGCGCCAGCGCCTCGCCCGCCATGATGCGTGGGTATTCCGCCTCGCCCGGCAGCACCACCCGGTCAATCCGGTTGTTGTCGCCGTAGCGGGGATCGTTGGCCGGCTCGACGCGGAGTTTCGCGGCGAAGGTGATGCCGTTGAGGTCGGCGAGGCCGCGCAGGATCCGCTTGGCCTTCGCCGCCTCGCTCATGTCGTGCGGATCGAGACCGAGCGCGCTGTCGATCATCGCGCGGAACATCCCCTTCGAGATCTTCCAGCCGATGGAGACACCCTGCTCGTCGACCTTGCCGCCGGCGACCGTGAAGCTCTGCCAGAGCTTCCGCTTGCTGTGCGGGCCCGCAACCACGGTGAACTCGCAGTCGAGCATGCGCACGTCGCTGCCGGGGGTCTTCGCCGCCTTGAGCAACTCCCGGTCGAAGGGGCTGGCGCCGTCGATGCCGCCCTTGCGGATCTCCATGCGCAGCTTCACGAAGCTGCCGTCCGGGATGAGGTCGGTGCCGCGCGGCAGCTCGGCGTCGTTCATGTCGAAGGTCATGCGTCAGCTCCTGGGGGCGAGGTTGATCTTGCGGAGGAGGGCGGCGAGGTCGGGCGGCTCGGTCTCGTCCAGCCGGCCCGAGCGGTCCTTGGCCGGCAGGCCGAAGCTGTTCGCCGTGCGGCAGACGAGGCGGCGCTCGGTGCCGCGCTCCGGGTCGTGCACCGGCGCGCCCTGCGCATCGCGCGAGAACAGCGCCATGGAGACCACCTGGTCGACGATGCCGGGGAGCTCGCGGCCGGCCTTGCCGCCCTCCATCTGCGGCTGCCAGGAGACGCGCCCGAGGTCATCGGTCACACGTTCCAGGATGCCGACCATGATCAGGCTCTTGCCCGGGGCGTGCTGCAGGTGCTTCAGCAACCCGATCACTTCGCGCGCCATCAGGCCGTAGGCGCCGCGCGTGTCGGGCTTGCCGGTGCGGTCGGAGAAGGCCTCAGGCCGCGTCTTCGCCCACGCCATCGCTTGCCGGGTCAGGTCGGTGATGCTGTCGAGGAAGACGATGCTCTTGCCGGCGAGCAGCCGGACCAAGTCGGGATGCGCGGCGACCAGATGCTGGTGGTGGGCGGCCGAGAAGTAGCCGTTCGGATCGGCGGCCGGGTTCACGCCCCCGATCAGGCAGGCGAGGTCGATCGCGTCCTCGAAGCAGCGGATCGGGATGCTGTCGCCGGGCCAGTCCTGGACGGACTTCATGCCGGCCTCGAGATCCACGCAGAGCGTGGTCTCGTGCGGAAGCGTCTTCACCAGCGTGGTCTTGCCGACGCCGCTCGGGCCGAACAGCGCCATGGTGGTCTTGTTCGCCGCGGCGGAGAGACGCTCGTCGGCGGTGACGATGCGCAGCGGCATCAGGCGCCTCCCGCCTTGAGGGTCAGCCGGAAGGTCTGCCGGCCGGTGCGGACCGTGCGTGCCGGCTCGAAGGCCTGGCGGATGCGCTCAGGCCAGGCGACGTAGGCGCGCTCCGGCACCTTGAAGCTCACCTCGAGGTACTCGCCGGGATCCTCGCCGCCGGCGCGGATCTGCGCGGCGAGGTCGGCGAGGCGGCGCTGGTCCCAGTCGACGCGCTTCGGAAGTTCGGCGGTGACCTCGACCGCGCCGTCGTCGAAGCGCACGGTGCCGGTGTTCTTGCCGGCGGCGGCGCGGGCGCCGACAGCGCGCTGCTCGTAGCGGAGCGCGATGGCGGCCTCGATCCAGTCCTGCATGCGCTTGGCGGCCTCGACCGCCTCGCGCGCTTCGGCCTGGAGGAGGGCGAGGTGCTCGGCCGGCAGCGCGATGATGTCGCCCACTGGCAGGTGGCGCAGGCTGTCGAGGGTGGGGCGGTTCGGTGCGAGTGAGACCATCACGCCGCCTCCGTCAGGATACGCGGGAGGAGCAGGGGCGAGATCCGCCGCGGCCGGCGCCGCGCGATGGCGACGTACTCGTAGTCCTCGAAGCCGCGACGGCGCTGCACGAGATGTACATGCCCCGCCTCGGCCAGCTTCAGCGCGCGGCTCGACAGCCGGGCGACCCGGACGCGCTCGTCCTGCGGCAGCAGGTTGAGGCTCGGGCAGGTCTCACGCGCGAGCGCGCCGCGGTGGTAGGTGATGGCATCGCCGCTCGCGGCGTTGCCGAGCCAGGCGCAGAACGCCGCCTCGGTGAGCGGCGCCGGCGGTGGGGTGGGGGTCGGAGAGCAGGTGGCCATGACCAGCATTACTCGGGCACCTCGAATTCCGTATCAGGCCGCCGAGGGGATGCCGGCCGCGAGCAGCCGAAGCCGGATCTCGCGGATGCGCCGATAGATCCGCATGCGCGGCATCGTGCGCTGCTCGCCGAACTCGTGCGGCGTGTGGCGGCTCAACGCGGCGCAGAGGGGGTGATCCTCGGGGTCGATGGCGCCGACGGCGCGCTCGAGGTCGAGGTGGCGCTCCAGCGCGGCGAAGGCGTCGGATGGCTGGCCGCACCAACTCCCATAGCTGTCCGCTTCGGTGAGGACGTCGGCGAAGGTCAGCTCTTCGCTGCCCGCCAGCCCGTCGTCGAGCGAGACAGTGTGCGCGCGGCGCCGTCGCTGCCGATACTGCTCGCCGATGCGGAGGGCGGCGTGGCGCATGCAGACGCGGGCGAAGGCGCCGAGCGTGCCCCTCGCCGGATCATAGGCCGGCAGCCGCGACAGCAGGTCCACCAGCAGGTCTTGACGGAGGTCATCGCGGTCTTGGGGCAACAAGCCGAGGCTGCGCCCGAGCCTCCGGGCTTCCTCGGCAGCGACGGTCTGGATGGTGCGAAGATCGGCGGGCGTGACCGGGCGGGACATTCGGGCTGGGCTCCATCGAGGTCGATGGCCACAGCGTCGGGCGAGCAGCCGGAGGAATCCTCTCGCCCTCCTCCCCCGATCCTCCCGGAATCCTCTCCGCCGCGCGCTGGCTAGGCGAGCACCACCCGGATGGGGGGCGATGCCAGGCGGTAGCCACGCCGCGTCACGTTGACGATCAAGTCCCGGCCCTGCTGGCGCCGGAGCTCCGCCGCGCTGCACAGGGCCTCACGGATGCGGCTGATCGATTTCTCCAGCTGTTCGACGGCGATCGGCTCTGCCCGATCTTCTCCACCGGACAGCGCCCGGAGCAGGTCGTCCTGCCGCGCAAGCGCCTGGCCATCGGCCGCCTCGCGGGCCAGCACCGACAGCACGTCGAAGTCACGCGGCCGGAGCCGCAGCTGCGCCCCGACGAAGCTGGCCGTGACACCGAGGACGTTGATGGCCAGCAGCATCCCGCCGGCGTCGGTCGCCGGGGCGCCCGTCGCCGATGGCGCGAGCCGATCGCGCTGAAGGCTCAGATCGGTCGGATGTAGCGCGTAGAGCAGCCCGACGAGGTGGTAGCGCATGTCGAGAAACGGGCGCCGTGTATCGGCGTCGACGCCGGAAGGCACGAGGAGCGTGGTGCTCGGTGGCGCCGGGACCGCCCGCAGGATCGGGAGGAGCACGGACGGCTGGAAGGCAAGCGGATCCACGACCAGCACCACGGCTCGGCCTTCGGCCAGGTCTCCGAGCCGCCAGACGCCGGCCGCGAGCCGTTCGGGCGGGTCAAGCCAGCCTGTGCCGGCGGCCAGCATGGCGACAAGGCGATCGACTGCGATGGCGAAGCTGCGGAGATCGGCAGCGTCGAGCACGGTGCCCGCGTTCGCGTCGTCAGGGCAATCGGCAACGAGCCGACCGTCGATCTCCACGATCGGTCGCTCGCCAAACCCACAGGTGCAGCCCGCGCAGGGCGGCCAGCTCGAGGCCGGCGGGAGTTCCGTGAGGATCCCCTTCGCGAGCAGTCGCGCGAATGCAGGCCCCAGGAACGGTGCCGCGTCGCGCCCAGAGAGGATCGGCTCCGGCCCCGCGGCGCTACGCCGCAGCAGCAGCTTCGCCAGGCTGTCGTTCAAGGCAGAAGCCGTTTCGGCGGAGAAGCTCCATGATGCGGGCCTCGAAGCGGTGCCGCTTGAACACCGCGAGCGACGGCGGCTTGATCTTCACCGTCACACTCGTCGCGCGCTTCCTGCCGGCAAAGTGGATGCGCAGTACGACATGCCCGATACGGTACCGGCCGGGGCCGAACGCCACACGGTCGGTGTACTGCTGGACGCGCATGAGGGCAGAGCCACTGAAGGAGCGCGTGACGTGCGTCGCCAGGACGATGGGGTGGCCGTCGCGCGTCTCGCTGTCGAGCCTGTCCAACTGCACCTCGATGATCTCGACGCGCTGGATCCCGGGGTCGAAGGCGTGATCGACACCGAAGCCGAGGCCCGTCCGCTCGATGCGCTCCAGGGTGTAAAGGTCCTGGCAATCCTCGCCGGCGAAGAAGCCGGGCCGCTGCAGGATGTGGCGCGCGAAGAACTCCGCCAGATCCGCGCGCAACGCCTTGCGCAGCCCCGCGATGCCGAGCCGGCCGGTGCTCACCTGGTAGGAGAGGACCGCGTACTCGAGCCGCCGGAAACGGATCACCTCCTCGCCCCCGCGCCCCACCACCGGCAGGACCGAGACAGGTGCCCCATGGGTAACCACAGCGCGCAGCGTATCGCCATCCTCGTACCAGCCGACGCGGCAATGGGCACCGCGATGATCGCGCTTGAACATCTCGCCGGCCGCGGCCTCGAAGGCGTCCTTGGCCAGACCGGCCAGGACGGGCTCGACGCTCTCATCGCGGCCGACGTACTCCGCGAAGGACGACCGCGCCTGAAGCGCCGCGAGGTCCGACGCAGCGTCGAACACTTTCGGGTACCGGAGGTACGCGAGCAGCGCGAAGTGCTTCGGGTCGAGCGGGATCGCGTCATCCGTGCCGTCGTCGGCGGGTGCGGAAATGGTGACCTTCAGGCGCGCGGCGCGTTCCTGCAGCAGCACCATGCCAGCCTCGGTGCCGAGCTCCGCGACGTGGTGGAGATCCGCCACCAGCCCGCTCGGCAACGCGTCCTCGGGCCCCTCGAACAGCTTCGTCAGCGCGGCTCGCGCCTCCGGCTCCGGCAGGTCAAAGATGGTCGAATCGGACGGGTCGGCGCCAGGTGCCTCGCGCTCGAACAACTCGCGGAAGAGCTCCAGGCTCACGGTGCGCAGGAACTTGGGATTGACGAACTTCCTCAAGTCGGAGGCCATGGGCGGGGTTCTCGCTCGGCGGGCGAAGGTTGGGGGGATGGGAGCGCGTTCCGCGTTTGTTCTAGACAAGCGCCCCGCCCGGAGTCGAATCCTATTTCGCGGCGGCGATACGGTTCGGCGAGGCGGTGAGTAAGGGCGGGGTATGGCAGCGCCCATCCCGCCAAACCCCCACCTCCCACCCCACCTCCGCGAGGTCTGCGACCTCCTCGCCCGCGGCCTGCTGCGGCTCCGCAGCCGCGCTGCCGAAGATCTCGCGCGCGACGCCGACCAGGCCCGCGGGTCGGGAGACATTCGCCTACACTCCACCGCCCGGCAGCGCCTGCATGCGAACCCGAAGAGAAAGGGAGTCGCATGACCCGAGGATCGACCATTAGGGCGAAGACGATCACGCCGCCGGCGCCCACCATCCCGAAGATCCCGCCGGCGCAGGTCCTGCCGCGCCTCGCCGCGCTGCAGACCGCCACGGCCGCCGAGCTGAAGGACCAGTGGCGAGCCCTGTTCGGCAAGGAGCCGCCGCCCTTCAACCGCCCCTACCTGGTGAGCCGGCTCAGCTACCGCGTGCAAGAGCTCGCATACGGCGGGCTGAAGCCTGAAACTCGGGCGCGGCTCGAGGCGCTCGGGGAACAGCTCGACGGCGGCAATGTGGTGCTGCGCCGGATCCGCGCCGACAGCCGGCCGCTGCCAGGCACGCGACTGGTGCGCGAGTACGACGGCGTGCAGCACGTGGTGACGGTGCGCGCCGATGACTTCGAGTACGAGGGCCGCCCGTATCGGTCGCTCTCGGCCATCGCGCGGCACATCACGGGTACGCGCTGGAACGGCTGGACCTTCTTTGGACTAAAGGGGAGGCCCGGGGCATGAGCCGCCGCAAGCTCACGGACGGGGCCATGCCCGCCTCGGTGAAGAAGCTCCGCTGCGCGGTCTACACGCGGAAGTCCACCGACGAGGGGCTCGACAAAGACTTCAACACGCTCGACGCGCAGCGCGAGGCGTGTGAAGCGTACATCGCCAGCCAGCGCGCCGAGGGGTGGATGCTGGTGCGCGATCGCTACGACGACGGCGGCTTCTCCGGCGGCACGCTGGAGCGGCCTGGACTGAAGCGGCTGCTCGGCGACATCGAGGTCGGCCTGATCGACGTGATCGTCGTCTACAAGATCGATCGCCTGTCCCGCTCGCTGATGGACTTCGCGAAGCTGGTCGAGACTTTCGAGGCGCACCAGGTGACTTTCGTCTCCGTAACGCAGAGCTTCAACACGACGACCAGTATGGGGCGGCTGACGCTGAACATCCTGCTGAGCTTCGCGCAGTTCGAGCGTGAGGTGATCGGCGAGCGCATCCGGGACAAGGTCGCGGCGTCCAAGGCGCGCGGCATGTGGATGGGCGGGAAGGTCCCGCTCGGTTACGACGTCGACAGCCGCAAGCTGGTGGTGAACAAGTTGGAGGCCGCACGGGTGCGGCGGGTATTCGAGCTCTTCGTCGAGACAGGCTCCGGCATCGAGACGGTGCGCCGCCTGCAGGCCGAGGGCGTGACCGCCAAGTCCAGCCGGCCGCTCGACAAGGGGGATGTCTACAAGATCCTGAACCTGCGGACCTACATCGGGGAGGTCACGCACAAGGGGAACGTCTATCGCGGTGAGCACGAGGCCATCGTGCCGCGAGATCTGTGGGATCGAGCGCACGCCATCCTTCAGGTCAGCCCACGGACCCGGGCGGCGCAGAATCGCCAGCATGCACCGGCGCTGCTGAAGGGGCTGATCTTCGGGGTGGACGGGCGGGCGCTGTCGCCGACCCACTGCGTGAAGAAGGGCCGGCTCTACCGCTACTACGTCGCGCAGTCCGTGCTGAAGGGCGGTCCAGACCACGACGACGGCCTCGTGCGGCGCGTGTCCGCCGCCGAGATCGAGGCGGCGGTGGTGGACCAGGTCCGGGCGCTGCTGCGGCAGCCGGAGGTCGTGGTCGGCACCTGGCTCGCGGCGCGGAAGGAGGCGCCGGACCTCACCGAGGGCGAGGCGCGGGACGCGCTGCACCGGCTCGATCCGCTTTGGGATGAGCTGTTCCCCGCCGAGCAGGCGCGCATCGTGCGGGCGCTCGTGGAGCGAGTCATCGTCGGGCCGACCGGCGCCGACATCCGGCTCCGGGTTGAGGGGCTGGCCGGTCTGGTCCGCGACCTCGGCGCGATCAGCCCCGGAGCGCTAAGGGCCGCCGCATGACCATGGCGACCAGCATCACGGTCCGGGTGCCGCTGGCCATCCGACGGCGGCCGGGGCGGAAGACGGTGGTGACGCCGGTCCCGGACGGTGGCGAGGCGGCGGTGCCGACGCGCGCCGACACGGCGCTGGTGAAGGCGTTGGCGCGAGCCCACCGGTGGCAGCACCTGCTGGAGGAGGGACGCTACGCCTCGATCAGCGAGATGGCCACCGCGGAACGGATCGACCGGGGCTATCTCGGCCGCATCCTGCAGCTGACGCTGCTGGCGCCCGACATCGTCGAGGCGATCCTGGACGGGCGGCAGCCGGACGGATTGACGCTCCCTGTCTTCCTGGCGCCGCTGCCCTCCACGTGGGCCGAGCAGCGCCTCGTTGTGCGATCCGACCGCGGTGCCGCCTCCCGGCTCACGCGGGTCCGGCCTTCCCCGTCTGGCACAGCAGCTTGCGCGCCTTCCCCTCGCTAAGCCGCCGTTGCGGTGAGCATCCGGCGAGGCGACAAGGCTGCGCAGCCGCGCCCGCCGTATCATGCGCCCGGGGGCGGCGCGACGTTGCTCCAGGCTCGCTGGATGCCACGGCAGGCGGCGCGCAGGTTGGCCTCGCGGGTGAGATACTGGCTCGACGCCCGGTGCCGCTCCCGGCGCTGGACGTCCACCGAGAAGCAAACCGTGGGAGAGGGCATACCCAGCCCGTCGAGCTGCTCTGCACAGGCCATGTACACCAGGGTCGTCGCGTACATCCCCACGTCCCTACGCCTCGCGCTCGCCGCCTCGCTCTCGCCGTCCGCCCCCTTGGAGAGCCGGAGGAGGATGCCGCCCACCAGGTCTCCGCGCCGCCGATCGCTCGCCCTGACGACGAGGTCCAGCGACACGGTCACCGCCACGCCCTCGATGTCCAACGGGCTGAGATCTTGCGGCGGGGTCTCGAAGCGCATCCCCCCGAAGCCGAAGCTGTTCAGCCCGGCCTGGAAGGCGTCGATGGCGCCGATCGAGGCCCGTGCGTCCTCACGCGCGAAAGGGCGCCCCGTAGTATCCTCGGCCAGCATCTCAAGGCGGGCTCTGGCATCGAGAAGGATCTGCGTGCTCCGGTGGCGATCCGTCAAGAAGCGAGCGATGGCGCGCCTCGCATCGCGGTACCGCACGACCGGGGCCGCAGGTTGCCAACGCGCCCGCTGGATGATTCCCTCCCTCCCAACGTCGCTGGCAACCATGTAGGCGGCCAGCTCGTTCGCGGAGATTGTGGGCGTGCTGCGCTCCCTGAACGGGGATCTGGCCATGGACGACCTCTTCTGGTCTGCGCCGCTCGGCGCGATTCGGACGCTCTGCGTATCGACCCTATCTCATGCCGCGCTTGCGGAGTGCGAGGTGAAGGCGTTCGGCAGCGATTTCGGTTATTTCGTATACGAAGTGGATGAGCGGCCGCGCTCCGCCGGCATCTCGGTGCTCGCCAAGGCCACATCCGAGGATGCGGCAGTGCGGCTCGCCGAGATACTCGCCCTGCGTCTTGCGGCGGATGCGGCAGCGCCCCCGCTTACCGCGGTCTAGCTCCGGGCGCTCGTCCATTCCTCCCGCGCCTCGCAGTGCCTCTGCCACCAGTCTCTGAGCTCCTGGAGCCGGTCGGCCGGCGCGAACGGTAGGTCCAGATACCGGAGGTGATCGTGCTGCGGCACTGGGACCACACCGCGGCTGCTACCCCACAGAAGGTCGAGCTCGATGCGCTGAGCAGCTTGCACCAGCGAGCGTTGGGCAGCCTCCAGCCCGTTGAGGGTGACGCCAAAGCGCTCGATACCGGCACGCCGCCGCGAGAGCTTGTCGGCGGCGTGCGCCACGAACTTGTGTCGCAACTCGACCAAGGAGGTGACCGTCTGGTCCTCCAGCAACGCGCGGATTCCATCGAACACCGCGGGCTGGATGGTGTCCGTGCGCGACCGGTCCGCCGGCGCCTTCTCGGACAGCGCGTCGTAGGCTCTGTGGCCCCTCTCGGCGGTGTCGAACGCCTCCGGGCCCTCGGTGGGCAGAAACATGGTCACCACACCCGTGGTCGGCCGCGGCGCCTTCGCCCAGAACGCCCGCTCCGCCGCCGCGGCATTGTACAGCAGTCCGTCGTGGCAGACGAACATCTCGCGCGTGACGAGGTGCCGGTGGGCCTCAATGTCATCGAGAAGGCGGCGTAGGCTGATGACGTCCTTGCGCTTGTCCACGAGCCTGCTGACCGCGAGGATCTGCGTCGCCACGAAACCCTGGTCGAGCATGGATGCAAGCGTCGGCGCGACCGCAGAGGTCGGCTGTTCCTTCGTGGCAAAGCGCCGGGCCTCGTTCAGCATCCTGAATACGGCATCGTCCCACATGAACCCGTAAAGTTGCCTGTTGATGCTGTTGTGCGGGTCTCCCTGAAGCCAGCCGAGCCATTCGGTCCGCTTGCGGCGGTAATCCAGGAGACCGAGGCAGTCGTGCACGTCGCACTGCTCGGTCGGGTATGCAAAGCGGGACGATGCGGTACTCAAAGGCATCCAATGAATAAGGGAGGAGCCCAGCTACCCAAGCCGAGCTGGAAGCCGGAGGGTGGTCGCCGGTAGCGTCCGCGGAGGTGGTGGAAATTCCGGCTTCGGCCGGGGTGTAGGGCTGGGGTGGCCATCGGACCTGGCGGCTAGGGTGGAGTTGCGAGC
>NZ_JACIJE010000015.1 GCF_014199195.1 Neoroseomonas alkaliterrae | reverse complement strand
CTGGTGGTCTCGGGCGGGCGGTTCTTCATCCATGCCGGCGGCCCGGCGCTGCCGGCGGCGACGCTCACCTCGGACGACCTGCGGGGCGACGTCACGATCCAGGGCAGCCGGCCGCGGCGCGATCTCTTCAACGGGGTGCGGGCCGTCTACGTCGACCCGGCGAAGAACTGGCAGCCGACCGACGCGCCGCCGCTGCTCGCCTCGAACTACGTCGCCGAGGACGGCGGCGAGCAGATCTACCGGGACCTCGAGTACCCGCTGACCACGTCGGTCGCGACGGTACAGCGGCTGATGAAGGCTGAGCTCGAGCGAATCCGTCGCCAGCGCGAGGTGGCCTTCCCGGCCAACCTCTCGGCGCTGCGGCTGCGGCCCTGGGACGGCGTGACGGTCGCCCTCGACCGCGTCGGGCCGTTCCCGGCGCGGGTGACGGGCTGGCGACTGTCGCCGGATGGTGGAGTGGACCTCACGCTGTCCGAGGAGGACCCAGCGGTGTGGGATTGGAACCCGGCGGTCGACGAGCGCGCAGCCGGCGACAGCCCCTCCGTCGTGCTGCCGAACCCAGGCGTGATCGCCGCGCCGGCCTCGATCGTAGTGGACACGCCAGCGGGCACCGCCTTCGCCGCGCTCGGCGTCTCCTGGTCGGCGGTCGGCAGCGCCTACCTGGCCGGCTACGAGTTCGAGTTCCGCCCCGCCTCCGTTGCCACCTGGCAGGGCTATGGGGGCGCCCTGGGCGCGACCGCGGCCTCGGTCCCGACCACCGAGCCGACCGCCTTCCGGGCGCGCGCGGTGGCCCGCAGCGGGGCGGTGTCGGGCTGGCGGGAGGCGGCGATCCCCGGAGCCGTGACCGCGCCCGCCGCGCTCGGCATCACCGGCGGCGTGCGGCTCTCCGGCGGCTTCCCGGCCGACGCGGTGCGGCTGCAGGTGTTCGAGGCCAGCAGCGCCAGCCTCGCCGCTGCGGTGAAGCTCGTCACCGAGCCGACCGCGCTTCCCTGGGACCGCACCGGCCTCACCGCCGGGCAGACCCGTTGGTACTGGCTCCGCGCCGTCTCCGCCGAGGGCAACGTCTCGGCCCTCGTCGGGCCCGTCACCGCGACCGCGCTGTAGGAGCCGCGACATGGCCGCCCGCATCGACGACCTGTTGGTCCTCGGCCAGAACATCTCCAAGACCGACCTGGCGAAGTACCTCCGCGACCGCGAGGCGGTGCTGCCGCGCGACTTCGGCGGCCTCGGCGACGGCGCGGCGAACGACCGCGTCGCCATCCAGGCCTGCTTCGACCGCGCCGCGGCGGACGGGAAGTTCGCGGTCATCCCGCCCGGCACCTGGAACGTCGATGCCGGCGTCACCCTCGGCGCCGGCGCCCGCGGGCTGATCATGCAGGGGGTGATCCAGTACACCGGCGCGGCCAACGCGCCGGCGACGGTCCTGACGCTCGGCGATGGCGGCACCACCCGCAACGGCGAGAAGCTCTACCTCAACCTGCAGGTCACGCGGCAGATCCAGTCCGACTGGCTGAGCGAGGCCGACATCGGCATCCTCGCGCGCAACCTCGACTCCTCTCTGCTCGACCTCCGCCTCGTCTCGGGCTTCACGATCGGGCTGCGCACCCTCGGCGACGGCCGCGGCTTCGAGGACACCACGCTGATCCTCGGGCGCATCCTGAATAACCGCTACGGGCTCGACGCCCACTGCGCCACCGCCACGGCCTGGAACACCTCGATCCGCTACTATGGCGGCCACTTCGCCTGCGCGACCGGGATCAACCCGACCCTCGACCGCTTCGGTGTGCGCTTCTCGCGCCAGGCCGGGGCCTACAACAACCACAACCGGCACATCTTCGACGGGCCGAACTTCGAGCTGCGCCAGCTCGACCCGAACGTCGCCATCCCCTTCCTGAACGAGACCAGCGGCACCGCGATCATCGCGCGCGGCATGCGCATGGAGGCCTGCTCGCCGCTCGCGGCGCGGCACACCGGCGCGGCGACCGACTGCGAGTACGAGGTGGCCTGGGCGCAGACCTACACCATCGGCATCGACTACACGGCGACGGCCACCCGCGCCGGCAACGCGGTCTACAACCGCCACCGCGCGCCGGCGTCGCGGCTGACCCGGCTGCTGGCGAACATCCCGAACCTCCGCGCCGCCGCCTTCCGCCACAGCAACACCGAGATCGGCGTGGAGGGGGCCTGCATCATCGCGACCTCCACCACGACCGAGACCACCATGGCGGCGCTGTCCTGGAACGGGCTCGACGGCATCGCCGCGACCGGGCGGGGGCTGCTGCTGAACGCGAACCGCGGGGTGGCCTTCGTGGTGCAAACCACCCACGCGAAGGAGTTCGCGTTGGCGCATTGGCTGGTCGGCGGCGCGGATGGCGGGCGGCTCTGCCTCCGCTGCTTCGACGGGGCCGGCATGGTGCGGGAGAACCAGCCGCAGGACGTTCTGGCCTCCGGCACCACGATGCAGTGGGACACCGCCTCGAAGAGCTGGCAGGCGGGCGCGGTGATGCAGGACAGCTCACTGAACCGGCGGCAGACGGTGCGGCTCGGGGCCGGCGTGGCCTTCGCGCAGATCGGCATCATCGGCTTCGACGGGCAGATCGAGCTCGAGGCGCTGCGGCTCTACGGCCTGCCGGAGGATGCGCCGGCGGTGCTCTCCGGCTGCCCGTCGCTACCTGCCGGAACGCGAACGCTGGCGCTGGAGACGAGCTGGGACCTGCCGAGCCTCGGGCCCGGCGCGACGGCCAACGTGGACGTCTCGGTGCCGGGCGCGCGGCGCGGCGACTTCGCGGACGCGTCGCTCGACACCAGCAGCATCGCCTTCGTGCTGGACTGCCATGTGTGGTCCAACAACAGCGTGCGCGTGACGGCGCGGAACGTCAGCGCATCGACGGTGGATCTCGCCGCGGCGCCACTGGCGGTGCAGGTGGTGAAGCGAAGGGTCGCTTGACCGCGACACCTGCGTGTTGGCCGGAAAACTCGGGCAGATGCTAGAAGCGTAACCGCGGCCGCTGCCGCTCGGAACGCAGCACTCGACGCCTGCCGTCCGACGCGCCGCGTCGGTCATGTCACTTCCGTGAGCACCTGACTTGCGTTGTCTGGGCAGCGGCGGGCACTCTTCGAGCCATGAAGCCCTCGGTTACTCCCAGCCTCACGCCATCGCGCCAAATCGCCGTCCGTTCAGAGTGGCTCGCGCAGATGAGGGAGGACCCGATCGAACCCGCGCTCCCGATCGTGGACCCGCACCACCATCTCTGGGATCGCGAGGGTGAGCGCTACCTGCTCGACGATCTGCTGCAGGACACTTCCACAGGGCACGCCGTGCGGGCTACGGTCTTCGTCCAGTGCGGCGCGATGTACCGCGCGAGCGGCCCCGAGGAGGAGCGCTCCCTGGGTGAGACCGAGTTCATCAACGGTATCGCCGCCGCCAGCGCCAGCGGCGCCTACGGGCCGGTGCGGGCCTGCACGGGTATCGTCGGCTTCGTGGACCTGACCCTTGGAGACCGCGTTACACCGCTGCTCGAAGCGCATCTTGCGACGGCGCGCGCAAGGTTCCGGGGCGTGCGCAACCGCACGGCCTGGCATCCCTCCCCCGCGATCAGGTCCAACCTGCTCGGTCCGCCGCCAGGACCACTTGAGGATCCGCGTTTCGTCGAGGGTGCGCGCCGGCTTGCCGGGCTTGGCCTTGTGCTCGACGTCTGGGCCTACCAGACGCAGTTGCCCCTCGTCGCAGCCCTCGCCCGGGCCGTTCCGGAACTGACGGTTGTGGTGAACCACTGTGGTGGCCCGCTCGGCGTCGGGCCGTTCGCGGGGCGCCGGGAGGAAGGCTTCGCCGCGTGGCGCCGGGAAGTGCTGGCGCTCGCCGCCCTGCCGAACACGCTGATGAAGCTTGGCGGCCTTGCCATGGAAGTCGGCGGGCACGACTTCCACCTGCGAGACCTGCCGCCGACTTCGGCCGAACTCGCGTCGGCATGGCGTCCCGTCATCCAAACGCTCATCGAGGCATTCGGCGCGCAGCGCTGCATGTTCGAGAGCAACTTCCCCGTGGACAAGGGGATGTGCAGCTACGGCGTGCTCTGGAACGCATTCAAGCGCCTTGCCGCCGGCGCCGGAGAAGAGGAACGGACGGCCCTGTTCTCCGGCACGGCGACGCGCATCTACCGGCTGGACGAGACGCCCAGCTGATCTCTCGCAGATGAGAACGCCGCGGGATTCTCAGCGATCCTGCAGGACGTAGGCGACGCCGGACCGTTCGCAGATATCCCGCACATGCCAGTCGAGCGCCGGCGGGATCGGAACGCCGTCCCGCAGCCGCTCGGCCCGGGCGAGGTCCTCGGGCTCTCCCGGGACAAGGACCGGCCGGTCCGGATCGGCTGGCCGCGTGCCGTGCAGCACGTCGATCATCGCGTCCATGTCGTCCTCGAAGGCTCCGGGCGGCCGGAAGGCGCGCGGCTCAACCGCCATGAAGAAGTGGCCGACATTGTCCGGCTCGTCGGCCTGCGTCCGGCGGCTCTCCCGCAGCGGGGAGAAGGAACCGCCGGTCAGCGTCGCGCCCAGGATCTGCGCCATCAGGGCCAGGCCATACCCCTTGTGGCTTCCCGTGTCCGGCGTCCCGCCGAGCGGCGTCAAGCCGCCCTCCGCCCGCCGGTACAGATACTCCATCGCCATGGAGGCATCGGCCACGGACCGGCCCGCCTCGTCGACCACCCAGCCCTCTGGCAGCGTCTTGCCGCGGAGGTCGTAGACCTTGACCTTGTTCGCCGCGACGGTGCTCGTCGCGATGTCCAGCACGACGGGCCGGCTTCGCCCCGCCGGCGCACCGAAGGCGATCGGGTTGGTCCCGAGCACGGGGATCGCACCGCGCGTCGGCACGACGAGCACGCCGCGCGCCGAACTCGTGACCATTGCGAGCAGCCCGCGCTCCGTCGCGAGGCGCGCATAGTAGCCCGCGGCGCCGAAGTGGTGGGAGTTGAACACACCCACCGCCCCGATGCCGGCCGCCAGCGACTTCTCCACCGCGAGCCGCATCGCCATGACGCCGACGGGATGGCCGAGGCCGGCGCCTCCATCGACAAGCGCGGTGCAGGCATTCTCGCGCACCACGCGCGGTCGCGCCTGCAGCCTGAGCTGCCCCGCCAGGCGCATCCGCTCGTAGAGCATCAGCATCGAGATGCCGTGCGAGTCGACACCCATCAGGTCGGTCTCGCTCATCACCTCCGCGGTCGTGTTCGCAAGATCCTCCGGCATGCCCCAGGCGAGGAGGATGCCGAGGATCTGCGCCCGGATGCTGGCCGCCGCGACGCGCCGCGCGGCGAGGCCTGGCTCCTCCGCGCCGCCCGTCACTGCCAGGGCGTCCGTTCCCAGATCTGCTGGTAGCGCCGGAGCTGCGCCGGCATCTGCGCCTCCCACTCCGCGCCCCGCAGGAAGTCCATCGCCAGCTCGAGCTGGCGTACCTTCTCGGCCCATTCGGGTGTCGCGATCACCTTCGCGATCGCATCCTCGAGGCGCTTCGCGACCTCGTCCGGGACGCCGCGCGGTGCGCCCAGGCCACGCTCGCTGCTCATCAGCACGTCGTAGCCCTCCTCGCGGAAGGTGGGCACGTCGGGCATCAGGTCCCAGCGCCGTTCCCCCATACCGGCAAGCGCGCGGAGCACCGGGTTCTCCTGGCCCAGCATCCCGATCTCGCCGAGGTTGAGGCCGGCGACGTCGATCTGCCGGCCGAGCACGGCGTTGCGCGTCGGTCCCGCGCCGGCGAAGGGCACGTGGATGAACTCGGTGCCCGACGCGGCCTCGAACAGCGTCAGGCCGAGATGGTCGTCGGTGCCGATGCCCGAGGAGCCGACGCTGATGGTGCCGGGCCGGCGCTTCGCGGCCTCGACCAGATCCTTCAACGTCCGATAGGGCGAATCCCGGTGCACCACGAAGGCGCTCGGGTCGTCCACCAGGCGCGCGATCAGTCGGATCTGCGCGCGGTCGTAGCGGACACGCCGCTGGACGCCGAGCGATAGGAAGCCAGGCGTGTTGATGGTGCCGAGCGTGTAGCCGTCGGGCCGCGCGTTCTGCAGCGCGACATAGGCGGTCTCGCCGCCGGCGCCCGGCCGGTTGACCACGGCGAAGTTGGCGCCGGGCAGCTCGGGGGCGAGGAACTGCGCCAGCGCGCGCACCATCACGTCCGTACCGCCGCCCGGCGCGAAGCCGACGATGATCTCGATCGGGCGGCCCGCCGGCCAGGCAGGCTGCGCCACCACGGGCATCGCGAGGGATGCGAGGCCGGCGGCGAGGATGCCACGGCGCGTGGCGCGGATTGAGGGGCTCATGCGTTCCTCCTTGCTTGGTCTCTGATGCGTCGGGATTCAAAGCGCAGTTTACGCGGCCGGGGCCTGCACCGCCGCAAGGCCGCCAGGCAGCACGAGCGCGCCCGGCAAGGCGGGCGTGCCCCCGGCGAGCATTGCGATGATGCTCTCCGCCGCCGAGCACCCCATCGCGGCCACCGCGCGCGGCGTGTTCGCGGCGAGATGTGGCGAGGCGAGCACGCGCGGATGCCGCCGGAGCGGGCTGTCCTCGGGCAGGGGCTCGCGCGCGAAGACATCGAGCCCGGCCCAGGCGAGGTGGCCGGAGTCGAGGGCGGCGAGCAGCGCAACCTCGTCCACGATGCCACCGCGGGCGGTGTTGACCAGGATCGCCCCGCGCGGGAGCCGCGTGAGCGCCGCCGCGCCGATCAGGCCGCGTGTCGCCTCGTTGAGCGGGCAGTGCAGCGAGAGCACCTCGGCGCGGGCGAGCAGCGCGTCGAGCTCCGTCACGCGCTCGCCGGGGCCCGGCAGCGGCCCTGCGGGCAAGGCCGGGTCATAGGCCAGCACGCGCATGCCGAACGCGTCGGCGAGACGGGCGAGCCACGCGCCGATCGCGCCATAGCCGAGGATGCCGAGCGTCGTCCCCTCGGCGTCGCGCGCGATGCGCGTCGTCTTCTCCCAGGCGCCGCCGGCCATGGCAGCGCCGACAGCCGGAAGATCCTTGAGGAGCGCCATCATCAGCGCGAAGGCGTGCTCCGCGATGGCGCGTGCGTTGGCGCCGGCGGCGCGCGTCACCGCCAGGCCGCGCGCCTCGGCAGCGGCCAGGTCGATGCCGTCCACGCCGGCGCCGTGGCGGGCGATGACGCGCAGGTCGGGTGCAGCCGCGTCCATCACGGCGGCGCTGAGGACGCCCTGGCGATGCAGCAGCGCGGCCGGGCGGTGCCGGGCGATGGCGGCGCACAGCGCCGCCTCGGAGGGATAGGCCTCGGTGTAGGCGACCTCGCAGCCCGCCGCGGTCAGCAGCGCGACGGCTTCGGGGGCGAGCTTCGGCGCGGTGACGAGCACCACGGGCGCCGCGGCGCTGTTCAGGGACATCGGTCTGCTCCGCGGTGGCGTCAGGCGAGGCCGTCGCAGCCGAGGCGGCGCAGCGTGGCGTCCACCCAGGAGGCGTCGTGCGTGCCGGCCTCGATGTTCTTCATCTGCCGGGCCTCGGCGGCCGCCTTCTGCGTCGCCGCGGCGTGGATGGCCTCGGCCTCGGCGAAGGGGACGCAGAGCAGGCCGTCATCGTCGCCGAGCACGAGGTCGCCGGGCTCGATCACCATGCCGTCGATCGCGACCGGCACGTTGATCTCGCCGGGCCCGTCCTTGTAGGGGCCTCGATGGGTGACGCCGGCGGCGAAGACCGGGAAGCCCTGCGCCCGGATCGCGGCGCTGTCGCGGATGGCGCCGTCGAGGACGATGCCGCCCAGGCCGCGCTTGACCATCTGCGCCAGCATCAGCTCGCCGATCAGGGCGTTGGTGAGGTCCCCGCCGGCGTCCACGACGATGACATCGCCGGGCGCCGCGAGCGCGAGCGCCTTGTGGATCATCAGGTTGTCGCCGGGCCGGGTCTTCACGGTGAAGGCGGGGCCGGCGAGCACGCCGCCCGCATGCATCGGGCGCAGCCGCGGGCCGCCGGCCGTGAGGCGCGACATGACGTCGCTCACATTGGCGACCGGCAGGCTGCGGAAGCGGGCCACCACCTCCGGGGCAATGCGGCGGGTGACGGGCAGGATCCTGAAGCCGACGGGCATGGCGGGACTTTCGTTGTCAGGTTGCGCGGGCAGGTGAGGCGTCAGCGTGAGTGGCGAAACGCGATTTCATTCTTTCCAGGGGCGCCGGGACCAAAGTGCGCGAAGCGCCGCCTCGCCGCCCAGCGCGGCATCGCGGTAGGCCGTGCCGACCAGCGGCTTGAGCGGCAGTCCGGCGCGGCTGGCGGCCTCGGTCCAGGCAGGGTCGGCGAAGATGGCCGCGAAGGCCTCCTCGATGGCGATGCGGATCGCGTCGGGCAGGCCCGGCGGGCCGAAGATCCCCCGGCCGGCGGAGAATACGACGTCTACGCCACCTTCGCGGTAGGTCGCGATGTCGGGCGCGGTCGGGTCGCGCGCCTCGCTGGCCAGCGCCAGGCCGCGGATGGCGCGGTCGCGGAGCAGCGGCAGTGCCTCGCTGATGTTGAAGGCGCCGACCTCGAGCTGGCCGCCGAGCAGCGGGACCAGGAGCTGCGACGTGCCGTTGAACGGCACGTGGTTCAGGCGGACCTTCGCCGCCTCCTCCAGCAGCAGGGTCGCGATATGGTCGTCCCCGCCGATGCCGGCCGTTCCGTAGGAGAGATCCCCCGGGCGAGCGCGGGCGGCCGCCAGGAGGTCCGGCAGGCTCTTCAGCGGGCTGTCGGCCCGCACGAACAGGCCGCAGGGATCCTCGACGACCTGGGCGAGGTAGGTGAGCTCCGCCGGGCGCCAGCGCACCGGCCGCTCGATGGGCTGGCTGAGCACCGTGGGGGTCGCGCAGGCGCCGAGCACGAAGCCGTCCGGCGCGGCGTTCGCCACCGCCTCGGTCCCGAGCTGGCCGCCGGCGCCGGGACGGTTGGAGACCACGACGCGCGCCCCAGAAAGCTTCGCCGCCAGGAAGGGCGCGACGGTGCGCGCCATCGCGTCCATGCCGCCGCCCGGCGCGAAAGGCACCACGATCTCGATCGGCCGCCCCGCCGGCCAGCCGCGCTGCGCCAGGGCGGGGGTGGCCAGGAGCGAGGCTGCTCCAAGGAGTGCGGCACGACGGCCGAGGCTGGGGGCGGGCATTCCGGAGGTCTCCTTCCCTGCGCACGGCTTTGCTTGACAGGCCGGGGCTGCGGAGGCTTATAACGAAACGCCATTTCAAAACGCAAGCCCGTGTTGGCGGGCGATCAGGGAAGGAACCGCGCCACCATGCTCTCCCGCCGCCAGATCCTCCGCTCCGCCCTTACCGCGACACCGCTCGCTCTCGGCGCGGTGCCGCGCAGCGCCGCTGCCCAAGCCGACTGGCCGTCCCGCCCGATCCGCATCGTCGTCGCCTGGGCGCCCGGCGGCGCCGTGGACACGATCGCGCGACGCCTCGCGCCCAAGCTCTCGGAGAGCCTCGGCCGGCCGGTGGTGGTGGAGAACAAGTCGGGGGCCACCGGAACCATCGGCGCCGCCGATGTCGCGCGCGCCGCGCCCGACGGGCACACGCTGCTCGCGATGGACAACACCTACGCGATGCTGCCCTACCTCTTCCAACGCCTGCCCTTCGACCACGCGAACGCCTTCCGGCTCGTGACGGTCAGCGCCTTCTCGCCCGTGATGATCGCCGTCCACAGCGACGCGCCCTGGCGCGACCTCGCTTCGCTGATCGCGGCCGCGAAGCGCGAGCCCGAGAGGATCACCTACGGCACGGGCGGCATCGGCAGCGCGCCGCACTTCGCCACCGCCGCCTTCGCCCAGGCCGCGGGCATCCGGATGCTGCACGTGCCGTTCCGCGGCGCCGGAGAGGCGGTGACCAACGTGCTCTCCCGCCAGGTGGACGTCGTGATGGTCTCGCTCGGTTCGGCCCTTGGCCATGTGCAGGGCGGCGCGCTGCGGGTGCTCGCCATGAGCGGCACGCAGCGCACGCCCGTCCTGCCGGACGTGCCGACCTTCCGCGAGGCGGGCCTGGCGAATTTCGGCCCGAACGGCGAGGGCGTGGTGAACTGGTCCGGCCTGGCCGCACCGGCGCGCACGCCGGACGCGGTGGTCACGCGGCTGCACGCCGAGGTCGCGAGGGCCCTCGAGGCCCAGGACATGCGCGACTTCCTGGCCTCCCTCGCCTCCACGCCGGGCGGCATGCCGCCGGCCGCTTTCGAGGCGATCCTGGCCGAGGAGACGGCGCGCTGGCGCGTAGTGGCCGAGACCAGCGGCATCGAGCGGCAGTAGCGCCCGATGTTCTTCGCCCCCCCGCCGCGCATCGGAACCGAGGTCTTCACGCGGCTGCCGGACCGCTTCCGGCGGCCACGCGCCACCGAATGGGCGCGCTGGAACCGCGGCGGGCGGGACATCGACAGCTTTCTCGAAGGCCCCTGCTTCGACGCCGAGGGGCGGCTCTACGTCACCGACATCCCGTATGGCCGCATCTTCCGCATCGCGCCCGACGGCGCATGGGAGCAGGTCGCGGAGTACGACGGCTGGCCGAACGGGCTGAAGGTCGCGCTCGACGGCACGCTGCTGGTCACCGACTACAAGCGCGGTCTGATCCGGATCGACCCGGCCAGCGGCGCGATCACGCCGCTGCTGGAGACCGCGCGCAGCGAAGGCTTCCGGGGGCTGAACGACCTCTGCATCGGCGCGGATGGCAGCATCTTCTTCACCGACCAGGGCCAGACAGGCCTGCACGACCCGACCGGGCGCGTCTATCGCCTGCGGCCCGACGGACGGCTCGACCTGCTGATCGGCACCGTGCCGAGCCCCAACGGGATCGTGGCGGCGCCGGACCTGTCGCATGTGCTGGTCGCCGTCACCCGCGCCAACCAGGTCTGGCGACTGCCGCTGCATGGCGACGGCGCGGTCACCAAGGCAGGGATCTTCCTCCACCTGCATGGCGGCCCCGGCGGGCCGGATGGCCTGGCGTGGGATTCGGGCGGCAACCTGCTGGTCGCGCATACCGGCGTCGGCACCATATGGCGCTTCAATGCGCGGGCGGAGCCGACCCTGGCGATCGCCTCCTGCGCTGGCGCCTCGACGACGAATCTCTGCCTGGGCGGCACCGGCGGGCGCGAGGTGTTCATCACCGAGAGCGAGACCGGCAGCATCCTGCGTGCGCGGCTCGATTAGCGCCTGATCCGCGCAGGCGGAATCGCCGGAGCGGTGAATCAGTGGCTAGAACATCGGCTACATTGGGCCGGGCGGTCGGAGGTTGGGCATGACGGAAAAGGGCAAGCGGCGACCGGCGCTGGAGGGCGTGGCCTCGGCGGACCGTGCGCTGACCGTGCTCTCGGCCTTCCGCAAGGGCGACCGGTCCCTCTCCCTCGCGGAGCTGGCCGAGCGGACCGGGCTGGTGAAGAGCACCATCATGCGCCTTGCCATCTCGCTGGAAGAGCACGGCTACCTCGCGCGCGAGGAGGACAGCTCCTACCGGCTGGACGCCGAGGTGCTCCGCCTCGGCACGATCTACACGCAGTCCTTCCGCATGGAGGCGCATGTCGTACCGATGCTGGAGGAGCTCGTCGCCCGCACCGGCGAGAGCGCGGCCTTCTACATCCGGCGCGGCGAGCAGCGGCTCTGCCTGTTCCGTGTGGACAGCCCCCACCTGCTGCGCCTGCATGTCCGGGTCGGCGATGCGCTGCCGCTCGACAGCTCGGCGATCGCGCAGGTGCTGCGCGCCTTCGCGCCGCGGCCGCTGCCGCCCTATGTCGCTTCGCTCGACCTGCCGATCGTGACCATGGGCGCGACGGATCCGCACACCGGCTCGATGGCTGCCCCGGTCTTTGGGCCGGGCGACAAGCTCGCCGGGGCGCTGGCCCTGTCCGCCCCCGTCATTCGCTGGACAGCGGACGCCCAGGCTGCCGCACGCCCGATCCTGCTGGAGGCCGCCTCGGCCCTGACGCGCCGCATCGGCGGCGAGATGCCCGAGTGGCCGCGGGCCGCCGCTGAATAGGTCTGATGTGCCCCTGATCGATCAGCCGCTCCGCTTACCAGTGCAACCGCTGCCTCGGCGACTCGCCCTCCCCTGCGGGTGGCCTCTGGCGACGGTTCGAATCCGGGTGCACTCCCTCCGCCAGTTCCCCGAGGCGTCCCGCTCTCAGCCAGGCGAAGTCGGCAGCGCCGCTGCCGCAGGTCTCCACGAAACCGGATGACCGCCAGCGTCAGTCGGGCTCGTAGCCGAAAATTCGCATCGCATTGGCGCAGCGGGCCTGGATGTGCGCGATCGCCTCGCGGGAAAGCGAGTCCCGATAGCCGCCGGGATGGACCCGCCGGATGTGTTTGCTGGGATCCTCCTTCTCGGGGAACACGTCCTCCTTCGCGACGATCCTGGCGATCACATCCTCGGGCAATTCCACATCGAGCCGCGCGGCTATGTCGCGCGCCCAGTCGAGCTTGCGGTAGATGACGTCCTCATACCGGTAGACCTGCCATTCGCCGGAAGCGCGGTTGCGGCTGATCATCGCGAAGGCGTTGAAGTTTTGCAGCACCCCGTCAGCCCCGCCGCTGATCACATAGTCGGAAGGCTCCTGCGATTGCGCGCGGCTGCGGTTCTGCATGACCAGCTCGCGCACGGCGCCATCCTTCGGCACGGTGTGGCTCTTGGCCATCGAATGATAGAACGAGATCGCGATGTCGCGGGGGTCGCGGACCAGCATCAGCTTGCGCGAATCGCGGAAGCGGCGGAGCAGCATGAGCTGCCAAAGGCCGCGGAAGCCGGAGTAGACGAAGCCCGGCCGTCCGCAGAAGTCGAGCAGATGATGGTCGCAGTGGCTGAAGTTCAGGCCCTGGCGGAAGAGCTGGACCTCGACATCCACGCAACTGCGCCCGGACGCGTGACAGATCGCCTTGACCAGGTTGTCGAACAACACCGAACCGCTCTTGTGCAGCGCGAGGCAGTAGATCGTGTCGGTGCGGTCGGTCGGTTCATAGCTGATGACATAGGGCTGGCCCGAGAACGTCTCGAACTGCAAAGTCTCTGACATCGAATCACCCTCTATGCCCAACCGGCGTCCTGGACGCGGTATTGCTCGGTGAACGGACCTCGCGCGGCGATCCCGGGCGCGCAGGGCGAGGCTTCTCGGTCCGGCAACGGCCGGCAGGACCGACTTCCGGCTCCAGAAACCCGTCGCACCGTCTCAGGCGCACGCGATTCCGCCGAAGTGCGCGGGCGAGGGATGGGCAACCCCGATCCATGCGGCCACAGCGGAAGAAACCCGCGTCGCGGTGCTGTCCGGCGAGCGATACGCGCAACGGTGCCGACGCGCCCTTCCCACGCGTGCCGCAAGGCTGCCCGCCCGTTCTTTCCTGGAAGAGGCCGATCATCATGCTCACCGGCCGATGCCGCCCGTGCCCACGGCCCGCAGTCTGCGCTCGACGGCGACCGCATGCGGCCTGACGCCGCCCCCGATCCGATCCCTCTGTCCGTCGCATCCGGCAGGAGACGCCCCGCAACCTCTTCTCGGCCTCCGCACAGCCCACAAGACGGCAAGCGTCGCTTCCAAACCGTTCGACATGAAGTTGCGCGAGGGTCCGATGCGGCGTTGCACCGTGTCCAAGCGCACCCCGGCACATCCAGCGAACCACGCGATGAGGGATCCGGCCATACACAGGCATCATAGCGGGGGCGGTCCGCGTCGAGCGAGTGGCCTTGCGGTGCGCGCATGCCCGATGCGGGCGCCGCCGCCACCGGCCGCATCCGGACGAGAACCGCGCCGCGCCGCATGGTCGCCGGACCGTCCGCCAGCGGTGACGACCCTCCTGCCCGGCCTTCCCAGCCTGCCGGCTCCGTCCCTCGGCGCTGCATAGCCTGCGGGGATGCAGGCGGGCGGAGATCGCGAGAAGGTTCTGCTCCGGCGATCGAAGTCGCTCGCCAGGCCTCCCGTCGCGCTCGTCCTGCCCATCGCCCTTCAGCTCAGCCGGGGGCGGCCTCGAGGTGCAGAGCCTTCGTCTCGTCACGCCCCGGACGCCCGCGCCACCGGCCTCTTCCCGCCCCCGGCAGGGCTCTCCCGCACGAACACCGGCAACCCGTGCCCCGGCACCTTCCCCCGGAGCCCTTCCAGCAACCGCAGCCCCTCCGCATCAGGCACCGCGAAGCGCGAAACCCCCGGGGCTGGGTCCAGGGCGTGCAGGTAGTAGGGCTTCACCCGCGCCCGCAGCATCGCCCGGAACAGAGCCTCCAGCGCCTCCGCGCTGTCGTTCACCCCGCGCAGCAGCACGGACTGGCCGAGGAGCGGCACCCCGGCATCGGCCAGCCGCGACAGGGCAGCGGTCGCCTCGGCCGCGAACTCCCGCGCGTGGTTGGCGTGCAACGCGACATAGACCGGCTTCTCCACCCGCAGCGCCTGGACCAGCGCCGCATCCACCCGCGCGGGGTCGGCCACCGGCACGCGGGTATGCACGCGCAGCGTCTCGATATGCGGCACCGCGGCCAGCCGCCGCAGCATCGCCCCGAGCCGCCGCGCGCTCAGCATGAAGGGGTCGCCCCCGGTCAGCACCGCCTCCCGCACTGCCGGGGTGCGTTCGAACCAGGCAAGGGCGGCTTCCAGCTCCGCCTCGGTCAGCAGCCCGCCATCCGGGCCCACCACCTCGCGCCGGAAGCAGAAGCGGCAATAGACCGGGCAGGCCAGCAACGGCTTCAGCAGCGCCCGGTCGGGGTAGCGGTGCACCACCCCCTTGACCGGGGTGAAGGGGCCGTCCGCCGTTGGGTCGTCCGTCTCCCCCGGCGCGGTCAGGAGTTCCGCGGAGTCGGGGATGTATTGCAGCGCGATCGGGTCCGCCGGGTCGGCGGGGTTCATCAGCCGCGCGACATGATCCGTCACGGAGATCGCGTAGCGCCCGGCCACGCGCGCGGCGGCGGCCTCGGCCCCGGGCGGAATCAGCCCGGCCGCGGCCAGCCCGCGCGCGTCGCGGATGGTGCGCGTCTGGCGCCTGCTCTCTCCGTCCGGCATGGTCGCGGCGGTTACCGGAACGCGCCGCCCCGCACAATGGACAAGCCCCACTGGCACCCCGAGCGCCTCGCCGCGCGGCTGCCCTTCCTCGATGCCCGGGCGAGGCTCACCGCCGCCACCCGCGCCTTCTTCGCCGCCCGCGGCTACCGGGAGGTCGAGACGCCCTGCCTCGTCCCCGCCCCCGGGGCGGAGGTGCATATCCGTGCTTTCGCCACGCGGTTCGAGCCCCATCTCGGCGCCGGCTCGCCGCGCACGCTGTGGCTGCGGACCTCGCCGGAACTGGCCATCAAGCGCCTGCTGGCGGGCGGCGCCGGGCCGGTCTTCGAACTCGCCCGTGTCTGGCGCAACGGGGAGGTCTCGGCCCGCCACGCCCCGGAATTCACCATGCTGGAATGGTATCGCCCAGGCCTCACCTTCGACGGGCTCATGGACGAGGCGGAGGCCTATCTGCGCGCCGTCTGCCCGCCGGTGGTGGAGCATGGCGGCATCCGCACCGACCTCCGCCTGCCCTTCGAGCGGCTGAGCATGGCCGAAGCCTTCCGCCGCCACTGCAACGGGCTCGACATCCTCGCCACCGGCGGCGATGCCCATGCGCTGCGGGAGGCCGCGGCCGCCGCGGGCTTCCCCCCGCGCGGGGAAGAGGGGTGGGAGGATCTGTTCTTCCGCCTCCTGCTCGAGCGCATCGAGCCCGCCATCGGGCGGGAGCGCGCGACCTTCCTCACCCACTGGCCCGCGCCGCAGGCGGCGCTCGCGCGGCGCGACCCGGCCGACCCGCGCGCCGCGCTGCGCTTCGAACTGTTCGTCGCGGGCATCGAACTCGCCAACGCCTTCGACGAACTGACCGATGCCGCCGAACAGCGCGAGAGGTTCCGTGAGGCCAATGAGGCGCGCCGCCGCATCACCGGCGAGCGGGGCTGGGAGGTGGACGAGGATTTCATCGCCGCGCTGGCGCACGGGCTGCCGCCCACGGCGGGCATCGCGCTGGGCTTCGACCGGCTGGCGATGCTGGCCTCGGGCGCGCCTCGCATCGAGGACGTGCTGTGGCTGCCATCCGGCTGAGGCGGCAGCGGGTTGCCTTGCGCGCCCGCCTCGCGTCTATAAGCGGGCTCTGGCTGGGCAAGCGGGGCAGATGGCGATCGGACGACGCAATCGGGACCGGCGGAGACGCGCGGGGCGGGTGTTCCTCTGGTTTGCCAAATGGGGAACGGTGCTCGCCATCTTCGCGGGGCTCGCCTTCTGGTCGTATCGCGGCGGGCTCGACCTCGCGCGCGCCGAGGTCACGGCGCTGGAGCGGCGGCTGGAGGCGCTCGGCACCGAGACCCGCACGCTGCACGCCACGAATGCGCGCCTCGAAGGGGAGCTGCGCCAGGCCCGGCAGGACTACGCCGCGCTCCAGCGCCGCTACGAGCGCGACGTGCCGGCGGGCGACGCCGCGGCGATGTTCCGCCTCGCGCAGGAACGCATCGCCGCGGGCGTGCCGCGGGCGCGGGTGGAGCAGCTTCTGCGCGATGCCGGCCCGGTCGTGCGCTGCGAGGGCCGCGGCACCTCCCGCCGGTTCGCCGTGGCCTACGGCCCGAGGGTGCCCGAGAATGCGGGCATCGAACTGCATGACGGGCTGATCCGCGTGGTGGTGAGCGCTCCGAACCAGACCGACGACCTGACGCGCGCCGCGACGGTGGTGATCCAGGCCGCGGGGCAGGAGCCGCAGAGCTTCACCGGCCTGCCGCAGCGGCAATCGGTGGTGCTGGGCAATGCCGAGATCGCGGTGTCCGTGACCTCGGAAATCCGCGGCTTCGCGACGGTGGCGCTGAGCGGATGCTGAGGGCGTTCGTCATGCTCGGCCTGCTTGCCGCCGGTGCGGCGCGGGCCGATGACCCTGCGCGCGGGGAACGCCTCGCGCGGCAATACTGCGGCGCCTGCCATGCCATCGGGCGCGCCGATGCCAGCCCACGCGCCGATGCGCCTGCCTTCCGCGACCTGCACCGCCGCTATCCGGTCGAACACCTCGCGGAGTCGCTCGCCGAGGGCATCGCGACGGGACACCCGGACATGCCGGAGATCGCCTTCCCGGCGGAGGATGTTTCCGCGTTGATCGCCTGGCTGCGCACGCTGGAGCGCTGATCCGGGGCGCCTCGGCCCGATGGCTCAAGGCTTCGGCGTCTCGGCGGCGTGCCTAAGCCCGGCCGGCCGAAGCCGCCGGCCTCCGCGGCATGCGGGGAGGGCGAGACCGAAGCCGGGAAGCCGGGCCCGATGCCGCGGCGCATGATGAGCCACCGTCTCACCCGATGTCCCGGAGCGTGCCGAGGCGGGGCGAGCGGCCGAGCAGGGCCTCGCCGGCCAGTTCATGCACATCCGCAAGGTCCAGCGTGCCGCCCTCGCCGCGCCAGCGGCTGACGCGCAGTGCCACGGCGCCCTCCACGGCCTGCAGCGCGGCGGCGACGACATCCCGGGTTTCCGCGCCTTCGAAATCCGCCGGATCCAGGGCCATCGCCTCAATCAGCAGGTCGCGGTAGCGCTGATCGCGGTGCTGCGTGCCGATGGGCGGATGGGCCGGATCGAAGCCGGCGAAGATGCCCGCGAGCCTTGCGCGCTCCTCCTCGAGCCCGTCCGGCGGCACCTCCGCATTGGCCACGCGGGCGGCCGTCCTCAGGAAAGGCTCCAGCAGGCCGAACACGACATGGGGGTCGCCCAGATAACCCGGCTCGAGCACGGGGCGGATGACGATCGCGAAGGCCTCGCTGTCGGTGCGGACCTTCGCTTCCCAGCGCAGCGCGTAGCCGTAGCGCATCAGCCCCGCCCATCGCCGCCGGTGGGCCGACAGGATGGGGCCGCGTGGCAGCGGGCCATGGACCGGCAGTTCGTTCAATGGCCGACGCGCCAGGACGGCCAGCAGCAACTCGTTGAACCGCCGGTGCTGCCCGGCGCGGATCAGCACCGACATGCGGCGCGCGATCCGGTCCAAAGGCCCCGAGCCGAAGCGCGGCGGCAGGGGCCAGCCGCGCCGGTCCAGCGGGAAGTCGCCCGGTTCGGTCCCGCCGTCCCGCCCCCGCGGAATACGCAGGGCTGCGCGCCTAGTCGGTCTTCTTCGCCCCATCCAGCAGCGCCTTCCGCCGCGCCTCCGCCCGCGCGTCGTTCAGTTTCTCGGCCTTGGTGCGGCCGTGCTTCACGCGGTTCGCGGCGGCCTCGGCCTCGCGCCGTGCCGCCGCGCGGGCCTTGCGGGCCTTGTTGAGGTTGACGATCTCGGCCATGCGGGAAGGATAGGCCGGCCGAACCCCAGGGGGAAACACCGATGCCGACGATCTCGCTGACCGCCGCCGACGGCCACCGGCTCACCGCCTACCGGGCGGGCCCGCAGGATGCGCCCCGCGCCCTGGTCGTGGTGCAGGAGATCTTCGGGGTGAACCGCCACATCCGCAGCGTGTGCGACCGTTTCGCCGCGGAGGGCTACGCCGTGATCGCGCCCGCGCTGTTCGACCGCGTCGGCGTGGGGATCGAACTCGGCTACGAGGCGGCGGACGTGGCCCAGGGGCGCGAGTTGCGCGGGCGGATCGACCCCGGCCTGACCGTGCTCGATGTGCTGGCCGCGGCCGCGGCGCTGCCGCGCGGGGTCAAGCGCGGCATCGTCGGCTATTGCTGGGGCGGCACTGTCGCCTGGCATGGCGCGACGCGCACCAGCGCCTTCGCGGCCGCCTCGGGCTGGTATGGCGGCGGCATCGCGGCGGCGAAGGAGGAGCAGCCCCGCTGCCCCGTCCAGCTGCATTTCGGCGAGACCGACGCCTCGATCCCGATGGCCGATGTCGAGGCGATCCGCGCCGCGCAGCCGGGCGTCGAGGTCCATGTCTATGGCGGCGGCCACGGCTTCGGCTGCGACGAGCGAGGCTCCTTTGTCGAGGCGGATTACCGCCTCGCGCAGCGGCGCACGCTGGAGTTCTTCGCGAGGCACCTCTGAGGCGCGGCGGGGGCGCGAGCCCCCGCTCCGTCACTGCGGCTGGATGCCCGCCGCGCGGGCGGCCGCGCCCCATTTCTCCATCTCGGACTGGACGAAGGCGCGCATCTCCTCGGGCGCGTTGGACACGATCTCCGCGCCCAGCGCGCGGTGCGGCGAGCGGAAGGGCGCGATCGGCGGTGACCGCCCGGCCAAGGTGGCGTAAAGGCGCGGCATGATGCTGCTGGCCATCGAAGGCGCGCTCGCCCGCTGCTCCGTCGCGCTGCTGCACCAGGGCAGCGTGCTGGCGGAAGCCTCGGCCGAGGCGGCGCGCGGCCATCCCTCCCTGCTGCCGCGCTTCGCCGCCGAGGTGCTGGCCGCCGGCGGCGTCGCGGCGAGCGCGCTCGATGCGGTCGCGGTCGGCGTGGGGCCGGGCGGCTTCACCGGGCTGCGCGCGGCGATCGCGCTGGCCGAGGGCATCGCCCGGGCCGCCGGCCGTCCGCTGCTCGTCGGCGTGACGACGGGCGAGGCGCTGCTCGCCGCGCTGCCGCCCGTCCAGCGTGGCGCGCGGAGCGTCTGGGCGGCGGTGGACAACCGGCGCGGACGCGCGGTCATCGAGCGGTTCGCGAGCGGCGCATGCGTGCCCGAGCCGCCCGAGGTCGTCGCCCTCGATGCACTGCCAGGGGCGGCGGGCCCGGTGCTGGTGCTGGGCGACGCGGCGGAGGCGGTGGCGGCGGCCCTGCGCGCGGCGGGGACGGAGGCCGAGGCCCGGCCGGGCCTGCCGTCCGCCGCGCCGCTCGGGGCGGTTGCGGCGCTGCGCCTGGCCGGCAGGATTCCGCAGCGCGGCGCCGCGCCGCTGTATGCCGAGCCGCCAGCCGTGAGCACCCCGGCCGCGCGGGTGTGCGCCTGAACGCGCGCCGGGCTGGGTGGCGCGCATGACCGCCCCCACGATCCGCCCCGCGGGCCCGGAAGCGGCGGACCTCCTGGCGCTGCTGCATGCCGAGGCGTTCCGGCCCGCCGATCGCTGGGGCGCGCAGGCGATCGGCCTGCTGCTCGCCCTGCCGGGCCATTTCGCCCTGCTGGCGGAGGCGGGTGGCGAGCCGGTCGGCTTCGCCATGGGCCGCGTTGCGGCGGGCGAGGCGGAGGTGCTGACCCTCGCGGTGCGGCCGGCGCATCGGCGGCAGGGCGCGGGGCGGGCGCTGATGCGCGCGCTGATGGAGGAGGCCGCGAAGCGCGGCGCGGATTTGCTGTTCCTGGAAGTGGCGGAGGGCAATGCCGCGGCGCGGTTGCTTTATGCGGGCCTCGGCGCGGCGGAGGCGGGCCGGCGGCGGCGCTACTACCCGGACGGGTCGGATGCGCTGGTGCTGCGCGCCGCGCTCACGCCCCCCGTTCCAGGAGCAGTCGCATGACGCCGCCCTCGCGTTCCTCGGCGGCGAGGATCCGGTGCCCCTGTTCGGCGGCGGTGCGCGGGACATTGCGCCGGGGCTCCTCACCCCTGAGGAAAACTTCCAGGATCTGGCCCGCGGCGAGACGATCGAGCGCGAGCCGCACGCGAACGAATGTCATCGGGCAAGTCTCGCGCGTGATGTCTATGGTGGAATGGGGCGCCAATTCTTCGCGTTCCAGATCAGATCGCGCAGGTTTCATTATTTTCATTCCTTCGGTGATTGCGGCATCAGGTCATGGCGTGTAGTGGAGACGAAACGCTGTGTCAGCAGGGGGCTGAACGATGGCCGAATCGAACCCGAATGCCGAGATCCTCGGGCTGACCGCCCAGATCGTCTCGGCGCATGTCTCGCACAACCCCGTGCCGGCTGCCGATCTGCCGGGACTGATCCAGGAGGTCTTCCGCACCCTCGCCGGCGTCGGCGCCGCGCCGGCCCAGGCGGCGGCGCCCGAGAAGCCGCAGCCCGCGGTCCCGATCAAGAAGTCCATCACGCCCGACTACCTCGTCTGCCTCGAGGACGGGAAGAAGCTCAAGATGCTCAAGCGGCACCTCAAGACCGCCTACAACCTCTCGCCCGAGCAGTATCGCGAGCGCTGGGGCCTGCCGGCGGATTATCCGATGGTGGCGCCGAACTATGCGAAGCACCGTTCCTCGCTCGCCAAGAAGATCGGCCTCGGCACCACGCCGCGGGCGCGCGGCAAGGCCAAGGGCTGACAGCCGCGCCGGGCCGCCCCTCGCGGCAGTGGCCGGATGCGGCCCGGGGGATTATGGTCCGCCGCGCCCCGTCGCCGTGACGGCGGCGTCGTGACGCAACGGGATACCGAACGACCGCATGGAGAGCCGCATCACCGCCCGCGAACCGCGAGCCGAGCGCGCACCCTCCCGCATCGAGGAGCTGTGCATCGAGCGCGGCCTGAAGATGACCGGGCAGCGGCGGCTCATCGCGCGCGTGCTGAGCGAGGCCGAGGACCATCCGGATGTCGAGGATGTCTACCGCCGCGCTCTCGCCCTCGACAGCAAGGTCTCCATCGCCACGGTCTATCGCACCGTGCGCCTGCTCGAGGAGAAGGGCATCCTCGAACGCCGTGACTTCGGCGGCGGACGCGCCCGCTATGACCCCGCCGACCGCGGGCACCACCACCACCTGATCGACGTGGACAGCGGCAAGGTGATCGAGTTCGCCGACGAGGCCTTCGAGGCGCTGGCCCGCGGCATCGCCGAGCGCCTGGGGTTCAAGCTGGTCGGCCAGCGTCTCGAGCTGTTCGGCCGCCGCGCGAGCCCGCCCGAGGCCGAGCGCGGCACGCCGCGCCGGAAGCCCGGGCCGCGCTCATGACCGGGCAGGACCCCGGCTTCGGGGAGCTGCGGGCCGGCAATCTCGGCGTGCGCCTCGCGGTGGACGCGGCCGAGGTGGATGCCGTGCAGGCGCTGCGCTACCGCGTCTTCTACGAGGAGATGGGCGCGCATGCGGATGCCGAAACCGCCGCGACCCGGCGCGACCGCGACGATTTCGACGCGGTGGCGGACCACCTGCTGGTGGTGGACCATGACCGCGGCGAGGGGGCAGGCTCCGTCGTCGGCACCTACCGCCTCATCCGCCGACCCGCCGCGGTGAGACTAGGCCGCTGGTACTCGGCCAGCGAATACGACATCGGCCGCATCATCGCCTTCGATGGCGAGATCCTGGAACTCGGCCGCTCCTGCGTGGATGCCGCCTACCGGACGCGCGGCACGCTTCAGCTGCTTTGGGGCGGCATCGCGGCCTACGTGTTCAAGCACCGCATCGCGCTGATGTTCGGCTGCGCCTCGCTGCCGGGGACCGATCTCGACGCGCTGGCCGATGAGCTGACGTATCTCGCGGCGCACCACATGGCGCCGGAGGCGATCCGGCCCCGCGCCCTGCCCGAGCGCTACGTGCCGATGCTGCGGAAGGATCCGGCGACGATCGACGTGAAGCGGACCCTGGCCGCGCTGCCGCCGCTGGTGAAGGGCTATCTGCGCCTGGGCGGCTTCGTCGGCGACGGCGCGGTGCTCGACCACCAGTTCAACACCACCGATGTCGCGGTGGTGGTCAAGACCGACCAGGTGACGGACAAGTATTATCGCCATTACGAGCGGAAGGTGCGCGAGGCGTAGGCGAACGGCCGCTCGCCGGTCGCAGCAGCGCCACGGGCGCCGCGGAAGGACGGTCATGCTGAAGGTCTGGGGCCGGGTGAACTCGGTCAACGTGAAGAAGGTGCTGTGGATGCTCGAGGAGATCGGCGCGCCTTATGAGCGCACCGATGCGGGCTTGGAGCACGGCGTGGTGGACACGCCAGAATACCGGGCGATGAACCCGAATGGCCGCATTCCGACCATCGAGGATGGCGGTTTCGTGCTGTGGGAGTCGAACTCCATCCTGCGCTACCTCGCGATGAAGCATGGCAGCGCGCTGTATCCGGCGGACCCGGCGGCGCGGGCGAGCGCGGACCGCTGGATGGACTGGCAGCTTTCCACGCTGTCGCCGGCCGAGCGCAACCTGTTCTGGGGCATGGTGCGCACGCCGCCGGGGAAGCGCGACATGGCCGCCGTGATGGCCGCGGCGAAGGCGGCCGGCGCGTGCTGGTCCATCGTGGATGCGTGGATCGCGCGGCATGGCGGGCCATATCTCGATGGCCGCGCGATGACGATCGCGGACATCGTGCTCGGCTGCTACGCCCGGCGCTGGTTCGGGGAGGAGGTGCGGGTCGAGGGGATGCCGCACTTCCCGGCGCTGGCCGACTGGTATGCGCGGCTGGGCGAGCGGCCGGGCTTTGCGCGCTGGGTGGCGCCGCGGATGACGTGAGGCGGGATGGGGCGCGCCGGCCGGGAACCGGTCCGGCGCGCCCCTGACCGTTCACCCCTTCACATCCATCGCCTGCCTGAGCCCGTCGCTCAGCAGGTTGAAGCAGATGGAGGTGACGAAGATGCACGCCCCCGGCAGCACCGCCACCCAGGGCTGCACGTAGATCGCGGTGCGCAGCGTGTTCAGCATCAGCCCCCATTCCGGCTCGGGCGGGCGGGTGCCGAGGCCGAGGAAGGACAGGCCGGAGGCGAGGATCATGCACACGCTGATCAGCGAGGTCGCATAGACGAAGATCGGCCCCAGAACGTTGCCCAGCACATGCACCCGCACGATGGTGAAGGCCCCCGCGCCCGAGGCGCGCGCCGCATCCACGAAGTCGAGGTTGCGCACGCCCGTCGTCACGCTCTCGGCCACGCGGATGATGGGCGGGATGAAGACCAGCGTCAGCGCCAGGATGGCGTTGACGATGCCCGCGCCGAGCGCGCCGGAGATGGCAACGGCCAGCAGCACCGAGGGGAAGGCGTAGAACACGTCGGTGGCGCGCATGATCGCCATGTTCACGCGCCCGCCCGCGAAGCCCGCCAGCACCCCGAGCGTGGTGCCGATGACGAAGGCGAGGAAAACCGGCGTGATGCCCATGAACCAGGACAGGCGCCCGCCATGGAGCAGGCGCGTCAGCATGTCGCGGCCGAGCTCATCGGTGCCGAGGATGTGGTTCTCCGTCCCGATCGGGCGCAGCCGCCGCAGCATCGAGCCCTGGTAGGGATCGTGCGGAGCGATCAGCGGCGCGAAGACGATGGCGAGGAACATCGCCAGCAGCACCAGCGCGCAGACGATGGTGACCGGATCCCGCCGCAGGCGCTTCCAGACGCCGGCCCAGTATCCCTGGCTGCGGGCGGCGGCCTGCCTTGCCTGGATGGCGAGCTCGGCCTCGGCGGCGGTGGGCGTGGAGGAGGTGGTGCTCATCGTCCTGTCTCCCTCAGGCCCGCTTGATGCGAGGATCGAGCGCGGTCTGCACCAGGTCCACGAGCAGGTTCAGCGCCACGAAGAACATCGCCAGCACCAGGATCGTGCCCTGCAGCACGGGCAGGTCGCGCTGGAAGATCGCGTTGTTCAGCAGAAGCCCGGTGCCGGGCCAGGAGAACACCGTCTCGACCAGGATCGAGCCGCCCATCAGGTAGCCGAGCTGCAGACCCATCACCGCGAGCGCGTTCGGTGCCGCGTTCTTCACCACATGGACGAAGATGCCGCCGCGCGTCAGCCCCTTGCCGCGCAGCGCGGTGACGAATTCCTGGTTCATGATCTCGGCCACGAGGCCGCGCACCGTGCGCGTGACGATGCCCATGGGAATGACCGCGAGCGTCACTGCGGGCAGGATCAGGTGCTTCATGTGCTCCCAGTCCCAGGCCCAGTCGGCGGAGCCGCCTGGCCCCGCGCCCATCGCCGGCAGCCAGTTGAGCTGCACCGAGAAGATCACCACCAGCACCATGCCCAGCCAGTAATGCGGCACCGAGACGCCAGCTACGGCGATGCTGGTCGCGGCGCGGTCGATGAAGGAGCCGCGGAAGGTGCCGGCGAGCCCGCCCAGGATGCAGCCGAGCACGAAGCCGAGCAGGGAGGCGACGGTGGCGAGCAGCAGCGTGTTCGAGATGGCCGAGGAAAGGTCGGACCACACGCTGCGCCCGGTGGCGAGCGAGCGGCCGAGGTCGCCCTGCACCACCTTCATCAGCCAGATGCCGAACTGCACGGGCAGCGGCTTGTCGAGGCCGTAGTCGCGGCGGACCTGCTCCACCACGTCACCCGGCGCATCCGCCGGCACGATCGCGTTGATCGGGTCGCCCGGCGCGATCTGCACCAGCATGAAGCACACGAACCCGACCGCGAGCGCGATCGGGATCGCGTAGAGGATGCGCCTGATCAGGTAGAAGAACATCCACTCATCCTCTGAAGCCTTGTGAAGCCCCGCCGCGGCCTTGCCGCGACGGGAGGAAGCAACTGCCTGGGATGAACGTCATCCCGCTCCCCCGCGGCGGCCCGGCTGCCGGAAACCGTCGCGGGGAATGCATCACTGGATGTAGGGCAGGCGCAGGTCCACGAACCAGGACTGCGGCTGCACGTAGCCACGGATGCGCGGGGACATGGCGCGCGGCGCGACGTCATGCGCGATCCAGATGAACAGCGCCTCGTCCACGCCGGCCGCGTGCAGGCGGGCGAGCGCGGCGTCACGCTCGGCCGCGTCGAAGGAGTTGCGCGCGACGCGGATCATCTCGTCGAAGCGGGGGTCGTTGAAGTGCCCCCAGTTGTTCGAGACCGGCGGCGCCATCTTCGAATCCCAGAAGCGGACCATGGCGAAGAAGGGATCCATGGCGGCGAAGGAGACGTTGATCGCATGCGCCCCGCGCGCCGAGGGATGCTGGCAGCCGTTGCGCCAGTTGGTGAACAGCGCGTTCCACTCGATCACGTCGAACTCGACATTCACGCCGACCTGGCGCAACTCCTGCTGCACGAACTCGTTCATCGGCAGCGGCTGCATCTGCCCCGAGCCGGAGGCGGAGATCTGCACCCGCAGCGTCAGCGGCCGGTTGGGGCCGTAGCCCGCCTCGGCGAGCAGGCGGCGCGCCTCGGCCTTGTCGTGGCGGATCTGGAAGGACGGGTTGCCGAACCAGGGATGCCCGCGCGGCACCGTGCCGACCGGCACCGCCATCATGCCGCCGAGCAGCGTGCGCAGCCCCTCGCGGTCGATGGCGAGGTTCAGCGCCTGGCGCACGCGCACGTCGCGCAGCGGGCTGTCGCCGACGAAACAGGGCTGCCAGGGCCAGACATGGGGCTGCGCGTTGGAGGTGATGACCATGCCGCGCGCGCGGAGCTGCGGAATGGCATCCGGTGCAGGGGCCTCGATCCAGTCCACCTGGTTCGAGAGCAGCGCCGCGGTGCGGGCATTGGCCTCAGGGATCGGGAGCAGCACGATCCGCTCCGCGCGCGCCTTGTCGCCCCAATAGGCGTCGTTGCGCACGTATTCCACCCGCTCGCGCGGGACGAAGCGGGCCATGCGGAAGGGCCCGGTGCCCGAGGGCTCGCGCGCGAAGGCGTTCCAGGCGGCCTCGGCGGTCGGGTTGGCGTCGCGGAAGCGCTGCCACTGCGCGGGGCTCGCCATGAAGAGGTTGGTCAGGTTGATCGGCAGCAGGCTGTCGGGCTCGCTGGTGAAGAGGGCGACGGTGTGGTCGTCGATCTTTTCGGCCCGCCGCAGCGTCGGCATGCGCGTGGCCGTCACGCCGACCTGGCGGGGGTCGAAATGCGGGGCCTCGCGGTCGAGCACCTTGCGCACGTTCCACACCACGGCATCGGCGTTGAACTCGGAGCCGTCGTGGAAGCGCACGCCGCGGCGCAACGTGAAGATCCAGCGGGTGCGGTCATTGGGGTCCACGCGCCATTCGGTGGCGAGGCCGGGGATGACGGTCGAGGGTCGGTCCGCCGAGGACAGATCCCACATCGTCAGGCTGTCGAAGAGCGGGATGCCGGTGAAGCGGTTGCCCTCGAAGCCCTGGTCCGGCTGGCCGTTGGTCAGCGGGATGTCGGCGGCCGTCATGCCGATGCGGATGGTGCCCTGGGCCTGGACGGCGGTGGCGGCCACCAGCGCGGGGAGCGCGGCGAGGCAGGCGGTGAGCAGGAAGCGTCGCAGTCGCATCGGGCCAAGTCCTCTCTGTCAGGCGTTTCCCCGGCGCGCCGGCGGGATCGGGCCGCGCGCCACGCCATGAAGGTGCGGCGCAGCAAGGGCCGTGCCATCCGGCGCGGGGCGGATGCTAGCATCCGTTGCGCACTTGTCTGCCCGCAAAACCGGCAGCCTGCCCGCCGGAGCGGCCACGCCCTTGCGCGGAGGGTCCGGGCCATGCTCATGCGAGGGGATGCGCCTGCTCCTGCTCAACGGCAACACCGACGCGGCGATCACCGCGATGCTCGCCCGCCATGCGGCCGAGGCGATCCCGCGCCTGGGCTTGCCTGCGGCGGAGCTGGATGCGGTCACCGCAGCCTTCGGTGCCCGCTATATCGCGACGCGCGCGGCGGTGGCGGTGGCGGGTCATGCCGTCCTCGCGGCCCTGGCCGAGCATGTCGGCCCGGACAATCCGCGCGGCTACGATGCGGCGCTGATCGCCTGCTTCGGCGAACCGGGCATCGAGGCGGCGCGGGAGGTGATGCCCATCCCCGTGGTCGGCATGGCGGAGGCATCCATCGCCGCCGCGCTCGCCATCGCGCCGCGCATCGCGCTGCTGACCGGCGGCGCCTTGTGGGTGCCGATGCTGGAGGAGTTCGCGCTGGTCCGCGGGCATGGGCGCGACCGGGTGCTGGTGCGCGGCGTGACGCCGACGGGCGACATGATCGCGCGCGACCCGGACGGGGCGGTCGCGCTGCTCGCCGAGGTCGCGCGCGAGGCGGTGGCGGATGGCGCGGGCGCGGTGGTGCTGGGCGGCGCGGGCCTCGCCGGCCTAGCTGCGCGCGTCGCGCCGTCTGTGCCGGTGCCGGTGCTGGACAGCCTGGATTGCGCGCTGGCGGCGGCGCTGGGCGGCAGGACGCTGGCCGTTCGGGTGGCGCAGGCGCCGGCGGTGGGTCTGTCGGCGCCGCTTGCCCGATGGTTCGGGTGATGCCGGCGGGCGAGGGGTCCGGCCCTGTCCCCTGCCGGAAGCGCGCCTTCCGTGCGCGGGGCAGCCGCGCGCAGAACCAGGGGCTCGGTTTCCAAAGGCCCTTCGGCCTTTGGCGGGGTGAGGTCCGGAGAGGGGCGGCGCCCCTCTCCGCCTATGGCGCCACACCAAGCGACATCGCCAGCGTGTATTCGTCCGACCGCGCCACATAGGTCAGCCCGCGCCGCGTCGCCCAGATGTTCACCTGGTGATGCACCGGCAGCACCGGCGCGTCCGCCATGGCGAGGCGCATCGCCTCGCGCCACAGCCGGATGCGTTCCTGCTGGTCCATCGAGACCACGGCCCGTTCGTACAGCGCATCCACCGCGGGGTTGGAATAGCCGTGGCGGTTCACCGTGCCCCAGCCGCGCTCGCGGTTCTGCGTGAGCAGCACGGGGGCGAAGATGTTGTTGGGCTCGAAGGCGGAGGACTGCCATCCGGTCAGCGAGGCGCTGAAGGCCCGCTGCGCGCTGCGCGGGAAGAAGACATTGGATGGCATGGCATCCACCCGCACGCGGATGCCGATGCGCTGCCAGAATCCGGCGATCGCCTGCAGGATGCGATCGTCGTTCACGTAGCGGTCGTTCGGCCCGGCGAACACCAGGGTGAAGCCCTGGCCCCAGCCGGCCTCGGCGAGCAGCGCGCGGGCGCGGGCCGGGTCGTAGGGGTCGGGGCCCAGTTCAGGGTCCGCGACGCCGAGGCCGATGGCCTGCATCTGGCCCGCCGGCACCGACTGGCCCTCCATGATCTGGCGGCGGATCCCCTCGCGGTCGATGGCGAGCGACAGCGCCCGCCGCACCCGAACGTCCTTGAGCGGGTTGCGGTCCATCGGGCGGCCCTCGAGGTCGAGCACGCCGGGGGAGGTATCGCGGCTCACGTCGAGCGGGATGTAGATCAGGCGCGTGCCCGGACTGCGCCAGACGGCGATGTTGGGATCGCGCTCGAGCATCGCGACGTCGCGCGGCGGCACGATCTCGATGAGCTGCACGTCGCCCGCCCGCAGCGCCGCCACGCGCGCGCTGTCGTTGGCGATGATGCGGAAGGTGACGCGGGAGAAGGGCGAGGGCTCGCCCCGCCAGGCGGGATTGCGTTCGAGCACCACGCGCTCGCCCTGGGTGTAGGAGACAAGGCGGAAGCGCCCCGAGCCGATGGCCGCGCGCCCGGCGTTGAAATCCTGCGTCGTGGCGCTGCGGGCGATGCGCTCGGGCACGAACATCAGGGGCGGGATGTCTTCGGGCAGCAGGGGCGCGGGGCCGTGGGTGAGCAGCCGGACGGTGCGCGGGCCCGCCGCCTCCACGGCGCGCACGCGGTTGACGTAGATGGTCAGGCGCCCCGGGCTGTTCGGGACATCGGGCAGGCGGGCGATGGTCGCCGCAATGTCGGCGGCGGTGACGGGCTGGCCATCGGAGAAGCGCGCCTCCGGGTGGAGGTGGAAATCCCAGCCGAGGCCGTCGGGCAGCATCTCCCAACGCTCGGCCAGGGCCGGGATGGTCCGGCCCTTCTCGTCGCGCCAGACCAGCGGCTCGAACACGTGCTGCTGCACCATGAAGGAGGGCGCATGGGCGAAGAAATGCGGGTCGAAGGAGGCCGGCGGGGCGCCGAGGGCGATCGTCACCTCCCGGCCCGGCGGCGCCTGCTGGGCGGCGGCGGCGATCGGCAGGAGGGCGGCGAGGGCGGCGGTCGGCAGGCGGAGGCGCATGCGGTCAACTCCCGGTCGGGTCCTTCCCGACCGCGAGGCTAGGCCAGCGCGCCGGCGCGCAGGCAAGAAAAAAGGCGGCTGCCCCGGCCGGGGCGCCGCCCTGTCAGTCTCCCGGTGGGCCGCTCAGGCGGCCTTCTTCGCCTGCGCGCGCTCGATGCGGCGCTTGAGCGTCAGGGCCTCCGCCGGCAGGCGCCGGTCGGGCGTGCCGAGGAGGAAGGCGTCGAGCCCGCCATTGTGCTCCACCGTGCGGATGCCGTTGGTGGACAGGCGCAGCTTCACCGCCGTGCCGAGCACGTCGGAGTAGAAGGAGGTTTCCTGCAGGTTGGGCAGGAAGCGCCGGCGGGTCTTGTTGTTGGCGTGGCTGACGTTGTTGCCCGTCAGGACGCCCTTGCCGGTGATGCCGCAGCGGCGGGCCATGATGATAACCCCGAAACGATCAGGGCGCGCAGAGACAAGGCCCCGCGCGCGGGTGGAACCGATGAAGGCGGGGCTTGTGGCGCAGGCGGGGCCGCGCGTCAAGCCTTCCGGGCCGGCGGTTCCCGCGCCTCGGCGAGTTCGCCGCGCTCCACCGATGCCAGGGCGTTGCGCAGCACGGCCGCGACCGCCTGGTCGCTCATGCTGCGCGCCAGCAGCCCGAGCGCGCCGCCGAGCAGGGCCGAGGCGATCGAGATGGGCGCGATGTTCTGGTCCATCATGTACTCGATCGCCTTGTCCACGACCGAACCGGCGTGGCTGAGGTCCTGCGGCGCGTCGCCGGGGACGTCCTGCTGCATGCGGCGTTCTCCTTGCTTACTGCTGACATGGGGCCGGCGGCGCGCCGTGTAACCCCCCCGTTACGCGCCTGCCTCGCCGGGGCGCGGCCCGCGGGGGCGGTCGAGATCGGCCTCGGCCTGGGCGCGGGCTGCGGCCTCGGCGGCGGCGACGGCCTCGGATTGCCGGCGCCACATCTCGGCATAGAGGCCATCGGCGGCGATCAGGGAGGCATGGGTGCCGCGCTCGGCGATGCGCCCTTCCTGCAGCACGATGATCTCGTCCGCCTCGACCACGGTGGACAGGCGATGGGCGATCACCAGCGTCGTGCGGTTGCGGGCCACGTCGCGCAGCGCGGCCTGGATCTCCTGCTCGGTGCGGGTGTCGAGCGCGGAGGTCGCCTCGTCGAGGATGAGGATGCGCGGGTCCTTGAGGATGGTGCGCGCGATGGCGACGCGCTGCTTCTCGCCGCCGGAGAGCTTCAGGCCGCGCTCGCCCACGCGGGTGGCGTAGCCTTCCGGCAGGCGGACCACGAAGTCGTGCACCTGGGCGGCGCGGGCGGCGGCCTCGACCTCCGCGTCGGTCGCTCCCGGCCGGCCATAGGCGATGTTGTAGCGGATGGTGTCGTTGAACAGCACGGTGTCCTGCGGCACCACGCCGATCGCCGCGCGCAGGCTCGCCTGCGTCACCTCGCGCAAATCCTGGCCATCCACCGTCACGCGGCCGCCGGTCACGTCGTAGAAGCGGAAGAGCAGGCGGGAAATGGTGGACTTGCCCGCGCCGGTCGGGCCGACGATGGCGAGCATCCGTCCCGGCGCGACGGTGAAGGAGACGCCCTTCAGGATCTCCCGGTCCGGCCGGTAGCCGAAGCGCACCTCCTCGAAGCGCACCTCTCCCGGGCCGATCGCGAGCGGCTTCGCGCCCGGGGCGTCCTTCACCTCGGCCGGCACTTCGAGCAGGCGGAACATCTGCTCCATGTCGGTCAGGCCCTGGCGGATCTCGCGATAGGCGAAGCCGAGGATGTTGAGCGGGAGGTAGAGCTGGATGAGGTAGGTGTTGACCATCACGAGGTCGCCCACGCTCATGCGCCCCTCGGCGATGCCCTGGCCGGCGAGGAGCATCACCACCGTCAGCCCCACCGCCATGATCAGCGCTTGGCCGGCGTTGAGCATGTTGAGCGTGGTCTCGGAGCGCACATAGGCGCGCTCGTAGCGCGAGAGGCTCTCCTCGTAGCGGCGCGCCTCGTGGGCCTCGTTGTTGAAGTACTTGACGGTCTCGTAGTTGAGCAGGCTGTCCACCGCCTTGGTGTTCGCCTCCTCGTCGGTCTGGTTCATCTGCCGGCGGAAGCGCAGGCGCCAGTTCGTGAAGGTCAGGGTGAAGGCGACATAGGCCGCGATGGTGCCGAGCATCGTCACGGTGAAGGACAGCGCGAACATCCACCACAGGATCAGCGCCACGAAGAGGATCTCGACGATGGTCGGGATGATGTTGAACAGCAGGAAGTTCAGCGAGGTGGCGATGCCGCGCACGCCGCGCTCGATGACGCGGGAGAGGCCGCCCGTGGCGCGGTCCATGTGGAAGCGCATGGACAGCGCGTGCAGGTGCTCGAACACCTCGAGCGCGACGCGGCGGCCGGCGCGCGCCTGGACCTTGGCGAAGATGGCGTTGCGCAGCTCCCCGAAGGCCGAGGCCATCACGCGCAGGATGCCGTAGCCGAGGATCAGCGCGACCGGTACCGTCGCCACCGCGCCCACGCCCGATTGCGGGGCGAGGGCATCCACCGCGCGGGCATAGGCGATCGGCACCAGGACATTCGCCGCCTTGGCCGCCGCGACCAGCACGAGCGCGGCGACGACGCGCAGGCGCATCTCGGTCTCGCCCCTGGGCCAGAGATAGGGGGCGATGCGCAGCAGGGCGCGCAGGTGGTTTTCCTGGTGCTTCGGGGGTGCTGGCGGCACGCGGCTGGCTCTCCGGTCGGTCCCGCGAGATGGGGCGGGAAGGGCGGCGCGGGGAGCGCCTGAATCCGCATGGGAGCCATCCCGGTGCGGGATGCAAGCCCTTTGCTGGCGGATTCGACTGCGGCTCCGGCTCCGGACTATGCCCGCCTGAGGCCGTGAAATCCGTTTGCGTGTCGGAGCTTGGTTCGGTTGTGATCCTGCAATCCGCGTTCCCAAGGGCTGGGAAAGGAGGCCGGATGGAAAAGTCGTTGCAGGCCAAGCAGGCCTGGATCGCCACCCTGGCCAAGCCGATCGTGCCGGTCGCGCGCAACCGGCTGATTGCGGCAACCACGGCCGTGAAGCTCGCGCGCACTTTGATGCCCAGCGGCCTTGCCAACGTCTTCGCGCCTTTCGAGGGCGGGCGCTGGGGAGGACAGGTGCCAGCGGGCGGGCCCGGATGGCTCAAGCCCTTCGACAAGCCGGCGGAGGAAACGGGGGGACTTTTTGCCATCCGTCAACTGGCCATCGAGCTTGATCGCTGGGGCAGTGCGGTCGCGTCCACGCATGGCGTGGACGAGGCGCTCGACAAGCTCGTCTATGACGAGGAGTACGCCATGACCCTGCCGGTCACCGATCCCTACCGCCTCGACCACGCGGACGAGGTCGCCTACGAGGCGTTGCGCCACCGCGGCGGCAATTGCGGCTATTATGCCTCGGCGACCTTCGCGTTGCTGCGCCATGGCGGAGTTGCGCCGCTCGACATGCTCATCATCCTTCCGCGCGAGGGCGGCCGCTTCGCAGACAGCCACACGGTGGCGGTTCTCGGGATTCCGGATGTTGAGGGCAACCAGAAGGAACCGCCCTTCGCCCAGTGGTCCGAACAGGCGGTGATCGCGGACCCCACGACGGATGAGATGGGCATGCCCGCGTCCGTCCTGGGTACCCGGTGGCCGCCGGGGAAGTATCGGCTGCTCTCCTACGTCCGGGTGCCGCCGGGGAAGCCCGGCGGCTAACTGGCAACTCTCACCCGTGCGTCCGTCTGCCGAGCGTTCCGGGATCCCGCCGTTCCGGCTTATCGCGTTCTGCTCTAAGCCGATGCCATGCCCGACCCCGCGCTGTTCCGCCACATCCAGGCCTGCAACAACATCGCCTCCCCGGCCGGGCTGATCCCGTTCCGCATGGGCGGGGCGCAGGTCGGCTGGGTGAAGCCCGAGCTCGCCCAGGCGCTGACCTTCCGCCCGCGCGACTTCCACTTCGACCGCGACGGCGTGTCGCTGGCCGGGCGGCTGCGCAGCCCCGGCCAGCGCAGCCAGGCCCTGGCCGAGGCGCTGCCGGCGCTCGCCGCGCGGGGGCATCTCAGGCTGCGCGGGGAGGATTTCGACGTGCGCGAGACCAGCACGGGCCCGGTGCTCGCGACGCTCGACCGTGGCGCGCTGCCCGCCTTCGGCGTGATGTCGCAGGGCGTGCATGTGAACGGCCTGGTGCGGCGGCCGGACGGGCTGCATGTCTGGGTCGGCGTACGCGCCCGGGCCAAGGCGGTCGCGCCGGGGCAGCTCGACAACGTGGTGGCCGGCGGCATCCCGGCCGGGCTGAGCGCCGAGGAATGCCTCGTGAAGGAAGCGGCGGAGGAGGCCTGCCTGCCGCCCGGCCTCGCCGCCGCGGCCCGGCCGGCCGGGCGCGTCTCCTACATCATGGCCAATGCCGAGGGCCTCAGGCGCGACGTGCTGCATTGCTACGACCTCGACATCCCCGAGGGCGTGATCCCGCGCCCCGGCGACGACGAGGTGGAGCGGTTCGAGCTGTGGCCCGCCGCCCGGCTGCTCGAGGCGGTGCGCGCGACCGATTCGGTGAAGTTCAACGTCAACCTGGTGCTGCTCGACCTGTTCCTGCGCGAGGGGCTGGTCGAGGACCCCGACGGCGCCCTGCGCGCCGGGCTCGACCAGGGGCCGGATTGACCGCGGGCGCGGCGGCGCCATCTGCGCCGCATGTCCAGCACCACCGCCGATATCCTGCCCGCCGCCTATCCCGCCTGGCTGGTCGCCGAGCTGCGATCCGACCATGCCGGGGAGACCGGCGCGGTGCGCATCTATGACGGCATCCTCGCCATTAGCCGCGACCCCGCGGTGCGCGATTTCGCCGCGCGCCACCGCGCGACGGAGCAGGGCCATCTCGACCTGCTGGAGGCGATGCTGCCGCCCGGCGACCGCTCCCGCCTGCTGCCGCTGTGGCGGGTCGCGGGCTGGCTCACCGGCGCGCTGCCGGCACTGTTCGGCCCGCGGGCGGTGTTCGCGACCGTGGACGCGGTCGAGACCTTCGTGGACCACCACTACCGCGCGCAGACCGACCGTCTGGCGCGGGAAGGCATCCTGCCCGAGGTCCATGCCGCGCTCGAACGCTGCCGGGAGGAGGAGGTCCACCACCGCGATGAGGCCCGCGAGGCCGGGCAGGGCCCGGCCTATGGCCCGTTCCTGCGCGGCTGGGCCTGGCTCGTGGCCGCCGGGTCGGCGGCCGCGGTCGCGGCGGCGAAGCGGATCTGAGCCGCGGCTGCGGGCCGTGCCGGAGCAGGCGCTCGAACGAGATCGGCCGGTCTCGGGCACGCGATTGCAACCGGGACGTTCTGGACTCCGGGCCGCCGCACGCCGCGTAATGCAGGTGAAGCCTGCGCTGACCCCGGGCGCAGAGACAGGAGAGGCGCCCCCATGATCTCCGCCAGGATCCTCACCCGTGCCGGCCTTTTGGCCTCCGTCGCGCTGCTGCCGGCCTGCGGCGTCACCGTCGAGAGCACCCAGCGCATCCAGAGCCTCGAGACGGGTCTCGCCACTTCCGAGGCGCGCGGCCGGGAACTGACCGCCCGGGTGGCTGAGCTGGAGCGCACCCTGGCCGCCGAACGCCGCCTGCGCGGCGACCTGACGGCGATGGAGCGGCGGCTGGCGCGGGCGCGCACCGACCTCGGTGCGGCGCAGGCCGGACGGACGGATGCCGAGCGGGAGGCACAGGCGCTCGCCCGCCGCTACGAGGAGGAGGAGCGCCGCCTCGCCGCCCTGCGGGCCGAGGCGGGACAGGCCCAGGGCACGGTCGAGCAGCGCCGCGCCGCGGCGGCCGCGGCCGAGCAGCGCCTGACCGCGCTGCGCGAGGACACCAACGCGACCGAACGCCGGCTGACCGCCCTGCGCGCCGAGGTGGCGGCGAGCGAGCAGCGCCTTTCGGCCCTCGGTGGCCGCAACACCGCGGAGGAACAGCGGCTGGCCGCGTTGCGCGGCGAGGTCGCCGCCACCGAGCGGCGGCTCGCGGAGGTTACGGGCCGAGCCGGAGCCGAGGAGCGGCGCCTCGCCGAGCTGCAGGCCCGCTCGAGCGCGCAGGAGGCGCGGATCGCCGAGCAGGAGGCGCGGATTTCGGCGGCACGCGAGGCCGCGCTGCGCGCCCAGGCCGAGGCGGAGGCGCGCCGGCGCACCGTGGCGGAGGTCGAGGGCGAGATCACGCGCATCGCCGCCGCGCGGGACGCCGCGAATGCCGAGTTGCGCGGCCTGCAGGCGCAGATCGCCCAGCAGCGCACCGCCATCGCGCAGGCCGAGCGGCGCATCGCGGAGCTGCGGGACGCCGCGGCCGCCGAGGAGCGGCGCGTCGCCAGCCTGCGCGAATCGGCATCGGCCGAGGACCGTCGCCTCGCCGGGCTGCGCGAGCAGGTGCAGGCGGCCGAGCGCACCCTTGCCGAGCGCCGCGCCGCCACCGTCGAGGCGGAACGGCGTGCCGCCGAGGCGACCCGGGCGGGCGAGCAGGACGCCGCGCGCCTGCGCGCCCAGGCCGAGGCGGCGCGGGCCGAACTCGCCGCCGCGCAGCGCGAGGTGCAGGCGGCGCGGGCGCAGGCGGCGGCCGCGCAGCGCGAGGCCGAGGCGGCGCGGGCCCAGGCCGCCGCGGCGCAGGCCGCGGTGACGGCGGCGGAACGGCGGCGGGCGGAACTGTCGGGCCAGATCGCCGCGGCCGAGGCGCGGCTGAACGAGCGGCGCGGGGAACTCTCGACCGTCGAGCAGCGGCTGCGCGAGGCGCGCGATGCCAGCCAGCCGGGCGCGGTCACGGTCATCGCCCCGGCGCAGGAGGCGCCCCCGGCGCCCGCTCCCCGCTAAGGGCCGGCCGGACCGCCGGGATCGGACGCGGGGCTGCCCGCGATGATGGGCGCCGGATGAGAAATACCCCCGTCCCGGGGGGGCGGGACGGGGGCTGACGCGCGGCCGGGGGTTGGCGTTGGCGCCGTTATGCCGCGCGCAGGGGGAGGGCGACGAAACGGCTGCGGCCGTCGCGTTCGATCTGCAGCGCCACCGAGGGCCGGCCCGCGGCGCGGGCGGCGGCGATGGCCTCGGCGACATCCTGCGGCGAGCGGACCTCCCGCTCGCCCGCGCGCAGCACCACGTCGCCCGGTGCAAGGCCGCGCTCGGCGGCGGCGCTGCCGGGCTCGACGCGGGCGATCTCCGCCCCGCCGCCCTGCCGCGGCGCGAGGCCGAGGCCGAGGGCGGGCTGGCCGGGCTTCGCCGCCGGCACGGCATTGGCCGGATGGCTGCCGATCTCGACCCGCGCCTCGGTGCTGGCGCCGTCGCGCAGGATGGCCAGGGTCGCGGTGCGGCCGGGCGGAACGTCGGCCACCCCGGCGGCGAGGTCGCGCGGCGTCTCCACGGCGCGGCCGTCGATCGCGGTGACCACATCGCCCGCCCGCAGGCCCGCCCTGGCCGCCGGGCTGCCGGGCTCGACCGCGTTGATCAGCGCGCCCTTCGCCTCCGCCGTGCCGAGGGCGGCGGCCATCTCGGCATCCATCGGCTGCAGCGAGACGCCGAGCCAGCCGCGCCGGACCGCGCCGTGCTCGCGCAGTTGCGCGACGACGGACTGCGCCATCCGGGACGGCACGGCGAAGCCGATGCCGATGTTCCCGCCGGAGGGCGAGACGATGGCGGTGTTCACGCCGACCACCTCGCCCGCCGCGTTGAACAGCGGGCCGCCGGAATTGCCGGGGTTGATGGAGGCATCGGTCTGGATGAAGTCGTCATAGGGGCCGGCGCCGATCTGCCGGCCGCGGGCGGAGACGATGCCCGCGGTGACCGAGCCGCCGAGGCCGAAGGGGCTGCCCATGGCCATGACCCATTCGCCGACGCGGGTGCGGTCGCTGTCGCCGAAGCGCAGGGCGGGCAGGGGCGCGCCGGCCTCGACCTTCAGCAGAGCGATGTCGGTGGCGACGTCGCGGCCGACCACGCGGGCGGGCAGCGTGCGGCCGTCGGCGAGCGCGACCTGCACCTCGGCCTCGGCGCCGACGACATGGGCGTTGGTCACGATGTAGCCGGCCGGGTCCACGATGAAGCCCGAACCCTGGCCGCCGCGGCGCGGCAACGGCGCGCCCGGCGCCTGGCCGCCGAAGCGGCGGAACATCTCCTCCATGGGGCCGCCGCGCGGGATCTCGGTGCTCGCGGGCGCGGCGCGGGTGGTGGTGATGACGCGCACCACCGAAGGGGCGACACGCTCGACGACATCGGCGAAGTCGGGGCCGATGCGCGGGATGGCGCTGGCGGTGACGGGCGGCGCCTGCTGCGCGGTGCCGGGCAGCGCGGTCAGCGCGGTGGTGCCGAGCGCGAGCGCGAGCACGCCTGCGATCAGCGCGGGACGGCGGCGGTTGGCGGGCACGGCCATGGTTATCTCTCTCCGGATGCGGTTCGGGGCCCCGCCGCGGCGGCGGGGCGTTGCGCGCAGATGACGGCGCGGCACCTGCCCGGCCCCTGACTCGGCGCTTACCGATCCGTATGCTGCGGACGGGAAGCGCCGGAGGCACCGTGAGGATCCTGCTGGTCGAGGACGACGCCGAGACCGCCGACTACGTCGCGCGCGGGCTGGAGGAGGCCGGGCACGTGGTGGACCGCGCCGCGGACGGGCAGGACGGGCTGTTCCTGGCCACCGGCGGTGGCCATGACGTGATGGTGGTGGACCGGATGCTGCCGAAGCTGGACGGGCTCTCCATGGTGCGTGCCGCGCGCGCGGCGGGCATCGCGACGCCCGTCATCTTCCTGACCGCGCGCGCCGGCGTCGGCGACCGTGTGGAGGGCCTCGATGCCGGGGGAGACGACTACCTCGCCAAGCCCTTCGCCTTCGCGGAGCTGCTCGCGCGCATCAACGCCCTCGCGCGCCGGCCGCCGCTGCAGCAGCAAGTGACGGTGCTTCGCGTCGGCGACCTCGAGATGGATCTGATCCGCCGCACGGTCATCCGCGCGGGGCGGCGCATCGATCTGCAGCCGCGCGAGTTCCGCCTGCTGGAATACCTGATGCGGCGCGAGGGCCAGGTGGTGACGCGCACCATGCTGCTGGAAGGCGTTTGGGACTTCCACTTCGACCCCAAGACCAGCGTGGTCGAGACGCATGTCAGCCGCCTGCGCGTCAAGGTGGACAAGGGCTTCGGGCGCGAGCTGATCCACACCGTGCGCGGCGCGGGCTACGTCATCCGCGCCGATGGCTGAGGCGCCCTCGCGCTGGGCCTTCGCGCGGACCACCGCCTTCCGCGTGACGCTGCTGCACCTGCTTCTGACCATCGCGGGCACTGCGCTGGTGGGCGGCGTGGCCTGGTGGGTGACCGCAGGCTTCGCCGCGCGCCAGGCGGCGCAGGAGATCGAGCGCGGCATGGGCGTGCTGCTGCAGTCGGGCGCGCTGTCCGGCCTGCGCGGCATCGCCCTGTCGATCGAGGCGCGCATGGCGGCCGACCGCGCCGGCACGGAGTACTACCTGCTGGCCGCGCCGGGGGGGCAGCGCATCGCCGGCAACCTCTCCGGGGTGCCGTCCGAGCCCGGCTGGCGCGAAGGCACGATCCGCCGCGCCGACGGGACGGAGGCGCCGGTGCTGATGCTGGCCGCGCCGCTGCCCCGCGGCGGGGCGCTGGTGGTCGGGCGGGATCTCGAGGGGGTGCGCGCGCTCGAGCAGCGGCTGCTCGGCGGCGCTGCGCGAGGTGACGGACGACATCGCCCACGACCTCCGCACGCCGCTGACGCGGCTGCGCCAGCGCCTCGATGCCGCGGCGGCGGCGCCGAGCGCGGAGGCGATCGCCGCGGCCCAGGCGGAGGCGGACGGGCTGCTCGAGATCTTCGCCGCGCTGCTGCGCATCGCGCAGGTGGAATCGGGCACGCAGCGGGCGGGCTTCACGCGGGTGGACCTTTCGGCCATCGCGGAATCGGTCGCCGAGGTCTATGCGCCGGCGGCGGAGGAGCGCGGCCAGCGGCTTGCGGCCGAGATCGCCCCGGGCGTGACGATCGAGGGCGACCCCGCGCTGCTGACGCAGATGCTCGCGAACATCGTCGAGAATGCCGTCCGGCACGGGCGCGAGGGCGGGCGCATCGCCATCGCCCTGTCGCCGCGCGAGGTGTCGGTGACGGATGACGGGCCGGGCATCCCCGAGGCGGAGAGGGAGCGCGTGTTCCGCCGCTTCCACCGGCTGGATTCGGCGCGCTCCACGCCGGGAAGCGGTCTTGGCCTCGCGCTGGTGCGGGCGGTGGCCACGCTGCATGGCTTGGCGGTGACGCTGGAGGATGCGGGGCCGGGGCTGCGCGTGCGCGTGGCCCTGCCCGCTACAGCAGGCGCAGGATCTCGGTGAAGCGGGAGGCCTGCGCCATGCTGCGCGACACGGGCGATGCGGCGCGGCCGCCGCGGGCCGCCTCGCGCTCTGCATCCTGGGCCTTCTGTGGCTTGCCTGGGTGGTGCGTAACGACTGGTCGGCCGTCCCGGCGATGTTCGGACTGATCATCTTCGGCATCGGTCAGGGGGCGCTGGTGACGCTGGTGTTCAACGTGCTTGTGACGGCCGCACCGAAGGAACTCGCCGGGGACGTGGGCTCACTCCGCGGCACGACGCAGAACCTTGCCGCGGGCGTCGGGACGGCTGTGGCAGGGGCGCTGCTGGTCGGGCTGCTGTCGGGGGGCATCCTCTAGCGCGTCGCGGAGAACCCGCAACTGCCGCCGGCCGTCCTGTCGCAGATCGACACGGACAGCATCAACTTCGTCTCGAACGACCGCCTGCTCGCCATCATGGAGCGCACCGGCGCGGCGCCCGAGCAGGTGGCCGAAGCGGTGCGGGTGAACACGGAGGCACGCCTGCAGGCACTGAAGATCGGCCTGCTGATCATGGCTGCGGTCGCGGCGCTGGCCATCATCCCGGCGAGCCGCCTGCCCGCCTATCGTCCCGGGGAAATCCCTGCCGCCCGCGCCCCGGCGCCGCCGGCGATGCGCGAGGAGGAGGCGCCCGCGTAAGTCTGCCGCGGCTGATCATGCTCTCGCTCGGCGGCACCATCACCATGGTGCCGCAGGCGGGTGGAGGCATCACGCCGAAACTCGGCGCGGCCGAACTCGTCGCCTCGGTCCCGGAACTGGCGACGGTGGCGGAGATCGAGGCGGACAGCCCCGCACGGCTGCCGAGTCCGTCGCTGACGCCCGATCACCTTGTCGCGGTGGCCCGGCGCATCGAGGATGCCTTTGCCGCCGGTGCGGACGGAGCCGTTGTCATCCAGGGCACCGATACGATCGAGGAATCGGCCTTCCTGCTCGATGTTCTGGTGGCGAGCGACAAGCCTGTCGTCATCACTGGCGCGATGCGCGGCGCCGATGCGCCCGGTGCGGACGGGCCGGCCAACCTTCTCGCGGCGGCGCGCGTGGCGGCGAGCCCGGAGGCGCGGGGTCTCGGCACGCTGGCCGTGCTGAACTACGACATCCATGCGGCCCGGTTCGTGCAGAAGTCCCACACTACGCTGCCTTCGGCCTTCGCCTCGCCGATGGTGGGCCCGATCGGTGCGGTGGCCGAGGGTCGTCCGATCTTCTTCGCGCGCCTCGCGCGGATGCCATGTCTCGGCACCGCCGCCGGCCCGCCGCCGCCGGTGGCGCTGATCCGTTGGGCGATGGGCGATGACGGGCGGTTGCTCGGCGCGCTGCCCAGGCGCGGCTATGCCGGGGCCGTCATCGAGGGCATGGGCGCAGGCCATGTGCCTGCCGTTGCGGCCGAGGCCGTGGGCACCTTGGCCGCGCGGATGCCGGTCGTGCTCGCCTCGCGATCGGTCGCAGGGCCGGTGTTCACGAAGACCTATGGCTATCCCGGCGGGGAGATCGATCTGCTCAGGCGCGGCGCGATCCCCGCCGGCACCCTCAGCGGGCTGAAGGCGAGGCTGCTGTTGGGGCTCGCCTTGCGCGACGATGGCGGCCGCGCGGCGGCCGAGGCGGCGTTCGCCCCATATCGCTGATCGCGAAAACTTCCTTCCTATCGGCGCCGCCCGCCAAGCAGGCCACCGATGCCGCGCACGACATCCTGCACCGTTCCTTGCAGCTCGCGCGGCACGAGCGGGATGGGCGCGGGTGCCGATTCGGGGACCGGCCCGCTTCGGCCCATCCGCGCGAGGCGAAGCGCGCCGGCGCAATCGCCGCCCGGCGGCGCGCTGCCCGCCGCGCCACGAAGGTATTCGATGGTGCTGCTGCGCCAGAGGCGGTTCGCCACCGTGTCGCCGATGACCCGCGCCATGGCCGCGCCCGGCTCCACACCGAGGCGCGGCTGAGCGAGCGTCCCGCCGACGGTCACCGGCGCCCGCACTGTGACGCCCATGACCCGTATGTCTGGCAGCAGTCGCGCGGCGAGGGTCTCGTCGCGCAGATTGAGCGCGAGCGTGCCGTCGATCCGGCCGAATCCGCCTTCGATAAGCAGCGCCTCGCTGCGCGCGAGGCCGTCCTCCGCGCTGAGGCGGATGGCAAGGCAGCGCAGCGCGAGGCCATCCGCGGGCGTGCCGCCCGGCAGCAAGGCGCGAGCAAGCTCCGGGCCGATGCGGAGCGCGGTGGCGCCGGTGAAGCGACCGCCGACCATCGCGATCCCGACTTCGCCTGTCAGTGTCGCTGCAAGGGCCCGTGTGGTCGCACCCCGGGCGGCAAGGTCGAAGGCCAGTTCGGCGTGGCCGTCGAAGCCGACCGGCACGCCGAAGGCACGGCGCATCGCCGCAAGGTCGAGCCCGCGCCCGCGGCTGTCGATCCGCATGGCGATGCGTGGCGGATCGGCTGACGACTCCACCAGCAGCCTTCCGGCAAGCGCGCCGCCGGGCATGGTTGCGGCCAGGGGCTCGGCGAGCAGACGACCGTGTTCCAGGCTGATCGTGGCGTTGGCGTCGCGCCAGGTGATCCCAGCCATGACGAGGCTCGTCGCCGCGAGCGACAGGCGCGAATCGAAGTCGCGAAGGGTTGCGAGCGGCAGCGTGATCTCCGGGATCGCACGGGCGGAGGCGCGTGCGGGTGCGGCGGCGCTGCTGCCCGCGAGCCGGTCGAGGTCGAGGTGGCGCGCGGCCAGCGCTCCGGTCACGGCAAGGCGTGGTGCGAAAGCGATGGCAAGGTCACCCGTCGCCTGCTCGATTCCCGCGGCGCCGAGAGACAGGCCGTCGAGGCGCAGTTCGCGGGTGAACAGTCCGGAGAGCTGCGCTTCGGCGTTCACGTCGCGCAGCCGCGGGAAGGTTGCGCCGAGGAGTGGACCCAGGGAGGCGAAATCCGGCGCTGTGAGGCGGGCGGCAAGGACCGCCTCGCCGATCGGGATACCGGGCGTGATGGCGCCGGACACGGCGATTCGGGCGCGGCCGGCGGTCAGCACCGCCTCCACGGGCAGCGGTTCATCGGTAGCGGCCTCGAACAACCGGCGCGGCGAGGGCAGGCTTGCCGTCAGGCCGAGATCGGCGGCGGCGCGCCTCCCCTGCACGGCGAGCATGGTGGGCGTGTCGAGGCCGACGGCGCGCAACTCGGCGCGCGCGATCTCGAGGCCGGAAAGCCAGGCGGAGGCGTCGAAGGGTGAGAGCCGGAGTGTGAGATCCCTGACGGAGGGCCAGGGCTCGCCAGGGCCGAGCCGGGCAGCGAGATGCTCGATGGCCAGCGGCGGTATCGGATGGCCTGCGCGTGCGGCAAGACGCTGCGCCGCATCACGGGAGGCGGCGGCCTCAAGTCGGAGCGACCAGCCGGGAGTCGCCGTCGTTCTCGGCACCGCGCCCCTCAGTGCGAGGCGAAGGCCGCGTCCACGGATCGCGGCGTCGATCGGCAGGATCTCGTCAGCCTCGGGGCCGATGTGAGCGGTGATGTCCAGCGCCTCGCCGTCCAGCGCGATGCGCCCCCGCATGGCGAGCGGTTCGCCTGGACCGTCGCGCTCGAGATCGAGGGAGGCGATCGTCACCTCGCGCACCGGCCCCGACGGGATGAGGAGACGCGAGGACTCGATCCGGATCTCGTCGAGTGCGATGCCGCCGACCGCGCCATCTCCCGCCCCGAAGATCCAGTTCGGGCGCCCGTCGGCGTCCCGTTCGAGGATGATCTCGGCGTCGCTCAGTCGCAGGCTCGCGAGATCCACGCGCCCGGCGAGCAGCGGAACGATGGCGAGCGTGACCTCCAGCCGGCCGATGCGTGCGAAATCGGGCTGCGAGCCGCCCTCGATATTGGCGATCCGTGCGCCCGTCAGCGTGATGCGCGGGCGCAGGGAGGCGCGGATGCCAATCGCCTCATGCGAGACGGCGCGCGACAGGGCGCGCTCCAGCGCCGCATCCACACGATCCGTAAAGACACCGTGGGCGAGCGCGAACTGGAGCGCGAGGATGACACCGGCCGGCAGAGCGACGAGCATCACGGCAATCAACAGCCCGATACGCCGCCGGCGCGTCACCACACCACCATGACGAGGCCAAGCGCAATCGTAACGCCGATCAGCGCAAGACCTGCAATGGGCCAGGCCCGCAGCGCAACCTCGGCGCGCGTGAGCATGGGGTCGATCGGCGTTGCGCAGGACAGGGCGCGGCGCGCAGCAACGATGATGTCGCCCTCGGGTGCTTCCGGCAGACGCGCCCCCCAGCGTGCAAGCACGGCCAGCAGCATCAGGCCGGCGAGCACCGGCCACAGGGCCTTCAGCAGCGAATCTGCACTCAGCGCGGATGCGTAATGGCCGCCGGCCGTCGCGAAGAGCAGCCACGGCAGGGCGACTGCCGCAGTCGCGAGGCCGAGCCATGGGATCAGGGGCGGAAGAGGCGGGCGTGCGGCGGCATCCTCCGCGACGGTTGTGGCGAGGCGTCGCGTGAATTGCAGCATGAGCAACGTCGAGCCCGCCGCCGAGAGGGCCGCGAACGTGCCTGCAACACCGCTGCCGAGCTGTGCCTTCACCGCCTCCTTGGCCAGCCATCCGCCGGTGAGCGGCATGCCGCCGAAGCCGAGCGCCAGAATAATGGTCGGGCCGAGCACGAGCCAGCGGGCTGGGCCGCCGCACTTGTCTGCGATGCCGGTCGCGAGGAATAGCGCGCCCTTCGCGAGCACATGGTGCAGCGCATAATAGGCCGCGGCGGCTGGGGTGGCGGCGATGCCGCCCACCACGCCCATGCCAATGACGGCTGCCACAACTCCCATCTGGCTGACGCTGGAATAGGCCAGAATCGTCTTGGGGTTGCGCTGTGTGATGCCGAAGACGACGCCCCAGAAGGCGGTCAGGAAGCCGATGGCAGCGATGGCGATCCCCCACTCGGTTGGTGTCGCCTCGATCGGCAGGAAGCGGAGCAGGCCGATGATGCCGGCCTTGATGATGGCGCCGCTGAGCACCGCAGAGGCCGCCGTGGGCGCGGCAGGATGAGCAAGCGGCAGCCAGACATGCAGAGGCACCAGCCCCGCCTTGAGCCCGAAACCGAGCAGGAGCAGTGCGATGACGACATCACGCAGCGGCGCATCGGCAAGCGGCGGCAGCATATCGGCGATGGCAAGGCTGGTGCCCGGCGCGCCTGCAGCGAGCAGGGCGAAGGCGGCGAGAAGCGCGGCCTCTCCGATCACGGTCAGCAAGATGTACGTAGAGCCCGCACTCCAGGCGCGCGAGGTGCGGTCGTGTATGACGAGACCCCAGGCCGGCAGGCTGGCGAGCGCGTAGACGAGGTAGAAGGAGACGAGATCGGCGGCGACGAATACGCCGAGGCTGCCCGCCATGGTCGGCAGCCACCAGACGGCGAAGCGCAGCGCGTCCTGTCGCGGCATGGCGGTGCGCGCATAGGCTGAAGCGCCGCACCAGAGCAGCGCGGCAGCGCCGAGAAGCAGCGCGGCGGGAGCATCGAGCGCGAGGGACAGGCGCAGTTCGCGGTGGAAGACCAACGGCTCCGCGCCGGCGGCGAACAGCGCGCATGCGAAGCCCGGCAGCGGCGCCATCCAGAGCAACCCGAGCGCACGCGCGCGCGAGGCCGGGTAGGCCAGCGCGGCGAGCAGCAGAAGCGGCGCGAGCGGTGTGGCCGCGAGCAGCAGCGCGGTCATGGTGCGAGGCCCATGCGGCCCACCTGCACCAGGCCGAACGAGGCAAGCGGCACGAAGCCGAGTGCAACCGAGAGCACTGCCAGCCCGAGCGCGATGGCGTCGGGTGTGCCGGGCGGTTGCGGCGCGGGAGGAGCCAGGGCGCCGCTGGACGTCAGGCTGACCGACAGGACGCGATAGACGTAGCCGCCGGTGAGCAGCCCACCGCCGAGCACGACCAACGCCCACCACCATTGCCCGGCCTCGATCGCGGCGCTGAGCAGAAGCCATTTTGCTGCGAAACCACCAGAGGGCGGTACGCCCATCAGTGTCAGACCGGCCAGGCCAAAAGTGAGCAGCGGGACCGGCATGTGTCGTGCCGTGCCTGCAAGGTCGGCGATGCGGTCGTGTCCCACACGCGCTGCCATCAGCCCGACTGCGAGGAACATCGCGGCCTTGGCGAAAGCGTGTGAGATCGCCTGCACGGAGCCGCCGGTCCAGGCCTTGGCGGCGGTCTCGCTGTCCGGCATTCCGGCGACCAGCGGGAACATCAGGAACAGGTAGCCAATCTGCGCGACCGTCGAATAGGCGACGAGCAGTTTGAGGCGCGGCTGCGCCAGGGCGGCGGCAGAGCCGAGCAGGATGGCCGCGGCGCCCAGTCCGGCGAGAATCTGCATCGCGGGCAGCGAGGGCGTGGCCGCCAGGACGCCGAACCATAGCCTGACCAGAATGACGAAGGATCCTTTGACGACCAGCGCCGACAGCACCGCGCTCGCGGCCGCCGGCGCGCCGGCATGGGCGGAAGGCAGCCAGAGATGGAGCGGCAGCAGCGCAGTCTTGGCGAGGAGCCCGGCCGTCATCAGCGCAGCCGCGACGATCACCGGCGCTTCGAGGCCGAGGCGCCCCGAGAGCAGCGTGATGTCGAGCGTGCCGGCGCTCCCGTAGATCAGCGCGACGCCGAGCAGATAGAGCACCGAGCCGAGCAGTGCGAACATCAGGTAGCGCAGCGCGGCCTCGATAGTCTCGCGCTTGCCCTCGAGGCAGACGAGGGGCATCGCGGCGAAGGTCAGCAATTCGAGCGCGACGTAGAGGGTGAAGAGATCGTTCGCGACGACAGCGAGATTGATCCCGCCCCAGAGCGCGAGAAGCAGCGGCCAGAAGGCGAAGGCGGTTCGGGTCTCGGGCGCGCCGGACCGAACGCCGAAGCCGCCGCGGGCAAAGAGCGCGACCGCGGCAATGACGATGGCTGCAGCAAGGAGCATGGCGGCGGCCAAGCCATCGGCTCGGAAGGCAAGGCCAAGCGGCGGCGACCAGTGGCCGAGCAGGTGTATCGCCGGCGCGCCGGAGGACTGGACCGCGATGGCGGTTCCGAGAGCGAGGAGGAAGCCCGGCAATAGCAGGGCGATCGTCATGCGCTCGGCGCCGCGAGCGCCGAGCGGCAAGGCGACCACCATCGCGAGAACCGGCAGCACCACGGCCAGCATCGGCAGCAAACCCGAACCTGTGGCCGCCAGAGGCGGCATCAGTGCCGGTCCTCGTCCTCGTTGCCGGCGAGGCGCAGCACGAGCGCGACGGCGAGCGTCGTGGCCGCGAAGGCGACCACCAGGCCCGTGAGGATGACCGCCTGCGGCACCGGGTCTGCCGCGAATCCTGCGCCGCCTCCGCGCCGCGCCACGGCGCCGAAAACCAGAAACACGCCGCTGCCCAGCAGGTTGAAGCAGACGATCCGCATCAGAGGCTGGGTGCCAACGAGCATGCCGAAGAGGCCGATCCCGACCAGCGCCGCGCCGAGAAGCCCGAAGAGCGTCGCGCTCATGGCGGCGCGTCCCGCGAGGGCGCCCCCATGACCAGCAGGGCCAGAGCGGCGGCGACGGAGGCGGCCAGCACGAATTCGACGATCAGGATGGTCGGCTTCACCAGCCCTTCGGGGTAGGCGAGGAAGGCGCCCTCCACGGCGAGGCCGGCGAGGCCGATGGCCATGAATAGTGCGGGGCCCGCGGCGATTGTGGCGCGCAGGGGCCAGGATGCGGTCGGCGGCACGCGCACAAGACCGGCAAACCAGACAAGCAGACCCATCGCCGCAAGGATCGCAGCGGCCTGGAACTTGCCGCCCGGGGCATCCGCGCCGACCCAGAGAATATGCACCGCGACCACGATGCCGATGGGCGGCAGAAGGCGTGCCAGCAGCGCGCGCGGCCCGTCCGTGACGGCGGGCCAGGGCGCGCCCGGCGTCCCGCGCCAGGTCGCGTCGGGCGCGAGCGACCACACGCCGATGACGGCGAGGACGAGAACCGCGGCTTCCAGAAGCGTGTCGAGGCCGCGGAACACCATCAGCACGCCGGTCACGGGGTTGCCGAGCTCGGTGGCAGCAAGGTTGGCCGCGACCTCCGCGGCAAGGCCGGGCGCAGGCTTCGGCAAGGCAAGGACCGCATAGCCCAGCGCAACGGTGATGCAGGCGCAGCCAAGGCCGATGAAGATTGTCGCAACCCGGCCGGGAGCCTCGGTGGTCCGCTCGCTACCTCCTCTGGCCAGGCGATGACGAGCGGCGAGCAGCAGCACGCCGGAGAGCCCAGCGCCGATCGCCGCCTCCGTCAGCGCGACATCCAGCGCGTCCAGCCGCACCCATGCCAACGCGAGCAGCAACCCGTGCGCAATGAACAGCGCGATGGCGGTGAACACGCGGCGCGCCCGGATGACACCCAGCGCGAGACCGAGGCTTCCGGCGGCGAGCAGCACATCCACCGCGAGGCCGGCGATCATGTCTCGGGTTCCGCACGGCGCGTGAGTGTGGCGAGCATCGGGCCTGCGGCCGCGCTCGCCACCAGCACCAGCGCCCAGACCGCGAGCAGCCGCAGCGTGTTGGCGAGGCTGCCGGCCTGTGGCAGCAGGCCGATCACGACGAGGCCGAGACCGAGATGGTCCGCCTTGGTGAGCGCATGCAGGCGGCTTGCGGTGTCGGGAAATCGCAGAAGACCGGCAGTGCCGGCCGCGAAGAAGCCGATGCCGGCGAGGATTGCGAGGATGGTGAACGCATCGGCAAGCAGGCTCATGGCGGCTCGTCCGCGCCGGAGGTACGGGTAGGGGCGGTGCGCACCATCGCGACGATGGCGAAGGCGGCAAGCAGGGCAAGGATCAGCGCCATGTCGAGCAATGGCGCCTGTCCGGTCGCGATGCCCGCGAGGAGCAGGGCGCCGATGCTCCCTGTGCCGACGAGTTGCGCCGCCATGATGCGATCAGTAAGGCTTGGCCCTCGCAGCACGCGAAGCAGGCCGAACAGTGTGGTGAGCAGGACCGCTGCGGCGGCGGCGATCAGGCCCTCAGTCATCGAGACGAAAGGCACGCGCGAAACGCGCCTCCTCCTCGGCCAGGGATTCGAGAACGCCGGCCGTGCCGTTCAGGGCATGAACGACAATGCCTCCCGACACATCCGGCCCGGCCGGCAAGGTGCCGGGCAGCAGACTGGCATAGGCGAGGAAGGCATCCCGGGCGCGGCCGGGCGGCAGGCGCGGGACATAGATGACCTCGCTTGGCGTGGGGGATACCCGGGGGTCGAGGGCGAGGCGCGCAACCTGAAGCCCTGCGCGCAGTGCGGCCCAAGGAAAGCGCAGCAACAGCACCATGCAGGAATGGGGACGCAGCCGGAGTTGCGATGGCGGCAGCAGGGAGAGGCTTGCCCAGGTGGCAAACGCCGCCGCCACGAGGCCGACCGGCAGATCCGTCCAGCCATGGCCGGCGAGCACGATCCAGAGCGCGGCGAGCAGCGTGAAGCGGAGGATCGCTGCCGTTGCCATATTATGCCTCGGCGGGCTTCGCGGCCGGCTTCCCGCCGAACACCGTGACGTAGAGCGTCGGCAGGAACACCAGCGTCAGCAGCGTCGCGACCATCAGCCCGCCCATGATGGCGAAGGCCATCGGGCCCCAGAACACCGTCGGCGCGATCGGGATCAGCCCCAGCACGGTCGAGAGCGCGGTGAGCAGCATCGGACGCAGGCGCGACGAGGCCGCGGCGATGACGGCGCCCCGGACATCGTGCCCGGCCGCGCGGTCGCTCTCGATCTGCATGATCAGGATGATGGCGTTCTTCGCGATCATGCCGAGCAGCGCGAGGATGCCGAGGATGGCGACGAAGCCGAGCGGCCGGCCGAAGGCCAGCAGCGCCAGCACTACGCCGATGATGCCGAGCGGCAGCAGCGCCAGCACCAGCCCGAAGCGGCGGAAGGACTTCAGCTGGAACATCAGCAGCGTGAACATCAGCAGCAGCATCACCGGCACCACGGCGATCACGCTGGCTTGGCTATAGGCGCTCTCCTCCGCGATGCCGCCGAGGTCCACCCGGTAGGGCGCCTCCAGCCGCGCGTTCAGCGCGGCGATGCCGGCATCGAGCTGCGCCACCACCGTGTCGGGCAGCACGCCCGGATTGACGTCGGCGCGCACGGTCAGCGTCGGCACGCGGTCGCGCCGCCAGATCAGCGGGTATTCCTGGCCGTAGTCGAAGGTGGCGAACTGCGTGATCGGCACGGTCCGTCCGCCGGGCAGCGGCACCTGGATGGCGCGCAGCGTGTCGAGCGACAGGCGCTGCTCGGCCGTGGCGCGCGCGATCACGGGGATCAGGTAGATGTCGTCGCGCAGCTGCGTCACCGTGGTGCCGGTGACCGCCGCGTTGATCGCCGCCGCCACCTGCGCCGAGGACAGGCCGAGCAGGCGCGCCTGGTCCTGGTCCACCCGCACGCGCATCTGCCGCGCGGGTTCCATCCAGTCGAAATGGACATGGCGCGCGCCCCGGGCGGCGGCGATCAGCGCCGCGACCTCCTGCGCGATGTCGCGCACGCGCTCTACGTCGGGGCCGCTCACGCGGTATTGCAGCGGCCAGCCGACCGGCGGGCCGAGCTCGAGCGGATAGACGCGCGAGACTGCCGCGGGGAAATCCTCGGCCAGCAGCGCCTCCAGCCGGCGGTGCAGGCGTTCGCGCCCGGGCAGGTCCTTCGCCACAACCACCGCCTGGGAGAAGAAGGGCAGCGCCAGCTGCACGTTCAACGGCAGGTAGAAGCGGATCGCGCCGCGCCCGACATAGGTGGACCAGCGCGCCACGTCCGGGTCGGCCGCCAGCGCGGCATCGAGGCGCTGCGCCACCTGCTCGGAGGCGAAGATCGAGGCGTTCTGCGGCAGCGTCACCTCGACCAGCAGCTCCGTGCGGTCGGAGGAGGGGAAGAACTGCCGCGGCACGAAGGGCATGGTGAGCACCGCCACGACGAACATCGCGAGGGTGAAGGCGATGGTCACCCACTTGAACCGCATGGCGAGCGAGAGGAAGGCGGTGTAGCCGCGCAGCACCGCGCTGGGCTTCTCCGGTTCCGCCGAGACCCTCGGCGGCTTCAGGATGGCCACGCCCAGCAGCGGCGCGAAGAGGACGGCGACGAACCAGGAGACGATCAGCGCGATGCCAACCACCGCGAAGATCGAGAAGGTGTACTCGCCGGCCGAGGACTTGGCGAAGCCGATCGGCACGAATCCCGCGATGGTGACCAGCGTGCCGATCAGCATCGAGGAGGCGAGGGTGGAATAGGCGAAGGTCGCCGCCTTCTCCTTGGTGTCGCCCGCCGCGAGGCGCCGGATCATGGCGTCGATGGTGGTCATGGCGTCGTCCACCAGCAGCGTCAGCGCGATGATCAGCGCGCCGAGCGAGATGCGCTGCAGGTCGATCCCCGCCAGCAGCATCAGCGGGAAGACGATGGCGAGGGTGAGCGGGATGGACATCGCCACGATCGCGCCGGCGCGCACGCCGAGCGCGACGAAGGACACCGCCATGATGATCAGGATCGCCTGCCACAGGCTGCCCATGAAGTCGCCGATCGCCTCGTCCACCGTCTGCGCCTGGTCGGCGACCAGGATGGGCTCGATGCCGACCGGCAGCTCCGCGCGGATGCGCGCCATCTCGGCGGCGATGTTGCGCCCCAGCGCCAGGATGTCGCCCGCCTCGCGCATCGCCACCGCAAGCCCGATGGCCGGCTGGCCGTTCACCCGGAACATCGGCTGCGGCGGGTCGGCGGTGCCGCGGCGCACCTGCGCGAGGTCGCCCAGGCGGAAGATGCGGTCGCCGATCACGAAGTTGACGGCGAGGATGTCGGCCTCGGTCTCGAAGGCGCCGGAGACGCGCACCAGCAGGGTTTCCTGTCCGGTCTCGATCACGCCCGCGGGGCGCACCAGGTTCTGCGCTTGCAGCGCCGCGACCAGCGCGCCGTAGTTGAGGCCGAGGCCCGCCAGGCGCTCGGTCGAGAACTCGATGAAGATGCGTTCGTCCTGCGCCCCCAGGATCTCGACCTTCGAGACGTCGCGCACGCGCAGCAGGCGGGAGCGCGCGGCCTCGACGAAGTCGCGCAGCTCGCGCTGGCTGAAGCCGTCGGCGGTGAAGCCGTAGATGATGCCGAAGGTGTCGCCGAAATCGTCATTGAAGAAGGGGCCGACCACCCCCTGCGGCAGGGTGTGGCGCATGTCGGCGACGCGCCGGCGCACCTGGTACCACATGTCGGGCACCACGGCGGGCGGCGTCGAGCCCTTCAGGTCCACGAAGATCGTGGTCTGCCCCGCCACGGTGTAGGAGCGCAGCCGGTCGAGGTTGGGCGTCTCCTGCAGCGTGCGCTCGAGCCGCTCCGTCACCTGCAGCATCGTCTCCTCGATCGTCGCGCCGGGCCAGGCGGCGGCGACGATCATGGTGCGGAAGGTGAAGGCCGGATCCTCGTTGCGGCCGAGCTTCACGAAGGCGAAGGCGCCGGCGATCAGCGCCACGATCATGAAATAGACGACGAGCGAGCGGCTCTTGATCGACCACTCCGAGAGGTTGGGACCGATCATCAGGCCGCTCCCCGCAGGCGCGGCGTCATTGGCCCGCCCCCAGCAGGCGCACCTTCTGCCCCGGGCGCAGCGCCTGCACGCCGGCGGTGACGATCACCTCGCCGGGCTCGAGCCCCTGCCCCACCACGACATGCCCGGCATCGTGGCGCACCAGCTCGACCGTGCGCAGCGCCACCGTCTGCGCCTGCGGGTCCACCACCCAGACGGCGGGCTGGCGCTCGGTGCGCACCAGCGCCGAGGCCGGGATGGCGAAGCCCGCGCTGGCGCCGAGCGTCATCCGCCCCGTCACGGTAGAGCCCAGGCGCATCGCCGCCGGCGGGTTCGACAGGCCGACGCGCACCTGGAAGGTGCCGGTCACCGGATCAGCGCGCGGCGCGACCTCGCGCACCCGGCCGGTCGTGCGCACGCTGGGGTCGGTGGTCAGAAAAACCTCGATGATGGGGTTGGCCGGGGCCTGGTCCTTCAGCGTGGGTGGCACGTCGAACACCGCGTCGCGGCCCTCGTCGCGTGCGATCTGCACGATCATCCGGCCCGGTTGCACCACCTCGCCGGGTTCGGCGCCGCGCGCGGTGACGCGGCCATCCACGTCACTGACCAGCTCGGTGTAGGAAAGCCGCGTCTCGGCGATGCCGACCTGCGCGGTGGCGGCATCAACGGCGGCCTGCGCGGTCTGGCGTGCCTGCGCGGCCTGGTCGTAGCGCACGCGCGTGGTCCAGCCATCGCGCAGCAGCTCCGATTGCCGCCAGTAATTGTTGGCCGCTTCGTTGAGTTGCGCGCGGGCTGCCGCAAGCTGGGCACGGGCGGCGCGCAGGTTGTTCTCCTCGTTGTCCCGGTTCAGCCGCGCGACGACCTGCCCGGCACGGACCACGTCACCCACATTCACGAGGCGCTCGGTCATGCGACCGTCGATGCGGAAGGCAAGGTTGACCTCGGTTTCGGCCTGTATCGTGCCGGTCAGTGAAACCACCTCCCCGCCGGCGCTGCGCTCCACCGTGGCGACCCGAACCGGCCGGATCTCGGGCGGTGCGGGTGGCGGGCCGCCATCGCAGGCGGCAAGGCCGATGGCCAGCAACGCCGCCCCTAGGCATCGCGCCGCAACGGGCCGGATGGAGAGCCGAGGGTTCATTGCGCGCACCAGTGTCATGGCCAGGGTTGGGCCGATCCGGCAGGACAGCATGGCCCGTGCGGAGCGTGCGAGGGAAGGGCTAGATAGAGCATGTCGGGAACGGTCCGCGACCGGGGCATGATGGACGCCTTCGCCGATCCTTGGCACGTCTGCACGAAGACCAACGGTTGGCGGGGCGTCCCTGCCCTGCGCCGGGTGTCCTGCGGCGCTGTCATGGCGCAGTCGGGCCCGGTAGGCCTTCCCGGATGCGCGACAGCACATAGGGAAAGAACGGGTTCGACGTCACCCGGGAGAGCGACTCGAGGCCTATGACGAGAACCCCGCGCTCGCCGCGCACCGCGATGGCCCCGAGTTGCACGCCGAAATCCTCGCCCGCTTCGGGCTCGGCGCCGTAGAGCCCGTCGGCGTGCGGGAAGGGCAGCGCGACATGCGAGAGCGAGAAGACCTCGCGCGGCCACGCGCTGTCGAGTGGCAGGATGCTGTCTTCCGATGCGCCGGCCGGCGTGCGCCTCGCCACCGCCTGCAGCGCGCCCGGCGAGGCATTGCCGACCACACTCACGGCATAGGCGCGCGGCGGGGCCGGCAGGATGCGATCCAGCGCCGACTGGGCGCCGGGAGCAAACAGCGCATCGAACCGTGCGCTGCGGTTGAGGTCGAACAGCACGATCTCGCTCCCGTTCGCGGGCAGGCGGGAATGCAGCGCGGCGAGCACGGCAGGGGTGGAGACGGTGGCATCCACGACCGACTGGAAGGTCAGGATGGGTGGCAGGGCGTCGAGCCTCCCGGCCAGGGCCAGGCGGTCCAGCCTTTGCTGGAGCGCCGCCGTCAGGCGATGCGTCTGGCGTGCCGCGTTGACCGGGAAGGAGTTGTACTTGAACGGGTTGAACTCGGGCTGGATGTCGAGCCATGCGGTCTTGGCGAAGCGCGGCAGGACGGCCGGCAGGCCGGCAAGGCCCGCGAACCGCGCGAAAGCGGTCACGCCGATCATCGGCGAGAGCACCACGATGCGTTCGGCGCGCGGCAGGCGCGGATCCTCGATCGCCTCGAGCGCGTGCATGACGGCGAGCGCTCCACCGTTGGAATAGCCGACCAGGTGCAGCGGCCCCTCGGCGACGCGCCGGCGTGCCTCCCGCACCGCGAGGCGAGTCGCGGCAATCCAGTCCTCCCATGTCGCAGCGACGAGGCCGGCGGGGACGGTGCCGTGCCCCGGCATGCGGATGGCGAGCGCGAGGAAGCCCTGGTCGCGATAGGCCTGCGCGACATGCCGCATGCTGAACGGCGCATCGGTCAGCCCGTGCAGGAGCACGGCCACACCGCGCGGCGGCCCCTCGGGCTCGAGGATGAAGGAGCGGTTCCAGTCCTGCGCGAAGCGCGGCGGGTGCATCGGGCTGCCGGCGAAGTAGCGGTTGACCGGCACCCGCTCCTCGGGGGCGAGGCGTTCGGTGACCTCGCGGCGCACGGATTCAAGGATCGCGTCCTCGGCCGCGACGTAGCGGCGCCAGTCAGCCGCCTCGAGCGCATCGCGTGGGAGTTCCTCGGGCACGAAGGTGTGCCATGGGCCGAGCGGCGGGCCGCGCTGCAGGTCGTAGATCCGCAGCGCGAGGCCGAGCACGAGGACAACCAGCCCGGTGAGGCCGGCTCGCAGGCCCCACCGCCGCACCGCGCGGATCATCGTGCCCATTCCCCGAATCGCTGTGCATGGGGCCTTGCGCGGTGAGACGCCGCACCGGAGGCTCGCAGCCTCTCCACCCCAGCACGCATCGGGACAGCATGACCCAGGACCACGGAACCCGCATCATGATCGGCCTGATCGCGGCCGTGCTCGTCGGGGCGGCGCTGCAGACGGGCCAGGCGATCTTCGGCCCCGTCGTCTTCGCGCTGTTCGTCATCGCGCTGGTTTGGCCGGTGCAGCACGCGGTGCAGGAGAGGCTGCCGCAGGGCCTCGCGCTGGTGGTGACGGTGCTCGTCACACTGGTGGTGGTCGCGGTGCTGGCGTTGTCCATCGCCTGGGCATTCGGGCGCGTGGCCGAATGGGTCGTTGCCAATGCCGCGCGGCTGCAGCGGCTCTACATGTCGAAGATCGAGTGGTTCGAACTGCGCGGCTTCGATGCGGCCAGCGCCCTTGCCGAGCAGTTCGACGTGCGTTGGCTGGTGCGAATCGCCCAGGGCGTTCTGGCGCAGATCCAGGTGATCATCAGCTTCGCGGTCGTCACCTCGGTGTTCGTGATCCTCGGCCTGCTCGAGGTGGAACAGGCGGCCGCACAGCTCGCGAGGATGAAGGAGAAGCCCGCGGCGCAGCGGGTGCTGGCGGGCCTCGCTCGCGCCGCGGCCAAGCTGCGCGCCTACATGTTGGTGCGCAGCTTCGCCTCGGTGCTGACGGGCGTGCTCGTCTATGCCTTTGCACGCTGGATGGGTCTCGACCTCGCGGTGGAATGGGGCGTGATCGCCTTCGTGCTGAACTACATCCCGTTCATCGGCCCGCTGATCGCGACGGTCTTTCCCGCGGCGGTCGGACTGTTGCAGTTCGAATCCTGGCAGGCGGTGGTGACCATCTTCGCGGTGCTGCAGGTGATCCAGTTCCTCATCGGCTCCTATCTGGAGCCGCGGCTGACGGGCAAGCAGCTGGCCGTCTCGCCCTTCATGGTGCTGGCGGCGGTGTTCCTCGGCGCCTTCCTCTGGGGCATCCCGGGCGCCTTCATCGGCGTGCCGGTGCTGATCGCGGCGCTGACGCTGTGCGAGGAGTTCGAGGGCAGCCGCTGGGTGGCGAAGCTGCTCTCGGGGCGGGCACCGGACGAAGGCTGACCGGCCGGACTCCATCAGAAGGATCCGACCAGCCCGCCGACAAGGATGACGGCGATCAGCGCGACCATCGAACCGCCGATGCCGACCACGACGATATCGCCGTAGCTCTCCCGGTGCGTGCAGCCGCAGACCGCGAGCAGCGTGATGATCGCGCCGTTGTGCGGCAGGATGTCGAGCGTGCCGGCACCGATCACCGCGATGCGATGCAGCAGGCCAGGGTCGAGCGACTTCTCGGCCGCGATCGCCATGAAGGTCGGCCCGAGTGCTTCAAGCGCGATGGTAAGGCCGCCCGAGGCGGAGCCGGTGAGGGCAGCCAGCACGTTGGTCGCGACGGCGAGGGAGACGAGCGGCCCGCCGCCGATGCCGAGCACCCAGTCGCGCACCGCGTCGAAGGCCGGCATGGCCGCGACGACCGAGCCGAAGCCTACGAGGCTCGCCACGCTGAAGATCGGCAGCACGGCGGCGTTCGCGCCGGCATCCATGGTCGCGCGCAGGGAGGGGAGGCGCCACGCGCTGAAGGCCAGCAGCGTGACGATGGCTGCGGCAAGCGCGGTGGCCACCGCCCAGACGCCGGCGACGGCCGAGAGGGTCGTGCCGCCCCAGCGCGGCTCGGCGAGGAAGCCGGCATCCACCCGAGGCAGGATCACGAAGGACATCAGGAGGTTGACGACGACCACCACGACGAGCGGCGCGGCCGCGGCGACGATGTTCGGGCGATCCGGCGCGGGGGTGCTGCGCTGGATCTCGGCCGGGTCGAAGCCATTGGCGGTCACCGCGCGCTCGCGCACCACCGGATCGCCGGCGGCGGCATCGGCGGCCGGCCCGCGGTCATCCCCGAAGCCCTCGCCGCGCGCGCGCGCGACCGCCTCCGCGCGGCCGAGCCACCACAGGCCGATGCCGAGCATGATGGCCGAGGCCATGATGCCGAGGCCCGGGGCGGCGAAGGGCGTGGTGCCGAAGAAGGGCATCGGGATCGTGTTCGGGATGGCCGGCGTGCCCGGCAGGGCCGACATGGTGAAGGTGGATGAGCCGACGATGATCGCCGCCGGCATCAGCCGGCGCGGGATGTCGGCCTGGCGGAACAGCGCCGTTGCCATCGGCGCCAGCACGAAATAGGCGACGAAGAGACTGACGCCGCCATAGGTCACGATGGCCCCCGCCAGCACGACCGCGAGGACCGCGCGCTCCGCGCCGAGCTTCTCGGTCAGGTATTCGGCGATGGCGGTGACCGAGCCGCTGTCCTCCATCAGCTTGCCGAACAGCGCGCCGAGGAGGAAGATCGGGAAGAACTGCGCGACGAAGCGCCCGGCGCTGCCCATGAAGGTCTGCGTCCAGTGCGCCAGCAGAGGTTCGCCGGCGAAGGCCGCAGCGATGAGCGCCGCCGCCGGGGCGAGCAGCAGCACCGACCAGCCGCGATAGGCGAGCCAGACGAGGAGCGCGAGGCCCGCGAGGATCCCGGCCAGTCCCATGGTGTCACCTCGGGTCCAGAAGATGCTCGATCGGCAGTGTGGAGCGGTGGCCCAGCGCCTGCCCGTTCCTGGCGAGGAACTCATCCGCCGCGCGGCGCCCCTCGTCGCGCAGCATGGTCAGGAACTCCCATTCGGCGTTTAGCTTCGAGGAGGCGCCGAGGCCGAGCAGCAGGTCGCTGCGGATCAGGTGCACGCGCATCTGCGCCCAATGCGCGTTCTTCTCGTTGCCCGGGTCGGCGACGTCGCGCAGCAGCGCGATCATCGCGAGCTCCTTCAGCAACACCGCGTTGAAGGCGACCTCGTTCAGGCGGTTGAGGATGTCGCGGGCGGATTTCGGCACGCCGGGCCGCTCCACCGGGTTGATGCCGACGATGATGGTGTCGTTGGACACGCATTCGTTGATCAGCGGCGTCATGGTCGGGTTGCCGGAATAGCCGCCGTCCCAATAGGCCTGCCCGTCTATCTCGACCGCCTGGAACATCAGCGGCAGGCAGGCCGAGGCGAGCAGCGCCGCGGGCGAGAGGTCGGCGTTGCGGAACACCCGCGGGCGCCCCGTATGCACGTTGGTGGCGGTGATGAACAGCTTGATGGGGGAAGCGGCAAGCCGCTCGAAATCCACCACCTCGTCGAGAATGCCGGCAAGCGGGTTGGGCATCCCGAAATCGAGATCGTAGGGCGAGAAGACCCGCGTCGCGAGGTCCATCGCGAGATAGGCCGGTGAATTGTCCAGCGTCCAGCGGCCCATCAGCACGTCGAGCGGGCCGCGCCGAAGCGGGCTCAGCGCCGCCGCTTCGGAGACCTTGCGCCAGAAGGTCGCGAGCGCGGCGCGCGCGCCCTCCGCCCCGCCCTGCAGGTGCCCGTGGGCGAGCACGGCGGCGTTCATCGCTCCGGCCGAGGTCCCGGAGATTCCCTCGATCTCCAGCCAATCCTCCTCGAGCAGCCGGTCGAGGACACCCCAGGTGAACGCGCCGTGGCTGCCCCCGCCTTGCAGGGCGAGATCGATCAGCAGGCGGTCGCGGCGCGGCGCTGCGGCAGGTCTGCGGGCCATGCAGTGGGCTCCCGTGGTCATGCGTCAGGATCCGGCCCCCGGGGAACCGGATGGCCGAGGCCGGGCGTCTCACATCGTGACGCCGAAGCCCTCGTGGTGTGCGGTGCACAATGGATGCACCCTAGACCGCATCGCGGCGCGAAGAAACCATGAAGACCCGGTACCCGCAGACGTCGCGCGCAGCGGCGGGACGCGGCGCACAGCACGCGCATGCGCAGCATATTGCGGCGCTTCGGAGGCCTCCCCTTACCGTTCCGGCCAAGGTAGCCGTTCGGGGGATGGAGCGGGATGCGCAACGAGATCTCGGCGGCCTCTCGCCTGCGCGGCGTGATGCTCGGCGGAACGAGCGCCCTTGCGATGCTGGCCGCGATCGGCTCCGCCGTCCTGACGGCGCCTGCCCATGCGCAGTCCGCGGCCGGCGATGCGGCGACAATCGCCGAACTGCGCCGCCAACTCGACGAGATGCGCCGGCGGCTCGAGGAGCTGGAGTCGCGTGTCGCGCCGCCGGCGCAGACGGCCCGGCGCCCGGCGGCGGCTGTCGTGCCTGCGCCGTCCCGCCGCCCGCCGCCGGCCCAGGCTCAGGCCGAGGCACAGGCGGCCGCTGCCGAGGCCCGCGCTGCCGCGGCGGAGGCGCGCGCGGCGGCTGTGGCCGCGGCCACCGGCACGCCGCAGCCGGCCGGGAGCGTCGCCGGACTGCAGCCTCCGGCCGCGATGGGCGCGCAGACGGCAGTGGAGGACGCGCTGCGCTCCGACCCGCCGGGCATCGCCTTCCGCGTGCCGGGAACGGACACGCGGGTGCGGCTCTATGGCTTCGTGAAGCTGACGGGCAGCTATGACTTCGGACCGCGCAACCAGACCGACGCGCCGGCGCCGCAGGGCATACCCCTGACCGGCAGCCTGGCCGACCGGCAGGGCGGCGATTTCTTCATGACCGCGCGCTTCAGCCGCTTCGGCTTCGACACCCGCACCCCGACCTCCTGGGGCACGCTGGAAACCCGGCTGGAAGGGGATTTCGGCGGGGGCGCGCCGACCTCGTCCAATGCCGTGTTCCGGCTGCGGCAAGCCTGGGCGGAACTGGGCGACGAGCCGTTCCGCGTACTGATAGGCCAGGCCAACAGCCTCTGGAACGAGGGTGTCTTCGAGGCGCTGATCGATGCCACCAACCTCAACCAGTCCTTCGTGCGGCAGGCGCAGGTCCGGCTGACCGGACGGCTCGCGCGGGGGCTGACCGGGCAGGTCTCCATCGAGGCGCCCGAGACCGCCTACACCTCGGCAGCCGGCGCCTTCACGCCCGGGGCGACCCTCCAGGGCGGCGCGAGCCCGGCCTTCCGTTCGGCGCCCGACCTGCTGGCGCGACTCACCTGGCGGCAGGATGGGATGGAGGTCGGCCTGCGCGGGCTTCTGCGACAACTCGAGATGCGCACGGACGGCACCGCCGCCGCCGCGCCCGTCAGCGTTTCGGAGCGAACCGTCGGCTGGGGTCTCGCGGCGCATCTGCGCCTGCCCATGCGCCTCATCTGGCAGGGACTCGGGTCCGACGAGCTGGCCGTCATGGCCTTCTACGGGGATGGCATCGGGCGCTACTTCGCGGGCCAGACCTTCGGGCTCGATGCGGTGACCAATCTCGGCCTGCCCGGCGTGATCTCGGCGGGCCTCGACGCCGTCTCCTCCTATGGCGCGACGCTCGCCTACCGCCGCCTTTGGACGGACACGCTGCGCAGCAGCTTCTCCTACGCCTATGCCCGCAACGACTTCCCCGACTACGTCTCGGGCTTCACGCCGGGCACCGCTTCGGCGACCTCGCTGAACCGGGAGATGCAGCAGGTCTTCGTCAACCTGATCTGGAGCCCCTTCGCCGAGGTCAGGAACGGGGTGTTCGGCAGCGGCTGGCTCGATCCTGGCCTCGAATACGTGTTCACGCGGCGGGACCTCGAGGGCGGTGCGCTGGCGGCCGGTCCTGGTGGCGTCGGGCACGGCATCGCGAACCGCTTCCTGTTCGCGGCGATTGCGCGGTTCTGATGGCGCGAGCCGGCGCTTGCTGGCAAGAAGGCCGGAGCGATCCTGCGCCGCGGCGGACCCGCGTTCCCAGCCATGAGGCCGACGTGACCCGAACCGAATCCCTCCGCCTCGCGCCTGCGGGACGCCGTCTGGCCCTCGCGATCATCGGCGTTCTGGGGCTTGCCGGCTGCGGCGCCATCGCGCGGCTGGACGCGCCGCCCGGTCGCGCGGCGGAGACGATCCAGCCGCTCGGCATAGAGAATGCCCGCTTCTGGTTCGATTCGCACCCCGAAGCCTTCCTTCGCGAGGCGCGGCTTGCCGAAGGCCGACAGGTTGCGGCGCTGCCGGGCGGCCGTCGCGCGCGGTTGCCAGCCTCGCACATGCTCGCGCTGTCGGGCGGCGGCGACAACGGCGCCTACGGCGCGGGGCTGCTCGTCGGCTGGACGGAATCGGGGCGACGGCCGACCTTCGATCTCGTGACCGGCATCTCGGCGGGCGCGCTGATCGCGCCCTTCGCCTTTCTGGGCCCCGCCTATGATCCGCAACTCGCCGAGGTGTTCACGGAGGTCGCGCCGCGCGACCTGGTGCTGATGCGTGGCCGCCTCCGGGCCGTGCTGTTCGGCGAGGCGCTCGCCGACACCGCGCCGCTCTACCGCATCATCGAGCGGCATGTGAACGAGGCGATGCTCTCGGCCATTGCTGCCGAATACGCTAAGGGCCGGCTGCTGATGATCGGCACGGTCAACCTCGATCTCGGCCGGCCGGTGTTCTGGAACATCGGCGCCATCGCGGCGAGCGGCCACCCCGATGCGCTGGGGCTGTTCCGCCGCATCCTCCTTGCCTCAGCAGCCATCCCCGGCGCCTTTCCGCCGGTTCTGTTCGACATCCAGCACGAGGGGCGGAACTACCAGGAGCTGCACGTGGATGGCGGCGCGTCGCTGCAGATGTTCCTCTATCCCGTGCTGCAGGACGGCAGCGCGTCGTTCCCGCGGCGCGAACGGACAGCCTGGCTCGTGCGCAACGGCAGGCTGGACGTGGAATGGGCGACGACCGACCGCGCCATCCTCTCGATCACCGGCCGCGCAGCCTCGACGCTGCTGCACTACAGCGCGATCAACGACATCGTGCGGATCCATCTTGTCTCCCAGCGCGATGGTGTCGGATTCCGGCTTGCCTATATCGGCCCGGAGTTCCGCGCGGCTCGGGCCGAGCCCTTCGACACCGCGTACATGCGGGCGCTCTTCGCCTATGGGCGGGAGCATGGACGTTCGGGCGAGCGCTGGATCTCGACGCTGCGTCCCATCGGCTCGATCGAGCCCGTGCCGCCTCCCCGCTGAGCGCGGACGGGACGCGACGCCAAGCGCGGGAACGCGCGGCGGATGCGGCCGGCGGCAGAAGCCGTCTAGTGTTCCGGCATCCGTCCGAATCGGCCGGAGCGTGGGCGGCTGCGCCGCCCTGGGGAGGAGAACGCATCATGGGCCGAACGCCCCAGGTGTTGTGTGCGGACGCCGTGAACTGACGACGGCCTGTTCCTCATCCCGCCAAGACTTGACGATCCCGCACGAGGATTTCCATGGACAAGCTCGACGCCGTGCTGGCCTGCATCGACGCCAATGCCGATGCGGCACTGGAGCGCCTGTTCGCCGTTCTGCGCATCAAGTCCATATCGACCGACCCCGCCTATGCGGCCGAGTGCAAGGCCTGCGCGGAATGGCACGCGAGGGATCTCGCCTCGATCGGCTTCGAGGCGGAGGCGCGGGCGACGCCCGGGCACCCGATCATCGTCGCGCATGATCGCAGCGTGGCCGGCCCCTCGGCGCTGTTCTACGGCCATTACGACGTGCAGCCCGTGGACCCGCTGGAACTCTGGGAGCACGATGCCTTCGAGCCGAAGCTCGACACACGCCCCGATGGCACCAAAGTGATCCGCGCGCGCGGCTCGGCCGACGACAAGGGCCAGCTCATGACCTTCGTCGAGGCCTGCCGGGCCTGGAAGGAAGTCGCGGGCGCCCTGCCCATCCCCGTGACCGTGCTTCTGGAAGGCGAGGAGGAATCGGGTGGCCGGAGCCTTCCCGGTTTTCTCGAGGCCAATGCCGCGGAGCTCAAGGCAGATGTCGGCCTCATCTGCGACACCAACATGTGGGATCCGGCCACGCCCGCCATCCAGACGATGCTGCGCGGGCTGGTGGGCGAGGAGTTCATCGTCACCGCCGCCGACCGCGATCTGCATTCGGGCTTCTACGGCTCGGCCGCGGCGAACCCGAACCACATCGTCGCGCGCATACTGGCCGATCTGCGCGATGCCGATGGCCGCGTGACGCTGCCCGGCTTCTACGACGGCGTGCCGGAACTCGACCCGGCGCTCAAGGCCCAGTGGGACGCGCTGCCCTTCGACCCCAGGGCTTTCCTTGGCGCGGTCGGCCTCTCGGTGCCGGCGGGCGAGAAGGGGCGCTCCGTGCTCGAGATGACCTGGTCGCGCCCCACCGCCGAGGTCAACGGCATGGGTGGCGGATACCAGGGCGACGGGTTCAAGACCGTGATCCCGTCCAAGGCGTCGGCAAAGGTATCCTTCCGGCTGGTCTTCGACCAGGATCCGCACAAGATCCGCGAGGCCTTCCGCGCCTTCGTGCGCGCTCGTGTGCCCTCCGACTGCAAGGTGGAGTTCCTCGAGCATGGTGGCGGCCGGGCGATACGCTTCCCGATCGACGCGCCCGCCTTCGGAAAGGCGCGCGATGCGCTCACCGCGGAATGGGGGAGGGAGGCCTTATTCATCGGCGGCGGCGGCTCCATCCCCGTGACGCACATGCTCAAGACATCGCTCGGAATGGACGTGATCCTCGCGGGCTTCGGCCTGGAGGACGACCGCATCCACAGCCCGAACGAGAAGTACGACCTGAAGTCCTTCCACAAGGGGATCCGGTCCTGGGCGCGCATCCTGCACGCCCTGTCGAAGTGAGAACCGCGCCATGAGCGAAGCCGCAGCCCCGAAGACGGCGATGCAGAATATCCTCGATGCGGTGGAGCGCGTGGGCAACCGCGTGCCGCACCCGGTGATGATCTTCGTCTACCTGATCGGCTTCGTGATCCTGCTCTCGGCGGTGCTCCAACTCATCGGCGCGCATGTGACCTACCAGGCCTATGACCCGGCCACGAGCGAGATCCGCACCATGCGGACCGAGGCGCGCAGCCTTCTCACTGTCGAAGGCATCCGGTTCATGTTCACCGGCGTCGTGCAGAACCTGATGAACTTCAACGCGGTGGGGGTCATCATCGTCGCGATGGTCGGCGTCGGCGTCGCGGAGGAATCGGGGCTCGTCAAGGCGCTGATCCGCAAGCTCGTGATCATCGCGCCGTGATGGGCGCTGACCTACATCCTGACCGTCGTCGGCATCGTCTCGTCCATCGCTGCGGATGCGGGATACCTGGTGCTGATCCCATTGGCCGCTGCGGCCTTCATATCGGTCGGGCGGCACCCGCTGGCCGGCCTTGCGGTGGGCTTCGCCTCGGTCGCCTCGGCCTTCCTGGTCAATGTGTTGATCGTGCCGACCGATGGCATCCTCACCGAGATCACCAACGACGCCATCCGGCTGGTGAACGCGAACGCCTCGATCGACCTCGCGCCGAATGTCTGGTTCTCCATCGGCTCGGTGGTGATGCTGACCGTGCTTATCGCGCTCGTGACCGAGCGCATCATCGAACCGCGCCTCGGCCCCTATACCGGCAACTACCAGGTTCCGGGCGAGACGGGGCTCTCCGAGGACGAGTATCGCGGGCTGCGCTATGCGGGCTACGGCTTCCTGGCCGTCACCGCCTTCCTGCTGGCGCTGACGCTGCCGCCCGGTGCACCGCTGCGGCACCCGGAGACGGGGGCCACCATCGGCAACTCGCCCTTCATGACCAGCCTGATCGTCACCATCGCGCTGATCTTCCTGGTCTGCGGCGCGGCCTACGGGCGCGGTGCCCGGACCACGAAGCAGACCAATGACGTGATCAACGCCATGCAGAAGGCGATCGGTTCGCTGGCCGGGCTGATCCTGGTCCTGCTGGTGATCAGCCAGTTCATCGCCTTCTTCAACTTCTCCGACATGGCGACGCTCGCTGCCGTGTCGCTCGCGCGCGTGCTGCAGGAGCTGAACTTCGATGCGCTGTGGCTTCTGGTCGGCTTCGTCGTGGTGACCTTCATCCTCGACCTGATCATCACCGGGGCGGTGGCGAAGTGGGCGATCTTCGCGCCCATCTTCGTCCCCCTCCTGATGCAGCTCGGCGTCGAGCCGGAGGCGGTGCGCGCGGCCTACCGCGTGGGCGACAGCCCGATCAACTCGATCACGCCGTTGAACGCCTATTTCGCGATGATCGTGACCTTCGCGATCAAGTACCAGAAGGACGCAGGAATCGGCACGGTCATCGCGCTGATGCTTCCCTATGTCGTGATCATGTGCGTGATCTGGACCCTGTTCCTGGCTGGGTGGCACTTGATGTGCCTGCCCTGGGGCCTCTGACGGATGGGTGCCAACGCGACGGTAGGGGGCGACGCGGCACTTGCCATGGTGCATGATCATGGCCCGCTCCCGCGCCTAGCAGCGGAGTTCCTGCGTGTTGTCCCGCCGTCTGCTTCCTGCCCTGCCGGCCCTGCTGCTCGCCGCCCCGGCGCGCGCGCAGCCGCACTCGAGGCGGGATCCGAACCCGGACGCCTCGATCGAGATCGAGCAGGTGCGGGTCGGCGTGCTGGCGGCCGGGGCCTCGGTCGGCGGAGGGCGGCTGCGCTTCCGCGGCGAGGAGCATCGCTTCACCGTCCGGGGCATCGAGTTCGGCAGCGTTGGTGTCGCTACCCTCTCGGCGCGGGGCGAAGTGTTCGGTCTGCGTCGGCTCGAGGATTTCCCCGGCCGCTACGTCGAGCAGGTCAACCCGCGCTACCGTGGGGACGGGGCGGCGGGCCCGGAGACGCGCTGGCTACGCAATTCCGCCGGCGTCGGACCGCGGCTGCGCACGGAGCGCGCCGGCGGGCAGCTGCGCTTCAACGAGGCTGGCGTCACCATCGAGCTGCGCTGAGCGGACCGAGCGCGTGATGGACGGCTTCCTCGTCGCCGTCCTCCTCTCGAGCTGGCTGTTCGGCTTCTCGACGATGCTGAGCATCATCAACCCGTTCGGCATCGCCTTCGTCTTCCATGACATGACGCGCTGGCTCACGGCACGGGAACGCTCGCGCCTTGCTCGCCAGATCGGGATCAATGCATTCATCGTCATGGTGGTGGCGATGTTCCTGGGCTCGCGCGTGCCGTCGTTCTTCGGCATTTCGCTGGAGGCGCTGCGCATCGGCGGAGGCCTCGCGGTCGCGGCCGCGGGCTGGACCATGCTCCGTGCCGAGCGCGGCACGTCCGCCGCACCGAAGGCGATGGATACAGCGCCGATCGAGCGCATGGCGTTCTTCCCGCTGACCATACCGCTGACGACGGGACCGGGCTCGATCGCTAAGGCCATCGCCCTCGGCGCCGAGCGCAGCAGCGCGGCCCAGGGCGTGTTGCTGGTCAGTGCGCTGTCGGCCGTCATGGTGGCCGCCTCCGTCGCCGCCTCCGTCTGGATCGCCTATGCCAATGCCGAGACGATCGCGCGTCGGATCGGGCCGCAGGGCACGATCATCGCGACCAAGCTCACCGCCTTCCTTCTGCTATGCATCGGCGTCCAGATCATGCTGACCGGCGTGACGGACGCGCTTCGCCCGCTGATTGCCGCCCGGGGTGGCTGAGGCAGGGAGATCAGGGATGAACGCCGACCTTCTCCTCGTTCTGGGCCTGCTGGGCGCAGCCATCGTGATGTTCGTCATCAACAGGCCCCGCATGGACGCGGTCGGTCTGTTGATGATGGCGATGCTGCCCTTCACGGGCGTTCTGACCATGAACGAGGCGATCGCCGGCTTTGCCGATCCCGCCGCGGTGCTGCTCGCGCTTTTGTTCGTTGTCGGAGAGGGTCTCGTCCGCACCGGCACTGCGCAGCGGATCGGCGACATGCTCAATGCGCGCGCCGGCGGGAACGAGACCTTGCTGCTCGTGCTGCTGATGGTGGCGTGTGCGGGGCTCGGCTCCTTCATGAGCGGCACGGCGGTCGTGGCGATCTTCATCCCGATCGCGCTGCGGATCTGCCATACCACAGGGGCGGCCCCGTCCAGCCTGATGATGCCGCTCTCCGTCGCCGCGCTGATCAGCGGCATGATGACGCTTGTCGCCACGGCTCCCAACCTGGTCGTGAGCGCCGAGCTGGTGCGCCAGGGCCATGAAGGGTTCTCCTTCTTCGCCTTCACCCCTTTCGGCTTGCCGATCCTCGTGCTCGCCATCGGGTGCATGCTGGTCGCCCGGCGCCTGCTGCCGGACCGCCGCCCTCCCGGCACCGATAGCCATCGGCCGCCCAGCCTGCGGGATTGGGTGGAAACCTATGCCCTGACCGGGCGGGCCTTCCGCGTGCGGATCCTGCCTGGTTCGCCGCTGGTAGGGCGGCGCCTCGAGCAACTCGAACTCCGGAAGGAGGGCATCAACATCCTCGCCATCGAACGCCAGGCGCGCTTCGATACCGAGATCATCCGGCCCGACGGGACGACGGAGCTTCGCGCGGGCGATCTGGTGCTGATCGATGCGCGCTCCGCACCCGAGCGTGCGCAGCAGTTGCGCGAGGAACTGCGCGTCGAGGTGCTGCCACTCGAAGGCAGCGACTACTTCTTCGATCGCAGGCAGCAGATCGGCATGGTCGAGGCGATCGTGCCTCCGGACTCGCCCTTGGTTGGCAATACGGTGCTTGATGCGCGCATCCGGGCTGAGCACCGCTTGACGGTGATCGGGCTCCGGCATGGCAGCAAGCCCGTGGCGGAAGGGCTGCTCGAGGAGAAGCTGCGCGCTGGTGACACGCTGCTCCTTACCGGCTTCTGGTCCGATATCGCCAAGCAGGAGGCCGACAGCCGCGGGCTTGTCGTGCTGAACATGCCGGCGGAGCGGGCGGATGTCCTGCCGGCGGCGGGCCGCGCGCCGGCGGCCGTCGCCATCCTTGCGCTGACGGTCGGGCTGATGATCAGCGGGTGGGTGACGAACGTCCATGCGGCGCTGATCGGCTGCCTGCTGATGGGGGTCTTTCGCTGCGTGGACCTGCCAAGCGCCTACAACGCGATTTCGTGGAAGAGCCTTGTCCTGATCGTCGGGATGCTGCCCTTCTCGCTTGCGCTGCAGCGCACGGGTGGCGTGGAGCTCGCCGCGGATGCTGTGGTTGCGCTTGCGGGATCGGCATCCCCGCGGGTGCTGCTCGGCGTGATCTTCGTGATCACCGCAATGCTCGGGCTGTTCATCTCCAACACCGCGACGGCGGTGCTCATGGCGCCGGTTGCACTCGCCATCGCGAAGGAGACCGGTGTCTCGCCCTATCCCTTCGCCATGACTGTGGCGCTCGCGGCCTCGGCGGCCTTCATGACGCCGGTATCCTCGCCGGTGAGCACGCTCGTGGTCGGGCCGGGCGACTATACCTTCGGCGATTTCGTGAAGATCGGCGTGCCCTTCACCGTGGTGGTGCTGCTGGTCACGATCCTGCTCGTGCCGGTGGTCCTGCCGCCGTGAGCGGGCGATGGCATGGCCGCGGAGCCGTGGGATGTGGTAGGCGAGCGGCCATCGGTTGCAACGAACCCAGGAGGCGAAACGCATGGCCACGAGCATTGCTGCGGAGAGGCAGCTTCTCGGCAACGACTATGACCTCGTTGCTCGCAGCCACTATCCCGCACTGTCCGAACTCGATGCGGAGGAGGTGTTGGCCCTTGCGCGCATGCTGCGCGAACAGCGCGACAAGCTTCGTGGCATGGTCCATGCGAACCGGCGAGCGCGGCGTGGCAAGGCGGAACCGCGCGCGTCGGCCGGCAATGACGCCGCGCTGGCGCGCCGAAAGCAGGCTTTCGCTGCGGCGCTGAAGCGGGTGAACCATCGCCTCGACATCCTCCAGGGGGAGGCGCGCCGCGCTTGGCATGCCGCGGCGCTCCGCGAGGCGCTTGCGCGTAAGCGTGCGGCCCAATCGAACCGGCCCGATCCGGGGGCGACCGCCTCGCTCGGCATGCAGGCCAAGCCGAGCCGCAAGCGCATGGTCAGGACCGATCCGCGCGAAATCGGCCGCGTGTCGGCCTTCGTGAAGCAGGCGCAGGCGCGGCGCGACAAGTAGGCGTGGGCGGTACACGGCCTGTTGCTTCGTGGGGCGGGCGCTGAGCGGGCCGCCCCACGTTGAGACCACATCCCTCGTTTCGTCTCCTGGTTTCTTGTTTGGTCTGGTGTTGGGGGGGCTTGACGTGTGTGAGTTGTGTTCGTAGAAGCCCGCCCACGCCGCT
>NZ_JACIJE010000014.1 GCF_014199195.1 Neoroseomonas alkaliterrae | reverse complement strand
ATCGCCGCCGTCAGCGACGTCTTGCCATGGTCCACATGCCCGATCGTGCCAATGTTGCAGTGCGGCTTCGTCCGCTCGAATTTCGCCTTCGCCATGGCCCTGTCCCGCGTCCTCGTTCCGATCCGTCTCTGCCAACCCCGGCGCGCCGCCTCAGCGGTGGCGTACCGCGACTTCCCGTGCCCCTGGCGGAGCGTCCGATCGCCCGTGCCCCTTGCGGAGCGAGCACCCGCGCCGCGCTGGAGCGGGTGACGGGAATCGAACCCGCACAACCAGCTTGGAAGGCTGGGGCTCTACCATTGAGCTACACCCGCGCCGCATGGCGCCGCGAACCCACCAAGTGACCCGCCGCCCGGTTTCGGGGAGAGCATCCCGTCAGCCGCGGGCGGGCGATATGGAGGGGGTTGGATTCGAACCAACGTAGGCGCAAGCCAACGGATTTACAGTCCGTCCCCTTTAGCCACTCGGGCACCCCTCCGCAGCCGCTCGGCCCGTCAAGGCTGGCGGGAGCGCGCGGGGTAAACCCCATGCGGGCCGCGCTGTCAACGGATCGCGGCGCCGACGCGCCCGCGGCTGTGCGGGCGCGGTTTCCAAGGAGCGGCCGCGCGGGCAGGATGCGCCGCATGCGACGCCCCCCGAAGCGGCCCGAAGGCCGCCCTCCGAAGCCGCGCGATGGCCGCGCGCCCGGCGCACCCCCGGCAAGGGGCCAGCGCCCGCATGGTGAGCCCGGCCGCTCCCCCCGCAAGGCGGATGCCCGTCTGCCGGCGGCGGCGGCCACGCCTCGCGGCCAGGCTGCTCCGCCCGAAGCCGGGGCCGAGCCCCCGCGCCCCGGCGCCGGCGCCGGCTCGGGCGCGTTCTGGATCTACGGCCAGCACGCGGTGCTCGCCGCGCTCGCGAATCCGCGCCGCAAGCCGCGCCGGCTGCTCGCCACCGCCGAGGCCGAGGCCACGCTGCGCGAGCGCTTCACCGGGCCCTGGCGGGTCACGCCCGAGCGCGCCGAACGCAGCCGCTTCGCGACCTTCCTGCCCGAGGACGCGGTCCATCAGGGCATCGCCCTGCTGGCCGAACCGCTCGCGCCGGTGGGGCTCGACGAGGCCATCGCGGCCTCGGATGGCCCGGTGCTGCTGCTCGACCAGGTGACGGATCCGCGCAATGTCGGGGCGGTGCTGCGCGCCGCGGCCGCCTTCGGCGCGGCCTGCGTGGTGCTGCAGGACCGCCACGCGCCGCCCGAGACCGGGGCGCTGGCGCGCGCGGCCTCGGGCACGCTCGACATGGTGCCGGTAGTGCGGGAGGTGAACCTCTCGCGCGCCATCCTCGCGCTGCAGAAGGCCGGGTTCTGGGTGCTCGGCCTCGCCGGCGAGGGCAGGCGCACGCTCGCCGAGGCCATGCCGCGCGACCGGCGCGTGGCCCTCGTGCTCGGCGCGGAGGACAGCGGGCTGAGGCGGCTGCAGCGCGAACACTGCGACGAGCTGGTGCGCCTGCCCATGGCCGAGGGCGTGGACAGCCTGAACGTGGCCGCCGCGGCGGCGGTGGCGCTCTACGAGGTGGTCCGGCGGTGAGGCGCGGGGAGGCTCCGGCGCCGGAGAGGGGCCTCGCCCCTCCCCGGACCTCTGCCCACCACAGGCCGGAGCGCCTCTGGACACCGGTCGCGGATCAGGGCGCTCGGGGAGGGGCATGGCCCCATATCCCCGACCCAAGCCGAGGTTTCCAAAGGCCCTTCGGCCTTTGGCGGGAGGGGGGTCCGGGGGAGGGCAGGGCCCTCCCCCGCCGCGCCTTGCCGCGCATCCAACCCAGGGAGGACCGCCGTGGCATCCGATGCCGCTGAGGCCATCATCGAGGCCCGTCGCAGCAAGCGCATCCTGGCCCCGCTCGGCGCCATCGCGCCGCGCACGCCCGAGGCGGGATATGCCGTCCAGAGGGAGGTCGCGCTGCGCTTCGGCGGCCTGCCCCCGGCGGGGTTCAAGATCGGCGCCACCGCGAAGCAGATGCAGGCCTATCTTGGCCTGTCGGGGCCTGCCGCCGGCTTCGTGCCGAAATCGGGCCTGCGCGCCAGCCCGGCGCGGTTCCGCTTCGCGGATTTCCTGAACCCCGGCCTCGAATGCGAGGTCGGGCTGCGGCTCGGGCGCGACATCGCCCCCGGCCCCTGCACCGCCGAGCAGGCCGGAGAGGCGGTGGCGGAGGTCTTCGCCGCGATCGAGATCGTCGAGCGGCGCTACGACGACCTCGCCGCACTGACCACGCCGACGCTGATCGCCGACCAGGTGTTCCACGCCGCCGGCGTGCTCGGCCCGCCGGTGGCGGGATGGCGCGCGATGGGCCTCGACCTCGCGGCGACGCGCGGGCGCATCACGGTGGACGGAACCCTGCGCGGGGAGGGTGTGGGGGCGGACCTGCTGGGCCATCCCTTCGCCGCGCTGGCCTGGCTCGCCTCCTCCGCCTGCGCGGAGACCTTCGGCGGGCTGCGCGCGGGGCAGGTGGTGTTCCTCGGTTCGGTGACGCCGCCGATCTGGCTCGATGGGCCCTGCGCGGCGGTGGTGGAGTTCGACACGCTGGGCCGCGCGGAGGTGGCCTTCGACTAGGCTTCGCCGCTTCCGCGCCAAGCGCGATACGCGGCGTTAACCCCGGCGCGCGCAGGATGGCGCCGAGGCCCCCCGAGCCGCGACCCGCGCCAGAAAGGCGGATGCCACGGATGGAAACCCCATGCCGCCTGCCGACTGGAACGGACTGACCGAGGACCTGCAACTGCTCCTCTCGCGCGAGGCGCTGCGCCGCGCGGCCGAGACGCTCGCCGAACACGCCGAGATCCTCGCGAAGGAGATGGAGGCCGGCGCGCTGCTCGACCGTGGCGGCCCGGACGCGCTGCGCCTTTTCGCCGCGGTCGTCCGCACCACGAATCGCGATGCGTTCGGGGAGGTCGGGCACGCCTGATGCCTGCCGGACACAGGATCATCGGGTCTTCGTCCGGCACGCGGCCGCCCCTCCGGCGCCGCGCGCGATACCGGCGGGAGAAGCGTCAAGCCTTCCGCCGGCTGACGCAGCGCATCCCGGGCAGCGGCGCGCCTACCGCCGCCCGTAGAGGATGTAGTTGATCGTCAGGTCGATCGTGACTTCCTCCTCCGCCGTTCCCGGCGGGAAGGGCGGCAGTTGCGCGCCGCGGAACACGTTCTGCGAATAGAAGTTGAGGTGGATCGAGCGCGAGGGCGCGCGCATCTCCACGCTGCGCACGCGGCCATCCGGGCCGGTGTTGATGCGCACGCTCACCGGTCCCTGCTCGCCAAGGTCCACCGCCTCGCGCGGGTAGCGCAGGTTCTGCTGCAGCCAGAGCCGGAAGGCGTTGCGCCAGTCCGGCCCGGCCTGGGCGCCGCGCACCCGCAGGCTCTCGGTCGCGCCCGGCCCCGAGAGCGTCACGCCGGTCTGCACGTCGGGGCCGAGGCGCGGGGCGAGGGCGCGGCCGGTCTCGCCGAGTTGCACCGGCGGGCGCCGCGTCAGGTCGAGCGGCGCCAGGCGTGGCTCGGGGGGCGCGGCGGCGGGCGGGGGCGGCGGCGGCGGGGGCGGCGGCATGGGCAGTTCGGCGGTCACGGGCGGGCGGGCCGGCGGCGGCGCGGCCTGAGGGGCGGGCGGCTGCGGGCGAGGCGGCGGCGCGGCGGCTGGCGCGGGCGGCGAGGGGGCGGGCGGCGGTGGTGCCGCCGCAGGCGGTGGCGGGGGTGCCGGGCGCGCGGGCGGCGGCTCCGGCGGCGGGGGCGGCGCGGGCGAGGGTTGCGCCGTCGGGGCGGGCGCGGGGGGCGGCGGCTCGGGCGTGGGTGCCGGGCTCGGCGTTGCCGGGGGCGGCGGCGCCGCGGGCGCGGGCGGCGGCGGGGCGGGCGGCAGCTCCGCCAGGCGCGTCGGGGGCGGCGCCTCCGGGGCGGCGGGCAGCGGCGGGGCAGGGGGCGTCGGCGGCGCGGCGAGGGGCGCGGGCGGTGGCGGAACCGGTGCCGGCGCGGGTGGCGGGGGCAGGAGGGCGACGGGGCCCTGCTCGGGCGCCTCCGCGCCCCGCGGCGCGAGGTCGGAGCCGCCGCGGAACACCACCGCGAAGGAAGGGGGCGGCAGTTCCGCGGGCGGCGGGCTGCGCGGGTCGAGTTCCAGCAGCACGGCCAGCGCGAAGGCGATGTGCAGCAGCGCCGAGACGAGCAGCGCGAGGCGCATCCGCCCCCGCTCCCGCCGCGCCGGCGGCAGCGGGGCGCGCGGGTCGGGGAAGGAGGCGAAGGCCGGCGCTTCGGGCGGCTGGCGGTCTCGCGGCGAAAGGCGCATGCCTGGGTCCGGGGGCCCTCGGAGGTTTGGTGGCGGATGCGCCCGAGCGGGGAATCGTCCGGGTTGCCGCGCGGGGATGCTCTGCTACACCAAGGCGGGCTGCCGGGTTAGCACAGCGGTAGTGCAGCTGATTTGTAATCAGAAGGTCGGGGGTTCAAATCCCTCACCCGGCATGGGCTCCTGTCTCTCGCCGACGTTTCAGGGCCGAAAACGGCGGGCGATGCGGGAGCATCGGCGCGCGAGCTGTCCGGCCTGCCTTCATTTGCGAAAGTCGGCTCAGTCATCAACGCATCGGTGCTTCGCGAGCATGCTGCCCGCTGGCCGGTGCGGGGCGCGTCGTGCCACGACGTCCTCGCTCCCGCGCCGCCCCTCGGTCCGCGCGCTCATGTCGGGTCGCGCAGCACGCGGTAGACCGCCGGGATGGCCAGCACCGTGAGCAGCGTCGAGGAGAGCAGCCCGAACAGCAGCGCCACCGCGAGCCCCTGGAAGATCGGGTCCGCCAGGATGAAGCCCGCCCCGATCATCGCCGCCGCCGCCGTCAGCGCGATGGGCTTGAAGCGCACCGCGCCGGCTTCCAGCGCCAGCGCGCGCAGGCTGCGCCCCTCGCGCGGGGCGTGGCGGATGAAGTCCACCAGCAGGATCGAGTTGCGCACGATGATGCCGGCCAGCGCGATGAAGCCGATCATGGAGGGCGCGGTGAAGGCCGCCCCCATCGCCCAATGCCCCAGCACGATGCCGGGCAGCGCCAGCGGCACCGGCAGCAGCACCACGAGCGGCAGGGTGAAGCTGCGGAACTGCGCCACCACCAGCACGTAGATGCCGAGCAGCGCCACCGCGAAGGCCGCACCCATGTCGCGGAAGGTCACGCGCGTGACCTCCCACTCGCCCTCCCACAGCAGCACGGGGCGCGTGGGATTGTCCGGCTGGCCGGCAAGGCGGATCTCCGGCGCGCCGGGCATCCCCGCGAGCGCGTCGTGCACCGCCAGCATGCCGTAGATCGGCGCCTCATAGGCGCCGGCGAGCTCGGCCATGACCATCTCGGCCGGGCGGCCGTTGCGGCGGAAGATGGGCGGCGAGGCGGGCTCGCGGCGGATCTCGACCAGGCTGCCGAGCTCGACCGGCCCGCGCCGGCCGGGCACGGGCGTCACCAGCAGGTCCTGGGTGACGGCCAGCCGCTCCTTGGGCAGCCGCACCATGATGGCGAGCGGGTTGCGTCCCGCCCCGCGATGCGACCAGCCCACCGGCACGCCGCGCAGCAGGCTGCGCAGCGTGTCGTGCACCGCCGCTTCCTCGACGCCGTGGAACTCGAGCTGGTCGGGCAGCAGGCGGATGCGGATGCGCTCGCCAGGGTCGGCGATGCTGTCGTCGAGGTCCACCAGGAAGGGCACGCGGCGGAAGGCCTCGCGCACCATGGCCGCGGCCGCCCGGCGGCTCTCGGCATCCGGGCCGTAGATCTCGGCGAGCAGCGTGGCGAGCACCGGCGGGCCGGGCGGCACCTCCACCACGCGCAGCCGCGCGCCCTCCGGCAGCGGCAGGTCGGCGAGGCGCCGGCGCACATCGAGGGCGATGGCGTGGCTCTCGCGCGTACGGTGGTGGCGGTCGGTGAGCTGGATGTCGAGGTCGCCCAGCTCCGGCGAGGCGCGCAGGAAGCTGTGCCGCACCAGACCGTTGAAGTTGAAGGGCGCGGCGGTGCCGGCGTTCAGCGTCGCGCTCGCCACCTCCGGCACGGCGGAAAGCCGCGCGGCGGCGGCGAGCAGCGCGCGCTCCGTCGCCTCCAGGCTGGTGCCGGCCGGCATGTCGAGCACCACCGCGAGCTCCGACTTGTTGTCGAAGGGCAGCAGCTTCACCGTCACGTCGCGCGTGGCGAAGAGCAGCATCGAGGCAAGCGTGGCGAGGCCGGTGGCGGCCAGGAAGCCCCAGGCCACGGCGCGGCGCTCGATTACCGCGTGGGCCACGGCGCGATAGATGCGCCCGAGCCGCCCGTCCTCATGCGCGGCATGCGAGGCGCCGAGCTTCACCATCAGCCAGGGCGTCAGCACCATGGCGACGAAGAAGGAGAATGCCATGGCCGCCGATGCCACGGCCGGGATCGGCGCCATGTAGGGGCCCATCATGCCGGAGACGAACATCATCGGCAGCAGCGCGACGATGACGGTCAGCGTCGCCACGATGGTGGGGTTGCCGACCTCGGCCACCGCCTCGATCGCCGCCGTCACGCGGTCGCGCCCGTCCTTCATGGCCCAGTGGCGGTCGATGTTCTCAACCACCACGATGGCGTCGTCCACCAGGATGCCGATCGAGAAGATCAGCGCGAAGAGCGAGACGCGATTGAGCGTGTAGCCCAGCATCAGCGCGCCGAAGAGGGTGAGCAGGATGGTCACCGGGATCACCACCGCCGTCACCGCGGCCGCGCGCCAGCCGATGGCGAGCCAGACCAGCGCCACGATGGACAGCGTGGCGAGGCCGAGGTGGAACAGCAACTCGTCCGACTTCTCCTGCGCGGTCTGGCCGTAGTCGCGCGTCACCTCGGCGCGGATGCCCTCGGGGATCAGCCCGCCCTGCAGGGCGGCGATGCGGGCATGGACGGCGCGCGTCACCTCGATGGCGTTCGCGCCGGGCCGCTTGGCCACCGCGATGGAGACGGCCGGCGCCTGGCTCCATCCGCCCTCGGTGTCGCGCGTCAGGCGCCAGACCCGCGCCTCCCGCGGGGCGGGGGCGGCGCTGATGCGCGCCACGTCGCCGAGATAGACCGGCCGCCCATCGGCCGAGGTCAGCAGCAGCAGCCCGGCATCGGGCACGCCGCGCAGCGTGTGGCCGGCCTGCACCGGCAGGCTGCGCCCGTCCATCCTGAGGCTGCCCGCGTGGAAGGAGGCATTCGCGCCCTGCAGCTTCTCGACGAGCTGGTTCAGCGTGATCCCGTGGCGGGCCAGCGCGCCGGGATCGGGTTCGATCATCAGCTCCATCGGCCGCCCGCCGGCGAGGTAGGTCAGCCCCACCTGCGGGATGGTGGCCAATTCGCTGAGCAGCCGGTCGGCGAGCTCGTGCAGCGCGGCGTCGTCCCACCCGCCGGCCGGATCGCGCGGGCTGAGCGTGACCACCGCCACCGCCACGTCGTTGATGCCGCGCCCGACCACCAGCGGCTCGGGGATGCCGAGCGGGATGCGGTCCCAGTTGGCGCGCAGCCGCTCATGCACGCGCAGGATGGCGTCGTCGGCATTGGTGCCGACCAGGAAGCGCGCGGTGACCATCACCGCGTCGTCGCGCGTCTGGCTGTAGACGTGCTCGACGCCGGGAATGGCGGTGACGATGGCCTCGAGCGGGCGGGTGACGAGTTCCATCGCATCCGGCGCGGCGAGGCCGTCGGCGCGCACGGCGATGTCCACCATCGGCACGCTGATCTGCGGTTCCTCCTCGCGCGGGAGGGCAAGCAGGGCGATCAGCCCGACCGCCACCGAGACCACCAGCAGCAGCGGCGTCAGCGGCGAGCGGATGAAGGCCTGCGCGAGCCGGCCCGAGACGCCTAGGCTCATGGCCGCACCAGCACGTCGCCGGCGGCAAGCCCGGAGAGGATCTCCACCTCCTCGCCCCGCACCGGCCCGCGCTGGACCGGCACCAGCGCGCCGGAGGCGAGGCGCACCATGTCCACCCCCGGCCCGTCGATCAGGAAGGCGCGCGGGATCAGGATGGCCTCGCGCCGGTCGGCGGCGATCGTCACGCGCACGCGCTCGCCCACGAAGAAGTCGCCGAGGCCCTGCACCTCGGCATCGGCAACCACCTGACCCTGCTGGAGTTCCGGATAGACAAGCGTGATGCGGCCCCGGCCGAGCGGCGCGCCGCCGCCGAGCCCGCGCCCGCCCACCTCGACCGGGTCACCCGCGCGCAGGAAGCGGGCGTGCCGCTCGGGCAGGCGCAGCCGCAGCACGTAGCGGTCGGTGGCGATGGTGGCGATGGCTTCGCCGGGCATCACCACCGCCCCCGGCGTGCCGCGCACCCTGAGCACGCGGCCGGCCTGCGGCGCCAGCACCTCGCCCTCGCGCTGCTGCTGCACCAGCACCTCGCGCTCCGCCTGCGCGGCGGCGATCTGGCCTTCCACCACGTCGAGCGCGGTCTGGACGTCGTCGAGCCGCGCCTGGGTGGCGGTGCCGGTGGCGCGCAGGGCGCGGGTGCGTTCGAGTTCCAGCGCCGCCTGGCGCCGTTGCGCGGCGAGCGCGCCGAGGCGCGCATCGAGCGCGGCGAGCTGCAGCGGGTGCTTGGCGTCCTGCACCATGGCGATGACCTGGCCTGCCGCAACGGCGTCGCCCTCGCGCACATCGAGGCGCGTCAGCGTGCCGTTGAGCCGCGCCCGGGCCTCGACCTCGCGCACGCTCTCCACCGTGGCGAAGACCGGCCGGTCGTCCTCGATCATGCGCGGGGCGACGGTGAACCGCTCCTGCGCGGCGAGCGGGGCTGGCGGCGCGAGGCCGAACAGCAGGGCGGCCAAGGGCAGGGCGCGCAGCGTCGCGCGCCATATCGCAAGGGGGCGGGGGACCGCATCGGGTGTTCGGCGCTCGGGCATGGGCCTTCGACACTTCGCGCTTGTGGGGGCTTGCGGCGTATTATATAAGAAAAAGCGAATAAAAGGAAGCGAGACGATCATGTCCGTCACCTTGCCCCAGGATGCGGCCCCGGGCGAACGGCTGCGCCACCTTCCCCTGGCCCTCTTCGCGGCGCCGATGGGCATCGGCGGGCTCGGCCTCGCCTGGCGCGAGGCGGCGCACACGCTCGGCGCGCCCGCCGCCATCGGCGAGGCGCTGCTGCTTCTCGCGGGCCTGGTCTGGCTCGCCGTCGCCGCGCTGCACCTGGTGCGGCTCGCCCGCCACCCGGAGGCGCTGGCCGGCGACCTCGCCCACCCGATCCGCGCCGCCTTCGCCGGCGCGGTGACGATCGGGCTGATGATCATCTCCGGCGGCCTCCTCCCGCATGCGCGCGGGGCGGCCGAGGCGCTCTGGCTGGTCGCCGTGGCGGGCCATCTCGGCATCGCCGCCTGGACGGTGCGCGGGCTGCTCCTCGCCCCGCGCGAGGCGGCGAGCCTCGCCCCGCCCATGCTCATCCCGCTGGTCGGCAACATCCTCGCCCCGGTGGTGGGCGCGAAGCTCGGCTACGAGGCGCTGTCCTGGATGATGTTCGGCCTTGGCGCGCTGCTGTGGGCGATGCTGCAGCCGATCCTGCTCGCGCGCCTCGTCACCGGCCCGGCGCTGCCGCCGCGGCTGCGGCCGACGCTGGCGATCCTGATCGCCCCGCCGGCGGTGGGCGCGCTCGCGCTCGCCGGGCTCGGCGGCGGCTTCGGGGCGGCGCCGCTCGCGGTGCTTGGCCTGGCGGTCTTCCTGGCGCTGGTGTTCGCCGCCATGGCGGGCGAGTTCGCGCGCCTGCCCTTCGCCATGTCCTGGTGGGGCTGGACCTTCCCGACCGCCGCCCTGGCGCTTGCGGTGCAGGCGGCGGCGCGTGCGCACCCGGCGGCCTGGCAGGCGCCGCTGCTCTGGCTCGTGCTGCTCGCGGCGAGCGCGATCCTCGCCCTCGTCGCCGCCGCCACCCTGCGCGCCGCCGCGCAGGGCCACCTCCTCCAGCCGGAAGGCTGAGGCCCCGCCACCCGCGAAAGGACTCACCGCATGACGCTTCGTTCCACGGCCCGCCGCGCCGCCGGGCTGCTCCTCCTGGCGGGGCTCGCCCTTGCCCCCGCCGCGCGCGCCGAGACGCCGCGCGTGCTGGCCATCATCACCTCCGCCGACCCGCAGGCGCAGGGCATGGCCTTCGTGCTGCTCGGCCAGATGCGCCAGCAGGGCGCGACGGTCGAGGTGATGCTGTGCGGCCCCGCCGGCGACCTCGCGCGGCGCGAGCCGCCCGGGCCCGCCGCCGCCGCTCTGCGCCCGATGAACGCCACCCCCGCGCAGATGCTGCAGAACCTGGTGCGCGCCGGCATGCGCACGGAGGTCTGCGCCCTTTATCTGCCCAATGCCGGGGTCGGGCCGGAGGCGCTGATCGAGGGCGTGCGCCCGGCCGCCCCGCCAGAGATGGCCCGGCGCATGCTGGAGCCCGCGACGCGCGTGCTGCCCTTCTGAGCCGCCTCGGGATGCGCGCCGGCCGAACCAGCGGCCGGTGCGCGGCAGCGTGGCGGCGCGCGCGAGGCGCGGCGCAGGCCTCAGCCGCCGCCGATGAGGATGCCCGCGGCCAGCACCAGGCTGCCGCCGAGCACCACCTGGAACACCGCCCGCCGGAACGGCGTTTCCATGTAGCGGTTCTGGATCCAGGCGATGGCCCAGAGCTCGACGAAGACCACCGCCAGCGCGATCGCCGTCGCGGTCCAGAAATTGGGGATGAGGTAGGGCAGCGCGTGGCCGAGCCCGCCGATCGCCGTCATCACGCCGGAGGCCAGGCCGCGCTTCACCGGCGAGCCGCGGCCGGAGAGCTTGCCGTCGTCATGCGCGGCCTCGGTGAAGCCCATGGAGATGCCCGCGCCGACCGAGGCGGAAAGCCCGACCAGGAAGGTGGTCCAGGGGTCCTGGGTGGCGAAGGCGGTGGCGAAGATCGGCGCCAGCGTGGAGACCGAGCCATCCATCAGCCCCGCGACCCCGGGCTGCACCCAGGTGAGGATGAATTGCCGCCGCGCGGCCGATGCCTCCTCGGTCCCGGCCTCGCCGCCGAGGCGTTCGGCGATCATCGCCTCGGCGCCGCGTTCGTGCTGGGCTTCGGCGGCGGCGAGGTCGCCGAGCAGCCTGCGCACCTCGGCATCGGTGCTGCGCTGGGCGGCGGCGCGGTAGTAGGCCTGCGCCTCGCGCTCCATGGCCAGCGCCTCCTCGCGGATGCGCTCGAGGCCCAGGTTCTCGACCAGCCAGACCGGGCGCCGCGTGTAGAAATCCGCCACATGCTCGCGCCGGATGGGCAGGATCAGATCGCCGAAGCGCGCGCGGTAGAGGTCGATCAGGCGCCGCCGGTGCTCCTCCTCCTCGGCGGCCATGTCGTCGAAGACCGCCGCCGTCGCCGGGTATTGCTGGCGCAGCCGGCTGGCATAGAGGGCGTAGATCCGCCCATCCTCCTCCTCCGAGGCGATCGCGAGGGCGAGCATCTCCTGCGCCGAGAGGCTGTCGAAACGCCGGCGTCCGAAGAAGGGCAAGGCGAGGAGTCCGCGCATCGGGCTTGACCCGTCCAGCAGGGGAGGATGGGGCTTGATTAGGCGGGGCGTATGCGGCTTGGCGAGCGCCATGCCCGGCTGGCGCGGCATGGCAGCCCGGCCTTCCGCCGCCTCGACAGGACAGGCGCGGCGGCTACACTTTTCGCCGCCGCAAGGGTGAAACTGCATCGCAGTCTCGCCTCGCGGCGACGTCCGGGCTTGGCCGCGCCGCCCGCGCGACATTGCCGAGCAGGATCGCGACACAGCCCGCGAGCAGCGCCGCCCCGTCCGCCGCCGGTCCCGACATCCCGACACGCTCGGGCCTCACCCCGCGACGCTGGGTGGTCGGGCGCAGTCTTGACCGGATGATCCGCTCACGGCGCCGCGTCCGCGACGATGCAATCGCCCCGGCGCATCCTCAGGCGCGGTCCGTTTCGCCATGGCGGCTTTGCCGCTCCGCTACAACGGTCCGAACGGACCCGCGCCGGGCACCGCCGCCCGCCCTGAAGCGCTTCATCGCCGCCCGCGCGCGATCATGCCCAAGGTGCCGACACGAGGAGGGCAGCGCAGGCGTCGAACCCCGCGCTGACGGCCAGGAGGCAAAGCCATGCTGGAAGCGGATCCGGGACACGGGAGTGCATCGAGGGCCGGCATGCCGCCCTTCCTCGCGGCCTCCGGCAGCGCGGGGCTGATCTCGCCCGGCGATGCGGTGGTGCATCCGGTGCATGGCATCGGCCGGTTCGAGGCGCGTGAGAGCCAGGAACTGGACGGCGAGCGCCTCGATGTCCTGCGCCTGCGGTTCCCGGAGCGCCGCCTCACGCTGCGCGTGCCGGTGGCCAAGGCCGGGCGCTGCGGGCTGCGCCTGCCCATGGCGCCCGAGGCGGTCGGCCGCGTGCTGGCGGTGCTCGCCGGCGCGCCGCGCGCCTCGCGCGCCATCTGGGCGCGCCGGGCGGTCGAGCTCAACGCCAAGCTGAACTCCGGCGACCCGATGCTGGTCGCCGAGGTGGTGCGCGACCTCGGGCGCCATGCCGACCGCGCCGATCAGCCGCTCGGCGAGCGTTTCCTGTTCGAGCAGGCGGTCGAGAGGCTGGCCGGCGAGATCGCCGAGGTCGAGGGCTGCAGCCGGCCCGAGGCGGCGGCGCGCATCCTCGGCATCCTCGCCGCCCGGCGCGCGGGGTCCGGCGCGGTCTGACGCCGCCCGGCGCTCAGCCCGGCGAGGGCAGCGCGCGGTCGGCGCGGCAGCGGGCGAGCGGCAGCGGCTCGGCCGCCAGCACGCGGATCACCCGCCGCCGCGCGCGCTCCGTCTCCAGCGTGAGGCAGGCGCAGCCGTAGCCGTAATGGCCGTTCACGGCGACCCAGCCGCGCACCGTCATGTCCGGGATCTCTTCCATGCCGGGCACCGGCGGCGCGCCCTGCAGGGAGAGCACCCATTCCCCGTCCCGGTCCCGCAGCCACCAGTTCGCGGGGGTCGGGTTGTGCAGCCAGCCGCAACGGCGCTCGGCCGCGCCGGCAGGGTCGGGCGGCAGCACCAGGACGGCGGCGAGCAGCCAGGCCATGCGCATCGGTGTCGGGCTCCCTGCCTCGCGCCATGCTGCCACGCCGCCGCGCGGGCGCGCAGGGGGGCGCGCATCGCGATGCCGCGCGGCGTCCGCCATGCGCGCTGGCATCGCGCGCCCGCCGGGACCATCTTCGCGCCCATGAACCTGATCGCCCCCGGCCCCGTGCTGTTCATGCCGCAGAAGCGCCCGGCCCCCGCGCCGGCGCGCCGCCTCAAGGTCGTCTCCCCCTTCGAGCCCAATGGCGACCAGCCCCAGGCCATCAGGGAGCTGGTCGGCGGGCTGGAACAGGGCGAGCGCGACCAGGTGCTGCTCGGCGTCACCGGATCGGGCAAGACCTTCACCATGGCGAAGGTGATCGAGGCGGTGCAGCGCCCGACGCTGATCCTCGCGCCCAACAAGACGCTGGCGGCGCAGCTCTACGGGGAGATGAAGTCCTTCTTCCCCGACAACGCGGTGGAATACTTCGTCTCCTACTACGACTACTACCAGCCGGAGGCCTATGTCCCACGCACGGACACCTACATCGAGAAGGATTCGCAGATCAACGAGCAGATCGACCGCATGCGCCATTCCGCGACGCAGGCGCTGCTCGAACGCAACGACGTGGTGATCGTCGCCTCGGTGTCCTGCATCTACGGCATCGGGTCGGTCGAGACCTACAGCCGGATGGTCGTGAAACTCGAACGCGGCGGGCGGATCGAGCGCGACGCGCTGGTCAAGGGCCTGGTCGAGCAGCAGTACCGGCGCAACGACGCCTTCTTCGCGCGCGGCACCTTCCGCATCCGCGGCGAGAACGTGGATCTCTGGCCCTCGCATCTCGAGGACCGCGCCTGGCGCGTCTCGCTGTTCGGGGACGAGGTGGACGCCATCCGCGAATTCGACCCGCTGACCGGGGAGATCACCGGCGAGATGGAGCGCATCGCCATCTACGCCAACAGCCACTACGTCACGCCGCGCCCGACGCTAACCCAGGCGATCACGCAGATCAAGGCGGAGCTCAAGGAGCGCCTCGCGCAGCTCGAGGCGGAGGGCAAGCTGCTCGAGCGCCAGCGCCTCGAGCAGCGCACCATCTTCGACATCGAGATGCTGGAGACAACCGGCTCCTGCAAGGGCATCGAGAACTACTCGCGCTACCTCACCGGCCGCCGCCCCGGCGATCCGCCGCCGACGCTGTTCGAATACCTGCCCGAGAACGCGCTGCTGATCGTGGACGAGAGCCACGTCACCGTGCCGCAGATCGGCGGCATGTTCCGCGGCGACTTCAACCGCAAGACGATCCTCTCCGAATTCGGCTTCCGCCTGCCCTCCTGCACCGACAACCGGCCGCTGAAATTCGAGGAATGGGACGCCTACCGCCCGCAGACCATCTTCGTCTCCGCCACGCCCGGCCCGTGGGAGATGGAACGCACGGGCGGCGCCTTCGCCGAGCAGGTGATCCGCCCGACCGGGCTGGTCGATCCCGTCTGCGAGGTCCGCCCCGTGGAAGGCCAGGTGGACGACCTCCTCGCCGAATGCCGCGCTGTCGCGGGCAAGGGCGGGCGCGTGCTGGTCACCACCCTGACCAAGCGGATGGCCGAGGACCTCACGGAATACATGACCGAGGCCGGCATCCGCGTCCGCTACCTGCATTCGGATGTGGACACGCTGGAGCGCATCGAGATCATCCGCGATCTTCGCAAGGGCGTGTTCGACGTGCTGGTGGGCATCAACCTGCTGCGCGAGGGGCTCGACATCCCCGAATGCGCGCTGGTGGCGATCCTCGATGCCGACAAGGAAGGCTTCCTGCGCAGCACGACCTCGCTGATCCAGACCATCGGCCGCGCCGCGCGCAACGCCGAGGGCCGCGTCGTGCTCTATGCCGACACCATGACGCGCAGCCTGCGCGCCGCGCTGGAGGAGACCGAGCGCCGCCGCGCCAAGCAGCAGGCCTGGAACGCCGAGCACGGCATCACGCCCACCACCATCCGCCGCGAGATCGCCGATGTGCTGAAGGATGTGACGCAGGGCGATTACGTCACGGTCGAGGCTGTGGCGGGCGAGGAGGAGAGCCACTTCGTCGGCAAGGATCTGCGCGCGAGCATCGCCGAACTGGAACGCCGGATGCGAGCCGCCGCGGCGGAACTGGAGTTCGAGACCGCGGCGCGGCTGCGCGACGAGATCAAGCGCCTCGAGGCGCTCGACCTCGGCCTCGAGCCCAACCTCGCCGGGCGGTCGCTGCGCGAGGCCACGCCGAAGGCCGACTGGGCGCCGAAGCCGCTCGGCCCCGGCGGCGGCGGCTACGAGCCGAAAAAGGGCAGGGGCGGGCGGAAGCGGAAAGGCCCCTGACGCGTTCGTGTCCGCGAGGGGCGATTCCCGCCCCGGTTCCGCCCGATCGTCGCCACACGCGGCGATTGTGGTGGGGCTCGCGACACCACCGCAGGAGGCACAACATGCTGTCCCATCGCATCCGCATCCTCGCCGCCGCGACGCTCGTCCTGGGGCTTTCGGCCTGCGCCGACCCGGTCGGCCAGCGCGCGCTGATCGGCGGCGGCATCGGCGCGGCCGGCGGCGCCGGCATCGCGGCGCTGACCGGCGGCTCGCCGCTCGCGGGCGCGGCGATCGGCGGCGCGGGCGGCGCGGCGGTCGGGGCGCTCACCGCGCCGCGCCAGCGCCGCGGCTACTACTACTATTGATGCTGGCGGAGGGGCGCGGCGGAGGGCCGCGCCTGCTCCCGCGCTATTCCAGGCGCAGGGCGGCGCGGATCTCCGCCGCCCCCGCCGGATCCGCGAGCGTGGCGAGGCGGCCCGCGGCGAGCATTGCCAGGCGCTGCGTCAGCGCCCGCCGCCGTGCGGGGGCGAGGCGGTGTTCGGGCGCCTCGCGCAGCAGCGCCGCTTCGCGCGCCTCGGCCACCACCAGGCCGACATCCTGCGGGATGAGGGCCTGCGGGAAGTCGAGGTCCACCGCGAAATAGAGCCGGTCGCACCAGGCGCGGTATTCCGGCCACTTGGCGTCGGAGAGGAAGTCGCGCGCGCAGGACTTCACCTCGATCATGGCGAAATCCCCCGCCGCGGTCAGCGCGAGGATGTCGGCGCGCCGCCCGTCGGGCAGCGGCATCTCGGTCACCGGCGCCCAGCCGCGCAGGGCGCAGAAGCGCGCGGCGGCGCGCGTGACGGCAAGGGTGCGGGCAGCAGCGGAAGCGGCCTCCATTCCCCGATGTTCCGACTTCGTTCGCGCCCGCGCAAGCCGCAGCGGCACCCCCTTGCGCCGCCGGCGCGTCCGGAGGACACCGGCAGCGAACCCACCGCCCCCGCGGCGGCATCCCGGAGGCCGCATCCATGCCCCTCGACCGGCCCCGGGGCGGCGCGCTGCAGCGCCTGACGGACGGCTTCGACCGTTTCCGCGGGCTGCATTTCGACGCCGACCCCGAACTCTTCGCCCGCCTGCTGGAACGGCAGGCGCCCGAGGTGCTGGTCATCGCCTGCTCGGACAGCCGCACCGACCCGGCCATCATCTGCGGCGCCGAGCCGGGCGATCTCTTCGTCATCCGCAACGTGGCCGCGATCGTGCCGCCCCATGTCCATGACGGCCAACCGCACGGCACCGCCTCGGCCATCGAGTTCGGCGTCATCGGGCTCGGCGTGCGGCACATCGTCGTGCTCGGCCATTCCTTCTGCGCCGGCGTGCGCTGCCTCGTGGACCACGACGCGGCGGCGCGCGGCTTCACCTACGTGGCCGACTGGGTCGAGATCATGCGCGAGGTGCGCGAGGAGGTGGAAGGCCTGGTGACCGAGGCGGAGCGCCTGCTGGTCGCCCGCCGCGCCGAGCAGGCGACCGTGCTCGCCAGCCTGCGCAACCTGATGACCTACCCCTTCGTCACCGAGCGCGTGCATGACGGGCGGCTCGCCCTGCATGGCTGGTATTTCCACTTCGGCTGGGGAACGCTGCAGGCGGCCGAGAGCCTGCGCGGCCCCTTCCGCCAGCTCGAAGCGGGGCAAGCGCCGAAGCCCGCGATCGGCGAGGTGGCGCCGTAGCAGCCGCCTATCGCGCGAGGCCGAGGGGCTGCGGCGTCGCGCCGACATTGCCGGCCGACCGCCCGGCATCCACCGGCAGCGTCACGCCCGTGATCCAGCGCGCGGCGGGCGAGGCGAGGAAGCAGACCGCCTCGGCCACGTCCCAGGCCGTGCCCTCCACCTTGAGCAGCCCCGCCGTGGCGCGCTGCTGGCGCAGCTCCTCGCTCATGCCGCGCGAGGCGACCATCGGCGTGTAGACATAGCCCGGCGCGACCGCGTTCACGCGGATCAGGTCGCCGCCGTGATGCGCGGCCATGGCGCGCGTCATCTGCACGATCGCGCCCTTGGTGGTGGCGTAGAGCAGGCCCGGATGCCCGCCCATCAGCCCCGCGATGGAGGCGAGGTTGACGATCGCGCCCGCGCCCTGCCGGCGCATCTCCGGCACCGCGTGCCTTGCCATCAGCATCACGGACTTCACGTTCACCTGCATGCCGTGGTCCCAGGCCTCGGGGTCCACGGTGGTGGCATCGCCGGGCGGGCCGCTGATGCCGACATTGTTCACCAGGATGTCCACGCGGCCGAACGCGCGCACCGCCGCGGCGACGGCGGCGGCGCAATCGGCATCCTTCGCCACGTCGCAGACGGCGGCGGCGCAGGTGCCGCCCTCCTCGCGGATCATCGCCTCGGTGCCGCGCAGCCATTCGCGCTCGATGTCGAGCAGCATCACGCGCGCGCCGCGGCGGGCGAGCAGCGTGGCGATGGCCCGGCCATTGCCGACCGTGGTCGCGCCCGCCCCCGGGTCGCGCGAGCCCGCGCCGGTGACGATGGCGACACGGCCCTCGAAGCGGGTGTTGTCCTGCATGCGCGTTCCCTCCGTTTGCGCCAAGCCTGCACCGGGCTGGCGGCGCTGCAAAGCCGGGCCGGTTGCAGGCGCGGCGCGGCGGGACCACCTGCCCCTCATGCAGCGCCGCGCCCTTCTCGCCCTCGCCCTCCTCGCCGGCCCGGCCGCCGCGCAGGAGGCGCCCGTCGTCTCCGAGCGCGCGACCTTCCGCGTCACCACCTTCGCCACCGGCCTCGAGCATCCCTGGAGTGCGGCCTTCCTGCCCGACGGGTCGCTGCTGGTGACCGAACGCCCGGGGCGTCTGAGGCGCATCACGCCCGATGGCCGCGTCTCCGCCCCGCTTTCCGGCGTGCCGCAGGTCGAGGCGGCGGGCCAGGGCGGGCTGCTCGACATCGCGCTCGCGCCCGATTTCGCCCGCACGCGGGAGGTCTTCCTCTGCCAGGCGGCGGCGGTGGAGGGCGGGGCGCTGACACGGCTGATCGCCGCGCGGCTCGCGCCAACCCATGATGGGCTCTCCGGCGTGCGGCGGCTGCTCGACGCCACGCCGGCGCAGGCCTCGGGGCGGCTGCATTTCGGCTGCCGCATCGTGTTCGGGCGCGACGGGCACCTCTACCTCTCGACGGGCGAGCGCAACCAGCGCGAGCGCGCGCAGCGGCTCGACGATCTCGCCGGCAAGATCATCCGCCTGACGCGGGAAGGGCGGGTGCCGCCCGACAACCCCTTCGTCGGGCGGCCGGGCGCGCGGCCCGAGATCTGGTCCTACGGCCACCGCCACCCGCAGGGGCTTGCGGTCAATCCCTGGACGGGCTCGCTGTGGGAAGCCGAGTTCGGGCCGCGCGGCGGCGACGAGATCAACATCATCCAGCGCGGCGCGAACTACGGCTGGCCGGTGGTCAGCCACGGGCGGGAATACTGGGGCCCGCGCATCTCGCGCGAGACCTCGGCGCCCGGGATGACGGACCCGATCCATGTCTGGGTGCCCTCGGTCAGCCCCTCGGGCATCGCCTTCTACGACGGCGCGGCCTTCCCGGGCTGGCGCGGGAGCCTCTTCGTCGCCGCGCTCAACACGCCGGGGCTGGTGCGGCTCTCGACCGAGGGCGACCGCGTGACCGGGGAGGAACGGCTGCTGACCGGCCTCGCGCGGATGCGCCATGTGCTGGTCGGGCCGGACGGGCGCGTCTACCTGCTGACGGATTCGCCGCAGGGCGCGGTGCTGCGCCTCGATCCGGCGTGAGGCGGCGCGGGCGCCTCAGCCGAAGGCCTGGGTCCTGACGAGGCGCGCGTAGAGCCCGTCCCGCGCCATCAGCTCGGCGTGGGTGCCCTGCTCGACCGCGCGGCCCTTCTCCATCACCACGATCAGGTCGGCATCGCGCACCGTGGCGAGGCGATGGGCGATGACGAGGGTGGTCCGCCCCGCGCGCAGCCGCGCGAGCGCCTGCTGGACCAGCGCCTCGTTCTCGGCATCGAGGGCGCTCGTCGCCTCGTCGAGCAGCAGGATGCGCGGGTTGCGCAGCAGCGCGCGGGCCAGCGCGACGCGCTGCCGCTGCCCGCCCGACAGCCGCGACCCGCCGGGGCCGAGCACGGTCGCGTAGCCTTCCGGCAGGGCGGCGATGAAATCATGCGCGGCGGCGGCGCGGGCGGCCTCCTCCACCTCCGCCTGCGTCGCGCCGGGCCGGCCGCAGGCGATGTTGGCGAGCGCGGTGTCGTCGAAGATCACCGCCTCCTGCCCGACATAGGCGATGGCATCGCGCAACGAGGCGAGGCTGACCGTGCGGATGTCGGCGCCGTCGATCCGCAGCGCGCCCTCGGTCACGTCGTAAAGGCGCGGCACCAGCGCGATGGCGGTGGACTTGCCGGCGCCCGAGGGCCCGACCAGCGCGACGGTGCGCCCCGGCTCGGCGGTGAAGGTCAGGCCCGCGAGCGCGGCATCCGGCACCCCGTCATAGGTGAAGCCGACGGCATCGAATTCGACGCGGCCCTGGCCCGGCGGCAGCGGCGGGGCGCCGGGCGCCTCGGCGATGCGGCGCGGCTCGTCCATCACGCCGAAGACGCGGCCGAGGCCGGCCAGCCCCTCCTGCAGCGCCGCGTTCAGCGAGCCCAGCGCGCGCACCGGGCGCGAGGCGATGAGCAGCGCCGCGACGAAGCCGGTGAACTCCCCGAGCGTGCCCGTGCCGGTCGAGACCCGCCAGCCGACGAAGGCGAGCACCGCCGCGACCGCGAAGCCGCCGAGCGCCTCCAGCATCGGGTCGAGCGAGGCGCGGGTGCGGGCGATGCCGTAGAGGCTCTCGCGCAGCCGCGCGAAGAGGCCGGCCGCGCGCGCCTCCTCCGAAGCCTCGAGCCGGTAGGCGCGGACCACGCGGGCGGCGCCGAAGGATTCGGTCAGCGCCGCCGCGGCCTCGCCCACCCGTTCCTGCATCCCGCCCGAGGCGCGGCGGATGCGCTTGCCGAGTTTCAGGATCGGCAGCACCGCGAGCGGATAGAGCAGCGCCGCGATCAGCGACATCTGCCAGTCGAGATAGACCATCGAGGCGACGAGGCCGACCACCGTCAGCGCATCGGCCACCGCGTTGATGGATTTGGTCAGTGCCTCGCGGATCAGCGCGGCGTCGGTGGTGAAGCGCGCGGCGTGGCGCGCCGGCGCCTCGCGCGCGACCACCGCGAGGTCGGCGCGGGTGAGGGCGCGGAAGAGGTCGTTCTGCAGCCCCTCGATGACGCGCAGCACGACCGACTGGATCGCCACCGCCTGGCCGAACTGCGCGAGCGCCTTCAGAGAGGTGACCAGGATGATGACCACCGGCACCAGCCACAGCCAGTCGTGCCGCCCCTCGGTGAAGCGGTCGAAGGATTGCTGGATGACCACCGGGTAGAGCGCGGTGGTGCCCGCCACGCCGAGGGTGCAGAGCAGCGCGAGCGCGATGCCCCGCCGGTGCCCCCCGACATAGCCGCGCCAGAGGCGCGCGAGCAGGGCGCGGGAGGAGGGTTCGAGCGGCAGGGCCATGGGCGGGGGATAGAGCAGAACGGGCAGGCGGGGAATCGCCCCCTCGGATGGGCGTCTCGGGGCGCGCGGCGGAAGCCGCTGGTGTCCTCGGGCATCGTCACCCGCCCGGGGTCGCCTCCCGCGCGCAAGCGGGTTGAGGGCGCAAGGCCGAGGCGGTGCCGCCCCCGGGCAGGCGGCGGCGTGTCGCGAGGCTCCGCGTGCCGCGGCGGGACCGTGCCGGCACCGGGGCAGGGCCGCGCGGCCTCTCCCGGCGCGCGAAGGAAGATCAATATTCGCAAAGACTTGCATCAGGTCGCTGCGCCGCCGTTCCGGGGCTTTGCATGCCTGGGCAGGCTCCCGCGCGGCGCAGGGCAGGTGTCACGCGAACGCCCTTGAAACTTGGCTGCACCCTGTGCTAGTTCTTGTTTCGTTCCGGTGAAGGCGGCGGGGCCGGATCCCCCACTCATCCCCCGAGTGTGGCCCCGCCGCCGGCCTCGGCGCCGCTGCCGGCCTTCTCCCCCTTGCCGGCGGATGCGGCGTCGGGGCCCGCCGCGACGCGGCGCGCGAGGTCCGCGAGGCATTCCTCCCGCGACGGCCGGCAGCCGGACTGCCGCCACCACGCCAGCACCTCTGCCAGAAGCCGGCCCATCCAGGGCCCGGGCGGCACGCCGAGCGCCGCCGCATCCGCGCCGCCGAGCGGGAAGACCGGCACCGGCATCTCCGCCGCCAGCGCCCGCGCCCCGCGCCAATGCGCGCCATCGGTCCCGCCGCGGCCGAAATCGTGCAGCGTCAGCGACCAGTCGGCGAAGCGGCGCAGCAGCGCCTCCTCGCGGAAGTGCCGCGCCGCGCCGCTCAGCACCCAGGCGGCGGCGGTGGCGGGATCGTCCATGGGCGGGCGGGGCGGGCGCCCGCTTCCCGCGCGCGCATCGGCGAGATCGGCGGCGAGCAGGTCGAGGATCCTGACCTCCTCGAGCGAGGCCTTGAGGCGGCGCGCCAGACGGGGCGGATCCTCGCGCGCCGGCAGGAGCGCGACGAGCCAAGGCCAGGCGGCGGCATCGGGCGCGAAGGCGGAAAGGCGCGCGGCGCCGTCGAGGTCGTAGGGCAGGCCCAGCACCGCGCCGAGCACACCCGTCTCCGCCATCAGCCCCACCGCCGCGACCGGGTCCGGCACCGACAGGATGCGCTTCAGTTCCATCCAGACCCGCTCGGCCGAGAGCCGCGCGAGGCCCGGCACCGCCCGGCGGATCGCCGCGACCGCCGCCGCATCCGGCTCCCCGCGCCCGTAGCGCGCCTGGAAGCGGAAGAAGCGCAGCGCGCGCAGGTAGTCCTCCGTGAGGCGCGTGTCGGGATCGCCCACGAAGCGCACCTTCCCCGCCGCCAGGTCCGCCCGGCCGCCGAAATAGTCGAACAGCGCGCCATCGGGGGCGAGCGACATGGCGTTGATGGTGAAGTCGCGCCGCGCCGCGTCCTCGCGCCAGTCGCGCGTCCACTCCACCACGGCGTGGCGCCCGTCGGTCAGCACGTCGCGGCGCAGCGCCGTCACCTCGACCGGCACGCCCTTCAGCACCGCCGTCAGCGTGCCGTGCGCGAGGCCCGTCTCGAACACCTTCAGCCCGGCCGCGCGCAGGTGCGCGGCGATCTCCTGCGGCGGCAGCGGGGCGGCGATGTCCACATCGGCCGAGGGCAGGCCGGCCAGCGCATCGCGCACGCAGCCGCCGACGGCGCGCGCGCCCGGCAGCGCCGCCAGCACCGACGCGACGGCCGGGATGTCGAGGAAGCCCGGGCGCGCGATGACGGCCGCCGGCTGGTCGCTCACCGGCGGCGCTCCGCATGGCCGGGCTCGATCCGCTCGCCCTCGAGATGCGCGGGCACATAGGCGGCGTCGCGCGGCATGCTGCGCGTCAGCCCGTACCAATAGCCGCCCGCGACCATCAGCACGATCCCGCAGCCGGCCAGGACGAGCAGGATGGTGCTCGGCTCGGTGTTCGGATTGAGCCGCCGCCACAGCCCGTAGGCGAGGAAGGGCGTGAGGAAGAGGATCAGTTCGAAGAGATAGGCCATGCGTCTCCGCGCCGCTGCCGGGCGTCGGGCCGGGAACGAGCGCAGCGCCGCGCGAAACCATTAATTTCGAAAGCACGCATATTGCGTCGCACGCCTGCCTGCTTGACCGGGCCTGTCGCCACCTTGTCAGATCATGCCGCTCAGTTCGGGGCAACGTCCAGGAAACGGCGCCGGTCAACGGCGAAAGGCCCGCTCCGCCCGCGGTGGAGCGGGCCTTGTCGTGCGTGGGCAGGCATGGGCACAGAGGACATGCGCGCGCCGTTCCGCCGAGCCTTCAAGTCCCGGTCACGCCAGGGCCGTGCACCTGGCGCGGCACCGCTCTCGATGCCAAGGGCATCAGGACACCACGCCTGCCGGTGCGCGGACGACGCGTGGCGATGTCCGCGCACCGGCGAGGACGGCGCGCGGATCCGGCGACGAGCCTTTCCCTCACCCTGCCGGCTTGGGCGCCGCGCTACTCGGCCGTCTCGGGCTCGCGCTCGGCGTCGCCCTCGCCCTCCTCGGGCTTGGGCAGGGCCGGGGGCGTGGCCTCGATCACGTCGAAGGTGAGCGCCCCGTCCTTGAGCCCCACCTTCACCGCGCCGCCCTTCGTCAGCTTGCCGAAGAGCAGCTCCTCCGCGAGCGGCTTCTTCACATGCTCCTGGATGACGCGCGCAAGCGGGCGCGCGCCGTAGAGCGGGTCGTAGCCCTTCTCGGCCAGCCATTCCTTCGCCGCCGAGGAGAGCTCGATCGTCACGTTGCGGTCCGCAAGCTGCGCCTCGAGCTGCATGACGAACTTCTCGACCACCTGGCCGACGATCTCGGGTGTGAGGCCCGAGAAGGGCACGATGGCATCGAGGCGGTTGCGGAACTCCGGCGTGAACATGCGCTGGATCGCCTCGGTATCCTCGCCGACGCGGGCCGCGCGCTCGAAGCCGATGGCGGGCTTGGCGAGGTCCGCCGCGCCCGCATTCGTCGTCATGATCAGGATGACGTTGCGGAAATCCACGGTCTTGCCGTTGTGGTCGGTGAGCTTCCCGTGGTCCATCACCTGCAGCAGGATGTTGTAGAGATCCTGGTGCGCCTTCTCGATCTCATCGAGCAGCAGCACGGCGTGCGGGTGCTGGTCGATCGCATCCGTCAGCAGCCCGCCCTGGTCGAAGCCGACATAGCCCGGCGGCGCGCCGATCAGCCGGCTGACGCTGTGCCGCTCCATGTATTCGGACATGTCGAAGCGGATCAGCTCGATTCCCAGCGTCTTGGCGAGCTGCTTCGCGACCTCGGTCTTGCCGACGCCGGTGGGGCCGCTGAACAGGTAGTTGCCGATCGGCTTCTCGGGGTCGCGCAGGCCCGCGCGGGACAGCTTGATCGCGGCCGAGAGCGCCTCGATCGCCTTGTCCTGGCCGAAGACCATGGCCTTGAGGTCGCGCTCGAGGTTGCGCAGCTGCTCGCGGTCGTCGGTACTCACGCTCTTGGGCGGGATGCGCGCGATCTTGGCGACGATGTCCTCGACATCCTTGAGCGTGACCGTCTTGCGCCGCTTGTTCTCGGGCAGGAGCATGCGGGATGCGCCGACCTCGTCGATCACGTCGATCGCCTTGTCGGGCAGCTTGCGGTCGTGGATGTACTTGGCGCTGAGCTCGACGGCGGCCTTGATGGCCTCCGGCGTGTAGCGGACCTTGTGGTGCTTCTCGTAGTTGCTCTTGAGGCCCTGCAGGATCTTCACCGCATCCTCGACCGTGGGCTCGTTCACGTCGATCTTCTGGAAGCGGCGGACCAGCGCGCGGTCCTTCTCGAAGTAGTTGCGGTATTCCTTGTAGGTCGTGCTGCCGATGCAGCGCAGCGTGCCCTGCGCGAGCGCGGGCTTGAGCAGGTTCGAGGCATCCATCGCCCCGCCGGAGGTCGCCCCGGCGCCGATCACGGTGTGGATCTCGTCGATGAAGAGGATCGAGCCGGCCTGGTTCTCCAGCTCCTGCACCACGGCCTTCAGCCGTTCCTCGAAATCGCCGCGGTAGCGCGTGCCGGCGAGCAGGCTGCCCATGTCGAGCGCGTAGATGGTGGACTTGAGCAGCACCTCAGGCACGTCGCCCTCGACGATGCGCTTCGCCAGCCCCTCGGCGATCGCGGTCTTGCCCACGCCCGGGTCGCCCACATAGAGCGGGTTGTTCTTGGTGCGCCGGCAGAGGATCTGGATGGTGCGCTCGATCTCCTGGTCGCGGCCGATCAGCGGGTCGATCTTGCCCTGCTGCGCCTTCTTGTTGAGGTTGACGCAGTAGTTCGACAGCGCGTCCTGGCCGCGGCCGCCGCGCGGCTTCTCCTCCTTCTCGGCGCTCTCCTCGCCGCTGTTCGCGCCGCCGGAGCCCTGCACCGGCCGGGGCTGCGAACGCCCCGGCGCCTTGGCGATGCCGTGGGAAATGAAGTTCACCGCATCGAGCCGCGTCATGTCCTGCAGCTGCAGGAAATAGACGGCGTGGCTCTCGCGCTCGCTGAACAGGGCGACGAGCACGTTCGCGCCGGTCACCTCGTCGCGTCCGCTGGATTGCACATGGATGGCGGCGCGCTGGACCACGCGCTGGAAGCCCGCGGTCGGCTTCGGGTCGCCGCTGCGCTCGGTGACCAGGCCGGCGAGATCCTTGTCCAGGAACTCGGTCAGGTCGCGCTTCAGGCGGTCGAGATCCACGCCGCAGGCGCGCAGGACGGTGGCCGCGTCCTGGTCGTCGCCGAGGGCAAGAAGAAGGTGTTCGAGCGTCGCGTATTCGTGTCGCCGTTCGCTGGCCAGTGCCAGGGCCCGGTGGAGCGTCTGCTCGAGGTTGCGGGACAGCATGTCAGTGACGCTCCCCTGTAGGTGCCGGCCTTGCCTCGTTCGGCGCGGACCGGACCGGATATCCGGTCGTGATGTGGGCCTCCCCCCGGTAGTCTGCGACCCCTATTCCTTCTCGATCGTGCATTGCAGCGGATGCTGGTTCTGGCGCGCGAGATCCATCACCTGGGTCACCTTGGTCTCCGCGACCTCGTAGGTGAAGACCCCGCAGACGCCGACGCCGCGGCGGTGCACATGCAGCATGATCCGCGTCGCCTCCTCCCGGTTCTTCTGGAAGAAGCGCTCGAGCACATGCACGACGAACTCCATCGGCGTGTAGTCGTCGTTGAGCATGAGCACCTTGTACATGGCGGGCTTCTTGGTGCGCGGGCGCGTCTTGACGACCACCCCGGTCTGGGGTCCGCCGCTTCCCTGTCCGCCGCCGGTGCGCTTGTCCTGGTCGCTCATGGCCTGATGAAGTTGGTTGTCCCGGCGCGCCCGGCAACCGCGCGCGCCGCGTCGCAGGATATCGGACTGCGCGGCGTCAGGTGAAGGGCCGAGCGGGGCCGGGCGAGAGATTGTCCGGCATGCGCCGGGCGCCGGGCCGGAATGCGGAAGGGCCCGGCCCCGGCCGCCGCCGCTCGCGCGGTGGCATGCCGGGGACCGGGCCCTTGCTGGACCGCCCCGCCCTCGGAGGGGAGGGGGAGTGCGGGCGGGGCGGCCTGGTCTCGTCGGATCAGGCCGCGATCGGCTTGCCGAACTTCTCCATCGCGGCCGTCATGCGGGCGCTGATCGGCGCCACCGCCTGCTCGGTCAGCTTGAAGACGGCTTCCTGCATCTTCGCGGACTCGGCGACGGCCTTCTCCATCGCGGCCTTGGCGAACTTCGCCTGGACCTCGGCGGCCTCGTTCAGGCTCTTCACCGCGGCGAGCGCCTTGGCACCCTCGAGGGTGTGGTCCGTCAGGCCCTGGGCCAGCGCCATCGCCTGGCGGGCGAGGTCCTGCGTGCCGACCGCCCAGGTCTGGGCGGCCTTCGCGAAGGCCTCCATGTTGCCGCGGCCGAACTCGGCGGCGTCCTCGGCGGCCTTCATGATGCCCTCGGCACCCTTGGTAATCTGCTCCATGCTCTTCTCCATCGCCTGGCGGGCCTGCGCCGCGCCCTCGGTCACGATCTTCTGCGCCTGCGCCGCGCCCTCGGCGGCGATCTTCTTCACGTCAGCCTTCTCGGCCATGGTCTCGGTCCTCTCGTTGATGGCGACCGGGGCCGTGGCGGCCCCGTTCCTGCGGGTCGGCCCGCTCTTCCGGGCCGCTGTGCTGCGCTGCAACATGACGGGGGTGTAGACGGCCCCGATCCACTCGCGCAAGAGTTTTTTTGCGCTGCACAAAAACTCTGGAGGGGCGGGCAGAGGCGCGGCGGTGGCCTGCCATGAGGCGGTTCTGAAAGAACAATCCGTAAACCATTGCCGAAAAAGGAAGTCGCGGCATCCATGAGAGTGGACGCGGGTCCGGGCCGCGGCTATGCTTCGGCTCGCATCGTGACCGGCGCCACCGCGCCGGGCGGAGGGGGATGCCGCATGACAGCGAGGAGCGCCCGGCTGCGCCCGTTTTCCAGGATTCGTGCGCTCGGGCCGCGCCTTGCCTTCCTCGCCGCGCTGCTCGCGGCTTGCGGCCTCGCCGCCCCGGCCGCCGCGCAGATCGGCAGCGACCGGTACGCGGCCATCGTGCTCGACGCCGCGACCGGCCGGGTGCTGGTCGCCGCCAATGCCGACGAGCCGCGCTACCCCGCCTCGCTCACCAAGATCATGACGCTCTACATGGTGTTCGAGGCGCTGCGCGAGGGCCGCATCCGCCTCGACACGCCGATCCGCATGAGCGAGGAGGCCGCCTCCCGCCCGCCCTCCAAGCTCGGCCTGCCGCCCGGCGCGACGCTCTCCGTCGAGCAGGCGATCCTCGCCCTCGTCACGCGCAGCGCCAATGATGTCGCCGCCGCCGTGGGCGAGCATCTGGCCGGCAGCGAGGAACGCTTCGCCCAGCTCATGACGATGCGCGCGCGCGCCATCGGCATGTCGCGCACCACCTTCCGCAACGCCTCGGGCCTGCCGGACCCGGACAACATCAGCACCGCGCGGGACATGGCGACGCTCGGCCTGCGCATCATCCGCGACTTCCCCAACCGCTACCACTATTTCGGCACGCAGCATTTCGCCTGGGGGCGGACGATGATCCGCAACCACAACCGGATGCTCGGGGATTACGACGGCGCGGACGGCATCAAGACCGGCTACATCCGCGCCTCGGGCTTCAACATCGTGACCTCCGCGCGGCGCGACGGCGTGCGGCTCGTGGGCGTCACCATGGGCGGCTCCTCCTGGGTGGAGCGCGACCAGCACATGAGCGCGCTGCTCGACCAGGGCTTCGCGCAGATGGGCGTCGCGGCGCGGCCGCCCGCCGCCATCATGGCGGCCACCGCGGTGGGCGCGGCCCGCGCCGCCGTCGCCCCGCGCCAGGCCGCGCCCGACCGGCGCGGCACGACGGCGGCGGCACGCAACGCCGCCGCGCGCCAGACCGTCGGCCGCGGGCGCGGAACCACCGCGGCCGCCGCCGCCGGTCGCGCGGTCTCGCCGGCCCGTCCGGCAACGGCGCGCCAGGCGGCGCCGGCGACGCGGCAGGCCGCCCCGGCCCGCGCCGCATCCCCGCCGAGAACGGCGCGCGCCCCGGCGCGGATCGAGCAGGGCAGCCGTGCGGCCACGCCCGTGAGCTCCGGCCGCGGCAGCCTGCCGGCGCCGGTGCCGCGGCGGGCGGCGACAAGCCAGCGGCGCTGAGCCCGCGCGGCCGGGGCGTCCGGCCGCCGGCCGGATCTTTACACCGGCACGTCGCCTTGCAGCGTGATGCGGTGCATCTCCCGCCGGTGGCCGTGGTAGTCGTTCACCGGGTAGTGCTGCACCGAACGATTGTCCCAGAAGGCGAGGGAGCCCGGCGCCCAGCGGAAGCGGCAGGTGAACTCGGGCTTCGTGATGTGCGCGAAGAGGAAGTCGAGCAGCGGCTTCGATTCCTCGACCGTCCAGCCCTCGAAATGCGCCGTGTGGCCGAGGTTGACGTAGAGCGCCTTGCGCCCCGTCTCGGGATGGGTGCGGACGACCGGGTGGATGCCTTCCAGCACCTCCGCATTGGTCACGGCGCCGCGCTCCCTCTGCCGGTCCTCCCGCGTCTTGGAGGCATCCGCCTTGCGCGACGAGTTGACGGCGCGCAGGCCCTCGAGCGTGGCGCGCAGGCCGGGCGAGAGCGCGTCATAGGCCGCGCGCGCATCGGCGAAGATGGTGTCCCCGCCGGCCGGCGGAACCTCGCGCGCGATGAGCATCGTCGCCATCGGCGGGCGTTCGAGATAGGCGGTGTCGGAATGCCAGACGCCGCCGAAATTGATGCGCTCGTGCGGTTCCTTGATCACCGGGGTGATCTGCGGGAAGCCGTCCAGGCCGCGCACGAAGGGGTATTCCACCGGCGTGCCGAACAGGCCCGCGAACTCCAGGAAGCGCGCGGGCGGCAGGTTCGCCTCGCGCAGGAACAGCACGCCGTGCTCGAGCCAGATGGCGCGCAGTTCGGCGACGGTGCGCGCATCGAGCGGCGCGGCGAGGTCGAGGCCCGAAACCTCCGCGCCGCAGGAGCCGGATGCGCGGGAGACGGTGAGGCGTTGCGCGGTGACGGACATGGCTTCCTCCCTGGCCGCGGAGGTTACGCCGCCCCTCGCAGCCGCGCCAGGAGGGCCGGCGCCTCCTCCCGCGGCAGGGCGTAGAAGACGAAGACGTAGGGGTCGGAGGCCTCGAACACCGCGGGATCGGGCGAGGCGCGCTGCATCGTCGCGCGGTCGAGTGCGGCGACGGGCAACCATTCGCCCCCCAGTTCGAACAGCACCTCGTAGCCGAGCGCGTCGAGATAGGCCGGCACCGCCCAGGTGCTGCCTTCCCGGTGGCGTTCCTCGATCTCGATCGTCAGCACCGGGCGGCAGCGCAGCAGCGTCTCCCGCGCCCCGCGCAGGATCTCGTATTCCGCCCCCTCGGCGTCGATCTTCATCGCCGTCAGGTCCGCGAGGCCGAGATCGTCCAGGCGCAGGAGCGGCACGGCGAAGCGTTCGACCGTGACGCGGGCGGAAAGATGCGCCGCATAGTCCTTCGCCGTGCTCGCCCACTGCTCCTGCGCGATGCCGTCGAGCACCGGCATGGCGAGCGTGATCTCCCCCGACCGGTCGCCGAGCGCCGCGGCGCGGCAGTCCACATGCGCGGGCAGGCCGCCGAAGGCCGCGCGCAGCGCCGCCTCAAGGCGCGCGAAGGCCGGCGGCAGCGGCTCGAAGGCCAGCACGCGGGAGCGCGGCAGCCGGGCGAGGGGGATGGTGATCAGCCCGTCATGCGCGCCGGCATCCACGAGCGTGCCTGGTCGGTGGAGCAGGGTGTGGAAGGTGATCTCGTCCAAGAGCGGGGCATCCTGCATCCGTTCGTGCCGCCGCAGCCTATCCCAGCCGCAACCGTCCCGCGACGGGGCCGGCATGCAGGGCCGCGCATTCGGCATCGGGCACTTGCGGCGCCGGTCTCCGCGAGGGCGTCCGCGCAGGCGCGCCGCGCCGCTCAGGCGGCGGCGATCGCCGCGTTCATCGCGCGCACCCCGGCCGCCGCCCCATCCGGATGGTTCCACACCGCGCCCACCACGGCCAGGAAATCCGCCCCCGCGCGCACCAGCGGCGCGCAGTTCTCCGCCGTGATGCCGCCGATCGCGACGCAGGGGATCTCCATCATCTCCGACCACCATTGAAGCAGGTCGGTGCCGGCGGTGTGCACTGTCTGCTTCGTGCCGGTCGGGAAGAAGGCGCCGAAGGCGACGTAATCCGCGCCGATCTCCCCCGCCGTCATGGCGAGGTGGCGGGAGGCATGGCAGGTGATGCCGAGGATCCGGCCCTCGAGCAGTTTCCGCGCCGCAGCATGGTCGCCGTCCGACTGGCCGAGATGCGCGCCGTCGCAGCCAAGCTCGTGTGCGAGGCGCGCATCGTCGTTCAGGATGAAGGCGACATCGCGCGCGTGGCAGACGGGCATGAGCACCTCGGCCGCCCGGGCGATGGCGTCCTTGTCCGCATCCTTCAGCCGCAGTTGCAGGCAGGCGACATCGCCGGCGTCGAGGGCTGCCGCCAGCACGTCACGAAAGCGTGGGATGTCGATGCGCGGCGGCGTGATCAGGTAGAGACGGCAGCCTTCCGGGGAGAGGTCCTGAGATGCCGCATTCATCCGCCGTGATTCCCTGCCTGCGCTATGCCGACCCGAAGGCCGCCATCCGCTTTCTGACCGAGGCCTCCGGCTTCGTCGAGACGATGGTCGTCGAAGGCCCCGATGGCGGGATCATCGATGCCGAACTTGCCCATGGCGAGGGCGGGACGCGCGGCATGGTGACGGTCGGCGGCAACCGCCCCTTCTTCGACATGCGCCTGCCGAAGGACGCCCGTGGGGTGACCGGCTGAAGCCATGTCGTCGTGAAGGATGCCGATGCGCATGGCGCCAGGGCGCGCGCCGCAGGGGCGGAGATCCTGGAAGGTCCGCTCGACCGCGACTATTGCTTGCGCGAATACGTCGCGCGCGGTCCTTGCGGGCATCTGTGGGATTTCGGGACCGATGATCCCTGGAAGGCGTAGGGCCGGGCGGCAGCGCCACCCGGCCCCGGGGCATCAAGGCTTGGTCCTGTAGATCTCGATCATGGAGGCGAGCAGCTTCAGCGCCTCCTCCTTCGGCCGCTGGAAGGCGTTGCGGCCGACGATCGAGCCGTTGCCGCCGCCGGCATGGATGGCGCGCACCTCATCGAGCAGCGCGTCGGCGCCCTTCGCCTCGCCGCCCGAGAACACCACGAGGCGGCGGCCGTTGAAGCAGGACTGCACGACGTGGCGGATGCGCGCGGCGAGGTCCTTGCCCTCGATCTTCCGCTCGACATAGACCTTCTTGGCCGCATCGAGGGAGAGCGCGTCGGTCGGCGGCTTCACCTTGATGATGTGCGCGCCGAGAAGGGCGGCCATGTGCGCGGCATAGGCGCAGATGTCGAAGGCCGTCTCGCCCGCCTTGTCGAGCATCGGGCCGCGCGGATAGGACCACACCACCACGGCGAGGCCGGCGGCCTTGGCTTCCTCGGCCAGTTCGCGCAGCTCCTCCATCATCTCGAACTGGTATTCGCTGCCCGGGTAGATGGTGAAGCCGATGGCCGAGCAGCCGAGGCGCAGCGCGTCCGCGACCGTGCCCGTCACCGCCTGGTCCTTGGTGGTGGAGAGGCTGTTGCTGCTGTTCACCTTAAGGATGGTCGGGATGCAGCCGGCGAAGGTGGCCGCCCCCGCCTCGATCATGCCGAGCGGCGCGGCATAGGCGTTCAGCCCCGCCTCGATCGCCAGCTCGAAATGGTAGTGCGGGTCATAGGCCGCCGGGTTCGGCGCGAAGGAGCGCGCGGGCCCGTGCTCGAAGCCCTGGTCCACCGGCAGGATCACCATGCGGCCGGTGCCGCCGAGCTTCCCCTCCATCAGGATGCGGGCGAGGTTCGCCTTCGTCCCGGGATTGTCGCTCTCGTACCAGGAGAGGATCTCCTTCACGCGGCGGCTGAGCTTCATCTGGCGTCCTTCCTTCGGTTCCGTGGCGTGTGCGGGGCGCGATAGCGCAGGCGCCCCCGCCTGTCACGGGGACGGGGGTTTCGGCCATGCCTGTGGCGCTTCCGTGGCGAGCCAGGCGCGCAGCGCCGCCATGTCCCGCCGCCGCCGCGCGTCGAAGCCCGCGAGGTCGAGGCTCGGCGGCCGTTCCGCGAGCAGCAGGGCGCCCGCCTCCGCCGCCGCGGCGGCGATGGCCGGGAAGGCCGGGCAGGCGCGATCGAGCACCAGGATGCGCGCCCCCGCCCGCAGCGCCGCGAGCGCCGCCCCGCCCGCATCCGCGCAATCGAGCGCCGCCGCATGGGGCACGCCCGGGTGGCGCTCCGCCGCCAGCGCGACGAGGGCGAGGAACCAGCCCGGCCCGGCATGGCCCGCCGCGCCGCGCCCGGACAGCAGCAGCACGCCCCGCGGCCCGGCCGCGGCGAGCGCCGCCTCGGCCTGGGCGAGGCCGTGCACCGTCACCGCGGGCATGCTGACACGCTTTGTCACCGTTGACCCCGAGGGCCCTCTCTGCCAAGGCTTTCCGATAGGGCCGCGCGGCAAGGCCCGGCAAGCAAGGCGCGTATCGCAAGGGGGCGAATGAGCGAGGCGGCGGACCCGGTGGCGGCAGCCACGACCCGGCTGGAAGCGGCCGTGCAGCGCCTCTCGCGCGCCGCGGCGAACCGGCCGGCCCCCTCCGCCTCCGACGGCGCGGCCGGCGTGGACCCCGCCGCCGTTGCGGCGCTGGCCGCGCGCCTCGATGCCACCATCGCCCGCCTGCGGGGCGTGCTGGGCGAGGAGGGCTGATGGCCCAGGTCACGGTCCGCGTCGGCGGCTATTCCCACCCCGTCGCCTGCCAGGACGGGCAGGAGAAGCACCTGACGAACATGGCCGCCGAGGTGGACAAGCGCATCGGCGCGCTCAAGGCCATGGGCATGCAGTTCGGCGAGACCCGGATGCTGCTGCTCGCCGCCCTGCAACTCGCCGACGAGACCTCCGACCTGCAGGCCGAGATCGCGGCGCTGAAGGCCGGTGGCGCGGTCGCCGCCCCGCCTCCCGCCGCCTCCGACCCCGCCCTCGCCGACCGCCTGAACGCGCTCGCCGAGGCGATCGAGGGCATTGCCGCGAGCCTGGAGGGCGCCTAGGTTCCCCTTGCGGGGCTGCCCGGCGCGCCAGGCACTTCATCCCCGGGGCCAATGCACATCCTCCGGGAGCTGGCTCTGCCCGGGCCGTGGTCCGGGTACCTGGCGCCCACCTGCGCAAGCAGGCCTTGGGAGGATGAGACGCCAGCGGCCATGGTGGCTCCGCACGTATTCCTTCGCCGTCGGAGGGTGGGCGGCCCGCATGGGCGGGCCTTGCCCATGCGCCGCAGGCCGCCATGCCGGGGCCGTCGGGCGGTTCGGGCGCGGCTGCGCGGTGTTGATGCACGCGGCGGCGTGTCCGCGCGCGCCTGGCCGGAATGGCCTGGCGGGGTCCGGCCGGGTGCACCGGTCGCCCCGGTGCGGTCATGCCATGCGCGCCGGGCCGCCCCCGCCCGCGCGGCCCGCCTCGGGCCATGGCCTTCGCGTCGGGACGGCGGCGCGTGGCCATGAGCGAAGGCGGCCCCCATTGCGACGTGCTGCTCGCCGAGATGAAGGCCGAGGCGCGCCGGGTCGCGCTCGCGCGCCGCGCGGCGGTGGACCCGGCGGGCAAGGGGGAGGCGCTCGCCGCCATCGTCCTGCGGGACTGCCCGCCGCCGCCCGGTGCGGTGGTCGCCGGCTTCTGGCCCATGGGGCCGGAGATCGACCTGCGCCCCCTTCTTCTCGCCCTGCATGACCGCGGCCAGCCGCTCTGCCTGCCGGTGACGCCGCGGCGCGGCAACCCGCTGCGCTTCCGCCTCTGGGCGCCGGGGGAGCCGCTCGGCCACGGGCCGATGGGCACGCGCCAGCCGCTGCCCGAGGCGCCCGAGGTCACGCCTGGCTGGCTCTTCGTCCCGCTGCTCGCCTTCGACCGCGCCGGGCGGCGCCTCGGCTATGGCGGCGGCTACTACGACCGCACGCTCGCCGCCCTGCCGGGTGCGACCGCGGTCGGGGTTGCCTATGCGGAGCAGGAAATGCAGGAAGTCCCGGCGGGGCCGATGGATGTCAGGCTTGCGCGCGTGGCGACGGAGACGGGCGTGGTGCTCTGCGGCGGGGCCTCGTGAGGCTTCTCTTCCTTGGCGACATCGTCGGACGGGCGGGACGGGACGCGGTGAACGCCGCGCTGCCCAACCTCCGCCGCGCGCTCAGCCTCGATCTCGTGGTGGTGAATGCCGAGAACGCCTCCCACGGCTTCGGCCTCGCCCCCGAGATGGCGCGGGCGCTCTTCGCCGCCGGGGCGGATGTGCTGACGCTCGGCAACCACGCCTGGGACCGCAAGGAGATCATCCCCTACATCGCGGATGAGCCGCGCCTCATCCGCCCGCTGAACTACCCCCCCGGCACGCCCGGGCGCGGGGCGGCGGTGGTGGAGGTGCCGGGCGGGCGGCGGGCGCTGGTGGTGCAGGCGATGGGCCGGCTCTTCATGGAGCCGCTCGACGACCCGTTCCGCGCCGTGCAGGCGGAGCTGGCGAAGCATTCGCTCGGCGCGCAGGGCAGCGTGCAGGCGGTGGTGGTGGACATCCACGCCGAGGCGAGTTCCGAGAAGCAGGCCATGGGCCATTCCTTCGACGGCCGCGCCTCGCTCGTGATCGGCACCCATACCCATGTGCCCACGGCCGATGCGCGGGTGCTGCCCGGCGGCACCGCCTTCCAGACCGATGCCGGGATGTGCGGCGACTACGACAGCGTGATCGGCATGGGCAAGGGCGGCGCCTCGCTGCGCTTCTGGCGCAAGGTGCCGAGCGAGCGCCTGGCCCCGGCCGAGGGCGAGGCCACCATCTGCGGCCTGTTCGTCGAGACCGACGACGCCACCGGCCTCGCCCGGCGGGCCGAGCCGCTGCGCCTGGGCGGCGGCCTCAGCCCGGCGATGCCGCGTCCCTGACCGCGCGTCGGCGGCGGATGTCGCGGCGCACCGACAGCGCCAGCGAGACCAGCATCAGCGCGACGATCGCCACCGCCCAGGGGTAGTTCAGCACGTACCAGGGATCGCCGCCGGCGAGCTGCCAGGCGCGCAGCATCTCGGTCTCGATCAGCCGGCCGAGCAGCAGCCCCACCACCACCGCCGCCACCGGGAAGCCGTAGCGCGACAGGAGCCAGCCGAGCACCGCGAAGACGAACAGCGTGATCGGCCCGGCGATCGAGCCCTCGATCGCGAAGGCGCCCATGGTCGAGACGACCAGCACCGAGGGGATCAGGTAGCGCAGCGGCAGCCGCACGATGGTGCTGGCGCCATAGACGAAGATCGTGCCCACCACGACCAGGATCGCCGCCTGCGCGAAGTTCGACAGGATGATGGCGTAGACCACGTCGCGGCTCTGCTCCATGAAGCGCGGCCCGCCGATCACATTGTGCATGGCGAAGGCCGCGAGCAGGATCGCGGTCGCCCCCCCGCCCGGGATGCCCAGCGCCAGCATGGTCGCCATCGAGCCGCCCTCGGAGCTGGAATTGGCGGATTCGGCCGCGATCACGCCGCGCACGTCGCCCTTGCCGAAGGCCGAGGGATCCGCCGCGCTGCGCTTCGCCTCGCCATAGGAGAGCAGGTTGGCGATGGAGGAGCCGATCCCCGGCACCGCGCCGACGAAGACGCCGATCGCCGAGCCGCGCAGCAGCGTGAGGGGGCTGCGCAGCACCATCGCCCCGCCGGCGAGGATGCGGCGCAGGCTGATGCGGCGTTCCGATTCCGCCTCGACGATGAACTTCGCATTGACCAGTGCGAAGAGCTGGCTGGCGGCGAGCAGCCCGACCATGGCCGGGATGGTCGGGATGCCGTCCAGCAGCCAGGGGATGCCCATGTCGCCGCGCATGTAGCCCGCGGTGTTCATCCCCACCGTGCCGAACAGGATGCCGAGGCCCGCGGCGAAGAGCCCCTTCGCGACGCTGGCGCCGCCGATCGAGCCCAGCAGCACCATCCCCCAGATGCCGATAGCCGCCATCTCGTAGGGGCCGATGCGCAGCACGACCTCCGCCATCGGCTGCACCAGCAGCAGCAGCACCAGGTAGGAGATCAGCACCCCGATGCAGGAGGCGAAGAGGGCCGCGCCCAGCGCCTCGTTGTGCCGGCCCTGGCGCGCCATCGGGTAGCCGTCGAAGGTGGTGGCGACCGCGGAGGATGTGCCGGGGATGTTGATCAGCACCGCCGGGATCGAGCCGCCGAACCCCGCCCCCGTATAGACCGAGGTGAGGAAGATGATCGCCGGCAGGAACTCCATGTAGAGCGTGGCGGGCAGCACCAGCGCCATCGCCATCGAGACCGAGATCCCCGGCAGCGCGCCGAAGACGAGGCCGATCAGCAGCCCCGGGACCACCCAGACCCAGGCATCGAGCGAGCCCGCCAGCATCGCGACGGCGCCCGCGAAGGCCGCGGTGTCGATCATGTCAGAGCAGGCCGGTCGGGAAGGGGTAGGGGATCAGCAGGCGGAAGCCGTGAACCACCGCCAGCGTGAAGATCGGCGGGAAGAGCAGCAGCGCGGCCGGGTGGCGCTCGCCGCCGATCAGCAGCCCGGCCAGCATGAAGACGCAGATGGCGACATCGTAGCCCACGCGCTCGAGCCCCGCGATGAACAGCCCGAAGGCGGCGACCATGGTGAGCACGCGCAGCACCTCGCCCGCGCTCTCGCGCGGCGCGGCGGGGTCCGCGCGCCGCATGAGGCAGCCGGCCGCGATCACCACCCACAGCCCGAGCACGAGCCACGCCGTGGGCTGCAGAAGCAGCAGGTTCTGCGGATCGAGCGAGACGCCGCGCGCCTCGATCAGATAGGCCAGCACGCCGGCGGCGAGCGCCGTGACGACGGCGAGCTCCGCCCAGGCCGGCTGCCGGGGCGCCTGCGCCCGTTCCATCGCTCAGTTGCCGCGCAGCAGCTCGGCGTAGCGCTCCATCAGCGCCGAGGTCGCGCGATAGGCGCGGTTCGACGCCTCCGGCCCGTACCAGGTGGTCGCGAGCTGCTGGCCGCCGAGGGTGGCGATGCAGTCCGGGTCCTTCGTCGCGCGCTCGACCGCCTGGAGCAGGATGCGGTAGCGCTCGGGCTGGGCCTGCACGAAGCGGCTCGCGACCACGAAGCCGCGCTGCGAGCCCTCGACGAATTGCGGCGCGAAGCCCGCGACGCGGGCGTGCTCGGTCAGGATGGGCGCGTCCGGGTAGTCGGTGCTCTTCTCGTCGGAGAAGATCAGCAGCGGGCGGATGCGTTCCTTGATCGGCAGGAAGCCCTCCGCGCCCACCAGGCCGACATCCACCACGCCGCCCGCGATGGCGTTGCGCGCCGGCCCGCCGCCGTCATAGGTGACGACGCGCACGCGGGAGCGCTCGATGCCGTGCGCCTGGCAGAACAGCGCGAAGTTCACGAGGTCGGCCGAGGCCGGCTGGATGCCGACCGAGAGGCTGCGCGGGTCGCGCCTGAGGCTCGCCACCACCTCCTCGACCGTGCGGATCGGCTTGTCGGCGGCGCAGGCGAGCACGGTCGCATCGCGCGAGGGCAGGTTGATCATGAAGAAGTCCTCGACCCGGTAGCGCGCGTTGCGCGTGATGATCGAGACCGGGATGAAGGGTGCCGCCGAATGCACCATCATCATGTAGCCGTCGTCGGGCTGCTGCAGGAAGAAGGTGTTGCCGAGCACGGTGGCCCCGCCCGGGCGGTTCATGACCGTCACCGGCTGGCCGATGTGCTTCTGCAGGAAAGGCGCCATGGCGCGCGCCAGGCGGTCATTGTAGCCGCCGGTGGCGAATGGCACGAGCAGCGTGATGGGCCTCTCGGGGAAGCCCTGCGCGCGCACGGCGGGCGCGGTGGCGACGAGGCCCGCGCCGGCAGCGAGCAGCGCGCGCCGGCGAGGCCCGTGCATGGTGGTGGTCATTCCCGTCCGTCTCCCGTGGCAGGCCGCCTGCGCCCTCGGCGCGGCGGCATTGAGCCGCGCAAGTAGACGCGAGCCTTCGCGCCGGTCAACGGGTCCGGCTTGATCGTCGCGCCGGGGCTGCGCATGGTCCGGCCACGGCGGGCGAGGGGGATTCGATGGATCTGGGCTTTGCGGGACGGCGCGTGCTGGTGGTCGGCGCCTCGGCGGGAATCGGCTTCGCGACCGCCGCGATGCTCGCCGCCGAGGGGGCGGAGGTGATGATCGCCTCGCGCGATCCGGCCGGCATCGCCGCGGCGGCGGCGCGCATCGCGGAGCAGACCGGCCGCCGCCCCGCCCATGCTGTCGCCGACATCACCGCCGCGGGCGCGGCCGAGCGCCTGCTCGGCGAGGCCGCGGCGCGCTGGGGCGCGCTCGATGCCGTGGTGGATGCGGTGGGCGGCTCGATCCGCTCCGGCTTCGAGGCGCTGTCCGATGCCGACTGGCTCGGCAACTACACCTTCAACGTGCTCTCCGCCGTGCGCGTGGTGCGCGCCGCGCTGCCGCTGCTGCGCAAGGGCCATGCGCCCTCCGTCGTGCTCCTGGGGGCCGCGGCCTCGCGCATGCCCTATCCGAACCAGGTCGTATCGAACGTCCACAAGGCGGGGCTGCTGGGGCTGACCAAGACGCTGGCCGGCGAATACGCGGCCGAGGGCATCCGGGTGAACTGCGTGGCCCCGGGCCGCACGCTGACGCGGCTGTGGACCGAGCGCGCCGCGAAGCTGGCCGCCGAGCGCAACGTCACCGCCGAGGAGGTCATCGCCGAATTCGCCCACGAGATCCCCCTCGGCCGCTTCGGCACGGCCGAGGAGGTGGCGGCGATGGTGGTCTGGCTGTCGAGCCCGCGCGCGGCCTATGTGACCGGCCAGACGGTCAACGTGGATGGCGGGATCGCGCGCGGGCTGCTCTAGCGGCGCGCGCGGTCAGTAGAGCGTCTGCCTCAGCCGCTCCGGCGCCTCGCGGTCATAGGCTTCGGGGTCGAGCGCGCCGTCGCCGCGATGGGCCGCGATCAGTTCGCCCATCGTCGGCAGCCCTTCCGGGCGCTGCCTTCCGTCCCACAGGCGCGAGCGCATGACGGATTTCGCGCATTGCATGAAGAGTTCCGTCACCGTGACCACCAGCACCGTCGTCGGCGTCTTGCCGCGCTCGACGAAGCGCGCGGTCAGCGCCGGGTCGGCGGTGATGCGCGCGCGGCCATGCACGCGCAGCACCTCGGCGGCGCCGGGGACGAGGAAGATGACCGAGACGCGGTCATCCTCGAGGATGTCGCGCAGCGCATCGAGGCGGTTGTTCCCCCGCCGGTCGGGGATGAGCAGCGTGCCGTCCGGCTCCACCGCGACGAAGCCCGGCGCGTCGCCGCGCGGCGTCGCGTGCACGCCGCGGCTTCCCACGGTCGAGAGGATGCAGAAGGGCGAGGCGGCGATCCAGGCGCGCGCCGTCGCCTCGATCCGCCGCGCGACCTTCTTCACCGCGCCCTCGAGCGGCGCGTCGTAGAGTTCGCGCAGGCGGGCCTCGGTGGTGACGGCGAAGGGGTCGGCGGCGGCGTGCGTGTCCATGGACTGATCCTGCACCGGAACGCGCCGCCCGGGCAGCCCCGTGGCGCGGATTTGATCCCGATCAGGTGACGGCCCCCGCGCATCGGGCTAATCGCACGGCGACAGCGGCGATGGAGGCGGCCTCGCGATGCGGCGGATCCTGGTGGCGACTGACCTTTCCTCGCGCGCGGACCGCGCCATGCGCCGCGCCGCGATCGCCGCTGCCGCGCGCGGGGCGGAACTGCTGATGCTCTACGCTGTGGATGACGACCAGCCCGCCGCCATCGTCGAGGCGACGCGACGCGAGGCCGCGGCGCTGCTCGCCCGCGCCGCGGACGGCCTGCCCGAGCTGCGCGGCCTCGCCACCCGCACCCTCGTCGAGGCCGGCGATCCCTTCGACGTCATCCTGCGCGTGGCGGAGGAGCAGGCCTGCGACCTCATCGTGCTCGGGGAGCATCGCCGCCGGCTGCTGCGCGACATGCTGGTCGGCACAACGGTCGAGCGCGTCATCCGCCTCAGCCGCCGCCCCGTGCTGATGGTCAACGCGCTGCCGACCGGTCCCTACCGGCAGGTGCTCGCGGCGAGCGACCTCGGCCCGGCCGCGGCGGCCATGCTCGGCGCGGCGGCCGCGACCGGGCTGCTCCACGATGCGGCGCTCTCGGTGCTGCATGCGCGCGAGAGCGCCGTCGGCGCGGTTCTGGCCGCCGGCGGCGCGCCCGCCGAACGCCGCGCCGAGCACAAGGAAGCGGCGCTGCGGCAGGCGCGCGAGGAACTCGCCACCTTCCTCGCCGGCCTCGGGCACCCGGCGCTGCGCGGGGCGGAGGCGCTGGCGGTCGCCCAGCCCCCGGTGCCCGCCATCCTCGGCGCGGTGGAGCGCCTGCGGCCGGACCTGCTCGTGATCGGCACGCGCGGGGCGGCCAGCATGGAGCGCGCGGTGCTCGGCTCGGTCGCCGCCGAGGTGCTGCGCCAGGTCGGCTGCGACACGCTGACAATCCCGGCGGCCGGCTAGCGCGGCGATGGAGTCGCTGACCGCCTTCCTCACCGGCTCCGTCTTCGGCGAGATCGCCGGGCTGCTCATGCTCGGCGCCGCGGCGGGCTTCGTGGCGCTCATGCTGCGCCAGCCGCTGATCGTGGGCCTGCTCGCCGCGGGCATCCTGGCCGGGCCGTCGCTGACCGGCCTCGCGCGCTCGGATGCGCATATCGAGCTGCTGGCCGAGCTCGGCATCGCGGTGCTGCTGTTCCTGGTGGGGCTGAAGCTCGACCTCAGGCTGATCCGCAGCCTCGGCGCCGTCTCGCTCGCCACCGGCCTCGGCCAGGTGGCCTTCACGGCGGGCTTCGGCTTCCTGATCGGGCTCGGCCTCGGGCTCGATGCGCTCACCAGCCTCTATGTCGCGGTGGCGCTGACCTTCTCCTCCACCATCATCATCGTGAAGCTGCTGTCGGACAAGCGGGAGATCGACAGCCTGCACGGGCGCATCGCGCTCGGCTTCCTGATCGTGCAGGACATCGTGGTGGTGCTCGCCATGGTGGTCGTCTCCGCGCTTGCGGCCGGGGCGGGGCAGGCGAGCGCGATGGCGGGGCTGATGCGCGCGATCCTGGGCGGCGGCGCGATGCTGCTGATGGTCGGGCTGTTCATCCGCTTCGTCGCCGGGCCGCTGACGCAGCGCCTCGCGCGCTCGCCCGAGCTCCTCGCCGGCTTCGCCATCGGCTGGGCGGCCCTGCTCGCGGCGATCGCGCACGAGGTCGGGCTGGGCAAGGAACTGGGCGGGCTGCTCGCGGGCGTCTCGCTCGCCTCGACCGCCTTCCGCGACGCGATCGCCGCGCGGCTCGCGACGCTGCGCGACTTCCTGCTGCTGTTCTTCTTCATCGGGCTCGGCGCGCGGCTCGATCTTGGCGTGCTCGGCGAACAGGTCTGGCCGGCGGTGGTGTTCTCGGTCTTCGTGCTGGTCGGCAATCCGCTGATCGTCGTCGCGATCATGGGCGCCATGGGCTACCGGCGCCGCACCGGCTTCCTCGCCGGGCTGACGGTGGCGCAGATCAGCGAGTTCTCGCTGGTGTTCATGGCCATGGGCGTCGCGCTGGGCCATGTGGCGGAGGATTCGCTCGGCCTCGTCACGCTGGTCGGCATGGTGACCATCGCCATGTCCACCTACATGATCGTGCATTCGCATCGCCTGGCGGAATGGTGCGACCCGCTGCTGCGGCCCTTCGAGCGCAGCAACCCCTGGCGCGAGGCGGCCCACGCGCCCGCCGCGGCGGGCGGCGCGGATGTCGTCGTCATGGGGCTCGGCCGCTACGGCAGCGTGATCGCGCGGCGCCTGGAGGAGAGGGGGCTGCGCGTGCTCGGGGTGGATTTCGACCCCGAGGCGCTGCGCCGCCGCCGCGCCGCGGGGCTGGAGGCGGTCTATGGCGACGCCTCGGACCCCGAATTCATCGCCCATCTGCCGCTGTCCGGCACCTCCTGGATTGTCTCGGCCATCCCGCCCGGCGCGGGCGGCCTGACGCATGAGGACCATCGCGTGGCCCTGCTCGACGCGCTGCGGGAACGGAACTTCGCCGGGAAGGTCGCGGTGGTCGCGCATGGCCCGGCGGAGGCCGAGGCGCTCAGGGCCCGCGGCGCGGATCTCGTGCTGATGCCCTTCCATGACGCCGCGCAGCAGGCGGCGGAGCTGATCGACGCGAGCCTGCCGCGAGACGCCTGATCCCCCGCGGGCCGGGCACCGGACCGGCCACGCCCGGCCCGCGCGACGAGGGCGCAGGGGCAGCCGGCCCCCGGCCTGCCGGTCCGAGGTTGGCGGCCGGGCCGGCCCCGGCCTATATGCGCCCCCCGACCCGATCGCGCGACCCGAGGAGAGAGGCGGCCATGGCCGGCCATTCGCACGCGAAGAACGTCATGCACCGCAAGGCCGCCCAGGGGGCCAAGCGCGCCCAGGCCTTCGGCAAGCTGATCCGCGAGATCACCGTCTCGGCCAAGATGGGCCTGCCCGACCCGGCGATGAACCCGCGCCTGCGCGCCGCGGTGAAGGCGGCGCTGAACGCCAACATGACGAAGGACACGATCGAGCGCGCCATCAAGCGCGCGAGCGAGGGCGGCCAGGGCGAGGGCTACGAGGAGGTCCGCTACGAGGGCTACGGCCCGCACGGCATCGCCATCATCGTCGAGGCGCTGACCGACAACCGCAACCGCACCGGCGGCGACCTGCGCTCGATCTTCGGCAAGCACGGCGGCGCGCTGGGGGAGACGAACTCGGTCGCCTTCCAGTTCGAGCGCAAGGGCGTGCTGCGGTTCAAGCCCGGCGTCGCCACCGCCGACGCCATGCTGGAGGCCGCGATCGAGGCCGGCGCCGAGGATGTGGAATCCGACGCGGAAGGCCACGAGGTCTCCTGCTCGGTCGAGGATTTCGCCGCCGTGCGCGACGCGCTGGAGGCAAAGTTCGGCCAAGCCGAGGCGGCGAAGCTCGAATGGTGGCCCTCCACCACCGTGGATCTTGACGAGGAGCGCGCGCGCGAGGTGCTGAAGCTCGTGGACGCGCTCGACGACCACGACGACGTGCAGACCGTCTATGCCAATTTCGAGGTGGACGAGGCGCTGGCGGAGCGGCTTTCGGCGGCCTGAGGCGGCACGCCGGCGCTTCTGCTAGAACGCGCGCGCCATGGCGCGCGCCCCGATTCGCATCCTCGGCCTCGATCCCGGCCTCCAGCACACCGGCTGGGGGCTGATCGAGCATGACGGCTTCCGCCTGCGCTTCCTGGCCGAGGGCGTGGTGTCCACCGCCGCCGCGGAGGACCTGCCCGACCGCCTGCTTGCGCTGCATCGCGGCCTCGCCGCCGTGATCGAACAGCACGCGCCGCAGGAAGCCGCCGTCGAGAACACCTATGTCGCGCGCAACCCGGATTCCGCGCTGAAGCTCGGCCAGGCGCGCGGGGTGGTGCTGCTCGCGCCGGCGCTGGCGGGCCTTGCCGTTGCGCAATACGGCGCGATGGAGGTCAAGCGCGCCGTGGTCGGCAACGGCCATGCGGGGAAGGAACAGGTGCAGGCGATGGTGAAGCACCTTCTGCCGGGTGTGACGTTCCGCCGCGCCGACGCGGCGGACGCGCTGGCGGTGGCGATCTGCCACGCGCACCACCGCCAGTCGCGCGCGGCGCTCGCACGCGGGTATCAGCCGGCATGATGGGGCGGGCTCGCGCGGCGGGGGAGGGCTCTGCCCTCCCCCGGACCCCCACCCGCCAAGGGCTTAAGGCCCTTGGAACCCTCGACTTAAAGCCCGCGGTCCAGGGGGCCGCAGCCCCCTGGTGGGGGAGGTCCGGAGGGGGCAAAGCCCCCTCCGCCGGCGTGCCCAGCCCATGATCGCCGCGCTGAAAGGCCGCGTGGACTCCACGCATGAGGGCGGCTGCATCTTCGACGTGAACGGCGTCGGCTACCTGCTTTCCTGTTCGCGCCGGACGCTCGATGCGCTGACCGCGCGCGAGGGCGTGCAGCGCGTGCTGGTGGAAACCCGCGTCAGCCAGGACGCCATCACCCTCTACGGCTTCGCCGACGCCGCCGAGCGCGAGGCGTTCCGCGCGCTGATCGAGGTCAAGACCGTGGGCCCGCAGAAGGCGCTGATCGTGCTCTCATCCCTCAGCCCCGACGGACTCGCGCGCGCCATCGCGGGCAAGGAGCGCAAGCGGCTGGCCGAGGTGAAGGGCCTGGGTGCGGCGACCGCGAACCGCATCATCGACGAGCCGGCGATGCAGAAATGGGCGGTCGGCCGTGCGACGCCGGAGGCGGACGGCGAAGGCGCGCTGCCCGCCGCGGCGCCCGAACGCGGCGCGGCGGCCGATGCCGTCTCCGCGCTGGTCAATCTCGGCTGGAAGCAGCCGCAGGCGGCCGGCGCCATCGCCCGCGCGGCGAAGCGCCTCGGTGACGCGGCCACGCTCGATGCCCTGATCCGCGAGGGCCTGAAGGAGATGGCGCGATGAGCGAGCGCCTGACCTCGCCCGAGAAGCAGGACGACGACTACGGCGAGCACGCGCTGCGCCCGCAGACGCTCGCCGACTTCACCGGCCAGGCGGCGCTGCGGGAGAACCTCGCGGTCTTCATCGCCGCGGCGCGCGCGCGGGCCGAGCCGATGGACCATGTGCTGTTCCATGGCCCGCCGGGCCTCGGCAAGACGACGCTGGCGCAGATCGTGGCGCGCGAGCTCGGCGTGGGCTTCCGCGCGACATCGGGGCCGGTGCTGCAGCGCTCGGGCGACCTCGCGGCCATCCTGACCAACCTGCAGCCGCGCGACGTGCTGTTCGTGGACGAGATCCACCGCCTGCAGCCCGCGATCGAGGAGACGCTCTATCCGGCGATGGAGGATTTCTGCCTCGACCTCATCATCGGCGAGGGGCCGGCGGCGCGCACGGTGCGCATCGACATCCCGCCCTTCACGCTGATCGGCGCCACGACGCGCGCGGGTCTGCTCGCCACACCGCTGCGCGACCGTTTCGGCATCCCGCTGCGCCTGGTCTTCTACACGCCTGAGGAACTGCACGGCATCGTCAGCCGCGGCGCGCGCAAGCTCGGCTTCGCGCTGTCGGAGGACGGCGCGATGGAGATCGCGCGCCGTTCCCGGGGCACGCCGCGCATCGCCGGGCGGCTGCTGCGCCGCGTGCGGGACTTCGCGATGGTCGAGAAGCGCGCCGCCGACCGCGCCATGGTGGATGCCGCGCTGATCCGGCTCGAGGTGGATGCGCTCGGCCTCGATGCCATGGACCGCCGCTACCTGCTCCGCATCGCCGAGCACCATGGCGGGGGGCCGGTCGGCGTCGAGACGCTGGCCGCCGCGCTGGCCGAGGGGCGCGACACGCTCGAGGAGGTGGTCGAGCCCTACCTGATCCAGGAGGGCCTCGTGCTGCGCACGCCGCGCGGGCGGATGCTGGGGGAGAGGGGCTGGCGCCATCTCGGCCTCGCGCCGCCGGCGGGCCTTGCGGCGCAACTCGACCTGCTGCGGGATGCGGATCCGTGAGCGACGCCGCCCACGAGACGCCCGACAGGGTCCATCGCTTCAACCTGCGCGTGTATTTCGAGGACACGGATGCAGGCGGCATGGCCTATCACGCTCGTTACCTGCACTGGGCCGAGCGGGCGCGCACGGAATCCTTGCGCGCCATAGGCTTGCCACACAATCTGATGATAGAACGTCATCGCGCGCTGCTCGTGGTGCGGCGCGTCGAAGTGGAGTATTGGCGCCCCGCCCGGCTCGACGACCCGGTGGTGGTCGAGACCGCCGTCCTGCGCGTCACCGGGGCGCAGGTCGTGCTCAGCCAGGTGGTGCGGGCGGAGGCCGGGGAGGGGGAACGGCTCGCGGGGCTGAAGGTCGGGCTGGTCTCGGTGGACCAGGACAGCCTCAGGCCCGTGCCGCTGCCGGAACCCTGGCGTTCCGTGCTGAAGGGGCTGGCCCTGCCGGCGGCGGCGGGCTAGGCGCGCCCCGGGAATTCGCAGCGCGGCCCGCGGGGCCGTGATCGCCCGGACGGGCGGGAAAGGAGAGACGGCGTGAACGGCACCGTGACCGCTCAGGCGCTGGGACAGGCGGCGCACGATCTTTCGCTCTGGGGGCTCTTCCTCCAGGCGGACTGGGTCGTGAAGGCCGTGATGATCGGGCTGCTGATCGCGAGCATCTGGGTCTGGGCGATCGTGTTCGACAAGGTGGTCTCGCTGCGCCGCGTCAACCGCGCCGCGGACGAGTTCGAGGAACGCTTCTGGTCCGGCGGCAGCCTCGACGAGCTCTACGCGCGCGAGGGCGAGGACCCGAAGCACCCCATGGCCTTCGTCTTCGATGCGGCGATGCGCGAATGGCGCCGCAGCGCCGGCGGCGGCGCCGTGCTCGGCGGCGCGAAGGAGCGCGTCGAGCGCGCCATGGCGGTGACCATCGGGCGGGAGATGGAACGCCTCGAACGCTGGATGGTCTTCCTCGCCTCGGTGGGCTCGGTCGCGCCCTTCATCGGGCTGTTCGGCACGGTCTGGGGCATCATGAACTCCTTCGCCGCCATCGCGGGGATGCAGAACACCAACCTCGCGGTGGTCGCGCCCGGCATCGCCGAGGCGCTCTTCGCCACCGCGATCGGTCTGGTCGCCGCCATCCCGGCGGTGCTCGCCTACAACAAGCTGACCACCGACCTCGCGCGCTTCGCCGGGCGGCTCGAATCCTTCGCGACGGAGTTCTCCGCCATCCTCTCCCGCCAGACCGAGGCGGCGGCGAACGACAAGGCCGCGCCGGCGGCCACCGCGGCGGAATAGGGCCATGGGCGCGCCCCTCGCCGGCGGCCGCGGCAATGGCCGCTCCCGCTACCGGCCGATGTCGGAGATCAACGTCACGCCGCTCGTGGACGTCATGCTGGTGCTGCTGATCATCTTCATGATCGCCGCGCCGCTGATGACCGTGGGCGTGCCGGTGGACCTGCCGCGCACCGCCGCCGCCCCGCTCAACCAGGAGACCGAGCCGCTGACCATCACGGTCAATCCGGAAGGCCGCGTCTTCCTGCAGGAGACGGAGGTGACGATGGACGAGCTCGTCCCCCGGCTGCAGGCGATCATGCGCAACCAGCCGCAAGGCGCGCCGGAACGCCGCATCTTCGTCCGCGGCGACCGCGCCATCGCCTATGGCCGGATCATGGAGGTGATGGGCACCATCGCCGGCGCCGGCTTCACCCGTGTCGCGCTGCTGGCCGAGCAGCCCGCCGGGCCGCGCCCCGGCGCCGCGCCGGCCGCCCCCGCCCGCCCGGCAGCGCCGCGGTAGGCCGGACGAAGGGGGCGAAGGGTGGGCATGCCCGCCTGGACCGCACGGATGGACCTCAAGCGCTGGGGCATGGTCTCGGCGGGCATCCACGCGCTGATCCTCGGGATCGGCGCGCTGTTCGTGCTCGCGCGGCCGATCCCGGAGCCGGAGGAGCAGGGCATCGCGGTCGAGCTCGTCTCGCCGGGCCCGCCGCTGCTCGCCCAGGCCGACACGCCAAGCCCCGTTCCGGCCCCGCCCGCGCCCGAACCCGTCCCGCAGCCCCCGACGCCCGAGCCGCCGGCGCCCGAGCCTCCGCGCAACCAGCCGCCGCAGCCCCCGCCTCCGCCGCCCCCGCCGCCGCCCGCGCCCGCCGCGACGCCGAGCCCGCCCGCGCCAGCGCCCGCGCAGCCGACGCCGCCCGCCCCGCCGCCGGCCCCGACCCCGGAGCCGACGCCGGCGCCGCGCCAGACGCAGCCCGTGCCGACGCCGCCCGCCCCCGCGCCGCCGCAGCAGGCCCAGCAGACGCCACGGCCCAACCCGCTGCCGCTGCCCCCCGCCCCGGTGCCGCCGCCGCCCGAGCCCGCCCAGCAGGCCGGCACCGGCCAGACGCCACCGGTCGCCCGCCCGCAGGAGCGCAGCCAGTCGGTCATGAACACGCTCGAGCGCCTGCGCACCGCCCAGCAGCAGGACCGACCGCCGACCGCCCGGCCCAACCCCTCGGGCAGCCCGCAGCAGGGCGGCGGCAGCCCGGCCGGCAGCGCCGCGCTGACCCAGGGCGAGATCCGCGGCCTCGCCGACCAGATCTCGGAATGCTGGAACGTGGACCGCGGCATGCTCGGCCTCGAGCAGATCGTGGTGGAATTGCGCGTGCAGCTCGACAGCCAGGGGGTGGTGCGCAACGTCGTGCCGAACGGCGCGCCGCCGACCGACCCGCGCGCGCGCTCGGTCTACGAATCGGCCCGCCGCGCGCTTATGTCGCCGCAGTGCAACCCGCTGCGCGTGCCGCCGAGCAAGTATCAGACCGTCATGGCATCCATCTTCCGCTTCAACCCGAGGGGCCTCGTTCGATGACCCTGATCACCCCCTTCGCGACGACCCGGCGCCGGGTGCTTCTCGGCGCCGGCGCGGGCCTCGTCGCCCCCGGCATCCTCGCCACCCCGCTGCCCGCCGCCGCGCAGCAGCCCCAGGGTGCCGTCATCGACATCACCCGCGCCCGCACCGACCCGATCCCGATCGCCATCCCCGACCTGCCCGGCACGGGGGAGGGGGCGCGCATCGGCCGCGACATCGCCCGCGTGATCCAGGCGAACCTGCGCAATTCCGGACTGTTCCGCCCGGTCGAGCGGCAGGCCTTCATCCAGACCGCCGAGGCCGCCGCGCAGACCCCGCGCTTCCAGGACTGGCGCGTGATCGGCGCCCAGGCGCTGGTCACCGGCCGGGTGGCCGACCAGGGCGGGCAGGTGCGCGTCGAGTTCCGCCTGTGGGACGTGCTGCCCGAGACGCAGCTCCAGGGCACCGCCTTCACCGCGCCCGCGGCCAACTGGCGGCGCATCGCGCACCTGATCTCCGACGTGATCTTCGAGCGGCTGCTCGGCGAGAAGGGCTATTTCGACACCCGCGTCGTCTATGTCAGCGAGACCGGGCCGCGCGACCGGCGGACGCGGCGCCTGGCCATCATGGACCAGGACGGGGAGAACCACCGCTTCCTCACCGACGGGCGCTTCAACGCGCTGACGCCGCGCTTCCACCCCTCGGCCGACCGCATCGCCTTCATGTCCTACCGCGACCGCGGCCAGCCGCAGGTGGTGCTGTTCGACATCGGCTCGGGCGCGCAGCAGGTGCTCGGCAACTTCCCCGGCATGACGCTCTCGCCCCGCTTCTCGCCCGATGGCCGCTCGGTCGTGCTCTCGGCGATGCGCGGCGGGGATGCGAACATCTACGTCGTGGACCTCGCCACCCGGCGGGAGCGGCAGCTCACCTCGGGCGGCGGGCTCGACGTCTCGCCCTGCTTCTCGCCGGACGGGACGCAGATCGTCTTCAACTCCGACCGCGGCGGCGACCAGCAACTCTACGTGATGGACGCCAATGGCGGGAACCTGCGCCGCATCTCCTTCGGCCGCGGCCGCTATGCCACGCCCGTGTGGTCCCCGCGCGGCGATGTCATCGCCTTCACGCGCTTCGGCGGCGGCGGCTTCGCCATCGGCGTGATGCGCCCGGACGGTTCGGGCGAGCGCATCCTCTCCGAAGGCTGGGCCATGGAGGGCCCGACCTTCGCGCCCAATGGCCGCGTGCTGATGTTCCACCGCGAGAGCCGGGCGACGGATGCCCGCGGCGGCGGCTATTCGGCGCGGATCGTCGCGATCAACGCCGACGGCTTCAACGAGCGGCCGGTGCCCACGCCCACGGATGCGACCGACCCGGCCTGGTCGCCGCTGCTTTCGTGACCAAACCGTTGCTTGACCCCGGGCGCCGCCGGTGCTTACCGGCGCATGCCGCATTGCACACGCAGGAGATCTTCCGCCGATGACCACCCGCCTCCTCGGCGCCTTTGCCGCCCTCGCCCTGCTCGCCGCCTGCTCGAGCACCGACGACGGTGCCCAGACCGGCGGCGCCGGCGGGACGATCCGCCCCGGCAGCCAGGAGGACCTGGTCGCCAATGTCGGCGACCGCGTCTTCTTCGACTTCGACCGCTCCAACATCCGCGCCGACCAGCGCCCGGTGCTGCAGCGCCAGGCCGAGTGGATGCAGCGCAACGCCTCGGTGCAGGTCCAGATCGAGGGCCATGCCGACGAGCGCGGCACGCGCGAGTACAACCTCGCCCTCGGCCAGCGGCGCGCCAATGCGGCGCGCGACGTGCTGATCGCCGGCGGCGTCTCCGGGGCGCGCATCACCACCATCTCCTACGGCAAGGACCGCCCGGCCGCGCTCGGCTCCAACGAGGAGGCCTGGGCGCAGAACCGCCGCGCCGTGACGGTCGTGCAGTGAGGGGACGGGCGGCCCGCGCCGTGCCGGGCCGCCGAGGGATGCGCGCCGTGTCGTTCCGCCTGATCGCCCTTCTCGCCCTGCCGCTGCTGGCCGCGCCGGCGGCGGCGCAGGTCATCGAGAGCCGCGAGGGGATCGCGCTGCAGAACCAGATCCTGGAGCTGCGCCGCGACCTCGACGCGCTGCGCCGCGGCGGGGGCATGGCCGCGCCGGTCGCGCCGCGCGGCGGTGCGGGCGCGCCGCAGGAGCTGCTGCAGCAGATGCTCGCGCGCCTCGGCGAGCTGGAGGAGGAGGTGCGCCGCCTGCGCGGCCGCCTCGAAGTGGCGGAGAACACCAACCGGCGGCTCGCCGAGGATGTCGAGAAGCTGCGCGGCGACATGGATTTCCGCCTCCAGCAGCTCGAAGGGGGGGCTGGCCGACCGGCCGCCCCGCGCCCTCCGCAGGGGCCGGCGGCCGCTCCGGCCCCGGCCCAGCCGCCGCCGGCCGCGGCCAGCCAGCCGCCCGGCCCGCGAACCGCTGAGCGCGCCATCGCGGACGGTCAGGCCGCGCTCGGGCGCGGGGATTACGCCGCGGCCGAGGCGGCGGCGCGCGAGGTGCTCGCCGGCCGGCCCGGCCCGCGCCGCCAGGATGCGCAGATCCTGCTCGGCGAGGCGCTGCTCGGCCGGCGCCAGTTCCAGAACGCGGCGCTGGCCTTCAACGATGCCTATGCGACGAACCGCCGCTCCTCCCGCGCGCCGGAGGCCTTGCTCGGCCTCGCCAATGCCTTCACCGGCTTCGGCGCGCGGCGGGAGGCCTGCGACACGCTCGACCAGCTCCGCAGCGAGTTCACCACCCTCTCCGCGCCGATGCAGCGCCGCGTCGCCGAGGCGCGCCGGCGCGCCCAGTGCCGCTGAGCCCGGCATGGGGATAGCGCGGACCTCGGGCCGGACCGCTTCGCCGGGCTGATGGCGCCGCTCGGGCCGTTCGGCCCGGCGCCCCGCATCGCGGCGGGCGTCTCCGGCGGCCCGCACAGCCTGGCCCTCGCGCTCCTGGCCGCCGGATGGGCGCGCGCGCGCGGCGGGGATCTGCTCGCCCTCATCGCCGAACACGGGCTGCGGCCCGAAAGCGGGGCGGAGGCGGCGCATGTCGCGGGGCTTCTCGCCTCCCGGGGGATCGCGGCGCGGGTGCTGCGCCTCGGCCTCGCGCCGGGGGCGCGCATGCAGGAGCGCGCGCGCGCGGCGCGGCTGCGGGCGCTCGCCGCGGCGGCCGCGGCCGAGGGGCGGCCCTGGCTGCTGCTCGGCCATCACCGCGGCGACCAGGCCGAGACGCTGCTGTTCCGCGCCCTGCGGGGCAGCGGTCCGGAGGGCCTCGCCGCCATGGCCCCGGCGCGGCCGTTCGGCCCGGTGCTGCTGCTGCGGCCGCTGCTCGGCGTGCCGCCGGCGGCGCTGGAGGCGGTGGTGGAGGCGGCCGGCCTCGCCCCGGTGCGCGACCCGAGCAATGCCGACCGCCGCTTCGCGCGCATCCGCCTGCGGCAGACGCTGGACGATCCGGGCGGGCAGGGGCCGCGCACCGCCGCCCTCGCCGGGGCTGCCGAGGCCTTCGCCCGGCGCCGCGCGCTGCGGGAGGCGGCGCTCGCCCGGCGGCTCGCGGCGGCGGCCGAGATCAGGCCCGAGGGCTTCGCGTGGATCGGCCCGGCGGCGCTGGGGCGGGATGAGCTGGCGGTGGCGGGGCTGGCGGCGCTGATCCGCCTCATCGGCGGGGCGGGCTTCGCGCCGCCGCGGGAGCGGGTGGCGGCGCTGCTCGCCGCGGGCGGCGGAACCCTCGGCGGGGCCTGGCTGCGTCCGGCCTCGGGCGGGCGCTGGCTGCTCGCGCGCGACCCTGGGATGCTCGGCCGGCCGGTCGAGGCGCGGCAGGGCGCGGTGTGGGACGGCCGTTTCCGGCTCACCGGGGCCGGGAGGGCCGGCTGGACCGTGGGCGCGCTCGGGATGGAGGCGCGGCGCCTCCGGGCCGCGAGCGACCTGCCCGGCGCCGTGCTGGCCGCCCTGCCCGCGATCCGCGAGGGCAACGGCGCGCTGGCCGTGGTGCCGGCGCTGCTCTATCCTGATCCCCAAGCCTGCGCGGATTTCGCGATGGTGCTGGAATCCGGCGGGGCGGGAGGCGCTTTGGCGGGCTGGCCATTCAATGCCCGTCAACCCGACCTATCTAGGGTGCAAGGCTGGGCGGCTGGTCCGACCGGCACGGAGACGATGACGACGTGAACAATTTCGGCCGGAACCTGGCGCTCTGGGTGATCGTCGCGCTGCTGCTGGTGGCGCTGTTCAACCTGTTCCAGCCCTCGGGCGGGGCGCGGATGGGCGTGCAGCAGGTCGCCTATTCCGACTTCCTGAACGAGGTGAATGCGGGCCATGTGCGGGAGGTCTCGATCCAGGGCCGCAACCTGACCGGCACGCTGACCGACGGGCGGAACTTCCAGACCTACACGCCGGAGGATCCCTCGCTGGTCTCCCGCCTGACGGAGAAGAACATCCGCGTCGTGGCGCGGCCCGAGGATTCGGACGTCAACCCGCTGCTGCACTACCTGATGTCCTGGTTCCCGATGCTGCTGCTGATCGGCGTCTGGATCTTCTTCATGCGCCAGATGCAGGGCGGCGGCGGGCGCGCCATGGGCTTCGGCAAGTCCAAGGCCAAGCTGCTGACCGAAAAGCAGGGCCGCGTGACCTTCGACGACGTTGCCGGCATCGACGAGGCCAAGGCCGAGCTCGAGGAGATCGTGGACTTCCTGCGCGACCCGCAGAAGTTCCAGCGCCTCGGCGGCAAGATCCCCAAGGGCGTGCTGCTGGTGGGCCCGCCGGGCACCGGCAAGACGCTGCTCGCGCGCTCCATCGCGGGCGAGGCGAACGTGCCCTTCTTCACCATCTCCGGCTCGGACTTCGTGGAGATGTTCGTGGGCGTGGGCGCCTCCCGCGTGCGCGACATGTTCGAGCAGGGCAAGAAGAACGCCCCCTGCATCATCTTCATCGACGAGATCGACGCGGTCGGCCGCCATCGCGGCGCGGGCCTCGGCGGCGGCAATGACGAGCGCGAGCAGACGCTGAACCAGATGCTCGTCGAGATGGACGGCTTCGAGAGCAACGAGGGCGTCATCATCATCGCCGCGACCAACCGGCCGGACGTGCTCGACCCCGCGCTGCTGCGCCCGGGCCGCTTCGACCGCCAGGTGGTGGTGCCGAACCCGGATGTGAACGGGCGCGAGAAGATCCTGCGCGTGCACATGCGCAAGGTGCCGCTCGCCTCCGACGTGGACCCCAAGATCATCGCGCGCGGCACGCCGGGCTTCTCTGGCGCCGACCTCGCCAACCTGGTCAACGAAGCGGCGCTGCTCGCCGCGCGCACCGGCCGGCGCACCGTCGGCATGGCCGAGTTCGAGGCGGCGAAGGACAAGGTGCTGATGGGCACCGAGCGCCGCTCGCTGGTGATGAGCGAGGCCGAGAAGCGCATGACCGCCTATCACGAGGCCGGCCACGCGCTGGTGGCGATGCACGAGCCCGAATGCGACCCGGTCCACAAGGCGACCATCATCCCGCGTGGCCGCGCGCTTGGCCTCGTGATGTCGCTGCCCGAGGGCGACCGATACTCCAAGCACAAGTCCAAGCTGAAGGCCGAGCTCGCCATGGCGATGGGCGGGCGCGTCGCGGAGGAGCTGATCTTCGGCCCCGACAAGGTTTCCAACGGCGCCTCGGGCGACATCAAGATGGCGACCAACCAGGCGCGGCTGATGGTCACCGAATGGGGCATGAGCGAAAGCCTCGGCATGATCGCCTATGGCGACAACAGCCAGGAGGTCTTCCTCGGCCATTCGGTGACGCAGACCAAGAACGTCTCGGAAGCGACCGCGCAGAAGATCGACGCCGAGATCCGCGCGATCATCGACGAGGCCTATGCGCGGGCGAAGAAGATCCTCTCCGAGCACATGGACGAGCTGCACCTGCTGGCCAAGGGCCTGCTCGAGCACGAGACGCTCTCGGGCGACGAGATCAAGCAGGTGATCCGCGGCGAGCCCATCGTGCGCAACCGCCCCGACGAGCCGGTGAACATGGGCCGCGGCAGCGTGCCGACGGCCGGGCGCGCGACGGCGCCGCCGCGCCCGCCGGGCGGTCTCAACCCGGGGCCCGCGCCGGCCACCTGAACCGGCGTCTCCCTACTGGACAGGCACGCGGGGCGCGCTATTCGGGGCGCGCCCCGTCTCGTTTGTGCCCCATCGTGACGCCCCGTGCCGACCATCGGCGCCCAGCGGCCCTCCGGGCCCTGGCGGGGCGGTCCCGAGGGGCGGAGCCCCGCCGATGCCCCCTGGCCGCTTCGTCGAACCCCTCGGCCTGATCACCGGTCCCGTCGCCTTCCACGCCCTGCGCGAAGGTTATGCGCTGCCGCTGCAGGGCGGCGACATCGCCTTCACCTTCGTCCGCCTGATCGAGGATGGCGAGGATCTCGGCGTCGGCCCGATCCGCGAGGTGCCGGAGGACTGGCACGACGCGATGCACGCCATCGCCCGCCGCCCGGCGGCCTTCGCCGGGCTCGAAGCGGACGGCCCGCTGGTGATGGGCGTGGTGAACGTCACGCCCGACAGCTTCTCCGACGGCGGGCGCCACTTCGCGGCGGATGCGGCGATCGCGGCGGGGCATGCCATGCTGGAGGCGGGGGCCGACATCCTCGACATCGGCGGCGAGTCCACCCGCCCAGGCGCGGCGCCCGTGACGGCGGAGGAGGAGATGGCGCGCATCCTTCCGGTCATCCGCGAACTCGCGAAGGCCGCGCCGGTCAGCGTGGACACGCGCAACGCCGCGACCATGCGCGCCGCGCTCGATGCAGGGGCGGAGATAGTCAACGACGTCTCCGCCCTGCGCCATGATCCCGATTCGGCCGGCCTCGTCGCGCGCTCCGAGGCGCCGGTGATCCTGATGCACATGCCGGGCGACGACCCGGCGACGATGCAGTCGCGCGCCGACTACGCCGATGTCGCGCTGGAGGTCGCCGCCTTCCTGCGCGACCGCATCGCGACCTGCGAGGCGCTGGGCATCCCGCGCGGGCGGATCGCCGTTGATCCCGGCATCGGCTTCGGCAAGACGCTCGCGCACAACCTCGCGCTGATCGACAGGCTGCCGCTGATCGCCGCCCTCGGCTGCCGGGTGGTGCTCGGGGTGTCGCGCAAGCGGTTCATCGGCACGCTCTCGGGCGTGGAGGAGGCGGCGCGGCGCGTGCCCGGCAGCATCGCCGCGGCGCTCGCGGGTGCGGCGCGCGGGGCGGCGGTGCTGCGCGTGCACGACGTGGCCGAGACGGTGCAGGCGCTGGCCGTCTGGCGCGCCTGCCAGGCCGGCCGCCCGCCCGAACCCGGCCCGGCGGCCTGATACCCTGCGGACAAGGGCCGATCCTGTGTCCGCAGGGCGCCAGGATTGGGTTCCGCGCGCGGCGGCCCCGCCCGCTGAAGCTCCGCATGGACGGCCGCGGCCGGCGGGGAGTAGGGATGCGCGCAGGGGGATGATGGCCATGCCCAAGGATTCGCATCAGGCGCCGCCCGCGCCCGCCCGGCGGCTGTTCGGCACGGACGGCATTCGCGGCACCGCCAACCGCGCGCCGATGGACGCGGCCACGGCGCTGCGCCTCGGCCAGGCGGCCGGACGCTACTTCAACCGCGGCGCGCCGCCGCATCGCGTCGTCATCGGCAAGGATACGCGGCTGTCGGGCTACATGCTGGAGCCGGCGCTGACTGCGGGCTTCATCGGCGCGGGGATGGACGTGGTGATCGTCGGGCCGCTGCCCACGCCCGCCATCGCGCTGCTGACGCGCTCGCTGCGGGCGGATCTCGGCGTGATGATCAGCGCCTCGCACAACCTGTTCGAGGACAACGGCATCAAGCTGTTCGGCCCGGACGGGCTGAAGCTGACCGACGAGCAGGAAGCCGCGATCGAGGCGCTGATGGAGGGCGACCTCGCCGGCGCGCTGGTGCCGCCGGGCAAGCTCGGCCGCGCGAGCCGGCTCGAGGACGCGCCCGGCCGCTACATCGAGGCGGCGAAGCAGTCCTTCCCGCGCGGGCGCACGCTGGAAGGCCTGCGCATCGTCGTGGATTGCGCCCATGGCGCGGCCTACAAGGTCGCGCCCACGGTGCTGTGGGAACTCGGCGCCGAGGTGGTGAAGATCGGCGTCGAGCCGGACGGCTTCAACATCAACCGCCGCTGCGGCTCCACCGCGCCGGGCCAGCTCACGGAGCTGGTGCGCGAGCGGCGCGCCGATCTCGGCATCGCGCTCGATGGCGATGCCGATCGCGTGGTGCTGGTGGACGAGCAGGGCCAGGTGGTGGACGGGGACCAGATCCTCGCGCTCATCGCGCGGTCCTGGCACCAGCAGGAGAGGCTGCGCGGCGGCGCGGTGGTCGCCACCGTGATGTCGAACATGGGCCTGGAGCGGTTCCTGGCCGCGCGCGGGCTGGGGCTGCTGCGCACCGCGGTGGGCGACCGCTATGTCGGCGAGCGGATGCGCGAGGAGGGTTGCAACCTCGGCGGCGAGCAGTCCGGGCACATGATCATGCCGGATTTCGGCACGACGGGTGACGGGCTGATCGCCGCGCTGCAGGTGCTCGCCGTGCTCGTCGAGGAACGGCGCCCGGCGAGCGAGGTTCTGCGCTGCTTCACGCCGCTGCCGCAGCGCCTCGTGAACGTGCGCTATGCCGGCGCCTCCCCGCTGAACGACGAGGGCGTGAAGGCGGCGATCGCGGCGGAGGAGGCCGCGCTCGGCGCGCGCGGGCGCGTGCTGATCCGCGCCAGCGGCACCGAGCCGGTGATTCGCGTGATGGCGGAGGCGGAGGAGGAGGCGCTGGTCGAGGCGACGGTCGAGCGGCTGGCCGAGGCGATCCGTGCGAAGGCGCGGGCGGCATAGAAGGCCGGGGGAGGGGAACCTCCCCCTCTGCTGTCAGTCCCCAGGTTCCGCAGAAGATTGAGGGGGGTCCGGGGGGAGAAGTTCGCTTCTCCCCCCGAGCAAGGGAGCGACCATGAAGGGACGAGTCCTCATCATCGCCGGCAGCGATTCCGGCGGTGGCGCCGGCATCCAGGCCGACATCAAGGCTGTCACCGCGCTCGGCGCCTTCGCCATGACGGCGATCACCGCGCTGACGGCGCAGAACACGCTTGGCGTGCATGGCGTCTCGGCCGTGCCGGTGGATTTCATCCGCCAGCAGATCGCGGTGGTGCTGGATGACCTCGGCGCCGATGCGCTCAAGACCGGGATGCTGCATGACGTGCCGGTGATCGAGGCAGTGTGCGCGGAGATCTCTGCCCGCGCGAAGGGCGTGCCGCTGGTGGCCGATCCGGTGATGGTGGCCAAGGGCGGGCATCCGCTGCTGGCGCCGGATGCGGTGGGGGCGCTGAAGGCGCGGCTGCTGCCGCTTGCCACCGTCATCACGCCGAACCTGCCGGAAGCCGAGGTGCTGGTCGGCCGGCCGATCCGCGACGTGGCGGCGATGCGGGAGGCGGCGGCGGCGCTGCGCGACCTCGGCGTGCCGGCGGTGCTGCTCAAGGGCGGGCATCTCGAGGGCGATGCCGTGACCGACCTGCTGGTGACGCCCGAGGGCGCGGAGGAATTCGTCTCCCCGCGCATCGTCACGCGGCACACCCATGGCACGGGCTGCACGCTGGCCAGCGCGATCGCGGCGGGGCTGGCGCAGGGCCTTGCGCTGCGGGAGGCGGTGGTGCGCGCGCGCGCCTATGTCCGCGCCGCCATCGCCGCCGCGCCGGGCTTCGGCGCGGGGCATGGGCCGCTCGACCATGGCGTGACCTTCGATCCCTCGCGGCTGCCCGGTTAAGGCGGCGTTCACGATCGGCGGGGCATGCTGCGGCATGGCCCTCTCGCTCGCCCAGGTGCAGTCGCTGTTCGGCGTGCCGGCTTCCGGCGCGGCCTCGGCCGGCGTGGCGCAGGCCATCCCGGCGCTGCGCCGCGCCACGGCCGAGGGCGCGGAGGCCAAGGGCATGGCGCGGGAGGCGAAGGATCCGGTCACGCTCTCCACCCTCGCCCGCTTCCGGCAGGCGCTCGACAAGGCCGAGAGCATCGAGCAGGCGCTGACCGACCCGCGCGTGCTCAAGGTGCTGATGCCCGCGCTCGGCCTGCCGGACCAGGTGGGCAATCCGGGGCTGGTGCGCCGGGCGCTGCTGTCGGACCCTGCCGATCCGAAGGGGCTCGCGGCGCAGCTCGGCGCCGCCTGGAAGGCCGCCGCCGCGACGCTCGGCGCCCATGCCGCCGGGCTCGACGCGCTGCGCGACCCGGCGATGGTCCAGCGCCTGACCGATGCCTACGTGAAATACGCCTATCGCTCGGGCCTCGATGAGCAGCAGGCGGGGCTTTCCGACGCGCTCTACTTCCTGGAATCGGCAGGCAGGGCCGAGCGCGTCTTCGACATCCTCGGCGACCCCGTGCTGCGGCGGGTGGTGACCGGCGCGCTGGGCCTGCCCGAGCAGATCGCGGTGCAGTCGGTGGAGGCGCAGGGCAGGGCGGTCACCGCGCGGCTGAATATGGCCTCCCTCAAGGACGAACGCGCGGTGCGCATGCTTGCCGAACGCTACCTGATCGCCGCCGCGGGCAAGGCCGCCGAGGCGGCGGCGGGGCAGCAGGCCGATCCGCTCTCCATGATCACGCGGCTCGCGATCCGGGCTTGATCATCCGGGGCCTCGCGGCGTAACCCTCCGCCCGGGCCACGCCCCCCCACCGGGGCGCATCCGCTTCTGGAAGGGAGCACACGCATGGCGAACGCCATCCCCACGCCGGGCATCCGCCCGGCCAATCCCCGATTCTCCTCCGGTCCCTGCGCGAAGCGCCCTGGCTGGTCGCTCGCCGCCCTCGAAGGCGCGCTGCTCGGGCGCAGCCACCGCGCGAAGGAACCCAAGGCGAAGCTCGCCGAGGTGATCGAGCGGTCGAAGGCCATCCTCGGCATGCCGGCCGACTGGCGGCTCGGCATCGTGCCGGCCTCGGACACCGGGGCGGTGGAGATGGCGCTGTGGTCGCTGCTCGGGCCCCGCGGCGTGGACATCCTGGCCTGGGAATCCTTCTCGAAGGATTGGGCGACGGATGTGGTGAAGCAGCTCCGCCTGCCGGATGCGCGGGTGATCGAGGCGCCCTATGGGCGCCTGCCCGATCTCTCGCAGGTGGATGCGGCGCGGCGCGACGTGGTGTTCGTCTGGAACGGCACGACCTCCGGCGTCAGGCTGCCGGATGCGGATTTCATCCCGGTCGAGCGCGAGGGGCTTTCGATCTGCGACGCGACCTCGGCGGCCTTCGCGATGGAACTGCCCTGGGACCGGCTCGATGTCGTCACCTGGTCCTGGCAGAAGGTTCTGGGGGGCGAGGCGGCGCACGGGATGCTGGCGCTCTCGCCCCGCGCGGTCGCGCGGCTCGAGAGCCACAGCCCGGCCTGGCCCATGCCGAAGATCTTCCGCATGACCAAGGGCGGCAAGCTGAACGAGGGCATCTTCAAGGGCGAGACGATCAACACGCCCTCCATGCTCTGCGTCGAGGATGCGCTGGACGGGCTGCGCTGGGCCGAGAGCGTCGGCGGGCTGAAGGGCCTGGTGGCGCGCTCGGAAGCGAACCTCGCCGCCATCGCGCGCTGGGTCGCGACGAATCCGGGCTACGGCTTCCTCGCGGAAGACCCGGCGACGCGCTCCTGCACCTCGATCTGCCTGACCATCACCGCACCGTGGTTCACCGTGATGGGGGCGGAGGCCCAGGCGGCGGCGGCGAAGAAGATCGCCTCGCTGCTCGAGAAGGAGGGGGTGGCGCTCGACGCCGGCGCCTATCGCGACGCGCCGCCGGGCCTGCGCATCTGGGGCGGCGCGACGGTCGAGACCTCCGATATCGAGGCGCTGCTGCCCTGGCTCGACTGGGCGCTCGCCGTCGTCGAATCCGAAGTGGTGGTGGCCTGAGCGATGCTGACCAAGACGCCGAAGGTCCTGATTTCCGACAAGCTCTCGCCCGCCGCCGTCCAGATCTTCAAGGACCGCGGCATCGAGGTGGACTTCAGGCCGGGCCTCAAGCCCGCCGAACTGCGCGAGATCATCGGGGCCTATGACGGCCTCGCGGTGCGTTCCGCCACCAAGGTCACGCGCGAGCTGATGGAGGCCGCGCCGAACCTCAAGGTCGTGGGCCGCGCCGGGATCGGCGTGGACAATGTCGATGTCACCAGCGCGACCGCGCGCGGCATCGTCGTGATGAACACGCCCTTCGGCAACGCCATCACCACGGCCGAGCACGCCATCGCCATGATGTTCGCCCTCGCCCGCCAGATCCCGGAGGCGAGCGCCTCCACCAAGGCGGGCAAGTGGGAGAAGAACCGCTTCATGGGCGTCGAGCTGTTCGGCAAGACGCTCGGCCTGATCGGCTGCGGCAATATCGGCTCGATCGTGGCCGACCGCGCCATCGGGCTGAAGATGAAGGTGATCGCCTTCGACCCCTTCCTGTCGGAGAAGCGCGCGCTCGATCTCGGCGTGGAGAAGGTGGAACTCCACGACCTGCTGCATCGCGCGGATTTCGTGACGCTGCACACCCCGCTGACGGAGCAGACGAAGAACATCCTCTCGCGCGAGGCCATCGCGCGCATGAAGCCCGGCGCGCGGCTGATCAACTGCGCGCGCGGCGGCCTCGTGGACGAGGCGGCGCTGTATGACGCGCTGAAGTCAGGGCACCTGGCCGGCGCGGCGCTCGACGTGTTCGAGACGGAACCGGCCACCGACAGCCCGCTCTTCACGCTGGAGAACGTCGTCTGCACCCCGCATCTCGGTGCTGCGACGGCCGAGGCGCAGGAGAACGTCGCCCTGCAGGTCGCCGACCAGATGGCCGACTTCCTGCTCACCGGCGCCGTCTCCAATGCCATCAACATGCCCTCGGTCACGGCGGAGGAGGCGCCGCGCCTCAAGCCCTACATGGAACTGGTGCGGCTGATCGGCGGCATGGCCGGGCAGCTCACCGCCGCGCAGGACGGTGCGATCAAGGCCATCCGCGTCGAATACGAAGGCCATGCGGCGGAGCTGAACCACCGGCCGCTGACCGCCGCCGCGCTCGCCGGCGTGCTGACGCCGCTGATGGGCGCGGTGAACATGGTCAACGCCCCGGTGCTGGCGAAGCAGCGCGGCATCGAGGTGGCCGAGACGACAGTCGAGCGCAGCGGCGAGTACCAGACGCTCGTGCGCCTGACCGTGACGACCGACCGCTACGAGAAGTCCATCGCCGGCACGCTGCTCGCCGAGAACCGCCCGCGCCTCGTGGAGATCAAGGGCATCGCGGTGGAGGCCGATTTCGCCCCGCACATGCTCTACGTGACCAACCAGGACAAGCCGGGCTTCATCGGCCGCTTCGGCATGGCGCTGGCCGAGGCCGGGATCAACATCGCGACCTTCCATCTGGGCCGGGCGGCGCCGGGCGGGGATGCGATCTGCCTCGTCGGCCTCGACGGGCCGATCCCGGAGGAGGTGCTGGCCGGGGTGCGCCGCCTGCCGCTGGTGGTGCAGGCAACGCCGCTCGCCTTCTGATCGCGGGACCGGGCGGCGGCCGCCCGGAACCCCAGGCGTCAGCCGGCCTGGAACAAGGCCCAGGCCGCGACGCCGATCAGCCCCCAGAGCGGCAGCGAGAGCAGGATGCCGTTGGCGAAGCCCCGCGCGGGGTCGTCCTCCTCCCGCGCCGGGAGTTCGACAGGCATGGCGCGGCTGGCTTCGCGCATGGCACGCTCTCCCCGGTGGTGGCGTGCGCCGAGGATGGGTGCGGGATTATTGACCGATGGTGAATGCACGAGCGGATATGTCGCCCGGCGTCCGGGCCAAGACGCGGCGGCCTTGCGGCATGATGGTGGCAGGGCCGCGGGCGTGACCGGCAGCCGCACCGCCGCCCGCCCCGACCCGGCCAACTGGACCCACAACCCCCGCCGCGTCAGCCCCCGCGCGATCTTCGAGGAGGACGCCTCCTGGCCCGAGGGCCATTGGTACGAGGTGACCCGCGCCATCCTCGAGACCGAGACCGCCGAGCAGGAGGTCCGCATCCTCGAGACGGTGGAATACGGCAAGATCCTCGTCCTCGACGGCCATCTGCAATCGGCCGAGGAGGACGAGGCGATCTACCACGAGGCGCTGGTCCAGCCTGCCATGCTGCTCCACCCCGCGCCGCGGTCGGTGCTGATCGTCGGCGGCGGGGAGGGGGCGACGGCGCGCGAGGCGCTGAAGCACCCCTCCGTCTCCCGCGTGGTGATGGTGGATCTCGACGCCGAGCTGATCGCGATCTGCCGGCAGCACCTGCCCGAATGGCACCGCGGCGCGCTCGACGACCCGCGGCTCGAACTCGTGATCGCCGATGGCCTCGACTACGTCGCCGCCTGCAACGAACGCTTCGACGTGATCGTCCTCGACCTCGTGGACGCCTTCGAGGACGGGCCGTCCGAGGCGCTGTTCTCGGAAGCCTTCTTCGCCGAGGTGAAGCGCCTGCTCGCGCCGGGCGGGGTGCTCGCGGTGCAGGCGATGGAACTCAACCCCAACGGCGTCGAGGACCACGCGGTGGTGCGGCGCAACCTTCGTCCGGCCTTCGCGCATGTGATGTCCTATTCGGCGATGATCCCCTCCTTCTGGTCGGAATGGGGCTTCATCCTCGCCGCCGACGCCCCCGATCCCGCCGGCCTGACGCCGGAGGAGGCGGATCGCCGCATCGCCGCCCGCGGCCTTGCGCTCAGCGCGCTGGACGGCGCCACGCTCCTGCGGATGCGCACGCTGTCGAAGCCGGTTCGGGACCTGCTCGCCGCGGCCGGGGCGCCCTGAGCCCCGGGGCTTGCCCCGCGGGATGCGCCCTGCCACACCCTCCCGCCTGAGATGACCGACGACCTGCCCAACCCCGCCTTGCTGCCCGCGGGCCTCGCCGACCTGCTGCCGCCCGAGGCCGAGCGGGAGGCCGCGCTCGTCGAGGCGATGATGGCCGTTTTCGCCTCCCACGGCTACGAGCGCGTCAAGCCGCCGCTGCTCGAGTTCGAGGACAGCCTGCTGGCCGGCTCCGGTGCCGCTGTCGCGGAACAGACCTTCCGCCTGATGGACCCGGTGAGCCAGCGCATGATGGGCCTGCGGGCGGACACCACGCCGCAGGTCGCGCGCATCGCGGCGACGCGGCTCGGCGCGCTGCCGCGGCCGCTGCGCCTCTGCTACGCGGGGCAGGTGCTGCGCGTGCGCGGCACCCAGCTCGCGCCCTCGCGGCAATTGCCGCAGGCCGGCGTCGAGCTGATCGGCGGCGCCGCGCCGGAAGCCGATGCCGAGGTCGCGATCGTCGCGGTCGAGGCGCTCGCGGCCGTCGGCGTCTCGGCCGTCAGCCTCGATGTCACGCTGCCCACCATGGTGCCGGCGCTGCTCGATGTGGCGGGGGCGGAGGGCGCGCTGCGCCATCGCCTCGCCCGTGCGCTCGACCGCAAGGACAGCGCCGCGGTGGCCGCGCTGGTGCAGGGGCAGGGACCGGCGCTCGCCGTGCTGCCCGCGCTGATGGCCGCGGCGGGGCCGGCCGATGGCGCGCTCGCCGCGCTGGACGCCGCCGAGCTGCCGCCCGCCGCCGAGGCCATCGCGGTGAACGCGGCCTCGGTGCTCGGCGCCATCCGCGCCCGCGCGCCGGGCCTGCGGATCACCCTCGATCCGGTGGAGTTCCGCGGCTTCCGCTACCACACCGGCGTCGCCTTCACCCTCTACGGCCCGGGCATGGCGGGCGAGCTCGCGCGCGGCGGGCGCTACGTCTCGCAGAACGACGAGCCGGCGACCGGCATGACGCTCTACCCCGACGCCGTGCTGCGCGCCGCCCCGCCGGCCACGCCGCGCCCGCGCCTGTTCCTGCCCCCCGGCGTGGACGGCGCGCGCTTCCGCGCCGAGGGCTATGCGACCGTCGCGGCGCTCGCGCCCGGGGACACGCCGCAGCGCCTGCGCTGCACCCATGAACTGCGGGACGGCCGGCCCGTCCCGATCCCGGCAAAGGACTGAATGCCATGGCCAATGTCGCCGTGATCGGCGCCCAGTGGGGCGACGAGGGCAAGGGCAAGGTGGTGGACTGGCTCGCCAGCCGCGCCGACATCGTCGTGCGCTTCCAGGGCGGGCACAATGCGGGCCATACGCTGGTGGTGGGGGAGCAGACCTACAAGCTCTCCCTGCTGCCTTCGGGCGTGGTGCGCGGCAAGCTCGGCATCATCGGCAATGGCGTGGTGCTCGACCCGCTGGCGCTGCTCTCGGAGATCGAGAAGGTCAGCGCGCAGGGCCTCAAGGTCGGGCCCGAGAACCTGCGCATCGCCGAGAACGTGCCGCTGATCCTGCCGCTGCACCCGGCGCTGGACCGCGCGCGGGAGACGGCGCGCGGGCAGGACAAGATCGGCACCACCGGGCGGGGGATCGGCCCCGCCTACGAGGACAAGGTGGGCCGCCGCTCGATCCGCCTCTGCGACCTCGCCGAGCCGGAGACGCTGAGCGCCAAGCTCGACGAGCTGCTGCTGCACCACAACTCGCTGCTGCGCGGCCTCGGCGCGCCGGAGTTCATCAAGAAGGACCTGCTCGACGGGCTGCTCGCGCTCGCGCCGCGGCTGCTGCCCTATGCCGAGCCGGTGTGGGAACGCCTCGACGCCGCGCGGCTCGCGGGCCAGCGCGTGCTGTTCGAGGGTGCGCAGGCGGTGATGCTCGATGTGGACCACGGCACCTACCCCTATGTCACCAGCAGCAACACGGTCGCCGGCAATGCGGCGGCTGGCGCGGGCATCGGGCCGGATGCGATCGGCTTCGTGCTCGGCATCGCCAAGGCCTACACCACGCGCGTCGGCTCCGGCCCCTTCCCCTCGGAACTGCACGACGAGACGGGAAGGCTGCTCGGCGAGCGCGGGCACGAATTCGGCACGGTGACAGGCCGGCCGCGCCGCTGCGGCTGGTTCGACGCCTGCATGGTGCGCCAGGCGGTGAAGGTCGGCGGCATCAACGGGCTGGTGCTGACCAAGCTCGACGTGCTGGACGGGCTGCCGGAACTGAGGATCTGCACCGGCTACACCGTGAACGGCGAGCCGATGCGGCGCCTGCCCGCCGCCTTCCGCGCCCAGGCCGCCGCCCAGCCGGTCTATGAGACGATGCAGGGCTGGTCGGGCTCGACCCGCGGCGCGCGCTCCTATGCCGAGCTGCCGGCCGAGGCGGTGAAATACATCCGTCGCATCGAGGAACTGGTCGAGGCGCCGGTGGTGCTGCTCTCCACCAGCCCGGAGCGCGACGACACGATCATGATGCGCGACCCCTTCGCGGGTTGACGCAACGGCGCATCGCGCCGGCCGGACGGGGCGCCCGTCAGCGCCCGGCGTCGAGCACCACCGGCAGCTCGATCCGCCGCCCCTCGCGCAGAAGGGTGAGCGTCACCTCCGCCCCCGGCTCCAGCCGATCGAGCGCGGCGAGCAGGTCGGGCACGCCGCGCAGGGGCCGCCCGCCGAGGGCGAGGATCACGTCGCCCGGCGCGAAGCCGCCCTCGCGCGTCAGCCGGCCCGGGCGGATGCCGGCCTTCTCCGCCGCCGAGCCAGGTTCCACATCGAGCACGAACACGCCCTCGATGCCGAGCCGCGCGGCGAGCGCGGCGTTGATCTGCTGCTCGACGCGCACGCCGAGCGTGGGGCGGAGATAGCGCCCGGCCGCGATCAGCCGCGGCACCACCCGGTTCACCGTGTCCACCGGCACCGCGAAGCCGATGCCGGCATAGGCGCCGGAGGGGGAGAAGATGGCGGTGTTGACCCCGATCACCCGCCCCGCGGAATCGAGCAGCGGCCCGCCCGAGTTGCCGGGGTTGATGGCGGCATCGGTCTGGATCAGCCCCTCCATCACCGCCCCCGCCTCCCCCGGCAGTTCGCGGTTGAGGGCGGAGACGATGCCGGTGGTCAGCGTCCAGTCGAGGCCGAAGGGATTGCCGATGGCGAAGACCTTCTGCCCGACGCGCAGATCGTGGCTGGTGCCGATGGGCAGCGGTTCGGGGCGGAAGGCGCCGATGCCGATGCGCAGCACCGCGAGGTCGTGCGCCGGGCTCGCGCCGACCAGCGCGGCGTTGTAGGCGCGCCCGTCGGCCAGCCGCACCGTGGCCGAGGAGGCACCGGCGATGACATGGTGGTTGGTGACGATGTGGCCGAGCCGGTCCCAGACGAAGCCGGTCCCGGTGCCGCGCGGCACCTGCAGCGGGTTGCGCGTCCAGGGGTTGATGACGCGCTCGGTGGTGGCGATGAAGACCACCGCCGGGCGCGCCGCCTCGAACAGCGCGACCGTGCTGCGCTCGTCCTCGGCGAGGTCCCCGCGCGGGGTGACGGCGCGCGGCTCGGCCTGGCGGGCGAGGATCTGCGCCTGCACATGCGGCCAGGACTGCCAGAGCATGATGAGCAGCGCCGCGGCGCCCGTCACGGCCGCGAGCCTTGCGAGAAAACGTGGTCCGTCCTGCATCGTCGCCTTCCGCGTCCTGCCGGTTCAGCCGCCCCGCTCCTCGGCCGCGTCGCGCCTGTCCTGCTCGCGCAGCAGCCAATAGACCACGCCGAGCGCGAGCACCGCCGCGCCGAGGGCGAGCACCTTGAAGGCCTCGGTCTGCGCGCTGTCGAGCACGATGAACTTGCGCGTCAGCGCGAGCAGTGCGATCAGCACCACCGTGCGCACCTGCACGATGCCGCGCTTGCGGTTCAGCACGCCCATGATCGAGTGGTTGAACTCGAGCGCGATCAGCACCGTCATCACCATGCCGAAGACCGCCTGGAACATGGCGAAATCCGACGCGCCGGCGAGGCTCTGCACGACCAGCGCCACCACCGTCGCGGCAAGATGCAGGAGCGCCAGCAGGATCAGCGCCGAGACCAGCGCGCCGACCACGAGCACCACCACTTGCTCGAAGCGCTCGTAGCCGGAGAGGAACGGCCAGGCGCGCCGCGTGTCGCCCATGTTGGTGGCCGAGAGCGCGTCGAGGCGCTGCGACAGGCCGGCGCGCGCCTTCTCGCGCGCGGATTCGGCCTGGCTGTCGGGGCTGATCGGCATCGCGCGCATCCTGCTCCTGCCTGGCCGCGAGGATAAGGGGCGGCCGCCGGGGCGACAACGGCACCACCGCCCGCGCCCGCGCGCTTGACCGCGGCCGCGCCGCGGCGGCAAGTGCGGCGCGCATGGCCGCCCCGCCCCTCCTGCTGCTATCCGACATCCGCCACGGCTTCGGCAGCACGCGGCTGCTCGACGGCGCCTCGCTGTCGGTCGCGCCCGGCGAGAGGCTCGCCCTTGTGGGGCGCAACGGGTCGGGCAAATCCACGCTGCTGCGCATCGCCGCGGGCCTGATCGAGCCCGATGGCGGCACGCGCTTCGTCCAGCCGGGCGCGACGCTGCGCTACCTCGAGCAGGAGCCGGATCTATCCGCCTTCGCCGATGTCGCGGCCTATGTGCGCGCCGGGGCCGGCCCGGCGGATGATCCGCACCGCGCGCGCTACCTGCTGGAACAGCTCGGCCTGACGGGCGAGGAGGAGCCGCGCGCGCTCTCGGGCGGGGAGACGCGGCGCGCCGCACTCGCCCGCGCCCTCGCACCCGCCCCGGACATCCTGCTGCTCGACGAGCCGACCAACCATCTCGACCTGCCGGCGATCGAGTGGCTGGAGGCGGAACTCGCCGCCATGAACGGCGCGCTGGTGCTGATCAGCCACGACCGGCGGTTCCTCGAGGGCCTTTCGCGGGCGATGGTCTGGCTGGATCGCGGCACGACGCGGCGGCTCGAGCGCGGCTTCGCCCATTTCGAATCCTGGCGCGACCAGGTGCTGGAGGAGGAGGAGCGGGACGCGCAGAAGCTCGCGCGCAAGATCGTGCGGGAGGAGCACTGGCTGCGCTACGGCGTGACCGCGCGGCGCAAGCGCAATGTCCGGCGGCTCGAGAACCTGCACGCCCTGCGCGCGAAGCGGCGCGAGCGTGTCGCCGCCCCCGGCCGGGTCGCCATGGAGGCGGCCGAGGCGGCGGGGTCGGGCAGCCTCGTCATCGCCGCGGAGGGGATTTCCAAGGCCTATGGCGGGCGGTCCGTGGTGCGGGACTTCTCGACGCGCATCATGCGCGGGGACCGGGTCGGCATCGTCGGGCCGAACGGGGCGGGCAAGACGACGCTGCTCGCCATGCTGACCGGCGTGCTGGCGCCCGATTCGGGGCAGGTGCGGCTCGGCACGGGGCTGGAGATGGCCGGCCTCGACCAGCGGCGCGCGAGCCTCGATCCTTCCCTCACGCTGGCCGAGGCGCTGACCGAGGGCCGCGGCGACCAGGTGCATGTGAACGGCCAGCCGCGCCACGTCATCGGCTACATGAAGGACTTCCTGTTCACGCCGGAGCAGGCGCGCACGCCGCTCTCCGCGCTCTCGGGCGGGGAGCGGGGGCGGCTGATGCTCGCCCGCGCCTTCGCCCGCCCCTCGAACCTGCTGGTGCTCGACGAACCGACCAACGACCTCGACCTCGAGACGCTGGACCTGCTGCAGGAACTGGTCGCCGACTATGCCGGCACCGTGCTGCTGGTCAGCCACGACCGCGACTTCCTCGACCGCACCGTGACGAGCGTGATCGCCTGGGAGGGGGAGGGGCGCTGGGTCGAATATGCCGGCGGCTATTCCGACTTGGTGGCCCAGCGCGGGCATGGCGTGCGGGCGCGCGCCGCGGCCGCCGCGGCCGCCGCGGCGAAGCCGGCGCTTGCCGCGCCGAAGCCAGACGCCGCGCCGCGTGCAGCCCCGCCCGCGCGCCGCAAGGGCCTGAACGCGAAGGAGCAGCACGAGTTGAAGACCCTGCCCGCGCGGATGGAGGCGCTGGGCGCGGAGATCGCCGCGCTGGAGGCGAAGGTGGCGGACACCGCCTTCTATGCCCGCGACCCGCAGGGCTTCGCCCGCGCCACCGAGGCGCTGGCCGCCGCCCAGGCCGCCCTGGCCGCGGCCGAGGAGCGCTGGCTGGAACTCGAGATGCTGCGCGAGGAGGTGGGCTGACAGTGGGCGGACACGGGAGGCGCCTCGAACTCCACCACCCCGCGCAGCCGCTGCTCCGCGTCGAAGCACCTCGCCTGTCACGACATGCCTCGCCTCCGCCGCTGCCAAGGTCAGCGAATCAACGCGCAACAGTTAGCGGCCGGGAGTTTTCGAGGCGTCCGATGGATGGCCGGTCGGGGCGCTATGCGGGTGGCGTGCCAGAGCATCCCGATCGAAGATCCAGTGGCGTCTACCATGAGCTGAAAGCGCCAGGACTACCGCCACCCTCAACGGTCGGCTTTTCGCAGCCAGATCATGTCCCGATCCTGACTGCCCTTGTCAGACAGCAGTACGTCCCAGCCCGCGCCGCACGGAGCCGGGCGCGCATAGGCGCGGCCCGAGTCGTCCTCGCCGGTGCTGACGTGGCGCTCCCACCATTCTTCCGCGGCGCGCACCTTCTTCCAAGCGGGAGGCAGACGCGGTCCGCCCTCCGTCAGTTCGCGCAGTGCGCGGTAGAAGCCGCTGCGGTCGCGGAACTCAACGCTCGCGACCGTCAGGCTGTCGCGCAGCAGGCGGACGCCCGGCAGCAGGGCCTGCAGCACGGTGGCAACCTCCTCCTGGATGCGACGTGCAAGCCGGGGAGCAGGTTGAATGGTCGGCGACGCCTCCACGGACGGTGTCGTGGCCGGCTGTCGATGCACAAGCTGCTCCTCGGCACGCGCGAGGTCGGCTTCGAGTCTGGCGACGCGGTCGGCCAGCGCGGTGGCGTTTGCGGCGTCGGTCTTGAGGCGCTCGACTTCCGCCCCGAGCGCCGCGGCTTCCATGCGGGCCCGTTCCAGTTCGCTCTTCACGAGCCGCCGGCGCAGATCCTCCGTCGCCTCGCCGGCGGCCGGCGGCGCGGCCGCGCGCGGGCCGAGGATGGCCTCGAGCGCCGCGGCGAGAGATCGGCTTTCCGCCGGCCGCGCGATGCGGACAAACCAATCGGGCTCCAGCCCGTCGGTGGGTTCGCCAAGCCAGGCACCGCTGCGCAGGACCGCAAGGCCGGCTCCGCGCAGCCGGTATGCCATCTCGTCGCGCTCTGCGACCGAACCGGCGACGAGCACCCAGGCTTCCTCGGCGCCTTCCACGAGTCCCCACCGCAGCCCTGGCCCGGCATGCGGCGATGGCGCAGCGGCAGGCAAGCATTCGGCCGGCGGCACGCCGGACTCGCTGATGTCGATAGTGTCGCCGGGGCCGATCGCAAAGGCGAGGCCGCGCCAAACGGCGGCCGCGCGCCCGTCCCGCAGACGAAGGAGACGGCAAACGCGGCTCTCGAGCTGCCGATCGCCATCTAGGACTTGGATGAGGGCTGTTGTAGTCACCGTATCACTTTGAACGTCTGATTCGTGCGGTTGGTGAATAATTAATTCCCTAACAAGCCTAGCAAGATCCGGAGCCGAGACGGAATGCAACTCCTCGCACAGCTGGTCGCGCATCCCGGTGTGATCGGGTCCGTGGTGGGCCTGTTGATCGCCTGGGCCTGGTGGTCGGCGGTGCGGCTTCGCTCCGGCACGCGCGAGGTGACGCGCGCCCTGGCAACGGCCCGGCAGCGCATCGAGGAGGCGCAGGATCCCCTGGGATTCGCGGCCATCTATGAGCGCGTCTCCGCCGAGCTGGCCACGGTGCCGCTCTTGGGCCCCCGCTGGAGGGAGTATCGCGAAACGCTCCTGGTGCCGGCGCAGCCGAATGTACCCGTGCGAGCGACAAGCCGCGCGGAACTGTGGTTTGACAGCGCTGCGCTGCTTCGCGCAGCCGGGATGGATGTCCGCTACCATGCCGCCTTGCCGAACCTGCTGGTCGGCGCCGGCCTCTTGTTCACCTTCTTCGGCCTGATGGTGGCGCTGGGCGAGGCCGGCGGCATCGTCGCGCCAAGCGCGGACCAGGGCGCGCGCAACAACAGCCTTCGAAAACTGCTGGACGCCGCCTCGTTCAAGTTCATCACCTCGCTGGTCGGGCTTGCCCTGTCCATCGCCTACGCTCTCCTGCGGAAGCACTGTCTGAAGCAGACTGACGCGGCGCTCGACGGATATCTGTCGGCCCTCGAGGCGCGTGTGCCGATCATCACGCCGGTGGCGCTACAGGCGGAGGCGAACCGCCTGCTGGAGAAGCAGCAGGAGCAGCTGGAGACATTCTCGACCGAACTGGCCGTCAACATCGGGACCGCGTTCGACAAGGTGTTCGACACGCGGCTCGGCGAGCATATCGGCCCGCTGACGAACGCGATGCAGGAGCTGGCCACCGGCATGTCCTCTCGCAACGAGGACGCTGTCCGGACCATGCTATCGACCTTCCTCGAGCGTCTGCAGGGCGGGACCGGGGACCGGATGGAGCACGTGGCGGCGAGCCTCGCCGGCTTGGCCGCCCGGCTCGAGGGGCTGCAGGGTGGCCTTGGGGAAGCCGCCGTCCGCATGGCCCAGTCCGCCGACGCGATGGCGAGACGAATGGGCGAGGGAGCGGAGCAGGCGCTGAGCCGCGTCACGGACCAGATGGCCGCTGTCGCGCAGTCCCTGCGCGAGGTCGCCGACCGGACCCGGACGGCCGGGGCGGACGCAGGCGACAGGCTCTCCGCCAGGGTGGAGGAGGCGGCGAAGGGCTTCCAGGACGCTGCGAATCAGGTCGCCGAGTCACTATCGCAGGCGGCCGAGGCCATGCAACGTCGGATGGGGGCCGAGGCGGAGGCTGCGAACGCCCGTCTTGCCCAGCAGTTCGAGGCGATGCTGGGCGAGCTCCGCTCAATGGCGGAGGCCAGCCGCACGGCGGGAACGAGCGCCCTCGATGCCGTCGCCGAGCGCATCGCCGCCGCGGCTGAGGGCTTTGAGGCCACGGCGGCGAAGGTCGCGAGGGCGATGGAGCAGGCGGGCGAGGCGTCCGGCGGCGCGTTGGGGCGCGGTGCGCAAGAGGCCGTGAAGCGGATCGCGGACGCGACCGAGGGCATGCGTATCGAGCTGCGCGCGATGCTCGAGGAGCTACGGAACGGCGTCACCGACGCCGGGGAGGCGGTCCGTTCCAGCGCGACAACGGGCGGCCAGGCGCTTCGCGAGTCCCTCGACGGGGCCGGAGCATCGCTTGCCCAGGCGCTGGGCAAGGCGGCCCAGGATCTGGCTGCCTCCGGGCATGCCGCCGGAACCGCTCTGGCGAAGGGCGGAAGCGAGGCCGGCGTCCATCTGCAGGGGGCGGCGACCGCCGCGGCAGGCGGGATCGGCCGTCTCGGCGAGCAGGCGCGCTTGGTCGCGGACGCAGCCGAGCGACTGTCGGCAAAGGTGTCGCAGCTCGAGAGCGCCGTCGTCGGCGCCGCGACGCCCCTCACGTCCGGCGCCGCCGACATGAAGGCGGCTGGCGCGACGGTGAAGGACGCGCTGCAGCCGCTCCGCGCCGTGGCCGAAACCCTGCGCTCCGCCATGGAGCAGGTCACGGGCGCCATAAGCCGGCTGGAGACGACGCAGGCCGCTGGCAGCCGCCTGACAGAGGAACTCACGCGAGCGGCTGGCCGGTTCGAAGGGGTGGACAGGGAACTCGGGCGCACCCTGGATGAGCTGCAGAAGGGCCTGAAAGGCTTCACGACGCAGGTCACGTCCTTCGTCACGCAGACCGACACCAACCTCGCAAAGGCGACGACCCACCTCGGCGCGGCCGTGAAACAGCTTGAGGAGACGCTGGCCGACTTCCTCGACCAGGTGAAGAAGCGCTGACCATGGCTAGGTCGTCCGCCGAAGCCGACACGGAGGGTGGCGAAGGCTACTTCGCCTCCGTCAGCGACCTGATGGTCGGCATCCTGTTCGTGTTCCTGCTGATGCTCACCGTGTTGGCGCTGAACTTCCGGGAAGCAGAACAGCAGCAGGTCGTCGCGCTCGAGCGGTACGAGCAGTTGCGGATCCAGGCCGAGGAAGCCCGCCGCCGCGCCGAGGAGCAGGAGGCGGAGGCCCGTCGGCTGGCCGATGTAGTTCGCCTCGCGCTGAGCGACGCGCAGCGGCAGCGCGCCGAGGCGGAACGCCAGGCCGAAATCGCGCGCCTGGCCGAGGCCGAGGCGCGAAGGCAGCAGGAGCTTGCCCGCGAGCGGACGGCTGAGGCTGAGGCCCTGCGCGCCCGGAACGAGCGGCTGCAGGTCGCGCTCGATGCCGCGGTCGCTCGGCTGCAGCAGGAGATTCGAGAACGCGAAGAGGCGCGTGCCAACCTTCTCGAACGCCTCCGAGCGATTCTTCGGGGCCGTGGCGTTATTGTCGACCCAGAACATCAATCAGGCCTGCTGCGCCTTTCCGGCGACGTGCTGTTCGCGTCCAACAGTGCCGAACTTTCAGAGGGTGCGCGGCGGGCGGTGGAGATCCTGGCGGACGTGTTTGTGCGGCTGCTTCCCTGTTTCACCGTCGGCATGGAGCGGACCAATTGCGGCCCGCTGGACAAGCCGATCCTGGAAGCCGTGTTGATCGAGGGGCACACGGACCAGCGGGGAACGATTTCCAACAACGACCGTCTTTCGGCGGAGCGAGCCTTAAGCGTGTTCGCCGCAATGCGCGACCGCCAACCGACACTCGAGAACATCCTGAACAGCAACTCGGTGCCCCTTCTCGGCATCTCTGGCTACGGCCAGCGCCGGCCGGTCGCCCTGGGTTCGGACGAGGCGGCCTTCGCCCAGAACCGCCGCATCGATATCCGCTTCGTGCTGTCCGCCCGCACCTCCGAGGAGCTGCGTCGGCTGATCGAGCAGATCGACGCCTTGCGGCAAGTGCCACCATGACGCACACCCGCAATGCGATGGGTCGCCTGCGCGCCGGCATCGCACTGGTGCCAAGGGCGTTCGTTCCACCGCCCAAGACACCGAGCCAGCGTCTCGTCGAAATGCTGCAGGCAACCGACCTGGACCGTCGCCCTCCGACGGACCAGGCGATGGAGGCGTTACGCCGCCGTCTGCACGCCTTCTACACCGGCCGGGACAAGGCGCCGCCTACGCGGCGTGAGTTGCGCGATGCCGCATGGCTGTTGTGGAACGGCGCCCCGCAGGGGGCTGAGATCCCGGGACTGATGGCGGCTGTGGTCGAGGCTGCCAGCGCGTCGCCGAGGCGGAGCCGATCGCTCATCGAGGCATGGCTGCGGGATTTCGTTCCCGGTAGCGCGACCGTTAGGGCCGGGGGGGGCTCCATCCGCACCTTGCTCGCCTACGGCCGGGATCCGCTGCTGGACCACTGGCGACAGGCGCAAACCGCCTTCGCGATGTTCGATGCCGATGCCGGACCGGCCCGGATCGGCGCGGCACTCCTGACAGGTCCGCAGCGCGTGGAAGAGGTGCTCGCTGCCACGGGCCTCGATGATGCCTTCCGTGCGTCCGGCGGCTACATGCGGGCGATCCTGCGCGGCATGCTGGGCGTGATGCCGAAGGTCCTGCGCGGTGGAGCGGCTCACGTCGGGCTGGAGCGCGCGTTTGCGGTGCTGGCCCCGGACGGGGAACTTCGCTTCGGTCAGGAACTGCGCGGAGAGGTCGGCCGCGGGCTGCTTGCCGCCTGGCTGGACGGGGGCCGTCCGCCGGCGCCGACCCTTCGTGAGCCGGTGCGGGACTTCCTGCTGCGCCATCTGGGCGATCCGCGCACCCGGGCGCCGATGTGGACGCCGGTCGGCGAGGCGGCGACCGCGCTGATGCGGCAGTGGCTGGCGCGCGCTTCGCTGGCCGCCTTCTTCGACCTGATCGCCGAGCATGCGCTGGACCACCAGTGGCGCTATCGCCAGGCGTTCTGGTCGGCCTATCTGGAGCGCGGGGCCATCGAGGACGCGTGGCTTGCGCTCGGCAGCCGCGTCCATTCCTCGGCCAAGACGGTGAGCGACCTCGCCGGAGCCTTCGGCCGGCTTGAAGGCGGGGGTGTGGACAGCAATCAGTCCGTGCTGCTCATGCGCATCGGCCCGCTCGTTCTGTGCGAATGGAGCCACAACGGGAAGCTGCGCGCCTGGCCGGCCGAGTGGAAGAACGCGCCGGCATTGTACCGGTCATCGTACTCGCGCGACGACCTGACGGGGAAGGGGCTCCCGTTTCCGTCCAATCCGGCGACCGGCTCCAGAGGGTCAGACGACGGCTCCGGCTTGGCCCATAACGGCTCCGACCGCGGGCTCTGGCAGGGCAGCGCGGCGGAACTCCTCGCGCGCCGCGCTGGCTTCCGGATCACCCCGGCCGAGTGGACACCGCGATGACGATCACCTTCACCCATGACGTATCGCGGGATTGGACAGAGATTCGGCTTGAGCGGAACGGCGCGGCCCTGCCGCTCGATGCCTGGGCCATCGAGGCGCCGTCCGCGCTGCTGCCCGGCGTGGATCTCGCGCAGCGACTGATCGCTGCGGGCAGCGCCATTGCCGAAGCGGACGCGCTGTTCGTCGCGCATGACGCGATCGCCGGGCTTTCGGCGCGCGAAGCGGCGGCGCTCAGCCTGCCGCCCGCGACTGCGTTGCGCGCAGTGGTGGAAGGCAGCGGATTGATTGTCCGCCCCGACTTCCGCGCCACCCTCTCCTGGCAGCGCCCCACCGGGCAGGCGGTGATCGGGGTCGAGCGCATCGGTGCTTGGCTGCGGGTTGGCGGGGCGTTGCAGCGGCTGCCGACAAGCCTGTTCGACATTGCCGAGGCCATTGACCGGCTGGCTGGGGCGCCGGTGGAGGACATCACCTCACGCCTGTCGGCCATTGCCGCTTTGCGAGAGGTTCTGCCTGCGGCCGAACAGCAGGGCGAGGCATCCGCGCGTGGCCTGCTCGGGCGCATGACGATCGTCCAGGCCGACGCCTTCTCGCTCGACCTGAAAGGCGAAGGCGAGGACCTGCGATTGTTGCCCGTTCTGCACCGCAGCGGCGCTGCAGAGAAGGAACCTCTACTGCCGCCAGAGCAGCAACGGACCTTCGGCGAGGACCAGTTCCTGCGCTTCAGCAACGCCCGCCCAGTCTACGCGCTGGGGGAGGGATGGTATGTTGTCCTCTCGCCGGTGCTGCGCCACGCGCTGGCGGAGGTGCGCCGCATCGCCTCCGCACCGGCGGAAACCCGCCGCGCCTTCGCTGCAGCGCCGCGCGCCTTCCTCCGCGAAGCGCTGGGCGAGGATGCCGATCCGACGGTGATCGAGCAGCTGTTCCAGGAGACCGCCGCCTGGTCGGAGAGGGTCGTCGGCCTCGGCCTGTGGACGAAGCGGGTCGTGCCGTGGGTGCCGCTGTCCGCGACCGACTGGTTCGGTCCCGAGACTCCCGGGGCTGATGGCGCAGGAGAACCAAAGGGCCCGTATGCCGGCATCGAGGTTGATGGGCGACGGATCCCGCTCTCGCGCGATCAGATCGCCGATCTGCAGGCCCGCGTCGAGTCGGCCATCGGTGCGGGCCATGCGAGCGTTGACCTCGTCATGGACGGCAAGACGATCGCTATCCCCGCGCATCACGAGACGCTGTCCGCGCTGCAGAGGGCGGAAGCGGCGTTGCTGCCGCGCCGTCGCGAGACGTCTGCGGTTTCCGGGGCGCCTGAGGTTCTCATCATCAAGCCGAATGAGGAGACGATCGAGGTCGAGGAGGCGGTGGCGCCGGGCCGATCCGCGCCAGCGATGGCTTTGCCGGCCAGTCTGACGACGGTTCCGAAGCCGCATCAGGCCGAGGGGATCGCTTGGCTACAGCGCGCATGGATGAAGGGGCTGCCGGGTGTCCTGCTGGCCGATGACATGGGCCTGGGCAAGACGCTGCAGGGCTTGGCTTTCCTGGCGTGGCTGCGGGAAGGGATGCAGAGTGGCGTTGTTGAGCGGGCGCCGGTGATGATCGTCGCCCCGACGGGGCTGCTCGAGAACTGGCGCGCCGAACACGATCGCCATCTCGTGGCGCCGGGGCTTGGGCGCTGTCTGCCAGCCTTCGGCCAGGGGTTGGCCGCAATCCGACGCCGCGACGCCGATGGGCGGCCGGCCCTGGACGTCGGACGGCTTCGCGAGGCGGACTGGGTGCTCACGACCTACGAGACGCTGCGAGACTACGACCGCGATTTTGGCCAAGTGCGGTTCGCCGCACTGCTGTTCGACGAGGCGCAGAAGATCAAGACGCCGGGCGTCCGGCTGACCGATGCGGCGAAGGCGATGCAGGCCGAGTTCCGCATGGCGCTGACCGGCACGCCGGTCGAGAACCGGCTGGCCGATTTGTGGTGCATCGTGGACACCGTGCATCCGGGCTGCCTCGGCGACCTGAAGTCGTTCAGCGTCCGCTACGAGGAGGCTGCGGATGCCGCGAAGCTGCGGCACCTGCGCGAAAGCCTGGACCGGGAGAGATCGGGACGGCCGCCGCTTCTGCTGCGCCGGTTGAAGGAGGATCGCCTCCCGGAATTGCCGCCGCGTGAAGAAATCATCCGTGCCGCGCCGATGGAGGGTGCCCAGCTCGCGGCCTATGAGACGACGCTCCGGGACGCTCGCGAGGCTGGAAAGCGCGGCGGAGTGCTGGAGGCGTTGCAGCGGCTGCGCGCCATCTGCCTGCACCCGGACACGCAATCGGATCCAGGGGACGAGGCGTTCGTCTCCGCGTCCGCGCGTCTTCGCACGGCGATCGAGGCACTCGACGGGATCGCCGCGAAGAACGAGCGCGCGTTGATATTTCTTGACGACCTGGAAATGCAGTCCCGGCTCGTGGGACTGCTGCAACGGCGCTACCGCCTTTCGTCACCGCCCATGGTGATCAACGGTGCGGTGAACGGTAAGACGCGTCAGGCGCGCGTGGATCGGTTCCAGTCGTCCGAGGGCGGTTTCGACGTCATGCTGCTCTCGCCGCGAGCTGGCGGGGTGGGGCTGACGCTGACCCGCGCGAACCATGTGATCCACCTCTCCCGCTGGTGGAATCCTGCAGTCGAGGACCAGTGCACGGGGCGCGTGCTGCGGATCGGGCAGTCGCGCCCGGTCACCATCCACATCCCCATGGCTGTATTGCCGGACGGGCGGCGGTCGTTCGACGAGAACCTCCACGCCTTATTGGAACGCAAGCGCCGACTCATGCGAGAGGCGCTGCTGCCGCCTGCCGCGACGGATGCTGATCGGGAGGACTTGCTCGAGCAGACGCTCCGGGGTGAGGGCCGTTGAGCATGGGGTGCGGGGCGCCGACAGGCCGGGCCACGCATAGCCGTGCTCCATTTCTTCGAGGGCCTCTGCAAGCCGACCAAGCGCCGTTCGTTCCGCGGCTACCTCTCGCCGATCGAGTTCGAACCGGCGAAGCTGCTCAAAACGGGCTGACCGCTACCCACAAACCGCCCACGCAACGGGGAAATTTCAACATCAAGCCTGCCGCTTTTCCGCCCGGTATCACCGCAGGATGATCTCCACGCGCCTGTTCTGTGGTTCGCGTGTGTTGTCCGGTGTCGGGACCAGCGGCTGGGTCTGGCCGAGGCCGCGGGTGACG
>NZ_JACIJE010000013.1 GCF_014199195.1 Neoroseomonas alkaliterrae | reverse complement strand
ATCAACGCCAATCTCCATGCCAGAGATCAGCTTGGAATCACGTCCGGCCCCGGCTGGGAATCCCCCCAAGCGCCAGTTTGTCCACGCGGCCTAGCCGCAAAGCACTACCGGCGCCCGACGCGCTGATCGCGTGCGACCGTTTCAACGGTTACACTTGAAAGCACTTGCAGCAAGAAGAATTTGCCCGATTGTGACATAGATCAAGATCTCAATACTTGACTTAGCATCAGTAATTCTTAAACCTGGCTCCATCGTCTCAAATCTGGATTATGCCTAGGACGCAACAATTTTGCCGCACGGCGCGAGTTCTAGTTCTGGTTGCGTGTAGTCCCTTTCATGGTCTGAATTCCTCGCCCGGGCGTATACCAGTGGATGAGTCGCGCCTTTTGGGGCTTCTGCAGCATTGCTCCGCAGGATCCTCGCCTCATACGATCGGATTGCCTTCCGGGAGGGGATCAGAATGCCGAACGCGCATGCGGGACGCCGCGCCCTGTTTCAGCTTCTCGCCGCGGCGGCCACCACGCCGCTCCTGCCTGGCACAAGCCAGGCCCGGACGCCCGCCCGCCCGCTCAACGTCATCGTCATCGGCGCCGGCATCGCCGGCCTCGGCGCCGCCCGCGCGCTGCACGACGCCGGCCACCGCGTCACCATCCTCGAAGCCCGCCCCCGCACCGGCGGGCGCCTGCACACCGTCACCTTCCGCGGCATCCGCCTCGACCTCGGCGGCGCCTGGATCCATGGGCCGGAGGGCAACCCCCTCACCCCGCTGTCCGACCAGGCCGGCATCCGCCGCATGCCGACCTACGACACGCGCTCGGTCATGTTCGACGCCGATGGCCGCCGCCTGACCGAGGCCGAGACCACCGCCATCTTCGACACGGTCGGCCGCCTCATCGAGCCCAACAGCCCCTACAAGTATCGCGGCGCCCGCGACGTCTCGCTGGCCGAAGCGGTCCCGATCCTCGACCCCACCACCCGCGCCACCCCCTATGACCGCCGCGTCGCCAACTGGCTGTCCTCCTATGTCGCGGGCTATGCCGGCGGCGACGCATCCGAGGTCTCCGCCCAGTCCTGGTTCGGCGGCGACGGCGAGATCCCGGAGGAGAACCACCTCCTCGACCGCGGCTACAACGCCATCACGGACCTGCTCGCGCGGGGCCTCGACATCCGCCACCGCCAGCAGGTCCGCGCCGTCCGCCTCGCCGGCTCCGGCGTCGTCGTCGCCACCGCCACCGAGGCGTTCTTCGCCGACCGCGTCGTCTGCACCCTGCCCATCGGCATCCTCAAGCGCGGCGAGGTGGAATTCGACCCGCCGCTCCCCGCCGCCCACCAGGGCGCCATCGCGCGCATCGGCAACGGCCTGCTCAACAAGATCGTCCTCGCCTTCCCCCGCGGCTTCTGGCCCGCCGAGGCGCACTACCTCCGCATGCTGTCGGACACGCGCGACAACGTGGCACCCGAGATCGTCTCCCTCCAGCCCCACGTGAACCAGCCCATCCTCGTCGCCCTCGTCGGCGGCACCGCCGCCCAGCGCATCGAGATGCTCCCCGATGCCGCCCAGGCCGAGCTCGTCATGGGCGCGCTGCGCCGGATGTTCGGCACCGCCATCCCCCGCCCGGTGGACATGCGCGTCACCCGCTGGTCGCGCGACATCCACGCCCGCGGGGCCTATTCCTTCATCCCCGTGGGCAGCAGCGCGGACGACCACGAGGCGCTCTGCCGCCCCGTCGCCGGCCGCCTCTTCTTCGCCGGGGAGGCCGCCACCACCGAGGACCCCTCCTACGCCCACGGCGCGCTGCTCGGCGGCCGCCGCGCGGCCCAGGAGGTCGCCGCCACCGCCACGGCTTGACCGGCACGACCGCCCGCCGCACCACCTTCCCCCCGCGACCATCACCGGGGGGGGAGAGACCCATGACCATCCGCATCGGCATCGCCGGCATCGCCGGCCGCATGGGCCGCCTGCTCGCCGAGGAAACCGCCGCCGCCGGCGCCACCCTCGCCGGCGGCACGCTGCGCCCCGGCACGTCGTCCGGGCGCGCCCCCGCCGGCACCCCCATCCTGGCCGACTTCGCCGCCCTCTGCGCCGCCGCCGACGTGGTCATCGACTTCACCCACGCCGAGGCCGCGCGCGCCCATGCGGAGGCCGCCGCCGCCGCGCGCAAGCCCCTGATCCTCGGCACCTCCGGCCTCTCGGCCGCGGACGAGGCCGCGCTCGCCCTGGCCGCGCGCGATACCGCCATCGTCTATGCCGCCAATTTCGCGCCCGGGGTGAACCTGTTCCTCGCCATCGCCGAACGCATGGCCGCCGCCCTGCCGGCCGAGCACTACGACGCCGAGATCGTGGAGATGCACCACCGCCAGAAGGTGGACGCGCCCTCCGGCACCGCGGTCGCGCTCGGGCGCGCGGTCGCCGCCGGCCGTGGCACGACGCTCGAGGCGGCGGGCCGCGAATCCGGCCGCGACGGGCATTGCGGCCCGCGAGGCACCGGCACCATCGGCTTCGCGGCGCTGCGCGGCGGCCAGGTGGTGGGCGAGCACACGCTGATCTTCGCGGCCGCCTCGGAACACATCAGCCTGACGCACCGCTCCTTCGACCGGCGGGTCTATGCCACCGGGGCTGTGCGCGCGGCGATCTGGGCGCAGGGTCGGGCGCCGGGGCTCTACGGGATGAAGGACGTGCTGGGGATGTGAGGGGATCGGAGGGCGGGCCCGCCCTCCCGGACCCGCCCGGCGAGGGGGCTTTCGGAACCCGTCAGCCGCGCCTCGCGCGAAGGTGTCGGCGGGCGCGCTCGACCGCGCTGCCGGCCGGCGTCAGGCTGGCGGGCATCCGGAGCCGCGAGGCGGCGCGCATCAGCGACTGACGGGTGCATCGTGAACCTGACCACCGACCCCGGCCCCGTGCCATGACCTTCGATCAGACGCTGGTCCTGCTGATCCTCTGCGCCACGATCGGGCTGTTCGTCTGGGGGCGCTTCCGTCACGACGTGGTGGCGATGGCCGGCCTCATGGCCTGCGTGCTCGCCGGGCTGGTGGCGCCAGAGGCCGCCTTCGCCGGCTTCGGCCACCCGGCGGTGATCACCGTCGCCGCCGTGCTGGTGCTGAGCGCGGCGCTGCAGGCCTCTGGCGCGGTGGATGCGCTCGCGCGCGGCGTGCTGCCGGCCGAGGCCGGCCGCGCCGCGAGCCTCGCGGCCCTGACCGGGCTCGGCGCGCTGCTCTCGGGCTTCATGAACAATGTCGGGGCGATGGCGCTGCTGATGCCGGTGGCGGTGCAGCTCGCGGGCCGGATCGGGCTGGCGCCGGGGCAGGTGCTGATGCCGCTCGCCTTCGGCACCATCCTCGGCGGCATGACGACGCTGGTGGGCACGCCGCCGAACCTGATCGTCTCCGCCTTCCGCGAGGAGGCCGGGCGCGGGGCCTTCGGCATGTTCGACTTCACGCCGGTCGGCCTCGCGGTCGCGGCGGCGGGCGTGGCCTTCGTCGCGCTGGTCGGCTGGCGGCTGGTGCCCGCGCGCGGCGGCGGCGGCGGGGAGGGCTTCGAGACCGGTGCCTACCTGACCGAGGCGCGCGTGCCGGAGAAGAGCAAGGCGGTCGGCATGAGGCTCACCGCCATCGAGGCCGAGCTCGGCGCGGCGAACGCCCAGGTGGCCGGCCTGGTCCGCGCCGGCCTGCGGCTGACCGCGCCGCGCGGCGCACTCGTGGTCCGCGCGGGCGACATCCTCGTGCTGCGCGCGGATGTGGAGGCGCTCGCGGAGGCGCTGGAGACGCTCGGCCTGAAGCTCGAGGAGGAGAAGCCGCCCGCCGCGAAGGATGGCGAGCGGGCGGACCCGGAGCGGCCGGAGGACGAGATCGTGCTGCGCGAGCTCGTGGTCCGTCCCGGCTCGCGCATCAGCGGCCGGTCGGCGGCCGAGCTGCTGCTGCGCGCGCGCTACGGGCTGAACCTGCTCGCCGTCTCGCGTGACGGGCAGCGCTCGATGGGCCGCCTCGGCGATTTCCGGCTGCGCTCGGGCGACCTCCTGCTGATGCAGGGGCCGGCCGAGGTGATCGCCGACTTCGCCTCCGAGACCGGCTGCGTGCCGCTTGCGGAGCGCGAGTTGCGCATCCCGGACCGGCGCCGGGCCATGCTCTCGGCGGCGATCATGGCGGGGGCGATCGGCGCCGCCGCGCTCGGCCTGCTGCCCTCGGCGGCGGCGCTGATGCTCGGCGTGCTGCTCTCGGTGCTGCTGCGGACCGCGCCGCTGCGCAGCCTCTACACCGCGGTGGACTGGCCGGTGGTGGTGCTGCTGGCGGCGCTGATCCCGGTGGCGGGCGCGCTGGAGGCGACGGGGGCGGCGGAGCTGCTCGCGCGCCTTGTCGTCGGCACGCTCGCGCAGGGCGATGCCGTCGTCGCGCTCGGCGTGGTGCTGGTGGTCACGATGGTCCTCTCGGACGCGATGAACAACGCCGCGACGGCGGCGGTGATGTGCCCCATCGCCATCAGCATCGCCAAGGGCCTGGAGGCGAGCCCGGACGCCTTCCTGATGGCGGTGGCGATCGGCGCCTCCTGCGCCTTCCTCACGCCGATCGGGCACCAGAACAACACGCTGATCCTCGGGCCCGGCGGGTTCCGTTTCGGCGACTACTGGCGGCTAGGCCTGCCGCTGGAGATCCTGGTCATCGCCGTGGCGATGCCGCTGCTGCTGATGGTCTGGCCGTTGTAGGAACCTCGCTCAGCGCCCAGGCACCGGCGCCATGGCGTGGATCGCCTCCTTCAGCAGCGAGACGGTGCAGCGCTCGCCGGGCTCCAGGCCGTTGCGCCGCGCCGCGTGCAGCGGCAGCGAGAAAGTCAGCGGATGGCCGTCGGGATCGCCGACATCGAGCGTGACGCGCACATCCTCGCCGAGCGTGAGCATCTCGGCGATGCGGCCTTCGACCGGGTTCTCCCGCTCGCCCGCCGAGGGGCGCAGCCGCCGGTGCAGCACCACGGCCGAGGCCGGCACCAGCCAGTCCACCGCGCTGCCCGGCGCGAAGGCGGGCGCGTGGGCGGCCTCGATCCGGCGCGCGCCCCAGCGCAGCCAGGTCGTGCCGGCGGCGGCGTCCTGCGCCTCCACCGTGGCGCGGAACAGGTTGCGCAGGTCGAGCAGGCGCGCGACCTCGGCGCTGGCGGGCCGCGCGAGAAGCGCGCCCGGCGGCGCCGTCTGCAGGCCGCGCCCGCGATGCATCAGCACCACCCGGTCGGCGAGCATCTGCGCCTCGTCGAGGTCGTGCGTGACCAGCAGGATCGGGATGGCGAGGTCGCGCCGCAGCGCGGCGAGCTCGGCCTGCAGGCGCCGCCGCGTCGCGCGGTCCACCGCCGAGAAGGGCTCGTCGAGCAGCAGCACCGCCGGGTCGCGGGCGAGCGCGCGCGCCACCGCCACACGCTGCTGCTGGCCGCCGGACAACTCGGCCGGGCGGCGGCCCTCGAGCCCCGCGAGATGCACCCGCGCGAGCAGCGCGCGCGCATGCGGGGCCCGCTCGCCGCGTGGCCTGTGGCCCATGGCGGCGGCGACGTTCTCCGCCGCGCTCATGTGCGGGAACAGGGCGTAGTCCTGGAACACCAGCCCGACGGCGCGGGCATGCGGCGCGAGGTTCACCCCGGTCTGCGCGTCGAACCAAGTCGCGCCCGCGCAGCGGATGGTGCCGCGCTCGGCCCGGTGCAGCCCGGCGATGCAGCGCAGCGCGGTGGACTTGCCGGCACCCGATGGGCCGACAAGCGCGAGCAGCTCGCCCGGCGCGACATGGAAGGCGAGATCGAGCGGGATCGGCGCGGCCGCGCCGAGCGCGACATCGAGGCCCTGGTCAGTCATGCGCGCTGCGCCGCCCCACCCGGCGGGAGAAGGTGTTGGTGAGCCCGAGCGCCATCACCGAGACGGCGAGCAGCACCGCCGACATGATCCCCGCGCCGCGGTCGTCGAAGGCCTGGACGCGGTCGTAGATGGCGATGGCGATGGTCTGCGTCTCGCCCGGGATGGCGCCGCCGACCATCAGCACCACGCCGAACTCGCCGAGGGTGTGGGCGAAGGTCAGCACCGCGGCGGTGGCGATGCCAGGCCAGGCGAGCGGCAGTTCGATGCGCAGCAGCACCTTCCAGGGCGGCATGCCGGAGACCGCGCCCGCCTCGCGCACGCGCGGCGGGATGGCGGCTAAGGCGTTCTGCATCGGCTGCACCGCGAAGGGCAGGTTCACCAGCACGCTCGCGAAGAGCAGCCCTTCGAAGGAGAAGGCGAGGCCATGGCCGAACAGCCTCTCCCAGGCCTGGCCCAGCGGCGAGGCGGCGCCGAAGGCGACGAGGAGGTAGAAGCCCACCACCGTCGGCGGCAGCACCAGCGGCAGCGCCACCGCCGCCTCGATGAAGCCGCGGCCGCGGAAGCGCCGGTAGGCCAGCACGCGGCCGAGCCAGACCGAGACGGGCATCAGCAGCAGGAGCGTCGCGACCCCGAGCTCGACCGAGAGGAGGAAGGCGGTCCAGTCCACGCGCCCTCACTCGCCGGGCAGCACGAAGCCGTAGCGGCGCATGATCTCCCGCGCGGCGGGTTGCTGGATAAAGGCGTAGAAGCGTTCGGCGACGGGCCCGGCCCGGCGCGTCAGCACCATGCGCTGGCGCAGCGGCTCGTGCAGGCTGTCGGGGATGAGTTGAAAGGTGCCGCGGCCCGCCATGGCGGGGGCCAGCACGAGCGAATAGGCGACGATGCCGCCCTGGCTGCCGCCCGCGATGGCGAACTGCGTCGCCTGGGAGACGTTCTCGCCCAGCACCAGCAGCGGGCTCAGCCGCTCCCACAGGCCGGTCGCGCGCAAGGCCTGTTCCGCGGCGCGGCCATAGGGCGCGTGCTCGGGGTTGGCGATGGCGAAGCGGCGGATCTGCCCGGCATCGAGTCCGGCGCGGATCGCCTCCATGCCATCGGCGGTGCGCAGCGGGGAGCCGGGCGGCGTGAACAGCACGATCCGCCCGATGGCGTAGAGGTCGCCGCGGTCGCGCGTATGCCCACCGTCATGCAGGCGGAAGATGAAGGCCTCGTCGGCCGAGAGGAACATCTCGACCGGGCTGCCCTGCTCGATCTGGCGCGTGATGTTGCCCGAGGAGCCCATGGAGATCCGCACCTCCTGCCCCGTCTCGGCGCGGAAGCGCTCGGCGATCTCGCTGATGGCGAACTGGAGGTCGGCCGCGCCCGCGACCAGGGGCGCGGGGCCGCCGCGCGTTTGCGCCAGGGCGAGACCGGGCAGCGGCAGCGCTGCCGCGGCGGCGAGCATCACGATGCGACGATGGGGGCCGGGGCGGCGACCGAGGGGCATGGGCAGGGGCTCTCGTTATCTTTCGTGATAGATAGCGCCAGGCTGCGCGTGGCGGCAAGCCGGCTGCCGGTTGGCGGCGCGGCGAACGCGTGGTTCCCTGCCGCCATGGCAGGACGACGACGCTCAGCGCCGGCGAAGGAGCGGCGCGGCCTCACGCTGCGGCTCACGCTCGGCAAGGACGTGGCGCTCGGGCCGGGCAAGGCCGAGCTGATGGAAGGCATCCGCGACGCCGGCTCCATCGCCGCCGCGGGGCGGCGGATGGGCATGAGCTACCAGCGCGCGCACGACCTCGTCGCGGCGCTGAACGCGGATTTCCGGGAGCCGCTGGTGGCGACGGCGATGGGCGGGCCGGGTGGCGGCGGGGCGCGACTGACCCCGCTCGGCGAGGCGGTGCTGGACGCCTACCGCAAGGCGGAAGAAGCCGCCGAGGAGGCGGTGCGCGACCGCCTGGCCTGGCTGCGCGCAGTCATGGCGCGGCGCGACTGACGCCTCCCCCCGGCAGCCTCACCCCCCGCCCGCCGCCGCCGCCGCGACGGCCTGCGAGGCCCGGCCCGTGGGCCCCGGGCCGACCAGCGCGAAGGCCGCCCAGAGCGCCGGATGCGAGCCGCCGGGCACGTTGCGCGCGAGGTCGAGCTGCGCGTTGCGCATCGCCTCCGCCATGCCCTGCCCCTGCTGCAGGTTGCGCATCGAGAGGGCGACGATGCGCGTCGCCGCCGCGTCGTTGACATACCAGTGCGTGACCATCAGCGACCGCGCGCCGGCGAAGAAGATGGAGCGCGCAAGCCCAGAGAGGCTTTCCCCCGCCGCCGCGCCGCCGCCGGAATTGCAGGCCGAGAGCACCACCACATCGGCGTCCAGTTCCACGTCGAGCAGCGTGCCCGCGGTCAGCAGCGCATTGGCCGCATCGGCCGCGCCCGGCGTGGGGGAGGCGACGATCGCCGCCTCCTGCAGGCAGGAGAGCTCGCCCGGCAGCAGCCCGTGGGTGGCGAAATGCACCACGCGGAAGTCGCGCAGCGAGGCCTGGCGCACGGCTGGCGCGGTGAAGGCGCGGCCGATCCTGACATCCCCGGGCCGCGCGCCCATGAGCTGCCCCGAGGCCTGCAGTTCGAGGGATGCCGTCGCCAGCGCCGGCAGCCCGGCGAGCAGCCGCCCGCACTGCGCCGCGGCGGGGAAGGTGCGCTGCGCCTGGCTCAGCGGCACCGGCAGCGGCGCGCCGAAGCCGAACCAGGGCTGCGAGGCGCGCGACGGCCCGGCGCGCCGCAGCGCGACGAAGCTCGACGGTGCGGGCACATGCGCGACCGGCATGCGCGCGAGCAGGAAGGAGACGCCCTCATGGCCCGTGGCCGCCGGCGGCGGCGCGTCCACCAGCACGCCGAAGGGGATGGACAGGAGCTGGCCCGCGGGCACCACCATCAGCCGCTGCGCATCGGCGAGCGGCGCCGCGACCCCGGCGAAGAGGGCGCGGTGGATGTCGTGCGCCGCGCCCGCGGCGAAGGGCTTCTCGCCATTGCCGTCCTCGAGGCTCGCGCGCAGGCGCTGGACCAGCGCATCCATCTGCGCGCCCGTCACGCCGATGCGGCCGGCCGCGATGCGCCCGTCGCGCAGCACGAAGGTCCAGCCCTGGCCCTCGGGCGGCAGGAAGGCCGAGACCAGCGCCTCGCCGGGCAGCAGCACGGCGAAGACATCCGGCGCCGCGGCGACCGACTGCACGAGCTGCGCGAAGCCGGGTGCCGCGGTCTGCGTCGCCTGGTCGGCCTCGGTCAGCGCGTCCTGCGCCTCGGCGATCTGGCGGTCGAGTTCCGCCACGCCCGGCCCGGCGCCGCGGCCGGCGGCGGCGGAGGCCTCGTCGCGGGCGCGGTAGAGCGCGGCGAGGCGGCGCCCGGCCTCGTCGCGCGCGCGGATCGCCGCCGCGGCGGCCGGGTTGCGCGCGCTCTCGCCGAGCCGCGCCGCGGCGCGGGCGATCTGCGTCGTCGTCACGCTGCCCTGGGCGAGCTGCGCGGCCTCGAAGGCCTCGGCGAGCAGCGCCTGGTCGGTGCCGCCCGCGCTGCGCGCGAGCGCGTCCACGCAGGGCGCGATGGCGCGCGCGCTGGTGCCCTCGCGCAGTTCGCGCAGCACCGCCACCGCCTGGCGGCAGCCGGCGAGGATGGCGCTGGCCGGCGCCCCGGCCTCGATCGCGGCGGCGGCTTCGAGCAGGCGCGTGTCGGCATAGGGGCGCGAGCGCGGCGTGCCGCTCGCGAAGCGCGCGGCGGAGCGGCCGAACTCGGCGCGCGCGCGGGCGGGCGCGCCGGCGCTCTCCGCCGCCGCGCCGCTGGTGCGCGCGACGCGCGCGGCGATCAGGTCCGCGCCCGGAAGGCCCGGGGCGACCGCCGCGAGCCGCGCGGCCGAGGCGGCGGCGGCCTCCGCCTCGGGGATGCGCCCCTCGGCGCGCAGCACGGCGGCGCGGTTGCGCCGCACCTCGACGACGCCGACCACGGCGCGTGCGGCGAGCGGCTCGACCAGCGCCGAGGCGTCGAGCGGCAGCGCCCGCCCCGCGCCGGCCTGCCCGGCGCCGAGGCCGGGCGGCATCTCGGCGGCATAGAGCGCCTCGGCCTCGGCCAGCGCGGCGAGGGAAGGCGCGGCGCGGCGGCGATTGGCCTCGTGCAGCCCGCGGTAATGCGCGAGCTGGGCGCGGGCGAGCGGATCGGAGGCGCGCGCGGCGAGCGGCGCGGCGCGCGCGAAGAGCGCCTCGGCCTCCGGGTGCCGCCCCTGGTTCGAGAGCTGCAGCGCGAGGCGCAGCATCGGCCCGAACGTGTCGGGCGCGCCGGCGCCGAGCATCCGCTCCTGCGCGGCGAGGGCGGCGCGATAGGCGGTCTCGGCGGTGACGAAGCGTTCCGCCTGGTTGGCCTCGCGCCCGAGCGTCATGAGCTGCTCGTAGCGGGCGAGGTCGTTGGCGCCGAAACTCTCGCGCGCCAGCCGCGCGGCGAGCATGTCCATCGCCGCCGAGCGCGGCATCGCGCCCTCGGGGCTGGCGAGGCCGGCGAGGATGCCGATGGCGCGCTCGGCGGCCGGAAGCGCGGCGAGCACGCCATCCGCCTCCCAGCCCTGGCCGCCAGCGGCGGTGACGAGGCTGAAGGCCGGCCAGCCGCCGGCATGGCGCCGGCACGTCATCAGCGCGGCGGGCTGGCCGCCGAGCACGGTGGTCGGCGCCGGGGCCTCGCAGGCCATGCGGCCGGCCTGCGCCGCCTGGGCCTGGGCGGCGAGCGCCGGCGCGGGGGCGGCGGGCACCCGGCGGATGCGCGCCGAGGGCGCGGTCCACTCGCCGCAGAACACTTCCGCACCCCCGCCGGAGCGCAGCATGCGGCAGGGCTCGCCGCGCGCATTGGCGCCGATGGCGACGGCGGTGGCCGCGGTGGCGGCGCTGCCGCCCGGCACGAAGGCCTCGGGCGGGGGGGAGACGCAGCCCGCGGCGAGCAGCGCCAGCGCCGGGACGGCGAGGGCGGCGCGCATCAGTAGTCCCCCGCGCGGATGTCGGGCGGCGCGAGCTCGTTCTCCTCCCCCGGATCGCGCGCGGGCTGCAGCCGCAGGTCCGGGGTGGGCGGGCGGAGCTGGTCCATCGCCGCGAGAAGGCCCGGTTCGAGCACCGCGAGCACCTCCGGCGGGTTCTCGAGCGGCAGCGGGATGAAGAGGAGGCCGCAGAGCGCGGTGCCGATCGGGCATCCGTTGAAGGTGAACTCGAACTGGTTGGGCGGCGGGTCGGGCTCCGGCACGCCGCCCGGATTGGCGCGGCTGCCGCGCGCGGCCGCGGCCGGGCCGGCAATCCCCGCGATGGTGCCGGTCAGCACCGCGCCGCGGCCGCCCTGCACGCGCAGCTCGCCCGCCGTGATCGCCCCCTGGGCGAAGCCCGCCGAGCCCAGATTGACGAGCACATTCGCCGAACCGGCGGAGAGCCCGCCGAAGGTGACCGAGGGGCTCGCGACGATCAGCGCGCCGGAGGTCTGCGCGAAGCCGGCGAGGCTCGCGGCGAGCGGCGCCTCCACCACGATGTTGCCGCCCGCCGCCGCGAGGCCGGCCAGCGTGACGCTCGGCGCCTGCATCAGCAGGGTGCCGATGCGCGCGATCGCCGAGAAGCCGTTGACCGTGAGCGCGGTGCCCGCGAGCAGCGTGGTCTCGGCGCCGGTCACGGTGCCGTCCACGAGCAGCCCGCCGCCGGCGACCTCGATGCCGAGCGCGCCCCCGGCGAAGACCGTGGTGCCGCCGGGCACGGCGAGCTGCGGGCCCTGCGAGAGCAGGCGGAAATCCCCGCCCGCGGCGAAGCCCGCGAGCGTGGCCACCCCGTTGCCCGGCTCGAGCAGCAGCGTCGAGCCGCCGGACTGCCCGGTCAGCGTGCCCGCCGTCAGGCCCGCGCCGGCCACCTGCGTGACGGTCCCGAGGCTGCGCAGGTCGAGCGTGCCGGGGATGGTCAGCGGCGCATCGAGGATGACGGCGCTCGCGGTGGTGGTCAGCACGCCCTCGAAGGTAGTCGCGCCGACGCGCAGCGTCTGGAAGCCCAGCCGGGCCAGGGTGTCGCCAAGGATGCCGAGCTCGCCCGGGATCTGGTCCTCGACCGGCAGGCGCACCGGCCGGATGTCGAAGGGCGCGATCTCGACCACCGGGGCGGAGACCGTCGCGCCGATGCCGATGCCGAGATCGCCCACGCGGAAGGAGAGGCGGCCCTCCGGCCCGGTGCCGGTGAGTTCGGCGTCGTCCTCGATGAACACCGCGCCCGCGGTGCGGATGGCGATGCTCGCCGCGACGCCGAAGCTCTCGGAGGGCGGGCCGGTGGTGATCAGCAGATCGCTGCTGCCGTTGTCGAGCAGGAAGTTCCCCGCCACCTCGACGGCGGCGAGCTCGGCCACCGCATTGCCGGGGCTGCGCAGCAGCGCCTCCCCGCCCGAGCCGACGAAGAGCGCGTCGGTCGTGATGCCGCCCGCGGTCTGGAGTATGCCGCCCTGCCCGGCCTGGAGGCGCACATTGCCCGGTGTCGCGGTGACGTCGCCGGCCAGCGTCAGCGCGCCGGGCAGGAGCGGATCGAAGCCGAGCGGCCCCGTCGCGGCGGAAAGGTCCACGAAGCCGCCGGAAATGCCGTCCGCCGTCACGCTGCCTGCGGCGGCGAGGGTGAGGTTGCCCTCGGCCGAGAGGCTGGCGAAGGCGAAGGTCTCGCCCGAGCGGACGAGGACCGGCGCGGCGATGAGGAGATCGCCCTGCTCCACCGCGATGCTTGCCCCGGCGAAGCCGCCGTTGTTGTCCACCGTGACCGGGCCGGCGATGGTCAGCGTGCCGATGTTGCGCAGCGTGAGGAACTGCCCCGCCGTCATGCCCGCCACCGCCTGGATGGCGTTGTCGCCCGCGAGGGTGATGTCGCGAGGCGTGTTGACGACGATCTCGGGTGTCGCGATCACCGAGGGCGCAGCCTGGGTCACGCCCGTCATGGGCTCGAGCGTCAGCCGCCCGCCGACGCGCACGAGGCCGGTCACGGTCAGCGGCTGGCCGGCGGTGCCGAGCTCCGTGCTGCGCAGCGTGAAGGCGCCGGCGACGTCGGAATCGGCCAGCGTGCCGACCTCGTTCATCGGCCGCGGCGCGACCGGCTCGAGATCGAGCACCGCGTCGCCCGCCGTGCGGACCTGCAGCGTGCCGGCGCGGATGCCGCCGGTCTGGGTGATGCCGCCCGCACCCGCCTGCAGGTCGAGCAGTTCGGTCGTGGTGATCGCGTGGCCCAGCAGGCGTTCCCCGCCATTGATGCGTATGGCGTCGCCGGCGAGGATCGTCACCCCCGGTCCGCCGGCATCGTCGATCAGCGCGCTGTTCGGGTTGAGCAGCACCGTGCCCGCGGCCGCGCTGAGCGTGATGCCCTGGAAGCCGGAGACGGTGGCGTCCACGGTGATGGCCCCGGCGGCGACCGCGCTGAAGGCCGCGCCGCCGCCGGTGATGCCGCCTTCCCCGATGGTGATGCTGCCCGTGCGCGCGATGATGTCCACCGCGCCCTGCGCGCCCAGCCCCTGGTCCAGCAGGACGTTGCGGCCGGCATCGAGGGTCAGCGCGCCGTCCACGATGAAGAAGCTGTTCGCCACGATGTCGCGGCCCGCGGTCAGCGTGACGTTGCCGTCGCCGGTGATGGGGGCGCTGACGGTGATGTCGCGCCCCGCATCGAGCGTCAGCCCGCCGCCCACGCGGTTGATGGGCGTCTCGACCGTGATGTCGCTCGAGGCCTGGAGCAGCACGTCGCCGACCAGGTTCTGGAACTGCGAGGGCCAGAGGAAGGCGTTGTCGGGCGGGTCGGCGGCCTCCAGCACGTTGCCCGTCAGGCTTGCCGGGTCGAAGCCGGGCGGGGTGACGCCCTCCTCGACGATGCGCAGGTCGATGGGGTCGATCAGGATGGTGCCCGGCGCGCCGGCCGGGGCCGAGGTGTCGATCGTGCCGAGCACCAGCAGCCCGCGCTGGCCGGACACCTCGACGAAGCCGCCATCCCCGCCCTGGGGCCCGCCGCGCGCCGAGATCGCGCCGCCATGGCCGGTGTAGTCCTGCGAGTTGACGATGACGGTGCCGCCGCGCCCGGCCTGCGTGGCATCCGCCCGCACCGTGGCGCCGTCGGCGATGCCGGTGCGGCGTGCGAGGCGCGGAGTGGACGAGCCCCGCAGCGTGGTGCCGATGCCGATCTCGCCCCCGCCCACGGTGCCGGAGGCATCCACCCGCGCGCCGCGGTCCACCAGCACGCGGTCGGCGACCACCTCGATCCGCCCGCCGCGCGTGCCCGGGGCGGCGCCGGTGGCGCGCACCTCCCCCTCCACGCGCACGGCGCCGCCCGTGCCGTGGATGGCGACGAGCCCGGTGCGCCCGGTCGCGGCATCGGTGTCGGCGGCGATGCGGCCGCCGGCGCGCACGAGATCCTGCACGATGCCGTCGGCCGCCGCGGCGGTGAGCTGCACCGTGCCGCCCGTGGCCTCGATGACGCCGGTGTTCGTCACCAGCGCCGTGGCGCCCGAAGGCGCCTGCCGCACCGCGCCCGTCACCTCGATGGAAAGCAGCCCGTCGCCGTGCAGGTCCACGACATGCGTCTCGGCGCCGGCCAGCGCGACGCGGCCGAGGCGGGCGGTGATGGTGCCGCGGTTCGCCACCTGCGGCGCGACCAGGGCGGCGAGCCCGGCCTCGCGCACCGTGATGCTGCCCGCGTTCTCGATCCGCGCATCGGGCCGCCCGGGCTGGTCGAAGACCATGCGGCCGGCCATGAAGTTCTCGTTGGTGATGTTGGCCGAGGAGACGACGAGCCCCGCCACGTTCACCTGCGCGCCCTGCGTGAACACCACGCCCGACTGGTTGACGATGGCGACCTGCCCGTTGGCGGTGATGCGCCCGGCGATGACGGAGGGATCGGGCGTGGTGACGCGGTTGAGCGTGATGGCGGAGGCGCCGGGCTGCTGGAACTGCACATGGTGGTCGCGCCCGACATTGAAGCTGCGCCATTCCACGATGCCGCGCTGCTGGGGCTGCTGCACCACCGTCTGCCCGGCCTGCTGCTGCACCGTGATGCCGCCGGCGACGACGCGGTCGAGCACCGGCGCCGCCCCCGGCGTGACGGATTGCGCCAGCGCCACCCCCGGCAGCACCAGCGCGGTGCCGGCCAGCATGGCGAAGCGGAAGCGGGAGAGCCTCGGCATCATCGTCACCTCCCGGGTTCAGTAGCGGAGCAGAACGCGCCAGTAGAAGGCGTCGGCCTTCAGGCGCTCCGCGGCGTCGCCGCCGGGCCTGCGCTCGAAGCGCCGCACGCCCTCGAGCTGGACCTCGGCATGGCGGCTGAGGTTGAAGCGCGTGCCGAGCCCGGCCGAGGAGACGCGGCGGTCCGGGTCGAGCGGCGCGTTCTCCCAGGTCTGGCCCCAGTCGTAGAAGGCATAGACCATCGGGTCCACGCGCACGGCCTGGCCGAAGACCGACGTCTCGAAGGGCATGGAGAGCTGGATCTCGGCGGTCGCGACCAGCGCGCTGTCGCCCGTCACCTCGCCGGCGTAGTAGCCGCGCCCGAGGCGCGAGCCGCCGATGTAGAACTTCTCGGCCTGGGGCAGGATGTCGTTCGACCACTGCCCGGCCAGCACGCCGAGCAGCGAGACCGTCGCGCCCGCCCAGGGCGAGAACAGCGCCTGGGTGCGGCTGAGCTCGAAGCTCACCTTGGTGAAGTCCGTCCGCGCGCCGGCCCGGCTGAGGCTCGGGCTGCCGCTTGCGCTCGCCCCCAGGCCCGAGATGCCCTGGTGCAGACGCAGCGAGACGACATTGACCGCGGCGCGCTCGTCGCCGAGGAGCTGGTCGAACACCGCCCATTCGCCGCCGACGCGCAGCACGCGCAGCTCGTCGCGGCTCAGCACCTGGTCGCCGAGCGGGCTGTCCTCGAGCTTGATCTCGGTCTCGATGATGTCGAAGGCGGCGGAGACGGTCAGGCTCTGCTGCCGCCGGCGGATCACCGGGTAGGAGGCGGAGATGCCCGCGATCGTCGTGGTGCCCCGGTAGCCGATGTCGCGCAGCGGGGCGGAGGGCGTGGTCTCCCCGGTGCCGGCGTAGAGCCGCACCCGCGCGCCCTGGCTGCCGACGAAGAACTCCGTCGAGGCCTGGCCGTACACGGAGGTCCGCCCGTTCGCGTAGTAGAGCTGGAGCTCGGTGCGCTCGGCGAGCGAGGTGAAGGCGTTGAACTGGACCGCCGCGATGCCCTGCTGCGTGCCGGTGAGGCGGAAGGCGCGGTTGTCCGCCGCGACATAGCCGGTGACGGCCTGCCGCCCCACCTGGGCGACGAGGCTGAGCGCGCCGGGCGCGGTGCCCGCCGGGCGCAGCACGGCGCGCATGGAGACGCCGGGGATGTCCTCGACCAGCAGCAGCCAGCGTTCGAGCGTCGCGGTGTCGATCGGGCGCACGCCGCGCAGGTTCTCGAGGAAGCGCAGCACCTGCGTGCCGGCCGGGCCGATGTCGCCGTCGAGGCGCACCTCGACGATCTCCGCCTCGCCGATCGTCAGGCGCAGACGGCCGCCGCGCTCGATCGTCGCGTCAACGACGGTGAAGACATATCCCGCATTGCGATAGAGCCCGAGGATCGCGACGCGCGCCTCCTCCACCCGCTGCAGCGGGATGGTGCCGGTCAGGGGGCCGATCTCGCTTTCGATCCGCGCGAGCGGGAAGGCGGTCGCGCCCTCGATGGCGACGGAGGTGATGGTGACGCTGCGCGCGAGCGCCGGATCCTGCGATGCGGCCGGCGCCGGGCCGCGCGGCGTGGCGGGACCGACGCGGGGCTGGACGGGCGGCGCCATCTCCGGCGCGCGCGTTCCCTGCGGCGGGATCACCGCGCCCGCCGGCCCCTGCGCGGCGGCATCACGCGGCGCGCCCGCCAGCAGGCCCGCGAGCAGCGCGAGCGGGATCGTCTGAATGCGGAGACGCTGAGCCATCGGTTACGGATTCCGGCCGCCGTTCGATCCGAGAGGAATCTAGCGGGGTTGTGTCAGCACACGGAAGCCGAAGGTGTGATGCCCGTAACCATCCGGATGCTCATGTGGCATCCGGGGCGCACCTGATGCGCCGGCGCGGCAGCCGGACACAGGTGCGGCGCGATGAATGACGACCCCGCGCGGCGCGAGCGGGCCTTGCTCGCGCCGCGCGGTCGGTTCCCTCAGCCTTCGGCGAGGCGTTCCGTCACGCGCGGTGGCGACATCGGCAGCGCGTAGAAGCGCTTGCCCAGCGCGTCATGGACCGCATTGGCGATGGCCGCGAGCGGCGGGACGATCGGCGCCTCGCCCACGCCACGCACGCCCTGCGGATGCTTCGGGTTCGGGATCTCGAGCATGACCGGCTCGATGAAGGGAACGTCGGAGCAGACCGGCATCCGGTAGTCGAGGAAGCCCGCGTTATCCACGCGGCCGTTCTTGTCGTAGAGGTATTCCTCGCTCAGCGCCCAGCCGATGCCCTGCACCACGCCGCCCTGGATCTGCCCTTCGACATAGGAGGGGTGCAGCGCGCGGCCCACGTCCTGCGCTGCGGTGTAGCGTATCACGCGGACGATGCCGAGATCGACGTCCACCTCCACATCCACGCAATGCGTGGCGAAGCCGGGATCGGCGCCGGTGGTGTTGAGCTGGGTCTGGTTGCCGATCGGCCCGCCCATCTCGTTTGCCTTGGCAGCAAGTTCCTTCAGCGAGAGCGGGGGGAACTTGCCGGCATTGTCGCCGGCGGGCAGCGCCATCCCGTCCTCCCACTTCACCGCCTCGGCGTCGATGCCCCAGATCCGCGCCGCGCGCTCGCGGAGCTGGCCGATCACCTTCTCGGTCGCGGCGGTCGCGACCATCGCCGAGGCGAAGGTGACGCGGCTGCCGCCCGTGAGGTTGGAGAAGCCGATGGTCTGGGTGTCGCCGATGATGACGTTGACGCGCGAATGCTCGATGCCGATCAGCTCGGCCACGACATTGGCGATGGAGGCGCGGCTGCCGCCGACATCGGGATGGCCGGTGGTGACCACCACGTTGCCGTCCTCGGTGATGTTCACCTGCACCGAGGATTCGCCGCCGGCATTGTACCAGAAGCCCGAGGCGACGCCGCGCCCGCGCTTCACGCCGGGGCGCGGGTTCTTGTCGAGCGGCGCCGAGTAGTGCGGGTGGCGGCGGATCGCCTCCACCGTCTCGACGAAGGTGACGGCGCCGAAGGTCGGCCCGTAGATAGCCTTGTCGCCGGCCTTGGCGCTGTTCTTCACGCGCAGCTCCAGCGGATCCATCCCCAGCGCCTCGGCGATCTCGTCCAGCACGCATTCGGTCGCGAAGGCGCCGAGCGGCGCGCCGGGCGCACGATAGGCCGCGACCTTGGAGCGGTTCGACACCACGTCGTAGCCCACCGAGAGCACGTTCGGGATGGCATAGGGCGCGAAGGAGCAGCCCACCGGCCCGCGCAGCGGCGAGCCCGGCAGCGCGCCCGCCTGCAGGTAGAAGGTGCCCTGCGCGGCGACGATGGTGCCGTCCTTCTTCGCGCCGATCTTGACGGTGGAGAGCGAGCCCGGCGCGGGGCCGGTGGCGCGCTGCACCTCCTCGCGCGTCATCACCATCTTCACCGGGCGGCCCGACTTCTTCGACAGCATCACCGCCACGGGCTCGAGGTAGATGATGGTCTTGCCGCCGAAGCCGCCGCCGATCTCGGCCGGGATGGCGCGGATGTTGCTCTGCGGGATGCCCGTGAGCAGCGAGGTCATGGCGCGCACCATGAACTGGCCCTGGGAGGAGGACCAGATCGTCACCCGCCCGTCCGCGGCGTAGGAGACGGTGCAGGCATGCGGCTCGATGTAGCCCTGATGCACTGGGCGGGAGGTGAAGGTCCGCTCGATCACCACATCGGCCTCGGCGAAGCCCTTCTCGACATCGCCGGTCTTGAGCACCATCGTGCCCGTGATGTTCGAGGGCTTGTCCTCGAAGCGGTTCCATTCATGCAGGATGGGCGCGTCGGGCCTGATCGCGTCCTCGATCTCAATGACGTGCGGCAGGACTTCGTAGTCCACCTCGATCAGCGAGCAGGCATGGGCCGCCACCTCCTCGTTGATGGCGGCGACGGCGGCGACGGGGTGGCCGTGGAACAGCGCCTTCTCCCGCGCCATCACGTTGCGGCACATCCAGCGCATGTCCTGGATGCCGAGCATGACGGACTTGTCCACCGGGAAGTCCACGATGTCCTTCGCCGTGACCACCGCCTTCACGCCGGGCAGCGCCTCGGCCTTGCTCGTGTCGATGCCGCGGATGCGGGCATGGGCATGCGGGCTGCGCAGGATCTTGCCCCAGATCATGCCGGGCATGGCGTAGTCGGCGCTGTACTGGGCGCGGCCGGTCACCTTGTCGGCGCCGTCGGGGCGGATCGTGCGGGCGCCGATCCACTTGTTCGCCATGTCGTTCATCAGGCGGCCCTCCTCATCTCGGCGGCGGTCTCGAGCACGGCGCGCACGATCTTGTCGTAGCCGGTGCAGCGGCAGAGGTTGCCGGCGAGGCCGAAGCGCACCTCCTCCTCGGTCGGGTCGGGGTTCTTCTCGAGCAGCGCGCGCGCGGCCATCAGCACGCCGGGCGTGCAGATGCCGCATTGCAGCGCGGCCATTTCCAGGAACTTCTGCTGCAGCGGGTGCAGGTGGTCGCCCTGGGCCATGCCCTCGATGGTGCCGATCTCGCGGCCCTCGGCCTCGGCGGCGAGCATCAGGCAGGCGCAGACCAGCCGCCCGTCCAGCGTGATGGAGCAGGCGCCGCAATCGCCCGAGCCGCAGCCCTCCTTCGTGCCGGTCAGGCCGAGCGGGCCGCGCAGCACGTCGAGCATCGAGGCGGAGGCGTCGCAGAGGAACTCCACCGGTTCCCCGTTCACCGTCGCCGAAACGTGGATCTTCGCCATGGTCTCAGTTCCCTCCGGCGCGCTGCGCGGCGATCGCGGCCGTGCGCTTGAGCAGCACGCCCGCCACCTTGGTCCGGTAGGCGATCGTGCCGCGCTTGTCGTTGATGGGCTTGCAGGCCGCCCGGCAGGCGGCGGCCGCCGCTTCCAGCGCGGCATCGTCGAGTCGCGTGCCGATCAGCGCGCGCGCGGCCTCCTCGACCAGCAGCACCGTCGGCGCGACCGCGCCGAGGCTGACGCGCGCGGCCTTCACCACGCCGCCCTCGAGCGTCAGGTTCACCGCGCAGCCGACCACCGCGATGTCCATCTCGGTGCGCGGGATCATGCGCAGATAGGCATCGCCCGAGCCTTTCGGCCGCGGCGGCAGGGTGAAGGAGACGAGGATCTCGCCCGGCGCGAGGGTGGTGCGGCCCGGGCCCGCCGGCACCGCCTCGACCGGCATCTCGCGCCGGCCCGCCGGCCCCTGCACCGTCACCCTGGCGCCGGCGGCGACCATCGCCGGCACGCTGTCCCCGGCGGGGGAGGCGTTGCACAGGTTGCCGCCCGGCGAGGCGCGGCCCTGCACCTGCTTCGAGCCGATCAGGTTGATCGCCTCCAGCACGCCCGGCCAGGCCTTGCCGAAGGTCGGATGCTCGGCGAGCACGGCGCCGGGGACCGCGGCGCCGATGCGGAAGGCGCCGCCGCCGAGATCCTCGATCGCGGTCATCTCCGCGATCTTCTTGATGTCGATGATGGTGCCGGGCTTGGCCACGCCGGCGCGCATCTGCACCAGCAGGTCGGTGCCGCCGGCCAGGATGCGCGCCGCGCCGGCCGCGGCGGCATAGGCGCCGACCGCTTCGTCCAGCGTTTGCGGCGCCAGGTATCGGATATCCGTCATTGGTCGCTTTCCACTCCCCGCGCAGCCCGTCGCTGCGGGCCCTTGGCCCGGCAAGGGCCGGTCCGGTGCTTTCACAACCGACAGGCTAGGCCGCCGCGCCGCCGGAGGTCCATCCCCCCCACCCGAGACCGGCGCGAGCGCGCTCCGGCGGGGCCTTCAGCACGTCTCGCCCTGCGCCGCCGCTTCCATGCGCGCCGCAAGCGCGGCCTGCTCCGCCGCGCTCATGCGCAGCCCGAGCTTGGTGCGCCGCCACAGCACATCCTCCGCGGTCGCGGCCCATTCGTGGCGCCGCATCCAGTCGAGTTCGCGCTCGGTCAGCCCGGCCCCGAGCGGCGCGCCCAGCCCGGCGGGGGATGTCGCGCCGCCCAGCACATCCTCCAGTTCGCTCCCGTAGCAGCGGACCATGCGCGCGAGATCCTCGGCCGGCAGCCAGGGGTGGCGGCGCGCGGCCTCGGCCTCGAAGGCGGCGAGGCCGCCCGGGCCGAGATCCCCGCCGGGCAGCGGGGCCGTCGCGGTCCAGCCGGTGCCCGCGGGCATGCCGAGCGCCTTGGCGAGCAGCCCTACCGCCTCCTCCGCGAGCCGCCGGTAGGTGGTGATCTTGCCGCCGAACACCGAGAGGATAGGCGCGGCCCCGCCCGGCGCATCGAGTTCGAGCAAATAGTCCCGCGTCACGGAGGAGGCATCGGCGGCGCCGTCGTCGTAGAGCGGGCGGACGCCGCTGTAGGTCCAGACGACGTCCGCGGGCCGCGGCGCGCGGCGGAACTGGGCGGCGACGGCGGCGCAGAGATAGGCGATCTCGTCCTCCTCGGCGCGCGCCGCGCGGGCATCGCCCTCGAAGGGGATGTCGGTGGTGCCGATCAGCGAGAAGCGCCGTTCGTAAGGGATGACGAAGACGACCCGGCGGTCGTGGTTCTGCAGCAGATAGGCCTGCGGGCCGTCGTGCAGGGCCGGGACGACGATGTGGCTGCCCTTGACCAGCCTGACCCGGCCGCGGGAGTTGCGCCCGGCGCGGCCGAGCATCTCCGCCGCCCAGGGGCCCGCCGCATTGACGATGGCGCGCGCGCCGAGGGCGATGCGCCGACCGTCGGCGCGCTCCGCGCTCGCCTCCCATCTCCCGTCGGCGCGGCGGGCCGTCACCAGGGCGGTGCGCGTCAGGATCGTCGCGCCGCGCCGTGCCGCATCGCGCGCGTTCAGCAGCACGAGGCGCGCATCCTCGACCCAGCAATCCGAATAGGCGAAGGCATGGGTGATCGGGGCAGCGAGCGGCGCGCCATAGGGATGCGCGCGGCAGTCGATCGCCTCGTGGCCGGGCAGGCTCACGCGCCGGGCCAGTCGGTCGTAGAGGAACAGCCCGGCGCGGATCAGCCAGCGCGGCCGCATCTCGGGCCGGTGCGGCAGCACGAAGCGCATCGGCCAGACGATGTGCGGGGCGATGCGCAGCATCACCTCCCGCTCGGCCAGCGCCTCGCGCACCAGGCGGAACTCGTAGTGCTCGAGGTAGCGCAGCCCGCCATGGATCAGCTTGGTCGAGGCCGAGGAGGTGGCCCCGGCAAGGTCGCCGCGCTCGAGCAGGCAGACGCGGAAGCCGCGCCCGGCGAGGTCGCGCGCGATGCCGCAGCCATTGATGCCGCCGCCGACGACGAGGATGTCGAAGTCCCCCATCGGAGCGGCGGGGGCGGCATCGGCCTGATGCGCCGGAGCGCCCGCCGGCGTGCCGGCCGCGCCTGCGCTCATGGCCCCCGCGGAGCGACCGCGGGCCTGCGGGCGCGCCTCATGCCACCACCACCGGCGCGATCGCGCCCGCCATCCAGCGCGCGATGGCGGTCGCCTGCGCGTCCATCTGCGGCTGGGCCATGACCTGGATGCCCATCGGCATCCCGTCCACGGCGCAGAGCGGCACCGTCACCGCCGGCGCGCCGAGGCCGGAACTCGGCGTGTTGAACACCGCATCCCCGGTCGGCCGGGCCTTCAGCGGCTGGCCGGGCACGTCGCCCGCCCAGAACGGCGCCGGGCCCGGCGAGGCCGGGGCGATCAGCGCCTCGACCACCGGGGCAAGCGCCGCGTGGCGGCCGCGGACCTCCTCGCGCTGCAGCAGCCGCAGGCGGTAATCCTCGGGCGTCATCGCCTCGGCCATGGCCAGCACGGCCTTGCTGCGCGCGCTGATGGCATCCGGGTCCTGCGCCACCAGGTTGCGGAACAGCCAGTGGTTCTCCCAGGCCGTGATCGCGCCGGTCATGGCCTGCATGCCGATGAGCGCGTCCTCGAAGGCCGCGAGCAGCGGATGGTCGCCCCGGCGCAGCACGGTCACGCCCTGGGCGCGCAGCGCCTCCACCACCTGCTCGAAGACGGAGCGGCTGGCATCGTCGAGCGCCGCCCAGCCCTCCGTCTCCATGACGCCGAGCACCATCGGCCTGCGCGCCGCGGGCGGCGCGGCGGGGCCCGTCAGCGGCGGGCGGCCGGGGTCGCCGCCGGCGCGCCGCGCGATCTCGATGGCCACCTGCCACATGTCCTCGATCGAGCCGGCATGGATGCCGGTGGTGCTCATGCTGGTGGCCTGGCGCTCGCCGCGGTTGATCCCGCCCTGGCTCGGCTTGAGCGCGAAATTCCCGCAATAGGAGGCGGGCCGGATCACCGAGCCGCCGACCTGCGTGCCGAGTGCGGCAGGCACCATCCCCGCCGCCACCGCCGCCGCCGAGCCCGACGACGAGCCGCCCGGCGTGCGCCGCTGGTCGAAGGGGTTGGTGGTGGGCCCCGGATGCGCGCCGCCGAGCTCGGTGGTCACGGTCTTGCCGAGCACCACGGCGCCCGCCTGCCGCAGCGCCCAGACCGCGGCGTTGTCGCGCTTCGGGAAGTTCCCGCGATAGGCCGGGCAGCCCATCTGCGTCGGCATGTCGCGCGTCTCGAGCAGGTCCTTGATCCCGATGGGCATGCCGTCGATGGGCGAGAGCGGGCGGCCGGCCTTCCAGCGCGCGGTGCTGGCGTCGGCGGCTTCGCGCGCGCCCTCCTGGTTCAGCACGACCCAGGCGCGCACCACCGGCTCGCGCGCCGCGATCGCCTCGAGGCAGCGCTCCAGATACGCGCGCGGGGTGTCGCTGCCGTCGCGGAACCGCGGGGTGGCGTCGTGGAAGGTCGGGGCGCGGAAGCCGCGCGGGTCATAGGCCGCCAAGACGGTTCCTCCGGGGGTGCCGGACACAACCTAGGGCAGCCCGGCCTCCGCCGGAAAGCGGGGCCGGCCGCGTCCATCCGCGCGGCGCGGCGTGTCAGCCGCGGCGGTCCATCGGCACGAAGTCGCGCGCCGCCGGCCCGGTGTAGATCTGGCGCGGCCGGCCGATGCGCTGGGAGGGATCCTCGATCAGCTCCTTCCACTGGCTCACCCAGCCCACGGTGCGGGCGACGGCGAACAGCACGGTGAACATCTGCGTCGGGATGCCCATCGCCTTGAGGATGATGCCCGAATAGAAATCGACGTTCGGGTAGAGCTTGCGGCTGATGAAGTAGTCGTCCGAGAGCGCGATCCGCTCCATCTCCATCGCCATGTCGAGCAGCGGCTCGTTCTTGATGCCGAGCTCGGCCAGCACCTCGTGGCAGGTCTCCTTCATGATCTTCGCGCGCGGGTCGAAGTTCTTGTAGACCCGGTGCCCGAAGCCCATGAGCTTGGTGTGGGAGTTCTTGTCCTTCACCTCGCGGATGAAGGCGGGGATGTTCTCGGGCTTGCCGATCTCGGCGAGCATCTTGAGCACCGCCTCGTTCGCGCCGCCATGCGCCGGGCCCCACAGCGCGGCGATGCCGGCGGCGATGCAGGCGAAGGGGTTGGCGCCGGTCGAGCCGGCCAGGCGCACGGTGGAGGTCGAGGCGTTCTGCTCGTGGTCCGCATGCAGGATCAGGATGCGGTCCATCGCGCGCGAGAGGATCGGGTTGTTCACCCAGGGCTCGGCCGGGACGGCGTTGAGCATGTAGAGGAAGTTCTCGGCATAGCCGAGGTCGTTCCTGGGGTACATGAAGGGCTGGCCGATCGAGTACTTGTAGGCCCAGGCCGCGATGGTCGGCACCTTCGCGATCAGGCGGAAGGCCGCGATGCGGCGCTGCTCGGGGTCGTTGATGTTCAGGTTGTCGTGGTAGAAGGCGGCCATGGCGCCGACCACGCCGCACATCACCGCCATCGGGTGGGCGTCGCGGCGGAAGCCGTCGAAGAAGCGCCGGAGCTGCTCGTGCAGCATGGTGTGGCGTGTCACGCCGGTGTCGAACTCGGCGTACTGCGCCTTGGTGGGCAGTTCCCCGTTCAGCAGCAGGTAGGCGACCTCGAGGAAGGTGGATTTCTCCGCCAGCTGCTCGATCGGGTAGCCGCGGTAGAGCAGCACGCCCTCGTCGCCGTCGATGTAGGTGATGGTGCTCTCGCAGGAGGCGGTGGCGCCGTAGCCGGGGTCGTAGGTGAAGATGCCGAGCTCGCCGTAGAGCTTGCGGATGTCGGCCACCTGCGGGCCGAGCGTCCCCCCGAGCAGCGGAAGCGTGGTGCTCTTGTTGGAACCCTCCATCGTGACCGTGATGGAGCCGGTGACCTTGCTGCTCATGTCGGGAACGTCCTCAAACCCTTCGGGGCCGGCGCGTCCCGCGCGCAGGCCCTCTCGTGATGCAGTGCAAGATAACGGCGGGCGTGGACCCTGGCAAACCGGCGGCGGGGCGCGTCAGTCGCGCCCGTGCCACTCCTGCGGTGCGCCCGCGCCATAGGCCCAGAGGCCGCGGCCGGCGCTGCGGGCCGCGTGCTCGGCCGTGCGCAGCGCGCCGCCGGTGGCCACCGCATAGCCATCCGCGACGAGCCTGCCGCCGAGGTCGAGCCCGTTCGCCTCGCACTCGCCGATGCCGCGCCCGAAGCCGTCCCGCCCCACGATGCGGCAGGACACGGCGCGGCCCGCGACCATGCGCGTCAGCGCGGCCGTCGCCTGGCCGCCGCAATCGAAGGCCTGGCCGTCGGGGCGCTGGCAGCGCTCCCCGCGCGTCGGCGCCGCGATGCCGGAGAGCCGGACCACCCGCTCGCCCAGGGCGAGCGTCTCGCCATCCACGATGCGGATATCCGGCGCATCCGCCGCCCATTGACGGTCGGCCGGGGCCGATCCGAACAGGTTCGAGGGCAGGCCCAGGGCGATGACCAGCGGCAGGGCCACTGCCGAGGACAACAGAAGCGCCGCGCCGCGCATGCGCGGGCGGGTCCTGCGGCCTTTGAAGATGCGCCGTCGTTCAAGCACGGCGGTTGGTTAAACCGACCCGGCGCGCATCCGCAACCGGGGATGGCCGAGTTTTCGCGCTCTGCACGCGGAGTTGCGGCGCCGATGCGTCAGCGGTCGTTGCAACAATCCGGCCTAGTCGCTTGACCAGAAACGATCCCTGCGCAGCAGACGGTCCCAGGCCTCGCGCGCCGCGCCACGATCGGCCGCGACGCGCGCCACGGACCAGCCCTCCACCACGCCGACCGCCCAGGCCCGGCCGGCATCGCCCTGCCGCGCGAGGCGGGCGACGAGCCCGCGCGCCACGGCCGCGTCATTCGCGAGGCCGAGCCCGTCCTGCAGCGCCGCCAGCCGGCGCAGGAAGCGGCGCCCGGCCTTGGGGCCGAAGAGCGGCGCGAAGAGTTCCGCCGCGTAGCGCAGCCGCTTGCCGTCCAGGCGCAGCTCGTGCAGTTCCTCGGCCGTCAGGCTCGCGAAGTCCTCGCCCGCGCGGCGCAGCCTGGTCCAGCGACGGTCCAGGATCTCGCGGCCGAAATCCGTGGCCGGGGCGTCGAGGACCTCCCGCCGCGCCTCCTCGGCACCCTCCCGCCAGGGGCGCAGTAGCAGGACCTCGAGCGCGTCGAGCAGCAGCATCCGCCAGGCCGCGCCCTCCAGCATCCGCTCAACCGCGGCATAGGCCGCCTCGCGCTCCTTCGCCGCGGCCCGCAGCAGCGCCTCGATGCGGCGGTCGCCGGGGAAGGCGGCGGCGACATCGGCCGCGATGCCGCCGAGGAACACGTCCCAATCACGCGCCGGCCCCAGCACCGCGAGCACCTCGCGCAGCCGTCCATCCAGCGCGCGCAGCGCGGCGCAGTCGGTCGCGCGGCGGAACACGCGGAACACCGAGCGCAGCCGGCGCAGCGCGACCCGCGCCTGGTGCACCGGCTCGGGCGTCGCCTCGGGCGCGATGCGCGCGGTGCATTGCCGCACCACCTCGAGCAGGTGGCCGATGGCGTGGCGGAAGGCCTCCTCGGCCGTCGTCGCGGCCGAGGTGTCCGGCGCCCCCTGGCGGAAGGGCCGCGCCGGGGCGCCGGCCGCCAGCGCCCGCCCTTCCTCGGCGAGGTTGGCCGTGGGCGGCAGCATGGGCAGGTCCGCCGCCAGCGCCCGCGCCACGGCGAGCACCGCCGCCGGCGCCCCGGAGAGCGTCAGCCGCGCCGCCGGCCGCTGCGCGGCGACGCTGCGGATCTCGCCCGTGAGCAGCCGCGCCTCGACCGCCCCCTCCGGCGGGGCGAGGCGATAGGCGTGCTCGCGGCCGGCGAAGGCGGCGATGGCCGCGAGGCCGCCGCCCTCCGCCTCCTCCGGCACGGCATCGGCGGCGAGTTCGCGCAGCACCGAGGCGGGCTGGCCGGGATGCCAGGGGCCGGCGGCTTCGGGCCGGATGCGCAACAGCCGCCGCGGCCCCCGGGCGGGCGCCTCCACGATCAGGCCCTGGGCGGCGAGCGTGCCCTCCGGCGTGTCGAACCAGATCCGGTCGCCCGGCAGGCTGCGTGCGCGCCCCACGCGCCAGCGCGACACCGCGGCCTGCCGCCCGAACCGCGCGGCGGCCTCGGGCGGCAGCACGAATTCGAGGCTCAGCGCCGCCTCGGGCTCCGCCGCGCGGGCTTCCGCCTCGGCGGCCTCGGCGCGCGGCTCGCCATCCGCCTCGGCGGTGCGCGCGCGGGCCGACCCTGCATGGCCGGCCGGCATGTCAGAGCACCGCTTCGGGCAGATCCGCCGGAACCAGGAAGCGGATCAGCCGGCCGGCGCCCTCGTCGAGGTCGTGCCACGGCGTCGCGATGCTGAACTCGGCCAGCGCGCAGGTCGGGAAGCCCTCGGCCATGCGGCGGGCGGCGGCGGCGTTCGCGCCGGCCATGCCCTTGGCGCCGGCCAGCGCGAGCGCGAGGTCCTGCAGCCCGGGATTGTGGCCGATCAGCATCACCGAGCGCGCCGTCTCCGGCGCGCGGCGCAGGATCTCGAGCAGCCGGGGCCAGGGGGCGAGGTAGAGGTCGTCCATCGGCTCGACCAGCGGGCTGTCGGCGAAGGGCGAGATCGCCTCCAGCGTCTGCAGCGTGCGCCGGGCCGAGGAGACCAGCACCACGTCCGGCGAGAGGCCGAGATCGCGGATCGCCGCCGCCATCGCCTGCGCCGCGCGCCGCCCGCGCGCGTTCAGCGGCCGCGCATGGTCGGGGAGCATCGGGTCGTCCCAGGAGGATTTCGCGTGGCGGAGCAGAAGGAGCTGGCGCATCTCGCCGCCCATCCTGCCACGCCGCGGCGCGGCTGTCGCGCCCATCCCCCCGCGCCCCTCGCCAAAGCCGTCGCGGGGCCCATCTCCGCGCCGGGCCGGGACGAAGGGATGGAGGGACGATGACACGGACCGTGGTGGTGGTCGGGGCGACCGGCGCGATGGGCTCGGCGCTGGCGCGGCGGCTGGCGCAGCGCGGCGAGCGGCTGGTGCTGGTGGCGCGCGATGCGGCGCGGCTCGAGGCGCTCGCGGCCGGCCTGCCCGGCAGCCTCGCCGTGCCGGCGGATGCGACGGATGGGCGCGCCCTTGCCGCGGCGATCGCCGCGGCCGGGCCGGAGATCGCAGGGCTCGCCTATTGCGCCGGCTCGATCCTGCTCAAGCCGCTGCGCCGCACCACCGAGGAGGATTTCCTCGCCACCTTCCGCCTCAATGCGCTGGGGGCTGCGCTGGCGGTGCAGGCGGCGCAGCCGGCGCTGGTCGCGGCACGCGGGGCGGTGGTGCTGGTCTCGACGGTTGCGGCGCGCGCCGGCTTCGCCAACCATGCGGCCATCGCCGCCGCCAAGGCGGCGGTGGAGGGGCTGACGGTGGCGCTCGCGGCGGAACTCGCGCCCGCGGTGCGCGTCAACTGCATCGCCCCCTCGCTCACCCGCAGCGCCATGGCGGCGCCGCTGATCGGGAACCCGCAGATGGCCGAGGCGCTGGCCGCGCAACACCCCATTCCACGGCTCGGCGAGGGCGAGGACCCCGCCGCCGCGGCCGCCTTCCTGCTCTCGCCCGAGGCCGGCTGGATCACCGGCCAGGTGCTGGCCGTGGATGGCGGCCGCTCGACCGTGCGGAGCCGCGGATGATGCGGCGGCGGCACGCGCTTCTCGGCCTTGCGGCGCCCTTCGTCATGGCCGCCGCGCCCGGCGGGCAGGAGATCGCCTTCCGCGTGCGGCGCCGGGGCGATGCCGTGGGCACGCATGTCGTCCGCTTCGCCCAGCGCGGCGGCGAGCGGGTCGCGACCTCGGAGCTCGCCATCGTGCCGAAGGTGATGGGCGTCGTCGTCTATCGCTACGAGCACCGCTACGAGGAGGTGACGCGCGAAGGCCGCTTCCTGCGCGTCGCCTCCCGCCTCAACCGCAACGGGCGCATCGTCGAGGTGCGCGGCGAGGCCACCCCCGGCGCGGTGCTGCTGGAGGGCACGGAAGGCCCGCAGCGCCTCGCGCCGGATGCCGCACCGCTGTCGTGGTGGGAGATGCGCCGGATGGGCGGGGCGGTGCCGCTGTTCGGCACCACCACGGGCCGGGCGCTCGCGCTGTCCTGGGAATCGCGCCGCGGTTCGGCGGGCGGGCCGTCCTTCACCTGCAGCGGCGATGTCTCCGCCACCGTCGCCTTCGACGCGGCGGGGCGCTGGGTCGGCTTCTCGGCGCGCGGCGAGGACGGGAACGACATCGTCTACGAAGCGGCATGAAGGGCGGCGCGCTGCGCGTCGTGCTCGGGGACCAGTGCGCGCGGGACATCGCCGCGCTGCGCGACCTCGATCCGGCGCGCGACACCGTGCTGATGATGGAGGTGCAGGAGGAATGCACCTATGTCCCGCATCATCCGCAGAAGATCGTGCTGGTGCTCTCGGCCATGCGGCACTTCGCGCGCGCGCTCGCGGCCCGGGGCGTGCGCGTGGACCATGTGCGCCTCGACGATCCGGCCAACACGCATGGCTTCCGCGGCGAGGTGCTGCGCGCGGTGGCCCGCCACCGCCCCGCGCGCATCGTCGCGACGCATCCGGGCGAGTGGCGCGTGTTGGAGGACATGCGCGGCTGGGAGGCGGCGTCCGGCGTGCCGGTCGAGATCCGCGAGGATGCGCGCTTCCTCTGCCCGCTGCCGCGTTTCCGCGCCTGGGCCGAAGGGCGGAAGTCGTATCGCATGGAGTTCTTCTACCGCGAGATGCGGCGGATGACCGGCCTGCTGATGGAGGGCGACGCGCCGGCCGGCGGGCAATGGAACTTCGATGCCGAGAACCGCTCGGCCCTGCCCGAGGGGATGGCGCCGCCGCCCCCGCCGCGCTTCGCCCCTGATGGCATCACGCGCGAGGTGATGGCCCTCGTCGCCGCGCGCTTCGGGGCGCATTTCGGCGCGCTCGAGGGCTTCGCATGGCCGGTCACGGCGCGCGACGCCCGCGCCGCGCTCGACGCCTTCATCCGCGACCGGCTGCCGCGCTTCGGGGACTACCAGGACGCGATGGCGGCGGGGCAGCCGACGCTGTTCCACTCGCTGGTCTCGACCAGCCTCAACATCGGCCTGCTCGATCCGATGGAGGCCTGCCGCGGCGCCGAGCAGGCCTGGCGCGACGGCCATGCCCCGCTCAACGCCGCGGAGGGCTTCATCCGCCAGATCCTCGGCTGGCGGGAATATGTGCGCGGGATCTACTGGCACCTGATGCCGGGCTATGCGGCGGAGAACGCGCTCGGCGCGGGGCGTCCGCTGCCGGCCTTCTACTGGGGCGCGCCGACCAGCATGCGCTGCATGGCCGAGGCGGTCGCGCAGACGCGGGATCTCGCCTACGCCCATCACATCCAGCGGCTGATGGTCACCGGCAATTTCGCGCTGCTGGCCGGCATCGCGCCGGCGGAGATCAATGCCTGGTATCTCGCCGTCTATGCGGATGCCTTCGAGTGGGTGGCGCTGCCGAACACGCACGGCATGGCGATCCATGCCGATGGCGGGCTGATGGCCTCCAAGCCCTATGCCGCCTCGGCGGCCTACATCAACCGCATGTCCGACTACTGCCGCGGCTGCGCGCATGATCCGAAGCAGGCGACGGGACCGCGCGCCTGCCCGTTCAACTTCCTCTACTGGGACTTCATCGCCCGCCACGCCGATCGCTTCGCGGCGAACCCGCGCATGGCGCTGCCGCTGAGAAGCCTCGCGCGGATGGACCCGCGCAATGTCGCGGCGATGCGCGCCGAGGCGGGGCGGTTCCTCGCCGCCCTCGACGGCTGAACGCCCGCGCTCCATCCTCGGCGCCGCCGCAGAGACGGAGAGGGGCATGGCGAGCGAGACCGAGATCGAGTGGATGAGGCTGACCTTCGCGGAGCTGAACGCGCGCGCCGCCGAGGGCGCGATCGTGATCGTTCCCGTCGCCTCGCTCGAACAGCACGGGCCGCATCTGGCGACCGGCGTGGACATCCTCTGCGCCACCGCGGTTGCGCAGCGCACGGCGCGGCGCCTCGCCGCCGCGGGCAGGCCGGTGGTGGTGATGCCCTGCGTCTGGACCGGGCTCGCGGAGCATCACGTGGCTTTCGGGGGGACGGTCACGCTCGACTTCTCGACCTTCTCGGCGCTGCTCAAGGGCGTGGTGCGCTCGGCCGCGCGGGCGGGATTCCGGCGCGTGATGCTGCTGAACGGCCATGGCGGCAATGCCGAGGCGGTCGCCGTGGTGGCGGGCGAATGCCAGGTGGAGCTGGGCATCGCGGTCGCCGCCGGAACCTACTGGCATCTGGTGGGCGACGGCTTCGCCCCGATCCTCGAACGCCAGTCCACGGTGCTGCACGCCTGCGAGGCGGAAACCTCGATGGTCATGGCGCTGATGCCCGCGGCGGTGCGGCCCGGAAGGCTGGCCGAGGCGCATGGCCCACATTCGACGCGGCCCGAAGGGCAGCCCGCGGCGATGATCCGCCGGCGCTCCTTCCGCGAGATGACGGAGAGCGGCGTGATCGGCGATGCGCGCTCGGCGAGTGCGGCGAAGGGCGAGGCGCTGCTCGAGACCGCCAGCACGATCATCGCCGAGGAACTCTCGCGCGAGCGGCTCTGGACCTAGAGAGGGCGCGGCGCGCGGCCGCCCCGCCCTCCGCAAGCGGGCGCTACTGCGCCCGGCGGACGCCCATCGCGATGGTCCGCTCGTCCATGCGCGGGTCGTGCGTGAAGCCGCGCCGCGCCGCCCAGGTGTTCACATACTGGATGAGCTGGATGTAGGGCTCGGTCTCGGCATAGCGCGCCACCGCCTCGTGCCACATCGCCTCGCGCCGCTCATCGTCCATGGTGGCCGAGGCGCGGGCCAGGAGGTCGTCGAAGACCGGATCCGAGAAGCGCGCATTGTTGTTGGCACCCGTCAGGCGGGCGCGGTCGCGGGTGGCCACGACATTGGCGAGGAAGTTCGACGCCTCGCCCGTGCTGGAGCCCCAGGCCGCGAGCTGCACCGCGAACTCGAAGCGCATCCGCCGCGGCACGAAGCCGGTCCAGGGGAAGGCCTGCACCTGCGTCCGGACGCCGATGCGCGTCCACATCTGCGCCACCGCCTGGGTCAGGCGCCCGTCATTCGGCCAGCGGTCGTTGGGGCCGGTGAGCGTCACCCGGAAGCCGTCCGGATAGCCGGCCTCAGCGAGCAGCCGCCGCGCGCCATCGGGGTCGAAGGGGCGGGGGCGCACGCTCGGATCGTAGCCGAAGGCGCCCTCGGGCAGCCATTGCGCGGTCGGCGTGGCAGCACCCTCCATCACCTGCTCCGCCAGCGCCTGGCGGTTGATCGCCATGGAGAGGGCGCGGCGGACGCGCACATCGCGGAAGGGGTTCGCCGGCAGCGGGTTGCCGGCATGGTCGGTGATCTGCGGATCGTTCCCCTCGCGGCCGTAGTCCGGCACGAGATAGACGGTCCTGAGACTCGGGATGCTGCTGATCGTCACGCGCTGGTCCCGCCGCAGCCGCGCGAGGTCGGAGGTCGGCACCTGTTCGATCAGGTCCACATCGCCCGCGAGCAGGGCGGCGGTGCGCGCGCCGTCGTTGGTGATGATGCGGTAGTTCACCCGCGCCCAGGGCTCCGCGCCGCCGAAATAGGCGGGGTTGCGCTCGAGCTCGGTGCGGTCGCCGAGGCGGTAGGACACCAGCCTGTAGGGCCCGGTGCCGATCGCGGCGCGGCCGGAGTTGAAGTCCTCGGTCGCCGCGCCCTCGGCGGCGTGGCGGGCGATGATCGAGACCGAGGCGATGTCGAGCGGCATCAGCGGATGCGGCTGGCGCGTATGCAGGCGCAGCGTGTGGGCATCCACCACCTCGACGCGCTCGATCGCGCGCAGGAAGCCCTGGAAGCCGCCCGGGCTGTTCGGCACGTTCGGCACGCGGGCGAAGGAGAAGGCCACGTCCTCGGCCGTGAAGGGCCCCCCGTCGTGCCAGGTCACGCCCTCGCGCAGCTTGAATTCCCACAGCCGGTCATTGATGGCGCGCCAGGAGACCGCCAGCGCGGGATGCGGCCGCGCCCGCCCGTCGCGTTCCACCAGCCGGTCGAACACATGCATCATCATGGCGTTGTTCGGACCCAGGTTGTGGAAATGCGGGTCCATGGACGTGACCGGGGCCGCGGAGGCAAGGGTCAGCGTCTGGGCATGCGCGGCGGGCGCGAGGGCGATCGCGGCGCCGGCCAGCAGCACATGAAGCGTCCTGGACATTGGGGGTCTCCCGGTTGTGGTTGCCGGGAGGCTAGCCCCCGCGCGCCCCCCGGCGCCACCCCCGCCGCAACGAAAAGCGCCGCGCCCCCGGGCGGGAGCGCGGCGCGGATCGCGGCAGGCCGGGCTGCTCAGCCCTGGCGCTCGACCATCAGCTTCTTGATCTCGCCGATCGCCTGCGCCGGGTTCAGCCCCTTCGGGCAGGTCCGTGTGCAGTTCATGATGGTGTGGCAGCGATAGAGCTTGAACGGATCCTCGAGCGCATCGAGCCGTTCGCCGGTGGCCTCGTCGCGCGAGTCGGCGATCCAGCGATAGGCCTGCAGCAGCACCGCGGGGCCGAGGTAGCGGTCGCCGTTCCACCAGTAGGAGGGGCAGGCGGTGGAGCAGCAGAAGCACAGGATGCACTCCCACAGCCCGTCGAGCTTCGCGCGCTCCTCCTTGGACTGCAGGCGCTCGCCGTCGGGCGGCGGCGGCGTGTCGGCCTTGAGCCAGGGCTCGATGGAGCGGAGCTGCGCATAAATCTGGGAGAGGTCCGGCACCAGGTCCTTCACCACCGGCATGTGCGGCAGCGGGTTGATGCGGACATCGCCCTTCACCTCCTCGATCGGCTTGAGGCAGGCGAGCGTGTTCAGCCCGTCGATGTTCATCGAGCAGGAGCCGCAGATGCCCTCACGGCAGGAGCGGCGGAAGGTGAGGGTGGAGTCGATCTCGTTCTTGATCTTGATCAGCGCGTCCAGGACCATCGGGCCGCACTGGTCGAGGTCGATCTCGTAGGTGTCGGTGCGCGGATTGGCGCCCGCGTCCGGGTCCCAGCGGTAGATCTTGAACGCCTTGACGTTCTTCGCCCCCGCGGGCGCGGGATAGGTGCGGCCCTCGCCGACCGTGGAGTTCTTCGGAAGCGTGAAGGTGGCCATCGGTCGGTTCCTCAGTAGACGCGCGCCTTGGGCGGGAAGACCTGCACCTCGTTGGTCAGGGTGCGCATCTTCACGTCGCGGTAGTCGAGGCTCACGGCGTAGTTGTCGTCCACGCGCGCGAGGGTGTGCTTCATCCAGTTCTGGTCGTCGCGCTCGGGGTAGTCCTCATGGGCGTGGGCGCCGCGGGATTCCTTGCGCGCCTCGGCGCCATAGACGGTGGTCAGGGCGTTGCCGATGAGGTTGTCGAGCTCCAGCGCCTCGACCAGGTCGGAGTTCCAGATCAGCGAGCGGTCGGCGATGCGGATGTCGGCATAGCCGGCCGCGACCTTGTCCATCTTCTCCACACCCTCCTTCAGCAGCTCGGAGGTGCGGAACACAGCGGCGTGGGTCTGCATGGTGCGCTGCATGGTCAGGCGCAGCTCGGCCACGGAGGTGCTGCCCTTCGCGTTGCGCACGCGGTCGAAGCGGTCGAGCGCCTTCTCGCCCGCCTTGGGCGGCAGCGGCGGCTGGGAGGCGCCGGGCTTCAGCGTCTCCGCCGCGCGATGGGCCGCGGCGCGGCCGAACACCACCAGGTCGAGCAGCGAGTTGGTGCCGAGGCGGTTCGCGCCATGGACCGAGACGCAGGCCGCCTCGCCCACCGCCATCAGCCCCGGAACCACCCGGTCCTGGTCCTTGCCGGTGGCGTTCAGCACCTCGCAATGGATGTTCGTCGGGATGCCGCCCATGTTGTAGTGGACGGTGGGCAGCATCGGGATGGGCTCCTTGGTCACGTCCACCCCGGCGAAGATCTTCGCCGTCTCGGAGATGCCGGGCAGCCGCTCGTGCAGGATGTCCGCGCCGAGGTGCTCGAGGTGCAGGTGGATGTGGTCCTTGAGCGGGCCGCAGCCGCGCCCCTCGCGGATTTCCATCGACATGGCGCGGGAGACGACGTCGCGCGAGGCGAGATCCTTCGCGGTGGGCGCGTAGCGCTCCATGAAGCGCTCGCCCTCGGAGTTCGTCAGGTAGCCGCCCTCGCCGCGCGCGCCTTCCGTCACGAGGCAGCCCGAGCCGTAGATGCCGGTCGGGTGGAACTGCACGAACTCGTTGTCCTGCAGCGGCAGGCCGGCGCGCAGCACCATGCCGCCGCCATCGCCCGTGCAGGTATGCGCCGAGGTGCAGGAGAAATAGGCGCGGCCATAGCCACCGGTGGCCAGCACCGTGGTCTGCGCCCGGAAGCGGTGGATCGAGCCGTCCTCGAGGCACCAGGCGATGACGCCGCGGCAGGCGCCCTCGTCGTCCATGATGAGGTCGAGGGCGAAATACTCGACGAAGAACTCGCAATTGTGCTTCAGCGACTGCTGGTAGAGCGTGTGCAGGATGGCATGGCCCGTGCGGTCGGCCGCGGCGCAGGCCCGCATCGCGGGCTCCTTGCCGTAATGCGTCATGTGGCCGCCGAAGGGGCGCTGGTAGATGCGCCCGTCCTCGGTGCGGCTGAAGGGCACGCCGTAGTGCTCGAGCTCGATGATCGCCGGCACCGCCTCGCGGCACATGTATTCGATGGCGTCCTGGTCGCCGAGCCAGTCCGACCCCTTCACGGTGTCGTACATGTGCCAGCGCCAGTCATCCTCGCCCATGTTGCCCAGCGCCGCGCCGACGCCGCCCTGGGCGGCGACGGTGTGGCTGCGCGTGGGGAACACCTTCGTGATGCAGGCGGTCTTGAGGCCGGCCGCGCCCATGCCGAAGGTGGCGCGCAGCCCGGCGCCGCCCGCGCCCACCACCACCACGTCATAGGTGTGGTCCACGATGCGGTAGGCGCCGTTGGAAGGCTTGCTGATCGCGTTCATCGCTTCCGTCTCGTTCGTTCCGCGCGGCGGGGAATGCGCCCTCCGGCCCGCGATGATGTCCTCATGATCCCAAGCTAGGCAGCCTTGGCGACCCCGCCAGGGCCTACCGGACCGCGATGCGCAGCACGGCGAGAGACGCCGAGAGCCACAGCAGGACGCACACGCCCTTGACGGCGAGCAGCAGGCCGAGGCGGGCCATCTCGCCGCGGACATAGTCCTCGATCACCACCTGCAGCCCGGCCGCGGTGTGGTGGAAGGCGGCGGCGAGGAAGGCGAGCAGCAGCACCGCGTTGAACGGCCGCCCGATCCAGGCGGTCGCCTGCTGCCAGGTGCTGTCGGGCATGGTCGCGAGGCTGAACACCAGCCAGACCGTGAGCGGCAGCAGCGCGATCGAGGTGACGCGCTGCATCCACCAATGATGCGTGCCGCCGCGGGCGGCGCCGAGGCCGCGGACGCGGCCGAGCGGGGTGCGGAGGGAGCGTATCGTCGGCGCGGCCATGGGCTCAGATCCAGGCGATGAGCATGATGAGCCAGGTCAGCGCCGTCAGCGCCGCGGTGCCGATCAGCACCGCCCGGCCCGTGAGATAGGTGGTCGGCAGGTCGAAGCCGCGCCCGGAATCCCAGTAGAGATGCCGGATGCCGGCGAGCGTGTGATACCAGGCCGCGGCCGTCAGCCCCATCAGCCCGATCACGCCCACGAAGGAGCCGAGGAACCACATCACGCCGTTGAAGGCCGCCTCCCCCGAGGCGGCGGCCAGCAGCCACCAGACCAGGAAGACGAGCCCGACCGACCAGACGACGCCGGTGATGCGGTGGGTGATGGAGAGGGCGCTCGTCATCTGCAGCATGTCATAGGCCTGCAGGTGCGGCGAAAGCGGGCGGCGGACGAGGCTGCCGTCCGACCGGCGGCCGACCATGACGGCCTCCCGCGTGTCGGTGATCTTGGACATGGGTCCGTACACTCCAGGCGGCCGCTTGCCCCGTCCCCGAGCCGGGGGCCGGCCTTCGTGGCGCCCCTTGTATGGTGCGGCGCGGGACAGCGTCAAATCGCGGCGGGATGCGGGGCGGGCACGGCCACGCCCGCACCGCGCCCCTGCCACGTTGACCGGGCGGCCCCGCGGGCGCAGCGTTGCACCCAAGACCACCCTGCAAGGCCGCGCCATGTCCGCCGAGACGCAGCCCCTTCCGTCCGGCGCCACCGCCGGGCAGGACGCCCGCATCATCGCCCTGATCGGGACCGGGCATTTCCTGTCGCATTTCTACGTCCTGTGCCTGCCGCCCCTGTTCCTGATCTGGCGGGAGGAGTTCGGCGCCTCCTTCGCGGAGCTCGGCCTCGCGGTCGCGCTGATGTCGGGCACCACCGCCCTGCTGCAGACGCCGGTCGGCTTCTGGGTGGACCGTTACGGCGCCAGGCCCTTCCTGGTCGGCGGGACGCTGCTGATGGCGCTCTCCATCGCCGCCATGGCGGCGGCCCCGGGCATCTGGGCCATCTGGGTGCTCGCGGTGCTCTCGGGCATCGGCAACTCGGTGATCCACCCGGCCGACTACGCGATCCTCGCCGGTTCGATCGACAAGTCGCGCATGGGCCGCGCCTTCGCGCTGCACACCTTCACCGGCAATCTCGGCTTCGCCCTCGCGCCGCCGGTGATCGCGCTGCTCGCCGCGCTGATCGGCTGGCGCGGGGCGCTGCTGGCGGTCGGGCTGCTCGGCGTGCCGGTGGTGCTCGCGATCCTGGTGCAGAGCCGCATCCTGCGCGACCAGGCCAAGCCCAAGGCGCGCGCGACGGACGCGCCGAGCGGTCGGCAATTGCTGCTCTCGCGGCCGATCCTGCTGTTCTTCGGCTTCTTCCTGCTCTCCTCCATGGCGGGCTCGGGGATCCAGGCCTTCGTGATCACGGTGCTCGGCCAGCTCTGGGGCACGCCGGTCGCCGTCGCCTCCATGGTGCTGACCGGCTACATGGTCGGCGCGACCTCCGGGACGCTGGTGGGCGGCTGGATCGTGGACCGCACGAGCCGCAACCTGATCGGCTTCGTCATCGTGCTGACCGGCTTCGCCATCGCCATGATCCTGATGCTCGGCCTCATGCCGCTGCCCGAGATGCTGCTGCCGGTCGTCGGGCTGCTCGGCGGGCTGGCGATGGGCGCCTCGCGCACGCCGCGCGACGTGATGCTCAAGGACGCCTCGCCGCCGGGCGAGATCGGCAAGGTCTTCGGCTTCGTCTCCTCGGGGCTGCCGCTCGGCGGGGCGATCACGCCGGTCCCGCTCGGGCTGCTGATCGATTTCGGTCAGCCGGGGCTGGTGCTGCCGGTGGTCGCGGCCCTGCTCGCGCTGTCGCTGCTCTGCGCCGGCTCGGCGCAGGCCGAGGCCCGCAGCCGGCGGCGGGCGCCGGTGGCGGCGGAATGAGGCGCGCCGGGCGCGGGCGGCCGCGCCATGCTTGACGACCTGCTCGCCGCCCTGACCTGGGCCGCCGTCGCGGTGCTGGCCATCGCCGGCGCGCTCAGCGCCTCGCGCAAGCAGCTCGACCCGGTCGGCTTCATGCTGGTCGCCTGCCTCTGCGCCTTCGGCGGCGGCACCGTGCGCGACGTGATCCTCGACCGGCCCGTCTTCTGGCTGGATGCGCCGGGCATGGTGGCGCTGGCGGCGGGCCTTGCCCTCGTCGTCTTCTTCACCGCGCATCTAATCGAGCGGCGCTTCATCGTGCTGCTCTGGGCCGATGCCGTCGGCCTCGGCCTCTTCGCCGTGCTCGGGGCCGAGGCCGCGCAGCGCGCCGGCGCCGCGCCCTGGGTGGCGGTGCTGATGGGCACCGTGACCGCGACCGCGGGCGGCATCCTGCGCGACATCGTCTGCGCCGAGATCCCTCTGGTCCTGCGCCGCGAGATCTACGCCACCGCCGCGGCGCTGGGTGCTGCGGTGTTCGTCATGGCGCTGGATGCGGGGCTCGGCCGCGATGCCGCGATCAGCCTCGGCGGCCTCGTCGCCTTCGGCGCGCGCGCGGCGGCGATCCTCGCCGGCTGGTCGCTGCCGGCCTATCGCGCGCGGCCGGGCCGCGACTACCCGGACCGCCGGTGAGCCGCGACGCGCTCGCCATCCTGCTGACGCTCGCGGCGGGTGCGCTCTACACGCTGGGCTACGCGATCGCGAAGCTGCTCTCGGCGAGCCTCGATCCGGTGCAGATCACCTTCCTTCGCTCCCTCGTGGTGCTCGCCGCGGCCGCCGCGCTGCTGCCGCTGCTGCCCGACCCCGGCGGCGCGGTGCGGCGGCTGCTCGCGCCCCAGCGGGCACGGGACCAGCGCCTTGCCGCCGCCGCGCTGATCCTGTCCACCACCATCGCCGTGCTCGGCTATGCGCTGGTCCCGGTGACGGAGGCTTCCGCGCTCGGCTTCACCGCGCCGGTCATCCTGGTGGCGCTGGGCGCGCTGGTGCTGGGCGAGCGCGTGGACGGCCGGCGCTGGGCCGCTGTCGGCATCGGCTTCGCCGGCATGCTGCTGGTGGTGCGCCCGGGCGGGGAGCTGTTCACCTGGGCGGCTGCGGTGCCGGTGGCGGCGGCCCTCATCTATGCGCTCTACCAGGTGCTCACGCGCCGCATCCGCGATGTCGCGACCGAGCGCGACGCGACGCTGCAGGGCGCGCTGGTCGGCGTGGCGATGCTCGGCCCCGCCATGCCATTTCTCTGGGTTTGGCCGGACCTCGCGGGGCTGGTCCTCGTGCTGCTCTACACGGCGGTGCAGACCGCGGCGCTGCTCTGCCTCGCCGGCGCGGTGCGGCGGGCGGAGGTCTCGGGCCTCGCGCCCTGGCACTATTCGCGGATCGTCTTCGCGCTCGGCCTCGATGCGGCGCTGTTCGGTCGCGTGCCGGACGGCTTCGGCCTCGCGGGCTGCGCGCTGATCGCCGCGGCGGGCCTGCTGATCGCCCGGCCGGGCCGCAGGCGCTGAAGGGCGCGCGGATCAGCCCTCCGACGCCGGCAGGATGCCGGCGAGGCGCGTGCCGAGCGTGCCGTTGGCATGCATCGCCTCGGCGATTTGCACCGCGTTCAGCGCCGCGCCCTTGCGCAGATTGTCCGCCACGCACCAGAAGGCGAGGCCGTTCGGCACCGTCGGGTCGCGCCGCAGACGGGAGACGAACACCGCATCCTCCCCCGCGATCTCGATCGGCGTCGCATAGCCGCCATCGTCGCGCGCATCGAGCAGCGTGACGCCCGGTGCGGCGCGCAGCACCTCGCGCGCCTGGCGCTCGGTGATCGGCCGCTCGAACTCGGCATGCACCGCCTCGGCATGGCCGATCATCACCGGCACGCGCACGCAGGTCGCCATCACCTGGATGTCGGGGTCGAGGATCTTGCGAGTCTCGACCGCCATGGTCCATTCCTCGCGCGTCGCGCCGTCCTCCATGAAGGCGTCGATGTGCGGGATGACGTTGAAGGCGATCGGCTTGGTGAACTGCTCGGGCGCCGGCGGGTCGTTGACGAAGACGCCGCGGGTCTGGGACCACAGCTCGTCCATCGCCTCCTTGCCCGCGCCGGAGACCGATTCGTAGGTCGCGACCACCACGCGCCTGACCTTCGCGATGTCGTGCAGCGGCTTCAGCGCCATCACCATCTGGATGGCGGCGCCGTCCGGGTTGGCGACGATGCCCTTGCGCGGCCGCTTCGCGATGGCCTGCGGGTTCACCTCCGGCACCACGAGCGGCACGCCGGGCTCCATGCGGAAGCGCGGCGTGCTGTCGATGACGAGGCAGCCTGCGGCCGCCGCGCGCGGCGCATGGGCGGCCGAGACCGCCGCGCCGGCCGAGAACAGCGCGAGGTCCATCCCCGCGAAGTCGAAGCGGTCGAGGTCGCGCACCTTCAGCACCGCCGCCTCGCCGAAGGAGACCTCCGCCCCCACCGTGCGGCCCTGGGCCAGCGCCACGGCCTCGCCGACCGGAAAGCCCCGTTCGGCGAGGGTCTTGAGCACTTCCCGCCCGACCGCGCCGGTCGCGCCGACGACTGCGACCCTGTAGGCCATCACCACTCCTGCCCGAGATTGCAGGCGTGCTGTAGCAGGCGCGGCGCCGTCGCGGGGAGGGCAAACCGCCACCCGCGACGGGCGCGCAACCATCACGCGGCGCGGATGGCCCGCAGGAAGCCCTCGGCGCGCTCGCGCAGCGTCGCCGAATCGCCGGAAAGCACGCCGGAGGCCTGAAGCACGGCCCCCGCCGACCCGCCGGTTGCTTCGGCGGCCGAGCGGATCCCCTCGATCCGGCGGGCCACCGTCTCGGTCGCCTGGGCGACCTGCGCGGCGCTGCGCGCGATCTCGCGCGTGGTCGCCCCCTGCTCCTCCACCGCGGCGGCGATGGCGGTGGCGATGTCGCTGGTGCGGTCCACCGTGGTGCCGATGGCGCGGATGGCGTCCACCGCCTGGGTCGTGACGCCCTGCATCTCCGCGATCTGGCGGCCGATCTCCTCGGTCGCCTTGGCGGTCTGGCCGGCGAGGTTCTTCACCTCGCTCGCCACCACGGCGAAGCCCTTGCCGGCCTCGCCCGCGCGGGCGGCCTCGATCGTCGCGTTCAGCGCGAGCAGGTTGGTCTGGCCCGCGATCTCGCCGATCAGGCGCACCACGTCGCCGATGCGCGAGGCCGCCTCGGCGAGGCCGCGCACGGTCGCATCCGTCGCCTTGGCCTCGGCCACCGCCTGGCGGGCGACCTCGGCGGCCTCGGCGACGCGCCGGGTGATCTCCTCGACGGAGGCGGCCATCTCCTCGGCGGCGGCGGCGACCGCCTGGACATCGGCATTGGCCTGCATCCCGGCCTCGGAGACGGCGAGCGCCTCGCGGCCCGCGCCGGCGGCGGCCTCGGTCAGGCTCTGCGCCGCTTCCTGGAGCTGCGTCGCGGCGCTGGCCACCGAGTTCACCACGGCGCCGATATCGGCCTCGAAGGTGTCGGCGAGCCGCGCCTGCTCGGTCACGCGGTGCCAGGCGAGCAGCGCCCCGGCATAGGCGCCGGAGGCATCGCGCACGGCAGTGACGGTGAGATCAAGGGTCTCCGGCCCCATGCGCACCCGCGCCTTGTGCGGAAGATTCGCCGGGTCGGCGAGCATGGCGCGGATGCGCCCCGGGTTCCTGTGGAACATGTCGATGGACTGGCCCATCACCTCGCCGGCCTTGACGGGCATGTGGTCCTCGATCTGGCGGACGAGGTCCATCGAGAAGGCGTTGGCGTAGCTGATGCGGAACCCGTCCTTCGGGTCCGCGATCATCACGCCGATCGGGATCTGCTCGATGATCTGGCCACGGCGGAACGCCTCGCCGACCGTGCTGCGCAGCTCCTCCACCGCCTCGGCGATGCGCCCGATCTCGTCGCGCCGGCCGCGGTCGCTCACGGTCACGCCGGCATCGCCGCGTGCGATCGCCGTGATGGTCGTCGCCATGCGGCCGAGCGGCGCGCCGATGCTGCGCGAGAGCACCACGGCGGCGAGCAGCAGGACCAGCGCGATCGCCGCCGCCGTGCCCAGCACCGTGCGGGTCTGCCCGGTCAGGGCGGAGGAGACCGCATCCCCCGCCGCGGCGTTGAGCTCGTGCAGGCGGGCATTGGCGGCGGCGACCGCCTCCAGCATCCGCTCGCGCGCCGGCCGCGCCTGCTCCTCGGTCATCCGCGCGAGCGCGAGGCCGGTGTCGATGGCCGCGAAGGCCCCTTCCGCCGCCTGCTCGGCGAGCCGGCCGATGCGCTCCAGCTCCTCCTTCGCGCGCGCATTGCCGCCGATGGCCGAGATGGCGCCGCGCATGTGCACGCGCGCCTGCGCCGCCGCCCGCCGCGCGCGCTGCGCCTGCGCCGCGTCCCCGGTGGCGAGGTAGCGCAGCGTCGAGGCGCGCATGTCGTTCACGCCTTGATGGAAGGTGGTGAAGCGCGCCCGCACATCCTCCCGCAATTCGCCGGAGAGGTCGAACTCGATCGTCGCGTTCGCGCTCTCGAAGGACTGGTCGTATTCGGCGGTCCGCGCGAAGAAGACCTCGTCGCGCGCGCGCAGCACGGCCAGGCGCTCCTGTGCCTGTGCGGCGATCGCGGTGCCGTAGGCCTCGGCATCCTCAGCGACGCGGGCCAGTGCTGCGGCGGCCGCGGGGTCGCCCGCGATCTCCGCGGCGCGGCGGGTGTCGCGCACCGTCGCGGCCAGCGCCGCGGCCGCGCCCTCGCGCGCCGCCTCCACCTCCTGCGCGGTGTTCGCTCCGAGCACCATCCGCTCGCGGAAGGGCGCGCCGGAGGCGGCGCTCGTCGCCTGGGTCAGCAGCCGGCTCGCCTCGCTGAGCCGCTCCTGCCGCGCCACGGTCGCGGAAAGCTCCTCTCCGGTCAGGACGACGGTGCCGATGATCCCGCCGAGCATCAGGAGCGTGAGCAGGCCGGCGGTGGCGAGTTTCAGGCCGACGGACAGGTTCTGGAATGCGCGCATAGGGGCCTCGTGCAGGTCGGGACGGCGCATCCTGCCGGCGCCTGCCTTAAGCCGCGGTGAAGCGGCGGGGATGCCGCCCGACCGAGCCTTGCCCCTTGCCGACTCCGGGCCGGGTGCGACATGCAGGGGCGTGCTGCACCTCATCAAGCTCTCCGTCGGGCCCAAGGACGTCGCGCAACTTGCGGCCATCCAGCAGGAGCGGCTGCGCACGGACCCGCCGCTGCGCGCCTGGACGCGCATGTTCCCCAAGCGCATCGAGGAGGTCACGGCCGGAGGCTCCATCTACTGGGTGGTGGCCGGCTTCGTGCGGGTGCGCCAGCGCATCCTCGGCATCCGGGAGGAGGAATGGGACGAGGGCGTGCCCTGCGCGGCGCTTCTGCTCGACCCCACCCTGGTCCCGGTCGAGGCCCGGCCGGTGAAGCCCTTCCAGGGCTGGCGCTACCTCAAGCCCGAGGAAGCGCCGCCGGATGTGGCGCGCGAGCGCCCCGCGGCCCTCGGCCTCGATCGCCTGCCGCCCCGGCTGCGCAAGGACCTCGCCGAGCTCTGCCTGATCTGAGCGCGGCCGCTATTCGAGCCGCGGCAGCGCGATCTCGCCGCTCGGGTTGCCGACACGCGCGCCGCCGATCCGCGTGTGCTTGATCTCGACGAGCTCGCCGAAGAAATCCGTCCGCCGGGCCTCGTAGAGGTCGCCCCGCTCGTCCTGCCAGCGCAGCGTCCCGCCCGAGACCCGCGCCGCGACGCGCGCCCAGCCGGGCGGGTAGCCGGACGCCATGGTGCCGGGCACGCCGGCGCCGGTGCCCATCAGCACATCCGCCGTGCCGCTCGCCGCATCCACCGACAGCACGGCGAGGATGTAGGTGCGCCCGGCCCGGTTCCAGCGCGCCTCGCCGCCCCAGATGCCGACCAGCGGATGCGCCCCGCGGGCCGCGGCGACCGCCGGCATGGGGTTGGGCAGGGGGATGCCCTGCCGCGTCGCCACCTCGATGATCCGGGCCGAGGCGCCGGGCGCGAGGGCGGCCTGGGCAGGCGGCGCCTGGGCTGGCGCCTGGGGCCGCGCCGGTGCCGGCGCCGCGACGGCCGGTGCCGGCGGCGGGGGTGCCGCCGCGACCGCCGGCGCCCGGCCCGGCCGCAGCACCACCTCGGTGATCAGGCTGCTGTTGTCCCACGGGATCTGCTGCCCGCCCGTCGCCTCGACCACCGAGCGCCGCACCCGCGTCATCAACTGGCGGATCTCCAGCCCCGGGGTCGCGAGGTGCTGGACCAGCGCCTGGGTGAAGGGGCTATTGCGCCCGGCGCCGTCGAGCGCCACCGCGCCGGGGCTGGTCGAGAAGGCGATCAGGGTGCCGAGATCCACGCTCTCGACCCGCGCGAGCCCGCGGCCGACCGAGCGCGTCGCGCTGAGGCCGCGCATCTGCGCCGCCAGCGGGTTGTCCCGGCAGGCGTCAAGGATCAGCACCCGCGCCCGCGCGCCCTGCATCGTCCGCAGCACCAGCGGCACGCCGACCAGCTCGTAGTCCACGTCGCGCACATGGGCGAGGCGCGCATCCACCGGCAGGAGGTGGTTCTCCCCGCCGATCTGGATGCCGTGGCCGGCGAAGTAGAACAGCGCGAGCTCGGCGCCCTCCGCCGCCGCGCCGAAGCGGCGCAGCGCGGCCCCGAGGGCTTCCTTGCCGGCATCGCGCAGCAGTTCGGTGCGGAAGCCGGCGGCGCGCAGCGCCTCCGCCACGGCTTCGGCATCGGCTACCGGGTTGGCGAGGCGCGGCACGGCGCGGTAGGCGCCATTGCCGACGACGAGCGCGACCCGCTGCTGCGCGAGCGCCGCCCCGGGCCACGCGGCGGCGAGAAGGCACAGCGCCGCCACCGCGAGGACGGCGCGCAGGATGCGTGGGGGCATGCGGGACCTCCCTTGGGCCACCCATTCTCCAATAGTTGCAGGAAATTAAGGCCGCTGCCACGGCGCCGTGAGGCCGGAGGGGCGATAAGGGGGGCGTCGCGACGGCTTATTCCCGGCAGGCCGTCGCAGCACTGCCCCTCCTGCGGGATGGGGTCTGTGGGCCGGCTGGATCCGTCCAGCCGGCCCTATTTTTTGCGCGGCTCCGCCTCGGCCTCGAGCAGCGCCAGCAGCCCCTCGAGCAGTTGTGCCGGGCTCGGCGGGCATCCCGGGATCAGCAGGTCCACCGGCAGCACCGCGCCGACGCCGCCATGCGTCGCGTAGCTGGCCTTGAACACGCCGCCATCCACCGCGCAGTCGCCGGCCGCCACCACCCAGCGCGGCTCGGGCGTGCAGGCGAGCGCGCGCTCCATCGCCTCGGCCATGTTGCGGCAGGCCGGGCCGGTGACCAGCAGCACGTCGGCATGCTTCGGGGAGGCGACGAAGCGCAGCCCGAACCGCTCGAGGTCGTAGGCGACGTTCTGCAGCGCGTTCACCTCGAGCTCGCAGCCGTTGCAGGAACCGGAATCCACCTCGCGGATCGCGAGGCTGCGCCCGAGCCGCGCGCGCGCCGTGGCGGCCAGCCGCTCGGCGAGTGCCGCGACGGTTTCCGCGGGCGCGGCCACCGCCGGGTCGGTCAGCGGCTTCGCGAGCAGGGCGCGGGCGAGCCGGGGCCAGAGCATCAGGCGTGCCTCCGGGGCAGGGGAGGCGCCGCGCCGGTCGCGTCGAAGCGGATCATGACGGCCTCACAGGTCCACGCCGCTGTAGGAGCAGTTGAAGGATTTGTTGCAGAGCGGGAAGTCGGCCACGATGTTGCCCTCGATCGCCGCCTCCAGCAGCGGCCATTGCAGCCAGGACGGATCGCGCAGGAAGACGCCGCGGATCAGCCCGCCATCGTCCAGCCGCATCCAGGCGAGGCATTCGCCGCGGAAGCCCTCGATCAGCGCCGTCCCCTCGCCGCCGCCCTCCGGCAGCGGGGCCATCGTCGCGCCCTCCGGCAGTTCCGCGAGCAGGCGGCGCGCGAGCATGACGGAGTTCCGCAGTTCCGCGACGCGCACGCGCACGCGCGCATCCACGTCGCCGCCGGCCTCGACCGCCACCGGCGGGGCCAGAAGGTCGTAAGGCGCATAGCCCGGCATGAAGCGCGCATCGAAGCGGCGGCCGGAGGCGCGGCCGACGAATCCGCCGGCGGCGAAGGCCTGGGCATGGGCGGGGTCGAGGAAGCCGGTGCCGACCACGCGGTCCTGAAGGCTGGCATGGCTCTCGTAGATCCGCATCAGCGCCGGGACCTCGGCCTCGACGGCCGCGAGCGCCGCGAGGATCGCCGCCGCGCCGTCCGGGGCAAGGTCGGTCGCGACCCCGCCGGGCAGCACGCGGTCCATCATCAGCCGGTGCCCGAAGGCGGCCTGGCAGGCGCGCAGCACGCCCTCGCGCAGCAGGCCGCAGCGCGCGTGGGGGAAGGCGAAGGCGGCGTCGTTGCAGACGAAGCCCCAGTCGTTGAGGTGGTTGTGGATGCGCTCCAGCTCGGCCATCAGCGCGCGCAGCGCGACGGCGCGCGGCGGCACGGCGAGGCCGAGCGCGGCCTCCGCCGCCGCGGCGAAGGCCCAGCCATGGGCCACGGTGGAATCGCCGGACAGCCGCGCCGCGAAGGCGGCTGCGGCGCGCGGCGACTTGCCGAGCATGAGCGAGAGCGTGCCCTTGTGCTTGTAGCCGAGCCGCGCCTCCAGCCGGACGACGACCTCGCCCTGGATGTGGAAGCGGAAATGGCCGGGCTCGATCACGCCGGCATGGATCGGCCCGACCGGGATCTGGTGGATGCCCTCGCCCTCGGCCGGCAGGAACGCCGGTTGCGGCGGCTCGGCGCCGGGCATCGGCGCGGGGCTGGCGGACATCGGGCCCATCACCGGCCAGCGGCCGTGGTCGAGCCAGGGGCGCAGATCCACCGCGCCCTCGGCGACCAGGCCCCAGAGGTCGCGGATCATGCGCTCGAAGCGGATCGCGCCGGGGCGCGCGGGCGAGAGGGCCGCGTAGCGCCCGCCCTCGGCGGGGACGGAGGCGAGCAGCGGCGCGCCGGCCGCCTCGTCGAGGAAGGCGGCATGGACCATGCCCGGCTCGGCCCAGAGGGCGAGCAGCGCCAGCGAGGGATCGGCTGCCAGCGCCTGCGGCAGCCGGGACCAGGCCTCGGGCCCGAGCAGGTGCCGCTCGAAAGGCCGCGCGCCCTGCGGGGCGCCGGCGCGGATGAGGGAGACGGCGCTCATCCGATCACCCGTGCCGCCTCGGCGAGCATCGCCGCAAGCCCGGCCGGCATGGCGAGGGCGAGCGCCGTCGCGACGGCGAGGTGCAGCCAGAGCGGCGCGGCGGCCGCGGCCTCGCGCCAGCCATCCAGGGCGCCCGCGGCATCCGGCGTGGGCGGGCCGAAGCACATCGCCTGCAGCACCGTGACCAGCGCGGCCAGCGCCACCACCATGGCGAGCGCGAGCGCGAGCGCGAGCCAGGGCATCTGCGCCGCCGCCGCCGAGAGCAGGCGGAACTCGGAGGCGAAGAGCAGCATCGGCGGCAGCCCCGCGATGCCGGCGATGGCGATGGCGAGGCCCCAGCCGAGCGCCGGATGCGTCGTCACCAGCCCCTGGATGTCCGCGATCTTCTGGCTGCCCTTCGCCTGCGCGGCGCGGCCGACGCCGAAGAACACCGCGCTCTTGACCAGCGAGTGCCCGAGCAGGTGGAGCAGTCCGGCAAGGTTCGCGGCAGCGCCGCCGAGGCCGAAGGCGAAGGCGGCGATCCCCATGTGCTCGATGCTGCTCCAGCCGAAGAAACGCCGCGCATCGCGCCGCCGCCACAGCGCGATCGCCGCCAGCGTCACCGTGGCGAGCCCGAGCCCGAGCAGGAACGGTCCCGGGGCGATCGCCTCCGGGTTCGCGCCCACGATGGACTTCGCGCGCAGCACCGCGAGCATTGCCGCGTTGAGCAGCAGGCCCGACAGCACCGCCGAGATCGGAACCGGCCCCTCCGCATGCGCATCGGGCAGCCAGGAATGCAGGGGCACCAGCCCCGCCTTGGTGCCGTAGCCGAGCAGCAGGAAGGCGAAGGCGAGGTTGAGCGTGCCCGGCGCGCAGTCCGGCGCCACCTGCATCAGCGCCGCCCAGGACAGCCCGTTCTCCTCGTGCAGCAGCGGCTGCGCGGCGAGATAGAGCACGATGGTGCCGAACAGCGCGAGCGCGATGCCGACGCCGCAGAGGATGAAGAACTTCCAAGCCGCCTCGAAGGCGGCGGGCGTGCGGTGCACCGCGACCATGGAGACGGTGGCGAGGGTCGCGATCTCGATCGCCACCCACATCACGCCGAGATTGTCCGCAAGCAGGGCGAGGAACTGCGCGCCCATGAACACCTGGTAGGCGGCGTGGTAGGCGCGGATGCGCCAGTGGTCGAAGCCCTCCTGGTCGAGCGTCGCGGCCGAGAAGACCGCGGTGGTCAGCCCGACGAAGGCGGAGAGCACGAGGAAGGGCAGGTTCAGCGCGTCCACCCGCGTCCAGCCCTCCTGCCCGAAGGGCTGCGCCGCCAGCGCGAGCGCCATGGCGAAGGTCAGGCCGCTGAGCGCGACATTGCCCGCCGTCGCCGGCCGGAGCCGCGGCACCGCCGCGAGCGCCGCGGCGCCCAGCCAGGGCAGGAAGACGATGGCCCATTGCAGGGACATCAGCGCCGCTCCCCGCGGTGTTCCTCGAGGCTCGCCGTGTCCAGCGTGTCGAAGCGCTCGCGGATCTGGAAGGCGAAGACGGCGGCGACGACGGCGATCATCAGCACCAGCGCGGCGGTCGAGAGCTCGACCACCAGCGGCATGCCCGCGACGCCGATGGCGGCGAGGATCAGCCCGTTCTCCAGAGACAGCAGGCCGATCACCTGGCTGATGGCGTTGCGTCGCGTGATCATCATCAGCATGCCGAGCAGCACGACCGAAAGGGCGAGCGCGAGATCCTCGCGCGCCAGCGCCCGCGCGCCCTCGGTCGCGGGCAGCGCCACGAGGATGGCGAGCGCCACCAGCCCCACGCCAGCCACCAGGGAGGGCCCGATGCCGAGCGCCGTCTCCACCGTGCGGTGCAGGTCGAGCCGCCGGACCGTGGCATGCAGCGCGAGCGGAATCAGCACGCCCTTCGCGGCCATGGTGAGCATGGCCGTCAGGTAGAGCCCCGCCACGCCCTGCGCGTGCGCCGCCCAGGCCGCGGCCAGCGCCAGCAGCGCGCCCTGCATGGCGAAGGCGTTGATCACCGCCCCGATCCGCCGCTGGTAGAGCAGCACGAAGGAGAGCAGCAGCACCCCGCCGCCGAGCAGATGCGCGACATCGTAGCCGAGCTGACCGAAGCTCATGTGAGCCTCGTGGAGACGAAGAGCAGCACCGCGCCGAGCAGCCCGAGCAGCATCGCCGCGCCGAGGAACTCCGGCACGCGGAAGACGCGCATCTTGGCGATGGCGCTCTCGAAGGCCGCGAGCGCCAGCGCCAGCGCGCCCATCTGCGCCACCCAGGCAAGCAGCCCGACCATCCAGAGATGCGGCGCCGCCCCCGCCGGCGCCTGGCCGAAGGGCAGGAAGACCGCCGCGATCAGGGCGAGCCACAGCGTCAGCCGCAGCATCGCCGCGTATTCCCACAGCGCGAGGTGACGGCCCGAGGCTTCGAGGATCATCGCCTCGTGCACCATGGTGAGTTCGAGATGCGTCGCCGGGTTGTCCACCGGGATGCGCGCATTCTCCGCCACCGCCACCGCCAGCAGCGCCACCAGCGCGAAGCCGAGCGAGACGCGCAGGCCGAGCCCGCCCTCGCGCAGGGTCGCGGCGATGGCATCGAGGTTCGTCGTCCCGGCGAGGATGGCGAGCGTCAGCGCCACGACCACCAGTGCCGGCTCGGCCAGCGCGGCGAAGCTCATCTCGCGCGCGGCGCCGAGCCCGCCGAAGGGCGTGCCGACATCCATCCCCGCCAGCGCCATGGCCACGCGCCCGAGCGCCAGCAGCCCGGCCACGAGGATCAGGTCGGCGAGCGGGGCGAAGGCCATGCCGCGCGCGAAGGAGGGCACCAGCGCCGCCGCGGCGATCGCCGCACCCGCCGCCACATAGGGCGCGGCGCGCGAGACGGCGGAGGCGTTCTCCGCGAGCACCGGCGTCTTGCGCAGCAGCTTCAGCAGGTCGCGCAGCGGCTGCAGCGGATGCGCCCCGCGCCTTCCCATCATCCGCGCCTTGAGCCAGCGCACCACGCCCGCCAGCACCGGCGCGGCGGCGAGGATCAGCGCGACATGCAGCGCCTGGGCGAGCAGGGACCAGACGAGGGCCATCTCAGCGCGCCTCCAGCCAGGCGAGCAGCGCGAGCATCAGCACCACGGCCCCAAAGCTCAGCCCCAGGCACTGGCGGATCGAGAGGTCGCGCAGGCGTTCGGCCTGCGCGGCGACCGCATCCCGCCAGCGCGGCAGCGGGCCTTCGAGGGCGGCGAGCGCGGGATCGCGGAAGCCGGCATCGAGCCGCGCCGGCGCCGTGCTGCCCGGCGGCGGCATGGTCACGTGCTCGCGCGCCGCGAGGAGACTGTCGCCGAGCATCCGCCGCAGGGGCTGGGCGAAGCCGGCGGCGCTGGGCTGGGTCGCCGGGTCCCCGAACGGCAGATGCGCCGGCGCGGCGATGAATCCGCAATCCCAGGTCGGGCCGCGCGCGATGCCCGGCGGTGCCCGCCGGCGCACCGCCCAGAGCGCGGCGCCGACTGCCGCGGCCAGGAGCAGCGCCGCCGCGAGCGGCCAGTAGCGCGCCCCGCCATCGGCGGCGCCGACCGCAAGGAAGCCCGCGCGCGGCGCCGCCACGCCCGAGAGCTGGCGCAGCGCCGGCTCGGCCAGGTCGAGCATCACGCCCGGCAGGAGGCCGAGCAGCACCGTCAGCCCCGCCGGCACCAGCAGCGCGATGCGCGCCGCGCCGCCGCTCTCCTCTGCGCCCGCCGCGCGCGGCGAGCGCGGGCGGCCGAGGAAGACCAGCCCCCAGAAGCGGACCATCGCCGCGGCGGCGAGCGCGGCCGCCAGCGCCGCAAGCGCCGCCGTCGCCGCAACCCCGATCTGGAAGGCGAGATCGCCGACCCGCCAGGCCGCGAGCAGCGCCTGCAGCAGCAGCCATTCCGAGGCGAAGCCCGAGAGCGGCGGCAGCGCCGCCGCGGCGCCCGCGCCCGCCAGCGCCGCCCAGGCCGTCCAGGGCATGCGGTGAATGAGTCCGCCGAGGCGGTCCAGGCGCCGGGAGAGCGCGCCGTGCAGCACCTCGCCGGCCGCGAGGAACAGCAGCGTCTTGAACACCGCGTGGTTCAGCGCGTGCAGCAGCGCCGCGGCGGTGGCGAGCGCGGCCAGCGCGGGAAGGTCCGCCCCGCGGAAAGCCAGCGCGAGCCCGAGCCCGATCGCGATCAGCCCGACATTCTCGACGGTCGAGCAGGCGAGCAGCGTCTTGGCATCCTCCTCCAGCGCCGCGCGCAGCGCACCGATGACCGCCGAGGCGGCGCCAAGGGCGATCAGCGGCATGCCGAGCCAGAGCGGCTGCGCGGCGCCCATCAGGTCGAAGGCGAAACGCACGAGGACATAGAGCGCGACCTTGGTCATCGCGCCGGACATCGCCGCCGAGACGTGGCTCGGCGCCGCGGGGTGGGCGAGCGGCAGCCAGACATGCAGCGGGAACAGCCCGGCTTTCGACCCCGCACCCGCGAGCACGAGGGCGAACACCGCCGCGGCGCGCCAGCCATCCGGCGGCGCCTCCCGCAGGGCCGCGAAGGCGACATCCCCCGCCCCGCCCGCCGAAAGGCCCAGCGCGAGCACCAGGGTCAGCCCGCCGAAGCCCGCGAAACCAAGATAGATGCGTGCGGCGCGCCGGTTTTCCGCCTCGGCCGTATCGTGCGCGACCAGCGCCCAGGAGGCGAGCGACATCGCCTCGAAGCCCAGCAGCAGGGTGAAGCCGTCCGCCGCGAGGACCGTGAGCAGCATGCCCGCGAGGAAGATCGGCCAGGGCAGAAGCAGCCGTGCCGGCACGGGGCCGTGGATCCCGCCCAGCGCGAAGAGGGAGGCGCAGCCGGCCACGATGCCGAGCGGCAGCAGGAACCATGCGGCGAGCGGATCGAGCGCGAGGCGCATCGCCCCCCAAGGCGGGCCGAAGGGCAGGTCCAGCGCCGTGGCGCCGCCGGAAAGCCCGGCGAGCCCGCCCAGCACGAGCACCGCGCCAGCGCCGACGCAGGCGCCATGCACCGTCTTCGCCCCTGCGGCGCTGCGGGCGAGCGCCAGCGCGGCGACGCCGAGCGCCAGCAGCGCACCGACCAGCAGGGCGAGGGCCGTCAGCATGGACGGCGTCGGCACCGAGTCACGCGCACAGGATAAGCCCCGCCCGACCGGCAGGCCAGCCCCGGGGGGAGGTTTGCATTGGCCCCGCGCCGGGTCTAGGACGGCGCCGCCCCGGTCCGCGGCCGGGAGAAGATGGGGGGCAGGGCGCCATGCGCCGCCAGCGGGAGAGGGCCTCGAAGGGCCCGGCCACGGAGTAGATGCGCGCGCTGCTCGGCCTGAGCCGCGGCGTGGACGCGCTGAGTGCCGCCTTCGGCAAGGCCGCCGAATGGTGCGTGCTCGCCGCCTGCGCGATCAGCGCGGGCAATGCGGTGATGCGCTACGGCTTCTCGCTCAGTTCCAACGCCTGGCTCGAGGTGCAGTGGTATCTCTTCGCCGGCATCGTCATGCTCGGCGCGGCGCATACGCTTCGGCGCAACGGGCATGTGCGGGTGGACCTCGTCTATGGCATGGCCTCGGAGCGCACGCGGCTCTGGATCGACGTCTTCGGCATCGTCTTCTTCCTGCTGCCGGGCATGGCGCTGCTCACCTGGATGACCTGGCCCTTCTTCCTCGATTCCTGGCTGCGGGCCGAGGTCTCGCCCAATGCCGGGGGGCTGATCCGCTGGCCGGTGAAGCTGCTGCTGCCGCTCGGCTTCGCGCTGGTGGTGCTGCAGGGGCTTGCGGAGCTGGTCAAGCGCATCGCCGCGCTGCGCGGCATCGAGGACGATGCGGCGCGCGTCGCCGCCTACGAGAAGCTGGAGCAGTGAGGCGATGATCAGCCTCGAATGGATGCCGCCGCTGATGTTCGGCGGCCTCGTGGTTTTCCTCCTGCTCGGCTTCCCGGTGGCCTTCAGCCTCTCGGCCGTCGGGCTGTTCTTCGGCTTCCTCTCGATCGAGCTCGGCTTCTTCACCCCGGCCTATCTCGGCAACCTGCCGCTGCGCGTCTTCGGCATCCTCTCGAACGAGGTGCTGCTCGCGATCCCGTTCTTCACGCTGATGGGCGCGATCCTCGAACGCTGCGGGCTCGCGGAGGATCTGCTCGAAGGGACCGGGCAGCTGTTCGGCAAGGTGCCGGGCGGGCTTGCCTATGCGGTCATCGTGGTGGGCGCGATCCTGGGCGCGATCACCGGCACGGTGGCCGCGAGCGTGATCGCAATGGGCATGATCAGCCTGCCGATCATGCTGCGCTACGGCTACGACATGCGCATCGCGACCGGCGTCATCGCGGCCTCGGGCACCATCGCGCAGCTCATCCCGCCATCCCTCGTGCTGATCGTGCTTGGCGACCAGCTCGGCAAGAGCGTGGGCGACATGTATGCCGGCGCGGTCGGCCCGGCGATGATGCAGGTGCTGCTGTTCCTCGCATTCATCGCGGTGGTCAGCCTGATCTGGCCGCAGAAGGTGCCGCCGCTGCCCGAGGAGGCGCGCACCATCCGCGGCTGGCCGCTCTACTGGCGCGTCATCAAGGGCATGGTGCCTTCCCTGGTGCTGATGTTCCTGGTGCTCGGGACCATCTTCCTCGGCCTCGCGACGCCGACGGAGGCGGGCGCGATGGGTGCGATGGGCGCGATCGTGGTCGCCGTGATCAACCGCCGCTTCACCTGGGCCCTGCTGTTCGAGGCGATGGGCAACACCATGCGCATCACCGCCATGGTGATCTTCATCCTGATCGGCGCGACGGTCTTCACCCTGGTCTTCCAGGGCGTGGACGGCTCGATCTGGATCGAGCACCTGCTCAGCCACCTTCCCGGCGGGCAGACGGGCTTCCTGGTGGCGGTCAACATCGCGGTCTTCCTGCTGGCCTTCTTCCTCGACTTCTTCGAGATCGCCTTCATCGTCGTGCCGCTGCTGGTGCCGGTGGCGCAGAAGCTCGACATCAACCTCGTCTGGTTCGGCGTGCTGCTCTGCGTGAACCTGCAGACCTCCTTCATGCACCCGCCTTTCGGCTTCGCGCTGTTCTACCTGCGCGGCGTCGCGCCGAAGGAGGTGCTGACCAAGGACATCTACTGGGGCGCCATCCCGTTCCTGTGCCTGCAGCTCACGCTCGTGGCCATCGTCATCATGTGGCCCGAGAGCGTGACCTACTGGCTCGACCGCGGCACGGGGGTGGACCCGGCGAGCGTGCGCATCGAGGTGCCGGCGCCGGAGCCGCAGCAGGACGAGGTGCCGGTGTTCCGCTGACGGCGGCGACACGCCGCTACAACATCGCCAGCCCGCGCTTGCGCCTGGGCGGGGCGAAGGCGGCGTCCAGAGTCGCGAGGTCCTCGCCCGTCAGCGTGATCTCCCGCGCCGCGGCATTCTCGCGCACATGCGCCGGGTCGGCCGCCTTGGGGATGCTGACGATGTTCGGATCCCGCAGCGTCCAGGCCAGCGCCACCTGCGCCGGCGTCGCGCCATGGCGCGCGGCGACCTCGTGCAGCGCGCGGTGCCGCAGCAGCTTGCCGCCCTGCCCGATCGGCGAATAGGCCATCACCGGCATGCGGTGCCTCGCGCAGAAGGGCAGCAGGTCGAACTCCGCGCCACGGTGCTCGAGGCTGTAGAGCACCTGGTCCGTCGCGCAACGGGCCAGCGCGGGGCCGAGTTCCTCGAGGTCGTCCACGTCGCAGTTCGACACGCCCCAGTGGCGGATCTTGCCCGCGCGTTGCAGCGCCTCGAAGGCCTCCACCGTCTCCTCCAGCGGCACCGAGCCGCGCCAGTGCAGCAGATAGAGGTCGATCGTGCCGACGCGCATCCGCTTCAGGCTGCGCTCGCAGGCCGCGACCGCGCCGCGGCGGGAGGCGTTGTGCGGATAGACCTTGGAGACGAGGAAGACCTCATCCCGCCGGCCGGCGATGGCCTCGCCCACCACCTCCTCCGCGCCGCCATCGGCGTACATCTCGGCGGTGTCGATCAGCGTCATGCCGAGGTCGAGGCCGAGGCGCAGCGCCGCGACCTCCCGCTCGCGCGCCGCGCGGCTCTCTCCCATGTGCCAGGTGCCCTGGCCGAGGGCGGGGATGGCGGTTCCGTCGGGCAGGGTCGGCATGGCGGGGCCTCCGGGCACATCAGGCGCCAAGGCTAGACCAGTTCGCGCCGGTCCGGGATCCGCCCCGGGCGGGCCGTGCGGCGCGAAGGGCCCGCACGGGCCGCCGGCACGGGCGGGGCGCTACTCGGCCGCGACCTCGACCATCACGATCTCGGCGTCGTCATCGGCCGTGATGGTGAACTCCCGCTCGTCGCGGATGGCGATGCCGTCGCGCGCCTGCGCGGCCGTGCCGTTCACCGTGATCGCGCCGCGCGCGGGCACCAGATAGGCCGCGCGTCCGGCCCCGAGCGGCTGTACCAGCGTCTGGCCCTTGCGCATCGTGGTGGCGAGCACCGCGCCGTCCACGTTGATCGGCAGCGCGCCCGCCCCGGCATCCTGCGGCCGGCCGGAGGCCAGCACCTCGAACCCCGCCTCGCGCTTCTCCTTCGGGAACTTCTTCGCGCCCCAGGAGGGCTTCACGCCCTGGCGGTCGGGCAGGATCCAGATCTGGAACAGCGTGGTCCGCCCGGGCTCGAGGTTGTACTCGGCATGGACCACGCCGGTGCCGGCGCTCATCACCTGCACGTCGCCGGCCTCGGTGCGGCCCTCGTTGCCCATGCTGTCCTTGTGCGTGATCGCCCCTTCGCGGACATAGGTGATGATCTCCATGTCGCGGTGCGGATGCGGGTCGAAGCCCGTGCCGGGGGCGATCTCGTCGTCGTTCCAGACGCGCAGCCGGCCCCAGGCCATGCGCTCGGGGTTCATGTAGCGCCCGAAGGAGAAATGGTGGTTGGCGTTGAGCCAGCCGAAATTCGCCTTGCCGAGGCTCGAGAAGGGGCGGCGTTCGATCATGGTTCGCTCCATCTGCCGGGCCCGCGCGGGCGGGCCGTCCTGTCGTTCCGGCAGATGGGGCACATCCCGGCCGCGCGCCACGCAGCCGGGCGGATCATCTCCATTCAGTGCGGTGATGATGCCGTGCTCAGCGGCACATCATCACCGGGATCTCGGCGTTCTCCAGCACATGCCGCGTGACGCCGCCGAGGATGAGCTGCCTGAGGCGGGAATGGGAATAGGCGCCCATGGTCAGCAGGTCCGCCCCGAAGTCGCGCGCCGCGCCCAGCAGCCCCGCGCCCACCTCGCGGGTCTGGGGCTTGAAGGGGAAGATCTCGGCCTCGATCGCGTGCCAGCGCAGATAGGCCTGGATGCCCTCGGCCTTCGGGCCGCGGCGCTGGTATTCGTCGGCGCAGAGGATGCGCACGGCGGAGGCCTTGTGCAGCCAGGGCAGCGCCGCGGCGACCGCGGCTGCGCTCTCGGCCGTGCCGTTCCAGGCCACGCAGACGCGCGTGCCGATGTCCGCGGGCGCGGTGCGCGGCGCGATCAGCACCGGGCGGCCGGAATCGAACAGGATGGCGTGCAGCGCGTCGGAGGAGGAGACATCCTCGCCCGCATCCGGGTGCGGCACCACCGCCATGTCATAGAGGCGCGAGGTCTGCGCGACGATGTCCTCCTCCCGCCCGGCGATGGATTCGAAGGAGAGGGTCGGCCCTTCGGTCTTGGCCGCGGTGTCGGGGTTGTCGGCGAGGGTGACGCCGCCGAGGCCGGCGGTGAACCTCTCGAACAGGGCGCGGACGCGCTCGGCGCGCTCGCCGCTCTCGCGCTCGGTCGCGGCCATCATCTCCTCGATCATCGCGCCCGACAGGCCCTCGCCGGCCAGCGGTGCCACGTCCCGCGCATCCACCCGCACATGCAGGCAATGGACGTGCGAACCCCAGATCCGGGCGGTGATCAGCGCTGTGGCGAGCGCAGCCTCGCCGGCGGCGGTTCCCGTCAGCGGCAGCAGCAGGCGACGATAGGCCATGGTACGAAGCTCCCCTCTCGCGTCGCGTTCGCCGGCGCGCGACGACCCATCCTAGCACATGGAACCGGCATCCATGCCAAGGGCCGCCCGCGCCGCGGCGAGCGCGCCGTCCTCGGCGCGGATGCGGTGCCAGGTGATGGGGCCGGGATCCGCCTGCGCGGCGCGCAGCAGCACCGCCTCGGTCGCGTCGGAGGCGTCGTCGCGGCGCGACGCCACGCGCGCGCGCAGCACCGCGAGCGGCGCCTCGAGCCACAGCCCGTCGAAGCGCACGCCGGCGGCCCGCGCGACAGCCTCGGCGCGGGCGCGCTGGCGCGCATCGAGGAACACCGCGTCGAGCACCACCGACTGCCCGCCCGCGAGCGCGGCCGCGGCCATCGCATGGACCTCCTCGTGCACCTCCGCGCTGACGGCCTCGGCGTAGGCTTCCGGGGGCAGGCGCTGCTCGGGCGCGACGCCGAAGCGCCGCTTGCGCACCTCGTCCGTGCGCAGCACGAGCGCGCCTGGCGCCCGGCCGAGGCTGGGCGCGAGCGCGCGTGCGAGGGTGGATTTGCCGGTGCCCTGCAACCCGCCCACCGCCACCATGCGCGGCGGCGCGGGCCGCAGATGCGCCTCGGCCGCATCGAGCAGCGCCTGCCATGGCCGCTCCCGCGCCGCCTCGACATGCGCGCGGATCATCGCGCGCAGGGAGAGCCACAGCGGCAGCCCGGCGCAGAGCCCGGCATCGCCGCTGCGCGCCACGTAGCGGTTGAGCACGCGGTTCGCCGCGCCACGGCCATGCCGCAGGTCGAGATCCATCAGCAGGAAGGCGAGGTCGTAGCCGACATCGATGGTCGCGAGCGTCTCGTCAAATTCCAGCGCGTCGAAGGGCACCGGGCGTCCCTCCCAGAGGCAGAGATTGCCCAGATGCAGGTCGCCATGGCAGCGGCGCACGAAGCCCGCGGCATCGCGGGCGGCGAGGGCGGGCGCGACGCGGGCGAGTTCGGCCCGCGCCGCCGCCGCCCAGGCCGCGATGCGCTGCGCCGGAAGCCCCGCACGCAGCGCCGAGGGGACATTGCCTTCGAGGATCGCGCCCATGCGCGCCGGGGCGTCCGTGGCGGCCCTCGGCGCCGCGGCGTGCATCGCGGCCACCGCATCGGCCACGGCATCGAGCAGGGCCTCGGTCAGCGGCATCGCATCGAGGAAGTCCCCGGCCGGGATCGGCGCCATCCGCAGCACCCATTCGACCGGCGCGCCTTCTCCGCCTTCGCGCAGCGCGCCGTCGGGGCCGCGCGTGAGCGGCACCACGTCGCGGTAGATGCCCGGCGCCTGCGGCCGGTTCAGTTCCAGCTCGCGCCGGCAGAAACGCTCGCGGTCGGCCAGGGCGGTGAAGTCGAGGAAGCCGAGCGCCACCGCCTTCTTCATCTTCCAGGCGGTGTCGTGGCCGACATAGACGGCCGAGATATGCGTCTCGACCGGGCGCGCGCCGGAGAGCCGGGCGAGGAAGGCGGCGGCCTCGGCCTGGCAGGGCGGAATCACGGCAGGCCGCGCGCGCACCGGCCCGCGCGGGGCATCGGCGGCACGACGGCGCGCGCGCGCCCCGTCACGGATACAGCATCTCCATCCGCCACCCTTCGCCCTCGCGGTGGAACAGCCGTCTCTCGTGCAGGCGGAAGGGCATGTCGCGCCACAGCTCGATGCGCCGGGGCAGCACCCGGAAGCCCGACCAGTGCGGCGGGCGCGGGATCTCCCCCACGGCATATCTCAGCCCGTATTCCGCCACCGCCTTCTCGAGCGCGAAGCGCGATTCAAGCGGGCGCGACTGCTTCGACGCCCAGGCGCCGAGGCGCGAGGTGCGCGCGCGGGAGGCGAAATAGGCATCCGCCTCCGCGGCGCTGACGGGCTCGACGGGGCCCTCGACGCGCACGCTGCGCTGCAGGGACTTCCAGTGGAAGCACAGCGCGGCGTTGGGGTTGGCGGCGAGCTCAGTGCCCTTGCGGCTCTCGAGGTTGGTGTAGAAGACGAAGCCCCGGCGATCCACGCCCTTGAGCAGCACCATCCGCGCCGAGGGCAGGCCCTCCGGCGTCGCGGTGGCGAGGCAGACGGCGTTCGGGTCGTTGGGCTCGGAGGCCGTGGCTTCCGCCAGCCAGGCCTCGAAGATGGCGATCGGATCCTCGGTGGTGGCGATGCCGCTCATCTGCGCAACTCCTTGCTGCCGCCTGTATCGGGGCGGGGCGGCGGGGCGGCAAGGGGCGCGAACCCCTTGCCCGCGCCCCCCCGCCATGGCACCACCCCCGACCATGCAGAGGACGGGTCACGAGTGATGAACGACGCCGCGCCAGAACCCCGGATCGCGACCGGCACCCTGATGCAGGGCAAGCGCGGGGTGATCATGGGCGTCGCGAACGACCGCTCCATCGCCTGGGGGATCGCCCGCGCGGTCGCCGCCCAGGGCGGCGAGATCGCCTTCACCTACCAGGGGGAGGCGCTGGAGAAGCGCGTGAAGCCGCTGGCCGAGAGCGTCGGCTCCTCCCTCGTGCTGCCCTGCGACGTGGCGGACGACGCCTCGATGGACGCCGCCTTCGACGCGGTGGCCAAGGCCTGGGGGAAGATCGACTTCCTGGTCCATGCCATCGGCTATGCCGACAAGCAGTATCTGCGCGGCCGTTACCTCGACACGCCGCGCGCGGCCTTCCTGCAGGCGATGGACATCTCCTGCTTCTCCTTCGTCGCGGTCGGGCAGCGGGCGGCGGCGCTGATGGAGGCGGGCGGGTCGCTGCTGACCCTCTCCTACCTCGGCGCCGAGCGCGTCACGCCGCACTACAACGTGATGGGCGTGGCCAAGGCGGCGCTGGAGGCCAGCGTGCGCTACATGGCGACCGACCTCGGCGAGCGCGGCATCCGGGTGAACGCCATCTCCGCCGGGCCGATCAAGACGCTCGCGGCGAGCGGGATCGGCGATTTCCGCTACATCCTGAAGTGGAACCAGTACAACTCGCCGCTGCGCCGCAACGTGACGATCGAGGAGGTGGGCGGGTCCGGCCTCTACCTGCTGTCGGACCTGGCGGCGGGGGTGACAGGCGAGGTGCACCACGTGGATTCCGGCTACCACATCGTGGGGATGAAGAACCCGGATGCGCCGGATATCACGGTGGAGAAGGGTTGACAGGGTGCCCTTCGACGCGGGTGGGTTTCTGCTCTACATCGGCGCGGCACTGCTTCTGGCCGTCACGCCGGGGCCAGGCATCATGTATGTCGCGGCGCGCAGCCTCTCGGGCGGGCGCGGAGAAGGCGTTGCCTCCTCCCTCGGCACCGGCATCGGCGGGTTCATACATGTCGCGGCGGGCGCGCTCGGCCTGTCGGCCCTGCTGCTGGCCAGCGCGGAAGCCTTCACCCTCGTGAAGCTGGCCGGCGCGGCCTACCTGGTCTGGATCGGCCTGCGCACCATTCGGGAAGCGGGCCGGCCGCTCGACCTCGCCATCCCGCCCGCGAGCGGAGGGAACCGCGCATTCCGCGAGGGCATCCTGGTCGAGGCGCTCAATCCCAAGACCGCAGCCTTCTTCCTCGCCTTCATCCCGCAGTTCCTCGACCCGGCGAAGGGCGACCCGGTGGCGGGCTTCGTCGTACTGGGCGCCGTCTCGGTGCTGCTGAACACCGGTGTGGACCTTGTGGTCGCCATCGGCGCTGGTGCGGCGCGGGCGGGCATGACGCGCCGCGCGCGGCTGGTGATTCGGCTGCGTCAAGGCTGCGGTGCGCTGCTCTGCACGCTCGGCGTGATGCTAGCGCTGGTGCGCCGCCCGGCACACTAACCGAGCCATGTCCCACAACACCCTCGGCCACCTCTTCCGCGTCACCACCTGGGGCGAATCCCACGGCCCCGCGATCGGCTGCGTGGTGGACGGCGTCCCTCCGCGCCTGGCGCTGAGCGAGGCCGACATCCAGCCCTTCCTCGACCGCCGCCGCCCCGGCCAGTCGAAATTCGTCACCCAGCGCCAGGAACCCGACCAGGTCCGCATCCTCTCGGGCGTGATGGACGGGCTGACCACCGGCACGCCCATCGCGCTGCACATCGAAAACACCGACCAGCGCTCGAAGGACTATTCCGAGATCGCCGAACGCTTCCGCCCCGGCCATGCGGACCTCACCTACGAACTGAAATACGGCATCCGCGACTATCGCGGCGGCGGACGGTCCTCCGCGCGCGAGACGGCGATGCGGGTGGCCGCCGGCGCGGTGGCGCGCAAGGTGCTCGGCCCCGATGTCCGCATCCGCGGCGCCCTCGTCGCCATGGGCGGGGACTGGGTGGACCCCGCCAACTGGTCCTGGGATGCGGTGGAGAAGAACGCCTTCTTCTGCCCCGACCCCGCCGCCGCCGCGCGCTGGGAGGAACGGCTGCTGGAACTCCGCAAATCCGGCAACTCCGTCGGCGCGGTCATCGAGGTCGTGGCCGAGGGCGTGCCCCCCGGCCTCGGCGCGCCGATCTACGGCAAGCTCGATGCGGATCTCGCGGGCGCGCTGATGTCCATCAACGCGGTGAAGGGTGTCGAGATCGGCGACGGCTTCGGCGCCGCCGCCCTCACCGGCGCCGAGAATGCCGACGAGATGCGCATGAACCCGGACGGCACCGTCGCCTTCCAGTCGAACCACGCGGGCGGGATCCTCGGTGGCATCAGCACCGGCCAGCCGGTCGTGGCGCGCTTCGCCGTCAAGCCGACGAGTTCCATCCTGACGCCGCGCGCCTCGGTGGACCGCCATGGGCGAGAGGTGGAGGTCCAGACCAGGGGCCGCCACGATCCCTGCGTGGGCATCCGCGCCGTGCCGGTGGGCGAGGCCATGATGGCCATCGTGCTCGCCGATCACCTGCTGCGGCACCGGGCGCAGAACCCGGACGCCCCGGCCACCGCGCGGCTGCCGAGGAACTGAGGGGCGGGAACCCGCCGCACCCGGATGCCTCGCGCCCCTCAAGAGGGGAGCGGCGCCGCGGCGACCCGGACCGAAGGGCCTTCCGGGCGGCTCCCCGCCCGCGGCGCTACGCCTTGCCTTCGCGCTTCGCCCGCTCCGCCTCCCGCAGGTAGTCCTCCGTCGTCCTCGTCACCGGCCGCTCCGGCCCGGCATAGGGATCGAGCCCGCCCGTCGTCGCCTCGGTGATGCGGCAATCCTCGCAAAGCTCCAGGATCGCAGCGCGCGCCGGGTCGGCGAACATCCAGTGCGCCGAGAGCTTCGCCTTCACCCGCGCGATCGAGGCCTTGGTGCCGAACAGCTTGCCGCAGCGCGGGCAGGCCGCCGGTTCCTCCTCCTTGACCACCTGCGGCGACGCTGCGGCCTCGGAGAAATTCAGCCGCGGCTCGAGCGTGATGACCTTCTCCGGGCAGGTCGCGGCGCAGAGGCCGCATTGCACGCAGGCATCCTCGAGGAAGCGCAGCTGCGGCCTGTCGGGGTTGGCGCTGAAGGCCGAGGTCGGGCAGACGCTCGTGCAGGCGAGGCACAGCGTGCAGCCGCCCGTCTCCACCAGCGCCGCGCCGAAGGGGGCGAGGGCGGGCATCGGCACCGTCCCGGCCGGCGCGCGCGCGGCGGCGCGCAGCGCGCGGAAGGCCTGCAGCGCCATCTCCCGCGGCGTGCCGATCGCCTGGTGGGTGGAGGGCGCGAAGGCGAAGGGCGCGCGCGGCAGCGCCGCCAGCGCCTCGCCCAGCGCGAAAGGATCGTCCGTCTCGATCGTGGCCGCGCGCGGCGCCGCGTGGCCGAGGCCAAGCCCGGCCAGCGCCGCATTGGCGTAGTCGAGGTTGCGCAGAACCCCCTCCGCGCCATGCCTGCGCCGGCCCGGCAGCAGGACGCGCAGCGCGCTCGCGCCCCAGGCGAAGGCGCCGGTGATCAGCGAGAGGTCGAGCGCCGTCGGCTCGTTCACGCGCAGCGGCAGCACGCGCGCCGGCAGCCCCTCCCCATGGCGCGCGAGCGCATCGAGCATCGCCTCGCCCTGCGCCTCGTCATGGACCAGCACCACCGGCGCCTCGCCGCCCGCCTCGCGATAGGCGAGCAGCAGCGCGCGCAGGCGCGCCGCGAGTGCTGCGGGCGGTGGCAGGGTGTAGGTCGCCGCGCCGGTCGGGCAGACCGCGGCGCAGGCGCCGCATCCGGCGCAGATCTCGGCGCTGATCTCGACCTGGTCCTTGCGCTCCCCGGTGCCCGGCGTGATGGCGCCGGTCGGGCAGAGATCGAGGCAGCGCGTGCAGCCCTTGCGCCGGTTGCGCGCATGGGCGCAGAGCGCGCCCTCGAAGGCGACGAAGCGCGGCTTGTCGAAGGTGCCGACCAGCTCGGCCGCGGCGGCGATGGCGCGCTCGATGGCGGCCGCATCGGCCGGGTCGGCGCGCAGGTAGCCCTGGCGGACCTCATGGGCGGGGAACAGCGGCTGCCCGCCGCTGAGGTCCAGCACGATGTCGGCGCGGCTGATCGCCCCGTCCTTGCCCGGCCCCCATTCGTAGCGCGCGCGCGAGGAGGGGCGGGGCATCGCCGCCCCGTCCACCGTGATCTCGAAAGCGCCGAGCCAGCCCCGCGCGGCGCGGGCGCGGCCCTTCATCACCGGGAAGGGGGCGGCGCGGGGCGGCGTCACCTCCTCCGCCCCGGTCAGCAGCACCGTCAGGTCGAGCCTGTCCTGCAGCCGCGACGCCGCCTCCAGCGCCGCGGCGTCGCGGCCGAGCACCAGCGCCACGCCGCGGCTTTCGAGCGGCACCAGCGGCGTCGCCGGCATGGGCACCGCCGCGGCGGCGATCAGCGCGGCCATCTTCGGGCCCGCGGCCTTGCCCTCACGCGACCAGCCCGCGTGCTCGCGCACATTGACGAAGGCGGGTGCGGGGGCCTCGGCCTCGGCGGCTTCCTGCGCGAAGAGCGGCGCCTGGGCGGTGCAGGCCACCGTCAGCGGCCGGCCGGTGGCAAGGGCCGCCATGAAGCGGTCGAGCTGCGCCTGGCAGAGCTGTTCCGCGGTCCGCAGCTCCGCCCCGCAGCCGCGCGCGATCGCCCGCCCGTCGAGGACCATGCTGTCCTCGCAGCTGCACACCAGGGCGATGCGCCCCTCCGTTCCGCCCATCGTCCCAAATCCCCCGCAAGGCCCCGATTGGACGCGCGGGGCCGGGCGCATATATGCCGCGGGTCACCGGAGTGCGAGGGAGCGGAGTGTCCGAGGGCCTGCCCGACCTGCCGAGCGTCTTCAGCCCGATCATCCCGCTGCGGGAGGCGGGCGATGCCATGGCGCGCGCCATCGCCGAGGCGCCGCGCCACGGCGCGGGCTGCCTCGTCTGGGTGCGGTCCTGGTCGCGCATCGAGGCGGCGGTGGTGCTCGAGCCCGAACAGCCGCTCGCCGCCGCGCGCCCGGCGCTGATCGCGGGCCTCGCCGCCTTCGCCGACGCCGCCGGCGCGCTGGGCCCGCCCGAGGTGCCGCTGACCTTCGACTGGCCGGCGACGATCCGCGTCAATGGCGGCGTGGTCGGCCGCGCCAAGCTCGCCGCCCCACCCGGTTGCGCGGAGGCGGCGGTCCCGCCCTGGCTGGTGGTCGGGATCGAGGCCGCCTTCGCCGATGTCGCCGAGGCCGAGCCGGGCCGAGACCCGGGGCGGACGACCCTGTTCGAGGAAGGCTTCAACGAGACGACGCCGGCCGAGATGACCGCCGCCTGGGCGCGCCACCTGATGGCCAATCTCGCGGACTGGCAGGCCGGCGGCTTCCGGGTGGTGGCGGAACGCTACCTCGCGCGGCTCGATCCGGCGCTGGCCGAGGGCGCGCGGCGCGGGCTCGATCCCGCGACGGGGGATCTCGTCATCCAGCGCGGCGCGGCGCGCGAACGCCGGCCGCTGGCCGAGGCTGTCGCGGCATGACGCGGCTGTTGCGCACCATCCGGCTCGACCCCTCGGACGCGCTGGTCTTCCCGCGCGCGGCCGAGCCCGGGGAATGGGCCGTGCCCGGCGGCTTCTGCTTCTGGGACGAGGAGGTGGAGAGGCTGGAGGGCAAGCGGCGCCAGGCCTTCCGCGCCGGCTTCCTCGGCCTGTCCTCCTTCGGCTGGTCCACGCTGGTGCAGGTGGCGAGCGCGACGCCGGCGCAGCGGGAGGAGGCGGTGGCCGCCCTCGCCGCCCATCTGCGCGCCGCCTACGGCGCCCCGGACGAGGCGGCGGCGCGCGCGGCGGCGCAGGAGGAGGTCGCCTTCGCCGAATCCCTCTGCGAACACCCCCCCGGCACGCTGGTCGCGCTGAGCCGCAGCCTGGAGGATGGCGCCGTGCGCGAGCGTTTCCGCACCCTGCACGAACGCCCGCGGGAGCACCGCGCCTTCGAGAGCCTGCCCGTCTTCGCCGCGGTGGCGGTGGAGGGCGAGGAGGAGCCGCCGCTGCGCCCCGACCTCGCGCGGATGGCGAGGAATGCGCGATGAGCGGCCTTCTCGCCCCCGGCGATTTCTGGGTCGCCTCCGGCCACCATCTCTGCGACCTCGACGAGCACGGGCGGCTCGCCGCCACGCCGGATCTCTGGCGCGCCTTCCTCGCCCGGCCCGAACTGGTGCCGCCCGAGGAGGCCTGCGCGGCCGAGCGCGCCCTGCACGCCGCGCTGATGGCCGAGCCGGAGCAGCCGGTGGAGGCGGCGCGCATCGCCGCGCTGGCGGATGCCGACGCGCGGGAGAACTTCCGCCACTTCCTCGGCTTCCGCGACCGCGTGATGGCGCAGCCCTCGCTGGAGGCCGCCTGGCTCGCCCTCTACCGGGAGGGTGTCGCGGGCATCCCGCCCATCCTGCTGCAGATGCTGACGCATCTCGTGGCGCGCGCCGCGCTGGAAGGCGAGGGCGATCCCTTCGTGCTGCGCGCGGGCGAGCTGCTCTACCGCACCCAGCGCGCGGGCATCCACCAGGGCGCGACGCTGCTCGCCGACGAGGAGGTCGTGGAGATGCGCGGCCGGGACGGCGGCTTCGGCGCGCTCGGCCAGTTGCTCGTGGAGGCCGGCGCGCCGCCGCGCGAGGTCGAGCTCGACGTGCTGAACGAGGCCAATGCCCATCTCTATCACGGCCGGTCGGACGCGCACGACTTCGCCCTCGACATCGCCGAGGGGCGGGAGGGCGCGCGCGGCATCGCCCGCATGCTGGAACGCTTCATCCGCCACATGCTGGGCGAGGAGGTGGCGATCCGCGCCGTGCCGGTGATCGAGGACCGCGACTGGACCTGGCATGTCGGCCTGGATGCCGAGGCCACCGCGATCGCCAACGATCTCTGGCATGGCCGGAAGGTGCGGCAGGAGCGCCTCGCGCGCATCCTCTGGCTCGGCGTGCTGGAGTTCCGCGACGCCGCGCGCGTCCTGCCCCGGGTGGCCGGGCGGCCGGTCTATCTCGCGCTGGCGATGGATGCGGCGAACCGCGTGCGGATGAAGCCGCAGAACCTGCCGGCCGGCCTGCCGCTGATGGCGCGCGAGGCGGCGGCATGAGCCTCGAGGTGCCCGGCACGGTCCGCATCGCGGTCGGCGTGGTGGTGGAGCGCCGGCCCGGCGTCACGCCCTGGGCCGAGCATGTGTGGCAGCCGCGCGAGGTGCTCGAGGACTGCCCCGACGTGCCGCCCTGGACCGTGCTGCGCGAGGAGGGGGGGCGCACGCTCTTCCTCGCCGGGCAGGCCGAGGTCGCGCTCCATCCGACCGACACCGACAACTACATCCACAACCTCCAGCAGGAGCCGCCGCGCGTGTGGGTGGTGCTGCGCCCGACCGAGGCCGCGCCCGGCTATGCGCTGCAGACGGTCACGGTGGATGCGGGCGAGGCGCAGCTCTATGCCGAGTCGGGCTCAGACCTGCTCGAGGCGCTGCCGATGCCGCCGCGGCTGCGGCTGGTGGTGGAGCGTTTCGTCGCCGAGCACCATCGCGTCCGGGAGTTCCACAAGCGCAAGCGCGACCGCGCCGACACCGATGCGCTCGGCCGGCGTTCGCGCGTGGAGGAGGCATGAGCGAGGACGGCTTCCTCTCCCGCTGGTCGCGCCGCAAGCGCGCCGCCGAGGCCGGGCAACCGCTCGACGAGCCGGAGGCGCCGGCGCGCGCCGCGCCCGCAGCGGCGCCACCCGCCGCGCCGGCGCCCGCCGCCGGGGCGGAGCCGGCCGAGCCGCCCTTCGACCCCGCCTCCCTGCCGCCGATCGAGTCCCTGACCGCGGAGAGCGACTTCACCGCCTTCCTGCGCAAGGGCGTGCCGGCGGCGCTGCGGCATGCGGCGCTGCGCAAGGCGTGGTCGCTCGATCCGGCGATCCGCGACTTCGTGGGGCCGGCGGATTACGCCTGGGATTTCAACGCGCCGGACGGCGTGCCGGGCTTCGGCCTCGATCTGCCCGGTGACGTGCAGCGCATGGCCGCGCGCATCCTCGGCCTCGAGGGCGAGGAACGGCGGGAGGACCGGCCTGCGCCGGATGCCGAGGGGCCGGTGCAGGTGGCGGTTGCAGCCGGCGCCGAGATGCCGCCCGCTCCGGCGCCCGCCGAGCCGGAGCCGCCGGCGGCCGAGGCCATCGCGCCGCCGCCGGTCGCGCCCGGGGATGAGCGGCCGGCCGCGCCCGCGCCGCGCCGGCACGGCTCCGCCATGCCGGCCTGAATACGGCGCCTCTATTTGATGTTGCGAAGCATTCGCAACAACAAGCCGGTTCCGCTGAAAGAACAACGACTCCAATGCATTGCGGCGGGGGCACGATCCGGAGTAGATTGATCGGGTTTTCGGGGAGCGGGGACGAGGTCTGAAGATGTCCGGGCAGGGCACGGCAGACAGCAGGGCGGACGTGCTGACGACCGAGCGGGCGCGGCTTTTCGCGCTGCTCGGGCGTCTGATGATCGCCGCGCCGGATGCCGGGCTGCTCTCGGCGCTGGCGGGCCTTCGCGGCGAGCCCACGCCGCTGGGAGAGGCCTATCGCGGCCTCGCCGCCGCCGCTGCCGCCACCGATCCCGTCGCCGTCGAGCGCGAATACCACGACCTCTTCATCGGTCTCGGCCGCGGCGAGCTTCTTCCTTACGCATCCTACTACCTGACCGGCTTCCTGCACGAACGGCCCCTGGCGGAGCTGCGCGGCGACATGCTGCGCCTCGGTCTGGAGCGCGCCGCCGGCGTGGCGGAGCCGGAGGACCACATCGCCTCGGAATGCGAGGTCTATGCGGGGCTGCTTTCCGGCGGCTTCGCGGGCGGCGCGGCCGAGGCGGAGACCTTCTTCCAGCGGCATCTGCGCCCCTGGGCCGGCCGCTTCTTCGCCGACCTTGAGAAGGCGGAGGCCGCGCGCTTCTACCGCGCCGTGGGCGCGCTGGGGCGCATCGTGATCGAGATCGAGCAGGCAGCCCTCGGGCTGCCGGAATGAGCGAGGCCGGGAGGCACGGACCATGAGCACGAGGGACAAGCAGGTGGCTGAACGTCGAGGGTTCCTGAAGGCGCTCGGGATCGGGGGCGCGGCCGCCGCCGCGGCCGGCGTGGCGGAAGCAGCCGGTCCGATCCGCGCGGATTCCGTGCCGGCCGGGACGGCGCGCAAGGAGAACGAGGCCGATCGCCTGAAGGCGCGCTACCAGGCCAACAGCGCGCATGTGCAGGCCTTCTACCGCACCAACCGCTACGGCGGCTGACGAGACAAGAGGGAGGCAAACCCCATGCTGATCAAGCGTTCCGAAGCGCGCGCCGGCCGCCAGCGCCTGGCCGCGGCCTATGCCGGGCTGTCCTCGGGCGGGCTCGACCGCCGCGCCTTCCTCAAGCAGGCGGGTGTTACGGGCGTCGGGCTGTCGGCGCTCGGCGCCATCCCGCTGACCACCGTCCGCCCGGCCGCCGCCGGGCCGATGGACCATCAGCAGCCGGTGCGGCGCATCAAGAACATCTGCACCCATTGCTCGGTCGGCTGCACCGTCACGGCCGAGGTCCAGAACGGCGTCTGGGTGGGCCAGGAGCCGACCTGGGAAAGCCCGATCAACCGCGGCACGCATTGCGCCAAGGGTGCGGCGGTGCGCGAGCTCGTGCACGGCGACCGGCGCATCAAGTATCCGATGAAGCTGGTCAACGGCCAGTGGCAGCGCCTGACCTGGGAGACCGCGCTGAACGAGATCGCCGACAAGCTGATGGCGATCCGCCAGGCCTCCGGCCCCGATTCCGTGTTCTGGCTGGGCAGCGCCAAGTTCTCCAACGAGGGTGCGTATCTCTACCGCAAGTACGCCGCCTTCTGGGGCACCAACAACGTGGACCACCAGGCGCGCATCTGCCACTCGACGACGGTGGCGGGGGTCGCGAACACCTGGGGCTACGGCGCGCAGACCAATTCCTACAACGACATCCGCAATTCCAAGACCATGATCATCATGGGCGGGAATCCGGCGGAGGCGCATCCCGTGTCGCTGCAGCACGTGCTCAGCGGCAAGGAGCAGAACCGCGCCAACATGATCGTCATCGACCCGCGATTCACGCGCACGGCCGCCCACGCGACCGAATACGTGCGCATCCGCCCGGGCACCGACATCCCCGTCATCTGGGGCATGCTCTGGCACATCTTCGAGAACGGCTGGGAGGACAAGGAGTTCATCCGGAGCCGCGTCTACGGCATGGACGATGTCCGCGCCGAGGTCGCGAAGTGGAACCCGGCCGAGGTCGAGCGCGTGACCGGCGTGCCCGGCGCGCAGCTCCGCAAGGTGGCGGAGATGTTCGCCAAGGAGAAGCCGGCGACGCTGATCTGGTGCATGGGCGCCACGCAGAAGACGGTCGGCACGGCGAATGTCCGTGCCTTCTCGATCCTGCTGCTCGCCACCGGCAATGTCGGCGGCGAGGGCAATGGGGCGAACATCTTCCGCGGCCACTGCAACGTGCAGGGTGCGACGGATTTCGGCCTCGATGTGACGACCCTGCCGGCCTATTACGGCCTCGATGAGAACGCGTGGCGGCACTGGTCGCGCGTCTGGAACGTCTCCTACGAGAGCATGGTCGCGCGCTTCGACAGCCCGCAGATGATGACCACGCCGGGCATTCCGACCACCCGCTACTTCGACGCGGCGACGATGCCGGTGAACGCGCAGACCGGCCTCGCGCAGCGCGACAACTTCAAGGCCATGATGGTGTTCGGCCATGGCGGCAACACCGTCACGCGCATGCCCGAGGCGGTGAAGGGCCTCGAGAAGCTCGACCTGCTGGTGGTGGCCGACCCGCACCCGACCACCTTCGCCGTGCTCTCGGGCCGGCGGGACAACACCTACCTGCTGCCGATCTGCACGCAGTTCGAATGCAGCGGCAGCCGGACGGCCTCGAACCGCTCGGTGCAGTGGGGCGAGAAGATCGTCGAGCCGATCTTCGAATCCAAGTCGGACTACTTCGCGCTCTACCAGCTCGCCGGCGCGCTCGACCGCGCGGCGGAGCGGCGGAACATGCCGATCCGCTTCCAGGCCGAGATCTTCAAGAACTACGAGATCCGCAACAACGAGCCGACCGCCGAGAGCATCCTGCGCGAGATCAACCGCGGCGCGATCAGCACCGGCTACACCGGCCAGTCCCCGGAGCGGCTGAAGCTGCACATGCAGCACCAGGACAAGTTCGACCTGGTCACGCTGCGCGCAAAGGAGGATGCGCCGGCCGAGATCCGCGGCGACTTCTACGGCCTGCCCTGGCCCTGCTGGGGCAAGCCGGAATGGCGCCATCCGGGCACGCACATCCTCTACAACACCAACCTCCATGTGAAGGAGGGCGGCGGCACCTTCCGCGCGCGCTTCGGCGTGGAGCGCAACGGCGTCTCGCTGCTCGCGGAAGGCTCCTACTCCAAGGGATCCGAACTGACCGACGGCTATCCCGAGTTCACGACCGCGGTGATGGCGCGCCTCGGCTGGGATGCCGAACTGACGGAGGAGGAGAAGGCCTCCATCGCCCGGCAGGGCGGCACCGCCTCCTGGGCGACCGACCTTTCCATGGGCATCATTCGCGTGACCATGGAGCACGGCGTGATGGCCTACGGCAACGCCAAGGCGCGGGCGAATGCGTGGAACCTGCCCGACCCGATCCCGGTGCACCGCGAGCCGATCTACACGCCGCGCACCGACCTGATCGCGCAGTATCCGACGCTGCCCGACCGGCGCGGCTTCCGCCTGCCGCATCTCGGCCAGTCCATCCAGAACCGGATGGCGCAGGTGGCGCCGAACTATCCGATCATCCTCTCCTCCGGCCGGCTCGTGGAGTATGAGGGCGGCGGCGAGGAGACGCGTTCGAACAAGTGGCTCGCCGAGCTGCAGCAGGACATGTTCATCGAGATCAACCCGCGTGACGCCGCCGCGCGGAACATCCGCGACGGCCAGTGGGTGCAGGTGCGCGGGCCCGAGATGCCGGAAGGCAAGTGGACCCGCATGAAGGCCCTGGTCACCGAGCGCGTGGGGCCCGGCGTGGCCTGGATGCCCTTCCACTTCGCCGGCTGGTTCATGCAGGAGGACCAGCGCGGCAAGTACCCGCAGGGTACCGACCCGATCGTGCTCGGCGAATCCGTCAATGCCGTGACGACCTACGGCTACGACCCCGTGACCTTCATGCAGGAGACGAAGGTCACGCTCTGCCAGATCCGTGCGGCGGCGTAAGGGAGGACCACGAAGATGGCCCGCATGAAGTTCCTTCTCGACGCCGAGCGTTGCATCGAGTGCAACGCCTGCGTCACCGCCTGCAAGAACGAGCACGAGGTGCCCTGGGGCATCAACCGCCGGCGCGTCGTCACCATCAACGACGGCAAGCCGGGCGAGCGCTCGATCTCCATGGCCTGCATGCACTGCACGGATGCGCCCTGCGCCGCCGTGTGCCCGGTGTCGTGCTTCTACACCACGGCGGACGCGGTGGTGCTGCACGACAAGGATCTGTGCATCGGCTGCGGCTACTGCTTCTACGCCTGCCCCTTCGGCGCGCCGCAGTATCCGCGCGTCGGCAATTTCGGCAGCCGGGGCAAGATGGACAAGTGCACCTACTGCGCCGGCGGCCCGCAGGCCGACAACACGCAGGCCGAGTACATCCAGTACGGCTCGAACCGCCTCGCCGAGGGCAAGCTGCCGCTTTGCGCCGAGATGTGCTCGACCAAGGCGCTGCTGGCCGGCGATGGCGCGGTGATCGCGCAGATCTACCGCGAGCGCGTGCAGAAGCGCGGCTACGGCTCGGGCGCCTGGGGCTGGCGCACTGCCTATCGCGAGACGGTGGCGATCTGATGCGCGCGCTGTTCCTCGCCTTCGCGCTGCTCCTGGCCGCGCCGGTTGCCGGCCACGCGCAGACCAATCCGCAGGTCACCGGCGTGCCGGGCAACCCGACGCCGATGCTGCCGCCTGTGGCCGACGAGCTGGAAGTGCTCAAGGCGCTCCAGGGCGGGCGTGTCGCCGGGCGCATCACCATTCCCGACCAGCAGGCGGCGAACCTGATCCAGCCCGCGGGCCGGTCCTGGCGGGACTTCCACAACGTGACGCTCGCCTGGGTGGGCGGCGTGGCGGTGCTCGGGATGCTCGGCATCCTGGTGCTGTTCCGCCTCTCCAAGGGCCGCATCCCGATCGAGGGCGGGCCCTCGGGGCGCACCATCCAGCGCTTCAACCTGCTCGAGCGCGCGAACCACTGGATGGTGGCCTCGACCTTCATCATCCTCGCGCTCTCGGGGCTGAACCTGACCTTCGGGCGGCACATCCTGCTGCCGATCGTGGGGCCGGAGGCCTTCACGGCCATCAGCCAGTGGGGGAAGTACGCGCACAACTTCCTCGCCTTCCCCTTCACCCTCGGCCTCGTGCTGATGCTGCTGCTCTGGATCAAGGACAACATCCCGAACGGCACGGACATCCGCTGGCTCAAGGCCGGCGGCGGGCTGATCGGCAACGCGCATCCGGACAGCGGCCGCTTCAACGCCGGGCAGAAGGGGATCTTCTGGATCACCATCCTCGGCGGGGCGGCGGTGGCCGTCACCGGCTACATGCTCGTCTTCCCCTTCATGTTCACCGACATCGCGGGGATGCAGCTCAGCCACATGATCCACAGCATCGTCTCGGTGCTGATGATCGCGGTGATGCTCGCCCACATCTACATCGGCACGATCGGGATGGAGGGCGCCTCCGCCGCCATGACGACCGGGCAGGTTGACCTCAACTGGGCGAAGCAGCATCACAACCTGTGGGTCGAGAAGGAGCTCGCCTCCGGCCGTGGCGCGGATGCGCCCGGCACGGCCAAGGCGGCCGGCGCCGACTGAGCGCCGCGATCCGCACCGTCATGCATGACGGGCGCATGGCGAAGGCCGTGCGCCCGTGCCTTTTGAAGGGATCGCCGCCGTGACGCGGATCATCGGCCTCGCGGGATGGAGCGGGGCGGGCAAGACCTCGCTGATCGTCAAGCTGCTGCCCTGCCTGATGCGGCGGGGGCTTTCCGTCTCCACCCTCAAGCACGCCCATCACCGCTTCGACGTGGACGTGCCGGGCAAGGATTCCTACGAGCATCGCCGCGCCGGGGCGCGGCAGGTGATGGTCGCCTCGGGCCTGCGCTGGGCCCTGATGACCGAGCTCGGCACCGCGCCCGAGCCCGCCCTGCCCGAGCTGCTCGCGCGCATGGACCGGGTGGACCTCATCCTCGTCGAGGGCTTCAAGCGCGACGCCCATCCGAAGATCGAGGTCCACCGCGCGGCCAACGGCAAGCCCTGGATGCGGCCGGAGATGCCGGGAATCGTTGCGGTGGCCTCCGACACCCCGCCGCCCTACGACCTGCCGCGCGTGGACCTCGACGACATCGAAGGCGTGGCGGACCTTGTGACGGCCCATGCCGCGCCGCTCTGCGCGATCCGCTGGGACATGCGGCAGGAGGCCTGAATGGCGCAGCTCTCCGACGACTGCTTCGCCTTCGGCGGCGCGCTGATGTCGGTGGAGGAGGCGCAGGCCCTGATCGCCGCGCGCGTGCCGCCGCTGGCGGGGGAGGAGGCGGTGCCGCTCGCCGCCGCGCGCGGCCGTGTGCTTGCCCATGATCTCGTCGCCGGGACGCCGCTGCCGCCCTTCTTCAACGCGGCGGTGGATGGCTGGGCCTTCCGCCATGCCGACCTCGACCCCGCCGCGCCGACGCGCCTGCGCGAGGCGGGCCGCGTCGCCGCGGGCCAGGCCTGGGCGGCGCCGGCGGGCCCTGGGGAGGCGATCCGCATCTTCACCGGCGCGCCCATGCCGCCCGGCACCGATACCTGCGTCATGCAGGAGGATGTCGCGCGCGAGGGCGAGGCCATCCTCGTCCCGCCCGGCCTTGTGCGCGGCGCCAATGCGCGGCCGGCGGGGGAGGATGTCGCGGCCGGCAGCGTCGCGCTCGCGGCCGGCCGGCGCCTCGGCCCGGCGGAGATCGGCCTTGCCGCCGCGCTCGGCTTCGCGCGCCTCGCGGTGCGGCGGCTGCCGCGGGTGGGCGTGTTCTCGACCGGGGACGAACTCGCCGAGCCCGGCACGCCGCTCGGCGCGGCGCAGACCTATGACAGCAACCGTTTCACGCTGCTTGCCCTGCTCGCCGGGCTGCCCTGCACGGCCACGGACCTCGGCAGGCTGCCCGATGCGGCCGATGCCACCGCCTCGGCGCTCGCTGCCGCCGCGCAGGGGCACGACCTGCTGCTGACGAGCGGCGGCGTCTCGACCGGGGAGGAGGACCATGTGCGCGCCGCGATCGAGGCGGGCGGCAGCCTCGTCTTCTGGCGGCTCGCGGTGAAGCCCGGCCGGCCGGCGGCGATGGGGGTGATCGGCGGCGTGCCGGTCGTCGGGCTGCCGGGCAATCCCGTCGCGGCGGTGGTGTGCTTCCTGCACCTCGCGCGGCCGCTGCTGCTGCGGCTCGCCGGCGCCGCGCCCGAGCCCCTGCCGCGCCATGCCGCGATCGCGGATTTCGCCTACCGCAAGAAGGCCGGGCGGCGGGAGTATGTCCGCGTCACGCTCGCGACCGCGAATGGCGTCACCCGCGCGCGGAAATTCGCCCGCGAGGGCGCGGGCCTGCTCTCCTCCCTCACGCAGTCGGACGGCTTCGCGGAATTGCCCGAGGCGGTGACGGAGGTCGCGCCGGGTGATCCGCTGATCGTGCTGCCCTTCGCCGGCGCGCTGTAGCGGGCGGGCTTGCCGCCCCTGCGCGCCGGGCGTCGCGCTGCTTCGGCGGGATCGGCGCGGGAAGCGACGCCGGGTGCGGCCGATTGCCGCCCTCGCGGCGCCATGCCATGGCTGCGGCCGCCCCTTCGAGGCCATAGCGAGGTGTCGCGACCATGAGCGGCTTTTCAGGCGTCTTTCCCTATCTCGTCTCTCCCGTCGCCCCGGATGGCGCCGTCCTCGAAGGCGAGTTGCGCCGCCTGGTGGACCACCTGATCGCGGCCGGCGTGCATGGCCTCACGCCGCTCGGCAGCACGGGGGAGTTCGCCTATCTCGATGCCGCGCAACGCCGCCGCATCGTCGAGATCGTGGTGGACCAGACGCGCGGCCGCGTGCCGGTCGTGGCCGGCGTCGCCGCGACCACCACCGCGGATGCGGTGCGCCAGGCGAAGGACTACGCCGCCATCGGCGTGGACGGCATCCTCGCGATCATGGAGGCCTATTTCCCGGTCTCCGAGGCCGGCGTCGTCGCCTATTTCACCGCCATCGCGGACGCCACGCCGTTGCCGGTGGTGCTCTACACCAACCCCAACTTCCAGCGCTCGGACCTCTCGCTTCCGGCGATCGAGACGCTCTCGCGCCACGACCGCATCGTGCTGATCAAGGATGCCTCGACGAACACGGGCCGCCTGCTCTCGATCCTGAACCGCTGCGAGGGCAGGCTCGGCGTCTTCGCGGCCTCGGCGCACATCCCGGCGGCGGTCATGCTGATCGGCGGCAAGGGCTGGATGGCCGGGCCCGCCTGCGCCATCCCGCGCGAGAGCGTGCGCCTCTACGACCTCTGCCGCGCCGGGAAGTGGGATGCGGCGATGGCGCTGCAGCGCGTGCTGTGGCGGGTGAACGAGCTCTTCGCCGCCCATTCGCTCGCCGCCTGCATCAAGGGCGCGCTGCAGATCCAGGGCTTCGCGGTGGGCGAGCCGGTGCCGCCGCAGGCACCGCTCTCGGCCGAGGGGCGGGCGGCGGTGGAGAAGGCGCTCGCGCTCGCCGCCCGCGCGCTGGCGGAGGCGCCGCAGGCGTGAGCGGCGCCTCGCACCGCCGCTACGCGCTGATCCTCGGCGCGCTGGCGGCCATGGGGCCGTTCTCGGTGGACATGTATCTGCCGGCCTTCCCGGCGCTGGCGGCCTCGCTGCAGGCGACGCCGGGGGCGGTGCAGGGCACGCTCGCCATCTATTTCCTGGGCATGGCGGCGGGGCAGGTGTTCTACGGGCCGCTCGCGGACAGGCTGGGGCGGCGCGGGCCGCTCTTCGTCGGGCTCGGGCTGTTCAGCCTCGCCTCGGTGGCCTGCGCGCTGGCGCCCGACATCGGCGCTCTGACCGCGGCGCGGCTGGCCCAGGCGCTGGGCGGCTGCGCGGGCATGGTCATCGCGCGCGCGGTGGTGCGCGACGTGACGGACGAGCGCGGCGCGGTGCGGCTGATGGCCTCGCTGATGCTGGTGATGAGCGTCGCGCCGATCATGGCGCCGATCATCGGTGGCGCGCTGCTGCCCTGGTTCGGCTGGCGCGGCATCTTCGCGCTGCTGGCGCTCTACGGCGCGGCGATGCTGGCGGTGGTGGCGCTGTTCCTGCCCGAGACGCTGCCCATCGAACGGCGCCGGCGCGATGGCGTGCTGGCGACGCTCCGGGTGTGGCGAGGGCTGCTGCTCGATGCGCGCTTCATGGGCCATGCGCTTTCGGGCGGGTTCATCATCGGCGGGATGTTCGCCTACATCACCGGCTCGCCCTTCGTGTTCATGGAGCTGCACGGCGTCGCGCCGGGGCATTACGGCTTCTACTTCGGGGCGAATGCCGTCGGCATCATGCTGGCCGGGCAGCTCACCGCGCGGCTCGCGCAGCGCGTGCCCGCGGCGCGGCTGCTCCCCGTGGTGCTGACTGTCGCGCTCGTCGCCGGGCTCGCGCTGCTCGCCGTGGCGCTGACGGGGCTGGGCGGCTTTCCGGGCATCGTCGTCACGCTGTTCTGCTACGTCGCGATGATCGGGGCGGTGATGCCGCTGACGGTCGCGCTCGGCATGGGCCCGCATGGCGCGGTGGCGGGCAATGCCTCGGCGCTGATGGGCACGCTGCAGTTCGGCACCGGGGCGCTGGCGGGCGGCCTGCTCGGCGCGCTGCAGGACGGCACGGCCGTGCCCATGGCGGCGCTGGTCGCGGCCTGCGCCGTTGCGGGATGGACCGCCCGCCGCGTCCTCGCCCCCTGAGGCCTCGCTTCGCGAAGGCCGTCCGGCCCTCGCGTGCGAAGCCCCCCGCCGTCACCGCCGCGCGCGTTCGGCGTGCTTGCCCATCGTCGCATAGGGCGCATAGGGCGGCACCGGCCCGATGGCGTGCATGTCCACCTCCACCAGCGCCGGGCCCGGCACCGCGAGCGCCTGCGCCACGACCTCGCCCACGCTTCCGGCGCTGGAGACGCGGAAGAAGGGCAGCCCCGCCAGCGCCGCGAGGCCCTGCAGATCCGGCGTCATCAGGTCGTGGCCGAACAGGCGTCCATCGGCCACCGCGTCCTGGATGTGGCGGATCACGCCATAGCCGCCGTCGTTCATCACCATCGCGACCAGGTCGGGCTTCTCCTGCGCCATCGTCCACAGCTCGCACAGGCCGAGGGAGAAGCCGCCATCGCCGCACATCGCGATGGTCTTGCGCCCTTCGGCCGCGATGGCGGCGCCGATGCCCAGCGCGAGGCCCGGCCCGATCGCCACGCCCACCGGATGCACGGCGGTGAGCGGGTCGTAGATCGGGAAGATGCGGTTGCCCCAGGTGGAATTGGCGATGGTGACATCGCGCACCCAGACGCCATCCCGCGGCAGGGCGGCGCGGATCGCATCGGGGAAGGGCGCATAGGGGCCGAGCGTCGCGAGATACTCCTCCCGCGCGCGCGCCTTCATCGCGGCGAAGTCGGCGGCGAAGCCCGGCTCCACGGAGGCGCGGCCGGCCAGGCGGTCGGCGATGCCCTCCATCACCAGCGCGGCGTCGCCATGGATGAACAGGCTGTTGGCATAGGTCCGGCCATTGGCCGCGGGGTCGCAATCGGCGTGGATCAGAACCTTCGGCAGTTTCAGCGCGAAGTCGCCCGTCTCGTGCCCGCGCAGGCGGGAGCCGACGACGAGCATCGCATCCACCGTCTCGTAGAAGGCCTGCACGCGCGGTGAGCCGTTGCCATGCATGCCCCCGAGCGTCATCGGATGGTCCTCGGGGATGATGCCCCGCCCGTTCCAGGAGGAGACGGCGCCGAAGCCGAGGCCCATCAGCCGCATCGCCGCCGCGCGCGCCTGCTTCGCGCCGTTGCCGAGCCACAGCATCGGCCGCTTCGCCACGGCCAGGATCTCCGCCGCCGCGTCGAGCTCGGCCGGGTTGGGCGGCAGCGGCGCGGCGACGGGCAGCATGAGCGCATCGAGGCCCGCGGGCCGCGCGATGGCGGCGCGCTGCAGGTCGATCGGGATCTCCACGCTCACCGGCCCGCGCGGGGCGGAGAGCGCCTCGGCCGCGGCGCGCACCAGCACGCCGAAGGCCTCGTTCGCCGTGCGCACGCGGTAGGCGGCCTTGCAGGCGGCGGCGAGCATCGCCGTCTGGCCCGGCACGTCGTGCACCGTGCCGGCGTCGCGGTCGATGTGCCGCGTCGCGGTCTGGCCCGTGATGTGCAGCACGGGGGAGCCGGCGAAGCGTGCTTCGACCAGGCCGGGGATGGCGTTGGCCATGCCGGGGCCGGTGGAGGTGAACAGCACGCCGAGATGGCCCGAGACGCGCGCATAGGCATCGGCCATGTGCGCCCCGCCCATCTCGCCGCGGCACATCACGTAGCGCAGCGCGTTGCGCCGGCCGATGGCGTCGAGCATCGGGATGTTGTGCACCGAGACGATGCCGAAGACCGTGCCGACGCCCATGCGCGGCAGGATGTCCGCGACGAGGTCGGCGACGGTGTACTGGCTTTCCATGGCGACGTTCCCGCTGATGTCCCGCGCGCAGTCTGCCAGCCCTGCGCGCGGCGACCAGGGGGGATCAGCGCCCGCGCGCCTCCGCGAGGTGGTCGAAGCGGCGGCGATAGGTGCCGAGGCCCATGGTGAGCGAACGCAACTCGATGATGAGGTCGTGCAGCTCGGCCTCGGGCACCAGCGCCTCCACCTCGTCCCAGCCCGGCCAGTCGGGCTTTTCCGCATAGCCCAGGATCTGCCCGCGCCGGCCGCTGAGCAGGCGCTGCGCGGCGGCGGTGCTGTCCTGCGGCACGAGCACCGTGACGTGGTCCACGGGTTCCAGCATCACCGGGTCGGCCTTGGCCAGCGCCTCCTGCATCGCCATGCGCGTCGCGGTGGCGAAGGCCATGTCGGAGGAATCGACCGTGTGGAAGGCGCCGTCGAGCAGCGTGACATGGATGTCCACCACAGGGTTGCCGAGCGGGCCCTTCTTCGCCGCCTCCTCCGCCGCCTCGCCGACGGCGGGGATGAACTTGCGCGGCACCGCGCCGCCGACGATGCGGTCCTCGAAGGTGAAGCCCTCGCCGCGCGGGCGCGGGGAGACCTCGAGCGTGACATCGGCGAACTGTCCATGCCCGCCGGTCTGCCGGCGATGGCGGGCATGGTGGCGGGCGCTCGCGCGAATCGTCTCCTTGTAGGCGATGCGCGGGCGGGTGGTGGAGACGCGCAGCCCGTGCGCCTCCGCGAGCCTCGCGACGGCATGGCCGAGATGGATGTCGCCCTGCCCGCTCATCACGATCTGCCCGGTCTCGGGATCGTGCTGGATGCCGAGGGAGGGGTCCTCCTCCACGAGGCGCTGCAGCGCGCCGGAGAGCCTCACATCGTCCTTGCGGTCCTCGGTGGCGATGGCGAGCGCATAGACGGGCGGCGGCGGCTCCGGGAAGGTCAGCGCGGGGGCGGTGCCGGAGGGCGAGAGGGTGGCGCCCGTCGTGACGCCCTCCAGCCGGCCGAGCGCGACGATCTCGCCCATGCCGGCCTCGGCGACCTTGGCGGGCTCGCCCGCGGGGAAGCGGGTGATGCCGCCGATCCGCGCGCCGTTCACCGTCGCACCGTCCTTCAGGCTGCCGCGCCAGACGCGCACATAGGATAGCCGCCCGCCATGCCCGGCATGAACCGTGCGGAAGCATTGCGCGAGCGCCTCGCCCTCGGGCGCGATGCCGCGGCGGGCGGCGGTCTCCTGCGGCGTCGGCGCATCGTGGCGCAGCGCCTTCCACAGCCGCAGCACGCCGTGCCGGCGCTCGGCCGCGCCGAGCAGGACCGGATCGAGCGCGCCCGCGACGACATCGGCATGGAGCGGGCGATAGAGGTCCTCGGGTGTCGGGAGCGTATCCTCCACCACCTTCTCGAGCAGCGCGTCGTCGTGGTCGGCCAGCGCCTCGGCGAGCGCGGCGCGGGCCTCGGCCTCGCGGGCCTGCATCTGTTCGGGTATGCGGATCAGTTCGGAGGGCTCGCCCTTGCGCCAGCGATAGGCGCGCTCGCTCACCAGGTCCACATAGCCGGTGACCTGGCCGCCCTCGCGGATCGGCACCTGGCGCAGCACCAGCGGGCGCCGGGAATGGGCCTGGAGGGCGGCGATGGTGTCGCGGATGCGCGTCTCGCCAAGCGTGTCGGCCTTGTTGACGAAGACCATCGCGGGCAGCCCGGCCTGCTCGAGCGCGTGGAAGGCGGGGGCGAGGGCCGCGGCGCGGGCTGGATCGGCCTCGCAGACCACCAGGGCGAGGTCGGCGACCGCGAGGGCGGCGGCGGCCTCCTGCGCGAATTCGACGGAGCCGGGGCAGTCGAGCAGCGCCCAGGGCTCGCCCAGGAAGTCGCAATGGCCGAGGCGCAGTTCGGTCCCCATGGCCCGGGCGCGCGAATCGGCCCGGCGGGGGGAGGGGCTGCCGGCGGCGGCCAGCAGCGCGTCGAACAGGGTGGACTTGCCGCTGCCCTGCGGCCCGATGAGGGCGACGGCACGGGGCTGCGCCCCCTCGGCCGGTCTCGACGATGATGCGGCCTTGTCCTGGGCGTTGCTCATGGCCTTCCTCCGCTGTCGGCCGGTTGGCCGGCCGTGTTGGCGGCGGCCCTGGCGGAAGGGCCGCCAGGGGCGAGACTAGACCCGGGCGCGCGGCAAGGCGGGCAAAAACCTCCGCCGCCCCGTCGCCGCCGCGCAGCCACAGGGTGTGACCGGCATGCAACACCGCCCCGGAGATGTTGAAAGGACGCCACGGACGCCGCGCCATTCGCCGAGGAGTGTGGTTATGTGCATCCCAGACCCCGCAAGGGGGGACGACACGGGCATCGGCGGGGCCGATGCAGGCTCGGAATGCGAGGAACGACGATGAGCTTCAGGAAGACGCTTCTTGCCGCGACGCTGCTGTCGCTGCCGATGGCGGCGAATGCGCAGGGCTGGGACCCGCGGGTGCAGGGCGTGTACATCGGTGCCGGCTTC
>NZ_JACIJE010000012.1 GCF_014199195.1 Neoroseomonas alkaliterrae | reverse complement strand
TCGCTACCCGCTACGACCAGACCGCCGAGAGCTTCCTCGGCTTCGCGACACTCGCCTCCATCCGACTGTGGATCAGGTTTGTCCACGCGGCCTAGGGCACCATCAGGGCGGATGTCCTGTTCCAGAGACCATCGTTCCTGGCGCAGTGCGCGCATGCTGCGTTGCACAAGGACACGATCGGTGATTTCGCGCGACGCGGCGGGCGGGTCTATGACGGCGCCGCGTTCCGCACCACGAGGCCCCGCCACCCCATGACCACCCCCATCGCGCTGTTCGACGTGAAGGCCCAGCAGGCGCTGATCCGGCCCGAGCTCGACCGCCGCATCGCCGCCGTGCTGGATTCCGGCCGCTTCATCAACGGCCCGGAAGTGGCCGAGATCGAGGAGCGTCTCGCCGTCTTCGCGGGCTGCGCGCATGCGGTCGGCGTCTCTTCGGGCACCGACGCGCTGCAGATCGCGATGATGGCCGAGGGGATCGGGCCGGGGGATGCGGTGTTCCTGCCCGCCTTCACCTACACCGCCACCGCCGAGGTCCCGCTGGTGCTCGGCGCCACGCCGGTCTTCGTGGATGTAGAGGAGGAGAGCTTCAACATCGCCATCGCCGACCTCGAGGCGCGCATTGCGGCGGTGCGCAAGGACGGGCGGCTGCGCCCGCGCGCGGTGGTGGGCGTGGACCTCTTCGGCCTGCCCGCGGACTGGCCGGCGATCGAGGCGATCTGCGCGCGGGAGGGGATGTTCGCGCTCGACGACGCGGCGCAGGCCTTCGGCGCCGCGCTGGACGGCAAGCGGCTGGGCCGCTGGGGCGATGCCGCGGCGCTGTCCTTCTACCCGACCAAGACGCTCGGGGCCTATGGCGACGGCGGCGCGCTGCTGACCGACGATGCGGCGCGCGCCGAGCTCTACCGCTCGCTGCGCACCCATGGCGAGGGGCGTACGCGCTACGAGGTGGAGCGCACCGGCATGAACGGGCGGCTCGACACCATCCAGGCGACCATCCTGTGCGCGAAGATGGGGCTGTTCGAGGGCGAGCTCGCGCAGCGGCGGCGCATCGGGGCGGCCTATGACGCCGCATTGGCCGGCCGCGTCGGCGTGCAGGTCGCGCAGCCGGGGGCGGAGAATGCCTACGGCCTCTATACCATCCGCCTGCCGGATGCGGCCGCGCGGGCGCGCGTGCAGCAGGCGCTCGCGGCCGAGGGGATCGGCTCGGGCATCTACTACCCCAAGCCGCTGCACCACCAGCCGGCCTATGCCGCGCACCACGCGGGCGCGATCGCGGGCGGGCCGGCGCCGCTGCCGGTCAGCGAATCGCTCTGCCACCGCGTGTTGTCGCTGCCCATGCACCCCTACATGAGCGAGGCGGATGCGCGGCGCGTCGCGGGCGTCGTCCTCGCCGCGCTGTGAGGCTGCGGCCGTTTTGTAACCGCCTGCACGGAATGGTTGAATCGCCGCGCCGCCGCGCGGCACTTTGCCTCCTCGAGCCGAGGAGGTCCGCATGCGTCGCCGGATGCTGCTGTCCGCGGTCGGTGCCGCGGCCCTGCCCGCGATCCGCCCAGCCCGTGCCGAGGAGGCGGTGGATGTCGCCCTCGTCCTCGCCGTGGATGTGTCGCGCTCGATCGACGAGGACGAGGCGCGACTGCAGCGCGAGGGCTATCGCCTCGCCGTCTCGGACCCCGTGGTGGTGGCGGCGATCCGCGGCGGCATGATCGGCGCGGTCGCCATCGCCTATGTCGAATGGGCGGGCATCGAGTATCAGCGCACGGTGATCCCGTGGCGGCGCATCGCCGGCCAGCAGCAGGCCGATGCCTGGGCGGCGGAACTCGAGGCCGCGCCGCGCGCCTCCCTGTCCTGGACCTCGATCTCGGGCGCCATCCGCCATTCCCGCGCGGTGATGGCGGAATGCCCCTGGGATTCCACGCGCAAGGTCATCGACGTCTCGGGCGACGGGGTGAACAATTCCGGCCCGCCGGCCGACACCGAGCGCGACGCCGCGGTGGCCGAGGGCATCACCATCAACGGCCTGCCGATCATCAACGACCGCCCGACCTTCGGGCGGCTGCCGCCGGTGCCGCTCGACGACTACTACCGGGAGAACGTGATCGGCGGGACCGGCGCCTTCATGATCGTGGCCGAGGATTTCGAAAGCTTCGGCATGGCGGTGAAGCGCAAGCTGATCCGCGAGATCGCAAACCTGCCGGCCGGCGTCATTCCCGCCTGACGGCGCCCTGGTCCACGAGGCGCAGGCAGCCCTGCACCACCGGCGCGCAGGCGGCGTTCTGCGAGAGCGGCAGCGCCGACTCCGCCGAATAGCCGATGCGCGTGACCCTGCCGTCCACGAGCTGGAAGGTGACGCGGCAGGTCGAGCCCGCGGCGACGCTGAGCGAGCCGCCGATCACCGGCACCGGCGCCGAGACGCCCGCGGCGGGCGGCGTGCGGTCATAGGTCCAGAACTCCCCGCCCGGCGAGGTGGCGGTCAGGTTGGGCACGCCCGCGCACAGGCGCAGGTCGTCCGCGCGCAGGCCGACCAGGCGTTCGCGCCCGTCCTCGGCCAGCGCGGAATCGCGCGCCGAGCAGGCCGCCAACGCGACCGGCAGCAGCAGGATGGCGAGCCGCCTCACGACCCGTCGGCATCCTCGAGCGAGAGGCCGAGCTCGGACAGGCCCTCCTCGATCATGTCGCCCAGCATGTCGATGCCGAGCAGGTATTCCGCGGTGTCGCGCGTGTTGCGCTCCTTCGCGAGCGCGCGCGCCTCCTCCCACTCCTCGCCGGAATAGTCGCCGCGGCCGATCCAGGCGAGGGCGATGAGGGAGGCCTGCTCATCCTCGTTGAGGTCGGCGATGAAGGCGCGCAGGGCATCCTCGTCCATGTTCTCCTCGTCCTCGGCGTCGAGGCCTTCCTCGTCCTCCTCCTCGCGCGCCAGGCGGCCGCTTTCCTCGCCTTCCTGCACGGCGCGAGCGGCGTCCACGATGGCGGCGACGGCCTCCAGGCTGATGCCGAGGTCGAAATCCTCATCGTCGTCGCGGTCGCGCGCGGCCATGGGCTCCACTCCTGCTGTCGGTGCGGGCGCAATCAAGCATGGGCGGCGGGGGGGCTTCCACCCCCTCGGGGCGGGTGCCCTCCGCCCGTTCCGCAGACGGGCGGGACGGGCCGCGACCGCGCCGGTTCCGCGAGCGCCGGCCCGGAGCGCCTGTGCGGGCGATCCGGGGACGGGCGCGCAGGCGGCGCCGGACCGGGCTCCGCCCCCCTGCCCTGACCGTGGGAGGCTCAACTGCCGCGCAGCGTCTCGATCATCGCCAGCGCCTCGGCCGGCAGCGGCCCCTTTGCGATGGCGGCGGCGGCGTGGTCGAACTCCTCGACGCTGCCCGTGCCCACCAGCACGGTCGCGATCTCCGCCGGCATCGCCGCGAAGCGCAGCGCCAGTTCCACCAGATCGGCGGCATATCCCGCCTCGATGAGCGGCAGGAAGCGCCGCGCCGCCGCCACGTCCGCGGCGTAGCTCGCGCCCGAGGCGATGGGCGCCACCTGCGGCACGCCGAGCGGTCCGCGCGCCTCGCTGCCCGACAGCGCGCCGCCGGCGAGGACGCGGATCGCCATCACGCCCACATCCGCCGCCGCCGCGTGGCGGATGCAGCCGCCGAGGTCGGGCATGCCACTCCCCGGCGGCAGCGGCGCGATGCCCGAGGGGTTGAGCAGGTTGTAGGGCATCTGCGCGGAGGCGAAGTCCGCTTCCTCCAGCACCCGGCGCAGCGCGGGCGCATCGCCCAGGCCGGTGATGCCGACGAAGCGCGCCTTGCCCTGCTGCCGCAGGCGATGCAGGGCGGGCACGGCCTCGTCGAGGATGCGCTCGGGCGTGAAGGCCGGCGCCTCGCCCGCGAGGGTGATGGGCTCGTGCAGATGCAGGATGTCCACCGCCTCGCGGCCGAGGCGCGCGAGGCTCGCCTCCACCGAAGCCGCGATCGCGCCCGCGATGCCGGTGCGCTGCTCGCCGCGGATGCGGACCTTGGTGCCGATGGTCGCCTCCGCCCGCAGCGCCTTCAGCGCGCGGCCGAGATTGCGCTCCGATGCGCCGTCGCCGTAGGCGGCGGCGGTGTCGAAATAGGTCACGCCGGCCTCGATGGCGCGGGCGATGGCGCGCTCCTGCTCGGCCTGCGTGCCCCTCACCATCAGCCCGCCGATCGCGCCGCAGCCGTAGCCGAGCACCGAGACCATGATGCCGCTGCGCCCCAGTCGCCGCCGTTCCATCGCCATCACCGCGCGCGGTTGCGCGGCCGATCCTGCGGTGCCCGCCGCGCGGCGGCAAGGCGTGGGCGCACGAGCAAGGGCCTTCCCTTGCCGCCCCGCCCGCGCGACCATGACCGCCCCAGCCGCCGCGAGGTGAAGCCATGTCCCTGACCAACCAGCCCGATCCCGAGGCGCGCGCGCGCGTCGTCGCGCAGGACCTGCAGAACGTGATGCACCCGATCGTGCAGCACCGCGCGCTCGAGAAGTCGCAGCTCGTGGTCACCGGCGCGCAGGGCTCGACCATCGTGGACGCGGACGGCTCCACCTATCTCGACGCCATGGCCGGCCTGTGGTGCGTGAACATCGGCTATGGCCGCACCGAGCTCGCGCAGATCGCCGCCGAGCAGATGGAGCAGGTGGCCTACTACCCGCACACGGCGATGAACCTGCCCGCCGCGCGCCTGGCCGAGCAGATCAACGCGCTGATGGGCGGCGGCTACCACACCTACTTCGTCAACTCGGGCTCCGAGGCGAACGAGGCGGGCTTCAAGGTCGCGCGGCAATACGCCAAGCACGAGTTCCCCGGCCAGTTCCGCTTCAAGACCATCGCGCGCTACTACGCCTATCACGGCACCACGCTCGCCACGCTCGCGGCCGGCGGCATGGGCGAGCGCAAGATGAAGTTCGAGCCCTTCGCGGGCGAGTTCATCCATGTTCCCGCGCCGACCTGCTACCGCTGCCCGCTCGGGCTCGAATACCCCTCCTGCAAGGTGGCCTGCGCCAAGGCGATCGAGACCACCATCCTCGGCGAAGGCCCGCAGACGGTCGCCGAGGTGATCGTCGAGCCGATCATGTCCGGCGTCGGCGTCGCCGTGCCGCCCGACGAGTACCTGCCGATGGTCGAGGCCATCTGCCGCAAGTACGACGTGCTGCTGCATGTGGACGAGGTGATCAACGGCTTCGGCCGCACCGGGAAGATGTTCGGCCACCAGCACTACGGCATCAGCCCGGACATCATGGCGGTGGCGAAGGGCATCGTCTCGGCCTACCTGCCGATCGCCGCGACGGTGGTGAAGGATTCGGTCTTCAACAGCTTCCTCGGGGAGGTCGCGGAGGCACGCCAGGTGATGCAGGTGAACACCTATGGCGGACATCCGGCGGCCGCGGCGGTCGCGGTGCGCAACATCGAGATCATGCTCGAGGAGAAGCTCGCCGACCGTTCCGCCACCATGGGCGCCCACCTGATCGAGGGCCTGCGCGAGAGGCTGTTCCGCCACGCCATCACCGGCGACGTGCGCGGCAAGGGGCTGCTGATCGGCATCGAGCTGGTGACGGACCGCGAGAGCAGGACCCAGCTCGACGGCGCGCTGGTGCAGGGCGTGGTGGATTTCTGCAAGGCGAATGGCGTGATCGTCGGGCGCTCGGGCGGCGGGGCGCGGCATTCCAACACCATCGTGCTGTCGCCGCCACTCATCATCACCCGCTCAGAATGCGACACGCTGATCGAGGTGCTGGACAAGGCCCTCGCGGCGACGGTGGCGCGCATGGCGGGCCAGGGCTGAGCCGGCGCGCGGCGCCTTCGGGCGGCGCCGCGCATCGTCACGGACGAACCGGCGGCGCCCGCCATCAGGGGCTGCCGCCGGCACTTCAGCCCTTGCGCCCGGGACCGCGCGGGAGAACCATACACCCGCATGAGCGCGCCCGGCCCCTTCGATCCCATCAGCCTCGAGATCCACTGGTCGCGGCTGATCTCCATCGCCGACGAGGCCGCGACCGGCCTGCTGCGGACCGCCTTCTCCACCATCGTGCGCGAATCCAATGACTTCGCCACCGTGCTGATGGACCGCAACGGCGACAGCGTGTCGGAGAACACCGGCGGCATCGCCTCCTTCTCCTGCATCCTGCCGGTGACGACCAAGGCGTTCCTGCGCCGCTTCCCCGCCGAGACCTGGCGGCCGGGGGATTGCGTCATCACCAACGATCCGTGGCTCGCCACCGGGCACCTGCCGGATTTCACGGCTGTGACGCCGGTCTTCCATCGCGGCGCGCTGGTCGGCTTCGCGGGCTCGATCGCCCATTCGCCGGATGTCGGCGGCTCGCTGTGGTCGGCCGATTGCCGCGAGCTGTTCGAGGAAGGCATCCGCATCCCGCCGATGCACCTCTATCGCGAGGGGGTGCGGAACGAGGCGCTGGCCGAGGTGCTGCTCGCCAATGTCCGCCTTCCGCGCCAGACCATGGGCGACCTCGAGGCGCAGGTCGTCGCCAACCAGGTCTGCGCGCGCGGCGTGGCGGAGTTCCTGGCCGATGCCGGGCTGCCCGACCTGCAGGGCCTGTCCTCCGCGCTCAGCGCCAGGGCGGATGCGGCGATGCGCGCCGCCATCAGGGCCCTGCCCGACGGCACCTGGCGGAGCGTGCTGGAAGCCGATGGCTTCGACGATGCCATCACCCGCATCTGCTGCGAGGTGACGATCCGCGGCGATGCGATGCATATCGACTATGCCGGCACGTCGAGGCAGGTGGATCGCGGCATCAACTGCGTGATGAACTACACCCACGCCTATTCGGTCTATCCGATCAAATGCTCGCTCGATCCCTTCACGCCGCGCAACGAGGGATCCTACAAGGCGATCACGGTCAGCGCGCCGGAGGGCAGCATCCTCAACCCGCGCTTCCCCGCGCCCTGTTCAGCGCGGCAGCTCACCGGGCATCTGCTGGCCGGCGCGATCTACAAGGCGCTGGCGCCGGTCATGCCGGAGAGGATCATCGCCGAATGCGGCGGCGCGCCCACCATGCGCGCGCTGTTCAGCGGCACGACCGCCGAGGGCGACCGCTTCTCGCAGGTGCTGTTCGCCTCGGGCGGGATGGGTGCTGCGCCGCACCGCGACGGTCTTCCCACCACCGCCTTCCCCACGAATGTCGGCGCGGGCTCCATCGAAGCCTATGAGAGCGTCGCTCCCCTGGTGGTGTGGAAGAAGCAGCTGCTGCCGGATTCCGGCGGCGCGGGGAAGTTCCGCGGCGGCCTGGGCCAGGAGGTGGAGATCGAGGTGCGCGCGCCGGAGGAGGTGCGGCTCTCCCTTCTCTCGGACCGGCGCGACCACCCGGCGCAGGGCGTGCTCGGCGGGCTGCCGGGCGGGGCCGCGGTGATCGAGCTCGGCGACGGGACGCGGCCGCATCCGAAGTCGCGCACCACCGTCCCGCCCGGCGCGCGGCTGCGCATGCACTATGCCGGCGGCGGCGGCTATGGCGACCCGCGCGAGCGCGATCCGGCGGCGCTCGCTGAGGATATCCGCAACGGCTACGTGACGGCCGAGGGCGCGGCACGCGACTACGGGGTGACGCCATGAGCGGGACGGCGCGCATTGGCGTGGATGTCGGCGGCACCTTCACCGACTTCGTGCTGCACGATCCGGCGCGCAACCTCGTCGCCACCGGCAAGCGCCTGACCACGCCCGACGACCCCTCCGAGGCCATCGTCGCCGGCATCGCGCGGCTGCTGGACGAGACGGGGCTTGCGCCGGGCGCGCTGCATTCGGTGGTGCACGGCACGACGCTCGTCACCAACACCATCATCGAGCGCACCGGCTGCAAGGTCGGGCTGCTGACGACCGAAGGCTTCCGCGATTCCATCGAGATCGGCAAGGAGACGCGCTACGACCTCTACGACCTGTTCCTCGAACCGGCCCCGACGCTGGTGCCGCGCGCGCTGCGGCTGGAGGTGCCGGGCCGCCTCGACGTTCATGGCCATGAGCTGAAGCCGCTCGACGAGGCCGCCGTCGCGCGCCACGCCGCGACGCTGGTCGCCGAAGGCGTCGAGGCCATCGCCATCGGCTTCATGCATTCATGGCGCGATCCGCGGCACGAGCGCCGCGCGGCGGAGATCGTCCGCGCCGCGCATCCCGCCATTGCGCTGACGCTCTCCTCCGCCGTGGCGCCCGAGATCCGCGAGTTCGAGCGCATCTCGACCGCCTGCGCCAATGCCTATGCGCAGCCGCGCATGCTGCGCTACCTCGGCAGGCTGGAAGCGCGGCTGGCGGAGCTCGGCGTCACCGGCGCGCTCTATGTCATGCTCTCGGGCGGCGGCATCGCCTCGGTGCAGGAGGCGAAGGACTTCCCGATCCGCCTGATCGAATCCGGCCCGGCGGCAGGGGCCATGGCGGCGTCCTGGCTCGCGCGGCAGGCGGGGCTCGACCACGTCGTGTCCTACGACATGGGCGGCACCACCGCGAAGATGTGCCTGATCGAGAACGGCGCGCCAGACCGCAAGTTCGAGTTCGAGGCGGGCCGCGTGCGCCGCTTCCAGAAGGGCTCCGGCCTGCCGCTGAAGGTCTCGGTCGTGGACATGATCGAGATCGGCGCCGGCGGGGGCTCCATCGCCCGCGTCGAGGAAGGCTCCGGGCTGATGAAGGTCGGGCCCCGCAGCGCCGGCGCGAAGCCCGGGCCGATCTGCTACGGGCGCGGCGGAACGGAGCCGACGGTGACGGATTCCGACCTCGTGCTCGGCCGCCTCGATCCGGCCTATTTCCTGGGCGGGGAGATGGCGCTCGACCTCGATGCGGTGAAGCGCGCCGTCACCGATCGCCTGGCGGCGGCGCTGCGCGTCACGCCCGACGATGCCGCGCTCGGCATCCGCCGCATCGTGGACGAGACCATGGCTGCGGCCACGCGCATGCACCTCGCGGAGAAGGGCCGCGACCCGCGCCGCTACACGCTGATCGCCTTCGGCGGCGCGGGGCCCGTGCATGCCTGCGACCTCGCGCGGCTGCTGAAGATGCGGCGCGTGGTGGTGCCGCTCGGCGCCGGCGTGGCCTCCGCGCTCGGCTTCCTGGTCGCGCCCCCGGCGACCGATCTCGTGCGCTCCCTGGTCGGGCGGCTGGAGCGGCTCGACTGGGCGAAGGTGGCATCGCTCTATGCCGAGATGGCGGAGGAAGCGCGCGCGCTGCTGACCGGCGCGGGCGCCGACCCGGCGGCGATCGTGTTCCGGCCAGCCGCCGACATGCGCTATGTCGGCCAGGGCTTCGAGATCCCGGTCCCGCTGCCGGGCATGAGCCCGACGGCCGCGGATGTCGGCGCGATCCGCGAGGCCTTCCTCGACGCCTACCGCGAACGCTTCGGCCGCGCGCTCGAGGAGCTGCCGGTGGAGGCGCTGACCTGGCGCCTCGCCGCCGCGGCGCCGGGGCGCGACATCGACCTCAAGGGCGCGAACCTCGCGGAGGGCCGTCACGCCGCGCGCGGCCGGCGGCGCGCGCTGTTCGAAGGCCATGGCTGGCAGGACTGCGACGTCTATGACCGCTACGCGCTGGCGCCCGGCGATGCCTTCGCCGGCCCCGCGCTGGTGGAGGAGCGCGAGTCCACCTGCGTCGTGCCCCCCGGCGCGCAGGTGCGGGTGGACGCCTTCCGCAATCTCGTCATCGAACTTCCACCCCCCAGGGAGGTTTCACAATGACAAGACTGCATCGCCGCGCCCTTCTCGGCGCCACGCTCGCCCTGCCCGCGCTGCGCCTCGCCTGCGCGCAGTCCTGGCCGACGCGGCCGGTCATCATGGTCAATCCCTGGCCGCCGGGCGGCTCCTCCGACACCATGGCGCGGCTCTTCGCCCAGCGCTTCACGCAGATGTTCGGCCAGAGCGTCGTGGTCGAGAACCGCGCCGGCGCATCGGGGACGATCGGCCACAACCATGTCGCGCAGCAGCGGCCGGACGGCTACACGCTGCTTTTCGCGACGAACAGCACCTACGCCATCGCGCCGCACCTGATCGCCCCGCTGCCTTACGACAACCGCGCGGCCTTCACCGGCATCAGCCTCGTCGCGCGGACGGCGCAGGCGCTCTGCGTGCATCCATCGGTGCCGGTGAACACGATCCAGGAGTTCCTCGCCTATGTCCGCGCACGGCCGGGCCAGGTCACCTTCTCCTCGGCCGGCATCGGCGCGACAAGCCATCTCGCGACGGAACTGCTGATGGCCGCGGCCGACCTCGCCATGGTGCACGTGCCCTATCGCGGCGGCGCGCCCTCCGCCCAGGCCGTGCTGTCGGGCGAGACGCGGATGTCCTTCATCGACGCCATCACCGCGCTGCCGCATCGCCGTGCCGGGACGCTGAAGATGCTCGCCGTCTCGACCGCGACGCGCTCGCCGCTGGCCGAGGACGTGCCGACGCTGCAGGAAGCCGGCGTGGCGGGATTCGAATCCTCGACCGACATGGCGCTGCTGGCGCCGGCCGGCCTCTCCGCCCCGCTCGTCGCATTCCTCGCGGAGGCGGTGCGCGAGGCGGTGAACGACCCGCCCTTCCGCCAGCAGATCATCGCCCAGGGCGCCACGCCGGTCGGCAGCACGCCGGCGGAGTTCGACGCCTACTGGACGGCCGAATCGGACAAGTGGGGAAAGCTGATCCGCGCGCGCGGCATCACCATCCCGCGCTGAGGCCAGGGGCCTGCCGGCAGCCGCCCTACCATCGGTTGTGTAGGCGGCCGTTACAGGTGTGCGGACGAGGCCATTTCTAGCGTTTCGTTTCAATGGCTTGTGCGCCGGCATGGCGCTTGCCTGATGGCTTGCCGTGCGCGGTTCGCGCATCGCCCGTGACGGGGAGCACCGCCATCCGCGGCGTGCTCCCCGCCCGGGTGGAAAGGCCACAAGGAAGCACTCCCTCTCCATGACACGCATGACCTCCCCCAAGGCCCTGCTCCGGAACGCGGTCTGCGGCGCGCTGCTCGCCGCGGGCCTCTTCGCCGCCGCGGCGCCCGCCGAGGCGACACCCGTCTGGGTGCGCGACGGCAATGGCGGCACCGTCTTCAACGGCGGCCCGGGCTATGTGAACCTCTCGATCCGCGTGGACGGCAACAACCAGAGCGTCAGCGCCGGCGCCTTCGCGCTGCAGTACGGCTTCTCCCCGACCGGCCCCTTCACCGATTTCCTCACCTACTGCCTCGAGCCGGACGAGCTGCTGAATGTCGGCGCCACGCCGACCGCCGGCACGCTGCGCGGCACGCTGTCCGAGACGGCCGAATACGCCGCGCGCGCGAACGACCTCACCCGGCTGTGGAACACCTGGTTCGCGGATTCGCTGACCGATGCGACCAAGTCCGCCGCCTTCCAGGTCGCGCTGTGGGAGGTCGCCTATGACGGCGGCGGCAGCCTCACCTCCGGCAGCTTCCAGCTCAACACCACCGGCGCGGTGAAGACCCAGGCCATGGCCTATCTCGATCAGGCCAACTGGATCAGCCCGGCCGGCACGGAACCCGGCGTGATCCTGCGCGTGGGCAGCCAGGACCTGACGATCAGCGTGCCGGTGCCGGCCCCCGCGGCGCTGGGGCTGTTCGGCATCGGCCTGCTTGGCCTTGCCCTCGGCGTCGCGCGGCGGCGGACGATGGCCTGACCCGCGGCGGGTCGCGCCCCGTCAGCCGCTTGCCGCCGTGCCGCCCATGCCCTCGGGCGGCACGGTGCGCGCGACGCAGGGCCTCGCCTGCGCCGTATCGAACAGGGCCGCGAGCGCGGGCCGCCCCTCGCGCCAGGCGAAGGCGCGGTGGCGGCGCTCGCAGTAGCCGAGCAGCGCGACCAGCGCGAGCCAGCCCGCATCCCGCACCACGTAGCCGCCGCCCGCGACGTCGCGTTCCAGCGCATCGGCGATGCGCGCGGCGCGGACGCGCTCCAGCGCGATGACGCCGGGCGAACGTTCATGCTCCGGCCGGCGCAGCTCGCGGTTCCAGACGGCGATGCCGTCCATCATGCCGAGCACGCGGCCATAGGCGGCGAGCGCGCGCGGCGCCTCCGCGCCCGGCAGCAGGCGGCGCGGCGGCTCGACGAGGCTGTCGAGCACCATCAGCACCGGCGTCGTCTCCGTCACGGCGGTGCCGTCCGCCAGCACCAGTGTCGGCACGCGGCCCACGGGGTTGAAGGGAAGCAGCACGGAACCGGGGTCGCGCAGCGTCGCTTCCTCGACCGCGATGCGATCCTCGAGGCCGAGCTCGATCACCGCCATGCGGGCGATGCGCGCATAGGGGGAGCCGGGGGCGTGGAACAGGCGCATGGGCTGCATCCTACGCGCGGCCGCGCTTGCGGCGCAGCGCCTTCAGCCCCGCCTGCGCCAGGACCGCGATGCAGAAGGCCGCGAGCCCCCCGGAGATCCAGGATTCCCCAAAGCCCATGACGAACTCCAGCGGATCATCGGCGGCCGAGATCATCGCCCGGCGATAGGAGGCATCCATCAGCGGGCCGAGGATCATGCCCAGCACCACGGGCCCCACCTCGAAGCCGTAGATGCGCAGGAAGTAGCCGAACACGCCGAAGCCGAGCATCCACAGCACATCCGTCGCGCTGTTCTGGATGGCGAAGGTGCCTACGACCGACAGCACCAGGATCAGCGGCACGAGCAGCGCGCGCGGCGCTTCGGCCAGCTTCGCGAAGACGCGGATGCCCGAAAGGCCGAAGACCAGCAGGAAGATGTTGGCGAGCGTCAGGTTGCCGACGGTGAACCAGAACAGGTGCGGCGTCTCGACCATCAGCATGGGCCCCGGCTTCAGCCCGTGGATGAAGAGCGCGCCGATGATCACCGCCGTCACCGCGTCGCCGGGGATGCCGAGGGTGAGCATGGGGATGTAGGCGCCGCCCACCGCGGCGTTGTTCGCGGATTCGGGCGCGACGATGCCTTCCTCGGCGCCCTGGCCGAAAGGATGGGTGGGCGCCTTCACCGTCCGCCGCGCGGAATCGTAGGCGAGCAGCGCGGCGATGTCCCCGCCGGTGCCGGGCAGCGCGCCCACCACCACGCCGATCAGCGAGGAACGCAGCGTCAGCGGCGCGTGCCTGCGCACCGCGGCCCAGGGCGGGACGATGCGCTCCACCTGCTGGCGGATCGGCGGCAGATCGGGGCGGCGGAGCTGGACCAGCGCCTCGCTGACGCCGAAGAAGCCGATCATCGCCGCGACATAGGGGATGCCGCCCATCAGCGCCGTGGTGCCGAAGGTGAAGCGCGGCTCCGCCGTCATCTGGTCGAGCCCGACCAGGCCGAGGGCGACGCCCAGCGCCCCGCAGAACAGGCCCTTGGCGAAGGATTCGCCCGAGAGGCTGCCCACCAGCAGCAGGCCGAGCAGCGCGAGCAGCAGATAGTCCCTGGGCGCGACGGCGAGCGCGATGTCCGAGATGGCCGGCGCGGCGATCGCGAGGGCCGCGATGCCGATGAAGCCGCCGATCACGCTCATCACGGTGGCGAGGCCGATGGCGCGCCCGGCCTCTCCGCGCTGCGCCATGGGGTAGCCGTCGAGCGCGGTGGCGATGGCGGCCGGCGCGCCGGGGATGTTGAGCAGCACCGCGCTGCGGCTGCCGCCATAGACGCCGCCCGTGTAGACGCCCGCGATCAGCGCCAGCGCGGGATTCACCGACCAGGTGAAGGTGAAGGAGATGAGGATGGCCACCGCCATCGTCACCGAAAGCCCGGGAATCGCGCCGATGTAGATGCCCGCGAAGGTGCCCGCCGCCGTCAGCGCGAGCAGCGAGGGGTCGGTCCAGGACAGCAGGAAGTAGGAGAGGGCGTCGGTCATGGCGAAGGACGCGGCGCGCGGTCCCGAAGTCCCAAAGAAGGTTGAGCGGGGTCCGCCGGGAGGCGTTCCCTTCTCCCCCCGCTCCTGACCGCCTGCGTCACGCGAACACCCACCCCTGCGGCAGCACCACCCGGAACACCATCCGGAACACCACCCACACCACCGCCACCGCCAGGGCCGCGACAAGGCCCGCGCGCAGCACCCGCCCGCGCTGCAGCCAGAGGATGGCGAGGAAGAGGAAGGCGAGCGAGGCCGCGACGAAGCCCAGCGCCTCGAGCCCCGCCATGTAGCCCAGCACCAGCACGCCGATCGCCGCGACATCGCGCGGCAGCACCGGCCCCAGGCCGGGCTCCGCGCGCCGCGTCGCCGATATGGCGGCGACCAGCGCGGCGAGCGTCATCGCCCCGCCCGCCGCGACCGGGAAGACGCCGGCGGCCGAGGGGCCGTCGAAATGGCCGATGGCGCTCCCCTGCCAGGTGACGAAGGCGCCGAGCAGCACCATCGCCCAGCAGAAGGCGGCCTCGCCGGGCGGGCGCGGTGCGGCGCGCGCGGTCACGGGCGGGGGATGCCGAACTCCTCGGGGCTGCGCCGCGCCGCGCCGGCTTCCTGCAGCGTCCAGGCGGTGACGGACTGCCAGCGGCGGAGGAAGGCGTCGGCCTCCTCGCCGCTGATGTTCATCATGATGTTGCCGGCGTTGCGCATCAGCGTCGTGAAGGCCTCGCTGGACGCGGCCTCGCGGAAGGCGGCGACGAGCCGCGTGCGCGCGGCCTCGGGCACCTCGCGCCGCACCCACACGCCGTAGAAGGGCCCCCAGGGCAGCAGCCGCGCCATGCCGGGCAGGTCGGCGGTGATGGGCGGCACATCGGGCAGGGTCGGCACCGCTTCGGTGTTGACCACCGCGAGCGGCTTCACGCGGCCGGCGCGGATGTGCTCGGCGGCGGCGCCGAGGCCCACCGGCATGAAGTCCACATGCCCGCCCTGCAGCGCGGTCAGGCCCGGGCCCTCGCCGTCGAAGGGGACGGCGATGACGCGCATCTGCGTCACCGTGTTGATCATCGCGCCGACCACATGCGGCAGGCCGCCGGGGCCGGTCGCGCCCATGCGCAGCCGGCCCGGGTTGCGCTGCGCCTCGGCCACCACGTCCTTCATCGAGGCCCAGGGCTTGTCCTTGTTCGCGACCACCACGGCGACGCCGCGTGCGGTGAGGTTCACCGGAAAGAAGTCCGCATAGTCGCGCTGGCCGAGGCCGAGCACCTTGTGCAGCTGCGGGTTCTCGGCGCCGTAGAGCAGCGTGTGGCCGTCGGCGGCGGCGGTCGCGACCGCCTGGACCGAGATGGCGCCCGCGCCGCCCGGCCTGTTCTGCAGCACGATGGACTGGCCGAGGGCGCGCTCGGCGATCGGCGTCAGCGCCCGCGCCACCACGTCGGTCGCGCCGCCCGCGCCCCACATGATGATCCCGGTCAGTTCCCGCGCGGGGAAGGCCTGTGCGGCAGCGGCGCCGGGCAGCAGCGGCAGCGCGGCGAGGGCGCCGAGCGAGCGGCGGGTGATCATGGCGGGCGTCTCCCCTGGGTCAGGCGGCGCCGTCGCGGCGCCTTGCGGGATTTCTCTCCGCCGGCCCGCCGCGCGTCAACGGGAGGCGGGGGCGGGCGGGCGGGGCGCCTCGACGACGAAGAGGCGGTGCAGGGCGGTGTCCACGCGGCGGCGCGTCTCGTCGCGCCAGACGCGCTCGGCGGTCTCGGCGTCGTGGAAGGGGCCGTGGCTTTCCTCCGTGCCGGGTTCGAGGTCCTGCCAGGTGGAATCGAGGAACACGCCGCCCCAGACGTAGTAGAGCTTGCGTTCGGCCATGATGCGCCTCCGTTGCTGCGGGGGCTTCATGCCGCGTCTTGCTGCGGCGCAGCAAGAGGCATGGCGCGCCCCCCCGCCGGCGCCCTCAGCGCGCGACCCAGGTGTTGAAGCGCTGGGTCAGACGGTCGAGGTTGTCGAGCCAGAAGCGGTCGCTGATCTGCAGCGCGCTCTCGAGGTTCTGCGGCGCCGTCGGCAGGTTGGGCAGCAGCGCGGCGGGCAGGCGGTCATTGGCCCCGCGCGCGGTCACGCCATAGGGGATGCGCGGGGGCAGCCCCGCCTGCACCTCGGGCTGGCCGGCGAAGCGCAGGAAATCGAGCGCGCGCGCCCGGTTCGGGCTGCCCTTCATGATGACCCAGGAATCGAGCGTGTAGAGGTTGTTGGTCCAGACGATCGCGAAGTCGCGGTTGTCGGTGGCATTGGCCGCGGCGATGCGGCCGTTGTAGGCGACCGTCAGCGCCACCTCCCCCGCGGCGAGCCATTGCGGGGGCTGCGCGCCACGCTCCCACCAGGCCAGCTCGCCCTTGATGGAATCGAGCTTGCGGAAGGCGCGGTCCACGCCCGCCGCCGTGCCGAGCGTCGCATAGACCCGGTCCGGCGCCACGCCGTCGGCCATCAGCGCGATCTCGAGCGTCGTCTTGGGCCCGCGGCGGAGGCCGCGCTTGCCGGGGAAGCGCGCGGTGTCGAAGAACTCGGCCCAGTTGGCCGGGCCCTGCGCCATGCGCGCGCGGTCATAGGCGAAGATGAAGGAGTAGAGGATCGCGCCGACGCCGTATTCGTGGAAGGCCTGCGGGATGTAGGCGTCGCGGCCGCCGATCGCGGCCCAGTCCATCGGCTCGAACAGCCCTTCCTCGGCGCCGATCAGCAGTTCCTCGGATTCGACCTGCACGATGTCCCAGGTATTGGCGCCCGAGGCGATGCGGCTGCGCAGCACGCCGATGCCGCCGTCCCATGTCTCCTCGAGCAGGCGGGTGCGGGTCTGCTGCTGGAAGGGGCGGAAGAACACCTCGCGCTGCGCGTCCTGGTAGGCGCCGCCCCAGGAGACGACGGTCAGGTCGCGCCCCTGCGCGCGGGCGGCGAGCGGGAGGACGGATGCGGCGATTGCGCCCTTGAGGATGCTGCGGCGGTTCATCGAGACGACTCCTGGACCCACTCCCCCGGTGCGGGAGACTAGCCCCTGCGCGGCGTGTCGCGGAAGGCGAAGGCCGCACCTTCCGGCCAGGCGATGGCGGCGGGCCCGCCCGGCTCCGGCAGGCGTCCGAGGCCGGCGGGCCGCTTGGCCAGCAGCTCTCCGCCATCGCCGACCGCAAGGCGCAGCCGGACATGGTCGCCGAGGAAGATCGCCTCCCGCAGCACGGCGGGCAGCGCCCCCGCGCCGAGCTCGGCCGCCGTCACCGCGGCGACGGCGATGCGCTCGGGCCGGATGGCGAGCAGGCAGGCCTCCCCCGGCCCGCCGCAATCGGCGGCCTGGGCCGCGACCACGGGGCCGCAGCGCAGCCGCACCGTGACCTCCTCGCCCTCGCGCGCCGCGATCTCGCCGGGCAGCAGGTTGTTCTCGCCGACGAAGCCGGCGACGAAGGCATCGGCCGGCCGGTTGTAGAGCGTCGCCGGGTCGGCGACCTGGCGGATGCGCCCGCCCTCGAACACCGCAATGCGGTCGGCGAGGGTCAGCGCCTCGGCCTGGTCGTGCGTCACGTACATCATCGTCACGCCGAGGCGCTGGTGGAGGTGGCGGATCTCGAGCTGCATCTCCTCCCGCAGCGCCTTGTCGAGCGCGCCGAGCGGTTCGTCGAGCAGCACGATCGGGGGCTCGAACACCAGGGCGCGGGCCAGCGCCACGCGCTGCTGCTGGCCGCCCGAGAGCTGCGCCGGCCTGCGTTCCCCAAAGCCGCCGAGGCGCACCATCTCGAGCGCCCGGGCGACGCGCGCCTGCCGCTCGGCGCGCGGGACGCCGCGCACCGAGAGGGGGAAGGCGACGTTCTCCGCCACGCTCATGTGCGGGAACAGCGCGTAGGACTGGAACACCACGCCGATGCCGCGCCGGTGCGGCGGGAGAGGCGCGATGTCGCGCCCGTCGAGCAGGATGCGCCCCGCGCTCGGCGCCTCGAAGCCGGCGAGCATCATCAGCGTGGTGGTCTTGCCCGAGCCCGAGGGGCCGAGCAGCGTCATCAGCTCCCCGCGCGCGATGTCGAGGTCGAGCCCCGCCACCGCCGCGGGCCCGCCCGCGCCGTAGGTCTTCCGCACGCCCTCGAAGCGCACCAGCGTCTCGGCCATGCGGCTTCCTCCGGCGGCCGGGGCGGCTTGTCAACGGCGGGGCGGGCCGGTAACGCCGCGGCCGGAGCCACCGGAGCACGAGCCATGAGCGAGACCGCCGAACCCACACTGATCGCGAGGCGCGAGGGCATCGCCGGCACGCTGCTGATGAACCGCCCCAAGGCGCTGAACGCGCTGACGCTCGAGATGATCCGCGCCTTCGCCGATGCCATCGCCGCGTGGAAGGACGATGCGGCGGTGCGGCTCGTGGTGCTGGAAGGCGCGGGCGGTCGGGCCTTCTGCGCCGGCGGGGATGTGCGCGCGGTGCGCGAGGCGGCGCTGGCGGGCGACCGCGCGGCGGTCGAGGCGTTCTTCTCCGAGGAATACGCGGTCAACACCGGCATCGCGACCTTCCCCAAGCCCTGGGTCAGCCTGATCGACGGCGTCTGCATGGGCGGTGGCATCGGGGTCGCGGTCCACAACGGCCCGCGCATCGTCACCGAGCACGCGCTGGTGGCGATGCCGGAGACGGCGATCGCGCTGTTCCCCGATGTCGGCACCTCCTATGTGCTGCCGCGCCTGCCCGGCGCGATCGGCACCTGGCTCGCGCTGACGGGCGCGCGCCTGACCGGGGCGGATTCCGTGCATGCGGGGCTCGCCACGCATTTCGTCCCGCGCGAGCGCCTGCCCGCGCTGCGCGCCGCGCTGGTGGCCGAAGGCGCCGATGCCGTGGCGCGCTTCGCGGTCGCGCCCCCCGAGGCGGGCTTCGCGCCGCATCGCGCGGCGATCGACCGCTGCTTCTCGCGCGCAAGCGTGCCCGAGATCCTGGCCGCGCTCGACGCCGAGGGCACGGAATGGGCGGCGGGCCAGGCCAAGATCCTGCGGCGGATGTCGCCCACCTCGCTCTGCGTCTCGCTCGAGCTGCTGCAGCGCGGGGCGCGGCAGGACCTCGCCGCCTGCCTCGCGACGGAGCTCGCGCTGACGCGCGTGGTCGTCAACGACCACCCGGACTTCGCCGAGGGCGTGCGCTCGGTGCTGGTGGACAAGGACGGCGCGCCGAAATGGCAGCCCGCGCGCATCGAGGACGTGGACCCCGCCGCGATCCGCGCGATGTTCGTCCCGGTGACCAAGGAAGGTTGAGGGGCGTCCGGGGGGAGACGTTCCCTTCTACAGCCCCAGCAGCCCCGGCAGTTCCGCCATGGCGCCGAACGGCTCCGCCCCATGCGCGGCGAGCACGCCCGCCGGCGTCTCCCGCGCATAGCCCAGCACCCGGGAGCCAGCCGCGCGGCCTGCGCGCACGCCCGGCACGCTGTCCTCGACGACGACGCAATCCTGCGGCGCCGCGTCGCAGGCGGCCGCGGCGGCGAGGTAGATGTCCGGCCAGGGCTTTGGCCGCTCCACATCCTCGAAGGAGAAGACGCGCCCGGCGAAGACATGCGCGAGGCCGAGCGCGCGCATCTTCGCCGCAAGTTCCGCGCGCGCCGAGTTCGAGGCCACCGCCACCGCGAGCCCGCCCGCGGCGATGGCGCGCACCGCCTCGACCGCGCCCTCCACGGGCGGCGTGTGCAGCGTCATCTCCTGGGCGATCAGCGCCGAGAGCTCCTCCGCCCAGCCCGGCGGCAGCGGGCCGACGCGCGCCTCGATGCGCGGGACCATGTCGGGCAGGGCGAGGCCGAGGAAGGTCTCGCGCGATTCCGCCGCGCTCATGGGCCAGCCGAGGGCGGTGAGCTGCTCGGCGACGAGCCGGTTCACCACCATCTCGGAATCCGCGAGCACGCCGTCGCAGTCGAAGAGGACCGCGCGCGGGCGGCTCATGCCGGCTCGGTCACGCTCTCGCGCTGGGCGGCGGCGGCGCGGGCATGCGGGCAGTCGCCGTGCTTCTTCGGGCATTGCCGCGCGCCGGCGAAGGAGCAGAGCGCGCGGCCCGAGCCGAGCGCGGCGCGCGCGAGGTCGGCGAGCGCGGCGATGAAGGCCGGGTCGCTGTTCTGCGCGGGGACGCGGAAATAGCCGGGCACGCCGAGCTTCTCGGCCTCCTCGCGGTATTCGACGTCGAGCTCGACCAGCGTCTCCGAATGCTCGGAGACGAAGGCGATCGGGCAGACCAGGATCGCCACCTTGTCATGCGCGGCGCGCTCGATCTCCTCCTCGGTGGAGGGGCCGATCCATTTCTGCGGCGTCACGCGGGACTGGTAGCAGACGACGTGATCGAGCCCCTCGATCGCCAGCGCCTGCACCACCGCCTCGACGCTCCGCTCCACCTGCCACTGGTAGGGATCGCCGGCTGTGACGATGCTCTCCGGCAGGCCATGGGCGGAGAACAGGACCCGCAGGCCGACATCGGCGGGCAGCGCGGCGCGCGCCTTGGCGTAGGCCTCGCGCACCAGCGCGGCGGTCGCTGCGGCGAAGCCGCCATGCGAATGCCAGCAGCACAGCGTGGTGGTGGGGGCGGAGAAGCGCAGCCGGCGGCAGGCCTCCTCCCAGGCGGCGATGCTGCTGCCGGTGGTGGTGGTGGAATACTGCGGGTAGAGCGGCAGCAGCAGCACCTCGTCCGGCGCCCAGGCCTGCACGGCGCGGGCGGCCTCCTCGCTCATCGGGTGCCAGTAGCGCATGGCGATGAAGCAGCGCGCCTCGATGCCCGGCTCGCCCGCGAGCGCGGCCTGCAGCGCGCGCGCCTGCTCCTCGGTCAGTTCGAGCAGCGGCGAGCGGCCGCCGAGCACGGCGTAGTTCTCGAGCGCGGGCCTGGTGCGCCGCCAGGCGATCAGCCGGCCGAGCAGCGGGCGCAGGAAGCCCGGCACGCGCAGGATCGCCGGGTCGGTGAAGAGGTTCACCAGGAAGGGGCGGACGCTCTCGGGCCGGTCGGGGCCGCCGAGGTTGAACAGGACGATGGCGACGCGCCGCTTCTTCATGGCTGCGCCCGACATGTCGCGCGCCGTCCCGGCGTCAAGGCCCCGGCCTCCGTCAGGCATTGGCCACGGGCGCGGCGGCGGCCTGGCCGCGCCGGGTCTGCCAGAGCTGCACGAAATCGATCGGCGCCAGCAGCACCGGCGGGAAGCCGCCATCGCGCGTCACGTCGGCGAGGATGTTGCGCGCGAAGGGGAAGAGCAGGCGCGGGCATTCGACGAGCAGCACCGGCTCGACCATCTCGGCCGGCACGCCGTTCAGCGTGAAGATGCCGCAATAGACCAGCTCGGCGATGAAGGCCGGCTTGTTGTCCGTGGTCTTGGCCTCGGCGCGGATGTTGAGGGAGATCTCGAAGGTCTCCTGCCCCTCCTGCAGGCGGCGCGCCTGCACATCGAGGGCGATGTCGATCCGCGGCGCCTCGCGCAGCGTCAGGTAGATCTCCGGCGCGTTCGGGACCTCGAAGGACAGGTCCTTGGTGAACTGCAGGTTCAGGACGACCGGACCGGTGGCCGGGGCGCCATTGGCACCCGGGGCGGGCGGGGTCTGCTGGTCGGACATGTCGGGGCCTCTCGCTACGGACGCGGCGGGCGCGTCGGACGGTCGCGGGGCGGTTAGCACGCGGGGGCGGGGGCGGCAAACCGGCAGGATTGTCTCGCGCGCCGCGCCGCGGCCGGCCTAGGCTGCCGCCGAACCGGCCGGATCAGGGCCGGAAGGGAGGAGAACCGCATGCCGCCTGTCGCCCGACGCCATGTCCTTCTCGCCGGCGCCGCCGCCCTGGCCGCGCCGCGCCTCGCCGCCGCGCAGGATGCCTGGCCGTCGCGGCCGGTGCGCTACATCAACCCCTACACCGCGGGCGGGCCGACCGACACGCTCTCGCGCCTGCTGTGCCAGAAGATGGCCGAGATCTCGGGCCAGCAATTCGTGGTGGAGAACCGCACCGGCTCGGCCGGGCTGGTCGGCAACCAGGCCATCGCGCAATCCCCGGCCGACGGCTACACGCTCGGCTTGGGCGGCATCGCGACCCATGCGATCGCGCCCACCCTCTATGCCCGCATGCCCTTCGACGCGGCGCGGGACTTCACCTTCGTGACCGGCATGTGGCAGCTGCCGAACCTGCTCGTCGTCAACCTCGACATCCCGGCGACGACGGTGCCGGAGCTGATCGCCCATCTGAAGGCCAATCCGGGCCGGTATTCCTACGCCTCGGCCGGGTCGGGCACGACGCTGCACATCTCGGGCGAGCTGTTCAAGAGCATGGCCGGGGTGGACATCACCCATGTGCCCTATCGCGGCAGCGCGGCGGCCTATCCGGACATCCTGGCGGGCCGGGTGCACATGATCTTCGACAACATCCCCGGCGCGCTCGCGCAGGCGCGGGCGGGGCGAGTGCGGCCGCTCGGCGTCACCTCGGCCCGGCGCAGCCCGGTGGTGCCCGACACGCCGACCATCGCCGAGACGCTGCCGGGCTTCGACATGTCCTCCTGGACCTGCCTCTGCGGGCCGGCCGGCATCCCGCCCGCGACGGTGGCGCGGATCTCCGCGCTCGCGCGCCGCGCGCTGGAGGATGAGGGGCTGAAGCGCGGCTACCTCGACCAGGGGGCGACCGCCTGGTGGACCACGCCCGAGCAGATCGCGGATTTCCGCGCGAGCGAGGAACGGCGCCTCGCGCCCATCATCCGCGCCTCGGGGGCCAGGGTGGATTGATGCGCCGGCGGCGGGGCGGGCCTACCGCCCCGTCATGATCCGTTCGACGAGCTGCTTCACTGTCGGGATGAAGCCGTTCGAGTAGAACGGATCCTGCCCGAAGCGGTAGGCATTGTGCCCGGCGAACATCAGGTTGCGCTCCAGCGCGCCGTCATGGCTGATGTCCTGCAGCGTCTTCTGGATGCAGAAGGAGCGCGGATCGGCCTTCTTGCCGGTGGAATACTCGGGCTCGTGCTGCGACCAGTTGCTGAAGCGGCACTGCGAGAGGCAGCCCATGCAGTCGATCTGGTCCTGCACGATCTCGCGCGACTTCTCGGGTGTCACGAAGATCAGCGTGTTGTCGGGCGTGCGCATCGCCTCGACGAAGCCTTCCGCCTCCCAGTGGTTGATGCGCGCGAGGTCGTGCGGCGTGACATAGACTTTCCGCTTGCGCGGGCCCACGCCGTATTCCGCGATGTGCTCGCCCACCGGCTCGGCGGTGTAGGCGACCTGGCGCTCGTTGCGTTCCTCGAGCTCGCGCAGGAACTCGTTGCGCACCGCCGAGGAATAGAAGCCGGTCGGCGAGAAGGGCTGCAGCAGCACGTCGCCCTTCTTCAGCGTCAGCAGCTTCTGCTTCCAGGCCTCCGAGATCGGGCTCTCCTGTGTCACCAGCGGGCGGGTACCGAACTGGAAGGCGACGGGGCCGAGCTCGGGGTTGTCGATCCAGTCCTCCCATTCCTCGAGCCACCAGACGCCGCCGGCCATGATGATCGGCGTGTCGTCGAGGCCGAAGGCGCGCATCTGCTCGCGCAGCTTGGCGACGCGGGGATAGGGATGCTCCGGCACCTTCGGGTCCTCGGAGTTGGAGAGCCCGTTGTGCCCGCCGGCCAGCCACGGGTCCTCATAGACCACGCCGCCGAGCCATTCGCGCGTCTTGGAATAGGCGCGCTTCCACAGCGCGTTGAAGGCGCGCGCCGAGGAGACGATGGGGTAGTAGAACACGCCGTAGTCGCGGGCGATGTCGGCGAGGCGATAGGGCATGCCCGCGCCGCAGGTGATGCCGTGGATGAGGCCCTTCGCCCCTTCCAGCATGCCGCGCGCGACGCGCTCGGCCCCGCCCATCTCCCACAGGATGTTGGCGTGGATCCGGCCCTTGCCGCCGGCGATGTCCCAGGCGCGCCGGGCCTGGGCGATGGCGCCGTCGATCGCGTAGCGGACGAGCTCCTCGTGCCGGTCCCGGCGGGTCTTGCCGTGGTAGACCTGCGGGATGGGCTTGCCGTCCGCGTCGTAGGAATCGGCGTTGACGGCCGAGAATGTGCCCACGCCGCCGGACGCGGCCCAGGCGCCGCAGGAGGCGCCGTTCGAGACGGACACGCCCTTGCCGCCCTCGACCAGCGGCAGGACCTCGACCCCGCCCATGCGGATCGCGTTGATGGCCTTCAAGTGACGCACGCCCCCGGGAACATGATGACGGGAATATGGCATCGCCCGGGGCGCCTGTGCAGGGACCCCGGGCGCGCCGTTTCGCTTGTTTATTCGGCGGCCTCGCCGCCGCGCTCGGGCCGGTCGCGGCGGTCCCGGCGCTCGCCGCGCTCGCCCCGGTCCCGGCGCTCGCCGCGCTCCTCGCCCTCGGGGCGGGGGCGCCTCGCGCCGACCTGCTCGGTGATGTCCGCCCCGGTGGCCTGGTCCACCACCCGCATGGACAGCTTCACCTTGCCGCGGTCGTCGAAGCCGAGGACCTTGACCTTCACCACGTCGCCTTCCTTGACGACATCGGTGGTCTTGTTGACCCGCTCCTGCGCCAGCTCGCTGATGTGCACGAGCCCGTCCTTGGCGCCGAGGAAGTTCACGAAGGCGCCGAACTCGGCGGTCTTGACCACCTTGCCGGTGTAGATCACGCCCACCTCGGGCTCGGCGACGATGCCGCGGATCCAGTCGATGGCGCGCTGCGCGGCCTCGGTGCTGGTCGCCGCCACCTTGATCGTGCCGTCGTCCTCGATGTCGATCTTGGTGCCGGTCTGCTCGGTGATCTCGCGGATCACCTTGCCGCCCGAGCCGATCACGTCGCGGATCTTGTCCTTGGGCACGGTGATGACGGTGATGCGCGGCGCGGTCGCCGCCACGTCCGTGCGGTGGCCGGTCAGGCCCTTGGCCATCTCGCCCAGGATGTGCAGGCGGCCTTCCTTCGCCTGCTCCAGCGCGATCTTCATGATCTCGAAGGTGATGGACGTGATCTTGATGTCCATCTGCAGGCTGGTGATGCCCGCCTCGGTGCCGGCCACCTTGAAATCCATGTCGCCGAGGTGGTCCTCGTCGCCCAGGATGTCCGAGAGCACGGCGAAGCCGCGGTCCTCCTTGATCAGCCCCATGGCGATGCCCGCGCAGGGGCGCTTGAGCGGCACGCCCGCATCCATCAGCGAGAGCGAGGTGCCGCAGACGGTGGCCATGGAGGAGGAGCCGTTGGACTCCGTGATCTCGGAGACGACGCGGATGGTGTAGGGGAACTTCTCCTTCTCCGGCAGCAGCGGATGGATGGCGCGCCAGGCGAGCTTGCCGTGGCCGACCTCGCGCCGGCCCGGCGAGCCCATGCGGCCCGTCTCGTTCACGCTGTAGGGCGGGAAGTTGTAGTGCAGCATGAAGTCCTCACGGTATTCGCCCGTGAGGGCGTCGATGATCTGCTCGTCCTGCCCGGTGCCGAGGGTGGCGACGCAGAGCGCCTGCGTCTCCCCGCGGGTGAACAGCGCCGAGCCATGCGCGCGCGGCAGCACGCCCACCTCGGCCACGATCGGGCGCACGGTGCGCGTGTCGCGCCCGTCGATGCGCCGGCCGGTGTCGAGGATGTTGTTGCGGACGACGTCGGCCTCGAGCTCCTTCAGCAGCCCCTTGGCGGCGGCCACGTCCGCGCCCTCGGCCTCCAGCGCCTCGATCACCTTCTTCTTGACCGCGGCGACCTTCTCCTGGCGCACGAGCTTCTGCGTCTCGGTGTAGGCCACCGCCATCTCGGCGCGGCCGAGCTCGGCGATGCGGGCCTTGAGCGCCTTGGTCGCCTCGCTCTCCTCGGCCAGCGGCCAGGGGTCCTTGGCCGCGACCTCGGCCAGTTCGATGATCGCCTGGATCACCGGCTGGAAGGAGCGGTGGCCGAACTCAACGGCGCCGAGCATGACCTCCTCGGTCAGTTCGCTCGCCTCGGATTCCACCATCAGCACGCCCTCGGCCGTGCCGGCGAGCACGAGGTCGAGCACGCTCGCCTTCCGCTCCTCGGCGGTCGGGTTCAGCACGTACTGGCCGTTGATGTAGCCGACGCGCGCCGCACCCACCGGCCCGAAGAAGGGAATGCCCGAGAGCGTCAGCGCCGCCGAGCAGCCCACCATGGCCACGATGTCGGCCTCGTTCTCGAGGTCATGCGACAGCACGGTGGCCACCACCTGGACCTCGTTGCGGAAGCCTTCCGGGAACAGCGGGCGGATCGGCCGGTCGATCAGGCGGGAGACCAGCGTCTCGTGCTCCGAGGGCCGGCCCTCGCGCTTGAAGAAGCCGCCCGGGATCTTGCCCGCGGCGAAGGCCTTCTCCTGGTAGTTCACGGTCAGCGGGAAGAAGTCCTGGCCGGGCTTCACGCTCCGCGCGCCGACGGCGGTGCACAGCACGATGGTGTCGCCGAGACGCGCCATCACCGCGCCATCGGCCTGGCGGGCGATCTTGCCGGTCTCGAGCACCAGCGTCTTGCCGCCCCAGTTGATTTCCTTGCGGAAGTAGTTGTCGAACATCTGTCGTCCTCTCGGCCGCGGCGCGCTGCGCCACGGGGGCCATGCCCGCCCGACCTTCGCGGGCGGCGGCACGGCGGGATGGGCCCCGTCAGGGGCCCCGGATGCGACACGGAGGGCGAAACAGGTCGGGACCGGGGGTCCAGGACGAGGGGCCGGTGGATCGGCGTCTCGGGCGGCATGGGGTGGGCCCATCGCGGGTCGCGCGACGGGAAGGCCGCCCATGTGGCCGGAAACGCCGCGGCGGTCCGGTCCCGGTCCCGCGGCTTTCTCTGTCGGCCCGCCGCGGTCGCGGCGGTCGGCGCGCCGGCATCCGGCCGGACGTCGCCGGGCGCCCATATGGCGCGGATCGGGCGAAAACGCCACCGGAAACTGCGCGGGGCTGTCCCGCCGGCCGTTCGCGGCCTAGGACACGGCCATGGCCGATGCCCGCCGCTTCGCCCCCGCCGCCGCCCGCAACCGGGGGCCGATCCTCGAGGCCCTGCGCGGCCGCCTGCCCGCCTCCGGCCTGTTGCTGGAGGTGGCGAGCGGCAGCGGCGAGCACGCGGTGCATCTCGCCGCCGCCTTCCCCGCGCTGACCATCCAGCCGAGCGACCCCGACCCGGATGCGCGGGCGAGCATCGCCGCCTGGGCGGCGGAGACGGGGCTGCCCAACATCCGCCCGCCCCTCGCGCTCGATGCCGCCGCCGCCGCGTGGCCGGTCGCGCGGGCCGATGCGGTGCTGTGCATCAACATGATCCACATCGCGCCCTGGCAGGCCTGCGAGGGGCTGGTCCGCGGCGCCGCGCGCCTCCTGCCGCCGGACGGCCCGCTCGTGCTCTACGGCCCGTTCCGCCGCGGGGGCGCGCATACCGCGCCCTCCAACGCCGCCTTCGACGACAGCCTGCGCGCGCAGGACCCGCGCTGGGGCGTGCGCGACCTCGAGGCGGTCGCAGCCCTCGCCGCGGCCGAGGGCTTCGCCGCGCCGGAGGTGGTGCCGATGCCGGCCAACAACCTCATTGTCGTCTTCCGCCGCCTCGACGGCCCACCGCCCGCCCTGCGATAGTCGGCCCGCACGGGGAGAGAGAGGATGACCGACCTGCCGCGCAGCGTACGCATCACCGAGGAAGGCCCGCGCGAGGGCTTCCAGATCGCGAGCGCGCCGGTTCCCACTGCCGAGAAGATCGCGCTGATCGACGCGCTCTCGGCCACCGGCGCGCCGCGCATCCAGGTCGCCTCCTTCGTCAGCCCGAAGCGCGTGCCGGGCTGGGCGGATGCCGATGCGGTGGTCGCCGGCTTCGCCCCGCGCGCGGGCGTCGCCTACACCGCGCTGTGGTTCAACCCGCAGGGCCTCGCGCGCGCGCTGGCCTTCCGCGACCGGCTCGCCATCGCGGGCTCGATCACCGTGGCGGCGAGCGAGGCCTTCTCGCTCAGGAACCTCAACCGCGACCGCGCCGGCCAGATCGCCGCGCAGCGCGAGAACGTGGCGGAGCACCAGGCGGCCGGCGTGCCGGTCACGCGCGTCTCGGTGCAGGCGGCCTTCGGCTGCAACTTCGCCGGCGACATCGCGCCCGCCCAGGCGATCACCGCCGTGGCCGACGCCATGGCGCTGGCGGCCGAGGCGGGCTGCGCGATCGAGCGCATCTCGCTTGCCGACACCATGGGCTGGGCCAACCCGCTGCTGATCGAGCGCGTGGTGGGCGAGGTGCGGGCGCGCTGGCCGGCGCAGAAGCTCTCGCTGCACCTGCACGACACGCGCGGGCTTGGCATCGCCAACGCGCTCGCCGGGCTGCGCATGGGGGTGGAGGAGTTCGACGCGGCGGTGGGCGGCGCGGGCGGCTGCCCCTTCGCCGGGCATCCCGGCGCGCCTGGGAACATCGCGACGGAGGAACTGGTCCTGTTGTGTGAGGAAATGGGCATCGCCACCGGCATCGACCTCGATGCGCTGATCGCGGCGGGGCACCTGGCGGAGCGCATCCTGGGCCGCACCCTGCCCTCGGCGCTGCTGCGCGGCGGGTCCCTGGCGGCGTTCCGGGCGAAGGCGCGCGCGGCATGAACCCTCTTCCGTTGCGGGGCATCCGCGTCGTCGAGTTCTCCCACATGGTCATGGGCCCGACCTGCGGGCTGGTGCTGGCCGATCTCGGCGCCGAGGTGATCAAGGTGGAACCGCCCGGGCGCGGCGACCGCACGCGCTACCTCACCGCCTCCGGCACCGGCTTCTTCCCGGCCTTCAGCCGCAACAAGAAGTCGGTGCAACTCGACACCGAGGACGAGGCCGACCTCGACACGCTGCGCCGCCTGATCGATACCGCCGACGTGGTGATCGAGAACTTCCGCCCCGGCGCGCTGGCGGAGAAGGGCCTCGGCTACGATGCGCTCGCGGCGCGCAACCCGCGGCTGATCTACCTCTCGCTCAAGGGCTACCTGCCCGGGCCCTATGAGAACCGCACCGCGCTCGACGAGGTGGTGCAGATGCAGTCCGGCCTCGCCTACATGACCGGCCCGCCGGGACGCCCCCTGCGCGCCGGCGCGCCGGTGAACGACATGATGGGCGGTATGTTCGGCGCCATCGCCATCATGGCCGCGCTGCGCCAGCGGGATGCGACGGGGCGGGGCCAGCACCTGCAATCCGGCCTGTTCGAGAACGCGGCCTTCCTCGTCTCCACCGCCATGCTGCAGCAGGCGATGACCGGGCAGGATCCGACGCCCATGCCCGCCGGCCGCCGCGCCTGGGGCGTCTATGACGTGTTCGACACCCGGGACGGGCAGCAGATCTTCATCGGCGTCGTCACCGAGCGCCAATGGGAGATCTTCCGCCGCGAACTGAACGAGCCGGTGCTCGACGACCCCGCCTACGCCACCAACACCGACCGCGCGGCCCGGCGGGAGACGCTGATCCCGCTGGTGCAGTCGCTGCTCGTCAAGCACGACGTCGCGACGCTGGAGCGCATGTGCGAGCGGGCGGGCCTGCCCTTCTCCCGCATCGCGCGGCCCTGGGACCTGTTCGAGGATCCTCATCTCAAGGCGAGCGGCGGATTGCTGCCGATCACCCTGCCGGACGGCAGGCCCTGCGCGGTGCCCGCCCTGCCGATCCGGTTCGGCGCCGAACGCCTGGGCGTGCGGCTCGACCTGCCTCGTCCCGGTGAGCACGACGCCGAGATCCTCGGCCCGCTGCGCGCGGCGCGCGACGTGGCGGAGTGAGCCCCGGCGCGGCGGGGCTGCGTCCGGCGCGAGCAGAACCAGCCCGCGCCGGGCCGGGCACGCCCGATCGCCGTGGCGGGGGTTCGGCCTGCGTCCCTCCCCCTCGGCAGCAACGGCAGTCACCGCGCTGCCTGGGACCGATCCCGGTTCCGCGGCTGCCTTGCCGGCGCATCATGGCGGCGGGCGAAAGCGTTGACTGTTCGCCCGCTGGTATGGCGCGCTGGGCCGGCGGGGCGGCCGCGCGCGGAAACCCCTGCGGACAAGGGCCGATCCATGGTCCGCAGCGCATCAGGGCTTCCACCTTTCGCCGGTGGGCATCGCGCGCGCGACAAGCGGGACGGCCGAGCGAATCCTGAGGTCCTCACCCGGCGGAGAAGGGCGGTGCCCTTGCCCGCGGCGCATCAGAACCGGCGCAGCAGCCGCTCGATGTAGTCCAGCTCCGCCGGCGGCCTTTCGCGCTCGGCCCCGCGGCGGCGCAGCTCCTCCTGCAGCCGGCGGGTCTTGAGCAGCTCCGCCTCGTCCGGCACGCGGGTATCGGAGGCATTGTCCTGCCCGCCCGTCGCCTCGCGCGTGCGGCGGCCGAGCGGGTCGCGGCCCGGCCCCTGCTCCTGCGCCTGGTCCTGGCCCTCGCCGCCCTGCTGGCCGCCGGCCATGCCCTCGCCCTCGCCGTCCTCCTCCTCGCCCTCGCCGGGCTGGCCCTGGCCGAACTGGCGCTGCATCTGCTGCGCCATCTGCCGGCCGCCCTCGGTCAGGGCGCGGATGGCGCGCTGCTGCGCGTCGCGCGCGTCCCGCCCCTCGGCGAGCGCCTCGGCCGAATCGCGCATGGCGCGGTCGGCCTCGCCGAGCTGCGGCGGCACGTCGCCGGTCAGGTCGCCGAACTGCTGCATCAGCTCGCCCAAAGCGCGGCGCAGCGCGCGCTGGATGCGCGCATCCTGCTGGCTCTCGGCGCGCTGCTGCTCGTTCGGGCCGGCCTGGGGGGGCGGCTGCGGCGGCTGCTGGAAGTTGCGGCTCAGCGGCTGCTGGCGGCGCTGCTGGGCGCGCTCGCGCTCGGCGGCCTCGCTGCGCTGGTGGCCGCGGTCGAGCATCTCGGCCTGGCGGCGCACCATGTCCTGCACCACGCCCATCTGCTGCTGGCCGCGCTGGCGCTGCTGCTGGCGCTGGCGTTCCTCGGCGCGCATGTTGCGCCCTTCCTCGAGGGCGCGGAGCATCTCCTCGAGTTCCGCGAGCTCCCGCTCGGCATCCTCGGTGCGGCCCTGGCGGGCGGCTTCCTCCATGCGGCGGGTGCGGCGGTCGAGCTCGCGCTGGTCCATCAGCCGCTGTTGCGGGTCGTAGGGCAGGGCCTCGGCGTTCTCGCGCTGCAGGCGCTCGGCGAGCGCCTCCAGGTGGCGGCGGATGGCCTCGCGCAGGTCCTCGATGCGGCGCTGGAGCTCGGCGCGCTGCTCCTCGGTGCGGGCATCGGGGTTGCGGCGCTGCTCCTCCAGCGCCTCGCGCAGCGCCTGCCGCGCCTCGGCGAGCGCGCGGGCGGTGCGGTCGGTGCGCCCTTCCTCGAGGGCGACCGCCACGTCCCACAGGATCTCCTGCACCTCGGCGATGGCGGCCGGCCTGCGGTCGCGCTGGAGGCGGTGGCGGGCCGCGCGCAGCGCGAGATAGACGCCGCTGTCGTGCTCGAAGGCCTCGGGCGCGCCGGCGATGCGGTCGAGCTCGCGCCGCGCAGGCTCCCGCCCGGCAGGATCCACCGAGAGCGCCTTGCGCAGCGCGATCAGCGCCTGCGCGACCGGGTGGGTGAAGCTGCGTTCGGGCAGTTCGAGGAAGGCGCCCTCGCTGCGACCCTCCTGCCCGGCATGGTCGCGCGCGACCAGCCGCGCCTCCACCTCCAGCCCGGCCCAGGGATGGGCGGAGAGGTCGGGCTGCGACGCGCCGCGCGCGCTGCGCGGGCTGCCGGCGGGGATGGGCAGTTCGAGCACCTCCGGCTCGGCATCCGGGCGCAGCTTGAGGCGCAGTTCGACGCGCAGCCCGGCGAGGCCCCAATCGTCCTCGGCGCGCCAGGGCAGGCGGATGGCGAGGCCGCGCGCCGCGCGCGCCGGCGGCTGGTCCCAGGCGGCGGTGGGCGGTGCGTCCGCGCGCACGGTCAGCGACCAGTGGGCGAGTTCCGCCCCGTCCCGCCGCACCGCCAGCCGCGCCCCGGCCTCGAGCCCGGTCTCGATGGCGAAGGAGCCGCGGTCGAGCGCGCGGAAGGGCTGCGCCTCCGCATCCAGCACCAGTTCGGGCGTGCCGCCCGTGCCGCCCGAGAGCGCGACCTGCAGGCGGCTGCCCGCCGGCACCACCACCGCGCCGCCGCGCGCCTCGAGGAAGACCGGCGCCGCGCCCGTATAGGCGGGCGGGGTGATCCAGGCCTCGAGCCGCATGGCCTGCGCGGTGGGCAGCGCGGCGGCGCCGAAATGCGGGGTCAGCGCCCGGCGCAGCCGCTCCGGCGCCTCGGCCCCGGCGATGCCGAGGGCCGCCACCAGCGCGACGGCAAGCCCCCCGCGCAGCGCGCGCCGGTCGCGCGCAGCGAGCCCCGGGCGCGGCGGCGCGACGCGCAGCGCGGCGAGCCGCCCGGCGGCGCGGCGGCGATGCGCCTCCCACAGCGCGAGCGCCACGGGGTCGTCGCCCGCGGGCCGGTCGGCCAGGGTCGCGATCGGCCGGTGCTCGAGGCCGGAATCGCGCTCGAGGCGCCGCTCGGCCGCCTCCGCGCCGGGCGGGGCCAGCCGCCGCCAGGCGTGGCGCAGCGTCCAGGCCAGCGCCGCGGCGAAGCCCGCGAGGAGCAGAACATGCGCGAGCCCGGGCAGGACCAGCGGCAGCCCGGACAGCGCGACGACGAGGAACAGGCCGATGACGCCGAGCGGCGGCCAGAGCGCCGGCCAGGCGGCCTCCCACCACAGCGCGAGCCGCGCGAGCCGCGTCCGGCGGGCGAGCCGCGCCGCGAGCCGCGCGGGGCCGTTCATGTCGCGAGCCACTCCGGCACGCGCTGGCCGTGGAGCAGCTCCTCATGCGTCTGGCGCGCGCGCACCACGGCGTGGCGCGTGCCGTCCACCAGCACCTCGGGCGCGAGCGGCCGGGCGTTGTAGGTCGAGGACATCACCGCGCCATAGGCGCCGGCATCGAGGAAGGCGACGACATCGCCGGGAGACAGGTCGGGCAGCAGCCGGCCGCGCGCGAAGGTGTCGCCGGTCTCGCAGACCGGCCCGACCACCTCGGCAGGCGAGAGCGGCGCGGCGGCGCGGGCGGCCGAGAGGGGCACGATGCCGTGCCAGGCCTCGTACATCGCCGGGCGGACGAGGTCGTTCATCGCCGCGTCCACCACCACGAAGCGATGGGACGCGCCCCGCTTCTGCAGCACCACCGAGGCCAGCAGCACGCCCGCCGGGCCGGCGATCCAGCGGCCGGGCTCGAGCATCACGGGCAGGCCGAGCGGTCCGAGCGTCGCCTTGATCGCGCCGGCCAGCGCCTCCGGGCTCGGCGCGGGCTCGTCGCGGTAGGGGATGCCGAGGCCGCCGCCGCAATCCACACGTTCGACCGGCAGCCCGGCCGCGCGCAGCGCCTGCACCATCTCCGCAAGGCGCGCATAGGCGGCGCGGTAGGCCGCCATGCCGGCGGTGATCTGGCTGCCGATATGGGTCGCGATGCCGACCGGGGCGATTCCGGGCAGCGCGGCCATGCGCGCATAGATGGCGGGCGCCTCGTCGAAATGGACGCCGAACTTGTTCTCGCTCTTGCCGGTGGTGATCTTGGCGTGGGTGCGCGCGTCCACGTCCGGGTTCACGCGCAGCGCCACGCGCGCGGTGCGGCCCATGGCCGAGGCGATGGCGGAGATCATGGCGATCTCCTCCGCGCTCTCGGCGTTGATCTGGAAGATGTCCTCCGCGAGGGCGAGGCGGATCTCGGCCTCGGTCTTGCCGACGCCCGAGAACACGATGGCCGGGCCGGGGATGCCCGCGGCGCGGGCGATGCGCAGCTCGCCGCCGCTCACCACGTCGGCGCCGAGCCCCTCGGCGGCGAGCACCTTCAGCACCGCGAGGTTGTCGTTGCACTTCATCGCGAAGTGCACGCTGGCCGTCAGACCAGCATCCGCGAGCGCGGACTTCAGCGCGCGGGCGCGGCGCCGCAGCGCCCCGGCGGAATAGACCCAGGCGGGGGTGCCGACCTCGCGCGCGATGCGGGCGAGAGGCACGCCCTCCATCACGAGCCCGTCCATGGCGTGCAACGAGAGATGGGGGCGCAGCGCCAGGAGCTCCGCGAAGGAGGGGTCCTCGGCATCGGTCAGGGCGAGCGGGGCGGCCATCCCGTCATTGTCGGGACGGGGGGCGGGCTCCGCAAGGCCGGAGACGCTTCGTGACGGGGCGGGCCCGAACGACGGCTCCGCGCCCCGCCTGTGCGCGGCCGATGCAGGGCGCGCCCGCCCCGCGCTTGCCGGACCGGCGCCCTCAGCCGACCCCGAGCAGCTCCACCTCGAAGATCAGCGTCGCATTGGGCGGGATCACGCCGCCCGCGCCACGCGCGCCGTAGCCGAGCTCGGGCGGGATCACGAGCGTCCGGCGCCCGCCCACGCGCATCCCGGCGAAGCCCTGGTCCCAGCCCGCGATGACCATGCCGGCGCCGAGCTCGAACGCGAAGGGCTGGCCGCGGTCGAGGCTGCTGTCGAACTTGCGGCCCTTGCCCTCCGGCGCCGATTCGTCGAACAGCCAGCCGGTGTAGTGGACCTGGATGGTCCGGCCGGGCACGGCCTCAGCGCCGGTGCCGATGGTGGTGTCGCGCATGGGTGTCTCGTCCTGTTCCGCGTGTCGGGTCCGGGCGGCAGCCTGCCCGCGCGGCGCGCGGCGCGCCAGCCCCGCTCAGGCCGCCGCCTCGGCCGCCGCGGAGAAGGGGCGCAGCCGCTCGGCGATGACGCGCGCCACCGCCTCCACCGCCGCCCGCCGCGGGAAGGCGGCGCGCCAGACGATGCGCGCGGTGCGCGACACGCCGCGCTTGAGCGGCCGCAGCACGATGCCCGCATCCTGCGCCGCCCCGGCCGCCAGCCCCGGGATCAGCGTGGTGCCGTAGCCGGCCGCGACCATGTTGATCAGCGTCGCGAGCGAGGAGGCGCGCAGCGAGCCGCCGCGCGGCCCGGCCAGGCCGCAGGCGGCGAGCGCCTGGTCGCGCAGGCAATGCCCGTCGGCCAGCACGAGCACGTCGGGCGCCAGCTCCTCCTCCGCCACGCGGGCGCGGCCGGTCAGCGCGTGCTCGGGCGGCAGGGCGGCGAGGAAGGGCTCGGTGAACAGCGGCAGGCTCAGGAGGTCGGTCCCGTCGGGCTCGGTCGCGAGGATCGCGGCATCGAGGTCGTGCCCGCGCAGCCGGTCGAGCAGCGCGGGCGTGATGTCCTCCCAGGGCTCGAGCTCCAGCCCGGGCAGCGCCTCGCGCAGCGGGCCGAAGACGAGCGGCAGCAGATGCGGCCCGAGCGTCGGGATGATGCCGAGCCTGAGGGTGCCGCGCAGCGGGTCGGCCGCGGCGCGGGCGAGGGCGGCCATCGCATCCGCCTCCGCCACCGCGAGGCGGGCATGGGGCAGAAGCTGCTCGCAGACCGGCGTCGGCACCACCTGGCGGTTCGACCGCTCGAACAGCACCACGCCGAGCGCGGCCTCGAGCTTGCGGAGCTGGACGGAGAGCGTGGGCTGGCTGACGCGGCAGGCCTCGGCCGCGCGGCCGAAATGACGGTGCTCGGCAACCGCGAGCAGGTAGCGGAGATCGCGGAGGTTCATGCCCCGGCCAGGCCCTTCCCATGCAGCCGCCCCGCATCTAGCACGCCGCCGCGCCCCGCCCAGCGGGCAGGTGCGGCAAGGGGCGGCGGCGGGTAGGCTCCGAGGATCCCCGCGAGCCGAGGATCCCGACGCATGAGCAAGCGCCCGATCCCGCGCCCCGGCCCGCCCTCCGCCCCGCGCCGGAAGGCAGGGGCGGCGCATGCGGGCCGCCCCCCGCGGGCCGCCGCTGCGGCCCCCGCGCCGCCGGAGCCGGACCACGCCCGGCCCTGACACCGCCCTGAGGCGCGCGCTCCGCGCGGCCGGCCTCCCGCCCGACGGGCCCGAGGCCGCGCTGCTCGCCCTGCTGCGCGCCGCGCCCGAGACGCATCTGGATGCCGCGGCGGCGCAGCGCCTCGCGGCCGAGGGCGGGCTCGCGCTCGCGCGCTCCGAGGCCGCCGCCCTGCTCGAATCGCTGGTGCGCGCGGGGCTGCTCGGCCGCCTGCCGGTCACCGAAGGCCCGCCCCTCTACGACACGGTGCCCGAAGCCCATGCGCACATCGTCGAGGAGGCGACGGGCGGCGTGACGGATCTCGAGGTCTCGGCCGAGACGCTGCTCGCCGTCATCGGGCGGCTGCTGGCCGACCGGCCGGGCCGGGTGGAGGTGCTGCTGCGCATCCGCGCGCCCCGGCCGGGGGAGCCGGGGGCGCCGCAGCCGGCCAGGCGCCGGGGCCGGCCGCGGCGCGGTAGCCCTCGGCCGGGCCAGGACCTATAAGGCGCCCGATCACGGCGGCCCGGCTTCCGGCGCCCGAGGACGAAGACGAGCATGAACTGGATTTCCGACTGGGCCCTGCCGAAGATCTCCGGCCTGTTCAAGCGCGAGGTGCCGGAGAACCTCTGGCACAAGTGCCCCGCCTGCGAGCAGATGATCTTCCGCCGCGACCTCGAGGCGGCGCTGCATGTCTGCCCCCATTGCGGGCACCACATGCGCATCTCGGCGCTGCGGCGGCTCGAATGCACGCTCGATGAGGGCTTCTCGCGCATCGAGCTGCCCAAGGCCCCGGCCGACCCGCTGCGCTTCCGCGACCAGCGCCGCTATTCCGACCGGCTGAAGGAGGCGCAGGCCAAGTCCGCGATGGATGATGCGGTGGCGGTCGCGCACGGCACCATCGGGGGCCGCCGCGCGGTGGTCGCGGCGATGGAGTTCGCCTTCATGGGCGGCTCGATGGGCGCGGGCGTGGGCGAGGCGATCGTCACCGCCGCCAAGCTCGCCGTGCTGCAGGACGCGCCGCTGATCGTGTTCACCGCCTCGGGCGGGGCGCGCATGCAGGAAGGCGCGATCAGCCTGATGCAGATGCCGCGCACGGTGATCGCGACGCGCCTGGTCAAGGAAGCCGGCCTGCCCTTCATCGTGGTGCTGTGCGACCCGACGACGGGCGGCGTCACCGCCTCCTTCGCCATGCTCGGCGACATCCACATCGCCGAGCCGGGTGCCATGATCGGCTTCGCCGGCGCCCGCGTGATCGAGCAGACGGTGCGCGAGAAGCTGCCCGAAGGCTTCCAGCGCGCCGAATACCTGCTCGAGCACGGCATCCTCGACATGGTGGTCAAGCGCGGCGAGATGAAGGCGACGCTCGCGCGCCTGATCGGCCTGCTGCGCGAGCCGCTCGTGCTTCCGCCCCCCGCCGCCGAGCCCGAGACGCCCCCGCCCGCCGAGGAGGCCGCGCCGGCCCAGGGCTGACGCGCATGTCCCGCGCCGAGGCCATCGTCGAGCGCCTGCACGCGCTGCATCCCAAGCTGATCGACCTCAGCCTCGGGCGGATGCGTCGCGCGCTCGCGGCACTCGGCCATCCCGAGCGCCGGCTGCCGCCGGTGGTCCATGTCGCGGGCACCAACGGCAAAGGCTCGACCTGCGCCTTCCTGCGCGCCATCGCCGAGGCCGCGGGGCTCAGGGTGCATGTCTACACCTCGCCCCATCTCGTGCGGTTCCACGAGCGCATCCGCCTTGCCGGCCGCCTCGTGGACGACGCGACGCTGACCGCCGCGCTGGAGGAGGCGGAGGCGGCGAATGCGGGCGAGCCCATCACCGTCTTCGAGATCACCACCGCCGCCGCCTTCCTGCTGTTCAGCCGCGTGCCGGCGGACATGCTGGTGCTGGAGGTCGGTCTCGGCGGGCGGCTCGACGCGACCAACGTGGTCGAGAGCCCGGCGGCGACGGCGATCGCCTCCATCTCCATGGACCACATGGAGTTCCTCGGCGACACGCTCGGCGCCATCGCCTTCGAGAAGGCGGGCATCATCCGCCCGGGCGTGCCCTGCGCGACCGGCGCGCAGGCGCCCGAGGCGCTCGCGGCGATCGCCCGCGTCGCGGCCGAACGCGGCGCGCCGCTGCTCGCGCGCGGGCGGGAGTGGCGCAGCGAATGGCGCGCCGACGGGCTGCACTACGCCGATGCGCGCGGCACGCTCGACCTGCCGCCGCCCGGCCTGCCGGGGCCGCACCAGGCGGACAATGCCGGCATCGCCATCGCCGCGCTGCGCGCCTGGAACCCGCCCTGGCTGAGCGATCTCGCCATCGCCCGCGGCATCGCCGCCGCCGAGTGGCCGGCGCGGCTGCAGCGCCTGCGCGGCGCGCTGGCCGCGCGCCTGCCCGCGGGCTACGAGCTCTGGCTCGATGGCGGCCACAATGCCGGGGCGGGGGTGGCGCTGGCGGCGCATTGCGCGACCTGGCGCGACAAGCCGCTGCATCTCGTCGTGGGCATGAAGAAGGGCAAGGCGAGCGCGGATTTCCTGCGCCCGCTCATCCCCTTCGCCGCCACGCTGACGGCCGTCGCCGAGCCCGGCCAGCACCTCGCGATGAGCGTGGAGGACATCGTGGCCGCGAGCGGCGGCGTGGCGCAGCCCGGGCCGGACGTGGCCGGCGCGCTGGCGCGCATCGGGGCCGGCGGGCCGCCGGGGCGCGTGCTGGTCTGCGGCAGCCTCTACCTCGCCGGCGAGGTGCTGAAGATGGACGGGCCCGGGGCCGTGGCCTGAGGCCGCGGCCCCGCCTCACGCCTGTTTCCGCTCGATCAGCTCCCGGCGGATCTTCCGCCCGCGGCGGATGCGGTCCTCGATGAAGTCGGCCTGGCCGTAGCGCACGGCGCGGCCGAGCGCGTGCGCGTCCTCGCTGAAGCGCGCCAGCATCTCGAGCAGCGCCTCGCGGTTGTTGAGGAAGATGTCGCGCCACATGTCCACGTCGGAACCGGCGATGCGCGTGAAGTCCCGGAAGCCCGAGGCGGCGAAGTTCAGCACCGCCTCCTTCGTCTCCTCCGCGAGGTCGTCCGCCGTGCCGCAGATGGTGAAGGCGATCAGGTGCGGCAGGTGGGAGACCATCGCCACCACCTTGTCGTGCGTGACGGGATCGAGCGTCTCGATCATCGAGCCGCAGCGCCGCCACATCTCCTTCACCTTCTCCACCGCCGCGGGGTCGGAGCCCGGCAGCGGCGTGATGATGGCATAGCGCCCCTGGAACAGCTCCGCGAAGCCGGCATCGGGGCCGGAATGCTCGGTGCCCGCCATGGGATGCGCGGGCACCAGATGCACCCCCTCGGGCAGCAGCGGCGAGAGGTCGCGCACCACGCTGCCCTTGGTCGAGCCGACATCGGTGAGGATGCAGCCCTTGGCGAGATGCGGCGCGATCTGCGCCATCACCTGGGCATAGACGCCGACCGGCACGCAGAGCACGACGCAGTCGCAGCCCTCGACCGCGCGGCCGATGTCGGGCTCGACCTCGTCGGCGAGGCCGAGCTCGCGCGCGCGCTGCAGCGTCTCCGGCCGCCGCGTGGTGACGACGATGCGGCGCGCGATGTCGCCGCGCTTGCGGGCCACCCGCGCGATGGAGGAGCCGATCAGCCCGATGCCGACCAGGCACAGCCTTTCGAACAGCGGCTCAGCCATGCATGAACGCGCTCAGCGCCTCGATCACCATGGTGCATTCCTCGGCGGTACCGATGGTGATGCGCAGCGCCTGCGGCAGCCCGTAGCCGCCCATGGCGCGCACGATCAGGCCGCGCGCCCGCAGCGCGGCGTCCGCCGCGCGCGCCTTCTCCGCCGTGCCGAAATCGGCCAGCACGAAATTGCCCTCGCTCGGCCAGACCCTGATCCCCGCGGCGCTCAGCGCCTCGCTCACCTTGCCGCGCCAGGCGGTGTTGTGCGCGACGGACTTCTCGATCCAGCCCGGCTCGGCCAGCGCGGCGACGCCGGCGGCCATGGCGGCGGCGTTCACGTTGAACGGCCCGCGCACGCGGCCGAGGATGTCCACCACCGGCGCCGGCGCGTAGGCCCAGCCGAGCCGCATCCCGCCCATGCCGAAGATTTTCGAGAAGGTGCGCGTCATCACCGTGTTGCCGGTCGCATCCACCAGCTTCGCGCCCGCATCGTAGTCGGGCCGCGTGACGTATTCGGCATAGGCGGCATCGAGCACGAGCAGGATGTCCTCGCGCAGCCCGGCGCGCAGGCGCTCCACCTCCGCCTGCGGCAGGATGGAGCCGGTCGGGTTGTTCGGGTTGGCGAGGAAGACGAGCCGCGTGCGCGGCCCGACCGCGGCGAGCAGCCCGTCCACATCCGCCGTCAGGTTCCGCTCCGGCACCTTGATCACGCGGCAGCCGGCCCAGCGGCCGGTGATGTCGTACATCAGGAAGCCGTGCGCGCTCATCACCAGCTCGGTGCCCTCCCCGCCATAGGCGAGGATCAGCAGCGCCAGCAACTCGTCCGAGCCGTTGCCGACCACGATGCGCGCGGGATCGAGGCCGAAGCGCGCGCCGATCGCCTCGCGCAGCGCGGTGGCGCTGCCGTCGGGGTAGCGGTGCGCCTCGGGCGCCATGGCGCGGATCGCCTCGATCGCGCCGGGCGGCGGGCCGAAGGCCCCCTCGTTGGAGGAGAGCTTCACGATCCGGTTGACGCCCGGGATCTTGCTCTCGCCGCCGACATAGGGCTCGACGGAAAGGATCGAGGGGCGGGGCATGACGGTCATGGCGCGTCTCCGGCAACCGGCGCGGCATAGGCGCCGAGGATGGTCCGCCGCGCCCAGGGCAGCGCGGCGAGGCGCGCATCGTCGGCGCGCAGGAAGCCCTCGATCTCGGCCAGCGCCAGCGTCGCCTCCCCCGCGCGCAGCACCAGCACCGCCCCGGCCGCCAGCCCGGCATCGGCAAGGGCCTGGGCGATGCGCCCGCGCGGCGCGTCGGCCTCGGCCTCGATCAGCAGCAGGCTGCGGTCATCGCCCGAGGGGTCGGGCGGAACCGGCGCGACCACCAGCGCCTCCGGCGCGGAGGGCGCGGCGATGAAGGGCAGGCGCGCGACCACCTGCAGCCGTGGCACGTCGAGCCGCGCCCACCAGGCGCTCTCGGCCTGGTCGGTCTCGGCCGGGGCGGGCAGCACGGCGACCGAGGCCTCCCCGTCGCTGACCGCGGCGAGCGCGCGCGCCGGCGTGGGATGCACGCGGATCGGCGTGATCGGGCCGAAATGCGTGCGGGCGAGCCGCGTCTCGGCCGATTGCGGCGCATGCGCGGCAACGCTGAAGGGGCCCTGGATGGCGGTGCTCGCCATGAAGATCTCGCGCCAGATCCGCACCACGCGCTCGCGCGCCAGCGGCCCGGAATGGCGGGCGAGCAGGCGGCGCAGCACCGCGGCCTCCCGCCCCGGGCGCAGCGGGGAGCCCTGGCCCTTGGCCCGGCTGCCGGCGAGGCGCGCGACCACGGCGGCGCGCTGCATCAGCAGGTCGTGCATGGCATCGTCGAGCGCGTCGATCTCGGCGCGGAGGGCGGCGATCTCGGCCTCGGCGGGGGGCGGTGCGGGCGTGTCGGGCATGGGCGGGGATGCAATAGACGGCGCCGCCCGGCCCGCCAAGCGGCGGCGGGGGGATGGGCGTTGCGGCTGGGCCCGGCGGGGCCTAATGCTGCGCCCCCCATGTCGCAACTCGTCGCACCCTTCCCCGAGGTCGGGCACCAGCAGGCGGTCTTCGCCGACGGCCTGCCGCTCGACTGCGGCGCCGTGGTGCTGCCGCTGACCGTCGCCTATCGCACCTACGGCACGCTGAACGCGGCGAAGTCGAATGCGGTGCTGGTCTGCCACGCGCTCACCGGGGACCAGTACCTCGCCGAGACGCATCCCGTGACCGGCAAGCCCGGCTGGTGGGAGAGCATCGTCGGCCCGGGCCGGCCGCTCGATACCGACCGCTACTTCCTGGTCTGCGCCAATGTGCTCGGCGGCTGCATGGGCTCGACCGGGCCGCGCAGCGAGATGACGGATGCCGAGGGGCGCGGCCTCGGCCGTCCCTGGGGCACGGATTTCCCGCAGGTGACGATCCGCGACATGGTCCGCGCCCAGAAGCGGCTGATGGAGCATCTGGGCATCGCGCGCTGGCTGGCGGTGATCGGCGGCTCGATGGGCGGGATGCAGGTGCTGGAATGGGCGGCGACCTATCCCGACTGCGTCTTCGCCGCCGCGCCCATCGCCACCGCCGCGCATCACTCGGCGCAGAACATCGCCTTCCACGAGGTCGGCCGCCAGGCGATCCATGGTGACCCGGACTGGAAGGGCGGGCGCTACTGGGAGGATGGGCGCATCCCCGCGCGCGGCCTCGCGGTGGCGCGGATGGTCGCGCACATCACCTACCTGTCGGAACAGGCGCTGACGCGCAAGTTCGGGCGGCGGCTGCGTGGTGCCCCGGCGCTGACCTTCCTCGAGGACGTGTTCGAGGTGGAATCCTACCTGCGCCACCAGGGCAGCACCTTCGTCCGCCGCTTCGACGCGAATTCCTACCTGACCATAACGCGGGCGATGGATTTCTTCGACCTCGCCGCCGAGCACGGGGGCGACCTCGCCGCGGCCTTCCGCGGCACGGCGACGCGCTTCTTCATCGCCTCCTTCAGCAGCGACTGGCTGTTCCCCACCAGCGAGAGCCGGGCCATCGTGCGCGCGCTGAACGCGGCGGGGGCCAGCGTGTCCTTCGTCGAGATCGCCTCCGACAAGGGCCACGACGCCTTCCTGCTGGAGGAGCCTGAGTTCCACGCCGCCCTCGGCGGCTTCCTGCGCGGCGCGGCGGAGAAGGCGGGGGTCTGATAGCCACCGGGCAGAGGATCGGTCCTTTGCCTTTGGTCCGCGGGTCATCGGGGGTCGGTTCCGCGCGCGGCCGCCCCGCCAACCCCACGCGCCATACCAGCGGGCGAAAGATCAATCTTACGCCGGTTGGTAATGATACCCGGCGGGCAAGGGTTGATCCGTCCTCCGCCGGCTGCATGGACCGGCCCTGGCGCGCGACCACGCTGCCAGCCGCGCGAGGCCGGCGAGCGGACGGTCAAGCCTCTCGCCTCCCGGCATGATCCCGGGCGCGAGCGATCAGGCTTCGTCGGCGGGGCAGCGGCCGCCTCATCCAGCCCGCAAGCCCTGCGCGAAACGGCGGCCCGCCGCGATGGCCCGCACGGACCGAACCGGGATGCGCCGGGCGCGGGCGCGCCGCGAAAACCTCAGCCCCGGCGTGGCGCCCGCGCCGCCCCCGTCGCGGCGCCGCGGCCCGCATCGAAGCCCAGGAAGCCGATCTCCGGCCGCGGGGCGCCGCCGTCATTGGCGAACAGCCGCGGCCGCGTGGCCGGCGCCGGGCCGCGCGGGCCGGTGCCGCCGCGGGCGGCCTCCCGCGCGGCGCGCGCCGCTTCGGCCGCCGCGGCGCGGTCGCGCGCGGCGCGCTGCGCGGGCGTGAGCATCGCCTCGGGCGGCGGCGGCGCGCCGCGCGCGGCGCCGCGGGCGGAGAGCAGGAAGAACAGGATGTCGTTGCGGTTCTGGTCCACCGCCGCCTCGATCGCGGTCAGGCCGAGCACGTTGCGCTCGTCGAGGCTGGCGCCGCGGTTGAAGGCATCCCGCGCCGCCGCGAGGTCGCCGCGGTTGATCGCGTCGAACAGCGCCGCGGTGGGCGAGAGGGTGGCGTTGGGATCGGCCGGGATGGGCTCCGGCGCGCGGCGCGTCGCAAGGCCCGGCAGGGCGGCGGGCGCGCGCTGCGTGGCCTGCGGCGCCGCGGGCGGCGGCGTGGCGAACTGCGCCAGCGCCGGGCCGGGCCCGGTGGGGGAGAGGGGAAGAAGCGTCAGCGCCAGCGGCGCGACAAGGAGCAGGTGCCGTCGCATGGCGCTGTTCTACGCCCCTTCGCCTTGCCGGGAACAGCGGCAATCGCCGGGCGGCAACCGCCGGTTGGTGGCCGGCCGGTGCCGAAGGCGGCATTGTTCCGGCATCAAATCGCGCAGGAAGGGACCGCCATGCCGAACCCGCCGAAAGCACCGGTGGCCCGCCTCGCGGGGGTGGTCCGGCCGGGCGAGCCCCGGCCCATGCCGGAACAGGACATGCCGGACCATGTCGCGGTGCTGCGCGAGGGGGCCGAGGGTTGGCGCAGCGTGCCGGTCGCACCGGGCATGGCGCTCCATGACGGGGATGTGGTGCGCCTCAAGGGCGGGCACTTCGGCGCCCTCGGCGCGCGCGCCTTCACCGTGGGCAGCCCGGGCTTCGGCGACCCCTTCGGCGCCGCCCCGGCGGCGCTGGACCTGCTCCCGCACGAGGCCGTGCACACCGTGCAGCAGGGCTACGGCGTGGTTCCCCTCAACGATGCCGATGCCGAGCGGATCGAGCGCGAGGCGGAGGCGGCCGAAGCGCTGACGCCGCCCAAGGGGCCGGGGGGGCGCTGATCGCCCCTGGGAGCGTGCCGCGGGCACGGGCGTGGCGGGCCTGCGCGCCCGGGGCGCGAACACGGGGGCCACACCTTGCCTGCGCGCGCACCTGCCGGCTGCGCCCGAGCGGGACCGGCCCTACCGCCCCTCCCGCCGCCACGCCGCCACCGCGGCGCCGAGCACCAGCATCAGCGCCAGCCAGGGCGGCAGCAGAGGCATGGCGCTGATGCCCGTCACGGTGTGGTCGCCATTGCGGCGCAGCCCGATCCAGCCGGCGCCGGCGACATCCCGCCCGGGCGCCACGCGACGCAGTTCCGGCAGGTTGGGCGCCGCGCCGTCGCCGATATAGCGCGCCGCCCCACCCGTGCCGGCCAGCAGCGGCCGCAGGCGTTCGGGGTCGGCCCGCAGATCCGCCATCTCCAGCGGATTGGCCGCGGCCGAGGCGGCGAAGGCGGTGCGCCGGCCATCGCTCGCCTGCCACACGCCGGGCCGGTCCGCCGGCAGGCTCAGCACGGCGCGGCCGCCGCCCGTCACCTCCGGCACGGCGCGCGTCACCGTGCCGTCGGGCGCGGTGACGGCGATCTCGGGCGGCGGGCCCTCGGCGAGGCTGCGGCGCGTGACGGTCAGCCGCCCGGCCTCGATGCGCGCGGTCAGGTCCTCCTCCTCGAGTTCCGTCTCGCGCATCAGCCAGTGCGCGATGCGGCGGAGCAGTTCCTGCTGCGGCCCGCCGCCGTCATGCCCGCGCGACCACAGCCAGATGTGGTCCGACAGCAGCAGCGCGACCCGGCCCTCCCCCACGCGATCGAGCAGCAGCAGCGGCGAGCCGTCCGGGGCTTCCATCACCGTGCTGCCGCCGCGCGGATCGGCGCGCAGCCAGCGATACCAGCGGCCCCATTCGGCCTCGGGGCGCTGTTCGGTATTGGCGCCGGGAAGGCCCTCGGTGACGGGATGGCGGTGGCCGAGCGCCGAGACGCGCGGCCGGAAGGGCGCCTCGGCGACGATGGCCTGCCGCCCCGCCGGGCGCGCCGGCAGCACCTGGCCGAGCGGGGTCAGCGCCAGGCTGACCGGCCCGCTGAACTCCGGCCCGGTGGACATCAGCAGCGCCCCGCCGCCGCGCACATAATCCGCGATGTTGCGCAGATAGACCGCCGGCAGGATGCCGCGGTTGGAGAAGCGGTCGAAGACGATCAGGTCGAACTCGCGCAGCTTCACCTGGAACAGCTCGCGCACCGGGAAGGCGATCAGCGCGAGCTCGTTCAGCGGCGTCAGGTCGTCCTTCTCGGGCGGGCGGAGGATGGTGAAGTGCACCAGGTCCACATTGGGGTCGGCCTTGAGCAGCCGGCGCCAGGTCCGCTCCCCGGCATGCGGCTCGCCGGAGACGAGCAGCACGCGCAGCCGGTCGCGCACCCCGTTGATGGTGACCACCTGGCGGTTGTTCAGCGGGCTGACCTCGCCGGGCCGGGGATCGGCCTCGATCTCGACTACGGTCGGGCCGCCGCGCTGGATGGGCACGGTGATGCGCTGGTCGCGCCCGATCGGCACCGATGCGCTGCGCGGCTGCTCGCCGTCGCGCCGGATGGTCAGGCGGGCGGCGCCCGCGGGGTTCGGCACGCCGAGGTCATCCACCGCGACGCGGATCTCGACCTCGCGGCCGACGATGCCGAAGCCCGGCGCCTCGATCACCCTCAGGCGGCGGTCGGTCTCCCCCGCGCGGCCGGGCATCAGGGCGTGGAAGGGCGCATCGAAGGGCGGCTGGGCGGGGATGTCGTGCGCCTGGCCGTCGGTCAGCGCGATCACGCCGGCGAGCCGCGCGCGCGGGATCTCGGCCAGCGCACGCTCGATGGCGGCGAAGAGGCGAGTGCCCTGGTTGCCGGCCTCGGGCACCTCGACCGTCCGGAGTTCGAGGTCGGGCAGGCGGCCGGCGCGGGCCTCGATCTCGCGCCGCGCCGCCTCGATGCTGGCGCGGCGGGTGCCGATGGCGGTGGAATCGCTGTGGTCCACGACCATCAGCGCGATGTCGGGACGCGTCTCGCGCGTCTCCTCCACGAGGCGCGGGTTGGCGAGCGCGAGCAGCACCAGCGCGAAGGAGAGCGCCCGCCACGCCGTGCCGCGCGCGCGCCGCCAAGCCGCCGGGACGAGGGCGAGCAGCGCCGCCGCCGCGGCGAGGCCGAGCAGCCAGGGCGGCAGGACGGGGGCGAAGTCGAGGCCGGCGATGGTCTGGGTCATGGGGCCTCGCTACCGGGAGGGCGGCGCCACCCGGGCCCCTCCGGCCAGAGGCCGATCGGCCATCGGCGGGGTGCGGGGCGGAGGGCAGCGGCGCTCAATTCCCGAGCCTTTCCAGGATCGCCGGCACATGCACCTGGTCGCCCTTGTAGTTGCCGGTCAGCGCGTACATCACGAGGTTGACGCCGAAGCGGTAGGCCAGGATGCGCTGCCGCGCGCCGCCGGGAATGGTCGCATAGGGGTTCTGCCCGCGCCCGTCCTGCGCCCAGGCCGCCGCCCAGTCATGGCCGCCGATGATCACCGGGCTCACGCTGTCATTCGCCCGGTCCTGGTCGCGCGCCACCCAGACCTGGCCGCCCGCATAGCGCCCGGGCAGGTCCTGCAGCAGGTAGAAGGCGCGCTTGAGCACATGATCCTCCGGCACGGGCGCGAGCGGCGGCACGGCGAGGTCCCGCGTCACCCGCCGCAGCGCCGCCCCGGCACCGGGGTTCATCCCCTCGCCCGAGCCCTCGTCGCGGGTGTCCATCAGGATGATGCCGCCATGGCGCATGAACGCGTTCAGCGCCGCGGCCGTCGCCGCGTCGGGCTGCGGCGCGTCGGGCAGCACGGGCCAGTAGAGCAGCGGGTAGAAGGAGAGGTCGTCCCGCCCCGGCACCACGCCGTGCGGCTCCGCGAGCGCCGCGGCGGTGCGCCGGTTCACGAAATCCGACAGCCCCGCGAGGCCCATCCGGCTGATCTCGTCCACCTGGGCATTGCCGGTGACGATGTAGGCGAGCCGCGTCGCGATCGCCGCCGCGCCCGGCCCCTCCTGCGCGGCCGCGGGGCCTGCCAGCGCCAGCGCCAGCGCCGCGGCGATCCCGCGCCGGCCCCATTGCGGCCCGACGAGGCCGCGCTGCACCAGCGAGACCAGCAGGTCGGCCGCCAGCAGCAGCAGCGCCAGCGCCAGCAGCCAGGGCCCGAGGTCGCGCTCGGCCGGCACGCCGCCGATCGCCTCGCTGCGCGCGCCCGCGGGCGGCGGCGCGGCGGCGCGCGGGGGCGGCAGATGGGCCGAGACGTTCAGCGCGCGCCGCCAGGCCGCCTCCTCCGTCTGGCCGGGCGTGCCGTACCAGCCCGGCGGATGGCGCGGGGAGGCCGCGGTCTCCTCCACCCGGTTGGCCGGGATGGGCGCGGCGGCCGGCGTCGCGGGGCCGAGCCGGCCGAAGCCGTCCAGCACCTCGAGCGGGGCGAGCGGCGCCTCGCCCTCCGCCCCCTGCACCCCGGCCGAGAGCGCCACCAGCCGCCGCAGCATGTCCACGAACAGGCCGGACAGCGGCAGGTTCGACCATTCCGCATTGGCCGTGACATGGAACAGCACGATCCGCCCCTGCCCGCGCGGGGCGGCGGTGACGAGCGGCGTGCCGTCGGCCAGCCGCGCCCAGGAGCGCTCGGTCAGCCGCGGCGAGGGCTCGGCGAGAACCTGCCGCTCCACCGTCACCTCGGTCGGCGGCGTCAGGCCGGCGAAGGGCGTGCCCTCGGCAAAGGGGGCGAGGGTCTGCGGCCGTTCCCAGGAGAGCGCGCCGCCGAGCGCGCGTTCCCCGGCGCGCAGCGTGACCGGCAGCAGCGGATCGGGGCGCTCGGCCATGCGGGGGCCGGCGAAGCGGATCAGCATCCCGCCCTGCTCGACCCAGCGGGTCAGCGCCTCGCGCTCGCGGCCCTCGGGGATCTCGCGGTCGGCCAGGATCAGCACCGCGAGGCGGCGGGCCAGCAGCGCCTCGGGGCTGCCGCGGCGGATCTCGGCATAGGGCGAGAGCGCGCGATCGAGGTAGAAGAGATCGCCGGTCAGCGGCGCATCCGCCGTCGTCTCCTGCGCGGCCGCAAGCCCCACCGGGCGGCGGCGGAAGCGCTCGTCCAGCAGCACGGTCCCCGCCGCCCCGGCCTCGGGCTCGATGTCGAGGCGCACCACCTGGTTGCGGATCTCGATCGGCAGGTCGAGCGCGGCCTCGGCCTCCGTCGCGCCGGCCGCGAAGGCGAGCGTGGCGGAGGCGATCGCCCGCCCATCCCCGGTGCGGGCGAGGACCGTCGCCTCGCTCGGCGCCGCCAGGGCCGTCTGCAGCACGCGCACCACCAGCCGGTCGGCCTCGGCGCGCGGCATGGGCAGCAGCCGCGCCGGGCGGCCCTCGGCCTGCGCCACGGTCAGCGGCCCGGCCTCGGCCAGCGCGGCGGCGAGGGGGGAGAAGGCGTCGCCCTCCCGCGCATGCTCGACGCCGTCCGCGACATAGAGGCTCGCGATCGCGCCGGGATGGGCCCGCCGGAAGGCCGCGAGGGCGGCGAGCGCGGCCTCGCGGTCCGGCGCCCAGGCGCGCGGGCGGAGCGCGGCGAGGCGCGCCCGCGCCTCCTCCGCCGGCATCAGCCCGGTGGCCGCGACCGGCTCGCCCGTCTCGGGTGCGGCGGTTGGCAGCAGCGCCACGCGCCGCCCCTCGCGCGCTGCGGCATCCACGGCCGCCGTCGCGCTTGCCATCCGCGCGGCCCAGTCAGGGGCGGCGGCCCAGCCATTGTCCACCACCACCAGCAGCGGGCCATCGCCCCCCGCGCCCGTCTGCGGCTGCCACACCGGCCGGGCGAGGCCGAGGATGAGCAGCGCCGCCGCCGCGATCCGCAACAGCAGCAGCCACCAGGGCGTGCGGTGCGGCGTCTCCTCCGTCGGCGGCAGGTCGCGCAGCAGGCGGATGGCCGGGAAAGCCTGGCTGCGCGGCGCCGGCGGGCTCACGCGCAGCAGCCACCACAGCAGCGGCAGCGCCGGCAGCGCCACCAGCAGCCACGGCGCCGCGAAGGCGATGGGGCCGGCCTGCCACATCAGTCGGGCGCCAGCCGGCGATGCAGCGCGAGCAGCGCGGCCTCGGGCGGATGGTCCGTCCGGTGCGTCGCGAAGGACCAGCCGGAGGCCGCGGCCAGCGCCCGCAGCCCGTCGCGATGCCGCGCAAGGCGTTCCTCGTAGAGCGCGCGCACGCCCTCGACCCGCGGCACCAGCGCATGATCGGGGGTCGCGACGCCCTCGAACCGGACGCGGCCGGTGAAGGGCAGGGTCTCCTCGGCAGGGTCGAGCACCTGCAACAGATGGCCCCGCACCGCCCGCGCCGCCAGTTGCGCGACGACCTTCCGCGTCTGCTCGAGCGGCGCCAGGAAATCCCCGATCAGCACCGCCCGCGCATGGCGCGGGATGCGCCCATCCTCCGCCACGGCGGCGGCGCGCGGGAGCGACTGCGCCAGAACCGGCAGCGCGCCGCGCCCCGCGAAGGCCCGCGGCAGGCCGAACAGGCGCACCCTCTCGCCCCCGCGGAACAGCAACGAGGTGAGGGCGAGCAGCAGCAACTCCGCCCGCGTGCGCTTGGTGGGCAGCATGCGGTCGCTGCGCCAGTCCATCTCCGGCCCGGACTGGCACCACAGCGCGACGGTCTGCGCCGCCTCCCACTCCGTCTCGCGCACGAAGAGGCGGTCCGACTTGGCCGATTGCCGCCAATCCACCCGCGCCGCCGCATCGCCCGGCAGATAGGGGCGGAACTGCCAGAAGGCATCACCCTGACCCGGCCGCCGCCGGCCATGGACACCCTGCATGACCGTCTGCGCCACACGCTCGGCCTGCACGACAAGCGGCGGGAGCGAGGCGCCAAGGGCCTCGGCCCAGGGGACGGGAACGGTGGTCACGGGCACGCGCCGGGGAGGGCGCCGCCCTCCCCGGACCCCTCCCGCCAAGGGCTTAAGGCCCTTGGAACCCTCGACCTGATCGGGGTGGTGAGGGAGGGGGCGTCACACGCGCGCACTCGATCACTGGCGCGCCACGCCCCCTCCCTCACCACCCCGATTGAGATTGGTTTCCAAAGGCCTTTCGGCCTTTGGCGGGGAGAGGTTCGGAGAGGGGCGGCGCCCCTCTCCGACGTGACCCGGGCCGCCTGTCCCCTCACCCCAGGCTGTCCTTCAGCGCCTCGATCACTTCGCTCAGTCGCACGCCGTCGGCGCGGGCGGCGAAGGTCAGAGCCATGCGGTGGCGCAGCACGGGTTCGGCCAGTGCGATCACGTCGTCCACGGAGGGTGCGAGGCGGCCGTCGAGCAGCGCGCGGGCGCGGGTGGCGAGCATCAGCGCCTGTGCGGCGCGCGGCCCGGGCCCCCAGGAGAGGTTCTTCTGCACTGTTTCCAGGGGCGAGGTCTCGGGGCGGGCGCCGCGCACCAGTTTCAGGATCGCCTCCAGCACCTGTTCGCCGACCGGGATGCGGCGGATCAGGCCTTGCGCGGCGATGAGTTCGGGGCCGGTCATGGCTTGCGCGGGCCGTGCCTCCCGCGCGCCGGTGGTGGCGAGCAGCATGGCCCGTTCGGCCGCGGCGTCGGGGTAACCGACCTCGATCTCGAGCAGGAAGCGGTCGAGTTGCGCCTCGGGCAGCGGGTAGGTGCCTTCCTGCTCGATCGGGTTCTGCGTGGCGAGCACGTGGAAGGGCGCGGGGAGCGCGTGCATCTCCCCGCCGATGGCCACGCGGTGTTCCTGCATCGCCTGCAGCAGCGCCGATTGCGTGCGCGGGCTGGCGCGGTTGATCTCGTCGGCCATCAGCAGTTGGCAGAAGATGGGCCCGCGCAGGAAGCGGAAGGCGCGCTTGCCGTGCGCGTCCTCCTCCAGCACTTCGGAGCCGAGGATGTCGGCCGGCATCAGGTCCGGGGTGAACTGCACGCGGCGGGCATCGAGGCCGAGCACGGTGCCGAGCGTGTCCACGAGCTTCGTCTTGCCGAGGCCCGGCACACCCACGAGCAGCACATGCCCGCCGGCGAGCAGCGTGGTCAGCACGCGCTCGATCACGAGGTCCTGGCCGAAGATGACCTTGCCCACCGCCTCCCGGACGCGGGCGAGGCGGGCGCCGAGCGCCTCCACCTCGGCGACGAGGGCGGCGGGATCCTGCGTTTCGGCCACTTCACTCATGCGGGCATGGCTCCCTATATGACAGTCGCGGAGGCGCGCCGGCCGGTGCCACCCCATACCGGATTACCTCGCATCGGCCAGGGCGCGTGCAAGGGCGACGACGGGCGATGACGCTCCAGGGCATGGAAAAGACGGGCGGCACGGTGCCTCCGGCAGGCACGGTGCTTGCCCGCGCGAGGATGGAATGCGGCAACTATGCCATCCGGATCGCGCGCGATGGCACCTGGTACTACAAGGGCAGCCCGATCCAGCGGAAACCTCTGGTCTGCCTGTTCGCATCGGTGCTCAAGCGCGGCGAGGACGGATCCTACTGGCTCGAGACTCCGGCCGAGCGCGGGCGCATCGAGGTGGAGGACGCGCCCTTCCTCGCGGTCGAGTTGTTCTGGCGCGATTGTGACTGCGGCTGCGGCGTTCCCCAGCAATGCCTGACCTTCCGCACCAACCTCGACGAGATGGTGACCGCGGGCGCCGAGCATCCGATCCGCGTGCACCTCGACCCGCGCACGCGCGAGCCGCGGCCCTACATCCTGGTGCGCCCGGGGCTCGAGGCGCGGATCAGCCGCGCCGTCTTCTACGAACTCGTCGCGCTGGCCCAGCCGGAGACGATTGACGGGCGCGAGGTGCTCGGCGTCTGGAGCGAGGGGGTGTTCTTCCCGATCGACGAGGCGCCGGCGCTCGACATGGCGGCCGATTGAGCCCGCCGCCGAGCGAAGCGCCCGTGCTGGCGCCGGCGCTGCGGCTCGACGCCGCGGCGCTGCGGCAGCGGCTCGCCGACCCCGATTCCGTCCCGCGCGACCGGCCATCCCCGCAGGAGGATCTCGACCGCGCCGCGCGCGCGGGCGGGCGCATCGTGCAGGCGGCGGTGCTGGTGCCGCTGGTCGTGCATCCCGAGCCCACCGTGCTGCTGACGCTGCGCTCGGCGCGGCTGAGTTCCCATGCCGGGCAGGTCTCCTTCCCCGGCGGGCGGATGGAGGCGGGGGAGACGCCCGAAGAGGCCGCGCTGCGCGAGGCGGAGGAGGAGGTCGGGCTCGACCCGGGCCTGCCCGAACTGGTCGGCCGGCTGCCGAGCGTGCTGACCGGCACCGGCTACCTGGTCACGCCCGTGGTGGCGCTGCTGCGCCCGCCCTTCGGCCTGCGGCACGATCCGGCCGAGGTGGAGGAGCCCTTCGAATATCCGCTCGCGCGGCTGCTGGACCCCGCCGCGCCCGAGCGGCGGCGGCAGGAGTTCCGCGGGCGGATACGCGAGTTCTGGGTCTGGCCGCATGAACGGCACTACATCTGGGGCGCGACCGCCTCGATGCTGGTGACGCTGGCGGCGGTGCTGCGCGGGCGGGGCTAGGGCCGGGCCGTCCGGAATGCGCGGGGCTGCCGCGCCGGAGGCGGTCCCGGCGCCGGGGCGGGCCCGGCGCCGGGGTGTCCCGGTCAGGCCGCGCGGCGGCGCATCGCGAGGCCGAGCCCGGCGAGGCCCATGCCGAACAGGGCAAGGGACATCGGGGCGGGAACCACCTCGGAGCGCAGCGTCCAGTTGGCGCGGATCAGCGCCGAGTTGCTGGCGTTCTCCTTGGTCCAGAACTCGCTGAACGGCACGCCGTTGATCTCGAAGCCGACGATGTTCAGCGTGTAGGTGTCGGCGCCGATGACGATGCTCTCGGAGAGGTTGTTGAAGCCCACCTGGACCCGGTCGGCGCAGCCGAATTCGTTGACGCCGGAACCATTCGCCCCGCCATTGGCGCAGGGATTGGCACCGTTCGGCGTCTCCCAGTGGTCGAAGTCGAACACGAAGTTCTTCGTGCCCTGGCTGACGTTGTCGATGCTGATGCCGGCGGTGATGGTCAGGCGGACGCCGGTGATGCTCGTCCCCGAGGTGATCGGGAAGTTGCGGTGCGTGAAGGTGCCAAGGGTGAAATCGGGCGAGGGCGAGGGCGGCAGCAGGGAGGCGATCGGCATCGTCGCGGCGGTGAAGACGTAGCCGCTCTGCGGCCCCCCCGTGCCCCAGTTGACCGAGGCGGAGGCGGTGCCGTTGCCGGTGAAGTTGACGGCCGAGCCGCCGACGACGTTGGACCAGGTGGCGGTGATGACGTCGATGGACACCGAGGCCGCCGAGGCCGCGCCCGGCGCCAGAAGCGCGATGGCTGCGGCGGAGGCGATGAGGCCCTTACGCATGGTGGTTTTGCTCCCCTCATGGGGCCGCGCATCGGAAGGGGGGAGCGCGGCTGCTGCGGGGTGGGGCGGAGGGGATAGGGGGTCCCGATCCGCCGCCGGAGCGACTGGAGCAATAAACGGGCCACGCATTTTTCGCCGTTAGATCGCTGTTTTGGCTATGTTTCCTGGCCGTGGCGCACGAGGCCTCACAAGTCTGTAAGGAATCCCGACTCCGTCGGGCCGGACCGCGCGGCGCCGCGTGGCTGGCCAGCCCCCGCCGTCCGCTCTATCTCCTTCCCATCACCAATCCGGGAGATGGAACGTCATGACCACCCGCCGCACCCTCCTCGCCGCCGGCACCGGCCTGCTCGCCGCGCCGGGCATCGTCCAGGCCCAGGGCGAGTGGCCGAACCGGCCCGTGCGCATCATCGTGCCCTGGCCGCCCGGCGGGTCCACCGACGTGCTGGTCCGCATCTATGCCGAACGTCTGCAGGCCCTGCTCGGCCAGAACTTCGTGGTCGAGAACCGCGCCGGCGCCGGCGGCAACATCGGCATTGACGCCACCGCCAAGGCCGCGCCCGACGGCTACACAATGGGTATCGCCTCGGTCGGGCACCTGGTGATCAACCGCTTCCTCTATACCCGCCTGCCCTACGACCCGGACCGCGACCTGGTGCCGGTCGGAATCGCCTGGGACCTGCCGAACGTCGCGGTGGTGGCTGCCCAGCACAACCCGTCCCAGACGCTGCGGGACTTCATCGCCTGGGGGAAGGCCAAGCGCGGCGGCATCTCCTACGGCTCGCCGGGGGTGGGCACCACGCCGCATCTCTCGGGCGCGCTGTTCTGCGCGCGGGCGGGAATCGAGGGCACGCACGTCCCGTTCCGCGGCGCGGCGCAGACCATCCCGGCGATGCTCTCGGGCGACCTCGACTTCGCGCTGGACAACCTGACTTCCTATGTCCCCGTCATCCAGGAGGGGCGGATGCGGGCGCTGGCCGTGACCAGCGCCGAGCGCTGGCCGACGATGGACCAGATCCCGACCATGGCGCAGGCGGGGATGGATAACTTCGTCGTCTCCTCCTGGCAGGGCTTCATCTTCCCCAACGGCACGCCGCGGGCCGTCATCGACCGCCTCAGCGCGGCGCTGCGCCAGATCGTGGACGACCAGGCGTTCAAGGACCGCTTCCTGCGCTCCGGCGCACTCGCGGTCTGGACGAGCGCTGAGGATCTCAAGGCCCGCGCCGACCGCGAGCGCCCGACCTGGCAGGAGGCGGTGCGGATCTCGGGGGCGCGGCTCGAATAGCGCGCATGAGAAAGGGCGGGAGGATCGCCTCCCGCCCCCGGCTTTCCGGGGCCGCGATGGCCCCGGCGCGTCGCCTGGCCGTGCGGTTCAGGCCGGCGTGAACATCGGCACCGGCGCGCCGCCCTCTTCGGTCGGCTTGAAGACCAGCTTCACCTTCTGGCCGATCTTCAGCGCATCGAGGTCGCAATCGACGATGTTGGTGAAGATGCGCGGGCCCTCGTCGAGCTCCACATAGGCCGGCGCGTGCGGCTCCTTCGAGCGCATGACGGTGAAGGAGTAGATGGTGCCCGTGCCCTTCGCCTCCACCAGCTCCACGTTGTTCGACAGCGTGAAGGGCGAGCAGCCGCGCGGATACCAGAAGTGCTTGCCGGTGTCCTTGCACAGCCCGATGAGGAAGCGGCCCTCGCGGGCGGCGTCCCAGAAGGGCTTGGTGGTCGGGTCTTCCTTGGGGGCGGGGATGGCGCGGTTGGCGGCCTGGGTCGCCATGGTGATCACTCCCGTTCCATGATGAGCGTGGCGGAACCGTGCCGGTGGCCGAGCAGGCCGCCGATGCCGTTGGCGAGCGCGAGCCTGCAGCCCGGCACCTGCACCTTCGGGTGCGCCTCGCCGCGGAGCTGGCGCACCGCCTCGATGACCTTGGTCATGCCGCCGCGATTGGCCGGGTGGTTGTTGCACAGGCCCCCGCCATCGGTGTTGAAGGGCAGCTTCCCGACGCCCGAGATCAGGTTGCCGTCGGCGACGAAGGCGCCGCCCTTGCCCTTCTCGGCGAAACCCAGATCCTCGATCTGCATCAGCACCGTGATGGTGAAGCTGTCGTAGATGGAGGCGTACTGGATGTCCTTCGGCGTGACGCGCGCCTCCTCGAAGGCCGCCGCGCCGGACTGGCGCGCGGCCGAATAGGTGAGGTCGAGATAGCCGGCCGCCTGGTTCTTGGTGGCCTCGGCGCAGCCCAGCACCTTCACCAGCGGGCGCTTGAGCGACTTCGCGATCTCCGGCCGCGCCACGATCAGCGCGCCGCCGCCATCCGAGATGACGCAGCAGTCGAGCCGGTGCAGCGGGTCCGCCACCATGGGCGAGTTCAGCACGTCCTCGACCGTGACGACCTTGGGCAGCATGGCGTGCGGATTGTGCTGCGCGTGCTGCGAGGCGGCGACCTTGATCCAGGCGAGCTGCTCGGAGGTCGTGCCGTATTCGTACATGTGGCGCGAGGCGACATTCGCGTAGGACGTGACCACGGTGCGCGCCATCGGGATCTCGAACGGATCGTCCGGGATGTTCGGCGCCCAGGAGCGCGGCACCGTCCCCGTCGCCATGCCCTCGGCGCGCGGCCGGCCGGCGAGCGTGATGAGGGCGATGTTGCAGCGCCCTTCCTTGATGGCCTGCGCCGCATGGCCGACATGCATGACATAGGAGCAGCCGCCCATGTCCGTGCTGTCCACGTGGCGCAGCTTCGTCAGGCCCATGTAGTCGGCCATGTTGAGCGGCCCGAGCCCCGGTGCTGCGCCGGTGCAGAAGAAGCCGTCCACGTCGTCCTTCGTGAGGCCCGCATCCTGGAGCGCGCCGAAGGCGACCTCCGCATGCAGTTGCGCGACCGATTGGCCCTCGGCCTTGCGCGTCGGGTGCTCGAAGGCCCCGACGATGTAGGCGGCGCCGTTGATGCTCATGGCGGGGGCGGTTCCTCCTGCTGGCGTTGTCGCGCGCAGGGAAGCAGCCACCGGCCCGCCTGTCGAGGGGGCCGCGGCCGCGCCGACCGATCGGTCAGCCGCGGCCGAGGGAAGGAAGGTCCCCGCCGGGCCGCGCGGGATTGCGCGGTGCCCGGCGGGGTTTCGCTGCCAGGCTGGGGGGCAGTATCAGCGCGGCAGGAACTCGGCGAAGTATTCGTAGCTGTCGGCGTTCATCTGGGCGGCGGCGGGGTCGTCCTTCGCCAGCGCCTCGGCGCCGCGCGGCTGGTAGGCGTGGTCGCGCGTGCCGAGGGCGAGGTGGCTCATCTCGTGGATGACGATGCCGCCCTGGCTGTCCTGGCCGCTGCGCGCGGCGCGGAAGTAGCCGGGGCAGAAGCCCATCACCTCCCGCGCATTCCCGCCCCAGCGCACATAGGCGAAGGTGGCGTTGCCGCAGGCGCCGGCGCGGTTGCATTCGTAGGCGATGCGGTTCTCGCGGCTGTCGAGACCCTCGGCGATGGCGTGGAAGTTCTTGGCGATGGCCCCGGCCGGGTTCGTGCCGAAGAAGCGTTCGAGATGGCCCTGGATGCGCTCGGGCTCCAGCGTGAGGGCGGCGATCGACTCGTTCGTCATCCGCCGCGCATCGGCGAAGCCGCGGCGGATCGCCACGCGCTGCTCGGCGCTGCACTGGCCGTTCTGCGTGAGCGCCTGGCGCTCGGCGCCCTTCACGCCCTGCGCCCCGGCCGGCAGCGGCGCGGCGATCAGCGCGGCGAGGGCGAGGGCGGCGGCAAGGATCCTGCGCATCTCTCGGTCTGCCTTCCTCTCGGGTGGCAGGCGGAGGATGCCGCGCCGGGAACGGCCCGGCGCTGAAACGCTTCAGCCGGCCGCGGCGATCGGCGCGGCGCCGCGCTTCTCCTTCGCGTTCCGCAGCAGCGCGATGGCGCGGTAGAGGCCGTGCACCATCTTGGAATAGGGCATCAGCAGGAAGAAGGCGAAGACCAGGCCGAGATGCAGCGCGAGCATGATGCCCATCGCGCCCGTGTGCCGCACCGCGAGCAGCAGCAACCCCGTCGCCGCGATCAGGAACAGCAGGCCGAGGATGGCGAACTCGCCCCCCAGCACCTTGCGCGAGACCGGGCCGGGATCGGTGATGACCTTCACATGCATCAGCCCCGCCGCGCCGATCATCATGAACACGCCGCCCCAGGTGCCGAGCTGCACCGGCAGGGAGAGGAAGGCATGCGGCGAGTACCAGCCGAACACGTAGTGGTAGATGGTGCCCGTGCAGGTGGCGGCGAAGCACAGCATGAAGCCGCCGAACAGCGCCTGGTGCAGCCAGCGGCGCCGCATGGCGAAGCCGTCGTCGAGGTCGTTGCAGCCATGCCCGCCGCCGCCGAGATGGCGCATGGTCACGATGTCCATCGTCGCCTCGGCCGCGGGCGCGAGGCCGCCGCCGGCGCCACCCGTCGCCCGCAGGTAGGAGCGCGCGCCCATCGCCATGGCGAGGATGGCATAGCCGAAGGTCGCGACGCCGAGCGCGATCATCAGCCAGTGCGGGATGACGCGGAAGAAGGCGCCGACGCCGCGCTGCGCCGACCACAGCACCGCCGGATCCTGCAGCGCCACCGTCAGCAGCAGCGCGAGCGTCACGCCGAGCGCGGCGAAGGCCGAGACCACCGTGCCGTTGCGCTCGAACAGCCGGCCGAAGCCCGCCGGCCAGGCGTGCTTCGCGTAGGTCTCGTTGCGCAGTTCGGCGAAGGTGGCGGGGATGTTGATGCCGAAGGCGTGCGGCGGCGCATATTGGCAGGCGTGGTAGCAGCCCTTGCAGCCATGGCAGAGATTGGCGAGGTGCGCGAGGTCGCCCTCGGTGAAGGCGCGGCGCATCGCCATCGCGGGGAAGACGGCGCAGTAGCCTTCGCAGTAGCGGCAGGCATTGCAGATTTCCATCTGCCGCCGGGCCTCGGCGACGGTCGCGGATTCGTGGGCCATCGCCTCAGTTCCTCACGAGTTTCGCGGCTTCCTCGCCCGCGATGCGGCCGAAGACGGTGCCGATCGCCATGCCGAAGCCGGCGAGGTAGCCCTGGCCGAGGATGTTGCCGGACATGATCTCCCCGCTCGCGAACATGTTCGCCGAGGGCGTGCCGTCCTGCATCATCACCCGCGCGCGCTCGTTCACCTTCACGCCGAGGAAGGTGAAGGTGATGCCAGGCCGCAGCGGGTGGCAGTAGTAGGGCGGGGTGTCGATGCGCCGCGCCCAGTGGGATTTCGGCGGGCTCAGCCCCTCGGTGCGGCAGTCGTCGAGCGACTGCGCCTTGAAGGTGCCCGGCCGCACGGCGGCGTTGTAGTCGGCCACCAACTTCTCGAGCTTCGCGGCATCGAGGCCGATCTGCGCGGCGAGGTCCGCGATGGTGTCCGCGCGGTAGGGCGCGAAGACCGGCGGCAGGTAGTCCATCTGCGCCTTGGAGTCGTTGATCGCGAAGGCGACCTGGCCCGGCTGCTGCGCGATCAGCCGGCCCCAGATGGCGTAGCGCTTGGGCCAGACATCCTCGCCCTCGTCGTAGAAACGCTCGACGTCGCGGTTCACCACGATGGAGAAGGGCACGCAGTCGAGCCGCATGGCGAGGCCGCCATCCTCCATCGGCGCGCGGGCGTCGTTGGCGACCGCGTGGAACTGGGTGGGGTCGCCCACCTCCTGCACGCCCTGCGCGAGCAGATCCTTCAGCACGCGGCCCTGTGCATAGGGCGTGCCGCGGATCTGGAAGTTGTCCGCCGCATCCCCCCAGTACCGGCGCAGCCATTCGCGGTTGGCCTGGAAGCCGCCGGCCGAGGCGATGAAGGCCTTGAAGCGGATGCGCGCGGGAAAGCCGCGGTGGGAGACGATGGCCTCGGTCGCGAAGCCGTCCTTCACCACGATGTGCTGCACCTCGGTGTCGTAGAGGATGGTGATGCCGAGCGCCTCCGCCGTGCGGTAGAGGGCGTTCACCAGCGCCTTGCCGCCGCCGAGGAAGAAGGCGTTGGTGCGGCTGAGCGAGAGCGTGCCCGAGAGCGAGGGCTGGAACACCACGCCGCAGGATTCGAGGAATCCGGGTGCGTGCTCGGAGGCGCGGATGCACAGCCGCGCCAGCGTCTCGTCGGTCTTGCCCGCGGTGACGCGGCGCAGATCGTCCCAGTATTCCTCCTCGAGATAGGAATCGGTCAGCACGCCGGTCGGGCCGTGGTGCAGCGCGCGCAGGTTGCGGGTGTGGCGGGAATTGCCGCCGCGCATCGCCCGCGGCGCGTGCTCGGCCACCACGACGCGCGCGCCGGCCCGGCAGGCGGTGATGGCGGCGCAGAGCGCTGCATTGCCGCCGCCCGCGACCAGCACGTCGAAGGTCTCGCTCAGATCCGCCATGGCCGGTTCCCTACGGAGGGATGGTGCGCTTGTATCCAGTTGCATCCAAGAATATACGAACCGGCGTGATGCGCAAGACCGCCGCCGCAAGCCCGCTGCAGCCGGCCCTGTCCGCCTTCCGCGCCGCGGCGCGGCCGGGCTATAGGGCAGGCATGGATGGCGGACCGACCTCCTCCCGCGATCTCGGCCAGGAAGCCTATGCGCGCATCCGCGAGGCCATCCGCGCCGGCGCGCTGGCCCCCGGCGAAAGGCTGACCGAGACCGACCTCGCGGCGCGCTTCGGCGTCTCGCGCACGCCGGTGAGGCAGGCCATCGCGCGGCTGGAGGCCGAGGGGCTGGTGACGCACGAGCCGCGCCGCGGCCTCGCGGTGACGCGGCCGGACCACCAGCAGGTGGTCGAGCTCTACGTGATGCGCGAGGTGCTGGAGGGCGCGGCCGCGCGCCTCGCCGCGCAGCATGCGAGCGAGACCGAGATCGCGGCGATGGCCGAGATCGTGGAGCAGGAACCCGCCTGCTTCGGCGACGGCGAGGCGCTCGCGCAGGTGAACCAGCGGCTGCACGGGCTGCTCTACCTCGCCGCGCACAACCGCTACCTCCTGCGCAGCCTCGAGCAGCTCGCCGCCACCATGTCCCTGCTGCCGACGCTGCTGACGCGCGGCGGGCGCGCCGAGCAGGCCCATGCCGAGCATCGCGCGATCCTCGAGGCCATCATCCGGCGCGACGGCGATGCCGCGGAGACCGCCGCGCGTGCCCATGCGCGCGCGGCGCAGAAGCACCGCCTCGCCTGGATGGTGGGCACGGTCGGCGTACCGGTGGCAGTGCCGGGCGGAAGGCGCTGACGAACCGGCGCTGACCGATGCCGGCGGGCGAAACCCGGTCCTGGTGCGCTTCGGGCGTCAGGCGTGGGAGAACAGCGCCTGCCCCGGATGCTCCCACCGCGCGCGCAGCACGGTGCCGCTCTCGCTCTCGGTGATGAAGATGTCGCGGTTCTCCGGGCCGCCGAAGCAGACATTCGTGGTGCCGAGGCCGCGCGGCGAGCGGATGCGCAGCAGCGGTTCGCCCAGGCGCGAGAAGATCCACACCGTGCCCATGCCGGCATGCGCGACGACGAGGTTGCCCTTCACGTCGAGCGCCATGCCGTCGGGCCCCGCGAGCCCGCCCGACATCTGGATGAAGCGGCCCACGCGGATCACGCCGCCATCCTCGGTGATGGGCACGCGCCAGATGGCGTTGTCGCGTGTCGCCGCGACATGGAGCGTGTGGCCGTCCGCCGCGAGCACGAGGCCGTTCGGGCTCGGCACGTTGGAAACGAGCGCATCGGCCTGCGCGGCGCCCGCGCGCAGCCGGTACACGCGGCCGGCCGGGTCGTGCAGCCCGGTCTGGCCCTGGTCGGTGAAGAAGAGGTCGCCGTTCATCGCGAAGGTGCAGTCGTTGACGCCGCGGAAGCCCTCCCGGCGCGCCCGCGGCACCAGCGGCGATATCGTGCCCGTCTCGGGATCGAGCCGCAGCAGCCCGCGCTTCGCATCCGTGATCGCCGCCCAGCCGTCGCGATGGAAGGCGAGGCCGTTGGGCTCGCCGTCGTACTCGGCAACCACGCTCCACTCGCCCGAGGGGCTCACGCGGAATATGCGGCCGAAGGCGATGTCGGTCAGCCAGAGATGGCCCGCGCGGTCGAAGGACGGGCCCTCGAGGAAGGAATGCGGCGTCGGACCCGGGCGGCCGTAGAGCCATTCGCTCGACCGGCCGCGGATGCGCAGCGCCTCGGGCACTTCCGTATGGATCTCCGCAAGGATCTCGGGCGGTGCGGCGTACATGGCGTTTCCCTGCCTCGGCGTTGCATCAGGGCGGCAGGATGCGCGCGGCGCGGTATCCGGCGACCTGGTCGGCGAACATCGCCCAGCTGTCCACGAATCCCGTGAACCCCGCGGCGCGCGCCGCGGTCATCGAGGACAGCACGTCGTAGTCCATGTTCAGGAAGAAGTCCGCGAAGCTCCAGGACGCCACCTGGGCCAGCGGCAGCGCCAGCCCGTGCCTCGCCCGGATCGCTTCCCAGACCGGCCCCTTGTCGGCCATCCAGTGCGCCATCGCCATCGGGCGCGGCTTCCCGCAGCGCAGGCCGAACAGCTCGGCCAGGAAGGGCCAGAGGTCGCACCAGCGGAAGGCGTCCCCGTTCGTGATGTTGAAGGCGCGGTTGGCGCAGCGGGGCTCGCGCAGCATCCACAGCACGCCCTCGGCGAGCAGCGAGGCGTCCGTCACCTCGTGCAGCCTGTCCCAGGCTCCGGGCTTGCCGGGGAAGTCGAAGGGCGCGCCCAGTTCGCGGCAGATCGCGGCATAGGCGCCGAGCGTCGAGACCATGTTGCGCGCGCGGCCCGGTGCGACATCGAGCACGAAGTTCGGGCGGCTGGCCGACCACGTCCAGGCCCGCCCCCGCTGCCGCGCGGCGACGAGATCCTGCTGGTCGTAGTAGAAGTTCGGCGGGAGATGGCGCGGGTCGTCCTCCCGCGCCGGCGTGCGGTAGGGGCCGATATGCAGCCCGTACCACTTGCCGCCATGGATCAGGTGGAGATGGGCGAAGTGCGGCAGCGCGGCCTCCGCCGCATCCAGAAGGTTCCGCAGCATGCCGACATTCGCGGGCACGTCCTCGACGCCCGTCTCGCCATGCGGTGCGCGCGCTGCATAGACGATGTGCGTGACGTCCGGCCGCGTCGCGAGCGCGCGGGCGAGGCCCTGCGCGTCCGCGAGATCGGCGACGATCCACTCGGGCGCATCCTCCGGGCGGTTGCGCGACAGGCCGATGACGCGGAAGCCCGGCAGCGCGCGGGCGCGTTCGATCATGCGCGTCGCCGCGGCGCCGGTCGCGCCCGCGACGAGCAGGGTGCATTCGGCGCTCATCGGGCGCGTTCCGCTCGGGCGGCCTGCATGCGCGTTTCCTCTCCGTCCGCGGCGATGCTGAGCGAGGCGCGCGGGCCGCGTCAACGGCTGGGCCTTGCGCGCCCGCGCCGGCGCCTCCACGCTCCGGCGCAAGCACGATGGAGGACGCCCATGACGACGCGCGCGCTCGCGGAGTTCGTCGCCGCGCTGCGGCACGAGGATCTGCCCCCCGAGGTCATGGCGCAGGCGGCGCGCGTCGCGCTCGATGCGATCGGCTGCGCCGTCGCGGCCTGGACCGAGGACCGCGAGAAGGCACGCATCGCCCGCGACATCGCTGCGATGTATCCGGCGCAGCCCGGGGCGGGGGTGATCGGCGCGGCGGGGCTCGCCGCCCAGCCCGCCTTCGCGGCGCTGGCCAACGGCATCCTGGTGAACGCGGCGGACAATGACGACACGCACAAGCGCGCGCTGCTGCATGTCGGCTCCGTCGTGCTGCCCGCGTCGCTGGCGCTCGCGCAAGCGCGCGGGTTGGGCGGGCGACCGATGCTCGCGGCCATCGTCGCGGGCTACGAGGTGGCGGTGCGCGTCGGCATGGCGGTGATGCCCACGCATTACCGCTTCTGGCATTCGACCGCGACCAACGGAACCTTCGGCGGCGCGGCGAGCGCGGCGCATGCCATGGGCCTCGATGCCGATGGCGTGCAGCGCGCGCTGGGCCTCGCGGGGACACAGGCGGCGGGGCTCAACACCTTCTTCGAATCGGGGGACATGACCAAGAGCCTGCATCCGGGCAAGGCGGCGCTGAACGGCGTGCTCTCGGCCCAGCTCGCGGCCCTCGGCATGACGGCCCCGCCGGGCATCCTGGAGCATCCGAAGGGCTACCTCGCCGCCTTCTCGCTGGAGCCCAGGGCGTCGGCGCTGACGGAGGGCCTCGGCACGCGCTGGGAGATCCTGCAGAACGGCTTCAAGTTCTTCCCCTCCATCCTCGCGAGCCATTCGCCCATCCAGGCGACGCTGGCCATCGTCGCACGGCACCGTCCGGACCCCGCGCGCATCGCGCGCATCACCAACGAGACCTACGACACGGTGAAGTCGCATTTCTCCGCCAAGGAGGCGGCGACGCCGATGGCCGCGCGCGTCTCCGTCCCCTACTGCATCGCCGCCGCTGCGGTGGATGGCGCGCTGACGCAGGCGCAGTTCGCGCCCGGGCGGATCCACGACCCGCTGATCCGCCGCGTGCTCGACCGCACCGAGGTGATCGCCGACCCCGCGCTGAACGCGCTCTATCCCGCGAAGTTCCCGGCGCGCGTGACCATCACGATGGAGGACGGGCAATCCTTCACCGAGACGGTGATGCTCCCCAAGGGCGACCCCGGCGCGCCGCTCAGCGATGCGGAACTCGAGGACAAGTTCCGCGGCAATTGCGAGCCGCTGCTCGGTGGGGCGCAGGCGGCGCGCCTCAGGGACGCCATCCTGCGCCTGCCCGATGGCGGTTCCGTGGAGGCCGTCTCCGCCTTGCTTGCGCCCGGCGCGCCGTGAATCACGCCTTCGCGTAGAGCAGCCCGCGCGCGAGCCAGCACCCCACGCGCACGCCGCGCACCGCGCCCGCATCGTCGCGCTCGAAGGCCAGCGTCCAGTCGCCCGGCGGGGAATGGTCCAGCGCGCGCGGACAGGGCAGCGCCCATAGGTCTGGGCCGATCGGTTCCAGCAGTTCCATCCGCCCCTGCCCGAGGAAGCCGGAGAAGGCGCCATAGGCGACGCCTCCGCCGTCGGTGATGGTGAGTTCCGCATCGAGTTCCGCGCAGCGGTAGCGGCCCGCGATGTCGTGGCGTGCCTCGCCGCCGGCCGGGCGCAGCAGGCTCGCGAGGTTCTCGGCCGGGCGTTCCATCCGCAGGCCCCGCGCCGTCATCGCGAGCCGGACGCGGCCATTCGCCGCGCTGCCGTCCGGCTGCATGACGAGCCACTCCGCGACATGGCCGAAGCGCAGCCGCAGGCGGCCCTCGGGCTGCAGGTCGAGCCGCGCGGAAAGGCCGGTCTCCGGTTCCATATAGGCGCCGGCCCAATCCGGCGGCGGAGGGGGCGCGGGCGGCGTCGCGCGCGGCACGCCGAGCGCGGCCGCCAGCAGGTCCAGCGCGGCGGCATGCGCGTCCGAGAGATGGTTGAACAGCACGACGACCGAGAGCCGCTCGGCCGCCACATGCAGGCGGTGGCTGCGCCAGCCGCGCAGCGCGCCGCCATGGCCGGTCAGCGCATGGCCGAACTCCTGCGCGCGATGCAGCCCGAAGCCGTATTCCGCGCGCGCGCCGTCCGCGAAGACGACGGGCGCGGAGAGCCTCGCATACAGCGCGCCCGGATCCTCCCGCGTCGCGTCGATGTGGCGCTCCCAGGCGATCATGTCGTCGAGCGAGGCGCCGAGGCCGGCATCGCCCGTCCACAGGAGGCGATTCTCCGCCGCGCGGAAGCCCGTCGCCTGGCCGCCTTCGTAGCCCTCGGTCCCGTCGGGCATGGCGCGGGTGTCGGCGGCGAGGAAGGCGCTCTCCATGCCCGCGCGGTCGAAAACGCGCCGCCGCAGCAGTTCCGCGAAGCCGCGGCCCGTCCGTTTTTCCAGTATGTCCGAGACAAGGCGGAAATTCTGGTTGACGTAGGAATAGCGCGTGCCCGGCGCGAAATGCAGCGAGCGCGTCGCGCCGATGATGTGTGCCGCCTCCACGTCGCCGAAGGGCGCTTCCACCGGCGAGCCGTGCAGCATCGCCACCGCCCAGTAGTCGCGCAGGCCCGACTGGTTGTGGCAGAGGTGCAGCATCCCCGGCGCCGCGCCTTCGAGCAGCGGCAGCCGGGCGCGCACATCCCCATCCAGCACCGACGGATCCGGGAACTCCTCCAGCAGCACGCCGCAGGCGAACTGCTTGGTGATGGAGCACATGCGGAACAGCGTGCGCGGGGTGAAGGGGATGCGGCGCTCGGCATTGGCGTAGCCCCAGGCGTGGCGCAGCAGCACGCGGCCCTCGCGGAGCACGGCCAGGGCGCCGCCGGGGCCGGGATAGGCGCGCGGAATCGCCGCGGCAGCCTGTTCGAGAGGATCGGTCATGCGCGCAGTCTCTCCCGCGCGCGGCGCGGGCGCAAACGCGGGGCGGCTAATCCGCGGCGTCGCGCACGGCGGCGTCCCACCAGGCGCACTCGCCCCGGCGCAGCGTGTGGTTGCCGGCCAGCACCTGCACCGGCGCGCGCACGCCCTGCGCCGCCGCCTCCATGCGCAGCCGCGCCGCGGCCTCGCGCAGTGCGGGCGGCGCGAGCAGGCGCTCATGGCCCCAGAGGCTCGGGCCGTGCGTCTCCTCCCGCGGCACCCAGGTTGCGGGGTCCACGGCGCGGCCGCCCCAGCCGTATTCCATCAGGAAGCCGCCGGGCGTGGTGGCGTAGAAGCTCGTCATCCAGTCGTTGGTGTGGCGGCCGAGCGTGGTCGCGACGCGCCCCTCCTGCGCGAGCGCGAGGTCGTAGCCCTGGCCGACGTCATCGAGGCTGAAGCATTCGACCATCAGGTGATGCAGGCGCGGCGCGGGCCCTTCGATCAGCGCGAGGCTGTGGTGCCGCGGATTGCAGTGCAGGAAATACGCCTTGAAGGGGTCCAGCACGAAGTCCGAGACGCGGAAGCCGAGCAGCCCCGTGTAGAAGGGCAGCACCGCCTCCAGCCGCGGCACCAGCAGCACGGCATGGCCCATGCCGAGGGCCCCGGTGCGGAAGCCGCTGATGCAGCGCCCGGGCAGGAAGGGCTCCGTCGTGCTCTCGCAGCCATGCACCAGTTCGATGCGGTTGCCGAGCGGATCGGTGCAGACCGCCATCCCCGCGACGCGCCGCTGCGCGCAGAGCGCCGCATCGCCGCGCATGACCGGAACGCCGGCATCCTCGAGCCGCGTGGCTAGCGCATCGAGCGCGGCGGCGTCCGCGACCTCCCAGCCGAAGAAGGCCGGCCCGTCGGCGGCATCGGGCGTGACCAGCAGGCGCTGGCGGCGGTCATCCATGCGGAAGACGAGCTGCGCGCGGCTGCGCTCGGCAAGCTGCATGCCCAGGAGCTGCGCGCCGAACGCCACCCAGTCGTCGAGCGAGCGCGCATGCAGGCCGACATAGCCGAGCGCCTGAACCGCCATGGACCCATCCTCCGCCCGCCGCGATCCCTGCCAGTCTAGCCGGGTCGGCGGCGTTCCGGGAACGTGCCGGACGAAGGCGCGGCACCGCATGTCCCGCTTCGGCGAAGACCATCGCCCGGCGGAGCCCCCGCGGGGAAGGCCCTGTCCGTTGTTGCGACGCAACACGCGCGATGCCTAGAGTGACCGGACCATCCTGGGGGCTTCCATGATCCCGACCCTGACCGGGCTCGACCATCTCGTCGTTGCGGTGCGCGACCTCGATGCCGCGGCGCAGGCCTGGCGCGCGCTCGGATTCACGCTCTCGCCCCGCGGCCTGCACAGCGCGCATATCGGCAGCGCCAACCACACGATGATGTTCGGGCGGGACTACCTCGAACTGCTTTCGCCCGTCTCGCCGACGCCGCACAACCAGGCGCTGCGTGATTTCGTGGCGGTGCGGGATGGGCTGGATCGCGCCGCCTTCACCACCACCGACGCGGCGGCCGGCGCCGAGGCGCTGCGCGCGCGCGGCGTGCCCGCCATCGGCCCGGTGGAGTTCGGGCGGCCCGTGCCGATGCCCGACGACACGGTGGCGGAGGCGCGCTTCTCGGTCTTTCGCTGGCCGCCCGAGCAGCGCGTGGGCGGCCTCGGCATCTTCGCCTGCCAGCACCACACGCCCGAGGCGGTGTGGGTGCCCGCCCTGCAATCCCACCCGAACGGCGTGACGCGCATCCTGCGGGTTCTGGTCGCGACCGCCGATCCGGCCGGCGGCGCCGCCGGGCTTGCCGCCGCGATCGACGCGCCGATGCTCCGCGACGGCGAGGTGCATCTCGTGCAGACAGGCCCGGGCCGGGGCGATGTCGGTTTCGCGCCGCGCGCGGTCATCGCGCGCCTCGCGCAATGCGAAGAGGCCGCCCTGCCCGAGGAGGGCGGCGCGGCCATCGTGCTCGGCACCGCCACGCCGCGCCCGCCCGGCTTCGCGACCGGCGTCGCCGTGATCTTCGAAACCCCCTGATGGCCCGCGACAGGAGACCCACCATGACCGGACCGACCCGCCGCGACATGCTGCTGATGGGCAGCGCCGCCATGCTGCCCGTGCCCGCGATGGCGCAGGAGACGCCGCGCCGCGGCGGCGTGCTGACGGTGCACTTCGCCACCGAGCAGCGCATCCTCAACCCTTCTCTGCAGGCCTCGACCGGCGTCTACATCGTCGGCGGCAAGATCCAGGAGGCGCTGCTCGACCTCGACGCGCAGGGCAATCCGGTCGGCACGCTGGCGGAATCCTGGGAGAGCGCGCCGGACGGGCTGACCCACACCTTCCGCCTGCGCCGCGGCGTGACCTGGCACGACGGCAGGCCCTTCACCTCCGCCGACGTGCAGTTCACGGCGATGGAGATGTGGAAGAAGATCCTGAACTACGGGACCACGCTGCAGCAGTTCCTCGAGGCGGTGGACACGCCGGACGCGCATACCGCGGTATTCCGCTATTCGCGGCCCATGCCGCAGGGGCTGCTGCTGCGCGCGCTGCCCGACCTCGGCTACATCTCGCCCAAGCATGTGTTCGAGTCGGGCGACATCCGGCAGAACCCGGCCAACACCGCGCCCATCGGCACCGGCCCGTTCCGCTTCGTGCAGTACGAGCGCGGCCAGTTCATCATCGCCGAGCGCAACCCGAACTACTGGCGCGAGAACATGCCCTATCTCGACCGCATCGTCTGGCGCGTCGTCGGTGACCGCGCGGCGGCGGCGGCGCAGATGGAGGCGGGGCAGATCCTCTTCGCGCCCTATTCGTCGCTGAGCATCGCCGACATGCAGCGCCTCGGCCGCGACCCGCGCTTCGAGGCGACGACGCGCGGCAACGAGGGCAATGTCCGCACCAACACGCTGGAGTTCAATTTCCGCAATCCGGTTCTGGCCGACATCCGCGTGCGCCGCGCCATCGCCCATTCGCTGAACGTCCCCTTCTTCATCGAGAACTTCCTCGGCCCCTTCGCCAAGCCCGGGACCGGGCCGATCCCCTCGGTCTCGACCGACTACTATCCCGGCCCGGACATGCCGCAGTACCGCTTCGACACCGCGCTGGCGAACCGCCTGCTTGACGAGGCCGGCCACCGCCGCGGGGCGGGGGGCGTGCGCTTCACGCTGCGCCTGCACCCGGCCCCCTGGGGCGAGGACATCGCGCTGTGGTCCACCTTCATCCAGCAGTCGCTCGGCCAGGTCGGCATCCGGATCGAGATCGTCCGCCTCGACGCCGCGGGCTATCTGCGCACGGTGTATCGCGAGCACGCCTTCGACCTCGCGACCGGCTGGCACCAGTACCGCTCGGATCCGGCGGTCAGCACCACGGTGTGGTACCGTTCCGGCAGCCCGGTCGGCGCGCCCTGGACGAACCAGTGGGGCTGGAAGGACGAGCGCATCGACGCGATCATCGACGCCGCGGCGACCGAGGTGGACCCGGTCAAGCGCAGGGCGCTCTACGCCGACTTCGTACGCGCGGTGCAGACGGAACTGCCGCTGTGGATGCCGATCGAGCAGATCTTCGTCTCGGTCTTCAACCGCCGCATCCGCAATGCGGGGAACAATCCGCGCTGGGCGTCCTCGACCTGGCACGACACCTGGCTGGCGCCTTGAGGGTCCTGCGTCTCGCGGGGCGGCGGCTCGCCGCCTCGCTGCCCACCCTGCTGCTGATCCTGATGGGCATGTTCCTGCTGCTGCAGTTCGCGCCCGGGGACACGGTGGACGCGCTGATGGCGCAGATCGGCGGCGGCGACGCCGCCTTCGCGGAGGAGATGCGCCGCTTCTACGGCCTCGATGCCGGGATCGCGGCGCAGCTCTGGAACTACCTGCTGCGGCTCGCGACCCTCGATCTCGGCTTCTCCGCGATCTACGGCAAGCCGGTCGCGACCGTGATCCTCGAGCGCCTGCCGCCGACGATCCTGCTGATGGCCTCTGCGCTGTCCTTCGCATTCTTCTTCGGCCTCGTGCTCGGCGTGATCGCCGCGCGACGGGTCAACCGCTGGCCGGACACGCTGATCTCGACGCTGGGGCTGATCTTCTACGCCACGCCCTCCTTCTGGTTCGGGCTGATGGCGATCGTGGTGTTCAGCGTCTATCTGCAGTGGCTGCCGGCGGGCGGCTTCTCGGATATCACGCAGTCCTACACCGGAATCGCCGCGGTGCTCGACATCGCGCGGCATCTGGTGCTGCCGACGCTGACGCTGGGGCTCATCTTCCTCGCGATCTACCTGCGCATCATGCGCGCCTCGATGCTGGAGGTGCTCTCGCTCGACTTCGTGCGCACCGCGCGCGCCAAGGGCCTGAGCGAGACGCGGGTGGTGGCGCGGCACGTGCTGCGCAACGCGATGCTGCCGATGGTCACGCTGATCGGGCTGCAGGCGGGCACCATGCTCGGCGGATCGGTGGTGGTCGAGAGCGTCTTCGCCCTGCCGGGCCTCGGGCGGCTGGCCTATGAAAGCGTCGTGCAGCGCGACCTCAATACGCTGCTTGGCATCGTCTTCGTCTCGGCGCTGCTCGTCATCGCCATCAATTTCGTCGTGGACATTCTCTACGCGCGGCTCGACCCGCGCATCTCCTCGGAGTCCTGATGCGCGCGCTCAAGGCCTATCTGCGCAGCCCGCCGGCGCTGATCGGCAGCGTCATCCTGCTCGCCGTGCTGGTGATGGGCATCGGCGCCCACTGGTTCTACCCGGGGGATCCGCTCGGCCTTGCCGGGCGCCCTCTGCAATGGCCGGGGCAGAATCCGCGCTTCCCGCTCGGGACGGATTCCTCGGGGCGCGACATCGCGGCGCAGCTCTTCCACGGGGCGCGGGTCTCGCTGCTGATCGGCTTCGTCGCCACCTCCATCGCCGCGATGATCGGCATCGCGATCGGCGCGCTGGCGGGCTTCTACGGCGGCGCCGTGGACACCGCGCTGATGCGCGTGACCGAGGCCTTCCAGACGCTGCCCAACTTCCTGCTGCTGCTGGTGCTCGTGGCGGTGTTCGGCAGCACCATCGAGACGGTGACGATCGCCATCGGCATCGTTTCCTGGCCACCCGTGGCGCGGCTGACACGCGCGGAGTTCCTCACCCTGCGCACGCGGGATTTCGTGCAGGCGTGCCGGGTGCAGGGGTTGTCGGATGCGCACCTCATCCTGCGCGAGGTGCTGCCCAACGCCCTGCCGCCCGTGATCGTCTATGCCTCGGTGGTGATGGCCGTCGCCATCCTGCTCGAGAGCGCGCTCGCCTTCCTGCAGCTTTCGGATCCGAACGTGCCCTCCTGGGGGAACCTGATCGGGCTGGGGCGCAACGTGCTGCGGACCGAGTGGTATGTCTCGGCCATTCCGGGTGTCGCGATCCTGATGACGATCCTCGGCGTCTCGCTGGTCGGCCAGGGGCTGAACGATGCGCTGAACCCGCGGCTGGCCAGCGGGCGATGACACGGCTTCTCGTCGAGCATCTCACCATCCGCCTGCCTCGGGGCGCGGACCGGGAGAACGCCATCGAGGATGTCTCGCTGAGTGTTGCGGCCGGCGAGATCCTCTGCGTGGTGGGCGAAAGCGGCTCGGGCAAGTCGGTGACCGCCTCCGCCGTGATGGGGCTGCTAGCGCCGGGCCTCGCCATCACCGCCGGGCGCATGGCGCTGTCGGGGGAGGAGCTGCGCGGCAAGTCGTCCGAGCAGTGGCGCAGCATCCGCGGCCGCCGCATCGCCATGGTGTTCCAGGAGCCGATGACCGCCCTGAACCCGCTGATGACGGTGGGCGAGCAGATCGGCGAGATGTGGCGGGTGCATCTCGGCCTCGATGCGAAGGAAGCCGCGCGCCGCGCCGTCGCCGCGCTGCGCGAGGTCAGCCTGCCGGACCCCGAGGGCGCTCTGCGCGCCTATCCGCACGAACTCTCGGGCGGCCAGCGCCAGCGCGTGATGATCGCGATGGCCCTCGCGCTGGAGCCCGAGGTGCTGATCTGCGACGAACCAACCACGGCGCTCGACGTGACGACGCAGGCGCAGGTTCTTGCGCTGATCAAGGACCTCCAGCGGCGCCACGGCACGGCGGTGATGTTCATCACCCACGATTTCGGCGTGGTGGCCGAGATCGCCGACCGCGTGGCCGTGATGCGCCTCGGCCGCGTGGTCGAGCAGGGCACGGCGCGCGAAGTCCTCACCAACCCGCGGCACGACTACACCAGGGCGTTGCTCGCTGCCGTGCCCGGCCTGCACGCGCCGCCGCCGCGTGCGCTGGCCGAGGAGGCGGTGCTCGAGGTGCGCGCCCTGACCAAGACCTACGCCAGCCGGGGCCTGTTCCGCCGCCGCAAGCCCGTGCGCGCGCTCGATGCCGTCTCGGTCACGCTCCGGCGCGGCAGCACGCTCGCGGTGGTGGGCGAGAGCGGCTCGGGCAAGTCCACGCTGGCGCGCTGCGTCGTCGGCCTGCTCGGCGCCGATGAGGGGGAGGTGGTGATCGCCGGGGCGCGCCTGCCGCCGGACCGGCGCGCGGCCTCGCGCCTCGTTCAGATGGTGTTCCAGGATCCCTATGCCTCGCTCAATCCGCGCCGGCGCGCCGGCGCGCAGGTCGCGCAGGGGCCGATCGCGGCCGGCACGCCGCGCGCCCAGGCCATGGCGGAGGCGCGCGAACTCTTCGTGCTGGTCGGCCTCGATCCGGAGTCGGTGGACCGCTTCCCGCATGAGTTCTCGGGCGGGCAACGCCAGCGCATCGGGATCGCCCGCGCGCTCGCGATGAAGCCGCAGGTGCTGGTGGCGGACGAGCCGGTCTCGGCCCTCGATGTCAGCGTGCAGGCGCAGGTTCTGGCGCTGCTGCGCGAACTGCAGGAACGGCTCGGCCTGTCCATCCTGTTCATCACGCATGACCTGCGCGTCGCCGCGCAGCTCTGCGACGAGGTGGCGGTGATGCGGGGCGGCGTGGTGGAGGAGACGGGCCGCATCGGCGAGGTCTTCGCCGCCCCGCGCAGCGCCTATACCCGCAGCCTGATCGAGGCGATCCCCGGCCGCGCGCTGTTCGGGGCGTGAGCGCAAGGGGACGGCAACCCAGGCCGCTGTCGCCGGACTGGCTCAGGCGGACGTCCTTCTCAGCGTCTGTGGGTGATCTTCGATCCAGCATCCTTTCGCGCGCCATGGTCGAGCCCGCAGCACCGTCGCGCGGTGTTTGGCGGTCAGCACGTCGCACCGGACAGTCCCGCATCGGGGGTGGCCTGCCGGGAAGGAATGACGTCGCGGCGTATGGGGCGGCGCTGGACGGCGCACCCATCGCGCGGTTCGCGCGGCGCTCGATCGCGGTGACGAGGCGGGTGGCCCTGCTCCTTCGGAGCGGCGCCGGCCTGGCGCAGCCGGCACCTGACACTGCTCAGTGTCCGTCTCGGAAGGCGCGTGCTGCGCCGCCGGCCAGCGCATCAGCGATTTCCCTTCGGCGACACGCTTCCGGGCGGAAAACTCCGCATCCCTGTCGGGCGTGGTCTGAAACCATCCCGATCGCGCCGGCCTCCGCCCCATCATGGGCCAGCCGCGATGCGGCGGCCGTGCCGGGACTGTCGGTGCGGGGTCGTCGCGCCTCCGACCTGCGGGTCAGACACGGCGTTCAGCCTTGGCGCCGCGCCGCCGGCGGTGGCAGGCTGGCGGCAACGACAACCGGAGGACCGTCCATGACCATCGCCATCGGAAGGCGGGCCCTGCCCGCGCTCGGCCTTGCCGCCGCGGGCGCTGCCCAGGCCCAGGCGCAGTGGAACCCGACGCGCCCGCTGACCATCGTGGTGCCCTTCCCGCCGGGCGGTTCGACCGACGTGACCGCGCGGGCGCTTGCCGAACGCATGGTGCCGCTGCTGGGGCAGAACATCGTGATCGACAACCGGCCCGGCGGACAGACGGTGATCGGGGCGGAGGCGGTGGCGCGCGCCGCACCCGACGGCCACACCATGCTGATGTCCTCGGGCACCACGCTGACGATCAACCCGCTTATCGGGCGCAACCTGCCCTACCGGCCCGAGGATTTCGCCCCCGTCCTGCATGTCGCGACGCTGCCCTTCTGCATCGCCGTCAAGCCCGGCATCCCGGACACGCTGGAGGGCTTCGTCGCCCATGTGCGCGCCAATCCGGGCCGCGTGACCTGGGGGCACAACGGGCGCGGATCCTTCAACCACATCGCCGGCGCGCTGATCGCAGACCGCCTCGGCCTCGACTGGCAGGATGTCGGCTATCGCGGCGATGCGCACCAGATGACCGACCTGCTGGCCGGCACGCTGGACAGCGTGCTGGTCGGCGGGGCGACCGGCCTTGCGCTCGCGCGCACGGGCCGGGCGAAGATCATCGGCTGGACCGGGGAAACGCGGCTGCCGAACCTGCCGGACCAGCCGGTGTTCAACGAGATCTGGCCCGGTCTCGTCGCCATCACCTGGTTCGGGCTGCTGGTGCCGGCGCGCACTCCGCCGGCCGCCGTCGCGCGCCTCAATGCGGCGGCGGGCGCCGCACTTGCGGAAGCTGCCGTGCGCGACCGCCTGCTCAACGAGGGCATCCAGGCGGCGGGGGGAACGCCCGCCGATTTCCAGGCGTTCCTGACGCGCGAGGCGGAACGCTGGCGGCCGCTGCTGCGGCGGCTCGACATCCAGCTCTGATCAGCGCGCGCGGCGGTCCTGCTCGATCGCCGCGACCCATTCCTCGAGCGCGCGGCGCAGGCGCGCGGCGCGCTTGGCGCCGATCCGCCCGGCCAGCCGCGCCTCGGCCTCGGCGCCGAGTTCGAGCAGCGCGGCGACCACCTTCTCCCCCTTCGCCGTCAGCGTCACGAGGCGGGCCCGGCCGTCGCGCGGGTCGGGCAGGCTCCGGACATGGCCCGCGGCCTCGAGCCCGTCCACCAGATAGGCCATGGACTGCTTGGTCATGCCCGCGCGCTCGGCGAGAGCGGTGAGCCGAGAGCCGCCCGGCGCGATGTGGCGGAACACCGCGGAATGGGCGGGGCGGATCTCGGGGAAGCCGCGCGCGGCGAGGCCGCCATAGACCTCGCGCTGCAGGGCCTCGTAGGGCAGGCGCAGCAGGGCGCCCAGGGTCTGGCGGCGTTCGGGGGCGGGGCGATCATCCATGTTGCATGCTTGACAGACCGTCAGAACATCTGTCAATCAATCGTCAGTCCCCCTGACGAAAGAGGCTCCGATGGATCCGATCGCCCGCAACCTCGCCACAGTCGAGGCGCATATCCGCGACGAGGCGCGCGACCCCGCCCTGGTGATGGGCCTCTACACCGACGACATCGTGCTCGAGATGCCGACGCGCGGGCTGCGCCTGACCACCCGCGAGGCGATCGAGGCCAACTACCGCGCGATGTTCGCCTCCATGGCCGATGTCGAGATCACGCCAGGCACGCGCTTCGCCACCGCCGATCATGTCGTGGACGACTGCACCGTGCGTTTCCGCCTGACCGGGGCGGGTGTCGCCAACGCGCCGCTGCCCGTCGGCAGCCTGGTCGAGATGCGGCTGCTGCACCTTTTCGCCATGCGCGACGGCCGCATCGCGTGCGAGACGGTCTATGAAGGCTGGCGCCGGATCGGCTGATCAGTCCGCGGCAATACGCACCGGCGCGGCCGCGAGGCGGCGGAACAGCGCCCGCTTCCGCGCGATGGGCAGCCAATCGTAGAGCAGGATCTCGGCCGGCTTCCACAGCGCGACCCAGCCCACGATGACGAAGCTCTCCTGCACGAAGCGCGCGAGGCCGCGCGCCTCGCCCTCCGGCGTGAGCAGGAGCGCGATGCCGAGGCAGGCGGCGAGGATGGCGAGCCCGACCGCAAGCGCGGTGCGCCCCTCGCGGAAGTTGCGCCGCAGGTCGCGCGTCGCGGCCTCGGCGCGGCGGGCGAAGTGCCCGGTGACGGCGGTGGGCAGCGCGGCGGCGGCCGGCGTCGCGGCCTCGGCCGGCGGCAGGTGCAGCACGATGGCGAGCGGCGCCTTGGGCGGCAGCTCCCCCGCCCAGTCGAGGATGTACTCCTCCGCCTCGGTGGCGAGGTCGCCTTCGCGGAAGGGCGTGGGATCGAGCGTGTTGAAGAGCTGCGCGGGGCTGCCGAGGCGGATCTCGATCGGCGCCGTCATGGCCCGAGCGTCCCGAGCGGCAGGCCGAGCGCCGCGGCCACCGCGGGATGCGTCACCGCGCCGGCATGCACGTTCACCCCGGCCGCGAGGTGCGGGCTCGCCTCGGCCGCGCGCCGCCAGCCCATCTGCGCGATCTGCAGCGTGAAGGGCAGCGTCGCGTTGTTCAGCGCCACCGCCGAGGTGCGCGCGACCGCGCCCGGCATGTTGGTGACGCAGTAATGCACGACGCCGTCCACCACATAGGTCGGCTCGGCATGGGTGGTGGGGCGGGAGGTCTCGAAGCAGCCGCCCTGGTCTATCGCGACGTCCACCATCACGCTGCCCGGGCGCATGCGCGCCACCGTCTCGCGGCTGACAAGCCGCGGCGCGGCAGCGCCGGGCACCAGCACCGCGCCGATCACGAGGTCGGCCTCCAGCACGGCGCGCTCGATCGCATCGCGCGTGGCGAAGAGCGTGTCCACCAGCCCGTTGAACTCGATGTCGAGCGCGGCCAGCACGCGCGGGTTGCGGTCCAGCACCGTGACATGGGCGCGCATCCCGTTGGCGATGCGCGCCGCGTTGGATCCCACCACGCCGCCGCCGATGATGACGACGCGCCCGGGCGCCACGCCCGGCACGCCGGAGAGCAGGATGCCGGAGCCGCCGGCCTCCTTCTCGAGGCAGCGCGCGCCCACCTGCACGGCCATGCGCCCGGCCACCTCGCTCATGGGCGCGAGCAGCGGCAGGCCGCCCTGCGCGTCGGTGACCGTCTCGTAGGCGATGGCGGTGCAGCCGCTCTCCATCAGCCCCTTCGCCTGGGCGGGATCGGGGGCGAGATGAAGATAGGTGAAGAGCACCTGGCCGGGCTTCAGCCGTGCCCATTCGAAGGGCTGCGGTTCCTTGACCTTCACGATGAGCTCCGCCTCGGCGAAGACCGTCGCCGCATCCGGTGCGATGCGCGCCCCGGCGGCGAGGTAGGCCTCGTCGGGAAAGCCGATGGCCGCGCCCGCGCCGGTCTCGACGAGCACCTCGTGCCCGTTCAGGACCAGTTCGCGGACCGATCCGGGCACGAGGCCCACGCGGTATTCGTGGACCTTGACTTCCTTCGGGACACCGACGCGCATGGGACTCTCCGATCAGCGGCCGAATGAGACGACGCGTTGCATTGGACGCAAGCCAGCCGTCATGCGGGATTGCGCAGCACGAAATGGGACGAGAGGATTGCGAGGTCGCGGTGATCCCGCGCATCGAAAGGAGGCGCGAGCCGCATCCGCGCGAGGTCGGCAAGGCTTGCTTCGTCCGGGACGCCCTCCGAGAGCACGACTTCCCATCCCGTCCGACGGAACATGTCCAGATAGTCCGCGTGCCGCAGACGATTGTTGTATCCGTAGTGATTGAGAGCGGCGAAGCGCTCGACCAGGCTGCCCGATCGCCAAGCCAGGAACGCCACCCGGCTGCGCTGCGGATTAATGTGTGCCCAATGGTCGCCGTTGTCCACGGTGTGGCACATCCAGCCACCGGGCCGGACTATCCGGCGTGCCTCGCGGAGAAATTCCTCGATCTCGGCCGGCCGGACATGTTCGAAGACGCAGCGCGAGAACAGGCCATCGGCGCTGGCCTCGTCGGCGAGGGAGGGCCGCCAGGGCGCGCGGTACTCGTAACGAAGCGGCCGATCCAGCGCGTCGGCGGTCTCGCGTTCCGTCAGCCCCAGTCCTTGACTGACCAGAGGCAGCCGCCGGCGTACCGCGCCGACGGCAATGTCCAGCCCGGAAGGCAGCAGGAGCGCCTCGGTGTCGGTCAGAATGAAGCGTTCGAATCCGGCGGCCGCGTAGATGATTGGAATGATCGGCAGCCAGCCTGTCCCCATTTCCAGGACGGTGCCGGTGAACGGCACCCCCGCCCGGCGCAGAAGGGCGATCTGATGAAGCCCGTCGGCAACCGCATAACGCGCATTCCTGCCCTCGCCTGATGGGGGGCGGAGCTTGCGCTTGAGCGCCCGGAGCTGGGCAGAGAACGGCACCTGCGAATAGAGGGTTCCGCGCAGGATCTGCAGCCTCCAGTGCATTCGTTTCCCTCCGGACGGGCGGCGAGCCCGGCTGCCGATATTGCCTGCTCACTCCACCGGCAGGAAGATGAACACCACCGCCGCCACGAGGCACGCCCCGGCGGCGAGGAAGTTCCAGCGCAGCGTCTCGCCGAGATAGAGCACGCTGAATACGGCGAAGACGGCGATGGTGATGACCTCCTGCATCACCTTGAGCTGCTGCCCGGTGAAGGTGCCGAAGCCGATGCGGTTGGCCGGCACGGCGAGGCAGTATTCGAAGAAGGCGATCCCCCAGGAGACCAGCACCGCCATCCACAGCGGCCAGGACGGCGCCTTGAGGTGCCCGTACCAGGCGAAGGTCATCAGGATGTTCGAGGCGATCAGCAGCAGCGGGGTTGCGATCCAGGGGCTCATCTCCGGTCCTCGGGCGGTGCGGGGGGCGGCAGGTGCCTGAGCAGCCACAGCATGATCGCCATGGCCGGCACTGCGGCGAAGGTCGTCATCAGGAAGAAGGCCGGCCAGCCGAGCATTTCCGCAAGCCAGCCCGAACTCGCGCCCAGCGTGCGCAGCGGCACGGCGGCGAGGGAGGAGAGCAGCGCATACTGCGTCGCCGTGAAGGCGCGGCTCGTCAGGGCCGAGAGGTAGGTGATGAAGGCCGCATCGGCGAGCCCGTCGGTGAAGTTCTCGATCCCGACCTGGGCGAACAGCCAGCCTATGTCGTGCCCCGCGTAGTAGAGGGCGACATACATCAGGTTCGACAGCATCTGGCCGAGGCCGGTCAGGATCAGCGCCCGCGCGGTGCCGATCCGCGCGACCAGCCAGCCGCCCGCCAGCGCCCCGGCGAGTGTCGCGAACAGCCCGAAGACCGAGGAGACCGAGGCGACCTCGAGCCGCGAGAAGCCGAGCGCGCGGTAGAAGGAGGGCGTCATGATCCCGGCCAGCGCCTCGCCCAGCTTGAACAGCGCGACGAAGGCGAGGATGACGAACCAGTGGCGCCGGCGCACGAAATCCGCGAAGGGCTCGACCACCGCGATGCGCAGCCGCGCGCCCCAGCCGGGCGGGGCTTCGGGCGGGGGGCGGCCTGGCTCGGGGGCAGCGATGGTGGCCGCGAAGCCCACCCCGATCATCGCCGCGCACATGGCGAAGGCGAAGGACCAGCCGCCGAACTCGGCCATGGCCAGCGCCCCGCCCCCGGCCGCGAGCAGCGCGCCCCGATAGCCCCAGACATAGCAGGCGAGGCCGTAGCCCTGCTCGCGCTCGGCCAGCGCCTCGATGCGGTAGGCATCCACCACGATGTCCTGGCTCGCGGAGAGGAAGGCCACTGCGACGGCGACCATGACGGTGAGGGTCGCATCGGCCGCAGGGTCGGTCAGGCCGAGGGCGAGGATGGCCAGCGCGAGCGCGGGCTGGATGCTCGCGAGCCAGCCGCGCCGCCGCCCCCAGCGGCGGAAGAGCGGCGCGGCCGCATGGTCGAGCACCGGCGCCCACAGGAATTTCAGGGAATAGGCGAGCCCGATCAGCGCCGTCAGGCCGATCGCGGCCAGCGAGACGCCGGATTCGGCGAACCACTGGCGCAGCGTGAAGGCCGTGAGCGGCAGCGGCACGCCGGCCGAGAAGCCGAGCGCGAGCAGCACCAGGAAGCGCCGGTCGCGCCAGCGGAGCGGGGCCGATTCGGGCATCGGCGCAGGCTGGCAGATGCCGGCGGCGCGGAGAAGCGCGGCGGGCTTGCCCCGACGCGCTCCGCCTGCGCAGTATCGGCCGGGCAATGAACCACCCGAGGGGGGCGGCATGAACGAGCTCATCGCGCGCGTGAAGGGGATGATCCTCGCGCCCGATCAGGAATGGCGGACCATCGCGGCCGAGCCGGTGGAACTCGTGCCGGTCTTCACGCGCTACGTGATGATCCTCGCCGCCATCCCGGCCATCGCCGGGATGCTGCTGATGATGGCCCTCGGCTTCTTCTTCGGCGCGATCACCAACGCGATCGTCAGCTACGTGCTGGCGCTGATCGGCGTGATCGTGATGGCGAAGATCATCGAGGCGCTGGCGCCGAGCTTCGGCGGCCCGCAGGACGGCCAGGCGGCGCTGAAGCTCGCCGCCTTCTACCCGACCGCGGCCTGGGTGGCGGGCGGGGCCATCATCATCCCGATCCTGGGCGGGCTGGTGGCGCTGGCAGGCGCGATCTACGCCCTCTACACCCTCTATCGCGGCGTGCCGATCGTCATGCGCGTGCCGCAGGAGAAGGCGCTGACCTTCACCCTGGCGGTGATCGGCGTCGCCATCCTGGTCTATCTCGCGGTCTGGCTGCTCAAGAGCATCTTCATCTAGGCGAGCGCGAAGAGCCGCCCCGCGCCCGGGATCCGCTCGGCGATCCCGGCGCGGCGCAGCGCGTGCCAGTAGGTCACCGGATTGGTCGCCAGCACCGGCTTGCCGAGCGCGGCCTCCGCCTCGCGCGCCACCGCCGCGAAGGGCAGGTTGGTGCCGACCTGCAGGATGGCCTGCACGTCCGGCCCGTCGAGGTCGCGCACCGCCTCGCGCAGGCGCTGCGCCGTCACGCGCCCGATCGCCGCGGGCCCCGGCGCGCGCAGGCCGAGCACGCGCGGCACGGCGATGCCCGCCTCCTCGAGGAAGGCCTTCGCCGCGGCGTCGCCGGCGGGGAAGAAGGGCGTCAGCAGCGCGACGCTGCGCACGTCGAGGGCGGCGAGCGCGGCGAGGCTCGCCTGGGTCGGCGCGCTGACCGGGCAGCCGATGCGCGCCGCCGCCTCGGCCAGCAATGCCTCGCCCGCCGCGCCGCCGCCGACGAAATTCTCCACCATCACGCCGATCACGACATGCCCGGGCCGCGCCGGCGCCAGCGTGTCGAGCGCGCCCATCAGCCCCGCCACCATCGCCGCGCGCACCACGGCCGCATCGGCGTCCGAGGCGACGGCGGCGTCGGGGTTGGCGATGCGCGCGGTGGCGTTGATGACGCCATGCGGGCGGAGGTCGTCCATCTCCGCCTCGGTGGTCACGTTGGTGGCGGGCACCACCACGCCCATCAGCAGGCGCGGGGCGAGGGTGGGATGCGGGTTGAGCGGCGGGGCGTCCATCGCCGCGAGCCTGCCAGCCCTCGCGCGTGCCGCCTACTGGCGGTCGTCCGGCCAGAGGGTGCGGGAGGCGACGCCGGCCAGCACCGCGCCGAGGATCGGCGCCACCCAGAACAGCCAGAGCTGCTGCAGCGCCCAGCCGCCCACCACCAGCGCCGGGCCCGTGCTGCGCGCGGGATTGACCGAGGTGTTGGTGACCGGGATCGAGATCAGGTGGATCAGCGTCAGGCCGAGGCCGATGGCGATGGGGGCGAAGCCCTTGGGCGCCTGCGGATGCGTCGCGCCGAGGATGATGACGAGGAAGAAAAAGGTCATCACCACTTCGGTCAGCAGCGCGGCGTTCATCGAATACTTGCCGGGCGAATGCTCCCCGAAGCCGTTGGCCGCGAAGCCGCCCACCTCGAAGCCCGGCTTGCCGGTGGCGATGGCCCAGAGGATGCCCGCCGCCGCGATCGCGCCCAGCACCTGCACGAAGATGTAGGGAATGGCCTGGCTGCCCGGGAACCGCCCCGCCGCCACCAGGCCGAGTGTCACCGCCGGGTTCAGGTGGCAGCCCGAGACATGGCCGATCGCATAGGCCATGGTCAGCACGGTCAGCCCGAAGGCGAAGGAGACGCCGAGCAGCCCGATCCCGACCTCCGGGAAGGCGGCGGCGAGCACGGCCGAGCCGCATCCCCCGAGCGTGAGCCAGAGCGTGCCGATGAACTCGGCGGCCAGTTTCGGTGCCATGCGGCGACCTCCCCACGGGCGTCTTGCCCGCAGCGAGGATAGCCCGAGGGCGATCCGCCTCCGCAACCGCTTCCTGCGGCGCGCGGGGCTCAGCGCACGGCGATGCGCCCGTCCAGCCGCACCGCCGCCGCGCGGCCCGAGGCGATGAAGTCGGCCAGCGCCTCCTCGAGCAGCACGCCGCCGTCATAGGGGTCGAGGGCGCGGTCGCGGAACGCCGCGTAGCCGTCGCCGCCGCGGCGCATGAAGTCGTTGGTGGCGACGCGATAGACCCGGCCGGGGTCGAGCGGGACGAAGCGCCCGCCCTCGGCGACCTCGACCCCGCGCAGGCGCGCCCCGGGCGGCGCCGTCGGGTCCCAGGCGAAGCGCAGCCCCGCGACCTGCGGGAAGCGGCCCGCCGTGCCGGCGCCCTGGGACAGCCCGTTCTCCAGCGCCGCCGCGACATCCGCCCCGCGCAGGCCCATCAGCGCCAGCGTGTTGCCGAAGGGCAGGGTGGTCAGCACGTCGCCATAGGTGACCGCGCCGCCGGGCAGGCCTGCGCGCAGCCCGCCGCCATTGGTGATGGCGATCTCCGCCCCCTGCGCGCGGGCAAGCAGCGCCTCGGCGACGATGTTGCCGAGCAGGCATTCCCCGCGCCGGCATTCCGCATTGCCGAGCGGCGCGGGCAGCGTGCCGACCACGCGCCGCCGCGTCTCCTCGAGCGGGCGGGCGAGTTCGGCGATGAGGGCGGCGACGCGGGCATCCTCCGGGAAGGCGGTGCCGACCGGCGCGCAGGCCCCGCCGGTCGCCGCCACCCGCCCATCCGCGGCGAGGTCGAGGTCGAGCATGCCGAGGAAGCGGCCATAGGCGCCGGTCTGCACGATCCGCACCGCGCGGTCCCGCCCGTCCACGAGCAGCGGGGAGGGACCGTCCGCATCCGGCTCGGCGGCGAGCAGCGTGTGCGAATGCCCCCCGATGATGACGTCCACCCCGCCCGTGGCCTGCGCCAGCGCCCGGTCGGCCTGCAGCCCGCTGTGGGAGAGGAGCACCACCGTCGCCGGCCCCCCGGAGCGGATGGCGGCGACGGCGCGCGTCACCGCCTCGGCCGGGTCGGTGAATCGGAGATTCGGGCCGGGGGAGGAGAGCAGCGGCGTCTCGGGCGTGGTGATCCCGATGAAGGCGATGCGCGCGCCGCCGCGGCGCGTCTCCCACCACGGGCGCAGCCTGCCGGCCAGGGCGGGTTCGTCCCGCGCCTCGATATTCGCGGCGAGGATGGGGAAATCCGCCCCTTCGACGAAGCGGGCGAAATTGGCCGGGCCGTTGTCGAATTCGTGGTTGCCGGGCGCCATGGCCTCGCAGCCCCAGGCCTTCATCACCGCGAGCTCCGCCGCGCCGCGATGCTGCGTGTAGAACAGGCTGCCCATGAACTGGTCGCCGGCATCCACCGCGACCACGCCGCGCCCGGCGGCGGCGGCCTCGGCCCTGGCGGCCGCGATGGCGCCGGCCAGGCGCGCCGAGCCGCCGAGGCAGGGCGCGTCGGCCCGGCAGGCCGCCCCGGTCGCGCGCGCCACCGGCTCGTGCCGGCTGTGGAAGTCGTTCACATGGACGAGGCGGATGCGGTGCGCCGTCTCGGCGCGCGCGGCGCGCAGCGCGGGGGCGGCGAGGGCGGCGGCGAGCAGGGCGCGGCGGCTGGGCATCATGCGGGCGGGTCCCGGATGGTGGGGCGGCTGCCGCAATCCTGCCCCGTCCGGGCGCGATTGTCCCTTGTCCCTCGCGCCGCCCGGGTTCAAACCCTGTGGCACCGAGGATTCGCAGCAACCGGGGCCGGGACGCGGTGCAGGTCTACCTGCCGATCGCCGAGATGAGTGTGGATGCCCTGCTGCTGCTGGGCATCGGCTTCGGCGTGGGCTGGCTGTCGGGGCTGTTCGGCGTGGGCGGGGGCTTCCTGCTGACGCCGCTGCTCATCCTGATCGGCATCCCCTCCCCCGTGGCGGTGGCCTCGGGCGCGAACCAGACCCTCGGCGCCTCGGTCTCGGGGCTCATCGCGCAATGGCGGCGCGACAACGTGGATGCGCGCATGGGCGTGGTGCTGCTCGCGGGCGGCTTCGCGGGGTCGGCGCTCGGCGTGCAGCTCTTCGCGGCGCTGAGGCGGGCGGGGCAGGTGGACCTCGCGGTGGCGCTCTTCTACGTCGTCGTGCTCGGCATCGTCGGGCTGCTGATGGTGCGCGAGAGCGTGCGCGCCATCTTCCGCCGCCGCGCCGGCATCGCGGTGGCCAAGGCGCACGAGCACACCTGGCTGCACGGCCTGCCCTTCAAGGTGCGGTTCCGCAAGTCGCGCCTCTACATCTCGGTCGTGCCGCCGCTGCTGGTGGGCTTCGGCATCGGCATCCTCTCCGCCGTGATGGGCGTGGGCGGCGGCTTCATGCTGGTGCCGGCCATGATCTACCTGCTGGGCATGCCGACCTCGGTGGTGATCGGCACCTCGCTGTTCCAGGTCGTGTTCGTCTCGGCCAACGTGACGCTGCTGCAGGCGCTGCAGGTGGGCAGCGTGGACATCGTGCTGACGCTGCTGCTGCTGGCCGGCGGCGTGGCCGGGGCGCAGTTCGGCGCCGCCATGGGCACCCGGCTGCGCGGGGAGGAGACGCGCGCCCTGCTCGGCCTGCTGGTGCTGAGCGTGGCGCTCGGCCTGCTCTACGACCTCGTGCGCGCGCCGGAGAACCTGTTCTCCATCGGGCCGGTGCCGTGAGGCGGCTCGCGGCGCTCGCCCTGGCGGCGCTGCTCGGCCTCGGGGCGCCGGCTGCCGCGCAGGCGCCCGGGGCCGCGAGCACGCCGCAGCTCACCGCCGACATCTCGACCGACCGGGTGGAGATCACGACCGGCTTCACCGGCGCCTCGGTGATGGTGTTCGGCGCCACCGAGCGGCTGATCGGCCCCGAGAGCGGGGAGGATGTGGTGATCGTCGCCTGGGGCCCCTCCCAGCCGGCGGTGGTGCGGCGCAAGGTCAATGTCCTCGGCTTCTGGGTGAACGGGCCGGCCGCCGTGTTCCCCGACATCCCCGGCTTCTACGCGCTCGCCTCGACGCGCCCGGTCTGGGAGGTGCTGCCCGAGGATGTGCGCCGCGCCGCCCGGCTCGGCCTCGATGCCCTGCCGCTGCGCGCCGAGGGCGCCCAGGCCCCGGCCTTCCGCGCCGCGCTGCTCGAGCTCAAGCAGCAGGACGGGCGCTGGCAGGAATACGCCGCGCCGGTCGCGCTGGCCGGCGGGCGGCTGTTCAGCGCCCGCGTCTCCTTCCCCGACACGGTGCAGACCGGCGACTACCGCGTCGAGGTGCTGCTGGTGCGCGAGCGGCGCATCGTCGCGCGGCAGGAACTCTTCCTGCGCGTGGACCGGGTGGGCACCGCGGCCTCGATCGCCTCGGTCGCGCGGAACGCGCCGCTGCTTTATGGTATCGCCTGCATCCTGCTGGCCGCCCTGGCGGGCTGGCTCGGCAGCGTCCTGTTCCGCCGGAGCTGAGGACCGACATGCCCGGAAGCGAGGAAGCCGCCGCCGCCGCGACCGCCGCGAAGCGCGATCGCATCTTCCTGGTCGTGGTGGACGACAGCCCCGAGCGCGCGGTGGCGCTGCGCTACGCCTGCCTGCGCGCGCGCAAGGGCGGCGGCCGCGTCGCGCTGCTGCGGGTGATCGAGCCCGCAGGCCTCGTCGAATGGGCCGGCGTCGGCGCCATGATGCAGGAGGAGCGGCGGCAGGAGGCCGAGAAGCTGCTCGGCGGCCTCGCCGCCGAGGTGAACGAGATCACGGGCGGCTTTCCCATCCTCATCATCCGCGAGGGCGAGCCGCGGGACGAGCTGCTGGCGCTGCTCGAGGAGGATCCGCGCATCTCGATCCTGGTGCTGGCCATGGCGCCCGGCAGCGGCGGGCCGGGCCCGCTGATCACCGCGCTGACCGGCCGCTACGCCAGCCGTCTGACGGTGCCGATGACGCTGGTGCCCGGCACGCTGGACGAGAAGGAACTCGACCGGATCACCTGAGCCGGGCCTCGCAGAGTTGCGCCGCGCGTCAAACCGGACCACATAGGTCGGGTATCCATTCCCTGCGCGGAACCCCGCCATGTTCATCGAGACCGAGGCCACCCCGAACCCCGCCACGCTGAAGTTCCTGCCCGGGCGCGACGTGCTCGGCAGCCGCGGCACGGCGGATTTCACCTCCGCCGCCGAGGCCGCCGGCCGCTCCCCCCTTGCCGAGCGCATCTTCCAGGTCGGCGATGTCGCCCGCGTCTTCCTCGGCGCCGATTTCGTCACCGTGACCAAGGTGCACGACGCCGACTGGACGCTGCTGCGCCCGCGGGTGCTGGGCGCGGTGATGGAGCATTTCCTCTCCGGCATGCCGGTGCTCGAGGCCGGCGAGGCCGAGGGCGAGCACGGCGACGACTACGACCCGGCGGACCAGGAGATCGTGGCGCAGATCAAGGAACTGCTGGACACCCGCGTGCGCCCCGCGGTGGCCGGCGACGGCGGGGACATCGTGTTCCGCGGCTTCCGCGACGGCATCGTGCGGCTGCACATGCAGGGCGCCTGCTCGGGCTGCCCCTCCTCGCGCGCCACGCTCAAGCACGGGGTCGAGAACATGCTGCGCCACTACGTGCCGGAGGTGGTGGCGGTCGAGCAGGTGGAGGCCTGACGCCCCGCCGTCATTGGCGCGGGTGATCGCCGCCATTCCCGGCCGGGCATGGCGGCGCGGCCCGAGGCGGCCATATCCCCACCCATGCCGCGGGGCCGGCCGGACGGCCGCGCGCGAAACCGGAGCCTGACGCCCGGCTGGCAAGGGCCCAACCCTTGCCGGCCGGGGGCCAGGCCCCTCAACCAGGCTGGATGACCGACATGGACGCGACCACCGCGAACGAGACCCTCGACGACCGTGCCCTCGACCGCCTCTTCCGCGAGGCGCGGACCCACAACAAGTGGACCGACCGGCCGGTGCCGGATGCGAAGCTGCGCGAGCTCTACGACCTGCTGAAATGGGGGCCGACCTCGGCCAATGCCTCGCCCGCGCGCTTCGTCTTCGTGCGCACCCCGGAAGGCAAGGCGAAGCTCAAGCCCGCGCTCTCGGCCGGCAATGTCGAGAAGACGATGACCGCGCCGGTCACCGTGATCGTCGCGCACGACCTGAACTTCTACGACAGGCTGCCGGAGCTCTTCCCGCACGCGCCGGATGCGAAGACCTGGTTCACCGGCTCCTATTCCTTCGCCGAGCAGACCGCCTTCCGCAACGGCTCGCTGCAGGGCGCCTACCTGATTCTCGCCGCGCGCGCGGTCGGCCTCGATGCCGGGCCGATGAGCGGCTTCGACAACGCGAAGGTGGACGAGGCCTTCCTCGCCGGCACCAACTGGAAGTCCAACTTCCTGGTCAATCTCGGCTATGGCGACCCGGCCGGACTGTTCCCTCGCAACCCGCGCCTGTCCTTCGAGGAGGCGGCGCGCCTCGAATAGGGCGCGCGCGAATCCGGGCGCCGAAACGCTTCACGGCGTGTGACGCGCCCGGCTTGAATCCGCGCGGCGGAAGGCCGATCCTCCGCCGCGTCAGTCTCCTGCAAGGGGCGCGCGTCATGGCCGAACGCCTGCTGATCGCCGTGGCAGCCCTGGTAGGCGCGCTGGCCGGCCCGGGTGCCGCGAAGGCCCAGCCGGGCATGGCCGATGGCCGTCCCGCCATGCTGCCCTACGGTGTCCTTTCGCCCGACGGCTCCGCCGCGGTGGGTGCCGGGCTGCGGCTCTTTCCCGCGCCCGATCAGGCCGTGCTGGTGCCGATCACGCCGGCGCCCGGCGCCGCGCCGCAGGCGCTGCCGCCGCGCGGCGCCGTCGCCCCCGGTCCGGGGGGCGCGGGCATCGGCCCCGCCCTCCTGCCACCCACAGCGAAGCCCGAACCCCTGCCGCGCCAGACCGGCACCGGGCTCGTCCCCGGCACGACGGCCTACCGGGCCGATCCCGCCATCTCCGCGCGCATCCGGCAGGAGGTGCTCTCCTCCACCCTGCCCGGCGGGCAGGATCCGGCGCGGCTGCGCCCGGCGGTGGAAAGCGGCGCGATCTGGCGGCAGTTCGACGCGCTGCTGACGCGCCACGGCTACGATCCGCGCGACCTCGCCGATGTCGTCGCCGCCTTCTACCTCATCGCCTGGGAGGTCGCGACCGGCGGCGATGCGCTGGCGCAGCCCGCCGGCATCGCCGCGGTGCGCGGGCAGGCGCGGCAGATGCTGGCGGCCGATCCCGCCATGGCGGGCCAGACCGAGGCCGAGCGTCAGGCGACGGCCGAGCGCCTCGCCTTCCATGCCATGGCCATCGCCATCCGCCACCAGGATCTGCGCAACGCCGGCAACCGCGCCGCGCTCGCCGCCTTCCGCGAGGAGGTCGCGCAGGCCGTGCTGCGCGAGCAACGGGTGGACCTGCGCCGCTTCACCCTGGTCGCGAGCGGCTTCCAGCCGCGCTGACGCGAGGCGGGCGAAGGGTCCGGCCCTTCGCCCACCGGTCTCAGCCCCGCCGCACGTTCCACGGATAGGGCGAGGAGCCCTGCAGGATGCCCGTGATGTCCCGGCGGAAGGCCGTGCGGATGCGGAACTGGCCGAGCGGCAGGAAGGCCGCCTCCTCCAGCGCGTGCCGGCCGAGTTCGTGCGCGATCGCGGCCTGCCGCGCCGGGTCGCGCTCGTAGAGCCAGGCCTCGGCCAGTTCCTCGGCGCGCGCGCTCTCCCACCAGCCGAACCAGCCGCGCGTGCCCTGGCCGCGCACCAGGAAGGACAGCGCCGGGTTGGCCCAGGCCGTGGCCCCGCCCGTGGTGTGCAGCATGGACCAGCCGCCGCGGTCCACGGATTCGCGGTTGTTGCGCCGCTGCACAACGGTGCCCCAGTCGCTGTCGGCGAGGTCGATGTTCATCCCGATCCGCTTCAGGCGGTCTGCCGAGACCAGGCCGAGCGGGCCGATATCGGGGAAGTCCGTCGGGTTGATGATGACCACGCGCTGGCCGGCATAGCCCGCCTCGCGCAGCGCGGCGCGGGCGGCATCGAGGTTGCCGGGCATCATCGCCTCGCCCTCGTCGCGGTAATAGGGCGTACCGCGCGGCCAGAGGCTGCGGGTGATGTCCCAGTCCTCCCGCGCATCGCCGCGGGAGGCGCGCATGTAGTCCTCCTGCAGCACGGAAAGGCGCACCGCCTTGCGGATGGCGGCGTTGTCGAAGGGCGGGTGCAGGCAGTTCATGCGCATCACCGCGAGCCGCCCGTTCGGGTCCGTCACCTCCCGCCGCACGTCGCGGGAGCGCGCGAGCAGCGCGCCGAGATCGGGGTGCGGCCGCTCCCACCAGTCCACCTCGCCGTTCTGCAGGGCGGCGGCGGCGGTCGCGGGGTCGGGCAGGATGTGCCACTCGATGCGCCGGAAATGCGCGACCTTGCCGCCCGAGGTCCAGGAGGGCGGCTCGCTGCGCGGGACGTAGCCGTCGAACTTCTCGTACACCACGCGGCTGCCGGAATTGTATTCGCCGGCGATGAAGCGGTAGGGGCCGGAGCCGATCACCTCGGTGATGGCGCGGCCCGGATCGGTGCTCGCGATCCGCTCGGGCATCACGAACAGCGTCGAGGAATCCGGCTTGGCCAGCGCGTCGAGCAGGAGCGGGAAGGCGCGCTTGAGGCGGACGCGGAAGTTGCGGTCGTCCCGGACGGTCCATTCCTCGACCACGCGGGCGAGCAACTGGCCGAAGGGCTCGCGCGCGCACCAGCGGGTGATGGAGGCCACGCAGTCGGCCGAGCGCACCGGGCTGCCGTCGTGGAAGCGCAGCCCCTCCCGCAGGCGGAAGGACCAGGTGAGGCCGTCGGCGGAGACCTCGTGCCCCTCGACCATCTGCGGCTGCGGGCGGAGCTGCGCGTCCACGCCGTAGAGCGTGTCGTAGACGTGGTAGCCGTGGTTCCCCGTCACCGTCGCGGTGGTGAAGATCGGATCGAGCACCGAGAGGTTGGCCTGGGGCACGAAGCGCAGCGTGGTGGCGCGCGTGTTCTGCGCGATGGCCGGCGCGGCGGCGAGGCCGGCCGCGCCGGCGGCGAAGAGCGAGCGGCGACGGATCATGGGCGTTCTCCTCGGCGGTTCCTTCGGTGTTGGGCGCGAGCCTAGGGCGCTTTCGCCCCGGCGGGAAACCGCCCTCCCGCTGTGCCGGACCGGATGATGCGGCGCAGATCCCGCGCGCGGCGTGCCGAGGGCTGGTTCGCTCCATCGTCCCCGCCGCGCCGGAGCGAAAACGCGCCACGCGGTCTTTCGCACCGCTTGTCGGGCGTTTGCGAGCGCGCGTTGTTCCCCCTGCCCCCCCCGAACGGCGCGCGCGGCTGCGCCCGAACAGTCGCAGGCGGATCGGCCGCGACGCTGCGCCGGGCTGCGCATCGGACCGCGGCCCTTTCCGCGCCTGCTCCGGCATCAGCGGGTTCGCGGGTGGCGCGATCGGTCCCGCCGCGACGCCCCACGGAGCCGCACCGGAGACGCTCCGTGCGAATCGGCCGCGACTCGGGACCGGGGCGCGCACGGAGCGCGAACACGCTTGTGCCCGCGCCCCGGGGCGCACCACAAGCCTTTGATTTCAGGCGGCTTTGCGAATCGGGCGGCGGTCGTCAGCGATTCGTTCGCGCGACTCGGACCAAGTGCTTGATTCATCGCAACCCGGCCATCGCGATCCGGGCGCGTGAATCACCTTCCGTTCCCTCAGCCCTGTGCCGGGCGTCTCGCCAGCGACCAGGCCAGCACGGCCAGCAGCACCGCCGCCACCCCGAGCGAGGCCCCGAGCCCGATCGTCGCCGCCCCCAGGCCGAAGGCCACCGGCCCGAGCGACTGCCCCGCGAAGAAGGAGAAGGCGTGCAGCGAGACCGCGCTGCCGCGGAACTGCGGCGAGAGTTCCGTGGCCCGCGTCTGGATCGCGTTGTGGATCATGTAGAAGGCGGTGCCGAGCAGGAAGCCGGCGCCGACCGCCACCGCCAGGGCGGGCGCCAGGGCGAGCCCCGCCAGGGCCAGGAAGCCGACCCCGCCCCCGATCCGCACCACCCCCGCCTGGCCGAAGCGGCCGAGCAGCGGCCGCGCCATCGCCGCATAGGCGAGGCCGCCGATGCCGAAGGCGCCGATGGCGAGCCCCGCCTCGGTGGTGCCGCCGATGCCGCGGGCAATCATCAGCGGCGCGATGAAGGGGAAGGAGCCGAAGACGAGCGCGCCCTCGATCGCGACCGAGGCATAGAGCGGCACGGCGCTGGGGTTGCGCAGGATGCCGCGGTAGCGCCTGGCGGCGAGCACCGGGTCGTAGCGCGTGACGGCCTCGGGCGCCGCCCCGCGCCCCGCCGTCAGCAGCGCGAGCAGCCCGGCCACGGCCGCGGCGGCGCAGAGCACGAGCATGCCGCGCCAGCCCGCCACCGCGGCGACGGGCCCGGCGATGGCCCCGCCCGCGATCTGGCCGGAGATGCCGAAGACCAGCATGCGCGACAGCGCCACCTGCCGCTCCTTCAGCGGCACGGCATCGGCCATGATGGCGAGCGTCAGCGGCATCATGCCGCCCGCCGCCGCGCCGGAGAGCGCGCGGAAGGCCATCAGCCAGCCGAGCGAGGCCGCGAGCGCCGAGAGCGCGAGCATCACGCACAGCAGCCCGACGCAGACCGTCACCACCCGCCGCTTGCCGATCGCGTCCGCCACCGGGCCGAGGATGGGCTGCACCAGGGCGAAGGGCAGGGTGTAGGCGGTGCCGAGCAGCGCCACCTGGGCGGCGGTGGTGCCGAAATCGGCGGCGATGTCGGCCACCACCGGGTCGGTCGCGCGGGTGGCGAGCGCGCCGGCGAAGACCGCCGGGCCATACATCGCGAGCACCCGGCGCATGCGCGCGCGGCTGGCGGCCTCGTCGTCCGGCGGGGGGGTCATGGCCTCATGCTGCGCCGCAGCGAAGGCGGCGGCAAGGCCGCGTCCCTTCTCCGCGTGCGGCGTGCCGGAGCAGGCCGGCGCGCGGGCATGCAGGGACGCGGCGGCGCCATGCAGGCCGCGCGGGCGCCCGCTCCGCGCACAGCACGCGCGAACCGCGCCGGGCCGCCGCGAGCCGGCCGCCGCCCGGGGCGGGGCGGGCGGGCGTCACCGCGCCCGCATCGCCCGCCGGTCGCAGGCCCGCCAATAGGCCATCACCGCCGGCACCAGCCGCCGCGCCACCTCCGGCAGCGGCTGGCCGGGGAAGGGGCGGGTCGCGAAATGCGTGGCGCCCTCCGCCCGCCCCAGCATCTGCCACGCCGCCTTGCGACCGAGATAGGTCCCCATCGGCACGCCGGCGAAGCAGTAGCCGCCCGCGAACCACACCCCGTCGCGCTCCGCGAGGTGCGGATAGAGGTCGAGCGTCCCCGCGCAGCGCCCCGTCCAGGCCTGGTCCACGCGCAGCCCCGCCATGCCCGGCAGCACCGAGGCCGCGAGCGCATGCAGCGCCGCGGCGCGCTCGCGCACCGGGCGCGGCCGCACGCCGGTCTGCCCGCCGAACAGGATGCGCCGCCCGTCCGGCGAGCGGCGCGCGAAGAGGATGTCGTGGTTGGTGTCGATGAAGGTGCGGTTCGCGGGCAGGATCGCCGCGACCTGGTTGGGCGAGAGCACCTCGGTCGCGAACATCCAGGCATCGAAGGGGATGACACGGCGGCGCAGCCAGCCGGGCGCGCCTTCGCCGGTATAGCCGTTGGTGGCGAACAGCACCTCGCGCGCCAGGGTGCTGCCACGCGTGCTCGCCACCCGCAGCGCCCCGCGTTCGCCGCCCACGCCGGTGGCCGGCGTGCGCGCCAGCACCGTGACGCCGGCCGCCAGCGCGCGCTCCAGCAGCCCGGCGTGGTAGAGCCCCGGATGCAGCGCCGCGAGGTCCGGGATCAGCGCCCCGCCCGCGAAGCGGTCCGAGCCGGTCTCGGCGGCCACGCCCGCGCGGTCGAGCAGCATGTGCGCCTCGCCCAGATGCTCCTGCCTCAGCGCGAGTTCCGCCGCGAGGTCGCGCATCTGCCGCGGCGAATGCGCGAGCACCACCCGCCCGCAGCGTTCGAGATGGCAGGCGATGCCCTCGGCCTCGACCACCTCGAACACCGCGTCGTTCGCCGCCTGCATCTCGGCATAGACGGCGGCGGCCATGGCCCGGCCATGGCGGCGCAGCAGCGCGGAATAGTCGTGCTTGAGCGAACGGCCGACATAGCCGGCATTGCGCGTGCTCGCCCCCGCGCCGGGATCGCCCGCCTCGAAGACCGTCACCTGCCGCCCCGCGCGCGCGAGCACCAGCGCGGCATTGAGCCCGGTGATGCCCGAGCCGACGATCACCGCATCGCTGCGCGCCGGCACCGGCTGTTCGGGCAGGACGGGGCGCGGCGCGGCCTCCCACCAGTGCGGCGCCTCGGCGTGGCCGGGCGGCAGGCTCACCGGGCGCGGTCCGCCTTCAGCCAGCGGATCAGTTCGCGCCGCCGCGCCTCGGCCAGCGCGGCGCCGTCGCGGCGCGACCAGTCATGCACCCCGCGCCCGTTGGCCACGCCGCGCGCGCCCTGCTCCACCAGCCGCCCGATCGCCTCGGGCGGCTGCGGCTCGGCGTCGAGGTCCGGCTGCAGGAAGCGCGCGAAATGCCACATGGTGTCGAGGCCGCCGAGATCGGCCGATTCGATCGGCCCCGTCACGCCGAGCCGCCGCCCGATCGAATGCCGCACCACGGCGTCGATCGCCTCGGCCGAGGCGACGCCGCGCGCCCAGAGCGACCAGGCCTCGCGCAGGGCGGCGAACTGGATGCGGTTGCCGATGAAGCCCGGCACCTCCTTCTCGATGACCACCGGCTCCTTGCCCGCCGCGCGCAGCAGCGCGACGGTGCGATCCACCACCTCGGGCGCCGTCTCTGGCCCGCCGCAGACCTCGACCAGCGGCAGGAGCTGCGGCGGGTACCAGAAATGCGCCGCCACCATCCGCGCCCGGTGCGTCATGCGCGCCGCCAGCGCGCTCGCCGGATGGCCGGAGGAGGAGGCGAGGATGGCCGTGGGGGGCAGCATCGCGTCGAGCCGCTCGAACAGCGACAGCTTGAGCTCCATGTCCTCCGGCACCGCCTCGAAGACGAAGTCGCAGCCCTGCGCGGCGGCGAGGTCGGTGGCGGTCGAGATGCGCGCCATGGCGGGCTCGATCTGCGCCGCCTCGAACAGCCCCTCGGCCGCGAAGACGCCCATGGATTCGCGGATGCGCGCGAGCGCGGCGGCGAGGCTCGCCTCGCTCCTCCCGATCAGGCGCACCTCGTGGCCGGCCTTGGCGAACACATCCGCCATGCCGTGCCCGATGATGCCGTTGCCGAGGATCGCGATGGCCATGGCGTCCGCCTCCCGTTGCAGGCCAGCCTAGAGCAGCCTCCGCGCGCGTGGAACCGCCGGCGGCCGTGAGGGCCGGGCGCGGATGTCGCGGCAGCCGCGCCTCGGCGGGCCGCCCGCTTGCGTGCGGCGCCTGCGCGAAGCAGCATCCCGCGCCATGACGATCGACGCCCTCGCCCCCTGGTATCCGTGGATCAAGGCGGCGCATCTGCTCGGCGCCTTCGCCTGGATGGCGGGGCTGTTCTACCTGCCGCGCCTCTACGTCTATCACTGCCAGGTCGCCCCCGGCTCCGCGCAGTCCGAACTGTTCAAGGTGATGGAGCGGCGCCTGCTGCGCGCCATCATGAACCCGGCGATGATCTGGACCTGGACCTTCGGCGTGCTGCTGGTGCTGACGCCGGGCATCGTGGACTGGCGGGGCGGCTGGTGGCACGGGAAGCTGCTCGGCATCCTCGCCATGACCTGGTTCCACCACGACCTCTCGATCGCGCGGAAGCGCTTCGCGCGGGACGCCAACACGCGCAGCGAGCGCGGCTGGCGCATCGCCAACGAGGTGCCGACGCTGGCGCTCATCCTCATCGTCGTCATGGTGATCGTGAAGCCGTTCTGACCCGCGGCGCGCGGCCGGGCGGGCCCGAGGCGCGGATGTGGCCCCCCGAGACCCTCCCGCGCCGGCCCGGTGCTTGATTTTCCGCCCCCCGCGCCGCACATCCCCCGTTGACGGGCGCGCCGGGCCTCCATAGGGTTCGCGCGCTTCCCGCCAGCGGTGCGGGGCGTTCCGCGCCTGGCGCCGCCAATTCCTTCCTTATCCACGGGACTTCGCCCCTCGCGCCATCCATGGCGCGGCCCCGGGGCGAACGGGCCCGCCTGCCGCGGCCATGCCGCGCCGGCCGGCCTTCGGGAACGTCCCGGCCAATCCCCTGCTGTCGGACCGCGTCCAGGACCCATGCACCTCTCCGAACTCAAGGCCAAGAGCCCCGCCGACCTCCTCGCCTTCGCGGAGGAAGTCGGCGTCGAGAACGCCTCCATCCTGCGCAAGCAGGACATGATGTTCGCCATCCTCAAGACGCTCGCGGAGAACGAGCAGGCGATCTTCGGCGAGGGCACGCTCGAGATCCTGCCCGACGGCTTCGGCTATCTGCGCAGCCCGCAGGCGAACTTCCTGCCCGGGCCCGACGACATCTACGTCTCGCCCGCCCAGGTGCGCCGCTTCGGCCTGCGCACCGGCGACACGGTGGAAGGCCAGATCCGCGCGCCGAAGGACGGGGAGCGCTACTTCTCCCTGCTCAAGGTCAACGCGATCAACTTCGAGCCGCCCGAGGCCATCAAGCACCGCATCAACTTCGACAACCTCACGCCGCTCTACCCGAACCGGCGGCTGAAGATGGAGAACCCCGAGGTCGAGAGCGTCGCCAAGGGGCCGATGAAGGACATGACGCATCGCGTCATCGACCTGATCGCGCCGATCGGCATGGGCCAGCGCGCGCTGATCGTCGCCCCGCCGCGCACCGGCAAGACGGTGATGCTGCAGAACATCGCCAAGTCCATCACCGCGAACAACCCCGACGTCTTCCTGATGGTGCTGCTGATCGACGAGCGCCCCGAGGAAGTCACGGACATGGCCCGCACGGTGCGCGGGGAGGTCGTCGCCTCCACCTTCGACGAGCCCGCCACGCGCCACGTCCAGGTGACCGAGATGGTGCTCGAGAAGGCCAAGCGCCTCGTCGAGCACAAGCGCGACGTGGTGATCCTGCTCGACTCGATCACGCGCCTCGGCCGCGCCTACAACTCGGTGGTGCCCTCCTCGGGCAAGGTGCTGACGGGCGGCGTGGACGCGAACGCCCTGCAGCGCCCGAAGCGCTTCTTCGGTGCCGCCCGCAACATCGAGGAAGGCGGCAGCCTGACCATCATCGCGACCGCGCTGATCGACACCGGCAGCCGCATGGACGAGGTGATCTTCGAGGAGTTCAAGGGCACCGGCAACTCGGAGATCGTGCTCGACCGCAAGCTGTCGGACAAGCGCGTCTTCCCCGCGATCGACATCACCAAGTCCGGCACCCGCAAGGAGGAGCTGCTGGTCGATCGCGCCACGCTCGCCAAGATGTGGGTGCTGCGCCGCATCCTGAACCCGATGGGCACGCAGGACGCGATGGAGTTCCTGCTCGACAAGCTGAAGTACAGCAAGACGAACCAGGACTTCTTCGACGCCATGAACACCTGAGGGCGCCCCGCGCATCCGCAGCACCGGCATGCCCGCGGCGCGGCGCGATGACCCGCCGGGCGGCCGGCGTGCCGCCCCCATCGCGCGCGCTGCCCCGGCGCCGCGCCAGGACAGGAGCCGCATGAACCCGCAAGCCGACCCCGCCGCCCTGCTGCGCGCCGCGCTCTTCGCCGCGCGCGCCCATGCCACGCAGGTCCGCAAGGGCGCGGCGCGGGAGCCCTACGTCAACCACGTCATCGAGGTCGCCGCGATCCTTGCCGAGCACGGCGCCCCGCCCGAGGCGATCATCGCCGGGCTCTTGCACGACACGGTCGAGGACACCGAGGTCACCCACGAGCAGCTCGTCGCCGAGTTCGGCGAGGCGGTCGCCGCCATCGTCGCCGAGGCCACCGACGACAAGACCCTGCCCAAGGAGACGCGCAAGGCGCTGCAGGTCAGCGAGGCACCCCGGAAGTCCGAAGCCGCTCGGCAGCTCAAGCTCGCGGACAAGATCTCCAACCTGCGCGCGATTGCCGACAGCCCGCCGGCGAACTGGAACCACGCCCGCCGCACCGAATACATCGGTTGGGCCGGACGCGTGGCGGAGGGGCTGATGGGCGTCAATCCGGCCCTCGACGCGCTGTTCCGCGAGACCTACCGCGCCGCCGTCGCCCGCCTCGCGCAGGAAGCGCCCTGAGCGGGGCGCCCGCCCCCGGAAGCGGCGGGGGAAGCCGCCGCCTGCCTTCGCGGCGCCATCATCATGCCGCCGCAGCGCCGGACGGCCATGGTGCTATGCTGGCGCAACCGGGAGGACCCGCCATGCGCCGCCTGACGACCGCCCTGCTGCTGCTTGCAGCCGTTTCCGTCGCGCCGGCCTGCGCTTACGACGATTCGCCGCGCTACGGCTATGCGCCGGCCTATGGCTACGCGCCGTCCTACGGCTATGCGCCCGGCTATGCCCGCGGCTACAGCCCCGGCTGGGGCAGCCGCCCCTATTACGGCGCCCCGCCGCCGCGCGCCTGGCGCGACGACCGCTACGACCGGCGCTACCACGACCGCCGCCCCGAGTATCGCAGCGCCGATCGCCCGCAGCGCCCGCCGCCGCAGCAGGCCCAGCCGCAGCCGCGCCGGCCGCGCACGCTGCATGAGGCTCTCGCCACCCAATAGGGCGCGCCGTGCGCGGGCGCGGCTTGTCCATCGGCCGCCGGGGGCTTACGTGATGCCCTGACAAGCGGCCCCGCGCCGCGCCCGCGACATGAGACGCGATCCCGAGATGAGCGAGAAGCAGGACACCCCACCCGCCGAAACCGAGGCGGCCGAGACGGCGCCGCCCGCCGAGGACGCCCCCCGTCCCGACCCCACCCCGGAGGAGCGCATCGCCGCCCTCGAGGCCGAGGTCGCCGCGCTGCGCGACAAGTGGCTGCGCGCCGAGGCCGAGATGCAGAACCTGCGCGCCCGCACCCAGCGCGAGGTGGCCGATGCGCGCGCCTACGCCACGCAGAAATTCGCCCGCGACGTGGTGGAGGCGGCGGAGAACCTCCGCCGCGGCCTCGATGCCCTGCCGCCCAAGGCGGAGAACGAGCCCGAGGCCATCGCCAAGATCCGCGACGGTTTCGAAGGGGTGGAACGCTCCTTCCTCGGCATCCTCGAACGCAACGGCATCCGGCGCGAGGATCCGACGGGCAAGCCCTTCGACCCCGAACTGCACCAGGCCATGGCCGAGCAGCCGGCGATCGAGGGCACCGAGCCCGGCACCGTCAGCGCCTGCTGGACCCCGGCCTGGACGCTGAACGGGCGGCTGCTGAAGCCGGCGATGGTGGTGGTGGCGACCCGGCCGGCGGCCTGAGCGCCAGCCCCGTCATGCGATCCGCGGCGGATGCGGACGCGGGCCCCGTCCGCCGCGTGCATGCCCTTGGCCCGCCACGCCGCCGCTCCTCGAGGCCGGGCAGACGCTGCGACAAGCCAGGGCTCACGGCCGGGCCGCTCCGGTCTCGCGCAGGGCAGGGGCTTGGGCGGCGACGCCCGGTTCCTGCCGGCCCTCGCGGTGTCGGGCCAGGGCAGCGCCCCCGTCTGCGGCCGAAGCGCGCCGATGCCCGCGGATCCGCGGCGGGCGCAAGTCGGCCGGCGTGAGGCAGACGGCGATCAGATGATCCGCGCGCCTGCGCGGCGGGCGGCCGGCGGGTCAGGGAAGCAAACGCGGGTGATCGCGGCTTCTGGTCGGCTCCCGGTTGCCGCCGCATCGGACCATAACGGCGCCATGCGCCTGCGGCGTGCTGGCCGTGCGGGCGGGCGATCCGGTGCCCTCCGCGCAGTCCGCGCGAGGGGCCGCCGCCCGCGTCCCGGCGCTACCGCCCGAGCCCGTCCCAGAACTCCTTCACCTTGGCGAAGAAGCCCTCGCTTTCCGGGCTGCTCTTGGCGTTCTTCGCCGCCTCGGCCTCGAACTGCTCGAGCAGTTCGCGCTGCCGCGGCGTCAGGTTCTGCGGCGTCTCGACGCTCACCTGGACATACATGTCCCCCCGCGCGGCCGAACGCAGGACCGAGAAGCCCTTGCCGCGCAGGCGGAACTGGTCGCCGGTCTGCGTGCCGGGCGGGATCGTCACGCGGGCGCGGCCGCCGTCGATGCTCGGCACCTCGACATGCCCGCCGAGCGCCGCCTGCGTCATGCGCAGCGGCACGCGGATGAAGATGTTCGACCCGTCGCGCTGGAAGATCGGGTGCGGCTTGACCGCGACATCCACGTAGAGGTCGCCTGAGGGCGCGCCGCGCAGCCCGGCCTCGCCCTCGCCGGCGAGGCGAATGCGCGTGCCGTCCTCCACGCCGGGCGGGATGGTCACGTTCAGCGTGCGCTCGCGCTGCACGCGCCCCGCCCCGTGGCAGATCTTGCAGGGGTTCTTGATGATCCGCCCCGAGCCGCCGCAGGTCGGGCAGGTGCGCTCGATCAGGAAGAAGCCCTGCTGCGCGCGCACCTTGCCCTGGCCGCCGCAGGTCCCGCAGGTCTGCACCCCGGCCGAGGAGCCGCCCTCGGCGCCCGTGCCCTTGCAGGCCTCGCAGGAGACCGAGGTCGGGATGCGGATGTTCGTCTTGGTGCCGGCGAAGGCTTCCTCGAGGCTGATCTCGACCTGCGTGCGCAGGTCGGCCCCGCGCCCCGTGGCGCCGCCGCGGCCATTGCGCCCGCCGCCGCCGAAGCGGCCGAACATCTCTTCGAAGATGTCCTCGAAGGCGCCGCCGAAGGGGCTGCCGCCGCCGCCGCCGAAGCCGCCGGGCCCGCCCGGGCCGCCCTGCTCGAAGGCGGCGTGGCCGAAGCGGTCATAGGCGGCGCGCTTCTCGGCGTCCTTGAGCACGTCGTAGGCCTCGTTCAGTTCCTTGAACTTGGCCTCGGCCTCCTTGTTCCCCTGGTTGCGGTCGGGGTGCCATTTCATCGCGAGCTTGCGGTAGGCCTTCTTCAGGGCCTCCTCGTCGGCGTCGCGCGCGACGCCGAGCACCTCGTAGTAGTCACGCTTGGACATGGGTCTTGCCCTCAATCGGCGGGCGCCGCGCATGCGCGCGGCCTGCCTTCGTGCCCTGGACGGAGGCGCCGTGGATGGCCGCCCACCGGGCCGCGCCCAGCAAGGGGCGGGCATCGGCCCGCGTCGCCGCCGCGCCCGGTGCCGCCGGAGCGCGGCCGCCTGGGGTTCTGCGCGCGACGGCCGGGCGCGACGCCGCGGCGCCGTCGCATGGCGCGCCCGGCATCGTGCCGCTCGCGCGTGAGACCCCCAGGCATGCATCGCGGCGGGCCCGTGCCTGCGACAAACGGCGGCCGGCGACACGCCGCGTCGCCGCGCTCCCGGCCCCGCGCTGCGCCGCCCGCCCGCCTGTCACTGCCCGATCGCGCCTCATCCGGCGGCCCCGAAGGATGCGCCGCCCGGTCCTTGGCGGAACCGGGCGGTGCGGCTCATGCTCGGCGCGTCCTGTCCGCTCAGGACGGCTTGCGCTTGTTCGGGTCCACTTCCTCGAACTCGGCGTCCACGACCTTGTCGCCGCCGGGGCCGGAGGAACCGCCGCCCTCGCCGCCGCCCTCGGGCTTCGGCTCGGACTGCTGGGCCTTGTAGATGGCCTCGCCCATGCGCATCGCCGCCTGGCCGAGGCGCTCGCTGGCGCGCGTCACGGCCTCGGGGTCCTGCTTCTCGATCGCCGCCTTGGCGTCGGCGACCGCGGCCTCGACATCCGCCTTCTCGGCCGGCGGCACCTTGTCGCCGTTCTCGCGCAGCGTGCGCTCGGTCTGGTGCACCAGCGCGTCGAGCTGGTTGCGCGCCTCGACCAGCTCGCGCCGCTTCTTGTCCTCGGCGGCGTGGGCCTCGGCGTCCTTGACCATGCGCTCGATGTCGGCGTCCGACAGGCCGGACTTGGCCTGGATGCGGATCTGCTGCTCCTTGCCGGTGGCCTTGTCCTTCGCGCTGACGGAGACGATGCCGTTGGCGTCGATGTCGAAGGTCACCTCGATCTGCGGCACGCCGCGCGGCGCGGGCGGGATGCCCGTGAGGTCGAAGGTGCCGAGCATCTTGTTGTCGGCCGCCATCTCGCGCTCGCCCTGGTAGACCTTGATGGTCACCGCGGTCTGGTTGTCGTCGGCGGTCGAGAAGACCTGGCTCTTCTTGGTCGGGATGGTCGTGTTGCGGTCGATCAGGCGCGTGAACACCCCGCCCAGCGTCTCGATGCCGAGGCTGAGCGGCGTCACGTCGAGCAGCAGCACGTCCTTCACGTCGCCGCGCAGCACGCCGCCCTGGATCGCCGCGCCGATGGCCACGACCTCATCGGGATTGACGTTGCGCGCCGGGTCCTTGCCGAAGAAGCCCTTCACCGTCTCGATGACCTTGGGCATGCGGGTCATGCCGCCGACCAGGATCACCTCGTCGATCTCGCCCGCCGACAGGCCGGCATCCTTCAGCGCCTGCTTGCAGGGCTCGAGCGTGCGCTGGATCAGGTCGTCCACCAGGGCTTCGAGCTTGGCGCGCGTCAGCTTCATCACGAGGTGCTTCGGCCCGGAGGCGTCGGCGGTGATGAAGGGCAGGTTGACCTCGGTCTCCTTGGCGGAGGAGAGCTCGATCTTCGCCTTCTCGGCGGCTTCCTTCAGGCGCTGCAGCGCGAGCTTGTCGCCGCGCAGGTCGATGCCCTGCTCCTTGCGGAACTCATCCGCCAGGTAGTCGATGATGCGCTGGTCGAAGTCCTCGCCACCCAGGAAGGTGTCGCCGTTGGTGGACTTCACCTCGAAGACGCCGTCGCCGATCTCGAGGATGGAGACGTCGAAGGTGCCGCCGCCGAGGTCATAGACCGCGATCGTGCCGCCCTTCTTCTGGTCCATGCCGTAGGCCAGCGCCGCGGCCGTCGGCTCGTTGATGATGCGCAGCACCTCGAGGCCCGCGATCGCGCCGGCCTCCTTCGTCGCCTGGCGCTGGGCGTCGTTGAAGTAGGCGGGGACGGTGATGACCGCCTGGGAGACGGTCTCGCCGAGATAGGCCTCGGCCGTCTCCTTCATCTTGGTCAGCACCATGGCGCTGATCTGCTGCGGGGCGTAGTCCTTGCCGTCCACCTGCACCCAGGCGTCGCCATTGGCGGCCTTGGTGATCTTGAAGGGCGCGAGCGCGATCTCCTTCTGCACCATCGGGTCGTCGAAGCGGCGCCCGATCAGGCGCTTGACGGCGAAGAGCGTGCCCGTGGGGTTCGTCACCGCCTGGCGCTTCGCGGCCTGGCCCACCAGCCGCTCGCCGTTCTTGGCGAAGGCGACCATGGAGGGGGTGGTGCGGGCACCCTCGGCGTTCTCGATGACCCTGACGTCCTTGCCTTCCATGATGGCGACGCAGGAATTGGTGGTGCCGAGGTCGATGCCGATGACCTTGCTCATCCGTGTACTCTCCTCTGCGGCAGGCGGGATCGGCCCGGGATTGGCGCCGTGCCCGCCCCCTGTGCTGAACCGGCGGCGCGGGCCGCCGCGGATGGGGGTGGTTCGGGTCCCCGCATGGCGTGCGGGCCCTGACGAACGGTGATGTATTGATGCCGGTGCGCGGGGACAAGCCCTGTCGCGCGATGGCCGCGACGGTCGCGCGCCGCAACGGCGGGCCCGGGCAACACCGCGGGGCTGCGTCACCAGGCGGGCAGGCGCGGCGCGTTCCCGTCGCGGCGCGGGGCGGCGACCTCTGCCGCCCCGCACGGTCAATGGTCGGCCTTCTCAGACACCAAGGACGGACTCGTAGGTGTAGCTCACGTCGACGGCGTTCGCCGGCTGCGGATTGTCGCTGCCATCCCAAGTCAGGCCCAGGCCAGCGGGCGGGTCGTCGGGAAGGGTGCCGTTCAGGTTATTGTCCCCGAAGGCATAGAAGTTCGTGTCCTGGTTGCCACCCTTGATGATGACACCCATCAGGAGTTCGGAGGCGTCGTACTGTTCCTGCATGAAGATAGGATCATGGGCTTCCAGCCAGGCAATGATGTCGCCGATGGAGTTATCCAGGTCGTCGTCGGCGGGATTGGGCCAATTGTCGATCTTCACTGTGTAGTAGCCATCGCCCTCCGGCTTCGGCTTCTCGTCACCCGCCGTGGTGTTGAACACCAGGATCGTGTTCGAGATATCCTGGCCCCAGAGCGGGAAGTCATCGCCCGGCGGCGGCGGCGGCGGGGTGTACTCAGCCACCAGCTTCAGGCTGCCCTCGCCGTCCAGGCCGTAGCTCGTGGCGCGGAGGCCAGCATCGGACCCGGCAAGGTCCGCCACTGTAATGCCCGCCATGAATCGGGTGCCATCCACGAAATCGGCATCGTTGCCGCCCACAGAACCGAGCGCGATGGCATAGTCGTAGCCGTCGTTATTCCCCCCGTTCATGTTGTTGGACTTCGTGCCGAAGGCGCGTATGGCCCCTCCATCTCCCCCTGTATCGACAAAGAATCCGTTGAGATCAATTCTGTAGCCATCAGGCAAAGTCGTGTCGAAGCGGAAGTTCACACCACCGGTAGCGTCCTCAGCATAAACTTTCACGTCCCCAATGACGCTTCCATTCTGGTCTTTGATTTCGAACGTATAGGCGAGGATCTCTGCCACGGTTTGGTCCTCCTGTTGGTTCTCTGCCAACGTTAGGCCGCGTGGACAAACCTGATCCACAGTCGGATGGAGGCGAGTGTCGCGAAGCCGAGGAAGCTCTCGGCGGTCTGGTCGTAGCGGGTAGCGA
>NZ_JACIJE010000011.1 GCF_014199195.1 Neoroseomonas alkaliterrae | reverse complement strand
CCACCAACGAAACCCTGCAACTTCCGCCCAAGGCCGCCTGACCCGTGGCCACCTCAAGCCCACCAGCTTTTTCCACCACGTTGACGGACGTGACCACCAGAGGGCCGATGACCCAGCCGCTCTTGAACGAGTTGAGGTGTCCGATCGCCTGCCGTATGCGGCTGATAGTGAAGAACTTCACGGCTCCCCCTCGCTGACCGCCTTGGTGGCTGCAAAGTGTCAGGCGGATAAGCAGTTGGCACAATACTCTCCTTGCGAACGCGCAATCGCCGGTGTGGGCTGGGGTGATCATCGGATCTGGAGACCGGCGCAAAGCTCCGATCCTTCGAGCCTCTACGGCCTCAGGATCGGATGGCCGGCGATAGACTGCCGCTAGCCGAGTTCCCAACGAAGGCAGATTCTTGGGACTTCGTTCGCAGCGTCGCCGCCCTGCGCTGCAGGGCTGCGCGCCGAACAATTCCTGTCTGACTCCGGTCGGTGCGATCCAGCGTGGTTGGCGCATCTAGATCATGGAGTCGTAAGCGCGCGCCCAGAGGCGAGCGGCGGCGAGGTGCTGAGCGGCGAGGTTGTGTAGAGCGAGCTTATCGAAGCAAGTGGCAATGCGCCGGATGTGATTCAGTTTGTTGAAGAAGCGTTCGACGACGTTGCGCCCGCGGTAGGGCAATCGACTCGCCGAATTCCATCAAGCACCGTGGCGCAGAGATGTAGCCAAAACAACGCCTTAAACCTTGTTGGCCAAATCCCGGCACCCTCAAGGTGCGGAGACTCTCAGCCACACGGAGAGCAAACGCGCCCTCGTGCCCGGCGTGCACCATCAAGGTCGGCGCGAAAAACGTGGGAGTCTCTGCGGCTTTGCAGGGTGCCGCCAGCGGGAAAAACAGTTCGTGGAAAACCGACTGGAGCGGGCGAAGGGATTCGAACCCTCGACCCCGACCTTGGCAAGGTCGTGCTCTACCCCTGAGCTACGCCCGCGCTCCGTGCGGAGGCCGGGCTTCTAGCACGCTTCGCCGGGATTGCAAGCCACCCCTTCGCCACGGCCCGACCCTCCCCTCGACACCCCGCCCCGCACGGCGCGACACTCTCGCCCCAAGCACGAAATCCCGGAGGAAGCCGCCCATGAACCGCCGTTCCCTGCTCGGCCTCGCCGCGGGCGCCCTCGCGCTGCCCGCGCATCGGCATGCCTCCGCCCAGTCCTTCGACCGCCCCGTGCGCATCATCGTCCCCTTCGCCCCGGGCGGCACCTCGGACATCATCGCGAGGCTGATCGCCCCGGACCTCAGCCGCGCCTTCGGCCAGAACGTGGTGGTGGAGAACCGCACCGGCGCCGGCGGCAACATCGGCGCGGACCACGTGGCCAAGTCCGCCCCGGACGGCCACACGCTCCTGCTCATCGACGTCTCGACGCTCGCCACCGCGCCTTCGCTCTACACGCGCCTGCCCTTCGACCTGAAGCGGGATCTCGCGCCGGTCACCATGCTGATCTACGCGCCCTACATCCTGGCGGTTCATCCCTCGGTGCCGGCCGCCAACGCGGCCGAACTCGTCGCCTTCGCCAGGGCCAATCCGCAGCGCGTGAACGTCGCCCATGCCGGCATCGGCGTCGGCAACCACCTCACCGGCCTGCTCGTGACGCAACACTGGGGCGCGGAACTGACGCAGGTGCCCTATCGCGGCGGCGCGGCCGCGCTCTCCGCCGTCGCGGCCGGGGAGGCGCAGATGATCATCAACGGCGCCACCGCCACCGCCCCCTTCTGCAAGCAGGGCACGCTGCGCGCGATCGCGGTGACCGGCCCCGCGCGCCTGCCCGATTTCCCGGACGTGCCGACCTTCGCCGAGCTCGGCTGGCCCGCCGATCAGTCCGGCACCTGGCAGGGCATGCTCGCGCAGGGCGGCACGCCGGCGCCGATGATCAACCGCCTCGCCACCGACATCGGCGCCGCCATGGCGGTGCCGGCGACGGCGCAGCGCATCGCCGCCCTCGGCGGGGTGAACCGGGTCGAGGGGCCGGAGTCCTTCCGCCGCTGGCTCGACAACGAGATCGAGGTCTGGGCCCGGGTGGTGCGCGCCAACAACCTCCGCCTCGACTGAATGCCCGAGACGCCCGAGGGCCTGCTCGCCCGCCTCGCCGCCGCCGGCATCGCCGCCGAGACCCGCCACCACCGCCCCGTCTTCACGGTGGCCGAAAGCCGGGACCTGCGCGGCGACCTGCCGGGCGGGCACACCAAGAACCTCTTCCTCCGGCCGGCCAAGGGGGAGGGGCCCTTCCTCCTCGCCACGCTCGAGGAGGAACGGCAGGTCTCGGTGAACGCGCTCGCGCGCCTCGCCGGCGCGGGCAAGGTCCGCATGGCGAGCGCGGAGGAACTCCAGGCGACGCTCGGCGTCCCGCCGGGGGCGGTGACGCCCTTCGGCCTCGTGAATGCCGCGCCCGGAACGGTCCGCTTCGTCATGGACCGCCATCTCGCCGAAGGGTTCGACCGGATCTGGGTGCATCCGTTGACGAATGCCGCCTCGACCGGCCTCGCGCCCGCGGATCTGCTGCGCTTCCTGGCCGCGCTCGGCCATCCGGCCCTGCTGCTCGACCTGCCCGCCGCGCCCTGAGCGGCCGGTCCGTATTGCCGGCGCCCGGCCTCGCCCGTTACACGCCTTGCTTCCCGGCCCGGACGGCGCATCTATGCGCCAAGCCTTGAGGAATGCCTGCCATGGACGTGATTTTCGACCCCGCCCGCCAGGGCGCGACCGGCGCCGCCGAAGGGGTCATCAAGGACGGCGACCAGAAGACCTTCATGCAGGATGTCGTGGAGGCATCCCGCCAGGTTCCCGTGCTGGTGGATTTCTGGGCCACCTGGTGCGGGCCATGCAAGACGCTCACGCCCGCGCTCGAGAAGGTGGTGAAGGCCGCCGGCGGGCGTGTGCGGCTGGTCAAGATCGACATCGACAGGAACCGCTCCCTGGTCGCGCAGCTCACGCAGATGGGCCTGCCGCTGCAGTCGGTGCCCACCGTGGTCGCCTTCTGGCAGGGCCAGATCCTGGACCTCTTCCAGGGCGCGCTGCCGGAATCGGAGGTGAAGCGCTTCATCGAGGGGCTGCTGAAGGCCGCCGGAGGCCAGATGCCCGGTGCCGACCTGCTGGCCGAGGCCGAGGCCGCCGCCGCGCAGGGCGACCACCAGACAGCCCTGCAGCTCTTCGGCGCGCTGTCGCAGCAGGAGCCCGAGAACGCGAAGGCGCTTGCCGGCGTCGCCCGCGCCCTGTTCGCGCTCGGCGAGGAGGCGCAGGCGCTCGCCGTGCTCGACGCCGCGCCGGCCAAGATCAAGGAGGCCTCCGAGATCCTCGCCGCCCGCAGCGCCATCGAGCTCGAGATCGAGGGGCGGCGCGCGCGCGAGATGCTTTCCCAGTTCGAGCAGCGCCTCGCCGCCAATCCGGACGACCACGCCGCGCGCATCGAGCTTGCCGTCGCGCTGAACGCCGCCGGCGACCGCGAGGGCGCGGTGGAGGCGCTGATCGAGGCGATCCGCCGCGACCGCACCTGGAACGAGGAGGCGGCGCGCAAGCAGCTCCTGAAGTTCTTCGAGGCCTGGGGCTTCGACGATCCCGCGACCAAGGCCGGGCGCCGCAAGCTCTCGACCCTGCTGTTCCGCTGAGCGGGGGCGCGGCGCCGATGCCCCCCTTCCATCCGCGCCTTGCCGACCTGCCGGAGGAGATCGCGGTCTTCCCGCTGCCCGGCGCGCTGCTGCTGCCGCAGGGGCGGCTGCCGCTCAACATCTTCGAGCCGCGCTACCTCGCCATGACGCTCGACGCGCTGGCGAACGGCCGGATGTTCGGGATGGTCCAGCCCGATGCGCGCGGCCCGAAGGGCCCGACGGGGCCGGGGCTCTACCGCGTCGGCTGCCTCGGGCGCCTCTCCTCCTTCAGCGAGACCGAGGACGGGCGGCTGCTGATCACGCTGACCGGGCTGATCCGCTTCCGCATCGCCGAGGAACTGCCGCTCGCCGCGGGCGGCTACCGGCGCGTGCGGGCCGACTATGCCGACTTCGCCGCCGACCTCGCGGTGGAGGCCGAGCCGCCCGCGCTCGACCGCGCCGAGCTGCTCGCGGCGCTGCGCCCCTATTTCCGCGCCCGCGGCATCGAGGCGAACTGGGAGGCGGTTGAGCAGACCGCCGATTCCATGCTGGTCACCACGCTCGCCATGGTCTGCCCGTTCGAGGTGCCGGAGAAGCAGGCGCTGCTCGAGGCGCCGGACGGGATGGAGCGCGCGCGGATGCTGGTGGCGCTGATGCGCATGGGCGCCGCGGCGAATGCCCCGCCCGAAGGGCGCCCCAGTTGACGGAAGGCCGGCCCCGCGTCAGGGGGACGGCGCGACACGAGGACGAGACGAGAATGGCCGAGAACCAGCCCCAGGGGGGCGCCGTGGACCCCCGCCTGCTCGAGATCCTGGTCTGCCCCGTGACCAAGGGCCCGCTTCGCTACGACCGCGAGAAGGGCGAGCTCGTCAGCGAGCGCGCCGGCCTCGCCTACCCGATCCGCGACGGCATCCCGATCATGCTGCCCGACGAGGCCCGCAAGCTCGACGCATGAGCGCGCCGAGCGAGATCCGCCTCAGGCGCGCCGAGCAGGTGCTCGAGGTCGCCTGGCCGGACGGCACGCGCCACCGCCTGCCCGCCGAGTATCTGCGCGTCGAGAGCCCGAGCGCGGAAGTCCAGGGCCACGGACCCGGGCAGAAGGTCATCGTCGCCGGCCGCCGCCATGTCGGCATCCTGCGCGTCGAGCCCGTCGGCAACTACGCCGTGCGGATCGTCTTCGACGACCTGCACGACACCGGCATCTACTCCTGGGACTATCTGCGCACCCTCGGGCGCGAGCAGGAGAGCCGCTGGGCGGCCTATCTCGCGGAGCTCGGCGCGCGCGGCCTGTCCCGGGACCCGCCGCGGCGCGTCTGACGCCCGGCGGACGGAGGGTGATCGTGCGCCGGGCATGACGGCCCGGTCCGGCGCGCGGCCCCGCCGCCGGCCCGGCGCCCAGGGGGGCGGCCGGTCATATCGCCTTCGCCGCGCGCAGCGCCGCGATCTCCTCGGCGCTGAAGCCGAACTCCGCCAGCACCTCGTCGGTGTGCTGGCCGCGGTCCGGCGTCGGGTTGCGCGCGCAGGCCACGCCGCTGATCTGCATCGGCGCGCGCACCACGTTCAGCGGCCCGAGGCGCGGATGCTGCAGCGTCATCTCCATGCCGAGATGCTTCACCTGCTCGTCCGCGAAGACCTGGTCCATGGAATAGACGGGGCCGCAGGGCACGCCTTCCTTGTTGAACTTCGCCACCCAGTTGGCGGAGGTATCGGTCAGCGTGACGCGCTCGATGATCGCATTGACCTTGGCGCGGTTCTTCGAGCGCAGCGCATCGGTGGCGATGTCGGGATCCTTCGCCTCCTCCTCGATGCCGAGCACGCGCACGATGCGCCGCCACATCTCCTCGCCGCCGCCGGCGATGTTCACGGAGCCGTCGGCCGTCTTGAAAAGCCCGGTCGGGATGGTGGTGGGGTGGTCGTTGCCGGCCTGCTTCGGCACCTCGCCCTTCATGGTCCAGCGCGTCGCCTGGAAGTCCATCATGGCGATCATCGCCTCGAGCAGGGAGACATGGACCCAGCGGCCCTTGCCGGTGACTTCGCGTTCCAGCAGCGCGACCATGATGCCGAGCGCGCAGTAGAGCCCGGCCGTGAGGTCCGCCACCGGGATGCCGGCGCGCACCGGCCCCTGTCCCGGCAGGCCGGTGACCGACATCAGCCCGCCCATGCCCTGCGCGATCTGGTCGAAGCCCGGGCGCTTGGCGTAGGGCCCGTCCTGGCCGAAGCCCGAGATCGAGCCGAGCACGATGCGCGGGTTGATCGCGGCCAGGCTGTCGTAGTCCACGCCCAGGCGCGTCTTCACGTCGGGGCGGTAGTTCTCCACCACCACATCGGCCTTGGCGACCATGCGCCGGAACGCCGCCAGACCCTCGGGCGACTTCAGGTTCAGCGTCATCGCCCGCTTGTTGCGATGGACGTGCTGGAAGTCCGGCCCGTCGCGCTCGCCGCCCAGCCCCTTGCCGGTATCCACCTCGTCCGTCGCCTCGATCTTGATGACGTTGGCACCCCAGTCGGCGAGCTGGCGCACGCAGGTCGGCCCGGAGCGGACGCGGGTGAGGTCGAGCACGGTGAAGCGGGCAAGCGGCATGGTCATGCGGTGTTCCTCCTCGGCGCGCGGTGTTCGCATCGCTCGCGCGCCGCTGCAAGAGAGCGGCTTGACGCCCCCGCCCATCCCGCTACGCCTTGCGCCGAAACCCGGGGACGGAGCGACCATGAGCGACGAGATCCTGCACGAGGTCCGCGAGGGCGGCATCGCCTGGACCACCTTCAACCGCCCGCAGGCGCGCAACGCCATGCTGTTCAGCATGTACGAGCGGTTGCAGAACCTCGCGGCCGAGATCGACGCCGACCCCGCGATCCGCGTCTGGGTCATCACCGGCGCCGGCGGCAAGGCCTTCGCCTCGGGCACCGACATCTCCCAGTTCCGCGAGTTCCGCACCGCGCAGGACGCGCTCGACTACGAGGCGCGGATCGACAAGGTGCTCGGCGCGCTCGAGTCCTGCAACACGCCCATCATCGCGGCGATCGCCGGCGCCTGCACGGGTGGCGGCCTCGGCATCGCGGGCTGCTGCGACATCCGCATCTGCGACAGCGCCGCGCGCTTCGGCCTGCCGATCGCCAAGACGCTCGGCAACATCCTCAACATGAACAACTTCGCGCGCTTCTACGCGCTGGTCGGGCCGGCCGCGATCGCGGAGATGATCATGACCTCGCGCCTCTTCTCCGCGGCCGAGGCGAAGCATATCGGCCTCGTCTCCGAGGTGCTGGACAGCCCGGAGGCCGTCGCCGCCCGCGCGATGGAACTCGCCACCACCATGAAGGATCTCGCGCCGCTCACGCTCAAGGCGACCAAGATCGCGCTGCGCCGCCTGCGCCACGCGGCCGGCGAGGTCGAGGGCGACGACCTCGTGACCATGTGCTTCACCTCCGCCGACTTCCAGGAAGGCGTGGACGCCTTCCTCAACAAGCGGGCGCCGAAGTTCCAGGGACGATAGGATCCGGCGGGCGCGGCGGCGCCCGCACCATCAAGGTGATTGCTTTCGCGGTGCGGGAGGTCCATATCCCTCCCGTCACCTCGTCCGGTCCGCCTCGGCGGACCCCGCTCTCCGTGCCTTCCTCTGGTTGAGCTTCAGCGATGGCTGGCCCGTCGCGCATCGCCGCGCGCCCATTCCCGGGTGCCGCGTCCTGCGGCGGCAACACCGTCGCGCATGTCGTGCGGCGGCAACGCTCAACCCCGGAGACCTCCGCATGAGCATCGGTACCGTGAAGTGGTTCAACGCGACCAAGGGCTATGGCTTCATCCAGCCCGAGGACGGCGGCAAGGACGTGTTCGTCCATATCAGCGACGTCCAGCGCTCGGGCCTCAATGGCCTGAACGAGGGCGACCGCGTGGAGTTCGACCTCCAGCGCGGCCAGCAGGGCAAGATCTCGGCGGGCAACCTCAAGCTCGCCTGATCGCGCCGGGGCGGCCTCGCGGCCGCCCCCTCCACGCCCCCCGGAACCGGAGCACGCCCATGGCGCGCAAGCCCAACTACGGCCAGCAGCGGGCCGACGTGAACCGCGCCAAGCAGGCGAAGAAGGAGGCCAAGCTGCGCGAGCGCGAGGAAGCCGTTGCCAAGCGCAAGGCCGGCCTGCAGGACCGCGAGGACGACGCACCCCCCGCCCCCGGGCCGGCGCGCGACTGAAGGAACACGCCCAATGGCCAGCAAGCCCGGCAGCAAGTCCGCCTTCGTGCTGTTCGACGTGATCTACGCCGATGGCAGCCGCCGCTCCAACCGGAAGGTCCCGGCCGAGATCCTCGGCGGGCTCGACGGCGATGCGCCGGCGCGCAAGGTCATCGAGGAACAGGACAACGAGATCGCCAAGGCCTCGGGCAAGCCGCCGCTGCCCATCGCGCAGCTCATGCGCGCCGGCGGCAAGCGGAAATAGCCCCGGCGGGGAGCCGGACGCGCTCGTCGGTCCGGGCCGCCCCGCGATGTTCATGCGTGGCTGACGGCGCAGCCCGCAAAGCCCGGTGCCCGCGCGACAAGGCAGGCCCCCGCCGCCGGGATGAAGGCCGCTGAACGCGCGCGGCGCGGCCCGGGCACCGTTCGCGCCGGGCGCCGCCGCGCCGCATCCACCCTTCGGCAATGCTGGTCTATGGTCGCGTGGCGGATCTGTCCGCCGGGCGACCGGAGACGCAGGCTTGAGCCGAACCACCCTCCTCCCGGCCCTTTTCTGGGGGGCTGCCATCGGCATGCTTGGCGGGCTGATCGGCCTTGGCGGGGCGGAGTTCCGCCTGCCGGTGCTGCTCGGCCTCTTCGCGCTCGCCGCCCATGCGGCGGTGCGGCTGAACCTGCTGATGAGCCTCGCGACGCTCGCGGCCTCGGCGGCCGGCCGCTTCGGCTTCGCCTCCTTTCCCGCGCTCTCGGGGCATTGGCCGGAGATCCTCGCGCTGATGCTCGCCGCCATGGCGGCCGCCTGGTTCGGCGCCGGGTTGCTCGCGCGGATCGACGCGCTGCGGCTGACGCGCATCATCGCCGTGCTGCTCGCCGCCATCGGCGTGCTGCTGCTGGTCGAGGCCGCGGCGGGCGATGCGCTGCATCTCGGCGCCGAGCCGGGCGGATGGTGGCGGGCACCGGCCGGGGCGGTGGCCGGGGTGGGGATCGGCCTCGTCTCCTCGCTGCTCGGCGTGGCGGGGGGCGAACTCATCATCCCGACGCTGATCTTCGGCTTCGGGGTGGACATCCGCACCGCTGGCACGGCGAGCCTGATCATCAGCCTGCCCGCCGTGGCCGTCGGCGTGTTCCGCCACGCCCGTGCCGGGGGCTATCGCGACCGCGCCGCCGTGGTCGGCATCGGCGTGCCGATGGCCGCGGGCTCGGTGCTCGGCGCGCTGGCCGGAGCGGCGCTGCTGCCCTTCGTGCCGGCGGGCGCGCTGAAGCTGATCCTGGGCGTCATCCTGCTCGTCTCCGCGGTCAAGCTGTGGCGCAAGGGGGCGGCCAAGGCGGCGGCCGCTCGCGCGGCGGCGGCGCGATGAAGGGGGCCGTGCTGGTCCTGGGCGCTGGGGACATGGGCTCGGCCGTCGCCCATGCGCTGCATGCGGCCGGCAGGCCGGTGGCGATCCAGGACGATCCCGCCCCCGCCCATCCGCGCCGGGGCATGGCCTTCGCCGATGCGCTCTGGGACGGGTGCGCGACGCTCGCCGGCACACTGGCGCGCCGCGCCGATGACGCGCAGGCGCTGGGCGCGATCCTCGCCGCGCGGGAGGCGATCGCGATCACCGCACTGCCGCTCGAATCCGTGCTCGCCGCGGGGTCCTGGGCGGCGCTGGTGGATGCGCGCATGCGCAAGCGCGCCACCCCGCCCGATCGTCGCGGCCTTGCTCCGCTCGCAATCGGCCTCGGCGTCGGTTTCGTCCCGGGTGGGAACTGCGACATCGCCATCGAGACGAGCTGGGAGGCGCTGGGCCGGGTGCTCCGCAGCGGCGAGGCGCTGCCGCTGCGCGGCGAGCCGCGCGCCATCGCCGGTGTGGGCCGCGAGCGCGCGGTCTATGCGCCCGAGGGCGGCATCGTGCGCACCACCCATCGCATCGGCGACGCGGTGGCCGCGGGCGAGCCGGTGATGGAACTCGGGCCGCATGTGCTGCGCGCGCCGCTCGCGGGCTGCCTGCGCGGCCTCGTGCGCGGCGGCGCCGCGGTGCAGGCGGGGGCGAAGGTGCTGGAGGTGGATCCGCGCGGCGATCCCGCCCTCTGCTTCGGTCTCGGCGAAAGGCCCCGGCGCGTCGCCGAAGCCGTGCGGGAGGCGCTGGCGGAAGCAATCGCCCGGCCCTGACGCGCGCGCGGCTGCCCGCTCATACCAGCGGGGCTGGTGAGGCGGCCGCGCGCGGAACCGAAGCCTGATGCCCTGCGGACAAGGGTGGATCCATTGTCCGCAGGGCATCAGGAGGCGTCGCGGAACAGCCGCGGCACCAGGCGCAGGAAGACCAGCATCCCGAGCAGCTCGACCAGGGACTGCAGCACGATCACCAGCGCCGCGACGCTCCATCCGGCCGGCAGCGCCAGGGCGAGCGGCAGCACCACGAAGGAATTGCGCGTGCCGAGGCTGAAGGCGACCGCCCGGCCCGAGGCCGCCGGCAGCGCGAGGCCGCGCGCCACCAGCAGCCCGAGCGCCAGCGTGCCCGCCAGGAACAGCGCGAACACCGCCGCCACCGCCGCAAGCCCCGCCAGCGCCCCGGCCAGCGTGCCGCCCTGGCCGAGCGCGATCAGGAACACGACGGCGGCCAGCAGCGGCACCGGCGCGGCACCCATGGCGCGCACCAGCCGCGCCGCGGCCGGCGCCCGCTCCGCCCAGCGTTCCAGGAGCCAGGCGAGGGCGAGCGGGAGCGCGATCAGCAGCGCGAAGACCAGCAGCAGCCGCTCCGCCGGCAGCGCGCCGAGTTCACCGGAGCCGAGGAACAGCCAAAGATAGGCGGGCAGCAGCAGCATCTGCGCGAGCAGCAGCAGCGGCACCGCGGCGATCAGCCCGGCCGTGTTGCCGCGCGCGAGATGCGTGAAGGTGATGGACCAGTCCGTGCAGGGCAGCAGCAGGACCAGCAGCACGCCGAGGCGGATCGCCGGATCGGCCGGCACGAGCGGCCAGAGGGCTGCGACCAGCAGCGGCACCAGCACGAAGTTGCCGAACAGCAGCGCGCCCAGCAGCCGCAGGTCCCGAACCCCATCGGCGACATGCGTCAGCGGCACCTGGGTGAAGGTCGCGAGCAGCAGCAGGCCGAGCAGGGGCCAGAGCAGCGCATCCGCCGCGCCCGCAAGGCCCGGCGAAGCGGCCCCGGCCGCAAGGCCCGCAAGCGTCGCCGCGAGATAGAGCCAGACCTGATGGCGTTCGAGCGCCGCGCGGCTGGGGATCATCGCGGCGGCCTGCGACGGCCGCGCAGGCCCGCGGAAGGCGCGCGCGTGAATGGCCCGGCCGCGCGGCAGGCGGCGTGCGGGCGCGAGGCGCGGCGCGGGCAGGCCGCGTGCGGTCCGTCGCACCGGCGCGTATCGGTCACTGGCTCTGGCACGAGAGCGATATGGGCGCCGCGTTCCGGGATTCGAGCCGACGGCGACGGTGTCCGGTCGCGGGAGGGGGGCGGCATCGCCCCCCGCCGTCCTCGCGCATTCCCCCCCCCCCCTGTCGCGCCGGAGCGGACGGGATAGAAGGGCGCCATGCTTGCCTCACCTCATCGCCTGCGAAACTCCGTCGCCACCCCCGGCACTTCCCGTCCCGCCGCGCGGCGCATGGCAGGCGGCCCGGGCGTGGCGCGGCCCGGCGGCGGAGGCGCATCTCATCGCCAGATGCGGGGCCGCCGCGCATGAGCCTGCCGGCCCGCCTCGACCGCCTCCTCGCCCGCGCGGAGGAGTTGCGGCACATCCTCTCCACCGCGCCGGGGGCGGATATCGGCGCGCTCTCGAAGGAACTGTCCGAGCTCGAGCCGCTCGTCGAGAAGGTGAGCGCGTTGCGCGCCGCCGAGCGCGCCCGCGACGAGGCTGAGGCGCTGATGGCCGACCCCGAGATGCGCGACCTCGCCGAGGCCGAATGGCGCGAGCAGAAGGAGCGCGTGCCCGCCCTCGAGCGCGAGATCCGCATCATGCTGCTGCCCCGCGACGCCGCGGACGATCGCAGCGCCATCCTCGAGGTGCGCCCGGCGGCCGGCGGCGACGAGGCCGGCCTCTTCGCGGCGGAACTGTTCCGCGCCTATCAGCGCTACGCGGAATCGCGCGGCTGGCGCTTCGAGGTGCTGGACTACGACGAGAGCGACCTCGGCGGCATCAAGGGCGCCACGGCCGAGATCACCGGCCGCGGCGTCTTCGCGCGCCTCAAATACGAGAGCGGCGTGCACCGCGTCCAGCGCGTGCCGGCGACCGAGACGCAGGGCCGCATCCACACCTCGACCGTGACGGTGGCCGTGCTGCCCGAGGCCGAGGAGGTGGAGGTGCAGATCAACGAGGCCGACCTGCGCGTGGACACCTACCGCGCGAGCGGCGCCGGCGGCCAGCACGTGAACAAGACGGATTCCGCCGTGCGCATCACGCACATCCCGACCGGCATCGTGGTCGCGATGCAGGAGGAGAAGTCGCAGCACAAGAACCGCGCCAAGGCCATGAAGGTGCTGCGCGCGCGGCTCTACGACGCGCAGCGCCAGGCGGCCGATTCCGCCCGCGCCGCGGACCGCCGCTCGCAGGTCGGCACCGGGGACCGCTCCGAGCGCATCCGCACCTACAACTTCCCGCAGGGCCGCGTGACCGACCACCGCATCGGCCTGACGCTGCACAAGATCGACCGCGTGATGCTCGGCGAGTTCGACGAGATCATCGACGCGCTGATCGCCGAGGACCAGGCCGCGCGGCTGGCCGCGGAGGCCTCGTGAGCCGCTGCGCCGATCCGGGCGGGACGGTCGGCGCCTTCCTCTGCCAGGCCGGGCAGGTGCTGCGGGCCGCCGGCATCGAGGCGCCGCGCCAGGAGGCACGCCTGCTGCTGGCCCATGCCATGGCCTGCCGCGAGGCCGACCTGCTGCGCGACCCGCGCGCCACCGTGCCCGAGGCCGCCGCCAGGGCCTTCGGCGCGCTGCTGCGGCGGCGGGCGGCGCGCGAGCCGATGGCGCATCTGACCGGGCGCGCGGGGTTCTGGACGCTCGACCTCGCGGTCTCGCCGCAGACGCTGATCCCCCGCGCGGATTCCGAGGCGGTGGTGGAGGCCGCGCTTGCGGCCTTCGAGTCGCCGGCGGGCATCGCCCGGGTGCTCGACCTCGGCACCGGGACGGGCGCCCTGCTGCTCGCGGTCCTCGCCGAATGCCCCGCGGCCTTCGGCGTGGGCGTGGACCTCGCGCCCGGGGCGGCGGCGCTTGCCGCCCGCAACGCGGCGGCGAACGGGCTGGCCGGGCGGGCCGCCTTCCTGTGCGGGGACTGGGCCGAGGCGCTCACGGGCCGCTTCGACCTCGTCCTCTCCAACCCGCCCTATGTCGAGAGCGCGGCGGTGCCAGGGCTGATGCCGGAGGTCGCCCGCCATGAGCCGGCGCTCGCCCTCGATGGCGGGGCGGACGGGCTCGATGCCTATCGGCGGCTCGTCGCCGCGCTGCCCCGCCTGCTGGCGCCCGGCGGACGGGCGGTGTTCGAGATCGGGGCCGGCCAGCGGGAGGCCGTCGAGGCCCTCGCGCGCGCGGCGGGGCTGGTGCCGCTCGGCGCCAGGCGGGATCTCGGCGGGATCGAGCGCGCCCTGACCCTGGCGGGCCGTCCGGCCTGATCCGGGGGGCGCCGGGCAGGCCGCCGGCCCGGCCGAGAAAGCGTTTGGCGGCCGGGCCGCCCGCCGCTATGGTGGCGCAGCGGTCGGGAATGGGCGGCGCGCCCCTCCCTGCCCGGACCAGGCAAGCAGCGGGCGCCGCCCGCGCCGTGGTCGGGACCGCCAGGACGAAACAACGCCGACCGCCGTTCCGCAGGGCTGGCCCCAGAAGGCCCGCGCTGCGCAGGGCGGAGCGGATGCGGGACAGCGACACACGACACGATGAACATGAAGCGCATGCGCGGCCGCGGCGGCCATCGCCATGGGGGCGGGCAGTTCAGGCACGGCGGCGGCGGAGGCGGCGGCGACCGCCAGCCCCTGAACCGCAACCACGTCTTCGATTCGAGCGGCCCGGACATGCGCCTGCGCGGCACCGCGCAGCAATTGTCCGAGAAGTATCTCCAGCTCGGCCGCGACGCGACCAGCGCGGGCGACCGCGTGATGGCCGAATCCTACTTCCAGCACGCCGAGCATTATTTCCGCATCCTCAACGCCATGAACCAGGCGGCGGCGCAGCACCAGCAGGGCCAGCAGCAGCGCCGCTTCCCGGGCGCGGAGCAGGGCGGCGAGGGCGAAGGCCAGGGCGAGCCCGCCATGGACATGAACGGCCAGGCGGGCGGCGACCTCGCCGAGGCCGAGGCCGGCGAAGCGGCGGGCGAGGCGCGCGAGCCGGCCTGATACCCGCCGCCCGAGGCTCGGGCCCTGACGCCCGGCCTCGGTGTCGGATGTCGCGCGCGGCACCCCCGCGCGCCCTGCCAGCGGCCGGACGGTTCGCCCGATCGCCCGCCGGCCTGACGCCGCGCCGCCCCGGGGTTTCCCTTCAGTCGGCCGGCGCAAGGGCCTCCAGTGCGTCGCCCACCGCGACCCGGCCGCCCTCGATCACCTCGGCATAGACGCCGAGATCGGCATGGCCGAAATGCGCCCGCAGCCAGCGCGGGGGTTCGGCGTCGCGCTCCCCGGTCGCCGGGTTCACCTCGGTGGCGGGGCAGCGGACGATGCGCTTGACCACCCGCAGCTTCGCCTGGCCGAGCATGATCTCCTGGCCGATCCAGTCGAACTCGGCCCAGGGGCTGCCGCCCGAGACATAGACATTGGCGCGGAATCGCAGCGGATCGAGCGGCATGCCCGCCGCCTGTTCGAGCGCGTGCAGGCTGGAGAGGCCGATGATGGAGACGACCTTCCGCGCCACGTCCGAGAAGGAATGGCCGGGCGCCTCGACGAGCCGGGGCGTGCCGCGCGCCTCCTCGCCGAGGAATGCGGCGAGCGCCGCGGCGATGGCCGCGCGCCCCTCCTCCGTGCGGGTGCTGGCGAGCAGCGGCGGATGGCCCGGGATGCGCAGGAGCAGTTCGCCGCTGCGGGCATCGAAGGCGGAATGCACCAGCGCCAGTCTGGCATTGGCCATCAGGCAGCCGAAATTGCGCTTGGGCAGCCAGGCGGGGTTCGCCGGATCGAAGGCGCAATCGCCCTGGGCCAGGGCGAAGCGCCGGTCATCGGGCAGCGTCTCGCCGGGGCTGAGGGCCACCTCCTCCAGGGCTTCCGCCGTGAGGCCCTTCACCGGATAGCGATAGATCGTCTCGATGCGCATGGCGGCCCCTTGAAGCAGATCAAGGACGCATACCACATGGGTGGCCGATAGAGGCGTGCCTGCCGCCCTGATGGGGGCGGGTTCCGCCTGTCCGCTCTGGAGAGGGACGCATGGACATCGAGAAATTCACCGACCGGGCCCGCGGATTCCTGCAGGCCGCACAGACCATCGCCATCCGCGAGTATCACCAGCAGGTGACGCCGGCGCATCTCGCCAAGGCGCTGCTGGACGATGCCGAGGGAGCGGCCAGCGGGCTGATCCGCGCGGCGGGCGGCGACCCTGCGCGCGTGAAGCAGGCCCTGGAGGCGGCGCTGGCGCGCCTGCCGAAGGTCTCCGGCGGCGGCGCGGGCCAGCCGCAATTCACCCCGGACATCGTGCGCGTGCTGGACGCCGCGCAGCAGCAGGCGATGAAGGCCGGCGACCAGTTCGTCGCGCAGGACCGCCTGCTGGTGGCGCTCGCCGCGAGCGAGGGCGAGGCCGGGCGTGCCTTCCGCGAGGGCGGCGCCGATGCCCAGCGCCTCGAGAAGGCGGTGGCCGACCTGCGCAAGGGCCGCACGGTCAGCAGCCAGAACGCCGAGGAGAGCTTCGACGCGCTGAAGAAATACGCGCGCGACATCACCGAGGCCGCGCGGCAGGGCAAGCTCGACCCCGTCATCGGCCGCGACGAGGAGATCCGCCGCTCGATCCAGGTCCTGGCCCGGCGCACCAAGAACAACCCGGTGCTGATCGGCGAGCCCGGCGTGGGCAAGACGGCGATCGTCGAGGGCCTCGCGCTGCGCATCGTCAAGGGCGACGTGCCGGAGGCGCTGAAGGACAAGCGCGTGATGGCGCTCGACCTCGGCGCCATGGTCGCGGGCGCCAAGTATCGCGGCGAGTTCGAGGAGCGCCTGAAGGGCGTGCTGCAGGAAGTGCAGCAGGCCGAGGGCGAGATCATCCTCTTCATCGACGAGATGCACACCCTCGTCGGCGCGGGCAAGGCGGATGGGGCGATGGATGCCTCGAACCTGCTGAAGCCGGCGCTGGCGCGCGGCGAGCTGCACTGCATCGGCGCGACCACGCTCGACGAATACCGCAAGCATGTCGAGAAGGACGCCGCGCTGGCGCGGCGCTTCCAGCCGGTCTTCGTGGGCGAGCCCTCGGTCGAGGACACCATCTCGATCCTGCGCGGCATCAAGGAGAAGTACGAGCTGCACCACGGCGTCCGCATCACGGACAGCGCGCTGGTGGCGGCGGCGACGCTGTCGAACCGCTACATTACCGACCGCTTCCTGCCCGACAAGGCGATCGACCTGGTGGACGAGGCCGCCTCGCGCCTGCGCATGCAGGTGGACAGCAAGCCCGAGGAGCTCGACGCGATCGACCGCGACCTGATGCGGCTGAAGATCGAGCGCGAGGCGCTGAAGAAGGAGAGCGACGCCGCGTCCAGGGACCGGCTCGCGAAGCTCGAGAAGGAGCTTGCCGAGCTCGAGGAGCGCTCGCGCGAGATGACCGCCCGCTGGGAGGCCGAGAAGGCCAGGGTCATCGAGAGCCAGAAGCTCAAGGAGCAGCTCGACAAGGCGCGCACCGAGGTCGAGCTGGCCCAGCGCCGGGGCGATCTCGCCAAGGCGTCGGAGCTGCTCTACGGCACCATCCCGCAGCTCGAGAAGAAGCTCGCCGAGGCGGGCGACGGCGATTCGCGCCTCGTGAACGAGGCGGTGACCGAGGAGGGCATCGCCGCCGTGGTCAGCCGCTGGACCGGCGTGCCGGTCGAGAAGATGCTCGAGGGCGAGCGCGCCAAGCTGCTGCGCATGGAGGACGAGCTGCGCAAGCGCGTGGTCGGCCAGGAGGAGGCGCTGGAAGCCGTCTCCAAGGCCGTGCGCCGCGCGCGGGCGGGGCTGCAGGATCCGAACCGGCCGATCGGTTCCTTCCTGTTCCTCGGCCCCACGGGCGTGGGCAAGACCGAGCTCGTGAAGGCGCTCGCGCAGTTCCTCTTCGACGACGAGCGGGCGATGACCCGCATCGACATGTCCGAGTACATGGAGAAGCACGCCGTCTCCCGCCTGATCGGCGCGCCTCCGGGCTATGTCGGCTATGAGGAAGGCGGCGCGCTGACGGAAGCGGTGCGCCGGCGTCCGTACCAGGTCATCCTGTTCGACGAGGTCGAGAAGGCGCATGACGACGTCTTCAACGTCCTGCTGCAGGTGCTCGACGACGGGCGGCTGACGGACGGGCAGGGGCGGACGGTGGATTTCCGCAACACGATCATCGTGCTGACGAGCAACCTCGGCAGCCAGGCGATCGCGGAACTGCCGGAGAATGCCGAGATCGACGCCGCGCGCCCGGCGGTGATGCGCGCGGTGCGCGAACGCTTCCGGCCCGAGTTCCTGAACCGGCTCGACGAGATCGTGCTGTTCCGCCGCCTCGCGCGCGCGGACATGGCGGCGATCGTGGACATCCAGCTCCAGCGGCTGCTGAAGCTGCTCGAGGACCGCAAGGTGAAGCTGGAACTCGATGCGGCGGCGCGGGAATGGCTGGCGGAGGCGGGCTACGATCCCGTCTATGGCGCGCGGCCGCTCAAGCGCGTCATCCAGCGCAACCTGCAGGACCGCCTGGCAGGCCTGCTGCTGGAAGGCAGCATCCGCGACGGGCAGACCGTGCGCGTCACGGCCTCGCCGGACGGGCTCGAGGTGCGGCCGGACCTCGCGCAGGCGGCCTGACCGGGGCACGGGGGGCCGGCGGGTGGAAGCCTGCCGGCCCCGGCCTGCGCCATGGTGCGGGCGGCCGGTCTCGAACCGGCACTCTGTTGCCAGAAGCGGATTTTAAGTCCGCTGCGTCTGCCAATTCCGCCACGCCCGCGCGGCATGCGGCGGCCCGCAGGCCGCGCGCATGGTGGAATGGGCGTCGCCTGCGCTCAAGATCGGTCGAGGAATGCGCAAGCCGATGCCGCACCGCGTGGCGGCGGCGCGGGGCACGCGGCGAAGCGAGGGCTCGGGGATGGAGCGGGCGATGGGAATCGAACCCACGACATTCAGCTTGGGAAGCTGACGTTCTACCTCTGAACTACGCCCGCATGCCGTCTCGTATAGGCGGGGGGGCGCATCCTCCGCAAGACGGCGGCTTGACCCGGCGGCCGTGCACGGCGTAACGACGGCGCCGGCGGAGACGCCCCTCGCGATTTGTCCGGCCAGCTTGCGGCGAGGTCCCTTCGGGCCGCATCGGCGACGATGCGGAAAACAAGCGCGCTAAACGGCCGCGCGGGCGCCCCTGCCCGCCGCCCGCGAAGGGGCCGGACGCCGATCCGTGAAGGTCCGTCCCATGGCAAAGCCCCGTCCGAACCGCCCGCTCCGCCCCGCGACGCTGCTCGTGCGCGGCGGCCAGATGCGCTCGGGCTTCGACGAGACGGCCGAGGCGCTCTTCCTCACCTCCGGCTTCGTCTACGACAGCGCCGCCCAGGCCGAGGCGACCTTCGCCGGCACCGAGCAGCACTACCAGTATTCCCGCTTCGGCAATCCCACCGTCTCGATGCTCGAAGGCCGCATCGCGGCGCTCGAAGGGGCGGAGGCCTGCCGCTGCACCGCCACCGGCATGGCCGCGGTGCATGCCGCGCTGCTGTCCCACCTCAAGACCGGCGATCGCGTGGTGGCCTCCCGCGCGCTGTTCGGCTCCTGCCACTGGATCGTCTCCACCCTGCTGCCGCGCTACGGCATCGCGACCGAATTCGTGGACGGCGCGGACCTCGCGCAGTGGGAGGCGGCGCTGTCGAAGCCCGCGAACCTCGTGCTGCTGGAAACGCCGTCCAACCCGATGCTCGAGATCGTGGACCTGCGCGCGGTCTGCGACCTCGCGCACCGGGCCGGGGCGATCGTGGTGGTGGACAACGTCTTCGCCACGCCGCTGCTGCAGCGGCCGCTGCAGTTCGGCGCCGATGTCGTCGTCTATTCCATGACCAAGCATTTCGACGGCCAGGGCCGCGTGCTCGGCGGCGCGGTGCTCGGTTCGCGCAAATGGGTCGAGGACACGCTGCAGCCCTTCATCCGCAACACCGGCCCCTCCATCAGCCCGTTCAACGCCTGGGTGGTGCTGAAGGGGCTCGAGACGCTGCACCTGCGCGTGCCGGCGATGTGCCGCTCCGCCGCCGCGGTCGCGGACATGCTGGCCGAGCGCGCCGAGGTCGCGCGCGTGCTCTACCCCTTCCGCGCCGACCATCCGCAGCAGAGGCTCGCCATGGCGCAGATGTCGGCGGGCGGCACGCTGGTCACCTTCGACCTCAAGGGCGGCAAGGAGGCCTGCTTCCGCTTCATGGACGCGCTGCAGCTCATCGACATCTCGAACAACCTCGGCGATTCCAAGTCCCTCGCGACGCATCCGGCGACCACCACGCATATGCGCGTCGGCGCCGAGGAACGCGCCCGGCTCGGCATCACCGACGGGACGGTGCGGCTCTCGGTCGGGCTCGAGGATGTCGCGGACATCATCGACGACCTCAGCCAGGCGCTCGACGCGGCCCATGCCGGCGCGGCCCGGGCGGCGGATTAGGCGGCGTGGCGCTCGACACCTGGCTCGCCTTCCTCGCCGCGACGGCGGTGATGCTCGCCATTCCCGGGCCGACCATCCTGCTGGTGATCGGCCAGTCGCTCGGTGCGGGGCGGCGGGCGGCGCTGCCGCTGGTGGCCGGCGTGGCGCTCGGGGATCTCACGGCGATGACGCTCTCGCTCGCCGGGCTCGGCGCGCTGCTGGCCGCCTCGGCGACGCTGTTCACCGTGCTGAAATTCGCCGGCGCGGCGTATCTGGTCTGGCTCGGCCTGCGGCTGTGGCGCGCGCCGGTCGAGGCCGGGGCGCTGCCGCCCCTCAGCGCGCGCCGCGCCTTCCGCGACGCCTATGTGGTGACGGCGCTGAACCCGAAATCCGTCGCCTTCTTCGTCGCCTTCGTGCCGCTGTTCCTCGACCCGGCGCGGCCCTTCCCGGCACAGGCGGCGGTGCTGGTGGCGAGCTTCGTGACTCTGGCGGCGGCGAATGCGGCGATCTATGCGCTGCTCGCCGCGCGGCTCTCGGGTGCCGTGCGCCGGCCGGGCGTGCGGCGGGCCTTCAACCGCGGCGGCGGCGCGCTGCTGATGGGCGCCGGCGCGGCGACGGCGGCGATGCGCCAGGGCGGCTGAGCATCGCCATGGACAAACGGGGGCCGGAAGGGCTTGACTGGCTCTCCGGGGAGCAACGCCGCCATGGCAAGCAGGGACGAGTTCAGCGCGACCACGCGGAACATCCGCGTCTCGGTGCGCGCCTTCTACCTCGCCGACCAGTCGGAACCCGAGCGTGGTCAGTTCGTCTGGGCCTATCGCGTCGAGATCGCCAATCTGGGTCGGGAGACGGTGCAACTGCTGCGCCGCACTTGGCACATCACCGACGCGCTCGGCCGCACCCAGACGGTCCATGGCGCCGGCGTGATCGGCGAACAGCCGGTGCTCGAACCCGGCGGGCGCTTCGAATACACCTCCGGCACGCCGCTTCCCACCGCCTCGGGCTTCATGCATGGCGCCTATCACATGGTGGTGACCGAAAGCGGCGAGGCCTTCGACGCGGAGATCCCGGCCTTCAGCCTCGACAGCCCGCACCAGCCCTCCGGCCGCTTCCACTGACGGCGGCTTGCGCGCCCCGCGCATGCCCCCACATCCCGGCAAGAGGAAGGCGCCGTCATGCGCCGGCACGGTTCAACGCCCGGCGCCCCGCGCCCTTGGAAAGACGATCCCCGTGAACATCCACCTGCCCGCTTCGAGCCCCGCGGACGACAAGGCCTCCACCCTCCCGCGCCCGACCCAGGACGAGGCCGAGGCGGCCATCCGCACCCTGCTTCTCTGGGCCGGCGACGACCCGAACCGCGAGGGGCTGATCGACACGCCCAAGCGCGTCGCCAAGGCCTACCGCGAATGGTTCTGCGGCTACGAGGAGGACCCGGTCGAGCTGCTCGCCCGTTCCTTCGAGGAGGTCGAGGGCTATGACGAGATGGTCGTGCTGCGCGACATCCGCGTCGAGAGCATGTGCGAGCACCACATGTGCCCCATCATCGGCAAGGCGCATGTCGGCTACCTGCCGAACGGGCGCGTGGTCGGCATCAGCAAGCTCGCCCGCGTGGTCGAGGCCTACGGCAAGCGGCTGCAGATCCAGGAGAAGATGACCGCGCAGGTCGCGAACGTCATCAACGACGTGCTCAAGCCCAAGGGCGTGGCCGTGGTGATCGAGGCGGTGCACCAGTGCATGACGACGCGCGGCGTGCACAAGACCGGCGTGTCCATGGTGACCTCCCGCATGCTCGGCGCCTTCCGCGACGATGCCTCCACCCGGCGGGAGTTCATGGCGATGATCCAGGGCGGCCGCGGCGCGGGCGGGGAGGGCTGAGCCCCGCGCCGGCCGCCAGGGCCCGGCTCGGCCGGGCCCTTTTCTTGACATTGTGATGTCAAGTGTCTAGTTAACACTTGTGAGCAGCGAAACCGGCCCCGCCACGGACGGCCTCGGCGAGCGCCTCCGCCGTGCCCGGCTGGCCCGGGCGGCGGAGGAGCCGCGCCGCTTCTCCGTCCGCGCCGTCGCCGGCCGGCTCGGCGTCTCGGCGGCCTATCTCTCGCTCGTCGAACGCGGCGCGCAGCGGCCGACCGAGGCCTTCCTGCGCGCCCTCGCGGCCGATCTCGGCCTCGATGCCGAGGCGCTGCTCCCGCTCGCGGGCCGGGTGGCGGAGGACGTGACCGCCGCCCTGCTCGCCCGCCCCGCCCTGGCCGAGGCCGTGCGCGCCCTGCGCGACCTGCCCGAGCCCGAACTGCAACGAACCCTCCGCCGCATCCGCGACGGGGACTGGTAACCACGGGAAGGACACCGCCATGGCCCTTGGCCTCGACCGCGACGTGCTGGTCTTCGCGTTCCCCGAGATCCACCCCGACGCCGTGCTGCGGGTGGAGTTCCAGCGCACGCTGCGCGTCCCCGACGATGGCCGTCGGCACTTCCTGCCGCCCGGCCTCGGCCGCTTCCCGCTGCGCGCGGTGGATGACCTCGACCCCGCGCGCCTGCCCGCGGGCTGGAAGCGCCGCGGCGGGGTGGCGATGCCGATGTGGCAGGCCGAGGCGTGCTGGCTGAACTTCTCCTCGCCGAGCGGCTATCCCTTCCTGCTCAAGGTCGCGGCGGGCAAGGTGAACGCCGTCAACGGCAAGCCCTGGGACAATGCGCCGGATTTCGAGGACCAGGACTATGTCGAGGTGCCCGGCCAGCCCTGGCTCGATGGCTTCTGCGTGGAGAAGGGTGTGGTGCGGCAGTTCGTCGCCATGCCGCTCGGCGCGGGCGCGACCGCCGAGGAGCAGATCACCGGCCGGGCCGAGCATGGCGGGGTGCAGTTGCTCGCCCATCCGCTGAAGGCGGCGCTGTGGGAGGCGCGGCTGGCCGAACGGCGGCGCTGGGAAACCGAGGAGTGCACCACCAGCATCATGGCCTCGGCCTCCAGCGTGCGCGCTTGCGTGCTGTCGGACATGGGCCTCGCCCCCGGCGGCTCGATCGTCCAGAGCATCGCCGAGGCGCAGGAGCGGCCCGATGCCTGGGACCTTTCCGCGCGCTCCCGCTGCTTCGTGCATCTGGCCAACAGCCTCGCCTGGCAGGCCATCGCCGGGGAGGCGCCGCCGACCGTCCCGCCCACCGCGGCGGACTACGCCCGCGCCGGGCTGCCCTGGTTCGAATGGTATGGCGACCGTCCCGCCAAGGCGGGTTCGGCGACGCTTGCGGGCCTGAAATCCGTCGTCGCCTTCGGGCAGGAGACGGGGGCCGCGCTGGTGCCGGAGAACGAGGGCTTCGAGCCGCCCGAGCCGGTGCGGCTGGGCCCGCTCGCGCGGTCGCCCCTGGAAGGCCGCTGGTAGGGGGCGACGGGCGCCGTCGCGCGCCGGGCGCGGGATTGGCCCGTTCCGGCCGGCCGCGATGCGATGCCAGCGGCAGGCCGCAGCCGGGTTCCGGCCGCACCCGGCGAGGGTTGCGCGCTCGCGCGCCTGCCTGCGGGGGCCTCGATCCGCCGCACCGGCCCACGCGCGTTTCCTGCGCCTGCCGCTCGCGGGGCTGACGGGACGGCTGCGGCCGGATGCCTGGTGGACGACGGGCCGGAGTCCCCTCCACCCGCGCTCAGGCGACCGCCTCGGCCTCCACCTCGACCTTGAAGGCAGGGCTGGCGAGGCCGGCCACGATCAGCAGCGTGCTGGCCGGGGCGTGGCCCTGCATGAAGGCGTCGCGCTTCGCCCGCCAGGGGCCGATCAGGGCGGCGTCGGTCAGGAACACCGTGACCTTCACGATGTTGGCAGGCCCCATGCCATGGGCCGCGAGCAGCGCGCCGAGATTGGCCAGCGCCTGGTCGATCTGCGCGACCGGATCCTCGACCGTGCTGCCGTCGGGCCGCACGCCCACCTGGCCGGAGAGCACGAGCCGCCGGCCCTCCCCCTCGATCAGGGCGGCCTGCGAATAGCGCGAGGCAGGCTGCGGCGCGCCGGGCGGGTTGGAGAGGCTCACGCGGGACATGGCGGTTCCTTCCTCGGGCTCAGACCCTGCGGACAAAGGATCAACTTTTGTCCGCAAGGTAGCAGGATTTGGTTCCGCGCGCGGCTGCCCCACCAGCCCCGCGCGCCGCGCCAGAGGGCGAAAGGTCAAACCTTTCGCCCGCTGGCATCAGCCGGCAGGCTCGATCACCGGCGCGGGCGTTCCCTCGCCCGGCGTCCCGGCGGGCGCCGCGCCGGGCGGGGGCAGGATCAGCGCGCGCAGGTTGCGGCGGAGCTGGAACTCGAACTCGACATTCAGCTCGTCCCCGGCCTGGCGCACGACCTCCTCGGCGGCGCGGGCGCGCTCGGCCGGGCTGCCCATGGGGCGCACCGCGGTGCGGCGGACCTCGGCCTCGGCGAAGCCGGCCGGGCCGCCCTCCTCGGTCAGGACCTCGAGGCGGCAGCGCATGATGCAGGTGATGCGCTCGCTGCCGGAGGTGAAGACGCCGCCGGCCGCGGTGGTCTCGCGCGTCAGCGTCGCGGCCCGGGTCAGGAAGCGGGCATGGCCGGGCCCGCCGGCCGCGGAGAGCCGGTCCTCGGCCATGATCCGCACCACCTCCGCCGGGGCGAGCGGCGCGGGCGGCATGGTGCGCGTGGCGGCCGGGTCGGTCGGGGGGATGACCTCGATGCGCGCGACGGCAAGGCGCAGCGGGGTCAGATGGGCATAGGAGGGCGGGCGCGCCGGTGCCGGCGGCGGTTCCTGCCGCCCGCCGCAGGCGGCGGTGGCGAGAAGGGCGCCGAGCGCGGCGCGTCGCGGCAGCGCCATGGCCCTCAGCCCTGCGCCGCGCCGCGGATCTCCGCGCGGTCGAAGCGGAAGCCCAGGTTGCAGAACTCGCAGGTCATGGTGATGGTCCCCTCCTCGGCCATGTGGTCGAGGTCCTCCGCCCCGAAGCCGGACAGCACGCCCGCGAGCCGCGCGCGCGAGCAACGGCAGCCGTAGGAGAGGGCGCGGGCGCGGTCGAGGGCAAGCCCCTCCAGCGCGAAAAGCCGGTGCAGCAGCCTCTCCCCGGGCAGCGCGTCGTCGAGCAGCTCGGCATCGGTGAGGGTGGCGGCGAGCGCGACGGCGGTGCGCCAGGCCTCGTCCTGCGCCTCGGCATCCATGCCGGCAGCGATGCCGCCTTCGCCCGCAACCCGTTCGAGGATCAGCGCGCCCGCGCGCCAGCCCGCCGGGGTCGGGGCGCAGGCGAGGTGGACATGGGTCGCGAGCTGTTCCGAGGTGCGGAAATAGCTGCCGGTCATGGCGGTGAGGCTCTCGCCCTCGATCGCGACGATGCCCTGGTAGCGGTCCATCTCCGGGCCCTGGTCGCAGGTGAAGGCGAGGTATCCCTTGCCGAGCAGCCGGGCGGCGGAGGGCGAGGCCTCCTCCTCCAGCAGGGCGGCGAAGCGCGCGGCATCGGGCCGCGCATAGCCGCGCAGCGCCCCGCCATCGGTGCAGTCGGCGAGCAGCATGGGCACCGGCCCGTCGCCCTTGGCCTGGAGGGAGAAGGAGCCGCGGAACTTCAGCGCCGCCGCGAGGCCGGCCGTCAGCGCCAGCGCCTCGCCGGCCAGCCTGGTGACGGCGGGGTGGTTCTCGTGCCGGGTCAGCAGCGCATCGGCGAGGGGCCCAAGCCGCACCAGCCGCCCGCGCACCGGCTTATGGTGCAGGTGGAAGGGCTGCACGCCGCGCGGCACCACGAGATCGGGCACCGGCGGGCGGTCATGGTTGAGGAAGTCGGGCGTGCGGGAAGGATCGGTGGGGCTGGACACGGGACCTAGATAGGGCAGGCCGGGGGCGGCAGCGAGGGGGCGCCGCCGCGTTCCCTCCGGGGCGCGGCTTCAGCCGCCCGCGAGCGCCCAGAGCAGCACGCCCTTCTGCGCGTGCAGCCGGTTCTCTGCCTCGTCGAACACCACCGATTGCGGGCCGTCCATCACCTCGTCGGTGATCTCCTCCCCGCGATGGGCGGGCAGGCAGTGCATGACGATGGCATCCGGCGCGGCCTTGGCCAGCAGCGCGGCGTTGAGCTGATAGGGCGCGAGCAGGTTGTGCCGCTGCGGCGCCCGGCCCTCCTTCTCGTCCGACATGGAGACCCAGGCATCGGTGACGACGCAGCGCGCGCCCTTCACCGCCGCGGCGGGGTCGTTGGTCAGCTCGATGCGCGCGCCCTGCCCGCGGGCCCATTCGATGAGGGCGGGCGGCGGGGCGAGCTCCGGCGGCGTCGCGATCCGCAGCGTGAAGTCGAAGCGCGCCGCGGCCTGGATGAAGGATTGCGCGACATTGTTGCCATCCCCCGTCCAGGCCACGACCTGGCCGGCGATGGGGCCGCGATGTTCCTCGAAGGTCATCACGTCGGCCATGATCTGGCAGGGGTGGGAGACGTCCGTCAGGCCGTTGATCACCGGGATGGTCGCGTGTTCCGCGAGCTCGCGGATCTTGCGCACGTCGTCGGTGCGCAGCATCACCGCGTCCACGTAGCGCGAGAGGACGCGCGCGGTGTCCTTCGGCGTCTCGCCGCGGCCGAGCTGCATGTCCCTCGAGGACAGCACGACCACATCCCCGCCGAGCTGGCGGATGCCGACCTCGAAGGAGACGCGGGTGCGCGTCGAGGGCTTCTCGAAGATCAGCGCCACCGTCTTGCCGGCGAGCGGGCGGCCCGTCACCTCCCCGCGCTTGGCGCGGGCGCCGAGGTCGAGCATGCGCCGCAGCGTGGCGGCGTCGAAATCCATGATCTCGAGGAAGTGGCGGGGGGCGCTCGGCCCCCCGCTGACAGGCTTCAGCACGGCACTCACTGCGCCGCCACCTTCGCGGTCGAGGGCGTCATGCGGCGGCAGGCGCGGTCGAGCAGCTCCACCGCCTCGTCCGCCTCGGCCTCGGTGATGATGAGCGGCGGCGCGAGCCGCAGCACGTTCATCCCCGCCGCCACCGTCAGCAGCCCCTCCGCCACCGCGGCGGCCTGCATGTCGCCGTTGCTGACCTCCGGCTTGAGCTTGAGGCCGACGAGAAGGCCGCGGCCGCGCACGCCCTCCACGACGGAGGGGTGCTTCGCCGCGAGGCCTTCGAGGCCGCGCCAGAGATGCGCGGCGACGCGCTGCACGCCCTCGAGGAAGCCCGGCGCCAGGATGACGTCGAGCACCGCGTTGCCCGCCGCGCAGGCGAGCGGATTGCCGCCATAGGTCGAGCCATGCGTGCCGGGCTTGAGGTACTGCGCGACCTTCTCCTTCGCGAAGACCGCGCCGAGCGGGAAGCCGCCGGCGATGCCCTTGGCCGCCGACATGACGTCGGGCTCGATCCCGGCCCACTGATGGGCCCAGAGCTTGCCGGTGCGCCCCATGCCGGACTGCACCTCGTCGAGCGCCATCAGCAGCCCGTATTCGTCGCAGACCGCTCGGATCTCCTGCAGGAAGCGGTCGGGGCAGGGGCGCACGCCGCCCTCGCCCTGCACCGGCTCGATCATGATGCCGGCGGTCTTCTCGCTGATGGCCGATCGCAGCGCGTTCATGTTGTCGAAGGGCACGTGCTGGAAGCCGTCCACCGGCGGGCCGAAGCCGGCGAGGTACTTCTCGTTGCCGGTCGCGGCCAGCGTCGCCAGCGTGCGGCCGTGGAAGGCGCCCTCGAAGCAGATGATCTCGTAGCGCTCGGGGTGGCCGGTCTCCGCGTGATACTTGCGGACGGCCTTGATCATGCCCTCGTTCGCCTCCGCACCGGAGTTCCCGAAGAACACGCTGTCGGCGAAGGAGTTCTCGACATGCCGCGCGGCGAGGCGCTCGGCCTCCGGGATGCGGTAGAGGTTCGAGACATGCATCACCCGCGCCGCCTGCTCGGCGATGGCCTTGGTCAGGTGCGGATGGGCGTGGCCGATGCTGGAGGTGGCGATGCCCGCGCCGAAATCGAGGAATCGTCGCCCGTCCACCGTCCACAGGCGCGCGCCCTCGCCCCGCTCGAAGGCGAGGTCGGCGCGGTTGTAGGTCGGCATCAGGGCGGGGATCACGGGAAACCACTCTCCGCTTGCTTCCCCCGCGCGGGCAGGCGCGACCATCGCGGTGCCGGCGCGAGGGAAAGCGAGGACAATGCCGGAAACGGCGCGGCTGCGAAAGGCCGCACGGCGGGGCCGGGCCAGCCGTGGCTGAATCGTCACGCCCGAGCGGCACGGCCGCGCGACCCCATGCCCGCGCCTCGGAGGCCGGGTGCGTCCGGGTAGCGGCGTGGCGCCGGCTGCGCGCCGGCCGCGCGTTCGAGCGCCGTGCCGGCGGGTTTGCTGCGCCTGCCGTCGCGCTGCTGCGCAGAGGCGCCGGACGTGTTGGTGCCGAGCACCCGGTCGGTGGCGCCGCCGAGCGTGCTGCCCGGCGGGTCACCTTGCTGGCGGTCCATCACGTCGCGGGCGGCGAGGCCGCCGGCGAGGACCGGCGCCGCGGCGGGGCGGGGCCGGAGGGTGAAGCGCCTCGCGATCGTCCTTCCGGTTGCGCTGCCGATGCCACGCCGCTCACGCTTCCGGGGTTGTGCCGCCGTCCCCTCAGGCCGGGTCGCCCGTGTCGGCGAGCAGGCCCGCGGCCTCGATGCCGGCGATGCAGCATTCCTCGTCCTTGGGCGAGGCATCGCCGCTGATGCCGACGGCGCCGAGCAGCACGTTGTCGGTGTCGCGCACCAGCACGCCGCCCTGCACGGGCACCGCCCTGCCGCCGGTCAGGTCCGACAGCGCATTGGTGAAGCCCGGCACCGCCTGGGCGCGGCGGGCGAGTTCCCGCGTGCCGAAGCCCATGGCGAGCGCGCCAAAGGCCTTGCCCGTCGCGATCTCGGGCCGGAGGATCGAGGCGCCGTCCTCGCGCTTGGCCACCTTCAACTGCCCGCCGGCATCGAGCACCACGACGCAGAGCGGCAGCAGACCGAGCGCGCGGCCCTTGGCGAGCGCGGCATCGGCGATCGTCTCGGCCTGGGCGAGGGTCAGGCCGTTGATCGCGGCCGGATGGGCGGGCTGGGGCATGGGCGTCTCCCTTGGGCGGTTTCCCCGCCGATAGGGGTTCAGCGGCGGCGTGTCGAGCCGCGCCCCTGGCCGCAGAGCCGCTCGCAGGGCACGGCGTCCTGGTCGCCGTCGAGCCTGCGCAGGCCGCAGACCTGGAAATGGAACATCGCCTCGGCGCAGCTCGTCATCTGCGTGCAGTATCGCTTGGTGCCGCAGGCGAAGCCGGAGGCGGGCGGCGGCTCGCGGCGCGGCGCCGGCTGCGCCGAGGCGGCGCCGGCGGCCGTCAGCGCCACCGCGATGGAAAGGAAACAGGCGCGCGCCATCGCCGTGGCATGGCGCGCAAGGCGTCGGTCCATGGGGCGATGCTAGGCCGGGCCGCGTCATCGTGCGTGGTGGAAGATCCGTTGCCGATTTGCGCGTGAGGGTTGGCCTTAGCGACCGGGTCGTGGTGGCCGCGTGCCCGTTTCCCGCGGTGGCGGGGCGCGATCCGCCTCGCGCCCGGGGGGGGCGGGGTGGCCGCGGCCCGCTCCGGCATACCGCCGCCGCCCGATCTCGCCGCCCGCCGCCGGCCGTGCCAGAAGGCGGGGATGTCCCAGCACGAGCACAGTGGCGCGCCGCGCAGCCCGCGGGTGCGGCACCCCGCCGGCGAGGCCCCGACCGAGGCGCGGCTGCGCGAGGCCGCGCTCGCGCATCTCGCGCGTTTCGCCGCGACCGAGGCGGGGCTGCGGCGGGTGCTCGAACGGCGCGTGGAGCGCTGGGCCCGCGCCGCCGAGGCCGAGGGCCGGCCGCGCGAGGCCATCGCCGCCGCCGCCGCCGCTGCCCGCGCCGCTGCCGCGCGGGTGGCGCGCGCCATGGTCGCCGCCGGCGCGGTGGACGACGTCGCCTTCGCCGAGAGCCGCGCGCGGCGGCTGATGCGTGCGGGGCGCTCGCGCCGGGCCGTCGCCGCGCATCTCGCCGCGAAGGGCGTGGATGCGGAAACCAGCGCCACGGCCATTCCCGCGGACGAGGAGGCCGAGCTCGACGCCGCCCTCGCCTATTGCCGCCGCCGCCGCATCGGCCCCTTCGCGCGCGCGCCCGAGGATGCCGAGGCGCGCCGCAAGGCGCTCGCCGCGCTCGCCCGCGGCGGCTTCGCCCAGGCGGTGGCGCGGCGCGCGCTCGCCATGGCGCCCGAGGCGGCGGAGGAGCGCCTGCTGGCGGCGCGGCGGGCATGAGCGGCAGCGCCGTCGTCTTCACGCGCAAGGGCGTGCTGCGCGGCGCGCGCGATGCGGTGCCGCTCGTCATCGGCACCTTTCCCTTCGGCCTGGTGGTGGGCGTGATCTCCGACGCCAAGGGGCTTTCGCTGCTTGAGACGCTGCTGATGTCGGCGCTGGTCTTCGCCGGGTCCTCGCAGCTGCTGGCGCTGGAACTCTGGACCGATCCCGCGCCGGTCGCGGCGGCGACGGTGGCGGCGCTGGTGGTGAACATGCGCCTCGCGCCGATGGGCGCGGCCCTCGCGCCCTGGCTCGACCGGCTGCGCGGGCTGCGGCTGTGGGGCACGCTCTCGACGCTGGTGGACCATTCCTACGCGCTCTCGGCGGCCGAGATGCGGCGCGGCGGGCGCGATGCGGGCTACCTGCTCGGCGTGGCGCTGGCGCTGTGGTGCTTCTGGCTGGTCGCGGTGGGCGTGGGGCATGTGGCGGGCGCGGTGGTGCGGCTGCCGCCGGGCCATCCGCTGTATTTCGCCGCCATCGCGACCTTCTGCGCCATCCTGGTCCCGGTCTGGCAGGGCGTGCGGCGGGACCTCGCGCCGTGGCTGCTGGCGGCGGCGCTGTCGCTGGCGGCCTGGTGGCTGGGCCTTGCGGCGCCCTGGCCGCTGCTGGCGGGCGCGCTCGGCGGCGCGGCGCTCGGGGCCTGGCTCGAGATGCGGCGGCGATGACGCTGCGCCTCGATGTCCTGCTCGCCATCCTCGGCATGGCGCTGGCGACCTATCTCTGCCGCGCCGGGGGGTATGCGCTGTTCCGCGCGGTGCGGCCGCCGCGCTTCGTCGAGGTGATGCTGCAGCACCTGCCGGGGCCGATCTTCGTCGCCTATGTCGCGCCGGCGCTGGCGACACACGGAAGCAAGGGCTTCCTCGCGGCGCTGGCGGTGGTGGCCGCGCAGGCGGCGACGCGCAACCTGGCGGCGGCGATCGCCGCCGGGGTGGCGGCGATATGGCTGCTCGGGCTGGTGATCTGACGGCAGGGGGAGAAGGGTCCGGCCTCGGTTTCCCGACACGGCCTTGCCTCGGGCGCGCGGCCGCCCGCCAGCCCGGCGCGCGCCCCGGATGGTCGCGGGAGCCGGCCTCGCGCGATGACCGCGGCAGGCGGATGCCCTGCGATCGGAACGGCGCGAAATCGGGTGCATGCGCCCCTTGCCCGGGGGCGTAGCCGAAGGGGGATGTCCGGATTGAAACCGCCCACCGGCCGCGCGCTGCCGGGCGCGGGTGACCTCCACCATCCAGCATTCGGTGCCCGAGGCCGCGATCAGTGCCAGGGTGACGGTCTCGGGCGCCTCCTCCTCGGCATCCGGCGCGACGAATACCCCGATGTCGGGGCTCGCCCAGCCCGCCTAGCAAGGTGAGCATGCAGCGGCCGGGCTCACCAGGGGCTGGCGGCGAAGGTGCCGCCACTCGTCGCGGCGATGAGGACGATGTCGCCAGGCGAGGCGGTGCCGCCGTTCTCGAGGGTCACGACGGTGGGGTAGGTGAGGTCACCGCTCCTCTCCACCACGATGAGCAGGACGCTCTGCGGCGTGACGCCGCTCGTTCCTGCCCAAGCGTCGTGCTGGCATCAAGGCTACGGAAGGCGATGGCGGGGAGCACCTCGTCGTTGAGGAACGCCCCCGGAGGCCGAGGCGATGCCCCCACACGCCGTTCGCGACGGCCTTCGTCAGTTCGGGCCGCACCGTCTCCTCCCCCGGAGGCGTGTGGTTGCCGACGGCGAAGACCTCGATCACCTGCCCGCTCGCGCCCACGGCGATGGTCGCCGCGTGGAGGGCGGCACTGCCCTCGAGCACGCCGCCAATGCGCGCCGCGCCGAGGACGCATGTCGGTTCGCCCTACCGGGCGCACACACGCCACGCGCGGCGCTGCGATCCGCCGCCGCGGGCGAAGGATCCCGGCGCGTCAGGTCTGGCTCCGCTCCGCGGCAAGACGCCGCATCACGAAACCGACCGACGGCGACGGACCGAGCCTGCCGTCGCGAAAGCAGCCGCGGTGCCGGCGCGCCTTGGCGGGTGGCGCCAGGGCAGGCCGCGTTCCCTACGCCGCGTCCTCGCGCCGGTCGCGCGGCTTCACATAGGCGAGCGCGGCGTGCTCCGCGCAATAGGGCTTGCCCGCCATCGGCTCGGCGCCGCAGAAGCGGAAGGCCGAGGTTCCCGGCTCGCCGATCGGCCAGCAGCAGGTGCGGCTGCCCAGGCGCGGCCGCGCGGCGGGCGCGGGGAAGGCCCTGAGCACCGGAGCGGCCGGCGCGGGCGGCGGCGCGGCCGGCGCGACGGCGGGGGCGGCCCGCAGCATCGGCGGCGGCACGGCTGCCCGCGCCGGCGCCACCGGGCGCGGCGCGCGCGGAACGGGCGCGGGGCGCGGCTGGGCGTCGCGGCGGATCGGGCTCGGCCGCGCCGGCAGGTTCAGCCGGTGCGCCTTGCCCACCACCGCATTCTTCGAGATGCCCATGCGCCGGCCGATCTCGGCCGTGGAATGCCCCTCGGCCCAGAGCGCCTTCAGGCGCTCGATCGCTTCCGCGGTCCAGTCCATCCGGTGGTCCCCCTGTGTCCCCCTGACACAAGATACGGTAGGGCAAAGCCGCGGCGCGACACAAGTTCTGCGATGCAACCGTGCCGCAATTTCCTGTGGACAAGGCCCGGCAGCGCCGGTGCGGACAGGCTTGCATCATGCAAGCCAGCATGCTTGCATCATGCAAGCCCGCCGGAGCCCCCATGCGCCCCACCGATTTCGCCGCCATGCGCTGCCCGGTCGCCCGCGCCATGGCCGTGCTCGGTGAACGCTGGACCCTCCTGATCCTGCGCGAGGCCTTCGCCGGCACCACCCGCTTCGACGCCTTCCAGCGCAACCTCGGCATCGCGCCGAACATCCTCTCGGCGCGGCTCGCGCATCTCGTCCGGCATGGGCTGCTCGCGCGCATCCCCGAAGGCGGCCGCCATGCCTACAGGCTGACGGCGCGCGGCCGCGACGCATTCCCCCTCTACCTCGCGATCCGCGACTGGGGCGTCCGCCATTTCTTCGAAGGCGAAGGCCCGCCCACCATCATGCTCGACCGCGCAACCGGCGCGCCGGTGATGGCCCCTCGGCCCTGCCGGGCGGATGGCAGCGAGATCGGGCCCGAGGATGTCCGCATCCTTCCGGGCCCCGGCGCGGGAGAGGCCATCCGCCGCCGCTTCGGCGCCGCTGCCGAGCGCGCCGCGCCCGCCGAGGATCCCGGCCGCCATGACTGACGCCGCCGGCCTCGCGCCCGCGCGGGCCACGGCAGGGGACCGGCTGCGCCGCATCCTCGCCCTCGCCGCGCCGACCACGCTCCTGGTCGCGACGCAGGTGGCCGCGCAGCTCATCGAGCCCTGGCTGGCGGCGCGGCAGGGCACGCTCGCGCTCGCCGGCTGGTCGCTGGTGCTGCCCTTCGCGCTGCTGCTCAGCCAGATGTCGGCCGGCGCCATGGGCGGCGGCGTGGTCTCGGCCATCGCCCGGGCGCTCGGCGCCGGCAGGCCGGAGGAGGCGGCCGCGCTCGCCACCCATGCCCTGATCATCGCCTGCGCGGGGGCGGCGCTGTTCGCCGTCCCGCTCGCGATCTTCCCCCATGCCGTGCTCGGCCTGATCGGCGGCGCGGAGACGGCCGCCGCGGCGGCCGCCTATGCCGCCTGGACCTTCGGGGCCGGCGCGCTGCCGGCCTGGCTGACCAATACCCTCGCCTCGATCCTGCGCGGCGGGGGGCGGCATGCGCTGGCGGCGCGCGGGGTGGTGGGCGGCTGGCTCGCCTATCCGCCGCTCGCCTGGCTGCTGATGGAGCCGTTCGGCCTTGGCCTCGCCGGGGCGGGGATGGCCTTCGCGCTGGCGATGACGGGTTCGGCGGTGCTGATGGCCGCGGTCTTCCTCGCCGGCGGCGCGGGCTTCGCGCCGGCGCTGCGGACGCCGATCCGTGCGGCGCATTTCTCGCGCATCCTCTCGGTCGGCCTCGTGGCCTGCGCCATGGCGACCATCGCCAACCTCGCGACCATCCTCGTCACGGCGCGCATCGCCGCGCACGGGCCGGCGGCGGTGGCGGGCTACGGCATCTCGGCGCGCATCGAGTTCCTGATGATCCCGCTCGCCTTCGGCGTCGGCTCGGCGCTGACCGCGCTGGTCGGGCGCTCGGTCGGCGCGGGGGACTGGGCGGAGGCGCGGCGGATCGCCTGGACCGGCGGCGCGCTCGCCGTCGCGGTGACGAGCCTGATCGCCATCCCCGTCGCAATCTTCCCCGCGACGACCGCCGCCGCCTTCACCGCGGACCCCGCCGTGCAGGCGGTCGCGACCCGCGCGCTGTCGGTCATCGCCTGGGCGATGCCGGTCTTCGGCCTCGGCATGGCGCTCTATTTCGCGGCGATGGGGGCGGGGCGGATGGGCTGGCCGGTGATGGCGGGGCTGGCGCGGATCGCGCTCGCGGTCGGCGGCGGATGGGTGCTGGCCGACCTGCTGGGCCTCGGCCTGACCGGGCAGTTCGTGGCGGTGGCGCTCGGCATCACCGCCTATGGGGCGCTCTGCGCGGCGGCGGTGCGGCCGGGGGTCTGGCCGGGGCGGGGGTGAGGCCGGCCAGTGGGCAAGACCCTGCCGCCCGCCGCCATCGCGCGGAACGCCCGTCGATCAAGCCCCATCGGAGAACGCGGCAATCATGCCATCGGGCAGGGCAGGCGGGGCGGCCGAGCGCGGAACCGCGCCGCGATGACCGGCGGGCGAGGGTCCGACCATCATCCGCCAGGCACGAGACCGGCCCGCGCCGGCAGGCCCCTCGCAGCAACCGCCACGTCGTGACAGCACGCCGCGAGACGGCGGGCGGCCTTTGGCGGCCGGAACGGAGTGCGGGCGCGCCTATTCCCAATCGATGTCGCGCGGCGCCGGCGCGGGGGCGGAGGCGCCGCTGCGGTCGCGATCCAGGCGCTCGACCGCCGCCACCGCGAGTGCCGCGACCTGCAGGAAACGCAGCCGCGCCTCATCGAGCGCCCCCTCCCGCGCCTTGACGCGCGCCCAGCCGGCGTAGTCGGCGATCAGCCGGGCGAATTCCGTCATCGTCATCGCGTCGTCGTGGCCGGACCCGCCCCAGCGGGCGTCCTGCCGACTGCGCTCGGCCGCGACCTCGGCGAGGATGTCCTTGCTGGCCATGATGCTCTCCCGCTGCGGCGCCCGTGCACCGCGATCATGCTCCCAGTGATGCCGCCGCGCCACCTTGCGCGGGATCAAGGCGAAGCCGGCGCATCCGCCGCCTGCTGCGCCGGACCGGCGGAGCGCCGGCGGTGCGGGTCCTTGCGCGGCAGGGCACGGGCCGCACCGGCCGCCCCGCGCGCCAGACCGGTAGGAGCGCCATGACCGACACCCCTGTGCTGTGGTTCGGCGATGTCGGCATCGCCGATGTCGCGCGGGTCGGCGGCAAGAACGCCTCCCTGGGCGAGATGCTGCGCGGCCTCGCCGCCGCCGGGGTGCGCGTGCCCGACGGCTTCGCCACCACCGCCGATGCCTTCCGCCAGCACGTCTCGGCCAATGCGCTCGCCGCGCCCGTGGCCGAGGCGCTCGCCGCCTTCCATGCCGGCGCCGCCAGCCTGCAGGAGACCGGCGCTGCCCTGCGTCGCCGCTTCCTCGACAGCGAGATCCCGCCCGCCATCGCCGAGGCGATCCGCGCCGCCTACCGCGAGCTCGGCCGCAGGGCCGGCCGGCCCGACCCCGCGGTCGCCGTGCGCTCCTCGGCCACGGCCGAGGATCTGCCCACCGCCTCCTTCGCCGGCCAGCACGAGAGTTTCCTCAACGTGCGCGGGGAGCGCGCGCTGCTCGAGGCCTGCCGCGCCTGCTACGCCTCCCTGTGGACGGACCGCGCCATCGCCTACCGGGAGATGCAGGGCTTCGACCACGGCAAGGTGGCGCTCTCGGTCGGCGTGCAGCTCATGGTCCACGCCGACACCGGCGCCTCGGGCGTGATGTTCTCCCTCGACACCGAGAGCGGCTTCCCCGGCGTGGTCAGCATCAGCGCCGCCTGGGGCCTGGGCGAGACGGTGGTGCAGGGCCTCGTGGATCCCGACCACTACCTGGTGTTCAAGGCTCCGCTGGCCGACCCTGCGAAGCGGCCGATCCTCGAGAAGGCCTGCGGCGCCAAGGCGCGCAAGATGATCTACGCGAGCGGCGGCAGCGCCCGCACCGCCCTCGTCGCCACACGCCGCGCCGAGCGCGAGGCCTTCGTCCTGGCGGATGAGGAGATCCTCGCGCTTGCCCGCTGGGCGGTGGCGATCGAGGCGCATTACGGCCGCCCGATGGACATGGAATGGGCCCGCGACGGCGAGAGCGGCGCGCTGTTCATCCTCCAGGCCCGCCCCGAGACCGTGCATGGCGCCGATCGCGGCGGCACGCTGCGCTCCTTCCACCTGAAGGCGAAGGCGCGGCCGATCCTCTCCGGCGCGGCGGTGGGCGAGGCGATCGCCGCCGGCCCGGTGCGCATCGTGCACGACCCCTCGGGCATCGCCGATTTCCCGGATGGCGCCGTGCTCGTGGCCGAGGCGACCGACCCCGACTGGGTGCCGCTGATGCGCAAGGCCGCGGGCATCGTCACCGACCATGGCGGCACCACCAGCCATGCGGCCATCGTCAGCCGCGAACTCGGCGTGCCCGCGGTGATCGGCACCGGGGAAGCGACGGCGCGCCTGCGGGACGGCCAGGCCGTCACCCTCTCCTGCGCCGAAGGGAGCGAAGGGCATGTCTATGACGGCAGCCTGCCCTTCGAGGCGCGGGAGATCGACCTCGCCGCCATCCCGGCGACGCGCACCGCGATGATGCTGAACATCGCCACACCGGCGGCGGCGATGCGCTGGTGGCGGCTGCCGGCGGCCGGCGTCGGCCTTGCGCGGATGGAATTCATCATCAGCGCGGTGGTGAAGGCGCATCCCGTCGCCCTGCTGCGCTTCGACGAGATCGAGGACGCCGCGGCGAAGCGCGAGATCCGGCGCCTGACGCGGCGCTTCCCCGACAAGGCGTCCTACTTCGTGGACACGCTCGCGCGCGGCGTGGCGCGCATCGCCGCCCCCTTCCATCCGCGCCCGGTGATCGTGCGGATGTCGGACTTCAAGTCGAACGAGTACGCGCACCTGATCGGCGGCCCGCAGTTCGAGCCGGCGGAGGAGAACCCGATGCTCGGGCTGCGCGGCGCCTCGCGCTACTATTCCGATCTCTACCGCGAGGGCTTCGCGCTGGAATGCCGGGCGATGCTGAAGGCGCGCCGGGAACTGGGCTGCGACAACATCATCCTGATGATCCCCTTCTGCCGCACCCCGGCCGAGGCCGACCGCGTCCTCGCCCTGATGGCCGAGAACGGCCTGACGCGCGGAGAGGACGGGCTGCAGGTCTACGTGATGTGCGAGATCCCGGCGAACGTGATCCTCGCCGAGGCGTTCGCGGCGCGCTTCGACGGCTTCTCGATCGGCTCGAACGACCTGACGCAGCTCGTGCTCGGCGTGGACCGGGATTCGGCCGCGCTGCGCGCCCTGTTCGACGAGCGGGACGAGGCGGTGAAGCGCATGATCGCCGACGTCATCCGCCGCGCCCATGCCTGCGGCATCAAGGTGGGCATCTGCGGCGAGGCGCCGTCCAACCACCCCGACTTCGCCGCCTTCCTCGTGGAATGCGGCATCGACTCGATCTCGCTGACGCCGGACGGCTTCGTGGCGGCGGCGATGCGGGTCGCGGAGGCGGAGGCGGAGGCGGGCTGAGCCGAACGCCGCCGCATCCCGGCGGGCGAGGGGCAAGATCCCCTTCATCCGCCGGCATGGGGCCTGCCATCAACCGCCGATACCCGGCCCATGAAACGCGCCCTGCATCCGCCGGGCATCAGCGCGGCAGGCCGCCCTGCGGGCAGCGCGCCGTCGCGGCCGCGAAAAGGTCGGGCCGTTCGGCCATCAGCGGATCCTCGCGCCCGGCCTCGGTCTCGCGCGCGAGGCGCTCCAGCCGCGCATTCGGCAGGTCGCTGGCCAGCAGCAGGTCGAGCAGGCAGACGCGGTAGGGCCGGTTGCGCAGGATGCTGCGCTCGGGCGCTCCGGCGGCGCGGTCCATCTGCTCGGCGGCGGCGAGGATGCGCCCCGCCAATCCGGGCGGCCGGTCGGGCGCCGCCGCCGCGCCGGGCGCGGCGAGGGCAAGCCATGCGGCAGCGCCCCATGCCGCGACAGGCAGGCGGCGCGCGGCCGTCAGGGCGGCGCGCGCCGGCGATCCGGCGCGGTACCGCGCCTTACCGTTCGAGGCACATGGCGACACCCATGCCGCCGCCGATGCACAGCGTCGCGAGGCCCTTCTTGGCGCCGCGCTTCTGCATCTCGAACAGCAGCGTCGTCAGCACCCGCGCGCCCGAGGCCCCGATCGGGTGGCCGAGCGCGATCGCCCCGCCATTCACGTTCACCTTCGAGGTGTCCCAGCCGAGGTCCTTGTTCACCGCGATGGCCTGCGCGGCGAAGGCCTCGTTCGCCTCGATCAGGTCGAGGTCGTCGATCTTCCAGCCCGCCTTCGCCAGCGCCTTCCGCGATGCCGGGATCGGGCCGGTGCCCATGATCGAGGGATCCACCCCGGCGGTCGCCCAGGAGACGATGCGCGCGAGCGGCGTGATGCCGCGCTTCGCGGCCTCGGCGGCCGTCATCACCACCACCGCCGCGGCGCCGTCATTGATGCCCGAGGCATTGCCCGCGGTGACCGAGCCGTCCTTGGCGAAGGCCGGGCGCAGCTTCTGCAGCACCTCGATCGTGGTCTCGGGCTTGGGGTACTCGTCCTCGGAAACGACGACATCGCCCTTGCGGCCCTTGACGGTGACGGGCGCGATCTCGTCCCTGAAGCGGCCGGCCTTCATCGCCTCGCCGGCCTTGCGCTGGCTGTGGAAGGCGAACTCGTCCTGCTGCTCGCGGGTGATCTGGAACTTCTGCGCGACGTTCTCGGCCGTGTTGCCCATGTGGTAGCCGTGGAAGGCATCCCACAGCCCGTCCTTGATCATGGTGTCCACCAGCGCGAGGTCGCCCATCTTCTGGCCGGCGCGCAGGTTCTGGCAGTGCGGGGCCTGGGTCATGCTCTCCTGGCCGCCGGCGACGACGATGCGTGCATCCCCGGTCGCGATCTGCTGCGCGGCCAGCGCCACCGCGCGCAGGCCCGAGCCGCAGAGCTGGTTGATGCCGAAGGCGGTGTGCTCGACCGGGATGCCGGCGTTCACCGAGGCCTGGCGGGCCGGGTTCTGCCCGGCGCCGGCGGCGAGGATCTGGCCCATGATGACCTCGTCCACCTCCGCGCCCTCGACCTTGGCGCGCTCCATCGCCGCCTTGATGGCGACGGTGCCGAGGGCGTGGGCGGGCAGGGACGCGAAGGCGCCGTTGAAGGAGCCGACCGGCGTGCGGGCGGCGGAGGCGATGACGATCTCGGTCATGACCGGGTGTTCTCCCTGGGAGGTCTTGCGGCGCAGCATGCGCCGGGGCGGGGGTCGGCCACAAGCGGCCATGCCGGTTTGCCTGCGTGCCGGAGGGATGCCAGCCTTGCGCCCGCACCGATGCCGAGAACCCCGCCCATGCGGCGCGCCATGCTCGTCCTGCTGCCGCTGCTGCTGGCGGCATGCGGGACCTCCTCCTATCCGCTGACCTATGCGCCCACCACCAGCGGCATCGGCCCGCGCGCGCCCGGTCCGGTCGCCGCCGTGGCCGAGGTCCGCAACCTCAGGAGCACCGGGCGGGAAGACCCGCGATGGCTCGGGACCATCCGGGGCGGCTACGGGAATCCGCTCAAGGGCATCGAGGCCGACCGGCCGATCGACGAGGCCGTGCGCGCCGCCTTCGAGGAGGCGCTCGCCGCGCGCGGCTGGCTCTCGCGCGGGGCGCCGCGGGTGGATGTGCTGCTCGAGATCACGCAGTTCGACGCCAATCGCTACGTCCGCCTCGAAGCCACGGCCGCGATGACGCTGCGTCTGCGCGAGCGCGCGAGCGGACGCATCCTGCTGACCGAGAGCGAACGCGTGCGGAACGTGACCGGCAGCCTCCTCGCGGTGGATACCGGCATCTTCGCATCCCCCGATGAGCTTCATGCGCTGATGCAGCGCACGATGCGCGAGGCGATGGACCGCCTGCTCGACCGGCCCAGTGTCGCGGCCGCGCTAGCCGAGGCCCGCTAGCCAGGCGGCGAGCGGCCGCCACAGGGCCGTCTCGGCCCCGGCCCCCGCGACCATGCCGATATGCCCGCCCGCCGCGAGATGGGTGGTGCCCCGCCGCAGCCGCGCCGCCGCCGCATGGGCCGAGGCCGGCGGCACGATGCGGTCGCGCTCCGGGATGGCGGCGAAGGCGGGGCCGTCCCAGGCGGCCGGGTCCACCACCGCGCCGGCGATGCGCCAGGCGAGCAGGCCGGGCTCGTTGCGCCCATACCAGCCGGCGAGGCATTGCCGGGCGACCGGGGCGGGCAGCGGCACGCCGTCGTTCAGCCAGTCCTCGAGCGCCACGAACAGGGTTGCGCGCTCGCTCTCCGGCCTCAGCCGGGCGAAGGCGCGGAATTTCTGCGCCACCCCGAAGGGGTCGAGCAGCGCGAACAGCGTCTGCAGCGCATCCACCGGCAGCGCGCCGGTCGGCGCCATGACGGCCTCGAGCCCCGGCAGCAGCGCCGCGGCGGTGCGCGCGCGGCGCGCGGCGTCGGGCCCGGCGTGGAAGTCCCAGGGCGTGGCGAGCAGGGCCAGCGCGCGCACGCGGTCGGGCCGGCGCAGCGCGGCGGCGAGGGCGAGCAGCCCGCCCATGCAGTATCCGGCCAGCACCACCGGGCCGGGGGCGGCCGCGAGCGCGCGCTCGAGCCGGCCGGCGACGTAGTCGGTGAGGGTGAAGTCGCGCTCCGCCTCCCCCGGCCAGCCCCAGTCGAGCAGCAGGCTGCGGAAGCCCTGGCCGGGCAGCCAGCGCATCAGCGAGCGTTCCGGCGTCAGGTCCAGCACATAGGCGCGGTTGACGAGGGAGGGGACGAACATCACCGCCGGCCCCTGCCCGCCATAGTCGAGCAGGCGGGAGCCGCCCTCGGCCCAGATCGCGGGCGGGTCGGGCAGGCGTCGCGTCCAGGGGTGGCGGCGATAGGCGGCGATGCCGGCGATCAGCGCGCGGTCGGCGCGCATCAGGCGCGCGAGGACCGCGCCGCGGAAGGCCTCAGGCGCGTGGCCGCCGGCCGCGAGGGCGCTTAGGATCCGCTCCCGCTCCGCCCGGCCGGCCTTCGAGATCGGCCAGCCGGCGCTCGAGCTCGGCGAGGCGTGCGGCCATGGCGTCCCGGGCAGCGTCCCGGCCGCCGCCATCGCGCGCATCCCCGCCAGGCCCAGATGCAGCGGCAGCGGGCGCGGGCCGCGGCGGCGCAGCGGGGCCGTCATGGCCGTCGGGGCCGCGGAAGCGCGGCGCCGCGGCGGCGGCCGCGCGCATCCAGGCCGCGCCCAGGGCGGCCCAGGCGGCCCATTGCTCGGCCAGTTCCGGATCGGCCGCCAGTCCGGCGATCTCGCTCTGCCACAGCGCGATCCAGTCCTCCGCGAGGCTGTCGAGATCCTCAGGGGCTTCCATCGGGGGGTTCCTCGCGCGGCGGACCATAGCGGCACCGGCCCGCGGAAGGAACGTCCGGATTTCACGGCATTTGCGGCTTTCGTTGCACTGCGGTCCGCGTGCTAGGCTGACTGATCGCGCAAGTCGCGAGGGGAGAGCGAGTCGAGATGTCGATGGCGGGCAATGCAGCCGCACCCGGAGCCCCGGCCGGCGAGGCCGGCGGCACGCCGGTCGTGGTCAAGAAATACGCGAACCGGCGCCTCTACAATACCGAGGCGTCGAGCTACGTGACGCTCGACGACCTTGCGAAGATGATCCGCCAGGGGCGGGACTTCGTGGTCTACGACGCCAAGACCGGGGACGACATCACCCGCTCGGTGCTGACGCAGATCATCGTCGAGGAGGAGAGCAAGGGCGGGCAGAACCTGCTGCCCACGACCTTCCTGCGCCAGCTCATCGGCTACTACGGGGACAACCTGCAGGGGCTGGTGCCGCGCTACCTCGAATTCGCGATGGCCGCCTTCGGGCGGCAGCAGGACCAGATGCGCCGGACCATGGAGCAGACCATGGGCGGTTTCATGCCATTTCCTGCATCCTTTCCAAACCTGGAGGAAATGGGTAAGCAGAACATGGCGATGATGGAACGGGCGATGAGCCTGTTCGCCCCTTTCGCCCGCCGCGACGAGGCGCCTTCCGGCGGTCCAGGCGAGGTGGATGCCCTGAAGGCGGAGGTCGAGGCGCTGCGGCGGGAACTCGCGGCGCTCCGGCAGACGCGCGGCAAAGCCTAGGGACGCTGCGTTCACCGGATGGTAATGCGCGCCATGGTAGAGAGAATTGTTTGCTGGCACACGTATTTCGCGTTATCGTACGAAAGACGACATGATGACCGAACGGCCCCCCACCTCCGCCGCCTCAGAGGCTGACGAGGAGCACTCGACGCAGCGCGCGAGCATCGTTGATCATCACGTCGGCGCACGAATCCGCGAACGGCGGACCATGCTGGGCCTGTCCCAGCAGCAGCTCGCCCGGATGATCGGCGTGACCTACCAGCAGGCGCACAAGTACGAGCGCGGCCTGAACCGCATCTCCGCCGGCCGCCTGTTCGAGATCGCGCAGGTGCTGAACGTGCCGGTGTCCTATTTCTTCGAGGGCCTCGGCCCGGCGGGGGAGGCCCAGCCGGTCTCGCCGCGGCAGCGCATGTTCCTCGAACTCGCCCGCAACTTCGCGCTGATCGACAACGACAAGCACCAGGAGGCGCTGAGCCAGATGGCCCGCGCCCTCGCGGCCCAGTCCCAGGCCGCCCAGCGCGACCGGGACGACTGAACGGTCTCGCGCCTCGGCACCGTGCTGCCCCCCCCCCGGCGGCATGACCGCGGGCGCGCGCAGCCCGGAAACCGTGCAGGCCGAAGAATCTTCGCCTTCTTTCGCGCCATTTGCCGCCGCGCTGCCCACGGCGTGATCGCGCCCGTCTAGGCTCCGCCATCGCCCACCGATTGCGGAGCCTGCGATGAATCCCTCCCTCAGCCGTCGCCTCCTTCTGGGTGGGGGCGCCGGCCTCGGCCTCGCCGCCGCCCTGCCCTACGACATCGCCCTGGCGCAGGCCGCCCCCGGCGGCACGCTGCGCGTCGGCATGACCGCCGCCGCCATCCCGCTGTCCAACGGCGTGCCCGACCAGGGTGCGGAAGGCCACCGGTTCATGGGCATCACGCTCTATGACCAGCTGGCGATGTGGGACCTCTCCTCCTTCGACAAGCCGCCGGTGATCCGCCCGGGCCTCGCCACCGAATGGCGGGTGGATCCGGCGGACACGAAGCGCTGGATCATCACCCTGCGGGAGGGCGTGAAGTTCCATGACGGCAAGGTGCTGACGGCCGAGGACGTCGCCTTCTCCTTCGACCGCGCCTTCCGCAGCGACGCGCCCCATTTCGACAACCGCGCCGCGGCGCAGGCGCGCATCCGCATGCCCACCATCGCCTCCTGGCGCGCCGAGGGCGAGAAGACCTTCATCGTCGAGACGCGCACGCCGGACAGCCTGGTGCCCTTCGGCCTGACCTGGATCGGCATCACCCATCGCGGCGCCTGGGAGGCGGCGGGGCGGAGCTGGGACACCTTCCTCAACCGCGCCGTCGGCACCGGCCCCTACCGGCTCGAATCCTTCAGCATCCGCGAGCGCGCGGTGCTGCTGCGCAACCCCGACTACTGGGACGCCGCGCGCATCCCGCGGCATGAGCGCGTGATCCTGCTGCCGCTGCCCGAGGCGAATACCCGTGTGGCCGCGCTGCGTTCGAACCAGGTGGATTTCATCGAGGCGCCGCCGCCCGACGCCGTGCCCTCGCTGCGCCAGGCCGGCTTCCAGATCGTGACCAACACCTACCCGCACACCTGGACCTGGCATTTCTCCATGATCGAGGGCTCGCCCTGGCGCGACATAAGGGTGCGCCGTGCGGCGAACCTCGCGGTGGATCGTTCGGGCATGAAGACCATGCTGGGCGGGCTGATGGTGGAAGGGGCCGGGTTGCTGCCGCCGGGCCATCCCTGGCATGGCCGCCCCTCCGACCCGGTGCGCACCGATGTCGCGGCGGCGCGCCGGCTGATGGCCGAGGCCGGCTTCTCGGCGCGCAACCCGCTGCGCACCAAGGTGGCGATCTCGCCCTCCGGCTCGGGCCAGATGCAGCCGCTGCCGATGAACGAGGCGGTGCAGCAGAACCTCAAGGAGATCGGCATCGAGATCGACTTCGAGGTGGTGGAGTGGAACGCGCTGCTCGGCCTGTGGCGAGAGGGCGCGCGCGCGCTGGCGCCGCGCGGCATCACCGCGATCAACGTCTCCTATTCGGTGCACGACCCCTTCGCGGCGCTGGTGCGCTTCCTCAAGACCGAGATGGCGCCGCCGGCCTCCAACAACTGGGGCTTCTTCAGCGACCCGGCCTATGACGCCATCATGGACCGCGTCTACACCACCTTCGACCCGGCCGCGCAGGATGCGCTGCTGGCCGAACTGCACGCCAAGGCGGTGGACGACCGGCTGTTCCTGTTCGTCGCGCACGACCTCAATCCGCGCGCGATGAGCCGGCGTGTGCAGGGCTTCGTGCAGGCGCAGTCCTGGTTCCAGGACCTGACGCCGATCACGATCCGCGGGTGAAAGGCAGGGCCGCGCCGCGCCTCAGTGCGGCGCGGCCTGCGCCCCGATCAGCCGCCGCCGGATCCGCCCCGAGATGAAGTCGATCACCGCCACCGTCGCGATCATCAGCAGGATGATGAACGCCACCTCGTCCCAGTGGCGCACGCGGATGCGCTCGGCGATCTGCAGCCCGATGCCGCCCGCGCCCACCACGCCGAGGATGGTGGCCGACCGCGTGTTGCTCTCGAAGAAGTAGAGCGCCTGCGCCAGCATCACGGGGGCGACCTGCGGCAGGATGCCGAAGCGCACCGAGGCCAGCCGCCCGCCGCCAGCGGCAACCACGCCCTCCGCCTGCTTCTTCTCGGCATTCTCTATCGCTTCCGCATAGAGCTTCGCCAGCACCGCGATGTCGGCGGTGAAGATGGCGAGCACGCCCGCGAGCGGCCCGAGGCCGACCGCGCGCACATAGGCCAGCGCCCAGATCAGCTGGTCCACGCCGCGGAAGCCATCCAGCAGGCGGCGCAGCGAGAAGCGCCAGAGCGTGGCGGTGACGATGTTGCGCGCGCCGAGGAAGCCGAGCGGCACCGCCACGATCGCCGCGAGGAAGGTGCCGAGGAAGGCCATCGCCACGCTCTCGGCCATGCCCTGCAGGATCTCGACCCATTGCTCGCCGGGCGAGGGCGGCACCATCAGCACCAGGATGGTGCCGAGCCCCGACAGCCCGGCCCAGATCCGCTGCGGCGTCATGTCGAACCACCACAGCGAGGCGACCAGCCAGGCCGCGAAGACCGCCCAGCCCGCCACGCGCAGCGCGCGCCGCCCGCGCGTGGCGCCGAAGGCCGCGGGCATGCGCGCGCGCCAGGTCTCGACATCCGCGCTCATCGCACCGGCGGTGCGTCGGTCACTCATCTTGCCGCCTCCAGCCGCCCGATCGCGGCGTGGCGCAGGCGTTCCGAGAGCAGGTCCAGGCAGGACACGGTGAGGATGATCAGCAGCACGATGGCGCTGACCTCCTCGTAGTAGTTGAAGGAGATCACCTTGTAGAGCTCCTCGCCCACGCCGCCGGCGCCGACGAAGCCGATCACGCTGGCCGAGCGGATGTTCACCTCGAAGCGCAGCAGCACGTAGGACAGGATGTTGGGCAGCACCTGCGGCAGGAGGGCGTAGCGGCAGCCCTGCACCCAGGAGCCGCCGGCGGCGCGCACGGCTTCCCAGGGGCGCAGGTCGGCATTCTCGATCGCCTCGGCGAACAGCTTCCCGTTGGCGCCCGCGCTGTGCAGCGCGATCGCCAGGATGCCGGCGAGCGGCCCGATGCCGAAGGCCCAGACGAAGATCAACGCGTAGACGATCTCGGGCACGGTGCGCAGCGATTCGAGGAAGCGGCGCGTGACGTGGAACACCATGCCCGAGGGCGCGATGTTGCGCGCCGCCGGGAAGGCGAGCAGAAGCGCCGAGACCGAGCCCATCAGCGTCGCCAGCGCGGCCATGTTCGCCGTCTCGAGGATCAGCCAGGACCACTCCGGCAGCCGGTACATCCAGAAGGCGAGCGAGCCCTCCGTCTCGGCATCCGCGAAGAGCACGCCCCAGCGCAGGTCCGGCAGGATGCGGGCGAAGTATTCGCCGATGCGCGGCAGGCCGGCCCAGAGGGTCGCCGGGCGCACCTCGCTCATCCAGGCGGCGGCGAGGAGGCAGCCCAGCAGGATGGCGCCGCCGAGCAGCGCTTGCAGGCGCTTGGCGCGGCGCGCGGCGAGGAAGGCTTCCTCGCCGCGGATCACCGCGGGCAGGCCGGTGGCGTAGGCGGCCTGCTGGCTCATGCGGCGCGGCCGGTGGCGATGCGGGCGGTGTCCGGCCGAGAGCGCATCACGAACGACGGCGGCGCGCGGCGGCTTCCTCGCGGCGGATCTCGACGATCAGCTCGTAGTCCTCGTGGCGCACCTCGCGGTAGCCGGTGCCGGCGCCGCGCTCCACCTGGCGGTAGATCTCGGGATGCGCCTTGGGCAGGGCGAGGTGGAAGCGCTTCCAGTCCTCCTTGAAGGCGGCCGGCAGGTCGGTGCGCGCGGCATGCGGGCCGTTCACGATCGGCTCGCTGGTCCAGATGATGCGCAGGTCGCGCATGTTCAGCATGCCCTTGTCCACCATGGCGCGCAGGTTGCCGCGGGTGAAGCCGGAATTCACGTCGCCCTGGCCCGAGGCCCAGGTCACCGCGGCGTCGTATTGCCGCTGCAGCACGGCGACCACCGCCTGCTCGTGCCCGCCGCCGAAGCCGGTGCGGGAGAAGAAGCCGGTGCCGTCCACGGCGATGCCCTGGCGGCGCAGCGCGAAGCGCGGGATCAGGTAGCCCGAGGTGGAGTTCGGGTCGGCCCAGGCGAGCGAGCGCCCGCGCATCTGCTCGAGGCTGGTGATGCCCGAATCGGCGCGCACCACCATCACCGCGACATAGGAGATGGAGCCGTCCGCCTCCTCGGCGGCGAGCAGCGGCTCGACGCCGCCATTGGTGTCGAGCCAGGCGCCCGCATAGGCCGAGGGGCCGAGGCCCGCGACCTCGATCTGCCGCGCGCTGAAGGCCTGCAGCACGCCGGCGTAGTCCGAGGCCGGGAACAGCCGCGTCGGCACGCCGAAGGTGCGCTCCAGCAACTCGCGATAGGCGCCGAAGCGGCCGAGCCGGTCGGCCTCGTTCTCCCCGCCGAGCAGGCCGACGCGCAGCTGCGGCACCTGCTCCGCCCAGGGCCTGCGGCCGGCCGGCGGGAAGCCTTCGGTGAAGGTTTCCGTGCGGCGGGGGTTCCAGGCCTGCGCGCGCGCAAGGGCGGGCGCCAGCGCGGTGCCGGCAGCGAGCGCGGCAAGGCTGCGGCGGGTGATCATGGCGTCTCTCCTGTGCGGGGGGGGTCAGGCGGCGGCGATGGCGGGGTGGCGGGGCGGGGGCGCACCGACGGCCGCGGCCGCCTCCTCGGCGAACTCCTCCTCCGTCACGCCGTAGATCTCGCGGATGCGCTGCGCGGTGAGCGCCGGGGGCGGGCCGTCGAAGACCACGCGCCCGGCATTGAGCGCCACGATGCGGTCGCAGTAGTCGCGCGCGGTCGCGAGGTCGTGCAGATTGACCAGCACGGTGATGCCGTCGCGGTTCACGCCGCGCAGCGCGTCCATCACCGTGCGGGCATTGCGCGGGTCGAGGCTCGCGATCGGCTCGTCGGCCAGGATGATGCGCGGTTCCTGCAGCAGCGCGCGTGCGATCGCCACACGCTGCTGCTGTCCGCCCGAGAGCGTGTCGGCGCGCTGCAGCGCCGTCTCCGCAAGGTCGAAGCGGTCGAGCGCGGCGAGCGCCATGGCGCGCTCCTGCGCGGTGAACATGCGCAGCAGGGAGGTGAGCACCGGCCGCCGGTTCAGCCGCCCGACCAGCACATTGGTCAGCACGTCGAGCCGCTGCACCAGGTTGAACTGCTGGAAGATCATGGCGCAGCGCATGCGCCAGTCTCGCAGCGCCTGGCCGCGCAGCGCGGTGATGTCGGTGCCGTCGAACAGTACGCGCCCGGCCGAGGGCTCGGTCAGCCGGTTCAGCATGCGCAGGAGCGTGGACTTGCCCGCGCCGGAGCGCCCGATCACGCCCACCATCTGGCCGGCCGGGATCGAGAGGCTCACGCCGTCCACCGCCGTCTTCTCGCCGAAGCGGCGCGTCAGCCTTTCGATCTCGAGCATGGATGGTCGGTCCCTTCTTGCGGCGGTGCGGTAGCACCGCGGCGTGACGCCCGCGTGACCGGCCCTTGACGGAATGGTTGCACCGCGGGGCCGCGCGGCTTGATCGCGGCCTCCGCCCGCGGCCATCATCGCTTCGGGAGACGACAGCCCCGGGAGGAATCACGCCATGACGACAACACGCCGCGCGGCGCTGCTCGGCGCTGCCGCGCTTTCCGCACCCAGCCTGGCCCGGGCGCAGGCCGGCTGGCCCGATCGTCCGATCCTGCTGGTCAATCCCTATCCGCCCGGCGGCTCGACGGAGTTCTCCGCGCGCATCGTCGCGCAGCGCATGGAACGCGAGCTCGGCCAGAGCATCGTGATCGAGCCGCGGCCCGGCGCCGGCACGGCGGTGGCGAACGCGCATGTCGCGGCGCAGCGCCCGGACGGCTACACGCTGCTGATGGGCACCACCTCGCTCGCGGTGGTGCCGGCGCTGCAGCCCACCTCCCAGCCGCGGGATCCCCTGACGGCGCTGACGCCCTGCGGGACCGCGACCGTCTCGCCCTTCGTGCTGCACGTCCATCCGGACCTGCCCGTGCGCAGCGTCCAGGAGCTCATCGCCTACGCCAAGGCCAATCCCGGACGGCTGAGCTGGGGCAGTTCCGGCATCGGCGCCATCAACCACATGTCCTTCGAGCTGTTCCGCGCGCGCGCGGGCATCGACGCCGTGCACGTGCCCTATCGCGGCGGCGCGCCGGCGCTGCTCGACCTGCAGGCGGGGCGCATCCAGGCGATGTTCGCCGCCGTGCAGGAGGCGCTGCCCTCGATCGAGGCCGGCCGCTCGCGCGGGCTTGCCGTGACGGCCTCGCGCCGCATCGCGCGGCTGCCGGACCTGCCGCCGGTGGCCGAGGCCCTGCCGGGCTACGAGACGCTGTTCTGGCAGGGCATTTTCGGACCGGCGGGCCTGCCCGCACCCATCGTCGCGCGCATCGAGGCGGCGGCCGCGGCCGCGACGCGCGACCCGGGCGTGATCGAGCGCCTGGCCAGCGCCGGGATCGAGGCCTGGCCCGGGGATGCCGCCCTGTTGCGCAGCACGCTCGCGCGCGAGCTCGAAACATGGACGCGCATCATCCGCGAGGCGAACATCACCGCCGGATGAGCCGTCCCGCGCGGGCTTGGCGCTGGCCCCGCGCTTGCTAGGCTGCAGATATCGGGGGCGCCCGCGCGGCGCCCCGCTCAACGGGAGAGGCCGATGAAACCGACTTCACGCCTTCTGGGTGGCGCGGTCGCCGCCGCCGTCGCGATGGGCGCCGCCGGGGCGATGGCCCAGCAACCGGGCACGCTGCGCATCGCCATGACGGCGACCGACGTGCCCACCACCACCGGCATGCCCAACAACGGCTTCGAGGGCATGCGCTTCCTCGGCTACCCGATCTTCGAGTCGCTGGTGCTGTGGGACCTGTCGAACCCGCGCGAGGTGGCGGGGCTGCGCCCGGGCCTCGCCGAGCGCTACGAGCAGGACGCGAACGACCCCAAGGTGTGGCGCTTCCATCTGCGCCGCGGCGTGAGCTTCCACGACGGCACGCCCTTCAACGCCGATGCGGTGATCTGGAACCTCGACCGCTTCTTCCGCAACGACAGCCCGCAATTCGACGCCACCGGCAGCGCCATCACGCGCGGGCGCATCCCGGTCCTGCAGTCCTACCGGAAGGTGGACGACTTCACGGTTGAGATGACGACGACGCGGCCCGTCTCCTACTGGCCCTATCTCGTCACCTACATCCTGATCACCTCGCCCAATTCCTGGGAGCAGGGCGGGCGCGACTGGGGCCGCGTGGCCGCCCTGCCGCCGGCGGGCACCGGGCCGTTCCGCCTCTCGCGCTTCGTGCCGCGGCAGTCGGCCGAACTCACGCGCAACGACACCTACTGGAACGAGCAGGGCCGCGCGCGACTGCAGCGCATCGTGCTGCTGCCGATGCCGGAGGCGAATACGCGCCTTGCCGCGCTGCGCTCGGGCCAGGTGGACTGGATCGAGGTGCCGCCGCCCGATGCCATCCAGTCCCTGCGGCAGGCCGGCTTCACCATCAGCACCGGCTCCTATCCGCATGTCTGGCCCTGGGTCTTCGCCGTCGGGCGCGACGGCAGCCCGGTCGCGGATGTGCGCGTGCGCCAGGCGCTGAACTACTGCTTCGACCGCAACGCCATGGTGCAGCTCCTGAACGGCACGGCGGAGCCCTCGGTCGGCTTCTTCAAGGCGAACGACCCGAACTTCGGCAATCCGCAGAACCGCTACCGGCTCGACCCCGCGCGCGGCCGCGCGCTGCTGGCCGAGGCGGGCCACACGCCGCAGCGGCCGCTGACCATCCGCATCGGCATCTCCACCTCCGGCTCGGGCCAGATGCTGCCGCTGCCGATGAACGAGTTCCTGCAGCAATCCCTGCAGGAACACTGCGGCGTGCGCGTGAACTTCGAGGTGGTGGAGTGGAACACGCTGCTCGGCGCTCTGCGCGTGGCGCCGGACCAGCCGCAATGGCTGCGGGCGGATGCGGTGAACATCTCGCTCGTCTCCTCCGACCCGTCGCAGATGGCCCGCTGGTTCCTCTCGGCCAATTTCTCGCCGGCCGGGTCCAATGCCGGCCATTGGCGCGACGAGGCCTTCGACCGCGCCTTCGCCGAACTGGAGGTCGAGCGCGACCCGGCCCGCCAGGCCGCGCTCCTGCGCACGGCGCATGAGCGGCTGGTGGACAATCCGCCCTGGCTCTGGATCGTCCACGACCTGAACCCGCGCGCCATGAGCCGGCGCGTGCGGAACTTCACCCCGGCGCAGTCCTGGTTCCAGGACCTGACGGTGGTGGAGGTCCAGTAGCGCGTGGCCCGGCTGCGGAGGCCCCGGGTGGGCGATCTGCCGGGGTTCCCCCGCCTGCGCTGACGAACCAGTCCTGCCCGCCGGTGGTGCGGCGGGCAGGGTGCTTCCGTCTCATGCAAGCGGGCGAACGGTTTGGCCTTTCGCCCGCTTGCATGGCGCGCGGGGCTGGTGGGGCGGCCGCGCGCGGAACCAAATCCTGATACCCTGCGGACAAAGGATCGACCTTTGTCCGCAGGGTATCAGCCTCCCGATCCGCCCGGAACCACCACCCGCCGCGGCGCCAGCAGCGCGAGCCCGCCCTCCGGCCCCGGTGCCAGGCGCTGGATCCAGAAGCCGCCGGCCTCATCGGGCCGCCCCATCACCGGGGATGGCGCGGAGAGGATGCGCAGGCCGCCGCTGCGCCCCGCCCAGTCGATGTGCCGGTGCCCGTGCAGCACCAGGATGCGCGGGGCCAGCCGCCTGAGCCGCCCCAGCACCCAATGCCCGTTCACCAGCGCCGTGCCGATGCGGTCGGCCAAGGGCGCGCCCGGCCGCGGATATTCCACCAGGTGATGGTGCATCAGCACCAGCCAGCGCGCCGCGGGCTCGGTGCGCATCGCCGCCTCCGCCGCGCGGCACTGCGCCATGCCGACGAGGCCGAGCGCATTGGTGAAGGAGAAATGCGTCTCCGCATTGGAATCCATCAGCACCAGGCCGAGGCCGTCCGGCGTGCGGGGCGGCACCAGCAGCGGGAACACCTCGCCCCACAGCCGCCGCGCCGCGAAGCCCGCGCGGAGGCCGCCCTGGTCCATGAAGCGCGCGAGCCTCTCCCCGCGCCGCTCCGCCGCCAGCCAGGCATTCAGCGTCGGCCCCGCGCGGCCGGTCGCGCGCTCCACCAGATGCACGCGATCGCCCTGCAGCCGCGCCATGGCGGCGAGGAAGCGCAGCCGCCGCAGCGCGCCTCCGGGCGCGACCGGCAGTTCGAGCCGCGACGGATTGGCGCGGTCCACGATGTTCACGTCGTGGTTGCCCGGGATGATCACCACCCGATCGCGCAGCCCGGGCTGGCGCGCGAGGCATTCCTCGAAGGCGATGAACTCGGCGTTGCGGCCGGCATCGGTGATGTCGCCCGTGACCAGAACCCAGTCGAGCGGCGCGGCCGCATCCGCATCGGCCAGCAGCGCCAGGGCGCGGTCGAGGCGCCCGTTGCCGCGCGGGCCGTCGCGCCCGCATTCGAGGCGGAAGCCATGGGCCTCGCCCACCACATGGATGTCCGACAGATGCGCCACCCGCCAGCGCGCCTCGCCCTCCGGCAGCGTGCCGAGATCCCGCGGCGTGCCGGCCAGCGCCTCGGCGATGCTCCAGGCCGGGGCGCCGAAGGTCAGATAGGCCGCGATCACCCAGATGCCGTTGCGGATGGCATCCAGCACCGCATCGGCGCCGAACCGCTCGACGCGCAGGGAGGGCAGCGGCCCCGCCCACCAGGCGATGCCGGCCGCGGCGAGCGCGATGGCCGCGCCCGCGCCCAGGCCCGCGAGCCGCCGGGTCGCCGCGAGGTCCCGCCCCGGGAGGGCGCGCTCCAGCGCCAGCCGCGCCGCTTCGCGCAGCGCGGTGTAGAGCGGCTGCACCAGCGCCGCGTTCAGCGCCCAGAAGTTCCGCTCGACGATCAGGAAGGCGATCCGCCCCCAGCGCCAGGCGACGAGGCCGGCCGCGGCGGCGAAGACCAGCGCGGCGGCGGCGAGGCCGAGGCGCGCCGCCTCGTGCCAGGCGGCCTCGGTCAGCCAGACCACCGCCTTGGGCGTGGCGCCGAGCAGCAGCGCGGGCAGCACGAGCAGCATCGTCGCCGCCAGCGCGAGCTTGGGCAGGCTGATCTCGAGCAGCATGTGCGTGGCATGGCCGAGCAGCGAATGGCGCGAGGTGCTGGAGGCGTCGTCCTCGAGGTCGCCGTCGCGCGGGTCGAAGAAGGTCATGCCGGCATCGGTGGCTGGGCGCGGATCACGCGCCCTCGCGCAGGATCCGGCGGCAGTGTTCGAGCGAGGCCCCGATCAGGTTGTCCGTCGCCTCCGGCGTGCGGAAGGCGGAATGCGAGGTCAGCACCACGTTCGGAAGCGCCGCCAGCGGATGGCCCGCGGGCAGCGGCTCCTCCACGAAGACGTCGAGGCCGGCGGCGCCGATGCGCCCCGCGCGCAAGGCCTCGGTGAGCGCGGCCTCGTCCACGATGGCGCCGCGCGCGGTGTTCACGAAGAGCGCGCCGGGGCGCATCCTCGCCAGCCGCTCGGCGCTGAGGAAGCCGCGCGTCTCCTCGTTCAGCAGCAGGTGCAGCGAGACGACGTGGCTTTCGCGCAGCAGCGTGTCCAGATCGGTGAAGGTCACGCCGGGATGCGCCTTGGGCGTGCGGTTCCAGGCCAGCACCTTCATCCCCGCCCCGGCGCAGAGTCGCGCCATCTCCGCCCCGATGCCGCCGAAGCCGATGATGCCGACCGTCTTGCCGGTCAGTTGCATGCCATCGGTGCGCGGCCAGCCGCCGCCGACGATGCTGTGGTGCATGTGGCCGATGCCGCGCGCGGCCGCCCACATCAGCGCGAAGGCCATCTCGGCCACCGCGGTGTCGCCATAGCCCTTGATGATGTGGACCTTGACGCCGCATTCGGCCGCGAGCGCCTCGGGGTCCATGTAGGACCGCGCGCCGGTGCCGAGGAAGACGATGTGCTTCAGGTCCGGGCAGCGCTTCACCACCTCGACCGGAAAATGCGTGTGGTCGTCGATCGCGATCTGCACGCCCTTGAGCATCGCGGGCAGGGCCTCGGGCGTGATGTCCGGGTCCTCGTGGATCGCCACCGGCAGGTCGTCCGGCCGGTGCAGGCGGCGCATCACCTCGGCGAGGGAGGCATTGGCATCGACGAAGGCTGCGCGCATCGATCGGTTCCCTTCACTCATCCGCGGCGTGCTTCGCGAGCGCCGCCTCGTCCCACAGGAGGCCCATGCCGGGCCGCTCCGGCACCAGGGCCATGCCGTCCTTCACCTGGACCGGCTCGGCCAGCAGCGGCGCGGCGACGTCGAGATGCTCGAGCAGGTGCGCGGTCGGCGTCGCGTTGAGCAGATGCACGCTGGCCTCGACGAAGATGTGGGAGGACATCGGCACGCTATGTGCCGCGGCCATCGCCGCCGCCCGCTGCCAGCCGGTGACGCCGCCGATCTTCATCGCATCCGGCATGCAGAGATCCACGGCACCCGCCATCAGCGCGCGGTGCATCCCGGCCGGGCCCCACCAGTTCTCCCCGCCCTGGATGGGGATGGACAGGCGGCGGGCGAGTTCGGCAAGCCCCGCATCGTCCTGCACGGGCAGCGGTTCCTCGAGCCAGCGCACGCCGAGATCCTGCAGCGCGCGGCCGCGCCGTTCGGCCTCCGGCAGGCTCAGCGCCTGGTTGTAGTCCACCAGGATGCCGACATCCTCGCCCACCGCCGCGCGCACGGCGCGCACGGTGTCGAGATCCTCCTCCAGCCGCGCGTGGCCGAGCTTGAATTTTACCCACCGCGCGCCGAGCGTCGCGACCGCGCGGCCCGCCTCCTCGGCCAGCATCGCCGCACCCCAGCCGCGCAGGGAGGCGTAGATGGGCACCGGCCGCGCCTCGCCGCCCAGGACCTCGCACAGGCGCAGCCCGGCGCGCACCGCCAGCGCATCCCACATCGCCATGTCGAGGGCCGAGAGCGCGATCTGCACCAGCCCCTCGGTGCCGAGGATCCGCCCGGCATCGTGCATCTCCCGCCACAGCGTCGCGGGCGCGAGCGGCCGCCCGATGAGCCCCGCGCCCAGGCTGCGCGCCAGGGCGGCGGTGGGGCCGAGGGCGGCGGGCGTGTAGGGAAACACGTAGGAGGTGCCCGCCGCGCCGCATTCCGTGCGCAGGTCCACGATCACCAGCGGCGCGCGCGGGATGACGTTGAGGCTGTTGCGCAGCGGCGGCTCGAGCGGCGCATCCACCGCGCGCACGCGGACCTCGGCAATCAGCGGCAAGGGCATGGACGGCGTCCTCCGCGCCCGATCCTGCCCGGGGCTCAGCCATCCGTCGAGGCGGCGGCCTCCATCAGCGCGACATTCAGCTCGGCGCCGAGCAGCACGACATAGACGCTGACCCAGAACCACATCAGCAACCCGATCGCGGCGCCGAGCGGCCCGTACATCAGGTCGTAGGTGGCGTAGTTCGAGACGTAGAGCGAGAAGGCCGCCGAGGCTGCCGCCCAGAGCAGCGTCGCGACCACCGCACCCGGCAGCGTCCAGAGGATGCCCGGATGCCGGCCCGAGGGCCCGAGCCGATAGACCAGCACGAGGCCGACGAAGACGAGGCCGAGCAGCGTGCCCATGGAGGCGCCCCGCAGCGTCCAGGCGCGCGGCGCCGGCAGGCCGAGCAGCGCGGCGACGCCCGGCAGCGCGACCAGCGAGGCGATGGCGAGCACCACCGCCACGGTGATGGACAGCGTGATGCCGATGGCGAGCAGGTGGTAGTGGAAGAAGTTGCGGCTCTCGGTCACGCCATGGGCCATGTTGAGCGCGCCGATCATCGCCCGCGTGCCGGCCGAGGCCGACCAGATGGCCACGCCACCCGAGAGGATCGCGCCCCATTCGAGGCGCGGGCGCGGCTGCGTCACCAGTTGGTGAACCCGGGTGGCGATCAGTTCGAAGGTCTCGTCGGGCACGAGTTCGCGCAGCACCTCGAGTTGCGGCTCGACGGTGGTGCTGTCGAAGGCCATGCCGTAGAGCAGGACGAGCAGGAAGATGCTCGGGAACAGCGCCACCATGGCGTAGAAGGCGCAGCCCGCGGCGGTGAGCGAGATGCGGTCCGAGGCGGCCTCGCGCATCACCCGCCGGGCTATGGCGATAGCCCCCTCGCGACGGGAGGGTCGTGTTCCCGCGGGCGGCATGACATCCATGCGCCACCACCTAGAGCAGATGGCGCCCGGATGGAATCGCGGCGGGCCCTCAGCGCTCGCGCGGCGCGGCCTCGGGCGGGCGCTGGCGGCTCGTGGCGGCCCGCAGTTCCAGCGGCGTGATCCGTCCGTCCTGGTCGGTATCGAGCCGCTGGAGCAGGGCGGCGAGCGTATTGCCCGTGGGGGTTCCCGGCCCCGCCATGTTGGCGGGGCGGTGCTGCACTGCTTGCAGCCTGGCGGCGAAGTCCTCTCCGCCGCGTGCAGCCTGAAGCCGAGCCGCGTCCTGCTGGCTCTGCATGCGGAAGGCCCGGATCGCCTGGGGGGCGGTGAGTGTCCTGTCCGGGATGATCGGCATGGCTGCGGACTCCGTGATGGTCTGGCGCCCGTCATCCTGCCGGGCGGCCCCGTCCTGGGGCGGGCAGGGCATTGCATGTGCCGTGCCAGAGAAGGGCGGGGGAGGGTGAACCTCCCCCGCACCCCCTCCCTTCTTTGATCTCTTGGCGCCGGCCCCGGCTGTCAGTCCCCAAGTGCCGAGGAAGGTTGAGGGGGGTGCGGGGGGAGAAGTTCCCTTCTCCCCCCGCCGCGTCACGCCAGCCGCGCGAAGGTCAGCTCGTGCTTGTTGTGGAACCCATGGAACAGTTGGGCTCCCGGGATCGCCGCGAAGGCCGCGGCGGTGTCGTGGTCCGTCTCGCCCTGGAATTTCAGGGTGCAGACGAAGTTCCGCGCCGCGCCCGCTTCCATCCATCGCCGCACGAGCGCCAGCAGCCGCGCCGGGTAGCAGATGATGTCCGAGAACAGCCAGTCCACCGGCACTTCCTGCCGGGGGTCGAGGCCGAAGGCGCTCTCCTGCCGGCAGGAAACGCCGGGCATGGCGGCGATGGCGGGGTCGAGCGGCGCCTTGTCCACCGCCGTGACGCGCGCGCCGAGGCGCGCCAGCGCCCAGGTCCAGCCGCCGGGGGCGGCGCCGAGGTCGAGGCAGGTCTCGCCCGGCTGCGGGTGCCGCCCGAGCCGCGTCAGCGCCTCCCACAGTTTCAGATAGGCGCGGGAGGGCGGGCCGGTGCGGTCCTCGGCGAAGCGCACCTCCCCGTTCACGAAGGGGCTGGTCTTGGTGGGGCTCGCGAGCATCCGCTCGGGCGCGAGCAGCGTCCAGGCGCCGAGATGCGCGGAAGGGGCGGGTTCGGGAAAGACGAGCGGCCGTGCCTTCACCGGCGGCAGGCGTTCGGCCAGCAGGGCGGAGCGGCGATGATGCAGCAGCGGGTAGTGCGCCCAGTTGCGCTGGATGGCCCGCAGCGCATCGGCGCCGGCCTTGACCGAGGGCACCGCGATCTCGCGCGGGTCGGTCCAGGTGTCGAGCGACCAGGGCGCCGGGACCGGCGGCTCGGGCGAGAGGGCGAGGCGGCCGTGCCAGGCGGCGATGGAGGCCCCGGCGCGGCGCAGATCCTCGGCGAGTTCGGCCTCGAACCCCTCGGCGGCGAGGTAGGCGGCGCGGATCACCGCCGCAGGGCCGCCGCCGCCAGCAGCGCCCAGCCGCCCATCAGGAGCATGCCGCCCGCCGGCGCCACGCCGCCGAGGGAAGGATGCCCCAGCGCGGACCACCACACCGCGCCGCAGAACATGGCGGTGCCGGCCGCGAAGGCCGCCCCGGCGAGATGCGCGAGCCGCCTGCCGCCCTCGGCCATCAGCCCGGCCACGATCAGCGCGAGGGCGTGCCAGCCCTGGATCATCAGGGCGTTGTCCACGGCGCGGCGCTGCGCGCCCTCGAATCCCGCCGGCGTGCCATGCGCGGCCCAGGCCGCGAGGCCCACGGCGACAAGCCCGGCGAGCGCGCCGAGCGCCATCCAGAGACGATGCATGCGCGACCGCTTACGCCGCTCAGGCGCGGATGAACAGCCGGCGCATCCTTTCCCGCGCGGCGGCGAGCCGGCGGAAGGCGCTCGCCTCGATCTCCTCGATCCGCGCCACATGCTGCGGCCAGCGCCCCTGCACCCAGGACCAGCGGCGGGCCGCCCAGACATGCTGGTCGCGCAGCACGAAGACGCCGACGGCGAGGAAGAGGAAGCCCTGCAGGAAGGGCAGCACGAGGCCGAGCACGCCGAGGGCGAGGAAGGCCCAGCCGGTGACCTTGCGGGGCAGGGAGGGGCGCAGGATGACCATGGCCGGGCAGATGGGCCGCGGCCGGCGCCGGCGCAACACCTTGACGCCGCGTGCCGGCGCGCACGTGGCGATGGCGGAGGGAGCGGGGCGATGGCCGCGCCCGCCGCGCGAGGCCCGCGCGCGGCGGCACCGTGCGGAAGGGCGGCCCTTCGCCCGCCGGCCCTCAGATGTGCAGCGGCTTGTCCCAGGCCGCCATCGCCGCCTCCTTCACCGCCTCGTTCAGCGAGGGATGGGCATGGCTGACGCGGGCGATGTCCTCGGCCGAGGCGCCGAACTCGATCGCCATGGCGATCTCGGCGATCAGCGTGCCGGCATCGGGGCCGATGATGTGCGCGCCGAGCACCTTGTCCGTCGCCTTGTCGGCCAGCACCTTCACGAAGCCGTCGGTGGCGCCCATCGCGCGGGCGCGGCCATTGGCCATGAAGGGGAACTTGCCGGCCTTGTAGGCGGTGCCGGCGGCGTTCAGCGCCTCCTCGGTCGCGCCGACCGCGGCGACCTCGGGCCACGTGTACACCACGCCCGGGATGGCGTCGTAGTTGATGTGCGGCTTCTGGCCGGCGAGCATCTCGGCCAGCGCATAGCCCTCGTCCTCGGCCTTGTGGGCGAGCATCGGGCCGGCGATGGCGTCGCCGATGGCGTAGATGCCCGGCACATTGGTCGCGAAATGCGCGTCGGTCTTCACTCGGCCGCGCTCGTCCAGCGCCACGCCGAGCGCCTCCAGCCCCAGCCCCGCGAGATGCGGCCGCCGCCCGATCGCGAGCAGCACGACATCGGCGCGCATCTCTTCCGCAGCGCCGCCCGCGGCCGGCTCGACGCTGAGCGTCACGCCGGCTTCGTCGGCGACTGCGCGCGTCACCTTCGATTTGAGGCGGAAGGTCATCCCCTGCTTGGCCAGGATGCGCTCGAACTGCTTGCGGACCTCGCCATCCATCCCCGGCAGGATGCCGTCGAGGAACTCGATGACCGTGACCTTCGCCCCCAGCCGGCGCCAGACGCTGCCGAGCTCGAGGCCGATCACGCCGCCGCCGATCACCACCAGATGCCCGGGCACGGCGTCCAGCTCCAGCGCGCCGGTCGAGGTGACGATGCGCTTCTCGTCCACCTCCACGCCCTTGAGCGGCGTGCTCTCGCTGCCGGTGGCGATGACGATGTGCTTCGCCGCGTAGTCCGTGCCCGCGACATGCACCACCCCCGGCGCGGCGATGCGCCCCTCGCCCTTCAGCCAGGTGACCTTGTTCTTCCTGAACAGGAACTCCACGCCCTTGACGTTGGCCGAGACCACCTCGGCCTTGCGCGCCTGCATCCGCGCGAGGTCGAGCGTGACCTGGCCGACGCCGATCCCGTGCTCGGCGAAGTGCTTGCCGGCCTCCTCGAACACCTCGGAGGAATGCAGCAGCGCCTTGGAGGGGATGCAGCCGATGTTGAGGCAGGTGCCGCCCAGCGTCTCGCGCTTCTCGACGCAGGCGACCTTCATGCCGAGCTGCGCCGCGCGGATGGCGCAGACATAGCCGCCGGGGCCGGCGCCGATCACGATGACGTCGAAGGTTTCGGGCATGATGGAGGCGTCCTGGGTTCGAAGGGGGTCGGTAAGGCGGGCGGAAACTGCCCGGGCGCGCGGCCGCGATCAAGGCGCGGCGATGGCCCTCGCGGGAAGCGCGGCCTGCGCCTATCCTGCCCCCGGCAGGCGCCGCCAGACGCGCCGCCCAACGGAGGACAGGTCCATCATGACAAAGGCTTTTCCGGCCTTCTCCCGACCGGGCCGCCGGTCGGTCCTCGCGGCCGCCGGGGCCATGCTCGCCGCCCCGGGCATCCCGCGCGCCCAGGGCCGCTTCCCCGACCGGCCGATCCAGATCATCGTCCCCTGGCCGCCCGGCGGCTCGGCCGACCTGCAGATCCGCTCGATGGGCGAGCACATGACCCGCGCCCTCGGCCAGCCGGTGATCGTGCAGAACCGGCCCGGCGTCTCGGGCACGCTCGGCCCGGTGCAGGTGGCCCAGCAGGCGCGCCCGGACGGGCACACGCTGACCCAGATGCACCTCTCCGTGCTGCGCCGGCCCTGGATGATGCGCACCCCCGGATGGGATCCGGTGAACGACTTCACCCACATCATCGGGCTGACGGGCTGGCTCTTCGGCTGCGCGGTGAAGGCCGACAGCCGGTTCCGCACCTGGCAGGAGATGATCGCCTTCGCCCGCGCCAACCCGGAGCGGCTGACCTACACCACCTCGGGCATCGGCACGACCAACCACCTCGCGATGGAAACCATCCAGGAGCGCGAGGGCATCAAGCTGACCCATGTGCCCTTCCGCTCGTCCAACGAGGCCGTCACGGCCGCGCTCGGCGGGCAGGTGGACATGGTGTGCGACAGCTCCACCTGGGCGCCCTTCGTCGAGGCCGGGACCATGCGCGCCCTCTCGGTCTGGACCGCCGAGCGCGTGCCGCGCTTCCCCAACGTGCCGACGCTGAAGGAGCTCGGCTACGACATGACCGTCACCTCCCCCTACGGCATCTCCGGCCCGCGCGGGATGGACGAGGGCGTCGTGCGCATCCTGCACGACGCCATGCGCGACGCGCTGATGACGCCCGAGAACGCCGAGGTGCGCGCGCGTTTCGACATGCCGCTTGTCTATCTCGACACGCAGGCCTACCGCGCCTTCGTCGCCGAGCGGGTGGAATACGAGAAGGCGATGGTCCGCCGCCTCAACATCACCCTCGACGGCTGAGGGGAGGGCGGGGAGCATGACGACGATCGCGCGCCGCCTCCTGCTCGCGGGGGCGGCCCTGCCGCTGCTCGCGCGGCCTTCCCTCGGCCAGGGGCAGTTCCCCAACCGGCCCATCCGCTTCCTGATCCCCTGGGCGCCCGGCGGCATCCTGGACGGCTTCATCCGGCTGCAGGCCGAACTCTTCCAGCAGAACCACGGCCAGCCCGTCATCATCGAGAACCGGCCGGGCGCGCGCGGCACGCTCGCCGCCCGCGCGCTGATCTCCGGCACGCGGCCGGACGGCTACACCATCGCGCACCACCACCTCTCGGTGATCCGCCACCCCTTCCTGACGCGCCAGCCGAGCTGGGATCCGGTGAACGACTTCACCTACATCATGCAGCAGACGGGCTTCGTCTTCGGCATCGTGGTGCGCCCGGATTCCGGGTGGAACACGCTGGCCGAGATGTGGGCGGCGGCGCGCGCCCGGCCCGGCCAGCTCACCTACGGCACCTCGGGCGTGGCCACCACCAACCACCTCGCCATGGAGGAGCTGTGCGAGAAGGAAGGCGTGCAGATGCTGCACGTGCCCTATCGCGGCGCCACCGAGAACATCACCGCCATCCTGGGCGGGCAGCTCCATGTGATCGCCAATGCCAACTCCTGGGCTCCCAATGTCGAGAGCGGGCAGCTCCGCCTGCTCGCCGCCTGGACCCGCACGCGGCTGCGCGCCTTCCCCGACGCGCCGACGCTGATGGAACTCGGCTACAACATGGTCGTCACCTCGCCCTACGGCATCGCGGGGCCCAAGGGGATGGACCCCGAGGTGACGGAGTTCCTCCACCAGGCCTTCCGGCGCACGCAGAACCACGAGCGGGTGAAGGCCTACATGGCCCAGCACGACATGCCCGACGAATACCTCGGCCCGGCCGAATACACCGCCTTCGCGCGCGAACGCGCCGTCTACGAGGAACGCATGGTCCGCAGGCTGAACCTCAGCATCGACTGACGCTGGCGGGGCGGGGGCTCGCGCCTCCCGCCCCGCAGATGCCGCGCCCTGCCCTGAAGCGATTCAGGGCGCGGGGCCGCATCCGGCGGCATCCTCCCGCGCGAGGGCCTTATCGGCCCGAGCCGAGGATGCCATGCCCGTCCGTCGCGCCGCGCTTGCCGCGGCTGCCTTCGCTGCGCTGCTGCCCGGCCTTGCCGGCGCGAACCCGCTCGCCGGCACCTGGCGTGCCGAGCTCGGCGGCCAGGCGGTGGAATTCGCCTTCGCGCCCGATGGCAGCTTCGCCCGCCGCGACGCCGGGCCGGACGGCCGCGCCATGACCGTCTCCGGCCACTGGACGCTCGACCGCGACGCGCCCTGGCTGCGCCTCGTCATCGAGGACTGGGCGCCGCGCCGCGTCTGCGGGCTGCTCGGCTGCGCGGCGGTGCCCATGCTGCCGCGCGAGACCTACCGCTACCGGCTGGAGGGCACGGACATGCTGCTGCTGGAGGATGCAGGCGGGCGCATCGCGCTGCGCAGGGCGGGATAGGCGCCATGGCCGGGGCAAGGCAGGAGCGTTGTGCGGCGAGCTTCGCGCTGGCCGCGGACCTCGCGCAGTGCCGCGCGGGATTCGGCGCGCTGCTCGCGCGCGCGGACCTTCCGCTCGAAGCGGCGAGCGAGATCGCCCGCCGCTACGCCGAACCGCATCGCGGCTACCACGACGCGGCGCATGTCGGGCTGCTCTGGCTGCGCCACCTGCTGCATGGCGGCGATGCCGGGGACCGCGACCTCGCCCTCGCCATCCTGTTCCACGACGCGGTGTACGACCCGCTCGCCCGGGACAACGAGGAACGCTCGGCCGCGCTGCTCGCGCGCCTCGTGCCCGGCGACACCGCCTGGGCGCAGGCGGCGATCCGCGCCACCGCCGACCACCTGGGCCATGCCGGGCAGGATGCCCGGGTGCTGTGGCTGCTCGACCTCGACCTGACGCCGCTCGCCGAGCGCGAGGAGGTCTTCGCGCGCAACGCCGCCGCGCTGCGCCGGGAATACGCCGCGGTGCCGGAGGCCGGCTGGCGCGCCGGCCGCTGCCGCGTGCTCGAAGGCTTCGCGCAGGCCCCGACGCTGTTCCGCACGCGCCTCGGCGCGATCTACGAGGCCCCGGCGCGCGCCAACATCGCCGCCGAGATCGCGAGCCTCCGCGCCGTCAGCGGGGCGGCATGAAGCGGAAGGCGCCGGCCGTGACGAGGCCGAGCGCCAGCCCCTCGATCGCGCCGCCCACCGCCGCCCCGGCCACCAGCGAGGCCTGGTCCGGTGTCATCGGCAATACCGTCCAGCGCATCGCGCCGATCAGCGCGCCGAGCATCCAGCCCACCGTCACGACGCGCAGCCAGGCCTCGCGCGCGGCCACCACCGCGTCGAGCACCCGCGCCTGGATCAGCCCGAAGGCGAGGCCCGCCGCGATGCCCTTCACCGCCGCCCCGGCCACGACCAGCGCCATCACCGGCAGGCTGCCCGCGCGCGCGATGATCAGCGCATAGGCGAGGTTGACCGCCAGCGCGGCAAGGAAGCCCGCCGCCGCGCTCGCCGCGACCCAGCGCGCCGGCGGCAGGCCGCGATAGGTGCGCGCCAGCGCCCAGGCCTGCGCGGCGCCGAGGCTCGCCCCGATGATCGCGCCGCCGAGCGCCATGGCCGGCGCCGCCGCGGCTCCGGCGAGGCCCGGGAACAGCACCGGCAGCAGCATCGCGTTCCACAGCACCGCGACCGGCCCGCCCAGCGCCAGCCCGCCCACGCAGGCCGCGATCCAGCGTGCGCCATGGCCCGGCGGCGGCGACCAGCCGGCCATGCCTCACGCCTCCTTCGGCACCGTGATGTCGAGCCAGCCGCGCCCATCCATCCGCGCCGCGTCGCCCGGCAGCAGCAGCACGGTGGTGGTGTCGCTCTCCACGATGGCCGGGCCCTGCACCACCTGCCCCGCGGCCAGCGCGGCGAAGGCGAAGACCGGCAGCGCCTGCTCCGCGCCCGCGAGGCGCGCGCGGCGCGTGGCGAAGGGCTCGGCCGGCGCGGCGGCGGTGGTGGCGGCCGCGGCCGGCATGGGCGGCAGCCGGCCGATCACGGCGAGACGCGCATTGACCAGCACCACCTCCTCGCCCTGCAGCGCATAGGTGAACAGCGCGCGGTGCCGGGCGTGGAAGGCCTCGGTCACGCGCGCGGCAAGGCCGGGCGAGTCCCATTCCACGCCGTCGAGCGGCACCGGGATCTCGAAGACCTGCTCGCCATAGCGCATGTCGGCGGCACGGCGCGTCTCGATGGCGCCGCCGAACCAGGCGGCGACGCGCGCGCGGCCCTCGGATTCCAACCCCTCCCAGATGGCGCGGAGCGCGTCGTCGGCGGGCACGCCCCCGGTGCCGAGCTCGCTGCGCGCCATCTCGTAGCGCAGGTCGGTGTGCAGCATCCCCCAGGCCGAGAGACCGGCGGCGAAGACCGGCACCGCGACGCGCGTCATGCCGAGTTCCCGCGCCACCGCGCTCGCATGCAGCCCGGCCGCGCCGCCGAAGGAGAGCAGCGCGAAGTCGCGCGGATCCACGCCGCGCCGCACGGTCGCGACGCGGATGCCATCCGCCATGCGGACATTGGCGAGGCGATGCACGCCCTCGGCCGCCTCCATCGCGGTGATGCCGAGCGCGGCGCCGAGCCGGCCGAAGGCGGCCAGCGCGCCCTCCCGGTCCAGTTTCCGCGCCCCGCCGAGGAAGTTGTCCGGGTCGAGATAGCCGAGCACGAGGTTGGCATCCGTCACCGCGGGTTCCGTCCCGCCCTGCCCGTAGGCGACCGGGCCAGGCACGGCGCCGGCGCTGCGCGGGCCGACCTGCAGCGTGCCGCCCGCGCCCACATGCCCGATCGAGCCGCCGCCCGCGCCCAGCGTCACGATGTCGAGGCTCTCGAGCGCGATGCGCTCCCCGCCCACGGTCCGCCCGCGGCCGAGCGCGGCCTCGCCCTCCTGGATCAGCGCGATGTCGGTCGAGGTGCCGCCGACATCGAAGGTGATGAGGTCCTGCCCCAGCCCGCGCTGGGCCAGCGCCACCCCCGCCGCGACGCCGCCCGCCGGGCCCGAGAGCGCGGTGCCGGCGGCGAGCCGCGCGGCCTCCTCCACCGGCGCGACGCCGCCATGGGAGAGGATGACGAAGACCGGGCCGCCATAGCCGGCATCGGCGAGCCTGCCGCGCAGCCGCGCGAGATAGCGCGAGACCACCGGCCCGACATAGGCGTTCACGCAGGCGGTCGAGAAGCGCTCGAACTCCTTGATCTGCGGCAGCACCTCGGCGCTGGTGGTGACGAAGACGCCGGGCAGCGCCGCGCGCACCGCCTCGGCCGCCGCGCGCTCATGCGCGTCGTCGCGCCAGGAATGGAGGAAGCACACCGCCACCGCCTCGACCTGCTCGGCCTTCAGCGTCGCGATGGCGGCATCGAGGGAGGCGGCATCGAGCGGCACCTCCACCCGGCCATCGGGGCGGATGCGCTCCCGCACGGGAAGGCGCAGCCGCCGCGGCACCAGCGCCGGCGCGGCGGGCAGGCGCAGGTTGTAGCGGTCGGGCTTCAGCCCCTCGCGCATCTCGATGACGTCGCGATGGCCTTCGGTGGTGAGCATTGCCACCTTGGCGCCGCGCCGTTCCAGCAGCGCGTTGGTGGCAACCGTCGTGCCGTGCACGATGCGTTCCGTTCGCGCCAGCAGGTCCGCGAGGGACAGCCCCAGCCGGTCCGCCAGCACGCCGAGCCCGTTGACCACGCCCTCGCTCTGGTCCGCGGGCGTGCTCGACGCCTTGGCGAGCGTCGTCGCGCCGTCGGAAGCGACGCAGACCACGTCGGTGAAGGTGCCGCCGACATCCACGCCGATGCGGAAGCGCGCGGTCATGGCCTGCACCCCGCATGCGGGAAGGGCGGGGGAGGGGAACCTCCGCCGCTTTCGGATCCTGGCGTCACCACGGCGGCGGAGGGTGCCTGGATGAGCCAAAGCGAAGGCGGGTTGGCGAGGATGTCTCTCGCCACGGGCGGCATCGACGCCATCACAGCAGGCCCTCCGCTTCGTCGCGCGCGCGCGCCGCCGGGTCGCGCCCCTCGGGCGGCCCCCAGCCGCCGCCGCCGCCCGCGCGCACATGCAGCACATCCCCCGGCGCGAGCGGGATCCCGACCTCCTTCGTGCGAAGGACGCGCTCGGTCCCGTCCGCGCGTTCCAGCGTGTAGTGGTGCGGCGCCGCGTCGCGCCCGCCGAGCATCCCCGCCGCGCCGTAGCGCACGCCATCGCCCGCCGTGTTCGCCACCGCCGGCCCCTCGGTCTCGAGCCGCATCACCAGCTCGCCGCCGAGCCCGCCGCGGAAGGTGCCGTCCCCGGCGCTGCCCGGGCGGAACTCGTGCTTCGCGAAGAAGAGGGGAAAGCGCGCCTCGGCCATCTCGACGCTGCCGAACTTCAGACCCCCGGCCGAATGCCATTCGCCCGCGGTGGACCAGCCATCGCCCTGCGAGGAGGCGCCGCCGCCCGGCCGGGCATGGAACATGTGCCAGACGAAGTCGCGCCCCGGCCGGCGCGGATCGCGCCCCTTGATGGCGACGCGGTAGCGCCGCCCCCAGCCGCCCATGGCGCGGTCAGGGCAGGCGTTGGCGAGCGCCTTGACCACCGCCTCCACGATCTCGTTGGAGCAGTGGGAGGTGCACATCGTCACCGGCGCGCCCTCGCGCGGCAGCACGATGGTGCCTTCCTTGGCGAGGATCTCGATCGGGCGGAAGCAGCCGTCGTTCTTCGCCACATCCGGGTCGAGCAGGAAGGCGATCGCCATGCGCACCGCGCTCGCGGTGTTGGGCCAGGAGGAATTGAGGAAGGATGGAACCTGCGGGTCGCTTTCGGTCAGGTCAACGGTGATCGAATCGCCGCGCTTGGCCACGCGCGCGCGGATCGCGATGTCCTCGCGGCCGAAGCCGTCGTCGTCGAGGAAGGCCTCGCCCCGCCATTCGCCGTCGGCCCAGGAGGCGATGATGCGCCGGGCATGCGCCTCCGACAGCGCGAGGATGGCGGCGATGGCCGCTTCCGTCTCCACGGCGCCATGCCTGTCGAGCACCGCGAGCAGGCGCTTCTCCCCCAGATGCGCCGCGCCGATCATCGCCATCAGGTCGCCGCGCACCTCGCGCGGCAGGCGGGTGTTGGTGACGATCATGCGCACGAGGTCGGCCCGCGGCTCGCGCCCCTGGCCGAGCAGGATCGGCGGCAGCCGCAGCCCCTCCTGGAAGATCTCGGTCGCGGCGGGGTTGTAGGCGCCGTGCGTGCCGCCGCCGATGTCGGTGTGGTGCGCCCGCACCACCGAGAAGAAGATGAGCCGCCCGGCCGCGAAGACCGGCACCACGATGGTCAGGTCCGGCAGGTGCGAGCCGCCGTGATAGGGGTCGTTCAGCAGGTAGATGTCGCCCTCGGCGATGGCGTCGCCGAAGGCCTCCAGCACCGCCTGCACCGCGAAGGGCATGGCGCCGACATGGACCGGGATGTGGTCGGCCTGCGCGACGAGCCGCGCCTGCCCGTCGCAGAGCGCGATCGAGAAGTCGCGGGACGAGTTCAGGATCTGGGAATAGGCGGTGCGCAGCATCGCCTCCCCCATTTCCTCGACGATGGCGCGGAAGCGGTTGTCGAGGACCGAGAGCGTGACGGGATCGGGCGCGGACATGCGCGCAACGCTCCGGCGCGGCGTGGCCGCCGTCAAGACTTCGCAGCCGGCGCGCGCCGCGCCATCATCGGCGCAACGAGGGAAGGAAGCGCCATGACCGTCACCGTCGAGAACCCTGACCTGCGCATCGTCGCCGAGGGGCTGCGCTTTCCCGAAGGCCCGGTCGCGATGCCGGACGGCTCGGTGGCGCTGGTCGAGATCGAGGCCCGGCGCATCACCCGCGTCGCGGCGAATGGCGCGAAGACCACCATCGCCACGGTCGGCGGCGCGCCGAACGGCCTGGCGCTCGGGCCGGGCGGGATGCTCTATGTCTGCAACAATGGCGGCTTCTCCTGGCATGAAGAGCCGGGGATGCTGCGCCCCACCGGCCAGTCCCCCGATTATTCCGGCGGCCGCATCGAGCGCGTGGACCCCGCCACAGGCGCCGTCGAGACGCTGATCCGCGCCGTGGACGGCCGCCCCCTGCGCGGCCCCAACGACCTGATGTTCGACGGCCGGGGCGGCTTCTGGTTCAGCGACCTCGGCAAGGTGCGCGCGCGCGACCGCGACCATGGCGGCGCCTACTGGGCGGCCGAGGACGGATCGAAGGTCATCGAGGCCGCCTTCCCCATCTTCGGCGGCGCCAACGGCATCGGCATCAGCCCGGACGGCAAGACGCTGTATGTGGCGGAGACCGAGACCGGCCGTCTCTGGGCCTGGGACATCGAAGGCCCGGGCAGGCTGAAGAAGGAACCCTGGCCGTCGAGCAATGGCGGGCGCGTGCTCTGCCAGTTCCCCGGCTATCGCCGCCTCGACAGCCTGGCGATCGCGGCCTCCGGCAACATCATCGTCGCGACGCTGGTGAGCGGGGAGATCACCACCGTCTCCCCCGCCGGGGAGATCCTGCGCGTGGTGAAGATGCCCGAACGCATGCCGACGAACATCTGCTTCGGCGGCCCGGATATGCGCACCGCCTACATCACGCTGTCCACCAGCGGGAAGCTCGCGGCGATGCAGTGGGACGAGCCGGGATTCCGCCTGCCGCACGGTTGACAGGCGCGCGGCGCAGGCGGACGCTGCGTCGCAACAAGCAAGACCGCCTGAGGGAGTAACGCCATGTTCGGTCCGCTGATCGCGCGCCGCGCCCTGCTCGGCACGGCGCTCGCCGCACCCTTCATCCGCCCGTCCTTCGCGCAGGGCTCCGACCCCTACGTGATCGGCACGCTCTTTCCCATGAGCGGGCCGAATGCCGAATACGGCAAGCTGTTCACCGACGGCGTGCAGCTCGCGATCGACCACATGCGCGCGGAGAACCTGCTGCGCCGCCCGGTGCGCGTGCAGTCGGAGGACAGCCAGGCGCTGCCGCAGCAGGCCGTGATCGGCATGACCAAGCTGATCAACGTGGACCGCGCATCCTGGGTGCTCACCGGCTTCACATCCGTCTCCAAGGCTGTGGCCCCGGTCGCGGACCGCGCCCGGACCATCACCGTGAACGGAGGGGCGGTCGGCCCCGACCTCGAACGCCTCTCGCCGTATTTCTGGAACGTCATCCCGCTCGCGCACCTCGAGACGCGAGCGATCTTCCCCTTCCTGATCCGCCGCGACCTCAAGCGCGTGGCCCTGATCTACGTGGACGACCCGTTCGGCGACGCGATCCTGCAGCTCATGCAGCGCGAGTTTCCCGCCGCCGGCGGCACGGTGGCGGGTGTTTTCTCCATTCCCCGCGCGCAGCAGAACTTCGGCGCGGTCGCCGCGCGGGTCCGTCAGGCGCGGCCGGACGCGGTCTACATCGCCTCCTTCGGGGCGCAGCAGCCCCAGATCATCAAGGGCCTCAGGGACAACGGCGTGCGCCAGCCGCTGATCTCCTACTCCGGCATCAATATCGGCTCCGTCCTCTCCCTGCCCGAGGCCGAGGGGCTGATCTTCACCAGCCAGAAGTTCGACTTCTCGGCGGGCGACGCGCTGACGCGCCGCTTCGCCGCCGACTTCCGGGCGCGGCACGGCGCCGATCCGGCCATCTACAACACCAACTACTACAACGGCACGCGCCTCTTCGCGCTGCTGGCGGCCGAGCTGGAACGGGAAAACAAGCCCGTCAACGGCGACACGCTGCGCGAGACGCTGCTGCGCATCCGCGAATTCGACCTCGTCGGCGGCAAGGCGAGCTTCGACGAGCATGGCAGCATGACCGCCGCCATCCAGATCAACGAGATCCGGGGCGGCAGGATGACGCCGATCGCGGGCTGAGCCCGTGCTGCTGCTGCAGCTCTTGCTGCAGGGACTCCAGACCGGGGCCCTGTATGCGCTGACCGCTGCGGGTTTCGCCCTGATCTTCGGCGCCACCCGCATCTTCCACTTCGCGCACGGCACGGCCTTCACGCTCGCCGGCTATGTTTTCCTGTTCGGCTTCACCGGCGGCCTGCCCTGGTGGGCGGCAGCCCTGTGCGGGATCGCGGTGGCGACGCTGTTCGGCATCGCCATGGAACGCCTCGTCTATCGCCCTATCCAGCGGCACGAAGGCTCCTTCTTCACCGTCTTCGTCGCCGCGTTCGGCGTCGCGGTGGTGGTGCAGAATCTCATCGGCATGCTCGCCGGGCGAGGCTTCGCCTCGGTGGACACAGAACTCTCCCGCGCCAGCGAAGTGCTGCCCGAGGTCTTCCTCGCCCCGGTCTTCTGGATCGCGATCGGGGTGGCCGTGGCGCTGTTCGCGGCGCTGTCGGCGTTCCTCACCCGGCACCCGGCGGGCGTGGCGCTGCGTGCCCTCGCGCAGAATCCGGACCTGATCCGCACCTACGGCCTGTCCTCCAACCGGCTCTCGGTGCTTGCCTTCGCGCTCGGCTCGGCGCTGGCCGCACCGGCGGCGATCCTGACGGCCATGACCTCGGGGCTGAACGAGGCGATCGGCCACCATGCCATGCTGATCTCGATTGCGGCGACGATCGTCGGCGGTGTCGGCTCGCTGCGCGGCGCGGCGCTGGCCGGGCTGATGCTCGGCGTCGCGGAAAGCCTGGCGCTCGCGGTGGTGGACACCCAGTGGGCAGAAGGCGTCTCCTTCTTCGTCCTTTTTGCCTTCATCATCTTCCGCCCCTCGGGCATCTTCGGCGTGGTGCAGACGCGATGATCGCCTATCTCATGAATCTCGCGACGATCGTCGCGATCTTCGGCATCCTCGCCGCCACCCTGAACTTCATCATCGGCTTCGCGGGCATCTTCTCGGTGGCCCATGCGGTGTTCTTCGGCCTCGGCGCCTATGCCGGGGCGCAGGTGGCGCTGCTGCTCGTCCCCGACGCCCTGCTCGCCTGCCTCGTCGGCGCCGCCATCGCGGGCGGGCTGTCGCTCTGCCTCGCCCTGCCGGCGCTGCGCGTGCGTGGGGAGTATTTCGTCGCCGCCTCGCTCGGGCTGCAGATGATGGCCGCGACCCTGTTCGCGGAGGTGAAGCCGCTGACGGGGGGCATCGGCGGCCTGGTCGGCATACCGCGCCCGACGCTACTGGGCGTCCAGATCGGGGTGCTGCCGGTCGCTGTCGCGGCGCTGGCACTCATCCTGTTCCTGACGGCGCGGCTGCAGCGCGGCGCCTTCGGCCGCACGCTGCAGTCGATCCGCGACGCCGAGAGCGCGGCCGAGGCGCTCGGCAAGAACGTCGCCGCGGCCAAGACGCTGGCGGTGGCCTTCGCCTGCGCCGGGGCGGGCATCGCCGGCGCGCTCTTCGCCCTGCACCTCTCCTTCGTGAACGTCGAATCCTTCACCATGGACCAGTCGGTGCTGGTGATGGCGATGGTCATCATCGGCGGCACCGGCACGCTCTGGGGGCCGATCATCGGCGCGGTCATCCTGCTCTCCCTGCCCGCCGGCCTCGCCTTCCTGCCCTTCATCCCGGCCACCGAGGTCGGCGCGGTGCAGCAGATCATCTACGGCCTCGCCATGACGCTGCTGATGATCTTCCGTCCCGCCGGCCTGGTGGGCGACCTCTCGAAGGGGAGGAGCACGGCATGAGCGAGATCCTGCTGAAATCGGAGAACCTCGCGCGTTCCTTCGGCGGGCTGCAGGCGGTGGCGGGCGTCTCGCTCTCCCTGCCCGCGGGGCAGGTCACCGCGCTGGTCGGGCCGAACGGCGCCGGCAAGACCACCACCTTCAACCTCATCACCGGCAACCTGCGCGCCGATTCCGGCACCGCCTCGATCCGCGGCAAGCCGATCATGGGGCTGAAGCCGTGGCAGGTGGCCCGCCTCGGCGTCGCGCGGTCCTTCCAGGACCTGCGGCTCTTCACCCACATGACCGTGCGGGAGAATGTGCTGGCCGCGACCGAGACGGCGTCCTGGTTCTGGCAGCCGGGCGGCACCCGCGCCCGCGCCCGCCGGCAGGAACGCGCCGAGGCGGCGATGGAGGCCACGGGCCTGACCGCCCTCGCCGATGCGCGCGCGGTCGATCTTGCCTATGCCGAGCGCAAGTTCCTCTCCATGGCGCGCATCCTCGCCGCCGAGGCCGACATCTGGCTGCTCGACGAGCCGGCCTCGGGGCTCGACCTCGCCTCCCGCATCCGCTTCGGGCAGTTGCTCCGGGACGCGCAGGCGCGCGGCGTCGCCATCTGCCTGATCGAGCACAACCTCGACGTGGTGGTGGAACTGTCCAACCGCATCGCGTTCCTCGACCAGGGCAAGGTGCTGGCGGAAGGTGACCCCGAGACGATCCTCCGCGACCCCGCACTCGCCGCCATCTACTTCGGCGACCGGCCGCAGGAGGCCGCATGACCGACTACGCCATCCAGGCCCTGGGCCTGTCCGCCGGCTATGGCGGGCGGGAAGTGCTGCAGGACGTCTCGCTGAGCCTGAAGTCCCGCGAGATCCTCTGCCTCATCGGCCACAACGGCGCGGGCAAGTCCACGCTGCTGCGCGTGCTGTTCGGGCTGCACCGGCCCTCCGCCGGGACCATGCGCATCTTCGGGCAGACGCCGGCGAACCATACGCCGGCCGCGCTCGGCGGCCTCGGCGTCGCGCTCGTGCCGGAAGGCCGCGGCGTCTTCCCCGACCTGACGGTGGAGGAGATCTTCGGCCTCGCCCTCTGGTCCGCCAGCGTGCCGAAGGGCGAGCAGCGCGAACGCATTGAGGAAGTGCTCGAGGTTCTGCCGCGGATCAGGGAGTTCCGCACGCGGCGCGCGGGCACGCTCTCGGGCGGGCAGCAGCAGATGGTCTCGATCGGCCGCGCGCTGCTGACCCGGCCCAAGGTGCTGCTGCTGGACGAGCCCTCCATCGGCCTCGCGCCGAAACTCTTCCAGGATCTGATCCGGCCGATCGCGGCGCTGCGGGAATCGCGCGGCATGTCGATCCTGCTCGTCGAGCAGAACGTGCGCGAAGCCTTCGCCGTCTCCGACCGCGTGCTGGTCATGCGATCGGGCCAGTTCATCTTCGAAGGGGCGCCGGGCGAACTCGACGACCACACGCGCCTGATGGAACTGTTCTGACGCGGCACGCGGAGAGGGGCACCGCCCCTCTCCACACCTCACCCCGCAAAGGGTCGAAAGGCCCTTTGAACCCATCATCCGCGATGGCCCGAAACCTCGGCGCCGGCATCGGCCGGCAGGCGGGCGTGCAGCGGCACGGCCAGCACCACCACCAGCGCGGCCACCACGAAGCCGAGCGAGAAATCCACCGGCAGCAGCGCATCCCGGCCCGCCAGCGCCTGCGACACCTCGAGCGTCGCGGTGGCCAGCACCACGCCGAGCGCGGGCGAGAGCTGCTGCAGCGTGCCGTAGAGCGCCGTCGCGCGCGACATGCGCTCGGGCGGCACGTCGGCGAAGGCGAGCGTGTTCAGCGCGGTGAACTGCAGGCTGCGCGCAAGCCCGCCCGCGGCCAGCAGCAGGAAGATCGCCGCCGCCGGCCAGGCGGGCGTCACCAGCGCCAGCGCCGCCACGCCGGCCGCCGCCAGCACGCCATTGGCCATGAGCGCCGTGCGGAAACCCGTGCGCCTGAGCAGCGGCCGCACCAGCGGCTTCATCGCGAAGGCGCCGAGCGCGGTGGCGAAGGAGACGAAGCCGCTCTGCGTCGCGCTCATCCCGAAGCCGATCTGCAGCATCAGCGGGATCAGGAAGGGCACGGCCCCCGCGCCGGTGCGGAACAGGCTGCCCGCGACCGCCGGGTCGCGGAAGGTGGCGATGCGGAACAGCCCGAGATCCACCGCGGGCGACGGCGCCCGCCGGCAATGGCGGATCGCGAGCCAGCCCATCGCGCCGCCGCAGACGAGCCCGCTCCAGGACATCCAGCCCGGCACCACGTGCCGCCCCACCGTCTCGAGGCCGAACATGAGCAGCGCCAGCGCCCCGCCGGTCAGCGCGAGGCCCACCACATCCGGCGGGCCCGGCCGCGCCGGCGGTACATGCGGGATCCTCCAGGCCACCAGGACGAGGCCGACCAGCCCGATCGGCACGTTGATCCAGAACACCGCGCGCCAGGAGAAGAGGTCCGTCAGCACGCCGCCCAGCGGCGGGCCGGTCACGGGGCCGAGCAGCGCCGGCATGGTCAGCCAGGCCATGGCCGAGAGCATGTCCTTCTTCGGCACCTCCCGCAGCAGGAGCAGCCGGCCGACCGGGACCATCATCGCCCCGCCCACGCCCTGCAGAACGCGGAATGCGACGAGTTCCCCGAGCCCCTGCGCCCGGCCGCACAGGATGGAGGAGGCGACGAAGACCAGGATCGCCAGCATGAAGACGCGCTTCGCGCCGAAGCGGTCGGCGATCCAGGCCGAGAAGGGGATGAAGACGGTCAGCGCCACCAGGTAGGAGGTGATCGCCGCGCCGAGCCGCGCCGGGTCCTCGTTCAGGTCGCGCGCCATCGCCGGCAGGGCCGTCGCCAGCACCGCGCTGTCGAGATTCTGCATGAACAGCGCGGAGGCGACGATCAGCGCGACGCCGCGATGGTCCTTCATGCGGCGCGGGCGGGCGGCGGCGACGTCTCCCCGCCCTCGGCCGCTTCCGGGATCCGGCGCGCGCCAGGAGAACCGTTGCCGCGCGCTGCGCCGCCACCCATCACGGCCGCAGCACCACCCGCCCGGCGCTGCGCCGCTCCCGCACCTCAGCCATGGCCTCGCGGAACCGCTCCAGCGGGAAGGCGGCATGCACCTCGGGCCGCAGCGCGCCGGCCTGCCACCACGCCATGAGCTGCGCCCAGAGCGCCCGCGCGCGCGGCGCGTGCAGGCGGCGCGCATCGCCCGGCGACCACCCGACATAGGTGCCCCAGTTCACCCCCGCGACGGCGATGTTCTTGAGCAGCAGGATGTTGGCCGCGACCGTCGGGATGCCGCCGCCCGCGAATCCCACCACCACCAGCGTGCCGCCATCGCCGAGGCAGCGCAGGGACTCGTCGAAGGCATCGCCGCCGATCGTGTCGAGCACGCAGGCGACACCCTGCCCGCCCGTCGCCTCGCGCACCGCGTCCCGGAAGGGCTCGGCGCTGTCGAGCACGACATCCGCTCGGCGCGCGCGCAGCAGCCCGTGCTTGGCGGCGCCGGCGCGCGCGATGACGCGGCAGCCCACGGCCTTCGCGATCTCCACCCCCGCCAGCCCGACGCCGCCCGCCGCGCCATGCACCAGCACCCAGTCGCCCGGCGCGATCCGCCCGCGCCACAACAGGCCGGCCCCGGCGGTCGGGTAGGAGATGGGGAAGGCCACCGCCGCCTCGGCCGGCAGGCCTTCCGGGATCGCCACCACATGGATGTCGTCGGCGATCGCCTCCTCGGCATAGCCGCCCCAGTCGAGCACGGCGAAGACGCGCGTGCCGGCCGGCGGCGCCTCGGCATCCGGCGCGGCCTCGATCACGGTGCCGACGATCTCGGTTCCCGGCACGAAGGGCAGCGGCGGCTTGCGCTGGTACTTGCCCGCGACGACGAGTTGCGTCGCGAAGGAGACGCCGGCGGCCTCGACACGGATGCGCACCCCGCGCGGCCGCATCGGGGGCGGCGGGATGTCCTTCACCTCCAGCGCATCGAAGTCGCGCCAGGATTCGCACAGGATCGCGCGCATGCCGCCTCAGTTCATGGTGATGTTGGCGCGGCGCACGATGGCGCCGAACTTCTCGGACTCGCTGCGGCAGAAGGCGTCGAAGGCGGCCGGCGTGTCCGCCACCGGATCGGCGCCGAGCGTGGCGAGCCGCGCCTTCACCTCCCCGTCCTGCACCGCCACCGCGATGGCGCGCTGCATCCGCTCGGCGATCGCCGCGGGCAGGCGCGCCGGCCCCCAGAAGCCGTACCAGGTGGAGATGACGAGATCCGGGAAGCCGGCCTCCGCGCTGGTGGGCAGGTCGGGATGGACGGCGATGCGCCGCGCGTTCAGCGCCGCGATCGGCCGCAGCATCCCCTCCCGCACGGCGGAGGCGCCGGCCGGCACGCTGTCGAACATCACCTGCACATTGCCCGCGATCAGATCCTGGATCGCCGGTCCCGCGCCGCGATAGGGCACGTGCACCATGTCCACGCCGGCGAGCATCTTGAACATCTCGCCCGCCAGGTGCTGCGCGCCGCCGATCGAGGAGGAGGCGTAGCTCACCCGCCCCGGATTGGCCTTCGCGTGCTCGGCGAGTTCGCGCAGCGAGCGCACCGGCAGGCGCGGGTTCACCAGCGCGATCAGCGGCACCATCGCCATGTTGGTGATGGGCGTGAAGTCGTTGAGTGCGTCGTAGGGCAGGTTGCGGTTGAGGTGGGGGATGATGACATGCGCCGAGGCGTTGACCAGCAGCACCTGCCCGTCCGGCGCCGCCCGCGCGACCTCCGCCGAGCCGATGGTGCCCGAGGCGCCGGCCTTGTTCTCGATGACCAGCGGCTGGCCGAGTTCGCGCTGCGCGCGCTGCGCGACCACGCGCCCCACGAGGTCGGTCGGCCCGCCGGGCGGGTAGGGGACGATGCAGCGCACCGGGCGGCTCGGCCAGTCCTGCGCCAGCGCGGGTGCCGCGAGCGGCGCGAGGCTCGCCGCCAGCGCGGCGTGTGATGGTCATGGCGTCCCCTTCCCTTCCTCGGCCTTCGCGTCAGGATAGGCGCGGAACGCGCAGGAGGGAACGTGATGGACGAGGCGATGCGCCCCTACCGGGGCATCAGGGTGCTCGATGCGGGCCAGGGCATCGCGGGGCCCTATTGCGGGATGATGCTCGCCGCCTGCGGCGCCGATGTCATCAAGCTCGAACCGGCGGAGGGCGACTGGTCACGCGGCCTCGGCACCGCGAAGGACGGCGTCTCGGTGATGACGGTCTGCTTCAACCGCGGCAAGCGCAGCGTCGTGCTCGACCTGAAGTCGGAAGAAGGCAGGCGCGCCGCCGCGAAGCTCGCCGCGAGCGCCGACGTGCTGATCGAGGCCTTCCGCCCCGGCGTCGCCGCGCGCATCGGCCTCGGGCCCGAGAACGCCAAGGCCGACGCGGTCTGCCTCTCGATCTCGGGCTTCGGCCAGACCGGCCCCTATGCCGAGCGCCCCTGCACCGATTCCGTCGCCCAGGCCTTCTCCGGCATGGTCGCGCTGAACGAGGGCGCGGACGGCGTGCCGCACAAGGTCGGCGCCTTCATCTCGGACATGGCCACCGGCATCTACGCCTTCTCGGCGGTGCAGGTGGCGCTCGCCGCGCGCGCGCAGGATGCCGCGCCGCGACGCCGCGTCATCGACATGTCGCTGATGGCCGCGACGTCCAACCTGCTCACGCACCAGATCGCGGAATGGGGCTTCCAGGGCGGCGTGGCGGCCGCGCCCAACGTGCCGGCCGGCGCCTACCGGGCCGCGGACGGCGCCTGGGTGATGGTGACGCTGGTGCGCGAGGCCGAATGGCTCGCCATCTGCGACGTGCTCGGCATACCCGAGGCGAAGGCCGATCCGCGCTTCGCCGACTTCAAGGCGCGCTGGACGAACCGCGAGGCGCTCTACGCCATCATCCGCGCCGCCTTCGCGACGCGCCCTTCGGGCGAATGGATCGCCCGCCTGCAGGGGGCGCGGCTGCTTGCCGACCGCGTGAACACGCCGCTCGACTGGCTGGCGAACGAGCATGTCCTCGCCAGCGGCGCGGCAGCCCGCATCGCCCAGCCGCAACTGGGCGAGGTGCCGCTGCCCGCGCTGCCCGGCCTCGGCCACTGGCGCGCCGAGGCGCCCGCGCTTGGCCAGCACACGGCGGAGGTGCTCGCCGAACTCGGCGCGTGAGGCGCGCCGCGCCCCGCCCTCAGGAGGGCGTCACGCCCAGCCGGCGCACCAGCGCGCCGTAGGTCTCGCGTTCGCGGGCGACGCGCGCGGCGAAGGCCTCGCCTTGCTCGAAGAAGGGCGCCATGCCCATCGGCGCCATGCCGCGCGTGGCCTCGGGCGTGGCCAGCGCCTCGCCGGTGGCGCGGGCGAGGCGCTCGATCACCTCGCGCGGCGTGCCGGCCGGCGCGGCGATGCCGTACCAGGGCACGGCGAGCGCGTTGGGGTGGCCGAGCTCGCCGATGGTCGGCAGGTCCGGCAGGTCCGGGTTGCGGCGCTCGGCGAGCGTCGCCAGCGCGCGCAGCCGTCCCTCCTTGATCGCGGGCAGCGCCACCGGATCGAACAGAAGCTGCACGCGCCCGCCGAGCAGGTCGGTCAGCGAGGGCGCCGAGCCGCGATAGGGCACGTGTTCGAGCCGGATGCCGACCGCCTCGGCGAACAGCTCGCCCGAGAGCTGCGTGATCGTGCCCGGTCCGGCCGAGCCGAAGCGCAACTGGCCGGGATGGGCCTTGGCATGGGCGATCAGCCCCGCGACATCGCGGAACGGCACATCCGGATGCGCCGCGATCACGTTGTAGGCGATCGAGGTCATCGCCACCGGCACCAGCGCCGTCGCCGGGTCGAAGGCGAGGCGCATCACGTGCTGGGCGATGGTCATCACCGCCACGGGGAAGACCAGGAAGGTGTGCCCGTCCCGCGCCTGGGCCACCGCCTGCGCGCCGATAGTCCCGCCCGCGCCGGCGCGGTTCTCGATCACGACGGTCTGCCCGAGCGCGCGCCCGAGCGGCTCGGCGATCGGGCGGATGGAGAGATCCGTCGTGCCGCCGGGCGGGTAGGGAACCAGCATCGTCACCGGCCGGTTCGGCCAGGCGCCCTGGCCATTCGCCAGGGCGGGCGCCATCAGCGCGGCGGATGCGCCCAGCAGGCTGCGGCGGCGCAGCCGGGTTGCTCTCGTCATGTCCGTCCTCCCGAGGCCCGTCTGTGGCGCGGGCTGGCTTCGAGACTACGCGCAAAGGGCGGGCGGGGTGAAATGCTTCGGGGGCGCGGGATCGTCATCGCCTCGTCCCGTGCGCGCGGGGCCGCGGCGTGCCATGCTGCCCGCGCACGCCGCCATCCGGAAACGCCCCCATGCGCCTGATCCGCCTGCTGCTGGTCCTCGGCCTCCTTCTGCCCGGCCTCGCCGCGGCGCAGGGCTTCGACCTCCCCGGCCTCGGGCGGGATGCCACGGCGTATCTGCAGGAGATGACGCGCCGTTTCCCCGCCGGCGGCAGCCCGGCCCAGCGCGCCGCGGCCGAGCAGCGGGCGCGCGAGGCCGAGGCGCGGCGCGACTTCGCCGCCGCCGCCGCGGCGCTCGAGGAGCGCATCGGCATGGGGCAGGCGAGCGGCGAGCACTGGCTCGCGCTCGCGCAGGCGCAGCTGAACCGCCAGCCGCCGGACAACCAGCGCGCCCTGCGCGCCGCCTGGCGCGCCTTCCAGCTCGCCCCCTATGGGGAGCCCGAGATCCCGGCGCTGCTCGTCATCGCCGAGGCGCTGCGCCGCCTCGACCGCCCGGTGCAGCAGATCGAGGCGCTGGAGGCCGTCCTCGAACGCCGCGACAGCCCGCAGGACCGCCAGCGCCTGGAAGCCGCGCGCCGCGCCGCGGGGATGCTGGTCCGCCGCGTCGCCACCGAGCCCGAGGCCGAGCCCGCGCGCGCCTGCATTTCCTTCACCAACGCCCCCGCCCGCCGCACCGACTGGGTGCCGGGGGACTGGATCCGCGCCGACCCGCCCATCCCTTCCCTGGCCGTCGAGCGGGAGGGGGACCTGCTCTGCGTCGCCGGCCTGCCCTGGGGGGCGACCACGCGGCTGATCCTGCGCGCCGGCCTGCCCGGCGAGGACCGCCAGAACCTCCGCCAGGACACGCCGGTCGCCATCGCCATGCCGAACCGGGAGGCGCGCATCGCCTTCGACACCCGCGCCTTCATCCTGCCGCGCGGGCAGGAGGCGCGGATCGGCGTCGCCACCGTCAATGTCGAGGCGATGACGATGCGCCTCGTGCGCGTCGCCGAGCGCAACCTCGTGCCCCTGCGCCGCGACTGGACGCCCGGCGAGGCGCTGGAATCCTGGTCGGCCGAGACGATCAGCGAGGAGATGGGCCGCATCCTGTGGGAGGGCCGGGCCGAGGTGCAGCGCGCCGAGCCCAACCGGACCCACCGCTCCATCCTGCCGCTGCCGGACGTGCTGCGCAGCGCCGGGCCCGGCGCCTATCTGCTCGTGCTGCGCAACGCCGATGCGCGCCGCGGCGGAGCGATCTCGGCGCTGCCCTTCTTCGTCTCCGACATCGGGCTGACCGCCTGGCGCGGGGCGGACGGGCTCGCGGTGCAGGCGCGCAGCCTGCAATCGGCCGCGGCCACCGCCGGGCTGCGCGTGATGCTGATGGCGCGCAACAACGACATCCTGGCCGAGGCCCGCACCGACGCCGACGGCCTCGCGCGCTTCCCCGCCGCGCTGCTGCGCGGCACCGGCCCCGTCGCGCCGGTCGCCATCCATGCCGAGACGGCGGACGACCTCGCCGCGCTCTCGCTCGAGGCCGCCTCCTTCGACCTCTCCGACCGTGGCGCCACCGGCCGCCCGCATCCCGGGCCGGTGGACGCCTTCCTCTGGCTCGACCGCGGCATCTACCGCCCCGGCGAGACGGTGAACGCCGCCGCGCTGATCCGCGACGCGGCGGGCCGCCCGCTCGACCTGCCGGTGCGGCTGCGCCTGCGCCGCCCGAACGGCCAGGTGGCGCAGGAGATCGTCCCGCCGCGCCAGGAGGGCGGCGCGCTCTACTGGCCGCTGCGCCTCTCGGCCGGGGCGCCCTTCGGGCAATGGACCATCGAGGCGCTGGCCGACCCCGGCGCGCCGCCCATCGGCCGCGCCAGTTTCCGCGTCGAGGCCTTCCTGCCCGAGCGCCTCGCCGTCGAGGCCGGCCCGGTGCCCGGTCCGCTGGTGCCGGGGCCGCAGGGGCTGCGCGTGCCCGTCACCGCGCGCTTCCTCTATGGCGCGCCGGGCGCGGGCCTCTCCGGCCAGGCCGAGATGCGCCTGCTGACCGACCCCGAGCCCTTCGAGGCCTGGCGCGGCTGGCGCTTCGGCCTCGCGCAGGAGCAGTTCGCCCCGGACCTGCTCACCTTCGAGGTGCCCGAGACAGACGACCAGGGCCGCACCACGCTGACCCTCGCCCTGCCCCAGGCGCCGGACACCACGCGCCCCGTCAAGGGCGAGGTCACCGTCTCGGTCAGCGAACCGGGCGGGCGCGAGACGCGCACACGCTTCACCGTGCCGGTGCGCGCGCGCGGCACGCTCGTCGCCGTCCGCCCCGCCTTCGCCAACGACGCGATCGACGCCGGGGCCGAGGCCGCCTTCGACATCGCCGCCGTCTCGCCCGAGGGTGCCGCCGTGCCCGCCACGCTGCGCCTGCGCCTGGTGCGCGAGAGGCCGAACTGGCGCATCGTCGTGCGCGGCTCGATCGCGCGCTGGGAGACGGTCTGGCGCGACGAGCCGGTGGACGCGCAGGAGATCCGCGTCAGCGCCGGCCAGCCCGCCCGCTTCGCGCGCAGCCTCGGCTTCGGGCGCTACCGGCTGGAGGTGACGGACGCGAACGGCCTCGGCATCACCTCCATCCGCTTCCGCTCCGGCTGGGCCGGGGTGGAGGCGGCCGAGATCCCCGACCGCGTGGATGTCGCGGCCGACCGCCGGGCCTATGCGCCGGGCGAGACGGCGCGGATCCGCATCACGCCCCCCTTCGCCGGCCGCGCCTCCATCGCCGTGCTGACCGACCGGCTGGTCTCGCTGCGCGAGGTCGCGGTGAGCGAGGCCGGCACGGAGGTGGAGGTGCCGGTGGACGCCGCCTGGGGGCCCGGCGCCTATGTCGCCGTCACGGTCTTCCGCCCCGGCGAGGCGCGGCAGGGCCAGCCCGGGCGCGGTCTCGGCCTCGCCTGGCTCGGCCTCGACCCCGCCCCGCGCACCCTCGGCGTCGAGATCGCCGCGCCGCCGCTCGTGCGCCCGCGCCAGCGCATCGAGGTGCCGGTGCGGGTGAGCAATGCCGGCGGGCCGGTGCTGCTCACGCTCGCCGCGGTGGATGAGGGCATCCTGCGCCTGACGAGCTTCGCGAACCCCGATCCGGTCGGGCATTTCCTCGGCCGCCGCCGGCTCGGCGTGGACATCCGCGACGACTACGGCCGCCTCATCGCCCCGGCCGAGGGCGAGCTCGCGCTGCTCCGGCAGGGCGGCGACGAGGATTCGGCGGCGGATTCCCTGCAGCCGCCGCAGCGTCTCGTCTCGCTCTTCTCGGGCGTGGTGCGCGCGGGGCCGGACGGGGTGGCGATGGTGCCGCTCGACATCCCCGACTTCGCCGGCGAGCTGCGCCTGATGGCGGTGGCCTGGGAAGGCACGCGCATCGGCCAGGCGGCGGGCGCGCTCACGGTGCGCGACCAGGTGGTGGCCGAGGCCCTGCTGCCGCGCTTCCTCGCCCCCGGCGACGAGGCGCGCATCTCCGTCCTGCTGCACAACATTGAACTGCCGCAGGGCGAGATCGCGGCGGAACTGACGGCGAGCGGCGGGCTGGCGCTCGCCGGCCCGGCGCGGCTCGCGGCCACGCTCGCCACCGGCGCCCGCGCCCAGCCTTCCGTCACGCTGCGCGCGACCGACGGCGGGGAGGGCGTGCTGCGCCTCGCCGTCACCGGGCCGGGCGGTTTCCGCGTCGAGCGCGAGAGCCGCATCACCATCCGCTCCTCCCGCCCGCGCGTGACCGAGGTGGCGGGGGCGGAGCTGCGCCCGGGGGCGGAGCTGCCGCTCGTCCCGCCGGCCGAGCGCTTCGTCGCGGGCTCGTGGCGCGCCTCCGCCTCCTTCGGCGCGGCGGTGCGCTACGACGTCGCGGGCATGCTGCGCGCGGTGGAGGAGTTCCCGCTCTACTGCCTCGAGCAATCCGCCGCGCGCGCCATCGCGCTCTCGGCCGGCATCGGGGAGGAGGGCGATGCCGAGCGCGCGAGCCGGCTGCAGCGCGCGGTGGATGCCATCCTCGACCGCCAGCGCTTCGACGGCTCCTTCGCCATGTGGAGCGCGAGCGGGGAGAGCCAGCCCTGGCTCACGCCCTTCGCGGTGGAGGCGCTGGTGCGCGCGCGCAATGTCGGGGCGACGGTGCCCGAGGGCGCGCTGCGCGAGGCGCTGCGCTTCCTCGACGAGGCGATCGAGGACGCCGGCGGCGACAGCCCGCAGGACCTCGCCGCCCAGGCCTACCGGCTGCACGCCCTGGCGCTGGCCGGCCAGCCGCGCCTCGGCGCCGCACGCCGGCTGTTCGAGAGCCTGGGCCAGCTGCCCACGCAGATCGCGCGCGCGCAGCTCGCCGCCACCTTCGCGCGCGGGGGCGACACCGCCCGCGCCGAGCGGGCCTTCGCCTCCGCCCTCGGCATGACCGGCCGGCGCTTCTGGCTGTTCGACTACGGCAGCGCGACGCGCGACGCCCTCGTCACCGCGCTGCTGCTGCGCGAATCCGGGCTCGCCCAGGACCGGCTGAACCAGGCGATGAACGTCCTGCCCGGGGCGGAGTTCACGCCGCTGCGCAGCAGCACGCAGGAGCAGGGCTGGGCGGTGCTCGCCGCGCAGGTGCTCGGCCAGGGCGCGCGCAACGCCGCCATCGCGGTGAACGGCTCCGCGCTGCCGGCGCGGCCGGTCGTCTCGGTCCCGCTCGGCGGGCCGGGCACGGCGCGCAACCTCGGCACGGCGCCGGTCTGGCAGTCGGTCTCGATCACCGGCATCCCGCGCCAGGCCCTGCCCGCCGGGCGCGAGGGCTTCCGCGTCACCCGCCGCTTCTTCACCACGGCGGGCGAGGCGCTGAACCTCGACACCCTGCGCCAGAACGACAGCTTCATCCTGCTGCTCGAACTGCGCAGCGAGACCAACGAACGGCACGAGGCGATGCTGTTCCACGGCCTTCCGGCGGGCTGGGAGATCGCCTCCCGCCTGCCCGCGGGCGAGGTGCCCGGCATGCCCTGGCTCGGCACGCTGACCGAGCCGGACAACCAGCCCGCCCTCGACGACCGCTACGCCGCGGCCGTCACGCTCACGCCCCAGCGGCCCTTCGCCCGCCTCGCCGTCCGCATCCGCGCGGTCACGCCGGGCAGCTTCGAACTGCCGGGCGCCGAAGCGCAGGACATGTACCGGCCAGGCATCTTCGCCCGGCAGAACACGGCAAGGATCACGGTGCTGCCGTGAGGCGGGCGCTGCGGTCGCGGATGACGGTGGCGGAGGGGGCCTTGCCCCCTCCCCGAAATGCCCGATCAGGTTCCGGTGTCCAGAGGCCTTTCGGCCTCTGGCGGGAGGGGCCCGGGGAGGGCAGCGCCCTCCCCGCACGCCCCGCCGTGATCCGTCACGCCCTCCTCGCCGCGGCCGCCTTGGTCCTCGCCGTGGTCGCGCTGGACCGGATCGCACCACCTGACCTGTCGCGGCTTCGGGCCGTGGGGGTCGAGGTTCGTGATCGCGAGGGGCGGGTGGTCTCGGTGCTGCCGGCGCCGGGCGGGGTGTGGCGGCTGGCGACTGCGGTTGCGGATGTCCCCCCGGAACTGGTGGATCTGCTCGTCGCGGCGGAGGATCGGCGCTTCCGCTGGCATCCGGGCGTGGACCCCGTGGCGCTGGCGCGGGCGGCGGTGCAGTGGGTGCGGGCGGGGCGTGTCGTCTCGGGCGGTTCGACGCTGACGATGCAGGCCGCGCGGCTGCTCGAGCCGCGGCCGCGCACGCTGCGCTCCAAGGCGATCGAGATCCTCCGCGCGCTGCAGCTCGAGGCGCGGTTCAGCAAGGAGGAGATCCTCGGCATCTGGCTGACCCTCGCCCCGCAGGGCGGCAACATCGAGGGCGTGCGCGCCGGGGCGCTGGCCTGGTTCGGGCGGCCGGCGGCGCGGCTCGATGCGGCGGAATCGGCGCTGCTGGTCGCGCTCGCGCGGCGGCCGGCGGCGCTGCGGCCGGACCGCCATCCGGAGGCGGCGCGCGCGGCGCGCGACGGCGTGCTGGCGCGGCGCGGCGCGCCGGGCCTCGCGGCGGCGGATCGCGCGGTCGCGCTGGCCGCGCCGATGCCCGAGCGGCGCCAGCCCATGCCGCGCCTCGCGCCGCATCTCGCGCGGGAGGTGGCGCGCGGCGCCGCCGGCACGGTGACGCTCACGCTCGACGCCGCGCTGCAGCGCGCGGCGGAGCGGCTGGCCGCGGAGGTGCTGCCCTCCCTGCCGGAGCGCGCCTCGGTGGCGATCGTGGTGGCGGATGTCGCAACACGGGAGGTGCGCGCGCTGGTCGGCGGGGATTGGGGCGCGGAAGCGCGGGCGGGGGCGCTCGACCTGACGCGCGCGGTGCGCTCGCCCGGTTCGGCGCTGAAGCCCTTCCTCTATGCGATGGCCTTCGAGCGCGGCATCGCCACGCCGGGCACGCTGATCGCGGACCTGCCGCGGCATTTCGGCGCCTATGCGCCGGAGAACTTCTCGCGCGATTTCGCCGGCCGCGTGACGGCGGCCGATGCGCTCAGGATGTCGCTGAACCTGCCCGCCGTGGCGCTGCTCGAACAGGTGGGCGTGTTGCGCTTCGCCTCGGCGCTGAAGCGCGCCGGCGCGCCGCCGCGCCTGCCGCGCGGGGCGGATGCCTCGCTGCCGCTCGCGCTCGGCGGCGCGGGCACGACGCTGCGGGAGATGGTGGGGCTCTATGCCACGCTCGCCGATCACGGGCGCGCCGCGCCGCTGCGCCTCGTCCCGGGCGGGGCGGTGGCGCCGGAGCCGCTGTTCGAACGCCGGGCGGCCGATGCGGTGGCGGCGATCCTGGTGCAGCGCTTCCCCGGTGGCGGGCCGGGCGGCGTGGCCTGGAAGACCGGCACTTCCTGGGGCGGGCGGGATTCCTGGGCGCTCGGCTTCGACGCGCGGCATGTGGCGGGGGTGTGGATCGGGCGCCCGGACGGCACGGCGATGCCGGGGGCGACGGGCCGGCACCTCGCCCTGCCGGTTCTCGCGCGCGTCTTCGCCCTGCTGCCCGAGGCCCCGCGCGAGGGGATGCGCGTGATGGCCGAGGCGCCCCGCGCGCAGGCGCCGGTGGACCGGCTGCGGCTGCTCTTTCCGCCGCAGGGCGCGGCGCTGGCCGAGGGCGCGGGGCCGGTGACGCTGCGCGCGGCGGGCGGGCGGCGGCCGCTCGCCTTCCTCGTGGATGGCGCGCCGGTCCCGCATGAGCCGGCGCGGCGCGAGGCCGCCTGGACGCCGCCGGGGCCAGGCTTCTACCGCGTGACGGTCCTGGATGCCGAGGGTGCCGCCGTCTCGGCAGCGGTGCGCGTGCGGCCCGCCGATGCGCCGCAGCAGGGCGCCCCGTCCCTGGTGCTGGTTCCGGCTTCAGCCATCGGCGCGGGGCCATAGGGCGGGCGGGAACAGGCGGAGCGGTGCGCGCGGGCAAGGTGCTGAAGCCGCTGTAGTCAGCCGGGCGGGCGGCAGTGGCGCGGGCGTGGCTGCCGGGCAGGATGGCCCGCCGGGACGGGGCGGCGGCGTCCGGCAGCGGGGCATCGGCACGGCGCGGGTCGGTCCTGCTGCGCGCATGGCATGATCCGGTGCGCGGCGTCCTCGGTGCGGCGTGGCTGGGGCTGCCTCGCCTGCGGTGCGCCGAGCGGTCCATGCGGGGCGAGCACGGGTGGGCAGGGGACGCATCGCGCCGCCGCGCCGCTTGTCCGGCCGGTCCGCGCCGGGGCGGTGTGCCCCCGATGGCCCGCCGCGCCGGCGGCCGCGCGTGAAGCGCGGTTCGGACCCGCGTCGCGGCGCCTTCCGCAGCGGCACGCTTCCGGCGAGTATGCGCCCAACATGCCAACGCGCCTTGCCGGGGTCGCGCTGCAGCTGGCGGCGCTGGCGACCTTCGTCGTCATGGACACCATCATCAAGCTGCTGACCGCGGAGTTCCCGGTCACGCAGCTCATGTGGGCGCGCTTCCTCTTCGGCTTCCTCACCGTGGCCATCGCGCTGCGGATCATCGGCGGCCAGGTGCCCTGGCGCTCGCGCGCGCCGGGGCTGCAGACGCTGCGGTCGCTGACGCTCGCCGCCTGCAACTGGCTGTTCACCACCGCGCTCGTCCACATCCCGCTGGCCGACGCCACGGCGGTGGGTTTCGCCTCGCCGCTTTTCACCGTGGCGCTCGCGGCGCTGTGGCTGAAGGAGAGCGTCGGCTGGCGGCGCTGGGCCGGCGTGGCGATCGGCCTCGGCGGCGTGGTGGTGCTGCTGCGCCCGCCCTTCCTCTTCGCCGGCGAGCCGCCGCACTGGGCGATGCTCCTGCCGCTCGGCACCGCGGCGATGTTCGCCGTCTATCAGATCCTGACGCGCAAGCTCGCGACGCTGGACGACCCGCGCACCACCATCCTGCACACGAGCCTCGCCGCCACCCTGCTCACCTCCGCCGCGCTGCCGGCGGCCTGGGCGTGGCCCTCGGCCGGGGAATGGGGGGCGCTGGTGCTGCTCGGCATCCTGGGCGGGGCGGGGCATGGGCTGCTGGTGATGGCCTTCGCCCGCGCCCCGGCCAGCCTGCTCGCGCCCATGTCCTACACCCAGATGATCTGGGCCGTGCTGGCGGGCATGCTGGTCTTCTCCGATGTGCCGGACGGGCTGACCATCATCGGCATGGTGATCGTCGCCGCCGGCGGGATCCTGGTCGCGCTGCCCGACCGCGCCCGCGCCCGCTGACGCGCCTCCCAACTGGGGCGTATCGTTGCGGCGGCGGCGGCGCGCGGCCCCTGCACGCGGCGCTTGCACCCGCGCCGCCGCTGGTCTAGCCAGACGCTTCATCGCTTGCATGTCACCGGCGGCAAGGCCGCCGCCGGGCCTGCGACGGCCCCGGGCCAACGGGGCGCGGGCGTGAGGGGATCCATGGCTGATATCGGACTGGCCAAGGGGGCCGAGGAGCGCGGGCACGCCCGGGCGGCGCTCGACGCCGACAGCGTGCGCGAGGCCTATCGTCGCTGGGCCGGCGTCTATGATGCCGTGTTCGGCGGGATCTCCGGCTTCGGCCGGCGCCGCGCGGTGGCGGCGGTCAATCGCCTGGCCGGGCCGCGCGTGCTCGAGGTGGGCGTGGGCACCGGCCTCGCCCTGCCGGCCTATCGGCGCGACCTCTCGGTGGTCGGCATCGACCTCTCGCGCGAGATGCTCGAGAAGGCCAAGGAACGGGTGGAGGCCGAACGCCTGCCGCATGTTCGCGGCCTGCTCGAGATGGACGCCGAGCGCATGGCCTTCGCGGACGCGTCCTTCGACATCGCGGTGGCCATGTTCACCGCCTCGGTGGTGCCGGACGCGAAGCGCCTCTTCGCCGAGATGTCGCGGGTGGTGCGTCCGGGCGGCCATCTGCTGTTCGTGAACCACTTCGCCGCCGAGGGCGGCCCGCGCTGGTGGGTGGAGCGGGCCATGGCGCCGCTGTCCCGCCGCCTCGGCTGGCACCCGGATTTCGCGCTGCGCGACCTGCTCGACCCCGACACCACCGCGGTCGAATCGATCGAGCCCTGCCCGCCGGCCGGCATCTTCACGCTGGTGCAGGTGCGCAACCCGGAAGGCTTCGCGCAGGCGCTCGCCGCCGAGTAGCCGCCGCCGGCCCGCCGCCGTCAGGCGGTCGCGGCGCGGCCGGGCGCGCGGCTGCGCAGCAGCGCCGCCAGCGCCACCGCCAGACCGCCCAGCGTGCCGATCACCCCGGCGGCGTTGAGCGAGAGCGCCATCCCCGCCGCCGCCGGCAGCGGCCCGGCCAGCGCGTAGCCGGCCACGCCGAGCGCCGCCCCCAGCGCGGCGCCACCCAGGACCTGGGTGCGGTAGTCGTCCGTCAGCAGCCGCATCGCCGCGGCGGGGCAGACCAGCATCGCCACGACGAGGATGCTGCCCACCGCCTCGAAGGCCGCGACCGCGGCGGCCGCGACCAGCATGTTCAGCGCCAGTTCGAGGCGCCGGGCCGGGAAGCCGAGCGCGGCCGCGTAGTCCGGGTCGAAGCAGAGCAGCTTGAGCGGCCGCCACAGCGCGGCGACGACGAGCGCCACCGCGAGCCCCACCCCCGCCAACAGGTGCAACTGCCGCGGCAGCCCCGCGAGCGCCTGCGCGTCCAGCAGCGAGCCCCAGCCCGTCGCCTCCAGCCAGACCAGCGTCTCGAGCTGCCCGAACAGCACGCAGTCGAGGTCGAGATCCACGCTGCGCGCCCCGCTCACCTCCATCAGCACGAGGCCGCCGGCGAAGAAGGTGGTGAAGACCGCCCCGGTCGCCGCCCCCGATTCGATCCGCGCCGCGCGGCGCACCAGCGTGATCAGCAGCGTCGCCGCCAGCGCCGCCACCAGCGCGCCGGCCAGCATGGGCAGCCCCGCGCGCGCCCCGGTCAGGGCGAAGCCCGCGATGATCCCGGGCAGCACGGCGTGGGAGAGCGCATCGCCGAGCAGGCTCTCCCGCCGCAGCACCAGGAAGGAGCCGAGCAGCCCGCAGGTCGCGCAGGCCAGCAGCGCGGCGAGCAGCGCGGGCAGGTCGAGCCGCAGCAGGTCGAGCGCCGTCATGCCGCGCCTCCGCCGGCTCCGGGGCGGGGAAGCGGGCGCCCGCGCCCGATCGCCGCGCCGCCGCTCGGCCGCGCGGCCGCCGCACCGGCCCAGCGCGGCCCCGGGCGTGCAGGCCGCGGGCGCCGCCCGCGCCGGAGCACCGGCTGTTGCGGCCACCACCTTGGGCCCGGCCGGCAGGCGCGACGCCCTCGCGCTTGGGTGGCCTGCCTCATGGCTTGCCCCCCAGCGCATGGGGCGATGCGGGCAGCGACGAGGGCTCGGGCAGCAGCCGCGATGCGGCTTCCGGGCTGAGGCCGTGCTCGACCAGATCCGCGAGCCGGTCCGCCCCGGCCGTGTCGGCCGCGCCGATGGCGAGCAGATGATGCTCCACCGCCCGGTGCGCGCGCACCGCGCGCCGCGCCGCCGCCGCGCCGCGCGGCGTGAGATGCACCTGCCGCTCGGACAGCGCCACCAGGCCGCGCAGCGCGAGCCAGCGCGCCAGCCGCCAGGCGCGCGCCTCGGCCCAGCCGCGCGCGGCCGCCAGTGCGGCGATGGGCGTCCAGCGGTCGCCCGCCGTGCCGGGGCCGGCGCCTGCGGCCTCCTGGGCTTCCCAGGCCGCGCGCAGGAAATGCTCCTCGGCCGCGGCGAGGCGGCGGCGGGCGCGCCGCAGCGCCTCCGGCACGAGGCCGCGGTCGGGCGAGAACAGCAGCGCGAGGGTGAAGCAGGCCGCACCGGCGAGCACCACCGCCGCGCCCGTCGGCAGGTCCGGCGCCGCGGCCGAGGCCGCCGCGCCCGCCGCCCCGCTGGCCGCGCCGACGACGGCCGAGAGCAGCAGCAGCCGCGGCAGGCGGTAGGTGAGCAGCCGCGCGGTCGCGGCCGGCAGCACCAGCAGCGCGACGATCAGGATCAGCCCCACCGCCTGCAGCCCGGCGACGGTGACGGTGACGATCAGGCCGAGCAGGGCGAGGTCCGTCCGTGCCGCCGACATGCCCTGCACGCGGGCGAAGTCGGGGTCGAAGCAGGCGGCGCGCAGGCGCTGGAACAGCAGCAGGCAGAGCGCCAGCGCCAGGGTGGCGACGGCGCCGGCCCAGAGCGCGTCCTCGGCCCGCATCGCCGCCGCCTGGCCGAGGATGAACTTGGTCAGCCCCGCCTGCGCGGCCCCTGGCATGGTCTGCACGTAGGAGAGCAGCGCCACGCCCACCGCGTAGAAGGAGGAGAGGACGATGGCGATGGCCGCGTCCTCGCGGATGCGGCGGGTGCGCGCGAGCGCCTGCACGGCGAGCACGCCGAGCACCCCCGCGAGCGCTGCCCCGGCCAGCAGAGGCGGCAGGCTGCGCGGGTCATGGCCGAGGGTCGCGACGATCATGGCGGCGAGCACCACGCCGGGCAGCGCCGCGTGGCCCACGGCGTCGGCGACCAGGGCGCGGCCGCGCAGCAGGGCGAAGGCGCCGACCGTGCCGGCCGCGAGGCCGAGCAGGGCGCAGCCGGCCAGCACGACGAGGGTGTTGTAGCCGAGGGTCATGGCGCCGGCGCCGGGAAGGGAGCGCCCCGCCGCACGCGCGGGATGGCCGGCCGCCGGCCGCATCGGCCCGAGGCCCGGTGACGGAGAAGGTCGAGGGGGGGGCGGAAGGCGGCGTTCCCTCCTCCCCCCGCGATCCGCCATCGCGTCATGACCGCCCCGCCGCGTGGACGGAGGCGTGTTCCAGGAGGTTCAGCCTGCCGCCATAGGCGGCCGCGATGGCCTCCGGCGTGAACGCGTCCCGCACCGGGCCGGCCGCGATGGCGCGCCCGTTCAGCAGCAGCACATGGGCGAAGTAGTCCGCCACGGTGGAGAGGTCGTGATGGACCGCGACCACGCTGCGCCCCGCCGCCGCGAGTCGCCGCAGCACCGCGACGATCGCCTGCTCGGTGGCCGCGTCCACGGCCGCGAAGGGCTCGTCCATGAGGTAGAGGTCGGCATCCTGCGCGAGCGCGCGGGCGAGGAAGACGCGCTGCTGCTGCCCGCCGGAGAGCCGGCCGATCTGCCGTTCCGCGAGATCGGCGAGGCCGACCTCGGCCAGCGCGGCGCGCGCGGCCTCGCGCTCGGCGCGCGGCACCCGGCCCCACCAGCGCATGCGCGGATAGCGCGCCATGCAGACGACATCGAGCGCGGTCGCCGGGAAATCCCAGTCCACGCTGGCGCGCTGGGGCAGGTAGCCGACGCGGTTGCGCACCTCCTCCAGCGAGCGGCCGAAGAAGCGGGCGGTGCCGGAAAGGGCGGGGATGAGCCCGAGGGCCGCCTTGATGAGCGTGGACTTGCCGGCGCCGTTCGGCCCGACGATGCCGGTCAGGCCGGGCGGCGCCGACCAGGTGACGTCCCACAGCACGGGCCTTTCGCCGTAGGCGACGGTGAGGCCGCGGATCTCGAGCGGCGGCGGCGAGCCGGCCCGGGCCGCCGCCTCCCCGCCATCGGCGCTCATGCGGCGAGCCTCCCGTTCATGCCGCGCGGCGGCGCACTGCCGCCGAGGGCGCGGGCGATGGTGGTCATGTTGTGGTCGAGCATGCCTTCGTAGGTGCCTTCGTAGGTGCCGGGGCGGCCCATCGAGTCGGAGAACAGGTTGCCGCCCATGGCCACACGCTGGCCGCGCGCGCCCGCGCCCTCGATCAGCGCGCGCACGGCGCGGTCGGGCACCGAGGTCTCGGCGAAGACGGCCGGGACGCGGCGCTCCACCAGCAGCCGGACCAGCGCCTCGATGGAGGCGAGATTGGCTTCCGATTCGGTGGAAAGGCCCTGGATGCTGCGGACTTCGAGCCCATAGCGCAGGCCGAAATAGGCGAAGGCGTCATGGGCGGTGACCAGCAGGCGCTGGCCCTGCGGGATGGAGCCCAGCACCTGCCGGCCATAGGCGTCGAGCCGGGCGAGCCGGGCGCGGAAGGCGCCGAGCGCCTCGGCGAAGGCCGCCGCGTGCTGCGGCAGGGCGCGCGAGAGCGCCTTGGCGACCGCCGGCGCGGCATCGGCCCAGAGCACCGGGTCCATCCAGACATGCGGGTCGGCGGCGTCGGGGTAGTCCTCCTGGGCGCGCAGCCGCTCGCGCGGGAGGGCCTCCGCCACCATGACCACGGGCTTGCCGGCGGCGCGCGCGCGCTCGAGCACGTCGCCCATCCGCCCCTCCAGGCGGTGGCCGTTCGCGAAAAGCAGGTCGGCCGAGAGGATGCGGGCGATGTCGCTGCGCGTGGGGCGGAAGAGATGCGGGTCCACACCCTCGCCGATCAGCGTCTCGGTGCGCAGATGCCCCCCGGCGATGCTGCGGACCATGTCGCCCACCATGCCGACGGTGGAGAGCGCGAGCGGCGGGCGCGCCTGCGCCAGGGCGGGCGCGGGCAGCGCCGCCGCGAGGGCGGCGAGGAGGCCCCGCCGATGAACCGATGAACACGTATTCATCTCTTCATTTATTCCTTGAATTTCAAAGACTTATATCGAAACAGCAGCTTGGGCGGGAACGCCGCCGCGTCAAGCCCGCCCTTGCGCCGCCGCGCCGCGCGGGCGAGGATTCGGGCGAGGGACAAGGAGCGGCGCATGCGCGCCCGGGTGCGGCTCGGCGACGATCTCGTGGTGGAACTGGCGGAAACCTTCCGCCTGATGAGTGACCCGACGCGGCTGAAGATCATCCTCGCCTGCCTCGACGCCCCGGCGGCGGTGGGCGAGATGGCCGAGCGGCTGGGCATCTCGGCCTCCCTCGTCTCGCATCATCTGCGGCTCCTGCGCGCGGCGCGGCTGCTTCAGGCCGACCGGCGCGGGCGGCAGGTCTTCTACGTGGTGGGCGACGAGCACATCCGCTCGATGCTGACCGACATGGCCGACCATGTCAGCGAGGAGGAACCGGCCGAAGGCGAGGGCTGACCGCGCCTGCGGCATCGTTGCGCAGGCGGAGACTTGCCCTGCATTCGGAAGCGCTCACTTGTGCGCTGCGGGGCGGCATGATTATGGTCCGCCCGCAGCGTCGTGTCCGCCGATGGGCGCCATGACGCGCGCATGGCTTTGCCTCGCGGCTTCGTCGTGCGTGGAACCGGTGGTCTTGGGTCGGCGCGGCGGACGCGCACGGGGAATGGTGATGCGGTTGAGCGACGGGAAGCGCTTCTGGGCGGCGATGGGCGCCCTTGCCGCGGTCTTCGCGGTTCTGGCGGCGCCTGCGATGGCGCAGGGCATGGTGGGCGCGCCGACCTCCTGGGGCATGGGCCTTCAGGAATCGGGCGGGCCGATCAAGGACGCGATCGCGGGTTTCAACGCCCTCGTCTTCGGCATCATCGTCGCGATCACGATCTTCGTGTTCGTGCTCCTCGTCTGGTGCGTGTGGCGCTATCGGGCGGAGGTGAACCCGACCCCGTCCACCACCAGCCACAACACGATGCTGGAAGTGGCCTGGACGGTGGTGCCGGTGCTGATCCTGATCGTGATCGCGATCCCCTCCTTCCGGCTCGTCTACTACCAGGACCGCACGCCCAATGCCGACCTGACCATCAGCGTGCAGGGCCGCCAGTGGTACTGGAACTACACCTACCCGGACCACGGCAACTTCACCTTCGACAGCTACCCGCTCGCCGAGGACCAGCTCCCGCCGAACCAGCGGCACCTGTTCCGCCTCGCGGTGGACAATGAGCTGGTCATTCCCGTCGGCGCCAATGTCCGCGTGCTGACCACCGGGCGCGACGTGATCCATTCCTTCTTCGTGCCCTCGCTCGGCGTGCAGAAGTACACGATCCCCGGCCGCACGCTGGAGACCTGGATGCGCGCCGATCGCGAGGGCGTCTATTACGGCCAGTGCAACCAGATCTGCGGCACGAACCACTGGTTCATGCCGATCGCGGTGCGCGCCGTGAGCCGCGAGGAGTTCGACCGCTGGGTGGCCGAGGCGCGGCAGCGCTTCGCCCGCGCGGACGAGGAGCCGGCGATCGCCGCGCCCGCCGCGCCCGCCGACACCGTCCAGATTGCTGACGCGCGCCGCTGAGGCGCGGCCGAGAGGAAGACCGATGGCGACCGCAACCGACGCGCATCACGACCACCACGACCACAAGCCCGGCTTCGTGGCTCGCTGGCTGTTCTCGACGAACCACAAGGACATCGGGACGCTCTACATCATCTTCTCCGTCATCGCGGCGCTGATCGGCGTCGGGTTGTCGGTGCTGATGCGCATGGAGCTGCAATCCCCGGGGATGCAGATCTTCGCCGACGGGCAGGTGTGGAACGCCTTCGTCTCGGCACACGGGCTGATCATGGTGTTCTTCGTGGTCATGCCGGCGCTGATCGGCGGGTTCGGCAACTGGTTCGTGCCGATCATGATCGGCGCGCCGGACATGGCCTTCCCGCGCATGAACAACATCTCGTTCTGGCTGCTGGTGCCGGCCTTCCTGCTGCTGGGCGCCTCGCTTTTCGTCGGCGAGGGGCCGGGCGCGGGCTGGACGATCTATCCGCCGCTGTCCGACAGCACCTACCACCCGTCCATGGCAATGGACCTGGCGCTGTTCTCGCTGCACCTGGCGGGCGCCTCCTCCATCATGGGCGCGGCCAACTTCATCACCACCATCCTGAACATGCGCGCGCCGGGCATGACCCTGCACAAGATGCCGCTGTTCGTGTGGTCCATGCTGGTCACCGCCTTCCTGCTGCTGCTCGCGGTGCCGGTGCTGGCCGGGGCGATCACCATGCTGATCACCGACCGCAACTTCGGCACCGCCTTCTTCCGGCCCGAGGGCGGCGGCGACCCGGTGCTGTTCCAGCACCTGTTCTGGTTCTTCGGCCACCCCGAAGTCTACATCATGATCCTGCCGGGCTTCGGGATCATCAGCCACGTCGTCTCGACCTTCAGCCGCAAGCCGGTGTTCGGCTACCTCGGCATGGCCTACGCCATGGTGGCGATCGGCTTCGTGGGCTTCATCGTGTGGGCGCACCACATGTACCAGTCCGGCATGGACGTGGACACGCGCGCCTACTTCATGGCCGCGACCATGGTCATCGCCGTGCCGACCGGCATCAAGATCTTCTCCTGGATCGCCACCATGTGGGGCGGCTCGATCGAGCTGAAGACGCCGATGCTGTTCGCCATCGGCTTCATCTTCCTCTTCACCGTGGGCGGCGTGACGGGCGTGGTGCTGGCGAATGCGCCGATCACGCAGATCCTGCACAACACCTACTACGTGGTGGCGCATTTCCACTACGTGCTGAGCCTCGGCGCGGTGTTCTCCATCTATGCCGGCTTCTACTACTGGATCGGCAAGATGAGCGGCCGCCAGTACCCCGAGTTCTGGGGCAAGGTGCATTTCTGGCTGACCTTCGTCGGCGTGAACCTGACCTTCTTCCCGATGCACTTCTCGGGCAACCAGGGCATGCCGCGCCGCTACCCGGACTACCCGGAGGCGCTGACGGCGTGGAACTTCATCGCCTCGGTGGGCTCCTACATCTCGGCCGCCTCGCTCCTGCTCTTCATCTACGTGGTGTGGCTGACCTTCCGCTCGGGCGAGAAGGCCGCGGCCAACCCCTGGGGGCCCGGCGCGACCACGCTGGAATGGCAGGTCTCCTCGCCGCCGCCCTTCCACACCTTCGACGAGCTGCCGCGCGTCCGGTAGGGCGCGCGACCTGACGGAGACGCCATGAGCGACACCGCCATGGAACCGGGGCAGGGGGGCGCGGCCCCCCTTCCTGCTTCCTACGACATGTCGGAAGTCGGCGACTGGATCGCGCTGCTCAAGCCGCGCGTGATGACGCTCGTCGTCTTCTCGGGGCTCGTGGGCATGCTGGTCGCGCCCGGCGCGCTCGCCATGCATCCCGTGCTGGCGGGCACGGCCATCCTGTGCATCGCGGTGGCGGCCGGGGCCGCGGGCGCCATCAACATGTGGTATGACCGCGACATCGACGCGGTGATGCGGCGCACCGCCCGCCGCCCGATCCCGGACGGGCGCATCCAGCCCAACGCGGCGCTCGCCTTCGGGGTGATGCTCTCGGTCGCCTCGGTCACGCTGATGTGGCTCGCGACCAATCTCGTCGCGGCGGGCGTGCTGGCGCTGTCCATCGCCTTCTACGTCTTCGTCTACACCATGTGGCTGAAGCGCCGCACGCCGCAGAACATCGTCATCGGCGGCGCGGCCGGCGCCTTTCCGCCGGTGATCGGATGGGCCGCGGTGACCGGCGACGTCACGCTCGTTCCCGTCCTGCTCTTCGCCATCATCTTCGCCTGGACGCCGCCGCATTTCTGGGCGCTGAGCCTCTGGGCGCATGACGACTACGCCCGCGCCGGCGTGCCGATGCTGCCCGTCACGGACGGGGCGCGGCGGACGCGGCGGCACATCCTGGCCTACACGGTGCTGCTGGCGCCGCTCGGCCTCGCGCCATGGGCGGTCGGCTTCGCCTCCGGGGCCTATGCGGTGGTGGCGGCGGCGCTCGGCGCGCTGTTCCTGCGCCACGCGCTCGCCGTGCTGCGCGACGCGCAGGATGCGGAGGGACGCTCCCTCACCCGGGATGCGCCGGCCAAGGCCTGCTTCCGCTTCTCGCTCACCTACCTCTTCGTGCTGTTCGCCGCGCTGGCGGCCGACCGGCTGGTCTTCGGCCCATGACCCCCGAGGAAAGGGCGCTGTTCGAGAAGCGCCGGCGCGCGCGCAACATCGCCATCCTGCTCGTGCTGGTGGCGCTGTCGGTCCTGTTCTATTTCATCGGCATGGCGCGGCTGCTGCGCGCCTGAGCCGGCGTTGCACGGCGTTGCAAACACGCGGCTTGCGCGCCGGGCACCGAAGCCCCAATGGGAAAGGCCATGGATCGCGACGCCATCGCCCGCCGGAACCGCCGCACCGCCGCCGCCGTCTTCGGCGTGGTGGTCGGCATGGTCGGCCTCTCCTTCGCGGCCGTGCCGCTCTATGACCTTTTCTGCCGCGTCACCGGCTATGGCGGCACGCCGCAGATCGGCCAGCCCGCCCCCGGGGCGACGGACCGGACCATCACCGTCCGCTTCGCCGCGACCACGCAGCCGAACCTGCCCTGGCGATTCCAGGCCGAGCAGACCGCGATGACGGTGCGGCTGGGCGAGGAGGGGCTTGCCTTCTACTCCGCCCAGAACCGCTCGGACACGCCGGTCACCGGCATCTCGGTCTACAACGTGACGCCCGAAAAGGTCGGGCGCTACTTCCACAAGGTCGCCTGCTTCTGCTTCGACGAGCAGACGCTGACCCCCGGCCAGCGGGTGGACATGCCGGTCTCCTTCTGGGTTGATCCGCGCATCGCGGAGGACCCGAACACGCGCGACGTCACCACCATCACCCTCTCCTACACCTTCTTCCGCACCATGGAGGATGCGCGGCGCGCCGGCGCGCTCGCGAATGCGGGGCCGCATGTCGGCCGCGCGGGGGCGGCGCGGACGAACTGAACGCCGCGGGCGGCCGCGGTCGCCGCGCCGCTGGTTGCGCCCGCGGTTCGAGGCTGCGATCCGCGCCGCAGGGCTTGATCCCGCAGGGGTTTTCGGGATTGATGCGGCGCGATGCGCGAAGGCGGTCCCGGCTGCCGGCGCGCGCCCGTTTCAGGTCCAGGAATTCCGATGGCCAGCACCAGCCACGCCCATGGCGACACGGCGAACGGTCACTCCGCTTCGCCCTACAAGCACCCCTACCACCTGGTGGATCCGTCGCCCTGGCCGCTGACCGGCGCCTTCGGCGGCGGTGCGCTGGTGCTCGGCATCATCCTCTGGGCGCATACCGGCTCGCAGTGGGTGTTCTGGCTCGGCCTCGCCATGACGCTCGGCACCATGTTCATGTGGTGGCGCGATGTCGTGAAGGAGAGCCAGACGCCCGGCCTGCACAGCCCGATCGTGCGAATCGGCCTGCGCTACGGCATGGTGCTGTTCATCGCCTCCGAGGTGATGTTCTTCGTCGCCTTCTTCTGGGCCTGGTTCCACTTCGCGCTCTATCCGGAGCACGTCTCGGGCGCCGCGCAGGCGGTCTGGCCGCCGGCGGGGATCAAGACCTTCGACCCGTGGGACCTGCCCTTCCTCAACACCATGATCCTGCTGCTCTCGGGCTGCACGGTGACCTGGGCACATGCCTCGCTGCTCAACAACGACCGCAAGGGGCTGATCAACGGCCTCGCGCTGACCGTCGCCCTCGGCATCCTGTTCACGCTGCTGCAGGCGAAGGAATATTCGATCGCGCCCTTCCCCTTCTCGGGCGGCGTCTATCCCTCGGTGTTCTTCCTCGCCACCGGCTTCCACGGCTTCCACGTCATCGTCGGCACCACCTTCCTCGCGGTCTGCCTTGTCCGCGCGATCAAGGGGCACTTCACGCCGCAGAAGCATTTCGGGCTGGAGGCCGCGGCGTGGTACTGGCACTTCGTGGACGTGGTGTGGCTGTTCCTCTTCGTCTGCATCTACTGGTTCGGCGCGGGCGAGATCGCGCACCACTAGGCTCGCGCGCGGGCGCCTCGCCTGGCGCCCGATGGTCCGGGCGCGGTCGCGCCTTTCCTGCCGGCCGGCCCCGCAAGGGCCGGCCGTTCGCCGTTCAAGGGGGCGCTTCGCCCCACGAGGGAGATCCCGATGCCGCGAGGCGCATCACCGCTTTCGGCCGCCCTGTTCGGCCGCTGCCCGCGCTGCGGGCAGGGCGCGCTGTTCCGGGGCCTTCTGGAGGTGCGCGACACCTGCGGATCCTGCGGCCTCGACCTCAGGGCCCATGACGCCGGGGATGGGCCGGCGGTCGCGGCCATCTTCCTCGTCGGCGCGCTGGCGGTGATCGGCGCGCTCTGGGTGGATGTGCGGTTCGAGCCGCCGCTCTGGGTCCATGCCGTGCTGTGGCCGGCCGTCGTGCTGCCGCTGGCGGTGCTGACGATGCGGGTGGCCAAGGCCGCCCTCATCACCCTGCAATGGCGGCACCGCCGCGACACCATGCGAACGGATGGCGGCTGAACCGGAGGGAGGGATAGGGAGATGTCGGGTCTGCGCATCGGTCTCGCCCTGGTGGGCGCCATCGTCGGCTGGTTCCTGGCCTTCACCTTCGAGGCGGATGCGGGCTGGACGGCCGGCCTCGCCGCCGCCGGGGCGGTGATCGGCTGGCTCCTGGGCGGCGTGCGGCCGGGCCCCGGGCCGGGCGGCCTGGAACCGGGCGCCGGGGCCGAGGGCTGACCACGCCGCGGGCTTCCGGCCGCGCGGCGCAGCGCCTATAGGCCGGGCCATGCTCCGCCTGCGCCCCGTCCTGCTTCCCCTGCTCGTGGTGCTGCCGGTGCTGGCCGTGCTGCTCGGCCTCGGCACCTGGCAGGTGCAGCGGCTGGCCTGGAAGACCGAGCTGATCGCGCGCATCGCCGACGCCGAGGCCGCGCCCGCCATCCCGCTCCCCGCCGAGCCCGAGCCCTTCACCAAGGTCTTCGTCACCGGGCGCTTCGACCATGCGCGGGAGGCGCTGCTCGGCCTCGAGGTGCGCGGCGCGACGCTCGGAGCGCGGCTGCTGACGCCGCTGCTGCGGGAAGGCGCGGACCCGATCCTGGTGGACCGCGGCTGGGTCCCCGTCCAGGGCGACCGCCCGATCGCCAGGCCGGAGGGCGAGCAGCGCGTCACCGGCTTCATCCGCGAGGGCGAGACGGCGGGCCGCTTCGCCGCGGCCGACGACGTGCCCGGCCGGCGCTTCTACACCTTCGACCCGGCCGCGATCGGCGCCGCCCTCGGCCTGCCGCGCGTGGCGCCCTTCGGCCTGACCGCGATGGGCGAGGGCGGCGGCCTGCCCGAGCCCGCCCGGACGCTCCCGCGCCCGACCAACAACCATCTCGGCTATGTCGTGACCTGGTATGGCGTCGCCGCCGCGCTCGCCGGCGTCTTCCTGGTCTGGGCACGCCGCCGCCTGAAGGAGGATGCCTGAATGCCCAATGCCGCCCATGCCCGCCTGAAGGCCCGCTTCGCGCGCATCGCCGCGCTGAACGAGGCGGCCGGCATGCTCCATTGGGACGCCAGCGCCATGATGCCGCCGGGCGGCGCGGCTTCGCGCGGGGAGCAGCTCGCCGCCCTGGCCGGCCTCGCGCACGAGCTGCTGACGGCCCCGGTGGTGGCGGAGGATCTCGCCATCGCGCGCGCCGACGGCATCTGGGCGGAGACCAATCTCCGCCTCATGGCGCGCGCCCATGCGCGGGCGACGGCACTGCCGACCGAACTCGTGGAGGCGGCGGCGCGCGCCAACTCGGCCTGCGAGAAGACCTGGCGCGAGGCCAAGGCGCGCGCCGACTTCGCCCTGGTGCGACCGGCGCTCGCCGAGGTGGTGCGCCTGCAGCGCGAGACGGCGCAGGCCCTCGGCGCCGCGCTGGAGATGGACCCCTATGACGCGCTGATGGACGGCTACCAGCCCGGCATCGCCGCGGCCGATGTCGAGCCCGTCTTCGCCGCCTACGAGGCCTTCCTGCGCGACGCCCTGCCGCGCGCCGAGGCGATCCAGGCCGCACGCCCCGAGCCCGTCCCGCTGCCCGGGCCCTTCCCGGTCGAGGTGCAGCGCGCGCTCTGCCGGCGGCTTTCGGCGCGCATCGGTCTCGACTACGAGCATGCGCGGCTCGACGAGTCGCTGCATCCCTTCTGCGGCGGCACGCCCGAGGATGTGCGCATCACCACCTTCTACGACGAGCAGGATGTCGCGAAGGCGCTGCTCGGCGTGCTGCACGAGACCGGCCATGCGCTCTACGAGCGCGGGCTGCCGAAGGAGTGGGCGCGCCAGCCGGTGGGCGAGGCGGCCGGCATGGGGGCGCATGAATCGCAATCCCTGATCGTCGAGATGCAGGCCTGCCGCTCGGACGCCTTCCTCGGTTTCCTCGGCCGCGAGCTGCGCGAGGCCTTCGGCGGGCCGGCCGAGCCCTACGAGGCCGGCAACCTCGCGCGGCTGTGGCGGCGCGTGGGGCGCGGCTTCATCCGCGTGGATGCGGACGAGATCACCTATCCCGCCCATGTCATCCTTCGCTTCCGGCTCGAGCGCGCGCTGATCGGCGGTGCGCTCGATGTCGCCGACCTGCCGGCGGCCTGGAACGAGGGCATGCGGGACATGCTCGGCATCACCCCGCCCGACGACGCGAAGGGCTGCCTGCAGGACATCCACTGGCACGACGGCGCCTTCGGCTATTTCCCCTCCTACACCCTCGGCGCCATGGCGGCGGCGCAGCTGATGAAGGCCGCGCGCGCCGCGGTGCCCGGCCTCGCCGAGGCGCTGGCGGAAGGGGAGATGGCGCCGCTGCTCGGCTGGCTGCGCGCCCATGTCCATGGCAAGGGCTCGCTGCTCGGCTTCCAGGACCTGCTGCGCGAGGCCACCGGCAAGCCCCTCGACCCCGCCGACTTCACCGAGCACCTGACGGCGCGCTACCTGCAGGCCTGAGGGCGGATGGCTGGGGCGAGCATCACCCTGGTCGCAGGGTATCCGCGGTCCGGCACCACCTTCACCGCCGGCTGCTGCGCGCGCGCCGAAGCGCGCTGGCATCAGGACCACGGGCCGCGGGGGGCGAGGGGCGCGCCGCCGGCGCGGTTCGACTTCAACCTCGATGACGCGCTGGACCGTGAAGCCTTCGACAGGTCGGTGGCGCGGCTCGATCGCCTCCTGGTGCGGACGCACAGCCCGCCGGGCAGGTTCCGCAAGGCGTTCCCCGATATCTGGGCGCGGGTCGGGCGCATCCTCTACGTCCAGCGGCACCCCTTCGAGGTGGCGTTGTCGGTCTGCCGCTTCGCGATCGCGACGCAGGGCATGGTGCCGGGGATCGGGCGTGCGGAGACCTCCTTCGCGGCGGCGGCGGAACGCGGCGATGTGCGCGCCTTCTTCCGCCAGTTCTGCGAGCATCGCGGCGCACCGAACTTCCTTCCGGCCCTGGGCAGCTGGTCGGCGCATCTGGCGGAGTGGCACGCGGCGATGGCGGAGGTGGCGGTGCCCTGCACGGTCCTGTCCTACGACCGGATGGTGCGGGAGCCGGCGTGGCGGCTGCTGATGGCCGCCACGGCGCTCGGCCTGCCCTGGCGGGAGGCGGATCTGCGGCAGGCGGCGGCGCAGATGGCCCCCGAACGGGTGCGGGCGGCGATAGGCGCCTACTTCGTGGGCGAATCGCCGTCCCGGCTGCGCTACCCCGACCTTCTGGGGGAGGCGGAGATCCGGCTCGGCTTCGAGACTTTCGGGACGGAGATGCTGCGCTACGGGGTGTAGGCGGGGGCGCGGCGGGGCGTTAAACGACCGCCATGCGCTATGTCTCCACCCGCGGGCAGGCCGCCCCGCGCGACTTCGAATCCGTCCTGCTCGCGGGCCTGGCCGAGGATGGCGGGCTGTTCGTGCCCGAGACCTGGCCGGAACTCGGCGCCGCGGAATGGCGGGCGATGCGCGGCCTGCCCTATCCGGTGCTCGCCGCGCGCATCCTCGCGCTGTTCGGGGCGGGCGCGATGCCGATCGAGGCGATGTGCCGCGACGCCTATGCCGGCTTCGGCCATCCGGCCGTCGCGCCGCTGGTGCAGCTCGACACGCGCGTCTTCGCCCTCGAGCTGTTCCACGGCCCGACGCTCGCCTTCAAGGACATGGCGCTGCAACTGCTGGGGCGCATGTTCGACCACGTGCTGGCGAAGCGGGGCGAAAGGGTGACGATCGTCGGCGCCACCTCGGGCGATACCGGCTCGGCGGCCATCGAGGCCTGCCGTGACCGCGCGGCGGTGGACATCGTGATCCTGCACCCGGAGAACCGCACCTCCGAGGTGCAGCGCCGGCAGATGACCACGGTGCTCTCGCCGAACGTGAAGAACATCGCGGTGCGGGGCGATTTCGACGCCTGCCAGGACCTGGTGAAGGCGATGTTCAACGACGCGCCCTTCCGCGCCGAGATGAACCTCTCGGCGGTGAACTCGATCAACTGGGCGCGCATCGCCGCGCAGATCCCCTACTACGCCGCCGCTGCACTGACGCTCGGCGCGCCGGACCGCGAGGTGGCGGTCGCCGTGCCCACGGGCAATTTCGGCAACGTCCTGGCGGCCTGGGCGGCGCGGCGGATGGGCCTGCCCATCGCGCGCTTCGTCGTCGCCTCGAACCGCAACGACATCCTCGCCCGCTTCCTCGCCGCCAACGACATGAGCACGCGGCCGGTCGAGCCCTCCCTCTCGCCCTCGATGGACATCCAGGTCTCGTCGAATTTCGAGCGGCTGCTGTTCGAACTGCTGGAGCGCGACGCCGAGGCCACCGCCGAGGCCATGAGGCGCTTCCGCGCCGAGGGCCGCATGCCCGTGCCCGACGCCGCCTGGCGCAGGGCGACCGCGCTGTTCCGCGGCTTCGCGCTCGACGATGCGGGCACCATCGCCGAGATCGCCCGGCTGCACCGCGAGGCCGGCTACCTCGCCGACCCGCACACCGCCGTCGGCACCGCCGCCGCGCGCGCGCTGGCACCCGAGGATGCCGCCATCCCGGTCGTCGTCGCCGCCACCGCCCATCCGGCCAAGTTCCCTGACGCCGTGGAACGCGCGACCGGCCTGCGCCCCCCCCTGCCGGCGCGGCTTTCCGACCTATATGAGCGGGAGGAGCGCTACGGCGTCCTGCCGAACGACCTCGCCGCCATCGAGGCGGCGGTCCGCGCCCATGCCCATCGCAACGCCGCCTGAAGGAAGCAGCCGCCGCACATGTCCGATGCCGTCCGCGTCACGCGCCTGAACAACGGCCTTACCGTCGTCTCCGAGACCATGCCGCGCGTCGAGACCGTCTCGGTCGGCGCCTATGTCGCCGCCGGCACGCGGCACGAGGCGCCGGAGGTCAACGGCGTCTCCCACTTCCTCGAGCACATGGCCTTCAAGGGGACCGCGCGGCGCGACGCGGCGGCGATCTCGCGCGAGATCGAGAACGTGGGCGGGCACCTCAACGCCTACACCGCGCGCGAGCAGACCGCCTTCTACGCCAAGGTGCTGAAGGAGGACCTGCCGCTCGCCGTGGACATCATCGGCGACATCCTGACCCATTCCACCTTCGCGCCCGAGGAGATCGAGCGCGAGCGCGGCGTGATCCTGCAGGAGATCGGCCAGGCCAACGACACGCCGGACGACATCGTCTTCGACCATTTCCAGGAGACGGCCTATCCCGCGCAGGCGATGGGCCGGCCCGTGCTCGGCACCGAGGCCACCATCAAGGCGATGAGCCGCGAGGCGCTGACCGGCTACATGCGCACGCATTACGGCCCGGGACAGATGGTCGTCGCCGCCGCCGGCGCGGTGGAGCACGACGCGCTGCTCGCCCTGGTGCGCGAGCATTTCGCGGACCTGCCAGCCACCGGCGAGGCCGCCGCCGAGCCCTCCCGCTATGCCGGCGGGGAGTTCCGCGAGGGCCGCGACCTCGACCAGGTGCACATCGTGCTCGGCTTTCCGTCGGTGAAGCACGGCGATCCGATGCACTACCCGGTGCAGCTCCTCTCGACGCTGCTCGGCGGCGGCATGTCCTCGCGCCTGTTCCAGGAGATCCGGGAGAAGCGCGGCCTCGTCTATTCCATCTACTCCTTCGCCTCGCCCTTCCGCGACCACGGCCTGTTCCAGATCTACGCCGGCACCGGCGAGAAGGAGGCCGCCGAGCTGATGCCCGTCACCATCGAGGCGCTGCGCGCCGTGCAGCGCGACGTGACGGAGGAGGAACTCGCGCGCGCCAAGGCGCAGTTGCGCGCTTCGCTGCTGATGTCGCTGGAATCCACCGGCAGCCGCTGCGAGCAGCTCGCCCGTCAGTTGCAGGTCCATGGCCGCGTCATCCCGGTCGAGGAAACCAAGGCCAAGATCGCGGCCGTGACGGTCGAACAGGTGCAGCAGGCGGCGGCGATGATCTTCCGCGCGCGGCCGACGCTGGCGGCGATGGGGCCGGCGGAGAACGTGCCGAGCGTGCATGCGATCATGGAGAAGCTGGCGGCGTGAAGGCGGGGGGAGAAGGGAACTTCTCCCCCCGGACCCCCCTCAACCTTCTTTGTCATTTGGCGCCCCGCCTCCGAGGTTCGGCACCAGGTGACAAAGAAGGGAGGGGGATCGGGGAGGTTCCCCTCCCCCGACCTTCATCCCGCCCGACGAGGAAACGCGATGGACCGCCTGACCACCCTGTCCGACCTCATCGCCGCCGCGAAGCGGGCCGGCGCGGATGCCGCCGATGCGCTGCTCGTCGCCTCCGCCTCGCTGTCGGTGAAGCGGCGTCTCGGCGCCATCGAGCAGCTCGAGCGCGCCGAGGGCTTCGACCTCGGCCTGCGGGTCTTCCTCGGCCGGCGCGCCGCCATCGTGGCGAGCACCGACCCCGACCCGAAGGGCTTCGCCGCGCTGGCCGAACGCGCCGTCGCCATGGCCCGCGTGGTGCCCGAGGATCCCTTCGCGGGCCTGCCCGAAGCGGTTCCCATCCCGCCGCGCGCGCTCGACCTCGCCGATGCCGCCGAGCCGAGCGCGGAGGATCTGCTCGCCCGCGCCGCGGCGGCCGAGGAGGCGGCGCTCGCCGTTCCCGGCGTGACCAACAGCGAGGGGGCGGAGGCCGGCTGGTCCCGCACCGGCATCGCGCTGGTCGCCTCCAACGGCTTCGCCGGGGAGTTCACCCGGACCTCGCATTCCGTCTCCGCCACCGCGCTGGCCGGCACCGGCACGGCTATGGAGCGCGACTACGACTGGTGCTCGGCCGTCCATCTGGCCGACCTCGACGACCCGGCGCGCATCGGTCGCCGCGCCGGGGAGCAGGCGGTGCGCCGCCTCAACCCCAGCCGGCCCAGGACCGCGCGCATCCCGGTCGTGTTCGACCCGCGCGTGGCCGGCAGCCTGCTCGGCCACCTGGTGGGCGCGATCAACGGCGCGGCGGTGGCGCGCGGCACCTCCTTCCTCAAGGACAGCATGGGCCGGCAGGTGATGGCGGCGGGGCTGACCGTGCGCGACGACCCGCTGCGCCCGCGCGGCCTGCGCTCGCGCCCCTTCGACGGGGAGGGGATGCCCGGCGAGGCCCGGGCGGTGGTCGAGAACGGCGTGCTCACCACCTGGCTGCTGGACTGGCGCTCGGCGCGGCAACTGGGCCTCGCCTCGACCGGCCATGCCAGCCGCGGCACCGGAGGCCCGCCGGGCCCGGCGCCGTCCAACCTCTGGCTCGAGCCTGGGGCCCTGAGCCCCGCCGCGCTGATGGCCGACATCGCCGAGGGGATCTACGTGACCGAACTGATCGGCATGGGCGTGAACGGCGTGACCGGCGACTACAGCCGGGGTGCTGCCGGTTTCATGATCCGCAACGGCGAACTGGCCGAGCCGGTCAGCGAGGTGACCATCGCCGGCAACCTCAAGGAGATGTTCCTGCACATGACGCCGGCGGACGACCTGCGCTTCCGCCGCGGCACCGACAGCCCGACGGTGCGGGTGGAGGGGCTGACGCTGGCCGGGGCATGAGCCGCCGCCCCCGGGCTGGCGCGGCCGCGCCGGGCCGGCGGCGGCCGGGCGCGGCCCCCGGCGCCTCGCCTTGCGCCGCGCCATCCGGCTGCGCTAGGGCACTTCCATGACAGGCCACGCGCCCGACGCCGACCGGCCCCTGCCGGAGATCCCCGTGGCCCAGCTGCTGGAGGGGGTCCGCGCCCTTCGCCGCGCCTCCGTGCTGGTGGTGGGCGACGCCATGCTGGACCGCTACGTCTACGGCTCGGTCCGCCGCATCAGCCCCGAGGCCCCGGTGCCCGTGCTCGCGGTGGAGCGCGAGGTCGCCATGCCGGGCGGCGCGGGCAATGTGGTGCGCAACCTGACCGCGCTCGGCGCGGCCACCGCTTTCGTCTCGGTGGTGGGCGACGACCAGGCGGGCAGCGACCTGACCGGCCTGATCGGCGGCCAGCCGGGCGTCGAGCCCTGGCTGCTGGTCCAGGGCGGCCGCCACACCACCACCAAGACCCGCTTCATCGCGAACGGCCAGCACATGCTGCGCGCGGACCAGGAGGTGGTGCAGGCGATCCATCCGCGCCTGGCCGACCGCATGGTCAAGATCGCCGCCGACGCGATCGCCGCGACCACCGTCATGGTGCTCTCCGACTACGGCAAGGGCGTGCTCGGCGGGGACACCGCGCGGCGGCTGATCGAGGCCGCCCATGCCGCCGGCCGCCGCGTCGTGGTGGACCCCAAGGGCCGCGACTACGCCCGCTATGCCGGGGCCGACCTGATCACGCCCAACCGCGCCGAACTGGCCGAGGCGACCGGCATGCCGGTGGAGGGGGAGGAGGAGATCCTCGCCGCGATGCGCGCGCTCAAGGCCGCGCACGGCTTCGGCGCGGTGCTCGTGACGCGCAGCGAGGACGGCATGACGCTGCTCGAGGGCGAGCGCATCCACCACTTCCCCGCCGAGGCCGCCGAGGTGCACGACGTCTCCGGCGCCGGGGATACGGTGGTCGCGGTGCTGGCCGCGGCGCTGGCCGCCGGCCAGACGCTGCCGGTCTCGGCCCGGCTCGCCAACATCGCGGCCGGCATCGTGGTGGGCAAGGTCGGCACCGCCGTGGTGCGCGAGGAGGAACTGGCCGAGGCGCTGACGCCCGAGCGCGGTGCGCTGCGCAAGGTGGTCTCCCGCGCCGCTGCGGCCGAGCAGGTGGAGCGCTGGCGCCGCCGCGGCTGGCGCATCGGCTTCACCAATGGCTGCTTCGACCTGCTGCACCCGGGCCATGTTCACCTGCTGGAGCAGGCGCGGTCCTGGTGCGACCGCCTGGTGGTGGGGCTGAACTCCGATGCCTCGGTGAAGCGGCTGAAGGGCGCGGCGCGGCCGATCCAGTCCGAGGCCGCGCGCGCCGCCGTCCTCGCCTCCCTCGCCACGGTGGATTGCGTGACGCTGTTCGAGGAGGACACGCCCATCGAGCTGATCCGCCTGCTCAAGCCCGACGTGCTGGTGAAGGGCGCGGACTACACGGTGGAGCAGGTGGTCGGCGGCGACATCGTGCGGGAATACGGCGGGGAGGTGCGGCTCGCGCAGCTCCTGCCGGGCAATTCGACGACCGCGACCGTCGCGCGCATCCGCGGCTGAGCCGGGCGGCGGCTGCGGCCGCCCCACCGGCCCTGCGCGCGATGCCAGCGGACGAATGGTCGAGCCTTTCGCCCACCGGCATCAGCCCCCTTCCGGCGCGCAGGACCATCGGCCGGCGAGCGCGAGCCGCTCCGGCCCGCCCTCGATCGGGCGCAGGCCGCCGATGGCGAAGCGACCGCTGCGCAGCCCCCCGGCCGCCGCGATGTCCGCGGTGAAACCCGGCAGGCCGGTATGGCCGATCCAGTGCCGCCCGCCGGCCGTCAGCGCGATGCGCGCGACCTGCGAGGGTGCTTCCCGGTCCAGCACCAGGAGCAGGGAATCCGCATCCGCGGCATCGGGGGTGAAGCGGATCTCGAAGGCCGTCATGTGCAGCGGGCCGGGGCTGCCCGGTTCGCCATAGACCCGCAGCTCCGCGCAGCCGTGCCGGGAATCGGGCGGATGCGCGAGGCGCAGCGTGCGCGCGAGCGCGCCGCTCGTCTCGGCGGTGATGCGCAGCGCCGGGCCGGGGTCGGCGCAGGCGGCGAGGATGGCCGCGAGCCCGGCGCGGGCGAGGCGGAAAGGGGCCGGCATGGGCGCGGATGCCAGCATGCCGCGCCGCCGCGCGTCCAGCATGCCCGCCTCGCGCCGCGCGGGGCTTCCCGGCGGCGGCCGCCTCGGCAAGTCTGGCCGCCGCGGCAGGGTTGCGGAGGGGAAGGCATGGGCGCGCTCGATGGTCTCAGGGTGCTGGATCTCACCCGGGTGGTGGCGGGCCCGCTCTGCGCGCAGATGCTCGGCGACCTCGGCGCCGATGTCGCGAAGGTCGAGCGGCGCGGCGATGGCGACGACCTGCGCGCGCTCGGCCCGCCCTTCGTCAAGGGCAGCGAGGACAGCACCTATTTCGTCTCGCTCAACCGCAACAAGCGGTCGGTGTCGGTGGATTTCGCGCGGCCGGAAGGCGCTGCGATCCTCAAGCGCATGGCCGCGCGCGCCGATGTGCTGATCGAGAATTTCCGCCCCGGCACGCTCGCCCGCTACGGCCTCGGATACGAGGATCTGCGCGCGGTGAACCCGCGCCTCGTCTTCTGCTCGGTCACCGGCTTCGGCCAGTCCGGCCCCTATGCGGGGCGCTCGGGCTACGACTTCGTGGCCCAGGCGATGGCCGGGCTGATGGAGGTGACGGGCGAGGCAGACGGCGCGCCGGGCGGCGGGCCGCAACGCGTGGGCGTTCCGGTGGCGGACATGTTCACCGGCTTCGCCGCGACGGTGGCCATCCTCGCCGCGCTGCGCCACCGCGACGCGACCGGGCAGGGCCAGGCGATCGACGTGAACCTGTTCGAGACCATGGCCTCGCTGATGCAGGCGCCGATGTCCTCGTGGCTGAACGCCGGGCGCCTGATGCCGCGCAGCGGCAACGACAGCCCGGTCGCGGTGCCCTATGGCGTGTTCGAGGGCGCGGACGGCCGCTTCGTCATCGGCGTGCTGAACGACCGCGAATTCGCGCGCCTCGCGGAGGCGCTCGGCCATCCCGAATGGGCCGAGGATCCCCGCTTCCGCCGCGCGCGTGACCGGGTGGAGCACCGCGCCGCGCTGCTCGACCGCATGCGCACCCTGCTGCGCACGCGCCCGCGCGCCGAATGGCTGGCGCGGCTCGAGGCGGCGAAGATCACCTCCGGCCCCATCAACACCGCCGCCGATGTCGAGGCCGACCCGCACATCATCGCCCGCGGCATGATCCGCGAGGTGCCGCACCATGCGGCCGGGACCGTGCGGGTGGTGGGCTCGCCGCTGCATCTCTCGGCGACCCCGCCCGAATACCGCCGCGGCATCCCCGCGCCGGGCGGGGACACGGACGCGGTCCTGGCGGATTTCGCGGGCATGACGGCCGAGGAGATCGCCGCCGCCCGCGCCGCCGGCGTGGTCTGACCCGCCCCCCGCAGGCAAGCGCCGCACGTGGGCCTCGCCGGGCCGCCCCTTCGTGGCGGCGGCCGGCCATGGCAGGATGGAGCGCACCCATCCCGCCCCCCGAGGAGCCCGCGCATGAGCACCGGCCTGCTCGCCCTGCTCGACGACGTCTCGGCCATCGCCAAGGTGGCCGCGGCCTCGGTGGACGACATCGCCGCCCATGCCGGGCGCGCCGGCGCCAAGGCGGCGGGCGTGGTGATCGACGACGCCGCGGTGACGCCGCGCTACGTGGTGGGCTTCGACGCCTCGCGCGAGTTGCCGATCATCGGGCGCATCGCGCTCGGCTCGCTGCGCAACAAGTTCCTCATCCTGCTGCCGGCGGCGCTGCTGCTCTCCGCCTTCGCGCCCTGGCTGATCACGCCGCTCCTCCTCGTCGGCGGCATCTATCTCTGCTTCGAGGGCACGGAGAAGGTGCTGGAATGGATCCGCCCCCATGCCGCGGACCCCGCCGTGGCGGCCGCGGCGGCGGACGCGCTGCACCTCGAGAACGAGCGCGTGGCGGGCGCCATCAAGACCGACTTCATCCTCTCGGCCGAGATCATGGCGATCGCGCTCGCCACCATGCCGGCGGCCGGGATCTGGACGCAGGCGGCGGTGCTGGCGCTGGTCGGCCTCGTCATCACCTTCGGCGTCTATGGCGTGGTCGCCCTCATCGTGAAGGCCGACGACATGGGCGTGGCGATGGTCCGGCGCGGCATCGCGGCCGGCGCGCTGCTGGTGCGCGGCATGCCGCTGGTGCTGAAGCTGCTCTCGGTCGTCGGCACCTTCGCGATGATCTGGGTCGGCGGCGGCATCATCCTGCATGGGCTGGAAGCCTTCGGCCTGGGCGGGCCGGCGCATCTCGCCCATGGCGCGGGCGCGGCGCTGGGCGGGGGCATCGCCGGCTGGCTGGCGGAGGCGGCGGTCGCGGGCATCGCCGGCCTCCTCGTCGGCGCCGCGGCCATCCCGCTGATGACGCGCCTCGTCCTGCCGATGATGGGCCGCTCCGCCGCCGCCCATTGAGCGCCCGGCGCCCCCGGGCCAGGATCGGGCGCGAGAGGACACGCCATGACCGGACTTCGCTTCGACCTTCGCGACCCGCCGCCCGGCGCGGCCGCCCTGCGCGCCGAGGTGCGCGCCTTCCTCGCCGAGCACGCGCCGCGCTGGAGCCCGGAGGTCCGCGCCCGGTCCTGGATGGGCTTCGACCGCGACTTCACCCGCGCGGTGGGGGCGAAGGGCTGGATCGGCATGTGCTGGCCGCGCGAATACGGCGGCACGGAGCGCAGCTTCCTTGAACGCAACATCGTGCTGGAGGAGATGCTCGCCGCCGGCGCCCCAGTCGGTGCGCACTGGATCGGCGACCGCCAGTCGGGGCCGCTGATCCTGCGCCTGGGCACCGAGGCGCAGCGCCGCAAGTTCCTGCCGCGCATCGCGAGCGGCGAATACGCCTTCTGCATCGGCCTCTCGGAGCCCGATTCCGGGTCCGACCTCGCCTCCCTGCGCACGCGCGCGGACAAGGTGGACGGCGGCTGGCGGCTGAACGGGCGGAAGATCTGGACGACCTTCGGCCATCTCTGCGACTGGATGATCGCGCTCGTGCGCACCTCGCCCGCGCCGGAGGGCGGGTCGAAGCACCAGGGGCTGTCGCAGGTGCTGGTGGACCTCCGGGCGCCGGGCGTCACCATCCGCCCCATCCGCGATCTCGTGGGCGAGAAGGGCTTCAACGAGATCACCTTCGACGACGTGCTGCTGCCCGAGGATGCGCTGGTCGGGCAGGAAGGCGCGGGTTGGGCGCAGGCGACGAGCGAGCTCGCCTTCGAGCGCTCCGGGCCGGACCGCTACATGTCCGCGCACCCGCTGCTGGAAGCGGGGATCGAGGCGCTGCGCGGCGATGGCGCGGCCGCCGGCACGCTGGGCCGGCAGGTGGCGCGGCTGTGGACGCTGCGCGCGATGTCCACCGCCGTCGCCGGGATGCTGCAGGAGGGCGAGGACCCGATCCGCCAGGCCGCGCTGGTCAAGGACCTCGGCAATGATTTCGAACAGGCGCTGCCCGAGCGCATGCGCGACGTGATGGACACCGACGCCATGCCGGAGGAGATGCGCCGCATGCACGCCTACCTGACGCAGATCGTGCCCACCTTCTCGCTGCGCGGCGGCACGCGGGAGATCATGCGCGGCATCATCGCGCGCGAGCTGGGGCTGCGCTGATGGCCTGCGGGATCGCGGCGGAACTCGCCGAGCAGGTCGCGCGCGCGCTGGCCGACGCCGCCGGCACCGAGACGCTGCGCGCGGTGGAGGATGGCGCCTTCCCCGAGGCCGCCTGGACGGCGCTGGACGGCCTCGGCCTCGCCGGCGCGCTGGTGCCCGAGGATGCCGGCGGCGCGGGCCTCGGCTTCCAGGACATCGTGCCGGTGCTGGAGGCGCTGGGCCGCGCCGGCGCGCCGGTGCCGCTCGCCGAGGGCATAGGCGCCTCCGCCTTGCTCGCCGCCGCCGGCATCGCGCCGCCCGGCGGCGTGCTGAGCTTCGCCGCGGCCGGCGCGCCGGTGCCCTGGGGCCGCCATGCCGCCCATGTCGTGCTGCTGGAGGGCGCGCGCGTCGCGCTGCACGAGGCGGCGTCGCTGCGCTGGACGCAAGGCGGCAATATCGGCCGGGAGGCGCGCGACACGCCCCTCGTCACCGCCCCGCCGCTGGCCGAGGGGAGCCTGCCCAATGCCTGGGGCGCCGAGGCCGCGCTGCTGCTCGCCGCGCTGATCCGCTCGGCGCAGATCGCGGGGGCGATGCAGGCCGCGCTGGCGCTCGCGGTGGACCACGCCAATACGCGCAAGCAGTTCGGCCGGCCCATCGGCCGCTTCCAGGCCGTGCAGCAGCAGCTCGCCGTCTTCGCGGCGGAGGCCTCCGCCGTCTCGGTCGCCGCCGCGGCGGCGGCGCGCGCGGCGGATGCGCGCGGCCTCGCCGCCGCCGCCTTCGAGATCGGCTGCGCCAAGGTCACGGCGGGGGAGGCGGCGGCGAAGGGGGCGGCCATCGCCCACCAGGTGCTCGCCGCCATGGGCATCACGGAGGAGCACGGGCTGCATCACCTCACGCGGCGCCTGTGGTCCTGGCGCGAGGAGGGCGGCACCGAACGCTTCTGGGCGCAGCGGATCGGGGCGATGGTGCAGTCCACGCCCGGCCCGCTCTGGCATTTCATCACATCGCGCGACGAGGAACCCGCCGCATGACCGACTTCCTGAAGATCGAGCGGGAGGGCGGCATCGTCACCCTCACGCTGAACCGGCCGGAGAAGCGCAACGCCATCTCCACCGCCGCCGAATGCGCCGAGGTGGCCGATGCCTGCCGCGCGCTGAACCGCGACGATGCCGTGCGCGTGGTGATCGTGACCGGCGCGGGCCCGGCCTTCTGCGCCGGCGGCGACCTCAAGGGCATGCGCGACAAGACCGGCATCACGGGCGGGAACACCGGGGCAGAGATCCGCGAATCCTACCGGCGCGGCATCCAGATGATCCCGCTTGCGCTCTACGAGATGGACGTGCCCACCATCGCCGCCATCAACGGGCCGGCGATCGGCGCGGGGCTGGATCTCGCCTGCATGTGCGACATCCGCATCGCCTCCGAGACGGCGCGCTTCGCGGAATCCTTCGTCAAGGTCGGCATCGTGCCGGGCGATGGCGGCGCCTATCTGCTGCCGAAGGTCGTCGGCATGTCGAAGGCGCTCGAGATGTCGCTGACCGGCGATCCCATCACGCCCGCCGAGGCGCTGGCCTGCGGGCTCGTCTCCCAGGTCGTGGCCCCGGAGGCGCTGCTGCCCGCCGCCCGCGCCATGGCCGAGCGGATCGCCGTGAACCCGCCGCAGGCCGTGCGCCTGACCAAGCGCCTGCTGCGCGAGAGCCAGCACATGCGCCTGTCCACGCTGCTCGAGATGTCCGCGGCCTACCAGGCGCTCGCGCACGGCACGCGGGACCACCGCGAGGCGGTGGACGCGATGCTCGAGAAGCGTGCGCCGCGATTCGAGGGGCGCTGACGCCGCGGCGCGGCGGCATGGCGCCGAGGAGACCGCCATGACGGCCCCGCCCGACCCGATGCTGCTGCACCCCGTGCCCGGCGATGCCGGGACGGTGTTCCTCAAGCCGCTTCTCGCGCGCCACCCGGAGGTCACGAACGTGACCGCGGGCGAGTATTCCTACTACCACGACCACGAGGATCCGCTGCGCTTCCTCGAGCGCTGCGTGCGCTACGATTTCGGCCTCGGGAGGCTGGCGATCGGGCGCTACTGCGCCATCGCCCATCGCGCCACCTTCCTGATGCCCGGCGCGAACCACGCCATGGCCGGGCCGTCCACCTTCCCCTTCGCCATCCTGGGCGGATCCTTCGCCGAGGCGCTGCCGCTGGCCGAATACCCCTGGCGCGGCGGCGGCCCGATCACGGTCGGCAACGATGTCTGGATCGGGACCGAGGCGCTCATCCTGCCCGGCGTGACCATCGGCCATGGCGCGGTCATCGGGGCGCGCGCGGTGGTGGCGGCGGATGTGCCGCCCTATGCCGTGATGGCCGGCAACCCGGCCCGCGTGGTGCGCATGCGCTTCGATGCGGAGACGGTGGCGCGGCTGCTCGCCATCGCCTGGTGGGACTGGCCGGCCGAGCGCGTGGCGCGCGCCATCCCCGCCCTGGTGCGCGGCGACGCCGCCGCGCTCACTCGCGCCTGAGCACGCCGTCCACCAGCCGATCCGCCCAGGGCGTGCTGCGGAAGGAGGCGCGCAGAGCGTCCTCCGAGTAATCCTCGCGCACCCAGTCGAGGAAGGGCTTGGGCCCCTGCGTCCGGATGAAGGCCGCATAGGCGCGGAAGAAGGCGTCCAGGATGCCCGTGCGCGCCGCCGCGACATGGCCGAAGCGGAGCGAGAGCTGGTCCATCGCCGCCTCGACGCCGCGCCCCTGCAGCAGCAGCCAGATGCCGGCGGCAAGGCCCGTGCGGTCGGCCCCCGACTTGCAGTGGATCAGCGCCGGCTCCGCCATGCGGGCGAAGATGCCGGCAAGGCGCAGCACGCGGTCCTTGTGCGGCGCGCCGCGGCTTTCGAGCGGTGCGTCGATGTGCTCGAGCCCAAGCGCCGCTGCCGCCTGCCGCCCCAGCGCGTCCGAGCCGCAGGCCTCGCGATGGCCGCGCAGGTTGATCACCGTGCGGATGCCGTGCCGCCGCACCGCCTGCTCGAGCTGCCAGGGCGTCGGGTGGTTGGAGCGGTAGAGGCGCCCGCTCTCGACCACGCCCCAGTTGCGCCAGCCGAGGCGCAGCAGCGCGTGGTCCACGAAGAGCGAGTTCAGCCAGGCCGAGCGCCTGGCCCCCGGCGCGGAGAGGTCGCGGAAGGACATCGCCGCCGCTTATGGCGCGAAGCGGGCGGGGCGTCACGCCTCCAGGAAGGCGCGGACATGCCGGCGCAGGAAGGCGGCATCCTCGGGGTTGGCCACCGGGTTGCCGGCGCGGTGGCCCCAGATGGAGGGGATCGGCAGGAGCGTGCCGCGGCGGAGGAAGGGCAGCTCGGCCTCGTTGTCGGCGACGCGGAAATAGAGATCGGTTTCCGAGGGCATCAGCAGCACCCGCGCCTCGATGGCCGAGAGCGCGCGGCCGAGGTCGCCGCGGTAGCGCGGGTGGTCGGCGATGTCGGCGGCCTCCCAGGTCCGCATCTGCGCCAGCAGATCGGCGGCGGCGCGGCGGGCGAAGCGTTCCTCCCAGTCGGTGCGGAGGAAGGTGTCGAGGTCGGGCGCCTTCAGGGCGCTCAGGTGCAGCCCGGCGCGATAGAAATCCTGGCTCAGCGCCCAGCCGGCGTAGAGGCGGCCGAAGGCGCGCAGCGCCGCCTTCGGCTGGGCCGAGAACAGCGCGGTGCCGTCGTATTCCGGCGCGGCCTCCAGCACCGCCATCATGCCCTTGAGGAAGACGCGGTTGTGCACCGAGGTCCGCGCGCTGCCGCAGTTGACGACGATGCGCTCCACCGCGGCCGGGAAGGCGGCCGCCCAGTGATAGGCCTGCTGCGCGCCCATGGACCAGCCATAGACGGCGTGCAGCCGTGTCACGCCGAAGACCTCGGTGAGCAGGCGCTTCTGCGCCGCCACATTGTCCCAGGCGGTGACCAGGGCGGGCCAGCCCTTGGTGTTGCTCGGCGAGGAGGAGAGCCCGCCGCCGAACATGTTGGGAATGACGACGAACCAGCGCCGCGGATCGAGGATGCGATCAGGCCCGACAAGCCATTCGAGATCCGGATGCTGCGCGCCGTAGCTCGTGGGGTAGAGCACCACATTGTCGCGCGCCGGCGCGAGCGTGCCATGCGCGCGCCAATGGATGCGCGCGCCGGGCAGCGTGCCGCCGCGGTGCAGGGCGAGATCGCCCGCCTCGAAGACACCCTCCTGCACCGGCCAGTCCATGCGCGCTCTCCTCCCGCGGCGAAGCGCAGCCTGCCACCGCCCGGGCGCCGCCGCTACGGCGCGCGGCGCGCGACCAGCGGCAGCACAAGCAGCGGCAGCAGGCCCGCGAGCATGAAGGCGCTGCCGAAGGCGGCGAGGAAGGCCTCCTGCGCCGGCCGGCCGGCGGCCAGCGCGGCGGCCTCCGTGGCGCCGAACAGCAGCGTCAGCAGCGAGGCGGCGCCGACCACGCCGAGCGTGCGCGTGAGCATCGTCAGGCTGCCCGCCACGCCGCGGTCCTCGCGCCGCATCACCGCGGTCACGATGTCGGTATAGGCGAGGTTGAACAGCCCGAGGCCGACGCCCTGCAGCGCCAGCAGCGCGGCGAACCAGCCGACCGGCATCCCCGCCCCCGCCCAGGCGAGCGGCAGCAGCCCCGCCGCGACCAGCGCGGTTCCGGCCAGCAGCATGCTGCGCGCGGCCAGCACCCCGGCGAGGCGCCCGCCGAGCCAGGCGCCGAGCACCCCGCCCGCCGGCGCCGCGGCGAGCACGAGGCCGAGCGGGATCGCGGCCAGCCCGGCGATGCGCGCGAGCCAGAACGGCCCGAGCAGCATCACCGCGAAGGAGGCGAAGTTGACCAGCGTGTTGCCGAAGTTCAGCGCCGCGAAGCCCGGGCGGCGGAACAACGAGAGATCCATGATCGGCCGCGCCGCCCGCCCGCTGCGCCAGACGAAGCCGGCAAGTGCCGCGGCGCCGGTGAGGGCGAGGGCGGCGGCGATGCCCTGCGGCGCCCGGTTCACCGCGAACAGGATCGCGGCGATGGCCGTGGTCAGCAGCACCGCGCCGGGCAGGTCGAAGGGCTCGCGCGGGCCGTTGCGCGGCGCCTCCGGCGCGCCGCGCAGCAGCATCAGCGCGGCAAGCGCGATCGGCACGCGCATGCCATAGACGCCCTGCCAGCCGAAGGCCCCGACCATCGCGCCGCCGAGCAGCGGGCCGAGCGCCGCCCCGGCCGCGAAGGCCGCGCCATAGGCGGCGAGCGCGCGGGCGCGCAGGGCCTCCGGGAACAGGCCGGTGGCGAGCGCCGGGCCGCAGCCGATCACCAGCGCCGCCCCGATGCCCTGCAGTACGCGCGCGGCGAGCAGCGTGCCGTAGTCGGGCGCGAGGCACAGCGCGACGAAGGCGACGGCGCTCCAGGCGAGGCCGAATCGGAACACGCGCGCATGGCCGAAGATGTCGCCCAGCCGGCCGACCGCGAGCATCAGGCTGCCATAGGTCAGCACATAGCCGATCACGACCCACTGGATCTCCGGCACCGCCAGATGGAAGGCCGCGGCGATGGCAGGGAAGGCGACGTTCACCGAGGAATCGAGCGGCACGATCATGGTGCCGAGCGCCACCGGCGCGAGCCGCGCCAGGCCCGCCACGCCGATCCCCGACTGCTTCCGCGCGGCGTCCAGCGCCCGGCTCCTTCCGCTGCCCGCGCGCAGGATCGCGCATCGGCGGCACGCGCGCATCCCCCGGCCGGCCCGCCGCGCGGCGGATTTGCGGCGGCGGGCGATCTGCTCCAGCATCCCCGGACAACGAATGCCCGGCATCGAACCGGGAGACGAGGGAGCGCCATGACCCACCGCCGGACCATCCTTGCCGCCGCCACGGGCCTGATCGCCGCGCCGCGCCTCGCGCGCGCGGCGTGGGAGCCGGCGCGGCCCATCCAGCTCATCGTCGGCTTCCCGCCCGGGGGCGGCACCGACCTGCAGGCGCGCGCGCTGGCCGAGGCCGCCTCGCGCTTCTTCCCCACGCCGATCGTCGTCATCAACCGCCCCGGCGCGGGCGGCGCGATCGCCGCGCAGCAGGTCGCCGGCATGGCGCCGGACGGGCTGAACCTGCTGGTCGGCGGCGGATCCGAGAGCACCTCACTGCCCGCCTTCCGCGACCTGCCCTATGACCCCAAGCGGTCCTTCCGCGCGATCATCCGCATGACGCGCCAGCCGCTGCTGATCGTGGCGCGGCGCGGCGGCCGCCACGCCGACCTGCGCCAGGCGATCGAGGCGGCGCGGGCCGCGCCGGGCAGCGTCTCGCATGCCTCCTCAGGCATCGGCTCGATCTACCACGCAGTCTTCGTGCTGCTCACGCGCGCGGCCGGGGTCGAGATGCTGCACGTGCCCTTCTCGGGCGGCGCGCCCTCGCTGCAGGCGCTGCTCGCCGGGACGGTGGACCTCGCCGTGCTCGCGCCCGAGGAGACGGGCGGGATGGTGCAGTCGGGGGAGATCCGCGCGCTCGCGGTCTGTTCGGCGGAGCGCATCCCGATCCTGCCCGCGGTGCCGACGCTGCGGGAACTCGGCTGGAACGTCGTCGTCGAGAACATGAAGGGGCTGAACGCGCCGGCCGGCCTGCCGGACGAGATCTACACCGTGCTGCACGAGCGCTTCCGGCGCGCGCTGCAGGAACCGGCCTGGCGCGGCTTCCTCGAACGCACCGGCACCTTCGAGGGGTATCTCGACGGGCCGGGCTACCAGGCGGCGACGGATGCGGTGCTCGACGCGCTGCGGGCGATCCTGCCGCGGCCGTCCTGAGGGGCATCACTCCGCCGTCCAGCCGCCATCCACGACCAGCGCAGCGCCGGTCATCAGCGCCGAGGCGTCGGAGGCGAGGAACAGGATGGCGCCCATCAGGTCCTCGACCCTTCCGATGCGGCCGAGCTTGATCTTCTGCAGCACGCTCGCCTTGAAGGCGGCGTCCTCGAAGAAGGGGCGCGTCAGCGGCGTCTCGATGAAGGTGGGGCCGAGCGTGTTGACGCGGATGCCATGCGGGGCGAGTTCCACCGCCATCGCCTTGGTCAGCCCCTCCAGCGCCCATTTCGACGCGCAGTAGATGCTGCGGTTCGCCGCGCCGACATGGCCCATCTGCGAGGAGACGTTGATGATGGAACCCGGCCGCCCCGTCGCGAGCAGCCGCCGGGCCACCGCCTGGGCGAGGAAGAAGGCGGCGCGGAGGTTGAGGTCGAGCACCGCGTCGTAATCCGCCTCCGTCACCTCGGTCAGCGGCTTGGGGCGGTTGGTGCCGGCATTGTTGACCAGGATGTCGAAGGGCTCGGCATCGGCGATGGCGCGCGCGGTGGCGGCGACATCCAGCACATCGAGCGCCAGCGCCGCCGCCGCGCCGCCGCGGGCGCGGATGGCCTCGGCACCGGCCTCGATCTCGCCCGCGCTGCGCGCGAGCAGCGTCACATGCGCCCCGGCCTCGGCCAGCGCGGCCGCGGCGGCGAGGCCGATGCCGCGCCCCGCGCCGGAGACCAGCGCGCGGCGTCCGTCCAGCCGGAAGGAGGGCGTGCGCGGAAGGTCCATCGCCTCAATCCGCCGCGGTGGCGTAGGGGATGTTGCGCCCGCCGTATCGGCGCACCCGGATGTTCGCCTGCTCGGCATGGCCGGCAAAGCCTTCGAGCATGCACAGGCGCGAGCAGTACTCGCCGATCATCGCGCTCGCCGCGTCCGTCAGCACGCGCTGGTAGGTGACGGTCTTGAGGAACTTGCCCACCCACAGCCCGCCCGTGTAGCGCGCGGCCTTCATGGTCGGCAGCGTGTGGTTGGTGCCGATCACCTTGTCGCCGTAGGCGACATTGGTGCGCGGGCCCAGGAACAGGGCGCCGTAGTTGGTCATGTTGGCGAGGAAGTAGTCCGGGTCGCGCGTCATCACCTGCACATGCTCGGACGCGATGCGGTCGGCCTCGCGCACCATCTCGGCCTCGTCCTCGCAGACGATCACCTCGCCGTAGTCCTCCCAGGCCTTCCGCGCGATGGCGGCGGTCGGCAGGATGGTCAGCAGGCGCTCGACCTCGGCCATCGTCTCGCGCGCCAGCCTCTCGGAGTTGGTCAGCAGGATGGCGGGGGAGTTCGGCCCGTGCTCCGCCTGGCCGAGCAGGTCGGTGGCGCAGAGCTCGCCATCCACCGTCTCGTCCGCGATCACCAATGTCTCGGTGGGGCCGGCGAAGAGGTCTATGCCGACGCGGCCGAAGAGCTGGCGCTTGGCTTCCGCCACGAAGGCGTTGCCCGGGCCGACCAGCATGTCCACCGGCTCGATGCTCTGCGTGCCGAGCGCCATCGCCCCCACCGCCTGCACGCCGCCCAGGCAGTAGATGACATCCGCGCCCGCGAGATGCTGGGCGGCGACGATGGCAGGCGCCGGCCTGCCCTCGAAGGGCGGGGCGCAGGTGACGATGCGCTTCACCCCCGCGACCTTCGCCGTCACCACCGACATGTGCGCGGAGGCCAGCAGCGGATACTTGCCCCCCGGCACATAGCAGCCGACCGAGTTGACCGGGATGTTCCGGTGCCCGAGCACCACGCCGGGCAGCGTCTCGACCTCGATGTCGCGCAGCGCCTCCTTCTGGGCTTGCGCGAAGTTGCGGACCTGCTCCTGCGCGAAGCGGATGTCGTCGAGATCACGCGGCGAGAGCTGCGCGAGGCAGTCGCGGATCTCGTCGTCCGTCAGGCGGAAATCCGTCCGGTCCCACTTGTCGAAGCGGATGGACAGTTCCCGCACCGCGGAATCGCCGCGCGCGGCGATGTCGGCGAGGATGCCCTCCACCGTCGCGCGGACCTTGGCCTCGTCCTCCGCGCGCGCCGCGGCGTCGCGGCCGCGCTTGAGATGGCGTGCCATGGGCTTCCTCCCTTGCCTGCGTGCAAGGCGTAAGGCACCGCCCGGCGCTGTCAACGGCGCAGCCCCGGGGCGGCGGCCGCCCCTCGCGCATCGCGGCGCATTCCGTGACATGCTGCGCCGATGCGTCGCTACCTCCTTCTCGCCTGGGTGATGGCCGGCCTCGTGGCGGGTGCGGTGCTGCATCTCGGCGGTCAGGCCGAGGCCGCCACCTGGATCTGGTCGGCGGCCGCCCTGCCGGTCGCGGCGCATGTCGCGGCCGGGCTGCTGCGCTCGCTGCTCGGCGGGCGGCTCGGGGTGGATGCGGTGGCGCTTGCCGCCATCCTCGGCGCGGTGGCGCTGGGCGAGACGGCGGCCGCCGCGGTGATCGGCCTCATGGTGGCCGGCGGGGAGGCGCTGGAAGCCTGGGCCGAAGGCCGCGCCACCGCGGCGCTGACCGAACTCGTCGCGCGCGCCCCGCGCCGCGCCGCGCGCATCGCCGGCGAGGCGATCGAGGAGGTGGACGTCGCCGTGCTTCGCCCCGGCGACATCGTGCTGGTGCGCCCCGGCGAGACGGTGCCGACCGACGGCGTGCTCGAGGACGAGGCGGCGAGCCTCGACGAAAGCGCCCTGACCGGCGAGGCGCTGCCGGTCATGCTCCGGCGCGGCGCCGCGCTGCGCAGCGGCGTCGTCAATGCCGGCCCCGCCTTCCGCCTGCGCGCGACGCGCGAGGCCGGCGCCTCCACCTACGCCGCCATCCTGCGCCTCGCGCAGGAGGCCGCGGCCGCCCGCGCGCCGCTCGCGCGCCTCGCGGACCGCTGGGCGGTCGGCTTCATCCTCTTCACCGCGGTGCTGGCCGGCGGCACCTGGGCCGCCACCGGCGACCCGGTGCGCGCGCTGGCGGTGCTGGTCGTCGCGACACCCTGCCCGCTGATCCTCGCCGCCCCGGTCGCGCTGGTCGCAGGCATCGGGCGGGCGGCGCGGCGGGGCATCGTGGTCAAGGGCGGCGGCGCGCTGGAACGCCTCGCCCGCGCGCGCAGCGTGCTGTTCGACAAGACCGGCACGCTGACGCCGGGCCGCCCGCGCCTCGCGGCGGTGGATGCCGATGCCGCGATCGGCCGCGATGCGGCGCTGCGCCTCGCCGCCGCGCTGGCGCAGGGCTCGACGCATCCGGTCTCGGTCGCGCTGGTCGCCGCGGCCGAGGCGCGCGGCCTCGCGCTGCCGCTGCCCGAATCCGTCGCCGAGGTTCCCGGCGGCGGCCTGACCGGCAGCGTGGAGGGCCACACGCTGATGCTCGGCGCGGAGGGCTTCCTGCATGCCGCCGGGCTCGATCCGCAGAATGGCTTCGGTGTCGCCGCGCAGGTCGCCGCCGCCGCGGGTTCGGTCGCCTGGCTCGCCGTGGATGGCCGCGTCGCCGCCGCCTTCGTCATGGCCGACGGGATGCGGCAGGAGGCCCCGCGCGCCATCCGCCGCCTGCGCGCCCTCGGCATCCGGCGCATCGTGCTGCTGACCGGCGACCGCGCGGCGGCGGCGGCGCCGATCGGGCGGGCGCTGCGCCTGGATGCGGTGCTGGCCGGCCAGTCGCCGGCCGACAAGATCGCGGCGGTGCGCGCGGAATCGGCCGCGGCGCCGAGCGTGATGGTCGGCGACGGCGTGAACGACGCGCCCGCGCTGGCCGCCGCCGATGTCGGCATCGCCATGGGCGCGCACGGCACCGCCGCTGCCGCCGAGGCCGGCGATGTCGTGCTGCTGGTGGACCGCGTGGACCGGGTGGCGGAGGCGATCGCCATCGCCCGCCGCTCCCGTCGCGTCGCCTTCGCGGCGATCGCGCTCGGCATGGGCATGTCGGGCGTCGCCATGGGCGTGGCCGCGGCGGGCTGGCTGACGCCGCTCGCCGGCGCGCTGGTGCAGGAGGCGATCGATGTCTTCGCCATCCTCTACGCTCTGACCGCGCTGCGGCCCGGGGCCGACGAGGCGGCGCAGGGCGCGCTCTCGCCCGAGGCGGGCCTCGCCGAACGGCAGCACGAGCATGCCGGGCTGAGGCAGATCGCCGACGCGCTGCGCGAGGCGGCCGAGCGCATCGGCCCGGCGCGGGAGGAGCGCGCCCGCCTCGCCGCGCTCGAGGCGCGGCTGCGCGGCGAGATGCTGCCGCACCAGCACGAGGAGGAGCGCGCGCTCTACCCCGAGGCGGCGCGCCGCCTCGGCGGGCAGGACCCCATGGCGCCGCTGGTGCGGATGCATGCGGAGATGGAATCGCTCGTCGAACGCATCGGCACGCTGCTGCGCCTTGGCGACGACGACGCATCCTGGCGCGCCGCCGTGCCGGAGTTGCGGCGCAGCCTCTTCGCGCTGGAGGCGCTGCTGCGCCTGCACCTGACCGTGGAGGAGGAGATGATGGCCGCCGTCTCGGCCGAGGCGCCGCGCCACGCGGCGTGATCGCCGGCGGCGGCGGGTCCGGCCTTCGCCCCCCGGTCTGCGTCCACGCCTTCGGGCAGCCGGATGCGCCGGGTGAGGTCAACGCGCCCGATCCGGCCGCGCCCTACCCGCGCGCGCGGTGCCGGTGCGCCTGCGCGCCGCCCCAGCCGGCGCGCTGCACGCGCCGCCGCTCGATCTCCACCCGCAGCCCGACGGGGTCGCCGACCAGCTCGATCAGCCGGTCGAGTTGCGCCTGCTCGACACCGATGCCCGCGGCGCTGCCGCGCGCCCCGCGCGTGGTGCCGTGCAGCAGGATCGGGCTGTCCCCCTGCTCGGGCGCGAGGATCAGCGCGCTGCGGCCGAGCGCGCCGGCGAGCGTCCGCGCCAGGCGCGCATCGCCCGTCCCGAACGCGTCCTCGCCCGAGAGATCCACCGCGGCGAGCACGCGGTAGCTGCCGCTGCCGCGCACGGGCGCCGGCACCGCGGTCATGCCGGCCGGCGGATCCCAGGTGGCCCAGTAGGGGCCGAAGGCCACGCTCCGGTCGCGCTGCAGCGTCATGCGCGGCTCGTCCTGGCCGGGCAAGGGGCCGATCACGAGGCGCGTGCCCTCGGCGCGCACCCAGTCGCCACGCCGGGCCGCGCGCAGCTCCCGGACGGCCATCAGCACCAGGCCCACGGCCCCCGCGACGAAGAGGAAGCCGAGGATCATCGCGGCACCGCCTGCGGCCGGTCGGGCGCGCTGCTGCTGCTGCTGCCTCCGCCCTGGGCCGGGGCGGGCTGCGGCAGCCGGGGCATGCCGGTGGTCGCGGGGCTCGGCGCCGCGGGCAGGGCCCGCATCCGCGTCTCCGCATCGAGGCGCATGCGCAGCGAAAGATCCGGGTTGCCGTCGGTGGCGGGCGCCCAGTAGCGGATGCCGCTGGGCGACGCCGGCGGCGGCGCCTGCACCGCCATGGCCGCGGCCTCGACGAAGGCGCGGTCGGTTTCGGCACGGTTCCACCGGCCGATGGCGACCAGCAGGCCGCCAAGGAACATCAGCCCCGCGGCGGCGACCAGGAACAGGCGGACGGGCGTGAGATTCCTCATGCCGTGGCCCCTCCCGCCGCGCCCTGCGCGAGCTGGCGCGCAAGCGCCTCGGCCTCGGCGGCGGCGGCGGCGTCGCCCGCGGCCAGCCGGGGCAGCAGGCGCGGCAGCTCCCGCGCGAGCGCGCGGCGCGCCTCGCCATCCGGGGCCGCGGCGCCGGCCTGGAGCAGCGCCCGCGCCGCCGTGCCCTCGCGCCCGCCCATGGCAGGGGCCGCGCCGGCGAGCTCGGCGAGCAGCACCGGCAGCGTCGCGGCCTGCAGCGCGAGCCGCGCCGGCTCGGGCAGTCCGGCGGGCGGCGGTGGCGGCGGCGCGCGCTCCGGCTTGGCCTTGTTGCCCATCAGCCAGTCATCGAGGGCGCGCGCCGGCGGGCCGGCCGCCAGCAGGGCGATGAACACCCCGACCGCCGGCAGCAGGAGCACCGCGAGCCAGTAGCCGCCCCCGGAGGGCGGCACGAGCGTGCCGGCCAGCAGCAACCCGAGCCCGGAGAGCATCAGCGCGCCGACGATGCGCCACTGCCCGGTGGTGAACAGCGCGGGGGCCGCCGCGACGCGCGGCACGCCGGCACCTCCCGCCGCCCTCCGTTCCGCCCGGTTCCCGCGCGCATCCGAGGCCATGGCTCAGCCCCCCGAGGAATAGGCGCGGCCGGTCGAGCCGAAACCCGCGCGGGAGATGGTCGAGGCCGGGCGCGAGACGGTCGTGCCGGTCACGCCCGTGGTCGGGCGGCCGGTATAGACCGCCATGCGGTTCGCGGTGGCGAGGCGGCGCGTGCTGCTGTCCCAGGCCTGCAGCGGCCCGGTGCCGGTGGCGGGGCGATAGGCGGCGGTGGGCCGCCGGTCGCCGGTCCAGGTCCATCCCTGGTAGCGCGGCCCGATGCCCCGCGCGTAGGAGGAGCGGTAGCCGGAGTTGTACAGCACCCACCAGCCCGCCCTCGGGCTGCCTGTGCTGCCGGAGGCGCCGCCGCCGCCCTGCGTCGCGGGCGGCGCCTCGGCCACGGCCATGCTGAGCGCCTCCTCGGGCAGCTCGACCTCGACGCATTGCGACCAGACGGCGCGGCAGGATGCGGAGGTGGCGAAGCGATTGGGCAGCGGCACGTCGGAGCGGTCGCAGGATTGCCATTCGGCGCGGCAGGTCGCCTCGTCCGGATAGATCGGGGCGAGCTGGTAGTAGAGGTTCATCAGCGAGGATTGCGGGCGCGGCCCGAAGGGCAGCTCGACGCGGTCCACCACCCGCGGCGGGGGCTGGGTGGCGAGTTCCCCGCGCACCGGCAGCGCCGGCTCGGGCAGCGCCCAGAGGCGGTTGTCCTTGTCGCGCAGCACGGGCTGGTAGCGGCGGTCGTCCGGCGCCGCGCGGATCCAGCCGATGAGCGAGGGGCGCCAGATGGGCGGCGTGGCGGCGAGCGTCTCGCCCTCGCAGGCGCCGCGGCCGAACACCGTCTCGCAGGCGGCGACGGTGCGGAAGTCCGGGCGCGAGGCCGCGTGCTCGCGCGCGATCACCTGTTCGAGCACGTCGCAGCGCGCGGGGTCCTGGGAGAGGCGCCGGTGCGCCGCGCGGCAGGCGTCGAGCCGCGCCTCGGTCTGCCCGGGCAGGTCGGGCGGCGGCGTCTCGTCGCAGCCCGCCGCGCCGAGGCCGATCGTGACCAGCGCGGCGGCCCGCACCGTGCGGGATCGCCGGCGGGGCGGGGCGGGCGGGTCGGCGTCGCGCGGCATCGGCCCGGCCCCTCAGCCCGACATGACCGCGTTGTTCAGGATGCCGGCGCCGATCTGCATGAAGGCGATGAAGACGGCCCCGCCGCCGACCTGGTTCGCCTCGATCTCCTGCTTCAGCCGGCCCTCGAGCAGCGTGGTCAGGATCAGGTGGACCACGAGCTGCACGGCAACCGCGACGATGCACCATATCACCTGGTCGAGCGGCCCGGCCGCCGAGCGCGCCACCGCGGCGATGGGCAGCACCATGCCGATCGCCTTGCCGCCGAAGGCCAGCGCGCAGGGCGTGTTGCCCGCGCGCAGCAGCGTCAGTTCCGCATGCGGCGTGATCATCGAGACGACCACGAGCCCCGCCACCCAGAAGACGAGGCCGAGCGAGAAGGCGATCAGGAAGCTCAGGAAGGTCGCGGGGAAGTAGGCCAGGATCTCGGCGGCGGTCATGCGGGGCGTCCCTGTCTTGGCGCGTCAGCCGCGCAGGATGTGGGGCACGAAGCGCGCGGCCGGGCCGGTGACCGGCCCGCGCGATTCGCGGAAGGAGAGCCCGGCCGCCTGCCCGCCGACCATCCAGACGGAGACGGCGCAATGCATCTCGCGCCGCCCGGCGCGGAAGACCGGCAGCGGGCAGGGCGCCTGGTAGAGCAGCGGCCCCATCTCCTCCTCCGGCACCGCGCCGATGGGCTGGCCGGGGAGGTAGACATGCTCCCCGTCCCAGCCGCGGCGGGGCTTGGCGACCCACTCGCCCTGCGGCGGGCGGTCGAGGAAGGTGGGCAGCAGGTTCGGCGCGTTGGGGAACATGTGCCAGAGCAGCGCCATCATGGTCTTGTCGGCCAGCAGCCGCACCCAGGCGCCGGGATAGATGCGCGTGCGGGAGGCGGGCACGACCTCGATGTTCGGCTCCTCCTCCATCCAGTCCCAGGGGTAGATCTTGATCAGCGCCTCGAGCGGCTCGTCGCGGTCGTCGGTGAAGCGCTGGGCATCGAGGTCCCAGCCGACCTGCTCGATCGAGCAGATGCGCGCCGCGAGGTTCGATTTCGCCGCGATCTCGGCGAGGAACTGCGCGTCGAAATGCTCGGTGGTGTCGGCCGGGCGGCCGTTCGGCTCCGTCTCCCCGCCGCAGGCGATGGCGAAGCGCGAGGGCAGGCCGATCTTCGGGATGTGCTCCGAGAGTTTCTCGTAGAGCAGGTTCTCCTGCGAATCCGACTTGCGTCCCTCGGCCTCCTGCCAGGCCTCGAACCATTCCCACTGCACGAAGGAGGCTTCCGCGAGGCCGAAGGGCGAATCCGCCTCGTAGTCCATCAGCATGGGCGTGCCGTCGGGGGCGAAGGAGAAGTCCATCCGCCCGTAGAGCGGCGCGTCCTTGGCCCGCCAGGACTGCGTGATGGCGGTGCGCATCGCCGGGTTGGCGATGCCGAAATAGGCGAAGTCGCCGCTGGCGACGAGTTCCTCCACCGCCTGGTAGCAGCGCTTCTGGATGCCGTTGGCGGCATCGAGCAGCGCCTCGGCCGCCGCCTCGCCGATCACATAGGCGGCGTCCGTCACCCACCAGGGCTCGCCCTCGGCATTGGGCACGTCGAGGGTGAGCTCGCGCAGCCGCGCCATGAAGCTCGAGGGCGTGCGGACCGGCTCGCGGCTGAAGGGCGGGTAGGCCATGGCGGCGCGGCTAGAGGATCACATGGGGCACGAAACGGTCCTCGAAGGTCGTCACCCTGTCGTCCCCCTCCCGGATCCCGAGGCCGGCCGGCTCGTCGCCCACCATCCACACGCCCATGACGGGGTAGGCGAGGCCGTCCGGCGTCGCGTGTCCCGGCAGGGGCGACCATTGTTGCCAGATCGTAGGGGATGGAGGCAAACCCTCCGCGATCTCGGTCGATTCATCGGCCTCGGTCCCCTCCACCTGCATCCCGTATCCCTCGAGCCCCAGCGCCGGCTTGCCGATCGCCGGCCCCTCGATCGCCGCGCGGTCGAGCGAGGCCGGCAGCAACAGAGGATGGCCCGGGAACATCTCCCAGAGCGTGACCAGGATCGCCTTGCTCGCATGCAGCATCCGCCGGGCGGGCTCGATCCAGCGCGTCCGCCCGAGCGGCAGCAGCCGCCCGCCTTCCTCGAAGTCGAGCCAGTCCCAGGGATAGAGCTTGAAGCAGGCGGAGAGCGGCACGCCCTCGGGGGTGACGAAGCCGGCCTCCTCCTGCCAGGAGATGTCGTCCACCGGCAGGAACGCGGCCTCGTGCCCGGCGGCGCGGGCGGTCGCCATCAGGTAGGCGACGAGCGCGATCTCGTCCTCGCGCTCGCGCTCGGCGGCGAAGTGGATGAGGCGCGGCAGGCCCATCTCAGGCCAGCGCGCCACCAGCGCGTCGTCGATCGCGTTCCACTGGTCGGTCCCCGGTCGCGTGTCCGGGCCGGGGGGCGTCTCCTCGAACCAGGCGAGCTGGACCACCGCCGCCTCGAGCAGCGCGGCCGGGGTCTCGGCGTTGAACTCGAAGAGCTTGATCGAGCCGTCCACGGGGTCGAGGCGGAAATCGAAGCGGCCATAGAGCGATGGCTCGCCGAGCCGGTGGGACTGCTCGACCAGCGCCGCGAGGCGCGGGGTGAAGCCGAAGGCGGCGTAGTCGCCGCGCGCGACGACGCGATCCACCGCGGCGGCGATCATGCCGCCGAGTTCGCGCGCGGCCGCCTCCATGCGCGCCACCGCCTCCGGCGTCAGCACGTAGCAGGCATCGCGCGCCCAGTATTCGCGGCCCTCGGGCGAATGGAAGCAGAAGCCGAGCGCCTCGGCGCGGAGCGGGAAGGCGTCGTCGCGGCGGAGGCTGCGGCGGGCGATGGCGGGCGGGCGCGGCATGGTCGGCTGCGCGCATTACGGCGCGGATCCGTCGCGATTGCCAGCGCGGGACGATTCCGCTAGCCGCTGAGGCGAGGGCGCGTGCGCGGGCGCAGCCCGCTCATGGCCGCACGGCCCGCCGCACCGCCGGGGAGCGACGCATGGTGACCACGGACCGCATCACCGCCGGGGACGTCATCCTCGGCCTCGACGTCGGCAGCAAGCGCGCGCTGATCGGCGCGCTGGCCGCCGAGGCGGCGCGCCGCACCGGGCGGCCCGAGGAGGAGATCCTTGAGGCGCTGAACGCGCGCGAGAGGCTCGGCTCCACCGGCCTCGGCCGCGGCGTCGCGCTGCCGCACGCGCAGCTTCCGGGCGACACGCCGCCGGTGATGCTGCTCGCGCGCCTTGCCCGCCCCGTGGACTACGAGGCGCGCGACGACGAGCCGGTGGACCTCGTCATCCTCGTGCTCTGGCCGCAGGCCTCGCCCGAGGGCTTCCTGCCCGCGCTGTCGGAAACCTGCCGGGCGCTGCGCGACCCGGCATCGCTCCGCCGGCTGCGCGCGGCCGCCACGGCCGAGGACGTCGCCGCGCTGCTCGACCCGCGCGCGGCCGGCTGAGGGGCGCGATGCCCGACGCGCTGCTGCTCCTCGCGCTGCTGCTGCTGCCCTTCGCCGGCTCGGTCGTGGCCGCGGCGCTGCCGCGCCATGCCGGCGGCGCGGCCGCGGCGGTGGCCGGGGCGGTCGCGATCGGCGCGCTCGCGCTCGTCTGGGTGGCCTACCCTGCCGTCTCGGCGGGCACGGTGCTGCGCGCCGAGTTCGCCTGGATGCCCTCGCTCGGGCTCAATCTCGTGCTGCGGCTCGACGGCTTCGCCTGGCTCTTCGCCGGGCTCGTCACGGGCATCGGCGCGCTCGTCGTGCTCTATGCACGCTACTACATGGACCCGGGCGACCCGGTGCCGCGCTTCTTCGCCTTCCTGCTCGCCTTCATGGGGGCGATGCTCGGGGTCGTCACCGCGGGCAACCTGATCCAGCTCGCCTTCTTCTGGGAGCTGACGAGCCTCTTCTCCTTCCTGCTGGTCGGCTACTGGCATCACACCCAGGCGGCGCGCGACGGCGCGCGCATGGCGCTGACCATCACCGCGGCGGGCGGGCTGGCGCTGTTCGCGGGCGTGCTGGTGCTTGGGCACATCGTCGGCAGCTACGACCTCGATGCGCTGCTCGCCGCGGGCGATGCGGTGCGCGAGCACGCGCTCTACGCCCCGGCGCTGGTCCTGCTGCTGCTCGGCGCGCTGACGAAGAGCGCGCAGTTCCCCTTCCATGTCTGGCTGCCGCAGGCGATGGCAGCGCCGACGCCCGTCTCGGCCTATCTGCATTCCGCGACGCTGGTGAAGCTCGGCGTGTTCCTGCTCGTGCGCGTCTGGCCGGTGATGGGCGGCACCGATGCCTGGGTGTGGACGGTCGGGCTCGCGGGCCTCGTGACCATGCTTGTCGGCGCCTACATCGCGATCTTCCAGGACGACCTCAAGGGGCTGCTGGCCTATTCGACCATCAGCCATCTCGGGCTCATCGTCCTGCTGCTCGGGCTCAAGAGCGAGCTGGCGCTGGTCGCGGCGATCTTCCACGTCGTCAACCACGCGGCCTTCAAGTGCTCGCTGTTCATGGCGGCCGGCATCATCGACCACGAGACCGGCACGCGCGACATCCGGCGCCTGTCGGGGCTGAACCGGCTGATGCCCTTCACCGGGCGGCTCGCGCTGGTGGCGGCCGCGGCGATGGCGGGTGTGCCGCTGCTCAACGGCTTCATCTCGAAGGAGATGTTCTTCGCCGAGGCGCTGTCCGCCGAGGTGCCGGTCCATCCGCTGCTGAACGTGCTGCCGCTCGCGGCGATGACGGCGAGCGCCTTCTCGGTCGCCTATTCACTGCGCTTCATCCACGGCACCTTCTTCGGGCCCGACCCGCAGGGCCTGCCGCGCACGCCGCACGAACCGCCGACCTGGATGCGCTTCCCGGTCGAGATCCTGGTCCTGACCTGCATCATGGTGGGGATGCTGCCGGCCGCGACGGTCGGGCCCTATCTCGACGTCGCGGCGCGCGCGGTGCTCGGCCCCGCGACGCCGGCCTACAGCCTCGCGGTCTGGCATGGCATCAACCTGCCGCTGGTGATGAGCATCATCGCGCTCGCCGCGGGGGCGGCGATCTATGCCGCGCTGCACCGGCGCCTGCGGGAGGGCATGGACGGGCCGCCGCTGATCCGCCGCCTCGATGCGCGGCGCATCTTCGAGCAGGCGATGGTCGCGATCTCCTGGCGCCTCGCGCGGCGGCTCGAGCGCATCCTCGGCACGCAGCGCCTGCAGCCGCAGGTCCGCCTGCTGTTCGGCGCGGCGATCGCGGCCGGCTTCGCCGCCGCGCTGCTGCGCGGCGTGGGGCCGGGCAACCTCGCGCCGGCGCCGGTGGATCCGGTGCTCGCGCTGCTGTGGGTGGTCGGCGCCGGCTGCGCGCTGGGTGCCGCATGGCGGGCGAAGTTCCATCGGCTTGCCGCGGTGATGCTCTCGGGCGGCGCGGGCCTCGTGGTGGTGGTCACCTTCGTCTGGTTCTCGGCGCCGGACCTCGCGATCACGCAGCTCACGGTCGAGATCGTGACCACCGTGCTGCTGCTGCTCGGCCTGCGCTGGCTGCCCAAGCGCGTCGAGGTGCCGGGCGAGCGCGGCCCGGAGGTGCTGACGCGCACGCGCCGCCTGCGCGACCTCCTGATCGCCGTCGCGGCGGGCGGCGGCATGGCGATGCTCGCCTGGCTGGTGATGACGCGCACGCCGGCCGACCTGCTCGCGCGGCATTTCCTCGCGCGCGCCTACACCGAGGGCGGCGGCACCAACGTGGTCAATGTCATCCTGGTGGATTTCCGCGGCTTCGACACGCTGGGCGAGATCTTCGTCGTCGCCGCCGTCGCGCTTGCCACCTTCGCGCTGCTGCGCCGCTTCCGCCCCGCGCCGGACAGCCTCGAACTGCCCGAGCAGCAGCGCGACGCCGACGGCGCGGCGGGCCCGCAGACGGGCTGGATGGTCGTGCCCTTCCTGCTCGCGCGGCTCGTCTTCCCGCTGATCGTGATCGTCGCCGCCTTCCTGCTGCTGCGCGGGCACGACCAGCCGGGCGGCGGCTTCGCGGCCGGGATGGTCGTCGCGATCGGCGTGCTGCTGCTCTACATCATCGGCGGCGCGGACTGGACGGAGGACCGGCTGCGCTTCCTGCGCCCTGTCGCCTGGATCGGCACGGGGCTCCTGCTCGCCACCGGCACGGGGCTGGCCGCTCTCTTCTTCGGCAGGCCGTTCCTGACCACCTACTTCGCCTATGCCGAGCTGCCGCTGATCGGCAAGGTGCCGACCGCGAGCGCGCTGATCTTCGACATCGGCGTCTTCGCCCTCGTGGTCGGCGCGACGCTGCTGATGCTGGTCGCGCTTGCGCACCAGTCGGTGCGCGCGCATCGCCGCCGAACGGAGGAGGGGTGATGGAACTCGTCGTCTCCCTCGGCATCGGCGTACTGGCGGGCTCGGGCGTGTGGCTGCTGATGCGGCCGCGCACCTTCCAGGTCATCATCGGGCTCTCGCTGCTCGGCTACGCGGTCAACCTCTTCATCTTCTCGACCGGCGTGCTGCGCAGCGGCGCGGCGGCGATCCTCTCTCCCGGCGAGGTCGGGTCCATCGACCGCTACGCCGACCCCCTGCCGCAGGCGCTGGTGCTGACCGCCATCGTGATCGGCTTCGCCACCACGGCGCTGATGCTGGTGGTGCTGCTCGCCGCGCGCGGCCTGACGCGCAGCGACCATGTGGACGGGCGGGAGCCGGAGCGATGAGCACCTTGCTCGACCACCTCGTCATCGCGCCCATCCTCGTGCCGATGCTGGCGGGCATCGCGACGATCCTGATCGGCGAGCGCTCCCGTGTCTTGACGATCGCGACCGGCTTCGCCTCCGTCATCGGGCTGGTCGTGCTCGCCGCGGCGCTGCTCATCCTCTCGGACGAGCCGGTGGCGCGCGCCTACCGGCTCGGCGACTGGCCGGCGCTGTTCGGGATCGTGCTCGTGCTCGACCGGCTGGCGGCGCTGATGCTGATGCTCGCCGCGCTGCTCGGCCTCGCGGCCTTCTCCTTCTCGCTCGGGCGATGGGCGAGGGCGGGGGCGCATTTCCATCCGCTGTTCCAGTTCCAGCTCATGGGGCTGAACGGCGCCTTCCTCGCCGGCGACATCTTCAACCTCTTCGTCTTCTTCGAGGTCATGCTCGCCGCCTCCTACGGGCTCGCGCTGCACGGCTCCGGCACGGCGCGAGTGCGCGCGGGGCTGCACTACATCGTCATCAACCTGGTCGCCTCGGCCTTCTTCCTCGTCGGCGTCAGCGTGCTCTACGGTGTGGCCGGCACGCTCAACATGGCGGACCTCGCGGCGCGCATCCGCATGCTGGAGGCGGAGGACCGCGGGCTGGTCGAGGCCGGTGCCGCGATCCTTGGCATCGCCTTCCTCACCAAGGCCGCGATCTGGCCGCTCGGCTTCTGGCTGCCCGCCACCTATGCCGCGGCGAGCACGCCCGCCGCGGCGATCATGTCCATCCTGTCCAAGGTCGGCATCTACGCCGTGCTGCGGATGTGGCTGCTGCTGTTCGGCGACGGCGCGGGCCTGTCGCAGGGCTTCGCCGGCGCCGTGCTGACGATCGGCGGGCTCGCAACACTCGCCTTCGGCTCGGTCGCCGTGCTGGCGACGCAGAACCTCGCGCGGCTCGCGGGGGCGAGCGTGCTGGTCTCCTCCGGCACGCTGCTCGCGGCGATCGGCGCGGGAGAGGCGGCGGTGACCGGCGGCGCGCTGTTCTACATGACGAGCTCGGTGCTCGCGATCGGCGCGCTGTTCCTGCTGATCGAACTGGTCGAGCGGGGGCGCGATGTCGGCGCGGACGTGCTCGCCGTCACGCGCGAGGCCTTCGGCACGCCGGAGGAGGAGCCGCCCGCGGAGGAGGCCGAGGTCGGCATCGCCATCCCCGGCACCCTCGCGATGCTCGGCTTCGCCTTCCTCGCCTGCGCGCTGCTGCTCGCCGGGCTGCCGCCGCTCTCGGGCTTCCTCGCGAAGTTCGCGATCCTCGCGCCGCTGCTCGGCCCCGGGCCCGTGCCGGCGACGAGCTGGGTGCTGCTCGCCGCGCTGGTGCTCTCGGGGCTTGCCACCATCATCGCCATGACCCGCACCGGCATCGAGGTGTTCTGGGCGGCGCCCGAGGGCACGGCGCCGCGCGTCGCGGTGGTGGAGATCGCGCCGGTCGCGGGCCTGCTGCTGCTCACGGTGGCGCTGACGCTCGCGGCCGGCCCGGCGATGGAGTTCATGCAGCGCACGGCCGAGGCGCTGCACGCCCCGCAGGGCTATCTGCGCGGCGTGCTGGGCGGGCCGCCGTGACGCGGCTGCTGCCCTATCCCGTCGCGGCGGCGGCGATGCTGCTCGCCTGGCTGCTGCTGATCGGCAGCGCCGGGCCGGGGGCGGTCCTGCTCGGCCTCCTCTTCGCGGCCGGCGGGGCCTGGCTGCTCGCCGTGCTCGGCGTGCCGCCCGGGCGGCTGCGGCGCGTCGCGGCGGCATCGCGGCTGCTCGGCATCGTGCTGGTCGAGGTGTTCCGCTCCAACAACGCGGTGGCGCGCATCATCCTCGCCCGCCGCGATGCGCGCGAAAGGCGTTCGGGCTTCGTGCGCGTGCGGCTGGAGATGCGCAGCCAGTACGGCCTCGCCGCGCTCGCCTGCATCCTGACGGCCACACCCGGCACGGTCTGGGTGGATTACGATGCGCGGGACGGCACGATGCTGCTGCATGTGCTCGACCTGATCGACGAGGAGGAATGGGTCCGCATCATCAAGGACCGGTGGGAGCGGCGGCTGATGGAGATCTTCGAATGAGCGCGGCGATCCTCGGCGCGGCGGTGTTCGCGGCGCAGGTGATGCTCGCCGCCGCGATGGGCTGCGCCGCCCTGCGGCTGGCCTGGGGGCCGCGGGCGCAGGACCGCGTGCTGGCCCTCGACACGCTCTACGTGAACGCGGCCATGCTGCTGCTGGTCTTCGGCATCCGCAGCGGCAGCACGCACTACTTCGAGGCGGCCCTCATCATCGCGCTGCTCGGCTTCGTGGCGACCGCAGCACTCGCGAAATTCCTCATGCGCGGCGAGGTGATCGAGCAATGAGCGGCGCCGAGGATCTCCCGCTCTGGGCGGCGCTGCCGGTCGCCGCGCTGCTGATCGCGGGCGCGGCGCTCGGCCTGATCGGCTCGATCGGCCTCGTGCGGCTGCGCGATTTCTACGAGCGCGTGCACGCGCCGACGCTCGCCACCACGCTCGGCATCGGCTTCATCCTGCTCGCCTCGATGCTGCATTTCTCGGTGCTGCAGTCGCGGCCGGTGCTGCACGAACTGCTGATCACCGCCTTCGTCGTGATCACGACGCCGGTCACGCTGATGGTGCTGGCGCGCGCCGCGCTGACCCGCGACAGGCGCGAGGGCGAGCCGAACGTGCCGCCGGCGGGCACGGGAAGGCAGCCTTGAGCGCCGCCCCCACGCGCCTCGCGCCCCGGCGGGCAGGCAGGCCGCGGTGACGACCGACGCGCCGCGCGCGCTCGTGCTCGACCTCGTGGCCTTCGTGGCCGCCCGGCCACGGCCCCATGCCGAGGTGATGGAGGCCTGGCGGACGAACTGCCCGCGGCTGACGGTCTGGGAGGATGCGCTGGAGGCTGGCCTCGTGCGCGTGCAGGACGGCCTGGTCCACGCCACCGAGGCGGGGCGCCGCGCGCTCGCCGCGCGTTGAGGCGCGGGGGCTTCAGGCCCCCGGCGCGTCAGAGCTTCTCGACCTGCCCGTATTCCAGATCCACCGGCGTCGAGCGGCCGAAGATCGAGACCGAGACCTTCACGCGGCCCTTCTCCTCGTCCACTTCCTCGACCACGCCGTTGAAGGAGGTGAAGGGTCCGTCGGCGACGCGCACCTGCTCGCCCACCTCGAACACCACGGCGGGCTTGCGCGGCTTCTCCACGCCCTCCTGCACCTGCTTCAGCAGGCGCTCGGCCTCGCTGGCCGGGACGGGCTGGGGCTTGTTGCGGCTGCCGAGGAAGCCGGTGACCTTGGGCGTGTCCTTGACGAGGTGCCAGGCCTCGTCGGTCATTTCCATCTTCACCAGCACATAGCCGGGGAAGAACTTCCGGTCGGTGTCCACCTTCTGCCCGCGCCGGACTTCGGTCACCTGCTCGGTCGGGACCAGCACCTCGTCGAACTTGTCCGCGAGGCCCTTCTGCGCGGCCTGCTGCTTGATCTGCTCGGCGATCTTCTTCTCGAAGCCCGAATAGACGTGAACGACGTACCACTTCTTCTCGGCCACGGTGCCGTTCCCCCTTCAGCCGATTCCGAAAACCCAGCGCATGACCAGCTGGATCAGCTGGTCCACCACCAGGAAGAACAGCGCCGCCAGCGCGGACATGGCCAGCACGAGGCCGGTCGTGACCAGGGTCTCCTTGCGGGAGGGCCAGGTCACGCGGCTCACTTCCTGGCGGACTTCCCGGACGAACTGTGCCGGATCGAACTTGGCCAAGTCGGTGTCCTCTGGAACGACGGCGGGCGGCGACCCGGAAGCGGGCCACCACCCGGACGCGTACGCTAGATGGTGCTGCGGTGGCAGGGGCGGAGGGTCTCGAACCCCCAACCTCCGGTTTTGGAGACCGGCGCTCTAGCCAATTGAGCTACGCCCCTTGCGTCCCGCCGCCGTGACATAGCGCCGCGGCGGCGGGCAGGCAAACGCGGCGATTACGCCACGATCTTGGCGACGACGCCGGCGCCGACGGTGCGGCCGCCCTCGCGGATGGCGAAGCGCAGGCCCTCGTCCATGGCGATCGGCGCGA
>NZ_JACIJE010000010.1 GCF_014199195.1 Neoroseomonas alkaliterrae | reverse complement strand
CCATGGTGAGCCTCCGATGCTCACCAGGGTGAATCACATCACCCCCGCGTCGGGGAATCCCCCACCTGAGTCACACGCCATGGGAATTGGTATAACATTCCGCCTGGATCACTCGATGGGGGCTGGTCAATGACGACATGCCGGAACTCGGCGCGGCGACCCCGCTCGAGACCTGCCTCGCGGAAGCGCGCGAGGCCGGCTTCGAGGGCATCGAGCTCGGCAACAAGTTCCCGCGCGAGGCGCCAGTCCTGGCACCGATCCTCGCGCGCCACGGGCTCGCCCTGGCCTCGGGCTGGTATGGCGCGCGGTTGCTCGAACGCGATGTGGAGGCGGAGATGGCGGCGGCGGAGCCGCATCTTTCTCTGCTCTCCGTCATGGGCTGCACGGTCTGCGTCTTCGCCGAGGTCTCGCGCGCCGTGCACGGGGCGCGGACGACGCCGCTCTCCCGCCGGCCCGTGCTGGGCGAGGAGGACTGGGCCGTGCTGGCGCCACGCATGAACGAGATGGCGCGGCGCATGGCCGCGCGCGGCCTTCGGCTCGCCTACCACCACCATCTCGGGACGGTGGTGCAGAGCGAGGCCGAGATAGACCGGCTGATGGCGGCCACTGATCCCGCGGTCGGGCTGCTTCTCGATACCGGCCACCTCACGGCTGCCGGCGGCGACCCGGTCGCGGCGGCACGCCGCCATGCGCCGCGCATCGCGCATGTGCATTGCAAGGACTTGCGCCGGGACGTCCTCGGGCGCACGACGGCGGCCGACCTGCCCTTCCTCGCGGCGGTGCTGGAGGGCCTCTTCACCGTGCCCGGCGACGGGATGGTGGATTTCGCCGCCGTCCTGGATGCCCTGGCCGCGGGAGGCTACCGCGGCTGGCTGGTGGTGGAGGCCGAGCAGGATCCCGCGAAGGCGCATCCCCTGACCTATGCGCGGCTGGGGCATGACCATCTCGCGGCCCTCGCCGCGCGCGCCTTTCCCGCCTGACCGCGCGGCGCGCGCCGGTCAGCCGATCCCCTCCATGCCCGCCAGCGCGAGGATCGCGGCAAGCGTAGTGCGCATGCCGCGCAGGCTTTCCTCCGGCGCCACGTCCAGCCATTCCTCGAGCGAATGCGCCCGCCCGCCGCGACCGCCCGCGCCGACCTTCAGGGCCGGGATGCCGAGGCTCATCGGCACATTCGCATCGGTGGAGGAGAATTCGAAGCGCGGCGTGTAGCCCTCGGCCGCCACGGCCGCGGCGGCGAAGGCGCGGATCGGCGCGCCCGCCGGCGTCTCGCCGGCCGGGCGATCACCGACGCGCTGCACCTCGGCGGTGATGACGCCGGCATTGATCGAACGCGCCGCATTCTCGGCCGCCACCGCCTCGTCCACGATGGCGAGGAAGCGCGCATCGAGCCGATCGAGCTCGGCCGCCGAGGCGGAGCGCAGGTCCACCTCCATCGTCACCGCATTGGGGATGGCGTTGATCGAGGTGCCGCCCGAGACGATGCTGACGCAATGCGTCGTCGGCGGGGAATTCGGCACCTCGACGGCGGCAAGCGCGCGGGCCGCCTCGGCCATCGCATACATCGGGTTCACCAGCCCGAAGGCGGCGTAGGAATGCCCGCCCGGGCCGCGGAAGGTCACGCGGTAGCGGCGCGAGCCGACGCCGCCGGCGACGATGCGGTCCACCTCCGGGCTGTCCACCGTGAGGAAGGCCCGGATGCGCTCGCGGTGGCGCGAGCGCGCGAAGAGGTGCCGCACGCCGCGCAGGTCGCCGAGCCCTTCCTCGCCGACGTCGCCGACGAAGAGGATGTCGTCCCGCGTGCGGATGCCCGCCGCATCGAGGGCGCGGATGAAGCCGAGATTGACCGCGAGCGACCAGGTGTCGTCCGAGATGCCCGGGGCGTAGAGCCGGCTGCCCTCGCGGCGGACGCGCACATCCGTGCCGGCGGGGAACACCGTGTCGAGATGCGCGGCGACGACCAGGATGCCACCATTCCCGAAGCCGCGCCGCAGGCCCATGACGTTGCCGATCTCGTCCTGCTCGACCTCCTCGAGGCCGTGGTCGCGCAGCATCCCGAGATAGGCCGCGGCGCGCCTCTCCTCGCCGAAGGGGGGCGCGGGGATCTCGGTCAGGGTGATGACATCCTGCACGATCCGCTCATGCTCGGCGGCGAGCGTCGCGGCGGCGGCGGCGAAACGCGCATCGGCGCGGATGGCGGCGATGGTGTCGGTGGCGTTCATCGTCTCGGTTCCCTTGCACTTCGCTGTCCCGGGCGCGAAGGCGGCGCCGCATGCGCCCGCTCACGCGATGCCCGCCGCATAGCCATCCCTCTGCGGGTCCGCCGCACCTTCCAGCAGCCCGTCCCACATCGCAATGCCATGCACACCGGCGAAGGCATAGGTGGCGGGCACGCGCTTCACGCGGTAGCCATCCGCCCGCAGCGCCGCCTCGGCCGCGCGGGGGATGCGCAGGGAGAGGTCGAGCGTCTCGCTCGTCGCGCTGATCCGCGGCGCCAGCACCGCCTCCTGGATGCCCATGCCGAAGTCGAGCAGGTTCACCAGCACCTGCGCGAGGGCCACGCCGATCCAGGCACCGCCCGGCGCGCCGAGGGTCGCGACAGGCTCCTCGCCCTCCATCACGATCAGCGGCGACATGGAGGAAAAGCGCCGCTTGCCCGGCGCGATGGAGGTCGCCCGGCCGGGCCGCGGGTCGTACCAGTTCATCGCCCCGTTCAGCATGAAGCCGAGGCCGGGCGGCACCACCCCCGAAGGCATGCCGAGCGTGTGCGTGACGCTGACCACCATCCCGTCCCGATCCACGCAGGAGATGGTCGTCGTGCCCTTGGGCTCGGCGCCCGCGCGGGCGAGGCTGGCGCGCTCGCCTGCCTTGATGCACGCCGCGCAGTCGGCGGCGTAGGCATCCGACAGCAGGCGGTCGAGCGGAATGTCCACGAAATCCGGGTCGCCGACATGGCGATCCTTGTCGAGCCCCGCGCGCTTCAGCGCCTCGGCCAGCACGGCGATCATCGCGGGGCTGTTGTGCCCCATCCCCGGCAGGTCGAAATGCTCGAGGATGCGCAGCACCTCGCCCACGAAGATGCCGCCCGCGGGCGGGGGCGGCAGCACAAGCGTGCGGCCGCGATAGGGCACGCGCAGCGGCGCGACGCGCCGCGCTTGCACGGCGGCGAGGTCGGCTGCGGTGACCAGCCCGCCATGGGCGGCCATGTCGGCGGCGATGCGCCGTGCGATCTCCCCGGTGTAGAAGGCATCGGCGCCGTCGCGGGCGATCGTCTCGAGCGTCGCGGCGAGATCCTCGTTCACCACGCGCTCGCCCGGCCGCTTCGGCGTGCCGTCCGCGCGCAGGTAGAGCCGCGCGGCATCCGGCGTGTGCGCGAGCTTGTCCGCGATGTTGACGCGGCCATAGGCGCGTTCGTCGGCCGTCATCATCATGTGGACATGCGGGCGGACCATCCACCCCTCGCGCGCGCAGGCGATGGCGCCGGCGAAGAGGTCGCGCCAGGGCAGCCGCCCGAAGGCGCCATGCGCCTCGGCGAAGGTCCGCAGGATGGAGGGCACCGTGACGGAGGCGCGGCCGACCTCGTTCGGCGCGCCTTTCAGCACGAAGCCGTAGCCGTCCGTGCATTCGCGCTCGAAGAGATGCGCCCACATCGCCTCATGGGCGGCGGCGGGGCAGGGGGAGAGGCCGTCGAAGACGATCTGCGCGCGGCTGCGCGGATCATGCACCGTCATCACGCCGAGCCCGCCGAGGCCGCACATCATCGGGTCCACGACACCCTGGGTGAAGGCGCAGGCCAGCGTCGCATCCATCGCGTTGCCGCCGGCGGCGAGCACGGCCGCGCCCGCCTCCACGGCCTCGGGCTGCGGCGCGACGATCATGGCGCGCGCGGGCGGGATCCGGCGCATCGGGCGCGGCATGGCTCAGCGCCTTCGCCAAAGGATGGTGCCGTCGGCGGCGGGCAGCCTTTCCACCCGCCCCTGGGCTTCGAGGCGGCGCAGATGCGCGAGCGTCTCGCCGAGGCCGAAGCCGAGGTTGCGGTCGTCGAGCGGCCGCCGGAACAGCGCGGGCAGCAGGCCGTGCGCCGTCGCGGGCGCGGCGCAGGCGGCTTCGAGCAGCGCGAGGCGCTCCTCGTGATGCGCCGCGAGCGCATCGAGACGCGCATGCAGCCCGCGGAAGGGCTCGCCATGCGAGGGCAGCACCAGCGTCTCCTCCGGCAGGGCGCGGAAGCGGTCGAGCGAGGCGAGGAAGGCCCCGAGAGGATCGGCCATCGGCTCGCCGGCATGCAGCCCGACATAGGGCGTGATGCGCGGCAGGATCTGGTCCGCCGCGATCAGCACGCCGGCCTCGGGGCAATGCAGGCAGGCCATGTCGGGCGCGTGCCCCTGGCCGGTGATGACGTGCCATTCCCGCCCGCCGATGCGCAGCCGCTGCCCGTCCGCGATGGACGCGAAGGCGCGCGGCGGCGGCGCGACCGCCCGCACATAGAGCGGCCCGCGCGCGCGCAGGAAGGCGCAGTAGGTTTCCGGCGCGCCGGCCGCGTGCGCGAAGGCCGCCTGGTGGTCCAGCATCTCCGCGCCGGTGTCGAACCACAGGGACCGCGCCTGAAGCCACTCGATGCGCGTCATCATTGGCGTCACGCCGTGCGCGCCGCAGAGCCAGCCCATCAGCCCGGCATGGTCGGGGTGGAAATGCGTCACCAGCAGCCCCGAGAGCGCGCGGCCGCCGAAGGCGGGGCCGCCGAGCGCCGCCTGCCAGTGGCCGCGGGTCTCGTCATTGGCGACGCCGGCATCCACCGCCGTCCAGCCCGCCTCGTCCTCGATCAGCCAGACATTCACGTGATGCGGCGCGAAGGGGAGGGGAAAGCGCATCCAGCGCAGGCCGGGCACGACCTCCCGCGCCTCGCCCGGCGGCGGGGTTTCGATGGGGGCCGGCTGGAGCGCGGCGGCCGCGCTCATGCCAGCATCGCCTCGCGCAGCCGCCCCAGCGAGGAGGCATCGAGGCCGAGCCCATCGGCCGCCAGCCCCTCGACGCCGCCGAAACGCGTCAGCGCCGCGTCCAACGCCTCCTCGAGCAGCGCCGGATGGGTGGCGAGGATCGCATCCGCCGCCGCCCGCGGTACGCCCGGCGGCAGCGGATGGTCGCGGCGCCAGAAGCGGTCGGTCGCGACATAGTCCGCGACCACCGTCGCGCGGTCGGCGCCGAGCACCGTCAGGATCAGCGCCGCGCCGATGCCCGTGCGGTCCTTCCCGGCCGAGCAATGGAACAGCAGCGGGCGCCGTTCCTCCTCGAGCAGCAGCGCGAAGAGGCGCCGGTAGGCCGGGAGATGGTCGCTCACATAGGCGAGATAGGCCTCCCGCAGCAGCGCCGTCGCCCCTTCGCCGGTCGCCGCCCCGCGTTCGAGCATGTCGCGCAGCGAGGCGCCGACGAAGGGCTCGATCGGCAGCGGATGCGCCGCCGCGCCGGGCGGCAGGCGGGAGGGCGCGCGCGCCGCCTCCTGCGTGCCGCGCAAGTCGCAGACCGTCCTCAGCCCGGTCCGGGCGAGCTGCCCGAGATCCGCCTCGGTCAGCCCGTGCAGCGCGGCGGAGCGGTAGGCGATGCCGTGGCGCACGCGACGCCCGTCGGCCACCGGCCAGCCGCCGATGTCGCGCAGGTTGGAGGCGCCCTCGAGGGCAAGGACGCGGGGATGGGCCTGGGTCATAAGACCAGTATCGCGGCTGCCGGCCGCCCTGCCCATTGCCCCCGGCGCCGATCGGGTCGAACCTGGGCGCAACGCTGGAGGAACCGTGACAGACGCCGCGATCGACTGCGACCTGCATCCGGCCGTGCCCGGGGTGGCGGCCCTGCTGCCCTACATGGACGAATACTGGCGCCACACGCTGGTCGAGCGCGGGATCGAGACGCTCGAAAGCGCCTCCTACCCGCCCAATGCGCCCTCTACCTGCCGGGCGGACTGGCGCGGGCCGAAGGGCCAGGCGCCGGGCGATGTCGCCCTGCTGCGGCGCCAGGTGCTCGACCGCTGGGGTGCTGCGGCGGGCATCCTGAACCCGCTCTTTCCCGCGCAACTGCCCTTCAGCCGCGACATGTCGGCCGCCATGGCGCGGGCGGTGAACGACTGGGTGCGGGCCGAATGGCTCGACCGCGACGCGCGGCTGCGCGCCTCCATCCTGCTGCCCAACGGCGTCGAGGAGGCGGTGGCCGAGATCGAGCGCCTCGCGCCCGATCGCCGCTTCGTGCAGGGCATGGTGCTCTGCATGGGCGAGATCCCGCTTGGCCGGCGCGAATGGTGGCCGGTCCATGCGGCGCTGGAGCGCCACGGCCTGCCGCTCGGCATCCATGCCGGCAGCGCCTGGCGGCACCCGCCCACCTCGGTCGGCTGGCCGTCCTGGCATGTCGAGGAATACGCGGCCAATTCCCTCGGCTTCCAGGCGAGCCTCGCCTCCCTGGTGACCGAAGGCGTGTTCGGGAAGTTCCCCGGCCTGACGGTGGTGCTGATCGAGAGCGGCGTGTCCTGGCTGCCGGCCTTCCTCTGGCGCCTCACCAAGTGCTGGAAGGGCGTGCGCTTCGAGATCCCGTGGGTGGACCGCCCGCCGGCCGAGATCGTGCGCGACCATGTGCGCCTGACCATCCGCCCCTTCGATGCGCCCGAGGATCCGGCGGTGGTGGAGCGGCTGATGGACCATCTGCGCTCGGACGCCATGCTGCTCTGGGCGACCGACTGGCCGCACTGGCATTTCGAGGGCGACGCAACCGCCCCGCCCGGCCTTCCGCCAGGGCTGCTGCACAGGATCATGGTGGACAATCCGCGCGCGACCTATGCTCGCATCCGGGAAGGAGGCACCGCATGAACCTCGTCCGCCCCATCGCCGCGCCGGGCCGCCCGGCCGCCGCGACCCTCGGCCTCGTGGATTGCGACATCCATCCGCGCGTGCGCGACCTCGGCGAGTTCCGCCCCTTCCTCACCGAGGCGGCGTGGCACCGCCTTGCCACCTACGGCATCCATGCGCGGCACGGCTTCGCCAAGGGTTATCCCTTCCCGAAGGCCGCGCCGCTCGCCTGCCGGCGCGACGCCTGGCCGCCGGGCGGCGGACCGCCCGCCTCGGACCTGCCCTTCCTGCAGGCGCAGCTGCTCGACGCCTACGGCATGGATGTGGGCGTGCTGAACCCGCTGCAGCCCTCGGGGCAGGGCGACGTGAATGACGGGCTGTCGGTCGCGCTCGCCAGCGCGGTCAACGAATGGCAGGTCGAGCACTGGCTGCGGCACGAGCCGCGGCTGCGCGGCTCGATCGTCGTGCCCTACGAGGACGGCGCCGCCTCGGCCGAGGAGATCCGCCGCCGGGCCGGCGATCCGCGCTTCTGCCAGGTGCTGCTGATGAGCCGCACCTCCGAGCCGCTCGGCCGGCAACGCTACTGGCCGATCTGGCAGGCGGCGGCGGAGGCGGGGCTGCCCGTCGGCATCCACGCCTTCGGCTATTCCGGCCACGCCATGACGAATGGCGGCTGGCCCTCCTTCTATGTCGAGGAGGTGCAGGAGCACGCGACCAGCGCGCAGGCGCAGGTCAGTTCCATGGTGGTGGAGGGCATCTTCGAGCGCTTCCCGGGCCTCAAGGTCATCATGATCGAATGCGGCTTCGGCTGGATGCCCTCGCTCGCCTGGCGGCTCGATGCGACGTGGAAGCGGCTGAAGGACGAAGTGCCGCACCTGAAGCGCGCGCCGTCCGAGGTCATGCGCGAGCATGTCTTCGTCTCGACCCAGCCGATCGAGGAGCCGGAGCGGCCCGAGCACCTGCTCGACGCCATGGAATGGATCGGCTGGGACCGCATCCTCTTCGCCTCCGACTATCCGCACTGGGATTTCGACGACCCGCGCCTCGCCATTCCCGCCTTCATCCCGGAGGAGAAGCGCGCAGCGATCTACGGCGGCAATGCGCGGAGGCTGTTCGGGTTCTGATGGCGAGGCATGTGGTGGCGCCGGTCGCGGAAATCCCGCCCGGCGCGCGCAAGGTGATCGAGGCCGCAGGCAAGCGCATCGTGGTGTTCAACCTGGACGGCGCCTTCTTCGCGCTGCTCGACCGCTGCCCCCATCAGGGCGGGCCGCTCTCGGGCGGCATCCTCTGCGGCCTGACCCAGTCGGAGGAACCGGGCACCTACCGCTTCTCGCGCGCGGGCGAGTTCATCCGCTGCCCCTGGCACCAGTGGGAGTTCGACATCCGCACCGGCAAGTCCTGGTTCGACCCGCGCCGGACCAAGGTGCGGCCCTTCCCGGCGCGGGTGGAGGCCGGCGCGGCGCTCGTGGAGGGCCCCTACACCGCCGAGACCTTCCCGGTGCGCGTCGAGGATTCCTACGTGGTGGTGGAGGCCTAGGCGGCCCCGGCGCGCGGCGCCTAGCCCGCCCCCGGCTGAAGCGCTTCACGGCGCGCGGCCCTCCGGCCGCGCATGCTGGGCACCGCCACGCTCGCGCCATTCTCGGCCGTGATCATGGCGCCTACAGTCGCGCCACGGCATGCGGGACTCCGCCGCGCGCCGCAGCCTTCCGCCCGGAGCCGACAGAACCATGGCGAGCCCGCGCTTCATCCTGAAGACCGACCTCCAGGGGCTCGAACCCGTGCTGGTGGGCGGCGCGCCCGTGCTCGAGGCCGATGCGCGGCTGCGCGCCCTGCTCGGCCCCGAGCGCGCGGCGCTCTTCGCCGAGCCGGTCGTGACCTGGGGCAATGGTCGCCATGCGGGCTCGGTCTCCTGGTATGCCGATGCGGCGGGCGAGCCGGTGCCGCTGGCCGCCCTGCCGCCGGCCCGTCGCGCGGCGGTGGAGGCGAGGCTGCAGGCCGAGCTCGCGGCCCTCGCCCCCCTCATGGGCGATCCGCTGCTGCGCGCCGCGCTCGTGACGGCGGGCCCGGACTCGATCCTCGCCCTCGATGACCGGCCGCTGATCGCGGGGTGGGGCCTCGCGCCCGCCGGGGCGCTGCGGGATCCAGCCGCCCGCGCGGCGCATCTGCGCGCGGCCTATGGCGCCCTCCTGCCGCCGGCGCTGCTGGCCGAGGGGCCGCCGCCGGCCGAGCCGCCCCGTCCCGCGCCTCCCCCGCGCCCGGCCCCGGCCGCCGCCCCTCCACCGCCGCCGCCGCCGGCCGTGGCCGCACCGGCGGCGCGCGCCACCGCCTCGGCCTGGAACTGGTGGCTGCTGCCGGCCGGCCTGCTGGTCGCGCTCGCCTTCCTTGCGCTCGGCTTCTGGCTGGGCTGGCGGCTGATCTCGGAACGGGTGGCCGAGCAGCGCCTCGTCGCGCCGGTCGCCGATGCCAGCCGGATCGAGGAGCAGATCGCCCGCCAGCGCGAGACCAACGACGCGCTGCGGCGCGAGATCGAGCAGGCGCGCCAGGCCCTGCAGGGCGATGTGTGCCGCCCCGGCGATTTCGGCCTCTCGCCGCTGACCCCGCCGCAGATCACGCCCATGCAGCCCTCGGCCCTGCCGCCGCCGGCGCCGGGCCAGCAGGCCTTCCAGGGCACGCTGATCGAACTGCTCGACCAGGGGACGGTGCTGGTGCTCGGGCCGCTGGCGAGCGGGCAGGGGGTGGGCACCGGCACCGGCTTCGTCGTGGCCCCCGGCGTGATCGTGACCAACGCCCATGTCGTCGCGCCGCTCGATCCGCAGCGGGTCTATGTGGTCAACCGCCGCCTCGGCCGGCCCGTCGCCGTGCAGGTCGCCGCGCAGACTCCGGACCCGCAGCCCGGGCGGCCCGATTTCGCGCTGCTGCGGCTGCCGGCGGAGTCGCAGCCGCTCGCCGCGCTCGGGCTCACGCGCGTGGCAAGCCGGCTCGATCCCGTCATCGCCGCCGGCTTCCCGCAGGCCATCATGCAGACGGATGCGAATTTCCGCGCCCTGCTCGACGGCAACACCCAGGCCATCCCGGAACTGGCGGTGACCGACGGGCTGGTCAGCGCGGTGCAGAACCTGCCCTCGGGCCTGACGGTCATGCCGCATACGGCGGCGATCAGCCGCGGCAATTCCGGCGGGCCGCTGGTGGACCGCTGCGGGCGGGTGGTGGGCGTGAACACCTTCGGCTTCTTCAACGCCGAGCAGGGCGAGCGCGTCTCCTACGCGCAGAAGGTGGAATCGCTGCTCGCCTTCCTGCAGGCCCATGGCGTCGCGGTGCCCGACCTCGCCGGCGCCTGCCAGCCCGCCACCGTCGCGCCCGCGCCGGCCGCGCCCGCGGCGGTGGGCGCTCCGGTGGCGCCCGGCGCGGATGCGGCACCGGCGAGCCCGCCCGCGCCCACGGCGCCGGCCCCGGTGCCGGTCCCGCGGCCGGCCCCGCGCTGAGGGGCGAGGCGCGCACCCCGCCATGGACGAGAGCCTGATCGCCACGACGCTCAACCGGGACCTGCTCGCGCAGGGCGTCGGCGGGCAGCTCGCGGTCCAGCACTGGGAGCAGCTGACGCAGTATCTGCGTCGCGCCCTCTCGCCCCGCCACGCGGCGCTGTTCGCCGAGCCCAACCCGGACCCGGAGCGCGGCAGCATCGACTGGTATGCGCCGGGGCAGGGGCCCGCGGTCCCGCTGCCGCAGCTCGACCCCGCGGCGCAGCAGGCCGCGCTCGCCGCGCTGATGCCGATGGTCGCCGAGATCCAGGCGGCGGCGGCGAAGCTCCGCGAATCGCCGAACGAGGGCGAGCGCTTCCTGGGCGAGCTGCTGCGCCTCGCGCTCGAGATCCCGGACCAGTCGGCGATCCGGCTGCGTGACGGCCAGGCCGTGCTGGCCCCCTGGGGTCACACCGCGGCCGGCGCGGGCGCGGTGCGCGAGCTGCTCGTGCGCATGATGCCGCAGCCCGTGGCGCCGATGGCCATGCGCAGGATGCCTGACGCGCCCGCCGCCTCCGGCGGCCGGGCCTGGCCCTGGCTGCTGGCCTTCCTGCTGCTGCTGCTCGCGCTGCTGCTCGCGCTGTGGCTGCTCTGGCGCGATCCCTTCGGCTGGTTCGCCGTGCCGCAGGCGCAATGCGCCGCGCCGCCAGGCCATGCCGCGGCGCTCGACGTGCTGCGGGAGGAGGAGGCGCGCGAGGGCGCGCTGCGGGCCGAACTCGCGCGCATCGTCGCCGAAGCCGGCGAGCGCCGTCTGCTCTGCCGCGCCCCGGAACCGCCGCCGCCGCCCCCGGCGCCGGTCCGCCCGCCCGAACCTCCCGCCCGCCCGCCTCAGCCTCAGCCGCCGCAGCCCCCGCCGCAGGAGCAGCAGCGCAACACCGACCTCGACCGCGCCGACCGCCAGGGCGCGCGGCGCGGGCGCACGCAGGTCATCCTCGCCTGGGACGACCGCAACGACCTCGACCTCGCGGTGATCTGCCCCAACGGGCAGCGCATCGACTTCCGCAACCGCGCGGCCTGCGGCGGCGCGCTCGACATCGACCGCAACGCGGCCGGCGGGCCGCTGACGCGCACCCCGGTCGAGAACATCGTCTTCGAGCAGAACCCCGCCCCCGGCACCTACCGCATCGTCGTGGACTATTTCGACCGCGCCGACGGGCCGCGCACGCCCTACCGCGTGACGATCCGCCAGGAGGGCCAGCCCGACCGCGTCATCACCGGCGTCGCGCAGGAAGGCGTGCGCGACCGCGTGGTGGGCGAGTTCACGGTGCCGCCATGAGCACGACCATGCTCCGCCTCGCCGCGACGCGCGCGCAGGATCTGCGGCCGCTGCTGCCGATGCCCCCGGCCGAGGCCCATGCCGCGCTGCAGGCCGAGGCGCAGCGCCTGTCGCCGGCCCATGCCGCGCTGTTCGCGCAGCCCGTGGCCGAGGAGGGCGCCATCGCCTGGGCCGCCCCGGGCGCGCGGATGGCGCGCTACGCCGACCTCGACGCCGCATCGCGCGCCACGCTCGCCGCCGAGGCGGGGCGCATCCTCTCCGACCTGCGGCGCGAGGCGGAGCGCCAGGCGGCCGAGGGCGGCGGCGCGCTCGCGAGACTGTGGCCCGCGATCGCGGAGATCCCGTCCTTCGACCTGCTCTTCGTGGTGGATGGCAGGCCGGTGCTGGCAGGCTGGGGCCATGTCGGGGCCGCGGCGCCCGGCCCGCTCGGCCTGCTCGCGCGCTTCGACGACGGGCTGCCCTGGCAGCCGCCGCCGCGCCGGCCCTGGGGGATCTGGGCGGCCACGCTCGCCGCCCTCGCGCTGCTGGCCCTGCTCGCGGGGCTGGCCGGGCCGCTGCTCGCCTGGCGGTTCCTCAGCCCGCCGCAGGCCGCCTGCGTGGCCGCGGAGGGCGACCTCGCCGCGCTCGCCCGGCTGGTCGAGACGGAGCGGAGCGAGCGCGACCTGCGGACCGAACTCGCCCGGCTGGAGGAGGAACTCGGACGCCGGCGCCTCGCCTGCCCGCTGCCGCGCGCGCCCGAGCCGCCCCGCCCGCCCGAGCCGGAACCCCCGCGCCCCGAGGAACCCCTGCCGCCCCCGCCGCCCGAGCCACCCCCGCCGCCGCCCGAGCCCGAGCCGCCGCGCGGCCCGCCCCCCGGCACCGAGCCCTGCAACGTGGACACGCAATCGGGCGGCGCGGGGGAGACGCGCACGCGCCACTACCTCGGCCCGAACCCGGGCCCCGTGACGCTCGACTACGACACCCAGACGGTGCCGGACCGCATCGAGGTGCGCTACCGCGGCCGCGTCATCGCCGCCACGCCGGGCATGGTCAGCGGGCGCGGGCGCATCGGCTTCGACTGGCGGCCGCAGGGGGGCGACTACGTGGTGGAGGTCGTGGTGATCGGGCCCTTCGCGAACACCCGCTGGCGCTACCGCCTCAACTGCCCGGTGAACTGATGCGCGCAACCCTCGGCAAGCATTGTTTGGCGCGAAGCGCGGCGCTGCGGCAAACTGCGCCGCGCGAGACGGAACGCCCATGAGCAGCACGACCACCGCCGGCCTGATCAGCCTGGTGCCGTCCTCCGGCATCCAGTTCCTCGACCTCGATTTCGACATGGACCGGCTGCCGCGCGGCGCGCGCTCCTACTGGGAGGAGACGCTGCGCGAGCAGCGCGACCACGAGGGCAAGTCCCCGGTCATCCTGCGCGTGCTGGAAGCCGACGAGGAGGGCAACCTCGCCGATCCGGTCACGCGGCAGGTGCCCCCGCCCGAGGAGACCTACGCCATCTCCCGCGCCCAGGCGCTCGAGCCCTTCCTGAACAAATGGGTGCCTCTGCCCTATTTCCGCGTCCATGCGCGGGGGGCGGACGGCAAGGATGTGTTCGACCGCGGCCCCTCCAACTGGGCGCGTGCCTATGTGGCGGAGAAGCCGCAGCGCGACATGGAGGGCCGTTCGCACCGCCTCGTCCTCGCCTTCGACACGGCGCTGATGCCGCGCAGCCCCGAGCGCCCCTATGTCGCGCCCGCGCCCGAGGACAGCGCGCGCCAGCAGGAATTCGCCCCCGTCCTCGGCCATGCCGAGAATGCCTGGTTCCTGAACGAGGCCTGGGTCGGCCAGTGGCTCGAGGAAGCCTTCCGCGAACTGCGGCAGGCCCAGCGCGGCGGCCGCGCGTTGCGCGCGGAGGACTTCCCCCATGCCTGCGAGCACTGGGCGCGCTACCTCTCCTTCCTCGGCCTGCTGGAGGGCATCGGCATCCTGCCGCGGGTGCGGCTGGTGGATGTCGTCTCGGACAATCGCGGCTATGCGCCGATCAATGTCGATCTCGTGCTCGACATCGGCAATTCGCGCACCTGCGGCGTGCTGGTCGAGGAGAGCCAGGACGCGCCCTCGCTGAACAACTCCTCGGTGCTGGCGCTGCGCGACCTCTCGCGGCCCGAGAACACCTACGCCCGCCCCTTCGAGAGCCGCGTCGAGTTCGCCGTCGGCTCCTTCGGCCGGGATGCCATCTCGCGCCGCTCGGGCCGGGCGAACGCCTTCCGCTGGCCCTCGCCGGTGCGCGTGGGCCCCGAGGCGATGCGCCTTGCCGCCGCGACCCAGGGCAATGAGGGCGCGACCGGCATATCAAGCCCCAAACGCTACCTCTGGGACCGGCGGCCCAACGTGCAGGGCTGGCGCTTCAACGGGCGGGCGAGCGACGGCGTGACGACGGAGCCGCCCGTCTCCGGCCCCTTCATGGCGCATGTGACGGAGACCGGGGAGGCACTGCGCCTGCTGCGCGGGCGCGGCCAGCCGGCGGTGCGCGCGCGCTTCTCGCGTTCCGCCATGTTCACCTTCATGCTGGCCGAGCTGCTGATGCAGGCGGTCAGCCAGATCAACGCGCCGGCCACGCGCGCCGCCCGCCGCTTCGCCGACGTGCCGCGGCGGCTGCGCCGGGTGATCCTGACCCTGCCGCCCGCCATGCCGCTCGCCGAGCAGAAGATCCTGCGCGAAAGGGCGGAGGGTGCGATCAAGCTCGCCTGGGACATGCTCGGCTGGACCGAGGCCGGCCCCGCCGCGCCGCCCGAGCCGCGCGTGCTGCTCAACCTCGACGAGGCGACGGCGACCCAGGTGGTCTGGCTCTACACCGAGATCACCCAGCGCCTGCAGGGCGATGCGGCCGGGTTCTTCGAGCTCGCCGGGCGCGTGCGGCCCGAACGCGGGCGCGAGCCCTGCCTGCGCGTCGCCTCGATCGACATCGGCGGCGGCACCACCGACCTGATGGTGGTGACCTGGAGCGTGGAGAACCGCGACACCATCGTGCCGCGCCAGGAGTTCCGCGAAGGCTTCAAGATCGCCGGCGACGAAGTGCTGGAAGGGCTGATCACGCATCTCGTGCTGCCGCAGGTGGCCGATGCGCTGCGCGCCGCCGGGATGTCCGATCCGCAGGCCTTCCTGCGCCAGACGCTGGGCGGGGATCGCGGCGGGCAGTCGGAGGTGGAACGCCATCTGCGCCGGCAGTTCGTCGCGCAGGTGCTGGAACCGGTCGGCCTCGCCGTGCTGCACGCCTATGAACGGATCGAGGGCCGGCAGATGGGCGAGGTGTTCCGCGCCCGCATCGCCGAGGTGCTGGCGGCCGAGCCGCAGCCGGCCAGCCCGCGCGCCATCGCCTTCTTCGAGACCGCGGCGCGGCAGGCCGGCGCGCAGGGCTTCGCCGTCGGCGATGTCGAGGTGGCGGCCGATGCGCGGCGCGTCGAGGCGGTGATCCAGGCGACCCTCGCGCCGGTGCTGGCCGACCTTTGCGAGGTGGTCTGGCATTACGACTGCGACGTGCTGCTGCTCTCGGGCCGGCCGTCGCGGCTGCGCGCGGTGACGGACATCGTGCTGGCGAAATCCCCGGTGCCGCCGCACCGCATCATCGGCATGCACCGCTACCAGGTAGGCGGCTGGTATCCGTTCCGCGACGCCAATGCGCGCATCGAGGACCCCAAGACCAGCGCGGCGGTGGGCGCGATGCTCTGCGCGCTCGCGGAAGGGCGGCTCGAAGCCTTCCTGATGCGCACGAGCCAGCTGCAGATGAAATCCACCGCGCGCTACATCGGGCGGATGGAGATCTCGGGCCAGATCCGCGAGCAGGGCGTGCTGCTGTCGGAGGTGGATCTGGAGAAGTCGCTCCGGCCCGGCGAGGAGGTCGCCTTCACCATGACCTTCGCCGCGCCGACCTTCCTCGGCTTCCGGCAATTGCCGATCGAGCGCTGGCCGGCGACACCGCTCTACGCCCTGGAATTCGCCAACCCTGAAAGCGTTCCGCGCATGGCGCTCCCGTTGAAGGTCAAGATCCGCCGCGCCGACATGGACCCAGACGCCCCGGGCCAGGAGGAGAAGCGCGAGGATTTCCGCGTCGAGGAGATCGAGGATGCGGAAGGCACCGCGCTGCGCCGCACCGATGTCGAGATCCGGTTGCAGACCATGAAGAGCGAGGCCGGCTATTGGCGCGACACCGGCGTTGTGGGGATGGCATGAGGCTCGACGCCAGCACCGATGCCGCCCTTGCCGCCGCCGCCCGCGGCACCGCCGAGGCGGCGATGGAGGCGACCGCCTGGCTCGCCGACAACCGCGCGACCGTGCGGGAGGAGGCGCAGGCCATCGCGCGCGACTTCCGTAAATTCGCGCGCCGTGCGCGGAAACTCGAAGCGGCTGCCGAGCGGCCGATGTGCGTCGCGGTCTTCGGGCCCTCGCAATCCGGCAAGTCCTACCTGATCTCCGCGCTCGCCCGGCGCGGGCAGGAACCCGTCACCGCGATGTTCGACGGCGTCGCACTCGACTTCGTGCGCGACATCAACCCCGAGGGCGGGCAGGAGGCGACGGGGCTCGTCACGCGCTTCACGCTGCGCCCGCCTGCGGCACTGCCGGGCCATCCGGTGGCGCTGCGGCTGCTGTCGCAGACTGATGTGATCAAGATCCTCGGCAACACCTTCCTCGAGGATTTCGACCCGGCGGAGGTGGACATCCCCTCGCCGGAACTCGTGCAGTCGCATTGCGCGAAATTCGCCGCGCGCGCCGGGGGCGAGCCGCTCGACCGCCTGACCGAGGACGATGTTGACGATCTGCGCGAGTATTTCGAATCCCTCTTTCGCGGCCATCCCATCGTGCCCGGCCTCGGTTCCGCCTTCTGGTCCCAGGCCGCGCAGATCGCGCCGCGCCTGCCGGTGGCCGAGCGCGCGGCCTTCTTTTCGATCCTGTGGAACGGGCACGAGGCCTTCACCGCCGCGGCGCGGGAGCTGCTGGTCGCGCTCGCCGCGCTCGACTTCCCCGACGAGGCCTTCGCGCCGCTCGCAGCCCTCGCCCCGCGCGAGACCTCCATCATCGACGTCCGCACGCTCGGCATGCTCGGCGATCCGGCGGACGGGACGCTCGCGGTGCGGACCCGCTCGGGCCGTCAGGCGACGCTGCCGCGCGCCGCGCTCGCGGCGCTGGTCGCCGAGCTCACCATCGCGCTGCGCGACAAGCCCTGGGATTTCTTCGACGTCACCGACCTGCTCGACTTCCCCGGCGCGCGCTCGCGCGAGAAGCTGACGCAGCCGGGGCGCTTCCTGGCCGAGAAGGGCAAGCTGCCCGGCCTCTTCCTGCGCGGGAAGGTCGCCTACCTCTACCAGCGCTACTGCGCGGAGCAGGAGATCACCTCCATGCTCCTCTGCATCGGGCCATCCAACCAGGAGGTCCGCACGCTCCCGCGCATGATCAAGGACTGGGTGGACGGAACCCTCGGCGCGACGCCGGAGGAACGCGCGCGGCACCGCAACGCGCTGTTCCTGGTGCTGACCAAGTTCGACACCGAGTTCGAGGAGAAGAAGGGCGCGACCGAAGGCACCGGCAGCCGCTGGACCATCCGCCTGAACGCCTCGCTGCTCGACTTCTTCGGCAAGGAGCACGACTGGCCGCGCAACTGGGCGAACGGCCAGCCCTTCGCCAACACCTACTGGCTGCGCAACCCCAATGTCGCGGCCAAGCACATCCTCGACTACGACGAGCAGGGGCGGGAGGCCGCGCCGCGCGCCTCCGAGGCGGCGCGCATCGCCCGGCTGCGCGAGGAGTTCCTCGCCAACGAGGATTGCCGCCGCCATTTCGCCGACCCCGCCCGCGCCTGGGACGCGGCGATGACGCTGAATGACGGCGGCATCTCCTACCTCGCCGAGAGCCTCCGCCCGGTCTGCGACCCGTCCCTCAAGCGCGCGCAGATCGCCGCGCGGCTGGAGGCGCTGCGCGCCGACATGGCCGGCCGGCTCTCGCCCTACTGGCATTCGGGCGACCTCGCCGCGGAACTGGCCAAACGGCGGGAGGAAGCGCGCGTGATCGGCCGCGCGCTCGTCGCCTGTGCCGCCGCCCAGGGCTTCGGCCGGCTGATCCGGAGCCTGCAGGTCACGCCGGAGGAACTGACCTCGGCCTGGTGGCGCATGCAGACCGAGCCCGCCGAGGAGACTCCGGTCGGCGCGCGGCTGGGCGAGGAGGATTATCTCGCCGAACTGGGCGATCTCGTCGCGCCGGCCGGCGGCACCGCGCACCGCGCGCGCGACGCCTTCGAGCGCTATGCGGACCTCGCCGTGGCCGAGTGGCTCGACAAGATGCACCGCGCGGCGGGCGAGCCGGAGATGGCCGAGCAGCTCAAGCTGCCGCGCGAGGTCGCCTCGGCGCTCGTCGCGCAGCTCGGCGCCGGGGCGCGGCGCACGGGGCTTTCCGCGCGCATCGCGCAGCGCCTGCGCGAGGCCGCCTCCTACCGCCAGAAGCTGAGCGAGAGCGCCGCGAAGCCCGTGATGGTCGCCGAGGGCATCGTGAACCGCTACGTCCACACCCTCGGCTACGCGGACATGCCGCCCGATCAGCGCCCGCGCGCCGGCCGCACGGACCGCCCCGTCTTCGCGCCGCGCCCGCCGGTCAACGGCATGCCGCATCTCGGGCCGCAGCCCGAGCCCTACGACAAGCAGTTCCACGTGGACTGGATCAGCGCCTTCGCGCGCCTCGCGGAGGAGAATGTCACCGCGCCCGGCGGCGGGGAGGTGGACGTCGTGCAGAATGCGCGGCTCGGGAAGATCCTGGGCGCGCTCGGCCAGGCGGCATGATCGCGCTGCGCGCCGCCGCCGACCCCGCCCATCCCGAGGGCGGGCACGCGATCGTGCTGCTTCAGGGCGTGATGACGCCGCCGGCCGATCCGCGCTTCCGCATCCTGCGCGAAGGCTGGGCGAAGGGCACGCTCGGGCCCGATGGCTGGCAGGTGGGTGATGCGCTGCTCAGCCCCGATCGCGTGGAACCGTCTCCGCAGGGGGTGCGGTTCTATCTCGGCCCACAGGTGGTGGATTGGCTGGAGGCCGGACCGGTGCTCTTCGCCGTGCCGGGGGCCGGGGTGCAGGCACCGCTGTTCTGGCCCGACGTGCCGCCACTGCATGGCGGCAGCGGGCACAGCATCGCCGAGCCGTCGCGCGCGCCGCCGCCGCGCCCGGCGCTGCCGATCGAGGATCCCGACGCGACCATCGCCGTCGCCCCGCGGCCCGCACCGCCGCCGGAAGCGCCGCCGCCGCCCGCCGCGCCGGCGCCTGTCGTCGCCGCGCGCCGTGGTTCGGCACTCTCCTGGGTGTTGCTCCTCCTCCTTCTCGCCCTCGGCGCCGGCGGCGTGTGGTGGTGGCAGACCGGCGCCGAGGCGCCGCGGATCGCCGAGGCGCTCGCGCCGGGACGGCCGCCGGAGCCGGCGCTCCCGCCCGTCCGCCCGCAGCAGGAAGCCCAGGGCCCGGCCACGCTCGACGGGCTGAGCGTGCCGGAGGTGATCGAGCGCGCCGCATCGCCCGCCGCCATCGCCGCCGAGGCGGCGCGCCGCCACGAGGCCGGGCGCTACGACGACGCGCTGCTGCTGTGGGAGGCGGCGGCCCGGGCGGGCCATGCGCCGGCGCTGACGCGGCTCGCGGGCCTCTACGACCCTGTCGGCTTCGTCCCGGGGCGGCCCTTCCGCGACCCGGACCCGCGCCAGGCCGCGCGCCATTATCGCGATGCCGTGGCGGCCGGCGATGCGGCGGCGGCGGAACCGCGCGCGCGCCTGCGTCGTTGGCTCGACGACCGCGCGCGCGAGGGCGATCTGAATGCGCCGCTGACGATCGGGGATTTCTGGCCATGACGCCGCGCCGCCTGATGCTGCTCGCCACAGCCTCCCTGCTGCCCGCCGCCGCGCTGGCGCAGCGCGCGCCGCGCCAGCCGCTGCTCATTCCCGGCAAGACGACGCTGTTCCAGCGCGTCATCCTCCGCCCCGGCGCGACGCTGCACGCCCAGCCCGAGGCGCCGCAGGCCCGCCCCGCCGCCGGCTTCTCGGTGATGCATGTCTATGCCCGGCGCGACGGCTGGATCGAGGTCGGGCGCGAGGCCGATGGCCGCGTCGAGGGCTGGGTGCGCGAGGAGCGCGCGATCGACTGGCGCCACGCCATGGTCGGCGCCTTCACCAACCCCGCCGGCCGCGAGCGTGCGATGTTCCTGCGCGACGCGCAGACGCTGCGCGGCCTTCTCGCCTCGCCCTCCATGACGCAGGACGCGGTGGCGCTGCGCGCCGCGGCGGGCCAGCCGGGCAGCCCGGTGCTCGCGCTCGAGCCCGAGACCTTCATCGACATCCAGCGCAACTTCTACCTGCTGCCGATCCTCGAGGCCGAGATCGTGCAGCGCCGCGACGGCACGCAGATGCGGCTGCTCGAAGTCATCTCCGCCCCCGCCGAGCTGCGCCAGGCCCCGCAGCAGGCCGACCCGGCGCGACTGCGTGATTTCCGCGGCGCCGTCGTGTTCGTCATAGACAGCACCATCTCGATGCAGCCCTATATCGAGCGCACGCGCGAGGCGATCCGCCGCATCGTCGCGCGCATCGGCGATACGGCGGTGCGCGACAATTTCCGCTTCGGCATGGTCGCCTACCGCGCCGACATCTCCGCCCGCCCGCAGCTCGAATACGTGGCGCGGGTGATCGCGACACCCGACCTCTCGCGCCCGCCGGGCGCCATCCTGCCGGCGCTCGATTCCGTGCGCGCCGCCAGCGTCTCGACCGAGCAGTTCGACGAGGACGCCATCGCGGGCCTGCGCCTGGCGATAGACCAGGTGGACTGGTCGGCCTTCGGCGGCCGCTACGTGGTGCTGATCACGGACGCCGGGGCGCTCGACGCCACGGATCCGAAGTCGCAGACGCGCCTCGGCATCCCGGAGATCAGGGCGCTGGCGGAGGCGCGCGGCATCGCGCTCTTCGCGATCCATCTCCTCACGCCAGAGGGGCGCGCAAACCACGCCTCGGCGCGGGCGCAGTACACGGAACTGACCCGCTACGGGGCGGCGGGCTCGCTCTACTTCCCGGTGGAAGGGGGCAGCCCGGCCGCCTTCGACCGCGTCGTGAACGGGCTGACGGACGCGCTGTTCCGCCAGGTGGCGGACACGGTGGGCCGCCCCGTGGGTGGCGTCGCCCCGGCACGCACGCCCGAGGCCGAGCGCATCGCCCAGCAGGTCGAGATCGTCGGCACCGCGATGCGCCTCGCCTATCTCGGGCGCGAGGGCGGCACCACCGCGCCCGATGTCGTGCGCTCCTTCACCACCGACCGCGACCTGCGCGACCCCACCATCGCCGCGCTGGACGTGCGCGTGCTGCTGACGCGCAACCAGTTGTCGGACCTGTCGCAGGCGCTGACGCGCATCCTCGATGCCGGGCTCGCCGGCCGCTCGGACCCGCGCACCTTCTTCGGCCAGTTGCGCGCGGCCTTCGCGGCGACGGCGCGCGACCCGGCGCGCCTCGGCAATCTCGCCCGCATCGGCCAGGCGCTGGGCGAGTATCTCGACGGCCTGCCCTACCAGAGCCAGGTGATGGAACTCACCGAGCAGGAATGGCTCGCCATGGGCGCGGCCGCGCAGCGCGAGCTGATCAACGGCATCGAGGCCAAGCTGCGCCTCTACCAGGAATTCGCCGCGCGCCCGGACCTGTGGGTGACGCTGGACGGCCGCCCCGGGGGCGAGGCCTTCTTCCCCGTTCCGCTCGACGCGCTGCCGTGACGGCGCTGCTCTCCCTGCGCGATGTCCGCAAGGCCTATCGCGGGGACGCCGCGCCCTTCGCGCTCGAGGTGCCCCGCTTCGAGCTCGCGGAGGGCGAGGCGCTGGCCCTTGCCGGCCCATCGGGCAGCGGGAAGTCCACGCTGCTGATGATGCTCGCCCTTGCCGCGCCCCCCGATGCGGGCGGCTTCGTCTTCGCGGGCACGGACATCATGCGTCTCTGGCGTGGGGCTCGGCGCGACGCGCTGGCCGCGCTGCGCGCGCGCCGCATCGGCGTCGTGCCGCAGACGGGCGGCCTGCTGTCCTACCTGACGGCGGAGGCGAACATCGCGCTGACCCAGCGCATCGCCGGCCGGCGGGATGCCGCGCGCCTGCGCATGCTGGCCGAGGAGCTCGGCATCGCGGCGCAGCTCGGCAGGCGTCCGGCGGAACTCTCCGTCGGCCAGCGCCAGCGCGTGGCGATCGCGCGCGCGCTCGCCCATCGCCCGGCCCTCGTGCTGGCGGACGAGCCCACGGCCTCCGTTCATCCGGAACTCGCCGACGCCGTGCTCGCGCTGCTGCGCCGCGAATGCGCCGCATCGGGCGCCGCCCTGCTCGTCGCGACGCATGATCCCGACCGCGCGGCGCGCGCCGGCTATCCGGTGCTGGCCTGCGCCACCCATGCGCCGGATGCCTCTGGCGTGGCGCGCTCGGTCTTCGACCGGCCGCCGCTCGCCGAGGCGGCCTGACGATGCTGCGCCTCGCCCTTGCCGACCTGTGGCACGAGCGGGTGCTGTTCCTCTGCTCGGCCCTCGGCTGCGCGGCGGTGCTCGCGCCGCTGATCGTGCTGTTCGGCCTGCGCCAGGGCGTGGTCGCGGGGCTGCGGGCCGAACTGCTCGAGGATCCGCGCGCGCGGGAGATCGTCTCGGTCGTCAACCGCACGCTCGAACCGGCGCTGTTCGAGCGCCTTGCGGCCGATCCGCGCATCGCCTTCATCGTCCCGCGCACCCGCGCGCTGTCGGCGACGATCCTGCTCGAGCACCCGGACCGCCCCGGCAGCGGCCTGCGCGTCGAGCTGCTGCCGACGGCGCCGGGCGATCCGCTTCTGCCCGGCCGCGGCGCGATGGCGGCCGACGAGATGGTGCTCTCCGCAACCGCGCTGCAGCGGCTGGGCGTAGCGGTGGGCGGCGGCGTCGTCGCCTCGGTGGCGCGCAGCCGCGAGGGGCGGCGCGAGGTGCTGAGCCTTCCCATGCGCGTCGTGGCCGAGGCGCCGTCCTCCGCCGCCCTGCGGGACGCCGCCTTCGCCACCCTTCCCGTGCTGCTGCTGACCGAGGATTTCCTCGACGGGACCGCCGCGCCGGATGCCCGGCCGGGCGGCGAGGAGGAGGCGCGCCGTCGCCCCTTCGCCGGCTTCCGCCTGCACGCCGCCCGGCTGGAGGACGTCCCCGCGCTCGACCGCGAGTTCCGCGTGGCGGGCATCGAGGTCGCCTCGCGCGCGGAGGCGGTGGCGGGCCTGCTGCGCCTCGACCGCAACCTCGCGCTGCTGTTCCTGACCATCGCCGGGGCAGGGGGGCTCGGCTACCTCGTCAGCCTCGGCGTCGGCCTCTGGGCGCAGGTGGAGCGCAAGCGTCGCGACCTGGCGCTGCTCGCGCTGCTCGGGCTGCGGCGCCGCGCGCTGCTCGCCCTGCCGCTGATCCAGGCGGGCGCCGTCGCGCTCGCCGGCGCGGCGCTCGCGGTCGCCATCGCGGCGGGTGTCGCGGGGGTGCTGAACCGGGCTTTCGCCGGCAGCGTCACCGGCGATCGTCCGGTCTGCCTGCTGACCCATGCCATGGCGGCGGGCGCGGCCGGCGTGACGCTGCTCGGCGCGCTGCTCGCCGCCGTGCTGGCGGGGCTGCGCGCCGGCGCGGTGCCGCCCGCCGAAGGCCTTTCGGAGGGCTGAGCCATGCGCGCCGCCTTCGCCGCCCTGCTCCTTCTCGCCGCGCCGGCCGCGGCCGAGGCGCCCTGGCCGCAGGATTTCATCAATCCGCGTCCCGCCGAGGGCGATCTCCTGCTGCCGATGCCCTGCGGCGGCGCAATGGCTTTCCGCCCGGTCGAGACGCCGGCGGGGCCGGGCGCGCTTGATGATCGCCCCGTGACGATCGGCACCACCGACCCCGCCGGGGGCGCCGCGGAGTTTGCGCGGCGCGAGGCCGTGGCCGGCCCCTTCGCGCGGGAGGGCCGCGACGTCGCGCTCTTCTGGATCGGCAAATACGAGGTCACGCGGGACCAATATGCGGCGGTGATGGAGGAGCGTTGCCCGGCGCCCTCGGCGGAAGGCCGCCTGCCTGCCGCGTCGCTCTCCTGGTTCGATGCCGTCGCCTTCGGGCAGCGCTACACCACCTGGCTGCTGCGCAATGCGCGGGCGCGGGTTCCGCAGGCCGACGGCGTGCCCGCCTTCATCCGCCTGCCGACGGAGGAGGAATGGGAATACGCCGCGCGTGGCGGTGCCGCGGTCAGCGAACTGGACTTCCTCGGCCGCACCTTCCCGATGCCCGAAGGCACGGCGCGCCATGCCTGGTTCCAGGGGCCTCGATCGGCGGCGGGCCGCGCGCAGCCGGTCGGGATGCTCGAACCCAACCCGCTCGGCCTGCACGACGTGCTCGGCAATGTCGGGGAGATGGTGCTCGAGCCCTTCCGCGCCGTGCGCGTCGGACGGCGGCACGGCCAGGCCGGCGGCGTGGTCGTCAAGGGCGGGGATTTCCGCACGCCGGAGGCCGCGCTGCGCTCCTCGCTGCGCATCGAGATCCCGCCCTACGACCCGACGGACGGCCAGCCGACCCGCCTGCCCACGGTCGGCTTCCGCGTCGTGCTGGCGGCGCATGTCACCACCTCGCTGCGCCGGGCGGAGGCGCTGAACCGCGCCTTCGAGGCCGAGAGCCGCGCCAGCGGCACGGAGGCGGAGAACGCCCGCCGCCAGATCGCCGCGCTGCGCGAAGGCGCGGATGCGCGTCTGCGCCAGGGCCTCGATCGGCTCGAGGCGCAGCTCATGGCGGCCGAGCGCCAGCGGCTCGAGCAGGAGCGCGCCGGGCTTCGCGCGCAGCTCGAGGGCGCGGCGGTGCTCGCCCGCTCGGCGGTGCTCTCGCAGCGGCGGCTCGACGGTTTCCAGGCGCTGCTCGACGGCGCGGATGTGGTGCAGGCCAGCCCCGAGATGCGCGCGAACTGGGCGCGCGCGGCCGAGGGGCTGCGCGTGGAGCGGGAGCTCGCGCTCGATGGCTACGGGCGGATCGTCGCCGATCTCGGCCGCAGCGCCGACCGCGCAACGCTCACGACCGAGGCGGGCGTCGTCGCGCGCGAGACGGAGGCGCGCGGCGTGCCCGACCTGCGCCCCTTCCTCGACATCGCCGCGCGGCATGCCGCCGATTCACGCGACCGCGGCCTGCCCGCGCGCGACCGGATGCGCGAGGAGGTGATCGCCGCCGGCCGCGCCATGGCCCCGCCGGCCCAGGCGGCCGCGCCGCCAGCGCGCCAGCCCGAGCCCGCGCCCGCCGCGCGCCCGCCCCAGGCCGCCCCGCCCGCGCGGCCCGCGCCGCCGCCTGTCGCGGCCCTCCCGCCGCCGCCGCCCGCGCCGCCGGTCACGGCGGAGCCTGAGCCGCCTGCGGCCTCCCGCCCGTCCCAGTCCTCGCAGTCCCCGCGATCTTCGCCGCCCGCGCAGCGGTCGCCGCCGCTCGGCACGCCGGGCATCAGCGTGAAGCCGCCGATCCAGCGCAGCGCGCCTGCCGAGCGGTGGGATCCCTTCGGCCCGCCGCCGGGCCTGCGCTGATCACTCGTCGTCGGAGCGCGAGGGCGGGCCGGCGAGCACGCCGCCGTCAATCACGATGGTCTGCCCGGTCATGAAGGAGCCGGCGGCGGAAGCGAGGAACACCGCCGCGCCCGCGATCTCGTCCGGCTCGCCGATGCGCTTGAGCGGCGTGTCCTTCGTGCGCTTCTTGTAGATGCCCGGATCCTCCCACAGCGCGCGGGCGAAGTCGGTGCGGATGAGGCCGGGCGCGATGGCGTTGGCGCGCACGTTCTTCGGTCCCCATTCGACCGCGAGGTTGCGCACGAGCTGCATGTCGGCTGCCTTGGAGATGGCATAGGCGCCGAGCACCGGCGAGCCGCGGAAGCCGCCGATGGAGGAGACGACGATGATCGAGCCGCCGCCGCGCTCGGCCATGCCCGGCGCGGTCATGTGCGCGAGCCAGAGGTTCGACTTGATGTTGGTCGCCATGATCTTGTCGAAGATCTCGTCCGGCATCGTCATCGCCGGGCCGAAATGCGGATTGATCGCGGCGTTGCAGACCATGACGTCCACCTGGCCCCAGGCGGCGATGGTCTGGTCGATCAGCGCCTGGCATTCGTTCTTGCGGCCGATATTGCAGGCCACCGCCATGGCTGTGCCGCCCTTGGCCTTGATCGCCTCCACCACCTCCTGGCAGGCCTCGATCTTGCGGGAGGAGACGACGACCTTCGCCCCGTGTTCCGCCATGCGTTCGCAGATGGCGCGGCCGATGCCGCGGCTCCCGCCGGTCACGACGGCGACCTTGCCGGTCAGGTCGAACAGGGACATGGCGCTTCCTCTCCCGCTGTCTCGCCGCGATGAAAGCAGCAGGAGGCGCGCCGCGGCAACCGGGGTTCCCGGGGCGGGCGCTTGCCGCCGGGCGCATCCTGCACGACACTCCGCCCCGACCGAGCGGTCGAAAGGCCGCGGATCAGGGAGAAGACGCCAGTGGCAGACCCCGCGTTCGTTCAGCATGACGCGAAGGGCGAGGTGCATGTGCTCCGCCTCGCGAATCCGCCCGTCAACACGCTTCGCACCGAGGTGCGCGCGGGGCTGCTCGCCGGCCTCAACGCGGCGAAGGCCGCCGGGGCGAAGGCGGTGGTGCTGATCGGCAGCGGGCGCATGTTCAGCGCCGGCGCCGAGATGACCGAGTTCGGCAAGCCGCGCCAGCCGCCCTCGCTGACCGAGGTTTTCGACGCCATCGAGACCTTTCCCGGCATCGTCGTCGCGGCGATCCATGGCTCCGCGCTCGGCGGCGGGCTCGAACTCGCGCTGGCCTGCCATGCGCGGCTCGCCTCGCCGGGCGCGCAGGTCGGCCTGCCGGAGGTCAAGCGCGGCTTCGTGCCCGGCGCGGGCGGAACCCAGCGCCTGCCGCGGCTGATCGGGCCGGAGGCCGCGGCGAAGATCATCGTCTCGGGCGACCCGGTGCCGGCCGAGCAGGCGGTGAAGCTCGGCTTCGTGGATGCCATCATCGAGGGCGACCTCGAGGCCGGCGCGGTGGCCTGGGCGCGCGCGAACATCGGCAGGACCTTCACGCTGGCGCGCGACCGCACCGACAGGATCAGCGGCCAGGATCCGGCGGCCTATGACGCGGTGGTGGCGGGGCTGCTCAAGCGCACGCGCGGGCAGGAAAGCCCCAAGGGCTGCGCGGAGGCGGTGCGGGCCTCCTTCACCATGCCCTTCGAGGAGGGGCTCGCGAAGGAGCGGGAACTGTTCCAGACGCTGGTCTCCGGCGAGCAGTCCAAGGCGCTGCGCCACATCTTCTTCGGCGAGCGCGAGGTGCTGCGCATCCCCGGCATGCCGGCGGATGCCAAGCCGCTGCCGGTGGAGCGGCTGGTGGTGATCGGCGGCGGCACCATGGGCGGCGGCATCGCCATGAGCGCGGCCAATTTCGGCGTGCCGGTGACGATCGTGGAGACGAGCGATGAGGCGCTGGCCAAGGGCCTCGCGCGCTGCCATGCGAACTGGGAGCGGACGGTCGCCTCCGGGCGGCTTTCCCAGGCTGAATACGAGAAGCGCAAGGCCCTGCTGACCGGCAGCACGGATTTCGAAGGCACCGTCGCGAAGGCCGACCTGGTGATCGAGGCGGTGTTCGAGAACATGGAGGTGAAGAAGGAGGTCTTCGCGCGTCTGGACAAGGCGGCGCGGCCGGGGGTGGTGCTGGCGTCCAACACCTCGACCCTGTCCATCGACGAGATCGCCTCGGCGACCACGCGCCCCGAGCTGGTGCTGGGGATGCATTTCTTCTCCCCGGCGAATGTGATGCGTCTGCTCGAGAACGTGCGCGGGGCGAAATCCTCCTGGACGGCGATCGCGACCGCGACGGAGTTCGGCAAGCGCATCGGCAAGCTGCCGGTGCTGGTGGGCAACTGCGACGGCTTCGTCGGCAACCGCATGACCGGCAAGCGCACGCCGCAGGTCGAGAAGCTGCTGCTGGAAGGCTGCCTGCCGCAGGACATCGACCGCGTGATGGAAGGCTACGGCATGGCGATGGGGCCGCTCGCCACCGGCGACCTCGCCGGCCTCGACATCGGCGCGGCCGTGCGCAAGGCGCGCGGGACGGTGGCGCCGATCGCGGATGCCATCGTCGCGCAGGGCCGCTTCGGGCAGAAGACCGGCAAGGGCTGGTACATGTACGACGAGAAGCGCAACCGCATCCCCGACCCCGAGGTCGAGAGGATCATCCTCGAGGTGGCGGAGAAGATGCAGGTGCGGCGGCGCAAGATCTCCGACGAGGAGATCCTCGACCGCCTGCTGCTGCCGATGGTGAACGAAGGCGCGCGCATCCTCGAGGAAGGCATCGCCTACCGGCCGATCGACATCGACGTGATCTTCGTCAACGGCTTCGGCTGGCCGGCCTTCCGCGGCGGGCCGATGTTCTGGGCGGACACGCAGGGGCTGAAGACGGTGCGCGACAAGCTCCGGCGCTACGCCGAGGCGACCAACGACGCCAACCTGAAGCCCGCGGCACTGATCGAGAAACTCGCGGCCGAGGGCGGAACCTTCGCCGGCATGGGCCGCTGACCGGATTCGAACGGGAGCAAAGAGGATGGAACTCCGCTTCACCGAAGAGGAACGCGCCTTCCGCCAGGAAGTGCGCGAATGGATCGACGCCAACCTGCCAGCCGAGACGCGCGAGCGCATGGCCTCGGGCCGCACGCCGACCAAGGCGATGCAGGTGGACTGGCAGAAGCGGCTCTACGCCAAGGGCTGGGCGGTGCCGCACTGGCCGGTGGAATGGGGCGGCCAGCCCTGGTCCGCGATCAAGCGCTTCATCCTGAGCGAGGAGATCCAGTCCACGCCGGCGCCTTCGCCGCTCGGCTTCAACTGCAACATGCTCGGGCCGGTGCTGATCGCCTTCGGGACGGAGGAGCAGAAGAAGTTCTTCCTGCCCAAGCTCGCGAGCCTCGATCTCTGGTTCTGCCAGGGATTCTCCGAGCCCGGCGCGGGCTCGGACCTCGCCAGCCTCAAGACGCGGGCGGTGCGCGAGGGCGACCACTACATCGTCAACGGCCAGAAGACCTGGACGACGCTCGCGCAGCACGCGGACTGGATCTTCCTGCTGGTCCGCACCGACCCCAACGCGGCCAAGCAGCAGGAGGGGATCTCCTTCCTGGTCGTGGACATGAAGACGCCTGGCATCACCGTGCGGCCGATCATCACCATCGACGGCGCGCATGAGGTGAACGAGGTCTTCTTCGACGACGTGAAGGTGCCGGTGGCGAACCTCGTCGGCACCGAGAACCGCGGCTGGGACTGCGCGAAGTTCCTGCTGTCGAACGAGCGGACCGGCCAGGCGCGCGTGGGCGCTTCCAAGGAGCGCATCCGCCGGCTGAAGCTGATCGCGAAGGAAGCCCCGGGGGGCGGGCGGCCGATCATCGAGGATCCGCGCTTCCGCTCGCGCCTGACGGATGTCGAGGTGCAGCTCAAGGCGCTGGAGATGACGACGCTGCGCGTGCTCGCCGACGAGAACCGCCAGCTCAGCCAGCGCAAGCCGAACCCGGCTTCCTCGGTGCTGAAGATCCGCGGGACGGAGCTGCAGCAGGCGATCAGCGAGCTCTACGTGATGGCGGCCGGCCCCTACGGCCTCGTCGCGCCGCACGATCCGGAGGCCGATGGCCGCAACGAGCCCGACGTGGCCGAGGACTGGCAGACGCTCGCGCAGGCGACCTACTTCAACTGGCGCAAGCAGAGCATCTACGGCGGATCGACCGAGATCCAGAAGAACATCATGGCCAAGGCCTTCCTGGGACTCTGACGCACCATGGATTTCGACCTCTCCGAAGACCAGCGGCTCCTGCAGGACAGCCTCCAGAAGCTGCTGAAGGACAAGTACGGCTTCGAGCAGCGCAAGGGCTACATGAAGTCCGAGACCGGCTGGTCGCGCGACCTGTGGGCGGCCTATGCGGAGCTCGGCCTGCTCGGCATGCCTTTCGCGGAAGCCGATGGCGGCCTCGGCTACGGCGCCGTCGAGACCATGATCGTGATGGAGCAGTTCGGCCGCGCCCTCGCGCTCGAGCCCTTCGTCTCGACCGTGGTGATGGGCGGCGGTTTCCTCCGCCATGGCGCGAGCGCGGAGCAGCGCGCCGCCATGGTGCCGGAGATCGCGGCCGGGAAAAGGCTGCTCGCCTTCGCCCACACCGAGCCGCAGTCGCGCTTCGACCTGCACGATGTCGCGACCACCGCGAAGAAGGACGGCGCGGGCTGGATACTCGACGGCCGCAAGGGCGTCGTCCTGCATGGCGACACCGCCGATGACCTGGTCGTGACCGCGCGCATCTCCGGCCAGCGGCGCGACCGCGAGGGGATCGGCGTCTTCCTCGTGCCCGCGACCGCGCAGGGCGTGTCGCGGCGGGGCTTCCGCACCTCGGACGGCCAGCGCGCGGCGGATATCACCTTCGACAACGTGAAGGTGGGCCCCGAGGCCGAACTCAAGGGCGGCCTCGCGCTGGCCGAGCGCGTCGTGGACGAGACCATCGCGGCGCTGGCGGCCGAGGCGGTGGGCTGCATGGAGGCGGCCAAGGACCTCACGGTGGACTACCTCAAGACGCGCAAGCAGTTCGGCCGCCCGATCGGATCCTTCCAGGCGCTGCAGCACCGCGCGGCGGAGATGATGGTCTGCCTCGAGCAGGCGCGCTCCATGGCGATGCTCGCCGCGATGATGGCGAGCGAGCCCGATGCCGCCGAGCGCCGCCGCCAGATGCGGGCGGTGAAGATCGAGGTCGGGCGCAACGCGCGCTTCGTCGGCCAGCAGACCATCCAGATGCATGGCGGCATCGCCATGACGATGGAATATGCCGGCGGCCACTACCTCAAGCGGCTGACGGTGATCGAGAACATGTTCGGCGACATGGACCACCACCTCGCCGCGCTCAGCGAGGAGGGCGGCGTCTTCCTCGCCGCATGAGCGGCGCGGAAGCGGCGCGCGCGGCCGGCCTCGCCGCCTTCCGCGCGAGCCTCGCGGGCGATGCGCCGCCCGAGGGGCTCCCCGCGCCGCTCGCCGCCCTGTGGTGGGATGCGAAGGGCGACTGGACGCGCGCGCACGAGGCCGCGCAGGCCGGAGGCGACGCCGACAGCGCCTGGGTCCACGCCTATCTGCACCGCAAGGAAGGCGACCTCGCCAACGCGCGCTACTGGTATGCCCGCGCCGGCCGCTCCGCCGCGTCCGGCGCGCTCGATGACGAATGGGCCGCGATCGCCGCGGCGATGCTCTCACGCTGAGGGCGCGGCATTGTCCCAGCGGTCGCAGAAGGCCTCGACATCCTCGGAGCGGAACTCCTCGAGCCGCTGCATGATGGTCGCGAAATCCCAGTCCCACCAGGCGATGCGCGCGAGCCGTGCGGCGATCGCGCGCGGGAAGCGCTCGCGGATCAGGCGCGCCGGCACCCCGCCCACGATGGTGTAGGGCGCGACATCCTTCGCCACCACCGCGCCCGCGGCCAGCACGGCGCCATCGCCCACCGTCACGCCGGCGAGCACCGTCACGCCATGGCCGATCCAGACGTCGTTGCCGATGCGCGTGCGCTGCGCCCGGCGCGCGGCGAAGAAGGCGGCGTCGCGCTTCTGCGCCGGGTCGTAGTATTCCGGGCAGTAGGTGAAGCGGTGCTGCGAGACGCGGCCCATCGGGTGGTTCGGCGGGCCGATGCGCACGCAGGCCGCGATGGCGCAGAACTTCCCGATCTCGGCATCGGCCACCTGGCAGTCATGCCCGAGATAGGAGGCATCGCCGATCGTCGCGTATTCGATGCGGCAATCCTCCAGGATCTCGCAGCGCGCGCCGATGCGGGCCTCGCGCAGGCGGACGCTCGGGTGGATGACGGTCTCGGCGATCTTGGGCCGGGGCTGGTCCATGGGCAGACTCCGCAGGCGGGGCGGGCGCAGCACGCCGGGGCAGGGCAGGGCGGTCAAGGCGGAGAAGGTGCCGGGCCATCCGCACAGCACGCGCAAGGGTTGCGCGCGCCCCGCGCGGTGCCCATGGTTGCGGCACGCCCGAACGGAGAGCCCGATGCCCGCCCCGATCCAGCTCTGGACCTGGCCGACGCCGAACGGTCACAAGATCCACATCATGTTCGAGGAACTGGCCGAGCAGGGCCGCGCCATCCCCTACGAGGTCGTCCCCGTCGCGATCGGCAAGGGCGAGCAGTTCCGCCCCGAGTTCCTCGCCATCACGCCCAACCACCGCATCCCCGCCATCGTGGACCCCGAAGGGCCGGGCGGCGTCCCGTTCAAGCTGTTCGAGAGCGGGGCGATCCTGATCTACCTCGCGGAGAAGGCCGGCTCCCCGCTGCTGCCGGCCGAGCCGGGGACGCGCTACACCTGCCTGCAATGGCTGATGTTCCAGATGGGCGGCGTCGGGCCGATGTTCGGCCAGTACAACCACTTCGCGAACTACGCCGCGGAGAAGATCCCCTACGCCATCGAGCGCTACGCCAACGAGGTCGCGCGCCTGCACCGCGTGCTCGACAAGCGCCTCGCGGAAAGCGCCTATCTCGCGGGGCCGGACTACTCGATCGCCGACATCGCCACCTTCCCCTGGATCCGCAACCCGGACCGTCGCGGCGTTGATCTCGGTCAATATCCGCATGTGAAGCGCTGGCACGATGCCATCGCCGCCCGCCCGGCGGTGCGGCGGGGCGTCGATGTGCTGGCCGAGCACCAGCGCCGCGGCCCGATGACCGACGCCGAACGCGACGTGATGTTCGGCAAGACCCAGTTCGCGGCGCGCTGATCCGCCGCGGGCCAACAGGAACGCCACGAACCCATGGCCGAGATCGACCACATCGTCATTGGCGCCCGCACCCTCGAGGAAGGGGCGCGCTACGTCGAGAGCCTGCTCGGCGTGAAGCCCTCCAGGGGCGGCGCGCATCCCGGCGTCGGCACGCACAACATGCTGCTCGGCATGGGGGCGAACTGCTACATCGAGATCATCGCGCCCGACCCCGACCAGCCCGAGCCCGCCCATCCGCGCCCCTTCGACCTCGACGACGCGGCCATGCGCACCATGCTCGAGGCCGAGCCGCGGCTGATCGCCTATGTCGCCTCCACCCCCGCTCTCGATGCCGTGGTCGCGCGCCTCGGCCCCTCGCATGCGGGGGAGATCCGCGCCATGTCGCGCGGCAACCTCTCCTGGCGCATGGCCTTCCCGCCGCAGCGCCAGGACATGGACAACCTGATCCCGCCCCTGATCCAGTGGGAGGGGGAGCGCGCGGCGAAGCACATCCGCGATTCCGGCTGGCGCCTCGTCTCCTTCGAGGCGGAGCACCCGGATCCGCAGTCGGTGATCGCCGCGCTGACTGCCCGCGGCCTCGCCGAGGCGGTGAAGGTCCGCCAGAGCCCGCATCCGCGCATGATCGCCCATCTGCGCCACCGCGACGGGCGCGAGGCGACGCTGACGAGCGCCTGAGCCCTCGCGCCTGCCGGGTGCGGTCCCGGCGCATGGCACGATGCGGAAACATTCCCGCCCGCAGAATGGATCCGGCCGGAGGTCGCGGCCTTTCGCCGCTGCGGCGCGGACGGTAGAAATCGGATCGGCCCCGCGCCATGTCGCGGCGCAGGGGCAGGGGAGCAGGTCAGGCATGGCGGGCAGGTTTGCAGGCGGCACGAGGCGGGTCTCCGTCGCCGGCCCCGCCGCGCGCGGCCGCCCCCCGTCAGCCCGCCCTGCGGTAGCGCCAGACGCTCGCCGGCGGGAAGTTCAGCGGCGTGAAGGCCTCGCGCCGCCCGGTCAGGCCCAGCGCCTTGCAGGGCAGGGGCGAGGTCACGCAGTAGGTGTAGAGCAGGAAGCCGCGCCCGGGCGCGACCGCCTCCACCGCCTCGACGAAGGCGCGCTGGCGCGCCGTCGGCAGCAGCACCAGCGGGATGCCGCAGATCGCCGTGCCCACGCGGCCATGCAGCGCGGCCGGCAGCGCCTCGGCCAGCGCGAAGGCATCGCCTTCGATCACCGTCACCCCCGGCAGTTCGCGCGCGAGGTGGCGGGCCATCTCGGGCACGATCTCCACCACCACGAGCCGGTCCGCCGGCACCCCGCCCTCGAGCAGCGCGCGGCTGACCGCCCCGGTGCCCGCGCCGAGCTCCACCACCACCTCGTCCGGCCCGCGCTCGACCAGCGCGGCGATCTTCCGGCCGAGCGCCGGGGAGGAGGGCACGATCGAGCCCATCTGCAGCGGGTTGGCGGCCCAGCGGCGAAGGAACAGGCCGACGCCCCCGGCCTCGCGCTGTGCCCGTTGCTCTCCTGCGGCGATGCCGGACATCCCATGCTCCGTGACAGAATGATGACGATTCAAGGGCTTGCAGCCCGTTTGCTGATAGGTCGCGGAACCGCGTCGCGCCAGTTACGGTTGAGTGGCAGGCAGGGCGGAGGTTCGGCGTGACGGCGCGCGTGCTGGTGGTGGACGACATCCCCGCCAATCTCCGGCTGCTCGAGGCGAAACTCCGCGCCGAATACTTCGAGGTCGCGCTCGCGGCCTCGGGCCCGGAGGCGCTCGCGCTCGCCACCGCCTGGTCGCCCGACGTCGTGCTGCTCGACGTCATGATGCCCGGCATGGACGGCTACGAGGTGTGCCGCCGCCTCAAGGGGCAGGAGGGGACGGCGCATATCCCGGTCGTCATGGTGACCGCTCTGACCGAACAGGCCGAGCGCGTGCGTGGGCTCGAAGCCGGGGCGGATGATTTCATCTCGAAGCCGGTGGACACCACGCTGCTCTTCGCCCGCCTGCGCGCCCTGCTGCGCGTGAAGCAGGTGCTCGACGCCTGGCGCCAGCGCGCCGAGACGGCGAAGGAACTCGGCTTCGAATCCGCCGGCGCGCCCGAGGAGGAGTTCATCGGCGCGCGCGTGCTGCTCGCCGGCGGGGATGATGCCGAAGCCGCCGTGGTGGCCGAGGCGCTGTCCGCCGACGGCATCCTGCTCGAACAGGCGCCGGACGAGACGGCCGCCTGGGAGCGCCTGCAGGCGATGCTGCACGACCTCGTGCTGGTGAGCCTGCCGCTCGCCGGGGGCGATGCGCTGCGCCTCTCCTCCCGCTTGCGGGCGCATGGCGAGAGTCGCGACCTGCCGCTCGTCCTGCTCGCCGCCGAGGACCAGCGCGCGGGCGTGCTGCGGGCCTTCGAACTCGGCGCCTCCGACCATGTGATGCGGCCGGTGGATCCGCCGGAGCTGCGCGCGCGGGTGCGCAACCAGCTCCGCCGGCGGCGCTACCAGGACCTGCTGCGCGAAAGCCTCGACCGCTCGCTCGAGATGGCGGTCACCGACGCGCTGACCGGCCTGCGCAACCGCCCCTACATCCGCCGTCATCTCGATTCGCTGCTGCGCAGCGGCACCGCCGCCGCCGTGCTGCTGATGGATGTGGACCGCTTCAAGCCGCTCAACGACCGCTACGGCCATGCGGCCGGCGATGCCGCGCTCAAGGAGGTCGCCGCTCGCCTGCGCGAACAGTTGCGCGCGGTGGACGTGGTGGGGCGCTACGGGGGCGAGGAGTTCATGGTCGTCATGTCCGGCGCGACGGAGGAGGAGGCGACGGCGGTCGCCGATCGCCTGCGCGCGGCCATCGCCGATGCGCCCTTCGATGTGGGGCCGGTCACGCTGCCGGTCACCATGAGCATCGGCGTCGCCGTCTCCGGCGGGCAGACGGCGGCGGACGGGCTGATCGCGGCGGCGGATGCGGCGCTCTACCGCGCCAAGGAAGGCGGGCGGAACCGGGTCGAGGCCGCGCGGCCCGAGGACTGGCAGGCGGGCGCGGCCTGAGCGGCGCGCCCCGCGCCCGGGCGCGGCGGGGTTCCAACGCAAAACGGGCGCGGCCCTGCGGCGCGCCCGCTCGATCCCCCTGGGGTGGTCACGCGGCGGGCGCCCTGGCCCGCCGGCGCGTCACTTGATCTTGGCTTCGCGGAAGACGACGTGCTTGCGCGCCACCGGGTCGTATTTCCGCTTCTCCATCTTCCCGGTCATCGTCCGGGTGTTCTTCTTCGTGACGTAGAAATAGCCGGTATCGGCGCTGCTCACGAGGCGGATGAGAATCGTATTCGCTTTGGCCATGACATGACTCCATGGCCCGTGGGCGAGCCGGCCCCGGGCGTCAGACGGCGCACCCTACCCATGATGGCGCCCGCGTCAAGCGAAAGCGGCGCGCCGCGCGCCAGCCCGGCGCGGTCCGGCCGGGCGGAGGCGGCTGCATCGCCCTCACCGCGCCACCGCCGCCGCATGGGCCAGCGGGTCGAGCGCCAGCGCGCGCGCCGCGGCGAGCTCGGCATCCGCCACCTCGCCCGGCGGGCAGCGCGCCCGCAGCGCTTCGATCTCGGCCGCCGGCACGGGATGGCGCAGCGCGCGCTGGCGGGTCTGCGCCGGCCCCATCGGCCGCGCGCCGGCCCTGAGCGCCGCCAGCGCGCGCGCCGTCTCCTCCGCGCCGCCCGCCATGCACAGCCCGGGTAGCACGCCGAGGCCCTGCAGCGGCCAGCCCGCCGGCATCACCAGCCGCGACCAGGACATCTGCAACTCGCCCCCGTCGGGAAGCGGAACCACAAGCTGCACCAGCCCCTTGCCGGTGGTGGCCGTGCCGGCGATCGCCGCCCGCCCGCGATCGCCGAGCGTGGCCGCCACGATCTCGGCCGCCGAGGCGGTGCGCCCGTCCACCACCACCACCAGAGGCCGGCCTTCGGCAAGGTCGCCGCCCGCGGTCACGTAGATCCGGCTCGCCTCGGGATGCCGCCCGGCGGTGCGGAAGGCCTCGCCGGGGCCGAGGAAGATGTCCGCCACCGCCGCCGCCTGGGACAGCAGCCCGCCGCGATTGCCGCGCAGGTCCAGCATCACCGCCCGCGGGGACCATTGGCTCAGCGCCCCGAGCAGCACCGCCGCCGCCTGGCGCTCCGTCTGGGCCGAGAAGGCGGGGATGCGGATGACCAGCACCTCCTCCGCGCGCTCGGCCGTGACCGGGCTGCCGGGCGGCAGGACGCGGCGCAGCGCCACCTCCTCGCGCCGCCGGCCGCGCTCGATCAGCAGGACCACCTCCGTGCCTTCCGGCCCTTCGAGCAGCAGCGCCGCCGAGGCGGCATCGCGCGGACGCAGCCGGATGCCGTCGATCGCCAGCACGCGGTCCCCGACCCGCAGCCCCGCCTCGGCGGCCGGCCCGGACGGCGAGACCGCGACCACCACCGTCCCACCCTGCCGGCCCGGGGCCAGCCGGAGGCCGAGACCCGCCTCGCCGGTCCGGCGCTCGCGCGCGGTCTGCGCCTCCTCCGGCGTCACGTAGCGGCTGAACGGGTCGAGGTGGCTGAACACCGCCTCGAAACTCGCCTGCACGAGGCGCGGCGCCCCCGCCCGCCTGACCGCCGCCGAGGCGCCCCAGGCCGCCTGGTGGAACAGCGTCAGCCGGTCCGCCGCCGCGCCGCCGGCGGCCGCGCGGCGCTCGCCGGCCTCCTGCATGGGCAAGGGGCGCGCGAGGAGGGTGCGTTCCCCCTGCCGCAGGACCACGTCGCGGCCCGCGCGCTGGATCGAGAGTTCGGGATCGAGCGATGCCATGCCCTGCAGCGCCCAGAGCAGGAGGTCGGCCGGCGTTGCCGCATCGAGGTGCCGGTCGAGGATGGTCTCGAACCCCGCGCCGAGCACAAGGCGCATCTCCTCGCGCGGATAGGCGCCGGTCCGCGCCGCCTCCTGCGCCGCCGCGAGGCCGGGCAGCAGCAGCAGCAGCAGCAGCAGCAGGATCAGCCGCGCCGGCCGCCCCGCCCGCCCCTGGGCGCCGCCCTGCCGCGCCCGCGCGCCGCCAGCCCCTGCATGAGGTGGAACACCATGCCCCCGGTGCGGGGCGTGGCTTCGGCAAGCCTTGCCTCCACCGCCTGGCCCAGCGTGAAGGTCAGCCTCGATCTGCGACCGGCCAGCGTTTGCGTGGCCTCGTCCAGGTCCCATCGGTCGTCCGGCAATGATCCGAGAGGGACGATTCCGCTCGCCCCGTTCTCCTCCAGCGTGACGAAGAGGCCGAAGCGAGTCACCCCGGAAATGCGCACCTCGAACGACTCTCCGACGCGCTGTGCCATGAACGCCGCGAGGTAGCGGTCCACCGCGTCGCGCTCGGCCGCCGCGGCGCGGCGTTCCGTGCTCGTGATGTGTTCGGCGGTGTCGGGGAAGCGCGCCGCCTCGGTCTCCTGCAGCCCGTCCTGGCCGAGGCGCAGCCCGCGGATCAGCGCGCGGTGCACCAGCAGGTCCGCGTAGCGGCGGATGGGCGAGGTGAAATGCGCGTAGCGCGGCAGCGCGAGGCCGAAATGGCCGATGTTGTCCGGCGCATAGGCGGCCTGGGACTGGCCGCGCAGCACCGCCTCGTTCACCAGCCTCTCCTGCGGGCTGCCGCGCACCTTCGCGAGCACGCCCGCGAAGTCGCGCGGATGCAGCCGGTCCGATGGCGGCAGCGAGATCCCGAAAGTCGCGAGGAACTGGCGCAGCCCCTCCATCTTCTGGTCCGAGGGGCGGTCATGCACGCGGTACATGCAGGGCTGGCGGAGGCGTTCCAGCTCCTCCGCCGCGCAGACATTGGCCGCGACCATGAACTCCTCGATCAGCCGGTGGGCATCGAGGCGCGGGCGCGGCACCACCGCCTCCACCTGGCCGCGCTCGTTCAGCACGACCTTGCGCTCGGGCACGTCGAGATCCAGCGTCCCGCGCCGCTCGCGCGCGGCGAGCAGCGTGCGGAAGGCGCCGTAGAGCCGGGCGACATGGCCCGCGGGCAGGGCGGCCGGGTCCTTGCCGGCATCGGCGGCGGCCTGCACCTGCTCGTAGGTCAGCCGCGCGGCCGAGCGCATGATGCCGCGACCGAAGGCGTGCGCCTGCTTCCGCCCCTGGCCGTCGAAGCGCATCTCGACGAAGAGGCAGCCGCGATCCTCGCCAGGGCGCAGGCTGCACCAGCCGTTCGACAGCGCCTCGGGCAGCATCGGCACGACGCGGTCGGGGAAATAGACCGAGTTGCCCCGCGCCCAGGCCTCGCGGTCGAGCGCCGAGCCGGGCGTCACGTAATGCGCGACATCGGCGATGGCGACGATCACGCGCCAGCCCTCGCCCTCGGGCTCGGCGAAGACGGCGTCGTCGAAGTCGCGCGCATCCTCGCCGTCGATCGTCACCAGCGGGATGTCGCGCAGGTCAACCCGCCCCCGCCCGCTGACACCGCGCGCGCGCTCGGCCTGCTGCACCGCCTCGGCGGGGAAGATGTCGGGGATGCCATGGGCGTGGATGCAGACCAGCGAGACCGAGCGCGGCTCGCCCATCACGCCGAGCACCTCGGTGATGCGCGCCGGCTTGGGGCCGAAATGGCGGGTCGAGGGCAGGGGCTCGGCGAGCACGATCTGCCCCGGCCGCGCGCCCCCGGCATCGGCGGGCGCGACCTGCCAGATGCCCTTCTGCCGCCGGTCGGTCGGGATGATCTGCCCTTCCTCGTAGACGCCGAGGATGCGCGCGGGCGGCGCCCCGCCGATGCGCTTGAAGGTGCGCCCCTCGTACTTGCCGGGCCCGATCGGGCGCAGCCGCGCAAGCACCCGCTCGCCCGCGGTCAGCGCCGGCTGCCCCTTCGCCTCGGGGCGCATGTAGATGACCGGAGGGCGGCCCTCGCCCTGCCATTGCAGGGGGCGCGCGATGGGATCGCCGTCGGGATCGGTGCCGGTCACCTCGACCGGCGCGATCTCGGGCAGCCGGGAGGGATGGATCATCGCCCGCTTGCCGGCCGGCGCGGCGCCGCCCTCGGCGGCGATCTCGCGCATCAGGGCGCGCAGGGCCGGGCGCTGCTCCGCCGTCAGGTTGAAGGCGCGCGCGATCTCGGATTTGCGGACGCGCCCGGTCGCGCCGGCGAGGAACGCCCGCAGCGCCGCCTTGCTCGGCAGCTCCGGCGGTGCGGCCTCACGGGCCGCGGCGCGCCGTTTCGCGCTCGCCTTCGGGCCGGCGGCGGATTTCGCGGTCGCGCGATGCGGCTTGCCGGAGGCGGGCTGGCGCTTGGGGCGCGCGGCGGGTTCGGGCGCCTCGGCCTCCCCCGCGGGCGGGGCGGCGCGCGGCGCGCGCGCCGCACCGCGCCTCGCGGCGGTGCCGCCCGCCTTGCCGGCCCGGGCCTTGTGCCCCTTGGCGGGCGGCCCCCTGCGGACCATCAGCCGGAGGTCTTGCGCGAGCGGGTGGCCGGGCGGGCCTTGGCGGCGGCCTTGCCGGAAGGCTTGGCGGCGGCCTTGGCCGGCCGCGCGGCCCCCTTCGGCGCCTTGGCGGCGGGCTTGGCGGCCGCCTTGCGCGCCGCGGGCTTGCGCGCGGGGGCGGCCGGCGCCTCGGCCTTGCGCGCCGGGGCCTTCGGCGCGGCCGCCTTGCGCCCCGCCGCCCCGCGCGGCTTCAGCGCCTTGCCCTTCTGCTCCAGCAGCGCCACCGCGTCGTCGAGCGTGATGTCCTCCATGGCGACATCGCGCGGCAGGTTCGCCACCGTCTTGCCGTGCTGCGCGTAGGGGCCGAAGCGGCCCTTGCGCACCACCACCGGCTCGCCGTCCGCGGGATGGGGGCCGAGTTCGCGCACCCTCGCGCGTGCATCGGCAAGCAGGGCGAGCGCCCGGTTCATGCCGATGGTCAGCACGTCGTCGTCCTTGTCGAGCGACTTGAAGATGGAGCCGCAGCGCACGTAGGGGCCGAAGCGGCCGAGGCCGGCGGAAATCTCCTCCCCGGTCTCGGGATCGCGGCCGATCACCCGCGGCAGGGAGAGCAGCCCGAGCGCCTGATCCAGCGTCACCGAATCAGGCGATACCCCGTTGGGAAGGCTGGTTCTCTTCGGCTTGACCGGCTTGCCCTTGGCATCCGTCCCGCCCTCGCCGAGCTGGATGTAGAAGCCGAAGGGCCCGCGCTTGAGCCAGACCTTCTGGCCGGTCGCCGGATCCTCGCCGAGTTCCTGGTCCCCGCCCGCGCCCTCTGCGCTGCCGGAATCGACGCCAAAGGGGCGCGTGTAGCGGCATTCGGGGTAGTTCGAGCAGCCGATGAAGGCGCCCGTCCGGCCGAGCCGCAGGCCGAGCCGCCCGTTGCCGCAGCTCGGGCAGGCGCGCGGGTCCGTGCCGTCCTCGCGCGGGGGGAAGATGTGCGGGCCGAGATCCTCGTCCAGCGCGTCGATCACGTCGCGGATCTTGAGATCCTTGGTCGCCTCGACAGCGGCCGAGAAATCCTTCCAGAAGGCGCGCATAACCGCGCGCCAGTCGGTCTGGCCGGCCGAGATCTCGTCGAGCTTCTCCTCCATCTGCGAGGTGAAGCCCGTATCCACGTATTTCTCGAAGAAGCGCACCAGGAAGGTGGTCACCATCCGCCCGAGATCCTGCGCCACGAAGCGTCGCTTCTCGAGCGTGACGTATTTCAGGTCCTGCAACCGCTGCAGGATCGAGGCGTAGGTCGAGGGGCGCCCGATTCCGAGTTCCTCCAGCCGCTTCACGAGCGAGGCTTCCGAATAGCGCGGCGGCGGTTGCGTGAAATGCTGGCTGGCGGTGACCTCGCCGCGCTTGAGGGGATCGCCCTGCTGCATCGGCGGGAGGATGCGGCCGTCCTCCTCCTCGGTCGGCTCGGCAGGCTTGATCCCGGCGCGGAGGTCGGCGGCCCGGTCGTCCTCGTCCTCCTTGTAGAGCTTGAGGAAGCCATCGAAGGCCACGACGGAACCCGTTGCCCGGAAACGGATCTTCCCGTCGGCGCTGGCGATCTCGACGGCCGTCTGGTCGAGTTCCGCGGCCGCCATCTGCGAGGCGACGGCGCGCTTCCAGATCAGTTCGTAGAGCCGCGCCTGGGCGCCATCGAGTTCGCCGGCCATGGCTTCCGGCGTGCGGCTCACGTCGGTGGGCCGGATCGCCTCGTGCGCCTCCTGGGCGTTCTTGGCCTTGGTCTGGTACTCGCGGGGGGCGGAGGGCAGGTAGTCGGGGCCGAAGGCGTCCTTCACGTGGTCGCGGATGGCGAACATCGCCTCCCGCGCCATGGAGACGCCGTCCGTCCGCATGTAGGTGATATGCCCGGCCTCATAGAGCGCCTGCGCCGTGCGCATCGCCTGCTGCGCGCCCATGCCGAGCTTGCGGGAGGCCTCCATCTGCAGCGTGGAGGTCATGAAGGGCGGCGGCGGATTGCGCCGCGTGCGCTTCTTCTCCACCGAGGCGACGGCGTAGGTGCCCGCCTCGGCCAGCGCCTTGGCGCGCTTCGCGCTCGCCTCGTCCGGCAGGTCGAACTGGTCGAGCTTCCTGCCGTCCAGATGCGTCAGGCGGGCGGTGAAGGGGGCGCCGGCGGGGGTCTGGAACTTCGCCTCCAGCGTCCAGTACTCGCGGGGCTTGAAGGCCTCGATCTCGGCCTCGCGCTCGCAGATCAGGCGCAGGGCCACGGACTGCACGCGCCCGGCCGAGCGCGAGCCCGGCAGCTTGCGCCACAGCAGCGGCGAGAGCGTGTAGCCCACGAGGTAATCGAGCGCGCGGCGGGCGAGATAGGCCTCGATCAGCGGCTGGTCGAGGTCGCGCGGGTGCTCGACCGCATGCTGGACCGCCCGCTTGGTGATCTCGTTGAAGGTGATGCGCCGGACATCCTTGCCCTTCAGCGCCCCGCGCTGGCCGAGCATGTCCTTCACATGCCAGGAGATCGCCTCCCCCTCCCGGTCCGGGTCGGTCGCGAGGTAGAGGCGCTTCGCTCCCTTCAGCGCGGCGGCGATCTTGCCGACCTGCTGTTCCCCGCGCGGGTCCTTGCCCCAGACCATGGCGAAGTCCTGGTCGGGCAGGACGGCGCCGTCCTTCTCCTCGAGGTCGCGGACATGGCCGAAGGAGGCGAGCACGGTGAAATCCCGCCCGAGATACTTCTCGATCGTCTTGGCCTTGGCCGGGGATTCGACGACGACGACGTCGGACATGGATATGAGTGTCACCCGTTCGCAGAGCGGACCACGCGATGGCCCGGCAGCAGCGCCACCCGGCCCTCGAGCTCCAGATCCGTGAGCACGGCCTGGAGTTCGGGGGCAGTCAGGTGGCAGCGGCGGAGCACCTCGTCAACCGATACCGGTGACAATCCAATCAGTTCAAGAACTTCGCCCGGGCCTTCCGGGGGCGGGCCCAGCCCTTCCGGCTCTGTTTCCTCCGGATCCGGGTGGTTCCGCGGGGCGAACAGGGGCGCCTCGCGCGGTGCCTCGGGCAGGTGCTCCAGCACATCCGTCGCGGTCTCGACCAGGTGCGCGCCCTGGCGCAGCAGGTCGTTCGAGCCACGGCAGCGCGGATCGAGCGGGCTGCCGGGCACGGCGAAGATCTCGCGCCCCTGCTCGAGGGCGAGGCGGGCGGTGATCAGCGTGCCCGAGCGGTGCGCCGCCTCGACCACCACCACGCCGAGGCACAGCCCCGCGACGATCCGGTTGCGCTTCGGGAAATGCCGGTTGGTCGCCACCGTGCCGAGCGGCGCCTCGCTCACCACCGCCCCGCGCGCCGCGATGCGCTCGGCAAGCGCCACGTTCTCCGGCGGGTAGGGCCGGTCCACCCCGCCGGGCAGCACGGCGACCGTCCCGCCCGTTCGCAGCGCCCCCTCATGCGCGGCGGTGTCGATGCCGCGGGCGAGGCCCGAGACCACGGCGAGCCCCGCCTGGGCGAGGCTCTCGGCCAGCTCCTCGGCGATCCGCCGCCCCGCGGCCGAGGCGTTGCGCGCCCCGACCACGGCCACAGAAGGCGCGGCCAGCAGCGAGGCATCCCCCAGCACCGCCAGCACCGGTGGCGCGTCCGGCAGGCGGGCGAGCAGCGGTGGGTAGAGCGGGTCGTCGAGGAAGACGAAGCGGCCGCCGCGCTTCGCGAGCGCCGCCGCCTCCTGCCGCGCCTCGGCTTCGGATGGCGGGCGGAAGGGCGCGGCGCGGCCGGCGCCGAGGGCCGGCAGCGCGGCCAGGGCCGCCGCGCCGTCCCGGTGCCGGGCGATCAGCTTGCGGAAGGTGAGGGGGCCGATGCCCTCGGTGCGGGCGAGGCGCAGGCGGGCGAGGGCGTCGGCGTGGTCCATCGGGGGCGCGTGTTCGACCCCGGCGGAAGGACGGGGAAGCGAAACTACGCACCACCCGCAGGAAGATTCAACCCACGCGCGATATCACCCCTTCTGGCCGATCCGCGGCTCCGTCCCGGCGAGCAGCCGACGGATGTTCGCCTCGTGCCTCCAGACGATCAGCACGCCGACGAGCAGCGCGAGCAGCGCGTGCTCGGCATCCGACAGGAGGAGGGCCAGCAGCGGCGCGGCGGCGAAGGCGGCGAGCGCGCCGGCCGAGGAGATCCGCGTCACCCGCGCCGCCACCAGCCAGACCGCGCAGCAGGCGAGCCCGACCGGCCACATGGCGGCGAGATAGACGCCAAGGCCCGTCGCGACGCCCTTGCCGCCGCGGAAGGCCAGCCAGACCGGGAAGGTGTGCCCCAGCACGGCCGCCGTGCCGGCCACGAGATCCTGCTCCCCCGCGACCCAGCGCAGGAGCAGCACGGCCGCCACACCCTTCAGGCCATCGAGCAGCAGCGTCGCGGCCGCCAGTCCCTTGCGCCCCGTCCGGAGCACGTTCGTCGCGCCGATATTGCCCGAGCCGATGGCGCGGATGTCGCCGAGGCCCGCCGCCTTCGTCAGCACGAGGCCGAAGGGCACCGAGCCGATCAGGTAGCCCCCCGCCAGCGCCAGCAGGAAGGCGATGGAAGGGTCGGTGATCATGCGCCGAAGACCCGTCGCCCGGCCTTCCAGGTGCCGAGCACGCGGCCCTCCAGCGCGCGGCCGTCGAAGGGCGAGTTCTGCGCCTTGCCCGGCAGGCTGCCGGCCTCGACCTTCCAGCCGCGCTCGGGGTGGAACAGCACGAGATCCGCCGGGGCGCCCTTCGCCAGCCGGCCAACCGGGAGGCCGAGCAGGGCCGCCGGCCGGCAGGTCAGCAGGGCCAGGGCCTCGAGCATCGGGAGGTCCCCGCCATGCACGCGCGCGAGCGTGACCGCGAGCAGCGTGGCGAGCCCCGCCCCGCCCGCCTCGGCCTGGGCGAAGGGCAGGCGCTTGTCGTCGGCGTCGCGCGGCTGGTGGTCGGAGGCGACGGCGTCGATCGTGCCGTCCTTCAGCGCCGCCACCACGGCCTGGCGGTCGGCCTCGGTGCGCAGCGGCGGGCTGAGCTTGGCATAGGTGCGGTAGTCGCCGATCGCCGTCTCGTTGAGGTCGAAATAGGGCGGCGCCGTGTCGCAGGTGACGCGGAGCCCCTCGGCCTTGGCCGCGCGGATGAGGTCGAGCGCGGCGGCGGTGGAGACATGGGCGAAATGCACATGCCCGCCGGTGATGCGCGCAAGCGCGATGTCGCGCGCGACCATCATCGCCTCCGCCGCCGGCGGGATGCCGGGCAGGCCGAGACGGGTGGCGAGCTCGCCTTCGGTCGCGGCGCCTCCGGCGGCAAGCGTGGGCTCCTCCGGATGCTGCACCACGAAGGCGCCGAAGGCCCGCGCATAGGACAGCGCGAGCCGCATCGTGCGCGCCGAGGCGATCGCGCGCGCCCCGTCGGTGAAGGCGATGGCGCCGGCCTCGCGCAGCAGGCCGAACTCGGCGAGTTCCTTGCCCGCGCAGCCTGCCGTCGCCGCGCCATAGGGCAGCAGCGAGACCGAGCCCGTGGCCTCCCCGCGCCGGATCATGAAGGAGAGCAGCGCGGGATCGTCCAGCGCGGGGTCGGTGTCCGGCAGCACGCAGAGCGTGGTGATGCCGCCCGCGGCCGCCGCGCCCGCCGCGCTCGCGATGCTCTCCCGGTGCTCGGCGCCAGGCTCGCCGAGATTGGCGCGCAGGTCCACGAGCCCGGGGGCGAGGCAGGCGCCGCCGGCGTCCAGCACCTCCGCCCCCTCGGGCGCGGCGAGGCCCGGGCCGAGATCGGCGATGACGCCCTCGCGCACCAGCAGGGCCCCGCGGGAATCCGTCCCGCTCGCGGGGTCGAGCAGGCGGGCATCGGTGATGAGCAGGTCGCGCATGGGGCCGGTTATAGACGGGCGCGCGAGTCCCGCCAGCCATGCGCGGCGCGGCCCGGGCGCGACGCTGGCCGCCGCGCCTGCTATGGGCGGGGGATGACGCTCGCCCTGCATCTCGAGACGCCGCGGGACTGGGACGCCCTCGGCGCGGCATGGGAGGCGCTGGAGGCGCGGGCGGAGGCGAGCGTCTTCCAGTCCTGGGCCTGGGTCGGCTGCCTCGCCGCCGAGCGCTACGAGGCGCCGCTGCTGGTCCGGGCCGAGGCGGGCGGGGCCTGCGTCGGCCTCGCGCTGTTCAACCGCGCCGGCGGCGCCCTGCATCTGCACGAGAGCGGCGATCCCGCCCGCGACCGCCCCTTCATCGAGCACAACGGCCCGCTGGTGGCGCGCGATGCGCCGCCGGGCACGCGGGGCGCGATGCTGGCCGCGGCGCTGCGCGCGGCGGGCGGCGGCGGGCTGCGCCTGTCCGGCGTGCCGGCCGGTCTGCCGGCCGAGGCGGGCGGCGTCATCTGGCATGCGCGGCCGCGCCCCGCGCCCTGGGTGGACCTCGACGCCGTGCGGGCGGCCGGCGGTGACTGGCTGGCGACGCTTTCGGCCAATGCGCGGTCGCAAATGCGGCGCTCGGACCGGCTGATCGCCGAGGCGGGCCCGATCGCGGCGCAGGAGGCGACGAGCGCGGAGGAGGCCAGCCGCTTCCTGGACGAGCTGATGGCGCTGCACGCCGCGCGATGGGACGGCCGGGGCGAGGGCGGGGCCTTCGCCACGCCCTTCCTGCGGCGTTTCCACGCCGCGCTGGTGCAGCGGCTGCTGGCGCGCGGGATGCTGGAGCTGCTGCGCGTCACCGCGGGCGGGTCGCTCGTCGGCGTGCTCTACAACCTTCGCCATGGCGGCATGGTCTCGGCCTATCAGAGCGGCTGGGCGGCGGCGCAGGACCCGCAGCGCAAGCCCGGCCTCGCCTGCCACCACCAGGCGATCCGGCGGGCGCTCGCGCGCGGGGATCGCGGCTACGACTTTCTCGCCGGCGAGGCGCGCTACAAGACGAGCCTCGCCAATGCCTCGCGCGAACTGGTCTGGGCGACGGTGGTGCCGCGGCTTTCGCTGCGCGGGCTGGTCGGGCGGATCGCGCGGCGGGGCGGAGCGGCGGGGTAGCCGGTCCGGCGCGGGTCGTATCGCCGAACCCGACAAGCGGTGCAGCAACGCCGATCCCCGCCGACCGGGCGACAGCCCGCGGTTCCGCCCGCAGGCGCGATGCCCGCAGGCGACAGGGCGCAGCGTGCCGGTTTCAGCGAGGGGCGGTGCGGCCCGGCCCGCGGGCGTTCATGCGGGCGCCTTGTTCCGCCACAGCGCGGCGTGGCGGGCGAACATCACCTCCTGGTCGAAGTCCCGTTCCGCGCGCGCGCGGTTCGCCGCGCCGATCGCCGCGCGCAGCCCGGCATCGCGGAGCAGCGCGCCGAGGGCGGCGGCGAGGGCGGCGTCCTCGCGCGCCGCGACATGCGGCGCGTTCTCCGGGGCGAGCATGGCGCGCACGTCGCCGACATCGGTCGCGGCCACGGGCAGCGCCGTCGCCATGGCCTCGAGCACCGAGAAGGGCATCTGCTCGGTGTCCGAGGAGAGCGCGAAGAGATCGAGCGCGCGATAGGCCGCGGCGGGGTCGGGGACATGGCCGGTGAAGCGGGTCCGCTCCGCGATGCCGAGCTCGGCCGCGAGCGCGCCGAGCATGACCCGTTCCGGCCCGTCGCCGATGACCGCGAGGCGGCAGTCCAGGCCCTCGCGCGCGAGGATCGCGACCGCGCGCAGCAGGCGCGCGACGTTCTTCTCGGCCCGCAGCGCTGCCACGGTGCCGATCAGCGGGCCCTCGCCCGGCACGGCGAGGTCCGCGCGCGGACCGCGCGGGGCGAAGCGCGCGAGGTCGATGCCGTTTGGCACGTAGAACAGCGTCCGATCCGGCAGCCGCCAGACCTCCCGCGCCGTGGCGAGCAGCGTCAGGGAGGGCAGCAGCACCCGGCTGCGCCGGAGCACGAGGCGGCGCGTCCAGACCCGGCGCGGCTTCTGCCCCGCGGCCTCGTCCGGGCCGAAGCCGTCCTCCATGTGCAGGTGCGGCAGGCGCGGCGGGACGAGGTTCGCCATCGCCCATTCGATGCTGCCCCAGTTGCTGGTGATCAGCGCGTCCGGGCCCACCGCGGCGATGGCGCGGCGGATACGCAGCAGGCGGGCGGGCAGCGCTTCGCCCTCGCGGCGCGGGAAGGCGATGGTCTCGATGCGCAGGCCCGGGGCGAGGCGTTCCACGCAGTCGAAGCGGCCATCAAGGGCAACGACGGCATGGCGGAAGCCCTCGCCGAAGCGGTTCATCAGCGCGGCCGCGCGCACCTGCGCGCCGCCCACGGTGAAGGAGGGGAAGACGTGCAGGAGGCGGGGCGCGGGCGGCGTCATCGCCGCGCGGGCCGGATGCGGCGCAGCGCGGCGAGCGCCATCTCGATCACCCTTGTCTCGGCGCCGTGCGGGCGGCCGGCCAGCCACCAGAGCGCGAAGGCGGCGCCGAGATGCGTCGCGGCGCCCGCCAGGGCGAGCAGGAGCAGCCGCAGCAGCGCCTCGCCGAGCTCGCCCGAGGCCGGCGGGAGGGCCGAGCGGAGCGCGAGGACCACCGCCGTCATGAGCAGGGCGGCGAGCAGCGGTCTCGCCACCGCCGCGCCCGCCATGGCGAGGCTGTAGCCGAGTTCGCGCCCACCCAGCCGGTGCCAGACCAGGGCATTGCCCAGAGATGTCGCGAGCAGCGCGGCCGCCATGCCGGTCGCCCCGTCCCACCAGATGCCGAGGACGACGAAGGGCAGGCGCAGCAGCAGCGTCGCGGCATAGGTGGCGACCATCTGCCCCAGCCGGTCGCGGATCGTCAGGATGCTGTGCGGGAAGAGGGCGATGTAGTCCACCAGCGCGAACAGCGCGCAGAGCGCGATCAGCGGCGCCGTGCCGGCCCAGTTCCGGCCGAGCGCGATGCGCTCGATCTCGGGCGCGGTCAGCGCGATGCCGACCGAAAGCGGCACGATCACCGCCGCGACCAGGGCGAGGCTTTCGAGGAAATGCCGGCGCAGGCGATCGGGCTCGCCCTGCACATTCGCATATCCGGCATAGAGCGGCTGCCTGACCGGCGAGGCGATCTCACTCACCGGCGCCGCGCCGAGCTGGTGGGCGACGGCATAGCGCCCCGTCGCGCCGACGCCCTGCAGCGCGCCGAGCAGGAGGTTCGGCGAGATGAGGTCGGTCGCGTTGCACAGGTTCAGGGCGAAGAGCCACTTCGAGAAGGACAGGAACTCCCGCCAATGCGTCAGGCACAGGCGTGGCCGATGCGGCGCGAGCAGGTAGGAATAGGGCACCGTGACCATCTTCGCGGCGAGGTTGCCGAGCACCAGCGCCCAGTAGTTGCCGAGCACGATGGCGAGCACGACCGTGAGCGCGAAGGAGAGCAGCCGCTGCGTGATCTGCAGCCGGAAGGCCGGGCCGAAGCGCAGTTCCCGCTGCTGGCGCATCAGGCCGATGCTCGTGAATCCGTCGAGCAGCGTCGTCGCCGCCACCACCATCAGCACGGCCTCGATCCGCGGCTCGCCCACCGCCCAGGCCTGCAGCGGCGCCGTCGCGACCGTGATCGCCGCGAGCAGGACGCAGCGGATCAGGTTCATCGTCCAGGCGGTGTCGTAGACGTCGCGGTCCACCGTCTCGCGCCGCACGAGCAGCAGCGCATAGCCGGTGGCCAGCGCCATGTCGGCCAGGGTGAAGGCGGCCGCGGCCAGGGCTATGATGCCGAAATCCTCCGGCATCAGCAGGCGGGCGAGGATCAGCGTCGAGAGGACGCCGATCAGACGGGCGGCGAGCCGTGCGGCCACCATGAAGGCCGCGCCCTTCGCCACCCGCTGCGCGAGTGAGCCGCTCATGCCTCGCGCGCCGCCGCTGCCATCGCCGCCACCCGCCGCGCATTCCCCGCCCAGGTGAGGTCGCGCGCCAGGATCTCGGCCCGCGCCGCCGCCCCGAGGCGCGCGCGCAGCGCGGGATCGGCGGCGAGCAGGCCGATCGCCTCCCACATCGCGCCCTCCCGCGCGGGGTCGAACAGCATCGCGGTGCGGCCGTGCTCCAGCACCTCGCGGATGTTGGGCTGGTCCGGCGCGACGATCGCGCGGCCCGCGGCCATGTACTCGAACACCTTCAGCGGCGAGGCATAGGGCACCGAGGCCGGCTGCAGCGCGATGTCGAAGCCCGCGACATGGCCCGGGATCGCCGCGCGCTGGGCAAGGCCGGTGAAGCGCACGCGGTCCGCGATGCCGAGCTCGGCCGCCAGCGCCTCGAGCCCCGGCCGCGCCGGGCCCTCGCCGACCACGGTCAGGGCGAGGCGCGTCGGCCCCCGCCAGGCGGCGATGCCCCGCAGCACGGCATCGAGCCCGTGCCAGTCCCGCACGAAGCCGACGAAGCCGAGGACCAGCGGATCGCCGCCCGGCGCCGGCGCGGGCTCGGGGAACTCGGCGAGGTCTATGCCGTTCGGCACCACCGTGATGCGCGCGGGGTCCACGCCCGCCGCGGCCACGCGATCGGCCAGCACCTGCGTCACCGGCAGCACCCGTGTCGCGCGGCGCCAGACGAAGCCCTCGCTCCAGCGCGCCAGCCCACCGAGCGCGAGGCCGCCGAAGCGCGCGCGCTCCTCGGCGAGCGGGGCATTGACCTCGACCAGGAAGGGCAGGCGGAGCCGCCGCGCGAGCCAGGCGCCCGAGAGGTAGAACAGGTTGTAGCGCTCGTAGATCGCATCCGGGTGGAAGGCGCGCGCCTCGCGCGCGAGGCGCCAATAGGCCGGCACGGAATAGGCGAGCTCGGCAAGCTCCGCCGCGAAACGCGGCAGGCTGCGGCGGATGCGCGCGACGAGGCCGCTGTCCCCGCCGAGTTCCGCCTCGGCGAAGGCGGCGGGGCCGACGACGCGCACCTCGTGGCCCGCGGCGCGCAGGGCGGCGACCAGCGCCTCGAGATGCACGCCCTGGCCGTCCTTCGAGCCGATGCGGTGGGAGTAGAGGATTCTCATGCGTCGCGCGCTTCCCCGGGGCTGAGGCGCCGCCGCAGCGCGCCGGCGGCATGGCGCAGGATGGCGAGCGCGCCTGCCGGGTGGCGCGGGTCGGCCAGCACCACGCCGATGCGCTGCTTGCGGCATCCGACCCACATGCGCTTGTAGTCGTCGTCGCCGCGCCCGAAATCGAGCGCGCGGATGTCCTGTTCGTCGAGGATGTGGCGGATCATCAGGGCGGTCAGGATGGTTCCCGGGCTTTCGGCGCGGGCGGCCTCGTCGTGGAACAGCTTCGGCACCAGCGCCCGCCGCCCGCCATGGTCGAGGATCCAGTACTGCGCCGCGATGGGCGCGCCATCCGCGCGGCGGCGCAGGATGCCGAGGCGCAGCACGCCCTCGGCGGCGGCCGCGCGCATCAGCGCGGCATCGAAGGCGGGGAAGGGTTCGGCGGGCTTCCAGCTGCGCGCGCGCACCGCCTCGAAGGCGGCGATGGCGGCCTCCAGCGCGGGGCCGGGCGCGGCGGTGATCTCATGGTCCAGCCCGCCTGCGGCCTGGGCGAGGCGGCGGCGGATCGTGTTGCGCAGCCGCGAGGGCCGCGAGGCGAGATAGGCGTCCCAGCCGAGCCGCTCCGCCCAGGCCTCGCGCCAATGCCCGGCATGGCGGTAGCGAAGCGGGAGGAGGCCCGCGGCACGCAGGCCCCGCAGGAAGTCCTCGATGCCCGGCGCGGCGGGATCGAGCGTGTCGAGCAGGCCCGGCGGGCTGCCGCGCCACAGCGTGCCGAGCCGCCGCCCGGCCGCGAACCAGTCCGCCCCCGGCGGGCCGAGCGGCGCCCAGCCCTGGGAATAGGGCACGGTCAGGCTCGACAGCCGCCGGCCCTCGCGCCGCAGCATCAGCCAGACGCCCTCGGCCTCCTGCGCCTCGGCCGCGGTGCCCGGCGGCAGGGCATGGGCGGCGACGGTGGCGAACCAGGGGCGGGAGGCGAAGAAGTCGCCCCCTGCCGGCGCGGGCAGGACGGCATCCGCGGCGGGCGGCGGGAAGGGCTGCATCGGGCGGCGGACCATGCCACGCGCGGGCGCGTGGTGCCAGGACGCCAGGGCGAGGCTCGCGCTCATGCCGCGCCGTCGCGCAGGCGATAGACGATCAGCCCGGCCCATTCGCGCAGCATCAGCCAGGACGCGCCGAGCACGGCGGGTCGCGGCACGGCGTCCGCCCAGCCGCCCCGCGGCGGGCCGTAGAGGCGGAGCGGGGCCGGATGCACGGCGAGACCGGCGCGGCGGAAGGCCGCCGTGGCGCGGGCGAGGTGCCAGCCGTGGCTGACCAGATGCACCGTGCCGATGCCCTCGGCGCGCAGCATCGCCGCCGAGAGCATCGCGTTGCCGCGCGTGTCCGCCGCCTCGGCCTCGATCCAGCGGGCAGTGACGCCGAAATCGGCGGCGAGGCTCGCCGCCATGACGCGCGCGACCGGCGGCTGGCCGGGGCCGAGCGTGCCGCCCGTGACCAGCACGGGCAGGCCGCTGCGCCGGTGCAGCGCCGCCCCGGCGCGCAGGCGTTCGAGCGTGAGCGGCCCGGGCTCGGTGCCGGCAAGGCCGCGGACGGTGTCGCCGCCGAGGATGACGATGGCGCCCGGTGGCGTCGTGGCGGCTTCCGGGATCCTCTCCTCGAGCCCCGCGCGCAGGCTGCCCGCCGCGAAGGGTGTCGCGAGGACGAGGATGCCGAGCCCGCCCGCTGCCGCGAGCGCGCCCGCGAACCGCGCGCGCCGCCAGGCGAGCAGCCCGCCGGCGAGCGCCGCCCAGGCGAGGATCAGCGGCGGCAGGAGCTGCGCTGTCAGGATCGAGGCGAGGCGCATCCCGTCTCAGTCTGCGGCCGCGCGCAGGGTCGTGCCGGCGGCGCGGCCGGGCCAGCGGACCTCCTCCCAGGAGCCCGGCCGGCCGCCGAGTTCCTCGCGGAAGAAGGCGTAGAAGGCGTCGAGCCAGCCGAGGAAGGCATCGAGGTCGCGCGCCGTCCGCACATAGGGCGTGTTGCCCGGCACCAGCGAGGGCGAGTGGTAGGTCAGCACGAAGACGCGATGCCCTGCCGCGTGCATGGCGCGGGCGAGGCGCTTCGCCTCCTCGATGGTGATGCCCTCGGGGCTGAGGCGGATGCGTTCGAGCAGGCCGAAGCGCGCGGCGACCCCGGTCACGCCGAGCCGCGTCGCGCCGCGGTTGAAGACCAGCGGCGCGAGGCTGCCGTCCCGCCGGCCTGCGAGTCGGCCGACCAGCGCCGCGGCGACCGGGATCTCCATCAGCGTGCGTTCGTGGTCGAGCCAGTAGGGCTGCGCCGAGAGGCGCCAGAAATCCGCGGGCGCGGGGCAGTTCTCCGCAGGCCAGAAGGGCATGACGCTGGTGTCGGCGGCATAGCCGAGCGCCCTCAGGATGTCGGCCGTGCGCACGCCGACGCCGAAGCGCCCGGTGCGCCAGATGCGCGGGCGCGTGCCGAAGGCCTCCTCGATCATCGCGGTCAGCATGCGCGCCTTCTCGAGCTGCAGGCGCGTGGGCAGGTTGCCGGCGAAGCTGTTGTGGTCGGAGACCGTCTCGTCGAAGGGCGGCGTCACCCAGGGATGGAGCTGCGCGCCGACCTCGGCGACGCCGGAGGCGATGAGCTCGCGCAGCGGCGCGCGCCCGTCCGGCAGCGCCGCGACGGGGTAGTCCGTGAGGTAGAGCGGGCGCACACCGTGCCGCTCGAAGACGCGATGCGCCAGCGCCTGCGCGGCCATCGAGCGGACATCGGTGTTCTGCCGGTCGAAGGGCCGCGACCAGTCGAAGGCTTCCTCGGCATCCACCATCGTCAGCAGCAGCGGCTGGCTGTCCGGCGGGATCGCGACCGGGCTGTGGAAGCGGCGGTCGAGCACCGAGGCGCCGGCGCCGAGGCCGGTCGGCGCCGGCGGCGCGGATGCGGGCGCGGCGGCCGGCCGCGGCTGCCCGCGATAGACGGCGAGGTAGCGCGCGGCCACCTCGTCCATGCTGAAGCGGGCCAGCGCGAGGCCGCGCGCCGCCTCACCGATGCGCCGGCGCAGCGCGGGATCGCGCACCAGGGCGAGCAGCGCGGCGATCAGCCCCTGCTGGTCGGTGAAGGCGAGGCCGGTCTCGCCGTCCACCACGAAATCCTCGTTCACCCCCGGCAGGCGGCGGACGACGACGGGCAGGCCATGGGCCATCGCCTCCGGCACCACCGTGCCGAAGCCTTCGAGGCGCGAGGCGAAGGCGAGGATGTCCGCGCCGGCGAACCAGGGATGCGGGTCGTCCTGGCGGCCGGCGAAGAGCACCGCCTCGGCAAGGCCAAGCGCGGCCACGCGCGCATGCAGATGCGCCACGTAGTCGGGTTCGAGTTCCGGCCCGACCAGCACGAGGCGCGCGCCGGGCGCCTCCGCGCGCACGGCGGGCAGCGCCTCGATCAGCGCGAGGGGGTCCTTGCGCTCGCACAGCCCGCCCACGAAGAGTAGCACGGGATCCTGCTCCGCCACGCCGAGCCGCGCGCGCATCGCCGGCCGCAGCGAGGCGGCATCGGCGGGGATGGTGATGCCGCAGGGGATGAGGTGGCAGCGGGCGGGATCGGCGACCGCGGCGAGGTTCTCCTCCTGCAGGCGGGGCGAGATGCCGATGTAGTCGTGGAACAGCGCGAAGCCGCGCCGCGCGATGGCGCGGAAGCTCGGGCGGTAGCGCGAGACCAGCACGGGGATGCTGTCGTCGAGCGTCGCGGAGATGACGAGCCGGCGGCCGGCGAGCCGCGTGAGCAGGTAGGTGACGAAATACCAGTCCGCATGGGTGCGGACATGGACCGCCGCGTAGCGATGGAGGTTGCGCAGGAACCAGCCGATCAGCGCGAGGTGGTGGCGCAGCACGCCCGTGGGGCGCCGCTGCAGGTAGATGATGCGCGCGAGCGTCGAGCAGGCGGCGTCCTGGGGCTGCACCGTCTCGCCCGGGGTGCGGGTCACGAGCAGATCGTGCGCGACCTCGGGCGCCTGTTCCTGCATCACGGCGCTGCAGCGTTCGAGGAAGACGCCCTCGCCGGTGAAGTCCGGGCGGTAGAACTTGAGGACGTGCAGGATGCGGACGGGAGCGGGCGGCGCGCTCATGGAGGCGGCAGCTTCCGTGCGCCGCGGCCGAACGACGCGTGATAGGTTGTCACGAGTTCCCGATCCGAGACCGGCGGGTCGTCGCGCAGGCGCCCGAAGAACCAAAGGCCGGATGCGAAATCCGCCGAGTTGGGCAGGAACCGGTCGAGAAGCCTCAGCGGCGCGGCGGCGAGCATCCCGGCCAGCCCCGCGACGCGCTGCCAAGCCCCCGCGGCCGAGATCGCGCGCAGGAAGCCCGCGAAACCGGCCCCGAGCGTGCTGCCGGCGCCCATTGCCACGCCCGCGGCCACCTCGTCGAAGGCTCGGAAAAGCCGGCGATGGCCGATCGGCGTGAAGCGCGTGAAATCGTAGGCGCCCATGTGGACAGGCTGCAGGAAGGGCGTGACGGCATAGACATACCCGCCGGGCCGCAGCACGCGGACGACCTCGGCAGCGCAGCGAGCGGGATCGGCAACATGCTCGAACACGGCGACCGCGACGACCAGATCGAAGGAACAGCTCTCGAAGGGCAGGTCGTGAGCGTCGGCGATCGCATCCACCTCCGCCGCGAAGGCGACATCCGTGTGCACGACATGGTCCTCGGCCGAGCCCAGGCGACATCCGCCGGAGCCGATGACGAGGACGGCAGGCGAGGAAGTCTTTGCCCGGACATGGGCCAGCGCGTCTTCCGGGCCGGGATAGGCGATGCTGCTCTGCACGTCGGCGAGGCGTCGCACGATCCGCCGTCCCAGTCGGCGCAAGCCCGATGTGCGGTCGGCAGCGCGGCCGTAGCTCGCCCCGCCATAGCCCTGCCCTCCGACGTAGTCCGCCACGGCGAAGGCCGAGTTCGCGTCGTTGATGAGCACCGGGATGCCGTTCACCCTGGGAAAGACCGCGGCGCACGCGCTGCAGCGCAGCCGGTCCGGGCCTTCCTCGACCAGCGCGGCGCGGTCAACGGGGCAGGCCAGTGCGACGCCTCGAAGCCTTGCCGGCGGCGCTGCGGATTCCTGGCGGTCCATCGTCGTCTCCGGTGCCACGACGTCACATTCCATGATGACCGGCTACGCCGCAGCCAGCCGGCAACCCTCGCGCAGCCCGCCCTGGCGGGCGAGCCAGCCCTCCAGCACCAGCAGCTGCCACAGGATCTGGGCGTTGTTCGCCCGCCCGGCGGCATGCTCGGCCACCAGCGCGCCGAGGGCGGCGCGGTCGAACAGGCCGGCATCGAGCATCGCGGGCCCGCTCAGCCGCGCCGCGATCTCCGCTGCGCGGGCGCGGAAGCCGGCGGCGAGGTCGTCGGCGAAGCCCTGCTTGCGCCCCCAGAGCAGCGCCTCGGGCAGGCGGCCGGCCATGGCGCGGCGCAGGACGTGCTTGCCCACCCCCTGGCGCAGCTTCTCCCGCGCCGGCAGGCCGAGGCCGAAGGCCACCACCCTGTGGTCGAGCATCGGCGCGCGCAGTTCGAGCGAGACGGCCATCGCGCTGCGGTCGGTCTTCACCAAGATGTCGCCGGGCAGGTAGGTGTGAAGGTCGGCATATTGCGCGGCGAGCAGAGGCTGGTCGGGGTCGCAGCGGCCGATCGCGGCGACGAAGCGGGCAGCGGGGTCGTGGCCCTCGACGCTGGCGCGGAAGGCGGGCGTGTAGAGCGCGCGGCGGCGCGCCGCGTCCATCTTGCAGGCGGTGGCGTAGTAGCCGAGGGCGGAATCGAGGCTGATCTCGGTCAGCGTTGTGCGCGCCCTCAGCCAGCGCGGGGCGCGTTCGAGGCGCGGGTAGATCGCGGCGAGCCTGCCGATGACACCGCGCCGCAGCCTGGCCGGGATGTGCGCGCGCACCGCCTCGACGAGGCTGTGGAAGCGGTGGCGGCGATAGCCCGCGAAGACCTCGTCCCCGCCATCGCCGGAGAGAGCCACCGTGACGTGGCGGCGCGCCAACCGGCACACGGCGAGCGTCGGCACGGCGGAATGGTCGCCGAAGGGCTCGCCGAAGATGGCGGCGATGTCGCGCGCGGCGGCGATGTAGTCGGTCGTGCCTTCCTCGGTGTGATGGGCGGCGCCGACGCGCGCGGCGACCTCGGCGGCCATCGGCCGCTCGTCGGCGCCGGCGAAGCCGATGGTGAAGGCATCGAGCGGCGGGCCGCCCGCCTCGGCCCGCGCCGCGGCGGCGAGCGCGACGACGGAGGCGGAATCCAAGCCGCCCGAGAGGAAGGCGCCGAGCGGGACGTCGCTCATCAGCTGGTCGCGCACCGCGGCATCAAGCAGGCGGCGCAGTTCGGCGGGCGCATCGGCCGGCGCGTCGGCGAGGTGGGTCGGCGGCGCCCAGTAGGGAAGGGGCTGCGGCCGGACCGTCTCGCCGCGCCGCAGCAGCATCTGGTGCGCGGCAGGCAGACGGCGGATCGCGGCATGGATCGTCGCCGGGTCGGGGATGTAGCCGAGGGCGAGGAAGTCATCGAGTGCTGCGGCATCGAGGCCGCGCGGCGTCTCGGGCAAGGCGGTCAGGCCGCCGATCTCCGAGGCGAAGGCGAAGCTTCCGTCGGGTAGCCAAGTGTAGTGCAGAGGCTTCTCGCCAAGCCGGTCGCGGGCGAGGAACAACTCGCCGCGCGCGCCATCCCACAGCGCGAAGGCGAACATGCCCTGCAGCCGGGCGGTCAGGCCGGTGCCCCAGCGCCGCCAGCCTTCGAGAAGCACCTCGGTGTCGCTGCGCGTGCGGAAACGGGCGCCCTGGGCGGCAAGTTCGGCGCGCAGGCGTTCGTGATTGTAGATCTCGCCGTTGAAGACGACGCAGATCGTGCTGTCCTCGGTGAACATGGGCTGGGCGCCGCCGGCGACATCCACGATGGCGAGCCGCAGATGGCAGAAGCCGAGATGCGGTTCGGCATGCAGCCCCGTGCCGTCCGGGCCGCGATGGGCCATGGCGGCGGCCATGGCGCGCAGCCGCGCCTCGGGCGGAATGCCGGGCGAGACGGGATGGAACAGGCCGCCGATGCCGCACATGGGGCGATCCTACGCGCTGCCGTGGCGTTCGGCACGAACGGAGCGGCGGGCGGCGAGGGGCAACACCATAGGCCAGGAACGTTCCGTATTAAGGATGAAATACAAAGAAAACGACGACGCGACCACAACCATTGCGGGTAGATCCATGCCGTTTTGGTGTATAGTGAAAGGGCGTCTTCGTATGGAGGTTGCAGTCGGCATGGCGATGCATCGGCCCGCGGGTCCGGACTCGCTGAGTGCAAGCGGCTTTCGAAGCCAGAAAGAGGCGGCGGCCGGGCAGCATGCGGACACACGCCTGCCGCGCAGCGTGGCGGCGCTGTTCATCCTCGGCATGAGCCTGCTCTGCTGGGGTCTCATCGGCATGGGGTTGAGGGCGCTGTTGTCCTAGGGGCGGGGCCTGCCCGCCGGCGGTGACGCGGTCCGAGCAGGAACCGTGCGCCTGGGGAGCCCGGCATCACGCTCCGTCCGCAGGCGACAGGCCGGGCCGCCCGGCCTTGATCCAGTCCAGCACCGTGGCAAGCCCCTCCCTCAGGCCGAGCGGTTCGCCGGTGCCGAGCGTCGCGCGCATCGCCGTGAGGTCGCCGTAGGAATGGCGGATTTCTCCGGCCCGCGCAGGGCCGTGCGAGACCCGCGCCTCGCGGCCTGCGATCGCTGCGATCTCGGCGACCAGGTCGAGGATGCTCGTCGGCCGCCCGGTGCAGACATTGACGACGGGCGCCTCCGTGCTCGCCGCCGCGGCGGCGGCGATCAGGGCGGCCACGACATCCGAGACATGGATGAAGTCCCGCGTCTGGCGGCCGTCGCCGTGGATGGTCAGCGGGCGGCCCTCCAGGACGGCGGCGGCGAAGATGGAGATCACGCCGGAATAGGGCGAGCCCGGATCCTGGCGCGGGCCGAAGACATTGAAGAAGCGAAGCCCGCAACTGCGCAGGCCGTGCATCGCGCCGCCGGCGCGGGCGTGCAGCTCGCTGCCGAGCTTGTCTGCGCCATAGGAGGAGAGCGGCCGCGGCAGGGCGTGCTCGGCGATCGGCAGCGCCGCCTGCTCCCCATAGACGGCGGCCGAGGAGGCATAGACGACCGGCACGGCGGCCTCCCGCGCGGCGTCGAGCACCCGGATCGTGCCGCCGAGATTGACCGCATGGCTGCCCATCCAGTCCTGCCGGCAGCGCTCGACCGAGGCGATGGCGGCGAGATGGAAGCAGCCGTCAACCCCCTCCATCGCCCTCCGCACTGTGCCCGCGTCCGTGACATCGCCGCGGATCAGGGTGGCGCCGGGGGCGAGGTTCTCGATCCGGCCGGTGGAGAGGTCGTCGAGAACGACGACCTGATCCCCGCGGGCGATGAGCGCTTGCGCGAGATGCGAGCCGATGAAGCCGCACCCACCAGTGATGAGATGACGCGACAGGAAGAGGATCCTCCGGCGATGCGTTCAATGGGGAGCGGGGGAAAGAGGCGGAAGGGGGTCGGGATGCTTGGCGGGGAGGAACCGGACGTCAATGTGCCGACGCGCCAGCTGGATCGGCATTGGATTGCAACAAAAGCCGAGACGCAACACAATTTTTCTTCATTTTCAGGATCTTCAGGGGTCAGCCTTGCCATCCGGTTGCAGGTCGGGCGCATCAAAATTGAAGCGGATCGTTCACAAATGGCAGTGAATAACGAAACGACCATGAATTCATACAAATCTCATGCTTGTGAACGGAGGTGTCACTGGCATATACACCCGGTTAGGGGAACCTATGGTTGCGTGAGCCGCGTCACAAAATCGAGCATCTCTGGGGGATTTTGACGGCCGCGCTTCCCTAGGCAGTGGGTAAGGGGGGTCTTTCGTGTCTGGAACCGTCATCCAGCCGCAGGCGCCTGTCGCCGCGGTGGGCGAGATCGTCGGCGTCACCTTCCAGAACGCGGGTGCGAGCACGCTCGCCGCCGGCATCGCCACCTTCGGGCAGGCCTTCGTGGCCGGGGATCTGCCCGCCGGCTCCACGCTCATGGCCCGCATCGGCGCGACGCTCGTGCCCGTGCAGGTCGATGCCAAGACCTTCCACCCCGACGGGTCGGTGAGCTTCGCCGTGCTGTCGCTCGCGCGGCCGGCGCTCGCCGCGGGCGAGAGCCTCCAGGTGCTGCTGCGCCCCGCCGAGGCGACGGCCGCGCCGGCCATCAACCTCGACACCGCGCTCGCCGGCCGCAGCTTCGTGGTCGAGATCACGCCCCAGGGCGGCGCGACGCAGAGCATCGACGTTCTCGCGATTCTGCGGGACGCCGTGGCGAAGGGCACGGCCAGCTACTGGCAGCAGGGGCCTCTCGCGACCGAGGCGCGCGTCTCGGTGGACCTTCCGGGCTCGCAGCGGCTCGTCTTCGACGTCACCGCCTATGCGGGCGGCGGCTATTCCGTGCAGGCCCAGTTCAACAACGACGAGGCCATGGGGCCGACGGGCGGCACCGTCACCTACACCGCCGTGGTGCGCATGGACGGGCGGGAGGTGGACCGCCAGAGCGTCACCCAGGCGCAGTACCAGAACTGGCGCGAACTCTATGCATCGAACGAGACCGATGGCGGCCAGGGCATCGGCGCGCCCACGCGCGGCTGGCTGAACATCCAGCACGACATCCCCTACCTGCAGGAGACGGGGGCGATCGCGCGCTACGACCTCGATTTCGGGATCGCGGAGACGAAGCTCGCCGACTGGGCGACGCAGATGCAGTCCGCGAGCTGGGGGCAGCCGCTCTCGGCGAACGGTGTCACGCAATACATGCCGATGACCGGCGGGCGGGATGACATCGGCATCACCACGGCGGCGAACACCGCCTGGCTGATCAGCCAGGACGCGCGCGCGGCCGCCTTCGCCCTCGGCCAGGCCGAGGCCGCGACCGCGGTGCCCTGGAACTTCTGGGATGCCGCCAACGGAACCTGGCTGAACACCGACAATTACCCGCGGCTGTGGACGGACCCGCGCGGCGGCACCGGCACGCCCGGCGATCCCAACTCGCGTGGCCTGACGCAGCAGGTTTCCACGACCACCGGCTGGTCGCCGGACCGCGCGCACCAGCCTGACCTATCCTTCGTTCCCTATCTGCTCACGGGCGACCGGGCGATCCTCGACACGGTCTACGCCCAGGCCTCGTTCTCGATCATGGGCCTCTGGCCCGACCCCCGGCTCCAGGGCGAGGGCATCGTCGTCAACGGCAACCAGGTCCGCAGTTCCGCCTGGGCATTGAGGCAGGTGCAGAACGCGGCCTGGGCGGCGCCGGAAGGCAGCGCGGAGCAGGCCTATTTCCAGGAGATCGCCGACCGCAACTGGGCCTGGCTGGTCGAGCAGATCCCGTCCTGGACGGCCATGCAGGGCGAGGCCTATGGCTGGCTGCCGGGAGCCTATGGGACGGCGGGCGCGCTGGCGCCATGGCAGCAGGACTATTTCGCGAGCACGGCGATAGCGGCGGCAAGCCGCGGCAACGCCGATGCGATGACCTTCCTGCAGTGGCAGACGAACTTCCTGGTCGGTCGGTTCATGCAGGGCCAGAACGGCTTCGCCGCGCATGACGGCGCCGCCTACAACATCGCGATCTCGCCCACCAACAGCAACCAGCCCTATACGACCTGGGCGGAGATCGGTGCCGCGACGGTCGCGCGCGGCATGTCCAACGGCACGGGCTGGTCCCAGAGCAACGGGGAGTATGCCCGCCTCGCCGGCTCGACGCTCGCCGGCATCTATCTCCTGACCGGCAACGAGGATGCGCTCAACGCCTTCCGCATGCTGGTCAATGACGGCGCGCCGGGCATGACGGCCGCGACCTATGCGATCGCGCCGCAATACGCGCTGTCGCTGGTGGATGAACTGAGCGGCATCGTGAAGGGCACGGCAGGCGACGACGTGATGGAACGCTCGGCCGCGGGCGGCGTCCTCGACTTCGACCTCGGCGCGGGGAAGGACGTGCTGGCGCTCGGCCCCGGCAACGACATGGCCATGGTCCGCAACGCCGAGACGGTCCTCGGCGGCGCCGGCAACGATGCGGTGACGGTGATCGGCGCCGAGGGCGGCACCTTCGTGGACCTCGGCTCCGGGACGGATACGCTGAGCCTGCTCGGGGGCACGGTGACGGTCTCCGGGGCGGAGCGCATCGTCGGCCTCGGCATGGCCGATGACGTCGTCCTGATGGATCGCCTGCTGGCGGACTCGCCGGTGGTGGATCTCGGCGCCGGAGCGGATCGCCTGCGCCTCGCGCCCGGGGACAATGTCGCCCGGGTCGCCAATGTCGAGACGGTGCTGGGGGGCACGGGCCGTGACGACGTGACGGTGCTGGCGGCGTCGCCGGGCAGCCTGTTCGATCTTGGCGCGGGCCTGGACGTGCTGCGGCTTGCGGGAAGCGGCAGCCTGTCGGTGCGGGCGGCGGGGGTGGAGACGATCCTCGGCGGCGCGGCGAGTGAGAGCGTGACGCTGCTGACGGCGATCACGGACGGTCTGGTCTCGCTGGGGGCGGGCAGCGACACGCTGCAGCTCGGCAACTTCGCGAACAAGGCGCTCGTGGAGGGGGTGGAGACGATCCTCGGCGGCACGGGCGCGGACTGGGTGATCCTGCAGAGCGCGGCGCTGCCGGGCACGCTGGTGGATCTCGGGGCGGGCAACGACACGCTGCGGCTTGGGGTGTTCAACAACACCGTGACGGTGCGGAACGTGGAGACGATCATCGGCTCGGGCCTGGCCGATGTGGTCACGCTGGGGACGGCGGCGGACGGGACGGTGGTGAGCCTCGGCGTCGGGCAGGACCGGTTGAACCTCGCCAACGGCACCAACCGGGTGACGGCAAACCTGGTCGAGACGGTGATCGGCGGCACCGGCGCGGACGACGTGACCTTCGGGGCGGCGACGGCGCTCGCCTCCTTCGTGGATCTCGGCGCCGGGGCGGACATCCTGCGCCTCGCCAACGGGGCCAACACCGTCACCGTCGCCAATGTCGAGACGGTGCTGGGGGGCACGGGCCGTGACGACGTGACGGTGCTGGCGGCGTCGCCGGGCAGCCTGTTCGATCTTGGCGCGGGCCTGGACGTGCTGCGGCTTGCGGGAAGCGGCAGCCTGTCGGTGCGGGCGGCGGGGGTGGAGACGATCCTCGGCGGCGCGGCGAATGAGAGCGTGACGCTGCTGACGGCGATCACGGACGGTCTGGTCTCGCTGGGGGCGGGCAGCGACACGCTGCAGCTGGGCAACTTCGCGAACAAGGCGCTCGTGGAGGGGGTGGAGACGATTCTCGGCGGCACGGGCGCGGACTGGGTGATCCTGCAGAGCGCGGCGCTGCCGGGCACGCTGGTGGATCTCGGGGCGGGCAACGACACGCTGCGGCTCGGGGTGTTCAACAACACCGTGACGGTGCGGAATGTCGAGACGATCATCGGCTCGGGCCTGGCCGATGTGGTCACGCTGGGGACGGCGGCGGACGGGACGGTCGTGAGCCTCGGCGCGGGTCAGGACCGGTTGAACCTCGCCAACGGCGCCAACCGGGTGACGGCGAACCTGGTCGAGACGGTGATCGGCGGCACCGGCGCGGACGACGTGACCTTCGGGACGGCGACGATGCTCGCCTCCTTCGTGGATCTCGGCGCCGGGGCGGACATCCTGCGCCTCGCCAACGGGGCCAACACCGTCACTGTCGCCAATGTCGAGACGGTGCTGGGGGGCAGCGGGGAGGACCGGATCACGGTGACCGGTTCCGTCGGTGCGCGCATCGAGGGGCGCGGCGGGTCCGACCTGATCGCGGGCGGCGCGGGGGCCGACACGATCATCGGCGGCGCAGGCGCGGACACGATGAGCGGGGGCGGCGGCGCGGACTGGTTCATCTTCGAGGCGGGGGATTCCTCCCTGTCGAGCCCGGACGTGATCCTCGACTTCCTGGCCTCGCAGGGGGATCGCCTCATCGTCGCGGGCCGCGACATGCACGACTACGTGGCGCGCGGCGAAGCCGCCTTCGCCCCCGGCGGTGGGCCGCAGATGCGCTTCATCGAGGCGACCGGGCGCGCGGAGTTCGACATTGACGGCAACGGCACCGCCGATCTGGCCATCATCCTTCAGGCCGGCATGACGACCGCGCTGCGGCAGGCGCCGGGGGATTTCGCGTAGGACGGGCCGCGACCGGGTGGAAACACCCGGAGGGCCGGGCAAGCCCCGCGGGACACGTATTCGCGCGTATCGCCGCGCGCCCCTGGCGCGGGGCACTGGCCCCTTGCCGTCACGGGCCGCGGGCGAGGGCATCCTTCCGGGGCGGGCGCCGGGCGCCTCGCTCTGCGGAACGCCGCAAGCGCCAGCCCCCGACGCGCATCGTCAGCCGGTCCGGCGGTTCCGCCCGTGCGCGGGGCGGCCCGGTCCGTGCCCGCTGGACGGAGGCCGCAATCAGCCCGGCAGAAGCCTCGGGAAGCCCTCGCTGACGATGCGCCGGTAGGTCGCGGCGAGGGCGGCCGGGTCGCGGCCCGCGCGCGCCTGCCGCAGCGCCTCGACCTGCCGGGCGTAGTGCACGGGGTCCGGGTCGTGCAGCGCCTGCTCGATCGCGGCCTCGAGGCCCGCCTCGTCCTCGCAGAGCGCGCCGATCTCGCCCATCGTCGCGAAGGCCTGCGCGCTCAGCGGCACGCGCGTGGCGATCACCGGGCGCAGCCAGGTGATCGCGTCGATCAGCGCGCCGCTGGCCGAGAGGTCGTAATAGCCGCGGCGGAAGGGCAGCACGACGTAATGCAGGCTGCGGATCCGCGCGGTGAACTCCTCGCGCGGCAATTGCGCCGCGGATGGCGGATGCGCGAGGACATCGGCGCCTTCATCCGGCGCGTTGCGGGGCATGGCCCCGACATGGACGAACTCCGCCTCCGCACCATGGCGTGCACGGATGCGCCGGGCGACGCGCAGGAACACATCCATGCCCTTGTCCGCCGTGCCGAGGCCGACGAAGCCGAAGCGCAGCGGCTTCTCCAGCACGGCCGGGGGCTCCGTGGCCTCGGCGGTGTTGATCGGCAGCGGCAGGGCGTCCGTCCGCGCTTGCGCGCCGGGCAGGCGTTCGCCGAGCGCATCGCGGATCCCTTCCTCGAGAACGAGGAAGCGCAGCGGCACCGGATAGCGCGCCGTCAGCGACGAGCGGGTGTCGAGCGCCCGCCACAGCGGGTTGCGCGGCCGGTAGCCGAAGGCATCGTTCAGGTTGCCGTGGAAGCCGACCTGCACCGCGGCGCGCCGGCCCGAGAGCCGCGCCGCCCAGGCGGCGGCGAAGGCGGTGGTGGCGTTGGTCGAGATCAGGAAGACGAGATGCGGCTCGTTCTTCGGCGCGGCGCGCAGCGCGCGGAGGAGGATGCCGAACTCCTGCCGCAGCCGGCGCGGGCAGACCACCGCGGGCTTGCCGTAATGCATCTCCGGGATGGAGATCGGCGCGAAGGTCACGTTGGGCAGGACCGTCAGCGCGGAGTCGCGCCGCAACTGCTCGACATGCGAGGGGTCGGCGTGGATGCGGACCTCCTGGCCGGGGAAGGCGCGCGCGACGATCTGCGTCGTCGCCGCGTTCCCCGGGGCATGGGTGGTGCCCTTCCAGGACAGTTCGAAGACCAGGATCATGACGGGCGGGGGAAGAGTTCCGCCTCGACCAGCGCGCAGATGGCATGGCCGAGCGCCTCGTGCCCTTCCTGGATGCGGGGCGTGCGGTCGGACGGGACATGGATGCAGATCTCACAGAGCGCATCCATCGGCCCCTGCGCCTGGCCGGTGAAGCCGATGCTCACAAGCCCCGCGGCGCGCGCCGCCTCGAGCGCGGCCAGCACGTTCGGCGAGCGGCCCGAGGTCGAGAGCGCGAAGAGCATGTCGCCGGGCCGCCCCAGCGCCTCGACCTGGCGGGCGAAGACGCGGTCATAGCCGTAGTCGTTGCCGATCGCCGTCAGGATCGAGGTGTCCGTCGTCAGGGCGATGGCGGCAAGGCCCGGGCGGTCGTAGTTGAAGCGCGAGACGAGTTCCCCCGCCCAGTGCTGGGCATCCGCCGCGCTGCCGCCATTGCCGCAGAGCAGCAGCTTGCCCCCGCGGCGCAGGCAGGCCGCGACCATCGAGGCCGCGCGCTGCGCCGCGGCGCACAGCGCCGCGTCCGCCGCCATGGCCGCGAGCATGGCCGCGGTGCCGGAAAGCTGCTCGGCGATCGGGTTCTGTCCCGTCATGTCGTGTCGGTCCTGCGGTGCCGGAGTTCGAAGCCTTCGGCAGGTTACGGCAGATCGCGCGCAACCGGTATCGGCAGGCTTGCAGGCGGCGGGGTGGAAGGCCGCTCGGGCACGGCAGGCACGCCCGGCTCACGCGCCCGCCGGCCCATCGGCAGGCATCGCTTGCCTGCCGCCGGGCCGCGCTGCTTCCATTCCCGCTCGGTCAGGCGCGGCGCCTGCCGCGCCGTTCCGTCCCGACCGAACCCAGGAGAGAGCCGTCCCATGGAGTTTCCCAGGCCGGGCATCCGGAGCCTCACCCGCGGCGCCTTCGTCCCCGTGCGCGCCCGCGCCCCGCTGCGCATCGGCCTTGCCGGCGGCGGCACCGACCTCTCGCCCTTCACCGACACCCATGGCGGCTGCGTGCTCAATGCCACGGTCAACCTCTACGCCTACGCCCACATCCTGCCGCGCGAGGACGGGCGGCTGGTCTTCGAGGCCGCCGAGACGGGCGAGCGCTTCGAGGGAGCGGCCGACGAGCCGATCCCGGATGGCGAGGCGGCGAGGCTGCATCGGGGCGTGCATGCCTCGATCGTCAGGCGCTTCCTGGGCGGCAAGCCGCTGGCGGTCACCGTCCGCACCACGGTGGACGTGCCCGCGGGCTCGGGCATGGGCGGATCCTCGGCGCTGGTCGTCGCGCTGATCGCCGCCTACCAGGAGTATCTCGGCCTTTCCCTCGGCGAGTACGACCTCGCGCGGCTGGCCTTCGAGATCGAGCGGATCGAGCTCGGCCTCGCGGGCGGGCGGCAGGACCAGTACGCCGCGGCCTTCGGCGGCTTCAACTTCATCGAGTTCCACGCGGGAGAGCGCGTGATCGTCAACCCGCTGCGCGTGCGCCCGCCGCTCGTGAAGGAGCTCGAGGCCTCGCTGGTGCTCTACTACACGGGCCGCTCGCGCAGCTCGGCGGCTATCATCGAGAAGCAGCAGGCCAACATGCAGCAGGGATCGAGCGCGGCGATCGAGGCGCTGCTGCGCCTGAAGGCCGAGGCGGTGACGATGAAGGAGGCGATCCTGACCGGCGACCTCCGCCTCGCTGCCGAGACGATCAATCGCGGCTGGGAGGCGAAGAAGGCGACGGCGGAGGGCATCTCCTCCTCGGAGATCGAGCGAGTCCTCGAACTCGCTCTGGCCAACCGCGCCCTGGCGGGCAAGGTCTCGGGCGCGGGCGGCGGCGGCTTCCTGATGGTGATGGCCGATCCCTTCGACCGGCAGCGGGTGCTCGATGTCCTCGCACAGCAGCCCGGCCGCGTGCTCCCCTGCACCTTCTCGGCAGAGGGCGCGGAGGCCTGGCGCGCGCGGCTGTAGCGCGCGCCTGCCGGGGGCGCGGGCGAAGGTGGCAGGCAAGACCCGGCCGGAGACAAGCCGTACGGCCCTTGCCGCGCGTCGATCAGGCCAGCGGGGAGCCCGGCAGCGCCGCGATGAAGCGGTGCAGGTTCCCGCCGGGGAAGAGATGGCCCGGTATCCCGGCCCGGCGCGCCGCCTCGATGTCGGTGTCGCGGTCGCCCACCAGCAGGCTGCGCGCCGCATCCACCGGCCAGGCGGCCATCAGGTCCTCGATCATGCCGGGGGCGGGCTTGCGCCGCCGGCTGTCCCGCCGCCATTCGGGCAGCGGCGCCTCGGGGTGGTAGGGGCAGTATTCGAAGGCGTCCACATGCGCGGCGTGGCGGGCGAGCTCGCCTGCCATCCAGCGGTGCATCACGCCGATCTGCGCCTCGGGGTAGAGGCCGCGCGCCACCCCGGCCTGGTTGGTGACGACGAAGACGAAGCAACCGGCATCGTTCAGCGCGGCGATCGCCTCCGCCGCGCCGGGGATCCAGCGCGCCTCCTCGGGGCGGTGGGGATGGCCGGTATCCTCGATCAGCACGCCGTCGCGGTCGAGGAACACCGCCGGCCGGCGCGCCATGGCCGGGATTGCCGACTGCGCGGCCGCATAGTCCTCCGGCACGCCGATATCCAGGAAGAAGCCGTCGAAGCCGATGCCGAGCAGCCTGCCCTCGGTGGCGAGCCGGGGGAACACATCGACCTCCAGCGAGACCGGGCCGGGCGGGACGCATCCGGCAATCGCGCGGTCGAGGAGGTAGACGCCGCCATTGATCGGCCCGCCCGCGATGCCCTCCGCCGGGCGCGGGGCGAAACCCGTCACCGTCCCGTCCGCCGCCAGCGCCACCGTGCCGTAGCGCGCGCCCGGCGCTTCCCGCCGCAGCGCGAGCACGCCGAGGATCCCCTCGCGCCAGGCACCAGGCAGGCGCAGCAGGTTCACGTCGAACAGCGTGTCGCCGTTCAGCAGCAGGAAGCGCGGCGCGAGGCGGTCGCGGAACAGCCGGAGCGCCCCGGCCGTGCCGAGCGGCTCGGGCTCGGTCAGCACTTCGATGCGCGCGCCGCGCAGGAGGCGGCCGTGATAGGGCGCGAAGCGTTCGGCCTCGAAGCCGGCGAGCAGCGTGACGCGCGGGATGCCGTGGCGCGCGACCTCCTCGATCAGCCAGTCGAGGAAGGGCCGGCCGCCGACCTCGAGCAGCGGCTTCGGCATGTGGCGCGTCAGCGCGCCGAGCCGCGTGCCGCGCCCGCCCACCAGGATGACCGCCTGTTCGGGGATCATGCCGCCGGCACCGCGCCGTTCAGTTGCGCCGGACCGAAAGGCGCGCGCCCTCGGTGACGAGGCCCGCGCGCTGCGCCTCGAGCACGCGCATCAGCAGCGCCCTTTCGCGCCCGCCGTCGCGCGGCGTGCCCTCGCCGCCGATCTCGATCACCGCCAGCACCGGGCCGCCCGGATGCCCGCCGCGCAGCGCGTGCAGCGCCTGGTCCGCGCGCGCGCGCAGCCCGTCGCCGACGATGCGGCCGTCGAGCCAACTCGCCACCGCCACCGTGCCGGGCCGGTCGCTCGGCTGGCGCGCGCGGAAACTGCCGCCGCCCGGCGCGGCCACGCTGAAGGTCACGTCCTGGTCGGAGACCGAGAGCGTCAGTTGCCGGCGCAGGCGCGCCACCGCATCCCAGTTCACCCCGGGCGGGAACAGCACGAGCCGCGCGCGCACCGGCACGCCGTCGCACAGCAGGGAGCCGTCGCCCTGCGCGTCGCAATACTCGGCCGGGAGCAGCGCGACCGCGCGCTCCTGCGGGACGAGGGCGGCCGAGCCGGCGTTCAGCCGCGAGGCCGTCATGGCCGCGGCGGCGGCGGGCAGAAGCGCCACCGCCGCGGCGATGGCCGCGAGCAGCGGCGCGCGCGCCGGCGGCTCGCCGGGCCCGCTCAGCACCGGCGGGCGGCCGCGATCCTCGCGGAAGGGCAGGCCGGCGGCGATCAGCAGCAGCAGCACGATCGAGAAGAAGCCCCAGCCGTAGAGGACGTGGTCGGCCTCGACCGCGGCTGCGCTGCCCTCGATATGGCCGAGCACGACGAGGCCGAAGGCGCGCACCCCGTTCGCGATGACCGGCACCACCAGCGCGAGCACCATCACGATCAGCCGCCGCCACGGGCTGCGGAACATCACGAAGGCATAGAGCGCGCCGAAGGCGAGGGCGGCGATGATGAAGCGCAGCCCGGCGCAGGCCTCGGCGACGTAGAAACTGCCGGCCGGGATCTCGATCAGCAGGTCGTCCACGTAGTGGGGGATGCCGGTGAAATCGAGGCCGATATCCACCATGTGCGCCGTCACGCTCTGCAGCATCGGCACGGTGAAGGCGCCGAAGGGCACGAGGAAGACGAGGTAGGCGAGCGGTGCCGCCATGGCGAGCGCGACCCGCCAGCCGAGCGTGCCGAGCACCAGAGCATAGACGACGCCGAGCGCGGCGAATTGCCGCCCCTCCATCACGCCGAGGCGCTCGGCGATGAACCAGGCCGCAGCGGCGGGAAGCCCCAGCAGCGCGAGCGCGGGCGCGGGCACCGGGCGCAGGAGCGCAAGGCGGTGCCGCCGTTCCCAGGCGAGCCAGAGGGCGATCGGCAGGATCAGCCAGCCATGATTGTAGGCTGCCGAACTCTCCCAGATGCGCACGGCGTGCACGGCCTCGGCGGCGAAGATCGCGCCCCAGGCGGCGAGGCCCGTCGCCAGCAGGATCAGCGGCAGGCGCCAGGCCGAGGGGCCGGGCGTGGCCTCGCTTGCCGCGATTTCGCCGCTCGCCACGGCGCGGCGCAGATCGGTCATGGCCGGTTCCCCCGGTTGCGCCGCGCGTCATCCTGCATGCGCGCAAGCCTAGCGCAGCCGGCGGCGGGCGGCGATGCCGCGGCCGCAGCCGCCTGAAAGATGATGCTGCCCGTCATGCCGGCAGCAGCGCATCGAGGGCCGCGAGCGTCGCCGGCCAGTCGTGGCCGGCGCGCACCGCTTCGCGCGCCGCGGCGCCGATCTCGCCATGCCCGCCCGCGAGCACCTCGGCGATGCGCGCCGCCATGCCGTCCGCCGTGGATTCCACCAGCAGGTCGCGGCCGGGCTGCGCGCGTACGCCCTCGAAGGCTTCGGGGGTGGCCAGGACGGGGCGGGCCATCGCCATCGCTTCGAGCACCTTGTTCTGGATGCCGCGCGCTATGCGCAGCGGCGCCACCGCGACCGCCGCATGGGCGATGTAGGGGCGCGTGTCGGGCACGGCGCCGGTGACATGCACATTCGGTGCTTCCAGCGCCCGCACCGCCGCGGAGGGGTTGGCGCCGACAATCCAGAACTCGGGCGCCGGGCTGAGCGCGGCGAGGCGCGGCATGACCTCGGCCGCGAACCACCCCACCGCCTCGACATTCGGGCGGTAGTCCATGGTGCCTGTGAAGACGAGCGCGGGTGCGGGACCATAGGGGCGCGGCCAGGGGGCGGCGGGATCGAAGCGTGCGAGGTCCACGCCATTGGGGATGGCGCCGATGCGTCCGGCGCATTCCGGGGCGAGGCGGGCGAAGAAGGCGGCCTCCTCGGCCGAGACGAACAGGCTCGTATCGAACTGCATCACGGCCCGGCGTTCGAAGGCGAGCAGCGTGCGCGCCTCCCGCGCCCAGACCTGGCGCATGGGAAAGCCGGCATCGGCGGCGTAGGCCTGCCACTTGGCCGAATCCACATCCACGAGGTCGAGCACGCGGCGCCGCATCCGCTCCGCGCCGGGCAGCAGCAGATAGGGTGCGACCGAGGAGGAATAGCCGAAGGCCATGTCCCAGCGCCCGGCGGCGAGGCCCTCGCGCACCCAGGCGGCGAGGCCCGCATGGTGGAACCAGGCGAGCGAGAGCGGCAGTCCGGGCCGGAAGCGGGCGAGGGCGCGCATCCCCGCGAGCGCGCCGCGCGGGATGGGAAGCGCCTTCACCTCGGCGCAGCGGGCCTGAAGCGCCGGCAGATGCGCGAGATCGGCCGGGTCGTCCACGAGGCAGCCGAGCGAGACCTCGTGCCGCGCCGCGAGGTGATCGAGCATGTGCCAGGCGCGGATCTTGTCCCCCTTGTTCGGCGGATAGGGGATGCGGTGGGCAAGGAAGAGCAGGCGGGGCATGGGTGAGAATCAGGCGGAAGGAACGCCGGCGCGCATCGCGGGTTCGTGCGTCGCGGCCGCGTGCGGGGTTGCCAAGCGCGGCCTCCTGGTGGCGCGGGATGGGGCGCAGGCCCGGCGGCGGCATCGCCGCAGGCAGCGCGCCTCACCGCCAAGAGCCATTCGTGCGGCGCGGTCTTCGGCTCTATCCTCGCCACGAGACCGACGCGCAACGGCCGGAGGCCAGGGACCAGGATGGAACGGAGCGTGTTCAAGAGCCTGATCCCGGCCCCGCTCCGCGCCCTTCGCTGGCGGCTGCGCTGGCTGCGGCAGACCGAGGCCTTCGCCGCCGCGCCCATCGCCTGCCTCGCGCGTGCGGCGCGCTTCACGATCAGCGAATTGGCGCGGCCGGAGTTCGGCTTCACGACCCCCGACGGGCTGAGGCTGCGCAGCATGCGCAACAATTTCAGCAGCTTCGCGATGTGCACCGTGGGCGAGCGCGACACGGAGATGGCCCGCTTCATCGCGCGCCATGTCCCGGTCGGCGGAACCTTCGTGGACGCCGGCGCGAATATCGGGGCCTATTCCCTCATCGCCGCCCGACGGATCGGCCCCTCGGGTCGCCTCCTCGCCTTCGAGGCGCATCCGCGAACCTGAGAATTCCTCCGCGCCAATCTCGCGAGCATCGGGCATCCCGGCACGCGGGTGTTCCAGTGCGCGCTCGGCGCGCAGGATGGCCGGGTTGCGCTCGCCTTCCACGGCGCGAATCCCGGGGAGACCCATGTGGCGCATGGATCCTCCACACCCGGTGCGGCATCCGTGCCGATGCGCAGGCTGGACGACGTGCTCGCCGAGGAAGGAATCCACGCCATCGACTACCTGAAGATCGACGTCGAGGGCTTCGAATTCCCGGTCCTGCAGGGTGCGATGGGCATTCTCGGCTCGAGCCCCCGGGTGGCGGTGCAGACCGAGATGCAGGAACGCCACGCGGCGCGCTACGGGCATGGGCTGGACGGGATCGGGCGTCTGCTGGCCCTGGCGGGGTTCCGGCCGCACCGCATCGCTCCGGACGGGACGCCGCATCGGCTCGAGGGCGCGGCCAGGGGCGAGGTGGTCTGGCTGCGCGATGCGTGAGCGGTAGCGGCCCGCGTCGCGAAGGCGACGGTCATGCCGCGCATCGGAGCGCGCGCGCCGGAACGCGCGGCATGTCCCGCGGCACGATGTTGAGCTGCGCGCTGGCCGCGTAATGCTCGGGCCCCGTGAAGGGCGCCCCGGCGCCCAGGAGCCAGAGATAGGCCTCGCGCGCGCGGGCATGGTTCAGCGTCTCGGTGATCTGCGCGAGGCTCTGCAGCGCCCAGCGGGAATAATCCCCGCGGCTCGTCCGCCAGGTGTCGCCATTGTGCCAGTCGCGCTGGCGCGTCGCCGCCGCGATGGCTGACCATGTCCGCAGGATCTGGTCATTCGGCCCGTCGGGTCGCGTGATGGCGATGAGGTAGGCCACCCCGTCCTCGCGCGGGAAGCCGGAGGCGCCCGCGAAGAAGCGGCCCACCAGGAAGTTCGTCATCCAGGCGAGGCAGACGCGCGCATCGTCGCTGCCGCGCCGCGCCGCGAGCGCCACCGTTGATGCGAGGTAGTCCTGCTGCCAGGGCGGCAGCGCCCCTGGCGTGCCGTAGGCGCCCGGCACCCATCCATGGGCCTCGCCCTGGCGTGCGGTCCAGTCCGCGAGGCGACTCCTCATCCAGAGCCAGTTGGTCGCCGTTGCGGCGCGAAGATACTCGCCGGCGGGATCGCCCTCGGGCGCGATCCAGGCCGCGTTGTCGAGCTGGCGCATGGACCAGGCATGCGTGCGGTTCTGCGCGCCATTCAGCATGATGACGTCATCGAGCGGCGCGCCCACGGGTGCGCCGCGGCGCTGGTCGCGCCAATGGAACACGATGTTCCAGCACCCCTGCGCGAGCAGGCCGTCGAGGAAGGCGCGTCGCCCTGTCAGCAGATAGGGCACGTAGCTGAGGTCGGGCTGGTGGGACTTGGTCATGCCCCAGCCAGTACCATCCGGGATCTGCTGCGCGAGGCCGCGTGGGGGCCGCCCACCCCGCCCGTCCGACCACAGGCCAGGCCAGTCCCGCGTGTTCAGCCACGTCGCCTGCCGCCTGGTGTCGCCGCTGTCCCAGTGATGCCAGGGAATGGCCCCGGCGGCTTCCGCCTGGTCCAGCGAGAACTCGGCCGCGCGCCGGTCGGCCCCGCAGAGCCAGAAGGCTTGATATCCTGTGACCGGACCGATGTCCGGCCGGCCGCCCCCGGTGCCCATGGCGGTGGTGATGTTCCGCGGCGCGAGGGGCGCATCCCAGGCCGGCGCCGATCGCGCCCGCGCGAGATCCTCGAGCCGCGCCAGTTCGACGCCCGTGCTCTGGTCATAGCGCGCGATTGCGGCCGTCTCGGCGAGATAGCCGACGTCGTGGCGCAGGAAGGGCGCGCGCGGTGGCGCACCGCCGCCGCGCGCCGCGCCCCGCATCCGGCCGAAGCCCTGGTACTGGAAGTGGCGGGGCAGTTCGGCAAGCAGTGCCTCGCGGCCATCGAGCGAGAGCGCAACGCGATAGGCGGCCTCGCCGCCGCCGGGCCGCATCGCGATGTCGTTCCGCAGCCAGAGATCCACCCACAGCGAGCCGTCCGCGCGCAGGGCGAGGTCGGCCAGCAGGCGCATGGATTCCGCCCCGCCGATCGCCGAGGGGGGGACGGGCAGGCTGAGCCTCTCCTGCACAGCGAGGGGGCCGGATTGCCAGGGCGTGGCCTCGCGCCGGGCCATCCATGCGGCGAGCAGATCCACACGCCAGGGGGCGCCTGCCCTGAGCGGCGTGATGTCGAGGACCGCCGCACGCCCAGCCAGCATGGCGGCGACATCGAGCCGCCCACCTTCCGCCGCGCCGCCGCGCGTGAGCACGAGCCCGATCCTCTCGCCCGCGCGCAGGGCCGGGACGGTGATGCTGACGATGCCATGCCGCGCCGAGCCGTCCGGATGGCGGATCTTGAGATCGAACTGCGTCGGCAGGCTGCGGCCATCGGTGCGACGGCAGCCGAGAAGCGCGCCGCGCGGCAGGTCTCCGGCGCGGAAGGCCTGGCCGAACACGAGCACCGCGGCATCGGAAGGGCCTTCGATGGTCAGGCCGACGATATCGCCGGGCCTCGCCGCGCAGGGCGGCGGCACGGGCATGACGAGCCTCGGCCCGCCCTGCGCCATCGCCTCGCGGCCGAACGGCGCCGCGAGGGCTCCGCCGAGGACCAGCGCGCCGCGCCGGGAGACAGGCACGGGGTCCATCATCGGCGCGTCTCCAGGATGTGCCGGAACAGCGCGAGCTGCCCCTGCGTCGTTGCTTCCCAGCCGAACTGCTCCGCATGGGCCCGGGTTGCGGCGCGCGCCTCGGCCGTGCCGGGCAGGGCGGCCACGGCGGCGGCGATCGCGCGCGGGTCCGCATCGACGACCACGCGGCCCGCCGCCTCCGTCGAGACGGCTTCGCGCGCGCCCCAGGCTTCGGTGCACACGACCGGCGTGCCGCAGGCCATGGATTCCAGCAGCACATTCGCCCAGCCCTCGCGCGCGGAAGCGAGGAGCATCACATCCGCCGCGCCATACCAGCGCGGAAGTTCGCGATGCGGGCGGGCGCCGGGCATCCGGAGCCGGTCCTGCACGCCGAGCCGGGCGGCCAGCGCCTCGAGCGCGGCGCGCTCTGGCCCTTCGCCGAGGATCACGAGGCGGTATCCGGGCAGATGCCGCAACGCCTCGATCGCGAGGTGGTGGCGCTTGCGTTCGATGAGATGCCCGACCGAGAGGATGGTCGGCCCATCCATATGCAGTTCCACGCGCAGCGCCGCGCGCGCCTCCGGCGGCCGGAACAGCGCGGTGTCCACGCCGTTGCGCAGCACCACGATCCTGTCGCGCGGCACGCCGAGGGCGACGAGGCCTTCCGCGAGCCCTGCGCTGACGGCGATGATGCCGTCCGCCTCGGCGAGCGCCTTGCGGATCATGCGCCCGGCGAAGGGCAGATCCGGAAGCTGGCTCGTATCGGAGCCCCGCGCCGTCAGGACCACCGGCTTGCCGAGAGCGCGCGCGATGCGGACCGCCGCGACACCGTCGGGGAAGAGGTAGTGGGCGTCGATGAGGTCGAAGTCGAAGCCCGAGCGCGCGAGATCCGAGAACGCGGCGAGGCCGGCCCGCGCCATGGCGCGCGGGTTGGTGGCGAGCCCCAGGCCCGGCACGGCGATGAAGCGCGGATGGAGCACGTGGATCCCGTGGCGCTGCTCCTCGTGCGGCACGGCGGCGCGCGACGGGCCGCGCCCCGGCCACCAGGGCACCGGCGCGATGACCTTGGCGACCGCCTCACCGCTTGCGAGCAGATGCCTCAGCCGGTTCTCGACGAAGACGCCGTGGTTCGGCTGCGCCGCGTTCGGATAGAGACTGCTGAAGGTTGCGAGCCGCACGGGCCCGCCAGCCCGCGCTCGCCTGTCCGGCGCCGGGCGCGGGGCTTCCCTCGTCGGGGCGGGGTGGTTCCTGTTCGAGCATGTCGAACGGCCATCGGTATCGCCGACGGAACTCGTCGGGCACGGCGGCCCAGATGCAGAGCCAGACGACTCCGGCCAGCATGGCGAGGAAATAGGCTGTCTGCATGCCGTGACCTTCCCTTCCGCGCTCATGCCGCCCTCGCGGCCTTCTCCCGGCGCCAGAGCGGCTCCGGGGCGGCGGCGCCGGACTGTGCCAAGGCGGGTGCCGCCGCGCTCTGGCGCACCAGCGCATGCGTCGCCCCGAGCACGATCATCAGCGTCCAGAACACGTCCCAATAGGCGAGCGACAGGAAGGCGCCGCCCACGAGATAGGCCAGGATCGAAACCTGCGACATGCGCGCGAGGTCGCCGGCCCAGGCGAGGTCCGGCCTGCCGCGCGAGGCGGCGATGATGCGCCGCGTGTAGAGCACCCCGAGGCCGATCATCGCCAGCCACACGCCGAACAGGATGAAGCCGTGCTCCCCGAGGACCTCGAAGTAGATGCTGTGCGTCGCGCGGGCGACGACGCCGGGCGCGTAGGTATCCACGACGCCCTGGTCATAGACGGCGCGGAAGCCGCCGCCGGTCAGCGGCCTCGCGAGGGCGACCTTGAGCGCGGCTTCCCAGATGCGCACGCGGCCCATCGCCGAGCCGTCCTGCTCGAAGGTCTCGATCGTCTCCATCCGCTCGACCCAGCTCTGCGGCATGAAGGCGATCACGCTGCCCACCGCGAGCACGATCGCGATGCCCGAGAGCAGCTTGCCCTTCGTCCGCAGCCAGAAGACGCCCGCCACGACGACCATGGTGACGAGCGCGCCGCGCGACTGGGTGCCGATGGTGGCGAAGAGCGTGAGCACCATCGCCACCGCAAGCCCGACCCTGACGAGGTGATGCGCCGAATGCATGCGCAGCCAGTTCATCAGCGGGATGACGATGAGCAGCGCGACCGCGATGTGGTTGCGATCGGCGATCATGGTGTCCTGCGGCCCCAGGACCCGGTGCGCGCCGCCGGTGACGATGGTGAAGACGCCGCCGCGCACGCCGAAATAGCCAATGCCGATCACCATCAGCCACACGAGCGCGTGGATGCGCCAGCGTTCCGTCAGCAGTGCCGCGGTCAGGAGCAGGCCCGCGATGATCTTGATCGTCCGGTCCCATTTCGCCCAGGCGGCATCGGCCGGACCGATCGCGACGAAGGTGGTCAGCGTGATCCCGACGGCGAAGACGACCATCAGGACCATGAGCGCATTGGGTCGGAAGCTCCGCGGCTCGCGCGCCATGATGCAGCCCACCACCGTCGCGAAGAAGGCGAGCGCGGCCCAGGGGATCGTCTGCGCCATGCCCCAGGCGAGGCGGTGCGCGTTCATGAACGAGATCCAGGACCACACCAGGATCCCGACGAAGGGCCGGGCGAGCGCGATCAGCAGCAGAAGCCCCGTGAGGGCGATGAAGACGGCGTCGCGCACCAGCGGGCGGCCCGGTCAGCCCCGGCGCAACTCGGCCATGAGCCGTTCGGCCTCGGCGCGCTCGGGGAAGGCGTCGGAGCGGGCGAGCAGGGGCTCGAGCACGCGCGCGGCCTCCGCCCGTTCGCCGGTCGCCGCCAGCGTCCAGGCAAGGCGATAGGCCATGCCGGCAGCGGCGGCCGGGTTCGTCCCCTGCGCGCCGGCAACCGCCTGGCGGAGCAGCGGCAGGGCGCGCTGCGGCTCGCCGCCGCGCGCGAGGATCCAGCCGAGCGTGTCCGCGATCTCGACGGTGGGCGCGAGGAAGAAGGCGCGCTCGGCGAGGCCGCGGGCCTCGCGCAGCGCCTCCGCGCCGCCCTTCTCCTGCAGCAGCCAGGCGAGGTTGTTCAGCGCGATCGCGTCGCGCGGCGCGCGTTCGGCCACGGCGCGGAACTCGCGCTCGGCCTCCGCGCTGTCGCCGCGCTGCATCGCGAGCTGCGCGAGCATCGCGCGCGGCGGCACGTCGTCGGGCGAGCGCGCGATCCAGGCGCGCAGGAGCTCCACTGCCTCGTCGCGGCGCTCCGCCTGCACCAGGGCCGCCGCCTGGCGCATGGTCAGCTCGGCGCTCGGATTGGCGCGCGCGGCCGCGGCGTAGGCCTGCGCCGCATCGGCGGCGCGCCCGGCCCCCATCAGGACATCGCCGCGCAGCGGCGCCGTCACCGTCGCGGCGCCGGGCAGGCGGCCGAGCCGTTCCACCGTCGCCAGCGCCGCATCCACCCCACCCTGCTGCTGCGCGAGCGCGATCGAGGTGCCGAGCAGCAGCGGATCGGTCGGGGCGGAGCGCAGCCCGGCATCGATCAGCGCCTCGGCCGCGCGGTGGTCGCCCCGGCGGGCGAGCAGCAGCGCGAGCTGGCGCATCGCCCGTGAATCGCGCGGGTTCTCGGCCAGCGCCGAGCGGGCCGCCGCCTCCGCTTCCGGCCAGCGCTCCTGCGCCGCGCGCACCTCGGACAGCCGCAGCGCCACCGTGCCGCCCTGGCCGGGCGCGCTGCGCAGCGCATCCGACTGCAGCAGCGCGACCGCGCGCTCGTGGTGGCCGCTGCGCGCGAGCACGGTGGCGAGCGCGAAGGCGAGGCCGGCATTGTCCGGGTTGGCGGCCTGCGCCTGCTCGAGCAGCGCGAGGCCCGCCGCGGCCCGCGGCCCGCCTGCGAGCGCGGTCGCGGCGAGCCGCCCGAGCGCCTCGGCATTCCCGGGATCGCGCTGCAGCACCTCGCCCAGCAGCCGCTCGGCCTCCTCGGCGCGGCCCTGCGAGGTCGCGACACGCGCAAGGCCCAGCCGCGCGGGGACGGAATCCGGATTGGCGCGCAGCACGCCCTCGAAGGTCGCGCGCGCGGCGTCGGGCTCGTAGCGGATGAACTGGATCATGCCGCGCAGCACCTGCGCCGCCTCGCCCTGCCGCTGCGCATCGTCGAGGCGGCCGAGCTCGGCCTCGGCGGCGGCGACGTTGCCCTGCGCGATCTCGCCCATCGCGAGCATCAGCCGCGCGCCCGGCACCGCCGGATTGGCCCGCAGCGCGCCCTGCGCCGCCTCCGCCATGCCCGCGAAATCACCGATGGACAGGCGCGAGGCGGCAAGCCGCGCGAGCCGCGTCGCATCGCCCGGCGCGAGCGCATCGGCGCGCGCGAAGGCTTCTGCGGCCTCGCGCGGACGGCCGGCTGCGATCTGCGCGCGGCCGAGCAGGTCGTAGGCCTCGACATCCTGGACGCCGCGGCGGACCAGGTTGTTCAGCACCTCGGCCGCATTGCGCGGGCGGTTCGCCTGCAGCTCGAGCGCGGCGAGCAGCCGCGCGCCGCGCGGATCCTCCGGCCGGCGCGCGACATGGCGCTGGGCGGCGTCGATCGCCTGCGCCGTCTGGTTGAGCTGCTGCTTGACGGTCGCCATCAGCAGCAGCCCCTCCGGCGTGTTGGGCAGCACCGCGCCGAGGCGGTTCAGCGTCTCCTCCGCCTGGCGCCATTCCTGGGCGCGCACCTGCAGCACCGCGAGCATGTAGTTCGCACCGGCATGACCCGGGGCCGTGCGCAGCGCGGCCTCCACATCCGCCCGCGCCGCCGCGTTGTCGCCCTGGCGCAGCCGGATCTCCGCGCGCTGCAGCCGTGCCAGCACATTGCCGGGCTGCGCGGCGATCGCGCGGCTCGTCACCTCGACCGCCGCAGGCAGCTCGCCGCGCTCGACGAGGAAGGTCGTCTTGCGCAGCAGGGCGGCCACATTGTCCGGCTCGATCCGCAGCGCCGCGTCCAGCGCGGCCTCCGCGCCCGCGCGGTCGCCCGCCTGCACGCGCACCGCGGCGAGCACGATGTGCGCCTCGGCGAGGCCCGGTGCCACGGCCACCGCGGCCTCCGCCGAGCGGCGGGCGTCCGCGGCCTGGTCCAGCGTGAGCTGCGCCGCCGCGCGGCCGGCGAGGATCACGCCCGCGAGGCGCGGCTCGGTGCCGGCGGCGGGTTCGGCGAACTCGCGCAGCACCTCGCGCGCGCGGTTGAGCGCGATCTGCGCGCGGATCAGCAGCGCGGTCGAGGCCACCCGGTCGTGGCCGCGCTCGATCGCCGCGCGCGCCTCCTTCTCGGCCGTGTCGGCATCGCCGAGGTCGAGGCTCGCCTGCGCCAGGGCGTAGCGCAGGGCGCCGTTGTCCGGCGCGCGGCGCACGGCGTTGCGCAGCTCGATCTGCGCCGTGCGGAGGTCGCCGCGCGCCTGCGCGGCCTGGGCGCGTTCGAGCGTGGCGTAGGCCTGGCCTGCGGGCAGCATGAGCACGGTGCCGAGGAGGGCCGCGCGCAGCAGGGATCGGGTTCGCTGTGCCATGGCTCAGCCTCCTTCGGGTTTCTGGTCCGCCGTGCCGCGCGCGGCGGCGATGCCGTGCGCGTCCAGCAGGTTGTAGAGCGTCGGGCGGCTCACGCCGAGCATTCTCGCCGCCTGGGCGAGATTGCCGTGGCTCAGCGCCAGCGCGCGGTCGAGGGTCTCGCGCTCGGCGCGCATCCGCGCGCTGCGCAGGTCGAGGTCCGGCTCGCCGGCCGCCTCCTCCTCGGGTGCTGCGAGCTCGAGCTCGGCCGCCGTGATCTGCGTGCCCTCGGCCATCAGGACGGCGCGCTGGACGCGGTTCTGCAGCTCGCGGACATTGCCCGGCCAGGAATGCGCGGCCATCGCCTCGAGCGCGCCGGGATCGAAGCCGCGGATCCGACGGCCGAACTCCTCGGCGTAGCGGGCGAGGAAATAGCGGGCGAGCAGCACGATGTCGCCGCCGCGCTCGCGCAGCGGCGGCACGCGCACGGTCATGGAGTTCAGCCGGTAGAGCAGGTCGCCGCGGAACTGGCCGCTCTGGGACTGCTCCTCCAGCGGCTGGTTGGTCGCCGAGACGATGCGCACATCCACGCGGATCTGCTGCCGGCCGCCGACCCGCTCGAACACCTGGTCCTGCAGGAAGCGCAGGAGCTTGGCCTGAAGCTGGACCGGCATCTCGCCGATCTCGTCGAGGAACACCGTGCCGCCGTCGGCGACCTCGAACTTGCCCGGCGTCATGCGCACCGCGCCGGTGAAGGCGCCGCGCTCGTGGCCGAAGAGCTCGGCTTCCAGCAGGTTCTCGGGGATCGCCGCGCAGTTGAGCGGGATGAAGGGCTTGCGGGCGCGGGGGCCGAGCTCGTGCAGCGCGCGCGCCAGCGCCTCCTTGCCGGTGCCGCTCTCGCCGAAGATCAGGACCGGGACCGAGACCGAGGCGAGGCGCTCGATGGTGCGGCAGACCTTCAGCATCGCCTCGTCGGCGGTGATGATGCCGCGCACGGGGGAGGGGCGGGGGCTGGCGGCGAGGCGGCGGTTCTCCTGCTCCAGCTCGCGCACGCGCAGCGCGCGGTCGAGGATGGTGCGCAGCAGCTCGGGCTCCACCGGCTTCTCGCAGAAATCATAGGCGCCGAGGCCGATGGCGCGGAGCGCGTTCTCCCGCTGGCCCTGCCCGGTCGCGACCACCACCGGAAGGTCGGGATGGGCGCGGCGCAGCGCCTCGAGCGTTGCGAAACCTTCCGAGACGCCCTCGGCGTCGGGCGGCAGGCCGAGGTCGAGCAGCGTCACCGAGGGCTGTTCCTTGGCCGCGAGGTGTTCGGCCTGGGGCCGCGTGCCCGCCAGGATCACCCGCCATTCGGGGAAGGCCCAGCGATACTGGGCCGACAGGCCGGGATCGTCCTCGACGATCAGGAGTTTGGGCTTGCTCATGGGGTGCCGGCCGGCAGGCGCAGGCGCATCGTCGTGCCCTCGCCGGGGCGGCTCAGGACGTCGAGCCGGCCGCCGGCATTCGCGAGCAGCTCGCGCGCCTGCCAGGCCCCGATGCCGCTGCCGCCGGGCTTGGAGGTCGCCATCGGGCGGAACAGCTCGTTGCGGATGAAGGTCTCGCTCATGCCAGGGCCGCGGTCGATGATGTCCACCTCGAGCCCGGCATCGGCGGGGCGCACCACGACGCGCACCGGGACGGTGGGCGGGGAGGCCTCGATCGCATTGTCGAGCAGGTGGGTCACGGCGGCGTCGAAGCTTTCGGGGGGCATGGCGACGAGAGGAAGGTGGGAACCCTCCTGCACGAGTTCCAGCGCGCCGGCACGGTTGCGCGCGAGCGCGCGCAGCCTCTCCATCACCGCGAAGCTGCCGCTGGCGGGGCGCGGCGCGGCGCCATCCTCCTGCCGCAGCCGGGCGATGAGCGTGTTGATACGGCTCACCGAGGACCGCATCGTGGTCAGCAGGTCCCGCTGGAACTCCGGGTCGTCCAGGTTCGCCTCGGCATTGGCGAGCATGAGGCTGAGCTGGTTGGACACCGTCTTCACGTCATGCGCGACGAAGGCGAAGCGCTTCGCGTAATCCGCGAGGCGGCGGCTGTCGGCGAGGCGCTCCGCGGCCTGGCGTTCGGCGAGGAACATCGCCACGGCGCGGCCGAGCGTGCCGAGGAGTTCGTTCACTTCCTCGTCAAGCGGGAAATGGGCGCGCGGCGGGGCGAGCAGCACCGCGCCGGTCAGGCCCTCGCGGTGATGCAGCAGCGGCACCGCGAGCCACAGCCGCCCCGAGCCGGCGAGCGGATCGCCTTCCGCCGGCGGGCCGAGGCGCAGGACCTCGCCGCGTTCGGCGAGGGCGCGATGCACCGGATGGTCGGGGAAGAGCACGACCGGCACGTCCGGCGCATTCCAGAAGGCGCTGCCGACCAGCGACCCGTCGGGGCTTTTCGTCAGCAGGATGCCGCCGGGCACGTCCACCGCATCGGCGATGGCGCGGATGGCGCGCACCGGCGCCGGGCTCTCCTCGTCGGCAGCGGAGAGCGTCGCTGTCGCGCGCATCCATTCGCGCCGGTAGTCGTACCGGGCCGCGAAGAAGTGGTCCACGATGCTGCGCCGGATGCGCGAGCGGAAGGAACGCGAGGAGAGCGCGACGGCGAGCGCCATCAGCGCCCCGGCAATGAGCCCGACCTGCGCGGTCCCGCCCCAGTCGGCATCGAGGTGGCGCAGCGCCTCGCCCACGGCGCCCACGCCGAGGAGGAAGGCGCCGGCGATCACCAGCGTCGCGCCGTGGAAGACCACCTCGCGCGAGACGGCCGGGCTGCGCTTCCAGCGCCTGTCGCGCAGCGCGGCCAGCACCAGCAGGGCCGGCGCGATGCCCCACAGAGCGCCGCGCGCATTCCACAGGACGGGGGAGAAGGCGCCGCTCAGCGCCGCATCGGCCAGGAGCACGAGGTCGAAGGCTGCCATGCCGCCGATGACGATGCAGGGCAGGTTGGCATGCCAGCGCGCGGCCTCGTCGAGATTGCGGATGATGTTCTCCGCGACGAGCACCACGAGCAGCGCGAGGGCAAGGCGGGCCGGGACCGCGAAGGCCGCCGGCAGGGCGGTGTCCAGTTGCGCCATGCGGGCCATCTCGACACCCGCGGCGAGCGGCAGCAGCGCCGCGGCGGCGAGGCCGAAGGCGCGGGCGAGCGGCACCGCGCCCGGCCCGCCCAGCCGGCGCCCGAGCGCGAGCAGCACCAGCAGCCCGAAGGCGGTCTGGACCAGATCGAGCAGCCCCGGCGGGCCGGTCAGCGGCGCGACCGGCCAGACCGCGACCGAGGCGGCCCAGGCCGCGGTGGCGAGGCAGAAGGCGGCCGGCAGCCAGGCCGGGCGCCGCCCCGCCGCGGCGAGCGGGATGAGCACGGCCCAGAGAGCGCACAGCGCCGCCGCGACGGCATGCACCGGCACCGATGCCATCATCGCCTCACCCCGGGGAACGGGCCCCGGCCGCGATCACCGAGAGCCCTCCTGGAACAGCACGACGCGCACCGTCGCGATCAGGATCAGAAGGTCGAGGAAGAGGTTGCGGCGGCACACGTAGTAGAGATCATAGGAAAGCTTCAGACGCGCGTCCTCGACCGAGGCGCCATAGGGGCAGTTCACCTGGGCCCAGCCGGTGATGCCCGGCTTGACCAGCATCCGCGCCTCGTAGTGCGGGATGGCCTCGGCAAGGCGCGCGACGAATTCCGGGCGCTCGGGCCGCGGCCCGACGATCGCCATCTCGCCACGCAGGACGTTGATGAGCTGCGGCAGCTCGTCGATCCGGACAAGGCGGATGAAGCGGCCGACGCGCGTGACGCGTGTGTCGTTCGGCCGCGCCCAGACGGCGCCGCCGGCCTCGGCATCCTCCCGCATGCTGCGGAACTTGAACACCGTGAAGACTCGGCCGTGCAGGCCGAGCCGCTGCTGCCGGTAGAGGATCGGTCCGGGGCTTTCGAGTCGGATCGCGATCACGGTCAGGATCATGACCGGCAGTGTCAGGAGCAGGATCGCGAGCGCGAGGACGATATCGAGGCCACGCCGGAAGGCGGCGGTGGCCGCGCTCTCGGCGCAGGTCTCGCGGGGCCGCCAGTCCTGGGGAAGCGACTCGAGATCCACCCGGCCGAGCGCATGCTCGACGAAACGCGACGTGGTCCAGACGGGAACGCGGAGCGCGCGGAGCCGGTCGGCCTCGCCGGGCGGCAGGCTCGCCGGATCGTCCGCGACCACGGCATCGAGGGGACGGGTGCGCAGCACCCGCTCGAGAAGCCGGGGACGGGTGGCATCGAGGCCCGGGGGAATGCCGTCGAGAACGGCATAGAAGGGATCGGCGGCGAGCCGCCCGCGCAGCCTTGCCGCGCCCGGCCCGGGCAGAAGGGCGACCCGCAGCCGCAGCAGGCCGCTGCGCAGCGCGAGGTAGAAGGCGGAGCGCGTGAGCAGCACGGCGCAGACGAAGGCGACGACCAGCTGCGTCACGCTCATGCCGATGCCGGGAAGCGGGGCGTGCGGCAGCATGTGCGCCGCCACCGGCGCGACGATGACCAGCAGCAGCCCGCCGAGCACGGCGCCGGCGAAGAGGCGGGCCGCGCGAAGCGAGTTCGTGGGATGGTACAGCCCGGTCGCGGCCACGGCGAAACTCGCGCAGATCGCGAGAACGCCCGACAGGACGAGAACGCCCGGCAGATCGGCAGTCGTTCCCTGAGGCAGTCCGAGATGCAGGATCAGGGCGAAGGCAGCGAAACACGCGAGCGCCTCGGTCACGGACAGCAGAAGCAGCTCCGACCGAACGCTGTGCCCGAAGAGATTGGTCACCGTGCAGCTCCTATGGACCGCCACGCGCACTCCCCAGCGACGCGCAACAGTCGTCTAGTGACTGCCCCCCTCGACATGATGTGACCATCCTTCCTGCGCGTTGACAAGCGGTTAATGCCTTAAAAATCCGTGTCTGTCGAAAATAAATATCTCACAGATACGCGAGGAGCAGAGTTGCAGAAATTTGGACGTTCATCCGCCGGAGAGCCCGCCGGCACCCCCTTATCGGCACAATCTGCCGTCTCCCGGTTGTATTCGCCGGAGAGAACACTCTTGTGACCTTGCGCACACCGGAAGGTCGCCGGCTATGGTTTGACCCGAATGCCCGACCGCGCAGAGCCGTGATCGGATTCCCGTTTGAAAAATGAGGCAGATCTCCTACAAACGATCCGACCGTTGGTCACTTGTTAACCCGCGCTCGGGGCAAGGCACACTGCGTCCGCTCACGCGCCCGCATCCCCGATCGGGCGGCGGCGTCAGAGGTTCGGGAGGTCATTGATGCTCAGGGTCTGTTCCATCCTCGCCGCGGCCCTGCTCGCCGCCTGCGCCCCGATGTCGCCGCCGCCGTCCGATGCCGCCGCGGTACCGCCTCCGGCCAGCGAGCAGAACTACGTCATCGGGCCCGGCGATACGCTCGGCATCTTCGTCTATCGCGCGCCCGAACTCTCCATGGACGTTCCCGTGCGCCCCGATGGCCGCATCTCCATCCCGCTCGTGCCCGACATCCAGGCTGCGGGGCGGACGCCGACCGGGCTTGCGCGTGAACTCGAGACGCGGCTCCGGCAATACGTCGTGGATCCGAACGTCACCGTCATCGTCCGCTCCTTCGTCGGCCCTCCGAACCGCATGATCCGCGTGATCGGCGAGGTCGCGCAGCCGCAGGCGATCCCCTATCGTGACGGCATGACCATCCTCGATGTCATGATCGCGACCGGCGGCCTCACGCGATTCGCCGCGGGCAACCGCGCCGAGCTGATCCGCCGCGACGCCTCGGGCGCCCGGCAATCCATCCCGGTGCGGCTCAACGACCTCGTGCGTGGCGGCGACATTTCGCAGGACATGCCGGTGCGCCCCGGTGATACGCTGGTGATCCCCCAGAGCTGGTTCTGAACCGATGAACATCCCCGCGCCGATCCTCCGATCGGCCAAGGCGTCCTGGCGTCATCGCTGGGTCGCGCTCGCCGCTGCCTGGCTCGTCTGCCTGGTCGGCTGGGCGATCGTCTACACCATGCCCAACCAGTATCAGGCCAGCGCGCGTCTCTACGCCGAGGCGGACGTCATCCTCGGCCAGGCGCTGCGCGGCATCGCCGTGGACGGCGCGCCGCAGCAGCAGGTCGAGTTGCTGACGCGCACCATGCTCGCCCGCCCCAACCTCGAACGTGTCGTCGCGCGGACGGATCTCGACATGCGGGTGGACAGCGCCCGCTCTCGCGAGGCGCTGCTCGACGAGCTGGCGCGCGAGATTCGCGTCACCCCTCAGGGCCGCAGCCTCTACCAGATCACCTATACCGATCACGATCCGCGCGTGGCGCAGGCGGTCGTGCGGACGCTTCTCGACCTCTTCATGGAGCGCGCGGCGAGCAACGACCGCCAGGCCATGGAGAATGCCCGCAGCTTCGTGAACCAGCAGATCAACAGCTACGAGACCCAGCTCCGCGAGGCCGAGCGCCGGCGCGCCGAGTTCCGCGCGCGCTACCTCGACCTGCTTCCCTCGGACGCGCGCGGCGGCGTCAGCCGGCTTGAGGACGAGCGCCGGCGCCTCGCCACGCTGCAGGGCGAGCTCGCGGATGCCCGGGCGCGTCGCGACGTGCTGCGCCAGCAGATCGAGGCCCTGCCGACGCAGCGCGCGGCGGGCGGCGGGGGCGGGGATCCGCGTCTCGCCCAGGCCGAGCGGGAGTTGCGCGAGCTGCGCCTGCGCTACACCGAGCAGCACCCGGCGGTGATCGCGCAGCGCAACATCATCGCCGAGCTGCGCTCCAGCGGTGCCGGCCGCGGCGGTGGCGGCGGCGTGGTCGCCGCGCCGCAGAGCACCCAGCGCGAGCTCCTCCAGTCGCGCCTCGTGGATGTCGAGCTCGCCATCGCCTCGCACGAAAGGCAGATCGCCAGCAGCACCGAGGAGGTGGAGCGGCTCGAGACGCTCGCCCGCAGCGCGCCGCAGTTGCAGGCGGAGTTCGACAACCTCGACCGCGACTATGGCGTGCTGCGCCGCCAGTACGAGGAGCTGCTGGCGCGGCGCGAATCGCTCCAGCTCGCCGGCGCGGCGCGCACCGGCGCCGACCAGGTGCGGATCGAGGTGGTCGAGCCGCCGACGGTTCCCACCATCCCGCGCGGCCCGAACCGGATCCTGTTCGCCTCGGTCGTGCTGGTGCTCGGGATCGGCGCGGGCGGCGCGCTCGCGGTCTTCCTCGGCCTGCTCGATCGGGGCTTTTACTCGCTGCGGGACCTGCGCGAGATCGGCCTGCCGGTGCTCGGGTCGGTGGCGGAGGTCGGCGCACCGCGCCGGCTCGTGCCCGCGGCCGTCTTCGCGGGCGGCCTCATCCTGCTGGTCGGGGCCTATGGGGCGATGCTCGCCCGCGGCCCCGAACTGGTTGCGCAGGGTTCGCGCCTTGTGGCACGGCTTCTCGCATGAGCGTGCAATCGCAACGCAGCCTCGCCGAACGCGCGGTCGAGGCCCTGGGCGGGGCTGGCGTGCTGCGCGGCGCGGCACCGGGCGGTGGCGCGCCCGCCGCACCTCCGCGCACCGCGCCTCTCGAATCGGCGGCGCCGCCCGCACCGGAACCGGCCCATCCGCCGATTGCGCGGGAGGCGCTCATCGCCGCGGGCGGCGTCAGCCTCCAGGGCACGCGCACGCGCTGCGCCGAGGAGATGGCGGTCATCCAGCAGCAGGTGCTGCGTGCGCTGAAGGACATCGAGCCCGCGCCGGAGCGGTGCGCGCGCCTCGTCCTCGTCACCAGCGCGCGGCCGGCGGAGGGCAAGACCTTCACCTCGCTGAACCTCGCGGTCGCGGTCGCGCGGCACGGCGGGATGGGCGCGCTGCTGCTCGATGGCGACGGCAAGCGCGGCAGCCTGACCAGCCTGCTCGGCTGCGAGGGCGCCCAGGGCCTGAGGGACATCGCGGCCGATCCGGCGCTGGACCCGGCGCGCATCGTCAGGCCAACCGAGGTCGCCCGCCTCCGCTTCATGCCCTCAGGCGTGGCGCCGGCGAGCGCGACGGATCCCAAAGCCTCCCCCAAGGCGCTTGCCGAGGCCTTCCACCGCATCGCCGCGGCCTTTCCGGACGACCTGCTGATCGTCGACGCCCCCCCCGTCCTTGCGACGAGCGACGCGAGCGCGGCGGCCGCCCTGGCCGGCCAGGTCCTGATCGTGGTCCGGGCGGAGGCCACCCAACGATCCGAAGTCGAGGCCGCGCTCGACATGCTGGACGCCTGTCCCACGCTCCAGCTCGTCCTCAACCGCGCGACCGCCTCCACGCCGGACAGTTTCGGGGCATACGGATATGAGGCCTACGCCAGCTGAACCGAAGGACGCGCGGCTGAGCCGGCGGCGGCGCGCCGCCTGGACGGCGGCCGCGGCCTGCGGCGGCATCCTCGCCGCGGCGCTGCCCGCCCGGGCCCAGGAGGCGACGGCCCCGGCCTCGGCCCCGGCCAGTGGTGGGGCCGCCGCCTCCCCGGGGGGCTCGGGCCAGGCACAGCCCGCGCCGGTGCGCCCCTTCGCCGGGACCGAACAGCAGCCGGTGGGCGGCATAGGTCCGTTCGGCGCCATCCCGCCCGCGAATTTCGTGCGCCCGGAGGCGCGGCCCGGCGGTTTCCTCGAACCCTTCTATGGCGGGCCGCCCGTCAATCTCGGCGGCAGCACGCCCACGCGCGGCTACGTGATCGAGCCGGCGCTGACGCTGCGCGTGCTCGCCACCGACAACAGCCAGATCGGGGACAGCCGTCGCGATTCGGAATTCGTGACAACGATCGCGCCGCAGATCCGCATCGCCGCCGAGACGGCCGCGCTGCGGGGATCCTTCTTCTACGCGCCTAGCGTGAATTTCTACGCGAACGGGACCGAGGATACGCGGATCGACAACCGCTTCCTCGGCGCCGCCACCCTCACGGTGGTGCCCGAGCGCGTCTTCGTGGATTTCCGCGCGCTGGGCAACGTGACGCCGATCGCGCCCGGCTTCAACGATGCCACCATCGCCTCCTCGCGCCGGGACGGCTTCACGCAGAACTACTTCTTCACGGTCAGCCCCTACGCCATCCAGCGCTGGGGCAGCGCCGCGACCTCGGTGATCGGCTACAATTTCGCCTATTCGCGGCGCGACGGCACCTCCACCCGTCTCTTTCCCGGCGGCCCCGAGGTTTCGAACGACAGCGAGCTCATCACCCATAGCGGCTTCGCCGCCGTGCGGTCGGGCGAGGATCTCGGCCGGCTGGTCCTGGAGGCGCGCGTTTCGGGCACCGCCTATGTCGGCGGCGGGGAGATCACCGATGGCGCGGAGCGGGGACTCGCCCTGCTCGAGGCACGCTACGCCATCACGCCCACCGTCGCCGTGCTCGGCGAAGTCGGTTACGAGCATCTGCGCTTCGGCGGCGTCCCGCCCTATCGCGTGGATGGCATGGTCTGGGGTGTCGGCCTGCGCCTGGACCCGAGCCCCAACACCACCATCACCGCCCGCTATCGCCGCCGCGACGGCTTCGATGCCCCTTCGGTGGAAGCGCGGATCGGCCTCGGCCAGCGCACCGTCGCCTTCGCCAGCTATTCGGAACAGGTGACCACGGCGCTTGCGCAGGTGTCCGACCTGCTGAGCACCGTGACGGTGGACGAGTTCGGCAATGCCATCGGCCGCGACGGCGCGCCCATTCCGCAGCTCGACAGCGGCGCCTTCCTCGGCCAGCAGAACGGGCTGTTCCGCAGCCGACGTGGCACGGCCTCGATCTCCCACCAGCTCCCGCGCGATACCTTCACCCTGCAATACGTCTTCGACCGCAGGACGCCGCTCGCCTCGGCTCCGGGGGAGTTCGCCTTCGCGCAGGAGACGCAGAGCGTCGCGCTGCTGTGGCGCCGCGAGATCGGGCCGGTCACGACCGGCTTCGGGTCCGTCGGCTACAGCTGGAACCGCTCGGACACCCTCGCCTCGCAATACGACACGCTTACGGCGCGGGTCGGGGTTGTGCACAGCTTCTCCGAGCGCCTGGTGGGCTCGCTGCAATACCAGTTCACCGAGAGGCTGCGGAGCGAGGGCGGCAATGCCGGGGCCTTCGCGCCGCGGGACACGACGCAGAACACCGTCATCGCCTCCATCACGACACGCTTCTGAAGGGCGAGGGGCCGGGCGCAACGGCCCGGCCCGCCTCCTGCCGCATGGGATGAGTTCGCAGCATGCTCGTCGAACACTACGGCTTCCGCGAGCCGCCCTTCCTGCTCACGCCCGACCCGCGGGTCTTCTACGCGAGCCAGGGGCACAGCCGCGCCTATGCGCATCTGGTCTACGGCATCGCGCAGCGCGAGGGCTTCATCATCGTCACCGGCGAGGTCGGGGCGGGCAAGACCACGCTGATCGAGCGGCTGTGCGCCGAGCTCGAACCGGGGGCCTTCATCGTCTCGCGCATCGAGACCTCCCAGGTCCAGGGCGAGGATCTGCTGCGCCTCGTCGCGCGCGGCTTCGGCGTGCCGACGGCCGGCACCAAGGCCGACCTGCTCGGCGCCATATCGGACAAGCTCCGCGCCACCGCCGGGGAGGGGCAGCCGCGCCACCTGCTGATCGTGGACGAGGCGCAGGCGCTCTCGCCCACCGCGCTCGAGGAGCTGCGCATGCTCTCGAACGTGACCGCGGGCGGGCGGGCGCTGCTGCAGACGCTGCTGATTGGCCAGCCGCAGCTCCGGCGACTGATCGCCAGCCCCGACCTCGACCAGCTCCGCCAGCGCGTGCTGGCCTCCTACCACCTCGACGGGCTCAGCAAGGCCGAGACGCGCGCCTATATCGAGTTCCGCCTGCGCGCCGCGGGCTGGGAAGGCCGGCCGGCCTGGGAGGAGGGCGCGATGGAGCGCGTGCATGAGCTGACCGGCGGCATCCCGCGCCGGATCAACCGGCTCTGCTCGCGGGTGCTGCTTGCCGGCGCGCTCGAGAAGGTGGACCTGCTCACCATCCGCATGGTCGAGGAGACGGCCGCCGAGCTCGAAGCCGATCTCGGCGCGGGCCTGAAGCCGGGCGAGGAGCCGGCGCCGCCCCCCGATCCCGGCGCAGGCGAGCTCGCCATCCTGCGCGCAGCGGTCGAGGGGCTCGCGAAGCGGCTCGATGCGCTGGAGAAGTCGAGCCAGCGGCGCGAGCGGATGCTCGGCCAGCTCGCCGACCTCGTCTCCACCTACACCAGGCGGCGGTGACATGAGCGCAGCCTCAGCATCCGTCCCGCGCAACGCCATGACGGTGGATGTCGAGGACTGGTTCCAGGTCCAGGCCTTCGCCGGCTGCATCCCGCGCAGCGCGTGGGAGACGCTCGAGCGCCGCGTCGAGGCGAATACCGGGCGCATCCTCGACACCTTCGCGCGGCACGGCGTTCAGGCGACCTTCTTCACCCTGGGCTGGGTCGCCGAGCGGCACCCGGCGCTGGTCCGGCGCATCGTCGCGGCGGGCCACGAGCTCGCGAGCCACGGCCATGGGCACGAGCTCGTGCATGAGATCGGCGAGGCCGCCTTCCGCGCGGACATCCGCCGCGCCAAGGCCGCGCTCGAGGATGCGGGCGGCGTGGCGGTGCGCGGCTACCGCGCGCCGACCTTCTCGGTCGGGCCGCACACGCCCTGGGCGCATCGGGTGCTGGCGGAGGAGGGCTACGCCTATTCCTCCTCGGTCTTCCCGGTGAAGCACGACCTCTACGGCGCGCCGAATGCGCCGCGCGCGCCGCACCGCCCGCACGCCGACGGCGTGATCGAACTGCCGATGACGACGCTGCGCGCCGCTGGGCGCAACCTGCCCTGCGCCGGGGGCGGCTGGTTCCGCCTCGTGCCCTATCCGCTGTTCCGCACCGCGCTGCGCCGGGTGAACCGGCGGGAGGGCGCGCGCGGCATCTTCTACTTCCACCCCTGGGAGGTGGACCCCGCCCAGCCGCGCGTCGCCGAGGCCGGCAGGCTCTCGCGCTTCCGCCACTACACCGGCCTTGCGAGCATGATGGCGCGGCTCGAGGCGCTGCTGCGCGACTTCTCCTGGGGCCGGATAGACCAGGTCTTCGCGCCCGACCTCGCGGCGGCCTGAGCCATGGCGGTGAAGATCGTGGAGATGGACGCACGCAGCGCCGCGGCCTGGGACGCCTTCGTGCGCGCGCGGCCGGAGGCGACCTTCTTCCACCTGAGCCCCTGGGCCACGGTCATCGGCCGCGCCTTCGGCCACGCGACGCACTACGTGATGGCCGAGCAGGACGGCGCGGTGGTCGGCATCCTGCCGCTGGCGCGGATGAAGACGCTGTTGTTCGGCGACCTGCTCTCCTCCACGCCCTTCTGCGTCTATGGCGGCAGCGTGGCGGCCACGCCGGAGGCGGCGGCGGCGCTCGAGGCCCATGCGCTGGCGCTGCGCGAGAGGCTCGGCTCGCCCGCGCTCGAGTTTCGCCGGCGCGAGGCGCCCGATCCGGGCTGGACGCCGCGCCCGCCGCTCTACTTCACCTTCCGCAAGCCGATCGCGATCACCGGCGACGACGCGAAGGACATGCAGGCCAACATCCCGCGCAAGCAGCGCGCGGAGGTGCGGAAGGCGATCGAGAAGTTCCGCCTGCGCTCGGTCTCGGGCAGCGACACGCGCACCCTGCATCGCGTCTATGCCGAGAGCGTGCGGAACCTGGGCAGCCCGGTCTTTCCCGCGCGCTATTTCCGCCTGCTGGCGGAGGCCTTCCCGGGCGAGCATGACGTGACCACCGTGCTCGATGGCGATACCGCCGTGGCCTCGGTGCTGAACTTCCACTTCCGCGAGGAGGTGCTGCCCTATTACGGCGGCGGGCTGCGCGCGGCGCGCGAGAACCGCGCCAACGAGTTCATGTACTGGGAGGTGATGCGCCGAGCGGGCCGCGAGCGCGGCGCGAGGCTGTTCGATTTCGGGCGCAGCAAGCTCGGCACCGGCGCCTTCGACTACAAGAAGAACTGGGGCTTCGAGCCGCAGGAGCTGCCCTATTGCTACCGCCTGGCCGAGGGCGCGGCGATCCCGGAGAACAACCCGAACAATCCGAAGTACCGGCTGTTCATCGCCGCGTGGAAGCGGCTGCCGGTGGCGGTGGCGAATGTGCTGGGGCCGCCGCTCGTCCGGGGCCTTGGCTGAGCGGGGCGCTCGCGACGGGGCGCGTCATGCCCCGGCGGCCGGACGATGGCGTGTTCCGCCGGCGAGGCCGGACGGGTTGCTGGCCGACACAGCGGCCTCGCCGCGTGGCGCTCCGGACGGCGCGCAGCCGGGCCGCGAGGGCCCGCGCCGGAAAGTCCCAGCCGCGCGCATCGGGCGTCAGCGGCGCCGGATACGCTCCTCGAAGGCCGCGAGCCAGGCCGTGACGCGGGCCCGGTTCGCACCGAGATCCGACCAGCCGATCAGGCTGCGCGAATAGAGCCAGAGGCCCGTGCCGGCGCCGGCCGGCGCAACCTCGGCCACCACGATGTCGGGGTAGTTCATCAGCCGCGTGCGCGCGACCCATTGCACCTGTCGCCGCGCCGGGAACTCCGCCAGCGGGAAGGTGCGCGGCATGGAAGCGGCGACGGCGCGGATCGCCGCGAGCGCCTCCTCCGGCGATACGGGGAAAGGGTCCCGGTGCAGATGGCCCGCGCCCGGTGCCGTCGCCGGCGTCAGCAGGCAGGTGTTGGGCGAGGTCGGCAGGACGAGCGTGGCGAAGTCCACGGGCTCGGGCGCCGGCACGCCCTGCGCGCCGCGGGAGAGGAGCAGGCGGATCATGGGCGGATCCTCAGCCGGATGACGCCGCGGATCTCGGCGCCGGGGTCCACAGGGCGGCCCTTCCGCAGCACCTCGATTCGGCCTTCGCGGGCCAGCGCGATCGCCTCGCGCCGCACGCGGCCCATCAGGGGGCGCCAGTCCTCGGGCGCGAGGGCACGCGCCACCTCGGAGGGGCAGAGGCTCTTGTCCGCGCCCCGCGCCACCGCGGCTGCGAGGATGGCTTCGCGGATCGCGGCGTCGCTCACGGCGCGATCCAGGTGGCGGAAAGCCGCCCGGCCTCGTCCCAGGCGAAGCGGGCGCGGCGGTGCCCCTCATGGGCGAGCAGCAGCCAGTCGAGGCTGTCCATCGCGATCACCACCGCCATGAAGTTGCCGCGCCCGGCCTCGGCATCGCGCGGCGCGGGGGGTGGCGCCGCAACGGCGGCCCCGGGCGGTTCCACCGCCGCGTAGCACATTCGGGAGGAGGCACGGCTGCCGCTCCAGGCGCTCTCGGCCAGGGCGTCGTCGTGATGCAGGCTGACCGTGCCCGCGATGCGCAACTGCACCTGCGCGGCCGCATCGTAGGCATGCAGCATGACGCGCGGCTCGGCGGCGAGTTCCGTCGCCTTGGCGCTGCGCCGGTCGGTGTGCAGGCGCAGCCGGCGCGTGCCGGGATCGAAGGCGCGCAGCACGACGGTGCGCGCATTCGGCGCGCCATCGGTCCCGCGCGTGGCGAGGGTCGGCGTATGAAGCGGGCTCCGCCGGTCCGCGACGCCGCGGGCGAGCAGGGCGAAGGCGCCGGCGAGGGCGTCCTCGAGCCGGTCGGGCGGCGGCGGCCGCGTCATGGCCGCGAGCCGGCGCGAGCGACGCCCCGCGTGGTGGTGTGCATCCCCATGGCGCCGGTATGACGCTGTGGCGTCGCGGCGCAAGCCCCGGATGCGTCGGGCGGGCGATGGTCGGGCCGTGCAGAGCGTTCCTGACGGGCTGGAGGCCGGCCAGCGGCAGCGGCCGCAGCGCCCGGACGCGAGGGGGCGACGCCGCGCGAGCGTGGCATCAACCCCCTGTGGCGCGGCATCAGGCGGTGGCCCGTTCCACGCGGGGGCCGGGGGCGGGCAGGGCGGCGATCTCGCGGATGATCTTGCGGCGCACCGCTTCCGCGAAGGCCTCGTAGCCCTCGGCCACCATCAGGAAGGCCCCCGGCCCGCCAATGACCTCGTCGCGGAAATACGCGTCGATCGGCGGAAGCCCGGCAAGCAGGGCCGCGGGCTGGGGATTGCGGTCGAGCACCGCGAGGCCGTTCAAGGTGACGCCACGGGCGAGCGCCTCGGCCCGCGCATCCGCGACAGGGCGCCCGGAATTGTTCACGCCATCGCCCGAGATGTCCACGACACGGCGCAGCCCTTCGTAGCGCGTGCCGAACTGGCGCATGGCGAAGTCGATCGCGCCGGAGATCGAAGTGTAGAGGTAGGTCTCGCGCGAGGCCCCATCCACGGCGGCGGCGAACCGGGCGCAGGCGTCCGGCCCGTCGAGCTTCGTCCAGGGCACGAGGATGTGCTGGATGTTCCAGTCGGACCAGACGAAGAGCGTGACGGCGATGGTCCCGATCGGCCCCCGCGCGATGCCCCGGGCAAGGCGCGGGTCGCGGAAGGCGGCGGCATAGCCGCGCATCTGCATCTCCATCTCCTCGGCATCCACCGAACGCGAGACATCCACGGCGAGGACGAGCTCGACATCCACCTCCTCCGCGGCGCGAGCGGCACGAGCTGACAGGAGAGCGGGAGAGGCGAGGCCGGTGGCGAGGAGCAGTCGGCGGGAGAGCATACGCGGCATGGCAGGGCCTCCTTTCGCGGGGCCGTGCGCGGCTGCCTGTCCATCCCGGTGCCTTCGTCGCGGAAGGCATTACGGCACAAATAGCGAACAGGATTGTGCATTGCAACAATCCAGGCGCGCGTGGGCGGGATCTTTCAGCCCTGTTGCATCAAAGGCACGCCTGCTCCGGCAGCCCGGTGCCCGAAGGCCGAAAGCCGCCGCGCCGGATGGTCCCTGGCCGTGGCTTCAGAACCCGCCGCCCGCCGCGAGCCACGCCTCCTCCTCCGGCGTGCTCGCCCGCCCCAGGGCCGCGTTGCGGTGCGGGAAGCGGCCGAAGCGCTGGATGACGACGCGATGCCGCCACGCATAGTCGATCGCGCCCCCAGGCCGGGCATGGCGCGGGTCGTCGCGCAGCCCCTCGAACAGCGCGACCGAGAGATCCTGGTCCGCCATCGCCTCGGAATGCTCGAAGGGCAGGTAGAGGAAGGGGCGCTGGATCGAGGTCAGCGCGAGGTCGAAGCGCCGGCGCAGCACGGCCTCGCGTGCGATCTCCCGCATCATCGCATCCGCCGCGAAGGCCTCGGCGCTGCCGCGGTGAAGGTTGCGCGGGAACTGGTCGAGCAGGATGGCGAGCGCCAGCGCACCCAGCGGGCTGTCCGCCCAGCCGGCGAGCGCGCCCTCCCGCGCGGCGGCGACCGTGTCGGAATAGCGCGCGCGGATGGCCTCGTCGAAGGCCGGGTCCTTGCGGAACCAGGCTTCGCGGAAGGTGTCCGGGCCTTCGGAGAACCAGAAGCCGAGGATGTCGTCGGGCGTCGTCATGCGAGGGCCTTCTCCAGCACGCGGACGGAATGCAGCGCCTCGCGCCCGGCGAGGTCGGCGATCTGGTGGCGGCAGGAGGTGCCGTCGGCGACGATGATCGCATCCGGTGCGGCGGCGCGCACCGCCGGCAGCAGGGCGAGGTCGGCCATGGCCTTCGAGACGCCGAGAGTCTCCGCCTGGTAGCCGAAGGCCCCGGCCATGCCGCAGCAGGAGGAGGCAATGGGCGCGACCTTCAGCCCCGGGATGCGCTTCAGCAGCGCGATCGCGGGCGGGAAGGCGCCGAAGGCCTTCTGGTGGCAATGGCCGTGGATATGCGCCTCGGCCTGCAGCGGCTTGAGCGGCAGCGCCGCCTTCTCCTGCTCGAGGAACTCGGCGAGGAGGAAGGCGCGTGCGGCGATCGCGCGCGCGGGCTCGCCCGGCAGCAGGGCGAGGAACTCATCGCGCAGCGTCGTCAGCGAGGAGGGCTCGATGCCGATGACGGGGCTGTTCCAGGCGGAGAGGGTCTCGATGGTGCGGCGCGCCTCGGCGCGGGCCTGCTCGACCAGACCGGCGGCGAGCAGCGTGCGGCCATCGTCGAGTGGCCGCATGCCGCGCGGCGGGCGCGCCACGGCCGGGTCGTAGCCGGCGGCGCGCAGGATTCGGATGGCGGCGCGCAGGTTCTCCGGTTCGAAATAGCGGTTGAAGGCGTCGGGCAGCAGGATGACCTCGCCCTCGCGGCCGTCCGGGGCGCGCAGCTCGGCATCGTGGAAGGCATGCCAGCGGAAGCGCGGAAGGCGGCGCTCCGCGGCAAGGCCCAGAACCCGTTCGGACAGCGCCGCGAGGCCAGGGATGGCATCGCGCGCATTGGCGATCGGCGGCAGCAGCGAGGCCCAGCGCGCCCAGCGCGGCATGGTGGCGATGATGCGCTCCCGCCAGGAGATGCCATGCCGCGATGCGCGCGCGGCCAGCACCTCGACCTTCATCCGCGCCATGTCCACGCCGGTCGGGCATTCGCGCTTGCAGCCCTTGCAGGAGACGCAGAGCGCCATCGCCGCCGCGACCTCGTCCGATGCCAGCGCATCCGGCCCCAGTTGCCGCGTCAGCGCGAGGCGCAGCGTGTTGGCGCGCCCGCGCGTGAGGTGCTGCTCGTCCCGCGTGACGCGGTAGGAGGGGCACATGACATTGGCGTCGAACTTCCGGCAGGTGCCGTTGTTGTTGCACATCTCGACCGCGCCGAGGAAACCGCCGAGCGGGCCGGGATGCTCCGACCAGTCGAGGACCGGCGTGATCGCATCATCCGCCGCATAGCCCGGCGCGTAGCGGAACAGGCTGCGGTCATCCATCCTCGGCGGGCGGACGACCCGCCCCGGGTTGAGCAGCGCGTTCGGGTCGAAGGAATCCTTCACCTCCTCGAAGGCGCGGGTGATGCGGCTGCCGAACATCGGCTCGTTGAACTCGGAGCGCACGATGCCGTCGCCGTGCTCGCCGGAATGGCTGCCCTTGTATTCGCGCACCAGCGCGAAGCATTCCTCCGCGATCGCGCGCATCTTCCGCACATCGGCCTCGTCCTTCATGTTCAGCACGGGCCGCACATGCAGGCAGCCGACGGAGGCATGGGCATACCAGGTGCCCTTGGTGCCGTACCGCTCGAACACCGCGTTCAGGCGCTCGGTGTAGTCGGCGAGGTCGGGCAGCGCGACGGCGCAATCCTCGATGAAGGAGACCGGCTTCCCGTCGCCCTTCATGGACATCATGATGTTCAGGCCGGCCTCGCGGACCTCGGCGATGGCGGCCTGGAAGCCGGCATCGGTGGCGCGCACCACGGCATCCGGGTAGCCGAGATCGGCCATCATCTCGTCCAGCCCGTCGAGAGCACGCAGCAGCGGCGCGTCCTCATGACCGTGGAACTCGACGATCAGCAGGCTGTCCGGTTCGCCCTTCACCATGCGGTCGATGGTGGCGCGGTAGATCGGGATGGAGCGGCCGAGGTCGATCATCGTCCGGTCCACCAGCTCCACCGCCTCGGGGTCGAGCGTAACGAGGTGCTGGGCGGCCGCCATGGCCGCGCGGAAGGTCGGGAACTGGCAGATCCCGAGCATCTTGCGCGGCTTGATCGGCCAGAGTTTGAGGTCGAGAGCGGCGGAGAAGGCGAGCGTGCCCTCGCTGCCGACCAGCAGGCGGGCGAGGTTGCCGCGTCCTTCCGCGCGCGCCGCCGGCGTCAGGCACTCGATGTTGTAGCCGCCGACGCGCCGCAACTGGTTCGGGAAGCGGGCGGCGATCTCCTCGGCCTCCCTCGCGCCGAGCGCGCGCAGGCGCTGGATGAGGTCGGCCATCGGCGCCGGCACATCCGCGCCGAGATTGTCCGGCAGGTCGGCGAAGGTGAAGCGCGACCCGTCCGCGAGCAGCGCGTCGATCGCCGTCACGTTGTCCGCCATCAGCCCGTAGCGGATGGATTTCGACCCGCAGGAATTGTTGCCCGCCATCCCGCCGATGGTGCAGCGCTGCCAGGTGGAGGGGTCCACCGGGAAGAACAGCCCGTGCTTCTTCAGCGCATCGTTCAGCGCGCCGAGCGTGATGCCCGGCTGCACGCGCGCGCGCGCGGCCGCCGTATCCACCTCGATGACTGCGCGCAGGTACTTCGTGCAGTCGAGAACCAGCGCGCGGTTGACCGTCTGCCCGCATTGCGAGGTGCCGCCGCCGCGCGGCAGCACGGGGATGCCCTCCTCTCGGCAGATCGCCATTGCGGCCTGCACGTCCTCGATGCTGCGCGGCACCAGGACGCCGTAGGGTTCGATCTGGTAGATCGAGGCATCGGTGGCGTAGCGGCCGCGGTCGGCGGCGGAGAACAGCACCTCTGCCTGCGTCTCGCGGCGCAGGCGGGCGGCGAGGCGGCTGTCGCCGATGCTGGGGCGGGTCGTGACGTTCATGCGGCGCTCTTCCAGTGGTCGCGGCGGCGGATCTGATGCCTCCCGCGGCGGAACGGCCGGACCCTAGCCCGTCGCCGCGCCGCTGTCCGATCCATAATGCTCATCGGCATGAGAAGCGGCGCTCATGATCGCGCCGGCTCATGGGGGGCACGCGCCGAACTCATTGGCGTGGGGTGCTGCTTGGGTGCAGAAAGCGCCCGAGCAAGGAGAGCGTCCATGGCCTATTTCCAGTCCAAGCCCGTCGCGGGCCGCCATTTCCTCCAGATCCCGGGCCCGACCAACGTGCCCGACCGTGTGCTGCGCGCGATGGACAACCCGACCATGGACCATCGCGGGCCGGATTTCGGCCTGTTCGGCAAGGCGCTGCTCGAGAAGATCCGCCACGTCTTCAAGACGACCTCGCATGTGGTCATCTACCCCGCGAGCGGCACCGGCGCGTGGGAAGCGGCGCTGACCAACACGCTTTCGCCGGGCGACCGGGTGCTGATGTGCGAGACGGGCTGGTTCGCCCATCTCTGGCACGAGATGGCCGGCCGGTTGGGCATTGTCGCGGATTTCGTCAAGACCGACTGGCGCCGCGGCGCCGACGTCGCGCAGATCGAGCAGCGCCTGCGCGAGGACAAGGCGCATGCGATCAAGGCGGTCTGCGTCGTGCACAACGAGACCAGCACGGGCTGCACCTCCCGCATCGACGAGGTGCGCCGCGCCATGGACGCGGCCGGCCATCCGGCGCTGCTGCTGGTGGACACGATCTCCTCGCTGGGCTCCATCGACTACCGCCACGACGAATGGGGCGTGGACGTGACGGTGGCGGGCTCGCAGAAGGGCCTGATGCTGCCGCCGGGCCTCTCCTTCAACGCGGTCAGCGCCAAGGCGCTGAAGGCGAGCGAGACGGCCCGCCTGCCGCGCTCCTTCTGGGACTGGAAGCCGATGCTCGCGGCCAACGCCACCGGCTACTTCCCCTACACGCCGGCGACGAACCTTCTCTACGGCCTCGACGCCGCAGTGGACATGCTGCTGGAGGAAGGCCTCGACAACGTCTTCGCCCGCCACGACCGCCACGCGGAGGCGACGCGCCGCGCCGTCCGCCACTGGGGATTCGAGATCCAGTGCGCCGAACCGCGGCACTATTCCTCCAGCCTGACCGCCGTGCGGCTGCCGGAAGGCCACAGCGCGAACGCGCTGCGCGCGACCATCCTCGAGCGGCACAACATGTCGCTCGGCAACGGCCTCGGCCAGTTGAACGACCGGGTATTCCGCATCGGCCATCTCGGCGATTTCGGCGACCTGCAGCTCATCGGCACGCTCGGCGGCGTGGAGATGGGGCTGCGCGCGGCCGGCGTGCCGCACCAGCCGGGCGGGGTGCAGGCCGCGATGGACTACCTCTCCGGCAACGCCTGACAAGGCTCGCGTGAGAGGGGAGAGGCGCGCCTCTCCCCGTCGCCTCATGCGCCGTGGATCGCGGCCCAGATGCGTTCCGGGGTCGCGGGCATGTCGATGTGCTTCCCGCCCAGCGCATCGGAAATCGCGTTCATCACCGCCGGCAGCGAGCCCGCGCAGCCCGCCTCGCCGCATCCCTTCGCGCCGAGCGGGTTCGTCTTGCACGGATCGGGCAGGCTCTCGAAGCCGAAGAACGGCACGTCGTCGGCGCGCGGCAGGCCGTAATCCATGAAGGAACCGGTCAGGGGCTGCCCGTCCTCGGTGTAGGCCACGCGCTCGTGCAGCGCCTGGCCGATGCCCTGGACGATCCCGCCATGCGCCTGGCCCTCGACCAGCAGCGGGTTCACGATCACGCCGAAGTCGTTGACCGAGGTGTAGCGGTCGATGCGGACATGCCCGGTCTCCGGATCGATCTCCACCTCGCAGATGTGGCAGCCATTGGGGAAGGCCATCGGCGCCTGGTCGAGGACGGTGCGGCTGTCGAGCGCGTTCGGTACGTCCTGGGGCAGGGGGCCGATCTCCCGCAGGCGCGCGGCCAGTTCCATGATGCCGATGCCGCGGTCGGTTCCGGCGATGGTGAAGCGGCCGTCGGCGAACTCGATGTCCTCGGTCGCGGCCTCCAGGATGTAGCCCGCCGCGCGGCGGCCCTTCTCGATCACGATGTCGGCGGCCTGCAGGATGGCCGAGCCCGAGGCCATCAGCGACTTCGACCCGCCCGTGCCGCCGCCGGCGATCAGCCGGTCGGAATCCCCCTGCACGAGGCGGATGCGCTCGAAGGGCACGCCGAGGCGCGCGTGCAGCACCTGCGCGAAGGGCGTCCAATGGCCCTGGCCGTAATCGAGCGTGCCGGTGACGATGGTGACGCTGCCATCCTCCCCGAAGACGATCTCGCCCTGCTCCTTCAACGGCGGCGCGGTGCATTCGAGGAAGTTGCCGAGGCCGCGCCCGCGCAGCATCCCCCGCGCCGCGCTCTCGGCCTTGCGCGCGGGGAAGCCGTCCCAGTCCGCGGCGGCGAGCGCGCGGTCGAGCACGGCGGTGAAATGGCCGGAATCGTAGATGGAGCCGGATGCGGCGCGGAACGGGAACTGCTCCGGCCGGATGTGGTTCAGCCTGCGCAGCGCGATCGGGTCCTTGCCCATCTCGCGCGCGGCGGTCTCGATCAGGCGCTCCATGAAGTAGTTCGCCTCCGGCCGGCCGGCGCCGCGATAGGCGGAGATGGGCGTGGTGTTGGTGACGACGTTCTTCGTCTCGACCAGCAGGAGCGGCGTCGCGTAGTTGGACTGGATGTTCTTGGTGAAGTTGCCGGTCCCCATGTTGTTGCCGACGGTCGAGAGATAGGCGCCCATATTGCCGTAGGAGACGAGCTTCACCGCGAGGAACCGCCCCTCGGCGTCGATCGCGAGCGAGGCCTCCGTCTCGTGGTCGCGCCCGTGGCAGTCGGAGAGGAAGGAGCCCGTCCGCTCGTCGGTCCATTTCACCGGGCGTCCGAGCAGCTTGGCCGCGTGCAGGATGCAGGCGTATTCCGGATAGGCGCTGGCCTTCATGCCGAAGGAACCGCCGACATTGCCGGTGAGGATCCTGACCTTCTCCGGCGAAACCTTCAGGATGTCGCGCGCGAGCTGGTTGCGCAGGCCGAACACGCCCTGGCAGCCGAGGCGCAGCACGTAGCGCCCCTCCTCCGCCTCGAAGCTGCCGATCGCGCTGCGCGGCTCCATCGCGCAGACGACGATGCGGTTGCTGCGGATGCGCAGCGTGGTGACATGCGCGGCCTTCGCGAAGGCCTCGGCCACCTTCTCGGCGTCGCCATGGCGGAAATCGAGCACGACATTGCCCGGCACATGGTCGTAGAGCTGCGGGGCGCCGGGGGCTGCGGCGGCGGAGGCCTCCGTCACCGCCTCCAGCGGCTCGATGTCGAGTTCCACCGCCTCGGCAGCGTCCCGGGCCTGGGCCTTGGTCTCGGCGACGACGAAGGCGACCGGATCGCCGACGAAGCGCACCTTGTCGGCGGCGAGCGGCCCGCGCTCGATGTTGATCAGGGGGCTGCCGTCCTTGCTCGTGAACGGCAGCAGGCAGCGCATCGGGCCGTATTCCGCCATGTCCGCGGCGGTGAAGACGCCGAGCACGCCGGGCATCGCGCGCGCCGCCTCCGTGCCGATGCCGCGGATGATGCCATGCGCGTAGGGGCTGCGGACCATCACGCACCAGACCTGCCCTTCGAGCGCGATATCGTCCGTGTAGCGGCCACGCCCGGTGAGCAGGAGCGGATCCTCCTGGCGCGGCACGGGCTGGCCGATCCCGTATTTCAGCAGGGACGGGTCGGGCATGGCGGTGTCGGGCATCGGGACCTCTGGCTTCGCTGCGGTTCGCACAGAGGGTAGGAGCGTCTTGTTGCAATGCAACAGGGCGCGCTTGACCCGCCGCGCGCGCCAGCCCAGCGTGCCGCGCCGGTGCGGGAGGCAGCATGGGCAGGCTCGTCGTCGTCGGCTCCTACAACCGGGACACGGTGCTGCGCGTCCCGCGCTTCCCACGCCCGGGCGAGACGCTCGCGGCGATCGGGCTCGCGCGCTTCCACGGCGGCAAGGGCAGCAACCAGGCGGTCGCGGCGGCGCGCAGCGGGGCGCAGGTCGCCATTCGCGCCGCAATCGGCACGGACGATGCAGGCGCGGAGGCGCTCGCGCTATGGCGCGCGGAGGGGGTGGACGCCGCCGCCGTGGAGCGCATCGCCGGCGTGCCGACCGGCGAAGCAGTGATTCTGGTGGATGATGCGGGCGAGAACCAGATCGTCATCCTGGGCGGGGCAAATGACGCGCTTCCCGCCCAGGCCGATATCCCGGCGATCGCCGCCGCCGCCCTGGTCCTGGCGCAGCTCGAGACGCCGATCGAGGCGACGCTCGCGGCCTTCCGCACCGCCCGTCGCTCCGGTGCGGCGACGCTGCTGAATGCGGCCCCCGCGCGGCCGCTGCCGGAGGAGGCGCTCGCGCTCACCGACATCCTGATCGTCAATGAGACCGAGGCGGCGCTGCTGCTGGGCCGCGCTGGCGAGGCCGAGGTTCTGGCGCGCGCCCTCTCGCCGCGCCATGCGCGGGGCGTGGTGCTGACGGCAGGCGCGGCGGGCGCGTTCTGGGCGCGCGGGGACGAGGTGCTCCACGTGCCGGCGCCGCCGACCGAGGTGGTGGACAGCACCGGCGCCGGCGATGCCTTCATCGGCGCCTTCGCCGCCGCCCTCGCCGAGGGGCTTGCCGGACGCGAAGCCTTGCGCCGCGGCGTCGTGGCGGGCTCGCTCGCCTGCCGCCGGGCGGGTGCCGTGCCGTCGCTGCCGCGGCGGGAGGCGATCGAGGCGCTCCTCGCGGCGGGCTACCAGGAGGGGTAGTAGCCCTGGGGCCCGGGCGGGGCGTAGCCGGGCTCGGGCTGCCAGTAGGAGCCGGGCGGCGGCCGGTAGGGGTCCGGGGCCTGGTAGTAGCCGGGCTGCCCGCCATAGGGCGGGTAATAGGCGCGGGCCGTGGGCGGCTGGCCATAGGGCGCGGCCGCATAGCCGGGCGGCGGGGCGCCGTAGCCCTGGTAGGGCGGCGGCTGGTAGGCGGCATAACCACCCTGGTAGGGCGCCTGCGGCGTGGTCGCCGCGCCGAGCGCCGCGCCGCCCAGGCCGCCGGCGACGGCGCCCACCGCCGCGCCGCGATGCCCGCCGGCGAGGCCGCCGAGCAGCGCCCCCGTGCCCGCGCCGATCAGGCCGCCGCCGACGGCGCGCTGCGTGGGATCATAGGGATTGGTGCAGGCCGCGAGGGCGAAGGCGAGCACGCCTGCCGCCATCATCCGGGTCGTGGGTCTGGCCATGGTCGTCGGGCTCCGATTCGTGAGGCAGCCTGGCGCGGCAAAGCGGCGCTGCTGTGGCGATGCGCTCAGCGCCCCTGCCGGCCATAGGCCGGGGCCTGGGGCAGCGCCGCCGAGGGCGGCCGACCGATATAGGTGCCCATGGGCTGCGGCGCTTCGTAGCGCGTGTCCCGCGGCGGCGGCTCGGGCAGAGGGCGCCAGGGTGGCGAATGGCCGACCGGCGGCGCATGGCCCGGCCATGGTTCCCATCGCGGCGGGCCGACCGGCACCCAGCCGTGGAAGATCGTGGTGCCGGTGGCGGGCGGCGGAGGGGCGACCCCGGGCGCGTGAGGGGCCGGCCGCGGCGGCGCGGGCGCGGGGCTGGGTTCGCCGTAGAGCACCCGCGGCTCCGCCGGTGCCTGATCCCCGTAGATGACGCGCGGCAGGCGGGACTCGGGGGCCTGCGCGGCAGCACCGGCCGGCAGCGCGGCAAGCGCGGCGAGCGCGAGGAGCACGACGGGGCGGGGGGATGGCTCCATGCTGCGTGGATCCTACCGCGAATGCCGCCCCTCCGCAGCACGCGCTTGCGTGAAGGCGAGCGCCGTCAGACCGGCCGGTCGCCCTTCTCCACGCGCAGGGTGCGGTTGTCCACGCCGGGCAGCATCCGCGCCGGGTCGCGCGTGACGATGACGTCGAGGACCGTGGGGCAGTCCGCATGCGCGAGGCCCTCGCGGATGGCGCCAGCCAGCGCGTCCGGGCTCTCCACCCGGATGCCGCGGCAGCCGAAGGCGCGCGCGGCCGCCGCGTAGTCCGTCTCCGCAAGGTCGGAGGACTGGTAGTTGCCCGGCCCGTAGACCGCGTGCTGCAGCGCCTTCACATAGCCCGACGCGCCGTTGTTGAAGACGCAGAGCACGTAATTGGCGCCGACGCGGCGGGCCGTCTCGATCTCGCCGATGGTCATGTTGAAGCCGCCATCGCCGGTCAGGCCGACGACGCGGCGCTTCGGCCCGGCGGCCATCTGCGCGCCCATGGCACCCGGCGCGCCGTAGCCGATGGAGGCGAAGCCGCGATCGGCGATGAAGTGCCGCCCGGCCTTCTTGGTGTCGAACAGCAGCCCGCCCCAGTGGCCGGCGAAGCCGCCATCGGCGACGAGGATGTCCTCCTCGCCCATCGCCTGGTTGAGTTCGTGGATCAGACGGCCGACATTGATCGGCGTCTCGTTCGAATGCAGGCGGTCGGCGGCGCCGGCGAGCCAGGCCGCCATGCGCGGGGCGGCGGCGGCGGCGAACTCCGCACGGCCTTCTGGCAGCGGACCCGCCGGCAGGGCGGCGAGAAGGTCCTCCAGCGCGAGGCGTGCATCGGCGGCGAGCGCGATATCGGCCCGCGTGGTGCGGCCGATCTCCTCCGACACGATCTCGATGTGGATCAGCGGCACGCCGGCGGGCATGAGGGAGAAGCGTTTGGTCGCGATCTCCCCGAGCTTGCAGCCGACGACGATGAGCAGGTCGGCCTCGGCGATGAAGTCGTTGGCGATGCGCGAATACCGCCCGAACACGCCGAGCGAGAGTGGATGCGTGCAGGCGATCGCGCCCTTGCCCGACATGGTGTGCGCGACCGGGATCCTCTGGCTTTCGGCCAGCGCGATCAGCGCGTCATGCGCGCCGCTGACATGGATGCCGCCGCCCACCAGCAGCAGCGGGCGCCTAGCCTTGGCGAGCAGCGCGGCGGCGCGTTCCAGTTCACGCCCGTCAGGCCGCGTGCGGCGCGCCTGCGCGGCCAGCGTGCCGGGATCGGCCCAGATCTCGTCGGCGGAGAAGGTGTGCTCGCCGTGGCAGACGTCCTCCGGCACGTCGAGCACCACCGGGCCGGGGCGGCCGGAGGTGGCGACGGCGAAGGCGCGGCGGACGAATTCCGGGATGCGCTTCGTGCTCTCGACGCGGATGAGTTCCTTGCAGGCGGGGCGGAGGATCTCCACCTGCCGCGCCTCCTGCGTCATGTTCTTCCAGGCGTGGTCGCGGTTGGCATCGCCGGTGATGGCGACGAGCGGAATGCCGGCGTTGAGCGATTCCACCAGCCCGGTGACGAGGTTCGTCGCCCCCGGCCCGAGCGTCGCGTCCACCACGCCCGGACGGTTCGTCACCCGCGCCCAGGCATCGGCGGCGAAGGTGCCGCAGCGTTCGTCGTTGATCAGGTAGTGCTTCAGGCCAAGCGCGCGCACCGCCTCGTAGAAGGGCAGCAACTGGAAGCCGCCCATGCCGAACATCGGCCCGACCTGATGGGCCTCGAGCATGCGCGCCAGCGCCTCGCCGCCGGTGATGGTGAGGGTCGCGTTGGATTGGCTCACGCGCGGTGGTCCTTCTCGATCGCTTCGGCCAGCAGGGTGATCGCCTCGCGCACCGTCCCGCCGGGCCTGAGGCCGAGCGCGGCGGCGCGCGCATTGACGGCGGAGACGATGCCGGTGGCGACCGCGGAGCGGCCGTCCCCGATCCGCGCCGTCCAGGCGGAATATGTGGCCGCCGCGATGCCGCGGGCATCGAGCGCGGGAAGGCGCGTGTAGCCCGCGCCGTCCACGCCGCCATCGGCATCGTTGTAGAGTGCCGCGAACACCGCGGCGCGCGCCGCGCTCTCGGGCCGGCCGCCGAGCAGCGCGCCATGGCTGCCGGTGACGACGATGGTCCCGTCGTCGTCGGGCGTCATCAGCGAGTTGGAATCCATGGCCGAGGCGCGGGCGCGTCCCGGGACTTCCAGCGGAAAGCGCGATTCCACGCTGTCCGGCGCCTCGGCGGCGGGAACGGCGGAAGCGGCGAGGCGTCGCGCGGCCTCCCGGCACCACATGCCGGGCTCGATGCCGAGGGCGGCGGCGGCGGCGTTCGCGTGGCTGACGATGCCGCGCCCGAGCATGTCGAAACCATCCCCGATCCGCGCGCTGCGATGGGAGCAGCAGGCGGCCGGGATGCCGAGCGGCTGGAGGTAGCCGAGCCCCGCGATGCCCGCGCCTTCGAGTCCGATTCCCGCATCGTTCAGCAGCACGCCCGCCACGCGCGCCTTGGCCGCGAGATAGGCGGCGTAGATGCCGCCATGGGAGCCGCCGACGATGACGCGCCCTTGCGCCTCCGGCCCCAGCCGGGTGACGCTGTCCACCACGATGAGCCGGTCCAGCATGGCCGCGTTCCCTCTCCCGTGGCGGGAGTAGAGCGCGCCTGCGGGGCTGGCAACAGGGGAAGGAACGGCATGTCGAACGAGACGGCGCGGCGGATGGCGATGCTGCGCGACATGGCGCGCATCCGCGCCTTCGAGCGCGAGGCGGTGGCCGCCATGCGATCCGGCGAGGCGCCGGGTGTGGTGCACCCCTCCATCGGGCAGGAGGCGGTGGCGGTGGGCGTCTGCGGCAATCTCCGCCGCGCGGACCGCATCACCAGCACCCATCGCGGCCACGGGCACGCCATCGCCAAGGGCGCCGATGCGCGGGCGATGATGCTCGAACTGCACGGCCGCGCGGGCGGCTCCTGCGGCGGCAAGGGGGGCTCGATGCACATCGCCGATTTCGCGGTGGGCATGCTGGGCGCCAATGGCGTGGTGGGCGCGGGCATCCCGATCGCCTGCGGCGCCGCCCAGGCCATCAGGCTGAGGAAGGAGGAGGCGATCGTCGCCTGCTTCTTCGGCGACGGCGCGGTGAACCGCGGCCCGTTCCTCGAAGGCATGAACTGGGCGGCGCTGTACCGCCTGCCGGTGCTCTTCGTCTGCGAGGACAACGGCTTCGCCGCCTTCACCCGCAACAGCGCGGTGACGGCGGGCGCCGGCCCGGCCGCGCGCGCCGAGGCCTGCGGGGTGCCCGCGAGCGCGGTGGACGGCGAGGACGTGCTGGCGGTGGACGCGGTGGCGGCCGAGCTCGTGGCGCGGATCCGCGCCGGTCAGGGGCCGCAGTTCCTGCACGCGCGGTGCTATCGCTGGGAGGGGCACACCGGCACCGATGCCGCGGCCTACCGCCCGGCGGAGGAGGCCGCCGCCGCGCGCGGGCGCGACTGCATCCGGCGCCTGGCCGCGCTGCTGGAGCAGGCGGGCGTCGCGCCGGGCGAGATCGCGGTGGTGGAGGCCGAGGCCGCGGCGGAGATGGCGGCCCATCGCGCCGCCGCGCTTGCCGCGCCCTGGCCGCCACCCGAGGCCGCCTTCAGCGATGTCCAGGATACGGGGGCGCCGGCATGACGCGCATGACCTTCGCCGAGGCGACGCGGCGCGCGCTGGCCGAGGAGATGCGCCGCGACCCGCTGGTCTGGGCGCTGGGCGAGGACCTCGTGCAGGGCGGCATCTTCGGCCAGTACAAGGGCCTGGCCGAGGAGTTCGGCCCGGAGCGCATCGTCTCCACCCCGATCAGCGAGAGCACGATCATGGGCGCGGGGCTCGGCGCCGCGCTCTGCGGCACGCGGCCCGTGATCGAGATGCGCATCGCCGACTTCACCCTCTGTGCCATGGACGAGCTGGTCAGCCAGATCGCGAAGGTGCGCTACATGTTCGGCGGGCAGGGGCGCGCGGCGCTGGTGGTGCGGATGCCGCAGGGGATGTGGCGCAACTCGGCCGCCCAGCACAGCCAGTGCCTGGAGGCGTGGCTGACGCACATCCCGGGCCTCGTCGTCGCCGCGCCCGGCACGCCGGCCGATGCGGCGGGGCTGCTCAAGGCGGCGATCCGGTCGGACGACCCCGTGGTGCTGATGGAGCCAAAGAACCTCTGGACCGCGGAAGGCGAGGTGCCGGAGGAGGTCGCGCCGATCCCCTTCGGCGTGGCGCGCCGGGCGGCGGAGGGCGATGCGGTGACGGTCGTGACCTGGTCGGCGATGGTGCCGGTGGTCGAGCAGGGCGCGCGCGAGAGCGGGATAGGCTGCGACGTGTTCGACCTGCGCAGCCTCTGGCCCTGGGACGAGGCGGCTGTGCTGGCCTCGGTGCGGCGCACCGGGAGGCTGCTGGTGGTGCATGAGGCGGTGACGGTCTCGGGCTTCGGCGCGGAGGTCGTGGCGCGCGTGCTGGAGGCGGTCGGGCCTTCGGGCCTGCGCGCGGCCGAGCGCCTCGGCGCACCGCGCGCGCCGGTGCCGTTCAGCCCGCCGCTCGAGGAGGCGATCCGCATCACGCCCGCGCGCGTGGCCGAGGCGATCCGGCGCATCGCCGCGACCTGAGGGCAGGCGCGCGCTCTCCGGGCGCGGCTGCTGCGGGCTGTCCTAAAGGCCCATCGAGCGCGGCAGCCACAGGGCGAGGTCGGGCACGGCCATGACGGCGGCCGCGGCTGCGCCCATGGCGAGGACGAGCCATGCCACCCAGGGGATCGTGCTCTCGATCGGCACCCCGGCGATGCGGCAGGAGACCATCAGGTTCACCGCCATCGGCGGGGTGAACTGCCCGATCGCGATCATCATCGTCAGCACCACGCCGAACCAGGTGAGATCCCACTGGAAGGCGGCGGCGATCGGCAGCAGCACCGGCAGCATGATCAGGAAGATCGAGATGCCGTCGAGGAACATCCCGACCACCACGAGGAACAGCGTCAGCAGCACGAGCGTCCCGGCCGAGCCGAAGCCGAGGCCCACCACCCAGTCCGCGATCGGGCGCACGATGCCGAGCGTGCTGGTGGACCAGGCGAAGACGGTGGCCAGCGCGACCACGATCAGGATGACGGCGGAGATCTCGCCGGCCTCGACCAGCATCTCGTAGACATCGCGCAGGCTCAGCGTGCGATAGACGAAGAAGCCGACGAACAGGCCGAAGAACACCGCCACGACCGCGGCTTCGGTCGGCGTGAACAGCCCGACCCGCATGCCGCCGAGGATGAGGACGGGGGCGAGCAGGCCCCAGATCGCCTCGCGGAAGGTCTGCCAGACGGCCAGCGCCTCCTGCCGGCGGGCCTTGCCGCCGAAATCCTTCACGATGGAGATCATCACCACCGCAGCGATGATGCAGAGGCCGGCGAGCAGCCCCGGGATCAGCCCGGCGGCGAAGATCGCGGGCACCGAGACGCCTGGCACCAGGACCGCGTAGACGATGAAGGCGATCGAGGGCGGAATGAGGATGTCGATCGCCGCCGCCGCCCCGACCGTGCTCGCGATGAAGGGGCGGGGGTAGCCGTCTTCCGCCATGCTCTTCGTCATCACCTGGCCGACCGCCGCGGCGCAGGCCGGGCCCGACCCGGTGATGCCGCCGAGGACCATCGCCACCATCACCGAGACCGAGGCGAGCGCCCCGCGCCCCGCGCCGACGAGCGCCGAGGCGAAGCGCACGAGGCGCAGCGCCACGCCCGTCCGTTCGAAGACGCAGCCGACGAGCACGAACATCGGAATGGCGATCAGCGGATACTTGGCGATGCCGGCATAGACGTTGGTCGGCATCGCCATGATGGACTGGCTGGCGAGCCAGATGGAGAAGGCCCCGGCGAGACCGAGGCCGACGCCCACCGGCACGCCCGCGGCAAGCATCACGCCGAAGACGATGAAGAGGCTCGCCGCGATCATGCCGCCCCGCCGCGGAGCAGACGCACCAGCCGCCCGGCCGCGCGCGCGATCACGAGCAGCGAGAGCAGCGGCAGCCAGCCCGTGTACCACCAGTTCGGATTGCCGAGCCCGTTCGAGAGCACCTCGAAGCGATACTCGTCGTAGGCAAGCCACGCCCCGTACCAGGCCAGCAGCCCGAAGCAGAGGATGGCGAGCAGCAGCGCCACGACCTCGAGCCCGCGCTGCCAGCCCGCCGGCAGCAGGGCGGCGAAATACTCGACCCGGATGTGCCGCCCGCCGGCGGCCGCGAGCGCGGTGCCGACCATGGTCACGATCACCATCAGCACGACGGAGTACTCCTCGGTGACGGCCAGCGAGGCGTCGGTCAGATAGCGCACCACGACATTGGCGGCGGTGATGAGCGCCATCGCGCCCATCGCGGCGGCGAGCAGCACGCGCTCGAAGGCGAGCGGGACGCGCACCGGCGGGTCCGGCGCGCGCGCGCCCGGGTCCAGGTCTGCGCTCACCGTCGCGTCAGGAGGTGGCGCGGCTGATCGCCGCCTGCGCCTTCTGCACCAGCGTCTGGCCCACGGTCTGCGCCCATTTGTCGAAGACCGGCCGCGTGGCGTTGGCGAAGGCGGTCTTCTCCTCCGGCGTGAGCTCGGCCACCGCGACGCCGCGGCGGATGCATTCCTCGATCGCGGAGCGGTCCCCGCCGATGCCGATGCCGCGGCGGGAGTTCGCGATCTGCTGCCGCGCCGCGTCCTTAGCGGCATCGGTGATGAGCGCGCGGTCGGCGGCGTTGAAGCCGTCCATGATGGATTTCGCGACCACGAAGATCCCGGCATCCGCCACGTAGTTCCAGATGGTCAGGTGCCGCTGCGCCAGCGTGTCCATGCGGAAGGCGAGGAAGAGGTTGACCGGGTTCTCCTGCCCGTCCACCGCGCCGGTCGAGAGGGCCGGCTGGAGGTCGGCGAAGGACATCTGCAGCGGGTTGGCGCCGAGGGCGGTGAAGATCTCGCTGAAGATGACGCCCGCGGCGAAGCGGATCTTCATGCCGCGCAGATCCTCCGGCCGCCGCACCTCGCGCCGCGAGTTGGACAGTTCGCGGAAGCCGTTCTCGCCCCAGGCCACGGGCACCACCTCGCGCGTGGCGAGCACGCGGAACAGGTCCTGCCCGACCTCGCCGTTGATCACCGCGTCGAAGCCGCGGTGGTCGCGCAGCAGGAAGGGCAGGGAGAAGAGGTTCATCTCGCGGATCTGGGGCGAGATGTTGATGGTGCTGAACACGGCCATGTCGATCACGCCCTGGCGCATCGCCACCAGTTCGCGCGTCTGGTCGCCGCCCACGAGCTGGCTGCCGGGATAGACCTTCATGTTGATCCGCCCGCCCGAGCGCTCGCGCACCAGGTCGGCCCAGACGAAGGCGCCGTCCGAGAGCGGGATCGGCCGGTTGCCGACCACCGAGACCTTGTATTCGGGCCGGTACTGCTGCTGCGCGCGCACGCGCAGCGGGATCGCGAGGCCGGCGCCGGCGGCGCCGAGCAGCAGCGTCCGGCGCGAGGCGGGCGGAATCGTCGCGGTCATGAGGCGGTCTCCCTGGACGGTCGTTCCCTGCGCCGGTGCCCGGCGCTTGGGGCCAAGACTGGCCCGGCGGGCCGCCCGACCGCAAGCGCCCCGGCGCTTGATCGCCTGCGACGGGCGCGGCAGAGGGGGCGGGGGAGGAACCGCCGATGATCCCGACCTCGAACCTCGCGAGCCTGCTGCTGCAGACCGCCGCCCGCCTGCCCGAGCGCCCGGGGCTGGTGTGGCGGGAGCGGAGCTGGAGCTGGGCCGAGATCGCCGGCCGCGTGCGCGCGGCGGCCGCGACGCTCCGGGCGCGCGGCATCGGCAGCGGCGACCGCGTCCTCGTCCACGCGCGCAACGGCAATGCGATCTTCGAATCCTGCTGGGCCTGCTGGCTGATCGGCGCGGTCTGGGTGCCGACGAATTTCCGGCTCAGCCCGCCCGAGGTCGCCTGGCTCGCCGCCAATGCCGGCTGCCGCGCGCATCTGTTCGATCCTGGCTTCCCCCAGCACCGGGAGGCGGCGCGCGAGGGGAACCCGGCCTGCTCGCTCGAGGTCACGATGGGGCAGGGGGAAAGCCCCACCTGGGATGATCTGGTTGCCGAGGGGCGGGGGGCGCCGGTCGGCGAGACGGCGGCGGTGGATCGTGACCACCCGGCCTGGCTTTTCTACACCTCCGGCACCACGGGCCGTCCCAAGGGCGGCACGCTGACGCACGGGCAGCTCGCCTTCGTCGTCACCAACCACATCGCGGACCTGATGCCGGGGCTGTCGCATCGCGACGCCTCGCTGGTGGTGGCGCCGCTCTCCCATGGCGCGGGCATCCACGCCATGGCGCAGGTCGCGCGCGGGGCCGTCTCGGTGCTGCTGCCGGGCGAGAGGCTGGACGTGCCCGAAGCCTGGCGCCTCGTGGAAAAGCACCGGGTGAGCAACATGTTCACCGTGCCGACCATCCTGAACGCGCTGTGCCGCGACCCGAGCGTGGACGCGCACGACCATTCCTCGCTGCGCCACGTGATCTATGCCGGCGCGCCGATGTACCGCGAGGACCAGAAGCACGCGCTGCGCAAGCTCGGCTTCTGCCTCGTGCAGTATTTCGGGCTCGGCGAGGTCACCGGCAACATCACGGTGCTGCCGCCCGAATGGCACAGCATCGAGGATGATCCCACGATGCCCATCGGCTCCTGCGGGTATCCGCGCACCGGGATCGAGGTGGCGATCCTCGATGCGGAGAACAGGCGCCTGCCGCCGGGCGCCACGGGCGAGATCTGCGTGCGGGGCCCCGCGGTGATGGCCGGCTACTTCGAGAACCCGGAGGCGAACGCCAAGGCCTTCGCCGGCGGCTGGTTCCACACCGGGGATCTCGGCCACCTCGACGAGCGCGGGTTCCTCACCATCACCGGGCGGCAGTCGGACATGTACATCTCGGGCGGATCGAACGTGTATCCGCGCGAGATCGAGGAGGTCCTGCTGACCTTCCCCGGCGTCGCCGAGGCCTGCGTGGTCGGCGTCCCGCACGAGAAATGGGGCGAGACCGGCATCGCCGTGCTGGTGCCCGAACCCGGCGCGACGCTCGATCCCGCCGCGGTGATGGCGCATCTCGACGGCCGGCTCGGACGCTACAAGTGGCCGTCGCGGATCGTGCTGTGGGATGCGCTGCCGCGCTCGGGTTACGGCAAGGTGCCGAAGAACGAGGTGAGGCGGCTGCTGGTGGAACGCGGCGAGGCCTGAGCCTCAGCCGCGCCCCTCGAAGGGCATTTTCGTCGCCTTGATGGTGAGGGTGAAGATGTTCGATTCGAGCGGCAGGTTCGCCATGTGCAGGACCGCCTGGCCGACATGGTTGACGTCCATCGTCGGCTCGACGGCGATGGAGCCATCGGCCTGCTTGACGCCCTGGGCCATGCGGCGCGTCATCGGGGTCGCCGCATTGCCGATGTCGATCTGCCCCGCGCAGATGTCGTATTTCCGGCCATCGAGCATCAGCGACTTGGTCAGCCCCGTGATGGCGTGCTTGGTCGCGGTGTAGGGCGCGCTGTCGGGCCGCGGCGTATGCGCGCTGATCGAGCCGTTGTTGATGATGCGCCCGCCCTGCGGCGACTGGTCCTTCATGATGCGGAAGGCGGCCTGCGCGCAGAGGAAGGAGCCGGTGAGGTTCACCGCCACCACCCGTGACCAGTCGGCATAGGTCAGGTCCTCGAAGGGCGTGCCCGGCACGTTCTGGCCGGCATTGTTGAACAGGAGGTCGAGCCGGCCGAATTTCTGCTTCACCGCGCCGAAGAGCGCGTCCACGGCGGCGGGATCGGACACGTCGGCGGGAATGGCGAGAGCGCGCGAGGCCGCATCGCCGGCCAGCGCGATGGTTTCCTCCAGCGGCTCCTTGCGGCGGCCGGTCAGCACCACGGTCCAGCCGCCGCCGAGCAGCGCGAGCGCGGCCGCCCTTCCCACGCCCGTGCCGGCTCCGGTGACGACGGCGATCCTGCTGCTGGTGCTCATGTCCGCTTCCTCGATGCGTGTGGCGACGTGGCGCGCAATGTGCGCGGCGCGCGCCGACCTGGCAACGCCGGTTGCCGGCCCGCACGGTGGCTGACATCCTCCCGCCGCATCGGAAGGGGAGGAAGGTGATGGCAGGCTGGCCGCAGGGCGAGGCATGGCCGGGCTTCGTCGCCGCCTGGCAGGCGGCGGTGGCGCAGGACGGGGTGCTCGCGGAATGGCGGCGCGGCGCGGCGGTGCGCTTCGCGATCCTGAGCGGGGAGGCACGCGCCGAGTTCGCCTTCGGCGATGCCGCCGCCTCGGCGGATTTCGCGCTCGCGGCGCCGCCTCGGATCTGGTCGCGCTTCCTCGAGCCGGTTCCGCCGCGCCACCACCATGCGATCTTCGCGATGCGCCACCGCGTGCCGGAGTTCCGCCTGGAAGGCGAGGAGCGCGCCTTCATCCGGCACTGCCACCTCGCGCGCCGCGTGCTCGAGATCGGGCGCTGGCTGGTCCTGCATGGCGCGGGCCCCGTGCCCGCCTTCCCGCGCCCCTCGCTCCCGGCGCCGCTCCGGCCCGAGCCCGCCGGGCGCTACGCGACCGTCGCCGCGGATGGCCGCGACTGGCGCATCTATGCCGAACAGGCAGGGCAGGGGCGGGACATCCTCTGCCTGCACACCGCCGGGGCCGATGGCCGCCAGTTCCACGGGCTGATGGCGGATCCGCGCATCACCGGCGCCTGGCGCATGACCGCCTTCGACATGCCCTGGCACGGCAAGAGCCCCCCGCCCGCCGAAGCCCCCGGCGCCTGGCGCCTGACGACCGATCGCTATGTCGCGCTCATCATGGGTGCGGTGCAGGCCTTCGGGCTGCGCAAGCCGGTGCTGCTCGGCGCTTCCATGTCGGGGGAGATCTGCCTCGAGGTCGCGCTGCGCCACCCGGAGGCCTTCTCCGCCATCATCGCCTGCGAGGCCTGCGACCATGTCCCGGGGCGGCGCAGCGCCTGGGCCGACGATCCGGGCATCAACCAGGCGATCTTCGTGCCGGAATGGATACACGGCCTGATCGCCCCGCAGAGCCCCGCCGAATGCGCGGCCGACATCTGGTGGCACTATTCCCAGGGCGGCTATGCCACCTTCGACCGCGACATCGGCTTCTATTCAGGCGAGTGGGACGCGCGCGACCGCGTGCACCGCATAGACACCAGCCGCTGCCCGCTCTTCATGCTCACCGGGGAGTACGACTATTCCTGCACCGCCGAGATGTCGGAGGCGACGGCCGCGAAGATCAAGGGCGCGCGCTTCACGCGCATGAACGGCATCGGCCATTTTCCCTTCGCGGAGAACCCCGCGCTCTTCGCGGAGTATCTGCTGCCCATCCTTGGCGAGGTGGCGCGCGGTCAGTAGACCGCGCGTCCGCCGGAGATGTCGAAGACCGCCCCGGTCGAGAAGGAGCATTCCTCCGAGGCCAGCCAGCAGGCCATGGCCGCGATCTCCTCCACCGTCACGAAGCGGTCCATCGGGATCTTCGACCGCATCCACGCGATCTGCTCGCTCGTCATCTGGCGGAACAGGTCCGTCTCCGCCGCCGCGGGGGTGATGCAGTTGGCCAGCACGCCGGTTCTGGCCAGTTCCTTGCCGAGCGACTTGGTGAAGCCGATCAGCCCCGCCTTCGAGGCGCTGTAGTGCGAGGCGTTCGGGTTGCCCTCCTTGCCCGCGATCGAGGCGATGTTGACGATCCGGCCGTAGCCCCCGGCGATCATCCCTGGAACCACCGCGCGGGTGACGAGGTAGGGCGCGATGAGGTTGACCTCGACCACGCGGCGCCACTCCGCCACCGGCAACGCCCAGGACGGCGCGTTGCCGCCGGTGATGCCGGCATTGTTCACCAGCACGTCCACCTTGCCATGGGCGGCGAGGGTCTCGGCATGGGCGCGGGCGATCGCGTCCTCATCGGTCAGGTCGAGAACATGCGCGCTCGCGCGGCCGAGGGCGCGCGCCGAGTCCTGCGCCGCCGCGCCGTCCATGTCCCACACCGCGACGGAGCCGCCCGATTCGATGATGCGCCGCGCGATGGCGAGGCCGATGCCTCTCGCCGCGCCCGTCACGATGGCCACGCGCCCTGTCAGGTCCAACCGGTTCATGCCGCCTCCTCACGATGGCCGGTGCAGTCTCGTCCCGCGCGGGCCGGCGGGGAAGCCCGCGTAACCGGGCGGTTCCCAACCCGCCCGGTCCGCCCCTATAGTCGCGCATCACCGCCCGCACCAAGCCGGCGGGAGAGAGGGAGAGAACATCCATGAAGCGCAGGGACCTGGTGCGCGGCGTCGGTGCCGGCACGGCGCTGCTGGCGCTGCCGCATGTCGCGCGCGCCCAGCAGGCGATCACGCTGAACGGCGCGGTGCAGTTCAACGATGACCACGTCTTCACCCGCGCCCTGGTGCGCTTCGAGGAGCTGGTGAAGCGCTACTACACCGCCGGGCCGGTGAACTTCGTGCTGCACAAGAACTCGAGCCTCGGGCTGGAGAAGCAGTATTTCGAGTACATGTCGGCCGGCCGCGGCGCCGTGGATTACGGCATCGTCTCGCCCGCCCACATGTCCACCTTCAGCCGCGCGGCACCCTTTGTGGACGCGCCCTTCCTGTTCCGCGACCTCGCGCACTGGAACCAGGTGCTCGACCAGGACCTCTTCGCCCCCGTGGCGCAGGAGATCGAGCGCCGCGCGCGCGTGGCGCTGATCGGCTATGCCGGTGGCGGGGTGCGCAACATCTTCGCCAACAAGCGCGTGACCAACATGGCCGAGCTTCGCGGCCTCAAGGTCCGCGTGCAGGGAGCGCCGATCTGGTCGCGCACCTTCCAGGCGGCGGGCATGTCGCCCTCGGTCATCGCCTACAACGAGGTCTACAACGCCATCCAGAACAACGTCATCGAGGCCGGCGAGAACGAGGCGGCGGGCGTGGAGGCGATGCGCTTCTACGAGGTCGCGCCCAACCTCATCATGACGCAGCACGCGATCACCATCCGCCCGATCTGCTTCTCGACCCAGACGCTCGCGCGGCTGCCCGCGCCGCTGCAGGAAGCGATCCGCCGCGCGGGCCGCGAGGCCGGCGCCTTCGGCCGCCAGGCGGAGAGCACCGAGGACGGGCAGAAGCTCGAGGCGCTGGAGCGCGCCGGCCGCCTGCGCCGCATCGAGTTCACCGAACGCGCCGCGCTCAAGCGTGCGGTAGACCCGGTGATGGTCGCCTATGCGCGCGAGGTGGATGCCGAGGCGATCTACAACCGCATCAACGCGCTCTCCTCCTGAACGCGGCGCGGCCGGGGGCTTTGCGCCCCCGGCCCCTTCCTTCCCGATCCTGGAGTTCCGCATGCCATCCAGCGCCATCCGCGGCGCGGTCCGGCGGGCTGCCGCGCTCTATGCGCGCTTCCTCTCAGCCCTGCTGGCCGTCTCGGTGCTCATCCTCGTCGTTCCGGTGAGCCTGCAGGTCTTCTCGCGCTACACGCCGCTGCTGCCCCACTACATCTGGACCGAGGAGATGGCGCGCTTCCTGCTGGTCTGGATGATCATGATCGGCGCCATGGTCGGCATGCGCGAAGGGATCCACTTCGTCGTGGACCTCTGGCCCGATCTGCGCGGGCGCGCGCGGGCGGCGCTCGACCTCGTGAGCGGGGTCTGTGTGCTGGCCTTCGCTGCGGCCTTCGTCTGGTACGGCATCGAGTTCGTGGACTTCGCCTGGTTCCGCATCAGCGAACTGGCGGAACTGCCGCTCTGGCTGATCCACCTGCCATGGCCGATCCTTGGTGCGACCTGGATCCTCTTCGCCGGAGAGAAGTTCGTGGACGACCTCCGCATCCTGTTCGGGGGCGATGGGCCATGATGGGGGGCAACGTCCTCGATCCGGCGCAGGCCTCCTGGATCCTGTTCGGCACCTTCTTCACGTTGCTGTTCCTGCGCGTTCCGGTCGCCGTGGCCCTCGGCCTGGCCTGCCTGCCGGTGCTGATGCTCGAGCCGCGCCTCGGCGCCATGACGCTGATGCAGGAATCCTTCAACGCCTACAATTCCTTCATCCTGCTCGCGGTGCCCTTCTTCCTGCTGACCGCCAACCTGATGAACATCGGCGGGATCACGACGCGGCTCGTGCGGCTCTCGCGCGCGCTGGTGGGGCATTTCCCGGGCGCGCTCGCGCAGGTGAATGTCGTGCTCTCCTTCTTCTTCGCGGGCATCAGCGGCAGTTCGACCGCGGATGCGGCAAGCCAGTCCAAGATCTTCATCCCGGCGATGGAAAAGGAGGGCTACAGCACCTCCTTCGCCGTCTCGATCACCGCGGTCAGTTCGGTTCTCGCGGTCATCATCCCGCCCTCCATCCTGATGATCATCTGGGGCGGCGTGCTCACGGTCTCCATCGGCGCGCTGTTCCTGGCCGGCATCATTCCCGGCCTGCTCATCGCGCTGGCGCAGATGGGCACGGTCCACGCCTATTCGAAGCTGCGGCGCTACCCCACCTATCCGCGGGCGGGGCTCGGCGAGATCGGTGCGGCGGCGTTCGTCGCCCTTCCTGCGCTGGCCACGCCCGCGCTCATCATCGGGGGCAAGGTCTTCGGCTGGTTCACGGCGACCGAGAGCGCCTGCATCGCGGTGCTCTATGCCGGCTTCCTGGCGCTGCTCGTCTATCGCGAGATGGACCTCAAGGGGCTCTTCGCCGCACTCGGGGAGACGGGGCGGCTGGCCGGGGTGACGCTGTTCTGCGTCGGCACCGCCTCCTGCTTCGGGTGGCTGCTCGCCTACTACAAGATCCCGGAGGCCATCCTTTCCGGGGTCGCCGCCTGGGGCATGGGGCCGATCATGACCGGCTTCTTCGTCGCGGCCGTCTTCCTGGTGGTGGGCTGCTTCCTGGACGCGATCCCCTCGATCATCATCGTCGGCGCCATCCTCCAGCCGATCGCCCTGGGGGCCGGCCTCGATCCCGTGCATTTCGCGATGATCGGCATCGTCAGCCTCGCCTTCGGCCTCGTGACTCCGCCCTACGGCCTGTGCCTGCTGATCGCCTGCTCGGTCGGGCGGATGCGGCTCGGGCAGGTGATGCGGGACGTGTCGGTGATGCTGCTGCCGATGTTCGTGGTCCTGGCGCTCGTCATCATCTTCCCGAAGATCGCACTGTTCCTGCCGCAACTGGTCTCGCCGGAGTTCCTTGACTGACGCAGGCGGCGCTTGCCTGGGCGCCGCGGGGCGGCGAAACAGCGTGACGGGGCGCGAGCCCCGCGCGCCGACCGCCCGGAGAATGCATGCCCAGCGACCGCAAGCCCCGGATCTTCATCGACGGCTACAACCTCTCCCTCGAGCAGGGCACGGGGGTTGCGACCTATGCTCGGAACCTTTCCTTCTCTCTGCGCGACCTCGGGGCCGAGGTGGGGGTGCTCTATGGCACCAAGGCTTCGACCCTCGGCCGCCATGCCCTGCTACGCGAGATCGCCTTCTTCGACCCCGGCATGCCGAGCGGCAACGCCTTCACCGAGGCGCTCAGACGCTACACCCGCCCATTGCGCTCGGCCTTCGGCGAGGTCGCGACGCAGGTTCCCATCACCGGCCAGGTGATCCGCCACACCTTCCGCAGCCGCCTGCCGCATTTCGACCATATCTGGAACGTCCGCGGCCTGTTCGAGGCGCAGCGCGTGCATTTCCGCCTCTATCGCACGAGGCTCGCGGTGCAGTTCCGCCGCCCGCCGGATCTGATGCACTGGACCTACCCGCTCGCGCTCTTCGCGCGCGGGGCGCGCAACGTCTACACGATCCACGACCTCGTGCCACTGCGGCTGCCCTACACGACGCTCGACAACAAGCGCAGCTACTTCCGCCTTGCGCGCCTGATCGGGCGCCGGGCGGACCACATCATCACGGTCAGCGAGGCCTCGAAGCGGGACATCGTGAACCTGCTCGGCGTGCCCTCGGAGCAGGTGAGCAACACCTACCAGGCGGTCGAGATTCCGGCGCGCTACGCGAACAAGCCCGTCGCCGATGTGCGCGCGGAGCTCGAAGGCACCTTCGGCCTGCCCTACAAGGGCTACTTCCTGTTCTTCGGCGCGATCGAGCCGAAGAAGAATGTCGGCCGGCTCCTCGAGGCCTATCTCGGTTCCGGCGTGCAGGATCCTCTGGTGCTGGTCGGCAAGCAGGCCTGGAAGTCGGAGCAGGAACTGCGCCTGCTCTTCGGCAATGACCATGTCCGCTACCTGCTGACGCGCGACGGCGTGACCGAGACGCGCTTCCGCGTGCGCCATGTGGACTATGCCCCGTTCCCCCTGCTGGTCAGCCTGATCCGCGGCGCCAAGGCGGTGCTCTTCCCCTCCCTCTATGAAGGCTTCGGCCTGCCGGCGCTGGAGGCGATGCTGCTCGGCACGCCGGTGATGACCTCCAACACCTCCTCCATGCCCGAGGTCGTCGGCGATGCCGCGCTGAAGGTGGACCCCTATGATGTCCGGGCCATGGTGGAGGCGATCCGGGCGCTCGACGCCGACGCCGACCTGCGCGGACGCCTCGCCGATCTTGGCCCGAAACAGGCTTCCCTCTTCGCGCCGGAACGCTATCAGGAACGGATCCGCGACGCCTATGCGCGCGTCGGGCTGCGGCTCGGCGAAGGGGCGCTGCGCGGGGACGGGGATCGGGATGGCTGACGAGCATTTCGGACCGGCCGCGGCGGGGGACCACCTCCGCCACGCCGATGCGCTGCGGGACCGGCGGCTCTGGACGGCCGCGGCCGCGGCCTATGCGGAGCATCTCGCGCTGCATCCGGGGGATTGGGCGGCGCGCATCCAGATGGGGCATTGCCTGAAGGAGGATGGCGATCTCGCCGCCGCGCTCGCCGCCTATCGCGAGGCGGCTTCGGCCGCGCCGCATTCGGCGGATGCGCATCTGCAGCTCGCCCATGCGCTGAAGCTGCTGGGTCAGGGGGAGGCCGCCTGGCGCTCCTATGCGCGTGCCCTGGAACTCGCGCCCGACAACGAGGATGCGGCGCGCGGTGCGGCCTCGCTCGCCGCCGTCGCTTCGGGCGTGGCCGTCAGCCCGCCGGTGGCGGGGCAGCTCGCACAGCTCGTCTTCGACAGTTCGGACCTCGTCGCCTATGTCATGCACAACCGGACGCCGACCGGCATCCAGCGCGTGCAACTCAACGTGACCATGCGCGCGCTGCTCGACCCGATCGAGGGCACCAGCACGGCAGCCGTCGCCTTCGACGAGGATTCGGGCTTCTGGCGCGAGATCGGCCGCGATCTCTTCCTGCGGATCTGGAACCTCTCGCGCACGGGGGGCGACCCGGACGCGCCGGCGTGGCGGGAAGCCGTGGCCGAGCTGCGCCGCGCCTTGCGGGAAGCCCCGGACTTCGCCTTCGCGCCGGGCGCGACACTGGTGAACCTCGGCACCTCCTGGTGGATCAAGGACTACTTCCTGCGCGTGCGGCATGTCGCGCGCCTGCACGGCGTGCGCTACGTGCCGCTGGTCTATGACTGCATCCCGCTCATGGCGCCCGAGCATTGCCAGCCGCTGCTCGTGGAGGAGTTCGCGCAGTGGTTCTCCTCCATGGCGATGCTGGCGGACAGCGCGCTCGCCATTTCGGAGTGGTCGGCCGCGGATGCCCGGCGCATCGCCGCCGAGGTCGCGCCCGAGCGCGCCTTGCCGGTCTCGGTCATGCCCCTCGATGCCGATCTGCGCCAGGACCTCGGGGCGGCGGCGGCGGAATCCTGGCCCCTTCGGCCGGACCTGCCCGAGCCGGGAGAGCCCTTCGTCCTCTGCGTCGGCACCATCGAGAGCCGCAAGAACCACCTGATGCTGTTCCACGCCTGGCTCACGCTGATCCGCCGGCACGGGGCGGCGCGCGTGCCGCGCCTTGTCTGCGTCGGCAAGCCGGGCTGGCTCGCCGATGCGGCAATGACGCTGTGGCGCAACGCGGCGGCGCTGCGCGAGCGCGTGCTGATCGCGCATGGCGTGCCGGATGTGGCGCTCGCCGCGCTCTATGGCCGCGCCCTCTTCACCGTGACCAACAGCTTCTACGAAGGCTGGGGCCTGCCGGTGACCGAGAGCCTCGCCTTCGGCCGGCTGCCGCTGGTCGCGCGCAACACCTCGCTCGTCGAGGCGGGCGGCGATTCGGCCGTCTATTTCGAGCCGAACAACCTGCCGGACCTCGTGGCGAAGCTCGAAACGCTGATCTTCGACGATGCCGAGCGTGCGCGCCTCGAGGCGCGGATACCGCATTCCGTCCGCCTGAGGCGCTGGTCGGACATCGCGGAGCAGGTGATGCGGGCGGCAACGGCCAGCCAGGAGCGCGCGCCGCCGCCGGTGATCGCGCCGGGCATCGTGCATCCGCTGCGCCTCACGGGCGGGGGCGAGGCGACACGGCTGAAGGCCATGGCGGATATCCTCCGCCACGGGCTCGCCTGGCATCCGCTCGAGCCCTGGGGCTGCTGGACGCGGCCGGGGGTCGCGATGCTGCACATCCGGCTGCCGGCCGGCAGTGCCGGGGGCAGGTGGCGCGTGCATCTCGGCTGCGTCATGCCGCCCGGCGATGCGGCGCCGCGCATCCGCGCATTCGGCGCCGGCGCCAGCCCCGGGCGCTTCCTGTCGGTCAGCGCGGAACCGGAGCGCCGCTTCGCCTGCGTCCTGGAGACCGAGGCGACGGAGGAGGGGATCATCGTCGAGATCGACGGCGGCGCAGGCGTCCGCATCGCGGCGGAGGACGGCGGCGCGGGCTGCACGGTCGGGCTCGGCGTCACCGATGTCATGGTCTGCCGGCCGGAGGACCTCGCCGCACGGCAGGATTTCCTGGAGCGGCTGGCCTTCCTTGTCCTGGGCCCCGGCTGAGCCCGGCGCGCGCGCCGGGCGGCCCCTTTGACCCGGGCGCCAAGGCGGAAGATGCTGGCGTGACGGAGGAACAGACACATGGCTCACTACCCCTTCACCGCCGCCGATCTCGAAGCCCTGCGGCAGTGGGACACGCCGACCATCTGCAACGCGCTCGAACTCGTCGCGCCGCATCGCCGCGGGCACGGCTTCACGGTGCGGCCGATGGTCGCCGTGGACCCGAAGCTGCCGCCGATCTGCGGCCTCGCGCGCACGGGCACCCTGCGCGCGGCCTTCCCGTCGGGACGGTCGAAGGAGGCGGACCGGGCCATGCGGATCGCCTGGTACGAATACGTCGCGAATGCCGAACTGCCGACCGTGGTCTGCCTGCAGGATCTCGACGACACGCCCGGCGTGGGGGCCTTCTGGGGCGAGGTGAACAGCGCGGTGCACCAGGGCCTCGGCGCGCAGGGCGTGGTGACGAACGGCTCGGTGCGCGACCTCGACATGTTCGCGCCGGGCTTCCAGGGCATCGCGGGGGTGGTCAACCCGTCGCACGCCTATGTGCACATCGTCGCGCTCAACCTCGACGTGACCATCCATGGCATGCAGGTGCGGCACGACGACGTGGTCCATGCCGACCGGCACGGGGCGGTCGTGATCCCGCATGACGTGGTGACGAAGCTGCCGGCGGCGATCGAGCTCGGCGCGCGGCGCGAGAAGGTGATCCTCGACATGGTGAAGTCGCCCGGCTTCAACGTGGCGAAGCTCAAGGAAGCCCTGTCGAAGGCCGACGACATCCACTGAGCCGATGCGCGAACCGCTCTGCCGCGTGCTGCCCGGATGGGTGGACCATTACGGGCACATGAACCTCGCCTACTACCTCGTCGCCTTCGATCTGGCGACGGATGCGCTCTGGCCGTCGCTGGGGCTGGGCAAGGCGTTCCAGGCGAAGGGACTCGGCACCTTCGCCGCGGAATCCTGGCAGGCCTATACGCGGGAAGTGACCGAGGGCGCGCCGCTCGCCTTCGACAGCGAGGTGCTGGCCTATGACGCGAAGCGCCTGCTGTGCCGGCACGTCATGTACCACGCGGAGGAAGGCTGGCAGGCCGCCGAGAACGAGGTGCTCTACCTCTGCGTGGATCTCGGCGCGCGGCGTGTCGGCGCATGGCCCGAGGAGGTGATCGCGCGCTTCGCGGCGCGCGCCACCGGGGCGCCGGCCAAGCGGCTCGCGCTGAAGCGCTGAGCGTCGGCTCTCGCGGGTCTAGTTCAGCCGCTCCCGGATCCGCGCGATGCCCGCCTCGGCGCATTGGTCGTCGAGATGCCCGCCGGGCGCGCCGCCGACGCCGATCGCGCCGACCACCTCCTCGCCGGCCCGGATGGGCATGCCGCCGCCGACGATCAGGAACCCCGCGATGTCGGGCAGGCGCGCGGCGCCCGGGTTGGTGCGGACGGTCTCCAGGATCTGGCTCGTGCTGGCGCGCATCGAGACCGCCGTGTAGGCCTTGGCCTGGGCGGAGGAGACGGTGTGCGGCCCCGCGCCATCCGCCCTGAGCAGCGCGCGCAGCACCCCGGCGCGGTCCACCACGGCGGCGCTGACGCGGTGGCCGCGCCCGGCGCAGGCCTCCACCGCGGCGGCAGCGGCCTCGGCGGCGAGCGCGGCGCTGACCGTGCGCTCGGTGACGAGGCCCTGGGCGGCGCCCGGCAGGGGAGCGAGAAGGGCGGCAAGGATCAGCGGAAGGTGGCGCATCGGGACGGCTCGGCGGCGTTTGCGCGCGCAGGATGTCGCATCGGCGCCCCGGCGCGCAAGCAGCGCTCATGCCTGGTGGCGCAGCACGCCGCCCACCACCGTCGCGACCACCTGCGTCTGCCGGATCGCGGCCGGATCGCAGGCGAGGATGTCGGTGTCGAGCACCGCGAGGTCGGCGAGCTTCCCGACTTCGAGACTGCCCTTCTCGTGCTCCTCCCGCTGCGCCCAGGCGCCGAGCCTCGTGTAGGCGGCCAGAGCCTGCATCGGCGTCACGGCTTCGGCCGCATCGAGATCGGCGCCGGTCTGGCTACGCCGCGTGACCATCGCGGCGATCGCGGTGAAGGGATTGACGCGGCAGACCGCAAAATCCGAATGGCCCGGTGCCGGGATGCCGGCGGCGATCAGGCTGCGATGCGGCCACATGTGGCGCATCGCCGCCTGGCCGCGATTGGCGACATAGGCCTCGCCGAGCTCGTCCATGAAGCCGGTGGCCGAGGAATCGACGAAGCCGCCGCGCTTCAGCCTTTCGAGGATGGGCGGCGTCACGTAGCAGCAGTGTTCCACGCGCATCCGGTGGTCGGCCACGGGATGCGCGGCAAGGGCGGCTTCCATCACATCCAGCGCGAAGTCGATGCCGCGGTCGCCCACGCCCTCGATCATCACCTGCAGCCCGGCCCTGTGCGCGGCGGTGGCGCGCGCCGTCAGGTCGTCCTTGTCGTAGAGCAGCATGCCGGTGTTGGGCACCGGCTCGCCCGGGACCGGCGTGCCGACATAGGGTTCCCAATAGGCTGCGGTGCGCCCCGAGGTTGAACAGTCCGGGCACCATTCCACGCCGATCAGCCGCAGCCATTCGTCGCCGAAGCCGGAGCGGATGCCCGCGCCGATCAGATGCGGGATCAGCGGCTCGTCGCGCCCGCTCGCGATGATGCCCATGCGCATCCGCCACCGGCCGTCGCGCCGCATCTGCTGGTAGGCTCGGATCGCCCTGATCGGCGTCAGCGAATTCGCCACCGAGGTGATGCCATGGCGCAGGCATTCGTCCTGCACCATCTCCATGCCCTCGGCGATGTCGGCCTCGCTGTCCGCGGCGTGCACGGCGTTGAGGAAGATGTGCGCCGCCGTCTCGCGCACCAGGCCGGTGAAGGCGCCGGTGGCGGGGTCGCGGTCGAAGGCGCCGAAGGGCGGATCCGGGGCGTCGGGCGGGATGCCGCAGGCGGCGAAGGCGGCGCGGTTGGCAAGGCCCAGATGCCCGTCCGTGCGCAGGATGAAGACCGGCCGCCCGCAGCCCGCCGCATCGAGTTCGTCGAGCGTGGGATAGCCGCCCGAGGCGCGCTCGTTCAGCCGGTAGAAGGCGCCCCAGCGCCCGGGCGGCAGGCCTCGGCACACCGCGCGGATGGTCGCGAGGAGCGCCTCGCGGCTCGTCACCCGATCGGGCGAGACCAGGGTCCAGGTGCGCAGCCGCACGGCATAGGCGTCGGGGTGGGCGTGGCTGTCCACGATGCCGGGAATGACGCGCCGGCCTTCGGCATCCAGCAGGCGCGTGCCCGCGCCGACATGCGCGCGCATCGCCTCGCTGCTGCCGAGCGCCACGATGCGCCCGCCGTAGGCCGCCAGGGCCGCGACCTCCGTGCCCGCCGCGTCCATCGTCGCGACGCGGCCGTTGAGCAGGACGAAATCCGCGTTCATGCCGCCGCCCTGTCGATGTGGTCGCGCAGCCGGTACCAGCCGCCGATGACGGGCAGGAACCAGTTCGGGTTGCCGTTGTAGAGAGGCAGGGTGGGGAAGGGGAGGCCGTCGAGCGCGAAGGGCGCGTTCGCGGCGCCCGCGATCTTGAGCGCGGCGTTGTGCCCGAGCCATGTCGCCATCGCCACGCCCGAGCCCTGGCATCCCGCCGCGTAGTGGATGCCGTCCTGCACGCCGATATGGGGCAGGAAGTCGAAGGTGAAGGCGACGTTGCCGGTCCATGCATGGGTGATGCGCAGCGACTTCGCTTCGGGGAAGACGGCGGTCATCGCCCGGTGCAGCGCCGGCGCCGCATTCGCGGGGTCGGTCGGGCCGAAGCTCGCGCGCCCGCCCCAGAGGATGCGGTTGCCGGTCGGCGAGGGGCGGAAATAGTTCAGCACGCGACGCGTGTCGCTGATCATGCGGCGGCCGGGGAAAAGACGGTCCATCGTCTCGGCGGGCAGTTCCTCCGTGGCGATGATGTAGGACCCGACCGGGATCATCCGCCGCGCGAGCCACGGCATCGCAGCGTTGCCATGCGCGTCCCGTGAATAGCCGTTGGTCGCGACCAGCACCGCGTCGGCGCGCATCTGCCCGCGATCGGTCGCGAGGCGGAAACCCTCGCCCTCCCGCCGGATGCCGCCGACGCGCACGCCATCCACAAGCCGCGCGCCGGCCGCCTCCACCGCGGCGGCGAGGCCGCGCGCATACTTGCCCGGATGCAGGCTGCCGGAGGCATCGGCCAGCATGCCGCCATGGTAGTGGTCGCTGCCCAGCGCCTCGCGCTGGCGCGCGCGCGGGAGCATGCGCGTGGGCAGCCCCGTGACCTCGGCGATGAACTCGGCGCGCGCGGCGAGGGCGTCGTAGTGCCTCGGCGTCCAGGCCGGCACGAAGCGGCCGCAGCGCACGTAGTCGCAGTCGATCCCCTCGCGTGCGATGGTCTCCTCGATGAAGGGGAAGGAGGCGGCCGCGGCCTCGGCGATGGCGCGCGCCTTCTCCTTGCCGTGATGCTTCTCGAGCGCGCCGGAGGCCACCTTCAGCCCGCCCGAGACCATCCCGCCATTGCGTGAGGAGGCGCCCCAGCCGATGCGCTCGGCGTCGATCACCGAGACGTCGTGGCCGAGCCTGCGCAGCGTGAGCGCCGCGGAAAGCCCGGCATAGCCCCCGCCGACCACGGCGACGCCGGTGCGGTCCGGCAGGACGCTGTCGCGCCGCGGCGGTTCCGCGGCCTCCCACCACCAGGGGAGCGTCTTGAAGCCCGGTGCGAAAGGCGACGCGTCTTGGGTCATTGCCGGATGCTTCCGCCCGTGGTCAGATTTCGCCTCGGGAGAGTTCACGCCGCCACGGCAGCGATCGCAAGTGGGTTCGCAGGCAGGGCTCGGCTCCGGCCGCCATCGCCCTCGCCCTGCAGAGGAGGGACGGTGATGCAGAGCTTCCATGAGGATTGCGTCGCACTGGCGATGCGCCGCTTCCGCCGTGGCGAGGTCGGGCGCCGGGCGCTGCTGCGCGGACTTGCCGGCCTCGGCCTCGGGGCGATGGCCGTGCCCGATGCGCTGGCCCAGGCGGTTCGCCAGATCGTCATGGTCAATTGGGGCGGCATCGCCAACCAGGGCTTCGGCCGCTTCTACGGCGAGCCGTTCATGGCGGCGAACCCGGGCTGGCGCGTGGTGCAGGACAGCACCGGCCCTTCCGCCGGGCGCATCCGCTCGATGGTCGAGAGCGGGCGCGTCACCTGGGACATCTGCGACAGTTCCGCCACCACCTCGCACCTGCTCGGCGGGATGAACCTGCTGACGCGGGTGGATTACGGCGTGGTCAAGCGCGAGGACGTGATCGGCCCGACCTTCGCGCTGGAGTTCGGCGCCGCCCCCTATTCCTTCAGCAGCGTGCTCGTCTACGACAGCAGCAAGTTCCCGACCGCGCCCACCGGCTGGGCGGATTTCTGGGACCTGCAGCGCTTCCCCGGCACGCGCCTGCTGCGCCGCGACGCCGCCGGCGCGCTCGACGCGGCGCAACTCTCGCTCGGCAAGGATCCGGCGAATCTCTATCCGCTCGATGTGCGCGCGAGCCTCGAGCGCGTGCGCCAGATCCGGCGCAACCTCGTCTTCTGGACCAGCGGCTCCGAATCCGAGCAGTTCATGCGCACGGGCGAGGCGGTGATGGGCCAGATCTGGCACACCCGCGCCAAGGTGCTCGAGCAGGAGACCAACGGCCGCATCAAGTTCATCTGGAACCAGGGCATTCTGCAGCCGGGCATCATGGTGATCCCGCGCGGCAATCCCGCCGGGGCGATGGTGCAGAACTTCCTCGCCTCCATGCTGGCGAATGCCGAGCAGCAGGTCGAGCTGCTGAAGTTCCTCGGCAACGGGCCCACCAATCCGCGTGCCGCCGCCCTGGTTCCCGAGGAATACAGGCGCTTCAACCCGACCGACCCCGCCAATGCGCGCGTGCAGGTGCCGCAGGATGGCCAGTGGTGGGGCGCGAACTACGCCCGGGTGAACGCCGACTACATCGACATGGTGACCGGCTGAGCGGCGCCACGCTGCGCGGGACCGCAGCATGATCCTGGTGGTGAAGTCGGGCGGCGAGGCGGCCCTTCCCGAATGGCGCGAGCATTTCGCCGCGTTCGCGCCCGGCCTCGAATGCCGCTGGTGGGACGACCCGGCGCTCGACCCCGCCAGCGTGGATTTCGCGCTGGTCTGGGACCCCGAACCCGGGCGCCTCGCCCGCATGCCGCGGCTGCGGGCGATCTTCGGCTCCGGCGCGGGGGTGGACCTGATCGCCGCCGACCCTGACCTGCCGCGGCATGTGCCGCTCGTGCGCTGCGTGCCGCCCGAGGCGACGCAACGCATGGCCGAGTTCGTCGCCTGGGCGGTGCTCTCGCTGAACCGGGATGCACGGCGCATGGCGATCGCCCAGGCCCGCCGCGCGTGGGACTATTTCGAGGCGCCCTTCGCCGCCGCCGAGCAGACCGTCGGCATCATGGGCCTCGGAGCCATGGGCCGGCGCGCGGCGGAGGTGCTGCGCGCGATCGGCGTGCCGGTCATCGGCTGGTCGCGCACGCGCAAGGCGCTTGCCGGCGTCGAGTGCTTCGCGGGGCCGGACGAACTGACGGCCTTCCTCGCGCGCAGCCAGGTGCTGGTGTGCCTGCTGCCCGCGACACCCGAGACCACGGGCATCATCGCCGCGCCGCTTCTCGCGCGCCTGCCGCGCGGGGCCGGTCTCGTCCAGGCCGGGCGCGGCGCGCACCAGGTGCTGCCCGACATCCTCGCCGCACTCGACAGCGGCCAGTTGTCCGGCGCGGTGCTCGACGTATTCGAGCCCGAGCCGCTGCCGCCCGACAGCCCGGCCTGGGCGCATCCCCGCGTCATCGTCACGCCGCATGTCGGGAGCCTGCCGAGCCGACGCGAGCGCGCGCGCTATGTCGCCGACTGCATCGCGCGCCTCGGTCGTGGCGAGAGGCTGCCCAACCTCTACGATCCTGAGCGAGGCTACTGATGCCGCTCCCGCCCCCGCCGGTGAAGCCGGACCCCGCCCATGTCCCGAGCGAGCAGGAGGTGCGCGAGGATCTCGCCGCCGCCTACCGGCTCATCGCCCTGTTCGGCATGACCGATCTCGTCTTCACCCATCTCTCGGCCCGGCTGCCGGGGGAGGGGCATCGCTTCCTCGTCAACCCCTATGGCATGCTGTTCGAAGAGATCACGGCGAGCAGCCTCGTCGTCGTGGATGCGGATGGCGAGCCGATGCAGCAGACCGCCTGGCCGGTGAATCCGGCGGGCTTCGTCATCCACTCGGCGGTCCATCGCGGGCGCGCGGATGCGATGTGCGTGATGCACACGCACACCCTGGCCGGCATGGCCGTCGCCGCGCAGTCCGGCGGGCTGCTGCCGCTGAACCAGATGAGCATGGAGTTCGACGGTCGCGTCGCGCTGCACGACTACGAAGGCATCGCCGCGGACGACAACCTCTCGGAACGCGAAAGGCTGGTGCGCGACCTCGGCGACAGGCCCTGCATGATCCTGCGCCATCACGGGCTGCTGACCGTGGGCCGCACGGTCGCCGAAGCCTTCTACTGGATGTATTACCTGGAGCAGGCCTGTCGCATCCAGCTCGCGGCGCAGTCCTCGGGCGCGCCGCTCGCATTGCCGCCGCCCCCGGTCGTCCGGCGCGCGCGCGAGCAATTCGGCACCGGGCCCACCAAGGGCTGGCTGCCCTGGCAGGCGCTGCGGCGCAAGCTCGACCGCGAGCAGCCGGACTACCGCTCGTGAGCGAGCCGAAGGGCCATGCGCTCGCGCTGCTGAGCCTGACGAAGAAGTACGGCGATTTCGTCGCCGTCGCCGATGTCACCCTCGATGTCGGGCGCGGGGAGTTCCTGACGCTGCTCGGCCCCTCTGGCTCCGGCAAGACGACGATCCTGATGGCCGTGGCGGGCTTCGTCGCGCCCACGGCCGGCGCGATCCTGCTCGACGGGCGCGACATCACGCCGCTGCCGCCAGAGAAGCGCGACTTCGGGATGGTGTTCCAGGGCTATGCGCTGTTCCCGCACATGACGGTGGCGGAGAACGTCGCCTTTCCGCTCCGCGTGCGGCGGCTGCCGCGCGCCGAACGCGACGCCAGGGTGCGCGCCGCACTCGACCTGGTGCAGCTCGAAGCCTTCGCGGACCGCCTGCCGAGGCAGCTCTCGGGCGGGCAGCAGCAGCGCGTCGCGCTCGCCCGCGCACTCGTCTTCGACCCGGCGCTGCTGCTGCTGGACGAGCCGCTCTCCGCCCTCGACAAGAAGCTGCGCGCCGAACTGCAGGAGGAACTGAAGGCCCTGCATCGCCGCGTGGGACGGACCTTCGTGAACGTGACGCATGACCAGGAGGAGGCGCTCTCGCTCTCCGACCGGATCGCCATCCTCAACCACGGCAGGCTCGTGCAGGCGGGCGCGCCCGGCGCGCTCTACGAACGGCCGCGCACGCGCTTCGTCGCGGATTTCCTCGGCAAGTCGAACTTCCTCGAAGGCACGGTGTGGGGGCCGGCCCCCGGCGGCTTCGCGCTCGATGTCGGCGGTGCGCGCCTCGCGGTCCGCCTGCCCGATGGCGAGTCGCCGCCCGCCGAGGGCGCGCGCAGCCTGCTCTCGCTGCGCCCCGAGAAGGTCGCCCTCCTGAGCGGGGAGGAAAGCGCCGAGAACATCGCCGAGGGCCGCATCCTCGCCTTCGCCTATCACGGAACGGGCTTCGCCCTGCGCGTGGAGACCGCGCATCTCGGCGAGATCCGCGCCATCCTGCCGGCCTGGAAGGCGCCGATCGCGCCCGCCGAGGGCCTGGCCGTCCGTCTCGGCTGGGCGGCCGATGCCGCGGTCCCGGTGCAGGAGGACGCGGCGTGAGCGGCGCGGGCCGCCCCGGCGCGGGATGGTGGCTGCTGCTGCTGCCCGCGCTGGTGCTGGTGGTGGTGTTCTACGTCGCGCCGATCGCCCAGGTCCTGACGATCAGCGTGACCGAGCCGGAGCCGGGCCTCGGCAACTACGAAAGGCTCTTCACCTCACCGGCGGTGCAGCGCGTCATCCTCACCACGCTGCGCATCTGCATCATCACCACCGCCATCGCCCTGCTGCTCGGCTACGCGATCGCCTATGCCATCACGCTGGCGAGCCCGCGCGCCAGAGGCTGGTGGATCCTCGCCGTGCTGGTGCCGCTCTGGATCTCGGTGCTGGTCCGCGCCTTCGCCTGGGTGACGCTCCTGCGCCGGCAGGGCCTCGTGAACAACACGCTGCTCGAACTCGGCGTGATCGCCGAACCGCTGCCGCTCGTGTGGAACGAGTTCGGCATTATCGTCGGCATGGTGCACTACATGGTGCCCTTCGCCGTGCTGCCGATGCTCGCCTCGATGCGCGAGATAGACCCGCGCCTGCTCGCCGCCGCGCGCGGCCTCGGCGCCTCGCGGGGTGAGGTGTTCCGCCGGGTCTTCCTGCCGCTCTCCATGCCCGGCGTGATCGCGGCTGGCGTGCTGGTCTTCATCTTCTCGCTCGGCTTCTACATCACGCCGGCGATCCTCGGCGGCGGCAAGACCCTGATGGTGGCTGAATGGATCGGCCTGCAGATCCTCGACCTCGTGCGCTGGGGCCTCGGCACGATGATGGCGACGATGCTGGTGGTGGCGATCCTGCTCACGCTCGCCGTCTTCTCGCGCATCGTGGATCTGCGCCGCATCTTCGGGGCGGGGGGCTGAGGCGATGGACGGCGCCTACCGCAGCGGCCCCGCCGGGCGCTTCCTGGCCTGGAGCACCGCGCTCTATCTCGTGCTGCCCATCCTGATCGTCCTGCCCGTGGCGCTGACGGACCAGCGTTTCCTCTCGCTTCCCTACGAGCGGATCTCTCTCCAGCATTTCCGCACGGTGCTGACCTCGCCCGAATGGCTCGGCTCGATCTGGCAGTCCTTCACCATCGCGCTCGCCTCGACGGCGCTCTCGGTCGTGGCGGGGACTCTCTGCGCCATAGGCTGCTGGCGGATCTCCCGGCGCGCGACGGAGATGGTGCGCGTGCTGATGCTGCTGCCGCTCATCATCCCCTCCATCGTCTATGCCATCGGGCTCTATCGCTATTTCGGCGCGCTCGACCTGCTGGACCGCTTCCTCGGCGTCGTCATCGCCCATGGCGTGACGGGCATCCCCTATGTCGTCATCACCGTCTCGACGGCGCTCGCCGCCTTCGATCCGCGGCTCGAGCAGGCGGCGCGCGGCATGGGGGCCTCGCTGTCGCAGACGCTGCGCTGGGTGATCCTGCCGCGCATCGCGCCGGGCATCTTCTCCGGCGCCATCTTCGCCTTCATCCATTCCTGGGACGAGCTGGTGATGGTGCTGTTCATCGCCTCGCGCGACGTCTTCACCCTGCCGCGCCGGATCTGGGATGGCATCAACGAGAACCTCGACCCCGCCATGGCCGCCGTCGCGGTCCTGCTGATCCTGTTCACGCTGCTGCTGCTGATGGCCGACCTCGCGCTGCGGCGGCGGTCCCAGGGCCGGTGAGTGCGGCCGCCCCGCTACAGCGCCTTGCGGAACCACACCCTGGCATGGCCCGCCGGCATGCCCTCCAGCCGGCCGAACTCGACATAGCCGTTGCGCTGCCAGAAGCCGGGCGCCTGGAAGGAGAAGGTGTCGGTATAGGCGTTGGTGCAGCCGCGCTCCCGCGCGATCGCCTCGGCGCGCTTCAGCAGCTCCCCGCCGAAGCCCTTGCCGCGCAGCTCGGCGCTGAGCCACAGCCAGTCGATGAACAGCCAGCCCCAGAAGGTCAGGCCGAGCAGCCCGCCCGCCGTGCGCCCCTCGGCATCCTGGACCAGCAGCGTCACCGGCTCGCGGTCATACGGGCCGCCCATCGCCTGGTTGAAGTCGTGCAGCCCGCGCTGGATGGCCCCGACCGCCTCGAATTCCGGGGCGGCGTCCTCGACGATCTCGTAGGCCTTCTCGGTCGCGCTCATCCGCCGAAACGTCCCCAGCCCGCCACCGCGACGGTCAGCAGGCCCAGCATCAGGTTGAATGTGACAGCCTTGCGGATGGTGTCGAGCGCGGCCGCCGCTGCCGCCCGGTCGCCCGCCGCCACCGCGGCGCGCATCCGCGCCCAGGGGCCGAGCGCGACGAACAGGAACACGCCCGCCATGCCAAGCCCCGCGAGGTGCATCGCATGGACATGCCAGATGCTCGCCGCGAAACCCCAGTACCAGCCGATCCACATCGCCCAGCCGGTCAGGATCACCACCGGCACGACATGCCACAGCATCCGGAAGAAGCGGCGGAACACGCCCTCCATCAGCGCGATGCGCTGCGGCGGTTCCAGCGCCTCATGCGCCGCCGGCCGCAGCATCAGGATCGCGAAGGCCATGCCGCCGACCCAGACCACCGCACCCAGCAGGTGCAGCACATAGAGCGTGGTCGCCATCCTCAGCCTTTCCTCAATCCGCGCAGCGCCTCGGCCAGGGCCCGCGTCTCCTCCGCCGCCACCCCCTTGGGCGCGGCCTCCACGGCGCCGAGGCCGGCCATGAAGGCCTGGGCGAAGGCGGTGCGGTTGCCGAGCGTGGGGCCGAGCAGCGGCAGGCCGCGCTGCGCGATCGCGGCGCTCACCTGGTCGCGCAGCCGCCCCGCGCTCGGCACGCGGTTGAGAACCAGCGCGACCGGGCGGCCTTCCTTCTTCGCGAGGTCGAGGGTTGCGTCCATGGACCACAGGTCGGCCGCCGAGGGCTGCAGCGGCACCAGCACCAGATCGGCCGCGCGGATCGCCACGCGCGCATCGGTGTCGTCATGCGGTGCGGTGTCGAGCAGCACGATATCCTGCTCCCGCCGCAGGCGGTCGAGCACGCCCGGCACGCGCCAGCCCGAGGGCGCCTCGAAATGCAGCGGCCGGGCGCGGCGCGCCTGGCCGCGCAACTCGTCCCAGCGGGCGAGGCTGCGCTGCGGGTCCACGTCGAGCAGCGCCACCCGCTCCCCGGCCTCGGCGAAGGCGGTGGCGAGGTTTGCGGCGATCGTGGATTTCCCAGCGCCGCCCTTGCGCTGCGCGACGGCGATGACGAAGGCCATGCGCGACTCCGTATGTGGCCGCGCAGCATAGCAGGGCAGGGCACGCCATGCGCCCCGCCCTGCCGCTCACGTCAGTTCAGGAAGGGGTTGCCCCCGCGCGGTCCGCGCTGCCGCGGCCCGTAATGGGCGGCAAGGTAGTCCACGATGGTCTGGCGCAGCTCGCCTTCCAGCGGGTTCATGCCGTGCTTCTCGGTCATCCAGTCCATCAGCTCGTCCCAGCGATCGCGGGTGAAGGCGCTGCGGCGGATGACCGCGGTGTTGTGGCAGGCGACGCAGTAGCCGAAGGTCTCCGAACGGCCGGGCCCCTCGGCGAGCACCGTCTCCTCCTCGACATTCGCGGCGGCGACCGCGGCCGCCGCCTCCGCCTGGCGGCGGACCTCGGCGGCGCGGGCCTCGGCGGCGCGCTGCTCGGCCTCGAAGGCGAGGCGCGCTGGCGTGGGCGGCAGGGGCGGGGCGGGCTTGCTCCGCTCCTGCAGGCGTCCCTGGTGGACCGCGAGCGTCAGGATCAGCGCCCCGAAGCCCGCGATCATCAGTTGCGTGACGGCCATGTCGCCCCTTCAGCCGACCAGGATCGCCGCCCGGCTGACCGGGTTCGCGCCATAGCCCTGGGGGTTCCAGTTCGCCGGCGCGTGGGGCTGCATGCGGCCCTCGCTGTCGGTGGCGCGGTACCAGATCTCGAAGTATCCGTCCGAGGGCAGGCGCACGCGGCCCGTCCAGCGCTGCCAGGCGTGCCGGTTGTGCGGCTGGCCGAGTGTGACCTCCTGCCAGGTCGCGCCGAAATCCACCGAGACATGCATCGCGCGCACGGTCAGGTCGCCGGCCCAGGCGGCGCCGCGCACCTCGACCTCGCGCGTGCCCGCGGGCAGGCGCGTGCCATGGGCGATGTTCGTCAGCACGGAGCGGACGGGCATGCTCTCCATGTCGGCGAAGTCGCGCCCGTCATTGCGGCTGCCCGGCACGATCGGGCGGACCGGCAGGCGGTAGGAGGTGCCGCCCATGCCCCGGCCGCGATGCGGCTCGGCCAGGATCTCGATGCGGTTGAACCACTTCTGGCTCAGGCTGCCCGGCCAGCCGGGGATGATCAGGCGCGCCGGGGCGCCATGGATGTGCGGGATGGGCTGGCCGTTCATGCGGAAGGCGATGATCGAATCCTCGTCCATCGCCTTGGCGATGCGCATGCCGCGGCTGATCGCCGGCCCCTGCGCGGAGAGGTGGTTGTCCACGCCGTGATGGCCGGTGTAGCGGCCCGTCTCCTTCAGCCCGGCCGCGCGCAGCACGTCACGCAGCCGCACCCCGGTCCATTCGCAGTTGGAGATGGCGCCGTTGCCCCACTGGTTGCCCGAGGTCTGCGGATTGAAGGCGGCGCGGCCATTGCCGCCGCATTCCATCTGCAGCCGCCGCGTCACCACCTCGAAGCGGCTCTCGAGCTCGCCGAGGGTGAGTTCGAGGCGGTTGTTCACCTCGCCCTCGATGGTGATCTTCCAGCTCCGCGGGTCGCCGGTGAAGGGGTCGGGGATCTGGCCGTTGTTGCGGATGAAGAACTTGTCCGCCGGGGTCACGTCGTCATCGAGCATGTGCTCGGGTGTCTCGGCCACGAGGGGGCGCTCGCCGAGGACGATGAGCTGCGCCTTGCCGTCCATGCGCAGCAGCTGCGGCCCGCCCGAGCCCTGCGCCATCGCGGCGGGCACGAAGCCCGGCGGGGCATTGCGGGCGAAGGGGATGGCCGCGCCCAGGCTCGCGCCCATGGCGGCGAGCGCGGCGCCCTTCAGCGCGCCGCGGCGCCCCCAGACGAGCGCATCGGCGCGCTCGGGGTCGTCGCGATAGAGTTCCTCGAGGCTGCGCTCGTGCGTTTTGTGACCCGGCATGGTGTCCTCCCTTGCTTCAACGCTGGTGCATATAAGGTAACGATGACATGTGCGCCTCCGCAAGTCGCCTCGCGCTGCTGACGCCGCAGGAGATGGCCGCCGCCGATGCCGCGGCGATCGCCGGCGGCATTCCCGGCGAGCGCCTGATGGAGGCCGCCGGCCGCGCCGTCGCCCGCGCCGCCATGGCCGCCTTCCGCCCCTGCCGGACGCTGGTCCTCGCCGGTCCGGGCAACAATGGCGGGGATGGCTATGTCGCGGCGCGGCTGCTCGAACAGGCCGGCTGGCCGGTCGCGGTCGCGGCGCTCACGCCGCCGCGCGAAGGCTCCGATGCCGCGCGGGCCGCCACACGCTGGCGCGGCCCGATGCGCCCTTTCGCCCCGGAGGAGGCGGCGCGCGCCGGGCTGGTGGTGGATGCGGTCTTCGGCGCCGGGCTGGCACGGCCGGTGGAAGGCATCGTGGCCGCGACGCTCGCCGCCGCCGGCGGGCCGATCCTGGCCGTGGACGTGCCTTCGGGCCTCGACGGCGCGACCGGGCAGGCGAGGGGATACGCCCCGCAGGCCGCGCTCACCGTCACCTTCTTCCGCCGCAAACCGGGGCATCTGCTGATGCCCGGCCGCGCGCTGTGCGGGCGGATTCTGCTCGCCGATATCGGCCTTCCCGAATCGGTGCTGCGAACCGTACGGCCCAGCACATGGGAGAACGGCCCTGGCCTCTGGCGCCTGCCCGCCATCACGCCCCTCGCGCACAAGTACAGCCGCGGCGTCGTCACCATCCTGGCCGGCGCGGGGATGACCGGTGCGGCGCGCCTGGCGGCGGCGGGCGCGAGGCGCGCGGGGGCGGGGCTGGTGACCCTCGCCGCGCCGGATCGCGCTGCCGGTGACGTGCTGCGCGCGGGCGAGCCCGGCGTCATCGTCACCGAGGCGCCCATCGCCGCGCTGCTCGCCGATGCCCGGCGCGATGTGTGGGTGATCGGCCCCGGCATGACGGCGGAGGAGGGGACGCTCGCGGCCTTCGGGGCAGTGGCATCGGCGGGGCGACGCGTGGTTGCCGATGCCGGGCTGCTGGCGGCGGCGGCGGGTGCGCCGGAGCGCCTGCGCGGTGCGGCGGTGCTGACCCCGCATGAGGGGGAGTTCACCCGCCTGTTCGGTTCCCCCGGCACGGACAGGCTTTGCGCCGCGCGCGCGGCGGCCGCGCGACTGGGATCGGTGGTGCTGCTCAAGGGGCCGGACACGGTGGTGGCGGCGCCGGATGGCCGCGCCGCGATAAATGCCCATGCACCGCCCTGGCTGGCGACGGCGGGAACGGGCGACGTGCTGGCCGGGATGATCGCCGCCCTGCTCGCCCAGGGGATGCCCCCCTTCGAGGCGGCGTCCGCCGCGGCATGGCTGCATGGCGATGCCGCCCTGCGCTGCGGGCCGGGCCTCGTTGCGGAGGACCTTGCCGCGGCACTTCAGAAAACACTTGAGGAATGCCGCGCAACGTGAGTTGTTTGAATCGCATGTAAAAAACCGGACGTCGCGCACCACGATTTTATTACTGAGACGACCGAAATAGGATCGAGACTCCCCTTGCCGCGGGAGGTTGCCCTGCCCCAATATATCGGTGGTTGAACCAAGGCGCTCCACAAGATGTGGCGCGTCCCGCAAAATGAGATGATCGCAGCCTAGGGCGTTGAATTTTCGGATTCTTTTCGTCTAGGGTTGCGTATCGGGGAACCTAGGGGGATCCAATGAGCAGCAGCCTCGTTTCCACGCTCCACAATGAGGAGCGCTCACTCGTCGCCGAGCTTCGGGCCTCCAAGCCCTTCCAGAGGCTGGAAGGCATCCGTCGCCTCCTGGCGCTCTATGACGCACAGCCCTCGGTTGCAACGGGCCTCGACATGCCCGCGACCGCCGGCGCCGGCGAGGTCATCCAGCTCACGCCCGCCATGGCCGTCGGCCCGGCCGAGCCTGCCATCCCGCTGCCCGGCCCGGCCGCGGCGCCCGTCGCCGTTGCCCCCGTCGCCGCGGCGGCCGAGGCCGCGGTCGCCGATGCCGTGCGCGGCCCGGCCCCGGCGATGGTGGGCCCGGAGCCGGTGGGCGGCGAATCCGCCAGCGTCGTCTCCAGCGTGCGCGCGGCCCTGCTCGGGATCGGCAAGGGCTGACGTAGACCGGCGTGGGGCGCGGCCGGTTGCCGCGCCGCGCGCCGCCGGGTGCGGGATGGGGGTTCCGTCGCCCGGATCGGCGCGCAGCCATGGGGGTGGCTGCGCGCCGGCAATATCGGGAAGGGCCGCGGGCATCAGCCTGCGGCCCTTTTCCGTTGTGACCCGCACGGCAGGCTCATGGCACCGTTCCGCGCTGGAATCTCACCGGTTGTTTCGCTAGATTTCAATCGTTGGGAACTGAGGTGAGCCATGAGCGAGGTCGCCGTCCAGGACGGGTTGCTCGACAGGGCGCTGCGCCGCGTCTCCTCGCTCTGGCGGGACATGGCGGCTGCCGTCGGCGTCAGCGAGCAGCAGGCCGACATTGCCGCCCGCCTGCGCGATGCGCTCGACGGCCGCGGCGGGGAGGTTTCCGCCCGCAACCGCGCCGCCGGCCTCGCCGAGGCCTATCGCGCGCTTGACCGCGACGGCCGGATGGACTTCCTGCGCGCGCTCGCCGGCTTCGATTCCGACCCGGCCGCCGTGGCCCGCGCCATGGAGGCGGTGGCCGCCGCGCAGGACCCGGCCGAGCGCGCCGTTGCGACCGCCCGCCTGCGCCGCGCCCTCGAGCCCCCGCGCATCCGCCTGCTGACCGCCTTCGCCGCCATTCCGGACGGGGTGAAGCTGCTGGTGGAGATGCGTGCCGCGCTGCTCTCCGGCATGGCGGGCGACAAGACGCTGCAGGCGCTCGAGACCGACCTGAAAGGCCTGCTCGCCGCCTGGTTCGACGTCGCCTTCCTGGAACTGCGCCGGATCGACTGGCATTCCCCGGCGGTCATCCTCGAGAAGCTGGTGCAGTACGAGGCGGTGCATCGGATCCGCACCTGGCGGGACTTGAAGAACCGGCTCGATTCCGACCGGCGCTGCTACGCCTTCTTCCATCCGCGGATGCCCGAGGAACCGCTGATCTTCGTCGAAGTCGCGCTGGTCAAGGGCATGTCGGACAGCGTCCAGCGCCTGCTGGACGAGAAGGCGCCGGTCCTCGATGCGCGCGAGGCGGACACCGCCGTCTTCTATTCCATCAACAACTGCCAGCGGGGCCTGGACGGGATCTCCTTCGGCAATTTCCTGATCAAGCGCGTGGTCGAGGTTCTGGGGAACGAATTCAGGAACATCAAGACGTTCTGCACGCTTTCTCCCATTCCAGGCTATCGGCGATGGCTCGATGCGGCGCTCATGGCCGGGGAAATCGCCCTGACCGACGCCGAGGAAAAGGCGCTCCTCGCCCTCATGCCCCCGCAGGCGGCGCTGCCCGCGCCCGAGGCCGGCGCGCCCGAGGCCGAGGGCACGCAGCCCCGCCCGCCCGGCCTCGTCGCCCTGCAGCGGCTTCTCTCGGATACCGCCTGGAAGCGCGACGAGGCGGCGCAGAAGGTGCTGGAGCCGATCCTGACCCGCCTCTGCGCGCTCTACCTCGCCAAGGAGGACGCGCCGGGCCGGCCCGGCCGGGCGCGCGACCCGGTGGCGCATTTCCACCTCTCCAACGGCGCGCGGATCGAGCGGCTGAACTGGCGCGGCGACGTCTCCGAGAACGGCTACCGCCAGTCCGCCGGGCTGATGGTGAACTACCTCTATGATCCGGAACGGATCGAGGAGAACCACGAGATCTACATGGGCGAGGGCAAGCGCGCCGTCTCCACCGCGCTGCGCCGCCTCGCCCGCGCCTGATACCCCTCGGAGTAAGGATCGGCCTTTGTCGGCAGGGTAGCAGGATCGGGGTCCGCGCGCGGCCACCCCACCAGCCCCGCGCGTGAGACCAGCGGGCGAACGGTCGAACCTTTCTTCCCCGCCTGAGGCGTTCCGCCCGCCGCGTGAGGCGCATCACGGCGGAGGCGGGCGCGAAGGCGCATCACATCGCCCCGCGGACCGGACAGCGCGCCGCGGAGCGAGAGGAAGCCATGTCGCTCAGCGTGATCCTGTTCTTCGCCCTGCCTGGCCTGCTGCTGGCGCTCGGCACCCGCCGCCCGGCCGCGGCCGCCCGCCGCGGCGGCGATCCGGTCGCCTTCCCGCTGCGCCGCCGCGCCGGCTGAGCCGCGGCGCGCGGCCTTCTCGGCCCGCGGCGGAACGCCCATAGTCTCCCGGACGAACCTCGACGGGAGAGACCGGGACATGACCGCGCAGGGGAAGGGAAGGCGCCTCGACACGCCGGATGCGGCGCGGCGCGTCGAGATCCTGCACGCGCTGGAGCGCAAGCTGCTCTGGCTCTCGGCCTGGATGATCCACCACGCCAACCACATCCGCCCGAACAGGGACGGGCTGAAGGTGGGCGGGCACCAGGCCTCCTGCGCCTCGGCGGTCTCGATCCTCGCCGCGCTCTATTTCGGCATCCTGCGCCCGGCGGACCGGGTGGCGGTGAAACCCCATGCGGGGCCGGTCTTCCATGCCATCAACTACCTGCTCGGCCGCCAGCAGCGCGAGCGGCTCGAGACGCTGCGCCAGTTCCGCGGCATCCAGCCCTATCCCTCGCGGACCAAGGACGGCGCGGAGGTGGATTTTTCCACCGGCTCGGTCGGGCTCGGCGTGGCGCTCGCCTCCTTCGGCTCGCTGGTGCAGGACTATGTGCATCTGCACGGCTTCGCGCCGGAGGGGCTGCCGCAGGGCCGGCATGTGGCGGTGGTGGGCGATGCCGAGCTCGACGAGGGCAACATCTACGAGGCCCTGCTCGAAGGCTGGAAGCACGACATCCGCAATGTCTGGTGGGTGGTGGACTACAACCGCCAGTCTCTCGATTCGGTGGTGCCCGACCGGCTGTTCGGGCGCATCGAGGGGCTGTTCCGCGACATGGGCTGGAATGTCGTCACCCTCAAATACGGCCGCCGGCTGGAAGCCGCCTTCGCCCGGCCGGGCGGCGAGGCGCTGCGCCGCTGGATCGACGACTGCCCGAACTCCCTCTACGCCGCGCTGACCTTCCAGGGGGGCGCGGCCTGGCGGCAGGCGCTGCTCGCTGACCTTGGCCGTTCCGAGGGCATCCGCGCCATCATCGACCCGCTGACCGATGACGAACTTGCGGCGCTGATGACCAATCTCGGCGGGCACGACATCGAGACGCTGATCGAGGCCTTCCGCGCCCAGGACGCCGAGGGCGACCAGCCCACCTGCTTCATCGCCTACACCATCAAGGGCATGGGCCTGCCCTTCGCCGGCCACAAGGACAACCATGCCGGGCTGATGACGAAGGAGCAGATGGCCGGCTTCCGCCAGTCCCTCGGCATCCGCGAGGGGCATGAGTGGGATCCCTTCGAGGGCCTCGGCATCCCCGAGCAGGAACTGAGGGATTTCCTCGCCTCCGTCCCCTTCGCGCAGCCGCTGACGCCGGGCGGGCGCGCGCTCTCGGCGCCCGCGATCCATGTCCCGGCGGCCTTCGCCCCGCCGCGGGTGGGCGAGGGGCGGCGGATCGCGACCCAGGCGGCCTTCGGCGACATCCTGGCCGAGATCGGCCGCGGGCAGGGCGAGTTCGCCGAACTCGCGAAGCGGATCGTGACCACCAGCCCGGACGTGACGGTCAGCACCAATCTCGGCCCCTGGGTGAACCGCCGCGGCATCTTCGACCGGCACAAGAAGAACGACGTCTTCCGCGATGCGAAACTCGCCTCCGCCCAGCGCTGGGGCATGTCGCCCGAGGGCCAGCACATCGAGCTCGGCATCGCGGAGCAGAACCTGTTCCTGGTGCTGGCGGGCCTCGGTCTGGCCGACCGGCTCTACGGCGCGCGGCTGCTGCCGGTCGGCACGGTCTACGACCCCTTCGTCAATCGCGGCCTCGATGCGCTGATCTACGCCTGCTACCAGGATGCGCGCTTCCTGCTGGTCTCCACCCCCTCGGGCCTGACGCTGGCGCCTGAGGGCGGGCAGCACCAGAGCGTGAACACGCCGCTGATCGGCATGGCCGCCGACCGGCTCGCGAGTTTCGAGCCCGCCCATGCCGACGAGCTCGCCATCCTGCTGCGCCACGCCTTCGCGCACATGCAGGCGCCCGATGGCTCGGCGGTCTGGCTGCGGCTCTCGACCCGCGCGCTGGAGCAGCCGCAGCGCACCCTCGACCCCGCGGCGGTGATCGCCGGCGCGCATTGGGTCGTGCCGCCCGCGGCGGGCGCACGCATCGCCATCGCCTACCAGGGCGCCATCGCGCCCGAGGCCATGGAGGCCTTCTCGGAACTGCGCGCGGAGGAACCCGGCGCGGGCCTGCTCGCCATCACCAGCCCCGACCGCCTGCACGCCGACTGGCTGGCGGCCCGGCGCAGCGTGCGCGGCGGCGTCCGCGCAACCTCCCATATCGAGCGCATCCTCGCCCCGCTCGCGCGCGATGCGGCGCTGGTCACGGTGCTCGACGGCCATCCGGCGGCCCATGCCTGGATGGGCGCGGTGCGCGGGCAGCGGGTGGTGCCGCTCGGCGTGGACCGTTTCGGCCAGGCGGGCGACATCCCGGACCTCTACCGGGAATACGGGCTCGATGCGGAGGCCATCCTCGATGCCTGCGCGGAGGCGCTGCTGGGCTGAGCGCCGAAGGCCGGCGTTCCGGCGCCCGGGGCGGGTTGGAAACCCCGCCATCCTGCGCTACACCCCGCCCCCTGCCGCCGCGTGGCGCCTGCGCGGGCGGGCGTGGTGGAACTGGCAGACACGCCGGATTTAGGTTCCGGTGGCGCAAGCCGTGGGGGTTCGAATCCCTTCGCCCGCACCAAGGCGCCGCCGGGTTTCTCTAGCCTTTGGAAGTCCCTCGATGCAGGTCACCGAGCTCGCCAATGACGGGCTGAAGCGCGCCTATTCCGTCACCCTCTCCGCGGGGGACATCGCCTCGACGCGCGACAGGCGCCTCGCCGAGATCGCGAAGACCGCCACCATGCCGGGCTTCCGCCCGGGCAAGGTGCCGCTCTCGGTGGTCAAGCAGCGCTACGGCGCGGCCGTGCTGGGCGAGGTGCTGGAGCAGTCGGTCACCGAGGCCTCGCGCCAGGTGGTCACCGACCGCGGCCTCAAGCCCGCCCTCCAGCCGAAGATCGAGGTGGTGAACTTCGCCGAGGGTGCAGACCTCGAATTCCGCATGGACCTCGAGGTGCTGCCCGAGGTCCCGATGCCCGAGTTCTCCGGCATCGCGCTCGAGCGGCTGAAGGCCGAACCGACGGAGGAGGCGGTCGAGAAGGCGCTCGCCTCCATCGCCGAGCGCAACGGCACGCTCGAGGATGCCGAGCCGCGCGCCGCGGCGGCGGGCGATGTGCTGGTCTGCGACTTCTCCGGCCGCCTGCCCGCCGACCTGCTGGCCAACGGCCCCGGCCTCGGCGCCGTGCCCGGCAGGCCCGGCAGCGCCCCGCAGGGCTGGAGCATCGCGCTGCCGGAGGGCGTGGAGCAGGAGATCGCCGCGATCGGCACCGAATCCGGCCTTCCGTATTTCGACCTCGCGCTCAAGGGCGAGGCGCAGGCGGGCGCGGTGCGGATCGGCTTCGGCGGCATCGCCGCCAAGGCGGGCCAGGCCGTGACGCTCGAGGGGCGCGCCACGGTTGTCGCCGGTGCCCTGCCGGGCGGGGCCGAGGCGGCGCTGGTCCTGGGCGGCGCGCGCCAGGGCGTGAGCCTCGGGGCCGCGGCGCTGCGCGCATGCCTCGTCGCCGATGCCGATGACCCCGCCGCGGCGCTCGAGATCGCGCTGCCGGCCGGCGCGCTCGACGTGGCGCTGCGCATCGGCCCCGCCCGCGCCTTCGCCGGGACCGAGGAGCCCGAGGCGCGCGCCTTTGCGGGCGGCGCCGCCTCCGACATGCCGATCGAGGTCGGCGGCCAGGGCTTCATCCCCGGCTTCACCGAGCAGATGATCGGCCTCACGCCCGGCGAGAGCCGGGACATCGACGTGGTGTTCCCCGCCGACTACGGCTCGGCCGAGCTCGCCGGCAAGCGCGCGCGCTTCACCATCGCGGCCAAGGCGCTCAAGACGCGCAAGCCGCGCGCGGTGGACGACGAGCTCGCCAAGGCCGTGGGGATGGAGGATCTCGCCAAGCTGAAGGAGGCCATCCGCTCCTCCCTGCAGCGGGAATACGATTCGCTCTCGCGCATGCGGCTCAAGCGCGCGCTGCTCGATGCGCTGGCCGAGAAGGCGAGCTTCCCGGTGCCGGAAGGCATGGTCGAGGCCGAGTTCGCGCAGATCTGGCAGCGCGTGGAGGCCGACCTCAAGGCCGGGCGCCTCGATGCCGACGACCAGGGCAAGGACGAGGCGACGCTGAAGGCGGAGTACCGCGCCATCGCCGAGCGCCGCATCCGCCTCGGCCTCCTTCTGTCCGAGATCGGCCGCGCCAACAACGTGCAGGTCGGCCAGGAGGAGATGGCGCGCGCCGTCCGCCAGGAGGCGATGCGCTACCCCGGCCAGGAGCAGCAGGTGCTCGAATTCTTCCGCAAGAACCCGCAGGCGGCCGAAAGCCTGCGCGCGCCGCTGTTCGAGGAGAAAGTCGTGGATTTCATGATCGAGCTGGCCAAGGTGACGGAGCGCCAGGTCAGCCCCGAGGAGCTGACCGCCGCCTGAAGGCGGGGAACCGTCCGGTTCGCCTGGGGGGCAGCCGCGCGCCGGCTGCCCCTTTTTCGTGCGCGCGATCGCGGGGGAGAGGAAAATGCGGGGCCTTCATGCAGCCCCGCCTTGCGCGCAACGCCGCCCCGCGCCTAGATGGCGGCTCAGTATCACGAGCGGCCATGCAGGCCGTCAGAGGGAAGGGGAGCGCTTCAAGGGTGTCCGACGCCATCCTGGAGACGACAGGCCTGACGAAGGAGTTCCGCGGCTTCGTGGCCGTGAACGACGTCAACCTGACCGTCCGCCGCGGCACGATCCATGGTCTCATCGGGCCGAACGGCGCCGGCAAGACGACCTGCTTCAACCTGCTCACCAAGTTCCTGCCGCCGACGCGCGGGACCATCCGCTACGACGGGCGCGACATCACCGGCATGAAGCCGGCGGAGGTGGCGCGGCTCGGCCTGGTGCGCTCCTTCCAGATCTCGGCGGTCTTCCCGCACCTCAGCGTGCTCGAGAACGTGCGCGTGGCGCTGCAGCGCGAGCGCGGCGGCTCCTTCGACTTCTGGCGCTCCGAGACGCTGCTGCGCCGCTACGAGGACCGGGCGCGCGAACTGCTCGAGGATGTCGGGCTTTCGGCCTACGCCAATCTTCAGGCGAGCGACCTTCCCTACGGCCGCAAGCGCGCCCTCGAGATCGCGACGACGCTCGCGCTCGACCCGGTGATGCTGCTGCTCGACGAGCCGACCGCGGGCATGACGCATGAGGACGTGGACCGCGTCGTCGCGCTGGTGAAGCGGGTCGCGCAGGGGCGGACGGTGCTGCTGGTGGAGCACAACCTCAAGGTCGTGCAGGGCCTGTGCGACACCATCACCGTGCTGGCCCGCGGAGCGGTGCTGGCCGAGGGCGACTACGCCGCCGTCTCCCGCAACCCGGATGTGATCGCCGCCTATCTCGGCACCGAAGCCCCGCCCGTGGAGGCCGCCCATGGCTGACGCCCTCGCCGATCTGCCGATCGCCGCGCAGGAAGGCGCCTCCCCGCTGCTCGCGGTGCGCGGCCTCGAAGCCTGGTATGGCGAGAGCCACGTGCTGCACGGCGTGACGCTCGACGTGCACGAGGGCGAGGTGGTCACGCTGCTCGGCCGCAACGGCGCGGGCAAGACGACGACGCTGCGCTCGATCATGGGCCTCGTGCCGAAGCGCTCCGGTTCGGTCCATTACGCGGGGCGCGAGCTGATCGGCGCGCGCTCGGACGCCATCGCCCGCGCGGGCATCGCCTATTGCCCGGAGGAGCGCGGCATCTTCGCCTCGCTCGACGTGACCGAGAACCTGATGCTGCCCCCGGTGGTGCGGCCGGGCGGCCTGCCGCTCGAGACGATCTACGAACTCTTCCCGAACCTGAAGGAACGGGCGCGCAGCCAGGGGACGAAGCTTTCGGGCGGCGAGCAGCAGATGCTCGCCATCGCGCGCATCCTGCGCACGGGCGCCAAGCTGCTGCTGCTCGACGAGCCGTCCGAGGGCCTCGCGCCGGTCATCGTCCAGCAGATCGGCCGCACCATCCGCGAACTGAAGCAGCGCGGCTTCACCGTGCTGCTGGTGGAGCAGAATTTCCGCTTCGCCCAGACGGTCGCGGACCGCCACTATGTGATGGAACACGGCAAGGTGGTGGACATGGTCCGCAACGAGGATCTCAACGCCTCGATGGACCGCCTGCACGAATACCTCGGCGTCTAGGCCCCACTAGAGGGCTGGCCGGAAACCAGGACAACAGGGAGACGACAGGAATGACCGAGACCAGCAGACGAACGGTCCTCGCGGGCGCCGGCGCCCTTCCCATCGCCGCCGGCCTCGCCCTGCCGCGCGGCGCGCGCGCCCAGGGCGCGCCGATGAAGATCGGGCTGCTTTCCGACATGTCGGGGCCGTATCGCGACCTGAACGGGCCGAACAGCATCGCAGCGGCCCGCGTCGCGATCCAGGAGATGGCGCCGCGGATCAACGCGGAGCTGCTCGTCGCCGACCACCAGAACCGGCCCGATGTCGGGGTGAACATCACGCGCCAGTGGTTCGACCGCGACGGCGTGGACATGGTGCTGAACCTCGCCGCCTCCTCGGTGGCGCTGGCGGTCTCGGACCTCGCGCGCGAGCGGAACAAGGTCGCGATCGCCACCTCGACCGCCACCTCCGACCTCACGGGCCGGGCCTGCAACGCGAACACCATCCACTGGGTGTACGACACCTACATGCTGGCGAAATCGACCGGCGGGGCGATGGTGCGCGCGGGCGGGGACACCTGGTTCTTCATCACCGCCGACTACGCCTTCGGCCATGCGCTCGAGCGCGACACGGCGAACTTCGTGCGCAATGCCGGCGGCCGCGTGGTGGGCGCGGTCCGCACGCCCTTCCCGGGCACGACGGACTTCTCCTCCTTCCTGCTGCAGGCGCAGGCCTCGCGCGCGAAGGTGATCGGCCTCGCCAACGCGGGCACGGACACCACGAACTGCATCAAGCAGGCGGCGGAGTTCGGCCTGGCGCGGCGCGGCATCAAGCTCGCCTCCATGCTGATGTTCATCTCGGACGTCCATGCGCTCGGGCTCGAGACGGCGCAGGGGCTCGTCTGCAGCGCCTCCTACTACTGGGATCTCAACGACCGGACGCGCGCGATCGCCCGCCGCATCCGCGCGGGCGTCAACAACGACACGCCCGTCACCATGGCCCATGCGGGCGACTATTCGGCCACGCTGCATTACCTCAAGGCCGCGGCCGAGATGGGGGCGGCGGCGGCCAAGGCGGATGGCCGGGCCGTGGTCGCGCGCATGAAGGCGATGCCGACCTCGGACGACGCCTTCGGCGAAGGCACGATCCGCGCCGATGGCCGCAAGATGCACCCGGCCTACCTGTTCGAGGTGAAGAGCCCGGCCGAGAGCCGCGGCCAGCACGACTACTACAAGCTGCTGCAGACCAGCGCGGCGGATGACGCCTTCCGGCCCTTGGCCGAGGGCGGCTGCGCCATGGTCCGCAGCTGACGTGAACCGGGACGGGCCGGGCGGGCACGCCTGCCCGGGACGCCCCACAGCGAGGACAGAGGGATACGCATGACCGATCTCAACCGCCGCGGCCTTCTCGCCGCCTCCGCCGCCGGGGCCGCCTTCGGCGCCCTGCCTGTCGCCCGCGCCCGCGCGCAGGCGGCCAACACCATCAGGATCGGCGTGCTGAACGACATGTCCGGCCTCTACCGCGACGTGAACGGGCCCGGCTCCGTCGTCTGCGCCCGGCAGGCGGTGGTGGATTCCGGCGTCACGGCGCGCGGCATCAATGTCGAGATCGTCGCGGGCGACCACCAGAACCGCCCCGATGTCGGCGTCAACATCGCGCGGCAGTGGATCGACCGTGACGGCGTGGACGTCATCCTCGACGTTCCGACCTCCTCGGTCGCGCTCGCGATCAACACGGTGGTGCGGGAAAAGAACAAGGTCTTCCTGAACTCCTCCGCCGCAACCTCGGACCTGACGGGCGCGCAGTGCAGCCCGAACACGGTGCACTGGACCTACGACACCTACATGCTGGCGAAGTCCACCGGCGGGGCGATGGTGCGCGCGGGCGGGGACACCTGGTTCTTCATCACCGCCGACTACGCCTTCGGCCATGCGCTCGAGCGCGACACGGCGAACTTCGTGCGCGCGGCCGGCGGCCGCGTGCTCGGCCAGGTGCGGACGCCCTTCCCGGGCACGACGGACTTCAGCAGCTTCCTCGTGCAGGCGCAGGCCTCGCGCGCGAAGGTGATCGGCATGGCCAATGCCGGCGGCGACACCATCAACACCATCAAGCAGGCGGCCGAGTTCGGCATCACGCGCCGCGGCGTGAAGCTCGCCGCGCTGCTGATGTTCATCTCGGACGTGCACGCGCTGGGGCTGCAGACGGCGCAGGGCCTCGTCTGCACCGAGACCTTCTACTGGGACCTCAACGACCGCACGCGCGCCTTCACCTCCCGCGTTGTGCCGAACATGCCGCAGGGGCTGCGGCCCGGCATGGCGCAGGCCGGCTGCTATTCGGCGGTGCTGCACTACCTCAAGACCGTGGCGGACATGGGCGCGGCGCAGGCCAAGGCCGATGGCGCGGCGACGGTCGCGCGCATGAAGGCGATGCCGACCGAGGACGACGCCTTCGGGGCCGGCACCATCCGCGCCGACGGGCGCCGCCTGACGCCGGCCTATCTCTTCGAGGTGAAGGCCCCGAACGAGAGCCGCGGCGCCTGGGACTACTACAAGCTGCTGCAGACGACCCCCGGCGAGGAGGCCTTCCGCCCCATCGCCGAGGGCGGCTGCGCGCTCGTGCGGAGCTGATCCGTCACGGCGGACATCCGGGCGGGGCCTGACGGCTCCGCCCGGCCATAACGAGAATCAGAACCCGACAACAGGTGGAAGGACGTCCAGGATGCAGATCACCCGCCGCTCCGCCCTCGCGGGCACGGCACTCGCCTTCGGCGCCGGCATCGGCGGCCTGCCCTACCGTTCGGCGAAGGCGCAGGCTGCCAACACCATCCGCATCGGCGTGCTGACGGACATGTCCGGCATGTACCGCGACAACACCGGCCCGACCTCGGTCGCCTGCGCGCGCCAGGCCGTGGCGGAGTTCGGGCAGCGCGGCTTCAACGTCGAGGTCATCGAGGCCGACCACCAGAACCGTCCCGATGTCGGGGTGAACCTCGCGCGGCAATGGTACGACCAGGGCGTGGACGTGATCATCGACGTGCCCACCTCCTCGGTCGGCCTCGCCGTCAACCAGATCGCGCGCGAGAAGAACAAGGCCTACATCAATGTGGGCTCGGCGACCGCGGACCTCACCGGCGCGCAATGCAGCCCGAACACCGTGCACTGGGCCTACGACACCTGGATGCTCGCCAAGTCGAATGGCGGCGCGACCGTGCGCGCGGGCGGGGACACCTGGTTCTTCATCACCGCCGACTACGCCTTCGGCCATGCGCTCGAGCGCGACACGGCGAATTTCGTGCGTGCCTCGGGCGGGCGGGTGATCGGACAGGTGCGCACGCCCTTCCCGGGCACGACCGACTTCAGCAGCTTCCTCGTTCAGGCGCAGGCCTCGCGCGCGAAGGTCATCGGCCTCGCCAATGCCGGGGCGGACACGCAGAACTGCGTGAAGCAGGCGGCCGAGTTCGGCATCACGCGGCGCGGGATCAAGCTCGCCTCGCTGCTGCTCTTCATCAACGACGTGCACGGCCTCGGGCTGCAGACCGCCCAGGGCCTGACCTGCACCGAGACCTTCTACTGGGACCTCAATGACCGGACGCGGGCCTTCACCCAGCGCGTCCTGCCGCGCACGCCGAACAACTACCCGAACATGATCCATGCCGGGTGCTATTCGGGCACGCTGCACTTCCTCAAGGCGATTGCCGACATGGGCGTGGCGGCGGCGAAGGCCTCGGGCGTGGACATCATCAACCGCATGAAGGCCATGCCGACCGAGGACGATGCCTTCGGCGCCGGCCAGGTGCGCCCCGACGGGCGCCGCCTCATTCCCTCCTACCTCTTCGAGGTGAAGTCGCCCGCCGAGAGCCGCGGGCCCTGGGACTACCTCAAGCTTGTGCAGACCACGCCGGCGGCCGAAGCATTCCGGCCGCTCGGCGAGGGCGGCTGCGCCCTCGTGCGTTCCTGACAGGAGCCTGACCACCGCATGGACGAGATATTCGGCATACCGGCGCCGCTGCTCTTCGGGCAGCTGCTGCTCGGCCTCATCAACGGCGCCTTCTACGCGATGCTGTCGCTCGGCCTCGCGGTGATCTTCGGGCTGCTCAACATCATCAACTTCACCCATGGCGCCCAGTTCATGATGGGCGCCTTCGTCGCCTGGATGCTGCTGAACTGGCTCGGCCTCGGCTACTGGTGGGCGCTGCTGCTCGCCCCGCTGATCGTCGGGCTATCGGGGGTGATCATCGAGCGAACGATGATCAGCAGGCTCTACAAGCTCGACCACCTCTACGGCCTGCTGCTGACCTTTGGCATCGGGCTGATCATCGAGGGCGTGTTCCGCAACTACTTCGGCTCCTCGGGCCTGCCCTACCGGCCGCCGGCCGAACTGCAGGGCGGCTGGGATCTCGGCTTCATGTTCATGCCGGTCTACCGGTTCTGGGTCGTCGTGTTCTCGCTCGTCGTCTGCCTCGCGACCTGGCTGATGATCGAGAAGACGCGGCTGGGCGCCTATCTCCGCGCCGCCACCGAGAACGCGGCGCTGGTGCAGGCCTTCGGCGTGAACGTGCCGCGCCTGATCACGCTGACCTACGGCTTCGGCGTGGCGCTCGCCGCGCTGGCGGGCGTGCTGGCGGCGCCGATCTATTCGGTCAACCCGCAGATGGGCACCAACCTCATCATCATCGTCTTCGCCGTGGTGGTGATCGGCGGCATGGGCTCGATCCTCGGCTCCGTGCTCACCGGTTTCGGCCTCGGCGTCGTCGAGGGGTTGACAAGGGTGTTCTGGCCCGAGGCCTCCGCGACCGTCATCTTCGTCATCATGGCGATCGTGCTCGTCACGCGACCCGCCGGCCTGTTCGGGAGGGCGTGAGCCATGGCATCCGAGACCACCGCCGGCGCCATCGCCAGCCCGAGGGACGAGATCGGCTTCTGGGGCTTCTCCAAGCCCCAGCTCGCGGCGCTTGCCGTGCTGATCGCCTTCATCGCGGTCGCGCCGTACTTCCTCTACCCCGTCTTCCTGATGAAGCTGCTCTGCTTCGCCCTCTTCGCCTGCGCCTTCAACCTGCTGATCGGCTATGTCGGGCTGCTCTCCTTCGGCCATGCGGCCTATTTCGGCATGGGCGGCTACATCGCCGGCCATACCGCGAAGGTCTGGGGGCTGACGCCCGAACTCGCGGTGCTCGCGGGTGCGGCCTTCGCCTGCGTGCAGGGCTGGATCTTCGGCTGGATCGCCATCCGCCGCCAGGGCATCTACTTCGCGATGATCACGCTGGCGCTCGCCCAGATGGTCTACTTCTTCTGCCTGCAGGCGCCCTTCACGGGCGGCGAGGACGGCATCCAGGCCATCCCGCGCGGCAGCCTGTTCGGCGTCATCAGCCTCGAGCCCGACATGACGATGTACTGGTTCGTCGCGGCGGTGTTCCTGGCGGGGTTCCTCTTCATCCACCGCATCATCCACTCGCCCTACGGCCAGGTGCTGAAGGCGATCCGGGAGAACGAGCCGCGCGCGACCTCGCTCGGCTACCGCACGGACGACTACAAGCTGGTCGCCTTCATCCTCTCGGCCACCATCTCGGGCGTCGCGGGCGGCGTGAAGTCGCTCGTCTTCGGCATCGCGACGCTGACCGACGTCTTCTGGGCGATGTCGGGCGAGGCGGTGCTGATGACGCTGGTCGGCGGCATCGGCACGGTCTTCGGGCCGGTGGTGGGTGCGGCGGTCATCGTGACCATGCAGAACTACCTCGCCGAGATGGGCGCCTGGGTGACGGTGATCCAGGGCGTCATCTTCGTCATCATCGTGCTCGCCTTCCGCCGCGGCATCGTCGGCGAGATCGCGAACCTGCTGCGCGTGAAGCTGTGACCGGGCAGGGGGCTCGAGCCCCCGCCCGCCCTTACGGCAGGCATCGTTCCGACGGCCGGCGCTCTCGCCGGCCGTCTCCTGTTTCTGCGCGGGAACGGCGCTCAGACAAATGGCCCGGGCGCGCCACGGCCGCGCAAAAGTTCTGCGCCTGACCTGCCCTCACACGGGCAGGCCCGCCGGCGGCTTGACCGTGCGCAGCACGAAGGCGCTGCGCGTGTCCTTCACCCCGGGCAGGCGCAGCAGGCGCCGCGTGGCGAATTCGCCGTAATCCTCGAGGTCGCGGGCCACGACCTGCAGCAGATAGTCGGTCTCCCCGCTCATCGCCCAGGCGGCGAGGATCTCGGGCATGCGGCCGATCGCGGCGTGGAAGGCCTCGACTGTCTCCTCCGCGCGCGAGGCGAGGCTCACTTGCACGAAGGCCGTCAGCCCGAGGCCGAGCCGCCCCGCATCCAGCACCGCGGCGTATCGCGCGATGACGCCCGCCTCCTCCAGGCGCCGCAGCCGCCGCGCGCAGGGCGTGGCCGAGAGGCCCACCCGCTCGGCCAGCGCGACCACGCTGGCCCGCCCGTCGCGCTGGACCTCGCGCAGCAGGCGGCGGTCGGTGGCATCGAGTTGCGTGGCGGAATCCATCGTCTGATCCTGTGCGTGCAGAGGATTTCACCAATCCTACCGCAACGATCGCGATCATTCGCCGGAAACCGGCGTCTCCCTGCGGCGATCCTCCCGCCCTCCGCTTGAAGGAACGCGCCCATGGACATCCCCCCCGACCGCACCGCCATCGCCGGCATCGTCTCCGAGGCCAATCCCATGGGCACGGACGGGTTCGAGTTCGTCGAGTTCACGGGCCCGGATACGGCGCATCTGGAATCGGTGTTCCGGGCCATGGGCTTCGCCCCGGTGGCGCGGCACCGTTCGAAGCAGGTGACGCTGTGGCGTCAGGGCGAGGTGAACTTCGTGCTCAACGCCGAGCCGACCTCCTTCGCCCAGGGCTTCGCGCGGGTGCATGGCCCCTCCTGCTGCGCCATCGCCTTCCGGGTCGCCGATGCCGCCCAGGCCTTCGAGCGCGCGGTCAGCCTCGGCGCACGGCCCTTCCACGGCCGGGTGGGGCCGATGGAACTGAACATCCCGGCCATCGAGGGGATCGGCGGCAGCCTGATCTATCTCGTGGACCGCTACGGCGCGAAGGGCAGCATCTGGGAGGTGGATTTCCGTCCCATCGAGGGCGCGGACCAGCACCCGAAGGGCGCCGGTCTGACGGTGATCGACCACCTGACTCACAACGTCCATCGCGGCCGCATGGACGCCTGGGCGGGCTTCTACGAGCGTCTCTTCAACTTCCGCGAGATCCGCTACTTCGACATCGAGGGCAAGCTCACGGGCCTGAAGTCCAAGGCCATGACCAGCCCCTGCGGGCAGATCCGCATCCCGATCAACGAGAGCAGCGACGACCGCAGCCAGATCGAGGAATACCTGCGCGCCTACAATGGCGAGGGCATCCAGCACATCGCCATGGGCACGGACGACATCCACGCGAGCGTCGAGGCGCTGCGCGAGCGCGGCGTGCGCTTCCTCGACACGCCCGACACCTACTACGAATTGCTGCCGCAGCGCCTGCCCGACACCGGCGAGGACATCGCGCGGCTGGCGAGGAACCGCATCCTGATGGATGGCTCCCCCTCGGGCGGGCGGCTGCTGCAGATCTTCACCGGCACGGTGATCGGGCCGATCTTCTTCGAACTCATCCAGCGCAAGGGCGACCAGGGCTTCGGGGAGGGCAACTTCCGCGCCCTGTTCGAATCCATCGAGCTCGACCAGGTGCGCCGGGGCGTGCTGAAGCCCGCCTCCTGACGCGGCCGCCCCAACCCCAGTCGGCGGGCATCAGAATCCCGGCGGCGGATCAACCGCCGCTTCACCTCTGCCTGGGAGACTGCAGGCGTCTTCCACGGCAGGGGAACAGGGCATGCGCGACTGGCTGCGCTCGATCCGCGGCAGGATCATCACTCTCGTCGGGGTGCTCTCGCTCGTCGGCGCGGCAGGCGGGCTTGTCGGAGCCGGCCTCCTGCGCAGCCATGCCGAGGATGTCGAGGCCATGGCGCGGGAGCAGGAGCGCGCCTACCTCCTCCAGCGACTCAATGCCGGCATCTATGCCACGGTGATGGAAAGCCGTGGCCTCTACATGGCCCGCGACGCGCGCGAGATCGAACGCTTCGGCACCGGCCTGCTGCGCCACACTGCCCAGCTGCGCGAGGACGCCGCCGCCCTGGCCGCCATCGCCGGCTCCGACCCCCTGATCCCGCCTGTCGTCGCCGCGGTCACGGAGTTCGCCCGCTTCCGCGACGAGGTGGCGCGCGTCGCGCGCGCCGAGGGCGCGCAGGCGGCGGACCGGATGGGCAACAACGAGACGAACCGCGCCAACCGCACCGAGGTGAACCGCGCGCTCAGCGCCGCCTCGGGCGCGATGCGCGAGCGCGCGGTCGCCGCCGCCGCGACGATCGAGGCCGAGGGGCGGCGCTATGCGAGCCTTCTGCTGCTGGTTCCCCTGGCCACGCTGATCGCCGGCGGCCTCGTGGCGTGGCTGGTCCATGCGCGCGTCGCGCTGCCGCTCGCCTCGGTCACCAAGGCCATGGCCGCGCTGGCCGAAGGGCGGACGGACATCGCCCCCGCCGAGGCCGGGCGGCGCGACGAGATCGGCGACATGGCCCGCGCGGTGGAGGTGTTCCGCCGCAACGCGCAAGAGAATGCCGCGCTGCGCGCCACGCAGGACGCCGAACGCGCCCGCGCCGAGGCCGAGCGCCTGCGCGCCATCGAGGAACTCGGCCGCCGGATCGAGAACGAGACCCGCGCCGCCGTGGAAGCCATCGCCCAGCGCATCGGCGCCATGGCGCGCGATGCCGAAAGCCTCGCCGCGGCGGTCGGCGCGACGGCGCAGGATGGCGCGATGCTGGCCGATGGCGCGCGCACCAGTCTCGAACACGCCGCCGGCAGCGCAGCCGCCGCCGAGGAACTCTCCGCCTCCATCAGCGAGATCGCGGGGCGTGTCGAGCAGGCCGCCGCCGCCACGCGCCGCGCCGTGGCCGGGGCGGAGCAGGGCGGCGAGGCAATCGCCGGCCTTCAGCAGGCGGTCGAGCGCATCGGGGAGGTCGCGCGCCTGATATCCGACATCGCCGCGCGGACCAACCTCCTCGCGCTCAACGCCACCATCGAGGCCGCGCGCGCGGGCGAGGCCGGCAAGGGCTTCGCCGTGGTGGCGGGCGAGGTGAAGGCGCTGGCCAGCCAGACCGCGCGCAGCACCGAGGAGATCGGCCGCCAGATCCAGGCCGTCGTGACCGCGACGCGCGAGGCGGTGGAGAAGGTGCAGGGCATTTCCGCCACGGTGGGCGAGATGGAGGGCATCGCCGCCGCGATCGCCGGCGCCATGGCGCAGCAGAATGTCGCGACCAGCGAGATCGCGCGCACCGCGGCCGGCGCGGCCGCCTCGGCCCAGGCCATGACCGCGCGCTGCGAGGCCGTGGGCGAGGCGACGCGCGGCGCCGATGCGCGCGCCGCCGCGCTGCGCCAGGCTGCGATCGAGGCTGATGCCGCGATGGCCGATCTGCGTCGCGCGCTGATCGGCATCGTCAGCGAGGCGCGCTCGGGCACCTCCGCGAGCCAGCCGCTGGCCCGCGCGGCCTGAAGCCGCGCTCGCCGGCGCGGCACCTCCTGCACAGCGGGCGGGCAGGGCGGGGCAGGGCCCGCGTGCCCGCTTCGGGGGCTTGCGCCCGGGGCGCGGCGGGGGCTTTCTGCCGGCCATGATCCGCCGCCGCGCCAGCCGCCCGCACGGACGGGCCGCATGACCCCCGCCCTTGAGGTCATCGGCCTGACGCTCGACTTCCGGCAGGAAGGGCGCAGCCTGCGCGTCCTCGATGGCGTGTCCTTCCGCGTCGAGGCGGGACGCACGCTCGCCATCGTCGGCGAATCGGGCTGCGGCAAGTCGGTGACCGCGCTCGCCATCATGGGCCTGCTGCCCGGCACGGCGCGCATCGGCGGCACCATCCGCCTCGGCGGCCGCGACCTCGGGGCCATGAGCGCCGAGCAACGCCGGCTGCTGCGCGGCGGCGAGATGGCAATGATCTTCCAGGAGCCCATGACCAGCCTCAATCCGGCCTTCACCGCCGGGGACCAGGTGGCCGAGGCGTTGCGGCTCCATCAGGGCCTCGACAAGGCGGCCGCCTTCGCCGAGGCGGTGAGGATGCTCGACCGCGTGCGAATCCCCGACGCGTCCCGCCGCGCGAAGCAGTATCCGCACCAACTCTCGGGCGGGATGCGCCAGCGGGTGATGATCGCCATGGCGCTCGCCTGCAAGCCGCGGCTGCTGATCGCCGACGAGCCGACCACGGCGCTCGACGTCACCGTCCAGGCGCAGATCCTCGCGCTGCTGGACGAGATGAAGCGGGAGACGGGCACGGCCGTCATCCTGGTCACGCACGATCTCGGCGTGGTGGCCGATCATGCCGACGATGTCGCGGTGATGTATGCCGGCCGCATCGCCGAGCAGGCGCCGGCCGCGGCGCTCTTCGCCCGCCCCGAGCATCCCTACACCGCCGGCCTGCTCGGCGCCGCCCCGGGGGAGGGGGAGCCGGGCGAGCGCCTGGCCAGCATCGAGGGCACTGTGCCCGACCTGCGCGCGCCCCCGCCCGGTTGCCGCTTCGCCCCGCGCTGCCCCTTCGCGGTCGCGCGCTGCGACAGCGTGCCGCCGCTGGTCGAGGTCGCGCCCGGCCATGCCACGGCCTGCTGGCGGGCGCCGCTCGACCAGGTGCTGGAGGCCGCCTGATGCCCACCGGCAGCACGGCCCCGGCACCCCGCTTCGGCCATCAGTTCCCGAAGGACACGGAAGGTTGGGGGGTTCGGGGGGAAGTTCCCCTCCCCCCGATTTCCGCATGACCCCGCTGCTCGAGCTCTCCGGCCTCGTGAAGCGCTTCCCGGTGCGTGACGCGCTCGGCCGCCGTGCCGGCGCCGTTCATGCCGTGGATGGCGTCTCGCTCGCGGTCGCGAAGGGCGAGGTGCTGGCCATCGTCGGCGAGTCCGGCTGCGGCAAGTCCACGCTGGGCCGGCTGATGCTGCGCCTGATCGAGCCCGATGCGGGCAGCGTCCGCTTCGACGGCGAGGATCTCGGCGCGCTCTCCCCGGCCGCGCTGCGTGCCCGGCGGCGGGACATGCAGCTCATCTTCCAGGATCCCTTCGCGAGCCTCGATCCGCGCATGACGGTGGAGCAGGCGGTGGCCGAGCCGCTGCGGCTCCATCGCATCGTCCCGCGCGAGCAGGAGGCGGCGCGCGTCGCGGAACTGCTCTCGCGCGTCGGGCTGCGCCCGGAACTCGCGCGCCGATGGCCGCATGAGTTCTCCGGCGGGCAGCGCCAGCGCGTGGCCATCGCCCGCGCGCTCGCGAGCAACCCGCGGCTGATTGTCGGCGACGAGCCGGTCAGCGCGCTCGATGTCAGCGTGCAGGCGCAGGTGGTGAACCTGCTCTCGGACCTGATCCGCGACCTCGGCCTGACCTTTGTGCTGATCAGCCACGACCTCGGCGTGGTGCGCCATGTCGCGGACCGGGTGGCGGTGATGTATCTCGGCCGCATCGTCGAGCAGGGGCCGGCGCGGGAGGTGCTTTCGGCGCCGCGCCATCCCTACACGCGGGCGCTTCTTGCCGCCGTGCCCGGCCATGGGGTGAAGGCGCCGCCGCTCGAGGGCGACGTGCCATCGCCGATCGCGCCGCCGCCGGGCTGCCGCTTCCACACGCGCTGCCCCTTCGCCGAGGCGCGCTGCCGCGACAGCGTGCCGGAGCTCGGCGGCGGGGATCATCGCGTCGCCTGCCACCTGGCGGACAGCCTCCCGGCACCGGAACCGCTGCCGCCGCGCCTGGCCGGTGGCGACCGGCTCCGCCGCCTGCAATCCTTCTTCCGGGCCCCGGCCCCCAACCAGGGAGCGCAATCATGAGAGCGTCCATCAAGGCCATCCTCGCGGCCGCCGCGGCCATCATCCCGGCCGTCGCGGCGGTCGCGCCGGCCTCCGCGCAGCATCTGCGGATCGGCCTGCGCGAGGACCCGGACATCCTCGACCCGACGCTGAGCCGCACCTATGTCGGGCGCATCGTCTACATGGCGCTGTGCGACAAGCTGTTCGACATCAACGAGCGGCTCGAGATCGTCCCGCAGCTCGCCACCGGCTTCCGCTGGGAAAGCCCGACGCAGCTCCTGATCACGCTGCGCGAGAATGTGCGGTTCCACGACGGCGAGGTCATGGACGCCGAGGCGGTGCGCTACTCGCTCGACCGCCACCTGAACATGCAGGGCTCCTTCCGCCGCAGCGAGATCGCGGACATGGAGCGCGTCGAGGTGGTGGACCCGCGCACCGTGCGCATCGTGCTGAAGGGGCCCTCGGCCTCCTTCCTCTCGGCGCTGACCGACCGCGCGGGCATGATCGTCAGCCCCCGCGCGGCCGAGGCGGCGGGGCGGAACTTCGGCACCCGCCCGGTCTGCGCCGGGCCCTTCCGCTTCGTCGAGCGCGTCGCGCAGGAGCGCATCGTCGTCGAGCGCTTCCGCGAGTACTGGGACGCGGCGAACATCCACTTCGACCGCGTGACCTACCTGCCCATCCCCGACAACACGGTGCGCCTCGCCAACCTGCAATCCGGCGCGGTGGAGTTCGTCGAGCGCATGGAGCCCGACGACATGCGCACCATCCAGCGCAACCGCAACCTGCGCGCGGTGGCGGTGGATGAGCTCGGCTACCAGTCCATCACCATCAACATCGCCAACGGGGAACGCGCCAACAACCCGCTCGGCCGCGACGCGCGCGTGCGCCAGGCCTTCGAACTCGCGATCGACCGCGCCGCGCTCAACCAGGTCGTCTATCAGGGCATGTACACGCCGACGCGCCAGCCCTGGCCGCCGGCCAACCCCTTCCATGTGCGCGACTTCCCGCCCACCCAGCGCAATGTCGAGCGCGCCCGCGCCCTGCTGCGCGAGGCCGGCGTCACCACGCCCGTGCAGGTCGAGCTGACGGTGCCGAACAACCCGGACCTCCGCCAGGTGGGCGAGGTGATCCAGGCCATGGTGAACGAGGCCGGCTTCAACCTGACGCTGCGCGCGATGGAGTTCGCCTCCTCGCTCCAGGCTGCGCAGCGCGGCGACTTCCAGACCTACCTCGTGGGCTGGTCGGGCCGCACCGACCCGGACGGGAACTTCTTCACCTTCACCCGCACGGGCGGCGGGCAGAATGACGGCCGCTATTCCAACCCCGAGGTGGACCGGCTGCTCGATGCGGCGCGCACGGAACTCGACCTCGAGAAGCGCAAGGATCTCTACGCCCAGGCGCTGAGGATCGCGATGGGCCAGGATGTGGCGCGCATCTATCTCTGGCACCGCAAGAACATCATGGCGCACAGCGCGCGCCTGACAGGCTATCGCCCGGTCTCGGACGGGATGATCCGCCTGCAGGGCATGCGGCTGCAGTGATCCGCGACCGCGCCGGGGCCTGCGCGGCCCGCCGTTCCGCCGCTCCGCCCGCCGCAACCCGGCGGGCGGGCAGGGAGTAGCGCCGCATGGGCATCTGGCTGCTGCGCAGGCTGGGGCAGGTGATCCCCACGCTGCTGATCCTCTCCGTGATGATCTTCGGGCTGCAGCAGCTGATGCCCGGCGATCCCGCGCTCATTCTCGCCGGCGAGGAACGCGGCGACCCGGCCGTGCTCGCGCAGATCCGCGCCGAGCTCGGCCTCGACCGCCCCATCCACGAGCAATACCTGATCTGGATGGGCAAGGTGCTGACCGGGGATTTCGGCTTCTCCTGGCGCATCCGCGTGCCTGTGAGCGAGCTCATCCTCGCCAAGCTGCCCGTCACCTTCCAGCTCGCCTCCATGGCCTTCCTCATCGCCATCCTGATCGGCGTGCCGCTCGGCATCGTCTCGGCGGTGCGCAAGGACACGCCGGCGGACTGGCTCGCCAACGGGGCGGCGCTCGCCGGCATCTCCACGCCGAATTTCTGGCTCGGCATCATGATGATCCTGCTGTTCAGCGTGGAGCTCGGCTGGCTGCCGCCCTCCGGCTACGTCCCGATAACCGAGGATTTCTGGCGCTCCATCGCGACCACCATCATGCCGGCCTTCGTGCTCGGCACCGGCGTGGCGGCGGTGCTGATGCGCCACACGCGGGCGGCGATGCTGACCGCGCTGAGCCAGGACTACGTGCGCACGGCGCGCGCGAAGGGGCTGAAGGAGCGCGTCGTGGTCTGGAAGCACGCGCTGCGCAACGCGCTGATCCCGGTGGTCACACTGGGCGCGATCGAGTTCGGCCGCCTGCTGGCCGGCGCCGTCCTGACCGAGCAGATCTTCACCATCCCCGGCTTCGGCAAGCTCATCGTGGATGCCGTGTTCAACCGAGACTACCCGGTGGTGCAGGGCGTGGTGCTCGCGACCGCGCTGATCTTCGTGCTGCTCTCGCTGGTCGCAGACCTCCTCTACATGGCCATCAACCCGCGGCTGAGGCAGGCATGAGCGCGACCGCCGCCCTGCCCGCTGCCGAGAGCCCCACGCGGCGCGCCATCCGCCGCTTCTTCCGCCACCGCCTCGCGGTGTTCGGGCTGGTGGTGGTGGTGCTGTTCGTCACCGTCGCCATCCTCGCGCCCGTCATCGCGCCCTACGACCCGCTGCAGACCTCCTGGGCGCGGATCCGCAAGCCGCCCTCCTGGGAACACTGGATGGGCACGGACGAGAACGGCCGCGATGTCCTCTCGCGCGTGATCTGGGGGGCGCGGGCCTCGCTGATGGCCGGCGTGATCTCGGTGCTCGGCGCGCTCGTCATCGGCGTGCCGCTCGGCCTTCTCGCAGGGCTCGCGGGCGGCTGGACGGATGCGGTCATCTCCCGCATCGCCGATGCGATGCTCTCGGTGCCCTTCCTGATCCTCGCCATCGCGCTCGCCGCCTTCCTCGGCCCCGCGCTCGAGAATGCGATGCTCGCCATCGCCATCACGGCCTCGCCGGTCTTCGTGCGCCTCGCGCGCGGCATGGCGCTGGATGCAAAATCCACCGACTGGATCGAGGCCGCGCGCGCGCTGGGCAACCCGCCCTGGCGCACCGCCTTCGTCCATGTGCTGCCGAACATCGTCCCGCCGCTGCTGGTGCAGGCGAGCCTCGCCATCGCCGAGGCGATCATCGCCGAGGCGGCGCTCTCCTTCCTCGGCCTCGGCCAGCAGCCGCCGCACCCTTCCTGGGGTTCGATGCTGAACTCCTCGCAGCGCTTCCTCACCCAGGCCCCCTGGCTCTCGATCTTTCCCGGTGCCACCATCATGCTCGTGGTCCTGGCCTTCAACCTGATGGGCGACGGGTTGCGCGACGCGCTCGATCCCCGCGCCGAGAAGAAATGATCGAACTGCGGGATGCGCCCGCGGCACTGCCGCGCGGGCGCCGCATCTACGCGATCGGCGACATCCACGGCGCGGCGACGAAGCTGCGCGCGCTGCACGCCCGCATCGCGGAGGATCTGCGGCGCCGCCCCGTGGCCTCCGCGCTGCTGCTGCATCTCGGCGACTATGTGGACAAGGGCGCCGACAGCCGCGCGGTGATGGAGCACCTGATCGGGGAGGATCCCGTCCCCGGCCTGCCGGTGGTCAACCTGATCGGCAACCACGAGGAGACGATGCTCGCCGCCCTTTCGGGCGATGGCGCGGCGGCGGCCGACTGGCTCTGGGGCGGCGGCCGCGCCACGCTCGAATCCTGGGGCATTGATCCCGACACCCCGCGCGAGGAATGGCCGCGGCACTTCTCCGCGGCGCATCTGCGCTTCCTGCGGCGGCTTCACCTGCACCACCAGGAGGGCGGATACCTCTTCGTCCATGCGGGCATCCGCCCGGGCATCCCGCTCGAGGAACAGTCGCGCGAGGACCTGCTGCGCATCCGCCACGACTTCCTCGGCTCCGAGCGCGACCATGGCGTGGTGGTGGTGCATGGACACACCGCCGGCTTCAACCCGGTGGTCCGCGACAACCGCATTTGCCTCGACACCGCCGCCTGGTCGGGCGGGCCGCTCACCTGCGGCGTGTTCGAGGGCGCGACGCTCGGCTTCCTCCAGGCCTGACCGCCGCGCCTCACCCGCGCCGCGGCGGCCCGGCCATCATCGTCGCATCCTCCCCGCCGCGCGGATCGCGCAGGAAGGAGAGGTCCATCCGGTAGGGGCCATCGGGCAGCGACGGATCGAAGGCGACCCGGATGTGGTCCATGTGGCGCATCTGCGGCACCGGGTCGAAGGGGATGGGCGGGCTCTCGAAAAGCCGCTGCGCGCCGCTGCGCGGGTCCGTCCATCGCGCCTGCAGGATGCAGGCATCGCCCGCGCGCCGGAGCCCCACCAGCGGCACCTCGAGAATCGCCGAACCCGGCGGCCCCTCCGCGTCGCCGAATGCGCCGCCCGCGGCGGCCAGTGTCGCGCTCCCGCGCAGCATGCGCGGCAGCACGAGGCCGAGCAGCGTGAAGACCGAGCCCATCCCGCCCAGGATGGTGGGCAGCAGCCAGGAACTCAGGAAGCCCGTCATCCGCCCGCGCGTCGGGTCGGCCGGGTCGTAGCGCACGCGCACCGCGTCCCCGACCTTGCAACAGGGCGGGGAGGAGGAAAAGGAGGCGGTGACCCGCACCTCCCGCCCATCCGGCAGGCGATAGGCGAAGACCGGCGTCCAGTTGGTGCTCGAGCCGCCGTCGCGGTCGCGGGTGATTTCGCGGATCATCTCGACGATGCGCCCGTCCGTCTCCACCGCCCGCTCGCGGAAGGCGAGTTCGAGCCAGACCGCGATGCCCGCCCCGGCGATCAAGCCGAGGCCCACCAGCAGGAACAGCGGTCCGAGCCAGCGCGGCGCGGCCCTGCCGCCGCCCGCCTTTCCCATCGTCAGCGCCATGGCGGCCTCCCCTGCTTTGCCGTGCGGCGCGGCGCAAGTCTCTCCCCGTTCGCCGCCGCCCCGGCGTGCATCATGGCGCGGGCGGGCGGAGGCTTTGAAGCCCGCCGGCGCCGTCAGCCCGGCTGGCCCCGCTTGTGCGCGATCAGCGCCATCAGGCGCCGGTCGCGCCAGCCGCTGCGCTGCCCGATCGCCTCGCGGGGCAGGAGGGCGCGGCGCGCCGCATCCACCTTGGCCACCGTCCCGGCGTCGTAGTGGAAGGGCGTCTGCTCCTCGGTGATGCCGCCCATCAGCCCGCCGAACCGCGCCGCATAATCCGCGACGCCGCCCGGCGCGTTCATGTCGATCGTCTCGAACGGGCCCATGAAGGACCAGCGCAGCCCGAGCCCGTCCTTCACGCAGGCATCCACATCCTCGACCGACATCACGCCGTCGCGCACCAGGCGGAAGGCCTCCGCCACCAGCGCGGCCTGCAGGCGGTTCAGCACGAAGCCGCGCGTCTCCTTCATCGCGGTCACCGGCACCTGGCCCACGCGTTCCATCAGCGCGCGGGTGCGGGCGATGACGGCCGGATCGGTCCAGGGCGCGCCGACGAGTTCGACCAGCGGCACGAGATAGGGCGGGTTGACCGGATGCGCGACGAGGCAGCGCGCGCGCCCGGCCAGGCCCTCGGTGAAGGCGCTCGCCGGAATGCCCGAGGTCGAGGAGGCGAGCACGACCTCCGGCCCGCACAGCGCATCGAGGCGCGCGAAGGTCTCGCGCTTGAGCTCCACCCGCTCCGGCCCGTTCTCCTGGACGTGCTGCGCGCCCTGCACGCAGTCCTCGAGCGTGGCGGCGATGCCGATGCGCGCGGCGACGGCGTCCGGCGCCTCGCTGATGAGCCCCGCGGCGGCGAGGTCCGCGAGCCGCTCCGCGACCACCGCCATGGTCCGCGCGGCGGCGCCCTCCACGGGATCCCAGACCCGCACGGCATGGCCCGCGCGCGCGAAGACGATCGCCCAGGCGCCCCCGATCAGCCCCGCGCCCACCACCGCGATCCGTTCCATGCGCAACCCTCCCGCGCGCGCCTTGATCGGCGCCCCGCCAGGGGCGATCTAACGGCGCGTGACAGGCTTCCGCAACGCACCCTCCGCCCCGCCGAGCACGCCGCCGCCTGTCGGCACGCGCATGATCGGCTTCTTCCTGCTCGGCGGGACGATGTGGATCGCCGGGCTGTTCGCGCTGTTCCGCGCCGTCATGGCGGTGGCCGCACCGTGATCTCGGCCTTCTGGCGGCGCTGGCTGCTGCCCTTCACCGTCCTGCCGCTGCTGCCCGCGACGCTGTTCAACCTTTTCGCCGGGCGGGAATGGGCGCTGCTCGGCTGCCTGCTCGGCATCGCCCTGCCGATGGGCGCCACCTGGCTGATGCGCCGGGGCAGGGCAGGGGATGCGCGCCTCGCGGCACTGGCCATGGGTGCGGCCGCGGCCATCGTCGCGCTGCTCGGCGCCGAGGCCGGGCCGGTCGCGGCCCTGCTGCTCGGCCTCGGCGCCTGGGGCGGCACAACGCTGCTCTATGCCGGCGTCGAGGAGGCGCCGCCGCCGGCCGTCGCGCCGCCACCCCCGCCCGAGCCCGAGGCGCTGCGCGAGGCCCGCAGGCGCATCCGCGCGCTGATGGAGCGGGCCCGAGGCCTTGCCATGCCGCGGCTGCTGCCGCCGATCCTCGCCGTGGAGGGCGTGCTCGACGACCTCGCGCGGCGGCCCGAGCGCATCGCCGAGGCGCGCGAGCTGCTCGCGCTGCACATAGACGGCCTCGAGCGCATCACCGCCCGCCTTGCCGCGGGTGCGGCGCCGCCCGAAGGGCTGCCCGCGCTGCTCGCCGACCTCGAGGCCGATGCGCGGAACCTGCGCGCGCGACTGCAGGAGCAGGAGAGCATGGCGCTCGCGGTGCAGGTGAAGGTGATCGGCGACCGCCTGCGCCGCGACGGCTACGGCTGAGGCCGGCTGGCGACGCGGCGGATGCATCGGCGCGCTGGTGTTCGGGACCGAATTTGCGCGACCGCCCCCATCCGGCAGCCGCACGTCGAACGCCGGGCCGGTGGGCGGATTTCCCGCCTGCGGGAACTGGCCGCGTGTTAGCCTTTCAGGACATCTTGGAGGAACGGCCCATGCGCTCCATCCCGGCCCTGAGCGTCCTCGTCATCCTCGCGGGCTGCACGGCGGAGCCGCCCACACCCGTCACGCTGCCGGGGCAGACCGATGCCACTGTCTCGCGCGACCCGATTGTCGAGGTCGGCCAGGACATCGCCGCCTTCTATCGCCGCCCGCAGCCGAACCAGCCGGCGGCGGCCGCGCGCGCCATCGCCGAGATCGAATGGCTCGCCGTCTCGCTGCCGATGTCGCCGCGCTGGCGCACGGCGCCGGGCGGGGGCATGGCGCAACTCACCTTGGCGCGCGACGAGGCGCGCACGGGCCTCGGCATCCCGCGGAACGCCTCGCCCCAGGCCGTCATCAACGGCCTGAGCGCGGCGGCGGCGGCCATCGAGGCCGGGGACGACGCCGCCCTTGCCCGCGCCCTGCCGCGCGCGACCTTCCCGCTCGGGCCGCAGGAGACGGTGCGCCGGCTCGCCGGCCCGCCGCCCAACCGCAACATCATGCCCGCGCTCTTCGCGCTGCGCGGGGGCATGCGCGGCGGCGGCGGCTGACACGGCGCCCGGGCCCGGCTTGACGCCGCGCCCTTCGCGGGCGACCTCCTGGTTCAACCGAACACCGGGAGGTCCAGAGAACCATGATCGAACGTCGCGCCCTGCTGACCGCGGCGGCGGCCCTTGCCGCCCCCTCGATCGCCACCGCCCAGGGCGCCTGGCCCTCGGGTCCCATCCGCATCGTCGTGCCGTTCCCGCCGGGCGGCTCGACCGATGCGCTGGCGCGGCTGCTCGCGCCCCGCTTCCAGCAGGAACTGGGCGTGCCCATCGTGGTGGAGAACCGCGGCGGCGCCTCGGGCTCGCTCGGCACCGCGCTGGTGGCCCGGGCCGCGCCGGACGGGAACACTTGGCTGATCGTCTTCGATACCCATGCGGTCAACCCGGCGCTGATCCCCAATATCGGCTTCGACACGCAGCGCGACCTCACACCGCTGCTGCTCTTCGGCACCGCGCCGATGGTGCTGACGGCGCATCGCACGCGCCCCTACCGCAGCCTCGCGCAGGTGATCGAGGCGGCGAAGGCCCGGCCGGAGACGGTGACCTACGGGACCATCGGCAACGGCTCGCTCGCGCATCTGACGATGGAACTCGCCCAGCGCGCCGGCGGCTTCCGGCTGGTCCATGTGCCCTATCGCGGCGGCGGGCCGCTCGCCGTCGCCGCCGTGGCGGGGGAGGTGGACCTGCCCATCGCGACCCGCCCCGCGCTCGGCGTGCACATCGATTCCGGGGCGATCATCCCGCTGGCGCAGACCAGCGCCACCCGCTCGCCCTCCATGCCGGACATCCCGACCTTCGCCGAGGCCGGCATTCCCGGCATCGACGCCCGCGCCTTCTGGGGCTTCCTCGGCCCGGCCAACCTGCCCGCGCCGATCAAGCAGCGGATGGAGGCGACGCTGCGCTCGGCCCTTGAGGTGCCGGCGATCCGCGAGCGCGTCCTCGCCCTCGGCATCGACCTCGACCCGCAGGGCGAGGCGGTGTTCGGCCCCTTCATCGCGCGCCAGATGGAGATCTGGGGCCGCGTGGTGCGGGAGAACAACATCCGCCCCGACTGAGCGGGCTACCCGCCGCGCCGCCACATGCCCGCCGCGAAGCGCGGGCATCCTGCGGTCATGAGGATCGCGCTTCCGCTGCTCCTGGCCGTGCCGCTCGCGGCCTGCGTCATGGTCCGGCCGGTGCCCGTCGCGGTGCCGGCGGGCCCGGTCTGCGATGACCCCGCCGCGGGTGCGGCGCTGGGTGCCGCGCTCGGTGCGGGGCTCGGCGCGCTCGCGGGCTCGCCGAGCGCGGATGCCGGGCGCGGGGCGCTGATCGGGGCGGGCCTGGGTGCTGCGGCGGGGGCGGCGATCGGCAGCCAGCCCTGCGCGCCGCCCGCCCCTCCGCCACCGCCGGGCGGGCTGCCGAAGGATTGATGCCGCGCGCGGCCCCGGCGTGCTTTGGGACCGTGCTCCCCTCCTGCGTGGATGCTCCGAGGTTGCGCGGCAGTTCCGGCTCGCACGGCCCGCCGCGTGTCAAGCGCAAGCCGGCCGGTCGCCCGATCCGGCCCGACTGGTGGCCGGGCAGCCTTCGGGGCATGGACTCGGCCGCCGCCGAGCGGTGTTCCTTCGCTGGTGGCCCTCAGCGCGGAACCTGGGCGCGCCGGTGCCGTGAGCGCGGGCTGGCGTTGTGGTCACGCGCGAACGGCGCGGCTGCTCCCTGGCCGCAGCCGCCGGTCCAAGCCTTCCGGGCATCAGGCGCGCCCGGCGCCATGCGGGGCGCGCGCTCGGGGGGGCGGCCGAGCCGCCATTGCGCCCGGAGCACCCGCCGGCCACATCCCCCACCATGACCCGCGCCAGCCCCCCATGCGTCGCGTGCTGACCGCCACGGCCATCGTCATCGCCATACCGCTGCTGCTCGGCGGCGCGCTCTGGGCGGGGCAGGAGAGGCTGATCTTCCTGCCCGATCCCCGCCGGCTCAGCGCCCCCGCGGGCTGGGAGAGGCCGAGCCTGCGCACGGCGGACGGGCTCGACCTCGCCTTCCTCGCCGCCCCGCCGCCGGGGCCCGAGGGCATGGTCATCCTCCATTTCCACGGCAATGGCGGCAATGCGGGCGACCGTGCCGGGCTCGGGACGCTGCTCAACCGCGCCGGCTTCGGCGTGGTGCTCGCCGAATACCGCGGCTATGGCGGCAATCCGGGTCGCCCCTCCGAGGAGGCCTTCGCCGCCGATGCCCGCGCCTATCTCGACTGGACGCGGGCGCGCTTCCCCGCCGCGCGGATCGCGCTGTGGGGCGAAAGCCTGGGCTCGGGCGTGGTGACGCGCCTGGCCGAAGGGCGCGCGGACATCGCCGCCATCGTGCTGGAGAGCCCCTTCACCTCGGTGCGCGAACTCGCCGCCGGGATGTATCCCTGGCTGCCCACCGACATGCTGCTGCGCCACCCCTTCGAGAGCCTCTCACGCCTGCCCGGCGTGCGCGCCCCGGTGCTGGTTGTGGCGAGCGAGCAGGACCGCATCACCCCGGCCGACCATGCGCGCCGCATGGCGACCGGTGCGCGCGAGGGGCGGCTTGTCATGCTGCCGGGCGGGGCGCATCCGGCGGTGCTCAACGATCCGGGCGGGGAAGGGGTGCGGGCGGTCCTGGCCTTCCTGCGCGGGGTGCCGCGGTAGCGGTCAGGCATCAGGGGTTCCGACATCAGCGCCGATGTTGCCCCATCCCTCCGTCGCCGGCGACGCGGTTGCGCGGTTTGGACCGCATGATCATTCCGATGTCGGGAAATCTGACACTCCACCAGCAACGCGCCTGTTCCCGCAGCGGAAGTGTCTGATTCCCTAGGGTGGCTCAGATCTTGCTATCCAGCCTTGCGCCGGGTGTCATTCTTCATGGAAGGTTCCGATGGCTGACCATCGGAGTCATCTGGCTTGCGTTCTTGCCGTCGCATTGACTGCCACGCTGCCGGCGGCGGCCTCGGCGGCGACCGCGACCTACAATTTCGAAGGGGTGACGACCACCGGCAACACCGGCGGCTACACGAGCCTCTCGCTCAGCGACAGCGGCCTGACGGCGACCTTCTCGCGCGGCGGCACGGTGAGGTTCGACATCCGCGACATTTCGTCCTTCACAGGCGCGCCCGCCGCCTTTGGCGCGGCGACGTTGAGCCCCTTCTTCGATCCGCAGGCGGCGCCCTTCCTGCTCAGCTTCTCGCAGGCCGTGACGGGCCTGACCTTCCAGGCGGGCGACTTCTTCGCCGACAGCGACGTGCTCAACGTCGTCGCCTACGAGAACGCGGACGGCACCGGCGCCGTCGTGGACAGCGTCAGATACCGTCATGCAATGCAAGGCCCTTCTGCGTGGCCCGCAGGGACGCGCGGCTGCGCTATTTGGATGGCTACGCCGCGCGCCCCTGCTCTG
>NZ_JACIJE010000009.1 GCF_014199195.1 Neoroseomonas alkaliterrae | reverse complement strand
CGGGCGGGCGCAGGTTATCCACAGGCGCGGGAAAGCGGGGATGACTTGGCGCGGGGGCGGTGCGGTTCCGCCACGGCTGTTGCAGGAATGCCGCGGGGGGGGCGCGGCCGAGAGGCGCCGCGCCCGCGGGAACTCAGCGCTGCGGCATCGCCTCCGGCACCACGGTGCGGATCAGGCTCGCATCCAGCGCCTCATAGGCGTGATAGCCGATCGTCTCATACAGCTCGGCGCGGGTCTGCATGCGGTCCACCATCCGGTGGGTGCCGCCATGCTCGCGGATCGAGGCGTAGAGCTCCTCCATGCCCCGCGCCGCGACGCGCAGGTGGCTCACGGGCCAGATCACCATGGCGTAGCCCATGGCCTGGAACTCGGCGGCGGTGAAGAAGGGCGTGCGGCCGAACTCGGTCATGTTCGCGAGCAGCTTCACCCCGGGCATGCGGCGCGCGAACTCCTCGAACATCTCGCGGTTGGTCAGCGCCTCGGGGAAGATCGCGTCCGCCCCCGCATCGAGGTAGCGGCGCGCGCGCGCCACCGCCGCGTCCATGCCCTCGCTCGCCACCGCATCGGTGCGCGCGATGATGTAGAGGTGACGCCGCGCCTTGCGCGCCGCGGCCACCTTGGCGGCCATCTCGTCCGCGCCGGCGAGCTTCTTGTCGTTGAGGTGCCCGCACTTCTTCGGCAGCAGCTGGTCCTCGAGATGCACCGCCGCCGCCCCGGCCTCCTCGAAGCAGCGGACCATGTGCATGACGTTCAGCGCCTCGCCATAGCCGGTGTCGCCGTCCACCAGCACCGGCAGGGCGGAGGCGCGCACCACCTGGCGGATGTGCCAGGCCACGTCGTCCACCGTGATCATGCCGAGATCCGGCAGGCCCATCGTCGCCGACATCGCGGCGCCGGACATATACAGCGCGGAGAATCCCGCCTTCTTCGCCAGCAGCGCGGCGAGGCCGAGATGCGCGCCCGGCATCTGCAGGATCTCCGGCCGGTCGAGCAGGCGGCGGAAGCGCAGGCCCGCGGGTTCCTCGGGCAGGTCGTCGGCGATGACGTAGGGCATCGGGCCCTCCTCAGAAGAACATGAAGGTGATGAGGACGAAGAGCGGCAGCAGGAACACCGCAGCCCAGGCGCAATAGCCGAAGAAGGAGGGCATGCGGTCCCCGTTCTCCTCGACGATCGCCTTGACCATGAAGTTCGGCGCATTGCCGATGTAGGAGTTCGCGCCCATGAACACCGCGCCGCAGGAAATGGCGGCGAGCGTCAGCGCCCCCGACGTCATCAGCACGCCCGGGTCCCCGCCGGCGAGGTTGAAGAAGACGAGATAGGTCGGCGCGTTGTCGAGGAAGGAGGAAAGCGCGCCGGTCGTCCAGAAATACACCCAGGGCACCGGCTGGCCCGCCGCATCGGAGGTCAGCGCCACCAGCGGCGCCGCCGCACCGTCCATGCCCGCGCGCAGAATCGCGATCACCGGCGCCATGGTGACGAAGATCGCCGCGAAGAGCTTCGCGACCTCGAGAATCGCGCCCCAGGCGAAGCCGTTCGCCTCGCGCAGCTCGAGCGAGGTGACGCGCATCGAGATCCAGGCGATCAGTACGAAGACCGCGACGCCGACCAGCCGCTCGATGCCGATCCGGTCGCCGAACAGCGCGACCTCGCCCGGCTGCCAGTAGCCCTGGACCAGCACCATCGCGACGACGCCGCCGATCAGCAGCAGGTTCACCTTGCCCTCGAGGCGCAGCGGCACCTTCTCCCCGCTGTCGGGCACAACCGGCTTCTCCTTCGCCCACAGCCAGGAATCGAGGACGTAGTAGATCGAGAGCAGGATCAGCGAGGAGACGATGAAGGGCCAGAACAGGTGCGTCGTCGTCCAGAAGAAGGACACACCCTTGAGGAAGCCGAGATAGAGCGGCGGATCGCCGAGCGGGGTGAGCGAGCCGCCGATGTTGCTGACGAGGAAGATGAAGAAGACGAAGGTGTGCGTCTTGCGGCGGCGGAAGGCATTGGCCCGCAGGATCGGCCGGATCAGCACCATCGAGGCGCCGGTCGTGCCCATCAGCGAGGCGATGACGGTCCCGAGCGCGAGGATCGCCGTATTCGTCGCGGGCGTGCCGACCAGCGTGCCGCGCAGCAGCACGCCCCCGCCCGCGACATAGAGCGCGAGCAGCAGCGCGATGAAGGGGATGTATTCCTGCAGCATCACGTGCCAGACCTCGGAGGCCGCGGCGGCGGGCCCGAAGAAGGCGGCGAAGGGCACCACGAGAAGAAGGCCCCAGCCGGCGGCGATCTTGCCGTAGTGGTGGTGCCAGATGTGCCCCGCCACCAGCGGCATCAGCGCGATCGAGAGCAGCAGGCCGGCGAAGGGAATGCCCCAGGCGAGGGAAAGTTCCGCCCCCGAGACGCCCGCCGCCGCGGCGGGTGAGGTGCCGGCACCGAGCAGCACGGCCGCGCCGAGCACGGCAGGAAGGGCTCTGGCCAGACGCATCGTCACTCGCTTCCCCTGATCGCCGGAGGGCGACACCCCCCCCCGCTTCCCCTTGTCACGCCGCGTCCTTGCCGGATGCGCGGCCCGCCCACAAGTGCCCCGCCCCCTTTTCCCGCCCATGCCCCGGCCCTAGTTTGCCGCCCGGACAGGAGAGCAACCCGATGGACATGACCGGCGAGCGCCGCATCCCCGCCCCGCGCCAGCGGGTGTGGGAGGCGCTGAACGACCCCGAGATGCTGCGCGCGGCCATTCCCGGCTGCGAATCCGTCACGCGCACCGCCGATGACGCCTTCGAGGCGAAGGTCGCGGTGAGGATCGGCCCGATGGCCGCCAAGTTCGGCGGCAAGGTGCGGCTCGAGAACGTCAACCCGCCCGCCTCCTACACCATCACGGGTGAGGGGAATGGCGGCGCGATGGGCTTCGCCAAGGGCGGCGCCGATGTCGCGCTGCAGGAGATCGGGCCGGAGGAGACGCTGCTGACCTACACCGTCAAGGCGCAGGTCGGCGGCAAGATGGCGCAGCTCGGCGCCCGGCTGATCGACAGCACCGCCAAGCAGATGTCCGACCAGTTCTTCGACCGCTTCGCCGCGGCCCTCGCCCCGCCGCCACCCGCCCCGGCCGAGGCCGCGCCGGAGGGCGCCGCCGAACCCGCCGCCGCGCCCGCGCCGCGCCCGATGCCGGCCGCGCCGGCGGGCATCTCCATCCTCGACCTGCTGCCCGAGGCGCCCTACGGCATCCCGCTGATGGCCTGGGTGGGCGGGGCCATCTGGCTCGTCATCCTGGCGCTGATGTTCCTGTGAGCGCGCCGGGCGCAGAGACGCCGCGCCGGCCCGGCCTTCCGGAGAGCGTCGAGCAGACCCAGGCGCTGCTCGCCGCCGGCGGCTATGTCGCGGACCGCGCGCTCGCGACCACGGTGCATCTCGCGCTGCGGATGGGCCGCCCGCTGTTCCTGGAAGGCGAGCCCGGCACCGGCAAGACCGAGATCGCCAAGGTGCTCGCGAAGATGCTGCCGCGGCACCTGGTGCGCCTGCAATGCTATGACGGGCTCGACCTCTCGGCCGCGGCCTATGAATGGAACCATGCGCGGCAGCTGATGGCGATCCGCCTCGCCGAGGCGGCGGGCGAGACCGACCGCGAGGCGATCGAGCGCGGCATCTACGACCGCAAGTATCTCCAGGCCCGCCCGCTGCTCCAGGCGCTGGAGGGCGAGCCGGCGGTGCTGCTGATCGACGAGCTCGACCGCGCCGACGAGCCCTTCGAGGCCTTCCTGCTCGAGATCCTCGCCGACTTCCAGATCACCATTCCCGAGCTCGGCACCGTGCGGGCGCTCACGCCGCCCGTCGTCATCATCACCTCCAACCGCACGCGGGAGGTGCACGACGCGGTGCGCCGGCGCTGCCTCTACCACTGGGTGGACTACCCGGATGCGGCGCGCGAGCGCGCCATCCTGCGCCTGCGCGCGCCCGGCCTGCCCGAGAAGCTCTCCGCGCAGATCGTCGCCTTCGTGCAGAAGGTCCGGGAGGGGGACTACTTCAAGCTGCCGGGTGTGGCCGAGACGATCGACTGGGCGCAGGCGCTCGCCGCGCTCGACGCGAAGGAGCTCGAACCCGGCGCGGTGGACGAGACGCTCGGCGTGCTGCTGAAGTACCAGGACGACATCGCCAAGCTGAAGGGGGCGGAGGCGGCGCGCCTGATCGCCGAAGCCACCTCATGAGCGGGGAGGGCGCCGCCCTCCCCGGACCCCTCCCGCCGAGGGCTGGAAGGCGCTCGGGAACCGGCCATCGGGGCCGCGTCCGGAGGCTGCCGTGGCGCTGACCCCCGACCGGGACGCCGCACGCATCATCGGCGCGGCGCGGGCGCGCGCGGAGGCCGCCGCCGCCGCGCCGGGCGGGCACATCGCGGACAACCTCCTCGCCTTCACCCGGCTGCTGCGCCGCACCGGCCTGCCGCTCGGCCCCGGGGAGGCCATCGCCGGGCTCGAGGCCCTGACCACGGTGGACATCGCCGACCGCCGCCAGGTCCATGCCGCGCTGCGCGCCGTGATGGTCCACCGGCACGAGCATTTCGACCTCTTCGACCAGGCCTTTCTGCTCTTCTGGCGCGACCCGGAGGCCGCCGCCCACGCCGCCGCCATGGCGCTGATGGACGGCAACAAGCCGAAGGAGGAGAAGGCGCCGCCCGTCTCGCGCCGCATCGCCGAGGCGATGCAGCAGAACGCGCCGAAGCCGAAGCCGCCCGCGGAGCCGCCCCGGCAGCACGACATGACCTTCACCGTCAGCGAGCGCGAGCGCCTCCAGCAGATGGATTTCGAGGCCATGTCGGCGGCCGAGATCGCCGCGGCCAAGCAGGAGATCCGCCGCCTCGTGCTGCCGCTCGATGCGCAGCGCACGCGCCGCTTCCGTCCCGACCCGCTCGGCCCCTCGGCCGACCTGCGCGCCACCCTGCGCCGCAGCCTGCGCACGGGCGGGGATGTGCTGGACCTCGCGCGCCGCCGCCGCCTCACGCGGCCGCCGCCGCTGGTGGCGCTGTGCGACATCAGCGGCAGCATGTCGCGCTACGCGCAGATCCTGCTGCATTTCCTCCATGCGGTGGCGAACGACCGCGACCGCGTGCACACCTTCCTCTTCGGCACGCGCCTGACCAACGTGACGCGCCAGCTCCGCCACCGCGACCCGGAGATCGCCTTCGAGATGGTCTCGCACATCGTGCCGGACTGGTCGGGCGGCACGCGCATCGGCGAATCGCTGGCCCTGTTCAACCGGCTCTGGGCCCGCCGCGTGCTGGGGCAGGGCGCGGTGGTGCTGCTCATCACCGACGGGCTCGACCGCGAGGGGGCGAAGGGGCTGGCGGAGGCGGCGGAACGGCTGCGCGCCTCCTGCCGGCGGCTGATCTGGCTGAACCCGCTGTTGAGATTCGCGGGCTTCCAGCCCAAATCCCAGGGCATCCGGGCGCTGTTGCCGCATGTGGACGAATTCCGCCCGGTGCATAGTCTCAACAGCCTGCGTGACCTGGTCGCCACCCTGTCCGACCGCCACGCCGCGCAGCGCGGGAGAATGGCCGCATGAGCCACGACACGACCCAGCCCGAGGACATTCTCGGCCTCGCCGCCGCCTGGAAGGCGCAGGGCGAGCAGGTCGCCATCGCCACCGTCGTCGAGACCTGGGGCAGCAGCCCGCGCCCGGCCGGCTCGCGGCTTGCCGTCACCGCCTCGGGGCGGCTCGCCGGCTCGGTCTCCGGCGGCTGCATCGAGGGCGCGGTGGCCGATGCCGCGAAGCAGGCGATGGCCACCGGCACGCCGCAGCTGCTCGATTTCGGCGTCTCGGACGAGCGCGCCTGGGAAGTGGGCCTGTCCTGCGGCGGCAGGGTGAAGGTCTTCGTGGAGCCGCTGACATGAAGGCCGAGACGCTCGCGCGGCTGCAGGCCGAGCGCGCGGCGCAGCGCCCGGTGGTGCTGCTCACGCGCCTGAGCGACGGGGCGCAGCATCTCTGGCCGCAGGAGGCGCTGCCGGCAGCACTCGCCGAGGCCGCGCGACAGGCGCTGGGCAGCGAGAAGTCCACGACGGTCGCGCTCGACGGCGAGACCTGGTTCGTCCACCCGCACAACCCGCCGCTGCGCATCATCGTCGTCGGCGCGGTGCACATCGCCCAGGCCATGGCGCCGATGGCCGCCCCGCTGGGCTTCGAGATGATCGTGGTGGACCCGCGCCGCGCCTTCGCCACCGCCGAGCGCCTGCCCGGCTTCACGCTCCGCACCGACTGGCCGGACGAGGCGATGGCGGCGCTCAAGCCCGATGCGCGCAGCGCGGTGGTCACGTTGACGCACGACCCCAAGCTCGACGACCCCGCGCTCGATGCCGCGCTGCGCAGCCCGGCCTTCTACATCGGCGCGCTCGGCAGCCGGCGCACCCATGCCAAGCGCGTCGCGCGGCTGAAGGAGCTCGGCCACGACGACGACGCCATCGCACGCATCCATGCCCCGGTCGGCCTCGACATCGCGGCGGTGACGGCGCCCGAGATCGCGCTTTCGGTCATGGCCGAGATCGTCGCCGCGCGGCGCGGGGCGGCGCTCGGCCAGCCGCGCCCGGTCCCGGCGGCGGCGGAGCCGCGCGTCAGCATCGGCATCTCGGCATGATCTTCGGCCCGACGCCGCTCGAGGAAGCCAAGGGCGCCATCCTCGCCCATTCGCTGCGCCTGCCCGGCAAGGTGCTCAAGAAGGGCTCCGTTCTGGACGAGGCGGCGGTCGCCGCGCTGCGCGAGGCGGGCCGGCGGGAGGTCGTGACCGCGCGGCTCGAGGCCGGCGACGTGCCGGAGGACGAGGCGGCCGACCGGCTCGCCACCGCGCTGACGGCCGCGCACATCGCCCGCTCCCGCGCCGCCACCGGGCGCGTGAACCTGCTCGCCGAGACAGCCGGCCTGCTCGTGCTGGACGAGCGGCGCATCAACGCCATCAACGCGGTGGACGAGAGCCTGACCGTCGCCACCCTGCCGAACCACACCATGGTGACGGCGAAGGAGATGATCGCGACCATCAAGGTCATCCCCTTCGCCGTGCCGGGCAAGGTGCTGGCGGTGGCCGAGGCGGTCGCCCGCGGCGGCGCGGGCCCGGCCTTCGCCATCCATCCCTTCCGCCCGCTCAAGGTCGGCCTGGTGCTGACCGAGCTGCCCGGCATCAAGGAAAGCGTGATGGAAGGCGCGGTGGAGGCGACCGGCGCGCGCCTCGCCGCGCTGCAGGGCACGCTGCTGCCGGTCGAGCGCGTGCGCCACGAGGAGGGTGCGGTCGCCGAGGCGCTCGGCCGCCTGCGGCGCTCCGGTGCCGAGATCCTGCTGATCGCCGGCGCCTCGGCGGTGGTGGACCGGCGCGATGTGGGGCCCGCGGCCATCGTCCGCGCGGGCGGCAGCATCGAGCATTTCGGCATGCCGGTGGATCCGGGCAACCTGCTCTGCCTCGGCCGCATCGGGGAGATCCCCGCGCTGGTGCTGCCCGGCTGCGCGCGCAGCCCCAAGCTCAACGGCTTCGACTGGGTGCTGCAGCGCCTCTTCGCCGGGCTGAAGGTCACGGCGAAGGACGTGATGGCGATGGGCGTCGGCGGGCTTCTGAAGGAGATCGAGACGCGCCCGCTGCCGCGCGAGCAGGCGCCGCGCACGCCGCCGCCGCTGCTCGCCCCGCGCCGCCCGCGCACGGTCGCGGCCATCGTGCTCGCCGCCGGGCGCTCGCGCCGCATGGCGCCGCTCAACAAGCTGCTGGTCGCCGACAGCCAGGGCACGCCGATGGTCGCGCGGGTGGTGGACAATGTCCTCGCCTCCCATGCGCGGCCGGTCATCGTCGTCACCGGCCATGAGCGCGACCGGGTGGAGGAGGCGCTGTCGGGCCGCCCCGTGCTCTTCGCCCATGCCGAGGGCTATGCGGAGGGGCTTTCGGCCTCGCTCAAGGCCGGCCTCGCCGCGCTGCCGCCCGAGGCGGAGGGCTTCCTTGTCTGCCTCGGGGACATGCCGCTCGTCTCGGGCGCGATGCTCGACCGGCTGATCGCCGCCTTCGACCCCGAGGAGGGGCGCGCGATCGTGATGCCGACCTTCCGCGGCAAGCAGGGCAACCCGATGCTGTGGTCGCGCGAGTTCCTGGCCGAGATGGCCAGCATCACCGGCGATGTCGGCGCCCGGCACCTGGTGGGCAAGCATGCCGACCGCATGGTGGAGGTCGAGATGGCGGACGATGCCGTGCTGCGCGACTTCGACACCACCGAGGCGATGAAGGCGCTGCCCCCGTCAGGCCGGGGGGGATGAGAAGGCCGCAGGGCCGCCCCTCCCGCCCATGCGCCTGCGCCGCCCTCGCGCCCCTTGACGCGCCCCCACCCCCCGGCCAAGGGCAGCGCGGAACCGGGATGACGACGGGATGATGGCTTCGCTGCGCTTCGGCTTCATCGTGCTTTCGATGCCGAAATGCGCCTCCTCCTCCTTGCAGCAGGCGCTGACGCCGGTCTGCGACGTGCGCTTCAAGGACCACATGAAGCATGTGGACTTCGCCTTCGTGCAGCGCTGGGTGCTGCCGATGCTCGCCGCCCGCCGCGCGCCCGCCCCCTTCGCCCCGCGCGTCTTCTGCCTGATGCGCGAGCCGATCGATTGGCTCTATTCCTGGTATCGCTATTCCTGGGACGAGGCGGGCCGTCCCTCGGCCGCCGGCGGCGCGCGCGAGGGCTGTCCGAGCTTCGCCGCCTTCCTCGACGCCTATTTCTCGCCCCGTCCGCCGCGCGTGGGCGGCGTGTTGCGCCAGACGGACTTCCTGCGCGGCGCGGACGGCACGCCGGGCGCGATCGAGCTGATCCGCTTCGAGGACCATGCGCGGCTGCTGCGGATGCTCGAAGGAATGTGCGGCCAGGCGCTCGAGCTCAAGGTGACGAACCGCTCCCGGCCCCGGCGGGATGCCGATTTCGCCGGGGTGGACCTCGCTGGCCTGCGCCGGCGCCTCGCCGCCGAATACGCGGTCTACGACGCGATACCGGCGGGCGAAGGGCCCGGCCTGGCGGGCGCCCCTCATGCCGGCGCGCGAACGGCCTGAGCTTTCGCCCTGTGGTATGGCGCCCGAGGCTGGTGGGGCGGCCGAACGCGGAACGAGATCCTGATGCCCCGTGGGCAAAGGATGACGCTTCGTCCGCAGGGCATCAGCCCAGCGCCGCCCGCACCCACTCCGCCCAGCCGAGCAGCGCCGCATCCTCCCCGATCCGGCCCGCGAGCTGGATGCCGAGCGGCAGGCCCTGCGGCCCGGTGCCCGCGGGGATTGTGATGCAGGGCCCGTGCAGCAGCGTCCACAGCGCGTTGAAGGCCGGATCGCCAGTCCAGTCGAGGCCGCGCGGCGCCTCGCCGGGGGCCGCGGGCGTCAGCACCGCGTCGAAGCCCTCGATGGCGGCGGGGAAGGCGGCGCGCGCGGCGGCGAAGGCCGCACGGCCTTCGATCAGGCGCCCGCGCGGCTGGGCCCGCGCCCAGTCCATCCGCTCGCGCAGCACGGCGGAGAGCAGCGGCCGCGCATGGTCCAGTTCCCAGCCGATCGCCTCCGCGCTCTCCATGTTCATCACGAAGGGATGCGCGGCATAGGCGGCGTGGAACGCCTCGGGCAGCGACACCGGCTCCACGGTCGCGCCGGCGCGGCGGCAGGCCTCGGCGGCGCGCTCCATCAGCGCCAGCGTCTCGGACGCGGGCTCGACCGAGGCGGGCGCCATGACCAGCGCGAGCCGCGGGGCGCGCGGCGGCTTCGCCTCGGGGCGGCCGAAATCGAGCCCGGTCATCGCCGCCATGGCGAGCGCGCAATCGGCCACCGACCGCGCCATGACGCCGATGGTGTCCAGGCTCTCGCTCATCACCTTCATGCCCGCGCGGTGCAGCGTGCCGAAGGACGGCTTGAAGCCCACCACGCCGCAATAGGCCGCGGGGCGGACGATGCTGCCCGCGGTCTGGGTGCCGAAGGCGAGGGGGAAGAAGCCCGCCGCCACCCCCGCGGCCGAGCCCGAAGAGGACCCCCCGGGGGTATGCGCGAGGTTGGCCGGGTTCGCGGTGGGGCCGGGATGGCGGGTGGCGAACTCGGTCGTGACGGTCTTGCCGATGACGACCGCGCCGGCGGCCCGGGCGGCGGCGACGCAGGCCGCATCCGCCCGCGGCCGGTGCCCCGCCCAGGCGGGCGAGCCGTATTGCGAGGGCATCTGCGCCGTGTCGATCACGTCCTTGACGCCGATCGGGATGCCGGAGAGCGGCCCATCGCCCGCCGAAGCCGCGCCGCGCCGGGCGAGGGCGGGGTCGAGCCAGGCGAAGGCGCGGACCCTGTCCTCCTGCGCGGCGATGCGGTCGAGGCAGGCCTCCATCAGCGCGGCGGGGGAGAGCCGGCCCGCCTCGATGGCGGCGCGGGCGGCGGAGGCGGTCATGTCGGCGGGATCGGTCATGCCGGCATGACGCGGCGGAGCAGGCCCGCGGTCAAGGGCACGTGGGCCCGCGCCGGTCCCGCCTCGCTAGTCCTTGTCCACCAGCATGTTGCCCAGCGCGAAGCGGATGGTCTGTTCGTTCGCCTCCAGCGGCCGGCCGAGGAACTCGCAGAAATCGGCGATCTGTTCCGGGATCTCGGTCGCCTGGTAGTAGGCGAGCGGCGTGCCGTGGCTCTGGATCGCCTCGATCGTCGCGATCACGGCCTCCTCGGAATAGGCGACGCCGCGCGCCTCGGCCTTGGCGACCAGCAGTTTGGCGAAATCGGTCACCGAGGGGCCGCGCACATGGATCTTGTAGGGCAGGCGGCGGAGGAAGGCCGGATCCATCAGGTCCGCCGGCGAGAGGTTGGTCGAGAAGACCAGCAGCTGGTCGAAGGGGATCTGGAAGGATTGGCCGGTGTGCAGCTTCAGGAAGTCGATCCGCCGGTCCATCGGCACCACCCAGCGGTTCAGCAGCGCGTCGGGGCGCACGAGCTGGCGGCCGAAGTCGTCGATGAGCAGCACGCCGTTCATCGCCTTGACGTGCAGCGGGGCCTCGTAGAAGCGCGCCGTCTCCTCGAACTTCAGGTCGAGCATGTCGAGGCTGAGCTCGCCGCCCGCGGCCACGAAGGGCCGGCGGCAGGGCACCCAGCGCGGGTCGAACTCGTCGGCGAAGAGGTTGGCCGTGCTCTGCCGGCCGGGCGCGAGGCCGAGGCGGCGATGCACCGCCGGGTCGAAGACCTTCACGATCTGCCCCGAGACCTCGAAGCAGTGCGGCACCAGGACCATGGCCCCGAAGGTGCGGACCATGCGCTCGGCGATCGAGGTCTTGCCGTTGCCCGCCGCGCCGTAGAGCAGCACCGACCGTCCGGCGTTGATCGAGATGCCGACGGTGGCGAGCAGCTCGTCCTCGACCATCAGCGGGCTCATGGCCTGGGCGACGGCGGCGGCGGTGACCGTCTCGCTGCGGATGGACTGGCGCAGCACGCGCGCCGAGTATTCCTCGAGCGAGACGGGCAGCGGCCCGATATAGGCGCTGTTGGCGAAGGCCTCGACCGCCATGGAGCGGCCGCGCGGGGTGAGCTCCACGCGCAGCTCCCCCGCGACGATGCCGGGCTTCAGCTCGACCAGGCCCTGGGCGCGCGCGGTCTCGATCAGCAGCGCCGAGAGCCGGCGGGAGATGGCGAGCGTGTCGGCGATCGAGGCAGTGGTGCCCTGGCCGACATTGCTCAGGTACTTCACCAGCATGTCGAAGACGATGCGGGAATCGATGCCGAGCTGGGCGAGGGTGTCGGGCGGGGCGGGCAGCCCGTCCTGCAGCTCCTGCACCTGGTGGCTGCTGAGCAGGCCCATCTCCACCAGCACGTCGCCGAGCGGGCGCCCGGTCTGCGCCTGGCGTTCGAGGGCATCGTTCACCTCGTGCCGCGAGAGCAGTTCGAGGGCGACGAGAAGGTCACTGAATCGCAAGGCTCACCTCCACCCCGGCCGGGGCGCCCGGGCCGCGGCTCGCTCGATCCTGACAAGGCTAGTCAAGCCCGCGCGGCCGGTCCATCGGGGAACGCCCTTGCCGGCCGGCGCGGCGGCCTCACTCTGCAGGGCATGACGATGCCGCCGCTGCTGATCGGCTCGGAGATCTACCGCCGCTCCTCCTACGGGCCGAAGCACCCGCTCGCGATCCCGCGGGTCTCGGTGATGCTCGACCTCGTGCGCGCGCTCGGCTGGCTGCCCGAGGCGCAGTACCGCGAAAGCCCGCTCGCGAGCCCCGAGGCGCTGCGGCGTTTCCACACCGCGGACTACCTCGCCGCGCTGATGCGCGCCGAGGCCGCGCAGGCGGTCGGGCCGGAGGATCGCGCGCGCCATCGCCTCGGCGCCGAGGGCAACCCGGTCTTCCCCGAGATGTTCCGCCGCCCCGCCACCTCGGCCGGCGGGACGATGCTCGCGGCACGGCTGACGCTCGGCGGCGGGGTGGTGCATGTGCCGGGCGGGGGCACCCATCACGGCCGGCCCGACCGCGCGAGCGGCTTCTGCTACCTCAACGATGCCGTGCTCGGCCTGCTCGAATGGCTCGATGCCGGGCTGACGAACATCCTCTACCTCGACATCGACGCCCATCACGGGGACGGCGTGCAGGACGCCTTCCACGACGATCCGCGGGTCTTCACCCTCTCGGTCCACGAGGAGGGGCGCTGGCCCTTCACCGGCGCTTCGGACGACCGGGCCGGCGGCCATGCGCGCAACATCCCCGTCCCGGCCGGCTTCAACGACACCGAGATGGCCTGGGTGCTGCACGAGGCCATCCTGCCCATCCTGCGCCGGCTGCGCCCGCAGGCGGTGATGCTCCAGTGCGGGGCGGATGCGCTGGAGGAGGATCCGCTCGCAAGGCTCTCGCTGTCCAACAATGCCCACCGCATGGTCCTGCGCGCGGTGATGGCCGAGGCGCCGCGGCTGATCGTGCTCGGCGGCGGCGGCTACAATCCCTGGTCGGTGGCGCGCTGCTGGGCCGGGGTGTGGGGGGAGATCAACGGCCGGCCCATGCCCGAGCGGCTGCCCGCCGCGGCCGAGGCGGTGCTGCGCGACCTGCGCTTCCACCGCGCCGCCGGACGCAACCCGCCCGAGCACTGGTTCACCACCCTCGCCGACGCGCCGCGCCCGGGGGTGGTGCGCGCGGCGGTGCGAAGGGCGGCGGCGGCGGCGCTGGCCGACCTTCCCGATGCCCCGGCCGCCGTGGCATGAGGCGCGGATGATCCTGCGCCGCGCCCTGCCAGCCCTGCTCGCCCTCCTGCCCGCGGCGATGGCGCGGGCGCAGCCGGGCGTGGACCGCCCGCAGCCCCGCCTGCCGACCGAGCCGCTGGTCATCCTCACCCGTGACGGCCGCCGCCACGCCTTCACGGTCGAGATGGCGCTGACCGCCGAGCAGCAGATGATCGGCCTGATGTTCCGCCCCGAGGTGAAGCCGGACGAGGGGATGCTGTTCGACTGGGGAACCCCGCGCGAGAGCAGCATGTGGATGCGCAACACCATCACCAGCCTGGACATGGTGTTCATCGCCGCCGACGGGCGCATACACCGCATCGCCGAGCGGACGGTGCCGCTCTCGCTCGCCACCGTCTCCTCCAACGGGCCGGTGCGGGCGACGCTGGAACTCGCCGCCGGGGTGACCGAGCGGCTCGACATCCGCGCCGGCGACCGCGTCCTGCACCGGATCTTCGGCACCGCGCCCTGAGGCGCCTTGCCCGGAAGGGGCCACTTCCATAGGGTGCGGCCGCGACGGGGCGTGGCGCAGCCTGGCTAGCGCGCCTGTTTTGGGTACAGGAGGTCGTGGGTTCGAATCCCGCCGCCCCGATGGCTTTCGAGGACCGTGAGGCATGTCGCAGAGCAAGGGCCTGGCCCGCATCTTCCAGCCGCCGAAATCGGCCATGCAGTCCGGCCGCGCCAAGTCGCAGGGCTGGGTGCTGGTCTATGCCCCGGCCGAGCCGAAGGCGGTGGACCCGCTGACCGGCTGGGTCGGCTCGGGCGACACGCGCGCCCAGGTGCGCCTGACCTTCCCGACCCGCGCGCAGGCGATCGCCTTCGCGGAAGCCCAGGGCATCCCCTACGAGGCCGAGCCCGAGACGGCGCCCGCGGCCATCCGCCCCAAGGTCTATGCCGACAATTTCCGCTACGGCCGGCACGAGAACTGGTCCCACTGACCGGCCGGCGGCCATGCTATCAGCGACGTGGCGCCCTTAGCTCAGCTGGATAGAGCATCGACCTTCTAAGTCGAATGTCGGGGGTTCGAATCCCTCAGGGCGCGCCATCCCCACCCCGCGCCGGCTCAGGTTGCGGCAGCCCTCGGCCGGGCGCTAGGCTTCGCGCAGGGGCCGGGCAGGGGAGGGCCGTGCATGGGCAATGCCGCGTTCCGGCAGGCGCGCGACCTGCTTCTGGCGCATCGCGGGGATTACGCCGCCGCCCATCGCGAGTTCCGCTGGCCGCGTCTCGATCGCTTCAACTACGCCCTCGACTGGTTCGATGCCGAGCTCGCCGCCGGCCCGCTCGCCCACGCCCCCGCGCTGCGCATCGTGGGGGAGGGCGCGGCGAGCCGCAGCTTCGCCGAACTCTCCATCGAATCCTCCCGCCTCGCGAACGGCCTGCGCGCGCTCGGCGTCCGCCGCGGGGACCGCATCCTGCTCATGCTCGGCAATGTTGTGCCGCTGTGGGAGGCGATGCTCGCCGCGATGAAGCTCGGCGCCGTGGTCATCCCGGCGACGACGCTGCTCACCCCGGCCGACCTCGCCGACCGCTTCGCCCGCGGGCGCGTCCGGCACGTGGTGGCGGGGGCGGCGGATACGCCGAAATTCGCGGGTTTCGGGGAGGGCTTCACCCGCATCTCCGTCGGCGAGGCCCCGGGCTGGACGGAGATCGAGAGCATCAAGGCCGGCAGCACCTTCGACCCCGAGGGCGAGACGCGGGCGACCGACCCCCTGCTGCTCTATTTCACCTCGGGCACCACGGCCAAGCCGAAGCTCGTGCTGCACGACCAGCAATCCTATCCGGCGGGCCACCTCGTCACGATGTACTGGCTCGGGCTGCAGCCGGGCGACGTGCATCTCAACATCTCCTCGCCCGGCTGGGCCAAGCACGCCTGGTCCTGCTTCTTCGCGCCCTGGAACGCGGGCGCGACGGTGTTCGTGAACAACCAGCCGCGCTTCGATGCGCGCGGCACGCTCGAGGCCATCGCCGCGGGCGGCGTGACCACCTTCTGCGCGCCGCCGACCGTCTGGCGGATGCTGGTGCAGCAGGACATGGCGCCGCATCGCGGCGCGCTGCGCGAACTCTGCTCGGCGGGCGAGCCGCTCAACCCCGAGGTCATCGAGCATGTCCGCAAGGTCTGGGGCATGACGATCCGCGAGGGCTACGGCCAGACCGAGACCACGCTGCAGATCGGCTATTTCCCCGGCCAGATCGTGAAGCCCGGCTGCATGGGGCACGAGGCGCCAGGCTACCGCATCCGCCTGCTCGACCCCGAGGATCGCGAGGTGGCCGAGGGCGAGATCGCGCTGCTGCTCGACCCCCCGCCGCTCGGGCTGATGCGCGGCTACCAGCGGGAGGATGGCGGCGTCGCAGCCATGACCGGCCTCGCCTACCGCACCGGCGATGTCGCGAGCCGCGACGCGGAGGGCCACTTCACTTACGTCGGCCGCGCCGACGACGTGTTCAAGGCGTCGGACTACCGCATCTCGCCCTTCGAACTCGAAAGCGTGCTGGTCGAGCACGAGGCGGTGATGGAGGCCGCCGTGGTGCCGGCGCCGGATGCGCTGCGGCTCGCGGTGCCCAAGGCCTTCGTGGTGCTCGCGCCCGGCGTCGAGCCGGGGCGGGAGACGATGCTCTCGCTGTTCCGCCACCTGCGCGAGCGGCTCGCGCCCTACAAGCGGGTGCGGCGGATCGAGGCCTGCGACCTGCCCAAGACGATCTCCGGCAAGATCCGCCGCGTGGAACTGCGCCGCCTGGAGGAGGAGCGCTTCCGCGCCGGCCTGCGCGGGGAGGGCGAGTTCCGCGAGGAGGATTTCCCGGAACTCGCCTGAAGCGATGCCCCGGCCGCATTGACCGCCGCCCGGCCCTGGCGGAGTCTCGGCGCGTTCGAAAGGAAGACGCTTGGCCCCTCCCGAACCCGTCCGCGGCCTGATCGCCGGCACGCCCGTGCTGACGCCCGCCGGTCCCGTGCCGGTGGAGGCGCTGCAACCGGGGATGCTGGTCCTCGCCGTCTCCGGCGCGGCAGCGCCGTTCCGGACGCTTGCGGCGGTGCGGCGGGGCTGGGGGCAGGGGCCTGCCATCCGCATCCGCGCGGGCGCGCTCGACGACGGCACGCCGCAGCAGGACCTGCTGCTGCCCGCCGCGCACGCCCTGCTGCTCGATGGCGCGCTGATCGAGACGGGGGCGCTGGTGGACGGGCACGGCATCCTGCCCGAGCCGGGTGCCGCGCCCTTCGCCCTCGTCGAACTGGTGCTCGACAGCCACGATGCGGTGCTGGCCGCCGGCTGCGCCGTCGAGGCCATCCCGCCCGCGCCCGGCGCGCCGGATTGCGCCCCGCGCCGCGGGCCGGACGCCGCGCTGCGGGCCCGGCTCTCCTGGCGGGCGGAACGGATGGGCTGGGCGGCGCCGATGCCCGAGGAGCCGCCGCCGCCCGAGGCGGCCGGCTTCCGCGAGCGGCTGGACGACGCGCCGCTCTCGCCATTCGAACTCGACCTGCCGCCACGGGGCGCGCCGTGAGCCGGCGCGGCGGCCCGCCCGTGCCCCGCCGGCGGCCATCAACGGAGGATCAGCCATGACCGAGGCCTGCATCGTCGGCTGGGCGCACAGCCCCTTCGGCAAGCGCGAGGACGCCCCCGATCTCGAGACGCTGATGGCCGGCGTCGCCCGCGCCGCCATCGAGGATGCCGGGATCGCGCCCGAGGAGATCGACGCCGGCTTCGTCGGCGTCTTCGGGGAGGGTTTCACGCCCCAGGGCTTCCCCGCCTCGCTGGTGCTGCAGTCGGTCCCCGAGCTGCGCTTCAAGCCGATCACCCGCTTCGAGAACGCCTGCGCGACCGGCTCGGCCGCGATCCATGGCGCGCGGGACTTCATCGCCTCGGGCCGCGGGCGCTTCGCGTTGGTGGTGGGCGCCGAGAAGATGACCGCGACACCGGGGCCGAAGGTGGGGGACATCCTTCTCACCGCCTCCTACCGTCGCACCGAGCAGGACATCGAGGGCGGCTTCGCCGGCGTCTTCGGCCGCATCGCCGAGGCCTATTTCCAGCGCCACGGCGACCAGTCCGACGCGCTCGCCGCCATTGCCGCCAAGAACCACCGCAACGGCGTGGACAACCCCTGGGCGCAGATGCGCAAGGATCTCGGCTTCGCCTTCTGCCGCACCGAGAGCGAGAAGAACCCCTATGTCGCGCGCCCGCTCAAGCGCACCGACTGCTCGCTGGTGAGCGACGGGGCGGCGGCGCTGGTCATGACCGATGCCGAGACGGCGCGGGCGATGAACAAGGCCGTGCGCTTCCGCGCCGCGGTGCAGGTCAACGACTTCCTGCCCATCGCCGCGCGCGACATCGTGCGCTTCGAGGGCGCGCGGGAGGCGTGGTCGCGCGCCTATGCCGCGGCGGGCATCACGGTCGCCGACCTCTCCTTCGTCGAGACGCATGACTGCTTCACCATCGCCGAGCTCATCGAATACGAGGCGATGGGCCTGGCGCCGGAAGGCCAGGGCGGGCGGGCCGCGCTCGAGGGCTGGACCGCGGCGGAGGGGCGGCTGCCCGTGAACCGCTCGGGCGGGCTCAAGGCCAAGGGGCACCCGATCGGGGCGACCGGCGTCTCGATGCATGTCCTCGCGGCGATGCAGCTGACCGGCACGGCCGGGGCGATGCAACTGCCGAAGGCCGATCTGGGCGGCGTGTTCAACATGGGCGGGGCGGCGGTGGCGAACTACGTCTCGGTGCTCGAACGCGCGCGCTGATCGCTGGATGCGCGCTGTCATCACGGGGTTGTCAACCCAAGATTGATGTCTGAAAATCGCTCCATGGTTGATGTGTGGCGGGTGTTTTCCCGCCAGGATCATGGAGCGAGCGATGTCCGGCACCTGGTACGCGCCTGACGGCACCCCGCGCAGCCCGAATGCCCCGACCTCGGGCGACGACAGCTACGCGGGCAGCGACGGTGCCGATTTCGAACTCGACGAATCAGGCCTCCCGACGCCCGTCATCGCGGGCGGGGAGGGCAACGACACACTGGACGGCCGCGGCGGGGACGACGTGCTGGCCGGATCGGAGGGCGACGACCTCCTGCTCGGCGGCGAGGGCAACGATGTCCTGCTGGGCTCGCTCGGCGACGACACGCTGCTTGGCGGCCCCGGCGACGACCTGCTGATCCCGGGGCCGGGCCGGGATTCGGTGATCGGCGGCGAGGGCGACGACACCATCGAGCTCGGCGGTGACGCCTCGGGCTATCGCTGGCAGCCGGTCGCGGGCGGCTGGCTGGTGACGGATACAGACCCCTCGGACGGCGAGGACGGCACGGTCTTCGTGGGCAACGACGTCGAGTGGGTCTCCTACGGCGTCTCCGGGGAGGTGGTGCAGACGCCCTGTTTCGCCGCCGGCACGCGCATCATGACCGCGCGGGGGGAGGTGCCGGTCGAGGCGCTGCGCGCGGGCGATCTGGTGGTCACGCTCGGCCTGAACGGCGCCTGGCTGCGCCCGGTGCGCTGGGTGGGGCGGCGGGCGGTGGATTGCGCGCGCCATCCGCGGCCGCGGAGCGTGCTGCCGGTGGTGATCCTGCCCGGCGCGCTCGGCCCCGGCGTGCCGCAACGCGTGCTGCGTGTCTCGCCCGACCATGCGCTCTATCTCGACGGGCGGCTGGTCCCAGCCGGGCGGCTGGTGGACGGGGAGGCGATCCTGCAGCCCGCGGGCACGCGGCGCGTGGTCTATCACCATGTCGAGCTCGACGCGCATGACGTGATCCTTGCCGAGGGCGCGCCCGCGGAATCCTGGCTCGACTGCGGCAACCGCGCGCAGTTCGACAATGGCGGCGCCCTGGTGGCGCTGCACCCGGACTTCGCCGCGGAGCCCGCCGGCCGGGCCTGCGCGCCGATGGCCGCCGAGGGGGCTGAGACGGTGCGGCTGCGGCGGCTGGTGGCGTCGCGGCGGCAGGCGGGGATCGGGGCCGCGCGCGGCTGAGGCTCGCGGGCGCCTCCGGCTGGCACGCGCTGTGCTTGGACTACAGTGTCTGGGAGCGGGATCCTCCCGAGCCTGGCAGCTTAGCCTTCCTCAACCTTGCCTTGGGGCCATCCATCCGGATGGCCCTTCTTTTTGGGCTGAGCCATTTGCGGAATGCGAAGCAATGCGCGATGCCCGCTGCGACGTGGGCCGCGCCCTGCTGCACGCTTCCTTTACCTCTTCCGTCCTATCCGATGCCTTCCGGTGAGGAGACCGTTCAGGGCGGCGCGCCGCCGGAGGGCCGTTGGGAGCGGAAGGACGTCGCGATGAACGGGTTGGCGGATGCCGAGGCCGGCAGTCTCTCCGCTCATGGGGCGGAGGGCGCCGGCCCGCCCGCCGAAGGCCTGATCAGTTTCGATGCCGACCTGCATCTCGGCGTGGTGAGCGGCCGCGCCGCTGCCCTGCTCGGCCTGCCGCGCGCGGGGCGCGAGGCGCGCACGCTCGGCGAACTTCTCGAGGCCAGTCCGCGGCTCGACCACGAGGCGGTGGCGGCGCTGATGGCCGCGGCCCTCGCTGCGACGCTGCCCGAGGGCGGGGACGAGGCCGACCTGCTCGAACTGCCCGGCGCGCCCGGCCTCGCCTTCACCCTGCGGCGCGCGCCGGGTGGTTCCTGGGCCATCGGCATCTTCCCCCGCGCCGCCTTCGGCCAGGGCGGGACCGACCCGCTGACCGGCCTCGCGGACCGCGTGATGTTCGAGGCGCGGCTCTCCGCCGCCCTGGGCCGGCCCGCGCGGCGGCGGATGGGCTGCGCGGTCCTGCTCTGCGAACTCGAGGGGCTGCGCGCCGTCAACCAGTTGTTCGGCCACGCGACCGGGGAGGACGTGCTGCGCGCCGCCGGCCGGCGGCTGCAGGCCGCGGTGCGCGACAGCGACCTCGTCGCGCGCCTCGCGGGCGAGGAATTCGCCGTCCTGCAGACCGAGGTTTCCGCCCCCGAGCAGGCCGCCGCGCTTGCCGGGCGGCTGGTGGCGCTGCTCGGCCGGCCCTACCTGATCGCGGGCGAGACGCTGGTCGTGACGCCGCGCATCGGCCTCGCCATCGCCCCGGCCGATGGCGAGGCTGCCGGGCAGTTGCTCCGCCGCGCGGCGATGGCGCGCAACGAGGCCCCGGCCGAAGGGGAGGGAGGCTGGCGCCGCTTCGGCCCCGAGATGGACCGCCGCTGGCAGGAGGTCCGCGCGCTCGAGACCGCGCTGCGCCGCGCCGTGGCCGAGAACCAGTTCGAGCTGCACTTCCAGCCCCAGGTGGCGCTGCCCGACGGCCGCCTGACCGGCTTCGAGGCCCTGATCCGCTGGCGCCACCCCGAGCGCGGCCTGCTCGCGCCCGCGCAGTTCCTGCCGCTGGCCGAACGCCTCGGCCTGATGCGGCGGATCGGCACCTGGGTGCTGCGGGAGGCCTGCCGCGCCGCCGCCACCTGGCCCGAGCCGCTGCGCGTCGCGGTCAACCTCGCCCCGGCGCAGTTCGAGGACGGCGCGCTCGTCGCCGAGGTGGAGGCGGCGCTGAGCGACAGCGGCCTTGCCCCCGAGCGGCTGGAACTCGAAGTGACCGAGACGGTGCTGCTGGCCACGGCCGAGGCCGCGCTCGACCAGCTCCGCGCGCTGCGGGCGCTCGGCGTCGGCATCGCCATGGACGATTTCGGCACCGGCCATTCCTCGCTCACGCAGCTCCGCGTCTTTCCCTTCGACCGGCTCAAGATCGACCGCTCCTTCGTCAAGGATCTGCCGCGCGGCGGCGATGCGGCGGCGATCGTGCGGGCGGTGGCGGGGCTGGGGCGCAGCCTCGGCATGGCGGTCACCGCCGAGGGCGTCGAGACGGAGGAACAGCTCGATGGCCTCTGCGCGGAAGGCTGCGACGCCGCGCAGGGCTATCTCTTCGGCCGGCCGGTGCCGCTCGCGATGGTTCCGGGCGTGATCGGCGCCCTGCGCCCCGCGTCCGCGAGCAGCCCGCGACCGGCCTGACCGGCCCTGCGCGCCATCGCGACTGCCTTGACCGCGAAGCGCGGCAGGTCGCGGCAGCGAGCGCGCCGCGGCAAGCAAGCCCTCCGATGAAAATGCATCACAATCACGGCACGTCTGGATGCAACGGCATGCCGCGATGGCTGGACAGAGGTCTCGGCCCTGCCGCATAGTTTCACGAGTCCGGGATAAGGGTGCCTGAGAGCACTCTGCCGAAAAGTTCCTGATGAAGCCCGACATCCGGCGGCGCCCTGCCGCGGGATGCCAGGGATATTTCTTGCTGGGAGGATGCCAAGGCATGCGGCGTATCGATCCGATAGAACTGGTAGCCGGCGGAATACTGATCGCGCTCGGCCTCTGGTACGCCTCCTTCGCGCTGGCCGAATACAGCTACGGCACCGCCCGCCGCATGGGCCCGGGCTATTTCCCGACCTGGGTCGGCTTCATCATCGCCGGCCTTGGCGTGACGGTCGTGCTGCTCGGCTTCGCCAAGCGGGGCGAATGGCCGCGCCTCTCGCTGCGGCCGATGATCGCCATCCTCGCCGGCTGCTTCGGCTTCGCGGCGGTGGTGGAGGTGCTTGGCCTCGTGCCCGCCGTCTTCGCCCTGGTGCTGATCGCGACGCTGTCCGAGAGCCCCTACAAGGTTCCGCGCACCCTAGCGCTGGCGGCCTGCCTGTCGGCGATCGCGGTCGTGGTGTTCTCCTGGGGCCTCGGCATTCCCTTCGTCCCGTTCCGGTGGAGCTTCTGATGGAACTCCTCTCCAACCTGGCGATGGGCTTCGGCGTCGCGCTGTCGCTGCAGAACCTCTTCTGGTGCTTCGTCGGCGTCTTCCTCGGCACCTTCATCGGCGTGCTGCCGGGCATCGGCTCGCTCGCCACCATCTCGATGCTCCTGCCGATCACCTTCCACCTGCCCTCGACCAGCGCCATCATCATGCTGGCGGGCATCTATTACGGGGCGAACTACGGCGGCTCGACCGCCTCGATCCTGCTGAACCTGCCCGGCACGCCATCGGCGGCGGTCGCCTGCCTCGACGGCTATCCGATGTCGAAGAGGGGGCAGGGCGGCGTCGCGCTGATGATCACGACGATCGCCTCCTTCGTCGGCTCGACCATCGGCATCCTGGTCTTCACCGGCTTCGCCCCGACGCTTGCCGAGATCGGCCTGATGTTCGGCCCGGCGGACTATTTCGCGATGATGCTGCTCGGCCTCGTCGCGGCCTCCACGCTCTCGAGCGGCGCGCCGGTCAAGGGCATCGCGATGGTGGCCTGCGGCCTCGCGCTCGGCCTCGTCGGCACCGACGTGCAGACCGGCCAGCAGCGCTTCACCTTCGGCATCCCGCAACTCTCGGACGGCATCGGCCTCGTGGTGCTCGCCATGGGCCTGTTCGGCGTGGCCGAGGTGATCGCCTCGATCGGTCGCGTCTCCGGCGGCAAGGCGCAGTACAGCAGCTCGGTCCTGCCCTGGAAGGGCGAGTTCTGGACGGCGATGAACCCTTCGAAGGAGGACTGGAAGCGCGTCCCCGGCCCGATGCTCCGCGGCTCGGCCTGGGGCTGCTTCTTCGGCACGCTGCCCGGCACCGGCTCGACCATCGCCTCCTTCATGTCCTACGCCTTCGAGAAGAAGATCTCGAAGACCCCCGAGCGCTACGGCCAGGGCGCGATCGAGGGCGTCACCGCGCCGGAATCGGCGAACAACGCCGCCTCGCAGACCGCCTTCATCCCGACGCTGACCCTCGGCATCCCGGGCGACGTGGTCATGGCGCTGATGCTCGGCGCGCTGATCATCCAGGGCATCCAGCCCGGCCCGCGCCTGGTCACGGAGCATCCGCAGCTCTTCTGGGGCCTCGCCGCCTCCTTCTGGATCGGCAACGTGATGCTGCTGATCCTGAACCTGCCGCTGATCGGGCTGTGGGTGGCGATGCTGCGGATCCCCTACACGATCCTCTATCCCGCCATCCTGATGTTCATCGCGATCGGCGTGTTCAGCATCAACAACAGCGCCTTCGACGTCTATGTCGTCGGCATCCTCGGCGTCATCGGCTACCTGCTGATGGTGCTGCGCTTCGAGCCCGCGCCATTGCTGCTCGGCTTCGTGCTCGGACCATTGATGGAGGAGCATCTGCGCCGCGCGATGCTGCTGAGCCGCGGCGACCCGATGGTGTTCATCGAGCGGCCGATCTCCGCGGTGTTCTGCGCCATCACGCTGGTGCTGGTGCTGCTCGCCATCTGGTCCACCGTGAAGCCGAAGAAGCCGCAGGGCGCGGCGCAGCAGGCGACATAGGCCGCATCCCGCGCCGGCACCCCCGGCGCGGGCCCCGTGGCGCCCCTACCGCGGCAGGGCGGCGATCTCCGCCTCGCGCCGGCGCAGCGCCTCGAGCACCTTGGGGTCGAACTGCGCCGGGCCGACCCGGCCGTCGCCCACCAGGATGCGGGCCAGCGCCTGGCCGTGGTCCTGCGCGTCCTTGTAGGGGCGGTCGGAGCGCAGTGCGTCATAGACATCCGCCACCGCGACCAATCGCGCCGCGAGCGGGATCTCGGTCCCGCGCAGGCCCGAGGGGTAGCCGCTGCCGTCCCAGCGCTCGTGGTGCATGAGGGCGATCACCGCGGCCAGCCGCAGCCAGGGCGCGCGCGCATGGGCGAGGATGCTGGCGCCGAGCACGGTGTGGCGCTCCATCACGCGCCGCGCCTCGGGGTTCAGCACGTGCCGGTGGGCCAGCACGCCCTCGGGCAGCGCCATCTTGCCGATGTCGTGCAGCGTCGCCGCGCGTTCGAGCAGCGCGCGGTCCTGCTCGCCGATGCCGAATTCCTCCGCGAGCAGGGCGGCGATGCGGCCGACGCGCTTCGGGTGGTCCGGCCCCTCGTGGTCGAAGGCGGCGGCGCGCGCCATCAGCCCCTCCAGCGCCTCCTCATGCGCGGCGCAGACGCAGGGCAGGCGGGCGGCGAGGCCCGGGGCGGCGGCGGGCTGGTTCGAACAGGCCTCGCAGGCGGTGGCCCGCCCGGGCAGGGGTGCGATGAGCCTGTCCATTCCTCTTGCCAATGGCTCGATCCATGGGGCCGATGGGCGAGTTTGCCTCCGGCGCGTCTCGGAAAGTAGCCCTGATCAAAAATTTGATGAAGCGTTAATCGCGCCGGGATCGGGCGGCAGCAGCACCACCGCGGCCGCCTGGGCGGCGATGCCCTCGCCGCGGCCGGGAAAGCCGAGCCGCTCCGTCGTGGTCGCCTTGACCGAGACCGCGCCCAGCGGCGCGCCCAGCAGCGCGGCCAGGCGTTCGCGCATCGCCTGGGCATGGGGGGCGATCTTCGGGCGCTCGCAGATCAGCGTCACGTCGGCATTGGCCAGCACCCCGCCGCGCGCGGCGATCCGCCCGGCGGCATGGCGCAGGAAGCGCGCGCTGTCGGCGTCCTTCCATTCGGCCTCGGAAGGCGGGAACCACCGGCCGATGTCGCCCTCCGCCAACGCGCCGTAGATCGCGTCGCAGAGCGCATGGATCCCGACATCGGCGTCGGAATGCCCTGCAAGGCCAAGCGGATGCGGGATGGTGACGCCGCACAGCACGAGCGGACGGTCCGGCACCAGGCGGTGCACGTCGAAGCCCGTTCCCATGCGTGGCACGAGGCGGGCGGCGAGATGGGCTTCCACGCGCGCAAGGTCCTCCGGCCAAGTGATCTTCACGTTGCTCTCCGCCCCGGGGACCAGCGCGACCGGCAGGCCGGCGGCCTCCAGCAGGGCGGCATCGTCGGTCGCCGCATCATCGCCTGCGCGATGGGCGGCGAGCAGCGGCCCGAAGCGGAAGCCCTGCGGGGTCTGGGCGCGGTAGAGCCCCTCGCGCGGCACCGTCTCGACGATCCGGCCATGGGCGCCGCGCTTGAGCGTGTCGGCGACCGGCTGGGCGGGGATGGCGCCCGGCGCGCTCGCGAGCGCCGCGCGCAGGGCCGCGATCGTGCCGGCGGGGATGACCGGGCGGGCGGCGTCATGGACCAGGACGAGATCCGGCGGGTCGGCGGCGAGGGCTTCGAGCCCGGCGCGCACGCTCGCCGCGCGGGTCGCCCCGCCCGGCACCGGCGGGGCGATGGGAAGGCCGTCGAGCAGGGCGGCGACGCGCGCCTCCTCCCCCGCGGCGACGACGGGCAGGATGCGGCGGACCATCCCCTCGCGCAGGAGCGCCTCGGCGGCGTGCCGGATCACCGGCCGGCCAAGCAGCGGCAGATACTGCTTGGGCAGCGGCGCGCCGAAGCGGGTGCCGCTGCCGGCGGCCATCAGCAGGGCATCCATGGTCATGGGCGGATCCGCGGCGGTCAGACGGGCGGCGATAGCCCATCCGCCGCACTTGTCCAGGCCCCGGGAGGCTGCAGCGCGCGCCGCTGTCTGTTTCTTCGGCAATCGGGTGGCTCGGGCGTTGCGCGGGGCGACGCGCTCGCCTAGTTTGCCCAAATCATGAGCATCACCACCGGGGCGCCGCGCACGGCGCCGGGCCTTCCGCCGATCCGCCTGGGCGGCGCGGCGGATATCGCCACGCCTGTCATCCTCGCGCCCATGTCCGGCGTGACCGACCTGCCGTTCCGCCGCCTCGCGCGGCGGCTCGGCGCGCCGATGGTGGTCAGCGAGATGATCGCCTCCCAGGCCATGGTGCGCACCAACCGCCAGACGCTGAAGATGGCCGAGGTGGACGGCTTCGGCGGCCCGGCCTCGGTCCAGCTCGCCGGCTGCGACCCCGAGACCATGGCCGAGGCCGCGCGCCTGGTGGTGGATCGCGGCGCGGCCATCGTGGACATCAATTTCGGCTGCCCGGTGAAGAAGGTTGCGGTGGGGCAGAATGCCGGGAGCGCGCTGATGCGCGACGAGATCGCCGCCGCGCGCATCCTGGAGGCCACCGTGAAGGCCGTGCCGGTGCCGGTGACGCTCAAGATGCGCATGGGCTGGGACCACAACAGCCTCAACGCCCCGCGCCTTGCGCGCATCGCCGAGGAATGCGGGATCCGCATGGTCACCATCCATGGCCGCACCCGGCAGATGTTCTACACCGGCACCGCCGACTGGGACTTCATCCGCACGGTGAAGGAGGCGGTCGGCATCCCCGTCATCGCCAATGGCGACATCGTGACCGTGGAGGACGCCGAGGAGGCGCTGCGCCGCTCCGGCGCGGACGGCGTGATGATCGGCCGCGGCTGCTACGGCCGGCCCTGGTTCCCGGCCGTCATCGCCAGGCGGCTGCGGGGCGAGGCGGCGGAGGAGCCCCCTCTCGCCGAGCAGAAGGCGATCCTGCTCGACCACTACGAGGACATGCTCGCCCATCACGGGCGCGACCCGGGGGTGCGCCTCGCACGCAAGCATGTCGCCTGGTATTCCAAGGGCCTGCCGGGCTCGGCCGAGTTCCGCGTGCAGGTCAATCGCTGCGAGAGCCCCGAGGCGGTGCGCGCGCTCGTGCATGCCTTCTACGACCCGCTCATCGAACGCGGCGTGGAGGTGGTGCGCGAGGCCTTCCGCGCCGCCGGAGAGGAGCGCATCGCGGCATGAAGGAGGGCCTGCTGCGCCGGGCCGTGCGGCCCTCGGCCTGGAAGGCCCGGCCCCAGCCCGGCGGCGCGGCGATCCTCGCCGCCGTCCCGCTTCCCGTGGTCGTGCTGGACGGGCAGGACCGCTTCGTCTTCGCCAATGCCGCGGCCGAGCAGTTCTTCCAGACCTCCGTCGCCTCGCTCACGCATATGCGGCTCTCCGACCTGCTGCCGGAGGATGGCCGCCTCTTCGCCGTGATCGGCCAGGTGCGGCAGGCCGATGCGCCGGTCTCGGACCACGACCTCGCGCTCGAAAGCCCGCGCCTGTCGCGCCGGGGCGTCAGCGTGCATGGCGCGCCCATGCCCGACCTGCCCGGCGGTGTGGTGCTGACGCTGCAGGACGGCTCGACCGCGCAGATGCTCGACCGGCAACTGAACTTCCGCGGCGCGGCGCGCGGCGCCTCGGCCATGGCGGCGATGCTCGCGCACGAGGTGAAGAACCCGCTCTCGGGCATCCGCGGCGCGGCGCAACTGCTCGAGCAGAGCGCGGCGTCCGAGGGCGACAGGGAACTTTGCCAGCTCATCCAGGACGAGGCCGACCGCATCCGCGGCCTCGTGGACCGCTTCGACATGTTCTCCGAGCGGCCGGTGGAACTCGCCCCGGTCAACATCCACCAGGTGCTCGACCATGTGCGGCGGATCGCGGTCTCGGGCTTCGCCGCGCATCTGCGGGTGGTGGAGGAATATGACCCCTCCCTGCCGCCGGTCTGGGGGAACCGGGACCTGCTTGTGCAGATTCTGCTCAATCTGGTGAAGAATGCGGCAGAGGCTGTGGATCCGGTGGGCGGGGAGATCGTGCTCGCCACCGCCTATCACCACGGCGTGCGCATCGCCGTGCCCGGTTCGGCCGAGCGGGTCCACCTGCCGCTGCAGGTCAGCGTGCGCGACAACGGGCCGGGAATCGCCGAGGAAGTCCGCGGCACGCTTTTTGAACCCTTCGTCTCCACGAAGCGGGGGGGACAGGGGCTCGGCCTCGCGCTCGCGGCGAAGCTCGTCGCGGACCAGGGCGGCCTGATCGAATGCGACAGCCGCCCGGGCCGCACGGTGTTCCGCCTCTCGATGCCCGCCCCACCGCCGGGAAGCCTCGGGTCAGCGCAATGAACGAACCGCGTACCATCCTCATCGCCGACGACGACCGCGCCATCCGCACGGTGCTGAGCCAGGCGCTGGCGCGCTCGGGCTACCAGGTGCGCGCGACCTCCTCGGCCGCCACGCTCTGGCGCTGGGTCGAGGATGGGGAAGGGGATCTCGTGATCACCGACGTGGTGATGCCGGACGAGAACGGCCTCGACCTCGTGCCGCGCATCCGCCGCGTGCGGCCCGAGCTGCGCGTGGTGGTGATGAGCGCGCAATCCACCTTCGCCACCGCGGTCAAGGCGACCCAGCGCGGCGCCTTCGAATATCTGCCCAAGCCCTTCGACCTGAAGGAGCTTCTCGGCGTCGTCGAGCGCGCCCTCGCCGCCCCCGCCGAGCCCTCCGCCCCGGCCGAGGAGCCGGAGGCCGAGAGGCTGCCGCTGGTCGGCCGCAGCGCGGCGATGCAGGAGATCTACCGCACCGTCGCGCGGCTCACCACGACCGACCTGACGGTGATGATCACGGGCGAGAGCGGCACCGGCAAGGAACTGGTCGCGCGCGCCCTGCACGACTACGGCAAGCGCCGCAGCGGCCCCTTCGTCGCCATCAACATGGCCGCGATCCCGCGCGAGCTGATCGAGGCCGAGCTCTTCGGCCACGAGCGCGGCGCCTTCACCGGCGCGCTCAACCGCGGCATCGGCCGCTTCGAACAGGCCGCGGGTGGCACGCTGTTCCTCGACGAGATCGGCGACATGCCGCCCGAGGCGCAGACGCGCCTGCTGCGCGTGCTGCAGGAAGGGGAGTTCACCACCGTCGGCGGGCGGCAGGCGATCAAGGCGAATGTCCGCATCGTCGCGGCCACCCATCGCGACCTGCGGCAACTGATCCGCCAGGGCCTGTTCCGCGAGGACCTGTTCTATCGCCTCAACGTCGTGCCGATCCGCCTGCCCCCCTTGCGCGAGCGGATCGAGGACATCCCGCTGCTCGCCCGCCACTTCCTCGACCGCGCCCGTGCCTCGGGCCTGCCCGGCAAGCAGCTCAGCCCCGAGGCGATGGAGGCGCTCAAGGCCCATGCCTGGCCGGGCAATGCGCGCGAGCTCGAGAACCTGATGCGGCGCATGGCCGCGCTCTACCCGCAGGAGGTGATCGGCGGCGACGCCGTCGCGGCCGAACTGGCCGAGGCGGTGCAGCCCACCGGCCCGGACGGCCAGGTCCAGCCCGCCACCCTCGAGCAGGCGGTCGAGCGGCACCTGCAGGTCTTCATGGCGGCGCATCGCGACGGCATGCCCATCCGCGACCTCTATGACCGCGTGCTCGCCGAGGTGGAACGCCCGCTGCTTCGCCTCGCTCTCGGTGCTACAAGGGGCAACCAGATCAAGGCTGCCGCCATGCTCGGGCTGAACCGGAACACGCTGCGCAAGAAGATCCGTGAACTGGAGCTGCCCGTGGTGCGCGGCCTGAGTTGAGCATGCGAAGGCCCTGAGATGGCAGGGCTTTTCCGGCGCGCCGGGGTGCGGCCCGCGGCCCGCAGCCTCGCCGGCGCGGAGGCCGAGGGCTCGGGCGCCGCGCCCTCCCGGCTCGCGCGACTCGGCCAGGCGCTGCAGAGCGGCGCGGTCACCATCGCGCTGGCGCTCGTCGCCCTTGTTCTCGGTGTCGCGACCTTCATGGCGCTCTCGGGCGGCACGCCGCTCGGGCCGGCGAGCACGGGCGAGGTGGTCGGGATCATCCTCGCCAACCTCGCGGTGCTGCTGGTGCTCGCCGCCTCGCTCGCGGCGCGGGTGGTGCGGATGTGGGTGGAGCGGCGGCGCGGCTCGGCCGGCTCGCGGCTGCATGTGCGCCTCGTGCTGCTGTTCGGCATCGTCGCCGTGGTGCCGGCGATCCTGGTGGCGGGCTTCTCGGCGGTGTTCTTCAACCTCGGCATCCAGGCCTGGTTCAGCGACCGGGTGCGGGACACGCTGGAGGCCTCGCTGGTGGCCTCGCGCGCCTATCTCGAGGAGCACCGCAACACCATCCGCGCCGACATCCTGGCGATGGCGAACGACCTCAACCGCGCGGCGCCCATCCTGCTGCCCAATGACGGGCTCGGCTTCGCGCGGCTGCTCGCCACCCACACCGCGATCCGGGGCCTGACGGAATCCATCGTCTTCGAGCCGACGCTCGGCCAGGTGGTGGCCTCGGCGGGGCTGACCACGGGAACGGTGGTCGAGCCCCTCCCGTCCTGGGCGCTCGAATCGGTGCGGGCGGGGGAGGTGGCGGTGCTGCCGGGCGAGAGCGGGGAGGGGCGCGTGCGGGCCGTCGTCGCGCTCAACATCCCGCCCGGGCTGATGCTGATGATCGCCCGCCCGGTGGACCCCGGCGTGCTCGAGCACATGCGCCGGACGGAACTGGCCTTCCAGGAATACGACCGGCTGGACCGCAACCAGGGCGACCTGCAGATCACCTTCGTGCTGATCTTCGGCATCGCGACGCTGCTCGTGCTGATGGCGGCGGTGCTGCTGGGCCTGCTGATCGCCAACCGCATCGCCGGGCCGATCTCGCGCCTGATCACCGCGGCAGAGCGGGTGCGGTCGGGCGACCTCTCGACCCGCGTGCAGGAAGGCCAGGCGGATGACGAGGTCGCCTCCCTCTCGCGCGCCTTCAACCGCATGACGAGCCAGCTCAGCGCGCAGCGCGGCGAGCTGATGGAGGCCTACCGCCAGATCGACGAGCGCCGGCGCTTCACCGAGACGGTGCTCGCGGGCGTCTCGGCGGGCGTCATCGGCCTCGATGCCGAGGGGCGGGTGAACCTGCCCAACCGCTCGGCCTCCGCGCTTCTGGGCGTGGACCTGGATGCCGCGATCGGCCTGCCGCTCGCGGGCGTGGCGCCGGAATTCGCCGCGTTGCTGGAAGCCGCGCGCGCCGCGCCGGAGAAGCCTCAGACGGCCGAGATCCGCTCCGGCCCGCCCTCGGCGCGGCGGACCTTCATCGCGCGGCTCGGCGCCGAGATGCAGGGCGGGCGCGTCGAAGGCTACGTGCTGACCTTCGACGACGTGACGGAACTCGTCTCGGCCCAGCGCAAGGCGGCCTGGGCGGACGTGGCGCGCCGCATCGCGCACGAGATCAAGAACCCGCTGACGCCGATCCAACTCAGCGCGGAACGGCTCAAGCGCCGCTACCTGCGCCAGATCAGCGAGGACCCCGAGACCTTCACGCAATGCACCGACACCATCGTGCGCCAGGTCGGCGACATCGGGCGGATGGTGGACGAGTTCTCCGCCTTCGCGCGCATGCCCCAACCCGTCATCCGCCCCGAGGACGCCAACCAGATCCTGCGCGAGGCGCTGGTGCTGCAGCGCGACGCGCATCCCGAGATCGCCTACGAGACGCATTTCGCCGACCCGCCGCCCATCGTCGCCTGCGACCGGCGCTCGATCGGCCAGGCGCTGACGAACCTGCTGCAGAACGCCGCCGATGCCATCGCCATGCGCGCCGCCGAGCGGGCGGGGCGGATCGTCGCGCGGGTCGAATCGGACGGGGCGGAAGTTCGTTTCGTCGTCGAGGATGACGGAGTCGGGCTGCCCGGCGAGGAGGACCGGGACCGGCTGACCGAGCCCTATGTCACTCACAAGCCAAAGGGAACCGGTCTCGGCCTTGCCATCGTCAAGAAGATCATGGAGGACCATGGTGGAAGGCTGTCCCTGGAGGACCGGCAGGAGGCGCCCGGCGCGCGGGTCGCCCTGATCCTGCCGGCCCGCGCCCCGGGGACGGAGCCGGCGGCGGAGGCGTCCCGGGCGGGGGAGGGAGCGAAGGTCGCGCATGGCGCATGAGATCCTGATCGTCGACGACGAGCCCGACATCCGCACGCTCATCGAGGGCATCCTCTCGGACGAGGGCTACGAGACGCGGCAGGCGCACAACGCGGACACCGCGATCGCGGCGTTCCGGCAGCGCCGGCCCTCCCTCGTGATCCTCGACATCTGGCTGCAGAACTCCCGCCTCGACGGGCTCGGCATCCTGCAGGCGCTGCATGTGGAGGAGCCGCAGGTGCCGGTCGTCATGATCTCCGGCCACGGCACGATCGAGACGGCGGTGCAGGCGATCCAGCAGGGCGCCTACGACTTCATCGAGAAGCCCTTCAAGTCCGACCGGCTGCTGCTGGTGGTGGCGCGCGCGCTGGAAGCCGCGCGCCTGAAGCGCGAGGTGAGCGAACTGAAGCTGCGTGCGGGTGCCGAGACCGAGCTGGTCGGCGCCTCCTCCGCGCTCGGCCAGTTGCGCCAGGCGATCGAGAAGGTCGCGCCGACCGGCTCGCGCGTGCTGATCACGGGCCCCGCGGGCGCGGGCAAGGAGGTGGCGGCGCGCATGATCCATGCGCGGTCCCGCCGCGCCGACGGGCCGTTCCTGGTGCTGAACTGCGCCACGCTCAACCCCGCCCGCTTCGAGGAGGAGCTCTTCGGCGTCGAGGCCGGCCCCGACCCGCTCGCCCAGCCGCGCCGCGCAGGGGTGCTCGAGCGCGCCCATGGCGGCACGCTGCTGCTCGACGAGGTGGCGGACATGCCGCTCGAGACCCAGGGCAAGATCGTGCGCGCGCTGCAGGAGCAGGGCTTCGAGCGCGTGGGCGGCGGCACGCGGGTGAAGGTGGATGTGCGGGTGCTCTCGACCACCAACCGCGACCTCGCCGCCGAGATCGCCGCCGGCCGCTTCCGCGAGGATCTGTTCTACCGCCTCGCCGTCGTGCCGCTGCGCGTGCCCGCGCTGCGCGAGCGGCGCGAGGACGTGCCCCCGCTCGCCCGCCACTTCATGCGCCGCGCGGCCGAGACCACCGGCGTCGCGGCGCGCGAACTCTCCGAGGACGCGCTCGCCGCCATGCAGGCCTATGACTGGCCGGGCAATGTGCGCGAGCTGCGCAACCTGATCGACTGGCTGCTGATCATGGCCCCCGGCGACGCGAAGGAGCCGATCCGGCCCGACATGCTGCCGCCGCAGGTCGGCGCCGCCGCGCCGGCGGTGCTGAAGCTCGACCGCAGTTCCGAGATCATGACCCTGCCGCTGCGCGAGGCGCGGGAATTGTTCGAACGCCAGTATCTCGAGGCGCAGCTCCTGCGCTTCGGCGGCAACATCTCCCGCACCGCGAACTTCGTCGGCATGGAGCGCAGCGCGCTGCACCGCAAGCTCAAGTTCCTCGGCGTGCAGGCCGAGGACCGCGCCAGCCCGCCGGGCACCGTCGGCAACGCCTGAGGCGCGCACGATCGCGTGACCCGGCGGCTTCCGCGCGCCGCGGCCGCGTTCTAACCTCCGCCCGCCCATCGCCGGAGTGCCGCCCGCCCATGTCCCGCATCGCCTATGTCAACGGCCGCTACCTGCCGCAGCCCGAGGCGGCGGTGAACATCGAGGACCGCGGCTACCAGTTCGGCGACGGCATCTACGAGGTCGTCCACCTCCATGACGGGCGCTTCATCGACGAGGAACTGCATCTCGACCGGCTGGAACGCTCGCTGCGCGAGATCCGCCTGCCGATGCCGATGGCGCGCGCGGCGCTGCGCCTCGTGCTGCGGGAGGTGGCGCGGCGCAACCGCGTGACCGAGGGCCTGCTCTACATGCAGGTCACGCGCGGCGTCGCGCGGCGCGACCACGCCTTTCCGGCGCATCCCGTCCCGCCCGCGCTGGTGGTCACCATCAAGCGCATCCCGCCCTATCCGACCGATGTGGACCGCTGGGCTGCCGCGGCGATCACCCAGCCGGACCTGCGCTGGGCGCGCTGCGACATCAAGACCGTGAACCTGCTGCCGAACTGCCTCGCCCGCCAGGCCGCGCGCGAGCAGGGGGCGATCGAGGCGGTGCTCTACGAGCCGGACACCGGGATGGTGACCGAGGGAGCGGCGACCTCCTTCTGGATCGTGGACGAGCACGGAAGCATCCGCGTCCGCCACCTCGACCACGCGATCCTGCCCGGCTGCACCCGCGCGGCCCTGATCGAGGAACTGAAGCAGGCCGGCATTCCCTTCGAGGTGCGGGCATTCTCCCTCGAGGAGATGCGCCGCGCGCGGGAGGCCTTCATCACCTCCGCGACCTCCTTCGTGAAGCCGATCGTGCGCATCGACGGCCAGCCCGTGGGCGACGGCACGGTGGGCCCCGTCGTGCGCCGGCTCTTCGAGATCTTCGCCCGTCACGTGAAGGGCGGGCTGAAGAACGCAGCATGAGCGCGGCACTCGAGGCCAACCGCGCCACGGTTCGCGCCTTCTACGCGGATCTGTGGGAAAGGGGCGACCTCGGCTGCCTGCCCGCGCTGATGCACGAGGATGTCGGCTTCCAGGGCACCTTCGGCCAGGTGATGCGGGGCCGGGAGGCCTTCGCCGCCTATGTCCGCAGCGTGCGCGGCGCCTTCAGCGCCTATCGCTGTGAACTGCGCGACCTGCTGGCCGAGGAGGAGCGTGTGGCCGCCCGCGTCGGCTTCTCCGGCCAGCACGATGCCGGCCCGTTCCTCGACGTGCCGCCGACCGGGCGGCGCCTCGCCTGGGAAGGCGTCGGCTTCTTCACGCTCGAGGAGGCGCGCATCCGCCACCTCTGGGTGATGGGCGACATGCTCGGGCTGATGGGGCAGCTGAGGCCGTGAGCCGGCCCGCGGCCATCCTGTGGGACTGGGACAACACGCTGGTGGACGGCTGGGCGGCCATCGAGGCCGGGCTGAACGCCACCTTCCGCGCCTTCGCCATGGCGGAATGGGACCGCGCGACGGTGCTTGCGCGCGTGCGCGGATCGCTGCGGGACACATTCCCCGCGATGTTCGGCGCGGAATGGGAACGCGCGCGGGACATCTTCTATGCCGAGGTGCGCCGCCACCACCTCGCCGTGCTGGCGCCGATGCCGGGTGCGGTGGCGGCGATCCGCGCCGCGGGCGGCATCGCCCCGCAGGCCGTCGTCTCGAACAAGCAGGGCCCGCTGCTGCGGGCGGAGGCCGAGCACCTCGGCTGGAGCGGGCATTTCGGCGCTCTGGTGGGGGCGGGCGATGCGGCGCGCGACAAGCCGGATGCGGCGCCGCTGCTGATGGCGCTGGAGCGGCTCGGCGTGCCGGCCTCGCCCGCGGTCTGGTATGTCGGCGACACCGCGCTCGACATGCAGGCCGCGCGGGCGGCGGGCTGCCGCGCCGTGCTGCTTGGTGATGCCGCCCATGACGGCGGCGTGACGGCCGCGGCGCCCGATGCCGTCTTCGCGGATGGCCATGCGCTGCAGGCGCATCTGCTCGGGCTTGCAAAGGGCTGAGCGGCGAGGGACACTCCGCGCGCCGGTGGCCGGAAATGGTTTTCGCCGGTCCGCCCCTGGTCGGTGACCAGCAAGAACAGAGGACCGGTCCCATGGCCGCAGAGAAGTCCCAGAACGTGCAGGACGTGTTCCTGAACCACGTTCGCAAATCCAAGACCCCGGTGACGATCTTCCTGGTGAACGGCGTGAAGCTGCAGGGAATCATCACCTGGTTCGACAATTTCTCGGTGCTGCTCCGCCGGGACGGGCACACGCAGCTCGTCTACAAGCACGCCATCAGCACCGTGATGCCGGGCGCGCCCATCATGCTGTTCGACGCCACCGCCCAGGCGGGCGCGCAGCAGGCCGCCGCCCCGGCCTCCGAGACCCGCATGACCCTGACCCGCGAGGTGGCCCCTGGCGGCGGGAGCTGACTCGCCGGGCGGCCAGCCGACCCGCGCGGCCGTCATCCTGCCCTTCGAGAAGCCGAACCGGCTCGCCATCGGCGATGCCGGCGGCCAGCGCGCGGCCGAGGCGCGGCTGGCCGAGGCGGTGGGCCTTGCCGCCTCGATCGGCGTCGCGGTGGTCCATTCCGCCGTGCATCCCTTGCGCGAGCGCCGGCCGGCCACGTTGCTCGGCGAGGGCCAGGTCGAGATCATCGGCCGCGCGCTGAAGGAGCAGCAGGTCGGCCTCGTCGTCGTGGATGCGGCGCTGAGCCCGGTCCAGCAGCGCAACCTCGAGAAGGCCTGGGGCTGCAAGGTCATCGACCGCACCGGCCTGATCCTCGAGATCTTCGGCGAGCGGGCGCGCACCAGGGAAGGCGCGCTGCAGGTCGAGCTCGCGCATCTCGAATACCAGCGCACGCGGCTGGTGCGCTCCTGGACCCACCTCGAACGCCAGCGCGGCGGCTTCGGCTTCCTCGGCGGGCCGGGCGAGTCGCAGATCGAGATCGACCGCCGCCTGATCAGCGAGCGCATCGTCAAGCTGAAGCGGGAACTCGCGCAGGTGCGCCGGACCCGCGGGCTGCACCGTTCCGCCCGCGCCCGCGTGCCCTATCCCGTGGTCGCGCTGGTGGGCTACACGAATGCCGGCAAGTCCACGCTGTTCAACGCGCTGACCGGCGCCGGGGTCTATGCCCAGGACCAGCTCTTCGCGACGCTCGACCCCACCATGCGCGCGATCCGGCTGCCCTCGGGGCGGACCTGCATCCTCTCCGACACGGTGGGCTTCATCTCCGACCTGCCGACGCAGCTCGTCGAGGCCTTCCGCGCGACGCTCGAAGAGGTGGCGGCGGCGGATGTCATCCTGCATGTGCGCGACATCGCCCACCCCGACAGCGCGGCGCAGCGCGCCGACGTCCTCGCCGTGATGGCGGAGATGGCCGAGGGGCCGCATGCGAGCCTCGACGAAGGCTGGCAGGACCGGGTGCTGGAGGTGCTCAACAAGGCCGACCTCCTCGGCGGGATCGAGCAGGTCGCGCGCCGCGTGCCGGGGGCGGTGCCGGTCTCGGCGCTGACCGGGGAGGGGCTCGACGAGCTGCGCCGGGCCATCGACGCGCGGCTTTCGGCCGGGATGGAGACGATCGAGGTGACGGTGTCGACGACCGACGGGGCGGGCCTCGCCTGGCTCTACCAGCACGGCGAGGTGCTTTCGCGCCGTGACCGCGAGGACGGGATCAGCCTGACGGTCCGCCTCTCGCCCGCCGACCGGGCGCGCTTCGAGGGGCGCGGGGCATGATCGGCGCGGCGCGGGCGGCCGAGGTCGCCTCCCTGCTGCGCGAGGCGGCGCGCGCCGAGATCCTGCCGCGCTTCCGCCGGCTGGCGCAGGGGGCGGTGCGGGCGAAGACCGGGCCGCTCGACCTCGTGACCGATGCCGACGAGGCCGCCGAGCGCGTCATCGAGGCGGGGCTCGCGCGGCTCTTTCCCGGCTGCGCCGTGATCGGGGAGGAGGCGGCGGCGGCGGATGAGCGCGTGCTCGACCGCCTCGCCGGCGCAGACCTCGCCTTCGTGGTGGACCCGGTGGACGGGACGGCGAATTTCGCTTCCGGCACGCCGCTCTTCGGGGCCATGGCCGCGGCGGTGGTGCGCGGCGAGGTGGCCGCGGCCTGGATCCACGACCCGCTCGGCGACGACACCGCCATCGCGCTGCGCGGGGAAGGGGCCTGGATCGCCGACGGTCAGGGCCGCCACATGGCCGATCTGCACGTGGCCGCGCCGGCGCCCGTGGAGCGCATGATCGCCGCCATTTCCTGGACCTATCTGCGCGAGCCGATGCGCTCGCAGGTCGCCTCGCGCCTCGCGCGCTTCGCCGGGGTGGTGGGCTTCCGTTGCTCGGCCCACGAATACCGGCTGACGGCGGGCGGGCATGCCCATGTGCAATTCTACAACCGGCTGATGCCCTGGGATCACCTGCCCGGCTGGCTGCTGCACCGCGAGGCGGGCGGCTATGCCGCGCGATTCGACGGCAGCGCCTACACGCCGCAGCATCGCGACGGCGGGCTGATCTGCGCCCCCGACCGCGCCTGCTGGGAGGCGGTGCGCGCCACCCTCCTCGACCCGTGAGCGCCGAGGGTGAGGATGAGGGGGAGGACGGGCCGCCCGGCCTGCCCCCCGGCACGCCCTTCTACATGACGCCCGCGGGCGCGGCCGCGCTGCGCGAGGAACTGCGCGCGCTGTGGGAGGAGGAGCGCCCGAAGGTGGTCGAGGTGGTGGCCTGGGCCGCGAGCCTCGGCGACCGGTCCGAGAATGCGGACTACCAGTACGGCAAGCGGCGCCTGCGGCAGATCGACGCCCGCGTCCGCTTCCTGCGCAAGCGGCTCGAACGCGTGCAGGTGGTGGACCCGGCGGCGCAAGAGCGGCGCGACCAGGTGTTCTTCGGCGCCACGGTGACCTTTGCGCGCCTCGCCGACGATGCCGAGGTGACGATCCGCATCGTCGGGGTGGACGAGGCGGATGCGGAGAAGGGGGATGTCTCCTGGGTGGCGCCGGTGGCGCGCGCGCTGCTCGGCGCGCGGGTGGGGGATGTGCGGAAGATCCGCACCCCCGGCGGCGTGGAGGAGGTGGAGGTGGTGGCGATCCGCTACCCCTGAGCGGGGGCGCGGGCTGCCCGGGCGCCTGCGTCGGCGTTCTTTTCAACCCGGGCGGGTGGCGCGGCGGGTGGCGGCATAACCCATTGAGCGAAGGCTGTTTTCAGACTGGCATCCGCCTTGCAAGACAATCGCTCAGATCCGTTACGCCGCACTGGAGACACCCCCATGTCCCTCCGCAAGGCCCTTTTCGCCGCTTCCGCCCTTCTCGGGCTTGCCTTCGCCGCCCCGGCCACCCAGGCCTCGACCGTCGGCACCATCCCGGGCGGAGCGACGGCCAACAACCAGGTGATCGCCCCGCTGCCGAAGATCGAGGGCTGGTACGGCGCGAATCTCTACCTCATCGGCGGGCCGTCGCAGATCACCGCGACGCTGATCGGCTACGAGGCGGGCTGGACGAACTCCTTTGTCTGGAACGGCACCCCGATCCTGACCGGCGGCGGCGGCACGTCCGGCACGCTCGGCAGCCCGATCGGCACGAGCGTCACGATCAACAACGTGCTGTCGGGCCTCCTGCCCTTCATGTTCGACACCAACGGCGGCGGCAATCCGACCTTCGCGGCGAATGGCGACGTCGTGAACGGGGCGAACGTCCTGCCGAACAACAACCTCGGCAATTTCTTCGTCACGCTCGGCAACTGCACGGCCCTGTCCTGCATCGACACCACCATCAACGGCATCACCGCCTCGAGCGGCACGGTGGCGTGGCTGTTCTTCGACGACCTCGGCGCCGGGCCGGACGACAACCATGACGACCTCGTGATCCGCCTGGAGATCACCGGCGGCTCCGTCAGAGTGCCGGCGCCGGCCTCCATTGCCCTGCTGGGCATGGGCCTGCTCGGGCTGGGCGCGGTCGTGCGCCGCCGCCGCGCGGCGGCCTGAAGGCGGTCCTGCCGCGCCGACCCGCGCGGCGCCGGAACGGGGGGAGAAGTGGGGCGGTCCGCCGGCGCGGGCCGCCCCTTTCGCGTGCGCGCCTGCAGGCGGCGGGGATGGCGGCCGGGCGGGGGCGTCCCCATCCTCATGGGACCACGGCCGGGAGCGCGCCATGTCCACCCTCGACGAAGCCGAGCCATCCTGCCCCGCGCCGCCCCCGGGCCTCGAGCATGTCATCATCCCCCGCGCCCACGACGTCGGCGGTTTCGAGGTGCGCCGGGCCTTGCCCGCGCGCGAGCGGCAGATGGTCGGCCCCTTCATCTTCTTCGACCAGATGGGGCCGGGCGAGTTCCTGACCGGGCAGGGGCTCGATGTCCGCCCGCACCCGCATATCGGCCTCTCGACCGTCACCTACCTGTTCGAAGGAGAGATCCTGCATCGCGACAGCCTGGGCAGTGCCCAGCCGATCCGCCCGGGCGAGCTGAACTGGATGACCGCGGGGCGCGGCATCGTCCATTCCGAGCGCACCGACCCCGCGCAGCGCGACCGGGCGCAGCGCATGTTCGGCATCCAGTCCTGGGTGGCGCTGCCCCGCGAGGCGGAGGAAACCGCCCCGGCCTTCGCCCATCACGGCGCCGGCGCGCTGCCCTTCGTCGAGGACCAGGGGCTCAGACTGCGCCTGATCGCCGGGGAGGGCTGGGGCCTGCGCGCGCCGGCCGCCGTCTCCTCGCCGCTGTTCTACGCCGATGCGCTGCTCGCGCCGGGGGCGCGGCTGCCGCTGCCCTCGGGGCATGAGGAGCGGGGCGCCTACCTCGTGCAGGGCAGCGCGGAGGTGGCCGGCACCTGGTTCGAGGCCGGCCGGATGCTGGTCTTCCGCGCCGGGGATTCGCTCGCGCTCACCGCCGGGCCGCAGGGGGCGCGGCTGCTGATGCTGGGCGGGGCGGTGATGGACGGGCCGCGCTACCTCTACTGGAACTTCGTCGCTTCCTCCCGCGAGCGGCTCGAACAGGCCAAGGAAGACTGGAAGGCCGGGCGCTTCGGCCGCGTGCCGGGGGACGAGGCCGAATTCATCCCCCTGCCCGAAGGGCGCGTGACGGTGCGGGCCGGGATCCGCCCGGCCTGATCAGCGCCAGCCGAGCGTGAAGACCGCCGTCTGGTCCGGGCCGTTGCGCTGGCAGCGCGCGGTGGTGAAGGGCGCGCGCGGCGCGTTCACCGCCCGCACCGCCGCGGCGAAGGGGCTGCAGGCGAGGCGCGCGGCGAGCTGGCGCTCGGTCTCGGCGCGGCCGGGGATGTCCGCCGGCCAGGCCTCGCGCAGCAGGTGCGCCGCCTCTCCGGCATGGCCGGCATAGATCAGGCAGGCGGCGAGGCGCGCGGCCTCGACCCCCGGATGGGGCTGGTCCGCCGGGCGGCGCCAGTCCCGCGCGCGCAGGGCGGCGATGGCGGCATCGAGATCGGGGTAACGGGCGATCCTCTCCTCGGGCGGGGGCAGGTCGTCGGGCGCGGCCATCTCGGCGCAGGCGGTGCCGAGCGCCTCCGCGACCGGGCGGCGCATGGCGGCAAGGTCCGGCTCCAGCGCCCGGCCGTTCCAGCGGAAGGGGATGGTCGGGTGCAGGTCGGCGGCGAGGCTGGCCGGCGCCTCCCAGAAATCGAAGGCCGCATCGGCGAGGCGGATGCCCGCGGCCCCGGGCGGCGTCAGGCGCAAGACGGCCGGCTCCCGCTTGCCGAGCGGCAGGGAGGCGATATGCGCGAGGCCGCCCGGACCCCGCCGGAAGAGATGGAGGGTCCAGCAGCAATAGGCGCCACCCGACCAGCCCGTGATGCCGATGGCGGTCTGCCCGTCACCGATCGGGACGGGGGTGCCCTCGCTGAACAGTGTGAAGCGCTGGTCCCGGGCCTGCCAGACCGTGCGGCCCTCGCGGCGCAGGCGCAGGGCCTCGCCCTGGCCCTGCGGGGCGGCGACGACACGGCCGGCCGGCCCTTCGTCCAGCAGGGTGCGGCGGGGCTGGGCGGATGCCTCATGCACCGAGAAGAATTGCAGGATCAGCACAAACAGGATCGCAGCGCGCATCATCTTTCAACGGCTCCGCTGTTCGAGGCGCTTGGCCTCCTGCCAGATCGCCTCCATGCGATCGAGCGTCGCGTCGGCCGGCGAGGATCCTTCACGTCGAAGGGTTTCCTCGATGTGGCGGAAGCGGCGCTCGAACTTCCGGTTCGCCCCGCGCAGGCAATCCTCGGGGTCGAGATCGAGCTTGCGGGCGAGGTTGGCCAGCACGAAAAGCAGGTCACCGACCTCGTCGCGCAATGCTGCAGGATCAGCGGTTTCCGGGGTGCGCCTGAGTTCCTTGCGGAGTTCCAGCGCCTCCTCCTCGAGCTTGTCGAGCACGGCGGCGGCGTCCGGCCAGTCGAAGCCGACGCGGGCGGCGCGGCGGGTCAGTTTCGCCGCCCGCGTCAGGGCCGGCAGGCCGGCTGGGATGCCGGCGAGCGTGCCTGCCTCGGCGCGGTCGCGGCGCTCGGCCTCCTTCTGCGCCTCCCAGGCCTGGACCTGCTGGGCCGTGTCCCGCGCCGCGGCATCGCCGAAGACATGCGGATGGCGGCTGACCATCTTCTCCGAGATGGCCTGCGCGACGTCGGCGAAGGCGAACCAGCCGCGCTCCTCGGCCATGCGGGCGTGATAGACGACCTGGAAAAGCAGGTCCCCGAGCTCGTCCTTCAGCGCGGCGGGGGAGCCGCGGGCGATGGCGTCCTCGACCTCGTAGGCCTCCTCGATCGTGTAGGGGGCGATGGTCGGGAAATCCTGTTCCCGGTCCCAGGGGCAGCCGGTCTCGGGGTGGCGCAGCGCCGCCATGATGGCGAGCAGGCGGGTCAGCGCGGCTTCGGGCTCCTGCGGCATCACGTCTCCGGGGGCGAGGATGGCGGAGTCCTCGCGCGGCGGGCGGCGGCAGGCAAGCCCCCGGGGGACGGTTGCCAGGGCGGTGGAGCGGGCTGAGACTGCCCGCGTCGCGCCCGCCGAGGAACCCGCCCCCGATGCCCAAGACCCGCGTCGTCTGCGGCCATGACTGCCCGGACATGTGTTCCCTGATCGTCGAGACCGAGGGCGACCGCATCATCCGCATCCAGGGCGACCCGGAGGAGGCCTACACCGCCGGTTTCGCCTGCGCGAAGGTCAACCGGGACATGGAGGTGGTGCATTCGCCCGACCGGCTGCGGACACCGCTGCGCCGCACCGGGCCGAAGGGCGCCGGGCGGTTCGAGCCCATCACCTGGGACGCCGCGCTGGACGAGATCACCTCCCGCTGGAAGGCCATCATGGCCGAGAGCGGGCCGGAGGCGATCCTCGGCTATGCCTATTCCGCCCATCAGGGCCAGATGAACCGGCGGCTGGTGGCCGGGCTGTTCCACGCTCTCGGCACCTCGCGCCTGATGGCCGGCACGGTCTGCGACACCTGCTGCGAGACGGCCTGGGACCTGACGCTCGGCCCGGTCGGCGGCACCGATCCGCAGAGCGTGGTCCATTCCGACCTCGTCATCGCCTGGGGCTGCGACCTGATGGCGGTGAACGTCCATTTCTGGGCGCTGCTGGAAAAGGTGCGCAAGCGCGGCGTGCCCCTGGTGGTGATCGACCCCCGCCGCAGCCAGACCGCGGCGCGGGCGGATTGGCACCTGCCCATCCGCATCGGCACCGACGCCGCGCTGGCCTGCGGCATCGCGCATATCCTGCTGCGCGACGGGCTGCTGGACCGCGACTACATCGCCGCCCATACCCTTGGTTTCGAACGATGGGCGGCGGAGGTGCTGCCCGGCTTCCCGCCGGCGCGGGTGGCTGCCATCACCGGCCTGCCCGAGGCCGATATCGAGCGGCTGGCCGCGATGTACGGGGCGGCGCGCACCTCGCTGATCCGGCTGGGCGAGGGCATGACGCGGCTCGCCCGCGGCGGGCAGGCGCTGCGGGCGGTGGCGACCCTGCCGGCCCTGACAGGCGCCTATGGGCGGGAAGGGGGCGGGGCGCTGCTGCTGGCCGCCGCCTCGATGGACTTCCAGTTCGGCTTCGTGGGCAAGCCCTCGGGCCCGGCCTCGGCGCGGACGGTGAACCACCTGGCGCTGGGCGAGGCGCTCGAGGAGATGCGCGACCCGCCGATCCGGGCGCTCTTCATCGCCGCCAACAACCCGGCGGTGACCAACCCGGACGTGAACCGGCTGCGCCGGGCACTGGCGCGGGAGGACCTCTTCACCGTGGTCCACGACCCCTTCATGACCGACACGGCGCGCTATGCCGACATCGTGCTTCCGGCCGCCACCTATCTGGAAACTGAGGATTTCTACCGCTCCTACGGCTCCTACCGGATGCAATACGCGCCGGCGGCGGTGGCGCCGCAGCACGAGGCCTGGTCGAACTTCCGCCTGGCGCAGGAGCTGGGCCGCCGGATGGGGCTGACCGACCCCGCCTTCCACCTCGGCCCGCGCGAGATCGTGCCGCATTTCTTCAAGGGCGCGACGGGCATCATCGCCGGCGTGGACCCGGCCGAGGTCTTCGCCGGGCCGGTGAAGGTGAGCCCGCCCCCGGCGCAGGCGTTTCGCACGCCGTCGGGCCGGCTCGAGATCCATTCCGAGGCGCTGGCCAGCCAGGGCGTGCCCCCCATGCCGGTCTGGGAGGAGGATCCCATCGAGGCCGCGGCGGCCGCCCGCTGGCCGCTGCGTCTGCTGACCGCGCCGGGCTACTTCCAGGCCCACACGGCGTATGCCGCCTCGCCCTTCCTGCGGAAGCGGGAAGGGGAGCCCTGCGCCATTCTGCACCCGGAGGAGGCGGCGCGCCGGGGCCTGACGGACGGGCAGCGGGTGAGATTGTTCAACGATCTCGGGGAGGTGGGGCTGGTTCTGAAGATCAGCGACGAGGTGCGGCCGGGGGTGGTGCTCGTGCCCGGCCAGCGCCCGGACGGGGAGGCGGTTGCCGGGACCATCAACATGCTCTGCGACATGCGGCGGACGGATATCGGGGAGGGGGCCTGCTACCAATCCACCTTCCTCGACGTGGCACCCTGGCGGGAGGCGGCGTGATGAGGGGCCGGCGCATCGCCTGTAGCCCCTAGTTGGGCCATGCTCGGGTGGACCCCGAGAGCGCCGATGCGGCCCCGCGCCGCCGCCGGGACCATCGCGCTTGCGCGAGCGCAAGGCTGCGGAACCGACGGCAGGATAGGGAATGCGTCACTCCACGGAAGCAAGGAGGGTCGAATGAATCGACGTGTATTCCTCTCCCTCGCCGCTGTCTCCCTGCCGGGACTTGCCCTTGCCCAGCCGGCGACGACGCCGCCCTGGCGCGGCTCCGGCCCGCCTCGCACGGCCGAGGAGCGGGCCGCCCGCCATCGCTGGCTGGAGGAGAACTGGGACACGCTGCCGCCCGAGGAGCGGCGCCGGGTCGAGGATCGCTTCCGGCGCGGCATGGGTCCGCAAGGCCCGGCCCCTGAGGAGATGCGCCGCCGGTGGGATTCGATGTCGCCGGGCCAGCGCCGCGAGCTGATGGGGCCGATGCATCGCCGAGGCCCCGGGCCGCACGGCTATCGCACTCGGCCGCCAGCACCCGCCGGCAGCCAGAACTGACGGCTGGCAGGCGCGGCCGCCCCCAGGGGCCCGCCGCTGACGCTCGCGGCGCATGGCTGATTCGGAGCACCGGCGGCAAAGGGGGCGGTGGAGATTGCCGCATAAGGTATATTATGGAAAATACGGCTGGCGCGGGGTGAGGCTCAGATCTCCTCCACCGCCGACACCCCGGGCACCACCTTCATCGCCTGCATGACCTTCGGGCCGACATTGAAGCCGCCGGGCAGCGCCACCTCCACCTCCTGGCCCGGCCCCGTGCGCGGGACCAGCACCACCCGGCCCCGGCCGCGGCCCTCCCGCGCCAGGATGGCGCGGATCGGATCCACCGCCGCCACCTCGTCCAGCCAGAGCCTGATCCCGCCCCCCACGCCCGAGGCCGCCTTCTCGAGGCTCTCCACCTCGCTCGCCGTCAGGCGCAGCGCCTCGCCCTCCATCCGCGCATCGGCGGTCACCAGCACGGCCTGGCCCTCGGCGAGCAGATCCCGGGACCGGTTCAGCACCTCGGCGAAGCAGGTCACCTCGTAGGAGCCCTGGGCGTCGGACAGCCGCACCCAGGCCATGCGGCTGCCGGTCTTGGTCGTCCGCTCCTTCGCATTGACCACCGTGCCCGCGAGTTTCAGCCGCGCCGAGCCCGCCCGCGCGCGCTCCGCGATCTGCGCGGATGGGGTGACGCCCAGGCGATGAAGCGCCCTCCGATAGGTGTCGAGCGGATGCGCCGAGAGATGGAAGCCGACCGCCTCGGCCTCATGGGCCAGCCGTTCCAGCAGCGGCCAGTCGGGGATCTCGGGCAGCCGCAGGGGCTCGTTTCGTTGCGAATCCGCCCCGAAAAGGCCGATCTGGCCGGACTCGCGCTCCTCCGCGCTGGCCTGGGCGCGGCGCAGGATCGTCTCGGCCCCGGCCATCACCTTCGCCCGGTTCTTCTCCAGCGCCTCGAATGCACCGGCGCGGGCGAGGTTCTCGAGCTGCATCTTGTTCAGCAGCTTCGGGTCCACCCGCGCGGCGAAATCGGCCAGGGAGGCGAAGGGCGCCTCGCCGCGCGCGGCCACGAGGTCGCGCATCGCCTGTTCGCCCACGCGCTTGACGGCGGCGAGCGCGAAGCGGATCGCCTCCTTGCCCTCGGGCGTCTTCTCGACGCGGAACTCGGCGCCGGAGCGGTTGATGTCGGGCGGCAGGACCGGGATGCCGAGGCGCGCGGCCTCCTGCATGTGCCCGGCGAGCTTGTCCGTGTTGGAGAGGTCGAGCGTCATGGAGGCCGCGAGGAAGGCGACCGGATGGTTCGCCTTCAGCCAGGCCGTCTGGTAGCTGACCAGCGCATAGGCCGCGGCGTGGGATTTGTTGAAGCCGTAATCGGCGAAGCGCTCCATCAGGTCGAAGATCTCGGCCGCCTTGGCCGGCTCGATCCCGCGCTTCTCGGCGCCTTCGCAGAAGATGGCGCGCTGCTTGACCATCTCCTCGCGGATCTTCTTGCCCATCGCGCGCCGCAGCAGGTCCGCCCCCCCGAGGCTGTAGCCCGCGAGTTCCTGCGCGATCTGCATCACCTGCTCCTGGTAGACCATGATGCCGTAGGTCTCGGCCAGGATGTGGTGGATCGCCGGATGCGGCGCCGCCCAGGGCTCGCCAGCCTTGCGCGCACAATAGGCGGGGATGTTGGCCATGGGCCCCGGGCGGTAGAGTGCGACTGCCGCCACAAGATCCTCGAAGCGGGAGGCGCGCATCTGCCTCAGGCAGTCACGCATCCCCTGCCCTTCGAACTGGAACACGCCCGCCGAATCGCCCTTGGCGAGCATGGCGTAGGTCTTGGCGTCGTCGAGCGGGATGGCCGCAATGTCGATATGCGTGCCCTGCGCGCGCAGGATCGCGAGCGCGCGCTCGATCACCGTCAGCGTCTTGAGGCCGAGGAAGTCGAACTTCACGAGCGACGCGGCCTCGGCGTACTTCATCGAGTACTGCGTCACCAGCATGTCCGAGCGCGGGTCGCGGTAGAGCGGGACCGTCTCGATCAGCGGCTTGCGCCCGATCACCACGCCCGCCGCATGGGTCGAGGCGTTGCGGTAGAGCCCCTCGACCTGGCCCGCGATCTCGAGCAGGCGGGCCACCTGCTCGTCGGAATCCCGCATCTCCTTCAGCCGCGGCTCGCCCTCGATCGCCTGGGCGAGCGTCACGGGCTTGGCCGGGTTGAAGGGGATCAGCGAGGCGATCTTGTCCACCTGGCCGTAGGGCATGCCGAGCACGCGCCCCACGTCGCGCACCGCCGCCTTGGCCTGCAGCTTGCCGAAGGTGATGATCTGCGCGACCCGGTCGGCGCCGTATTCGCGCACCACGTAGCGGATCACCTCGTCGCGCCGGTCCTGGCAGAAGTCGATGTCGAAATCCGGCATCGAGACGCGCTCGGGGTTCAGGAAACGCTCGAAGAGCAGGCCGAAGCGCAGCGGGTCGAGGTCGGTGATCTGCAACGCCCAGGCCGCGACCGAACCCGCGCCCGAACCGCGCCCCGGCCCCACCGGAATGGGCGGCGTCTGCGCCTTGGCCCATTGGATGAAGTCCGCGACGATCAGGAAGTAGCCCGAGAAGCCCATCGTCTCGATGACGCCGAGTTCGTAGTCGAGCCGGTCGCGATAGACCTTCCGCTGCGCCTCGTCCGGCGGCGGCTGCATGGCATCGAGCCGCCGCTCCAGCCCCTCGATGGCCATGGCGCGCACTGTCTCGGCCTCGGTCTTGCCGGGCTGCACCTTCGGGCAGATGGGCAGTTCGGGCTTCCGCTCCTCCGCCATGACGGCGCAGAGGCGCGCGATGGCGAGCGTGTTGTCGCAGGCATCGGGCAGGTCGCGGAACAGCGCGCGCATCGCCGCGGCGGGCTTGAACCAGTGTTCGGGCGTGACGCGCCGGCGGTCGCGCTCGGCCATGGTGCGCCCCTCGGCGATGCAGAGCAGGGCGTCATGCGCCTCGTGCATCTCGGGCCTGGCGAAATAGACGTCGTTGGCCGCGACGATGGGCAGGCGCGCCTGCTTCGCAAGGCCGAGCAGCCCGCTCTCGATGGCGGGTTCCTGCGGCAGGCCGTGGCGGTGCAGCTCCACGGCCAGCCGGTCCGGGAAGGCCTCGCGCAGCGCGTCGAGGATGCGCGCGGCGGCATCGCGCCGCCCCTCCCCGAGCAGCCGCGCGACCGGGCCGAGAGTGCCGCCGGTCAGGAGGAACAGCCCCTCGGCATGCTCGCGCAGCAGGTCGAGCGTGACGGCCGGACGGCCCGAGGGGTCGTCGCGCAGGTAGCCCTTCGAGGAGAGCTTCTGCAGGTTGTCGAGCCCGGCCGCATCCATGGCGAGCGCGACCAGCGGATCGGGGTTCTGGCGCGCTGCCTCCGGGCGGTCGGGATCGGCCTCGGCGCGGGTGAGGAACAGCCGGCAGCCCATGATCGGCTGCACGCCCTTCTTCGCGCAGGCGCCGGCGAATTCGAGCGCGCCGAACATGTTGGCGCTGTCGGTCAGCGCGACCGCGGGCATGCCCTCCTCGGCGGCGAGGCTCGCGAGCTTGTCGGCCTTGATCGCGCCCTCGCTCAGCGAATAGGCCGAATGGACATGGAGGTGGACGAAGGCGGCAGGCTCGGTCATGGGCGACTCGCGCGGCAGTATTCCAGGCTAGCGGAGCGGGGCGCGGGGCGGAACGCGCGGCTCAGGCCGGGACCACCCTGCCCTCGCGCAGCGTCACGATGCGGTCCATCCGCCGCGCCAGATCGGGGTTGTGGGTCGCCACCAGCGCGGCGACACCGTGCCCGCGCACCTCGTCGAGCAGTTCGGCGAAGACGCGCTCCGAGGTGCCGACATCGAGGTTCCCCGTCGGCTCGTCCGCAAGCAGGATGCGCGGGCGGTTGGCCAGCGCGCGGGCGATCGCGACGCGCTGCTGCTCCCCGCCCGAGAGCTTGCCGGGCCGGTGCCCCTCCCGGCCCGAGAGGCCGAAGGCGGCCAGCAGATCGCGCGCGCGCGCCCTGGCCGCGCCGCGCGCAACGCCTGCGGCCATCTGCGGCAGGGCGATGTTCTCCTCGGCGGTGAACTCGGGCAGCAGATGGTGGAACTGGTAGACGAAGCCGATGGTCGCGCGGCGGATCGCCGTGCGCGCGTCATCGGCCAGGGTGCCCGCGGCGCGGCCTTCCACGAACACCTCCCCGCCATCGGGGCGTTCGAGCAGCCCGGCGAGGTGCAGCAGCGTGGACTTGCCGGTGCCGGAAGGGGCGACGAGCGCGACGATCTCCCCGGCGGAGAGCGTCAGGTCGGCGCCGCGCAGCACGGGCAACTCGCCCGCGCCGCTGCGGTAGCGGCGCTCCACGCCGGCGAGGCGGAGCGGCGGTTCACTCATCGCGCAGGGCCTCCACGGGGTCGAGGCGCGCGGCGCGCCAGGAGGGATAGAGCGTGGCGAGCAGCGACAGGCCGAGGGAGAGCGCGGCCACCTGCGCGACCTCCCACGGGTCCACCACCGCGGGGATGCGGGTGAGGAAGTAGATCTCGGGATCGAAGACGGCGGTGCCGGTGGCGCGCATCAGCGCCTGGCGGATCGCCTCGATATTCGCGCAGAAGAGCAGGCCGAGCACGAGCCCGGCCGCCGTGCCGAGCCCGCCGATCGCAGCACCGCAGAGCAGGAAGATCCGCATCACCGCCCCCCTGCCCGCCCCCATGGTGCGCAGGATGGCGATGTCCCGCCCCTTGTCCTTCACCAGCATGATGAGGGAGGAGATGATGTTGAAGGCGGCGACGAGGATGATCAGCGTCAGGATCAGGAACATCACGTTCCGCTGCACCTGCACGATCTGGAAGAAGCCGCTGTTGGCATCCTGCCAGTCGAGCAGCGCGATGCGGCGGTCCGAAAGCGCCGAGCGGATGGCCTCCGCCGCGGCGAAGGAGGCATCGGGGTCGCGCAGATGGACCTCGATCTGGCTGACCGCGCCGGGCTGGCGGAAGAACAGCTGCGCGGCGGGCAGCGGCATGAAGACGAAGCCGCCGTCATAGTCCTGCATGCCCACCTCGAAGACGGCCACCACGCGATAGGCGCGCAGGCGCGGCACGGTGCCGAAGACCGTGACCCGGCCCTCGGGCGAGACCACGGTCACACGGTCCCCGACGCCGACATCGAGGCGGCGGGCCAGCACCGTGCCGATGGCGATGGCGTCCTCGCCCTCGAAATCCGCGAGGCTGCCGGCGCGGATGTTGCCCGCGACCATGGGCCGGGCGCGCAGATCCGCGGGCGCGATCCCGCGCACGAGGCCGCCGGCCGAGGCGCCGGCATCGGTGGTGAGCAGCACCTGGCCTTCCAGCACCGGCACCGCCTGCGCGACCATGGGCAGGGCGCGGATGCGCGCGGCGGCCTCGGCATAGCCGCGCATCGGCCCCTCGCCCGACACGATGCCGAGATGGCCGTTCAGGCCGAGGATGCGCGCCTGCATCTCCTGTCTGAAGCCGCCCATCACCGCGAGCACGACGATGAGCGTGCCGACACCGAGCGCGATGCCCGCGAGCGAGAAGGCGGCGATGAGGGAGACGGCGCGCTCGCCCCGCCCCGCGCGCAGGTAGCGCGCGGCGATGCTGCGCTCGAAGGCGCTGAACACGCCGGCCTCAGCCATGGCGCAGCCCCTCGACCGGGTCCACCCGCGCGGCCCGCCAGGAGGGATAGAGTGTCGCCAGCAGCGACAGGCCGAGGCCCATGGCGAGGATCGCCACCACCTCGCGCGGCTCCACCACCGAGGGCAGTTGCATCAGGAAGCGGAGCTCGGGCCCGAGCGGCATCACGGCGTCGAGGCGCGCGAGCCAGCCGCGCAAGGCCGGGAAGTTCGTCGCGACGCCGAGACCGAGGGCGAAGCCGACCAGCGTGCCGCCGCAGCCGATGCTCGCGCCGCAGAGCAGGAAGATGCGCAGGATCGCCCCGCGTGGCGCGCCCATGGTGCGCAGGATGGCGATGTCGCGCGCCTTGTCCTTCACCAGCATGGTCAGCGAGGAGACGATGTTGAAGGCCGCGACGATCACGATGAGGGTGAGGATGAGGAACATCACGTTCCGCTCGATCACCACCGCGGCGTAGATGCTGCTGTTCGCCCCCTGCCAGTCCACCACGCGCAGCGGACTGCCCGCCACCGCGGCGCGCACCGCCGCGGTGACCTGCGCGACGCGGGCGGGGTCGTCCACCAGCAGCTCGACCTGGTTCACCGCCTCGCCGAGGCCGAACAGCGCCTGGGCGGTGGCGAGCGGGACGAAGAGGAAGCGGCCGTCGTATTCCGGCATGCCGACGTCGAAGGTGGCGGCGACGCGGAGCGCGCGCTGGCGCGGCGCGGCGGTGAAATCCCCGCCGCGGGCCTGGGGCAGCAGGAGCGTGAGCGTGTCCCCCGGCTGCAGGCGCAGCCGCGCGGCGAGGCGCGCGCCGACGATGACGCTGTCCGGTTCGCCGAAGGCCTCGAGGCTGCCGAGGCGGATGCCGCGGCGGATGACCGGCCGCGCGGCGAGCGCCTCGGGCGGCAGGCCGCGCAGCATCGCAGCCCCTGCCCCGCCGCCCGGCGCGGAGAGCAGCACCTGGCCGTCCACCACCGGTGCGGCCTGCGCGACGCCCGGAAAGGTGGCGAGGCGCGCGACGAGGGCCTCGTGATCGGCCAGCACGCGGCCCCGCTCGGGCTGCACGGTGAGGTGGCCGTTCAGCCCGATGATCCGGTTCATCAGGTCGGCGCGGAAGCCGTTCATCACGCTGGTGACGATGATGAGCGCGGCCACGCCGAGGGTGATGCCGAGCAGCGAGAAGGCCGCGGTGATCGAGACGAAGCGTTCGCCCTTGCGCGCGCGCAGGTAGCGGAAGGCGATGGCGCGCTCGAAGGCGTCGAACATGCGGCGTCAGGAACCGCGGATGCGTGCCACCGCGTCCTCGAGCGAGACCTCGGCGCGTTCGCCGCTCGCGCGGCGCTTGAGTTCGATACGGCCGGCCGCCGCGCCGCGCGGGCCGATGATGGCCTGCCAGGGGAAGCCCATCAGGTCGGCATCGGCGAATTTCTCGCCCGCGCGGGCGGGACGGTCGTCATAGACCGCGTCCTCGCCGAGGCGGGCGTAGAGCGCCTCGCTCAGCGCATCCGTCGCGGCATCGCCGGGGCGCAGGTTCAGGATGGCGGCGGACCAGGGGGCGACCGCATCGGGCCACTTGATCCCGGCCTCGTCGTGGTTGGCCTCGATCAGCGCGCCGACGAGGCGCGAGACGCCGATGCCGTAGGAGCCCATCTCCGGCGTGACCAGCGCGCCATCCGGGCCGGCCACGGCGAGGCCCATGGCGGCGGAATACTTGGTGCCGAAATAGAAGACGTGGCCGACCTCGATGCCCCGCCCCTCGCGGCGCCGGGCCTCGGGCACGGCGGCCCATGCCGCGGGGTCGTGCATCTCGTCGGTCGCGGCGTAGGTCGCGGTGACGCGCTCGAAGAAGGACTTGAGCCCCGCCACGTCGTCATAGGCGACGGTGCTGCCGGCCCAGTCCGTCTCCTCGTAGGCGGCGTCGTAGAAGACGGCGCTCTCGCCCGTCTCGGCCAGGATGATGAACTCGTGGCTGAGATTGCCGCCGATCGGCCCGGTGTCCGCGCGCATCGGCACGGCGGTCAGCCCCATGCGCTGGAAGGTGCGGAGGTAGGCGAGGAACATCTGGCGGTAGGAATGCTGCGCGCCCGCCTGGTCGAGGTCGAAGGAATAGGCGTCCTTCATCAGGAATTCGCGGCCGCGCATCACGCCGAAGCGCGGGCGCACCTCGTCGCGGAACTTCCACTGGATGTGGTAGAGGTTGCGCGGCAGGTCGCGGTAGGATTTCGCGAACTGCTTGAAGATGTCGGTCACCATCTCCTCGTTGGTCGGGCCGAACAGCATCTCGCGCTCGTGCCGGTCGCGGATGCGCAGCATCTCCTTGCCGTAGTCGTCGTAGCGACCGGACTCGCGCCAGAGCTCGGCCGGCTGGATCGTCGGCATCAGGATCTCCTGCGCGCCGGCGCGGTCCTGTTCCTCGCGCACGATCTGCTCGACCTTGCGCAGCACGCGCAGCCCGGCCGGCAGCCAGGCATAGATGCCGGCCGAGGTCTGCCGGACCAGCCCGGCGCGCAGCATCAGGCGGTGGGAGGCGATCTGCGCCTCGGCGGGGGTTTCCTTGAGCGTCGGCAGGAAGGCGCGGGAGAGGCGCAAGTTGCGATCCTTTGCTGCGATGCGGGCGGGGATTCGCGGCGGACCCTAACGGCGGCCGGGCATTGCCGGAAGGGGCCAGCGGCGCCGGCGCGGCGCGAAAGAAGCGTGCGGCGGCGTGAGGCCCGGCGACAGGAAATATCGGCGAAAGGCCGCCTGTGGCAGTTTTCCACTTGCACGCGGCCGTGAGGATTGCTTAGGAAAAGAAAGGGCCGCGCCCCAAGGGTCGCGGCCCAAGTTTAGGGAGGAAACGCCAGTCACACGGCAGGAAGAGCACCAACTCTTCCTGTGCATCAGAGTGACGGCTGGGCGGCTGCCGGACAACGGGAAACCCAAGGCGAAAAGCCGAAAAATGCGGCGCCCGGCCCGATTCTGCACATGCCGTGACCATGGGCTGCCCAGCCTGCCCCGAAAACGGTCAGGAACCCGGCATGGCCAGGATGCCGCTGCGGAAGGAGAGCCATTCGCTCTCCACCAGCGCCCAGATGCCGAGCCAGATCAGGCTGGCGAGGACGGTGGTCCCGATCAGCTTGGCCCCGAGCCGGGCCGCGACCGGCGTGCCGCGCCAGCCGCCGGCGGCGGGGTCGCCCGCCGGATCGGGGCGTGTGCCGATCGGCAGGACGCAGAACAGGGCCGTCCACCACACGAGCAGATAGACGACGATGCCGGTGAACCATGTCATGATCGCTAGGTGGCGCATTCCCCGCCCCTTCGCCAGGGGGTGAGGCGCGATGCCCGCCATGACGACTGATCCAGGGACCGTGTTATGACTGGCAGGCGGAAGGCCGTTCCGAGTGCGATGCTGCTCGTCCTGCTCGCCATGCCGGCCGCTGCGCTGGTCCTGCCGCCCGCTGCCCTGGCCGCGGGCGAATCCGGCGGCGGGGCCTCGGCCGGGCACGAAACGCCGCGGGAGGGCCGCATTGCCGAGCATGAACGGGCCATGATGGAGGCGCTCGCCATGCCGGCCCGCACGCCAGCAGAGATCGCGGCGCGCGAGGCCGCGATCGCCGCGGCGCGGGCGCAGGAGCTGGCCGAGGCACCGAACCGCCCCCAGGGCGGCGGCGTGGTGGACCGGGTGGACCAGTCGCTGGGCCTGCCCCCCGCCGACCCGACGCTCGGGATCGGCCGGCGCTGACCGGCCGGGCGTGCCCATCGCCGCCGGGCTGCCGGGGCCGCCTCCCGGGGAACGACCGATCCCTTGCCCGGCGCGGGTCAGACGCGGATGACGTGGACCTCGACCGTCGGGCGCTTGCGCAGCCGCCGTCCGACCTGCTTGCGCAGCGTGGCGCGCACGGCCTCGCGCAACTCGTCGTCGCCGCGGCGCAGCGCGGCCGGCATCTCGGCGAGGCCGCGGCGCAGCTCGGCGGCGATCAGGCCCGGTTCGGGGTCGCCCATCTCGAACAGGCCCGGGGCGGAGATCTGCGGCTCGCCGAGCAGGCGGCCCTGCCCGTCCACCGCGAGCGAGGCGACCACCACGCCGTTGAACATCATCCGTCGCCGCTGCGCGAGCAGGCTGCCATCCATCGGCACCAGCCGGTCCCCGTCCACCGCAAGGCGGCCAGCGGGCACGCTCTCGCACACCTCGGGGCGGTTGCCCGAGAGGCGCAGCGCGTCGCCGTCCTCGATCAGGAAGGGCACGGCGCCGCATTCGGTCGCGAGGGCGGCGTGTTCCTGCATGTGCCGCCATTCGCCATGCACGGGCACCGCGAAGCGCGGCCTGACCAGGGCGTAGAGGCGGCGCAACTCGTCCCGCGCTGGGTGGCCGGAGACATGGACCATGTGGTCCTCGTCCGTCATCACGCGGCAGCCGCGCCGCGCGAGCCCGTCCTGCACGCGCTGGATGGCGCGTTCGTTCCCCGGGATGCGGCGGGAGGAGAAGATGACCGTATCCCCCTCCCCCAGCGCGATGTGGGGGTGGGTGTCCTCGGCGATCTTGGCCATGGCCGAGCGCGGCTCGCCCTGGCTGCCGGTGCAGACGAGGAGGATCTCGTCATCGGGCAGGAAGCCCGCCTCCTCCTCCGGCACGAAGGGGGGAATGGATTTCAGGTAGCCGCAGTCGCGCGCCGCCTGCTCGATGTTGCGCAGCGAGCGTCCGAACAGCGAAACCTGACGCCCCGCCGCGCGCGCGGCGAGCGCGATGGATTCGAGGCGCGCGACATTGGAGGCGAAGCCGGTGACGGCGACGCGGCCCTTGAGGCCACGGATCAGCGCGGCGAGATTGCGCCGCACCTCCGCCTCGCTGCCCGAATGCCCCTCGACCATGGCGTTGGTCGAATCGCAGATCATGGCGAGCACGCCTTCCTCGCCGAGGGCCGCGAAGGCGGCCTCGTCCGTGCGGGGGCCGATCAGCGGATCGGGGTCGAGCTTCCAGTCGCCGGTATGCAGCACGAGGCCGTGGCGCGTGCGGATCGCGAGCGCCTGGGCCTCTGGGATGGAATGCGCGACGGGGATGTATTCGAGGTCGAAGGGCCCGAGGCGGAAGCGCGCGCGGGGCTGCGTCACCACGAGCGGCACCTCGTGGATCATGCCCGCTTCCGTCAGCTTGCGCGTCAGCACGGCGGCGGCAAAGGGCGTGGCGTGGACGGGGCAGCGGAACTGCCGCCACAGATGCGCGACCGCGCCGAGATGGTCCTCATGCGCATGGGTGATCACGAGGCCTACCAGCCGGTCGCGGCGTTCCGCAAGCCAGGCCGGGTCGGGCACCATGATGTCCACCTCGGGGGCGTCATCGCCCGCGAAGCCGATGCCGCAATCCACTGCGAGCAGCGCCTCGTCGCAGCGATAGACGTTGAGGTTCATCCCGATCTCGCCCGTCCCGCCGAGGGGGAGGAAGGCGAGGTCGCCAGAGACGGCATCCATGTCGGTCAGTCGGACTCCGAGCGCAGAGGGTCGCGCAGCGCTGAGTGGTGGAAGACGGGAACGGGGTTGCGGTCCGCGAGGAGGCGCAGTCCCTCGAGCGTGATGTCGGGGTCGGTCTTCTCGATGACAAGGGTGCCCTCGGCGAAGAGGGGCGCGAGGCCGCCGGTGGCGATGACCTTGAGCGGCGCGCCGAACTCCGCCTTGATGCGCGCGACGATGCCCTCGATCATGCCGACATAGCCCCAGTAGATGCCGGACTGCATGGCGGGGACGGTCGCGCGGCCGATCACCGCCTGCGGGCGGCCGATGCCGATGCGCGGCAGGCGCGCGGCGGCCTTGTGGAGCGCCTCGATCGAGAGGTTGATGCCGGGAGCGATGACGCCGCCGAGATAGGCGCCGTCGCCGTCCACCACGTCGAAGGTGGTGGCGGTGCCGAAGTCGATCACCACCAGCGGGCCGCCGTAATGCGTGTGGCTCGCCAGCGCGTTGAGCAGGCGGTCGGCGCCGACCTCGTTCGGCTGGTCCACGCGGATCTCGAAGCCCCAGTCGAGCGGCGCGCGGGCGATCAGCGGCTCGGTGTCGAACCAGTCGCGGCAGAGGCGGCGGAGATTGTAGAGCGCGGCGGGCACCACGGTGCCGATGACGCAGCGCGTGACATCGTTCGCGTTCACGCCCGCGTGCTGGAACAGCGCGAGCAGCCAGACCGCGTATTCGTCCGAGGTGCGGTCCGCGCGCGTCGCGATGCGCCAGCGCCCGCGCCATTCGCGCCCGTCATGGACGGCGAAGACGACATTCGTGTTGCCGGCATCGATGGCGAGCAGCATGGCTCAGGTGACCTCCCCCGAGGCGACGGCGTGGATGCGGCCGCCGCTGGCGAGCAGCAGGCTGCCATCCTCGGCGAGGCCCGCGAAACGTCCGGCGATCTCGCAGCCGCCCCGATGCACGGCCAGCAGCGTGTCGAGCGCCGGCCCGCGGGCCATCCAGGCGGCGCGGATCGGGCCGAAGCCCTCGAGCAGCCTCTCGCGCCGGCGGCGCGCGAGGGCGGCGAGCAGGCGTTGGGCGAAGGCCTCGGGCGCGGGCGCGGCGATGCCGGCATCGGCGAGGCAGGCGGTGGCGCGGCCCGGCACCTCGGGCGCATGGGCAAGGTTCACGCCGAAGCCGAGGCTGAGCCAAGCGATGCGCGAATCCGGGCCGGCCGCGGCCTCGGCCAGGATGCCCGCGGCCTTGGCGCCGTTCAGCAGCAGGTCATTGGGCCATTTGAGGCGGAGCACAGCCGGATCGGGCAGGTAGTCCGCGACCGCATCGGCGAGCGCGACGGCCGCGAGCAGGCCCCATTGCGGGGCATGGCGCATGGGCTCGGACGGGCGGAGCAGGACGCTGAGATGGAGATTGCCCGCGCGCCCTTCCCAGGCGCGGCCCTGGGTGCCGCGCCCGGCCGTCTGACGGCGCGCGAGGACGGCGAGGCCCTCGGGCTCGCCGGCCTCGGCCAGGCGCAGGACGAGATCCGAGGTGCTGGGCAGCGCCTCGTGGACGCGGAGGCGGAAGGCTGCGCCGCTCACCCCAGGAGCGCGGCGGCGGCGGCCTGCGCGGCGGCGACGAGCGGCGCGGGCCAGAGGAAGAAGAGCGCGTTGAACAGGCCGGTGCTCGCCATCACGAAGGAGGCGCCCGTGGGGCGGACATCGAGCGCGCCGGCCGGCTCGTCGAAGAACATCACCTTGACGATGCGCAGGTAGTAGAAGGCCGAGACGACCGAGGCAAGCACGCCGACGACGGCGAGCGTCCAGAGCCCGGCGTCGATCGCCGCCTTGAAGACGAAGACCTTGGCGAAGAAGCCCGCGAGCGGCGGGATGCCGGCCATGGAGAACATGAAGATGGCCATCCAGACCGCCATGCCGAGATCGGTCCTGGCGAGGCCGGCAAGGTCGCCCACCGTCTCGACCGCCCTGCCCTGCCGCCGCATCGCGACGATCACGGCGAAGGCGCCGAGGCTCATGAGAAGGTAGATCGGCGTGTAGAGGATGACGCCGCGCAGGCCCGCATCGCCGCCGGCGGCGAGGCCCATCATCACGAAGCCCGTGTGGCTGATCCAGGAATAGGCCATCAGGCGCTTGATGTTCTCCTGCCGCAGGGCGGCGAAGGCGCCGAGCACCATGGAGGCGAGCGAGGAGAGCATCAGCACCTGCTGCCACTGGTCCGCCAGGCTGCCGAAGGGGCCGGCCATGACACGGACGATGACGGCGATGGCGCCGACCTTGGTCGCGGTGGCGAAGTAGGCGACGACGCTCGAGGGCGCGCCCTCGTAGACGTCGGGCGTCCACATGTGGAAGGGCACCGCCGCGACCTTGAAGGTGAAGCCGGCGATCATGAACACCATGCCGACGATCACGCCCGAGGAGACGTTCGCCGGGGTGGCCATGGCATCGGCCAGGCGGTCGAAGTTGGTGGTGCCGGCGAAGCCATAGACGAGGGACATGCCGTAGAGCATGAGGCCCGAGGAGAGCGCGCCGAGCACGAAGTACTTGAGGCCTGCCTCCGCGCTGCGGGCATTGTCGCGGTCGAAGGAGGCGAGGACATAGAGCGAGAGCGAGAGCAGCTCGAGCCCCATGTAGAGGCTCATGAGGTCGTTCGCCGAGATCATCACGAGCATGCCGAGCGTGGCGAAGAGCACCAGCACCGGATACTCGAAGCGCGCGATCCCTTCCGCCCGGTTCCATTCGAGCGAAAGCAGCAGCGCGAGCGCCGCGCCGCCGAGGGTGAAGAGCTTCATGAACCGCGTGAAGGCATCCGAGACGATCTGCCCTCCGAAGGCCGTGCCTTCGGGCGAGCCGAGCACCAGCGCCCCGGTGAGGATGAAGGCGCCGATCGTGGCCATGCAGCTCGCATCGTAGGTGTCCCGCCGCGGCAGGACGCCGACGCCGAGGATGGCGAGGCCGGAGAGCGCGAGCACGATCTCCGGCAGGGCGAGGGTCCAGTTCATCGGTTCACATCCCGGCCAGGCGGGTGGCCGCAAGAGCCGCCTCGTGGCGCACCACCAGCGCGTTCACCGAGGCCTCGAAGAAGGAGAGGAAGGACTGCGGATGGACGCCCATCCAGACGGCCAGCAGAATCAGCGGCGCGAAGACGAGATGCTCGCGCGGCGACATGTCCGCGAGGCCGCGCAGATCCTCCCGCGTGATCCGGCCGAAGGCGACCCGCTTGTAGAGGAAGAGCATGTAGGCCGCGCCGAGGATCATGCCGAGCGCCGCGCCGAAGGCGACCCAGGGGTTGATCTTCCACGCGCCGACGATGACGAGCAGCTCGCCCGGGAACCCAGCGAGGCCGGGCAGCGCGACCGAGGCCATGGTGAAGAGCATGAAGACCAGGGCGTAGGCCGGCATGATCTTCGCGACACCGCCGTAGCGCGCGATCTCGCGCGAGTGGACGCGGTCGTAGAGGACGCCCACGCAGAGGAAGAGCGCACCCGAGACGACGCCGTGGGACAGCATCGTGAACAGGGCGCCCGAAAGCCCCTGCGCGTTGAAGGTGAAGATGCCCAGCGTGACGATGCCCATATGGGCGACCGAGGAATAGGCGATGAGCTTCTTCATGTCCTCCTGCGCCAGCGCGACCAGCGAGGTGTAGACCACCGCGATGATCGAGAGCGCGTAGATGAAGGGCGCGAAATCCGCGCTGGCATGGGGCAGCATCGGCAGGCTGAAGCGCAGGAAGCCGTAGGCGCCCATCTTCAGCAGCACGCCCGCGAGGATGACCGAGCCGGCCGTGGGCGCCTCCACATGCGCGTCCGGCAGCCAGGTGTGGAAGGGCCACATCGGTACCTTCACCGCGAAGGAGGCGAAGAAGGCGAGGAAGATCCACGTCTGCAGCGCCGGCGGGATGGCATGTTGGAACAGCGTGGGGATGTCCGTGGTGCCCGCGCGATACCACAGCAGCAGGATCGCGAGCAGCATCAGCACCGATCCGAGCAGCGTGTAGAGGAAGAACTTGAAGGAGGCATAGACGCGCCGCTTGCCGCCCCACACCCCGATAATGAGGAACATCGGGATCAGCACGCCCTCGAAGAAGATGTAGAACACGATGAAGTCGAGCGCGCAGAACATGCCGACCATCATCGTCTCGAGGACGAGGAAGGCGACCATGTACTCCCGCACCCGGTTCTGGATGGCGTCCCAGGAGGCCAGGATGCAGATCGGCGTCAGCAGCGTGGAGAGCAGGACGAACAGCACCGAGATGCCGTCCACGCCCATGTGGTAGGTGATGCCGATATCGGCCAGCCAGTCGAGGCGCTCGACGAACTGGAAGCCCGGATCCGCCTTGTCGAAGCGGAACCACAGGATGAGGGAGAGCGCGAAGACGATCAGGCTGGTCCACAGCGCGGTCCAGCGCGCGTTCTCGGCGACGACCTTCTCCTCCCCGCGCAGCGTCAGGATGAAGAGCGCGCCGGCCAGGGGCAGGAAGGTGAGTAGGCTGAGCAGCGGGAAGCCGGCGGCGTTCATCGTGCGGCACCGAAAGCGAGAAGTGTGACGAAGACCGCGAGCCCCGCGATCATGACGAATGCGTAGGAGGCGACGCGGCCGGTCTGGATGCGGACCGCCCCGCCCGCCACGTCGTCCGCGAGCGAGGCCGCGCCGTTGGGCACGCCGTCAATGATGCGGGCATCGGCCGTCTGCCAAAGGACGCGCGCGAGCGCGCGGGCAGGGCGGACGAAGATCGCGTCATAGAGCTCGTCGAAGTACCACTTGTTCAGAAGGAAGCGGTACACGCCGCCGAAGCTCGCGGCGAGCCTGCCGGGAATGGACGGCGCCAGCATGTAGAGCAGATAGGCGAGCGCGATTCCCGAGAGCCCCACCACGGTCGGCGCCAGTGGCACCCAGGAGGGCACGTGGTGCGCGGCCTCCATGATGTGGTTGTGCGGCGCGTTGACAATGGCGCCGTTCCAGAACTGGCCCCACTCGTAGCCCACGAAGTAGGGGTAGAACACGGCGCCGGTTACGACCGCCCCGAGCGCAAGGACCAGCAGGGGCACGATCATCACGGGCGGGCTCTCATGCACATGGGCCATCGTCTCGGCATCGGCCCGCGGCGTGCCGTGGAACGTCAGGATGATGAGGCGCCAGGAGTAGAAGGCCGTCAGGAAGGCAGCGGCGAGGCCGCACACGAAAGCATACATGCCGACGCTGGTATTCGCCGCAAAGGCGGCCTCGAGCACGAAATCCTTCGAGTAGTAGCCGGCGAAATACGGCACGCCCGCGAGCGCGAGGGAACCGATCCACATCAGTGCATAGGTGATCGGGATCTTGCGCCAGATGCCGCCCATCTTGCGGATGTCCTGCTCGTCAGACATCGCGTGGATCACGGAACCCGCGCCGAGGAAGAGCAGCGCCTTGAAGAAGGCGTGGGTGAAGAGGTGGAAGATCGCGCCCTGATAGGCCCCCACGCCGGCGGCGAAGAACATGTAGCCGAGCTGCGAGCAGGTCGAGTAAGCGATGATGCGCTTGATGTCGTTCTGCACGCAGCCGACCGTCGCGGCGAAGAGCGCGGTCGAGGCGCCGACCACCGTCACCAGCGCCAGCGCGGTCGGCGCGTATTCGAAGACCGGCGACATCCGCGCGACGAGGAACACGCCGGCGGTGACCATCGTCGCCGCGTGGATGAGAGCGGAAACCGGGGTCGGGCCCTCCATCGCGTCCGGCAGCCAGGTGTGCAGGCCGAGCTGCGCCGACTTGCCGCAGGCGCCGAGGAACAGCAGCACGCAGATGACCTCGTAGGCGGGCAGGCCCGCGAAGGCGGCACCGCGATGCTGGTCCACTGAGGCGAAGATGGTGCTGAACTCGACCGAGCCGAACACCCAGAAGGTCAGCGCCAGGCCCAGCATGAAGAAGAGGTCGCCGACGCGATTCACGATGAAGGCCTTCATCGCCGCGGCGCAGGCGCTCTCCTTCTCGTACCAGAAGCCGATCAGCAGGTAGGAGGCGAGGCCAACCCCCTCCCAGCCGAAGAAGAGCTGCACGAGGTTGTCCGCCGTCACCAGCATCAGCATCATGAAGGTGAACAGCGAGAGATAGGCGAAGAAGCGCGGCCGGTCCGGGTCGTGGGACATGTAGCCGACGCTGTAGATGTGGATCAGCGTCGAGATCAGCGTGACCATCCCGACCATGACGGCGCTGAGCGTGTCGTACCGCAGCGCCCAGGATACCTCGAAGCCGCCGACATCGAGGAAGGTCACGATCTCGACCGTGCTCGGCGCCTGGCCGAGCGCGACCTGCCAGAAGGCGGCAAGCCCGCAGATGGCGGCAAGCACCATGCAGATGATGGTGGCCATCTGCGCGGCGCGATCGCCGATCCAGCGGCCGAAGAGGCCCGCGATGCTCGCACCCAGCAGCGGGAAGAAGACGGCGCCGACGAACATGCGCTCAGCCCTTCAGGGTCGAGATGTCCTCGACCTCGATGGTTCCGCGGTTGCGGAAGTAGATGACAACGATGGCGAGCCCGATCGCGGCCTCGGCTGCCGCGACGGTCAGGATGAACATGGTGAACACCTGGCCGGTCAGGTCGTTCAGCGCGGCGGAGAAGGCCACGAGGTTCAGGTTCACCGCCAGCAGCATCAGCTCGACCGACATCAGGATGACGATGACGTTCTTCCGGTTGAGGAAGATGCCGAACACCCCGAGAACGAGCAGGATCGCCGAGACGGTCAGGTAGTGGGCGAGCGAGACGGCCATCATCAGTGATGCCCCCCGTGATGGTGTTCGATGGGCTTGGGGGCCGTCTCCTCAGGCGAGGGCGGGCGCTCGATGCCGATCTCCTTGAGGCCGGCGCCGAGCGGCACCCTCCGCACGGAGACGCTGCCGGAGCGCGAGACCTGCGCCGCGATGTCCTGCCGCCGCGTGCCCGGCCGGTCTCGCAGCGTGAGGACGATGGCGCCGATCATGGCGACCAGGAGGATCAGGCCGGCCGCCTGGAAGAGGTAGATGTAGTCCGTGTAGAGGATGCGCCCGAGCGCTTCGGCATTGGTCACGCCTTCCGGGTTCGGGTTGAGGCGCAGCGTCGCCGCCTCCGGCGCGAAGCGCCAGACTGTGACGGCCATGAAGAGCTCGATGAGCAGGATGCCGCCGATGACGGCACCGAACGGCGCGTAGCGCTGGAAGCCCTCGCGCAACTGCGCGAAGTCGATGTCCAGCATCATCACGACAAAGAGGAACAGAACCGCGACCGCCCCGACATAGACGATGACGAGGATCATCGCGAGGAACTCGGCGCCCGCGATCAGGAACAGCCCCGCCGCGTTGAAGAAGGCGAGGATGAGGAACAGCACCGCATGGACCGGGTTGCGCGCGGTGACCACCATGACCGCGGAGGCGATCAGGATGGCGGCGAAGGCGTAGAAGGCCAGGGCAGCGATCATCGCACGCTCACCGGTAGGGCGCGTCGAGGCGCAGCCGCTCGGCGAGCATCGGCTCCCAGCGGTCGCCGTTATCGAGGAGCTTCTCCTTGGTGTAGATCAGTTCCTCGCGCGTCTCGGCGGCGAATTCCATGTTCGGCCCCTCGACGATGGCATCCACCGGGCAGGCCTCCTCGCAGAGGCCGCAATAGATGCACTTCGTCATGTCGATGTCGTAGCGCGTGGTCCGGCGGGATCCGTCCTCGCGCGGCTCGGCCTCGATGGTGATGGCCTGGGCCGGGCAGACGGCCTCGCACAGCTTGCAGGCGATGCAGCGCTCCTCGCCGTTCGGGTAGCGGCGCAGCGCGTGCTCGCCCTTGAAGCGCGGCCCCAGCGGCCCGCGCTCATAGGGGTAGTTCAGCGTCACCTTCTTCTTGAAGAAGTACTTGAGCGTCAGCGCCATCCCCGAGACGAGCTCGGAGAGCAGCAGGCTGCGCGCGACGCGGTCGAGAGCGGCCATGGTCAGGACCCCATCAAGCCGGCAGCCAGCCGGTCAGCTTCAGCACCGCCGCGGTCAGCACGAGCCAGGCGAGCGAGAAGGGCAGGAACACCTTCCAGCCGAGGCGCATGAGCTGGTCGTAGCGGTAGCGCGGGAAGGTCGCGCGGACCCAGATGAACACGAACAGGCAGAAGCAGATCTTGAGCACGAACCAGACCGGCCCGGGCACCCAGTTGAAGGGCGCGATGTCGATCGGCGGCAGCCATCCCCCGAGGAACAGGATGGTCGTGAGCGCCGACATCAGGATCATGTTCGCGTATTCCCCGAGGAAGAACAGCGCGAAGGACATCGAGCTGTATTCCACGAAGAAGCCGGCCACGAGTTCGGACTCGCCCTCCGGCAGGTCGAAGGGCGCGCGGTTCGTCTCCGCAAGGGTCGAGATGAAGAAGATCACGAACATCGGGAACAGCGGAATGACGAACCAGACATTCTGCTGCGCCCGGACGATCTCGGTCAGGTTCAGCGAGCCGACGCAGAGCAGCACGGTCACGATCACGAAACCCATGCTGACTTCGTAGGAGACCATCTGCGCCGCCGAGCGCAGCGCGCCGAGGAAGGCGTATTTCGAGTTGGACGCCCAGCCCGCGATGATCACGCCATAGACGCCGAGGCTCGAGATCGCGAAGAGGTAAAGGATGCCGACATTGATGTCGGCGATCGCCCAGCCGTCGTTCACCGGGATGACGGCCCAGGCCAGCATCGCCAGCATGAAGGTCAGCATCGGCGCGAACAGGAACAGGAGGCGGTTCGCGCCGGTCGGCACGATCGTCTCCTTCATCAGCATCTTGATCGCGTCCGCGAAGGGCTGGAACAGCCCGAAGGGACCGACGACATTCGGACCCTTGCGGAGCTGCATGGCGGCCAGCACCTTGCGCTCGGCATAGGTCAGGTAGGCGACGCCGATCAGCAGCGGCACCAGCAAGGCGAGCGCCTTCACGACGGTGAGGATCAGGATCCCGAGCGGATGGTTGAAGAAGAAATCCATGGCCTCACTCCGCCGCCAGGGCCGGCTGCGGCCCATAGACCGCGGCACAGGTGGCCATCACCTCGGAGGCGCGGCTGATCACGTCGGCCTGGTGGTAGACCGGGATCGGCAGCACGAAGGGCGCATCCGACACCTCACCGCCGGCAGCCGGACCGGTGATGTCCGCGCAGCCTGTGCGCGCCACTTCGCCCACGCGGGCGAAGACAGGGCTCACCTCCGCAAGCCGGGCGCGGATGGCGCCGATGTCGTCATAGGGCAGCGCCTTGCCCACGCCTTCGCTGAAGGCGCGGATGATGCGCCAATCCTCCTTCGCCTCGCCGGGCGGGAAGATCGCGCGATGCCCGCGCTGGGCGCGGCCCTCCGTATTGACCCAGGTCGCGTCCTTCTCGGTGTAGGCCGCTCCCGGCAGGATGACATCGGCGCGAGAGGCCATCGCATCCCCGTGATGGCCCTGGTAGATCACGAAGGTGTCGGCGGCGATGCGCGCGGGATCGAAGCCGTCGGCATTCAGCAGCCACAGCGCGCCGACGCCGCCGGCAAGCATCTCCGCCAGCGGCTTGCCGCTGACGAAGCCGAGTTCCAGTGCGCCGACCTGCCCGCCGAACAGGTGCAGAAGGTTGAAGCCGTGCCAATCGGGCTTCAGCGCGCCGACATCGGCGGCGAGCGACCACGCCGCAGCAAGCACCGCCGGACCGTCCGGCCGCCGCAGAGCGCCGCGGCCGAGGATGATCATCGGCTTCTGCGCGGCCTTCAGGGTTTCGGAGAAGGCGCGCATCGCCGCAGGCCCCTCCCCCATATGCCGGGCCGGATAGGTCAGGTCCACCCCGCGCGGCCCGACGAAGCCGACAGGGAACTTGCCGGCCGTCCAGCGCTTGCGGATGCGGGCGTTCAGCACCGGCGCCTCGCGCCGCACGTCGCTGCCGATGATGAGCAGCGCGTCCGCCTCCTCGATCCCGGCGATGGTGGTGTTGAAGCGCCAGAAATCCGGGCGGCCCGCGTCGATCGCCGCGAAATCGTCCCGGCAGTCGAGGTTGTTCGAGCCGTAGGCGGCCATCAGCTCCTTCAGCACGAGCGTGCTCTCGGCATCGGCCAGCGCCCCGGCGATCGCGCCGATGCGCTCGGGCGGGAGCGCGGCGAGCCTGGTCGCGATGGCCGCGAAGGCCTCCGGCCAAGTCGCCGCGACCAGCTTGCCGTCCTTGCGCACCCAGGGGCGATCGAGCCGCCGCCGCTTCAGCCCGTCGAAGGAGAAGCGGCCGCGATCGGCCATCCACTCCTCGTTCACCGCCTCGTTGATGCGGGGGATGATGCGAAGCACCTCCGGCCCGCGCGCATCCACGCGGATATTCGCGCCGACAGCGTCCAGCACGTCGATGCTGTCCGTCTTGGTCAGTTCCCAGGGGCGCGACACGAAGGCGTAGGGCCGCGACGTCAGCGCACCGACCGGGCAGATGTCGATCAGGTTGCCGGAGAGCTCGGAGGTCAGCGCCTTCTCGACATAGGTGCCGATCTCCATGTTCTCGCCGCGGTTGGTGCCGCCCAGTTCGGGCGTTCCGGCGACCTCGGCGGCGAAGCGGACGCAGCGCGTGCACTGGATGCAGCGCGTCATCACGGTCTTGATGAGCGGCCCGATGTCCTTGTCCTTCACCGCGCGCTTCGGCTCGCCGTAGCGCGAGGTGTCGTGGCCGTAGGCGTAGGCCTGGTCCTGCAGGTCGCACTCGCCGCCCTGATCGCAGATCGGGCAGTCGAGCGGATGGTTGATCAGCAGGAACTCCATCACGCCGCGGCGCGCATTGCGCACCACCGGCGTGTCGGTGAACACCTTCATGCCGTCCGCAACGGGATAGGCGCAGGAGGCGACCGGCTTCGGCGCGCGCTCCACCTCGACGAGGCACATGCGGCAATTGCCCGCGACGCTCAAGCGCTCGTGGTAGCAGAAGCGCGGGATCTCCTTGCCCGCGGCCTCGCAGGCCTGCAGCACGGAGGCGCCGTTCGGCACCTCCACCTCGATGCCATCGACCGTGACCTTCGCCATGGCGCCTACTCCGCCGCGAGGCGCTGGTGCCGCGCCTTGTACGCCTGGATGCGTTCTTCCATCAGCGGCCGGTAGTGGCGGATCAGCCCCTGCACCGGCCAGACGCCGCCATCGGCGAGCGCGCAGATGGTATGGCCCTCGATCCGGCGCGTGACGTTCTCGAGGACGTCGATCTCCTCGATCTCCGCATTGCCTTCGACCATCCGGTCCATCATGCGCTTCACCCAGCCCATGCCCTCGCGGCAGGGCGTGCACTGGCCGCAGCTCTCATGCTTGTAGAAGGCCGACAGCCGCGCGATCGCCTTGATGACGTCGGTGGACTTGTCCATCACGATCACGCCCGCGGTGCCGAGGCCCGACTTGTGCTCGCGCAGCGCGTCGAAATCCATCAGCACGTCGTCGCAGATGTGCTTCGGAAGCAGCGGCGTGGAGGAGCCGCCGGGAATGACGCAGAGCAGGTTGTCCCAGCCGCCGCGAACCCCGCCCGCATAGCGCTCGATGAGCTCGCGCATGGGGATGCTCATTTCCGCTTCCACGTTGCACGGCTTGTTCACGTGCCCCTGGATGCAGAAGATCTTGGTCCCCGAGTTCTTCGGCCGCCCGAAGGAGGCGAACCAGTCGGCGCCGCGCCGCATGATCTCCGGCACGACGGCGATGGTCTCGACGTTGTTCACCGTGGTCGGGCAGCCATAGAGGCCAACGGCGGCGGGAAATGGCGGCTTCAGCCGCGGCATGCCCTTCTTGCCCTCGAGGCTCTCGATCAGTGCCGTCTCTTCGCCGCAGATATAGGCCCCTGCCCCGCGATGGACGTAGAGGTCGAAGTCGTAGCCCGAGCCGCAGGCGTTCCGGCCGAGAAGCCCGGCATCATAGGCTTCCTGGATCGCCGCCTCGAGCACCACGCTCTCGTTGTAGTACTCGCCGCGGATGTAGATGTAGCCGGCGACCGCGCCCATCGCGAAGCCGGCGATCAGGCAGCCCTCGATCAGCGTGTGCGGATCGTGGCGGATGATGTCGCGGTCCTTGCAGGTGCCGGGCTCGGACTCGTCGGCGTTCACCACGAGGTAGGAGGGGCGGCCATCCGACTGCTTCGGCATGAAGGACCACTTCATGCCGGTCGGGAAGCCCGCACCGCCGCGTCCGCGCAGGCCGGAGTTCTTCACTTCCTCGATGATCGCGTCGCGACCTTTCGCGAGGATCGCCGCCGTCCCGTCCCAGTTGCCGCGCCGGCGCGCGGCATCGAGGTTCCAGGGCTGGAACCCGTAGAGGTTCCGGAAGATGCGGTCCTTGTCGGAAAGCGCCATGGCTCAGTCCTGCTCCGCGCCCGTCAGCGCAGTCGCGCCGCCGGCGGCCTCGCTCGAATGGCGCCCGATCGCGCTGCCCGGCTTCGGCCGCTCGCCGCGCTTCAGCGCCTCGATCAGCCTGACCGTGCTCTCGTAGTCGAGGTCCTCGTAGTAGTCGTCGTCCACCTGCAGCACCGGCGCGTTCACGCAGGCGCCGAGGCACTCGACCTCGGTGAGCGTGAAATTGCCGTCCGCGCTGGTGTCGCCGTAGCCCTTGAGGCCGCCGGCATCCTTGCAGGCGCGCAGCACCTCGTCCGACCCGCGCAGCATGCAGGGCGTGGTGCCGCAGACCTGCAGGTGATAGCGGCCGATCGGTCGCGTGTTGAACATGAAGTAGAAGGTCGCGACCTCATAGACGCGGATCGGCGGCATGCCGAGCCGCTCCGCGATCACGTCCATCGCCACGCGCGGGACCCAGGCGCTGCCCGTCTGCCGCCCCATCTGCTTCTGCGCGACGTAGAGCAGAGGGATCACCGCCGAGGCCTGCTTGCCCTCGGGGTAGCGCCGGATGATCGTCGCGATCTTCGCCTCGCTCTCCGCATCGAAGGCGAAGGAGGCGGGTTCCTCGTGCTGCGGCGCGCTCACCGGTCGATCTCCCCGAACACCACGTCAAGCGAGCCGATCACAGCCACCGCGTCGGCCAGCATGTGCCCCTTGGACAGCACCTCCATCGCCTGCAGATGCGCGTAGCCCGGCGCGCGGATCTTGCAGCGATACGGCTTGTTCGTGCCGTCCGCCACGAGATAGACGCCGAACTCGCCCTTGGGCGCCTCGGTCACCGTGTAGGTGCTGCCGGCCGGCACGTGGTAGCCCTCGGTGTAGAGCTTGAAGTGATGGATCAGCGCTTCCATCGAGCGCTTCATCTCGCTGCGCTTCGGCGGTGCGATCTTGTTGTCGAGCACCTTCACCGGGCCAGGCTTCATCTGGTTGAGGCACTGGTGGATGATCCTGAGGCTCTCGCGCATCTCGAGCATGCGCACGAGGTAGCGGTCGTAGCAGTCCCCGCGCGTGCCCACCGGAACGTCGAACTCCATCCGGTCATAGACGTCGTAGGGCTGCGCCTTGCGCAGGTCCCATGCGCAGCCGGAGGCACGCAGGCAGGGGCCGGAGAAGCCCCACTCCATCGCCTGCTCGGCCGTCATCACGCCGATGTCCACGGTGCGTTGCTTGAAGATGCGGTTCTCGGTCAGCAGGCCCGAAAGGTCGTCGATGAAGGCGGGAAACTTCCGCGCCCATTCGCCGATGCGGTCCTCGAGCCCCGGCGGCAGATCCTTCGCCACGCCGCCCGGGCGGAAGTAGTTGGCGTGGTAGTGGCTGCCGCTGACCTGCTCGTAGAACTCGAGCAGCGTCTCGCGCTGTTCGAAGCCCCAGAGGGCGGGCGTGATGGCGCCGCAATCGAGCGCATAGGTCGTGATGTTCAGCAGGTGGTTCAGGATGCGCGTCAGCTCCGCGAAGAGCACGCGAATGTACTGCGCCCGCTCCGGCGCCTCGATGCCGAGCAGCCGCTCCGTCGCCAGCGCGAAGGGATGCTCCATGCACATCGGGCTGACGTAGTCGAGCCGGTCGAAATACGGCAGCGCCTGGATGTAGGTCTTGTGCTCGATCAGCTTCTCGGTGCCGCGGTGCAGCAGGCCGATATGCGGATCGGCACGCTCCACCACCTCGCCCTTCATCTCGAGGATCAGGCGCAGCACGCCATGCGCGGCGGGGTGCTGCGGACCGAAATTGATCGTGTGGCTCTCGACCTCGACGCTGCGCTTCGTCGTCTCGACGGGCGCCTCGCCGAGCAGGGGCTGGCCGCTCATGCCGGGCCCTCCAGACGGTTCAGATGGACCTTCTCGTCCCCCGGGAGCGTCGTCATCCCTTCCCAGGGGCTGAGGTAGTCGAAGTTGCGGTATTCCTGCGTGAGCTGCACCGGGCCGTAGGCGACGCGCTTCAACTCCTCGTCGTAGCGCAGCTCGACGAAGCCGGTGAGCGGAAAGTCCTTGCGAAGCGGATGGCCCTCGAAGCCATAGTCCGTCAGCAGGCGGCGCAGATCGGGCTGGCCCTCGAAGACCACGCCGTACATGTCCCAGGTCTCGCGCTCGTACCAGGTCGCGGAGGGCCAGATGGCAGCGACCGAAGGCACCGGCGTCGCGGCGTCGGTCGTCACCGAGACGCGCACGCGATGGTTATGGGAGAGGCTCAGCAGGTTGTAGACGACCTCGAACCGCTCGGCCTCCTGCGGCCAGTCCACGCCGCAGATGTCCATGCACTGCTCGAAGGCGAAGCGCGGGTCGTCGCGCAGCAGCAGCATCAAGGCCGGCAGCGATTCGCGGCGCGCGCGCAGCACGAGTTCGGCGCCGCCGCGCGCCAGCGTCACCTCGGTGACCGCGCCACCGGCCGCGGCCGCGATGGCCGCGCCGAGGGCACGGAGCGGATTCTCGGGCGCGGCGGGCTCCGCCGCCGCGATCTCGTTCTCAGCCACGCAGGATGGTCCCCGTCCGCCGGATCTTCTTCTGCAGTTGCAGGATGCCGTAGACCAGCGCCTCGGCCGTCGGCGGGCAGCCCGGCACATACACGTCCACCGGCACGATGCGGTCGCAGCCGCGCACCACGCTGTAGGAATAGTGGTAGTAGCCGCCGCCGTTCGCGCAGGAGCCCATGGAGATCACCCAGCGCGGCTCGCTCATCTGGTCGTAGACCTTGCGCAGCGCGGGGGCCATCTTGTTGGTCAGCGTGCCTGCCACGATCATCACGTCGGACTGGCGCGGGCTACCGCGCGGGATGATGCCGAAGCGGTCGAGGTCGTAGCGCGCCATGTAGGCGTGGATCATCGGCACCGCGCAGCAGGCGAGGCCGAAGGTCATCGGCCAGAGCGAGCCGGTGCGCGCCCAGTTCACCACCTTGTCGATGTTGGCGACGACGAAGCCCTTCTCCTGGATCTCGTCCGTCACCTGCCCGATCACGGCATCCTGCGCCGCGCCCGGCGGCAGGGCCTGGCTGTTCCAGGCGATCTCGTTGCTGGCGCCGCTCATGCTGCGCTCACTCCCAGTCCAGGGCGCCCTTGCGCCATTCGTAGAGGAAGCCGACCGTCAGCACGAAGAGGAAGGCCATCATCGAGCCGAAGCCGAGCCAGCCGATATCCCCGAGCGTGATCGCCCAGGGAAAGAGGAACGCCACCTCGAGGTCGAAGATGATGAAGAGGATGGCGACCAGGTAGAAGCGCACGTCGAACCGGCGCCGCGTGTCGTCGAAGGGGGCGAAGCCGCATTCATAGGCCGAGAGCTTCTCGGCATAGGGCTTCTGCCGGGCCGCGAGGAAGGCGCCGCCGACCATGGCGATGGCGATGCCCGCCGCGATCCCGAGGAAGACGAGGACCGGAAAGTACTCGGCCAGCAGCGGCTGGGTCATCTCAACCTGGCTCCCCTGCCCGTTTTCCGGGCACGCAGTTGCCGCGCGGGGCGTCATGCCGCAGCGCAGCGCGGGCGGACATTAGCCGCCCTTCTCGCGCTTCGCCATAGGGCGCGGCGGAATGATTTCAAGGATATCGAGGCTGCGTGCCGCACAGACGAAAGCGGCGCCGCGGATGATCCCGCAGCGCCGCTTTCCGTCCGATGAAGCGCGGCGTGGCGCGAGTGACGGGGCTCGAACCCGCGACCTCCGGCGTGACAGGCCGGCGCTCTAACCGACTGAGCTACACCCGCGTAACCGCGACAGGTGGCGGGGGATACGGGCTGGGGCGGGTTTCGTCAAGCGGTGCTGTGAAGGTGGTGCGTTGGTCGGTGGGCCGCGCCGCAACGCAATGCGCTGCGGGTAGTTACGCTCTCCCTCCGGGAGATTCATCTCGGGCCAGCCCACGGCACGGGGTGGCGCGAGATGAATGGGCGCTGCCGGGATCGAACCAGCGACATCCTGTGTGTAAGACAGGCGCTCTACCGCTGAGCTAAGCGCCCCCTGCCCCACCGCATAGCACAAGGGCCGGCCCTTGCGGACCGGCCCCTGGCGGTTCCATCCCCGCGGGGAAGGATCAGTTCACGGCGTCCTTGAGGCCCTTGCCGGCCTTGAAGCGCACGGTGGTGGAGGCAGGGATCTTGATCTCCTCGCCCGTGCGGGGGTTGCGGCCCTTGCCGGCCTTGCGCTTGGAGGTCGAGAAGGTGCCGAAGCCGACCAGGCGGACTTCCTGCTTCTTCTTGAGCGACTTCTGGATCGCCTCGAAGACGGCGTCCACGACGTCGCCGGCCTTGGCCTTCGGCAGATCGGCCGCCTCGGCGACGGCGGCAATCAGGTCCTGCTTGTTCACTGGGGTATCCCTCCGTTGATCCGCGGATGACAGGCCGGCGAGTCGTCCGACCGGGTCGGCGCGGAGAGTAGGAGCGCGGATTTTCCAGCGTCAACGAGAGACCGCCCGATTCGCGGCGGAAAACCGCCAGTTTCGCGACGCGATGCGGCAGGAATGCAACGGGGGCCAGGGTTTTCCACAGGCCGGCCCCGGCGAAGCGGCCTTCGCCGGGGCTTTGCGATGCGCCCCCGCGGGCGCGACTCGCATCAATGCGGCAGCGCCGGCCCCATCGAGCCGGCCTCGCCGCCGCGAGGCGCCGGGGTTTCCTCCGGCTCCTCCCAGGTGATCGGCTCCGGCTTGCGCACGAGCGCCCGGCCGATCACCTCGTCCACATGCGAGACGGGGATCAGTTCGAGCCCCTTCTTCACATTGTCCGGGATCTCGGCGAGATCCTTCTCGTTCTCCTTCGGGATGAAGACCGTCTTGATGCCCGCGCGCAGCGCGGCCAGCAGCTTCTCCTTCAGCCCGCCGATCGGCAGCACGCGGCCGCGCAGCGTGATCTCGCCGGTCATGGCGATGTCCCGCCGCACCGGGATGCCCGTCAGCACCGAGACGATCGAGGTCGCCATCGCGATGCCCGCGCTCGGCCCGTCCTTCGGCGTCGCGCCCTCGGGCACGTGCACGTGGATGTCGCGCTTCTCGAACAGCGTCGGCTTGATGCCGAAGGTGGTCGAGCGGCTGCGCACGTAGGACATCGCGGCCGAGACGCTCTCCTGCATCACGTCGCCGAGCTTGCCGGTCTGCTTCACGTTGCCCTTGCCGGGCAGCATGACGCTCTCGATCGTCAGGATCTCCCCGCCCACCTCGGTCCAGGCGAGGCCGGTGACGACGCCCACCATGTCCTCGGCCTCGGCCTCGCCGAAGCGGAACTTCCGCACGCCGGCGAACTTCTCGAGGTTCTTGTGGGTGATGGCGACCTTCTTCGACTGCTTGGAGACGATCTCCTTCACCGCCTTGCGCGCCAGGCCCGCGATCTCGCGCTCGAGGTTCCGCACGCCGGCCTCGCGCGTGTAGTAGCGGATCAGGTCGCGGATCGCGCTGTCGGAGAGCGACCATTCGCCTTCCTTCAGCCCGTTCGCCTCGCTCACCTTCTTCATCAGGTGCCGCTTGGCGATCTCGACCTTCTCATCCTCGGTGTAGCCGGGGATGCGGATGATCTCCATGCGGTCGAGCAGCGGCTGCGGCATGCGCAGGCTGTTGGCCGTGGTCACGAACATCACGTCCGAGAGGTCGTAGTCCACCTCGAGGTAGTGGTCGTTGAAGGTGGAATTCTGCTCCGGGTCCAGCACCTCGAGCAGCGCCGAGGACGGGTCCCCCCGCCAGTCGGCGCCGAGCTTGTCGATCTCGTCGAGCAGGAAGAGCGGATTGGACGTCTTCGCCTTCTTCATGCCCTGGATGATCTTGCCCGGCATGGAGCCGATATAGGTCCGGCGATGGCCGCGGATCTCGGCCTCGTCGCGCACCCCGCCGAGGGACATGCGCACGAAGTTGCGCCCGGTCGCCTTGGCGATGGACTTGCCGAGCGAGGTCTTGCCCACGCCGGGCGGGCCGACGAGGCAGAGGATCGGCCCGCGGATCTTCGCGCTGCGGCTCTGCACCGCGAGATACTCGATGATCCGCTCCTTCACCTTCTCCAGGCCGAAATGGTCGGCGTTGAGGACCTTCTCGGCCTCGACGATGTCGTTGCGGACCTTGGAGCGCTTCTTCCAGGGGATGGAGAGCATCCAGTCGAGGTAGTTGCGCACCACCGTCGCCTCGGCGCTCATCGGGCTCATGGTGCGGAGCTTCTTGAGCTCCTGCATGGCCTTCTCGCGCGCTTCCTTGGACAGCTTGGTGGCCTTGATGCGCGCCTCGAGCTCGGCGGCCTCGTCCTTGCCGTCCTCGCCCTCGCCGAGCTCCTTCTGGATCGCCTTGAGCTGCTCGTTCAGGTAGTACTCGCGCTGCGTCTTCTCCATCTGCCGCTTGACGCGGTTGCGAATGCGCTTCTCCACCTGCAGCACGCCGATCTCGCCCTCCATATGGGCGAAGACGCGCTCGAGCCGCGCGGTGACGGAGGGCGTCTCGAGCAGCTCCTGCTTCTCGGGAATCTTGAGGCCGAGATGCGAGGCGACCGTGTCGGCGAGCTTCGCCGGCTCCTCGATCTGGTTGATCGAGACCAGCACCTCGGGGGCGATCTTCTTGTTGAGCTTGATGTACTGCTCGAACTGGGAGACCACGGTGCGCGCGAGCGCCTCGGCCTCGCGCGGGTCGGAGAGCACCTCCTCCACCGGCTCGGCGAAGGCCTCGAAATAGTTGGTGGTTTCCTTGAAGGCGGCGATGCGCGCGCGGCGCCCGCCCTCGACCAGCACCTTCACCGTGCCGTCGGGCAGCTTGAGCAGCTGCAGCACAGTGGAGACGGTGCCGACCTGGTAGAGGTCGTCCGCGCCAGGGTCGTCCTGCGCGGCGTTCTTCTGCGCGACGAGCAGGATCTGCTTGTCGTCCTTCATCACCGCCTCGAGCGCGCGGACCGACTTCTCGCGGCCGACGAAGAGGGGGACGATCATGTGCGGGAACACCACGATGTCCCTCAGGGGGAGCACCGGGAGGAGTTCGCCGCGGATGGTTTCCGTCATGTGACCTCGCTGGGGACAGTCGGCGCCCGGCCCGCCCGGAGGCGGCACGGGCGGGGCGCCACGGTATCTCCCGGATCTGGGGGCCGGGTGGCGCCCGCTCAAGATCTTGACAAGGCGGCCCCGGCCGCCCTGTCCGGGCCGGTCAGGCCGAACTCTGCTCGGCCGGCCGCTCCGAGAGGATGAAGAGCGGCTGGGCGCGGCCTTCGGCCACTTCCCGGTTCACCACCACCTCCTCGACCGATTCGAGGCCGGGCAGGTCGAACATGGTGTTGAGCAGGATGGCTTCCATGATCGAACGCAGCCCGCGCGCCCCGGTCTTGCGCTGGATGGCCCGCGTCGCTACCGCCTTCAGCGCATCCTCGGTGAAGGTGAGTTTCGCGCCCTCCATCTCGAACAGGCGGCCATACTGCTTGACCAGCGCGTTCTTGGGCTTGGTCAGGATCTCGATCAGCGCCTTCTCGTCCAGGTCGTCGAGGGTCGCGACCACCGGCAGGCGGCCGATGAACTCGGGGATCAGGCCGAATTTCAGCAGATCCTCGGGCTCGACCTCGCGCAGGATCTGGCCGGTGCGGCGCTCATCGGGGTCGCGCACATCGGCGCCGAAGCCGATGCCCGAGCCCTTGCCGCGCGCGGCGATGATCTTCTCGAGCCCCGCGAAGGCGCCGCCGCAGATGAACAGGATGTTGGAGGTGTCCACCTGCAGGAATTCCTGCTGCGGATGCTTCCGCCCGCCCTGGGGCGGGACGGAGGCGACGGTCCCCTCCATGATCTTGAGCAGCGCCTGCTGGACGCCCTCTCCCGACACGTCGCGGGTGATGGAGGGGTTGTCCGACTTGCGGCTGATCTTGTCCACCTCGTCGATGTATACGATGCCGCGCTGCGCCCGCTCCACGTTGTAGTCCGCGGCCTGGAGCAGCTTGAGGATGATGTTCTCGACATCCTCGCCGACATAGCCGGCCTCGGTCAGCGTGGTCGCATCCGCCATGGTGAAGGGCACGTCGAGGATGCGCGCGAGCGTCTGCGCCAGCAGCGTCTTGCCCGAACCGGTCGGCCCGACCAGCAGGATGTTCGACTTCGCGATCTCGACCTCGGGGTTCTTTCCCCCGTGGGCGAGGCGCTTGTAGTGGTTGTGCACCGCGACGGAGAGGACCTTCTTCGCATGGTCCTGCCCGATCACGTAGTCGTCGAGGACCTTGCAGATCTCCTTGGGCGTCGGCACGCCGTCGCGCGACTTCACCAGGGTGGTCTTGTGCTCCTCCCGGATGATGTCCATGCAGAGTTCGACGCATTCGTCGCAGATGAACACCGTCGGACCGGCGATGAGCTTCCGGACCTCGTGCTGCGACTTGCCGCAGAACGAACAGTAGAGAGTGTTCTTGGAATCGCCCGACTTGCTCATGCGGTCTCCGTGTCCCCCGCAAGGGCGGGGAACTGCAACAGGAATGTAGCCCCCGGAACCCCCAAGGGAAAGTGAAAGCCGGCCCGGCCCCGGCGGCGCGTCACGCCTTGGCGGCTTCCGCGGCGGGGACCGGCCGCTCCTCGACCACATGGTCCACCAGGCCGAAGTCGCGGGCCTCCTCGGCGGACATGTAGCTGTCGCGGTCGAGCTTCTTCTCGATCGCCTCGATGGGCTGGCCGGTGTGCTTGACGTAGATCTCGTTCAGCCGCTGGCGGAGCTTCAGGATCTCGCGCGCCTGGATCTCGATGTCCGCCGCCTGGCCCTGCGCCCCGCCCGAGGGCTGATGGACCATGATCCGGCTGTTCGGCAGGGCGTAGCGCTTGCCCTTGGCACCCGCGCAGAGCAGCAGCGAGCCCATGGACGCGGCCTGGCCGATGCAGACGGTGCTCACCGGCGCACGGATGTACTGCATGGTGTCGTACATCGCGAGCCCGGCCGAAACCACGCCGCCCGGAGAATTGATGTAGAAGGCGATGTCCTTGGTGGGGTTCTCGCTCTCGAGGAACAGAAACTGCGCGCAGATGAGCGAAGACACCTGATCGAATACAGGGCCAGTCAGGAAGATGATCCGTTCCTTGAGCAGGCGCGAATAGATGTCGAAGGCCCGTTCGCCCCGCGCCGTCTGCTCGATGACCATCGGCACCAGGGTGTTGTTGTAGACCTCGACCGGGTCACGATCCCGAATCATGGGGTTTGTCCTTTCGTCCCGGCGGCGCCGAATCAGCCCGCCGATCGTGTGGCGAATGTGGGGCATCCGCCGCGCCTGCGAAAGCCCCGGCGGTCGCGCATGGCTGCCCGGCCTCAGCCCGGGACCTCCAGCACCATCCCGTCATGCCCCGGCTCGATCCCCGGCGGCAGGTTGGCGAGCAGCCAGCCATGGTCGAGGTCGGGGCTCATATGCGTCAGCACCGTCCGCCGGGGGCCGAGCCGCTCCACCCAGGTCAGGACCTGGTCGAGGTTGGCATGGACCTTGTGCGGCCGCCGCTGGAAGCATCCCACCACCCAGGTGTCGAGGCCGTGCAGCCGCGCGAGGCTCTCCTCCGGCAGGCGCACGAGGTCGGTCGAATAGGCGAAGCCGCCGATCCGCAGCCCGACCGTTTCCATCACGGCATGGTCCTGGCTGAAGGTCTGCACGGTATGGCCGGCGATGCCCAGCGCCTCCCCCGTCCGGAAGCGGACGGGCTCCACGGCCGGGCGGAAGAAGGCCGGGCCGGTCGAAGGCAGGAAGGCGTAGTCGAAGCGCTGCTTCAGGATCGCGAGGGTGCGCTCCATCCCGAAGGCCTCGAGCGGCCGCCCGGCGATCCGGTTGAGGATGCGCACCTCGTCGAGCCCCATGATGTGGTCGGCATGCTCGTGGGTGAAGAGGATGGCATCCACGCCCGGCACCCCGCAGGCCAGCATCTGGCTGCGCAGGTCCGGGCCGGTGTCCACCAGCAGCCGACCACCTCCATTGCCCTCGATCAGGATCGAGGAGCGGGTCCGGCGGTTGAGCGGATTGGCGGGGTCGCAGGCGCCCCACCAGCCGCGGCCGTCCTCCCCCCCGATCTGGGGCACGCCGCCCGAGCCGCCGCAGCCGAGAATCGTGACCTTGAGCAAGGATTTATGCGGCCTTCCTGAACAGGCGATGGAAGTTGGCCGTGGTCAGTTCCGCCAGCGCCGCCATCTCCAAGCCCCGCACTTCGGCGAGCATCCGCGCGGTATGGGCCACCATCGCGGGCTCGCAGCGCTTGCCGCGGAAGGGCACGGGGGCGAGGTAGGGGGCATCGGTCTCGACCAGCAGGCGCTCGGCCGGCAGGTCGCGGGCGATGGCGCGTATCGCCTCGCTCTTCGGGAAGGTCAGCATGCCGGAGAAGGAGACATAGGCCCCCATCTTCACGGATTCCTCCGCCAGTTCGCGCCCGCTGCTGAAGCAGTGCAGGAGGAAATCGAAAGCCCCGCCGGAGGCCCGTTCCTCGCGCAGGATGGCAAGGATGTCGGCGTCGGCGTCGCGCGCATGGACCACCAGCGGCAATCCGGCCATCCGCGCGGCGCGGATGTGACGGCGGAAATTCTCCGCCTGCGCCGCGCGCGGGGCCTTTTCGTAGAAGTAGTCGAGGCCGGATTCGCCGATGCCGATGATGCGCGGGTGCTCGGCCTCCGCCGCGATGGCCTCGGGGCTCGGCAGCGGCCCCTCGCCGGCATTGTGCGGATGGATGCCGACGGTGCCCCAGACCTCGGGGAAGCGGTCCGCGAGCTCCTTCACGCGCGCCGCCTGGGCCATGCGGACGCCGATCGTGACCATGCGGCCGACCCCGGCCTCCTTCGCGCGGGCGATGACCTGCCCGATCTCGGCCTCGCCGTAGTAGTCGAGGTGGCAATGGCTATCGACAAGCATCAGGCGGGCAACTCGATCTTGCGGAACAGGGGAGAGGGCGGCGGCAGCGGCGTGCCCTCGGGGAGCGGGTCGTCCAGGGCCGCGAAATGCCGTGCGTCGCGAGGCACGCCGAGCTGGTCGAGCAGCGCGGCCATGGTGCCGGGCATGAAAGGCTGCAGGGCAGTGGCATAGCAGCGCAGCGCGGTGTGCAGGTGGCGCAGCACGGCGGCCATGCGCGCCGGATCGGTCTTCCGCAGCGCCCAGGGCGCCTGCCTCGTGATGTAGGCATTGGCCTCGCGCACGCTCGCGAAGATCGCCTCGAGCGCCGAGTGGAAGTGCTGCTGGTCGAGGTGCTTGCGCAGCGTGTCCACCACGCCGTCCACGGAGGCGAAGAGCGCCGCATCCTCCACGCTGCGGGCGGCATCGGCCGGTAGCCTGCCCTCGCAGTTGCGCTGGATCAGCGAAAGCGTCCGGTTGGCGAGGTTGCCCAGCGCATCCGCCAGTTCCCCGTTCAGCCGGTTCACCAGAGCCTTGCGCGAGAAATCCCCGTCCTGGCCGAAGGGGACCTCGCGCAGCAGGAAGTAGCGCACAGGATCGAGCCCGTATTCCGCCACCAGCGCCACCGGGTCGATCACATTGCCGAGCGACTTGCTGATCTTCTGGCCCTCGTTCGTCCACCAGCCATGGGCGAAGACGCGCCGCGGCGGGGCGATGCCGGCGGCCATCAGGAAGGCCGGCCAGTAGATGGTGTGGAAGCGCACGATGTCCTTGCCGACGAAATGCACATCGGCCGGCCAGAACTTCCAGCGCGGATGGTGCGTGTCCGGATAGCCCACGGCGGTGATGTAGTTGGTCAGGGCATCGAGCCAGACATACATCACATGCGCCGGATCGCCCGGCACCTTCACACCCCAGGTGAAGGAGGTGCGTGAGACGGAGAGATCGAGCTTCTCCGGCCGGTCGGCGAAATCCTTCAGCCCCTGCTGGATGAAGGCGCGGATCTCGTTGCGCCGGCTCTCGGGCTGGATGTCGATGCGCTCGGGGTGGCCCTCGGGCAGGTCGTAGCGGCGCAACAGTTCCGGCAGCCATTTCGAGAGGCGGAAGAAGTAGGAAGGCTCCCTCACCCACTCCACCGGCGCCCCGGAGGGCGCGTATCGCACGCCGTCGCGCTCGGTCAGCTCATCCGGGCCGTAGAAGGCCTCGTCGCGCACCGCGTACCAGCCCTCGTAGTCGCCGAGGTAGATCTCGCCCCGCTCCGCCAGCACCTGCCACAGCGCGACGCAGGCCGCCTTGTGGCGCGCCTCGGTGGTGCGGATGAAGTCGTCGTTCGAGAAGCCCATCGTGACCGTCAGGTCGCGGAAGGCCTGGCTCACGCGGTCGGTGAAGGCCTGCGGGTCCTCGCCCGCCTCCTGCGCCGCCTTCTCGACCTTCTGCCCGTGCTCGTCGGTGCCGGTGAGGAAGAACACCTCGTGCCCGTCCAGGCGCTTGAAGCGCGCGAGCACATCGGTCGCGAGCGAGGTGTAGGCATGCCCGATATGGGGCTTGTCGTTCACGTAGTAGATCGGCGTGGTCAGGTAGATCGGTGGCTTGGCCATGGGGCTGTCCGGTGAGGTGTCCGGGCGCTCCGGTCAGGGCCGCGCGAGCCAGGAAAGGCCCGTCAGCACGGCCTGCTTGCGGTCGAGATTCAACCGCTCGGTGTCGTCCGCGAGGGTGCCGAGCCTATCCCACAGCGAAGCCCACACGGCAAGCGGATGCCGGGCGAGCCAGGGCGGCGCGGGCCGCCCGCGCGCGGCCTCGCGCAGCGCACCGGCAATGGCGCCGCGCAGCAGCGCCATGAAGATCGTGAAGGCGCCGCCGCTGCGATCCGCCGCGAGGCGGTCGGCGAGGGCATGCTCGCGCGGCGGCTCGGGCCGCGCCAGGGCGGCGAGCGTCGCCTCGACGCTTTCCTGCAGTTCGAGCCCGCCCGCCTCGGCGAGCGCGAGCGCCCGCCCGGGCGATCCGGCGGCGAGCGCGGCAAGGCGGGCGCGTTCCGCCTTGCCGGTCGCAGGCAGGAGGCGTTCGAGCAACCCCTCCATCGCATCGGCCGGCAGCGGGTTGAGATCGAGCCGCCGGCAGCGGCTGCGGATGGTGGGCAGCAGCCGCTGCGGCGCCGAGCAGACGATCAGCAGCACGGTGCGCGGCGGCGGTTCCTCGAGCGTCTTGAGCAGCGTGTTCTGCACCGCGGCCTGGTCGGCGCGCTCGGCCTCGTCCATCACGACGACGCGCCAGCCGCCCTCGGCCGCGGTCTGGGTGAGGAAGCGCACGGCCGCGCGGGCGTCCTCCACCCGCAGCACGCGCTTGGTGCCGCGCTCGCCGGTGTTGGGTTCGAGGGTGAAGCAGTCGGCATGGGTGTCGGCGGCGACGCGGCGGAAGACGGCGCTGGCCGGGTCCACATGCAGGGGCGGCGTGCCGGGCGGCATGCCGGCGAGCAGCCAGCGGGCGAAGCGCCAGGCGAGCGTCGCCTTGCCGATGCCGGGGGGGCCGCAGAACAGCCAGGCGTGGTGCAGGCGGCCGGAGCGCGCCGCCGCCTCGAGCAGCCGCGCCGCCTCCTCGTGCCCGGCCAGGTCCGGGTTGGCGCGAGGTTCGGTCATGGGCACGGCGGCGCAGGCGCCACCCTCCCCCCGTGCCTCTTTCGCAACATGCTGCCGCGCAGCCACGGACGAGCCCGGGAATCGGTTTCCAAAGGCTTTTCGGCCTTTGGCGGGGAGGCCCGGAGGGGCGGAGCCCCTCCGCTCACAGCCGCACCCCGAGCCGTTCCCGCACGGCCTGCCCGATCGCAGCCGCCACCTCCTCGACGGGGGCTGATGCGTCCACCACCGCGCAGCGCGCGGGCTCGGCGGCGGCGATGGCGCGGAAGGCCTCCCGCACCGCCTCGTGGAAGCGGCGGCCCATGCCTTCGTAGCGGTCGAAGGTCTCGGCGGGATCGGCCCGGCTCGTGCCGGGGCGGGCGCCGCCGCGGTTGCCGACGCGCGCCATGCCGGCCTCCACGGGCAGATCCAGGACCAGCGTCAGGTCGGGCGAGAGACCTTCGAGCGAGAGGGCGGCGAGCCGGGCCCAGACCTCGCGCGGCAGGCCCTGCGCGCCCTGGTAGGCGAGGGTCGAATCGGCGAAGCGGTCGCACACCACCCAGCCGCCGGCGTCGAGGAAGGGCCGGATGACGCGCACCAGATGCTCGCGCCGCGCGGCGAAATGGAGCATCGCCTCGGCCACCGGATCCCAGGGCCCGTGGCCAAGCAGGAGGTCGCGGATGCGCTCCGCCCCGGGCGTGCCGCCGGGTTCGCGCGTGCGCAGCACCGGCAGGCCGGCGCCGGCCAGCGCCGCGGCAAGGCGCCGGGCCTGGGTGGATTTCCCCGCCCCCTCCCCGCCTTCGAGGGTGATGAACCGACCACGCGCCGCCATGGCGCTGGTGTGGCGCCGCGCGGCCACGGCGTCAAACCATCGCGCGTGACTTGCTGGATATTCCCGAATATCAATCTATGATTGAGATTCGGTATCCGCGGGGGTGGCGATGTGGCTCCGGCGACTTCTCGGCCGCAGCGAAAGAGCGGAGGGATGGACGCCACAGCCCGCCGAGGGCGAGGGCAAGGCCCGGCCTGCGGCGGCCCCGCCGGCGCCCGGCTTCGCCGAAGGCCCCGCGGCGCCGCCCTGGCCGCCCCGCGCGCGGGAGCGCCTCGCCACGGAGGCGGCGGAGCATGACCCCGGCTATGTCCATCGCGCGCCCGTTCCGCCCCGGGATGCGCGCGAGGCCCCCTTCCCCAGCATCGGCCCACATGGCCACCGAGGCCGGATGCGCGAGCGGCTGCTCGAGCGCGGGCCGGATTCGCTCGCCGATTACGAGATGCTGGAGATGCTGCTCTTCTTCGCCTTCAAGACCGGCGATACCAAGCCGCTCGCGAAGTCGCTGATCAACCGCTACGGCAGTTTCGCCGCGGTGCTTTCCGCCCCGGTGCAGCAGCTGATGCAGACGCGCGGGCTCGGCCCGCACAGCGTCGCGGCCATCAAGCTCGTGCAGGGCGCGGCGCTGCGCCTCGCGCGCGCCGAGGCCGCCGAGAAGCCGGTGCTCAACAACTGGGAGCGGCTGATGGACTACCTGCACGCCGCCATGGCGCGCGAGCGGGTCGAGCAGTTCCGCATCCTCTTCCTCGACCCGAAGAACCGGCTGCTGGCCGACGAGGCGCAGGCGCGCGGCACGGTGAACCACACCCCGGTCTATCCGCGGGAGGTGGTCAGGCGCGCTCTCGAACTGCACGCCACCGCGCTGATCCTGGTTCACAACCATCCTTCGGGCGACCCGACGCCCTCGCGCGAGGACGTGCTGATGACGGCGGAGGTGAAGAAGGCCGCGGCCGCGCTCGCGATCGTGGTGCATGACCACGTGATCGTCGGCAATGGCCGCACCTTCTCCTTCCGGCGCGAGGGGCTGCTCTGACGCGCCGCGCGATCCGGCGGCATCGCCCGGGCGGGGCGGGCCGGAACGGCCCTAGGTGCCGAACACGTAGCGGCTGACCACCGCCGGGATGCGGGAGACGAGCCCGAGCCGCGCCACATCCGCCCCCGCGAGCAGAGGGATGCGCAGTTCGGGCACCCCCTGCCCGCCCACCAGCATTTCGCCGATCTGCTGGCCGCGCGCGACGGGGGCGGACAGCGGGGCCTCGTAGCGCAGCCGCACCTGCAGGTTCCGCCGCCACTGACGCGGCAGCGTCAGCACCAGATCGCGCCCGCCCACCATCGGCACGCGGGCGCGTTCGCCGAGATAGACCGGCACCTCCTCGATGGTGTCCTGGGCGCGGAACAACACCACCGCCTCGAACTCGCGGAAGGCCCATTCCATCAGGCGCTCGGTCTCCTCCGCGCGCGCGCGCATCGAAGGCAGGCCGTTGACCACGAGGATCACGCGCCGGTCGCCGCGCATCGCCGTGCCGGTCAGGCCGAAGCCTGCCTCCTCGGTATGGCCGGTCTTGAGGCCGTCGGCGCCCGCGACGCGGCCGAGAAGCGGATTGCGGTTCGCCTGTTCGATGTTGTTGAAGCGGAAGGAACGCTCGCTGTAGAAGCGGAAGTATTCCGGGAAATCGGTGATGATTCGCCGCGCGAGCGTCGCGAGGTCGCGGCAGGTGGTGCGGTGCTCGGGGTCGGGCCAGCCGGTCGCGTTGCGGAAGGTGCTGTTGATCAGCCCGATGCGGCGCCCCGTCTCGTTCATCAGCTCGGCGAATTGCTGCTCGCTCCCGCTGATCGCCTCGGCGAAGACGATGCAGGCGTCGTTGCCCGACTGCACGATGACGCCGCGCACCAGATCCTCGACGCGCACCTGCGAGTTCAGCTCGACGAACATCCTCGAGCCGCCCATCCGCCAGGCGCGCTCGCTGACCGGCAGGGTCTGCTCCATCTGCAGGCGGCCGGCCTTCAGCTGCTCGAAGACGACGTACATCGTCATGAGCTTGGACATGGAGGAGGGCGGCATCCGCTCGTCGGCGTTCTTCTCGAGCAGCGTCGCGCCGGTCGCGAAATCCACCACGAGTGCCTGCCGCGCCTGGGTGTCGAGCGGGCCGAGCGGCGTCTGCGCCGGCGTGCCCTGGGGCTGGGCCGGACCGCGCCGCGGCTGGGCGCGCTGCGCGACCGCCGGGGCGGGCAGCGTGACAGCGGCGAAGGCGGCGGCGACGGCGCCGAGCACGATGCGGCGATGGGTCATGCGAAGGGCTCCCGTGGTCTCGTTCGGCCGGGTCAATCCACCAGGATCCGCGCCCCGGATACCCCCGCGGCCAGAGTCCGCTCAAGCGCCGCGTCGGCCGCCGCGACCGAGGCGAAGGGCCCGAGCACCACCCGGAACTGCTGCGCCCGGCGCGGGCCGGAGGCCTCCACGCGCGCGCCGGGCAGCCGCGCGGCGAGCCGCCCGGCGGCATCCGCGCCGGAGAGCGTGCCGGCCTCGATCACCAGCCGCCCGGGGCTTGCCGGGCCGGTGGTGACGGTCTCGGGCAGCCGCAGGGCGGGCATGGCCGCGGACTCGGGCGCGGCGGCGGCCACGGCGGCGCGCGGCGGCGGCGCGTCGGCGGCGCGTGCGCCCGGCGGGGGCGCGAGGCTCTCGGCGGCCACGGCGGCGCGTGGCGCGGTCGCGATGGCAAGCACGGGGCGGCCTGGCGCGGCCTCGGCGAGGAGGCGGCTGCGCTCGCCATCCACCGCGACGCGCACCTGCGCCGCGCCGCCCGGCGGGACGCCGAGCAGCTCCGCCGCGCGGTCCGACAGGCCGATGACGCGCCCCGGATGGACCGGCCCGCGCTCGTTCACCCGCAGCAGCATGGAGCGGCCATTCTCGAGGTTGGTCACGCTGACCACCGCGGGCAGTTGCAGCGTGCGGTGCGCGGCGACCGCGCCGGACCACGCCTCCCCGTTCGCGGTGCGCGCGAAGGCGCCGGGGCCGGGGTGGCGGGTGGCGAGGCCCGTCTCGACCAGCGCGAAATCCTCGCGCGGGTAGGACCAGACGCCGCCCATCCGGTAGGGCTCGCCCACCACGTAACGCGCGGGGGTCTCGGCGCAGGCGGCGAGCGCCAGCGGCAGGGCGAGCAGCGCCGCCCTCAAGCGATGCGGTCCGACAGCAGCCCCACCGCGAGGCCGTAGTTCACCGGCGAGTTGTAGCGGCGGATGACGCGCAGGTTGTGATGGCCGAGGAAGACCTGGCCGCTGCCGCGCGAGGGCAGGACGATCTGCGCCTCCGGCCCGTCGGGGAGCGGGCCGCCGCCGGCCGCCCGGAAGCCCATGCGGGCGAAGTCGCGCATCGGGCGGCGCTCGGCGTCGGCCCGGGCGGGGCTGAAGCCGGGTGGCGGCAGGACCTCGCGGCCCCAGGGCTCGCCCGGCCGCCAGCCGTTGCGCTGGAAGTAGTTGGCGATGGAGGCGAGCGCGTCGGCCCGGTTGTCCCAGATGTCGCGCCGCCCGTCGCCGTCGAAATCCACCGCGAGCCGCTCGAAGTTCGAGGGCATGAACTGCGGCTGGCCCATCGCGCCGGCCCAGGAGCCGAGCATGCGGTCGGGGCGGATGTGCCCGTCATCGAGGATCTTCAGCGCGGCGAGGAGCTCGTTGCGGAAATAGGCGGCGCGGCGGCCCTCCCAGGCCAGCGTGGCCAGCGCCTCGATCACGCGGAAGCCGCCGGTGTTGCCGCCGAAATTGGTCTCCACGCCCCAGATGGCCACGATGATCCGCGGGGAGACCTGGAAGCGCGCCTCGATCCGCCGCAGCAGGTCGGCGTTCTCGGCATACATGCGCCGCCCGTTCTGCACCCGGGTCGGGGAGACCATGATGCGGTCGCGGTATTCCTCCCAGGGCAGCCCGCCCTCGGCCTGGCGGCGGTCGAGTTCGATCACGCGCTGGTTCGCCCGCACCCCGGCGAAGGCGGTGTTGAGCGTGGCCGCCGATATGCCGCGGCGGCTCGCCTCGGCCTTCACACCTTCGACGAAGCGGTCGAAGGAGACGGAGGAGACGCCGGCATAGACCGGCGCCTGCAACGGCGGCGCGGCGGCGGCGGGCGCGGCAGGCGACGAGGCCGAGGGGCTGCCGGAGGCCGCGCAGCCGGCCAGCGGCGCGGCGGCGAGAAGGAGGCGGCGCGTGATCATGCCGATGAGGTGCCATGCGCGCCCGCGCGACGCAAACGCCGGTTGCATGCCTTGGCCCGCGCGGCGGGAGTGCTACAAACCGGCGATACGAACCGGAGGAACGCCGCCATGGCCGCCGTCACGCGCGAACTCGCCGCCTTCACCGCCGCCATCCGCTACGAGAGCCTGCCGGCCGAGGTGCAGGAGCGCACCCGCTTCCTGGTGCTCGACCTCGTGGGCAACATGCTGCGCGGGCGTCACGATGCCGAGAGCACCGCGCCGCTGCTCGCCGCGGTGCGCGCGCTCGGCCTCGCGGCGGGCTCGGCCGCGGCCTTCGGCGATTCGGCGCGCTACACGCCGGCCGGCGCGGCGCTGGTGAACGGCACCACCGCCCATTCGCTCGACTTCGACGACACCCATGCGGCGGGCACGCTGCATCCCGGCGCGCCGGTCATCCCCGCCGCGCTCGCGGCGGCCGAGATGGTGGGCGCCGACGGCAGGACGGTGCTCGCCGCGATCGTGGCGGGCTACGAGGTGACGTGCCGGCTCGCGCTCTCCCTGCCCGGTGGCGACCACTACGAGCGCGGCTACCACCCGACGGCCACCTGCGGCGCTTTCGGCGGCGCGGCGGCGGCTGCGCGCGTGTTCGGCCTGAGCGCGGAGCAGGTCGAGAGCGCCTTCGGCATCGCGCTGTCCCAGGCGGCCGGGTCGCTGCAGTTCCTCGCCAACGGCGCCTGGACCAAGCGCTTCCAGGTGGGCTGGTCGGCGCTGAACGGGCTGACCGCCGCCTGCCTCGCGCGCGAGGGCTTCCGCGGCGCGGGCGAGGCGCTGGAAGGCCGCGCCGGCTTCCTGCGAGCCTACGCCCCGAACCCGAAGCCCGAGCGCGCGCTCCAGGATCTCGGCAAGGTCTGGGAGCTGATGGAGACGGCGGTGAAGCCCTACCCCTCCTGCCGCTACGGCCATGCCAATGTGGACGCGGCGCTCGCGCTGCGCGCCGAACTCGGCCTGAAGGCCGAGGAGATCGAGGCGGTCACCATGGGCCTGCCGAACAAGGGCATGCTGCTGGTGGGCACCCCGATCCAGTACAAGCAGAACCCGCAGAACATCGTGGACGGGCAGTTCTCCGGCCCCTTCGTCGTGGCCTGCGCGCTGGCGCGCGGCCATTTCGGCTGGGATTCATACGCCTGGCTGCAGGATGCGGACATCCGCGCCCTGATGCGCAAGATCACGCCGGTCGAGGATGCCGAGGTGGAGGCCGACTTCCCGACCTACATGTCCGGCAAGCTGACCGTGCAGGCGCGCGGCCAGACCTTTGTGAAGAAGATCAACGTGCCGAAGGGCGAGCCCGCCAACTTCCTCACCGAGGCGGAACTGCGGGCGAAGTTCCATGGCCTCGCCGATGCGGTGCTCGGCGCCGAGCGGGCGAAGCAGCTTGCCGATGCCGTGCTCAACCTCGACAAGGCGGCCGATGTGCACGCGATGATGCGCCTCGGCGCGCCGATGATGGCCGCGCGGCTCGCGGGCGAATAGCCGCGCGCAGCCTGCCGGGATGGGTGGCCGAGCGGTCGAAGGCAGCGGTCTTGAAAACCGCCAGGGCGCAAGCCCTCGTGGGTTCGAATCCCACCCCATCCGCCAGGCCGCGCCGCGGGCCGCGCGGGTGTGAGCGCCTTCCTGCATGACGCGCTGCGCGGCCTCGTCCTCGTCGGGGGGCTGATCGCCTTCGGCGTCGCGCTGCGCGCCGCCTATGCCTGGCGCGACGAGCGCGAGCGCGTCGGCCTTGTCATGGCGCTCGCGCTCCTGATGCTGCTCGGCATGGGGCTCAACCTCGCCGCCTTCGGTGCGGCGCGGCCGGGGGCGGGCTGGACCGGATGGCTGCGGATCGCCACCGATGCGGCCCTGCCGGTGCTCGTGCTGCTGCTGCTGCAGGCGATGCGCCGGCGGGTTTTGGCGGCGGAGCGCGCCGCGCTCGCCTCGCCCTTCGATCCCGTGACTGACCTCGCGCGACGCCCGCTCTTCCTGCGCCATGCCGCGACGACGCTCGCGCTGTGCCGGCAGACGCGCGTTCCGGCGACGATGCTGGCCGTCGCGATCGACGATCCCGCGGCGCTCGAGGCGGCGCACGGGAAGGAGGCCCGCCGCGCGGCGCTGCGCGGGCTCGCCGGCGTGCTCGCCGATGCGCTCGGCCCGGCCGATCCCACGGGCATGCTGGCCGAGGATGTGCCCGGCGCGCTGCTCGCCGGCCAGGACATCGTCGCCGCGCGCGCCACCGCGGCCCGGCTCTCCGCCCTGGTGCGCGAGCAGGTGGCCGATCCGCGCATGGACGGGCGCGGCCTCGGGGTCAGCATCGGCCTCGCGGCGGTGGGCGACGGCGCGGAACAAGCGGTGCTCGAGGAAGCCGCCTCGGGCGCGCTGAGGGCCCTGGCCGGCGCGCAGGCGGCGGGCGGGGCGGCGATTGGCGAGGCGCCCGCGCCGCCGCCGCGCCGGGCGACCGCGCCCTGAGGCCGCGGGGCGGGACGGCGGGCGCGCTCCGCGCTATGCTGTGCCCGTGAACCTTCTCGTCCCGCCCCGTGCCCGGCTGCAGATCGAGGTCGTCTTCGATCTCGTCTGCCCCTGGTGCTACCTCGGCACGCGGCGCCTGCGCCGGGCGCTGCGCGCGCGGCCCGACGTGCTGGCCGACATCCTCTGGCGGCCCTTCCTGCTGAACCCGGACATTCCCGCGGCCGGCCTGCCGCGGCAGGAGTTCCTGACGCGGAAGTTCGGCGGCGAGGAGCGCGCGCGCCGGCTGCACGCCACCATCGCCGAACTCGGCGCGGCCGAAGGCGTGGCCTTCCGCTTCGACCGCATCCGCCGCATGCCCTCGAGCCTCGACGCGCACCGGCTGGTGCGCTTCGCGGCGCGCGAGGGGCTGGCGGAGGCGATGGTGGATGCGCTGTTCCACGCGCATTTCGCCGATGGGGCGGATCTCGGCCACGCGGACACGCTGGTCCGCCTCGCGACGCGCGTCGGCCTCGACGGCGATGCCGTGCGGCGCTTCCTCGAAAGCGGCGCCGAGGTGGATGCGGTGCATGCTGAGAACCTCCGCGCCCACCGGCTCGGCATCAACGGTGTGCCCTGCTTCGTCATCGGCGGGCGGCATGCCATCGCCGGGGCGCAGGAGCCCGAGGTGCTGGAACGCCTGATCGACGTCGCGCTGGTGGAGGCGTGATCCCGCCGCGGGGCCTTGCGCGCATCGCGCACCGCGGTTAGAGAGGCGGCCCCGTCAGGGCCCGGGGGCGCATAGCTCAGTGGTATGAGCGCCTGCTTGACACGCAGGAGGTCCGTGGTTCGATCCCACGTGCGCCCACCATTCCCGAACCGCCCGTCTTGTGCGGCTTGTGCCGCGCGCTCGCGCGGGGCGGGCACGCCCCCCGGATGCGGCGGAACGCGCCGCCCCCTTCAGAACCGGTAGCGGAAGCCGAGCACGAAGCTGTTCGCGCCCTCATAGACGCCGTTGTAGGTGCCGAAGATGCCGCTGCGATGCATGTAGCGGAAGGCGAGCTCGTATTGCGGGTAGTCGGGCAGCGCCACCGTGATCTCGGGCGAGAAGTAGTTCAGCCAGCGCGACTGGTTGGGCTCCGGCCGCAGGTCGGTGCCGCGCTCCACGCGCGGCAGGCGCGTCACGTAGTCCGGCCCCATCGAGAAGCCGATCGTGGTGTAGAGGTAGTTCGTCCAGGGAAAGCCGTCGTAGCGCAGATAGGCCGCGGCCCAGAACTCGCCGCCCTCGGTGTCCCCGATGCGGTAGAGCCCGCCGCCCTCGAGATCGAGCATGAAGAAGCGCCAGAAGCGCGCGACCCGGTACTGGACGGCGCCGCCGACGATGGTGTCGTCCCCCCAGGAGCCCGACCACGGCGCCACCACCAGGTCGCGAAGCTTCCCATCCGCGACCGAGGAGCCGAGGAAGAGCGTCGCCGACCAGCGCCGCGCATCCGCAAGCGCGCGGGCGCGGTCCCCGGGCGAGAGGCCCGTCAGGTCCGGCACGCGCACCGTCTCGGGCGCCGCCGGGGCGGCCCGCATCGGCCCGGGCACCGGCGCGGGCTCGGAGACCGGCGCGGGCTGGGCGGCGGGTGCGACCTGCGCGCGCGGCACTGTCCGCCGTTCCGGCGGCGGGCCGCCGGCCACGAGCAGGAAGGCAGCGGCCATCAGCCCGGTCAGGCGGGCCGCCGGGAAGCGGGCGGTGGTCATGCGCCGGGCACCTCGGACGAATTCCGTTCCGCTTAGGGCGCGCCGCCCCGGCTGGCAACCGGGTTCAGGCGGCCCGGGCCTGGCGCGCCACCTTGGCGAGCGAGGCGAGCAGGTCCCGCGCCGCCTTGACACGCTGCATGAGGTCCATCTCCCGCAGCAGGGCGAGCTTGTGGTCGGGCCGCAGCTTCACCTGGTCCTTGCGCGCCTGGACCCAGGCCACGAGCCCGGCGGGATTGGCGAAGCGGTTGCCGCGGAAGGAGAGCACGATGCCCTTGGGCCCGGCGTCGAGCTTCTCCACACCCGCCTCCCGGCAGAGGCGCTTGACCGCGACGACGGCGAGCAGGTTCTCGACCTCGGGCGGCAGCGGGCCGAAGCGGTCCACGAGCTCGGCGGCCATGGAGTCGTTCTCGCCATCCGTCGCCAGCGCGCCGATGCGGCGATAGAGGCCGAGGCGCACCGGCAGGTCCGCGACGTAGTCCTCCGGGATCAGCACCGGCAGGCCGAGATTGATCTGCGGCGTCCAGTCGCGCTCGGATTCCGCCTCGCCCTTGCCCTGCCCCGCCCTGATGTCGGCCACTGCCTCCTCGAGCATCTGCTGGTAGAGTTCGATGCCGACCTCGCGGATCTGGCCCGACTGCTCCTCGCCCAGCAGGTTGCCCGCGCCGCGGATGTCGAGGTCGTGGCTCGCGAGCGTGAAGCCGGCGCCGAGGTTGTCGAGCGTCTGCATCACCTCCAGCCGCTTCTCCGCCGCGGCGGAAAGACGGTGCGATTGCGGCCAGGTCAGGTAGGCATAGCCGCGCAGCTTGCCGCGGCCCACGCGGCCGCGGAGCTGGTAGAGCTGCGCGAGGCCGAACATGTCCGCGCGGTGGATGATCAACGTGTTCACCGCCGGCATGTCGAGGCCGGATTCGACGATGTTCGTGGACAGCAGCACGTCGTGCTTGCCGTCGCCGAACTCGGTCATCACCCGCTCGAGTTCGGTCGGGCTCATGCGGCCATGGGCCTGCACCACGCGCGCCTCGGGCACGATCTCGGCCAGCCGCTCGGCGACCTTCGCCATGTCCTCGATGCGCGGCACCACGCAGAAGACCTGCCCGCCGCGGAAGCGCTCGCGCTGGATCGCCTCGCGCAGCACCACAGGGTCCCAGGGCATGATGAAGGTCCGCACCGCGAGGCGATCGACCGGCGGGGTCGCGATGACGCTCATCTCCCGCACGCCGGTCAGCGCCAGTTGCAGCGTGCGCGGGATCGGCGTGGCCGTCAGGGTCAGCACATGCACGTCGGCCTTGAGCGCCTTCAGCGCCTCCTTGTGCTTGACGCCGAAATGCTGCTCCTCGTCCACGATCACGAGGCCGAGGTTGTCGAACTCCACGCCCTTGGCCAGCAGGGCATGGGTGCCGATGACGATGTTGATCGCGCCGGACTTCAGCCCCTCGCGCACCTGCGCGGCTTCCTTGGCCGTCACCATGCGGGACAGTTGCGCCACCTTCACGGGGAAGCCCTGGAAGCGCGCGGCGAAGATCCGGCTGTGCTGGCGGGCGAGCAGCGTGGTCGGCACCACCACCGCCACCTGCGCGCCCGACATCGCCACCACGAAGGCCGCGCGCAGCGCCACCTCGGTCTTGCCGAAGCCGACATCGCCGCAGACGAGGCGATCCATCGGCCGGCCGGCCGAGAGATCCTCCAGCACGTCGGCGATGGCACGATGCTGGTCCTCGGTCTCGGCGAAGGGGAAGCGGGCGCAGAACTCGTCCCAGAGCCCCTCGGGCGGGGTGGCGAGCACGCCTTCCTTCATCCGGCGCAGCGCCGCGGTGCGGATCAGTTCCCCCGCCATGTCGCGGATGCGCGACTTCGCCCGGGCCTTGCGGTTCTGCCAGGAGACGCCGCCGAGCTTGTCGAGCGCGACGCCCGCCGTCTCGGTGCCGAAGCGCGAGAGGATCTCGATGTTCTCGACCGGCACGAAGAGCCGGTCGCCGCCGTCATAGGTCAGTTTCAGGCAGTCATGGGGGGCGCCGTTCACCTCGATGGTGACCAGGCCCTCGTAGCGCCCGATGCCGTGGTCCTGGTGGACGACCAGATCGCCCTCCGCGATCTCGGTGGCATCCGCGATGAACTGGTCGGCGCGCCGGCGACGCCGCGGCGGGCGGGCGATGCGCTCGCCGAGGATGTCCTGCTCGGCCGTGACGCAGATGCCCTCGGCCACGAAGCCGCGTTCGAGGCCCATCACCACCAGGGCGACGACGCCCTCGGGCAGCGCCCGCGCGGCCCTCCAGTCCTCGGCGGGGGCGGCGGCGACGCCGTTCTCGCGCAGCAGGTTCGCCAGCCGCTCGCGCGAGCCCTTGGTCCAGGCCGCGAGCAGCGGCCGTCGCCCGGCCTTCACCTGCGCGGCGGCGAGGCCGGCATAGGCGGCGAAGACGTTCTCCCCCGCCGTTCGGGCTTCCGTCAGCAGCGGGCCGGGGCGGCCGCCGGCCTCGATGCCCTCCGTCCCCTCGGGCTTCGCGAAGGGGTTGAACTGCAGCACCGGGCCGGCGGAAAGCATCTCGTCCCAGGCCCGGCGGTCTAGGTGCAGCGTCGCGGGCGGCGCCGGGCGGTAGGGCACCTCGCCCTCGTTCACGCGCACCGGCACGCGGCGGGCCTGGTAGTGGTCGGCCACCATCTCGAAGCGCGCGGTGGCGACATCATCCGCCTGGTGGTCGAGGCTGACCGAGGCGCCCGGCGCATAGTCGAGCAATGTCGCCATGCTTTCGTGGAACAGCCCGGCCCAGTGCTCCATGCCCGGGTGCTTCCGCCCGGCGCTGATCGAGACATAGAGCGGGTCCTCCGCCGCCGCCGCGCCGAACAGGTCGCGATAGGCGGTGCGGAAGCGCGCGCGCGACTCCTCGTCGAGGAAGACCTCGCCGACCGGGCGCAGGCGCAACTCGGGCACGATCTTGCCGCTGCGCTGTGTCGCGGTGTCGAAGCGGCGCATGTCCTCGATCTCGTCGCCGAAGAGGTCGAGGCGCACCGGATCGGGCTCGCCCGCCGGGTAGAGGTCGATGATGCCGCCGCGCACGGCGTATTCGCCGTGTTCCATCACCGTGCCCGTGCGGTGGTAGCCATTGGCTTCCAGGAAGGCGGTCAGGGCCTCGGGCCGCACCCGGCCGCCCTTCCGCAACGCCATGGTGGCGCCCTCGAAGGTCGCGGGCGGCGGCACCTTCTGCGCCAGGGCGTTGACCGTCGTCAGCAGGATGCGCGGGCGGGTGGGCTTCTCCAGCAGCCGCGTGAGCGTCGCGACGCGCTCGGCGACGATCTCCGGGTTGGGGGAGACGCGGTCATAGGGCAGGCAGTCCCAGGCCGGGAAGCGCAGCACCTCGACCTCGGGGGCGAAGAAGCCGATCGCCTCGGCCATGCGGGCCATGCGCGCGTCGTCGCGGCAGACATGAACGACCGGCGCATCGGTCTCCGCCCGGCGGCGGCACAGGAGGAGGGCGTCGAAGCCTTCGGGGGCGCCGTGGACCTGGACGGCCCTCACCGCTCCGCCCCCGGCGGCACACCCGCGCCCATCCGGCCGCATTCGGCGGCCATGCGGCGCAGCATCGGGCTGTCGGCCTCGGGCGGGATGGGACGGCGGCCGGAAAGCCAGTCGGCGAGGTCCACGTCCCAGTGTTCGAGGATGGCCTCGATGGCCTCGAGGTCGGCATCGGAGAAGGTGGCGATGTGGCGGGAGACGAAGCCGCCGATCATCAGGTCGGCTTCCTTGGTGCCGCGGTGCAGCGCCCGGAAGACGAGGCGACGGCGGCGCGGATCGAGGTCGGGGGTGTCTGACATGTCGGCTGCGGCTGGCATATAGAGGCCGATGGGAATCGTGTCAGCCCGGCCGGATACGCGCCAGACGCAGGGTGCCGATGCGCTGGCGCCGCTGATGGGCCCGCTCGCCGGGCTCAAGGGCGTGCGGGAGAACGAGGCGCAGCTGATCGCCCGGGCCGCGGGCGGGCCGCGGGTGCTCGACCTGCTGCTGCACCTGCCTGAGCGCTACATGGTCCGCCGCCGCGTCACCCGCCCCTCCGAGGCGCCGCCGGAGGCCGAGGTGCTGATCGCGGTCACCATCGGCACGCACAAGGCCGGGCGCTCGGCGCAGGGCCGCCCCTATGTGCGCGTGCGCTGCGAGGCGGGGGGCGAGCCGCTCACCGCCTACATGATGAACTGGCAGAAGGCCTGGGCGGAGAAGGCCCTGCCCGCCGGCGCGACGCGCTGGTTCGCCGGCACGCTGAAGGCCGAGCAGGACGAGTGGGTGATCGTGAACCCGCAGGTCTCCGTGCGGCCGGACGGCATTCCCGCGATCCAGCCGGTCTGGCCGCTGAGCGGGGCGCTCACCCTGCCGCAGGTCACGCGCGCCATGGCCGCGGCCCTGGCGCTGCTGCCCGAGCTGCCGGAATGGAACGACGCCCCGCTGCTGCGGCGGGAGGGATGGCCCGGCTTCGCTGCCGCCATCCGCGCCATCCAGGCCCCGGAGGCGGAGCCCGGCGAGGCGCCGCGGCGGCGGCTCGCCTATGACGAGCTGCTCTCGGGGCAGGTGGCGCTCGGCCTGGTGCGGCGGCGCTCGCGTGAAAGGCCCGGGCGCGCGCTTGTCGGCCACGGCGCGCTGCGCGCGCGCGCCCTTGACGCTTTCGGCTTCCCGCCGACCGAGGCGCAGCGCCTCGCGATCGCCGAGATAGACGCCGACCTCGCGGCGCCGCGTCGGATGCTGCGGCTGCTGCAGGGCGATGTCGGCTCGGGCAAGACGCTGGTGGCGCTGATGGCGATGCTCCGCGTCGCCGAGGCCGGCGCCCAGGCGGCGCTGATGGCGCCGACGGAACTGCTCGCGCGTCAGCATCTGCGCGGTTTCGAGCGTCTCTGCGGCGCGGCGGGCGTTCCGGTGGCGCTGCTGACGGGCAGCGTGAAGGGCAAGGCGCGCCGGCGCGTGCTGGAGGGCCTCGCGGACGGCTCCATTCCGCTGGTCGTCGGCACCCATGCGCTGTTCCAGGAGGGTGTGGCCTTCCGCGACCTCGCGCTCGCCGTGGTGGACGAGCAGCATCGCTTCGGCGTGGCGCAGCGGCTGATGCTGGCCGAGAAGGGCGAGGCGGTGGACATGCTGGTGATGACCGCGACACCCATCCCGCGCACCCTGCTGCTGACGCAATGGGGGGAGATGGCGGTCAGCCGCCTCGCCGGGAAGCCGCCCGGGCGGCAGCCCATCACCACGCGCGTCGTCAGCCAGGACCGGCTGCCCGAGATCGTGGCCCGGCTCGGCGAGGCGATCGGGCGGGACGAGCGTGCCTATTGGGTGGTGCGCGCCATCTCGGGCTCCGAGCGCGACGATTCGGTGGCCGCGGAGGACCGCTTCGCCGAGCTGGCGGCGCGCTTTCCCGGCCAGGTGGGACTCGCCCACGGGCTGCAGGACATCGCGGTGCGCGAGGCGGCGCTGGCCGATTTCGCCGCCGGGCGCACGCGCATCCTGGTCGCGACCACGGTGATCGAGGTGGGCGTGGACGTGCCCGAGGCCACCATCATGCTGATCGAGCAGGCCGAGCGCTTCGGCCTCGCGGCGCTGCACCAGTTGCGCGGGCGCGTCGGGCGCGGCTCGCGGCCCTCCTCCTGCCTGCTGGTCCACTCCCCGGGCCTGACCGAGGGCGAGAAGCGCCGCCTCATGGTCCTGCGCGATTCCGAGGACGGCTTCGTGATCGCCGAGGAGGATCTGCGCGCCCGCGGCGGCGGCGATGCGCTCGGCGCCCGCCAGGCCGGGCTGCCCGGGGCGCGCCTGCTCGACCCGCGCGAGGACCCGGAGGAGTATGCGCGCCTCGTGGACATCGCGCATCGCGACGCGGAACTGCTGCTGGGAAAGGATCCCGGCCTGTCCGGCCCGCGCGGGCGGGCGGCGCGGCTGCTGCTCGCGCTGTTCGGCCACGACATCAGCATGGCGCCGCTCGACGCGGGCTAGCAGGAGCCCCGGGGGGTTGCATCCGGGGCCGGGGCGGGTCAAATCGCCCCCCGCCCGACGAGGCTTCTGTCCGGAACGGTGAACCACAGGGGAGACCGGCCTTGGCCGCGTTGATCGAGATCGAGCGCCTGAGCAAGCGCTTCGGCGCCTTCACCGCCGTGGACGACGTGTCCTTCACGGTGGATCGCGGGGAGGTCGTCGGCTTCCTCGGCCCCAATGGCGCCGGCAAGTCCACCACCATGAAGATGCTCGCGGGATTCGTCACGCCTTCCGCCGGCACGGCCCGCATCTGCGGCAAGGACGTGGTGGAAGATCCGGTGGCGGCCAAGCGCAGCCTCGGCTACCTGCCCGAAGGCGCGCCGACCTACCCGGAGATGACGGTCACCGCCTTCCTCGGCTTCGTCGCGCGCATCCGCGGCTATCGCGGCGCGGAGGCCGCCGACCGCGTGGCGCATGCGATGGGGCTGACGCAGCTCGAAGGCGTGCGCCTGCAGCCGATCGAGACGCTGTCCAAGGGCTTCAAGCGCCGTGTCGGCCTCGCCCAGGCGCTGCTGCACGACCCGCCGGTGCTGGTGCTGGATGAGCCGACGGACGGCCTCGATCCCAACCAGAAGCACGAGGTGCGCGAGCTGATCCGCCGCATGGCGCCGGAGAAGGCCATCGTGATCTCGACCCACATCCTCGAGGAGGTGGGCGCGGTCTGCACGCGGGCGATCATCATCGCGCGCGGCAGGGTGCTGGCGGATTCCACGCCGGCCGCACTCGAGGCGCCGGGCAGGACGCTCGAGCAGGTCTTCCGGGACCTGACCATGGCGCGGGAGGCCGCGTGATGGCCGCGCTGACCGTCGCCCGCCGCGAACTCGCGGGCTATTTCGCCACCCCCGTCGCCTATGTGTTCATCGTCATCTTCCTGATGATGGCCGGCGCGCTCACCTTCACCATCGGCGGCTTCTTCCAGCGCGGGCAGGCCGATCTCGGGCCGTTCTTCACCTTCGTGCCCTGGCTGTTCCTGTTCCTGGTGCCGGCGCTGACGATGCGGCTCTGGGCCGAGGAGCGCCGGCTCGGCACGATCGAGCTGCTGCTGACGCTGCCGCTGCCGCAGTGGCAGGCGGTGGTGGGCAAGTTCCTCGCCGCCTGGGCCTTCTGCGCCATCGCGCTGGCGCTCACTTTCCCGCTGGTGCTGACGGTGAACTTCCTCGGCAAGCCGGACAATGGCGTGATCCTCGCGGGCTATGCCGGCTGCCTGCTGGTCGCGGGCGCCTATCTCTCGGTGGGTGCCGCGATGTCGGCCATGACCAAGAACCAGGTCATCGCCTTCGTCCTCGCGGTCGCGGTGTGCTTCGTCTTCGCCGCCGCCGGCTCGCCGGTGGTGACCGAGTTCCTCTCGAAGCGCATCCCGATGCTGGCCGAGGTCGCGCGCGGGCTGTCCGTCACCGAGCGCTTCAACAACTTCACCCGCGGGGTGATCGCGCTTCGGGACGTGGTGTTCTTCGCCTCCTTCATGGGCTTCTTCCTCTTCGCGAATGCGGTAGTGATCGACCACCGGAAGGCGGACTGAGCGATGAGCGGCACCCCCTCCCCCCGCCCCGGCACGCGGCGGATCTGGTCCTCCGCGCTCGGCCTTGTCGCGGCCGCCGTGCTGGCGGTCGGCGTCAACATGCTGGTGGACCGCCTCGCGCCGCGCGCGCGGATGGACCTGACCGAGCAGCGCCTCTACACGCTCTCCGAGGGCACCCGCTCGGTCCTGCAGAACCTGCAGGATCCGGTGACGCTGCGGCTGTTCTATTCGCGCCGCCTGGGCGCCGCGGTGCCTGCCTACGGCGCCTATGCCGAGCGCGTGCGCGCCATGCTCGAGGAATATGTCGCCGTCTCGGGTGGGAAGGTGCGCCTCGAGGTCTTCGACCCCGAGCCCTTCAGCGAGACCGAGGACCGCGCCCTCGCCTTCGGCCTGCAGGGCGTGCCGGTGGACCAGTCGGGGGAGCAGATCTATTTCGGCCTCGCCGGCGTGAACCTGCTCGACGACGAGCGCACCATCCCCTTCTTCCAGCCCGAGCGCGAGCGCTTCCTGGAGTTCGATCTCACGCGGCTGGTCTATGAGTTGTCCAATCCGCGGCGGCCTGTCGTCGGCGTGATGTCCACCCTGCCGGTCAACGGCGACCCGCGCATGATGATGATGATGCGCGGCAGCCCGATGGCCCAGCCCTATGCGGTGATGCAGACGCTGCGGCAGTTCTTCACCGTCCAGGACGTGGCGCTGGATGCGCAGCGCATCGGGGATGACGTGCAGGTGCTGCTGGTGGTCCATCCGCAGGACCTGCCGGACGCCACGCTCTACGCCATCGACCAGTTCGTGATGCGCGGGGGCAAGCTGATCGTCTTCGTGGACCCGCATTCCGAGGGCCAGGCGTCGCGCCCCGGGCCCGGCGGGCAGCCCACGCGGCAGACCGCCTCGAACCTCGACCGCCTGCTCAACGCCTGGGGCGTCGAGGTGCCCGAGAACGGCGTCGTGCTCGACCTGCGCGGCGCCTGGCGCGTGCGCGCCAACCCGACCGACCGCGTGCAGGCGGTGGACTACGTCGCCTGGTTCAACCTGCAGGGCGATTCCATCAGCCAGACCGAGGTCGCGACCGCGCAGCTCAACCAGGTGACGGTCGCCTCCGCCGGCTGGGTACGGCCGCGGGACGGCGCCACCATCGAGTTCGTGCCGCTGCTGCGCTCGAGCGAACGCAGCATGACCGCGAGCGTCGAGCATGTGCGCGACAATCCGAACCCGGCGCGCATCCTCGCCGAGTTCCGCCCGGACAACCTGCGCCGGACCATCGCCGCGCGGGTGCGCGGGGAACTCGCCTCGGCCTTCCCCGACGGCCCGCCGCCGCCGCCCGAGGGGGCGGAGCGCCCGGCCGATTTCCCGCCGCATCGCGCGCGCAGCGAGGGCCCGGCCAATTTCGTCGTCGTCGCGGATGCCGACATCCTCGAGGACCGCTACTGGGTCCGCGTGCAGGACTTCTTCGGCCAGCAGGTCATGACGCCGGTCAGCGACAATGGCGCGCTGGTGGCGAACCTCGTGGACACCTTCTCGGGTGGCGATGCGCTGATCTCGCTGCGCTCGCGCGGCGAATCGCTGCGCCCCTTCACCGTCGTCGAAGACATCCGCCGCGACGCCGATGCGCGCTTCCGCCAGACCGAGCGCGACCTGCAGGCGACCCTCGAGCAGACCGAGCGCCGCCTGCGCGAGCTGCGCCAGGGCCAGGGCGGGGAGCGCGGCCAGGGCAGCGCCGTCATCACGCCCGAGCAGCGCGCGGAGATCGACGCCGCGCGCGCGCAGATCCTGCAGACGCGCCAGCAGCTCCGCGCCGTGCAGCTCGAGCTGCGGCGCGACATCGAGGGACTGGAGACCTGGCTGCGGGTGATCAACATCGCCGCCGTGCCGCTGCTGCTGACGGTGTTCGCGCTCGGCCTCGGCATCGCGCGGGCGCGGCGCCGCGCGGCGGCGCGGGCCTGAGGAGGCGGCGATGCAGCGCAGGACGCTTCTTCTCCTCGGTGGCGCGGCGGCGGTTGTGCTCGGCGGCGCGCTGCTGCTGAGCCCGGCCGAGCAGGCGCCACCCTCCCCGGCCGGCGCGGCCCTCGCCTTTCCGGGCTTGGCGCAGCGGCTGCAGGGCGCGGCGCGGATCGAGGCCACGCGCCACGACGCGAGCCTTGCGGTCGAGCGTCGCGGCGAGACCTGGGTGCTGCCGGCGAAGGGCGGCTATCCGGTCAGGCAGGAACGGGTCCGCGAACTGCTCACCGGCCTGACGGAGCTGCGCCTGACGGAGCCGCGCACCGCCAATCCGGAGATGCTCGACCGGCTCGGCCTCGAGGATCCCGCGCGGGAGGGAGCGACCTCGACGCTGCTGCGCGTGCTCGACGCGCAGGGCGGCGTGATCGCCGAACTGGTGATCGGCCGGCGGCGCGTACGGACGCAGGGCAACGTGCCGGAGAGCGCCTTCGTGCGCCGCCCGAACGAGAACCAGGCATGGCTCGCCGAGGGGCGGGTGCCGGTGGACACCGACGCGCAGCTCTGGCTCGACCGCGACATCGCGAACATCCCGCGCGACCGCGTGCGCCGGGTGGCGGTGGCGCGCACGGGGGAGGCGCCGCTCGTCGTCACGCGCAGCGGCGACCCCGATGGCCGCTTCGGCCTGACCGAGCCGGCCGATGCGCCGCCGGCCGAGGAGACGGCGCTCGACGAGATCGGCCGCGCCTTCGAGTTTCTGACCTTCCTCGATGTCAGGCCGGAGGCGGAGATCCCCGGCGAGGCGCTGGGCGAGACGCGCTTCGAACTGACCGACAACCTCGCCATCCTGGTGCGCCCGCGCAAGGACGGCGAGGCGGTCTGGATCACCCTCGCCGCCGAGGGCGACGACGAGGCGGCGCGGCTGAACGCGCGCTGGCGCGGCTGGGCCTATCAGGTGGGGCAGTGGAAGGAGAAGGCCTTCGCGCCGCTGCTCGCCGACCTGCGCCGGCAGGAGGAGCAGCCGGCGGAGGAGACGCACGCCGAGCCGCCCGCAGGGGCGGAACCGCCCGCGCCCGCCGCTGCCGAGGGCGCCCAGGGCGAAGCCCCGCGCCCGCAGTGAGCGGCCGGGAATATCCGGACCGGCCCTGGGTCGGCATCGGCTGCATCGTCTTCCGCGAGGAGCGCGTGCTGCTGGTCCGCCGCGGGAAGCCGCCGAGGCTCGGCCAATGGTCGCTGCCCGGCGGCGCTCAGCATCTCGGCGAGGCGGCGGAAGAGGCGGCGCGGCGCGAACTGCGCGAGGAGGCGGGCGTCGAGGTCGGACCGATGGTGCTGGCGACGGTGGTGGACGCGATCTCGCGCGATGAGGCGGGGCGCGCCCTCTATCACTACACGATCATCGACTACGCTGCGGAGTGGCTGGCCGGCGAGGCGCAGGCCGGCGACGACGTGAGCGAGGTCGCCTGGGCCGCGCCGGCGGACCTCGCGCGCTTCGACCTCACGCCGCAGACCCATCACGCGATCTCGGCCGCGCGGCTGGCGCTCGGGCGCGGCTGAGCGCGCGCCACCTTTGATCCGCGCCGCGTGATGGGGCAGGCTGGCCGCGCCCTTCCCTTTCCTGCCGGAGCGCCCCGCATGAGCCGCCCTCTCCCGCTCGCCCGCCGCGCCCTGATGGGCGGCGCCGCAGCCCTTCTCGCCGCGCCGGTGGTCGCGCAGCCGCTCGCCGGCGGGCGGACGGTGCGGGTCATCGTCCCCTTCCCGCCCGGCGGCGCGGTGGACATCACCTCGCGCCTGCTCGCGGACCGGCTGGGCCCGGTCCTCGGCCAGACCGTGGTGGTGGAGAACCGCGCCGGCGCCGGCGGTCTGATCGGCGCCGACGCCATCGCCAAGGGCGATCGGGACGGCACGGTGATCGGCCTCGTCAGCGCGACCACCTATTGCGCCATGCCCTTCATGCATGCGCGCATGCCCTTCGACCCCCTGCGCGACCTGACGCCGGTGACGCAATTGACCGACGGCGTGCTGCTCTGCGTGGTGAACGCGCAGACCGCGCAGGCCCGGGGCTGGACCGATTTCCGCTCGCTGATCCAGTGGTCCCGCGCCAATCCCGAGCAGCTCCGCATGGGCTCCTCCGGCACCGGCACCTCGTCGCATCTGAACATCGCGGCGATCAACCGCTTCGCCGAGGCGAGGATCCTGCACGTGCCCTATCGCGGCGGCGGGCCGGCCATCAACGACCTCCTCGCCGGCACCATCGACATGATGTTCGACGTGATGCCGGCGCTGATGCCGCATGTGGAGGCGGGGCGCTTCAAGGCCTTCGCGGTCTCCTCGGGCGATCCCATCCCGCTGCTGCCGCAGGTGCCGGGCATGAAGTCCTTCGCCGATCTCGGCCTCGCCCAGCACGAGCTGATCAACTGGAATGTGCTCAGCACCGCCGGCGGCACGCCCGCCCCGGTGGTGCAGCGGATCTTCGAGGCCGTGCGCACCGTGAGCCAGCAGCGCGAGTTCATCGAGCGTCTGCGCCCCCTCGGCTACGGCATCGTCCTGAGCGAAAGCCCCGAGGCGGCCGCGCGCATGATTCGCGGCGAGGTGCCGCGCTGGCAGCGCATGGTGGAACTCTCCGGCGCGCGGATCGAATAGCGCGGCCTATCCGCGCCGCGCCCAGGCCTCCCGCTTGCGGTAGAGCGTCGAGGGGCTGACGCCGAGGAAGGCGGCGGCCTTGGGGATGTTCCCGCCGCACAGGCGGATCGCCTCCTCGATCGCGTCGCGCTCGACCTCCGCAAGAGGGCGGATGCGCCGCGCGGGGTCGGCCGGGCGCGCGGGCGGCGCGGGCGCGGCGCCCTCGGCAGCGCCGCCATGCACGCTGACCGGCAGCATCGCCGCCGTCAGCGCCTCCCCGTCATGCAGCACGACGGCGGTGCGGATCGCGTTCTCGAGTTCGCGCACATTGCCCGGCCAGCGATGGGCGCGCAGCAGCGCGAGCGCATCCGGCGCGAAGCGGAGGAAGCGCTTGCCCTCCTCGGCGGCGCTGCGGGCAAGGAAGGCTTCGGCCAGCAGCACGACATCCTCCCCGCGCTCGCGCAGCGGCGGCAGCGCCACCGGCACCACGTGCAGGCGGTAGTAGAGATCCTCGCGGAACCGCCCGGCCTTCACCTCGGCCAGCGGGTCGCGGTTGGTGGCGCAGACGAAGCGCACATCGGTGGAGACGGGGCGCGTGGCCCCGACCGGGACGAAACTGCCGGTCTGGATGAAGCGCAGCAGCTTGCCCTGCAGCGCGAGATCCATCTCGCAGATCTCGTCGAGGAAGAGCGTGCCGCCATCGGCCGCGCGGGCCGCGCCGGGCCGGTCGGACACCGCCCCGGTGAAGGCGCCGCGGACATGGCCGAAGATCTCGCTCTCGATCAGGTCCTTCGGGATGGCGGCGCAGTTGAGCGGGACGAAGGGCCCCTCGCGCCGGGGCGAGAGGGCATGCACCGCCTCGGCCGCCAGTTCCTTGCCGGTGCCGCTCTCGCCCGTCACGAACACGGTCGCGCGGGAGGCGGCGGCGTTCTCGATGATGCGATAGACGGCCTGCATGGCCGGGGCGGCGCCGATGAATCCGGCGAAGCCCGCGCGGGGGGCGCCGGCGGCCAGCGTCTCCACCTCGCGCCGCAGGGCCGCGCGTTCGAGGACATTGGCCAGGGTGACGACCAGGCGCTCGGCCGGGAAGGGCTTGACCAGGAAATCCGCCGCACCCGCGCGCATGGCGGCCACCGCGTTGCCGACCGAGCCATGCGCGGTCATGACCACCACGGGCGGCGGATTCGCGCCGCGCCGGATCTCCGCCAGCAGGTCGAGCCCATCGCCGTCGGGCAGGCGCAGGTCGAGCAGCACGGCGTCGGGCGTGGCCTCCGCGAGCGCCCGGCGGGCCTCGGCGAGGTTCGGCGCATGGCGGATGGCATGCCCCTCCCCGCGCAGGAACTCGCGATAGAGGGTGGCGAGCGACAGCGTGTCCTCGACCAGCAGAAGCCGGGCCGGCGGCACGCGGTTCAGCCCTTGCCGGGCCGCAGGGCGCTGATGAGGACGAAGAGCGTGCCGAGCGCCACGGGGATGACCCAGGCCGGGAGCTGGAGCAGCGGCACGAAGATCGAATCCCACAGCGCGGGCGAGAGGTTGCGCTGCACCCCGGCCTGGAAACTGTTCAGCGCGCCGGGGTTGATGTTGAACAGCATGGCGCCGAACGACCAGCCATAGCCGAAGGCCAGCGCGATGAGCAGCGCCGCCGAATAGAGCACGAGGGCGATGGTCTTCAGAACCATGTCATGCCCAAAGTCGCTCGTTCCGCAGCCCGGTGTAAAGGGCCGCGACGAATTCGCCGTAGCCGTTGAAGATCTGGGTCGGAACCCGCGCATTGGTGCCGAGCACGCGCTCGCTCGCCTGGCTCCAGCGCGGATGGGGCACTTCGGGGTTCACATTGGCCCAGAAACCATATTCCTGGGGCTGGACCCTCTCCCAGAAGGAGACGGGCCGGCGGTCGGTCAGGGTGATGCGGACGATGCTCTTGCCGGCCTTGAAGCCGTATTTCCAGGGCTGGTGGAAGCGGATGGGGCCGCCATTCTGCGGCGGCAGCGGCTTGCCATAGGCGCCGACCACCATGAAGGAAAGCTCGTTGGCGGCCTCCTCGATGGTGCAGCCCTCGATATAGGGCCAGGGATACCAGGACTGGCGCAGGCCGGGCATCACGGCCGGGATGGCGGCGGTCTCGAACACCACATACCGGGCCGAGCCGAGCGGCCGGACGGCATCGAGCAGCGCGGAGAGCGGGAACCCGGTCCAGGGGACCACCATGGACCAGGCCTCCACGCAGCGCAGGCGATAGACCCGCTCCTCGAGCGGCATGAAGCGGAGCAGGTCCTCGATGCCGAACTCGCGCGGGGACTCGACCATGCCCTCGACCTTCACGGTCCAGGGCCGCTGCGGCAGGCGCTGGGCGGCGCGGCTGATCGTCTTGTGACTGCCGAACTCGTAGAAGTTGTTGAAGCTTGTCGCCTCTCGCTCATCGGTTATGTCGCGGCCGGGCGCGTAGCGCGTGTTGCGCATCGCCGGCGGCAGGGCCGGGGGCGCGCCCTGGGCGAGCGCCGTGGCGGGCGCGGCCAGAAGCCCCGCGCCGAGGGCCAAGCCGCGCCGTCGGCCGAGAACCAGCGCTTCGGGCGTGACGCGGCTCTCCGGGATCTCCCAGCCGCGCGGAATGCGGATCGGCATCGTCTCTCCTCCGGTATCCGGTGCAGATCGGGCGCCGCGCGCCGGGGTCAAGCGGGACCGGCCGTCACGGGCGCGGCAGCACCGCGGCGGGGGGCTGGCCGGGCGCCGTCCGCACGCGGAACAGCCGGTAGGCTTCGGCCTCGATGCCGCCGCGGCTGCGGACGAGCCTGCCCTCCGCACCCCCCAGGGCCTCGGCGCCCGGCCACAGGGGCGGGCCCTCGCCGCGCCTCTCGCTGCGGATCAGCAGGCCGCTCGCACCGATGGGCGGCGGGGCGAGGCGGAAATAGGCCCAGCGCGGGTCCATCGCCACCACCATCCGCCCCGGCGGCAGGCTGAAGGCCAGGATGGCGGCGAGGCCGTATTCCTCGGCCGCCACGAAGCCGGCCTCCTCGCGCCGGGCGGATTCCTCGGCCGCGACCACGAAAGCCGGCCAGCCGCCGAGACGCGCGAGCGTCGGGTCGTGCCGGCGGGCGAGCGCGAGCGGCGCCGCCGTCGCCTGCAGATAGACGAAGCCGGTCATCGCGAAGCCGAGCAACAGCGCCGGCACGCGCAGGCGCCGCCAGCCCGGCGCGGTGAGCAGCGCCGCCGCCCCGATCGCCGCCGCCGGATAGAGGATCGCCGGCCAGTTCCCCTGCACGCGGCTGCCGGTCGCCTGCCAGAGGAACAGCGCCGCGCCGGGCAGGGTGAGCGCGGCGATCAGCAGCGCTTCCGCATCCCGCATCCGCCAGGCGTGCCGTGCCGCGGCCGCCGCGCCGGCAACGCAGAGCAGGAAGACCAGCGGGGTGGCGAGGCCGACCTGCCCCCCGAGCAGTTCGCCAAGGAAGCGCAGCGCATCGGCCGCATCGCCGCCGCCGGCACGCCCGCCCTGCTTGGCGAAGGAGGCCCAGCCATGCGCGGCATTCCAGGCGAGCACCGGCGCGAAGAGGGCGAGCGCGATCGTGCCGCCCGCCCAGGGCTCCCAGCGGGTCAGCCAGCGCCGCCCCTGCGCGTGCAGCAGCAGCCAGGCCAGGATGCCGAGGCCGAGCAGCAGGGCGGTATATTTGCTGAGCAGCGCCAGCCCGGCCGCCGCGCCGACGGCGAGCCACCACCGCCCCTCGCCGCTGCGCTGCAGGCGGGCGAGCGCCCAGATCGCGACGGTCCAGAAGAACAGCAGGGACGTGTCCGGCGTCATGGCGACAGCGCCGACGCCGGCCAGCAGCGTGGCGTTGAGCAGCGCCGCCGCCCAGGGGCCGGCGCCGCGCCCGGGGAACAGAATGTCGGTCGCGCGCGCCAGCAGCACCGAGCCGAGGGCGAGCGAGAGCGGCCCCAGCAGCCGCACCCCGAGCGGCGTCTCGCCCGCGATCAGCGTTCCCGCGCGGATGAACAGCGCCACCATCGGCGGGTGGTCGAGGTAGCCGGGCTGGAGGCTGCGCGACCACAGCCAGTAGTAGGCCTCGTCCGGCGCGAGCGGCAGGATCGCGGCCAGAACCAGGCGCAGCGCCGTCAGCGCCAGCAGCGCCGCGAGCCAGAGCCTCACCGCGGCCGCCAGACCAGTGTCGAGGAGACGGCGTAGTTCCACACCACCGTCAGCAGCGCCCCGGCCGTGCCCGCGAGCCCCCAGGAGACGACCCCATCGCGCAGCAGCAGCCCGGCTATGCCGACATTGGCCACCGCCCCGATGCCGCAGACCAGGTAGAACAGCACCAGCCCGCGCAGCAGCGCCGGGCCGCGCAGCCGCCGGTCGCGATAGGTGATGCGGTTGTTGAGCAGGAAGTTCGCCGTCATGGCGACGAAGGTCGCCGACCATTGCGCCGCGTCGAAGCCGAGCGGGCCGAGCCCGTGCAGCAGGCCGAGCGCGGCGAGATGGACGAGAACGCCGACGCCGCCGACCAGCGCGAAGGCGAGGAAGCGCAGCGGCACCATCCCGCCCAGCGCCTTGTCCGCGAGCAGGCCGGCGAATTCGAGCAGCACGGTGGCGTCGAGCTTGCTCTCGCCGGCCTCGCGGCTGCGGAAGGTGTAGGGGATCTCGGCCACGCGCAGCGGCCGCCCGGCCGAGAGAAGGATGTCGAGCAGGATCTTGAAGCCGGTGGCGGTCAGGTTCGGCGCGATGCTGTCGAACAGGGCGCGCGGCATGGCGAAGAAGCCGCTCATCGGGTCCGCGACGCGGACCGGCAGCACGGCATTGGCGAGCGCCGCCCCGCCGTCGGAAACCATGCGCCGGATCGGCGAGAGCCCCTCCCCCTTCGTGCCGCCCTCGACATTGCGGCTGCCGATCGCGATCTCGGCCTCGCCGCTTTCCAGCGCCGCGAGCATGCGCGGCAGGATCGTCTCGTCGTGCTGGAGGTCGCCGTCGATGACCGCGACATAGGGTGCGGCCGTGGAGAGCATGCCCTCGACACAGGCCGAGGCGAGGCCGCGCCGCCCGATCCGGCGGATGCAGCGGATGCGTGGATCGGTCGCGGCGATGGCCTTGGCCCGCTCGGCCGTGCCGTCCGGGCTGTTGTCGTCCACGAAGATCGCTTCCCAGGCGATGCCCGCGAGCGCGGCGTCGAGTTTCGCCACCATCGGGGCGACATTGGCCGCCTCGTTGTAGCAGGGGATCACCACGGCGAGTCGGGGCGTCAGGGGCTCCGTCATGGGTCCGCTTCCTGCGCCGCCCCGCGGCCGAGGGCAAGCGCGGCGAGCGGGGGTGACCTCAGCTCCCGGGCAGGGAGCCAGGCCTGCCGAACAGGTAGCCCTGGCCGAAGGTGACGCCGAGCTCCTGCATCAGCCGGGCCTGGGCCTCGGTCTCGATGCGCTCGGCCACCACCTCGGCGCCGACGGTGCGGGCGAGGTCCACCATGGCGGCGATGAAGCCGCGGTCGCGCTCGCTCTCGGGCGCGTTGCTCACGTAGATGCCGTCCACCTTCACGAAGTCCACGCGGAACAGGCGCAGGTAGCGGAAGGCGGCGGCGCCGGCGCCGAAATCGTCGATGCAGACCGGCAGGCCAAGTCCGCGCAGGGCCTCGACGGTGCGCACGGCCTCGGCCTCGTTCTCGATCTCCGCCGTCTCGGTGATCTCGATCAGCAGGCGGCGGGCGAGGTCGGGCGCGGCTTCCAGCATGGCGACGAGGCGCTCGCGGAAGGGCGGGGATTGCAGCGACAGGCCCGAGAGGTTGCAGGCGATGCGCGCACCGGCCGCCGCGCGGGCGGCCTCGCAGGCCGTCTCGACCACCGCCCAGTCGAGGGTCTCGGACAGGCCGACCGTCTCGGCGAGGGCGATGAACTCCGAAGCCTGGTCGTAGGGATTGCCGGGCGTGGCGATGGGCCGGAGCAGCGCCTCGTAGTGGTGCGCCTTGCGGTCCGCGAGCAGGACGATCGGCTGGAAGGCGAGGCGGAAGCGGCGTTCGGCGATGGTGCGCCGGAGCGCGGCCGCGCGCTCCCCCGCGCTGGCGACGAACCCGGCGAGGCCGCCCGAGAAGCCCGCCTTCTCGAGCGCCGCATCCCCGCCGCGGGCGAAGGCCGAGAGGGCGAAGCGCAGCGCGCGGCTGGCCTGGACCGGGCTCAGCCCCTCCGAACTGAGCGGGACGGCGCGCGTGCCGACCTCCCCGGGCAGTCCGTGCTGGGCGAGCAGCAGCGCCACATGGCCTGCGAGTGCGGCGAGATCGGGCATACCCTCCCCTGGCAGCACGCCGAACCGGCCCGAGCCGAGGTCGGCCGCGATGGCGCCGCTGCCGGCGCGCGAGGCGAGCGTCTCCTGGATCCGGGCGGCGAGGTCGGCGCGCGGGTTCAGCCCGCCGCCATCCCCGCGCAACTCGATCAGGCCGACGGCGCCCTGGCCCTCCTCGCCGCGCAGCATCTCCTCCGCGGCGCGGCTGAGGCCGGGGCCGCCGGGCAGCGGCCCGCCGGGGAGGTCGGCCGGCAGGGGGGCGAAGGTCAGGCAGTAGCGCCCATGCCCCCCGGGCGCGGCAAGGCCCGCGACGCTGAAGGGCGAGCGCGCGGCATCGGCGAGGCGGATCGCCGTCGGGCGGATGCGGCCGGTGGCGCCGAGCAGTTCCAGCGCCGTGCCCATGCCCGAGCGCAGGTCCCGCGCGACCAGCCGGTGCACAGGCTGGCCGAGGAAGCTCCGCCCCGGGCGGCCGAAGCGGGCGGGGAAGGCGCCCTCGGCGAAGGTGATGCGCCCGGAGGGGTCGGTCTCAACCAGCAGTTCGGCCGCGGCGAAGGCGAAGGTCAGGAAGCGGTCCGCGGCGCTGACGGCGGGGGGGCGTACGGTTTCCTGCATGATCCTTCCGTCGGCGGGCAGGCGCATCCTCGCCGACGGGGGCTTAAGCGGAGGTGAAGCCGCGGATCAGCGGGCCTTGACCGGCCGGTTGCCGTGGCTGTCCTGCGGCACGCCGCGGCCGAGCGACATGTGGCTGTGCACGCCCACCCAGCGCCCGTCCGGCTGCTTCTGCAGCACGATGGTGGCGCGGCCGGGCCGGTCGAACTCGCTGCCATCGGGGTTCCAGCCGATGCTGGTCCAGGGGGTGACCGCAACCGCCATGGCGCCGTCGGCCGAGGCCAGCACCTCGGTATTGGCGAGGTCGAAGCGGAACTCCTTGGTGCGCGGCCAGACATTCGACCACTGCGTGTCCGTCCAGGCGAGGCGCGAGCGCACCAGCTCCTGGTAGGTGCCGAAGATCACGATGTCGTCGTGCCAGAACGGGTAGGCCGACCTGAAGTCCACCTCCCGCACGCAGGCGGCGAAGCGGTCGAGCCAGTCGAGGATCTCGGCGCGGGTCGCGGCATCGGCCGCGGGAATGGGAAGGTTGCTCATGCCGGCTGCCCCTGCTGGGCCGCGGCGCGGGCGCTGCGGCCCGCGCCGGGCGACATCACTTCACGACCGAGAAGGCGGTCGGCTTCAGCGCCATCACGGTCTGCTGCTTGAGGGCGCCCATCTCGCCCACCTTGCGCATGAACTCCTGCCATTGCGGGTCGGCGGCCATGGCAGCGCGGCGGCGGTCGCGGTCCCCGAAGCCTTCATAGAGCCAGCAGAACACCACCTGGTTGATCGGGCCGATCTCGGTCACGCCGAACATCAGCAGCTGGCCGAGCAGGCGCTTCTGGATCGGCAGGCCGATCTCCTCATAGGCCTTGAGCCAGAGCGGCATCTTGCCCGGGTGGAAGTCGTAGGTGCGGTGGTCCACGACCATGCCGGTGCCGCCGATCTCGCGCCTGAAGGCGAAGCCCTTGGCGGACTGGATGGGCGAGAAGGCGGTCGGCTTCAGGAACTTCACCTCCTGCGACATGATGCAGCCGGCCGAGAGCTTCTTGAACTCGGCCCATTGCGGGTCGGCCTCGCGCGCCGCCAGGCCCGCGTCGCGGGTGTCGATGTCGTCCCAGCCGCGCATGAAGACGAAGCGGTTGATGGTGCCGACCTCGACCGTGAAGGTCCCGAATGAGGGCGCGCCCAGCGTGCGCACCGAGGCAGGGAAGCCGTGGCTGCCGAAGGCCTCGATCCATTGCGGCTGCTTGCCGGGATGGAAGGTGTACTGGCGGTGCTCGATGTACATCGCGTGTCCTCTGCTGGCGGGGCGCGAACCATCATCCCTGCGCGCGCGGCGCGCAACCCGGGCGCGGGGCCGGAGCGGCGCCGGAAGGCCCTGCTGCATTGCAACAGAAATGCGCTGGCCGGGCGAGGCTGATCTGTCCTAGGTCAAGGACGGGTGCGCCGTCCGCATGGCACCCGGCCCCGGCTTCCGCGGCGGAGAGCGATCGTGACAGCAGAACGACGGCCCCTCGACCCCCTGCCGACAGTCTGGGACCCCGACAGCCGGGTCGGCGACATGCTGAAGGGCAAGCGCGGGCTGGTCGTCGGCATCGCGAATGCCGATTCCATCGCCTATGGCTGCGCGGTGAAGCTGCGCGCCTTCGGGGCCGAGCTGGCCGTCACCTACCTGAACGAGAAGGCCGAGCGGCATGTCCGGCCGCTGGCCGAGCAGATGCAGGCCGCCATCATCGCGCCGCTCGACGTGCAGAAGCCGGGCGAGCTCGAGGCCGTCTTCGCGCGCATCGCGGAGGAATGGGGCCGGCTCGACTTCGTGATCCACTCGATCGCCTTCGCCCCGCGCGAGGACCTGCACGGCCGCGTGGTGGACTGCAGCGCCGAGGGCTTCGCCCAGGCGATGCATGTCTCCTGCTGGTCCTTCCTGCGCATGGCGAAACTGGCGGAGCCGCTGATGACCGAGGGCGGCGTGCTGGTCACCATGTCCTACTACGGCGCCGACAAGGTCGTGGGGAACTACAACATCATGGGCCCGGTGAAGGCGGCGCTGGAGGCCTCGGTCCGCTACCTCGCCGACGAGCTGGGCGAGAAGGGCATCCGGGTCTTCGCCGTCTCTCCCGGCCCGCTCAAGACGCGCGCGGCAAGCGGCATCGCGCAGTTCGACGAGCTCGTGCAGATGGCGCGGCAGCGCGCGCCGCAGCACCGGCTGGTGGACATCGCGGAGGTCGGGCGCGTGGTGGCGTTCCTGGTGGGCGGCGCCTCCTCCGGCATGACCGGCGACACGATCTACGTGGACGCCGGGCTGCACAACGTGGCGTGACGGCGATGCGCGACCGCCCCCGCCCCGCCGCCTTCCCGCCGCCCCATCCCGCGACACAGCCGGAGACGCGCCCGTGACCCTGACCGCCCCTGCCCTCATCGGCCGCACCTGGGAGGAGATCGAGGAAGGCGAGAGCGCGAGCCTCACCCGCGTCTGCACCGCCAACGACCTGATCGTCTTCGCCCATGCCTCCGGCAACCTGAACCCGGTCAATCTGCCGGGCGAGGCGGAGCAGGAGACCGGACGCAACGCGATCGCGCCGGGCATGTGGTGCGCCTCGCTGTTCTCGGCCGTGATGGGCAACCGGCTGCCGGGGCCGGGCTCGGTCTATCGCTACCAGGATGTGCGCTTCCACGCCCGCGTGGAGGCCGGGGACGCGGTGATCGCGACCGTGAGGGTGCGCGAGAAGCTGCCCGGCAACCTGCTGGTGATGGACTGCCGGCTCGAGAAGCAGGACGGCGCGCTGGTCGCGGACGGCACGGCGGAGATCAGCCCGCCGCTGAGCCGGCTGGTGACGGATGGCGTCGCCATCCCCGAACTGACGCTGCTGCCGCGGGGGAAGTTCTCGCGCCTGCTGGAGGCCTGCCGCGGACTGCCCGCCATGCCGACCGCCGTCGCCGCGCCGACGGATGCGAACTCGCTCGGCGGCGCGTGGGAAGCGACGAAGGAGGGCCTGATCGAGCCGATCCTGGTCGGTCCCGAGACGCTGATCCGCCGCGCGGCGGAGGAGATCGGCTGGAACCTCGCCGGCGCGCGCATCGAGGCCGTGGCGAGCGAGCACGACGCGCCGGCGCGCTGCGTCGCCATGGTGCATGAAGGCCGCGCCGAGGCGGTGATGAAGGGCAACATCCATTCCGACGAGGTGCTGCGCCACGTCACCAAATCCGACGGCGGGCTGCGCGCCGGCCGCCGGGTCAGCCATGCCTTCGTGCTCGACATCCCCGGCCACGAAAGGCTGATGATCATCACCGACGCCGCCATCAACATCCTGCCGGACCTGATGACCAAGGCGGACATCACGCAGAACGCGATCGACCTCGCCCGCGCGATCGGCATCGAGGAGCCGCGCGTCGGCATCCTCTCGGCGCTCGAGACGATCAACCCGGCCATCCCCTCGACCATCGACGCGGCGGTGCTCGCGAAGATGGCCGAGCGCGGGCAGATCAAGGGCGGGCTGGTGGACGGGCCGCTCGCCATGGACAACGCCGTGGACCTCGAGGCGGCGCGCACCAAGGGGATCCATTCGAGCGTCGCCGGCCGCGCCGACGTGCTGGTCGCGCCGAATCTCGAGGCGGGGAACATGCTGGCCAAGCAGCTCGTCTTCCTCTCGCAGGCGGATACGGGCGGGCTGGTGCTCGGCGCGAAGGTGCCGGTGATGCTGACCTCGCGCGCCGATGACGAGCATGCGCGGCTGATGTCCTCCGCCCTCGCGGTGCTGTACGGGCATTGGCGGCGCACGGGCCGCTCGCGCCTCGCGGAGCTGGCGGCGTGATCGCGCCGGGCGATGCGGTGCTGGTGCTCAATGCCGGCTCCTCCTCGATCAAGTTCGAGCTGTTCGAGGTGCGGGCCGAGGCAGCGCCCATCGCGCGCTTCGCCGGGCAGGTCGAGGGCATCGGGGCGGCGCCGCGGTTCACGGCCAGGGATGCCGCGGGCCGCCGGCTCGCCGAGCGCGACTGGGCGGAGGGCGGCGCGCCCGACAGCCACCGCGCGGCGCTCGCCGCCATCATCGCCTGGCTCGATGGCGTGCTGGAAGGACGGCGCGTCGCCGCGGTCGGGCATCGCGTGGTGCATGGCGGGCCCGATCTCGCCGCGCCTGTGGTCGTGGATGGCGCGGTGATGGAGCGGCTTCGCGCCCTCGCCCCCCTCGCGCCCCTGCACCAGCCACACAACCTTTCGGGCATCGCGGCGGCGGCCGAGCGCTTTCCCGGCATCCCGCAGGTCGCCTGCTTCGACACCGCCTTCCACCGCGCCCATCCCTGGGAGGCCGACACCTTCGCCCTGCCCCCCGAGTTCTACGAGCGCGGCATCCGGCGCTACGGCTTCCACGGCCTGTCCTACGAATACATCGCGCGCAGCCTCGAACAGCACGAGCCGGAACTGGCCGCCGGTCGCGTGGTCGTCGCCCATCTCGGCAACGGGGCCTCGCTCTGCGCCATGCGCGCGGGCCGCAGCGTGGACAGCACCATGGGTTTCACCGCGCTCGATGGCGTGCCGATGGGCACGCGCAGCGGCCAGATCGACCCGGGCGTGCTGCTTCACCTCATCATGACCGAGGGCATGGCGCCCGAGGCCGTCCAGGCGCTGCTCTACGGCAATGCGGGGCTCAAGGGCATGTCGGGCATCAGCCAGGATGTCCGCGACCTCGAGGCCAGCGACGATCCCCGCGCGGCGCGGGCGCTCTCGCACTTCGCCTGGCGCGTGCGCCGGGAGATCGGGGCGCTTTCCGCGGTGCTCGGCGGCATCGAGGCGCTCGTCTTCACCGCCGGTATCGGGGAGAATGCGCGGGGCCTGCGGGCGCGGATCTGCGACGGGCTCGGCTTCCTCGGCATCGCGATCGACCCTGTGCGCAACGCCGCGAATGAGCGGGAGATCTCCCCGCCCGGCGCTGGCGTGCGCGTCCTGGTCCTGCCGACGGACGAGGAGGCGATGATCGCCCGTCACGTCGTCGGATTGTTGCGGCGCAGCATTTCATCTTGAAGTGCCTGCCCCCGAGGCGCACAAGGATCGCGACCGAGGATACCGAGCCATGCCGAAGACGCCCGCCCTGCCGACTCGCGAAGTGCTGGAGAAGGCAAGCGAGACTGCGACCCGCGTGCTGGACCAGGTGCGCGACCTGACCGATGTGGTCGGGCGCCATGCCGCGGCGCTGCTGCCCGCCCCGCTCTCCGCCGAGGCCGTCGGGCGGATGCGCGAGACCGCCGCGGCCTTCGCCCGCACGCCCGCGACGCTCGCCCAGGACGCGCAGGCCTATGCGGTGGATGCCGTGCAGCGCTGGGTGATGTTCTGGGACGTGATGCGCGAGGCGGGCAACAACTTCGTCGCCCACGAGCAGGCCGGCTGCCCGCCCGTGCTGGTCTTCGACTACGACACTGTGGTGGATGGCCGCAGCCTCGCCCGGCCGGTGAACTATGCGCTGGTGCGCATCCGCCCGCCCGAGGACTACCCGCCGACCGACCCGAAGCTGCGGCCCTTCGTCATCATCGACCCGCGCGCGGGGCACGGCGCGGGCATCGGCGGCTTCAAGTCGGACAGCCAGGTGGGCGTGGCGCTGCGCCGCGGGCATCCGGTCTATTTCGTGATCTTCTTCCGCGAACCGGAGAAGGGGCAGACGATCCTCGACGTCACGGCGGCGGAGGCGACCTTCCTCGCCCGCATCGCCAAGGACCATCCGGACGCGCCGAAGCCGGTGGTGATCGGCAACTGCCAGGGCGGATGGGCGACGATGATGCTCGGCGCCGCCGCGCCGGAGATGGTCGGCGCGCTGGTGCTCAACGGCGCGCCGCTGTCCTACTGGGCCGGCGAGAAGGGGCGCAACCCGATGCGCTACCTGGGCGGCCTCGCCGGAGGCGGCTGGCCGGCCTCGCTGATGGCCGACCTCGGCAACGGCAAGTTCGACGGCGCCTCGCTGGTGGCGAACTTCGAGAGCCTTTCGCCCGGCAACACCTGGTTCCGCAAGTATTTCGACCTCTACGCCAAGGTGGACACCGAGGCCGAGCGCTTCCTCGAGTTCGAGCGCTGGTGGGGCGGCTACTTCCTGATGACGCGGGACGAGATCCGCTGGATCGTGGACAACCTCTTCATCGGCAACCGCTTCTCCTCGGGCACCATCGCCTCGGGCGGCGGCGAGACGTTCAACATGCGCGAGGTGCGCGCGCCGGTGATCGTCTTCGCCTCCGCGGGCGACAACATCACGCCCGTGGGCCAGGCGCTGCGCTGGATCGCCGATGTCTATCGCGACGAGCAGGAGATCAAGGCGCTCGGCCAGACCATCGTCTACCTGCTGCACGACCAGATCGGGCATCTCGGCATCTTCGTCTCGGGCGCGGTGGCGAAGAAGGAGCACACCGAGATCGCGACGACGCTCGAGATGATCGAAGCCGTCGCGCCGGGCCTCTACGAGATGAAGATCACCGGCCACGAGGGCAGCGGCGCGAACGAGGAGTGGCAGGTCGAACTCGTCGAGCGGAAGATCGCCGACATCCGCGCGCTCTCGGGCGAGGCCAGCAACGAGGCCTTCCCCGCGGTCGCCAAGATCTCGGAGATGAACCAGCACCTCTATGACGTGCTGGTTTCGCCGCTGGTGCGCCAGTTCGCCACCGAGGCGGGCGCCGAAGCCCGCCGGCAGGCGAGCCCCATGCGCATGCGGCGCTATGCCTTCAGCGACATGAACCCGTTCATGATGCCGGTGCGCGCGATGGCGGCGATGGCGCGCCAGCACCGCGCCCCCGCCGCGCCGGACAATCCCTTCCTCGCGCTGGAGAAGGCCTGGGCGGACGGCGTCGAGCGCGGCATCGACGCCTGGCGCGACGCCCGCGACGCCTGGATCGAGACCGCCTTCCACGCGATCTATGGCGGCCTCGCCGCCATCGGCGTGACCGGCGACGACGGCGCGGCCGAGGCCGAGGCCGCGCGGCGCTCCCTCGCCATCGAGCCCGCCCATCTGCCCGAGGCGCGCGCGAAGGTGGCCGAGGGTGGCTATGCCGAGGCGGTGATCCGCATGATGATCCTGCTGGCCGATGCGCGCGGCGGCGTGCGGCGCTCGCGCCTCGCGCGCTCGAACGCGCTGCTGACGACGGAACCACCCTTCGCCGGCATGCCGCCCTCCGCCCGCCAGGCGATGATCCGCGAGCAGACCATGATCGTGACGCTGCTGCGCGAGGAGGCCCTCGCCGCCCTGCCCGCGCTGCTGCCGACGGCGGCGGACCGCCGCAAGGCCCTGGCCGCAGTGGAGCACGTCGCGGGGCCGGACGAGGAACTCGGCGAGAAGGCGCGCGAGATGATCGTCCGCATGCGCGAGGTGCTCGGCCTCGGCCCCAAGGCCGCGGTCGCCTGACGCCGCGCCGCGCAGGTCGCTGGTGCCAGGCTGATCGCATCTGCTCTAGGATGACGACGGACGTCCTCGAAGGAGGCCATGGCGCCATCCGCCGTGCCGGACAGGGAAGTGCTCGCGCTGGCGCTCGCCGGGCGCCCGCCGCGCGAGGTGCTGCGCGCCGCCGAACATGACCTGATGGCGAGGCGCGCCGCGCCACCGGATGTGGCGGGATGCTGCGCGGAGGCCCTGGCCCTGGTCGCTGGCGAACACGCCGAGGATGCGCCGATGCGGGCGACCGCGCTGGCCATCGCCCGGGCGGTGGAGCGCCACGGCGCCGGCTTCCCGCCCGGGAAGGAGCCGCCCTACCACGACCGCCACCATCAGGCCGAGGCCACCCTCGCCATGGCCTGGCTTGCCGGCTTCGCGCATGCGCGCGGATGGCTCGATCGCCGCACGGCCCTGCTGGCCGTCGCCGCCATGGCCGGGCACGACCTGCTGCATGACGGCTCGGCCGGCGGGCCGCGCGGCGTCCTCGAGGAACGCTCGGTCGAGGCCGCGGCGGCGATCGGGCGCGCCCATGGGCTGGATGAGGCGGGCATCGCGCAGATCGCGCGCATCATCCGTGCCACCACCTGGCCCTGGGCGGAGGCCGATGCGCCGGACCTCGCCTGCCGCCTCGCGCGGGAAGCCGACCTCTTCGGCAGCATCCTGCCCTGCCTGGGGCCGAGGCTGGCGCGGCGGCTCGCGGTCGAGCTCGCCATGGCGGGCCAGCCGGATGCCGATGCGGTGGCGAGCCATGCCTCACGGCTTGGCCTGCTGCGCCAGATTCAGGAGCCGAGCCCGGCGGCAACCGCGCTCGGCCTCGGCTGGGCGCGTGAGCGGCAGATCGCGGCCTATGCAGCCGTCGCGCAACGCCTCGGCGCGCAGCCTCCGCTGCCGGAGGCCGGCGCCGCTGCCCTCGATGCCATGGACGAGGCGGATGCGGCGGCGCTGCTCGCCCATGCCGCGGCGGCGGCATGACGACGGCGCGGCGCGGCCCGCCGCTCGCGGCGCTGCTGATCGGGATCGTCGCGCTCGCCGCGCTCCCCGCGCTCGGCGCGCTGCTCGTCGCGGCCATGAGCGGCGAGGTCGGCGCGGCGGCATGGGCGCTCGCGGCGGGCGGCACGGTGCTCGGCGCGGCCGCGGCGGCCTGGCTCGCGGCGCGGCTTGGCGGGCGGCTGCACGGGCTCGCGCGCGAGGTCGAGCGGATCAGGCGCCTGGATCTCGACGCCCCCGCGCAGCGCGGCGGCGTGACGGCGGAGATCGCCGCGCTCGACGAGGCGATGGAGGGCATGAAGGGCGCGCTGAGGACCTTCAGCGTCTATGTGCCGCGCGATCTGGTGCGCAAGCTGACCGCCGAGGGGGCGGAGGTGAAGCTCGGCGGCGAGCGGCGCCGCCTGACCGTGATGTTCAGCGACGTGCAGGGTTTCACCACCATCGCGGAACCGATGGACCCGGAGGAGCTGATGCAGGTCACATCCGCCTATTTCCAGGCGGTGACCGACGACCTGCTCGCCCACCACGCGACCATCGACAAGTACATCGGAGACGCGGTTATGGCGCTGTGGAACGCGCCGAAGCGCGACCTCGCGCACGCCATGCACGGCTGCCGCGCCGCGCTGCACGCGCGCGCCCTGACGCTGCGGCTGGAGGAGGAGTTCGCCGCGCGCGGCTGGCCGCGCCTGCACACGCGCTTCGGGCTGCACAGCGGCGAGGCGGTGGTGGGCAATGTCGGCTCCTCGGACCGGATGGCCTTCACGGCCATCGGCTCGATGGTGAACATCGCCTCGCGGCTCGAGGGCATGAACAAGATGTACGGCACGCAGATCCTGGTCTCGGAGCAGACGCGGCTCGGCGCGGGCAACGCCTTCGTCTTCCGCCCGGTGGACCTGGTGCTGGCCAAGGGCGCGCAGGATCCGCTCGAGGTCCATGAGCTGGTGGGCCTGACCTTCGCGCAGGATCCGAAGGAGGCGGCGCTGGTCGCCCCCCCGGCGGTGGTCGCGCGCCTGCCCGCCTGGGGCGAGGCGATCCGCCGCTATCGCGCCGGGCAGTTCGGCCATGCACGGGAGGCGCTGCGCGAGGCCGGGGACCCGCGCGAGGATCCGCTCGTCGCCGCCTATGCGGAGCGGCTCGCGCGCTTCCCGGACGGGCCGCCGCCCGGCTGGTCCCCGGTGACGCGGCTGGACAGCAAGTAGGGCGGGATGGGCACGGCGAACCGCAAGCCGATCAAGCTGGCGCTGCAGGGCGGCGGCTCGCACGGCGCCTTCACCTGGGGCGTGCTGGACCGCCTCCTGGCCGACGGTCGGCTCGAGATCGAGGCCGTGGTCGGCACCAGCGCCGGCGCGATGAACGCGGCGGTGCTCGTGGACGGGCTGATCGCGGGCGGGGCGGAGGAGGCGCGGCGGCGGCTCGACGCCTTCTGGGAGGGCGTGGGCGCGATGGCGGCCTTCTCGCCCCTGCAGCCGACGCCGCTCGACCTGATGTTCAGCGCGGGGAACATGGATTTCTCCCCGCTCTGGCGCATCGCCGACGTGATGACGCGGCAGTTCTCGCCCTACGAGCTGAACCCGGCCAACCTCAATCCGCTGCGCGAGCACCTCGAACGCCTGGTGGATTTCGCGCGGCTGCGCAGCGCGGCCGGCCCGGCCCTCTATGCCTGCGCGACGAACGTGCTGACGGGCCGGCTGCGTGTCTTCGAGCGGGCGGAGATGAGCGTGGAGGCGGTGCTCGCCTCGGCCTGCGTGCCGCTGCTGCATCACGCCGTCGAGGTCGGCGGCGAGCACTACTGGGACGGCGGCTATTGCGGCAATCCGCCGATCTTCCCGCTGATCTACATGGGCGGCGCGCCCGACATCCTGATCGTGCAGCTCAACCCCATCAACATCCCCGAGGTGCCGCGCGACATCCGCGCCATCGTGGACCGCATGAACACCCTCGCCTTCAACTCCTCCCTGATGCGCGAGATGCGGATGATCCGCTTCGTGACGGACCTGATCGACCAGGGGCAGTTGCCGAGGGAAAAGCACCTGCGCTGCTTCATCCATACGGTGGATGCGGAGGAGGAACTCGCCGCCTTCAACGCGAGCTCCAAGATGAACGCGAGCATCGGCTTCCTGCGCCACCTGCGCGCGCTGGGCGCGGCGCGTGCCGAGGCGTTCCTCGATGCGCATTTCGAGGCGATCGGGCAGCGCTCCTCGACGGATGTGGTCGCGAAGTTCCTGTAGCGCTCAGTAGGTCCGCTCGTTCGCGCCGATGCGCCCCGCCGCGCCGCCGCGTGCAGCCGCGACCGCGCGCGCGACCGCCTCGACATACTCGCCGGCGACTTCCCGATGGATCGGGTTGAGATGGAGATGGATGCCGTCGGGTTCCTGCTGGCGGCCGACGAGCCAGCCCTCGGCATCGAGCGCCGCGGCCACCTTGCCGATATCGAGCGCCGGGTCGGTCGCGCGCCAGACGAAGATCCCGAGGTCGCTCGGCTCCAGGATGGCGAGGCCCGGGATGGCGGCGATGCCCGCGGTCATGATGGCCTTTGCCTCCATGATCAGCCGCGCGCAGCGCAGGTAGCCCTCCTCGCCGAGATGCATCATCGCCGCCCAGGCCGCGGCCACCGCGCCGCCAGGCCGCGTGCCCTGCGTTGTGTAGGCGACATAGGGGCCGCGCTGCCAGGCGCGGCTTTCGAACTTGTGCCATTCGCGGTCCGCCGCATCGGCCACCAGCAGCAGCGAGGCGCCCTTGGGCGCCATGCCGTGCTTGTGGATGTCGGCCGAGAGCGAGGTGACGCCGGGCACATCCAGTTCGAAGGGCGGAATGGGGTGGCCGAGCCGCCGCACATAGGGCGCGAGGAAGCCGCCGACGCAGGCATCCACATGCATCCATGCGCCGCGGCTGCGCGCGAGCGCGGCAAGGTCGGGGATCGGGTCGAAGGTGCCGAAGGGATAGTTCGGCGCGGAACCGATGAGCGCGACCGTCTCGGCATCCATGCGCTCCGCCATGGCCGGGACATCGGCGCGGAACCCGGGGCCGACGGGCACGCGGCGCACTTCGAGGCCCAGCGCCTCGGCCGCGCGGTCGAAGGTCAGATGCGCGGTGTCCGGCAGCACGATGTTCGGCCGCGTCACGCCGCGCTGCGCGCGGGCCTTGTTCCGCGCGGCCATCATGGCGAGGAAGATGCTCTCCGACCCGCCCGAGGTGAAGGTGCCGCCCGCCGATGGCCCGCCGCCGAGCAGCGAGAGGGCCATGCCGATCACCTCCTCCTCCAGCGACTTCAGGCTGGGATAGGCGCGCTGGCCGAGGTTGTTCTCCGTCCAGTAGGCCAGATAGGCCTCCTGCTGGACGCGCTCGAGTTCCTCGTCGAGCCAGTAGAAATAGACGGCGAGGCGCCCGCGCCGCCAGTCGCGGTCGCCCGACTTGCGCGCGGCGAGCTCGGCCATGATGTCCGCGCGCGCGCGGCCTGTGGCAGGAATGGCGGTCATGGGGCGTCCTTCCGCGCGGCGGCGTCCAGCAGGGCCAGCACCTCCGCATCCTCGAGCTGATGGAAATCCCGGTAGCATCCGCCGATCCCCGCGGGGATGGCGTGGATCTCGGCGGCGATGACGCGGTCGCATTCGCCGGCCATCGCGGCGACGCTCTCCTCCGGCGCCACGGGCACGGCGAGGATCAGCGGCGACGCCCCCTGCGCGCGCAGCGCGCGCAGCGCGGCGAGCGCCGAGGCGCCGGTGGCGAGCCCGTCATCCACCAGGATCGCGGGGCGGCCTCTCGGGTCGGGGCGCTCGCGGCCCGCGAGATAGACCGCGCGGCGACGAAGCAGTTCCGTCTCCTCCCGTGCGTGCACGGCCGCGATCTCGGCTGGCGTGAGACCACAGGCCCTGATGATTGCGCTGTTCAGCACCGGCTCCCCACCGCCTTCCGCAAGCGCGCCGAAAGCGAGTTCCGGCTGCCAGGGAACGCCGAGCTTCCGGACGAGGAAGGGCACGAGAGGGGCGCCGAGCGCCGCCGCGATGGGCGCGGCCACCGCCGCCCCGCCGCGCAGCAGGGCGAAGACGATCGGGCGATCGAGACCGAGCGCCGCGAGCGCCGGAACCAGCCGCTCGCCGGCCTCCTGCCGGTCGCGGAACAGCGCGCCGCCGCGGCGCATCGCGTCAGCGCAGCGCGGCGTTGATCTTCTCGAGCGCATCGACGCCCGGACAGAGTTCCGCGTCCCCGAGCGCGTTCAGCGGCTGCGGCACGGTGCCGAGATGCGCGTGCAGCGCGGTCGGCTCGGGCTCGACATAGATCAGGCCGGTGACGATCTCGCCCGCCGCGCGCCGTTCGAGGATGTGATGCATGGCCGAGGCGCGGTTGGTCGGGTCGTGCTCCGTCCGCAGCTTGCGCAGGCGCAGGACGGAGCCGTCATGCTGCGTCACCTCCGTCACCTCGCCCGGTCGGTAGCTGGCGGTGATCGTCTCGCGCGGGACCATGACGTCGAGACGGTTCAGTGCCTCGTTGTGTTCGCGGACGTAGTCGTAGGACTTCGTGCTGCCGGGGTGGTTGTTGAAGGCCACGCAGGGGCTGATGACATCGAGGAAGGCCGCGCCCTCGTGCAGCAAGGCGGCCTCGATCAACGGCACGAGCTGCTCCTTGTCGCCCGAGAAGGAGCGCGCGACGAAGGTCGCGCCGAGCTGCACGGCGATGGCGGCGAGGTCGATCGGCTGGTCGGTGTTGACCGCGCCCTTCTTCGCCACCGAGCCGAGGTCCGAGGTGGCGGAGAACTGTCCCTTGGTCAGGCCGTAGACGCCGTTGTTCTCGACGATGTAGGTCATGTTCACGCCGCGCCGGATGGAATGCGCGAACTGGCCGAAGCCGATCGAGGCGGAATCCCCGTCCCCCGAGACGCCGAGATAGATCAGGTCCCGGTTCGCGAGATACGCCCCCGTCAGCACCGAGGGCATGCGTCCATGCACGGAATTGAAGCCGTGCGCGGCGCCGAGGAAGTAGGTCGGCGTCTTCGACGAACAGCCGATCCCCGAAAGCTTGGCCACGCGATGCGGGGGGATCGAGAGGTTGAAGCAGGCCTGGATGATCGCCGCGCTGATCGAATCATGCCCGCAGCCGGCGCAGAGCGTGCTGATCGCGCCCTCGTAGTCGCGGCGCGTCAGGCCGATCGCATTGGTCGGCAGCTTCGGATGGTGCAGCTTGGGCTTCGGCAGGTAGCTCATGGCGTGGCCTTGCGGAAGGGCAGGACGTTCGCCGCCGAAGCGCGCTCGGCGATGGCGGACTGGATGAAGCGGGCGGTGATCGGCGTGCCGTCATAGTGCAGCACCGGCACCAGCCGGGCGGGGTCGATCCCGAGCTCGGTCACGAGGAGCGTGCGCAGCTGCGCGTCGCGGTTCTGCTCGACGACGAAGACGCGTTCATGGCCCGCGATGAACTCCGCCACGTCGTCGTGGAAGGGGAAGGCGCGGATGCGCATGGCGTCGAGATGGATGCCCTGCGCCTGCAGCGCCACCAGCGCCTCGCGCATCGCGGCGGAGGTGGAGCCGTAGAAGATCACGCCGTCCCTCGCCTTCTCCTTGGCCGGCGTGGCGATGGGATGTGGCACCAGCAGGCGTGCCGTGTGGAACTTCTTCAGCAGGCGCTGCATGTTGTCCACGTAGGGCCCGCCATCCTCGGTATAGCGCGCGTAGCGGTCGCGCGAGGTGCCGCGGGTGAAGAAGGCTCCCTTCTCGGGGTGCGTGCCCGGCCAGGTGCGATAGGGAATGCCGTCGCCGTCCACGTCGAGGTAGCGCCCGAAGGTCTTGGCCGCATCGAGCGCCGCCGCGTCGAGCACCTTGCCGCGGTCCATACGGCGGTTCGGATCCCATTTGAAGGGCTCGCAGAGCCAGTCGTTCATGCCGATGTCGAGGTCGAGCATGACGAAGACGGGCGTCTGGAGACGGTCGGCGAGGTCGAAGGCCGTCGCGCCGAACTCGAAGCACTCCGTCGGATCCTCGGGCAGGAGCATGACGTGCTTGGTGTCGCCATGGCTCGCATAGGCGGCCGAGAGCAGGTCCGATTGCTGCGTGCGCGTCGGCATGCCGGTGGAAGGCCCTGCACGCTGCACGTCGAAGACCACGGCGGGGATCTCGGCGAAATAGGCGAGGCCGAGAAACTCCTGCATCAGCGAGATGCCCGGGCCGGAGGTGGCGGTGAAGGCGCGCGCACCGTTCCAGGCCGCGCCCACGACCATGCCGATGGAGGCGAGCTCGTCCTCCGCCTGCACGATGGCGTAGCGCTTCGCCCCGGTCTCGGGATCCTTGCGCAGCCGTCCGCAATAGCGTTCGAAGGCTTCCGCGAGCGAGGTGGAGGGCGTGATCGGATACCACGCGCAGACCGTCGCGCCGCCATAGACCGCGCCGAGCGCGGCGGCGGCATTGCCGTCGGTGAAGATGCGGTCGCCCACCGCGTCCGCGCGCCGCAGACGCAGGCCGATCGGGCAGGAAAGGTGCTGGATCGCCCAGTCGCGCCCCATCTCGAGCGCGGCGTAGTTCGCCGGAACGAGCTTCTCCTTGCCCTTGAACTGCGCCGCGATGGCGGCCTTCACCGCCTCGACCTCCATGTCGAGCAGTGCCGAGAGCGCGCCGAGATAGACGATGTTCTTGAACAACTGCCGCTGGCGCGGGTCGGAATAGGCGTTGTTGGTGATCTCGGTCAGCGGGCAGCCGATGACGGTGATGTCGTCACGGAACTTCGACTTCGGCATGGGCCGCGTCGAGTCGTAGAACAGGTAGCCGCCTGGCTCGATCTCGGCCACGTCGCGGTCCCAGGTCTGCGGGTTCATCGCCACCATCATGTCCACGCCGCCGCGCCGCCCCATGTGGCCGGCCTCGCAGACGCGCACCTCGAACCAGGTCGGAAGGCCCTGGATGTTCGAGGGGAAGATGTTGCGCGAGGCGATGGGAACGCCCATGCGCAGGATGGACTTCGCGAACAATCCGTTGGCCGAGGCCGAGCCCGAGCCGTTGACGTTGGCGAACTTGACGACGAAGTCGTTGGTCGCGGTTATCGGCTGTGGCATGCGTGCGCCTTCGGCTTGGCGGTCTCGAGCAGGAATTTCTGCATGTCCCAGGCACCGGTCGGGCAGCGCTCGGCGCACATGCCGCAGTGCAGGCAGACATCCTCGTCCTTGACCATGACCCGGCCCGTCTTGAGCCCGTCCTGGACGTAGAGATCCTGGTAGAGGTTGACCGCGGGCGCCTTGAGGCGCGTGCGCAGGTCGTCCTCCTCCCCGTTCTCGGTGAAGGTGATGCAGTCGGTCGGGCAGATGTCCACGCAGGCATCGCATTCGATGCAGAGCTTCGCGGTGAACACCGTCTGCACGTCGCAGTTCAGGCAGCGCTGCGTCTCGAGATAGGCCACTTCGCGGTCGTAGCCGAGCTCGACCTCCGCCGTGATGTCGCGCAGCGCCTTCTCGGCTGGCAGGTGCGGCACCTTGTAGCGGAGATCGAGCGAGATCGCGTTGTCATAGGCCCATTCGTGGATGCCCATCTTCTGGCTGGCGAGCGTCACATCCGGCGGCGGGCGGTTGCGGACGTCCTCGCCCCGGCAGAACAGGTCGATCGAGACGGCGGCCTGATGGCCATGCGCCACCGCCCAGATGATGTTCTTGGGGCCGAAGGCGGCATCGCCGCCGAAGAAGACGTTCGGCAACGTCGATTGCAGCGTGTCGGCATCGAGTTTCGGCAGGCCCCAGCGATCGAACTCGATGCCCGCATCGCGCTCGATCCAGGGGAAGGCGTTCTCCTGGCCGATCGCCACCAGCACGTCGTCGCACTCGATGGTGACGTCGGGCTCGCCCGTCGGCACCAGGCTGCGGCGACCCTTCGCGTCGTACTGCGCCGCGACCTTCTCGAACACCATGCCTCTCAGGCGGCCGTTGTCGTGCAGAACTTCCTTCGGCACCAGGTAGTTGAGGATCGGGATGCCCTCATTCATCGCGTCCTCCTTCTCCCAGGGGGACGCCTTCATCTCCTCGAAGCCCGAGCGGACGACGACCTTCACATCCTCCCCGCCCAGGCGGCGGGCGGAGCGGCAGCAATCCATCGCCGTGTTGCCGCCACCGAGCACGATCACACGCTTGCCGATGGACTTCACATGCCCGAAGGAGACCGAGGCCAGCCAGTCAATGCCGAGATGGATGTTGGCCGCCGCCTCACGCCGGCCGGGCACGTCGAGTTCACGCCCCCGCGGCGCGCCGGAGCCGACGAAGACCGCATCATAGCCTTCGGCGAGCAGCGCCTTGAGGCTGTCAACGCGACGGTTCTGGTGGGAGACGACGCCGCCGCGATCGAGGATGTAGCCGCATTCCTCGTCGATCACCTCCTCCGGCAGGCGGAAGCGCGGAATCTGCTGTCGGATGAAGCCGCCGGCCTTGGCCTGCTCGTCGAAGACATGCACCTCGTAGCCGAGCGGGGCGAGGTCGCGCGCGACCGTCAGGCTGGCGGGCCCCGCGCCGACGCAGGCGATGCGTTTGCCGTTCTTCTGCTGCGGGATCGGCGGCATGCGGCCGCTCACTTCGCCCTTGTTGTCGGCCGCGACGCGCTTGAGGCGGCAGATCGCGACCGGTTCCTCCTCCACGCGGCCGCGCCGGCAGGCGGGCTCGCAGGGCCGGTCGCAGGTTCGGCCGAGCACGCCGGGAAAGACGTTGGAATGCCAGTTCACCATGTAGGCGTCGGCATAGCGCCCCGCGGCGATCAGCCGGATGTACTCGGGGACCGGCGTATGGGCCGGACAGGCCCATTGGCAGTCGATCACCTTGTGGAAGTAGTCCGGGGACGAGATGTCCGTCGGCTTCACGCGCGTTGCCTCCCTCGGAACCGGCACCGAACGATCAGGGGAGCGTGGCCGGCCGGATCGGCCGAGGCAACGCGGCAGCATGGGCCAGGACGCCGCATGAGCGCCGTCTTCATTCCTGTTCGTCTGCTCCCCAGCCGTTCAACGGCTTCGCTGCGAATCCTGCCCCAACCGGCTGGGAACGGCAACCTGAGACCGCAGCATCGCATGCCGCCGGCATGCTGCATCGCAGCGCGGCGATGACGGCTAGACTTCGAGGAAGACCGTCTCCCCCTCGCCCTGCAGCCGTATGTCGAGGATCCATTCGTGCTCGCCGGCGGGGCGCGCGATCAGCGTGGAGCGGCGCTTCTCCGGAACCAGCGCCAGCACGGGATCCTCGGCGAGCAGCGGATCCCCTGCGAAATAGGCGCGGGTGACGAGTCCGCGCATCAGGCCGCGCGCGAAGATCGTCAGCGCGACATGGGGCGCCTGCGTCGCGTTGCCGGGCCCTGCGACCGGGCCGGGGCGCAGCGTGACGAAGCGATAGCGGCCTTCGGCATCCGTGGCGCAGCGCCCGAAGCCGTGGAAGGTGGAATCGTAGCGGCCATCGGGGTCGGCCTGCCAGATCTCGACCATGGCATCGGGCACCACGGCGCCCGTCCCGTCCGTGATGGTGCCGCGGAGGATGATGCGCTCGCCGGCCGCACCGGCATTCGGCCCGTCGGCGCGCAGCAGGTCCGCCCATTCCGGGAAGTCGATCATGTGCCAGTAGGGGCCGGCCGTCTGGCTCGCGGTGGCGGCGGTCATGTCAGGCGCTCTCGAAGGGCGTGGCGGCGCGGCCGCGCAGCACGATGTCGAAGCGGTAGCCGAGCGCATGATCCGGCACCATCAGCGCCGGATCGAGTGCGGCCACCAGGCGCTGCCGCGCGGCCTCGTCGCCGCTGCCCTGGAAGATCGCGTCGAAGGCCAGCAGGGGGTCGCCGGGGAAGTACATCTGCGTGACGAGGCGCTGCGCGAAGCCCGTGCCATGCAGGCCGAAATGGATGTGCTGCGGCCGCCATCCCGGGCCCGGGTTGCGCCAGGGATAGGCGCCCGGGCGGATCGTCGTGAAGCGGTACCGCCCATCGGCATCGGTGAAGACGCGCCCGCGGCCGAGGAAGTTGGGATCGAGCGGCGCATCATGCTGGTCGCGCGGATGGTGGTAGCGGCCCGCCGCATTGGCCTGCCAGATCTCGACCATCGCGCCGGCCACGGGGCGGCCGTTCTCGTCGCTCACGCGCCCGGCGACGATGATGCGCTCGCCGATCGCGGCCCTGCCCTCGACCATCGAGAGGTCGCCATGCGGCGCATACCAGGCGGGATCGAAGCGCGGCGCGGAAGCCTCTGTCAGCGTCGCCGGAATAAGAACCGGCGCGGCCTTAGGGTGACGATGCGCGGTGCTGAGATAGGCCGGCAGATCGAGCGGCGGCTGGCTGCCGGCCTGCACCGGCCGGAACGGAACGGGATCGGCCATGATGTCCTCCCTGCCCTGCCGACCCTGCGAGCGCCGGCCCCGCCCCGTCAACCGTCTTCGCGGAGGATACGCACCGCGGCCAGCAGCGCCTTCTCGTAGCGCGCGCGCTCGCGCGCCGTGACCTCGGGCGGCCATTCGCGGAACCCGCGGCCGGTCTTGGGACCAAGGCGGTTCTCCGCGACCAGCCGAGCGAGCGTCGGGCTGGGCTCGGGGCTGTTGCAGAGCGAGGGGTAGATGGTCCGCCCCGCCTCGAGCTGCGTCTCGAGCCCCGCGAGTTCCTTCTGCATGATCGGCCCCGCGGCGAGGTAGCGGAAACCGAAGCAGTAGCGCACGGCGTTGTCCACATCCTCGGCCGTGGCGAGGCCCTGGTCGATCACCGCGAAGGCCTCGCGCATCAGCGCGTGCTGGATCCGGTTGGCGAGGAAGCCGGGGACATCCTTCGCGACGCGGATCACCTTGCGGCCGAGGCCGTCCATGATCGCCGCCACGGTGTCGCAGATGGCAGGGTCAGTGTGCTCGCCCCGCACGACCTCGACGCCCGGCACGAGATGGGCCGGCAGGAAGAAGTGCAGGTTCGCGCAGCGGCCCCGCGTCGCGATGTGACCGGCGATGTCGGTGATGCGGTATCCGGAGGCATTCGAGACGAGCGGCACATGCGGCGGCACCTGCGCGTCGAGCCGCGCGAAGAGTGCCTGCTTGAGATCGAGCCGCTCGGGGATCGCCTCGATGACGATCTCGGCCGAATCGTAGCCGGCCTCCTCCGCCGCCGAGACCAGCGTCAGACTGGCCGCGACCTCCGCATCGCCGTCGAGTTGCGCGATGGATGCGCGCACGCGCTCGGTGGCGGCGGGCCATCGCGCGGCGTCGGGTTCAGCCGCCGTCACGTGCCAGCCGCCGGCGAGGAAGATCGCCGCGATGTCGCAACCCATCAGGCCCATGCCAATGACGACCGCATGGCGGCGCGCGGCGCTCATGCCGCGATGCCCCCCTGGCGCAGCACGAAATCGGCGATCTCGGCCACGCCCTTGTTCTCCTTGAGGTTGGTAAAGACGAAGGGGCGGCTGCCCCGCATCCGCCGCGCGTCGCGGTCCATCACGGAAAGATCGGCGCCGACCAGCGGCGCGAGGTCGATCTTGTTGATCACCAGCAGGTCGGACCGCGTGATGCCCGGTCCGCCCTTGCGCGGGATCTTGTCGCCTGCCGAGACGTCAATGACGTAGATGGTGAGATCCGCGAGCTCGGGGCTGAAGGTGGCGGCGAGGTTGTCGCCGCCGCTCTCGATGAACAGCACCTCGAGCGAGGGGAAACGCTCCACCATGTCGTGCACGGCGGCGAGGTTGATCGAGGCATCCTCGCGGATCGCGGTATGCGGGCATCCGCCGGTCTCCACGCCGGCGATGCGCTCGGGTTCGAGCGCGCCGGCGCGGGTGAGGAACTCGGCATCCTCCTTCGTGTAGATGTCGTTGGTGATGACGGCGATGTCGTGGCGCGCGCGCAGGTGGCGGCAGAGGCGCTCGGTCAGGGCGGTCTTGCCGGAGCCGACCGGGCCGCCGATGCCGACGCGGAAGGGGCCGTTGCGGGTGGCGCTCATGATCGGAACAGCCTCGTGTACTGGGTTTCGTGACGGATGGAGACAAGGTCGAGGGCGGGGCTCGCCGTGCCCAGTGTGCTCATCCTCGCCGCCAGCGCCGCCGCCGTCGAGGCCGCGACGGCCGGCATCAGCGCCGCCATCGCGACCTGCCCGTCGGTCTGGCCGAGCGGCACGAGCCGGACACCCGCGGAGACAAGATTCGCCGCGAAGGCCGAGAGGTAGCCGAAGGCCGCCTCGCGCAGCGCGACGCCATGGGCGGCGGCGGCGGACCCGAAGGCGACGGCGTGGACGATGCGGCGCGGATGGCGCGCGGCGAAGGCGGCGAGCCGGGGCTCGGGCCACGCGACGAGGGTCACCGCAAGGAAGGCCGTGCCCTGGGCCTCGGCCTCCACCGCCGTCTCGGCCGTGCCGCGCCAGGCCATGCCGAGTTCGGCGGCCTCGTCCAGGGCGCGCATCCGCCCGCGCTCCATGGCGCGATGCGCGGCGGCGAGCAGCGCGCCGTCCACGCGGCCCGCCCCGTCGCGAAGCGCGGTCGCGACATAGGCGACGAGCGCCGCGCGGTCGCGCACCGCGCCTTCCTCCACCGCCGCCTCCAGCCCGTGGCTGTAGGTGTAGGCACCGACCGGATAGGCCGGCGAGAGCCAGGCGAGCAGCCGGTAGAGCGCGTCAGTGCTCGTGGTCGCAGTGGTCGTGGTGATGGTGGTGGCCGCCGTGATCGTGGTGGTGGTGATGGTGCCGCTGGCTGGCGGGCGCGTGGTTGTGCTCGCCATAGGCGCCGCCCTCGGGGTCGAAGGGCGCCTCCACCCGGCGCAGAGTCGCGCCGAGGCCTTCCAGCATGTGGACGATCACGTGGTCGTCGCGGATCAGCAGGCGATCGCCCTCGATCCGGGTCGGGAGGTGGCGGTTGCCGAGGTGCCAGGCGAGGCGCGCGAGGTGTTCAGCATCGCGGCCCTTCACCTCGACCAGCGGTTCCGGCGCGGCCTCAACGCGCACGAAGCCGCCCGTGGCGAGTTCAAGCCCGTCGCCGTCGCGCAGCACCGTCGCTTCCGGAAGGTCGAGCAGGAAGGCGAGGCCGGCCTGGCCGGTGTAGAGCCGGCGGCGGCGGTAGCGGTCGTCGAAATCCACCAGCACCGCATCGCGGGCCTGCTCGGCGGGCCAGGTGCCGGCGCGGCGGACGGCGGTGGCGCGCGGGATGCTTTCCTGGTCCATCATGCTCCTCAGAACAGGAAGTAGCGCTGCGCCATCGGCAGCACCTTCGCGGGTTCGCAGACGAGCAGCGCGCCGTCAGCGCGGACTTCGTAGGTCTCGGGGTCCACCTCGATGCGGGGCAAGGCGTCATTGTGCAGCATGGCGCGCTTCGAGATGCCGCCGCGGCAGTCCCGCACGGCGGCGAGTGGCCGCGCGAGGCCGATCCGCCCGCCGATATCGCCTGCAAGCGCCGCCTGGGAGACGAAGGTCAGCGCGCTCGCCCGGCGCGCGCCCGCGAAGGCGCCGAACATGGGGCGGTAATGCACCGGCTGCGGCGTCGGGATCGAGGCATTGGGATCGCCCATCAGCGACATGGCTATGGCCCCGCCCTTGATCACCATCTCCGGCTTCACGCCGAAGAAGGCGGGGCTCCACAGCACCAGATCCGCCAGTTTGCCCACCTCGATGCTGCCGACATGCTCCGCCACCCCCTGCGCGATCGCCGGGTTGATCGTGTACTTGGCGATGTAGCGCAGCGCGCGGCGGTTGTCGTTGTCGCCCCTCTCCTCCGGCAAGCGGCCGCGCTGGAGCTTCATCTTGTGGGCGGTCTGCCAGGTGCGGATGATCACCTCCCCGACCCGGCCCATGGCCTGGCTGTCGGAGGACATCATGCTGATCGCGCCGATGTCGTGCAGGATGTCCTCGGCCGCGATGGTCTCCTTGCGGATGCGGCTTTCGGCGAAGGCCACGTCCTCGGCGATGCGCGGGTCGAGGTGATGGCAGACCATCAGCATGTCGAGGTGCTCGTCCACCGTGTTCACGGTGTAGGGCATGGTCGGGTTGGTGGAGGAGGGAAGCACATTCGCCTCCCCCACCAGGCGCAGGATGTCCGGGGCGTGGCCGCCGCCCGCGCCCTCGGTGTGGAAGGCCTGGATGGTGCGGCCGCGGATGGCCTTGATCGTCTCCTCGACGAAGCCGCTCTCGTTCAGCGTGTCGGTGTGGATCGCCACCTGCACGTCCATCGCGTCCGCAACCGAAAGGCAGGTGTCGATCGCCTTGGGCGTGGTGCCCCAGTCCTCGTGCAGCTTCAGCCCGCAGGCGCCTGCGGTGACCTGCTCCTCGAGCGCGGCGGGGAGCGCCGCATTGCCCTTGCCGAGGAAGCCGAGATTCATCGGGAAGGCCTCGGCCGCCTGCAGCATCCGCGCGATGTGCCAGGGCCCCGGCGTGCAGGTGGTGGCGAGGGTGCCATGCGCCGGCCCGGTGCCGCCGCCGAACATCGAGGTGATGCCCGAGGCGAGCGCCTCCTCGATCTGTTGGGGGCAGATGAAGTGGATATGCGGGTCAATGCCGCCCGCGGTGAGGATGCGCCCCTCGCCCGCGATGATCTCGGTCCCCGGGCCGATGACGATGGTGACGCCGGGCTGGGTGTCCGGGTTGCCGGCCTTGCCGATGGCGGCGATGCGCCCCTCCTTCAGCCCGACATCCGCCTTCAGGATCCCGGTCACGGCATCGAGGATCAGCGCGTTGGTGATCACGGTGTCCATCGCGCCCGCCGCGCGGCTCACCTGCGATTGCCCCATCCCGTCGCGGATAACCTTGCCGCCGCCGAACTTCACCTCCTCACCATAGGTGGTGAGGTCGCGCTCCACCTCGATCAGGATATCCGTATCGGCGAGCCGCACACGGTCGCCGACGGTCGGGCCGTACATGCCGGCATAGGCGGCGCGGGAGATGCGTGTGGCCATGCTCAGAGCGCCCCTTCCGTCTCGCCGCGGAAGCCGTGGATCACGCGCGCACCGCCGATGGCGATCAGCCGGACCCTTCGGCTTTGGCCCGGCTCGAAGCGCACCGCGGTGCCCGCCGGGATGTCGAGCCGCCGCCCGCGCGCGGCCGCCCGGTCGAAGCGCAGCAGCGGGTTCGTCTCGGCGAAGTGGTAGTGGCTGCCGACCTGCACGGGCCGGTCGCCGGTGTTGGCGACGTCCAGCTCGATCGCCTCGCGCCCGGCATTGAGCTCGATGTCCCCCGCGGACGGGATGATCTCGCCCGGGATCACCGCCGCGCTCCCTTCGCGGGCTTCGCGCGTTTCGGCGCGGGCGGGGCCTTCGCCCGGACCTTCGGCTTCGCGGAGGCCTTCGGCTTCTGCCGTGGGGTCGCCTTGGCCTTAGCGCGCGGCGCAGGCGCGGCGTCGCGGATCGGCTCGTGCACCGTCACGAGCTTGGTGCCGTCGGGGAAGGTCGCCTCGACCTGGATCTCGTGGATCATCTCCGCGATGCCTTCCATCACCTGGTCGCGTGTCAGCACCCGGGCGCCGTCCCGCATCAGTTCCGCGACGCTGCGCCCATCGCGCGCGCCCTCGACGACGAAATCGGTGATGAACGCGACCGCCTCAGGGTAGTTGAGCCTGAGGCCGCGCTCGAGCCGCCGCCGGGCGACGATGGCCGCCATCGCCACCAGCAGCTTGTCCTTCTCCCGCGGCGTCAGGTTCATCGCGTTCCTCTCCTCGCCGGCGCCGGATGCGGCAAATGCCGATCCCGCACGGCGATGCAGGTTTGCAAGAGACGCGCCATCATGTGCGACCGCCCCTCAGCAGGTCCACAGCCGCGGCAGCGTCGGCGGCAGGCCGAACAGGGTGCCGCGCGCGAGGCGGATCGCCGCACCAATCCCGCCACGCAGCGGGGCGGCGGAACCGAGCCAGCGTGCGACCAGCAGCCCGGGACGGGGCAGTGTCGCCGCCACACCCTGCGTCCGAAGCGCATCGCGCAGGGGGACGAGGCCCTCCTCCGCCGCCACGGCAAGCGTGGCGCAGGCCTCCGCGCCCGCGAAGCCGAACGGGTTGTCCAGCGCGGCGCGCGGTTCAGGCCCGAGGGAGAGGCCGTCCGCCCAGAGCAGTCCGCCGCCGCGACGCAGCCGCCAGATGTCGAGCAGCCCGCCATGGCGGAGGATCTCTCCGCGCGCATGGCGGCCGAAGACCAGCATCTCCGCCATGAGGATCCGGGCTCCGGGCGCGAAGTCCACCTCGATGCGCCGCGCGAGGCGGGCGCCGTCGAACAGGATCGTCTCCTGCGGGAGCCATTCCAGCGCGCCACCGGCGGCGACGGAGATCCGCGTCTGCACGCGCGCCGCGGGCCCGAGGCTGCGATAGACCTTCTCCGCGGCCGGCGTGGTGACCGTCGCGAGGGTGCCGGGTTCCATCGCGACCCTGATCCGCACCGAATCCCCGCCGGCAAGGCCGCCCGCCGTGTTCACCAGCGCCGCCAGAGGCGGCTCCCCGGGCTCCGGCGCGGGAAAGAGGACGCGCAGCGGCACCTCCTGATGCAGATCCGCAAGGCGCGTGCGCCCGCCCGCCGCGACGAAGCGAAGGCTCGCCCCGCCGTGCGCGCGCTGGTGTCCTGGTTCGGCCGGCCTGCGGGGCATCCGCGCCAGACTGCCATGCGGCCACCGCGACGCAAGCGGCCCTCGGCTGCCCGGAAAACGGGCGGCGCTGCCGCCATTCCGGGCAGGCGTTCAGGCGTTAGGCCGCAGCATCTGGCGCAGCACGCTGCCGTCGGAAAGCAGGTCGAAACCCTCGTTGATCTGGTCGAAGGTGATGTGGCTCGTCTTGAGCCGGTCCACCGGCAGCTTGCCGCGGCGATAGAGGCCGAGCAGCCTCGGCAGGTCGCGCTCCGGCACGCAGGAGCCCATGTAGGAGCCGCGGATGCTGCGCTCCTCGCTCACCATGCTCGCATGCAGGTAGGAGACCTGCGCGTTGATGTTGGGCAGGCCTGCGCTGATGGTGCTGCCGCCGCGCGCGGTGATGGCGATGGCGAGCTGCATCGCCGGCACCGTGCCCGCGGTCTCGATCACCGTGTCGAGGCCGCCCTCGGTCGCCTCGCGCACCTGCGCGGCGCAATCCTCGTTGCCGGCGAGGAAGACATCGGTCGCCCCCCACTGCTTCGCGAGTTCGAGCTTTCGCGGGTTGGTGTCCACCGCGACGATCCGCTCCGCGCCGGCGGCCACCGCCGCGAACAGCGCATTCATGCCGACGCCGCCAAGGCCGACCACGGCCACGCCCTCCCCGGCTTCGAGCCGCGCCGTGTTCAGCACCGCGCCCGCGCCGGTCATGACGGCGCAACCGAAGATCGCGGCATCGTCGAGCGGGATGTCCTTGTCGATCTTGACCGCCGAGCGCCGCGCCACCACCGCGTATTGCGCGAAGAGCGAGAGGCCGGAGTTGTGGTTGATCGGGGTCCCGTCCAGCCGGCGCAGCCGGCGCGTGCCGGTCGGCAACTGCCCGGCCGCGCGGAAGGCGTTGCCGGTCGGGCAGATGTTCGGACGGCCGCGCACGCAGTAGCGGCAGTTCCCGCAGGAGGGCGCGAAAACCGTGATGACGTGATCGCCTGGCTTCACATCCGTCACGCCGGCCCCGACCTCGCGCACGATGCCCGCGCCTTCGTGCCCGATGACGATGGGCAGCGGCCGCGGCCGCTGGTTCTCGATGGTCGATAGATCGGAATGGCAGAGCCCGGCTGCGGCGACCTCGATCAGCATCTCCCCGGGACCGGGCGGGTCGAGCTCGACCTCCTCGACCACCATGGGGCGGGAGGTGGCGTAGGGACGCGGCTTGCCCTGCTCGAACAGGACGGCGGCCTTCATGCGCATGGGGCGTTTCCTCGCTTCGGCACTCAGATGATGGGCGCGTCGTCCGGGTCGAGCGCGCGCCGGACGAAGCCGTCGGCCAGTGGCGCGTACTCCTCCCAGAGCCGGCGCAGGGCGGCCAGGGGGCGCGGGTCCTTGTCCACGCGGAGGTCCACATAGGGGAAGCATTCGCGATGGACGACAAGGAGGCTCGCGGAGGTCACCTCGCCATGCTCCCCGCCGGCCGCCTCCCCCGCCTCGAGCGCGCGCAGCAGGCGCTCGGCCAGCGGCGCCTCCTCCGTGGCCTCGAAGGCCGCGGCCATGGCGGCCGGCACATGCGGGCTCGAGAGGATGTTGCCGATGGCCACCACGCCGGGGCCATGCGCGGCGCCACGCTCCGGCTTGACGTTCGCGCCATCGAAATGCGCGGTGCGGCCCGCCGCGTCCATCACCGCGATCTGCCGCCATCGGTGATGCGGCGTCGAGGCGACGAGCGCGGCGACCGTCTCCTCCGCCGTGCAGCCCGAGCGCAGCAGCCCGAGCCCGCGCGGGCCGAGGCGCGGATCCGTCCGGTGCTGCGTCAGCACCCCGCCGATGCCGGCTTCGAGGAAGGGCACGCGCGTGCCGACGGCGATGGACGACGTCGTGACCGCGGCGCCGAACTGCCCCGTCCGCGCGCAACGCCCGAGAAGCGAGAAGGTCATGCGGTTCCCCCGAACGACGCGGCCATTGAACGTCGGGATCCCGAAACCGTCCAGGCGCCGCGGATGGACAAGCCCCGGCAGGCTGGGATCATATTCGCGCAAGGCACAGGAGGCTCGCATGGTGCGGCAGGGACGCAGGGTTCTGGCGGGGGCGGCGGCTGCGCTGCTCGCGCTTCTGGGCACGCAGGCCGAGGCGCAGCAGGCGCCGTCGGGCACGCTGCGGATCGTGCTCGTGGGTGCGCTGCCGAGCCTCGATCCGGTGGTCTCGACCGCCGCGATCGTCCGCAACCACGGCTTCATGGTCTACGACCAGCTCTTCGCCTTCGACAGCCGGGGCGTCGCCCGCCCGCAGATGGTCGAGCGGCACGAGGTCTCGCCCGACGGCATGACGCACCGCTTCACCCTGCGCGAAGGCCTCGCCTTCCACGACGGCCAGCCGGTGCGCGCGGCCGATGCCGTGGCCTCCATCCGCCGCTGGGGGCAGCGCGACATCGCCGGGCGCGCGCTGCTCGCCGCGACGGCGGCGCTGGAGGTGGTGGACGAGCGCAGTTTCTCGCTGCGGCTCTCGCGCCCCTTCGGCCTGGTGGCGGAGACCCTGGCGCGGCCCACCGCCAGCGCGCTCTTCGTCATGCCCGAGCGCATCGCCGCCACCCCCGCCAGCACGGCGATCACGGACGCGACGGGCTCCGGCCCCTTCATCTTCCGCCAGCAGGACTTCCTGCCCGGCGAGCGCGCGGTCTATCTCCGCAACCCCGCCTACCGGCCGCGCAGCGAACCGGCCGACGGGCTGGCGGGCGGCAAGGTGGTGCATGTCGAGCGCATCGAGTGGCTCGGCATTTCCGACCCGGCCACCCAGGCGGCGGCGCTGCAATCGGGCGAGATCGACTTCATCGAATCCCCCTCCCCCGACGTGCTGCCGGTGCTGGCGCGCAACCGCAACATCCGCACCTTCGCGCTCAATCCGGTCGGCTCGATGGTGTGGCTGCGGCCGAACCATCACATCCCGCCCTTCAACCACCCGCGCGCGCGGCAGGCGCTTCTTCATCTCGTGAACCAGCTCGAGAACCTGCAGGCGATCGGCGTGCCGCCGCCCGAGCAGGTGCCCTATTGCCCGGCCTATTTCCTCTGCGGCACGCCTTTCGAGAGCGATGCCGGCGCGTCGGGCCTGCGCGAGATCAACCTCGACCGCGCGCGCGCGCTGCTGCGCGAGGCGGGATACAACGGCGAGCGGGTGGTGTTCCTCAACGCCGCCGACTGGCCCGCGAACAACGCCGTGGTGCTGACCATGGCGGCGAACATGCGCCGGGCCGGCATCAACGTGGATGTCGTGGCGACGGACTGGGCCACGGTGACGCAGCGCCGCAACCGGCGCGAGCCGATCGAGCAGGGCGGCTGGAACCTGTTCGTGACCATCGCGAATGTGCTCGACGCGCAGAACCCGCTGGTCAATGTCTATCTCGCGGCGACCTGCGAGAGCGCGCCCGCCGGCTGGCCCTGCGACGCCGAGCTCGAACGCCTGCGCGCGAGCTGGTGGGAGGAATCCGACCCCGCGAAGCGGCAGGAGATCCTGCACCGCGTCCATGCCCGCGCCTACGAGGTGCTGCCCTACATCAACGCCGGCCAGTACCGGACCCTGGCCGCGCACCGGACCAACATCGAGGGCCTGCGCCCGACGATCATCCCGGTCTTCTGGGGCGTCACGAAGCGGTAGCGGCGGCCCCCGCGCTCAGACCGGGTCGCGGACCAGCGGCGCGGTGGAGCAGTGGATGCCGCCACCGCCGAGATAGACCTTGTCGTAGGCGACGAGGCGCACGCTGATGCCGGCCTTGTCCAGCGCTTCCTGCGTGCGCGGGCCCACTTGGTCGCTCATCAGCACCCGGCCGGGCGCGACCGCCAGGCAGTTGATCGCCCAGGACGGATCCTCGTGGTTCAGCGCGATCATGCGGATCCCGAGGCGCTTCAGCTCCTGCATGAAGACGAAGGGCAGGATGACGGGATTCACCAGCGCCACATCGTGGTCGATCATCACGAAGGCCCCGTCGATGTGCAGGCGATAGCCCGGGATCTGCACGCGGATCAGCCGCGTGCCCTGCAGCGCCAGCACCTCCTCCATCTGCCGCGCCCCTTCCTCGTTGACGCGCGAGGAGACGCCGATCACCGCCACGTCAGGGCGGATGTAGGCGAAGGAGCCGCCCTCCATCAGCCCGGTTCCGGCGATGGTGCGCAGGATGGGCATGCCGATGGCGGCGAGCGTCTCCGTCACCGGGCGTTCCTCGCCGCGGCGGATGCGCGGGCCCATGCGCGTGACGACCGCGCCGCCATCGAGCGCGATGCAGGAATCCCGCGTATAGACCGATTTGTGGCGGCCCGGCGCGGCCCTGTTGAGCATGACGACCTCGACGCCCTCCTCGCGCAGCGCGGCGGCCAGCGCGTCGTGCTGGGCCTGCTGCTCGGCGAGCGGAGGAATCACCTCGCCGCGCCAATAGGCCCCGCTCGCGGGGTCGCCATAGGCACCGAGTTCGGGGATCAGCGGCAGGCCGTCGAGGACCCGCATCTCCTCCCCCGGCCGGTGCATCAGCACCATGCGCAGCCGGCCGATGTCGGAGTTGCAGCCCCAGCGGCGGCCCCAGCCGGCTTCCTGCTCGCCCGGGCTGTTGAAGGCGGGCTCGGGCTCCGAGGCGAAGCGCTCGATCAGCATGTTGTAGCGATGGTCGAACTCGCTCATCGCCTGCGAGGTCGCCGCCCTGCGCGTCATGGCATCCGGCCCTTCCGTCCTGGCGCCGCGTGCCGGGACGGCGTCGCGCGACGCCTCTCCCGCCCGCAAGGCGCGGTAACGGACGAAGCCGACCACGAAACGCCGCAGGGCGGAAGCCGCATCGCCCGCGCTCGCCGAACCGGCGGCCCGGCCCGAGGAACTCCGCTATCAGAGGGCGCGCAGCAGCGCGGTCGTGCCCTCGGCCGGCCCGGTCAGGCGAGCCAGCGAGACGCCGAGGCCCGCCCGGGCCGCGGTGCGGACCTCGCCGGGCGGGCAGCCGAATTCCTGGCGGAAGGCGCGGCTGAAGGTGGAAGGGTCGAACATGCCGACCGCCTCGGCGATGGTTGCGATGCTGCGCTGTTCCGTCGGGTCGGCAAGGCGGCGGAAGGCCCAGCGCAGGCGCTCGTGCAGGATGCTGGACGCGACCCCGCCCAGCGGCTCGAACAGCCGGTAGAGCTGGGACCGCGACATGCCGGCCAGCCGGCCCAGCCGCTCGGGACCGAGCGTCGCGAGGCCAAGATTTTCGCGTATCAGCCGCCGCAGCCGCGCAAGCTGGCCGGCGGCAACGAGCGCGCGGGAACCCGCGTCAACGCCTTCCGGGCAGGCGCCGCGCAGCAGGGACTCCATCGCGGCGGCGATGTGCGGTGCCTCGGCGGCGGCCATCTCCGGCAGCCGGTCCGAGAGGCCCTTCAGCAGGTCGGCGAGCACCTGCGCCATCGGCCCGTGCAGCCGCCCGTTGGCGGCCATGGAGAGCGCGCCCTCGAGTTCCGGCACGGCATCGCGCGGCAGGTAGAGGCAAAGCCAGTCCAGGCGCGGCCCTTCCCGTTCGGATTCGAATGCGTCCGCCATGGAGAAGACGAAGGGGGCGCCGGGCAGCATGAGCGTCTCGGTGTCGCCGCTGCGCTGGCTCAGGCTTCCCTCGCGGCAGACAGCGACCAGCCAGTGATCGAGGGAATCCCGGCAGATCTGCGCCGGCGTGCGGCGATACCCGCAGGCATCGCGGCGCGTGTGCTCGAGGACGAAGCCGCCGAGGCGCCAGGCCCGCGTATTGGCGGCAAATCCCTGCTCCGCCGCCGCCCCGGGCAAGGCCTCGAGCACGGGGGCGCGCATGGCTTGCCAGGCGGCGAACTGCTCCTGCGGCGGCAGGCCGGTGGTGTCCTCGATGACGGGGCGCAGCAAAGCGGATGGCGCAGGACGGGGCAGCGTCGCGGGGCGCGATGTGGCCGGCGGCGCGAGCGTGGCTTCGTCTCGGATGATGCGGTTCATGCGGTTCCGCCGGACGGCGGGGAGCCGGATATGCGCGCGCGGGGGAAAACGCAAGGAAAAACAGAGGCCTGCACGCCGCGCGCGCATGGGCTGGCTCGGGGGCGGTGCCGCCCGGCCCTCAACGCCTGACGCCGAGGGTGACCTCCCGGTGCCAGATGTAGAGCCCCGCCCCGACCAGCACCGCGATCCCGGCGAAGTCCCACCCGCCCGGCAGTTCCGCCCAGGCCACGGCACCGAGCGTGGTGGTCCAGAGGATCGCGGCGTATTCGAAGGGCGCGAGCAGCGAGGTCTCGCCGCTGCGATAGGCCTCGGTCATCAGCACCTGGGCCAGCGCGGAGACGAGGCCGATGCCGATCAGCAGCGCCCATTCCAGCGGCGTGGGCCAGACCCAGACCGGGATGGCCGCGATACCCGCCAGCACGGAGGAGCCGACCGCGAACCAGAAGACGATGGCGACGGAACTCTCGCCCGCCTCGCCCATCCGGCGGATGGTGATCATCGCGAGCGCCCAGCCGACCGAGCCGAGCAGGCAGAGCACCACCGCAAGCCCCGCCTGCCCGCTCGGCAGCCCGTCCGGGCGGACCATCAGCAGCACGCCGGCGAAGCCGACCAGCACCGCAAGCCCCCGCCGCCAGCCCACCTTCTCCCCCAGGAGCGGCACGGCGAGCACGGTCAGGAACAGCGGCATGGTGAAGCCGAGCGCGGTGACGGTCGCGAGCGGCAGGTGCACATAGCCGTAGAAGGCGCCGATCATCCCCATCATGCCGAACACGGTGCGCGCGGCATGGCTGAGCGGGCTGCGCGTCGCCACCGCCGCCCAGCCGCCGGCCGCGAACACCACCGGCAGCAGCGCGGGAATGGCGAAGAGGTTGCGGAAGAGGATGACCTCGGCGGTCGGGATGCGCGCGCCGATGATCTTCACGAAGGCCGCGGCCAGGGCGAAGACGGCCGAGGCCAGCAGCACGAGGACGATGCCCCGGCGGCGCGCCCTGGACTGCGCGGTGGGGGCGGCGGGCGCCTTGGGGGGTGGGGTCATGGACGGGCTTCGCCGCCGAGGGTAGGGTCGGGCGCGCATGAACGCCAGACCGCCCAGGGCGACGCCGATCCCTTCCCATCCCGGCCTGACGGTGCTCTCGGACGAGGTGGTCTGGGACGGCCGCTTCCCGCTGCAGCGCATCCGCTTCCGCCGCATCCGCTTCGACGGCACCGAGGGCGGCGTGCAGACCTGGGAATTGTGGCGCCGCGGCCAGGCGGTCGCGGTGCTACCCTGGGATCCCTGGACCGACCGCGTCGCGCTGATCGAGCAGTTCCGTCTGCCCGCGCTCGCCGGGGGCTTCGATCCGGTGATGGTGGAGTGCCCCGCCGGACTGCTCGAGCCGGGCGAGGATCCGCTCGAGGCGGCGCGGCGCGAACTCGCGGAGGAGACGGGCCTCGCCGCGGACCGCATGGAACCGCTCGGCCGCTACATCCTGAGCCAGGGCGGCTGCGACGAGGGGATCAGCCTCTACCTCGCCCGCGCGCGCCTGCCCGAGCCCGGCCATGCCGGCACCCATGGCCTTCGCAGCGAGCACGAGGACATCCGCGTGCTGGTGCTGCCCGCGAGCGAGGCGCTCGCCATGCTGGACGACAACCGCATCGCCAACGCCACCGGCGCGCTGTGCCTCGCGCGCTTCGCGCGGCGGCGCGAGGCACTGATGAGGGACTGGACAGGGGAATGACGACGGCGCTGCTCTTTCGCGACGACGCCTATCTGCGCGAAGCCACCGCGCGCGTGCTGGCGGCAGGGCCGGAGGGCGTCGTGCTCGACCGAACCGTGTTCTACCCCCGCGCCGGCGGACAGCCGGGCGATACGGGCGTGCTGCGCTGGGCGGGCGGGGAGATGGCGGTGGCCGATACGCTGAAGGGGCCCGGGGACGGCGTGCTGCATGTCCCGGCCGCGGGCGCGGCGCTGCCCGAGGTCGGTGCCGAGGTGACCGCTCTGCTCGACTGGGAGCGACGGCACCGGCTGATGCGCATGCACACCTCGCTCCACCTGCTGTGCAGCCTGATCCCCGGCGCGGGCGTGACGGGCGGGCAGATCGGGGCGGAGAAGTCGCGGCTCGACTTCGACCTGCCGGAGCCGCCGACGAAGGAGAGCCTGACCGAGCGGCTGAATGAACTCGTCGCCGCCGATCATCCGGTGACCGAGGGCTGGATCACCGAGGCCGAACTCGACGCCAACCCCTCCCTGGTGCGCACGCTCTCCGTGCAGCCGCCGCGCGGCTCGGGGCGCATCCGCCTGGTGCGGATCGGCGATGCCGCGTCGCCGGTTGATCTCCAGCCCTGCGGCGGGACGCATGTGCGCTCCACGCGCGAGATCGGGCGCGTCGAGGTCGCGAAGATCGAGAACAAGGGCAAGGCCAACCGGCGCGTGACGCTGGTGCTGGCCGGGGAGTGACGCGGATGGAGATGCTGGTCTCGACCGAATGGCTGGCGGGGGAACTCGGCAAGCCGGACCTGGTGGTGTTCGACTGCTCGACCTTCCTGCCGAACGAGCCGGGCAACAAGCAGGATGCCTTCCGCGCCGCGCGCATCCCGGGTGCCAGGCTGTTCGACATCGACAGGATCGCCGATGACGAGACCGACCTGCCGCACATGGTGCCCACGCCGGCGAAGTTCGCGCGCATGGTCGGCGCGCTGGGCGTGTCGAACGACACGCGCGTGGTGTTCTACGACCAGCACGGGCTGCGCGGCTCCCCGCGCGGCTGGTGGATGATGCGGCTGTTCGGGCACGACAAGGTGGCGGTGCTGGATGGCGGGCTGCCCGCCTGGGTGAAGGAAGGCCGCCCCACCGAAAGCGGCGACGCCCCTGCCCCGGCACCCGCGACCTTCGTGCCCGATTTCCGCGCCTCCATGCTCGCCGGCATCGGCGACGTGAAGCGCATCGTCGCCGATGGCTCGGCGCTGATCCTCGATGCGCGCGCCAAGGGCCGCTTCGACGGCACGGCGCCGGAACCGCGCGCGGGGCTGCCCTCGGGCCACATGCCCGGCGCGGCAAATGTGCCGGTGAGCGAGATGGCCGGGCCGGACGGGCGGATGAAGGACCCCGCCGCGCTGCGCGCCATCTTCGCCGCCGCGGGGGCCGCGGGCGGGAAGCCGGTGGTCACCTCCTGCGGGTCCGGCGTGACCGCCTGCGTGCTGGCCTTCGGCATGGTGCGCGCGGGCCTGCCCGAACCGGCCGTCTATGACGGCTCCTGGTCCGAATGGGCCTCGCGCCCGGAAACCCCGAAAGAGAAGAGCGCCTGATGGCCGACGACGCCCCCAAGCCGCACCGCAGCCACGGCTTCGCCACCCGCATGTCCCATGCCGGGCGCGCGGGCACGCATGCCCATGGCTTCGTGAACCCCGCGGTGCATCGCGGCTCGACCGTGCTGATGCCCAACGCGCAGGCGCGGCGGGATTTCGCCAAGGACCGGTTCAACCGCGTGATGACCTACGGCACCGCGGGCGGGCCGACGCAGTACGCCCTCGAGGACGTGATTTGCGAGATCGAGGGTGGGTCGCGCTGCGTGCTGGTGGGCACCGGCCTCGCCGCGGTCACGGTGCCGCTGATGGCCTATCTCAAGGCGGGCGATCACTGCCTGATGCCCGACAGCGTCTATGGCCCGGCGCGCACCATCGCCAACGGCCTGCTGGCGAACTACGGCATCGAGACGACCTTCTACGACCCGACGATCGACGGCGCCGGGCTCGCCGCGCTCATGCGGCCCAACACCCGCGTCGTCTATACCGAAAGCCCCGGCAGCCACACCTTCGAGCTGCAGGACATCCCCGCCCTCGCGGCGGTGGCGCATGCGAGGGGCGCCAAGGTGCTGATGGACAACACCTGGGGCATCCGCAACTTCATGCCCTTCGAGAAGGGCGTGGACGTCTCGATCCAGGCGCTGACCAAGTATGTCGGCGGGCATTCGGACGTGCTGCTCGGCTCGATCACCACCAACACCGAGGAGGACTACCTGCTGGTGCGCGGCGCTGCCTCGCAGATGGGCCATTTCGCCGCGCCGGACGATTGCTGGCTGGCGCTGCGCGGGGCGCGCACCATGGCGCTCAGGCTGAAGCACCAGGAGCAGAGCGGCTATGCCGTCGCGCGCTGGTTCGAGCAGCGGCCCGAGGTGCTGCGCGTGCTGCATCCCGGCCTGCCCTCGCATCCGCAGCACGCGCTGTTCAAGCGGGATTTCGCCGGCGCCTGCTCGCTGTTCGGCGTGGTGTTCCAGCCGCGCTACACCGAGGCCGACATCTTCCGCTTCATCGACGGGCTGGAACTGTTCGGCATCGGCGCCTCCTGGGGCGGCTACGAGAGCCTCGCCCTGCCGACCACGGGCTTCATCACCCGGACCGCCACGAGCGAGAACCTCGGCGGCTACGCCGTGCGCATCCATGTCGGGCTCGAGGATGTGGACGACCTGATCGCCGACCTCGAACACGGCCTCGCCACCCTGCCGCGATAGCGGCGCAGGGCCGGCGGAGAGCCGGCCGGCCCGCACCTTTCAGCGCCGGCCGCGCTCGATCGCGAAGCCGGAGGCGCCGCCGACGCCGGCGCCGATCAGCGCGCCCATGCCGGCATTGCCCGAAAGCGAGCCGATCGCGGCGCCGCCCAGCGCGCCGATGCCGGCACCGGTGGCCGTGGCGCGCTGGGAATCGGTCATGCCCTCGCAGGCGGCGAGGCCGAGGCCGGCCAGCAGGACGACGGCGAGGCGGAGGGGCTTCTTCGTGGTCATGGCGTGCTCCTTCCGATCAGCGCCGGCGTGCCGCGGCGGGCTGCGGGCAGGGATAGGTGGCGGCGGCGAAGCGCAGCACGCCCTCGGCCGCGCGGGTGCCCGCATGCTGCGGATTGGCCGCGGCCCAGGAGACGAAGCGCGCCGAGACCTGCTCCAGCGAGGGCGAGGGATCGGGCAGGCAGAAGACCGGGCGCGGCGCCTGCCGGCCGCTGGTGTAGATCGCGTGCGTCTGGCCCACCGCCACCATCACCGCATAGCAGACGGAGCGCGCGGCGAGCGCATTGGCATCCTCCGCCGCCGGGCCGCAGGCGCGGGCGAGTTCGCCGGTGGTGAAGAGCGGGGTCGCCGCCTGCCCCTGGGCGGCGGCCGGCTGCGCGGCGACGGCGCAGCCCGCGGCGGCAAGGGCGATGGCCCCGCGGCGCAGGGCGCGAATCGGTTTCAGGGAAAGCATGGGTGCTGTCGTCCTCCTTGCCGGGGCCGGGATGGCCCTCGGGTCTCTCGGCCCGCGCGGCGAGACTAGCCCCGGCGCGGCTGCGCGCCATGACACAGCGCAAGCCACCGGGACGGGTTCCGCAGCGACGGGACGCCGGGCCAACCGCGCCGGTTCAGGCGGCGGCGCAGCGGGCGCAGGTGCCCTCGATCTCCACCGTCGCCTCGGCGATGGCGAATCCGGCGCGCCGCGCAGCGGCCTCGATGGCGTGCGCGACCGCGTGGTCGGCGATCTCCGCCGTCGCGCCGCAGCGGCGGCAGATCAGGAACTGGTGGGGATGGTCGTGCTCATGCCCGTGGCCATGCCCGGCATCGGCGCAGCCGATATAGGCGTTGAGCCGCTCGACCTTGTGGATCAGGCCATGCTCGAGCAGGAAATCGAGCGCACGATAGACGGTGGGCGGCGCCGCACCCGGGCGGCTCGCCTTGAGCCGGTCGAGCAGCGCATAGGCGCCGACCGGCGCCTCCGCATCGAGCACCAAGGCGAGCACCTGGCGGCGCAGCGGGGTGAGTTGCGCGCCGCGGCGCAGGCAGGCCTTCTCGGCCTCCTGCAGGGCCCTTTCGCGCGATGCCGCATCGCTCATCGGATGTCCTCGTCAAGCCGGTGGAACACTATATCATCGAAGCATGCAGAGCGCCGCCCCTTCCGATCCCGCCCGCCCCTTCCTCGACGCGATCCGCTTCGATGCCGCGGGCCTCGTCCCCTGCATCGCCCAGCAGCACGACACGGGCGAGGTGCTGATGATGGCCTGGATGAACGCCGAGGCGGTGGCGGAGACGCTCGCCACCGGGCGCGTCTGCTACTTCTCGCGCTCGCGCGGCGGGCTGTGGCGGAAGGGGGAGACCTCGGGCCAGCGGCAGAGGCTGGTGGAGCTGCGCCTCGACTGCGACGGCGACACGCTGCTCGCGCTCGTGGACCAGACCGGCGTCGCCTGCCACACCGGGCGGCGCTCCTGCTTCTACCGCGCGATGCGCGACGGCACGCTCGCCGAGATCGCGGCCCCTCTGGCGGACCCCAAGGCGCTCTACGGCGCATGAGGGGCACGAAGATCCCTGTCACGGTGCTGACCGGATTCCTCGGCGCCGGCAAGACGACGCTGCTGAACCGGCTGCTGAAGGCGCCGGAGATGGCCGGCACGGCGGTGCTGATCAACGAGTTCGGGGAGATCGGCCTCGATCACCTGCTGGTCGAGCGCCTCGACGAGGACACGGTGCTGCTGAACGCGGGCTGCCTCTGCTGCACCGTGCGCGGGGACCTCGTGCGCGCGCTGCGCGACCTCGCCCGGCGGGCCGAGGCCGGCCAGGAGATCCGGCGCGTGGTGGTCGAGACGACGGGCCTCGCGGACCCCGCGCCGATCCTGCAGACGCTGATGTCCGACCCGGTCGTGCTCTCGGCCTATGCGCTGGACGGCGTGGTGACTCTGGTGGATGCCGCGGCGGGCATGGCGACGCTCGACACCCAGGTCGAGGCCGTGAAGCAGGCCGCGATGGCCGACTGGATCGTGCTGAGCAAGACCGACCTCGCCCCGCCCGGGATGGCGGAAAGGCTTGACCGCCGGCTGGCCGCGCTGAACCCGCTGGCGCCGCGCATCAGGGCGGTGGCGGGCGATGTCAGCCCTTCGGCGCTGCTCGGCGCGGGCGGATCCGCGCTGGAAGGCCGCATCCCCGAGGTCGCGGCGTGGATGGCGGCGGAGGACCATCACCATCACCATCACCATCACGACCACGGCCACCACCACGACCCGAACCGCCACGACGCCGGCATCCATGCCTTCGGGCTGACCTTCGATGCGCCGCTGCCCTGGGAGGGGATCGCGACCTGGCTCGAGATGCTCGCGGTCACGCGCGGCGAATCCGTGCTGCGGGTGAAGGGCATGCTGAACATCGCGGGGGAGGAGCGGCCCGTCATCGTGCATGGCGTGCAGCACCTGTTCCATCCACCCGTCAGGATGGCGGCGTGGCCGGCCGGCCACGACCGGAAGTCGCGCATCACCTTCGTGCTCCGCAACCTGCCGAAGGAGGTTGTGGAGCGGGGCCTAGCCGCCTTCCTCGATGCAGCACGCGATGCGCCGCACGGAAGCGATGCAGGGACTACCACGCGGGCAGGCGCGTAAGTTACGGTCTTGCGCCTGAGGGGGACCCGATGATGCGGCGACTTGCCCTGTTGACCGGCTGCGTGCTCGCGCTTGCGCTCGCGGGCCAGGCCTTCGCGCAGGGCGGACAGAACCGCTTCCGCGATTGCGAGACCTGCCCGGAGATGGTCACTCTGCCCGGCGGCGCCTTCACCATGGGCGTGCCCGCCGGCGAGGAGGAGCGCGAGGGCGTGCCGCAGGACCTGCGCGGCCGCTCGCAGCCGCTGCGGCGCATCACCATCGCGCCGGGCCTCGCGATGAGCCGCACCGCGATCACGCGCGGGCAGTTCGCCGCCTTCGTCGAGAGCACCGGCCATCAGACGGGAGAGGGCTGCTGGACCTTCACCAACACCGGCGCGACCTATGAGTACGAGATGCGCCCCGGCGTGACCTGGCGCGCCCCCGGCTTCGAGCAGGACGACGAGCATCCGGTGGTCTGCGTGAACTGGGCGGATGCCGCGGCCTATGCCGCCTGGCTCTCCCGCACCACCGGCCAGATCTATCGCCTGCCGAGCGAGGCCGAGTGGGAATATGCCGCCCGCGCCGGCACGGTCTCGTCCCGCTTCTGGGGCGATTCAACCGCATCCGCCTGCGAGTTCGCGAATGTGGCGGACCTGACGATGGCCAACCGGCTGAACCTCGACCGTCGGCCGCAATTCACCTTCCGCTGCAACGACGGGCACGTCTATACCGCCCCGGTCGCGAGCTTCCGGCCCAATGCCTTCGGCCTCTTCGACATGCTCGGCAATGTCTGGCAGTGGACGGCGGACTGCCTGAATCCCTCGCTCGATGGCGTGCCCTCGGACGGCTCGCCCCGGCTGAGCGGGGATTGCGACGCCCGGCCGCTGCGCGGCGGCTCCTGGAGCCACGTGCCCTGGCATGTGCGCGCGGGCAACCGCACCCGCGGCACGGCGAACGAGCGCTACAGCTTTGTCGGCATCCGCGTGGTGCGGGACCGCTGAACCCGACCCCTTCCCGCCGGGCGCGCGGGCCCCTATGCAGCGCGCATGAATGCCGGACTTCGCTTCGAGACGCTGCGCGGGGAGACGCTGCGCGCCTGGCTGCCGCGGCTCGCCGGGCTGCGCATCGCCGTGTTCCGCGACTGGCCCTACCTCTATGACGGCGACATCGCCTACGAGGAAGGCTATCTCGCCGCCTATGCCGAAAGCCCCGGCGCGGCGGTCGTCGCGGCCATCGAGGGCGATCGGGCGGTGGGATGCGCGACCTGCCAGCCCATGGCCGAAGCCACGCCGCGGGTGCGCGAGGCCTTCCTCGCCCGCGGCATGGATCCCGCGCGCTGGTGCTATTTCGGCGAGAGCGTGCTGCTGCGCGCCTATCGCGGGCGCGGGGCCGGCGTCCGCTTCTTCGAACTGCGCGAGGCGCATGCGCGCGCGCTCGGGCTCCAGGCCGCGGCCTTCTGCGCGGTGACGCGCAACGACAACGACCCGCGCCGGCCGGCGGACTATGTGCCGCTCGACGCCTTCTGGCGGCGGCGGGGCTATGTCCGGCGCGCCGACATCTCCGTCGTCTTCGACTGGAAGGAGGTCGGCGACGACCGCGAAACGCCGCACGCGCTCGCCTTCTGGGTGAAGGACCCGCTGTGAGCGCGCCCGAGGCGCGGCCGCTCAGGCTCGGCCTGCTGCAATACGGCGTCGGGCGGCCGGCTGGGGTCGCCGACTTCGCGCGCAGGCTCGAAGCGCGGCTGGAGGAAGGGCGCGCGCAGGCCGATCTGCTCGTGCTGCCGGAATATGCCTGCGTCGAGCTCGGCGCGGCGCTGGCCGGCGGCGAGGCGACGGACGAGGCGACGGAACTCGCCGCGATGGTGGCGGCGGCGCCCGAGATCCTCGAGGCCATGCGCGCCGCCGCGCGGCGCCTCGGCATCTGGCTTCTCCCCGGCACGCTGCCGATGCGCCGGGCGGATGGCGCGGTGGTGAACCGCGCGCCGCTCATTGCGCCCGATGGCAGGATGGCGGTGCAGGAGAAGCGCGCCATGACGCGCTTCGAGGCAGAGCGCTGGGGCGTGACGCGCGGCGCCGATCCGAAGGTCTTCGACACGCCCTGGGGGCGCATCGGCATCTCGGTCTGCTACGACGTGGAGTTCCCGAAGCATGTGCGCGTGCAGGTGCAGGCGGGCGCGTGGCTGGTGCTCGCGCCCTCCTGCACGGACACGATGCACGGGTTCAACCGCGTCCGCATCGGTGCGGCGGCGCGGGCGATGGAGAACCAGTGCTACGTCGCGATCACGCCGACGGTGGGCGAGGCGCCGTGGTCCGCAGCACTCGACGTGAACCGCGGCTGCGCGGCGGTGTTCGGGCCGGTGGACCGGGGCTTCCCGGAGGATGGCGTGCTGGCGCGCGGCGCGCTCGATGCCGAGCAGTGGGTGTTCGCGACGCTCGACCCGGCGCGGATCGAGACGGTGCGCGAGCATGGCCAGGTCCGCAACCACCGCGACTGGCCGGCCGCGCCTTTCGCACCGGCCGCACCGGCGGCGTTCGCATGACGCTGGTCTATGTGGTGGCCGGGGAGGCCTCGGGCGATGTGCTCGGCGCGCGGCTGGTCGCAGCCCTGCGTCGCCGCAGGCCGGATCTCGAGTTCCGCGGCATCGGCGGGCCGCGCATGGCCGAGCAGGGTGTGACGAGCCTGTTCGACTATCGCGAACTCGCGCTGATGGGGCTGCTCGAGGTTCTGCCGCGCATCTTCCGGCTGAAGCGGCTGCTCGCGGATGCGGCGGCGGATGTGGCGCGGCAGCGTCCCGCGGTGCTGGTGACGATCGACAGCCCGGGCTTCACGCTGCGCCTCGCTGAACTCGTGCGCCCCTTCGGGCAACGCATCGTGCATTACGTCGCGCCCCAGGTCTGGGCGTGGCGGCCCGGGCGCGTGGTCAAGCTGCGGCGCAAGGTGGACCGCATCCTGTGCCTGCTGCCCTTCGAGCCGGTGTTCTTCGAGCAGGCCGGCATTCCCGTGACCTTCGTCGGCCATCCCGTGCTGGAAAGCGGCGCGGACCGGGGCGATGCGGCGCGCTTCCGCGCCGGCCACGGGCTTGGCGAGGCGGAACGGCCGGTGATCGTGATGCCCGGCAGCCGGCGGATGGAGGCCTCGCGCCTGCTGCCGGTGTTCGGCGAGGCGCTGCGCATCGCGGGCGAGCGCCTGCCGGGGCTGCGGCCGGTGGTGCCGGTCGCCCCCATCGTGGCCGAGGCGGTGCGCGGCGCAGCGCCCGGATGGCCCGCCGCGCCCATCCTGGTCGAGGGCAACGACGCCAAGCACGATGCCTTCGCAGCGGTGGCGCAATCGGGTGGGGCGGGGCTGATCAAGTCCGGCACCTCGTCGCTGGAGATGGCGGTCGCCGGCATCCCCCATGTCGTCGCCTACAAGGTGAATGCGCTGACGGCGGCGATCGTGCGGCGGCTGGTCAAGGTGCCGCACGCCTCGCTGGTCAACCTGCTGGCCGAGCGCGAGGTGGTGCCCGAGCGCCTGCAGGAAAACTGCACGCCCGAGGCGCTGGCCGAGGCGCTGCTCCGGCCGATGCTCGACCCCGCCGTGGCTGCGGCGCAGCGCGCGGGTATGGCGGAATCGCTGGCGAAGCTGCGTGCCCCCGAAGGGCTGCCGAGCGAGGCCGCCGCCGAGGCCGTGTTGCGGGAGATGCGGTAGCCCGCCCCGCGCCTCGCTCGGCGCAGCGATGCCTTGCGCGGCAGGCGCCCCGCCTCGCGCGTCTCCATGGGTTGCGATCTGCCTGCCCTGGGAAAGGCGCGAGGCGGGGCGCTCAGGGCTGCATGTGGCTGCCGCCGTCCTCGAGCCAGTTCTGCCCGGTGATGAAGGACGCGGCCTCCGAGAGCAGGAAGCAGATCAGCGGCGCGACCTCCGCCGGCTGCGCGATGCGCCCGAGCGGGATGCGCGCCAGCGTCCGTTCGCGGAAGCGGTCGGAGCGGATGGTCTCGGTCATCGGCGTCTCGACCGTGCCGAAGCCGACGCTGTTAACGCGGATCCCGTAGCGCGCCCATTCCAGCGCCGCCGTCATGGTCATGCCGAAGAGGCCGGACTTCGCCGCCGAATAGTTCACCTGCCCGATCGAGCCGCGCTTGCCGGCTGTGGAGGAGATGTTGACGATCGCCCCCGGCCGCTGCTCGCCGGCCTTGGCGCGGGCGATCATGTGCCGCCCGACCGCCTGCTGCATCAGGTGGCAGGCGGTGAGGTTCACGTCGATCACCGCCTGCCATTGCGGCAGGGTCATCTTCTCGATCATCGCGGGCCGCGTGATGCCGGCATTGTTCACGAGGCCATGGACGGCGCCGAAGCGGTGCGCGGCTTCCTCGACGATGCGGGCGCAGAAGGCCTCGTCCGTCACGTCGCCCATCAGCGCCAGGGTGCGCTCGCCCGCGAGCGCCGCGGAGACGGCGGCGAAGGTCTCCGGATTGCGCTCGACCATGACCAGGTTGCCGCCGAGGTCGAGCACGAGTTCCGAGATGGCACGGCCTATGCCCTGGCCGGTGCCGGTGACGATGACGGTGCGGCCGGTCAGTTCCATCGGGTTGCGCATGGCGTTTCCTTCCCCTTGCCCGGCCGCCATGGAAGCGCAGGCAGGGGGGCGGTGCCAGCCCCCGGCGGGGTTCAGGGGCCGAAGGGCTCGATGCGCGGATTGGAGAAGACGCCCTCGGCCGGGTCGCCACCGTGCAGGCGCGCGGCCGCCTGGCTGGCGAACTCGCTGCGCACCATCACGGTGAAGAGGCGGTCCGCCGGATCGGTCGGCACGACGCCATAGGCGGCATCGAGGGCAGAAACGGGAAGTCCGAGACGCTCGGCCGCGGCGGCGAGCGTCTCGGGGCCGGGAGGCAGGCGGAACTGCACCATGACGGTATCGGACACGCCGGCCTCCTCGTTCCGCGGCGCGGTTCAGTCGCCGCCGCCGCAGGCGCAGCCGCCGGCCCTGCGTTGCGGGGCGGGCGCAGCCGCGGCGTCGCGCCGGGCATCCTCATAGCCCATCTGCCACATCGCCGCGAGAATCTGCTCGAGGCTCGCCTCGCCCGCTTCCGCATCGCCGAGGCCCGGCAAGGGACGCGGACCGGGGATCGGACCGGGGATCGGAGCGGGAACGGGCCCCGGGATGGGGCCGGGGATCGGACCGGGAACCGGACCCGGCACCGGATTGCAGAGCTGCGGGTAGCGCCGGCAGAAGTCGATCGGCACCGGCCTGCGGCACAGATCGGGGAAGCGACGGCAGATGTCGATCGGCGGAACGATGATCTGCGGCACCACACGATCCGCCACCGCGCAGCCATTCACGACGCCGTAGCCGGTGTCGTGGTCGAAGCCGGCCGCGCCGAGATCCTCGGCGGTCGAACGGATCAGTTCCCGCATCGCATGGGGCGAGGCCGAGGGGTTGCCCGGCAGGAAGGGCTTTTTCGTGCGCGCCGCGGCGACCACGCCGGCGACCACCGGGCAGGCGGCGGAGGTGCCGCCATCCGCCGCATAGACGCCGGATCCGGCGAAATGCGTGTAGCCGGCGATGTCGGGCTTGTTCACGGACAGCCGACCCGGGCCCTTGCTCGAATACCCGACGCGCTTCTTCGTCGTGTCCACGCCCGCGACCGTCAGCACCGAGGGATGGCCGTTCGCCCCGTAGATGGTACGGTTGGTCACGCCCTGGCACCGGCCATCCGGGCAGTCGGAGCCGCAATTCCCCGCGGCGAAGAGGATGTCGGCCCCGGCCGCCTCGAGCGCTGCCACCGCGCGGTTGAACGGATGGTTCGGGTTGTCGGAGTAGTTGCGCGGGTCACCGGGCGGGAAGTCCCAGCTCGGATGGAACATGCCCCAGGAATTGTTCACGACGAGCGAGCGCGTCTCGCCCGGGCGCCGCGGGGCCTCCATGATGCGGCGCAGGTGGTCGAAGGCGCGCACCGCGTCGGACAGGAAGGCGGTGAAGGCACCAGCCCCCGAACGCAGGAGCTGGATGTCAAGCAAAGTCGCCCGCGGCGCTCCGATCAGCGCGTCGAAGGCGCACATGGTGCCGTGGCCGACCGGTGCATCGAAGGGCGTCATGCCCGCCGCGGGAGTCCAGCTCCGCCCGACATCCATCGCCGGCGTGATCCCGAGCGACGCCAGATGGTTCTTGTTGATGCCGGTATCCACGATGGCCAGCAGCACGCCGAGGCCGTTCAGCCCGCGCTCCTGCATCACGCGGGTGCAGAGGAGGTTCGCGACGTCCGCGGCATTGCCGAGCGGGGGGCTGCCCGGACAGATCAGGCAGGGCTCGATGGGCAGGTCGGCGAAGACCTGGACGACCTCGGGGCGCTTCGCCAGCGCCTCGGCGGCGGCGGCATCGCCGTCGGCCACGAGCAGCATCGTCGCATCGCCCGGCGCGGCCGAGACATCGAAGCGCGTGCTGGTGTCGAAGCCGGGCTCCATCGGATCCTGGCCCGCCACCGCCGGGAGCAGGACCGGGGCGAAGCCCGTGTCGAGCGTCGCGCCGGCCTCCTTGACGATGGCGGCCAAGTCGCGCGGCACGGCCGCCGCGGGCGCCATGGCCATGGCCGCGACCTGGGCAGGCTTGCATTCGATGATCAGCCGGCGGGGAGCATGGTCGCCCAGGTCGGCAGCCACGCGCTTCGGTGTCCGTGCCATGTCGGGCCTCCGTTTCCTCATGTGGCCTCACGGGAGTGAGGGCGGCTTGCGGCCGCGAGGCCGGGCCACGGAGACAACCTTTGCGCGAAGGCGCACAGCTCACCGTGATTGCGGTTACACGGGATTATTCACGCATTTCGCGGAATGCGTGTGCGACCGCCGGTCAGTTCAGCCGCAGCGCTCGGATCAGGTCGGGCGATGGCTGCGCCTCGCCCCGCTCGACGCGCTTCACGATCTCCGTCAGCGCGGCATTGGCCGGCGCGGCGATCCCGACCTCCCGGCCCTTGGCGACGACGAAGCCGTTGAGGAACTCGATCTCGGTGCGGCGGCCCTTCACCATGTCCTGGCCCATGGAGGCGCGATGCGCGCCGCCGCCGGGCTTCTGCGTGTCGGCAAGCCGCTGCGCGTCATAGGCGGCGCGGGCCTCGGCATCGCCCTCCCCCGCGCGGGCGATGATCTCGGGGTCGAGGTGCAGGATCTCCTCGAGCTCGTAGCCGAGGGCCTGCCCGACGCGGATCGCCTCGCTGCCCAGGCGCGCGGCGAAGGCGCGGATGGCATCGTCGGCCGTCGCGTCCTTCGCCACCATCCCGGTTGCGGCGGCGATGCCGTTGCCCATGACGTTGGCCACGAGCTTGGACCATCGCTCGCCCCAGAGATTGGTCGTGGTCAGAGCCGAATCGGAAAGTGCGAGAAGCGATGTCACCATCTCCGCCCGCGGCGTGATGCGGCCATGCGGCTCGCCGACGCGATAGACGGTGTGCGCGGCCCCCGACTTCCCGGCGGCGCGCTTCACCAGCCCCGGCGCGGCGAGTTCCACCGTGATGAGCGAGGCGATGGCGCCGAGCACGCGGCCCCAGCCGACGACGCCGGCGATCACTTCCTCGTTGATGCAGTTCTGAAGCGAGACGACATAGCCCCCGGGCGCGAGATACTGCGCGACCATCGCCGTCGCCCAGGCGGTGTCGTAGGACTTCATGCAGATGAAGGCGATGTCCACCAGGCGCTGCTTCGCGAAGGACTGCAGTTCGGTGATGTGGATGGCCTTCACCGGCACGGTGAACTCGGGCACGTCCTTCAGGTGCTGGATGGTGAGGCCGCGCGCGCGCATCGCCTCGACGTGTTCGGGCCAGGGGTCCACGAAGGTCACGTCGTGGCCGGCCTGCGCCATGTAGGCGCCGGCATAGCCGCCGACCGCCCCGGCGCCGACGATCGCGATGCGTGGTGTGCTCATGCGCTTCCTCCGGCGATCGCCGCTTCCACCGCCAGCGCGACCTTGAGCGCGCGCCGGCCGGCCGCACCGTCCACCACAACCGGCGCCCCGTCCAGGCAGGCGGCGACGAAGGCGGCCTGCTCCGCCTCCAGGCTGTCGTGGTCGGTCCAGGTGGCGCGGTCCACGCCGGAGCCTGGCATCGTCGCGACCGGCTCGGCGCCGCCCTTCCGCAGCACGGCGAGGGACCGGTCGAGGAAGTTGACGCTCATCTCCCCCTCCGTGCCGAGAACCCGGAGCCGGCGTTCCATGGCGATCGAGACGCGCGAGGCGGTCAGCACCGCCGCGCGCCCGCCCGGGAAACGGAGCCGGGCCACCGCGAAATCCGGGCGCTCGGAGGCCACCGCGGCGCCGACCGCCTCCACCGCCTCGGGATCCGCACCGGCCAGGGTCAGGACGAGGTCGATGTCGTGGATCATCAGGTCCAGCACGACGGAGACATCAAGGCTGCGCGGCCGGAACGGCGCGGCGCGCACCGCATCCCAGGACAGTGCCCGGCCGCCCGCAGGCGCGCCGACCACGGCGCGGAAGGCCGCCGAGAAGCGCTCGATATGGCCGACCTGGAGCACACGGCCCCGCGCCGCGGCGGCGGCGACCAGCGCATCGGCCTCGGCCAGCGTCGCGGCGATCGGCTTCTCGACGAAGACATGCCGCCCGGCCTGAAGGGCCGCGAGGGCGAGGTCATGGTGGAAGCGGGTCGGCGCGGCGACGATGACGGCCTCGGCCTGCGCGATGGCCTCCTCCGCCGTCAGCACGGCGGTGCCGGCCTCGGCGGCCACGGCCGCAGCACGGGCGGGGTCCGCATCCGCAAGCCCCACCAGCCGCACACGCGGATTGGCCGCCGCCTTGAGGACATGGAAGCGGCCGAAATGGCCCGCGCCGATGACGGCAAGGGCGAGTCGATGGGTGCTGGCGCTCATGCGCGGCCTTTAGCAGAGGCGTCAGGCCTTTGGAGTCGCCTGAGGCTTGAGCATGAGGCGGCCGGCTCGCCTTCCCGCGCGGCGGGCCGCCCTCTGCCCCCACCGGGCGGGCGGCGCTGACGGTTCCGGGGTATGACCGCCACGGCGAAGATTTCATTCCCTGGCATCGTGGCTGCGGCGCGCGCTGCAGGAACCGCGGCGGCGGCGGGGCGGACATGCACCGGATCGTTCCGCCGCTGCCGCGCCTTTTCCCGCCCGCCGCGCGGCCACGCGCTTGCCGGGGTTGCATCCCCCCTCCCCCCTCGCCATTGTCCGCCCGCCTGAAACCCTGGGGTTCCCTTCGCCCATGCTTCATTTCGCGCGCTGGAAGATTGCCGCGATCCTCGCGGTGCTGATCCTCGGCACGCTGGTCAGCATCCCGAACCTGATCCCGCGCGCGGCCTTCCCGGACTGGTTCCCCGTCCGGCAGGTCAATCTCGGCCTCGATCTGCGCGGCGGGTCCTACCTGCTGCTCGAGGTGGACATGAACACCGTCGTGCGGGAGCGGCTCGACGGCCTTGTGGACGGGGCACGCACGCGGCTGCGCGCGGCGAACATCCGCTACGTCAACCTCGCGACGGACGCACCGAACCGCCGCATGGGCGTGCGCGTGACCGAGCCCGGGCAGGTCCAGGCCGCCATCGCGGCGCTGCGCGAACTGTCCAATCCGGTGCAGCTCGCGACCGGGCAGAGCGTGCCCGACATCGAGGTGACGGCCGGCCCCGACGGCCAGATCTGGGCGACGCTGACCGAGGTCGGGCTGCGCGCCAAGGCCACCTCGGCGGTGGAGCAGTCCATCGAGATCGTCCGCCGCCGCGTGGACGAGACGGGCGTGGCCGAGGCGCTGATCGCGCGCCAGGGTTCGCAGCGCATCCTGGTGACGCTGCCCGGCGTCGAGGACCCGAACCGCATCAAGGAACTGCTCGGCCGCACGGCGCGCATGACCTTCCACCTTGTGGACGAGGCCGCCTCCATGGCGGCGACCCCGCCGCCGGGCGTGATGTTCCTGCCCGGCGAACGCGGCCAGGAGCGTTACGCCGTGCGCCGGCGCGTCGAGGTGGACGGCGCGAACCTTACGAATGCCCGCGCCGGGCAGGACAGCCGAACCGGCGAATGGGTGGTGAACTTCACCTTCGATTCCGTCGGCACGCGCCGCTTCGCGCAGATCACGCGCGAGAATGTCGGCCGGCCCTTCGCCGTGGTGCTGGACGAGAAGGTAATCACCGCCCCGGTGATCCGCGAACCGATCCTCGGCGGCCAAGGCCAGATCAGCGGCAACTTCACCGCGCGCAGCGCGAATGACCTCGCGGTGCTGCTGCGCGCCGGCGCCCTGCCAGCGCCGCTGACGGTGGTCGAGGAACGCACGGTCGGACCCGAACTCGGGGCGGATGCGATCCGGGCGGGCATGATCTCGCTCGCGGTCGGGACGGTCTTCGTCTTCCTTTACATGGGCCTCGCCTACGGCCTGTTCGGCTGGTTCGCCAACATCGCGCTGGTGTTCAACATCGTGCTGATGGTCGCGGTGTTGTCGCTGATGGAGGGCACGCTGACCCTGCCCGGCATCGCCGGCATCGTGCTCACGCTCGGCACCGCGCTCGACGCCAACATCCTGATCAATGAGCGCATCCGCGAGGAGGTGAAGAACGGGCGAAGTCCGATCAACGCGCTCGAGGCCGGCTACACCAAGGCCTCCGGCACGATCATGGACTCCAACCTGACCAACCTGATCGCCATGGCCTGCCTCTACGGCTTCGGGTCCGGGCCGGTGAAGGGCTTCGCCGTGACGGTGGCGATCGGCACCGTGGTCCAGATGTGGACCGCGACCGTGCTGACCCGCCTGATGGTCTCCTGGTGGTACAAGCGCACCCGGCCGAAGGAACTGCCGGTTGTGGAGCGCCCGGGGCTCACCTTCCTCCAGCGCCTTGGCCGCCCCCTGTTCCGCATCGTCCCCGACGTGACGAGGATCCCGTTCATGCGCGGCGCGCGCGCGGGGCTGATCGTCTCGGCGATCCTCTCGACGACCTCCGTCGTCATCGCCTTCCATCCGGGGCTCGAGAAGGGCATCGACTTCAAGGGCGGGATCGAGATGGAGATCCGCACGCCGGGGCCAGGAGACATCTCGGTGCTGCGCGCGGCGGCCGGCGGGCTCGGCCTCGGCGACGTGACCATCCTGCAGTTCGGCGATCCCTCGACCTTCGCCGTGCGCCTGCCGGCCCAGGGCGACGAGGGCGCGGTGCAGGTCGCGGTGAACCGCGTGCGCGGCGCGCTGGAACAGGCCGCCCCAGGCACCAGGATCCTGCGCGTGGAGGCGGTGGGCAACCGCGTTTCGGACGAGCTCTTCATGGGCGGGATGATCGCCCTCGGACTCTCCTTCGCAGCGATGCTGCTCTACATCTGGTTCCGCTTCGAATGGCAGTTCGGCATCGCCGGCGTAGCCACGCTGCTGCTCGACACCACCAAGGTCGTCGGCGTGATGGTGGTGACGGGGATCGAGTTCAACCTCACCACCGTGGCGGCCATCCTGACCATCATCGGCTTCAACGCCAACGACAAGGTCGTGGTGTTCGACCGGATGCGGGAGAACCTGCGCAAGTTCAAGACCATGCCGCTCGAGCAGCTCGTGGATCTCTCGATCAACGAGACGCTGAACCGCACCCTCGGCACCTCGATGACGCTGCTGCTCTCGGCCGTGCCGCTGGCGCTGTTCGGCGGCGATACGCTGTCCGGGTTCGCCTGGCTGATGATCGCGGGCATCATTATCGGCACCTCCTCCTCGACCTTCATCGCGGCGCCGATCGTGCTCTTCACCGGCCGAAACAGGCTGCGCCGCGGAGAGGCTGAGGCGGACGCGCCGAAAGGCGGCAAGACCGCGTAGCCGGAAAGCCCCGCGCGCATCGCATTGCGCGCGGGGCGACGCGTGCGCTGATGCCTGTCAGCCCGTCCAGGCGCGGCGATAGAGCGCGACGATCTCCTCCGCCGTGGGCACGGCCGGATTGTTGGCCGGCGAGCCGCTGGCCAATGCCTGCTCGGCCATGGTGGGCAGCAGTGCCTCCCACTTCGCCGGGTCGATGCCATAGGCCGCGGGGGTCGGCACCGCGAGGTCGCGATTGAGGTCCCGCAGTTCCTGCAGCAGCTTCGCGCCGGCGGCCTGGTCACCCTCGGCCGGGGTCGCCACACCCATTGCGCGTGCGGCCTCGGCATAGCGCGGAAGCGCGGCGTTCAGGCTGAACTCGGTCACCGCCGGCAGCAGCATGGCGTTGGAAAGCCCGTGCGGGACGTGGAAATGCGCGCCGATCGGGCGCGACATGCCATGGACCAGGGCGACGCTGCTGTTCGAGAAGGCGAGCCCCGCGAGCGTCGCCCCCTTCATCATCGCCGCGCGGGCGATGGCGTTGGCGGGCTCCCGATAGACGGTGCGCAGATTGGGCGCGATCAGGCGCATCGCGCGCAGGGCGTATTCGTCGGCCTCGTCGTTCGCGCGCTTCGACACGAAGGCCTCGAGCGCATGGGTCAGGCTGTCGATCCCGGTATCGGCGGTTGTGCGCGGCGGCACGCTGAACGTCAGTTCGAAATCCACGACGGCGGCGAGCGGCAACGCGCCGAGGCCCGCGATGAGCATCTTCTCGTCGCGCTCGGTATCGGTGATGACGGTGAAGCGCGTCGCCTCGCTGCCCGTGCCAGCGGTGGTCGGCACGCAGATGACAGGCAGGGCCGCGCGGTTGGCCTGCGCGGGCACCTTGAAGTCGCGCATCCTCGCACCCGGCGGCGCGGCGGCCAGGATCGCCATGGCCTTGGCGGTGTCCATCGGGCTGCCGCCGCCGAAACCGACCAGGCAGTCGAAGTCGCCCGCCTTCATGGCCGCCACCCCCGCCTCGACCACGGTATCGGTCGGGTCGGGCACGGTGTCGCTGAATACCGCGGGCGAGAGTCCCGCCGCACGGAGCGGCGCGAGCGCCTTCTCGACCGTGCCGGAGGAGACCATCCAGGGGTCCGTCACCACCAGCGGCTTCGACAGGCCGAACTGGCCGAGCACCTCCGCCAGCTTGCCGACGGCGCCGCCGCCGATCATCAGCAGGCGCGGCGAGACGAAACTCGTGGTCATCAGGCTTTCCCTTCGCGGATCATGGCGATGATGCCGGAGAAATCGGTGCCGCCGCCGCCCTCCTTCTCCACGAAACGCCGGTAGAGGTCGAGCGCATGGGCGCCGAAGGGCGTCACCGCGCCGGCTTCCTTCGCCGATTGCTGCGCAAGGCCGAGATCCTTCACCATCAGGGCCGCGGAGAAGCCGGGCCGGTAGCCGCGATTGGCAGGGCTTGCGGGCACCGGGCCGGGCACCGGGCAATAGGTGGTCAGCGCCCAGGACTGGGCGGAGGATTTCGAGGCCACGTCGAACAGCGCCTGGTGGCTCAGGCCGAGCTTCTCGGCGAGCACGAAGGCCTCGCAGGTCACCGCCATGGTGACCGCCAGCATCATGTTGTTGCACAGCTTCGCCGCCTGCCCGGCCCCGGCCGCGCCGCAATGGACGACGCTGCGCCCCATCGCCTCCAGCACCGGCCGCGCGCGGGCGAAGCCGGCCTCGCTGCCGCCGACCATGAAGGTCAGTGTGCCCGCCTCGGCACCCATCACGCCGCCGGAGACCGGTGCGTCCAGGAAGTCGCGCTCCCCGGCGGCCGCGGCGACCTCGCGCGCCGTGCCGACGTCGATGGTCGAGCAGTCCATCAGCAGCGCATCCGGGCGGGCGGCGGCCATCAATCCGCCCGTGCCGAGCCAGGCATCGCGGACATGGGCGCTTGCAGGCAGCATGGTCAGGACGACATCCGCATCCGCCGCGGCCTCGGCAGCGCTGGCGGCGCGGCGGGCGCCGGGCACGGCATCGAGCGCGGCCGCCATGACGTCGAACCCCGCGACCTCATGCCCGGCCTTGAGAAGATTGCGCGCCATCGGCGCGCCCATGTTGCCGAGCCCGATGAAGCCGATGCGCGCCATGCCGGTCCCTCCCCTGCGCTTGCCGTCAGCCTAGAACAGCGAGGGGCGGGGCGGAACCGCGGCCGGTGCCTATGCCGCGCGCCGGCGCGCCCCGGCATAGAGCGCGAGGCGCTTCGCCGCAGCCTCCGAGAGGCCGCCGCTGAAGTCGAGGCCGGCGGGCGGCAGCGTCTCGGCGAAATGGCAGGCGGCCTGGTGGCCATCCGCGAGCGTCCGCAGTTCGGGCGCCTCCTGCCGGCAACGCTCCTGCGCGAAGGGACAGCGGGTATGGAACCGGCAGCCGGGCGGCGGGTTCATCGGCGAGGGCACGTCGCCCCCGAGCGGCTTCACCCTTCCCCTGCGCTGCGGATCGGGGTGCGGGATCGCCGCCAGCAGCGCCCGCGTATAGGGATGGCGCGGCGCGGCGAAGAGGTCGCGCTTGCTCGCCGTCTCGACGATCTGGCCGAGATACATCACCGCGATCCGGTCGGCGACGTGCTTCACCACCGCGAGGTCGTGCGCGATGAAGAGGTAGGCGAGACCAAGCCGGCGCTGCAGATCCTTGAGCAGGTTCACGACCTGCGCCTGGATGGAGACGTCGAGCGCCGAGACCGGCTCGTCGCAGACCACGAGGTCCGGCTCCACCGCCAGGGCGCGCGCGATGCCGATGCGCTGGCGCTGGCCGCCGCTGAACTCGTGCGGGAAGCGTTCGGCGTGGAAGGCGCGCAGCCCGACCAGGGAAAGCAGCTCCTCGACGCGCCGGCGGCGGGAGGCGGCATCGCCGATGCCATGCACCAGCATCGGCTCGGCGATGGTCTCGGCCACGTTCAGCCGCGGGTTGAGGCTCGCATACGGATCCTGGAAGACGATCTGCATGCGCCGGCGCATCGCGCGCATGGCCGCGCCCGAGAGGCCGGTCACGTCCTGGCCGTCGAAGCGGATGGTGCCAGCCGATGGCTCGATCAGGCGCAGCACGAGGCGCGCCGTGGTGGATTTGCCGCAGCCGGATTCGCCGACCAGCGCGAGGGTCTCGCCGCGGGCCAGCGCGAAGGAGACGCCATCCACGGCACGCACCGTGCCGACCTGCTTCGCGAGAATCAGACCTTTGCGCACCGGGTAGTGCTTGGCGAGGCCCGTCACCTCGAGCAGCGGCGCGCTCATGCGGCGAGCCTCTCGACGGGCGCGCGCAGGCAGGCGGCCTCGTGCCCAGGCGCGATGGCGCGCAGCGGCGGTGGTTCGGCCTTGCAGTCCTCGACGGCGAAGGGGCAGCGCGGATGGAAACGGCAGCCGCGCGGCAGCGCGAAGGGCGGCGGGACGCTGCCCTCGATGGCGAGCAGCGTCTCGCGCTCCTCATCGAGGCGCGGGACGGAGCCGAGCAGGCCGAGCGTGTAGGGATGCATCGGGTCGTCGAAGACGGCGCCGGCGGCGGCACGCTCGACGACGCGGCCCGCATACATGACGGCCACCTCGTCCGCCATCTCCGCCACGACGCCGAGGTCGTGGGTGATGAGGATGATGGACATCCCCGTCTCCTGCTGGAGGTCGCGCAGCAGGTCGAGGATCTGCGCCTGGACCGTCACGTCGAGCGCGGTGGTCGGCTCGTCCGCGATCAGAAGTTTCGGCCGGCAGGCCAGCGCCATGGCGATCATGACCCGCTGGCGCATGCCGCCGGAGAGGAGGTGTGGATACTCCTCGAAGCGCCGCTCGGGAGCGGGGATGCGGACACGCTTCAGCGCCTCGATGGCGCGGTCGCGCAATTCGGCGCGGGAGGCGCGGGGGTCGTGTGCGCGCATCGCCTCGGTGATCTGGAAGCCGACCGTATGCACCGGGTTGAGGCTCGTCATCGGCTCCTGGAAGATCATCGCGACCTGGCTGCCGCGCACGTCGCGCATCTCGGCGGCGGAGAGCTGCAGCAGATCCCGCCCCTCGAGCAGCACCCGCCCCGCCGCGACGCGGCCGGGATGCGCGACGAGGCGCATCACCGAAAGCGACAGCACCGACTTGCCGCAGCCCGACTCGCCTACGATGCCGAGGGTCCGGCCGCGCGGGACGGAGAGGTCAACCCCATCCACGGCGGCGATCTCCCCACCATGGGTGCGGAAGACGGTGCGCAGGCCCTCGATGCGCAGCAGGGGCTCGGCGGTGCCGGTCATCACGACCAGTGGAAGGTCGGCGGGGCGATCTTCTCCGCGCTGCGATGCGCCCAGTCCTGCTGCGGCACGCGGGAGACGATGCGCTTCTGCGCCTCGTGCAGGTGTTCGGCGGCCTGGCGGTAGTCCATGGTCAGCACCTCGCCGTCCTCGACCACCTTGTTGCCGTCCACGTAGAGCGCCTTCAGCGCCCGGTCCCCGGCCGAGTAGATCAGGCTGCGGATCGGGTCATAGGCCGGGCGGATCATCGGATGGGTGATGTCCACCAGGGAGAAGTCCGCCTTGCAGCCCACCGCGAGGCGACCGATGTCGTCGCGCCCAAGCGCCTTCGCGCCGCCTATCGTCGCCGCGTTGAAGAGGTCCGTCGTGCGCAGCGTGCGCGGATGGCCGGCCTGGGTGCGGGCGATATGCGCGGCGAGGCGCATCTCGTCCAGCATGTTGTGCGGGTAGGTGTCGGTACCGATGCCCATGTTCACGCCGGCACGCATGTAGCGGCCGAGATCCTTCATCGCGATGCCGCGGCGCGCGAAGACGGTCGGGCAATGCGCGACGGTGGTGCCGGTCTCGGCGAGGCGCTTGAGGTCCGTCTCGGTGTGCCAGCGCGTCGAGGGATGGTCGTCGAGGAAGATGCCGTGGCCGATGATGGTGCGCTCGTCGAGCAGGCCCATCGCATCGAGCCAGCCGATCGGCGTCATGCCGTGCCGGCGCGTGATCTCGTGGAACTCGACCACCGACTGGGCGGCGTGGATCTGCCAGGAGAGGCCGCGCGCCTTCGCCTCGGCGAAACTGTCCTTGAGCAGCCCGGCCGAGCAGGTGTCGATCTGCGCCGGCACCACCATGCCGAAGAGGCGCCCGCATTCGTGCTGCTCGGCGCGCTCGATCAGGCGCAGGGCTTCCTCCATCGCCTTCTCGCCGGCCTTCTCGTCCCATTCGTACTCGACGACATGGCCGTTCTTCGTGAACCAGCGCGCCGAGCGGAACATCGGCGCGACGCAGACGCGCATGCCCGCCTCGGCAAGCAGGTCGAGCCAGCCGGGATGCGCCATCGAGAGATCGGCGAGCGTCGTCACGCCCGACAGCAGCAGTTCCGAAAGCGCGACGCGCACGCAATGCGGCACGGCTTCCGCATCGGCACGGAAGATGGGCATGAACTCGTAGAGCGAGGAGTTGTAGAGCCCCGGCGAGCCGATCTCGTCGAGGAAGCCCTTGTTGAGCGGCTCGCTCGACGGGTGCGAATGGATGTTCACGAGGCCCGGCATGACCATCAGCCCGCGCCCGTCGATCACCGTGTCCGCCTGGCCTTCATAGCCGCGGCCAAGGAAGGTGATGGTGCCGCCCTGGAAGGCCAGATCGGTGTCGGGCATGTAGCTGTGCGACTTCGCCGCGGCATCCCAGCCGACGACGAGTTCGGCGTTCCTGATCAGCGTGATGGTCATGCGGTGCTTCCTTGGGGGTCCGGGCCGGCCGGCGGGTTCGCCCCCGCCGGCCGCGAGGTGAGTCAGCGGATGCGCAGATCGAGCCCCTTGTAGATCGAGATCCCGTAGAGGCCGTGCGCGCGCGCACCCTCGACACGCCGATTGGCGAAGAGGTTCAGGTTGTTGTGCGCGATGTTCATCCAGGCCGAGGCCTCGTTCAGCTGGCGCTGGAGGTTGGCCATGGCCTGCGCCCGAACCGCGGGGTCGGTCGCCGCCCGGCCGTCTTCCAGCCAGCGATCGGTCTGCGGGTTGTTCCAGTTCATGCGGTTCGGCGTGGGCCTGCTGCGGCTGTGCCAGTAGAGATTCAGGGCGTCGCTGGCCGAGATGTAGGGATAGCTCAGGAAGAGGACGTCGAAGTCCTGGCTGGCGAGCCGCCCCCAGGCCACGGTGGCGTCGAAGAGCTGCACGCGCAGCTCGATCCCCACCTGGCGGACCGCCTGCTGGATGATCTCGCCGAGCCGCTGGTTCACGAGGTTGTTGATGGCGAAGAGCGTGAGCGTGGCGCGCTGCCCGTCCTTGACGCGGATGCCGTCGGGGCCCACGCGCCAGCCGGCCTCGTCGAGCATCCGGCGCGCGGCGGCGGGGTCGTAGGCGGGCACCAGCTCGTCGGCCGGCGCGTAGTAGTCGAGCGCGGTCGGGTTGATGATGCCGCGCGCGGGCGTCGCGTTGCCCGACCAGACTGCGCGCACCATCGCCGGCCGGTCCACGGCCATGTGGAAGGCGCGGCGGATGGCGATGTCGTTCGCCACAGGCCGATCCACCTTGAAGCCCAGATAGGTGTCCCAGAGATAGTTCGGCTGGTTGGAGATGACGATGTTCGGCGAGCGGCGCAGCGTCTCGATGAAGGCGTCCGGGATGAACTGGGTCAGGTCGGCCTGCCCGGCCTGAAGCGCCGCGACGCGCGAGGCCGCTTCGGGGATCACGCGCCAGACGATGCGCTCCACATGCGCCGGGCCCTGGTTCTGCAGCACGGGCGGCCCCCAGCGGTAGTTGGGGTGGCGCGTCAGCACCAGCTCATTGCGTGGGGTCCAGCTCTGCCAGCAGAAGGGGCCGGTCCCGTTGAAGCCCTGCACGCCGAAATTGTCGCCCAGCCTTTCGACCGTCGCGGGATCCACGGCGGAGCCGAAGAACAGGGCGAGATTGGGCAGAAGCTCGGAGAAGGGCCGGTTCAGCTCATAGACCAGGGTGTGCGGCCCGCTCGCGCGGATCTCCTTCACGTCCCCCGCGCGCCAGGCCACCGGCGAGGTCACGCGCGGCGTGGTCCGGCCGATCCAGCGATTGAGGCTGAAGGCCATGTCCTCGGCGGTGAAGGGCTTGCCGTCGCAGAAGGTCACGCCTTGGCGCAGATGGAAGGTGTAGGTCAGCCCGTCCGGGGATACCTCCCAGCGTTCCGCGAGGCCGGGGCGGATGGTCCGCATGTCGTAGTCCATGCTGACCAGCGTGTCGGAAAGCATGGTGATGACCTCGCCCGCCGCAAGCGCGGTGGAGCGGTGCGGATCGTAGCGATCGGCGTCGATCTCGCGCATGATCGTGATCTGGTTGCGCGGCTGCGCCTGCGCCTGCCCGGCCACGAGGGCGAGGCCCATCGCGGCCAGCCCCCCCAGCGTCGCGCGGTGCCAGAAGCGTGTCATTGTTGCTCTCCCTGTTTGCGGATCAGAGACGCAGCCGGGGGTCGAGCGCGTCGCGCAGCGCATCCCCCAGCAGATTGAAGGCCAGCACGATCACGAAGATGCCGAGCGAAGGGATCACGCTGATATGCGGCGCGATGAAGAGGAAATTGCGCCCCTGTGCGGCCATGGCCCCGAGTTCGGCCGTGGGCGGCTGCGCGCCGAGGCCGAGGAAGGACAGCGCCGAACCCAGCAGGATCACCTGCCCAAGCCGCAACGTCGAAAAGACGAAGACGGAGGAGAGGCAGTTCGGCGCGAGGTGCCGGAAGATCAGGCGCCGGTCGTTCATGCCGATGGCCCGGGCCGCCTCGATGTAGTCGAGCCCCATCACGACAAGCGCGGCGCTGCGCACGATGCGCGCCATCAGCGGGACGGTCGCGATGGACAGCGCGATGATGACCGAGGTGAGGCCGGGCCCGAAGATCGCCGCGAGCGCGAGGCCGAACAGGATCGCCGGGAAGCTCAGCAGCATGTCCATCAGGCGCATCAGGAGGCCGTCGAGCCGCCGGTAATAGGCCGCGCAGAACCCCACCACCGCGCCGATCAGCCCGCCTGCCACCAGCGAGGCGAGCCCCATCCCCAGCGTCACCCGCAGCCCGAACAGCATGCGCGAGAAGATGTCCCGACCCTGCCCGTCGGTGCCGAACCAGTAGCGCGCCGAGGGCGGCTCCATCACGGCCATGAGGTCGGTGGCGAAGGGATCATGCGGCGCCAGCCAGGGGGCGAGCACCGCCAGCAGCACGATCAGGATGACGAGGATGAGGCTGAACGCGCCGCCGATATCCCGCAGCAGCATCCGCAGCGCCGAAGGTCTGGCCGGCGCGGCGGGGGCGCTTGCGTCGTCGAGTGTCGTCCCGCTCATGGCCCGCCCTCAGCCTTGCCGCACACGCGGGTCGAGCACCGCGTAGAGCAGATCCACGATCAGGTTCACCAGGATGAAGCCGGCCGAAAGCACGATGATCGTGCCCTGCGCCAAGGGGAAATCCGCGGACAGGATCGCCCCGACGGCGAGGCGGCCGACGCCGGGCCAGGAGAAGATCGTCTCGGTCACCACGGCTCCGCCGAGCAGGAAGCCGATCTGCAGGCCGATCAGCGTCACCACCGGGATCAGCGCGTTGCGCAGCGCGTGCCGCAGCACGACGAGCCGCTCGTTCAGCCCCTTCGCACGGGCGGTGCGGACGTGATCGGCGGACAGCGTATCCACCACCGCCGTGCGGGTCATGCGCGCCACCGGGCCGACCAGGACACCGCCCAGCGTCAGCGCCGGCAGGATGATGGCGCGGATGCCCTCCCAGGTCCAAAGCGGCCCCTCGCGCCCCGTGAAGGGCAGCAACTGCCACTGGAAGCCGACGAACCAGATCAGGACGAGGCCGAGGAAGAAGACGGGAACGGACACGCCCGCCACGCTCACCGCCATGATCGCGCGGTCGAGCAGCGAGCCGCGCCAATAGGCCGCCACGGTGCCGAGGAAGATGCCGAGCGGGATGGACCACAGCAGCGAGGCGAACATCAGCTCGACCGTCGGCCCGATGGTGGTCGCGAGTTCCTGCGTCACCGGCATGTTGTTGATGATCGAGACGCCGAGATCCCCCTGCGCGAGCCGCCCGAGATACAGGCCGAACTGCACCCATATGGGCTTGTCGAGGCCGAGCTCGGCGCGGATCGCGGCCACCACCTCCTGCGTGGCGGTCGGGCCGGCGCGCACCGTGGCGGGGTCGGTCGGGACGATCTGCATCAGCATGAAGCCGATGAGCAGGACGCCGAACATCACCGGAACGGCGAGCGCGACGCGATGGAGGGCGTGGCGCAGCATCGGCTATTGCGCGGCGAGCGCGGCGAGCGCGCCGTGGCGGTCGAAGATCGGGCGGCCGTCGCGCAGCGTGAGGTCTGCCTCGGTGCCGCGCAGCGCCTCCGGCTCGATGGTGAACACATCGCGCGACAGCACGGCGATGTCGGCCTGCATGCCGGGTTTGAGCGTGCCGCGGCGATCCTCTGCGAACTGGGTGTAGGCGCCGCACCAGGTGTAGCAATGCACGGCTTCCTCGGCGGTCAGCCGCTCCTCGGGGCCCATCACCGTGCCGCGGTTGGTCTGCCGGGTCAGCATGGTGAAGAGGTTGATGAAGGGATCCACGGTCGAGACCGGGCAGTCCGAGGAGGCTGCGGGATGCGCGCCCTCGTCGAGCCAGGTCTTCATCGGATAGGCGCGCTCCGAACGCTCGCGCCCAAGGTTGCGGATGTAGAGGTCGCCGAACTCGTACATGAACACAGGCTGCGGCACGGGCAGGATGCCGCGCGCCTTCATCCGCCGGCGCTGGTCGCGGGTGACGAAGCCGCAATGCTCGATGCGGTGGCGGCGGCCTGCGAAGGGATGCGCCTCGCTGTCCGCGGCCTCCATGCCCAGCAGCACCTGCTCGATCGCCGCATCGCCGATGGCGTGGATGTCGAGCTGCCAGCCCTGCTCGTGATACAGTTTCAGCAGCGCGTGGATGGTCTCGTCGGGGAAGGTGAAGACGCCGGTGCCGCCGCCCGCGGAGGCGAGGTAGGGCTCGAAGAAGGCCGCGGTCAGCCCGCCGGCGCTGCCGTCGGCGAAGACCTTCACCGCGCCCCAGCGCAGACCGTCGTCGCCATCCATCGGGCGCATCCCGCGCGCCCAGGCCTCCTGCGCGATGCCTTCCGGGTTGCCGGCCAGCACCTGCCACATCCGCAGCGGCAACCGCCCCTGCGCCTGCGCCGCGCGATAGGCGTCCACCTCCGCGATGCCGGCCGTCATGCCGACATTCATGTCGGTGGCCGAGGCGAAGCCGAGCGAGGCGAGATGCTCGCAGGCCGCCTCGATCGCATCCACCATCGCCGCCTCATCCGGCGGTGGGATCACGTCGCGCACGAGCCGCATGGCGCGTTCCTGGAACAGGCCGGTGAGCTGCCCACCCTTGCGCTCGATGATGCCGCCCTCGGGATCGGGCGTGTTGTGCCCGACACCGGCGAGTTTCATGGCCATGCTGTTCGCCACCGCCATGTGCCCGCAGGTCCGCACGATCGCCACGGGATTGTCCGGTGCGGCGCGGTCGAGCTCGGTCGCGAGCGGGTGGCGGCCGACATCGAGCTCGCCATGATCGTAGCCGCGACCGAGGATCCAGGCCCCTTTCGGCGCCGCCTGCGCCGCCGCGCCGATGCGGCGCAGCAGCTCGTCCAGCGTCCGCACCTCCTCTGCCCGCAGGTTCACCTGCGCAAGCCCGAGGCCATAGGGCAGCAGGTGCATATGCGCTTCGTTGAAGGCGGGGATGGCCACACGGCCGCCGAGATCAAGGCGGCGCGTCTCCGGCCCTGCGGCATCGCGCGCATCCTCGCCGAGCGCGAGGACGCACCCGTCCTTCACCGCGAGCGCATCGGTGAAACCCTGGGCCAGCCCACGGAAGATCCGGCCGCCCGAAAGGAGAAGATCGGCAGACATGGCGAAACTGTCATGGGGCGCGTTCCGTGCGTCAACCCGGCTTCTGGCGAAAGATCGTTCTCCGCGGCCGTTAGTGCCGAGCAATGCGGCATCACGGCGCCGTCAGGCAGGCACCGGGCCTTCGGCTTCCTCGAGGTCCACACCCACCCAGAGACCGTGCTCGCCGCCGCCGAGGATCACGCCGCGCAGCGGGCTGACATCGGCGAAGTCCCGCCCCCAGGCGAGCACAACATGTTCGTCCTTCACGACGATGTCGTTGGTCGGGTCGAGCCCCACCCAGCCATGCTCCGGGCCCAGCCACGCCTCGACCCAGGCATGGGACTGGTCCGAGCCGCGCCGCGCGATGCCGCCCGGCGGCGGGCGCGTGCGGACATAGCCCGAGACGTAGCGCGCCGGGATGCCGAGGCCGCGCAAGCCGCTGATCATCACATGCGCGTAGTCCTGGCAGACGCCGGTGCGGCTCTCCAGCACGTCCGCGACCTGGGTGTGCGGCCCGGTGACGCCGGGCCGGTAGGTGAAGTCGCGGCGGATGCGCCCCATCAGTTCGAGCAGCCCCGCGAGCACCGGGCGACGCGCCGGAAAGGAGGCGGCGGCATAGCCCGCTGCTGCGGGGACGAGCGGCGCGAGCGCGCTGCCGAAGAGGAACTCCGCGGCCTCGGCAGCGCGGGCGCCGGCGGCGACATCCTCCCAGGCCGGCGTCGCCGCAGGCGCGGGAGGATCGGGGAAGCGCACCTCGACCACCGCCTCGGCCACCACCTCGAAGCGCGCATGCGGCACGTCGAGGAAGACGCGCATCGCCGCATTGCCGAAGTGGTCGGTGGCCAGCGTGGTGTGGGAGGGCGTGGGCGTCACGCGCAGGCTCGCCCGCGCGACGGACTGGTGCGGCAGGCGCCGCGGCGTCAGCAGCAGCAGGTGGGCGGCGAGGTCCACCGGATGCGCGTAGGCATAGGTGGTGACGTGACGCAGCCGGTAGATCACGCGGCACCGCGCATGGCGGGCTCGGCGCCTTCGAGGCCGAGCGTCTGCGCCGCCGGCAGCAGCGCGAAATAGCGCCGGGTCACCGCATCCGACAACGCGGCGATGCGCGCGGCGACCTGCTCGAGGCGCGGCGGCAGCGAGGCCGCGGCGATCGCCTGGTCCGGCGCGGCGATGACGCTCGCGACCATCGCCTCGGCTTCGGCGAGCAGCGCGGCCGCCTCGTCCGGCAGCGCGCGGTCCGCCTCCCCCGCCACCTCGGAGAGGTTGCGGCTGATCGCCTCGAGCTGGAAGGCGAGCGCGCGCGGGTTCGACGGATCCGCGAGCACGAGATCGAGCGCGGGCCCGGGCTGCAGGATGCTCAGATAGCGGCTGCGATAGGTGATGACGCTGTCGCAGAGTTCGAGCACGAGGCGCAGGCCGCCCTCGATCCGCGCCGGCGGCTGGTCCAGCGCGAAGCCGACCTCGGAGGCGATCGCCTGGGCGCGCTCGACCCGCCGGCCGAGATCGAGGAACAGCCAGGCGCCGCCGCGCACCATGCTCTCGGCGGCGACGCCGGCCACCGCGGTCGCGAAGCGCAGCACGGCGATCATGGCGCGGCTGATCGCCTCCAGGCTGTCGCCGGCCGCGCGCATTTCCTCCCGCGCCGTGCGGAGGGTCAGCGTGAAGGTGGCGTGCATGTCGGCGGTCAGGCGATCACGCACCATTGCCGTCAGCGTCGCGATGCGCGCAGCGAGCGCGGGCAGCGTGCCGCCCTCGCGCATCTCGGCGGCGATGATCCCGGGCAGCGCCTGGGCGGCGGCGGAACCCACCACCTCCTCGGCCCCGGCGAAGCCTGCCTGCGCGAGGCAGCGCGCGAGCGCGGCGACCTCCGCCGCCTCGCGCGGCAGCACCACGCCGCGCGAGATGCGCGCATGGGTGGCGCGGACGAGCCGCGCGCCGCGCTCGAGCCGCTCCGTGTAGCGCCCGAGCCAGAACAGGTTGTCCGCCACGCGCGAAGGCAGCGCCCCGGGCTGGCGGCGGATCGGCAGCGGCGGCAGGTGCAGCGCCGCGGGGCCGATGATGTCATCGCCTTCCTCGGCGAGAACCCACACATCCTTGGCCACGCCGCGCGCCGGCAGCGCGCCGCCGAGCGCGCCGCCCTCCGCGACGCGCGCAAGGCCGCCAGGCATCACGCGCCAGCCGCTGCCATCGAAGATCGCGAACATCCTGAGGGCGAGCGAGCGCGGCGCGAGGCCGTCGCCATCCACGCAGGGCACGACGGAGGCGACCGGCAGACGGGTCGCGACATGCGCCCCGCCAGGGGCCTCGGGCGGTTCGGCGCCCGGCTGCGGGGCGGGCATGGTGCCGTCTGTAGCGGAGCGGATGGACCAGCCTGGCTCGGACGCGATGCGCGCACGGGCCGCCGCATCGCCGAGCCAGAGCGTCTCGACCGATGGCAGGGCGAGACTCTCGCCGAGCATCCGTTGCGCGAGACCGGACAGGAAGGCGGCGAAGGCGGGCGCCTCGACCAGCGCCGCACCCGGCGCGTTCAGGATGCGCAGGCCGCCGTGCCGCGCGGCGTCGAGCAGGCCGGGCACGCCGCCGGTGCCGGCCTCCGCGCATTCGAGCGGATCGAGCATCGCCCCGCCGATGCGCGAGAGCAGCACGTCCACCTTCTGCAGCCCCTGCAGCGTCTTCAGGTGGAGCACGCCGCCGCGCACCGTCAGGTCGCCGCATTCGACGAGCGCGCAGGACAATTCGCGCGAGAGCAGCATGTCCTCGAACCAGCGCGGATCGCCGGTGCCGCGCGTGAGCAGCGCCACGGCGGGATCACCGCGATCCGCGGGCGCGAGGCGCTGCAGCGCATCCTGCCAGAGTTCGAAGAAGGGCCGCATCGAGCGCACCTGCGCGCCGCGGAAGGCCTCGGGCATGACGCGCCCGAGCATGCGGCGGTTCTCCCGCGCGAGGCCCGGCCCGGCGGGCGCCGAGGTGCGGTCGGCCAGCACCCGCCAGGCGCCGTCCGGCCCGCGCACCAGGTCCACGGCATAGAGATGGAGTTGCGGCGCTGCCGGCGGCACCCCGGCGCTGCGGCAGGCGCGCAGGAAACCCGGATTGGCGAAGACGATCTCGGGTGGGATCGCACCCTCCGCGATCAGCCGCTGCGGGCCGTAGAGATCCTGCAGGATGGCTTCGAGCAGCCGCGCGCGCTGCGCGATGCCGGCCTCGAGGGCCGCGAACTCCGCCGCGGGCAGCACCAGCGGCAGCGGGTCGCACCTCCAGGAGACCTCGCGCGCCATGCCGGGCAGCACGCCGGCCATGCCCTCATCCTCGAAGGCTCGGTCCAGGCGGCGCGCGCGCTCGGCCAGCGCCCCCTCCCCCATGCCGCCGAGGATGCCGAGCAGACGGCGCCAATGCGACCGGACGCCGCCGCGGCCGTCCACCATCTCGTCGAGCGGTGTCGCCTCCGGCGCGTCAGCCATGTCGCCGCAGGTCGAGGGTGAAGGGCAGTTCGAGACCCGCCGGCGGCTCGGGCGGGGTGATCGCGCCGGGAGTATGGCCGAAGGGGAAGAAGCGGGCGCGGCGGCGCGCCTCGGCCTCGTTCGCGTTGACCGGGTAGCGTTCGTAGTTCCGCCCGCCCGGATGCGCGACATGGTAGGTCAGGCCGCCGAGGCTGCGCCCGGTCCAGCGGTCGAAGACGTCGAGGATGAGCGGCGTCTGCGGCCGGATGGTCGGATGCAGGGAGGAAGGCGGGTTCCACGCCTTGAAGCGGATGCCCGCGATGTATTCGCCCGCGCGCTCGGTCGCGCGCAACGGCACGGCCACGCCGTTCACCGCAAGCAGGTGGCGGTCCTCGACCCAGTTCGTCACGCGCGCCTGCACGCGCTCGGCGCTGCTGTCCACGTAGCGGACAGTGCCGCCCATCGCCGCCTCCTCCCCCAGCACATGCCAGGGTTCGAGGGCGTGGCGCAGTTCCAGATGCACGTCGCGCACCGCGACCTCGCCGATCAGCGGAAAGCGGAAGGCGAGGTGCGGCGCGAACCACCCGGCATCGAGCGGCGCGCCGAGGTTGCGAAGCTCGTCGATCGCGTCGCGGAAATCCTGTTCGCAGAAGTGCGGCAGCATGAACTGGTCGTGCAGGCGCGTGCCCCAGCGCACCAGCCGCCGCTCGTAGGGACGTTCCCAGAAGGCGGCGACGGCGGCGCGCATCAGCAGCATCTGCGCTGCCGACATCTCGGCATGCGGCGGCATCTCGAAGGCGCGGAACTCGACCAGGCCGCGGCGCCCCGACACGCCGGCCGGATCGTACATCTTGTCGATGCAGAACTCGGTGCGGTGCGTGTTGCCCGTCATGTCCGCGAAGATGTTGCGGAACAGCCGGTCGGTCAGCCATGGCGGCACCTCCTGCCCCGCCCGCACCTTGGAGAAGGCGATCTCGAGCTCGTGGATCGCATCCATCCGCGCCTCGTCGATGCGCGGGTGCTGGCTGGTCGGGCCGATGAACAGCCCGCTGAACAGGTACGAAAGCGACGGATGGTTATGCCAGAAGCCGACCAGCGACTTCAGCAGGTCCGGCCGCTTCAGGAACGGGCTTTCCGCGACCGTCTCCCCGCCCATCACCACATGGTTGCCGCCGCCGGTGCCGACATGGCGGCCATCCAGCATGAACTTCTCGGCCGCGAGGCCCACCTGCCGCGCCTCCGCATAGAGCTGCCGCGTCCGTTCCACCACCTCCTGCCAGGTGCGCGCGGGATGGATGTTCACCTCGATCACGCCGGGGTCGGGTGTCACGGAGAAATGCAGCAGCCGCGGATCGGACGGCGGCAGATAGCCCTCCAGCACCACCTTGCGGCCCGTCTCGGCCGCCGTCGCCTCGATCGCGGCGGTGAGGTCGAGCCAGTCCTCGGCGGCGTAGAGCGGCGGGTAGAAGACGTGGATCTTTCCCTCCCGCGCCTCGACCGTCAGCGCGGTGCGCACCACCCCCGGGTCGGACTGCCCGACCACCGGCAGGTCCTGCGGCTGGGGGCGGAAATCCTCGATGCCGCTGCTGGTGCGCTCCCCGGCCCGTGGCGGCGCCATGGCGCGCTGTGGCGGGCTCTCGGGCAGCATCTGCGCGCGCATCGCCCGCTGGGCCATCAGCGCGGCATGGGGCGGCAGGTCGTCGCGCCAGGCGAAGGGGTCGGCCTCGCTCTCCAGGACGCGCCGCGCATCCTCCGGGCTCATCCAGGGCAGGCTCGCCAGCGGCAGGCGGAAGCCGATCGGGCTGTCGCCGGGGATCAGGAACAGGTGCTCGCCGCGGAAGAACCAGCGCCCGGACTGCCAGCGCCGCACGCCATCCTGCATCACGCGGCGCAGCGGCAGCACCGAGCCGACCTCTGCCGCGAGCCCCTGGCCGAAGACCCGCGCAAGCCGCGCCCGCTCCAGCGGATCGGCGAGCCGGCTGTCCTCGGCCACGACATTGGCCGGCAGTCGCTGTTCCTTCCACAGGTAGTAGTGGATGTCCTCGTGCGCGCCCTGCACCAGCGCCGGGTCCACCTGCAGCCGCTCGGCCAGCAGGCGGGCGAAGCGGGCGGCGTCGGCGGCGGTGGCGTCGTCGCGGTCGTCGTCGGAGGCGAGCAGCGCGGCATCGCGCCAGACCGGCTCGCCATCCGCCCGCCAATGGGCGTAGAGCGCCCAGCGCGGGAGCTGCTCGCCCGGGTAGTGCTTGCCCATGGCGTATTGCAGGGCGGCGCCGGGCGACCAGAGCGGGGCGAGGCGGCGCAGCAGCCGGCCGGCGAAGGCGCGCTTGGTCGGGCCCAGCGCGTCGGTGTTCCATTCCGGCGCGTCGCGGTCGGTTTCGGCGACGAAGGTCGGCTCCCCGCCCATGGTCAGGCGCAGGCCGAGCGCGCTGAGCTTCGCGTCCACCGCCTCCCCGGCGGCGCGGATCGCGGCCCATTGCGCCTCGGTGTAGGGCTTCGTGACGCGCGGCGTCTCGCGGATGCGCGAGACCTTCATCTCGAAGGCGAAGTCGGTCTCGACCTTCTCTAGCCCGCCCGAGATCGGCGCGGCCGATTGCGGCTCGGGTGTCGCGGCGAGCGGGATGTGCCCCTCCCCGGTCAGCAGGCCGGAGGTCGCATCGAGGCCGATCCAGCCCGCGCCGGGCAGATACACCTCGGCCCAGGCGTGGAGGTCGGTGAAGTCCGCGCTCGGCCCCTCGGGCCCTTCCAGCGGCTTCTGGTCGGCCACGAGCTGGATCAGGTAGCCCGAGACGAAGCGCGCCGCGTAGCCGAGCCGGCGCAGGAGCTGCACGAGAAGCCAGGCCGAATCGCGGCAGGAGCCCCTGCCTTCCGCCAACGTCCGGTCGGGTGACCAGACACCGGGCTCCATGCGCACGACATAGGCGATCCGCTGCTGGATCAGCCGGTTCAGCCCGACCAGCATGTCCACGGTGCGCTGCTCGCCGCGCGGCACTTCGGCCAGCAGCGCCTCGAGCAGCGGGCCCGAATGGTCGATGCGGCGGAACGGCGCGAGTTCCTGCTCGAGCCCCGGATCATAGGTGAAGGGCCAGGTCTCGGCATCGGGTTCAAGGAAGAAGTCGAAGGGATTGATCGTGGCCATGTCCGCCACGAGGTCCACGGTCACGTCGAAATGCGCGACCCGCTCGGGGAACACCACGCGGGCCAGGAAATTGCCCTGCGGATCCTGCTGCCAGTTCAGGAAATGCGGCTGCGGCTCGACCTTCAGCGCATAGGAGAGCACCGGCGTCCGGCTGTGCGGCGCCGGACGCAGCCGGATCGTCTGCGGGCCAAGGCTCGCGGGGCGCGCATAGCGGTAGGTCGTGCGATGCGTCAGGGCGACGTGGATGGACATGGGCGGGCCTGGCTGCGGTGGATGTTCTTTTCCATGGATGCAAGCGCCGGTCCACTGCCACGCGCCGGCGCCGGGCCTTGACCTGGGTCAAGCCCATGCGCTCAAGCGCCCCTAGGATCGGCGCACCCGGCCCCGCCCGCCGGGATGGATGCCGGGAGGTCCGCCGCATGACGGCACCGCAGCTCATCGCCGCCTATGTCGCCCTGGTCCTGCTGCCGGTCGCGCTGGGCTGGCTGCTGGTCGGGCCCGCGCGGCCCTGGCAGGACGAGCTCGCCACGGTGCTCGCGCTCGCCGGATTCGCGGCGCTGCTGCTGGAGTTCCTGCTCTCGGGGCGGTTCCGGCTGATCAGCGGGCGCATCGGCATAGACCGGACCATGCGCTGGCATCAGGCCTTCGCACGGGTGCTCACCCTCGCCCTGCTGGTCCACCCCTTCCTCTACGACTACCCGGCCTATCGCAGGACCGGCTCGCTGCCGGCGGGCACGCTGTCGCCGGCCGACCCGGCGCGGGCGGCGGTCCTCGGCCTCGACGGCTGGTCGGCGACGACGGGCTGGGTGGCCTGGATGATGCTGCTCTGCCTGACGGGCCTCGCCATGTTCCGCCGGCACACCCCCTACACCTACGAGGGCTGGCGAGTGATGCACGGGCTCACCGCGGTCGCCGTGGCCCTGACCGGGCTGCACCATGCGCTGGCCGCGGGGCGCTACAGCGGCGCTGGCCCGCTTGCCGCCTATTGGGCGGTGCTGGTGGGCCTCGCGCTGTTCACCCTCGTCGAGGTGTACGTCCTGCGGCCGCGCCGGCTCGCCCGGCAGCCGTGGCGCATCGCCGCGGTGACGCCTGCCGCCGAGCGGAGCTGGGAGGTGACGCTGACGCCCGAGGGCCATGCCGGGCTCGGCTTCCAGGCCGGGCAGTTCGCCTGGGTGCGCCTCGACTGCTCGCCGCGCTCGGTGCGGGAGCACCCCTTCTCCATCGCCTCGGCGCCCGGCGAGCCCGGAGGCCGGCTGCGTTTCCTGATCAAGGAGGCCGGCGACTTCACCCGCGGCATCGGCCGGCTTCCCGTGGGCGCGCCGGCCTATGTGGATGGGCCGCATGGCGTGCTGGTCACGGAGGGCTGGCAGGGCCCCGGCATCGCCTTCATCGCCGGCGGGATCGGCATCGCCCCGATCCTGTCCATGCTCCGCACCGCGCGGGCGGCGGGCGAGCGGCGGCCGATGCTGCTCCTCTACGGCAACCGGCATGAAGGCCAGATCATCGCGCGCGAGGAACTCGGCGCCATGGCCGGGGCCATGCCGCTCGAGGTCGTGCATGTGCTGGGCGAGCCGCCCGCCGGCTTCGACGGCGCGACCGGCGTGCTGGACAGGAACCTCGTGCGCGAGCGCTGCGCGGGGGCGGCGCGGGATGGCTGGCTCTTCGTCCTCTGCGGCCCGCCGGGGATGCTGCGCGAGGTGCGGGCCGGACTGGGCGCGCTCGGCGTCCCGGCCGCGCGCATCCGGGAGGAGCGCTTCGTCTACGACTGAACGCCCGGCAGGGGCCCGCCCGGTTCCCCTGCGCCGGCCGCTGCTCTAGGCTGCGCCGCGTCCGGGAAAGGGAAATCAAGACCATGGCCGATCTGGTGATCCGCGGCGGAACGGTGGTGGACGGCACGGGAGCCGCACCCGTCGAGGCCGATGTCGCCATCGAGGGCGGGCGCATCACGGAAATCGGGCGCGTCGCGGCGCGCGGGCGGGAGGAGATCGACGCCCGCGGCCGCATCGTCTCGCCCGGCTTCGTGGACATCCATACCCATTACGACGGGCAGGCGGTGTGGGATTCCCATCTCGCGCCCTCGGCCTGGCATGGCGTGACAACGGCGGTGATGGGCAATTGCGGCGTCGGCTTCGCGCCCTGCCGCGCGGCGGACCGCGAGAAGCTCATCGAACTGATGGAAGGCGTGGAGGACATCCCCGGCCCCATCCTGCACGAAGGCCTCGACTGGCGCTGGGAGACCTTCCCCGAATACCTCGACGCGCTGGATGCGAAGCCGCGCGACATCGACATCTGCACGCTCCTGCCCCATGGCGCGCTGCGCGTGCATGTGATGGGCAGCCGCGGCCTGGCGCTCGAGAACGCGAACCAGGCCGACATCGCGCGGATGCGCGAGATCACGGCGGAGGCGGTGCGCGCCGGCGCCTTCGGCGTCTCGACCTCCCGCACCATCAGCCACCGGACGCTGAAGGGCGACCCGACCCCGACCCTGCGCGCGCAGGAGGAGGAGCTGCGCGGCCTCGCCGAAGGGCTGCGCGATGCGGGCGGCGGCCTGCTCGAACTGGTCAGCGACTGGAACACGCCCGATCCGGCCACCGAGTTCGGCATGGTCCGCCGCGTCGTGGAGGCCACCGGCCAGCGCGTGCTGTTCTCGCTGACCGCCCGGCACGACCGCACCGAGGCATGGAAGGAATTGCTCGCCATGTCGGACGCGGCCGCCGCCGAGGGGCTGCCCATCCGTCCCGTCTTCCCGCCGCGGCCGATCGGCATCCTGCTCGGGCTCAATGGCAGCCAGAACCCGTTCTCGGGCTGCCCGTCCTACAAGGCCATCGCCCATCTGCCCGCCGCGCAGCGGGCGGCGGCGATGCGCGAGCCGGCCCTGCGCGCGCGCATCCTCTCCGAGGACCGCGTGAGCGGCTCGACCTTCCCGCTCATCACGCGCCTGTCCTTCGAGCGCATGTTCCCCTTCGGCGACCCGCCCGACTACGCGCCGCCGCGCGAGGCCTCCATCGCCGCCATCGCCGCGCGCGAGGGGCGCCGCGCCGAGGAGGTCGCCTACGACATCCTCACCGCCCATGACGGCCAGGACTTCATCTTCGCGCCGCTGACCAACTTCCACGACTACACGCTCTCGGCGAGCGCCGAATGCCTGCGGCACCCGAACGCCATCGCCGGGCTGTCGGACGGCGGGGCGCATGTCGGCTTCATCTCCGACGGCTCCTTCCCCACCTTCCTGCTCGCCTACTGGGCGCGCGACGCGAAGGAACAGGTCTTCGCCCTGCCCGAGATCGTCCGGCGGCTGACCTCCGACACCGCCCGCGCGGCGGGGCTTGCCGATCGCGGCGTGCTGAGGCCCGGCATGAAGGCCGATGTGAATGTCTTCGACATGGCGGCGCTCGGCCTCGATGCGCCGCGCATGGTCAACGACCTGCCGGCCGGCGGGCGGCGGCTGCTGCAGCGCGCGCGCGGCTATGTCGCAACCGTGGTCGCGGGCCAGGTCACCTATCGCGACGGCGAGGCGACCGGCGCGCTGCCCGGGCGCCTCGTGCGCAAGGCGGCCTGACGGCGCGACTCAAGGGTGCTGCCGCCGAGCCTCTACGCCGAGACCGCGGCACCGGCCGCACCGACGCCGCCGCTCGAGGGCGAGCATCGCGCCGATGTCTGCATCGTCGGCGGCGGCTTCACCGGCCTGTCCGCGGCGTTGCATCTCGCCGAGGCGGGCGCGTCGGTGCTGCTGCTCGAAGCCCATGAGCCGGGCTGGGGCGCCTCGGGCCGCAATGGCGGCCAGGTGAATCCGGGCCTCAAGCCCGACCCGGACGAGGTGGAGCGCGATTTCGGCCCCGACCTCGGCGGGCGGATGCTCGCGCTGTCCTACGGCGCGCCGGATGCGCTTTTTGCGCTGGTGCGGCGCCACCAGATCGCCTGCGAGGCGCGGCAGGAAGGCACCATCCGCGCCGCCATCGACGCGCGCAGCGCGGCCGCCGCGCGCCGCAGCGCCGAGCAATCCGCGCGCCGCGGCTGGCCGGTGCGCTATGCCTCCGCGGAAGAGGTCGCGGCCATGACCGGCACCGCGCGCTATGCCGGGGCCATGGTGGATGCGCGCGGCGGCGACGTGCATCCGCTCTCCTTCGCGCGCGGCCTCGCCCGCGCCGCGCTGGCGCAGGGCGCGCGCATCCATGGCGGAAGCCCGGCGCAGCGCATCGCGCGCGAGGCCGCGGGATGGCGCGTCACGACCCCGGGCGGTGCGGTGCGCGCGACGCATATCGTCCTCGCCACCAATGGCTATACGGACGACCTCTGGCCCGGGCTGCGGCGCAGCGTGGTGCCGGTGTTCAGCTCCATCGCGGCGAGCGCGCCGCTGGCCGATGAGGTGGCGCGCGCGATCATGCCGCGGCGCGCCTCGCTCTACGAGGCCGGGCGCATCACCGTCTACTACCGGATGGACCGTGCGAACCGGCTGCTGATCGGCGGTCGCGGCCCGCAGCGGCCGATCGGCGACACCGGCCCGATCCGCTATCTCACCGATTATGCGGCACGCCTCTGGCCCGCCCTCGCCGGCGTGCGCTGGACGCATGGCTGGAACGGGCAGCTCGCCATGACGCCCGACCACTATCCGCATCTGCACGAGCCCGCGCCGGGCGTCATCGCCGCGCTGGGCTACAATGGCCGCGGCGTGGCCATGGCGACGGCGATGGGCGGGCAGATCGCGCGGCGTCTGCTCGGCACGCCGGCCGAGGCGCTCGACATGCCCGTCACCTCGATCCGGCCGATCCCCCTCCACGGCTTCTGGCGCCTCGCCGTGACGGCAAAGCTGTGGGAGGGGCGGATCCGCGACCGGCTCGGCCTCTAGCCCCCGCCGCGCGCTTCCAGCAGCCGCACCAGGGCGGCGTCCCGGCGGCGCGCGAGCTCGGCGGTGCTGGCCCCGCCCGTCGCCTCGGCCACGCCCTCGGCCAGCATCGCCTGCACGCGCTCGTCCACGCGCGGGTTGCCGAGGTCGTCCCACCACGACGTCACGGCGGGCATCAGGTGGTGCAGGAAATGCGCGATGCCCCCTTCCCCGCCGGCGAGGTGGAAGGTGGTGTGCGGGCCCATCAGCGCCCAGCGCAGGCCCGGGCCCTCGCTGATCGCGGCGTCCACATCGGCGACGCTGGCGACACCTTCGGCCACGAGATGCACCGCCTCCCGCCACAGCGCCGCCTGGAGCCGGTTCGCGAGATGACCCGGGACCTCCTTGCGGATCTCGATCGGGTGCTTGCCGATGGCGCGGTAGAACGCCATCGCGGCACGGACCGCTTCAGGGCTCGCCTTCGCGCCGCCCACCACCTCCACCAGCGGGATCAGGTGCGGCGGGTTGAAGGGATGGCCGATCACCACGCGCTCGGGATGGCCACATTGCGCCGAGATCTGCGAGGCGAGCAGGCCGGAGGTGGAGGAGGCGATCACCACATCCGGCGGCAGGGCGGCATCGAGTTGCGCGAGCAGGGCCTGCTTGATCGGCAGGCGTTCGGGCGCGCTCTCCTGCACGAAGTCGGCGCCCGCGACGGCGGCGGCCGGATCCTCGGCGAAGGACCACGCCTCGGGATCGGCATCCGGCCTGCCGCCGAGCCGCATCAGGACCGGCCACGCGCCTTCGATCATCCGGCGCATCAGCGCGGGCGCCTCCGGCGACGGATCCCAGGCGCGGACCTTGAGGCCGCGGCTGAGGAAGAAGGCCGCCCAGGACGCCCCGATGGTTCCAGCGCCGATCACCGCGACCTGCCCGATCTCCGTCCGCATGCATTCCCCCTTGGCGTTCCAAAGTCCAGGATACCGCGCGCGGCCCGCCCTGGCCACGCGCGGCAGGCGGGTCTAGCGTGCGGCGCGAGCGGGAAGGAGGAGCGCCATGCAGGATCTCGTCGCGCGGCTGAACGCCATCTGCAACCCGCAGCCCTTCGACACGACCTGGTATGTGAAGGATCTCGCGACGGGCTGGGAGGCGGATCGCGGCGGCGACGTGGTGGTGCCCTCGGCCAGCACGCGCAAGACCTCGATCCTGATGCACGCGCTGTCGAAGGTGCATGAAGGGAAACTGCGCCTCGACGAACCCTGCACCATCGAGAAGCACCTGCAGGAAGGCGTGGACAGCGGCACCTACCAGTTCATGACGCCGGGCTGCGTCATCCCTCTGCGCGACGCCTTGGTGAACATGATCATCACCAGCGACAATGTCTGCACGCAGATCGTGCTGGAACGGCTGGACCGCGATGAGCTCAACGCCTGGTGCCGGCGCATCGGCATGACCGGCACCACGCATCGCGTGAATTTTCCGCCCCCCGGCCTGCCCTGGGACCACCCGATCGAGGCCGTGGCGAGCACCACGGCGCGCGACCAGGGCGTGCTGCTGGACCGCATGGTGAAGGGCGCCGCCGACGCGGCGGAAGCCGCGGCCCTCGGCGCGACACCGGAACTGTGCGGCCTCGCGCTCGACATCCTCTCCTGGCAGCGGCTGCGCAACCTGATCCCGTCCCTGCTGCCGGCCAAGGCCAAGGTCGCCAACAAGACTGGCCGAGGGCCGCGCGGGCGCATGGATGCCGGCATCGTCTACAGGAACGACAGGCCGCGCTTCATCATCAGCGTCTTCACCGACAAGGTGCCCGACACGCTGCCGGACGGGCTGCCCGGCTACACCGCAGCCTATGCCACCGCCGGGCGACTGGCCCGCGCCTGCTGGGACGTGATGGACTGACATGACGACGGATGCCGAATTCGAGGCCGCGATCGCGGCCCTGCAGCACTGGGTGGGCCGCGAGCGCATCGTGGAGGACGAGATCGGCCTCTCCTCCGCCCGCCGTATCGCGGGCATGCTGGATATGGACCCGGCATCGCTGAAGCAGGGCGACGCATTGCCGCCGCACTGGTTCACCATGTTCTTCCCCGACATCGCGAGGCAGTCCGACATCGGGCCGGATGGCCACCCGGAAAAGGGCGTGTTCTTGCCGCCCATCCCGCTGCCGCGGCGCATGGGCGCGGGGCGGCGCGTGACGATCAGCGGTGCGCTGCGCATCGGCGAGCCGGCGATCAAGCGCGCCATCGTCGCGCAGGTGGCGCCGAAGATCGGCCGCACGGGGCGCATGGCCGTGCTGACGATGCGCCATGTGATCGAGACGCGCGGCGAGGTGATCGCCGTGGACGAGTTCGACGCGCTCTACCGCGAGGCCCCGCCGCCCGGGCAGGCGAGCGCCGTCTCGCCGCCGCAGCCTGCTCCGGCCAACGGCATCTATGCCGACCGGGTGCTGCTCTCCTCGGCGCTCGTGTTCCGCTACTCGGCGGTGACCTGGAACGCGCACCGCATCCATTACGACGCGGATTATGCGCGGCAGGAGGAAGGCTATCCGGCCGCGGTCCAGAATGGCGGGCTGACGATGCAGCTCGTCCTCGATGCCGCGCTGAAGCGCGCGCCGGGGCGCCTGACGGGATTCACGGCGCGTCTGACGCGGCCGCTCTGGGTGGGCGACACGGTCACGCTGTGCGGCGCGGCACCCTCCGGTGGCCGCATGGCCTGCTGGGCGGCGGACAAGGACGGGCATCTCTGCGCGGCGATGGAACTGGAGTTCGCGGCATGACCCGCGCATCGCCCGCGAGCTGGCGGTCCCTGATGTTCGTCCCCGTGACGGGCGAGAGGTTCGTCGCCAAGGCGCGTACGCGCGGCGCGGATGTGATCATCCTCGACCTCGAGGATTCCATCGCGCCGGCGGAGAAGCAGGCGGCGCGCGACGCGCTGCCGCGCGCCGCGGCAACCGTCGGCCAGGCGGGGGCGGAGGTGGCGGTGCGCATCAACCGCCCGCTTGACCTCGCCGTGCCCGACATCGCGGCGGCAGTGATGCCCGCTGTGGGCACGCTGATGCTGCCCAAGGTGATGGGGCCCGAGCATGTGCGCCTGCTCTCGGAGGTCGTTGCGGCGCGCGAAGCGGCCCAGGGCATGGCAATCGGGCACACGCGCTTCATAGCCGTGGTCGAGACGCCGGAGGCGCTGCCGCTGCTGCCCGCCATAGCCACCGCCGATCCCCGCGTGGTCGCGCTCGGCATCGGTGCGGAGGATCTCTCGACCGAGATGGAAGCGGTTCCGGGCGCGGACCTCCTCTACCATTTCGGCATGATGGTGGTGGCCGCGGCGCGGGCCGCGCGCATCCAGCCCATGGGTTCGGTCGGGCCCTTCGCGGATTTCTCCGACCTCGAGGCGTATCGTCTGTCGTTGCGGCGTTCGCGGGCGCTGGGCTTCGCATGCCAGGCTTGCATCCATCCCGCGCAGGTGCCGGTGATCAACGAGGAATACGGCCCCTCCCCCGCCGAGGTGGAGCGCGCGCGACGCCTGATCGCGGCCTTCGAGGCGGCGCTCGCCGAAGGACGCGGCGCGGTGGCCTTCGAGGGCCAGATGATCGACCTGCCGGTGGTCGAGCGCGCGCGAAGGCTCCTCGCACGGGCGCGCTGAGACGGCTGCTGGCAGGCCGCCGGCGAGGAAGGCGCCGGGCCTTGCATCCCGTGGCCGTCCCCTGGCTGGTGATCGGGGCGACGCGCTACGGGCCATACCGCGCCGGATCCCCCGGATGGCCGCTTGGGAGGTTCCAGCGCATGCCTCGGGCCGCGTCGGCCGCCGCGATTCTACCGGCTGCTCGTGCTAGAGGGCGCAGGAAAGAGGCTTGGATGCGATACACGCGCCTTCTGCACGCATGCTTGGCAGTTGCGGTCTGCATGGTCGCGGCGTGTTCCGGCCCGCCGCCGCGCGGCGCGCTGCCAGGGCTTCATGGCCTGCCATCGGACGAGCGCCCGCCCTGGCTGCCCGACTTGCCCGAACGGATCGAGCGCTATCCCGCGCCTCAGGGCTGGGGCGGTGACCATATGGCCGCGGCACGGGTTGGCAGTCGCGCGGTGTGAAGTCGCCAGGGGGGGGCGGCAACGGAGACTGAAGGCCGCAACCCGTGAAAACTTGAGGAAAAGCCGACCCAACCACACCAGGGCCTCGGAGGGCATGTCTGGAGGTCTATTGGGAACATGGCGGAGGGGATGGGATTCGAACCCACGAGACGGGTTGACCCCGTCTAACGGTTTAGCAAACCGCCGCCTTCGGCCACTCGGCCACCCCTCCGCAGGAGTGGAAAGTCACACGGCGTTGCAGGGCCGGGGTTCTACCGGCCGGGACGCGCAGCGTCAAACGCCACGCGCCCCGGGACGGCGTCAGGACAGAGCGACCTCCATCCCCCGCTTCGTCGCCGGCCGCGCCAGCATGGCATCGTACCAGCGGGCGACGTTCGGATAGTCGGCGAGCGTCTTGCCCTGCGTGGGCAGATGCCGCTCCGCCCGCCATGCCCAGCCCAGGATGGCGAAGTCGGCGATGGAAGGCTCTCCCTCCGTCGCCACGAACTCCCGCCCGGCAAGACGCTTGTCGAGCACGCCATAGAGCCGCAGCGTCTCCTTGCCGTAGCGCTCCAGCCCGTACTCCTTCGCCGGCCCGTCCGGGCGCATCATGAAGTGGTGCACCTGGCCCGGCATCGGCCCGAAGCCGCCCATCTGCCACATCAGCCATTCATAGACGGGCACGCGCGCGCGAAGATCGCGCGGGAGGAACCTGCCCGTCTTCTCGGCCAGGTAGAGCAGGATCGCCCCGCTCTCGAACACCGTGATCGGCGCCCCGCCGGGCCCGTCCGGATCCTTGATCGCGGGGATCCGGTTGTTGGGGCTGAAGGCGAGGAATTCCGGGTTGAACTGCTCGTCCTTCGAGATGTTCACGGGCACGACCGTGTAGGCCAGCCCCATCTCCTCCAGCGCCACGCTGATCTTGCGCCCGTTGGGCGTGTTCCAGGTCCAGAGCTCGATCGCCATGCGCAACCCTTCCATCACCGAGGTTGCCGCAGGCTTCGCATGGCCGCGCCGGCGCGTCCATTCCGCGGGTCAGGCCGGCCGGGCCTCCTTCCACGCGCGCAGCAGCCCGTGCGCCACCGCGAGCAGCGCCGGCCCGATGAACAGGCCGAGGAACCCGAAGGCGATCAGCCCGCCGAAGACGCCAAGGATGATCAACCCGAGCGGCATCGCGCTCCCGCGCTGGATCAGCAGCGGCCGCACGATGTTGTCGCTGCCCGAGACGGCGATCGCCCCCCAGGCCAGCATGAAGATCGCCCAGCCGGTCTGCCCCTCGCTGTAGAGCCAGGCCGCCGCCCCGCCCCAGGTGACCACCACCAGCGGGCCGAGAACCTGGCTGATCGAGAACACCATCGTCAGGAAGCCGAGCACCGCCGCCCCGGGCACGCCCGCCAGCGCGAGGCCGATGCCCATCAGCACCGCCTGCAGGATGCCCGTGCCGACGACGCCCCAGGCCACGCCGCGCACCGCGCCACCCGCCGCCGCCACCGCCGCGACACCCGTCGCCCCGCCCAGCCGCGCGGCGATGTCGCGCAGCTCGGTCACCATCCGGTCGCCGCTCACCCAGAACATCGAGGCGACGATAAGCGCGAGCAGCACCTGCGCCACGCTGCCCGCAGCCGCCTGCGCAAGGTCCACCACCAGCCGCGCGAGCTGCCCGCCATAGGGCGCGAGCAGCGCGCCGATATCGCCCTGCATGCCGTGGACCCAGCTCCAGAACCGTGCCGCCTGCCCGCCCAGCAGCGGCATCCCGGCCAGCCAGGAAGGCGGCGTCTCGGGCAGGTTCGCGAGCGCGGCGCGCGCGGCGCCGACCACGGCACTCACCTGGCGCACGAGATCCGGCGCCATCAGCAGCACCGGCAGCGCCACCAGCAGCACCAGAAGCAGCAGCAGCACCACCGCCGCCACGCCCCGCCTGAGCCCGGCCCGCACCAGCGCATCGCGCGCGGGCCAGGTGCCGATGGCGATGAAGGCGCCGAAGGCGATCGCCATGCCGAAGGGCGCGAGGACGCTGAGCACGCCGTAGAGCAGCAGCGCGAGCAGCATCAGCACCGCGATCTTCTCGGCAAGGCGCACCGTCTCCGCATGGGACGGGTTACCCCCCGGCCCGGGATCGCGCGATTCGTCCGGCATGACACCCCCCGTGCTGCCGGCGCGCAGCCAAGCACGCCGCCGGCCGCGGGGGGAAGGCGCGGCTCAGCCGAGCTTCTTCTTGAGCACCTCGTTGACCAGGGCCGGGTTCCCCTTGCCCTGCATGGCCTTCATGGCCTGGCCGACGAAGAAGCCGAACAGCTTCTCCTTGCCCGAGCGGTACTCGGCCACCTTGTCGGCGTTCTTCGCGAGCACCTCCTCGATCACCGCCTCGATCGCGCCGGTGTCGGTCACCTGCCTGAGGCCGCGTTCCTCGACGATCACGCCGGGCGCGCGCCCGGTCTCGGCCATCACCTCGAAGACCTCCTTGGCGAGCTTGCCCGAGAGCGTGCCGTCGGCCATGAGGTCCAGCAGCGCGCCGAGGTCGGCCGCCGAGACCGGCGGCTCGGCGATCGAGGTCTTGGTCCGGTTGATGGCGGCGAAGAGGTCGCCCATCACCCAGTTCGCCGCCTGCTTGGCGTCGCGCCCTTTGGCCACCGCCTCGAAATAGGCGGCCGTCTCCTTCTCGAGCGTCAGGACATGCGCGTCATAGGCGGGCAGGCCGTAGTCGCGCATGTAGCGGGCGCGGCGCTGGTCCGGCAGTTCCGGCAGCGCGGCCTTGAGCTGGTCCACCCAGGACTGCTCGATGACCAGCGGCGGCAGGTCCGGGTCGGGGAAGTAGCGGTAGTCGTGCGCGTCCTCCTTGGAGCGCATGGAGCGCGTCACGCCCCGCGCGGTGTCGAACAGGCGCGTCTCCTGCTCGACCGTTCCGCCCGATTCCCAGACCTCGATCTGCCTGCGCGCCTCGGCCTCCACCGCCTGCATCACGAAGCGGATGGAATTGACGTTCTTCACCTCGCAGCGCGTCCGATACCCCTCACCCGGCTTGCGGACCGAGACGTTCACGTCGGCGCGCATGGAGCCTTCCTCCATGTTGCCGTCGCAGGTGCCGAGGTAGCGCAGGATCTGCCTGAGTTTCGCGAGGTAGGCGCCGGCCTCCTCGGGCGAGCGCATGTCGGGCTCGCTCACGATCTCCATCAGCGCGACACCCGAGCGGTTCAGGTCGATGAAGGACTTGGTCGGGTGCTGGTCGTGCAGCGACTTCCCCGCATCCTGCTCAAGGTGCAGGCGCGTGATGCCGATGGTCTTGGTGGTGCCGTCCGAGAGCGCGATCTCGACCTCGCCCTCGCCGATGATCGGATGCGCGTACTGGCTGATCTGATAACCCTGCGGCAGGTCCGCGTAGAAATAGTTCTTGCGGTCGAAGCGCGACCACAGATTGACCTTCGCGTTCAGCCCGAGCCCGGTGCGCACCGCCTGCGCCACGCATTCGCGGTTGATGACGGGCAACATCCCGGGGAAGCCCGCATCCACGAAGGAGACCTGGCTGTTCGGCTCGGCGCCGAAGGCCGTCGCCGCCCCGCTGAACAGCTTGGCGTTGGATACGACCTGGGCATGGACCTCGAGCCCGATCACCAACTCCCAGGGGCCGGTGGAACCTTCGATCGTGTAGGGCATGAATGGGCGTTCCGATGGCAGCGTCAGTCGCGCTGCATATGCCGCGGCTGACCGGGTTGCGCCAGAGCGCCGCTGCCCTGCCTCCGTCCGATCGCGAGTGTCGGAAACTCTTACACCTGACGCTGGCGCGGCGCGGCGCGCGCGCGATTTTCCCGCATTTTCCGATATTTGGAGATGTGGCCCAAAAGTTGCAAAAAGGGAGCCATATCGTCCAATTTTCCTGACGATGCACACAAAAGGGGATCTCGATGCTCTCTCGCGCTCTCACCTCGCTCGCCGGGGCCGCGGCCCTCGCCGTCGCGGCCCTGCTCGCCCAGCCTGCCCAGGCGGCCGTGACCTTCTACAGCAATCTCGGCCAGTTCCAGGCGGCCACGCCGCCGACAACGCTCGAGAACTTCAGCGCGCCCCTCAACCCGGGCCTGACCATCACGGGCAGCCATGTGAACATCTCCGGCGGCGTGATGAACGACCAGATCAACGACAACGCGGCGACTTCGACGACCTTCGCCTTCACCGCCCCGATGATCGCCTTCGGCGGCAATTTCGACCTCGCCGGCCCGGGCGGCCGCGGCACCGGCATCCTGGTGACCCTCGACCTCGTCGGCGGCGGCGTGCAGGTGCTGGCGCAGCAGATCCCGTCCAGCCTCGCGGGCGGCTTCTGGGGCTTCGTCAGCACCGTCGCCTTCACCGCGGTGCGCTTCTCCGAAGGCACGCAGGCGAGCGGCGTCGAGACCTACCGGCTCGACAATCTGCGTTATGCGGCCGCCCCGGTGCCCGCCCCGGCGGCGCTCGGCCTGTTCGGCCTGGGCCTGCTGGCGCTAGGCGCCACCCGCCGCCGCGCGGCCTGACGGCCAAGGGCACCGCCCGGCCAGGGCGGATAACCCAGGGGAGGTCCGCCGGTCAGGGGGACGGCGGCCTCCCTCCCCGCCTCGGCGGCGGGGCGTGTCGGATTTCCTTACACCGCCTGCGGGGTGGTCAGCCCGGCACGCCGGCGCGGATCGCGGGCAGCGCCTTGAACCCGGCGGCACGCTCGATCGCCGCCCCCACCGCGAAGACCGTCTCCTCGTCGAAGGGCCGGCCGATCACCTGCAGCCCGAGCGGCAGCCCCTGCGGGTCCAGCCCCGCCGGCACCGCCAGCCCCGGCAGCCCGGCGAGGTTCGCGGTCACGGTGAAGACGTCGTTCAGATACATCTTGATCGGGTCGTCGGTGTTCTCGCCCTCGGCGAAGGCGGCGGAGGGCGTCGCCGGGGTGAGGATGGCGTCCACCTTCGCCCAGGCCTCGCGGAAATCGCGCGCGATCAGCGCCCGCACCTTCTGCGCCTTCAGGTAGTAGGCATCGTAGTAGCCCGCGCTCAGCACATAGGTGCCGATCATGATGCGCCGGCGCACCTCGGCGCCGAAGCCCGCCGCGCGCGTGCGCTCATAGAGGTCGCGCAGGTCGGAGCCCTTCTCCGCCACCCGCAGGCCGAAGCGCACCCCGTCATAGCGCGCGAGGTTGGACGACGCCTCGGCGGGCGCGACGATGTAGTAGGTCGGCAGCGCGTATTTCGTGTGCGGCAGGGAGATGTCCACGATCTCCGCCCCCGCCTCGCGCAGCCACTCGAGCCCCTGGCGCCACAGCCGCTCGATCTCAGGCGGCGTGCCGTCGAGCCGGTATTCCTTCGGCACGCCGATCCTGAGCCCCTTCACCGACCGTCCGCAGGCCGCCGCGAAGTCGGGCACCGGCCGGTCGGCGCTGGTCGAATCCTTCGGGTCGTGCCCCGCCATGGAGCGCAGCAGGATCGCGCAATCCTCGACCGTGCGCGCGAAGGGCCCCGCCTGGTCGAGCGAGGAGGCGAAGGCCACGATGCCGTAGCGCGAGCATCGCCCGTAGGTCGGCTTGATGCCCGCGATGCCGCAGAAGGCCGCCGGCTGGCGGATCGAGCCGCCGGTGTCCGTCCCCGTCGCGCCGAGCGCCATGCGCGCCGCCACCGCCGCCGCCGAGCCGCCGGAGGAGCCGCCCGGCACCAGCCGCGCCTCGGGGTCGTTGCGCCGGCTCCAGGGGTTCAGCACCCCGCCATAGGCCGAGGTCAGGTTCGACGAGCCCATGGCGAACTCGTCGAGATTCGCCTTGCCCAGGAACACCGCCCCGTCGCGCCTGAGGTTCGCCGTGACCGTGCTCTCATAGGGCGGGATGAAGCCGCCGAGGATCCTCGACCCGGCCGTGGTCTGCACCCCCTCGGTGCAGAAGAGGTCCTTGATGGCGAGCGGGATGCCCTCGAGCGGCCCGGCCTCGCCCCGCCGCCGCCGCGCATCCGAGGCGCGCGCGGCCTCCAGCGCCTGTTCGGGCGTGCGGGTGATGAAGGCGTTGATCCGCCCGTCGAGCGCCTCGATCGCCTCGACATGGGCGCGCGTCAGTTCCTCGGCCGAGATGGCGCCCTCGGCCAGGGCGGCGGCCGCGCCGGCGATGGTGAACTCGGTCGGGTGCATCACTCGACCACCTTCGGCACGCCGAAATACGCGCCCTCGCGGTCGGGGGCATTGGCGAGGATCTTCTCCGCGATGCCGCCATCCGTCACCAAATCCTCCCGCATCGGCATGGCCGCGATCCCCTCGGGCGTGCCGCCCGCCATGGGCTCGACGCCCTCGGTATCCACCGCCTGCAACTGCTCGATCCAGCCGAGGATGCCGTTCAGCTCGGCCTGCACGCGGGCAACCTCCTCCTCGGGCAGGCGGATGCGGGCAAGGGCGGCGACGCGCCGCACGGTGGCGGTATCGAGGGACATCGTCAGGTCTTCCAGGGAAACGGGCGGCGGACCATAAGGCCGGCCATGCCCGTCATCAACCTGAAGGAGTTGCGCGCCGCCCTGCCCCGCCACGCCCGGCTGATCGGCCTCGATCCGGGGGCGAAGGCGATCGGCGTCGCGCTCTCCGACGTCACGCTGATGCTGGCGAGCCCCTATGGCAGCCTGAAGCGCGGGAAACTCGCCGCCAATGCCGCCGAGATCGCGGCCATCGCCCGCAAGGAGGGCGCCGGCGGCCTCGTGGTCGGCCTGCCGCTCTCGATGGACGGCACCATGGGCCCGGCGGCGCAGGCCGCCCGGGACTGGGCGCGGGCGATCTCGGACGCCACCGGCCTGCCCTGCGCGATGTTCGACGAGCGCATGTCCTCGGCCGCGGTGAACCGCATGCTGATCGAGGAGGCGGACCTGACACGGGCCAGGCGCGCCGGCGCGGTGGACCGGGCAGCGGCGGCCTGGATGCTGCAGGCCGCGCTCGATGCCTCGCGCCCGGCGTGACCCTTCCATCCCGTTCCGAACCGAGGAAACCGGACCGATGCGGCAGGGCATGCGCGACCTGACTGGAGGCCGCCCGGCCTCGGCGGGCGACGAGGTGGTGCGATCCCGCTTCGTGCCCGTGCTCTTCTGGGCCGTCGGCCTCGCGGCGGTGGGCTTCGCCGCGCTGGTGAGCATCGGGATCGCCCGGCCCGACCCCGGCGCGCCGGCCATGGCCTGGGGCGACTGGCTCGCCCTTGCGGTGATCTGGGCGGTGGCGGCGTTCTTCGCCTCCGCCTTGGTCCTCAGGCCGATCACGCGGCTGGTGCTCGGCGCCGATGGCAGCGTGCGGCTCGAGACCCGGACGCCCTTCGCGGCAACCGAACGGCGGCTCGAGCCCGGCTCGCTGAGCCGGGTGGAGCTGCGGCGCAACCATTTCGGCCCCCTCTTCGGATGGCAGGTGATCCTGCGATGGGCGGATGGCGGGTCGCTGGTCCTGAACGAGCGCGCGGACGCCGCCGCGCAGGCCGAGCTCGCCGGCGAGATCGCGCGACGCCTCGGGATCGGCGAGCCGCGCTGAGCGCCCCGGCCCCTGCTGGCCGAATCCCGCGGGCGGCGGTAACCTCCGCCCGTGCCCCATCCGTCCAGACACCTGCTCGCCATCGAGGGCCTGGAGCCGCCGCACATCGCGGACCTGCTCGACCTCGCGGAATCCTACGTGCTGCTGAACCGCAGCGGGAAGACGCAGCGCGACCTGCTGAAGGGCCGCACGCTGATCAACCTGTTCTTCGAGGACAGCACGCGCACCCGCACCAGTTTCGAACTCGCCGGCAAGCGGCTGGGCGCGGACGTGATCAACATGTCCGTCAGCACCAGCAGCGTGAACAAGGGCGAGACGCTGCTCGACACCGCCTCGACGCTCAACGCCATGCAATGCGACCTGCTGGTGGTCCGCCACGGGCAGTCAGGCGCCCCCGCCCTGCTGAGCCAGAAGGTGGATGCGGCGGTCATCAATGCCGGCGACGGCACGCATGAGCACCCGACCCAGGCCCTGCTCGACGCGCTGACCATCCGCCGCCACAAGGGACGGCTCGAGGGGCTGGTCGTCGCGATCTGCGGCGACATCGCCCATTCGCGCGTGGCGCGGTCCAACATCCACCTGCTGACCACCATGGGCAGCCGCGTGCGGATCGTCGGCCCGCCCACGCTGATCCCGGCCGATGCCGCTCGGCTCGGCGTCGAGGTGTTCCACGACATGAAGGCGGGGCTGAAGGACGCCGACGTGGTGATGATGCTGCGCCTGCAGCGCGAACGCATGTCCGGCGGCCTCGTTCCCTCCGCGCGGGAGTTCTTCCGCTTCTACGGGCTGGATGCGGAGAAGCTCGCCCATGCGAAGCCGGACAGCATCGTGATGCATCCCGGCCCGATGAACCGCGGCGTGGAGATCGACAGCGCCATCGCCGACCACCCGACGCGCAGCGTGATCGGGGAGCAGGTGGAGATGGGTGTCGCCTGCCGCATGGCGGTGCTCGACGTGCTGGCGCGGCGGCTGCCGCGGAACCGGTGAACGAGCCCCGGCGTGCAAGGCCCGGGGAGGCGGAGGCCCTTCGCGCCCTCGTCCGCGCCGCCTATGCCAAGTACATCCCGCGCCTGGGGCGCGAGCCGGCGCCGATGCTCGACGACTACGCCGCGCGCATCGCGGCCGGCGAGGCCTGGGTGCTGGAGGAGGATGGCGCGCTCCTCGGCGCGCTGATCCTCGAGGACGAGCCCGGGGCGCTGCTGCTCTACAACATCGCCATCGCCCCCGAGGCGCAGGGCAAGGGCATCGGCCGCCGGCTGATCACCTTCACCGAGGCCGAGGCTCGGCGCCGCGGCTATGCGCGGCTGCGCCTCTACACCAACGAGAAGATGGTCGAGAACGTCGCGATGTATCCGCGGCTCGGCTTCACCGAGACGCATCGCGGCAGCGAGGCCGGCCACCGGCGCGTGTATTTCGAGAAGAGGGTGTAGGCTCGACGTCGCCGGCCCTCAGAGGCCGGCGCGCTGCCGGTAGAAGGCGGCGAGGCGGTTGTACAACCGGGCCGGCTTGAGCCCCACGAAATGCGGGAAGGTCGGTGACAGACGGTCGATCCTCATCGGCAGGAAGGGCAGGCCAAAGAGATGGTTCGCCCCCTTCCAGATGATGCAGCGCTTCGTCTCGGGCTCGATGTCGCACCAGACCGCACACCAGGTGGAAACCATCCAGGAGTTCTCCCCGACATTGGGCACGTTCTCGCAGTTCATGCGTTGCAGGCCCATGTAGAGGCCGAGGACGAGCTCGAAGGAATGGCTTCGCGGACCGCGGTAGTTGGTGATGCGAAGCGCGTCCATGCGGTCTAGGTAGTAGCGCTCGAGCCCCGCGAAGAAGGCGCGGCTTCCTTCCGAACGATCGAAATGGAAGACGCCGGCATTCATCTGGATCAGGTAGTCCGCGCCTTCGGCGGCGAGGACCCTGGCGATGTCCACACCCTTCCACTCGCCGCTGCGGCGCGGAAAACCGGTGATCGAGAAGGGCCGCGCTTCGCATGCCCTCCACCAGTGGTCCACGTCGTCCTTGGCGAGCAGGCAGTCGGCGTCCACGAACATCGTGGAATCGTAGGGTGAGCGCGCGAAGACGCGGATCTTCTCCATGACATGCGGGTAGCGGCGGTCCTGCTCCATCCGCACGACATCGTCGAAGACCTGGTCCGCCCCGCGAGGAAGCGCGGCGACCCTGTCGCAGACGAGGCAGGTCTTGCGCCGCGGATCGTTCACACGGATCGAGGCGGCGAGATTCACCGCCATGTCCAGGTACTTCGGATCGCCGGTCGCGAGTACGATGTAGCCCTGTGTCATGCGGCCTATTCCGACGCCGCACCAGCTCGCTGCTCCACGCGCGATAGCGTCATAATGCTTCCTTTCGCCGTTGACCAAGCGAACCTGGCCGCTTCGCTGAAGCGTGTCAGTCGATGGTCCAGACCGGTGCTGAACTCGACCGCCGTCCCCGTGCTTTCCGGCGGGTGCCTGCCGATGCTGTGGACGATCCCGTTCCTGAGGGATCCCTGAAGCTCGGCATGACCTGATAACCTCCCTCTCACAACATTCAGGCCATGCCGACAAGGTGCTACGGCAGCCGCGCCGATCGAGCCGACGCGCTGCATCGGAATCCGCGCTGACAACGAGCACGGCGACGAGAGCACACCGCGGCGGCAGCACGACGTGTGCCGCCTCACAGGTCGGTTTGCAAGCACGCGTAGCCAGCTGCCGATACGTCGCGGCGGACAGGATCCGGTGCGGCTGTCCTGCCTCTCGCCGCGTGCCATGAGGCCTTGCGCGTCAGCTGCGCCGCGATCGCCGTGGCTCATGGATCGAACCGGCGATTCGCAAGCCTCGCGACCCGCGCTGCGCAATCGAGTGCCACCTCGACACGATGATTGGGAAAGGGCCAGCGCTCGGCACCGCGGGTTGAGCGGAAACAGTGGCAAGGGGTAGCGTCCGCGGAGGTGGAAGCCGCGCAGGCGCGCACCACGCAGCCGCTCACCCGCATCGAGGTGAACGGCCACACCGACACCTCCGGCCCGGCCCGCTACAACCAGGGCCTGTCCGAGCGCCGCGCCGCCGCCGTCGCCGCCGAACTGGTCCGCCTCGGCGTGCCGCGCCACGAGATCGTCACCCGCGGCCTCGGCCAGACCCAGCCGATGGTCCCGACACCGGACAACACTCGCGAGCCGCAGAACAGACGCGTGGAGATCGTCCTGCGGTAAGCGGATGGGCGGCGCCGCGGCAGTAGCCGTGCAGCGCCCGCGAATGCCCTTGAGGGTTTCTCACGCCACGGTTTCGTAGCAGGTGTCAGAGTTCCTGACACGCCCGCGTGATCGTTGTCACGCCGCAAGTAACACGCCTGCCTAATCCATTGTTTTCGCGGTTGTTTTTGCTCCTGCCTTCTCCTGGCATGGTTCCTGCTTCGCTTGATCCGCTAACCCCCAGCCGACTGCCTCGCCCCCATCGAGCCAGCGGCCAGTAAAGGAGCCGGACATGACCAACTGGATGAAGGCGGTGTTCCTCTCAGCGCCCTTGGCCCTCGGCAGCGCATTCGCGCCGACCGGGGCGCAGGCTGCGTTCATCGTTCAGACTGGCATCGTCGGCGGCAGCGGCGACGTTGACAACGTCGTCTCCAATCCCTGCAGCGGGACCACCACTGGCCCCGCCTCCACGGTGCAGGGCTGCCTCCAGTCCAGCCAGAGCACGATCGTCAACTTCTCCAGCACGACCGACCAGCTGGTGATCAGTGGTGGCCAGGCGACGCTCGAGGCGGTCGACAAGATCATCAACCAGCTCACCGTCTCGCTCGCCGCCGCGGGCGCCACCTTCTCGAAGATGATCATCGACATCCAGAACACCAACAACGCGACGGCGTCGATCACCTTCAGCGCCGATCCCAACAGCGGGCTGGGGCCCTACACTTTCGCGCTCGGGAACGGTTCGAACTTCTTCACCATTACGGGAGAGGCCTTCAACTCGGTGAGCTTCACCGCCCCGGATCCGACCGATCCGAAGCAAGCCAACGCCGCACTCTTCATCGAAGTGAAGCAGGTGCGCCTGGGCGGCCAGGGCATTCCCGTCCCCGTGCCCGCCTCGCTCGCCCTGTTCGGCGTCGCCCTCGCCGGCCTCGGCCTCGCCCTGCGGCGCCGCGCGGCGTAGCACGCTCAGGGGCGCGCCGGCCGCGCGCCTGACGAGACCGTGCCAGGAATCCTGACGGCGCCTCCGGGCGCCGTCATCGTTTCGGCAGGCCTGCCCCGCGCCGAAGGAACTGGCGCCGCCGCCCGCACCGCGCCACAAACGCTCCATGCCCACCCCGATCCGGGTCGCGCGCGCCCCGGACGGGGCGCTGACCTACGCCATCCCCTGCCCGCCCGAGGCCCTGCCCCCGGTCGCCCCGCGCGACCTCGAAGCCGCCTGGGAGGCCGCGCGCGCCGCCGCCACCGCCGAGCGCTGGGGCCCGCCCCGCCGCCTGCTGTTCCGCCGGGCGGACGGGCAGGCGCAGGAACTCCTGCTCGCCGACGCGGATGCCGCCTGTTGGGCGGAGGCGGTGGATGCCGGGCACGACCTTGGCACCCTCTCGGGCCTCGCCACCTGCCTGCGCCTGCTCGCCCTCATCGAGGTGATGACGCGCGCGCGCTGGCTCGCGGGGCTCTACCGCCTCACGCCCACGGGCATGGATCTCGATCCCGCCCTGCTGCGCGCGGCCGCCGCCATGCCCCTGGACGCGGCCGCGCGGTTCGACGAAACGGCCCTGAGACGCCTATTGTCGCGCCCGATTCCCTCCGGAGTATCCCCATGATCCGCCTGGCGCCCCTTATCGTCCTGCTCGCCGCCTGCGCCGGCGCCGATCCCGCCCCCGCGCCCCGCCCCGCCCCCGGGGCCGGCGCCGAGGCCGCGCTGCGCAGCGCCTGCGAGGCCGAGGCCGAGCGCGCCGTGAACTTCCGCGAGCGCGGCCAGGATGCGCGCCTGGACCGCGAACTCGGCCAGACCGACCAGACCAACACCATCCCCTCCCTGCGCGTGCAGTCCGACGCCTTCCAGCGCCGCCAGTTGCGCGAGGAGCTGATCCGCGACTGCATCCGCGCCAACACGGCGGGCCCGCGCCCGCAGGACCGCCGCGCGCCGGCGCGCCGGAGCGGGGCCTGAGCGCGGCGCAGCCCGCGCGATGGCTGCCTTCTCCACCCTCGGCCGCGCCCTTTCCCACCGCAATGCGAGGATCTTCTTCGGCGCCTCCCTGACCGCCTGGACCGGGCTCTGGATGCACCGCATCGCGGTCTCCTGGCTCGCCTGGGAACTGACGGGCAGCGCCTTCTGGGTCGGCGTCGTGGCCTTCTGCGACCTCGCCCCGGCCGTCGTGTTCAGCCCGCTCGCCGGGGCGGTCGCGGACCGGGCCGACCGGCTGCGCATGACCATGCTCGCGCAGGCCGCCATCGGGCTGAACGCGGCCGCCATCGCCCTGCTGGTCGCGGCCGGGTGGATGACGATCGGCATCCTGCTGGTGCTCGAGGTGCTCGGCGGCATCGCCGCCTCCTTCGCGCAGCCGGCGCGGCAGTCGCTCATGCCGGGCCTCGTGCCGCGCGCCGACCTGCCGGCGGCGGTGGCGCTGAACTCGCTGACCTTCAACGTCGCGCGCTTCATCGGCCCGGCGCTGGCCGGACCGCTGATCGCGGTCGCCGGCGTCTGGCCGCCCATCGCCGTGAACGCGCTGGCCTATGCCTTCGCCACGCTGACCACGCCGATGCTGCGCGTGGACGAGGCGCAGCGGCGCGGCCATGCCGCGACCGCGAGCCTCTTCGGCGAGATGGTGGACGGGCTGCGCTATGCCGCGCGCCATCCCGGCCTCGGGCCGATCCTCGGCTTCGCCGCCGTCGCCGCCATCCTGCTGCGCGGGGTGCAGGAGATCCTGCCGCCCTTCGTCGAGCGCGTCTTCGGCCTCGGCGCGGAGGCGCTCGCGCTGCTCACCGCGGCCTTCGGCGTCGGCGCGCTGGTCTCGGGGCTCGTCGTCGCGGCGCGCGGGCGGCTCGCGGGCACGACGCGGCTCGCGGTGCTGGGCGTGCTCGCGCTCGGGCTCGCCACGGCAGGCTTCGTGGCGACGGGCTGGTTCGCCTTCGGCGTGCTCTGCGCGGCGCTGATGGGCGCGGCGGGCTCGGTGCACGGCATCAGCGTGCAGACGCTGGCGCAGAGCGCCTCCGATCCGGCCATGCGCGGGCGCGTGCTCAGCCTCTGGGGGCTGATCACGCGGGCCTGCCCGGCGCTCGGCGCGCTCATCCTCGGCGCGGCGGGGGAGGTGTTCGGGCTGCGCTGGCCGGTCCTCGTCGCCGTGGCGCTCTCGCTGCTCGCCGTGGCCTGGGGCCTCGCGCGCCTGCCGCGCATAGCCGAGGCGCTGGAAGGCCCGCCGCAGGACGGGCACGCCAACCGCTGACCTTGCAGGAGATTCGAATGCTCGACACCGCCATCATCGGCATGGGCCGCTGGGGCCAGACCCTCGTCAACAGCGTGCAGGGGAACAACGAGGCCGGCATCCGCTTCGTCGCGGGCTGCACCGGGCGGCCCGAGCGCGCCGCCGAATGGGCCGCGCGCCAGGGCATCCGCATCCTGCCGGATTTCGAGGCCGTGCTGGCCGATCCGGCGGTCAAGGCGGTCGCCATCGCCTCCCCGCACGGGATGCATGCCGCGCAGGTGATCGCCGCGGCGCGCGCGGGCAAGCATGTCTTCGTCGAGAAGCCCTTCACGCTGAGCAAGGCGAGCGCCGAGGCCGCGGTCGCCGCCTGCCGGGAGGCGGGCGTGGTGATGGCCCTCGGCCACAACCGCCGCTTCCTGCCGGCGGTGGCGGAGATGAAGGCGATGCTCGCCGATGGGCGCCTCGGCACGCTGCTGCATGTGGAGGGGCAGTTCAGCGGGCCGGGCGCGCTCGCCTACACGCCGGGGATGTGGCGCGCGGACCGCGCCGAGAGCCCGCTCGGGGGCATGGGCGGCATGGGCATCCACATGGTGGACATGTTCATCAACCTCGCCGGCCGCATCGCGGAAGTCACGGTGCAGTCGCATGCGCGGGTGATCACGAACGGGCTCGACGACACCACCGCGGCGCTGATGCGCTTCGAGAGCGGCGCCACCGCGACCTTCGCGACCCTCGCCGTCGCCCCGCGCTACTGGCGCGTGGCGCTGTTCGGCACAGACGGCATCGCCGAGCTGCACGGCCATGAGCACCTCGCCTTCGCACCGCGCGAGGGCGAGGGCTGGGTGCGCGACTATCCGAGGACGGACATCGAGCGCGCGGAACTCGCGGCCTTCGCCCGCGCGGTGGCCGGCGGCCCGGCCTATCCGCTGCCGGCGGAGGAGGCGATCCATGGCGTCGCGGTGTTCGAGGCCATGATCGGCGCGGCGGCCTCGGGCAGCACCTATCGCGTCGCCTGATACCCGGCGGACAGAGGATCGGCCTTTGTCCGCAGGGTCGCAGGATGTGATTCCGCGCGCGGCCGCCCCACCAGGCCCGCGCGCCATGCCCGCGGGCGCAGCGGCGCGCGGCGCCCCGCGATGCCGCGCCGGCTGCCGGCGCCGCTTCCCTTCCACGCGGCCCGGTTTGAGGAGAGTGCCGTTCTCCTCTAGAACCGCCGCGCGCCCGGTGCGCGGCGATGCGGCGCGCGGCAGGCGCGCGGTTGCCGCGCGGCGGAGGCGCGGCACCATCGCAGCGCGCCACGGGCGCGGGATCGCAAAGGAACGGCCGGCATGAGCAAGATCACCCGCCAGGGGACCAACCAGATCCTCTCGAGCTCCGTCGAGTACCACAACTTCGTCTTCCTCGCGGGCATGACCGCCGACGACCTCTCGAAGGACGTCAAGGGCCAGACCGCCGAGGTGCTGGCGAAGATCGACGCGGCGCTGGAGGCCAACGGCACCGACAAGACGCGGCTGCTCTCCGCCCAGATCTGGCTCAAGGACATCCGCGACCGCGGCGCGATGAACGAGCTCTGGACCGCCTGGTTGCCGGCCGGCATGGCCCCGGCGCGCGCCTGCGTGGAGGCCAACATGGCCGACCCGCGCCACCTGGTGGAGATCATGGTCACCGCCTGCCGCTGAGTGGGCCTTCCCGGCGCTGCCGGGCAGGAAAATAATCAGCGACTCTTGGCGCAGCGCCCGGCCGGTTTCGGCCGGGCGCTGTTGCTTTTCGGCCGCAACACTGTGGTCGCGCCCCATTCTCGCCCCAATGCAAGGATGGTTGTCCTGTTCCGCACCCTTCGGTTGTGGCCTCCACGACGAATCACAGCGGATTTCGCCATGTAACAGCGGAGCGGGTTGTCAGCCGCCGCGAGGCTTCGCTACCCGGTTCGTGAAGAGCGAGGTGTGAGCCTCGTCACAGGCTTCCAGGGGGCACGGGGGCACATGAAGGCACTCAGCGCGGTTGTCGCGGCCGTGATTCTGGCCGGGGGTTTGGGCATCACGGCATCCGATGCGCAGGCGCGCCAGCCGGGCGCGCGGGAGTCGAAGCCGGCGGCGCGGACAGCCGCCCCGGCCCGCCAACCCGCCAATGCGACCCAGCGCAGCGCCGCGCAACGCAACCAGACCGTGCAACGGAATGCTCAGCGCAACCAGACTGCGGCGCGAGGCACGGCCGCGCAGCGCCAGACATCGGCGACGGCGCGGCGCGGCGGCGGCCGCGTGGCGCAGTCCGGTGGCGGCGGGATTTCCTGCGTCCCCTACGCGCGCCAGGCCACCGGCATGGCGATCAGCGGCAATGGCCGCGACTGGTGGCACAACGCCGCCGGCCTCTATGCCCGCGGCAACCGGCCCGAGGTCGGCTCCGTGATGGCCTTCCCGGGTTCCGGCGGGATGCGGTCCGGGCATGTCGCTGTGGTCGAGCGCGTGGTCGGCCCGCGCGAGGTTCTGGTCCACCACGCCAACTGGGGCGGGCCGGGCATCCGGCGCGGCAGCATCATGCGCGGCGTCTCGGTGATCGACGTCTCGCCCAACAACGACTGGACGCAGGTGCGCGTGCAGGTCGGCCACAGCGCCGAGAACTACGGCCGCGTCTATCCGGTCTACGGCTTCATCCACAACCGGCCCGACACGAGCGGCGGCGGGATGTTCGCCGGCACCTCGCCGCGCGGCGGCGTGGCGCGGGCCTCGGCGCGCGGCCTCGAGGAAGTGGCGCAGGCGCCGGCCCCGCGCGGGCGCTGAGGCGCCGCACAGCTGGGGATCGAAGGGCCGCCCGCCCCGGGGCGGCCCTTTCGCGTTTCAGGCCGCCGCCATTTCCCGGCTGCGGTCCCAGAGGTTCGGCACCGCGGCGTTGTCATAGCCGGAGACGAAGCGCTTCTGCGCGCCGGTTTCGGGGTCGAAGACGCTGCGGGCGATGGCGCCGATGTTGCCGCCATAGACATGGATGCTGATCGAGGCGCGGTCGGGCAGCGCATTCTCGACCACATGGATGTCGTAGGTGTCGGCGCTGACCGCGACGACCTCGCCGGCGCGCAGCCGGTCCACCTGCCCCGGCGTCATCGGCGCGCCGGGCTTCATCTCGGTCGAGATCTCCTCCCCGCGCAGCATGCCGACAAGGCCCCAGACGGTGTGGTTGTGCACCGGCGTCCGCTGCCCCGGCCCCCAGACGAAGGAGACGACGGAGAAGCGTTCGAGCGGGTCGCAATGCAGGAGGTACTGGCGATAGCGCGGCCCGGGCACCGCGCAATCCTCGGGCAGCCAGTCGTCGGTCGCGATCAGGCGGCGCAGCAGCGCGGCACCTTCGGTCAGGAAGCGCTGCTCGCCCGCCCCCTCGTCGGCGAGGCGCGTCATGTCGCGGATGAAATCGCGCAGCGGCTTGATGTCGGTCATGGTGGCGGTCCTTCCCTTCATCGCCATCATGGGGAAGGCGTTTTCCACCGGCAAGGAAGGCAGGCGATGCACGAGCACAGGAAGGACGGCGCGGAGCTTCTGTTTCTCCCCGACGGCGGCGCCATCCCGAACAATCCGCGCCTGCCCGTGCTGCTGCACCGCGCCGCCCTTGCGGTCGGCGACGCAGAGGGGGCGGAGGCCCTGTTCCGCGCCCATGGCTGGCGGCCGGCCTGGCGGAACGGCATCCATGGCTGGCACCACTACCATTCCAACGCGCATGAGGCGCTGGCCGTGGTCTCGGGCCATGTGCGCGTGCAGCTCGGCGGCGAGGGCGGCGTGCAGCTCGACCTCGCCGCGGGGGACGTGGTCGTGCTGCCCGCCGGAACAGGCCATCGCAACCTCGGGGCCGAAGGGCTGCTGGTGGTCGGTGCCTACCCCGAGGGTTCGGCCCCGCCGGACCAGTTGCACGGCGCGCCGGAGGAACGCCAGCGCGCCTTGCGCGCCATCGCCGCCACGCCGGACCCGGGGCGCGACCCTGTGACGGGCGCCCCCTACCCGGTGCGCTGACGCGCGGCACCGCGCGCGCGAGGCCCCGCAGCAACGAGGGCGGGGCCCATGCCCCGCCCCGGCATCACGCCGCCTGGGCCGTCAGCACGATGCGGCCGACCACCTTGCCGTCCTTCAGCCGGTTCAGCGCGGCATCGGCCTGGTTCAGCGGCATGTTGGTGATCGGGATGGCCGGCAGCCGGCCGGATTGTGCGATGGCCACGAGTTCGCGCAGATCCTTGACGTTGCCGACATAGGAGCCCTGGATCGTCAGCGCGCGGATCGGCACCAGCGGCAGCGGGATGTTCATCTCCCCGCCGAACAGGCCGACCTGGATCAGCTTGCCGCCCTTGCGCAGCGCATCGAAGCTGAAGCGCGAGGTGTCGGTGCCGTTCACGAGGTCCACGATGGCCCCGACCGGCCCACCCGCCGCGGCGATGATCTTCTTCGCCGTGTCGGGGCCATCGGCGAGCACGGTGTCGGTCGCCCCCTCGGCCCGGGCGGCATCGAGCTTCGCCTGCGCCACGTCCACCACCAGGATGCGCCGGTGCCCCTTGGCCTTGAGCACCGCGATGGCGTTCAGCCCGAGGCCGCCCGCGCCGACCAGCACGATCGGGTCGTCCGGCGCCATGGGCATCACCTTGTTGATGGCGCTGAAGACGGTGATGCCCGAGCAGGCATAGGTGGCGGCGAGCGAGGGGTCGAGGCTGCCGACCGGCACCAGGTGCCGCGGCTCGGGCGCCAGCACATGCGTCGCGTAGCCGCCATTCTGGTAGACGCCGAGGCTGCGCGGGGTGAGGCACATGTTGTCCTCGTCGGCGCGGCACTTCTCGCAGGTGCCGCAGCCGACCCAGGGGAAGACGATCATGTGGTCGCCGACCTTGAGCCCGGCGCCGTTCGCCTCCGGCCCCCATTTCACCACCTTGCCGACGATCTCGTGGCCCATGGCGAGCGGCAGCGTCACGCCGCGGTCCTGCAGGCGCATCTTGCCGCGGCTGCCGAGGTCGTACTCGCCTTCCCAGATGTGCAGGTCGGAATGGCAGACGCCGGCATGGGTGACCTCGAGCAGCACCTGCTTGCCGGTCGGCTCGGGCGTCGGGAGTTCGAGTTCCTGAAGCGGCTTGCCGGTTTCGACGACGGCCCAGGCTCGCATGGCGGTTCCTCCGGTTCACGGTGACGGAACCGGATGGCAGCAAGCACAGGGCGCGAGGTCAACATTCGGCCCGCCGCCGCGCGGCCCGGGCGGCGGGCCGGTCGCGCCTCAGGCGCGCGCTGGCGCAGCGGAGCCCCGTCGGACGAGGCCGAGCCCCAGCAGGCCGACGCCCATCAGCAGGAGCGCGCCCGGCGCCGGCACCGCGGTCCCGGGCGTGAAGGTCACGACGAAATTGTCGAAATACATGGAGTTGGGGAAGCCGGTGCTCCCGCCGATGAAGACCACCGAGCGGAACGTGCCGGACAGCACCGGATTCAGGATGTCGCCCGGGAAGCCGAAGCTGATAGGATAGTTGAGGCTTGTAACTGGTGTCCCTGCCGGTGCGCCCTCTTTGGCTAGGGTGGCGCGGCGGTCGCTGGGAGAGGGTCGCCGCACATGGTTTGGGGTCTCT
>NZ_JACIJE010000008.1 GCF_014199195.1 Neoroseomonas alkaliterrae | reverse complement strand
TTGCGTACGGCGTCGCGGGCGCGGCGCGCGACCGTCGCGACCGCCATACCGACCTCGGCCGTGGCGCTGCCGCCGGACGGCGCCCAGGCTGAGGCCCGCTGGTCCTGCGCCGCCGCATAGCCCCGCAGCGCGTTCCACGCGTCTCGCAGCCGACCCATCACCTGGTTCCCTCGCGCGAGAAGCTGGCCAGCGTCACGGACGGGCGGCGGGCCGCCGTCATCTCCGCCCCGCGCAGCACGGCGAGCGCGCGGCCAAGCTCATCCAGGCTGCGGTACTCCACGGTCCGCCCGTCGAAGGTCACGCGGGTCGTGCCGCGCGTGTAGGCGGCGGCGAGCGCGGCCGCGCGGCTGCCGGTCGGCTGCGCCAGCGCCCAGGCGAGGACGGTCGGGTCCATGTGCGTCCTCCCTTCAGCGCAGCCAGCCCGAGCGCGGCGCGAGCCAGCCCCGCGGGCGATGGGTGTCCGGCGCTGCCGGCGGCGGCGACGGGGGAGCGACATTCCCGGCAGTGGGAACCTCGCTCGGTTGGAGTGGGGCGTTGGCGACCTGCTCGCGCAGCTGCTGCCAGAACCGCTCGCCGTAGCGGTCAGCCCCGAGCAGCCAGAGCGCCGCGCGGGCGAGCACCGCGCAGTCCAGCGCTTCGTTCCTCTCGCGCAGCTTGGCCCATTCCTGCCGCGCGAAGCCGCGCCGGTCCTTCACCGTGTGGAGCTGCTCGGCGACGAGCTGCTTGACCCACTCGGCCTCGATGCCCTGCGGCAGGTGCACCCAGCCGGGCGGGAACTCCTCCGCGTCGCCGCGGCCGAGCCAGAGGCGGCGATACAGATCGGCCTTCCAGGTGGAGACCGACACCGTCCAGAGCTTCAGGCCGCGCCGGAGCTTCCGGCCATCGACCATCGCGTCCACTGGCGTCGGGCCCTGTACCGGCTGCGCCCGGTTCCAGCCATCCACACCCTTGGTCGGGGCGATGCGCGGATCCCGCAGCCGGCGCAGGTGGCCGTAGACCGCGGCCGTATCCCGCCCGCCCGTGTCGACGCAGAGCCGGGCGATGCGGATGCTGCCACCGCCCTGTCGCGGCCAGTCCCTGGCCAGCAGTTTCGCGAGCGCATCCCACGGCTCCCGCTCGCGCGGGCTGCCGGCGATGACGACGTGATCCACGAGCCAGGAGGTGTACCCCTCCGCCCAGCCCCAGATGTCGCACTCGAGGCGATCGTCCTGCACGTCCACGCCGGCGGTGAGGCACAGCGCGTCGGCTGGCACGACGCCCATCCGGAAGTCCTCCCGCCGCTCGACCAGCCGCTCCCAATCCGGCGCCTCGCCCCGCTCCTGCCAGGTCTCGCCGAGCACCGTGTTCCTGAAGGTCTTGAGGTCCTCGGGCTTGCCCTGCGCCGCGTCCCAATCCCGGGCGACCTGCTCCCACGAGTACCAGCCCACCGGCGCGTAGAGGGAGGAGATGTGGAACCCGACCGTGTGCGGATCCTCGGCGGTGGCGGTCGCCCGCCAGGCGCCGCCGGCCAGCATGGCGGTCTTGTGGTGCTCCTCGATCCCCTCGTCGCAAGCCTCGCAGTGATACCGCGCCGAGCGAGGGTCACCCTTCTCCCAGCGCAGCCGCTCGAACTTCAGCCACTGCATCTCGCCGCAGTGCGGGCACGGCACGAAGTAGCGCCGCTGATCTGAGGCGGCGTATTCTCGCTCGATCCGGCTGCGCCCGGCGATGGTCGGCGTCGAGACCAGGAAGGCCTTGCGCCGCCAGCCGAAGGTGCGCGCCCGCGCCTCCGCCAGCGAGATCGGATCGCCTTCACCCTCGACGTCGCCGGGATAGGCGTCGATCTCGTCGAGGAAGAGGAACCGCGCCGTCATCGAGCGCAGCCCGACCGCGCTGTTGGCCCCGGTCAGCACCAGAATGCCGCCGGGGAATTCCTTCGACAGCAGCGTGTTGCCGCTGTCCCTGGCACGGGCGGGTGCGACCCTCTCCTTGAGGGCCGGCGTCTCCTCCAGCAGCGGGTCGATGCGCTGGCGCGAAAAGCGCTTCGCGAGCTCGACGGTCGGCTGCACCGCCAGCACCGGCGCCGGCACGTGGTGCAGGATGTAGCCGAGCCAGTTGTTCCCGGCCTCGGTGGCGCCGACCTGCGCCCCCTTCATGAAGACGATCCGCCGCGCCGGATGCACCGCCGACAACGCGTCCATCACCTCGCGCAGGTACGGGGTCCGGCCCGTACGCCAGGGTCCCGGCTCGGAGGAGGCGCGGCTGCCGAGGATCCGGTGCCGCTCCGCCCATTCCGACACCCTGAGCTGCGGCGGCGGGCGGAGCATGCTCCCCGCCCGGCGCCGGACATGGTCACGGGCCCGCTGCCCGATCTCCGCCGAGACCTGGAGGGTCGAAGCGATCGGCCGCCTCCGAGAGCAGGTCGGTGATGTGCTGCTGCAGGATGGTCTGCAGCAGGTGCGGGTCGACACCGAGCTCCGCGGCGATCAGCCCCGACACGCGGGCCGGCCAGTTCAGCAGCGCGTCGCGCATCGCGCCCGCGATCTCGTCGATCGTGGCGTTGGCCTCGGCGACATCGAGCAGCCGGCGCTTGTTCTCGTCGAGCGCAAGCCGCTGTGCCTCGACCTTCAGCGCGAGCTGCGCGACCTTCAGTCGGGCGTAGGGCGTGCCCTCGGCGCCGCCGCCACCGCCGCCATTGGCCAGCGGCGAGCGGGCGGGATCCGCAGTCTCCACCAGGCGGCGTCGGGTCTTGTCGATGTCCCACTGGCCGTCCGGCTCGCGGGCGATGCGGTTCGTCTGCTCGGCCTTGCGGAGCGCCGTCTCGGTGATGCCGATGCGGCGGGCGGCCTCGCGGGTGGAAGGGGTGAGTTCTGGCACGGCGGCATCTCTCCCGCCGCGCGCGGGGTGTGGGGTCAGGCAGCGCGCCGCGCGCGCTGGCGGGCTTGATCGAAGGCAGCGACTGCGGCCGCCCAGTCCAGCGTCGCGCCGGCGCCAATGGTCTGCACGGGCGCGAGCGTCACGCGCCCGCGACCCCAGTAGTCGCCATCCAGCGTGGCGATCCAGCCGGCAAGGCCCTGCCGGTTCAGCGCGTCGCTCGCCGCGGCGATCTCCTCAGCGGAGGGCGGCGCCGCCCGCCCCAGCGTGACGTGCCGGCCGTCCTGGCCGAGCACGATCCAGCGGCGCAGCGTGCGGGCGCTCATCGCGCGCGCTCCGCGTCGCGGATCTGCGCCAGCAGCTCGCCAAGCCGGCGGCGCCAGATGCCGGCGCCCTCGATGCAGTAGGCGGGGCCGTAGTTCCCGCTGCCACCCTGCCGCACGCTGCGCAGCCAGTGCGCGTGGCTCAGGCGGGCGTGGTCAGCGAGGCCCTTGAGGTGCGTGATGGTGGCGATCTGCTGCATCGTCCGTCTGCGTGCTGCGAGGCGGGTTGCCTGCGCGTGACGGACGCTTCGCGCTATGGTTCGGCGCAGCCAACTTGAGAAGGCGCCGGGGATCGCGATGATCCCCGGCGCACTCGATGATCCCGGCAGCTGTGGCTGGCGCGCGTCAGGCAGGCAGGTGGTAGACGGAGTAGGACCCGCGGGCACCCTCCTTGTTCGGCCCGACCTAGCGGACCCGCTCCAGCACCTGGACCTCGACGCCCTGGCGCTTCTTCAGGCCGGCGAAGAACCCGCGGACCGTGTGCTGCTGCCAGCCAGTCGCCTCGCAGATCTGCGCGATGGTCGCGCCCTCCTCGCGGCGGAGCATCGCCAGGACCGCCTCCTGCTTCGTGCCCTCGCGCGGCTTCCGCGGCGCGGCGGGCTCGCGGGCCGTGCGCGGCGGCTTGCCGGTCAGGGCGGCGCGGAGGACCGCCATCGGGCCGTCGAGGGCGGTGATCATGTCGGCCTCGCGGTTTGCCTCGTCGTCCCAGGCGGCCAGGACCGCCGCGGCGGCGTCGCGCAGGCTGGCCCGCGGGGCGGGCGTGGGCGCGGCCTGGGCCGCCTCGGTCTCCTCCGCGGGGGCATCCCCCTCCGCCGCGTCCTCCCGGCCCGTGGGCGCCGTGTCGGCCACCGGCGCGGCGGCCTCCGCGGCGGCGCGGCGCTGGGCGTTGCGGCGGGCGATGGCCTCGGCGCTCTGCTCGTCCTCCTCGCGCGCGTCGCCCGCGTTCGGGTCGATGCCGATGGCGCGCAGCCCGTCGTCGGTGATGCGCGCCACGATCCAGGTCCCGTCCTCATCCTGCCGCCAGCCGAGCCCGACATGCTCCCGCGGGGCGTTGATCTCGATGAGCAGGTTGTTCTTGATCAGGCTGCGGAACACCGCGTTGCGGGCGGCGGCCGGCAGGGTCTTCGGCGCGCGGGCCAGGCCCATCTCGTGCTGCGCAGCGGCGCTCAGGATCACGCGCTGGGTGTCGGAAAGCTTCATCGTCGGGGTCTCCGGTTGGGCACCCGACCAGCCGGGTGCTACCACCCCGAGCCCCGCAGGCCTGACCTGTCGGGGCGGTGGCGGCGCCGCGTCGCGGCGGGCGCGGCGCGCTACTCGGCGAATTCGCCGCGCTTGAAGTAGCAGTCCGTCACGCTCGCCAGCCGGCTGTTCCAGTGTTCGAGCGTCGCGGCCTGGCCCCAGAGGACGTCCTCGGGATCCGCCCCGAAATGGTCCGCGCTCATCTGCTGAAGTTCGGCGACCATCGCGTCGAAGCGGGCCTTCTGCTGGAGGAAGGCCTCGAGGCTCTTCTGCTGGTTGCGGGCGGCGCGGGCTTCGCGGTCGGTCATGGTCGTCTCCGTCGTGGTGCAGGGCATCCCCTGCGCGTGACGGACCATTCGCGCTGCGGCGGAGCCGAGCCAAGCATCTACCGCGCTGCAATCATTGCTTTCTTTCCGCGTTCCGGATCACATCTGCCTGCGGCTGGCCGACGCCGCGCTTGCCAATTTTTGCCAAGATGGCCATCCTCCCGGCCATGGGCACGATGAACGTCTCCCTCCCCGACGCGCTGAAGGCCTTCGTCGACCAGCAGGTCGAGAGCGGCGGCTACAGCACGAGCAGCGAATACGTCCGCGAGCTGATCCGAAAGGACCAGGAGCGCCAGCGGCTGCGTGGCCTGCTCCTGGCCGGCGCGGCCTCCCGTCCCGGCAGCGTCGCTGACGACGCCTACTTCGACAGGCTGCGCCGACGGCTGCGCGGCGCCGATCGGGCGTGACCGCGCGGCCGGTCGTCCCGCGGGAACTCGCGCAGCAGGACATTGACGAAGCGATCGCGCACTACCAGGCCGAGGGCGGCGAGCCCCTCGCCCTGCGATTTATCGATGCGCTGCAGCAGGCGTTCCGCCGCCTCGGCACGCAGCCCGGCGTCGGCTCGCTCCGCTACGCCTACGAGCTCGGCTTGGACGGGCTGCGCGCCTGGCCGCTGCGGCGCTTTCCGTTCGTCGTTTTCTACCGCGAGCAGCCCGACCACATCGACGTCTGGCGCGTGCTGCACGCCCAGCGCGACATCCCGGCCTGGATGCAGGAGCCGGAGACGCGCCCGGACGCGCCGTGATCACCTGGATTGCCGGCCGCGTGCCGCGGCGACGTCGGCAAAGGTGCGGTCCTCGCCCTCCAGCACTGCCGCCTCGCCGGTCGCCTCCTGCCAGCGCCGCACGATGACGTCGGCATAGGCCGGGTCGAGCTCGAGCAGCACGGCGCGCCGCCCAGTCCGCTCCGCCGCGATCATCGTCGTGCCGGAGCCGCCGAACGGATCCAGCACCGTGTCGCGCTGCTTGCTGCTGTTGCGGATCGCGCGCTCGACCAGCGCCACCGGCTTCATGGTGGGGTGGAGCTCGTTCCTCGCCGGCTTGTCGAAGTGCCAGACATTTCCCTGGTCGCGCGCGCCGCACCAGTAGTGCTGCGCGCCGGCCTTCCAGCCGTAGAGCATTGCCTCGAACTGCTGGTGGTAGTCGGCGCGGCCGAGGGCGAAGGTGTTCTTCGCCCAGATGATGGTGCTGGACCACTTCCCGCCCGCCTCCTGCCAGGCGCGATGCAGCGTCGGCCACTCGGACGAGGACATGCAGACGTAGCAGGCGCCCTTCGTCACCGAGAGCAGGTTCGCCAGCGCAGGCCGGAGGAAGTCGAGGAAGCCCTGGCCCAGCGCGTCGTTGGCGATGGTCATCTTGGCCGAGGTGCCGCCCTGGTAGGCGACGTTGTAGGGCGGATCCGTGAAGGCCATGTCGGCGAGGCGGTCGGCGCCGAGGGCGCGCTGCACGTCGGCCAGCTTCGTGGCGTCGCCGCAGAGGAGGCGGTGGTCCCCACAGCGCCACAGATCACCGGCGCGGGTGACGGGAACGGCCGGCGGCTCGGGCGCGTCGTCGGCGTCGTCCTCGAGGCCGGCATCGGCCGCGGCCAGCAGACGGTCGAGCTCCATGCCCGAGAAGCCGAGGACGTCGAGGTCCACCACCGCCTCGTCGCGGATACGCGCGATCTCGGCAGCGAGCAGCGCCTCGTCCCAGCCGGAGTTCAGCGCGATCTGGTTGTCCGCGAGGCGGAGCGCCCGGGCCTGCGCGGGAGAGAGATGGCCGAGCCGCAGCACCGGCACCGAGGTGAGGCCCAGCTGCTTCGCCGCCATGACGCGGCCGTGGCCCGCGATCAGCACGCCCTCAGCGTCGACCAGGACCGGGTTCACGAAGCCGAACTCGGCGATGGAGGCGGCGATCTGCGCCACCTGCGACGGCGAATGCGTGCGCGCGTTCTCGGCGTAGGGCAACAGCTCAGCCACCGGTACTGCGGAGACGACGAGATCAGGCTGCACTGGCGGTGACCTCCATCCGCGCTGCAGCAACGGCGTCGTAGTCACGCCCGTCGTCCGCCAGCGTCACCGGCAGATCGGGATGCATCATTCGCCAGCGGGCGATCGCCAAGTCGACATAGGCCGGCGCGAACTCGATGGCGCGGACGCGGCGCCCAGTCCGCTGACCCGCGATGATGGACGTGCCGGCGCCAGCGAAGGGCTCGAACACGACATCGCCCTCGTCGGCGTAGGCGCGCATCAGGAACTCGGGCAGCGCGACCGGGAACACCGCCGGGTGCTCGGTCTCGATGCCGCGCGCCTTGTGCCGGGTGATGCGGAGCACGCTGTCCGGGATCCGGGTCTCCTGCACGCCCTGGCCGGCGTGCTGCCATTCCCCGACCGTCCCGTCCTTGGCGCGCAGCCCGCCCTTCTCGGAGTTGACGTGCCCGGCCCATCGGCAGGGGATGATCTTGTTTGGCCGGCGCGGCTCGCGATTGAAGTGGAAGACCAGCTCGAAGGCTGGCGCGAGCCGCCCGTTCCAGTCGCCGGGCAGGCCGGGCCCCTGGTCCCAGGCGTACAGGCCGAAGCGGCGCCAGCCCTGCGCGCGCATCCATTCGAGCCAGCCGGCCCAATAGGGCTGCCACTCGCTGTCGCGGTGGATCAGGCCGAGGTTCACGAGCAGCTGCGCGTCTCTGCGCGCGACCCGGTCGAGATGCTGGAACACGCCCTGCATCAGGCCATCCCAATCCGAGACGCCGCCGGTGGTGTAGTCGCGCTGGTTCCCGTAGGGCGGGCTGGTGAAGAGCAGCGCCGCGCGGTCCGCGCCCATGACGCGCGCCACCGATGCGGCGTCGGTGCTGTCGCCGCAGAGCACCCGGTGCTCGCCGAGCAACCAGAGGTCGCTCGGGCGAGTGACGGCCTGGCGCGGCGGATCCGGTTCGGCATCGGCCGGATCATCCTCCGCCGCAGCCTCTGTCTCCGCCGCGCCGTCCCCGCCCCCGTGGACCGCGGGCGCCGACAGGGCCTCGGGCGCGTCGCCGTCGGACACGGCATCTCCAGCCGCCGCGAGGATGTCGTCGAGCTCCGCGGCCGAGAAGCCAAGCGTCCCGAGGTCGAGGTCCGGCGCCGCCTGCACCGCAGCGAGCGCGTCGCGCAGCAGCGCCTGGTCCCAGGTCGCGTTCTCCGCGATGCGGTTGTCGGCGAGACGCAGCGCCTCCTTCTGCGCCGCGGAGAGGTGCCGCAGCAAGATGGTCGGCACTTTCTCGATGCCGAGCGCCACCGCGGCCTCGAGCCGGCCGTGACCGGCGATCAGCACGCCGGCCTCGTCCACCAGCAGCGGGTTGGTGAAGCCGAAGGCCAGCATGCTGGCCTTGATCTGCTCGATCTGCGCGGCACCGTGCACGCGCGCGTTGCCGGAGTGCGCGCGCAGCTCCGCCACCGGGCGCAGCAGGATCTTCGCTGCCATCCAGGGGAGCGTCATAGGGCCATCCGGGACTAGGGTGGGAGCAGCACGCCGGCGCTGCCGTCGGCAGTAACGGTGTCCAGCGTCGGGACTACGATGCAGAAGGTGAGACGGGCAGTTTTCGCCGACATGCCCAGGTCGTCCGGCCGGAGCCGCTGACCAAGCGGTCGTGCCGAGTGGAGCTTTTCGGCGAAACAATGCCTCGCGCTGCAAGCTCCAGGCTGCGTGGGCTCCCCACCGTCACGGGTTGAGTTCGCCCGCTGGTCAGGCAGGCGTGTCCTCTCGCCAAGTGGAACATTGCCCGGCAGTGGGAGGATAACTTCGCGACGCCAGTAGCGAAAGGACGACTTCCGCACGACGGCTTCGACTTGGCGAAAGACCCGGCTCCGCTTGCGAACCAATGCTGCCACGGTTCGCAGCTAAGCGATTGAGATCAGGGCCGAAGGGTGCGAACTGCGAACCATGTTTCGGGCCGGGCGCTAGCGATGTTGCGCGCTTCCGCCCCCCGCATACAGCAGGGCCAGGAAGGACCCTGCGGCTCGCGAGCCACTGTCTCGATCGAGCGACGCTGTGGCTGGTGAGCCACCGCACCAGCGAGACGCATGCCTCGCCAGTGACGGCAGACAAGCACGGCGAGATCACACCGAGCAATGCACTCATTGAGGCTGTGCAGATTTTGCAGCACCACCGTTCTGAAGCGCCGACGTTGTTGCGCCGACCGCAGCATGCGCAGGTGGCGTCAGCCCGAAATGTGCGCTGAGGATACCGAGAGTCCCGAGCAGGATCCCGTGGGCGAGCGCGGGCGTGACCGGGCGCCCGTTCCACCCCTGGCGCAGTGCCCAGTCGCGCACGCTGTGCTCGAGGCCAAGCACGTACCAGGCGATGCTGCCGGATGGGCTGCCGAAGCCGCCAAGATGCGTCATCGCGCGGGCCACGCGCTCGCGTGCGACGGTCTGGCTCTCGGAGAGCAGGTCTGCCTTGCCGCCGGGGATGCGGATCATCGGCATGGTCCGCACGCGATCGAGCGCCGCACGCTGGAACACGGCGCGGAAGATCTCGCCTGCCTCGTGCATCTGCGGCGTGATGCTGCCATTGGCGAGCAGCACGCCCAGACTGTCGACGGCGCGACGGTGCAGGATGGGCGTGCCCGTATCCGGATCCGTGCTGCGGACAGCCTCGTCGAAGCCGCCGTGCTGCAACCGCCACTTCGAGGGCTTGGAGAGATCCTCGCGCGGCGGCGTCGTGCGCTTCGCCTTCCGCTTACCGGCCATGGGCGTTGCCTCCGTTGCGCCGCCCCCAGCGGCGGTTGGCCTCGTTGGTGATGGCCTGGCGCAGCCAGGGATCGGTGATGTCGTCGACCGGGATTGCGGCGACGCCGTGCCGGTGCCAAGCAGCGGCGCGCATGGCGTTGAGCTCGGGCTCGCTGGTCGGGGTGCGCAGCCGCCCGATCGGACTGCGCGCCAGGATGGGTGCGCCGGGCAGGCTCATGCGCGGCCTCCCTGTGCGTCGGTGAGCCAGAGCAGGATGGCGATGGCGTCGGCCTCGTTGTCGTCGACCGGCGCGAAGCCGCGCGCCTGGATCGCTGCGATCATCGCCGCCTTGTCGGCGTTGCCGCGGCCGGTCGCGAAGCGCTTGATGGTCCCGACCGGCACGCCCTCGTAGGCGATGCCGCGTTCCTCGCACCAGGCGGAGAGGTGGGCCAGGAAGCCGCCATAGAGGTGCGCGGCGTCGGTGCCGGCGTGGGCGCGGACTTCCTCGAAGGCGATGCGGGAAAGGCCGCTGGCAAGGCCGGCCATTTCCGTCAGCCAGCTGCGGAAGCGGAGGTAGCGCATCCCGCCACCCTCGAAGCGGCTCGGCTTGAAGGAGATGGTGCCCGAGGTGATGCCGCCGTCCTGGCCGCGCAGCGCCCAGCCGGTGGTGGTGCCGAGGTCGAGGGCCAGGACGGCGTGATGCCGCAGGGCGACGGGCGGCGGGGCAGTGAGCGGCGGCCCGCTTGCGTGCGCCGCGGGCATGGGGAGAGTCGCGAGAGCCATGGGGTCTCCGAGAGGGGATCGTCGTGGTGAGGGCGGCGACGGCGCGGTTCTTGGCGGAGCTCGCCGTCGCTGCCCGGCTTTCCGGGATGGTCCCCTCGCGGGCGGCCCGGTGCTGTGCGGGCGGCGCATTACGGCACCCCTTCGAGCCATGGAGGCGGCATGGGGGTCTGTGGGGGTCTCTGGTTCAAAGACCCCTCGGCGGAAACGCAGGTATTTCCTGGGCTTTGGGGGTCTTGGGGATCTTGGGGGTCTTTTCCGGCTTCTTCCTCACGCATGTGCGCGCGCGCATGTGCGTAGGGGTTGGAAAAAGTCCCCCAAGACCCCCAAGACCCGTCAACCCCGCGGAATTCCTGGCCTGAACCGATGGGGGTCTCGCCGCGTGAGATCCCCACAAGACCCCCAAGACCCCCATGCACGGGCTTCTCTGCAGCGGGTTCGAGGCGCCAGCGTTGCGAATTGTGCAGCACCTTCCCCTGGCGGAGGTGGATCAGCCGGTCGCTGATGCGGAAGGCGCGGTCGCGCAGCTTGGTGAAGGCCGCCCCGAGCGAGACCTTCAGGCCATGCTCGTTCTTCGCGCTGATCGGCAGGCTGGCCTCGGCGCTCTGCGCCAGGCCGAGCAGATCGCTGACGCTGACCTCGGCGCTACCGAAGCGGTCCCACCAGAGCTGGATGAAGGCGCGCCATGCACCGCCCTCGCTGTCGGAGGCGGCGATCACCTCGTCGAGGTTCTCCAGGAAGCCCGCGACGCCCGCGACCTGCAGGATGCCGCCCAGGGTCTGGCTCCAAACCTCGAAGCTGCCCAGGCTGCGGGCCGCGCGCGGACGACCAGCGGCGATCCAGGCGCGGCAGAGCGTGAGGCAGGCCGCGACCAGCCGTCCGCGCTGGGCGCGGACCCAGACCATGAGGTCGGGATGCCGGAAGCCATCGCGCCGCCACGGCTGGTCGGTGCGGGCGTCGAGGCGGATGCGGACGAGGCGGCGGGCGATCTCGTGCGAGACGGCCGGGTTGTTGCCCGTAGCGACCCAGGCGCAGCGCACCGGCAGGCGGACCATGTCCGAGGCGCCGAGCACGCGGTCCTCCCAGACCGGAGCGGTCAGGGCCGCGGCAAGGGCGGAGCTGTCGAGTTCCTGGCGGAGGTTATCGATCAGGAGCAGCGTTGGCAGCTGGCGCAGCTTTGCGGTGAGACGCTTGCGCCATTCGTCCTCGTCGCGCCCCTCCGTCATCACGGATGCGCCGGCGCCGGTGAGGATGGTGGCGATGGCGTCCACCATGAGCGTCGCGCCGGTGCCGGGCGTGGGCTTCTCGATCATGTGCAGCGGTGTGGGCGCGTCGATCATCGGCCGTATGAAGCCAAGCAGCAGGAGCGCGAGCGCATGGGCGCGCTCCGCCTCGCCAGTGAAGGGGAAGTCGCCGAGCAGATCGTCGAGGAGGAGGTTGCGCGCAGCCGCAATCTCGGTTGGCGTCGGCCGCTCCGGCACTGGCGGCAGCAGGAAGCCCGGCGGCGGGCGATAGAGCAGCCGGGCGTCGGGGTGGTAGCCGGGCTCGGTGAGCAGCACGCCGCCGCGACCGAGCACAGGCGCCGTGACGATTCCGGCCAGCACTGGCAGCGCCGGGTCAGGCGTGGCGACGAGCGACTTCACCAAGCCTGTCGGCGGCGGGGTGGGCACGAGGTCGCCCTTGGCGTTCGCCTTTCGCCAGTCGGCGAGCTTCGCCAGCATGTGGCGCAGGCGCTCCTCGCGCACGGTGACGGCGACGGGCCGGCCGTCATCGTCGGGCACGACCCAGGATGGCTCGCCGCCGAGACGGAACAGCCAGGGCGAGCGGTTGGCGGACAGCACCAGGCCCCAGGCGCGGGCGGTGGCGCGGTCGAGATTGCCCTCGTCGGCGCGGGCGGTCGGGAGCGGATGTGCCGGCTCCACGAAGCCAATGGGCAGGTGCCGGCCCGTCTCGGGCTCCTGGGGCGGCCGCTCGGGAGCGGCGCTGCGCATCGCCTGATCCACCAGCGCAGCGATCGCCTCCGCCCCGTCGCGCCGCAGCATGTCGTTGAAGTCGTCGCCCTCGCATGGAGGCAGGGCGATGGAGACCTCGCGACCCTCGAGGCGAAACTTCGCGGCGGCGGCCTCCGCGGCACGCATGCCCGCACCCGACGGATCGTGGTCGGCGAGGATGACAACGCGTCTGGCCTCGGGCGGGAGCAGCGCCTGCTCGAGGCCGGTGGTGGAGAGCGCGGCCCAGACTGGCAGCCCGGGACAGGCCAGCATCGCCGAGAGCCCGGTTTCGATGCCCTCGCAGAGGCCGAGCACGCCATGTGGGCCGAGCGGGGCCAGCCGTACCGTGCCGCCGCCGCTCCGGCCAAGCACCATGCGCGGCTTCGGGATGTCGGCCTTCCGGACCGCCTCGCCATCCTCCCGAAGGTAGGTCCGGTGCACCGCCACCACCTCGCCGGCGAGGTTGCGGACCAGCGCGACCATCGCCGGATAGCCGGCGCGGGTCTCGAAGTTCGCTAAGTCGGGGTGGAAGAGCAGGTCCGCGCCGTCCGACACGGAGAGCCCGCGGCCGAGCAGGTAGCGCTCCGCCGCCGTGCCCTGGATCGGCTGCGCATGCTCCAGGATGAAGGCGATGTCGCGGGAGGCGTCGCGCTCGGCCTTCGGCGGGGGCGGCGGCTCCTGGCGCGGAGGGCCTTCGCCGGCCCAGCCGGTCATCCCCGCCGCGTGCGCGAACAGCGCCCGATCCGCCAGCCCTGTGCCATGCGCCAGCGTCGAGAGCGGCCCACCGCCGTCGCCGCCGTCGAAGTCGTGCCAGTCGCCGGCGTGCTCGCCGCGCAGCATGATGACGCAGGAGCCCGACTGCCGCGGCGGCGCGCCGTGGATGTTCGCCAGCCGCCATTCGTCGCCCTGCCGCCGGCCGTTCGGGAACATGCCCGGCACCCAGGCAGGGGCCGTGTCACGCAGGCGCTGGACAATGGCCTCGAGGTCGTAGCGCGCCGGCGCTGCGCCCGCGTCATTCAGGTCAATCAAGCAGCACCAGCCCGCGCTCGGCGCGCGTGATCGCGGTGTAGAGCCAGCGGCCGCGGTCCTCGGGGGTACGGGAGAGGCCGTCGTCATAGACGACGACATTTTCCCACTGGCTGCCCTGCGCCTTGTGGCAGGTGATCGCGTAGCCCCAGGAGGTCTCGATCAGGCCGCGGAGCTCACGCCAATCCTGCCGCGCGCGATCCGGCTGCAGTCGAACGTGGTCGTCGTAGTGCCCCTTGTAGAAGCGATGCCGGCCGGCGATCGCGAGGCCATCCTCCGTCGTAACGCTGGCACGGAAGGAAAGAGGGCCGTCATCCTCGATGTCGGTGAGGTTGACGAACATGCCGTTGACCAGGCCGAGGTCATGCCGGTTCTTGAGGCAGATAATCTTTTCGCTGCGGCCCTCCGGATAGGTGGCCGGAAAGCCGGCCGCGGCCTTCATGGCGCCGTTCAGCCACAGCCTGGTGCTGTTCCGGCCGCAGATGACCTGGCCGCCGCGCAGCATCTGGGCCGCGTCGACGGCGTTGCGCGGCAGCTTCCAGACATGCTCGTCATGCCCGCCGGGCGGGATCTCGATCCCCTGCCGCGCCATGGTGGCGAGCCGGATGATCGCGCTCTCACCGGCCTGGCGGTGGATCTCGGTCAGCATCACGTCGGGTGGCGCTTCGGTGAAGGCGCCGGCGCCCTTGATCGGTGGCAGCTGCCCGGGATCGCCGAGCACGAGGATCGGCTTACCGAAGGCGAGCAGGTCGGCCGCCATCTCTGGCCCGACCATGGAGACCTCGTCCAGCACGACCAGCGCGGCGTCCCGCACGCGCGACTGTTCGTTCAGCAGGAAGGAGGGCTTGTGGATGTCGGCGAGACGCAGCTGCAGCTTGCTGATCTGCGTCTCCGCAAAGGCGCGCTCGGCAGGGCCCATGCGGCGCAGATCGCGCTGGAGGTCGAACAGCTCCTTCTCGACACGAGCGATCTCCTCCGGCGTCGCCTCCGAGACGCGGTAGATGAAGGAGTGGATGGTCGAGGCGGGCGTGCCCTTGCGGGTCATCACCAGCGCCGCCTTGCCGGTGAAGGCCGCGAACAGCACGCCGCCTGCGGTGTCGCCGTCGCGCGCCATGGGGTCGAGGCCGAGTGCTTCGATCGCCGCCGCGGTGATCGTGCTCTTTCCCGTGCCGGCGTAGCCGAAGAGCCGGAACACCTGCTGCTGGGTGCGGCGCGTCCGATACCAGTCGACGATGCTGGCGATGGCGGCGGCCTGCTGCGGTGACGGGGTGATGCTCATGCCGGCGCCTCCCAGCAGCGCGTGGCGTAGGGGCAGAGGCGGCAAAGGAAGAAGTCGGCGGCCTGGGCGATGCGCGGCGGCAGCTCGCCCGCCTCGGCAGCTCGAAGGATCTCGACGGCGTGGTCGGACAACCGCTGCGCCTCGCCCGCATCGAACGGCACGGCCTCATGATGCAGCGCCAGCGTGTCGCGGTTAAGCGCGGTCAGCAGGGCTACCTCGAGCTGGAGGTAGGCCATGTAGAGCTGCACCTGCGCGAAATAGATCGGCTTCGACAGGCGCAGCCCGCGCTTGACCAGGTCGGTCCAGGACTTCTGGCCAAGCGCCTTGTGCTCCCAGAGGGAAGGCCAGCGGATGCCAACATCTGGCCCGGCGACGATAACGCCATCGGCATGGCCACGAAGCTTTCCACCGGCGGCTGCGAACCCGAACTGCCCGCCATCTGCGCCACGATCGCGCAGGTCGAAGCCGGCTAGGCGCAGCCAGCGGATGGAGAGCGCCTCGAACTGGTGCCCGGCGTCGAAGACGCGGAGGATGCCGGCATCGAAGTCGCGATCCTTCGGCGTGTGGGTGATCTCGTAGACCAGCTTGCGTCCGCAAGGCTCGCCAACGCGGCTGCCACCGAGATAGTCGCGCGGCATCTGCTGCCGCTGGCGCGCGAGCAGGGCAGCATCGATGTGCCTGTTGATGCGTGCGGTGATGGCGGCGGCGTCGCTCGGCGGCGCATCGCCCCGCCCATAGACAGCACCGGAGCCGTGGTTCAGGTCGAGCAGCACCGTCACCTCAGAAGGGAATGGGGTCGTCGAGCGGATCGCGCTCGGCTGCCTGGCGCTGCATCGAGGCCTGGAAGCCGTCGACGCAGGCCTCGATGATGCGGTCGATCTCCGCCGCGCTGCGGTTGTGGAACGGCGCCATGAGCTGCAGCTCGACCAGCACCTCGGCGAGCGGCCGCCGCGCCTCCTTGATCGCGCGCGCCTCCATCTGCGTCTTGTCGATCACGCCATTCGATCTCCGCGCGAGCGCGCCACCGGCGTCGCAGCAGGCCATGCTGCAGAACCGGTGGTGCGGGAACTCGCCGAGCCGCATCTCGTGCACGTAGCCGAAGCCCTTCGCCTCGCGGCTGCACAGGGCGCAGACCAGGCGACGAACCTGGTCCTCCGGCCTGCAGCCCGGCAGCGGCATCGGCTTCGCGGCGGCAGCGCGGACCTCCCGTGGCCGGCTCCAGCGTCGTCGGGCCATGCCGCCATTAGCCGTTCAGCCAAGCCGGACCGTTGGCGAGCGGTGCCTGCGGCGGCGCAGCCGCGGGCGGCGCGGGCGGCGCGGCGGAAGGGGCGGCCCATGCCGGGGCGGCGGTCACCGGCGCCCGGGGTACGCCCGTGCTGGCCCAGGCGGGCGCCGCCGCAGAGGGTGCGGAGGCGGGGCGCGGCGTCCGATGCGTGGAGGGCGACGGCGGCACCACCTCGCCGGCCATGATGCGCGCGTATTCGGGCTCGCCCGGCAGCACGACCCGGTCGAGCCTGTTCTGGTCGCCATACTCGGCGTTCGTCGATGCCTCGACCTTGATCTTGGCGGCGAAGGTGATGCCGGAGAGATCGGCCAGCCCACGCAGCACACGCTTGGCCTTGGCCGCCTCGCTCATGTCCTGCGGATCGAGGCCGAGCGCGCTGTCGATCATCGCGCGGAAGGTCCCCTTCGAGATCTTCCAGGCGATGGAGACGCCGTGCTCGTCGACCTTCCCGCCCGCGACGGTGAAGTTCTGCCAGAACTTCCTCTTGGCATGCGGGCCGACCAGCACCGTGAACTCGGCGTCGATCATCTTGGTGTCGCCACCGCTGCGCGAGGCCTTCAGCAGCCCGCGATCCACCTCGCCCTGGCCATCGAGCCCGCCGGGGCGGATCACCATCGTCACCTTCGCGAAGGTGCCATCGGGGATCAGATCGGAGCTGCGCGGCAGCTCGGCATCGTTCATGTCGTACATCGAGGTCTCCTCTCGGCTCAGGCGATGGGCGCGGCGGGGGCGTTGATCTTGCGGAGCAGCGCGGCGAGGTCGGCGGGCTCGGTCTCGTCGAGCCGGCCGGAGCGATCCTTCGCCGGCAGCCCAAACCGATTGCCGGCGCGGCACACGAAGCGCCGCTCGGTGCCGCGCTCGGGGTCGTGGCGCAGCGTGCCGTCCTCCTCGCGCGCAAAGAGCGACATCGAGATCACCTGGTCGACGATGCCGGGGAGCTCGCGGCCGGCCTTGCCGCCCTCCATCTGCGGCTGCCAGGTGACCTTGCCGAACTCGTCGGTGTGCTTCTCGAGGATGCCGACCATGATCGTGGTCTTGCCGGGCGCGTGCTGCAGGTGCTTCAGCAGCCCGATCACCTCGCGCGCCATCAGGCCGTAGGCGCCGCGAACATCGGGCTTGCCGGTCTTTTCGGAGAAGGCCTCGGGCTGCTTCTTGGCCCAGGCCATCGCCTGCCGCGTCAGGTCGGTGATGCTGTCCAGGAAGACGATGGACTTGCTGGCGAGCAGCGCGACCAGCTCGGGATGCAGGCCGGCGAAGTGCGTGTAGTGCTGCTGCGAGAAGAACGCCTCTGGCGCCGCGGCGGGGTTCGAGCCACCGACCAGCGAGGCGAGCACCACCATGTCCTCGAAGCAGCGGACGGGGATGCTGTCGCCGGGCCAGTCCTGGACGGACTTCATCCCGGCCTCGAGGTCGATGCAGACCGTCTCGCTGGGCGCCAGGCGCTTCAGCTGCGTCGTCTTGCCGACGCCGGTCGGCCCGAACAGCGCGATCGTGGTCTTGTTGGCCGCGCGCGACAGGCGCTCGTCGGCGGTGACGATGCGGAGTGCCATCAGCGCGGCCCTCCGATGGCAGGGCGGATGCCCGGCCCGTGCGGGCTGTCGCGCAGGGCGACGTCGTTCAGGATGGTGAGGCGGTAGCTGGGCTTTCCGGTCCGCACCGTGCGCGCCGGCTCGAAGGCGCCGCGGATGCGCTCGGGCCAGGCGGCATAGGCGCGCTCCGAGACCTTGAAGGTGAGCTCGACATACTCGCCCGGGTCCTCGCCGCCGGCGCGGATCTGCTCCACCAGCGCGGCGAGGCGCCGCTGGTCCCATTCCACCCGCTTGGGCAGTTCAACGGAGACCTCGACGGTGCCGTCCTCGAAGCGGACGATGCCGGTGTCCTTGCCCGCCGCGGCGCGGGCGCCGACCGCGCGCTGTTCGTAGCGGAGCGCGATGGCGCCTTCGATCCAGTCGAGGGTGCGCTTGGCCGCGTCCAGCGCCTCGCGGGCATCGGACTGGAGCAACGCGAGATGCTCGGCCGGCAGGGCGATCACCTCGCCCACCGGCAGGTGACGCAGGGCGTCCAGGGTCGGACGGTTGGAGCGCGTGTCCATGATCACGCGGCCTCCTGCATGGGCGTGGCGGGGACCATGGAGGCGCCATCGGCGATGGCCGGGGCTGGCGTCGGCTCCGGGATCCGTAGCGCGCGGCGGAGGTCCGCCGGCATGGCGGAATGCGGGATGCGTGCGAGGGCGCTGCGCCGCAGCCGCAGCGGGCAGAGGTCGGCGATCTCGCACCAGGCGTCGCGCGCCTGGCGCCAGTTGGGCGCGCCATCCAGCAGGAAGCGCACCGCCTCCTCCCGCTCCTGCGGCTTGAGGCCAGGCGTGAAGGTGCGGCGCGGGCCCTGCGGCGTGTCGATCATCCGCGGGCGGGCGAGGCGCGCATCGGGGGTGGCGGCGTCCTCGAGCGCGCGGTGGATGACGGCCGCGGCGAGCTGGATTTCGGGAACAGGCAACCGTTCGGACAGCATGCAGCGATGCTCCGTGAAGGGCGGGGACGGGTCGGGCGGGAAGAAGCGGAAGGACGGAGCGGGGCTATCCGTCGTCGGCCCCGGCGCGGGGCGGATCGCCGATGGCCGTGGGCGTGCCGACAAGGTCGGCAGGGCTGAGCGCGATGCCCTGCGCGGCGGCCAGCGCGAGCAGGCGCTGGTGGTGGCGCGCGGGGATCAGCCCGCCGCTGCCGCCACGGTGCTTGGGCAGCGCCCAGCGATGCACGGCGCTGCGGTCGAGGCGAAGCAACCGGGCGAGCGGGCCTGCGCCGCCGAAGCGGGCAAGGACGGTGGCGGCGGGTTCAACCGGGGGCATGGCGGATAGGTAGATCGTCCTCCGCGCACGCCACAATGCACTATTTGCGTTTGACGTGGTTGACCCACTCCACATTGCGGATTACGCAACACTATCCCCGGTATCCACAGCTTTCCCCATGGACAGCCGGGGCGAATCCAGGTGGGAGCCCCTCCATGCCGACAGCCAGAGCCGCATGCGGACCGATGCGGCGCGCCGAATCGCCATGCTGACGATCGAGCAGATCCGGGAAGGGCTCGCCCAGCCCGGCAAGTCGCAGAAGGGCCTGGCCGCGGCGATGGGCGTCGACAACAGCACCATAAGCCGGCTGCTGGCGGGCAAGCGGCCGATGCGAGCCCACGAGATTCCGGTGATCCTCGGCTACCTGGAGGCGGGTTCGACAGCGGCCGGGGGACGGGCGCGCGCGATGCCGGAGATCGTCCAGATCGGCGGTGACCGATTCGCCATGCTGCCGGTCTACGACGACATGGTTTCCGCGGGCCCGGGCCTTGAGGCCGAGGACGCGCCGCCCTCCTACCGCATTGCGTTCCGGGTGGACTGGCTGCGTCGTGCGGCGCGCGGGAACATCGGCGATCTCGTGGTGCTGACGGTCGACGGCGATTCGATGGAGCCGACGCTGCGCCAGGGCGATTCGGTGCTGGTCGACATGGGGCAGCAGCGGCCGGGCCAGAAGGACGGGATCTACGTGATCCGCACCGATGGCGGGTTGCAGGTGAAGCGCGTCGCGGTGAATCCGACCAACGGGCGGATCAGCGTGATCTCGGACAACAGGGAATTCTACCCGACCTTCAGCGACATCCAGCCGGACGCGATCCACGTCATCGGGCGGGTGATCTGGCTCGGGCGCCAGGTCGGGATGTGAGGGCTGCGCGCCCACTGCAATCAGTGCATTGCACGGGCGGTCGCTCATCTGGCAGCAGCGGGGTATGGCCCGCCTCGCCGCCCAGCCCCTCAACCAGCATCTCCCGCCCCACCTCCGCGAGGTGTGCGACCTTCTCGCCCGCGGCCTGCTGCGGCTGCGCAGCCGCGCTGCCGAGGAAGCAGCGCGCGGCGCCGCGGACCGCGGAGAGCGGCCGCTACACTTCGCGGCCACGCAGCGCCTGCATGCGAACCGGACCAACCGGAGAAACGCATGACGCGCACGAAGAAATCGAAGCCGGCTGCGACGCCGGCGTTCACCGCCCCCGCCATCCCGGCCGCCGATGTGCTGGGCCGGCTCGGCGCGCTGAAGACCGCCGCCACGCCGACGTTGAAGCAGCAGTGGCGCGAGCTCTTCGGCACCGAGCCGCCGCCCTACAATCGGCGCTTCCTGGAAAGCCGGCTCGCCTACAGGATCCAGGAGCTCGCCTATGGCGGCCTGAAGCCCGAGACGCTGGCCCGCCTCGAGGCGCTCGGCGAGCAGCTCGACGGCGGGAAGGTCACCGTCCGCCGCATGCGCGGCGATGACAAGCCGATCGCCGGCACGCAGCTGATCCGCGAGTACCAGGGCGTCGAGTACGTGGTGACCGTCACGCGCGCCGGCTACGAATACCAGGGGCAGCCCTACCAGTCGCTCTCCGCCATCGCCCGCGCGATCACGGGCACCCGCTGGAACGGGCGCGTATTCTTCGGGCTGCGCCCGAGCCGGAGCGCGGCATGAAGCGCGACACGAAGCCGACCGGCGCGATGCCGGCGAGCGTGCGGAAGCTCCGCTGCGCGGTCTATACACGGAAGTCGAGCGAGGAAGGCCTCGACATGGAGTTCAATTCCCTCGACGCGCAGCGTGAAGCCTGCGAGGCGTTCATCGCCAGCCAGCGCGCCGAGGGCTGGGTGCTGGTGCGCGAAAGCTACGACGACGGCGGCATCTCGGGCGGTACCCTCGAACGCCCCGCCCTGAAGCGGCTGGTCGCCGACATCCAGGAGGGGCTGGTCGACGTGGTGGTGGTCTACAAGATCGATCGCCTCTCCCGCTCGTTGGTCGACTTCACCAAGCTGGTCGAGGTGTTCGACGCGAACCAGGTGACGTTCGTGTCGGTGACGCAGAGCTTCAACACCACCACCAGCATGGGGCGGCTGACGCTGAACATCCTCCTCAGCTTTGCTCAATTTGAAAGAGAGGTCATTGGCGAGCGCATTCGCGACAAGGTGGCGGCCTCGCGCAAGCGTGGCATGTGGATGGGTGGCTACGTGCCGCTCGGCTACGACGTCCGCGAGCGGAAACTGGTGGTGAACGAAGCCGAGGCGGCGCTGGTCAGGCGGATCTTCCAGGGCTTCGTCGAAACCGAGTCCTGCACGAAGCTGGTGCAGGTGCTGCGCGCCGAGGGCGCGACGACGAAGCGCGGGCGACCGCTCACCAAGAGCGACGTCTATCGGATCCTCAGCAACCGCGTGTACCTCGGCGAGGCGGTGCACAAGGGCACGCCCTATCCCGGCGAGCACGACGCCATCGTCACGCAGGCGCAGTGGGACGCGGTGCACGCCGTCCTGCAGGTCAGCCCGCGGGTGCGGGTCAACCGGACGCGGAACACCACGGCGCCGCTCCTGCGGGGACTGATCTTCGACAGCGAGGGACGCGCCATGTCGCCCAGCCACAGCCGCGGCCGGGGCGGCCAGATGTACCGCTACTATGTCAGCCAGGCGGTGCTGAAGGGCGGCGCGACCGAGCGGCCGGCGATCGCGCGCCTTCCGGCCGGCGAGATCGAGACGGCGGTCATCGCGCAGGTGCGCGCGCTGTTGCGGCAGCCTGAGATGGTAGTCGGCACGTGGCGGGCGGCATGCGCGACGGCGCCGGACGTGACGGAGCAGGAGGTGCTGCTGGCCATGGAGCGGATCGAGCCGCTCTGGGACGAGCTCTTCCCCGCCGAGCGGGCGCGCATCGTGCGGCTGCTGGTGGACCGGGTCGACGTCCGGGCCGAGGGCGCCGCGGTGCGGCTGCGGCTCGACGGGCTCGGCAGCCTAGTGCGGGACCTCGCCGCCCAGACGCCCGCGGCCGGGAGGGGAGCCGCGTGAGCGACGCGGTGCAGACCCTCACGATCGTCATCCCGCTTCAGGTGAAGCCGCGGGGCGGGCGGAAGGCGATGGTCAGGCCCGGCGTGCTGGCGCTGGAGCGCCGGCAGGACGTCACGCTGATCAAGGCGGTCGCGCGCGCGTTCCGGTGGCGGCGCATGCTGGAGTCCGGGCGCTTCGCCACGATCAACGAGCTGGCCGCCGCCGAGAAGATCAATGCATCGTACGTGTCGCGCGTGCTGCGGCTGACGCTGCTGGCGCCGGACATCGTCGAGGCGATCCTGGATGGGCGGCAGGCGCCCGGCCTGGATCTGCCCCGTCTTCTCGCTGGATTTCCTCTGGCCTGGGAGAAGCAGCGCGCAAGCCTCAGCCCTGCATAGCCCATCGGCCCATCCTTTCGGGCGCCGGAACACATGACAACAGACCCGCCTATGGGCACCATTCCCGGCACTTGGCATCCTCTCTGGCTCTGGCTGGGGGATGCCACCCCTTCCGGGAACACTTGGTCCGAGGCTACGCTATTGTTCTTGGAACGCCAGCCGAATTGAATAAGGATCGCGCGTGAGAACGGCCAAGTCAGGTATCAGGGATAACCGTAGCCGGGGAGCTGTTCACGAGTTCATTTCAGAACGCGCAGTCCCTGATAGTAGTTTGTCGGTGGTTTCGGCATATTTCACTATTTTTGCGTACGAGCGGCTCCACAAGACGCTGGACCAAGTCCGCCATATGCGGTTTCTCTTCGGCGAGCCGCGCTTCCTCAAAGATGCCGACAACGCTGGCCTCATCCCGCCTGCCTTCGCCCTTGACGAGGAAGGCTTGCGCCTCACGGAGCAAATCAGGCAGCGCGCCGCGGCCCTTCGCTGTGCGCAATGGATCAAGCAGCGGGTCGAGATCAAGTCGGTCAGGCGCGCCGGCCTCCTGCACGGCAAGTTGCTCCATATCGATGACGGTCGCCGTCCGCACGCGTTGGTCGGCAGTTCGAACTTCACCATCAACGGCCTCGGTCTTGGCAGTTCGCCAAACCTGGAACTCAACCTCATCGTGGACAGCGATCGCGACCGCGAAGACCTGTTGGCGTGGTTCGATGAACTCTGGGCCGACGCGAACCTGACCGAGGACGTCCGGGACGAAGTCCTGCGTGCGTTGGAGGCGAGCTATGCCCATGCGTCGCCGGAGTTCGTCTACTTCAAGACGCTCCTCCACCTCTTCGGTGACAGTCTGCTCGACCGCGAGGCAGAGGATGCACTCTTCAAAGGAACGGCGTTTGAGCAGACGGCCATCTGGCAAATGTTGTTCGACTTCCAGCGCGACGGCCTCCGCGCCGTGCTCGCGAAAATCGAAAGGCATGGCGGCTGCGTCCTCGCCGATAGCATCGGGCTTGGAAAGACGTTCACCGCGCTCGCCGTCATCAAATGGTTCGAAAAAAGGAACAAAAATGTTCTCGTACTCTGTCCGAAGAAGCTGCGCGAGAACTGGACGGATCATCTCGCAGCGAACAATAGCGAGCTAAATTCCCTGCGTGACGACAGGTTCGGCTACACTGTCCTGTCTCATACCGATCTCTCGCGAGACACCGGTAAAGTGGGCGATATCGATCTTTCGCGGATCGAGTGGGGAAATTACGACCTGGTCGTTCTCGACGAGTCGCACAACTTCCGAAGCGGCTCCAGGAATAGGAGCCCAGGCGGGCGCCGGAGCCGCTACGAGCGGCTGATGGATGACATCATCAAGTCCGGCGTGAGAACCAAGGTGTTGCTCCTCTCTGCCACCCCGGTGAACAATGACTTGAGCGATCTCAAGGCTCAGCTCGATCTGATCTCTGCCGATAGGGGGGACGCGTTCGCCGCCCTAGGTGTTCCTAACCTCGGCACGCTGATCGGCACAGCGCGGCGGCGCTTCCTCGACTGGACGAAGAGCGGCAGCCGCGATGCCGATGAACTCCTGAACAAGTTGCCTCCCGCTCTGTTCGGACTGCTGGACGGCCTCACCATCGCCCGCTCCCGCCGGCACATCGAACGGCACTACGCCTCTTCCATGGCGCGCATTGGCGGCTTCCCCAAGCGGGCCTCGCCTGAATCTGCCTTTGTCGCAATAGACCGCGAGGGCGGCTTCCCAGCGTTCGAGGACGTGGACGCTGCCATTAGCAAGCTGGAACTCGCACTCTACAGCCCGCTGACCTTTGTTCTGCCTGAACACCGCGCGCTTTATGACAAGGGTGGCAATTTCGATCAGAACAACCGCGAGAAATACCTCATCGCCATGATGAAGGTTGGCTTCCTCAAGCGGCTTGAAAGCTCGATAAGCTCCTTCCGTAGAACCATGGAACGCATGGTCGCGCGCGTCGATCAGCGGCTTCGCGATCTCGACGAGTTCGAGTCAAGCGCGGCGATCACGTCGCCTCCCCCTGATGACGTCGAGCTCGACGAAGATCTCGAGGAGGCTTTCGAAGTTGGCGCGGCGCTGAAGTACAATCTCGCGCACGTCGACAGGGCAATGTGGAAGGCAGCTCTGCTTCGTGACCGCGAGCGTATCGCCTCGCTCGCTGCCGAAGCTCGCAAGGTCACGCCCCCTCGCGATGCAAAGCTCCACCGCCTTGAGGAAATCGTTCGCTCAAAGGCATCGGAGCCCACCGTCAACCGCGATGGCGAAGCCAACCGCAAGGTCATTCTTTTCACCGCCTTCAGCGACACGGCCCGCTACCTCTACGACCAGCTAGCGCCGGTCGCGCGCGATTGCGGACTGCACGCGGCACTAGTGACAGGAGACGGGTGCAAAGCCACTTTCGGCAAGGCACGCTTCCAGGACATCCTCGTGAACTTCGCCCCGCGGGCGAAGCGCCGCGCGCTGCTGCGCGGCGCAGATACGGGCGGCGAAATCGACCTATTGATCGCTACAGACTGCATCTCTGAAGGGCAGAATCTTCAGGATGCAGACCTGCTGGTGAACGTGGACATTCACTGGAATCCGGTCCGACTGATCCAACGCTTCGGGCGGATCGATCGGATAGGCAGCCGGAATGCGACCGTCCGCATGGTCAACTTCTGGCCCACCGACGACCTGAACAAGTACCTCCGCCTGAAGGACAGGGTGGAGGCACGCATGGCGCTGGTCGACCTTTCGGCGACCGGCGACGACGACCTGCTCAATGGGGGCACCGAGGCCGATGGCGATTCGCGGTGGCGCGACGAGCAACTACTTCGTCTGAAGGACGAAGTATTCGACCTGGAAGAGACGGGCGGCGGTGTCACGCTGGCCGACTTTGCCCTGGACGATTTTCGCGCTGACCTCCGCGGCTTCGCTCGCGCAAACGAAACGGCGCTTCGCGCGGCGCCGCTCGGTCTGAGCGCCGTCGTTCCTAATCAGGTGAAGGGTGGTACCGTCGATCCTGGCGTCATCTTCTGTCTCCGCCGACGCCCCGCCGAACCGAGCCCGGATCAGGCAAGGATCAACCCCCTGGATCCCCATTACCTCGTCCACGTCCGTGACGACGGCTCGGTTCGCCTCGGCTTCGGCCAACCGAAGCCGATTCTCGAAGCCTATCGCGCCCTCTGTCTCGGGCACGGTGAGCCATTCGAGGCGCTTTGCGCCGCCTTCGATCAAGAGACAGATCATGGACAGAAGATGGAACGGTACGACGCTCTGATCCATGCAGCCGTGGCTTCGATCGGTGAGACCTCCGCAACCCGCACACTGGCCGCGCTGACAGGCCAGCGCGGTGCCCGGGTCCCGGACCAAGTGGCGCAAGCTCGCGCCAATCTCGATTACGACCTCATCACTTGGCTGATCGTGCGTGACGGGACTGAAGGCACATGAGCCACACTTCCGAGCACTTGGCCGCCGTCCGGCAGGCGATTCGTAACCTAGCAGGCGCCGATCTCGCCGCCTCCGGTCGGGCGCTGCTCAGTGCGCTAGGCTACAGGAGCCCAAAGACCCTCGATACACCCACCCGTCCAGCCGATTTCCTCGCCGCCTTGGGCGTCGATATGGCGCGATTTGAGACGCTCGATCGCTGGCGCGCCGTCCATTTCCTGTTCCAGCTCACCGGTGACGAATTGCCGGCACTGTCGCGTGGCGGCGATCCGACGACGGCCAACGCCTTTCAGCGCGGCGCGATCGACAGCTTCCTCTTCCTTGCAATTGAGCTGGACGACCAACCATGGTCGCGGCGGCAGCTTGTGGCCATCGTGCGCTTGCTCAACCGCGACTTCTCCATGCCCGTGATCCTGCTGTTCAGACATGGCATGCACGCGACGCTGGCGGTGATCGATCGTCGTGCGAACCTGCGCGATGCATCACGCGACGTCGTGGGCGGCCGGATCAGCTTGGTCAAGGACGTTGACCTAACCGCCCCGCATCGCGCGCATGTGGAGATCCTCGCAGACCTGTCGCTGGCGGCACTCGCTCGCCGCAAGGCGCCGGCGGATTTTCGTGCCCTCTACGACCTCTGGCTCGAGACGCTGTCAGCGGCGGAACTCAACAAGCGGTTCTATGAGGAGCTGGCGGACTGGTTCGCCTGGGCTAGCAGCAACGATGGGCTCCTCTCGTTCCCCAAAGGCCAGGGCAACGGCTCCGGGGCCAAAGAGATCGCGCTGATCCGGCTGCTCACGCGGCTCATGTTCGTTTGGTTCATCAAGGAAAAGGGGCTCGTTCCGGAGGACCTCTTCGACCCGACGGGGCTGGCGAAGCTGCTCAACGAGCCGCCGGCTGCGACGCCCGAAGGCCATGGCTACTACCTGGCCATCCTGCAGAACCTGTTCTTCGCGACGCTCAACACCGAGATGTCCGAACGTCGCTGGCGGGAGGATGAGGGTGGCCAATCGCCAGACTACCTGGGGCACCACGTCTTCCGTCATCGGGCGCTGTTCCGCGAGCCAGAGAAGGCGCTCGACAACTTCTCCCACGTGCCGTTCCTCAACGGCGGTCTCTTTGAATGCCTGGATGTCGAGATTGCGGCTGACGACCCGCGCAAGGAGCTCGCTGAACGGGAACGTGGCCGCCTCATCCTCCGTATCGACGGCTTTTCGGACCAGCCAGACAAGCAGCCGCGGCTGCCTAACGCGTTGTTCTTCGGCGGCGCCAAAGGCGTAGATCTCTCCAAATGGTTCGAGAAGGCCAAAGCACCGCGTACCGTGCCGGGGCTGATCGACCTCTTCCAGCGCTACAAGTTCACGGTCGAAGAAAACACGCCACTGGAGGAGGAAGCCGCACTCGACCCCGAGCTGCTCGGCAAGGTGTTCGAGAACCTGCTCGCCTCCTACAACGAGGATACGCGGACAACGGCACGCAACAAGTCCGGCAGCTTCTACACCCCGCGCGAAGTCGTGGACTTCATGGTGGATGAGGCGCTGGTCGCTTGGCTGTTGCCGAAGCTGCCGCGCGAACTTGACCTGAAGCCAGGCCGCCCACGCGCTGAGCCGCTGGACCTCGGCCCGGCGCCAGGCGAGCTTCCACTGGAGCGCCGCGCCGAGCCAGCGCCCGCGCCATCGGGCGATGATGAGGCCCGGCTGCGCGCCCTGCTCAGCTTCGCCAGCCGCAGCCACGATTTCACCCCTGCCCAGGTGGACGCGCTGATCGCGGCCATCGAGAGCATGAAGGCGATCGACCCCGCGGTCGGGTCCGGCGCCTTCCCGCTCGGCCTGCTGCAGAAGCTGGTCCACATGCTCGACCTGCTGGACCCAGGCGGGGAGAAGTGGAAGGCGCGCAACCGGCTCTACTACGAGCGGCGCCTGGTGGAGGCAGAGAACGTGTCCTTGCCGGCCGAGCGTGCGGCCGAGATCGAACGCGCCACGGCGGCGCTAGCGGAGTTCGACGCCAAATTCGCCAGCGGCCACTACCCCGACTACACCCGCAAGCTGTTTCTGATCGAGCGCTGCCTACATGGCGTGGATATCCAGCCCATCGCCGTGCAGATCGCGAAGCTGCGCTGCTTCATCAGCCTCGCGGTGGAGCAGCGCGTGGATGATGCCCGTCCCAATCGCGGCATCACGCCGCTGCCTAACCTGGAAGCCAAGTTCGTCGCGGCCAATACGCTGACGCCGCTGCACCGCAAAGGGCAGGCGGGGCTGGTGACGGAGACGCTGAGGGTGAAGCAACGCGCGCTGCGCGAGGCGAATCGCGCCTTCTTCGCCGCGGCCAGCGGCAGGGCCAAGCGGGCGGAGCAGAAGAAGATCCAGTCGTTGCGCAAGGAGATCGCGGAGGAGGTGACGCGGGATCACGCCTTCTCCGGCGACGATGCCGCGAAGCTGGCCGCCTGGGACCCCTTCGACCCCAACGCCTTTGCCCCGTTCTTTGACGGCGAATGGATGTTCGGGCTGGACGCCGCGGGCGGCGAGGGGTGGTTCGACGTCGCCTTCGCCAACCCGCCCTATATCCGTCATGAGAAGATCGAGGCGTTCCAGATCAACGGCAGGCCGGTCGTCAGCAAGGCCCAGCTGAAGCTTGACTACGAGACCTTCATCGGCACGGCAGACATCTACGTCTACTTCTACGAGCGCGCGCTGCGGCTCCTGAAGCCCGAGGGCGCGCTGGCCTTCATTACCTCTAACAAGTGGTACCGCGCGAGCTACGGCAAGGGTCTGCGCGCTTGGTTGAGCACCCATGCGCGCATCCTGAAGATCGTCGATTTCGGCGATGCGCCTGTGTTCGAGGCAATCGCCTACCCCACCATTCTGGTCGGCACGCGTCGGAAAACGCCTGCCAAACCCGCGCCGAAGGAGATGATCCGCTCGCTGAATTGGACGCCGGCTGACAGCGAGGATGCGAAGGAGGCCGTGAAGGCCTTCCCCGATCGGTTCGCCGCAGAGGCGTTCGACATGCCTCAGGCAGAACTCGCAGCAAGCGGATGGCAGTTGGAGCCGCAAGCAGAGCGCAAGCTTTTCGCGCGAATTCGTGCCGCAGGAAATTCTCTACGAAATCACATTCTCGGAAAGGTCACGCGCGGAATCACGACAGGGTTAAACAGTGCATTTGTAATAAATGACAATGAGAGAGCAGAAATTATCGAGTATCACCCGAAGTCGGCAGATATAATCGTTCCATATGTTGGCGGACGTGAAATCAAGCGCTGGAAATTTGAGGCAGATGGTAAATGGCTAATCAAGATAGAGTCATCTGCGAATGTGAATCATGCTTGGAGCGGGCTGCCAGATGATGAGGCAGAGGTTAAATTTCGTCAATCATGGCCGTCAATCTATCGTCGCTTTACGCATGGCGATCTGCGCAACCAGCTGATTCGGAGAGATGATAAGGGACGTTATTTTTGGGAGCTTCGCTCGTGCTCGTATTGGGATTCATTTGAGGGGGCCAAGCTCATATCTACGAAAATTTCGAGCGAGCCAACATTTGCCATTGATCGCGATGGATTTTTTCTTGGAAACACGAGCTATTTTTTGCGCACGGATGCGGCAGAATTTTTGGCCTCCGTGTTAAATTCCAGTGTTAGCAATTATGTTTCGCGGCAGATATTTGCAACAAAGCAGGGCGGATTTTACGAAGTCCAGCCAGACGCATTGGAGAATTTTCCAATCCCTAAAGCGGCTCCAGGCAGCGTACGACTAATGCAGATCTTGGCCGCCGCTTTGTGCGCGGGCGCCGACCGTCCCCGCCCAGAAAGCCTCCTTAACGCATTCGTCTATGAGCTCTTCTTCGCCGAGGACCTCCACGCCCGTAACCTACGCCCCTTTGCCGCAGCGGAAGCCGCCGGGCTGATGAGGCTCGCGGACTTCGAAGGCCCCGCCTTGGCCCGCGCCGCCGATGAATGGTCCCGCCAGCTCGCAGACCCGTCCAGTCAGCTCTACGCTACCCTCTTCGACCTCCAATCGCTTGACGTGGTGCGGATCATCGAAGGGCGCGGCTGAGATGTCCCAATCGGCCATATTGCCCGCGGCGAGGATCGCCGAGATTCGCATCTCCGACTTTCGCGCCTTCCCAGCCGTGGCGCCGGCCGCCATCACGCTAGAGGGCAGAAACCTGCTCGCCTGGGGGGAGAACGGGTCGGGCAAGTCCACGATCTACCGCGCCCTGCGCGGCCTGTTCTCCGTGCCGGCTCCGGAGATCGCGCCGATGGGCAACGTCTTTAGCGCGCCGCCGAACCCGTCGGTCACCGTCACGCTCACGGACGGCAAAGCATTTCCATGGACGTCCGCGGGCCATCCCTCGTCCGAGGTCGTCGAGACGGCCCGGAAATCCGCCTTCCTGAGCCACACGCGGCTGCTTGAGATGAGCCGCGGCAGCTCACCGAATGAGCCCCCCAATCTGTTCGACGTCGCGGTGACGAAGCTGCTCGCGGACTTCGAAGCAACTATCGCTGGCGGGCTTCGGCGCACAGTTGGCGAGCTGTGGAGCGAAGTGGATAAGGCGATGCAACGTCGCATCCAGGATCCGCGCGGAGGACGCCGCCCCAAGGACTTCGCGGAGAAGGTCGGTGCCGCCTGCGACCAGTTCAACGCGGGCATGAAGCAGGCGCTGAATGCCCTCGAAACGCATGCCAAGGGTTTGCTGCGCAGATTGCTTGACGTGTTTCAGACGGATGCTCTCGAGCTGGTTGGCTTCACATTCTACGGGGTGACCTATGACACCGGCGCGCGCGAACTCCGCAATCAGACCCTGACGGCCAACCTTGCCTTCCGCGGCCACGCCCTTCCCGCGCCGCCAAACTTCCTGAACGAGGCGCGCCTCTCAGCATTGGCGATCGCGACCTACCTCGCCGGCCGTCTTACCTGTGTTCCAACAAACGATAAGGCGCTGAAGCTGCTTGTACTCGACGATCTGCTTATCAGCCTCGACTACTCGCACCGGCGTCCGGTCCTCGAAGTGATCGCCGACCTTTTCAAGGGCTGGCAGATCATCCTGCTCACGCATGACCGCTTCTGGTTCGAACTCGCGCGCGAGCAGCTGACTGACGAGCCCTGGAAGGCTATTGAGATTTACGAGAAGGTGGATGGTGATGGCCTGTTGCGCCCAGTGATCTGGGAGAGCCAGGACGACTTGGTTGCCGCGACACTCAAGCAGGCCGGCCGCTTCCTCGATGACAATCATCCCGCGGCCGCGGCGAACTATGCGCGCACGGCTTGTGAACTGACCCTTCGACGTTACTGCCGCAAGCACAACCTCCAGTTCGGCTATACGGATGAACCTCAAAAGATCAAGCTGGAGGACCTGCTACGAAAGGGCGAAGCTCACGCGACGGGAAACACCGATCGTAAGGCGGCCTTCCAGGGGTTGAAGAAATACAAGAAGCTCATTCTCAACCCGCTTTCTCACAACCCGACGCAGCCCATCGTCAAGGCGGATGTCCAAGCCGCACTCGCGGCCGTCGAAGCTCTGGTTGAGGCCTGCAAGAAGTGAGAGGGCAAGCACTCCTGGGGGGGCAGTGATGGACGTCCAGAAATCATCCCTGCTGGCGATCTTCGACGCGAAGCAGCGCCTGGAAGTGCCGCTGTTCCAGCGCCAATACGTCTGGAATGAGGACCAGCAGTGGCTCCCGCTATGGGAGGACATCCAGCGCAAATTCACCGAGGCGCTCGAAGGTCGCAAGGACGCGCCGCTGCACTTCCTTGGTGCGATGGTGCTTGACCAGAAGCAGACGCCTACCGGCCACGTCGTTGTCCGCCAGGTGATCGACGGGCAGCAGCGCCTCACTACGCTGCAGATCTTCCTCTCCGCCTATCGCGATTTCTGCCGCAGCCAAGGGTGCGATGCGCTGGCCGCCGAATGCGACAAGTTCCTATTCAACACCGGCATGATGGCCGACCCTCAGGTCGATCGCTTCAAGGTCTGGCCGACACAGGCTGACCGCGCGCAGTTCACCGACGTCATCAGCGCCGGCTCACGGGACGAGCTTGAGCGGCGCCATCCCTTGGTCCGGCGCCCTTATGCGCGCAAGCCCGATCCGCGGCCGCGGATGGTCGAGGCTTATCTTTTCTTCTTCAATCAATTGGCTGCGTTCTTCCTCGGCGAGGACGGCGAGTTGCCGCTTGCCGGTACCTTCCCGCTCTCGGCCCGCGTCGACGAATGCTTTCAGACCCTGCGAAGCGGGCTGATGGTCGTGGTGATCGACCTGCAGAAGGACGACGACCCCCAGGTCATCTTCGAGACGTTGAACGCGCGCGGCGAGCCTCTGCTGCCGGCTGATCTCCTGAGGAATTACATCTTCCTTCGCGCCGGTCGCGAGAGGCTGGATGTCGAGGCGGTCTACAAGCAGCACTGGGCGGCTTTCGACGACAATTTCTGGCGCGGATTGGTGAAGCAAGGCCGCTTAAACAGGCCGCGGAGCGACTTGTTCATGCAGCACTTCCTCGCCAGTCAGCAGGGACAGGACATCCCAATCAAGCACTTATACGTAGAGTACCGGCACTGGGTGGAGACGAAGAAGCCGTTTGCCAGCGTAAGCGCGGAGTTGGCCGCGCTGTCCCGACAGGGCGCAGCATTCAGGCGGATCATTCAGCCGGCAAAGGGCGATGCCGTTTTCGGCCTGTGCAGTTTCCTGGAGACCTTCGACATACGCACCGCCTATCCATTTCTACTGGCCTTGATGGACTTGGATCTCGATGCAGAGGCGTGGAAGCAGGTCTCGGATATTCTGGAGTCGTACCTCTTTCGGCGGGCCGTGTGCGGTTTGGATACGAAGAACTACAACAGGATCTTTCTGTCCCTGACTCGGAACCTTCGGCGAGAGGGCTTCAGCATTGATGGGTTGAGGAGCGTCCTGCTGGGGCAGACCGGGGAATCAGGCGTCTGGCCCGATGATGCGACTTTCCGGGAAGCATGGCTGCAGAAGCCTCTGTATGGGCCGCTCAACAGCCCGAAGCTCGTTCACCTTTACAGTCGCCTGAACCAGACCTTCATGTCGTCGAAGGCCGAAGCGCTCGCGTTCTCTCAGCCTCCTACGATCGAGCACATCATGCCGCGCGACTGGATCACGAATTGGCCCCTGCCGGACGGGACCAGGGGCCTCACGTTCAGCGAGCTTTCCGCCGCGCCGAGCGACGACGTAAGGGCGATCGCGACCCGGAAGCGGCACCTGGCCATCCATACGCTCGGAAACCTGACGATACTCAGCTCGGCACTGAACTCGGCGCAGGGAAACAGCAGGTGGGAAGATAAGAAGATCGCGATGAAGAATCACTCGCTTTTGCCGATCAATCAGTCTGTTGTTGAATTGGACGCCTGGGATGAAGCCGCAATTCTTGATCGCGCCGAGAGCTTGTTTGAACGTGCGCGCCACGTCTGGGGCCGTTGAGGGCTGTCTCGGCCTATGTTCGACCTGACGGTAGGCACGCGCCCCGTACCGAAGTGTTCACTCTCGAAGTACGGAATTTCCGGCAAGCGGGGTTCGAACCGGGGCGAGTGACAGCCGCGCTGAAACCGGCCATCTACCTGGGTTTTTGAGCTCCGTACTAAATCGGCTAAGTCAGGAGGTCCGGAGAGAATTGGCCTCCGGAGAGCGATTTTCGGCCGTCTGCGCGTCAGGCCAGTCAACAGGTCTGCGCCGAAAACCCCGGGAAACCTGCCACTCAGCGCGACGGTTGATGGGGCGGAGAGCGCGGCTCGTATGCGAACTGGCGGAGAGGGTGGGATTCGAACCCACGGTACAGTTGCCCGTACTTCGGTTTTCGAGACCGACCCGTTCGACCGCTCCGGCACCTCTCCATCCGTGCCGGTCACCCGGCACGCGCCCCGGTCGAGGGGAGGGCGGCCGTATAACGGCCCCTCGCCCGCCGTGCAACGCCTCGCGTGCCCGGCAAGGCGCACGCCCACGCATCGCCCGTTGACGCCCCGCCGCCCGCGGCGCTATACGCCCCGCTCTCACGGCGGCGCCCTGGTGCCGCCGGCGGTCGTTTTTGGGCCGGACGCCCAAGGATCCGCCGCAATTCAGGAAGAGTTCCCGGGGCGACCCATGACCTATGCAGTGATCCGCACCGGCGGCAAGCAGTACCGCGTCACGCCCGACGCCGTGCTCACCGTCGAGAAGCTCGAGGCCGAGCCCGGCTCGACCGTCACCTTCCACGATGTGCTGCTCGTGGGCGGCGAGGCCGGCCTGTCGGTCGGCGCCCCCACCGTGCCCGGCGCCTCCGTAACCGCGACCGTCGTCGAGCAGACCCGCGGCGACAAGGTCATCATCTTCAAGAAGCGCCGCCGCCAGAACAGCCGGCGCAAGAACGGCCATCGCCAGCACCAGACGGTGCTGAAGATCGCCGCCATCAACGCCGCGTAACCCGAGGAGCACCCGACCATGGCTCACAAGAAGGCAGGCGGCTCGTCCCGCAACGGCCGCGACTCCGCCGGCAAGCGCCTCGGCGTGAAGCTCTTCGGCGGGCAGGAGGTCAATGCCGGCTCGATTATCGTGACCCAGCGCGGCACGAAGATGATCCCGGGCGCGAATGTCTATGCCGGCCGCCAGCACTCCCTGCATGCCGCCGTGACCGGCCGCGTGAAGTTCGTCCGCAAGGCCGAGGGCCGCGTGCACGTCACGGTCGAGCCCGCGGCGCAGGCCGCCGAGTAGCGGCGCGCGCCGCGCCGTCGTGCCAGCGGGGGCCGCGAGGCCCCCGTTCGCGTTTCAGGCCCCCCGACCATGAAGTTCCTCGACGAGGCCAAGGTCTATGTGAAGGCCGGCGACGGTGGCGACGGCGTCGTCGCCTTCCGGCGCGAGAAGTACATCGAGTTCGGCGGCCCGGACGGCGGCAATGGCGGCAAGGGCGGCGATGTCGTGGTCGAGGCGGTCGAGGGTCTGAACACCCTCATCGACTACCGCTACGCGCAGCATTTCAAGGCCCGCAAGGGCGGCAACGGCGCGGGCTCGGACCGCACCGGCGCGGCCAGCCCCGACGTGGTGCTCAAGGTGCCCGTCGGCACGCAGATCCTCGCCGAGGACAAGCAGACGCTGCTCGCCGACCTCGACGCGCCGGGCAAGCGCGTGGTGATCGCGAAGGGCGGCGACGGCGGCTACGGCAACGCCCACTACAAGACCAGCACCAACCGCGCCCCGCGCCGCGCCGACAAGGGCTGGCCCGGCGAGGAACGCTGGATCTGGCTGCGCCTGAAGCTCATCGCCGATGCCGGGCTGATCGGCCTGCCCAATGCCGGCAAGTCCACCTTCCTCGCCGCCGTCTCGGCCGCCAGGCCGAAGATCGCAGACTATCCCTTCACCACGCTGCATCCGCAGCTCGGCGTCGTGCGGCTGAACGCGACCGAGGAGTTCATCCTCGCCGACATCCCCGGCCTGATCGAGGGCGCGCACGAAGGGGCGGGGCTCGGCGACCGCTTCCTCGGCCATGTCGAGCGCTGCGCGGTGCTGCTGCACCTGATCGACGGCACGCAGCCCGACCCGGCGCGCGCGTGGCGCACCATCCGCGCCGAACTCGCCGGCTACGGCGCGGGCCTTTCGGACAAACCCGAGATCGTCGCGCTGAACAAGGCCGACGCCATGACACCCCAGGCACTCGCGAGCCGCCGCAAGGCGCTCGAACGCGCCTGCGGCCGGCCCGTGCACGTGATCAGCGGCGCAACCGGCGAGGGCGTTGCCGAGGTGCTGCGCGCGCTCGCCGAGACCATCCGGCAGGCCCGCCTGGATCGCGCGGCAGGCCCCGCGCTCACCCCGCCTTCAGCGCGTCCCTGAGCCGCGCTTCCTGCGCCTCGGTGAGGCTGGTGCGCAGCACGGTGCCGCCGAACTGCGCCATGGCGGGCAGCACCTTGTCCGCCGTCACCTTGCGCACCAGCACGCAGAGCGCGGCCTGCCCGGGCGCGAGCGCCTCGGCCGTGCCTTTGAGGAACTTGTCGTCGATGCCGACATCCGTGAGGTAGCCGGACAAGGCGCCGGCGCCCGCCCCCGCCGCCGCACCGAGCAGCGGGTTGAGGAACAACAGCCCGATCAGCGTCCCCCACAGCGCCCCGCCGGCCGCGCCGGCCGCGGTGGTGTTGATGAGCTGGTGCAGCTTCACCGTGCCGTCGGCGAGGCGTTCGGCGACGACCGCATCGCCCAGCTCGATCAGGTATTCCTTCTGCAGCGCGATCAGCCTGGCCCGCGCCGCCTCGGCGGTCTGCAGATCGGGATAGGCGATGATGACGAGGTCGGCCATGGCGTGTCGTCCCTGGTTGCGCGGCGCCTCTGCGGCCTGCCTCGCCGGCGCGGCCCGGCCGCGCCCGATGCATGGCGCGCCCGCTTCTGGCCGCTCGGGGCCCATGCTACAGCCGCGCGCCATGTCCGCCAGCCTTTCGCCGTCCCTCGGCAATGCCAAGCGTCTCGTCGTCAAGATCGGCTCCGCCCTGGTGGTGGACGAGGCGACGGCCGCGCCGCGGGCCGCCTGGCTCGCCTCGGTCGCGGCCGATGTCGCCGCGCTGCGCGCGCGCGCCGCGGAGGTGGTCATCGTCTCCTCCGGCGCCATCGCGCTCGCCCGGCGCGCCCTCGGCCTGACGCGGCGGACGCTGCGGCTCGAGGAGAAGCAGGCCGCCGCCGCGGTCGGCCAGATCCGCCTGGCCGGCGCCTGGCAGGAGGCGCTCGCGACGCACGGGCTGAACGCCGCCCAGCTGCTGCTCACCCTCGAGGATTCCGAGGACCGCCGCCGCTACCTCAATGCGCGCGCCACCATCAGCACGCTGCTCTCCCTCGGCTGCGTGCCGGTCATCAACGAGAACGACACCGTCGCCACCGCCGAGATCCGCTTCGGCGACAACGACCGCCTCGCCGCGCGCGTGGCCGAGATGATCGGCGCCGACGCGCTGGTGCTGCTCTCGGACATAGACGGCCTCTACACCGCCGACCCACGCAAGGATCCTTCAGCGGCGCACATCCCGGTGGTCGAGCGCATCACGGAGGAGATCATGGCCATGGGGGGCGAGCCGCCGCCCGGCTATTCCTCGGGCGGGATGCGCACCAAGCTGATCGCCGCGCGCATCGCCACCGGCGCGGGCTCGGCCATGGCGATCGCGCTCGGCAAGCGGGACAATCCGCTCGCCGCCATCGAGGCGGGCGCGCGCTGCACCTGGTTCCTTCCCGCGCCGGAGGGGCGCACCGCGCGCAAGCGCTGGATCGCGGGCAGCCTCGCCCCGCTCGGCGTGCTCGTGGTGGATGCGGGGGCGGCGCGCGCGCTCAGGCGCGGCTCCTCCCTGCTGCCGGCGGGCGTGCGCAGCGTGCAGGGCGATTTCGCGCGCGGCGACCCGCTCAGCGTGCGCGACGAGGCGGGGCGGGAACTTGCCCGCGGCCTCTCGGCCTATGATTCCGAGGCCGCGCGCCTGATCGCCGGCCATCGCAGCGAGGAGCTGGAATCCCTCCTCGGCTGGCGCGGGCGGGACGAGATCATCCATCGCGACGACCTCGTGCTGCTCTAGTCTCGCGGCATCCCATCTATGCGGCGTGGTCCCGGCCATGCGAGGGTCGCGCCGCGCGCCCCGGAAGGGGCGGAACCAGTGCGCCAGGGAGCCGAAACCATGCCGCGATCCAGGGAAGGAAAGACCGCCATCAACCGCCGCGCGCTGCTCGCCGCCGCGACGCTGCCGCTCGCCATGCCGGCGCTCGCGCAGGATGGCTTCCCGAGCCGGCCCATCCGCCTCGTCGTCGGCTTCGTGCCCGGCGGGGCGACCGACATCTCCGCCCGCGCCATGGCGCCGAAGATGAGCGAGGTGCTCGGCCAGCCGGTGGTCGTGGAGAACCGCCCCGGCGCGGGCAGCAACCTCGCCTCCGAGATCGTGGCGCGCAGCCCGGCCGACGGCCACACCATCCTGCTCGCCACCCTCGGCGCGCTGGTCATCAGCCCGATGATCATGCGCCTGCCGATCGAGCCGGCGCGCGACCTCGTGCCCATCTCGATCGCGGTGGAACTGTTCAACATCCTGGTCTGCCCCTCCGACCGCCCCTGGCGCAGCGCGGCCGATGTGATCGCCGCGGCGAAGGCACGGCCGGGCCAGCTCTCCTGGGGCCACAGCGGAATCGGCAGCGCGCCGCAACTCGCTGGCCTGCTCTTCGCGAAGATGGCGGGGATCGACACCATCGGCGTCTCCTACCGCGGCGGCGGGCTGGTGGTGACCGACCTCGTGGCCGGGCGGCTCGACTACGGCTTCCCGACCGCGCCCTCGGTGCTGCCGCAGGTCCAGGAAGGCCGCGTGCGCGCCCTGGCGGTGCCGACGGCCCAGCGCTCGCGCCTGCTGCCTGACATCCCGACCGTCGCCGAAAGCGGCCTGCCCGGCTACGACGTGCCCTCGTGGTACGGCCTCGTTGCGCCGGCGGGCACGCCGCAGCCGGTGATCGCGCGGCTCAACCACGCCGCCGTCACGGCGCTCAGGGACCCGGGCGTGATCGAGGCGCTGAACCGCGCCGGGCTCGAGGCCATGCCCTGCACGCAGGAGGAGATGGCCCGCGCCTGGGCCGCCGAGCGCGCCAAGTGGGAACCGATCATCCGCGAAAGTGGCATCCGCATCGAGGGGTAAGACCGGCGCGCCGGGCTGGCGGGGCGGCGTCGCGCGAAACCCCATGCCGGCATCCGGCGGGCGAAGGTTGATCCCTTGCCTGCCGGGCATGGGTGGCGGGGCGGGCCCGGCACCTGCCCGCACCCGCCCTTCCCTTCCCGGCATCCGGCGCGTTAAGCCTCGGCCATGAACGCCGTCACGCAGGATGCCGCCCGCCTTCTCGACACCGCCGCCCGCGCCGCGCGCGAGGCCGCCTGGAGGATCGCGCGCGCCCCGCGGCCGGCCAAGGATGCCGCGCTGCGCGCCGCCGCCGCCGCCCTGCGGGCGCGGCAGGCGGAGATCCTCGCCGCCAATGCCGCCGATCTCGAGGCCGCGGCCGGGCTGACGCCCGCCTTCCGCGACCGCCTCACCCTCACGCCCGCGCGGCTCGAAGCGATGGCGCGCGGGCTCGAGGAGGTCGCGGACCTGCCCGATCCGGTCGGCCGCGTGCTCGCGGAATGGACGCGCCCGAACGGTCTGCTCATCCGCCGCGTCGCGCAGCCGATCGGCGTGATCGGCATGATCTTCGAGAGCCGGCCGAACGTGACCGCCGATGCCGCCGCGCTCTGCCTGAAATCGGGCAATGCGGTGATCCTGCGCGGCGGCTCCGAGAGCACGCGCTCGGCCGCCGCCATCCATGCCTGCCTGCTCGAAGGGCTGCGCGCGGCCGGGCTGCCCGAGGCCGCGATCCAGGTCGCGCCGACCGCCGATCGCGCCTTCGTCGGCGCCATGCTGCGCGCGGCGGGGCTGATCGACCTCATCATCCCGCGCGGCGGCAAGGGCCTGGTGACGCGGGTGATGGAGGAGGCGCGCGTGCCCGTCCTCGCCCATGCCGAGGGGCTCTGCCACACCTACATCCACGCGGCGGCCGACCCGGCCATGGCGCGGAGCATCCTCGCCAACGCGAAGATGCGCCGCACCGGCATCTGCGGCGCGACCGAGACGCTGCTGATCGACGCCGCCATCGCCCCTTCGCTGCTGCCGGTGCTGATCGCCGACCTGCGCGGCCTCGGCTGCGACTTCCGCGCCGAGGCGCGCGCGCGCGCCATCGTGCCGGACCTGCCCCCCGCCACCGAGCAGGATTTCGCGACGGAATGGCTCGACGCCGTGCTGTCGGTGAAGGTGGTGGATGGGGTGGAGGAGGCGCTCGCCCATATCCGCCGCTACGGCTCCGAGCACACCGAGGCGATCGTCACGCAGGACGAGGCCGCCGCGCGCGCCTTCCTCGACGGGCTCGATTCCGCGGTGGGGATGTGGAACGCCTCGACGCAGTTCTGCGACGGGGGCGAGTTCGGCTTCGGCGCCGAGATCGGCATCGCCACCGGGCGGCTGCACACCCGCGGGCCGGTCGGGCTCGAGCAGCTCTGCACCTACCGCTACCACGTCATCGGCACGGGGCAGACGCGGCCGTGAGGCGCGCGGCGGCCGCGCTGGCGCTTGCCGCGCTCGCCGCGCCGGCGGCCGCCGCCTGCCCCGAGATGCCGGCCGTGGCGCGCTTCGCGCTCGACCTGCTCGAACGGCGCGAACCCGCCCCCTTCCCCGGCCTCGGGCCCGCCGATGCGCGCTGCGCGCAGGAGAGGCTGGTGGCGATGCTGGCCCAGCCCTGGGGCGATGTCTCCGGCCATGCGCTCGCGGCCGATGTCGCGCCGCCGCTGCGCGGGGCGCTGTTCTTCGCCAATCTCCGCGAATCCTCCGGCGCCACGCTCGCGGCGCGCTACGGCGCGCGCCCGGCCCTCGCGCCGGGGCTGCTGCTGCGCCTCGGCCCCGATGGCGGGGTGGAGGCGGCGAGCCCCTATCTCGCGCTGCTCGACCTCGCCGCCACGCCGGGAGAGGGGGTGGCGGCGCGGGTGGCGGGGAATCTCGGCCTCCGGCTCGGGGTGGTGGGGGCGTCCGCCCCGCTGCCCGCGCCCGGCGCCCTCCCGCGCGCGATGCTGCAGGCCGGGGGCGGCGCGATGGCCGCCGGGCTCGGCTTCACCGCGCCGCCGGCCGCGCTGCTCGCTGGGCTGGCGCGCGACCTCGCCGCCGAAGGGCGGCCGCTGCGCCCGGGCGAGCATGTCGCGCTGCTCGGCCCGCCGGTGCCGGTCCCGCCCCGGCCCGGCGAGACCTGGCGCCTCGATGTCGAGGGGCTGGGCGCGGTCTCCGTCGCCTTCCGCTGATCCGCCCGGTTCCCCGGCGCGGCCCGGCGGGCGTAGCATCCCGCCCGCGGAGGAACGACACCATGCGCCACCTGCTGCTCGCCGCTGCCCTGCTGATGCCCGTCGCGGCGCGGGCCGCCTGCCCGGAGGAGGCCGCCGTCGCGCGGCTGGCCGAGGCGATGCTCGCCAACCGCCCCTCCCCGCCGCTCGCCGGCATGGCGACGCTCGCCGACGGGCAATGCGCGCAGGACAGGCTCGTGCCGCTGCTCGCGCGCAGCCTCGGCCGGCCGGTCGGCTACAAGGTCGGGCTGACCAATCCCGCCGCGCAGCAGCGCTTCGGCGTGAACCACCCGGTCACCGGCACGATCTTCGAGGCCACCATCGCGCTGCGCGACGGGGCCGAGGTGCCGGCGCGCTTCGGCGCCGTGCCGACCGTCGAGGCCGACCTGATGGTGCGCGTGCGCGACGAGGGCATCAACACGGCCGGGCGCGACCGGGTGGCGATCCTGCGCCATCTCGACCAGGTGATCCCCTTCATCGAGATGCCCGACCTCGTGCTCTCGGGCGGGATGGACGGGCCGAACCTGCTCGCCATCAATGTCGGGGCGCGGCTCGGCGTGCTCGGCGAGCCGATCGCGCCCGAGGCGACCGAGGCCTTCGCGCAGCGGCTCGCCGCCATGAGGGTGGTGCTCGCGAACGACCAGCGCGAGCTCGCCCGCGCGCCGGGCACCGCGCTGCTCGGCCATCCGCTCGACGTGATCCCCTGGCTGGTGGAGGACCTGGCGAAGCGCGGCCTGCGCCTGCGCGCGGGGGACTACGTCTCGCTCGGCGGCTTCTCGCCCGCCCTGCCCACCGAGGCCGGGCGCACCTACACCGTCCGCTACGAGGGCCTGATGGACCGGCCGGTGAGCGTGAGCGTCCGCACGCGGTGAGGCCCGGCCGCTTCGGGGATGGGCGGCGGCGGCGGGTCGGGCTGCTCGGCGGCTCCTTCAACCCGGCGCATCAGGGGCACCTGCATGTCGCGCGGCGGGCGGCTGCGGCGCTGCGGCTCGACGAGGTTTGGCTGATGGTCTCGCCCGGCAATCCGCTCAAGCCCACTCGCGGCATGGCGCCGCTGGCCGAGCGCCTGGCCTCGGCGCGGGCGATCGCGCGGGGGCGGCGCATCATCGCCACCGACATCGAGCGCGCCCTCGGCACGCGCTACACCGCCGACACGCTGCGGCTGCTGCGCCGGCGCTTCCCGCGCGCGCGCTTCGTGCTGGTGGTGGGCGCGGACAACCTCGTCCAGCTCCCGCGCTGGCGGCGCTGGCGGGAGATCGCGCGCGGCACCGCGCTCGCGGTGCTGCCGCGGCCGGGCTGGACGCGGCGGGCGCTCGCGGGCCGGGCGGCCTCCGTCCTGCGGCGGCATCGCCGCGCCCCGGGGGCGATGCGCATCGAATCCTTTGCGTGCCACGCGCCTTGGTGCTTGGTTCCGGCGCGGGAGCACGCCGCCTCGGCCACCGCCATCCGCGCGGCCCGGGCCGGGGGCACACCGGGGCAGAGGAGGGGGCCATAGCCCGCACGCCGAAGACCACGACGAAGAGCGCCGCGAAGCCCGGCACCACCGCGCGCGCGAGCGCGCCCGCCAGGCCCGCCCGCGCGCCGAAGGCCGCCGCGGTGGAGGAGGCCGCCCCGGCGCGCCCGGCCGCGCGCGCCAAGGCCGCGCCCAAGCCGAAGCCCGCGCCCAAGCCGAAGGCCGCCGCCCGGCCCAAGGCGGCGACGAAGCCGAAGGCCGCGCCGGCCGCGAAGGCCAAGGCCGCCGCCAGGCCGGCCGCGCGCGCCAAGGCCGCGCCGAAGGCGGCGCCCAGGGAGGGTGCCCGGGCCGCGGCCGCGCCGAAGCGGGCCACCGCCACCGCGCCTGTGGCGAGGGCCCGCGCGGCGAAGCCGCCCGCCGCGCCGCGCCCGGCCCGCAGCCGCAAGCGCGAGAAGCTCGCGCCCGATCGCCTGGAACTGCTCGTCGCCGCCGCGATGAAGAGCCTCGAGGACGACAAGGCCGAGGACATCGTGCTGCTCGACGTCACCGGCCGGGCCGACTACGCGGACCGGCTGATCGTCGCCACCGGCAAGGTCGAGCGCCAGTTGCAGGCCATGGCCCAGCATCTCGACGAGGCGCTCGGCAAGGCCGGCCTGCCGCTGCGGCGGGATGCGATCCAGGCCTCGCCGGACTGGGTGCTGATCGACGCGGGCGACCTCGTGATCCACCTGTTCCGCCCCGAGGCGCGCGAGCTCTACCGCATCGAGCGCATGTGGGGCCCCGAGAGCCCGGGGGCGTCCAACGCCACGCCCGGCTAGGATCCTCGCCGTCGGGCGGATGAAGGCGGGACCGGAGGCCGCGCTCTACGCGCATTACGCCGCGCGGCTGCGCCCCCCGCCCGAGGTGACGGAGATCCCCGAGGCCCGCGGCGCGCCGGCCGAGATCCGCCGGCGGGAAGGGGCCGCGCTGCTCGCCGCCCTGCCGGCCGATGCCCTCGCCATCGCCCTCGACCTCGGGGGCGAGGCGCCGGACAGCCTGCGCTTCGCCGCGCTGCTCGGCCGCTGGGAGGAGGCGGGGCGGCCGCTGTGCTTCCTGATCGGCGGGGCGGAGGGGCTCGACCCGGCGGTGACGGCGCGGGCCGAGCACCGGATCTCGCTCGGGGCCATGACCTGGCCGCATTTCCTGGTGCGCGGGATGCTGGCCGAGCAGCTCTACCGCGCGCAGGCGATCCGGGCGAACCACCCCTATCACCGCGCCTGGCGGCCGTGAGGCTGGACGCGGCGGGGGCGCTGCGGCGATGCTCCGGCCCATGATCCTCCTTGTCCTTGCGGCCCTGCTCTGGGTCGGCGTGCATATCGGCATCTCGGGCACCGCGCTGCGCGGGCGGGCCGTCGCGCTGATGGGCGAGGCCGGCTTCACCATCGCCTTCTCCGTGCTTTCGGTGGTGGCGATCGGGCTGCTCGTGCTCGCCTGGCAGGGGGCGGAGACGGCGCCGGTCTGGTTCGCCCCGGCATGGCTGCGCTGGATCATCGCGCTGCTGATGCTGCCGGCCTTCGTGCTCTTCACGTGTTCGCTGATCGGCAACCCCACGGCGATGGGCGGGGGCGGGCTGATCGCGCAGGGCCCGCGCGGCATCCAGCGCGTCACGCGGCACCCGATGCTGATTTCCTTCGCGCTGTGGTCGGGGCTGCATGTCGCGGGCAACGGGGACACGGCGGCGATCGTCTTCTTCGGCGCCTTCCTCGTCACCGCGCTGGCCGGCATGCCCTCGATCGACGCCAAGATGGCGCGGCGCCACGGGGAGGCATGGCGGAGCTTCGCCGCCGCCAGCTCGATCCTGCCCTTCGGGGCGATCCTCGCCGGGCGGAACCGGCTCGTCCTCCGCGAGATCGGCTGGATCGCGCCCCTTCTCGGCGTCGTTCTCTGGGCGGCGGTGCTGCACGGGCACCGGCATCTCTTCGGCGTGCCGGCGCTGATGCTGCGCTGAAGCCTCCGGCTTGATGCCGCGGCGCCGCCCGCCTAAGTCGCGGCGCCAGGGCCAACAGGGGCGGGATCCAGACCGTGCAGGAAGTCCTCATCGCCGCCGATTCGGCGAACACCTTGCGTGCGCGCGCGGCGCGGCTCGTGCTCTCGAACGGATTCCAGCGCACGGTGATCGGGCTGATCTTGCTCAACGCCGTGACACTCGGGCTCGAGACGTCGTCATCCGTCATGGCGGCGGCCGGCGGGGTGCTGACGGTGCTCGACACCGGGCTGCTCTGGCTCTTCACCGCCGAGCTGGCGCTGCGGATCTACGCCTTCCGCGGGCGCTTCTTCCGCGACCCCTGGGGCATCTTCGACCTGGTGGTGGTGGGCATCGCCTGGATGCCGGCGACCGGACCGCTCTCGGTGCTGCGCGCGCTGCGCGTGCTGCGCGTTCTGCGCATGATCAGCGTCGTGCCCTCACTGCGGCATGTGGTCGAGGCGATGCTGCACGCCCTGCCCGGCATGGGTTCGATCGTGCTGCTGATGGCGCTGATCTTCTACGTCTTCGCGGTGATGGCGACGAAGCTCTACGGGGACCTGGCGCCCGAGCGCTTCGGCAGCCTCGGCGCCAGCCTCTTCACGCTGTTCCAGATGATGACGCTGGAATCCTGGGCCGAGGCGAATGTGCGCCCGATCCTCGAGACCCAGCCGCTCGCCTGGATGTTCTTCGTGCCCTTCATCCTGCTGGCGACCTTCGTGGTGCTGAACCTTTTCATCGGCGTGATCGTGGACAGCATCCAGACGCTGCGCGCCGAGCGGGAGAGCGCGGATGTGCGCGCCGCCGAGGCGGCGACGCAGCGCGCCGCGGCGGCCGCCCATGCCGACCAGGAGGCGGTGCTGGCCGAGATCCGCGCCCTGCGCGCCGAGATCGCCGCCCTGCGCGCCGAGCGCCGCGGCTGAGCGCGGCGGGCCGGCCGTTCAGCGCCGGCGGTATGGTTCGAGGCGGAAGGCGCGGCTGGCGGGGACGTAGATCCGGGGCTCGATGCGGTCGGGCGGAAGCCCCGAGAGCACGGCGCGCACATGGTCCACCACCTCGGGCCGCGTCCGGTAGTACTGGTGGCGCAGATGGGCGTCGAGGCCGGGCGTGTCCGACACCTCCGTGCAGTCCACCAGCGTGATCTTGCGCGGCAGGTCCGACAGCGTGCGCGGCCCGGTCGCGCCCAGCCGGTCGGGATTGGCCTTGGTGGTGTCGCTGATCACCAGCGCGCGGTCGTTGCGCGCCATGTAGACATGCACGGCATGGGCGAGCTCGGGCAGGTGCGCGAGCTTGGCCGGGTCGTTCAGCGCGTCGTCGTCCTCGTCGGCCGCCATCAGGAAGATGTTCTCGAACAGGCGGGGCAGGCGGCCGCGCGGCGCGTCGCGCAGGATCTGCTGCAGCGCGTGCCGCAGCGCGTAGTTGCCCATGGAATGCGCCACCAGATGCAGCGCCCGCCCGCAGCTCTCGGCCTCGGACAGGTCGCGGACGAAATCCACCAGGCGGTGGAAGGCGCGCGCCATCGCCGCGGCCGAGCCTTCGGCATCCATCCGGTCGTCGAAATACTGCAGCCTCACCCCCTCGCGCGCCTTCAGCCCGAAGGCGCGGCCGTTGGACGGCCAGGAGAAGGCGACGACCTCGAGCGGCCGGTCCCTGGTGCCGTAGAGCAGCTTGAGCTGCGCGGCCCGCTCCATCGTGGATTCGAAGGTCGAGGCGAAGCCGTGGATCAGCACCAGCAGGTCCGCGCCGGTCTCCTTGAGCCGCGTGCGCAGCTCATCGAGCAGCGCCGAGCTGCCGAGCAGCCGCGGCGCGCCCGCCCCTTCCTCGGCGAGCGGCAGGCGTTCGGGGTAGAGCGCCGCCCGCTTCAGCCGGTAGCCATCCCCGAAGCGGTTGCGCCCGCGCTCGGCCGGCGCCGTGACCTCGGCCTTGCCGTAGCGCAGCCCATAGGGCCCGATCGCGTTATATCCGGCGCCGAGGCGCGGCGGATCCTCGGCGAGGATCTCGCGATTGGTCGCGAAATACACGGTCACGTCCATGGGGGCCCTCCCGTTCCGGCGGCAGCGCATTCGGCCCGCCCGCGCAACGCCCGTGCCGTGACCGGGCTCACGGCATCGCCGGCACCTCGGGCGGCGCGAAAAGGCCCCGCCGCGGCCTTGCCGCTGCCGCATCGCGGGGGCTAATCCCGCGGCGAGCGAGAGGAAGCCGCATGTCCGCCACCCGCCCCCGCCCCGTCATGCTCGTCATCCTCGATGGCTGGGGATGGCGGGAGGACCCTGCCGACAATGCCGTCCGCCAGGCGCGCACGCCCGCCTTCGACGCGCTCTGGTCCGCCTGCCCGCACGCCTTCCTGCGCACCTCGGGCCTCGATGTCGGGCTGCCGGAGGGCCAGATGGGCAACTCCGAGGTCGGGCACCTCAACATCGGCGCCGGGCGCGTCGTGATGCAGGACCTGCCGCGCATCGGCGCGGCCATCGCCGACGGCTCCATCGCCCGCCTGCCGGCCCTGACCGGGCTGATCGCCGCGCTGAAGCAGTCCGGCGGCACCTGCCACCTGATGGGGCTGCTCTCCCCCGGCGGGGTGCATTCGCACCAGGACCATGCGGTGGCGCTGGCGCGCGTCCTCGCCGGCGCCGGCGTGCCGGTCGCCATCCACGCCTTCACCGACGGGCGCGACACCGCGCCGCGCGCCGCGCCCGAGTTCCTGGCGCGGTTCGAGGCCGACATCGCAGGCCTTCCCGGCGTGCGGATCGCCACCGTGATCGGCCGCTACTTCGCGATGGACCGCGACAACCGCTGGGAGCGCGTGCGCGAGGCCCATGACGCGATGGCCCTCGCCGCGGGCGCGCGCGCCCCGACCGCCGCCGCCGCCATCGCCGCCGCCCATGCCGCGGGCACCACCGACGAGTTCACCCCCGCCACCGTCATCGGGCCCTATGGCGGGATGCGCGACGGCGACGGGCTGCTCTGCTTCAACTTCCGCGCCGATCGCGTGCGGCAGATCCTCGCCGCCTTCCTCGACCCCGGCTTCGGCGGCTTCGCCCGCGCGCGGCCGATCCGCTTCGCCGCCGCCGCCGGCATGACCGAATACAGCGAGGCGCTGAACGCGCATCTCGCGACGCTGTTCGGCCCACAATCCATGGAGGGCATCCTCGGCGCCGTCGTCGCGGCGGCCGGCCTGCGCCAGCTCCGCATGGCCGAGACCGAGAAATACCCGCACGTCACCTACTTCCTGAACGGCGGGCAGGAGACGCCCTTCCCGGGCGAGGACCGCATCATGGTCCCCTCCCCCAAGGTCGCGACCTACGACCTGCAGCCCGAGATGTCCGCGCCGGAACTCGCCGAGAAGGCCGTCGCCGCCATCGGCTCGGGCACCTACGACCTGATCGTGCTGAACTTCGCCAATGCCGACATGGTCGGGCACACGGGCAGCCTCGAGGCCGCGATCCGCGCCGTGGAGGCGGTGGATGCCGGCCTCGGGCGCATCGCCGAGGCGGTGCGCGCCGCCGGCGGGGCGCTCCTCGTCACCGCCGACCACGGCAATGCGGAGATGATGCGCGACCCCGCCACGGGCGGGCCGCACACCGCCCACACCACCAACCCGGTGCCCGCGATCCTGATGGGCGGGCCGGCGGGCGCGCGGCTTGCCGACGGGCGGCTCGCGGACATCGCGCCGACGCTGCTCGCGCTGCTCGGCCTCGGGCAGCCGGCGGCGATGACGGGGGCGTCGCTGCTGCGGACGGAGCGTGCGGCGGCTGCGGAATAGGGGGCTCCGCCCCCTCGAACCCCCGCCGGGGGCCGAGAGGCCCCCGGGCCCCCGGCACTCGGCGCCTGCGCGGAAGGGGGGTTCCGAGGGCCTCAAGCCTTCGGCGGGGGGTCAGGGGGGCAGAGCCCCCCTGTTCCTGTTCCTCGCCCTGCTGGCATCCCCAGCGCTTGCCCAGCAGCCCACCCGCGAAGCCGTCCAGGACGCCCGCCGCGCCGCCGAGGCCGAGCGCGCCGCCGCCGCCGAGGCCGCCCGCCTCGCCCAGGAAGCCGCCGAGATCGAGCGCGGCCTCGCCCGGCAGCGCGTCGCCATGGCCGAGCGCGTCCAGCGCGCCGAGGCGGTGCTGGAAACCGCGCAGGAGCGCGAGCGCGAGGCCGTCATCGCCGCCATCGCCGCCCGCGACGAGGTGGTGCGCCGCGCCGCGGCGCTCGCGCCGATGATGCCGGCCATGCGCCGCCTCTCGCTCTGGCCGGCCGAGACGCTGCTCGCCGTCCCGCTCCCGCCCGAGGAGGCGCTGCGCGGCGCGCTGGTGCTGCAGGGCATCGCGCGGCAGATCCGCCGCGACCTCGAGGCCCTGCGCGCCGCCGATGCCGAGGCCTCCCGCCGCGCCCGCGTCGCCGCGGCCGAGACGATGCTGGTCGCCGCCGCGCGGGAGGAGGCGCGCGCCGCCGCCGAGGCCCTCGATTCCGAGATCGCCGCCGCCCGGATGCGCGAGGCCGAGGCCCGCCAGGCCGAGCGCGCCGCCGCCGCCCGCGCGCAGGAGGCGCTGGCCCGCGCGGCGGATCTCGCGGAGATGCTCGCGCGCCTGGAACGCGAGCGCGCCCGCGAGGCCGCAGCCGCGGCCGCGCGCCAACGTGCCGAGGCGGCGGCACGCGCGCGGGAGGAACGCGCCGCCCGCCAGGCCGGCCGGCCCCTGCCCGCCCCGCCGCCCGCGCCCGACCGGGCGGCGGTCGCGCTCGGCCCGGGCGCGGCGCGCGTGCAGCCGGTCGCCGGGCGCGTGCTGCGCGGCTACGGCGAGCAGGCCGAAGGCGTGCCAGCGCGCGGCCAGACGCTGGTCGCGGCGGCCGGCGCGCGCGTGGTCAGCCCCTGCGCCGGGCGCGCCGTGTTCAGCGGTCCTTTCCGAAGTTATGGCCTGCTGCTGATTGTCGAATGCGCGGATGGGCACCATGTCGTACTCGCCGGCCTTGGGCGGCTCGATGCAACCAGCGGTGCCCGGCTGCTCGCCGGGGAACCGGTCGGCGTGGTCGGCCCGGGCGAGGGCGGCCGCGGCCGCCTCTACCTGGAACTGCGGCGGGACGGGCAGGCGGTGGACCCCGCCCCCTGGCTCGCCGCCGCGCGCGGCAGCGCCGGATGAGGCGCCGCGCTCGGTAACGTCATGTTGCAGCGCGGTTTCGGGCTGCCATGGCCGGGGCTCGGGGCTTAGACTGACGGGAGTCGCCGGGCGGTCCATGGTCCGGCGGGACGGAAGGAAGGACATCGGATGCGGCGCAGGAGCGGCACGATCGCGGCAGTGGGCGCGGCCTTCGCGGCCGGCGTGGTGGTGGGCCCGCTCGTCGCGGCCTGGGCGCAGGAGGGCAGCCGGGCGGAAACCTACCGCCTCCTCAACCTGTTCGGCGACGTGTTCGAGCGCATCCGCGCCGAGTATGTGGAGCCGGTCAACGACCGCGATGCCATCGAGAACGCCATCCAGGGCATGCTGAGCGGGCTCGACCCCCATTCCTCCTATCTGAACCCGCGCATGTACCGCGACATGCAGGTGCAGACCCGCGGCGAGTTCGGCGGCCTCGGCATCGAGGTCACGCAGGAGGGCGGCTTCATCAAGGTGATCTCGCCAATCGACGACACGCCCGCCGCGCGCGCCGGCGTCCGCCCCGGGGACCTCATCACCCACCTGAACGGCAACAGCGTGCAGGGCCTGACGCTGCAGGAAGCCGTCGAGCAGATGCGCGGCGAGCGCGGCACCTCGATCCGCCTGACCATCCGCCGCGAGGGCGCCGAGCGCCCGATCGAACTCTCCATCACGCGCGACGTCATCCGCCCGCAGATCGTGCGCTTCCGCCTCGAGGGCGGGGACATCGGCTACATCCGCATCTCCTCCTTCAACGAGCAGACGGAGGCGGCGCTGCGGCGGGCCATGCAGCAGATCCGCCAGCAGGCGGGCAACAACCTGCGGGGCCTCGTGCTCGACCTGCGCAACAACCCTGGCGGGCTGCTCGACCAGGCGGTGCAGATCGCCGACGATTTCCTCGACCAGGGCGAGATCGTCAGCACCCGCGCCCGCCGCCAGGAGGACGGCCAGCGCTGGAACGCGAGGCCGGGCGACATCGCGCAGGGGCTGCCCATCGTCGTGCTGATCAACAGCGGCTCGGCCTCGGCCAGCGAGATCGTGGCCGGCGCGCTGCAGGACCACCGCCGCGCCATCGTCATGGGCGTGAAGTCCTTCGGCAAGGGCAGCGTGCAGACCGTCATGCCCATCCCGGGCAATGGCGCGATCCGACTGACCACGGCGCGCTACTACACACCCTCCGGCCGTTCCATCCAGGCGACCGGGATCGAGCCCGACATCGAGGTGCTGGCGACGCGCGAGGACACCTCCGCCGCCGCCATCGCCCGCCGCGAGCGCGAGGCCGACCTGCGCCGCGCCCTGCGCAACGACAACGGCGCCCAGCGGCCACAGGCGGCCGCGCCGCCGCCCCCGCCGCCGATGAACCTGCCGCCCGGCCTGCTCGAGCGCGTGCAGCGCATGCCGGCCGAGGGCGCGCCCGCCTTCGACCCGGCGCGGCCGGAGACGGACCACCAGTTGCAGCAGGCGGTGCAGTTGCTGCGCGGCATCGCGGCGGCGCCGGCCCCGCAGCGCCGCGCCGGACGCTAGGCGCGACCCGCCGATGAGCAGGCGCGCGGCGCCCCGCTGCCACCTCCGGCCGCGCCCGGCGGCGCGCGCCGCTCCAGCCCCTGAGGTCGCCCGTCGCGCGACCCGCCCTGGTGCTGCCCGGACACTGAACGCCGCTGTCGGCAACCGGCAGCGGCGATCGGACCTCTAGGCGGGGATAGCGAGGCATGCGCCTGCCCGGCTGGCGTGCGCTCGGCCTCTACTGGCTGGTGGTGGGGGCCGGCGTGACCGGCGGCGTGGTCTGGCTGAACCGCCTGGGCCCGCCCGAGCCCGTCATGGCCGCCGCGCCTCCCGTCGCCTCGGCGGCGCAGGGGCCGGTGGCCGATCCCGCCCCCGCGCCGCCCACCGCCGCGCCGCAGGCCCCCGTGCCGAGCGACCCGCCGGCGCGGCAAGCGGCGGAGGCGGCGGCGCCTCCGGGGGTCGCGAGCGTCACCGCCGCGCCCGCGCGGGCGGCCGAGTCCGCGCCTCCCGCCGCCCCGGAGCCGCCGGTGCTGGCCGTCGCCGCAGCGCCCGCGCCGCCGCCCGCGCCGCCGCGCGCCATTCCCGCGCCCGATCCCGCGCTGCTCGAGGATTCGCTCCACGGCCCGCTGCCGCGCATCGGCCCGGACGGCCGCACCGCCATCCGCGCCTATGGCCGCGAGTTCGACCGGCGCGACACGCGCCCGCGCGTCGGCGTGATCGTCGCCGATATCGGCCTCAACGCCACCCACACCGAGGAAGCCATCCGCCGCCTGCCGCCCGCGGTGGCGCTCGCGATCTCCCCCTACGCCCCGCGCCCCGGGCAGACCGCCGAACGCGCGCGCGAGCGCGGGATGGAGACGTTGATCTCCGTGCCCATGGAACCGGCCGGCTATCCGCTCAACAACCCGGGCGACCGCGCGCTGCTGACCGGGCAGCCGATGGCGGCGAACCTCGAGACCCTGGCCTGGGTGCTCGGCCGGGCGCAGGGCTATGTCGGGGCGATCGGCGCCGTCGGCGGCATGCGCGGCGAGCGCTTCGCCGCCATGCCCGAGGCGATCGGCGCGGTGCAGGATGCGCTGCGCGCGCGCGGGCTGCTCTATGTGGACCCGCGTCCGGGCGCGCCCGCGCCGGCCCGCGCCTGGGGGCGCAGCGTGGATGTCGTGCTCGACGAGCCGGCGGGCACGCGCGGAGAGATCGACCGCCGGCTCGCCGAACTCGAGGCCCTGGCGCGCGAGCGCGGCGCGGCCCTCGGCCTTGCCGGCGCGGCAACGCCGGTGGTGGTCGAGCGCATCGCCGCCTGGGCGGCCGGCCTCGAAGCACGCGGCCTCGTGATGGCGCCGGTCTCGGCCATGATCCGCAGGCCCGAGGGGCTGGCGACCGAGCCCGGCCCGCTGCGCAACGCGAGCGCGCCATGAGCCTGCTGCCCTATCGCGACAATGTCGGCGCGGTGCTGTTCGGCCCGGCGGGCCTCGTGCTGGTGGCGCGCCGCGCCGACCTGCCGAATGCCGAGGGTGCGGCGGGCGGCTGGCAGTTGCCGCAGGGCGGGATGGATGCCGGGGAGGATCCGGCGGTCGCGGTGTTCCGCGAACTGGAGGAGGAGATCGGCACCGCGAAGGCCGAGATCCTGGCCGAGCACCCGCGCTGGCTGACCTACGACCTGCCGCCCGAACTGGTCGGCAAGGCGCTGGGCGGAAAGTATCGCGGCCAGCGGCAGAAATGGTTCGCGCTGCGCTTCACCGGCAGCGATTCCGACATCCGGCTCGATCGCGACCCGCACCCCGAATTCGATGCCTGGCGCTGGGCGCCGCTGGCGGAACTGCCCGCCCTCGCCGTCGCGTTCAAGCGGGCGATCTACGAGGATCTCGCGCGCGAGTTCGCGCGTTTCGCGCGCTGATGCCGCGGGGCGGACCTCCCTCGCAACGGCCGGCGTGACGCGCGACGCCGGCGGGGCGGCCACATGCAGGGCGTGGGGCTGGCGCCCGGCCAAGGCTGCCCCCCCAGGCCCGCGCGGGCGGCCTGCCCCTGGCGCTCGCCGGATCAGCGCGGCGCGTCGCCCTGCGCGATCACCGGCCGCACGCGCCGCGCATAGATGTCGGTCGTGACCACGCGGTTGTTGAGGTAGAACTCGTCGCGCGGGAACACGTCGGTCAGGGGCGCCTCGGAGCGCGGGGAGGCCGGCGACCAGACGATCGGCGGCTCCGCGAACAGGTTCGCCCAGTCCGAGAAGGCGCCATTGCCGCGGCGCAGGTGCTCCGCCGTCGCGGGCTCCCGGAAGGCCGCAGCGAGTCGCGACGGATCGTAGGGAATGGGATCGTTCGAGCCGATCAGCACGCCGACCGGCATCAGCAGGATGGCGTGCGGGAAGACGGCGGCGAAGGTCTCGACCGCGCGCTCGGTCGGCGCCCATTGCACGTAGAGGCCGCCAGGGGCGAGCCGCTCGCGCACCTGGCCCAGGAACTCGGCGGAATAGAGCAGGCCGGAATGCGAGGACTCGGGCAGGATGGCATCGGCCTCGATGATGTCGTAGCGGCGGCTCTCCTTGGCGAGCGTCCGCCGCCCGTCGGCGGCTTCGAGCCGCCAGCGCGGGTCGCGGAACATCTGCTCCATCGGGCTGCCCGGATGGCGGCGGCCGACCTCCTCGAGCGTGGTCAGCACCGGCGCCACCAGCTCGATGCCCCGCACGCTGCTTTCCGGCCGCACGCCCGCGGCCCAGGGCGTGCCGCCGCTGCCGACGCCGATGACCAGCACCTCGCGCGGGTTCGGATGGATCAGCGGCCCCACCGCGCCGAGGAACTGGTGGATGGGCAGGAAGGGGATGCGTCCCTGGCTGAAGCCCTGGATGAAGAAGGGGCCTTCGGCGCGGTTGTCGCCCGCCCGCTCGTCGCGGAAATAGGCGACGCCGGAGCGGTCCTCGGCCCAGGCCGCCTGCTGGCCGCTGCTCTCGGCATGCAGCCGCGTCCAGAAGGTGCCGTTGCCGGGCATGGCGAAGACCAGCACGCCGCAGGCGAGGGCAAGGCCCGATTCGACCGGCCTGCGCATGAAGCCCGCGCGCAGCAGCCAGAACAGCACCAGCAGCAGGGACATCACCGCGAGCAGCTTCATCGTCCCCACGAGGCCGAGCAGGTGGAAGGTCACGAGGCCGGTGATGATGGAACCCGCCGCATTGCCGGCGATGTTCGCGAGCTGCACCCAGCCCACGCGCGCCCCGACCGCCGAGAGGTCGCGCTGCACCGCCCGCTGCACGAAGGGGAAGGTCATGCCGATGAGGAAGGAGGGCGGACCGACCACGATGACCGTCAGCACCAGCATCGTCGCGAGCGAGCCGCCATACATGCGGCTGAAATCCACCGGCATGAGGCTCGAAAGCGGCCAGTAGGGCAGCGCATACCAGACGCCGAGCAGCAGCACCGAGGCGAGCACGAAGCCCGCGGACTGGGTGATGAAGAAGGCCGGGCGCGGGTCGCGCATCCGCCGCACCATCCGCGCCGCGACCGCCATGCCCGCGCCATCGGCAAGCAGGAACACGCCCAGCACCGTCGGGAACAGGTAGGCATGATACTGCCCGACCTGGCCCATGAAGCGCACCCAGACGATCTCGAGCGCGACGATCACGTAGCCCGAGAGGAACACCAGCACGCACCACAGCGGCAGGCCGCCGTATTGCCCGTCATCGGCGGCGCGCAGCGCGGCCGGGGCGGGTGCGGGCGCCGCGCGCAGCGCGGGCAGCAGCGTGAGCGCGAGCGCCGCGGCGGCGAATTCGAGCCCGGCGGCGAGCCACAGCGCGCCGATGAAGCCGAGATGGCCGACGAGCAGCCAGCCGCCCGCGATCGCCCCGATGCCCGCGCCGAGGGTGTTGAGGCCGTAGAGCGTGCCGATGCGCTCGGCGATGTTCTCGTGGCTGGTCGCCACCGCGCGGGCGAGCAGCGGCAGCGAGGCGCCCATCAGCGTGGTCGGCAGCACGAGCCCCGCGAAGCACAGCGCGAAGATGGCCGGCGCGGCGTCCACCACCCCGGCGAGGTCGGTCGCGAGCCAGTCGTAGAGGAACACCTTGGACAGCAGCGCGAAGAGCCCGACGCCGATCTCGGCCAGCGCGAAGCCGGCCAGCGCCTGCGCCGCGCTCAGCCGGTCCGCGATCTTGGCCCCGATGATGGAACCGAGCCCGAGCCCCGCGAGGAAGGCCCCGACGACCAGCGCGGCCGAGATGGTGTCCGATCCGGCGAAGATGCCGAGCATGCGCTGCCAGACGATCTGGCACAGCAGCGCAGCGAAGCCCGTCGCGAAGAACGCGGTGGCAAGGCGCGGAATCATGCGAACGACGTCTCCCCCTGCCGGTCGCCCTGCCCCCCTGTCGGCGCGGCGCCGGATTTACTCTCGTTTTCGTGGGGCAGGATTGCGGCAGGATTCGGGGAAGACAAGGCCCCCACCTTGCCCTGGCGGCCCGGCCCGCGCAGGCTGCGCCATTCCTGATCGTCGGAGATGCGCAGTGAACGGTGCGGAAAGCCTGGTCCATACACTTCTGGGTTGCGGGGTCGAGGTGTGCTTCGCCAATCCCGGCACGAGCGAGATGCATTTCGTCGCCGCCCTGGACCGCATCCCCGGGATGAAGTGCGTGCTCGGCCTGCAGGAGAACGTCGTCACCGGCATGGCGGACGGCTACTGGCGCATGACCGGCAAGCCTGCCGCGACGCTGCTGCATTGCGGGCCGGGCCTCGCCAACGGCCTCGCCAACCTGCACAACGCGCGGCGCGCGCGCTCGGGCATCGTGAACTGCGTGGGCGACCAGGCGACCTATCACCGGCCCTTCGACGCACCCCTGACGGCCGATACCGAAGGCTGGGCGCGCGGGGTCTCGCACTGGATGCGGACCTCGACCCGCGCCGCCGATGTCGGGGCGGACGCCGCGGCGGCGGTGCAGGCGGCCATGACTTCGCCCGGGCAGATCGCGACCATGATCCTGCCCTCGGACACCTGCTGGGACGAGGGCGGCGTGGTGGCCAAGCCCCTGCCCGTGCCCCACCCGCAGCCGGCCGACCCGCATGTGGTCCGCAACGTTGCGCGCATCCTGCGCGAGAAGAAGAACGTGCTGATCCTGCTCGGCGGCAAGGCGCTGCGCGAAGGCGCGCAGGCCTATGCCTGGCGCGCCGCGCAGGCGACCGGCCACCGGCTGATGGCCGAGGGCTCGAACGGTCGGACCCAGCGCGGCCAGGGGCGCCTGCCGCTCGAGCGCGTGCCCTATCCGGCCGATGTCGCGATCAAGGCGCTGGAATGGGTCGAGCACCTGGTGCTGGTGAACGCCAAGGCGCCGGTCGGCTTCTTCGCCTATCCGGGCAAGCCTTCGAAGCACTACCCGGAAACCGCGCAGGTGCATGTGCTGACGCGCTTCGAGCAGGATGCCGAGGCCGCGCTCGCCGCGCTGTGCGAGGAGTTGGGCGCGCCCGCCATCCCGATGCCCGATGTCGGCCCGCGCCCCGAGCGCGCGCGCGGCGCGCCGAGCCCCGAGGGCCTCGCCCGCACCGTCGCGGCGCTGATGCCGGAGGAGGCGATCATCGCCGACGAGAGCGTCTCCTTCGGCCGCGGCTTCTTCCCCGAGACCTTCGCCGCGCCGAGGCACGACTGGCTGCAGATCACGGGCGGGGCGATCGGCTGCGGCCTGCCGCTGGCCACGGGCGCGGCGATCGGCGGCGGCGGGCGGCGGGTGATCAACCTGCAGGCCGACGGCTCGGCGATGTACACGGTGCAGGCGCTCTGGACGCAGGCGCGCGAGCGGCTGCCGGTGACGACCGTGATCCTGTCCAACCGCAAGTACCAGATCCTGCTCGGCGAGTATCAGAATGTCGGCGCCAATCCGGGGCCGACGGCGATGAACATGCTCGACCTCGGCAACCCCGACATTGGCTGGGTGAAGATGGCCGAGGCAATGGGCGTCGAGGCGGCGCAGGCGACGACGCTCGACCAGGCGGGCGACCTGATGGCGCAGTCCTTCGCGCGGCCGGGGCCGTTCCTGATCGAGCTGGTGATCTGAGCATGGAGATGCACCTGCGCGGACGGCGCGTGCTGGTCACGGGCGGCTCGAAGGGCATCGGCCTCGCCTGCGCCGAGGCCTTCGCGGCGGAGGGCTGCGACGTCGTGCTCTCGGCCCGCGACGGCGCGGCGCTCGCCGCCGCTGCCGACCAGGTGCGCGCCAAGGCGCAGGTGCGCGTCGAGACCCTGGCCGCCGACCTCTCGCGCGAGGCGGAGCGCGAGCGCCTGCACGCCGCCTTCCCCGACATGGACATCCTGGTGAACAACGCCGGCGCGATCCCCGCCGGCCGCCTGCAGGACATCCCGATCGCGGCCTGGAAGGCGGCATGGGACCTCAAGGTGATCGGCTACATCCACATGTGCCAGCTCTACCTGCCGGCGATGGAGGCGCGGAAATCCGGCGTCATCGTCAACATCATCGGCATGGCGGGCCGAGCGCCGCGCGCGGGCTACATCGCGGGCGGGGCGGGCAATGCCGCGCTGATCGCCTTCACGCAGGCGCTCGGCGCCGCGGCGCAGGCGAACAACGTGAAGGTCGTCGGCATCAACCCGGCCGTGACCAGGACGGAGCGGATGCTCACCCAGGCGCGCACCAACGCGAAGCTGCGCTTCGGCGACGAGGAACGCTGGGCCGAGACGCTGACCGACCTGCCCTTCGGCCGCCCGATCGAGCCGGGAGAGATCGCCGACCTCGCGGTGTTCCTTGCCTCCCCGCGCGGGCACTACGTGAACGGCACCGTGGTGGACGTGGATGGCGGGGGGATGTTCCGCGCGTGAGCGCGCGGGCGCGCCGCGGCGGTGACGGCCCGCATGGTCGCCGCGGAGGCGCCGATCCGCTAGGCTGCCCTGGTCAACCGCGGAGCAGGCCGGATGCTGCGCTTCAGCAACTTCCTCTTTCCCGAAAGCCGCGACCCTGACCGCGACGCCGAGGTGATCGCCGACAGCCTCGCGGAAGCACGGCTGTGCGACGAGCTCGGCGTCGAGGTGCTGTGGCTCGCCGAGCATCACTTCGACGGCAACTGCGCCTATGTGGACCCGGTGACCTTCGCCGCCGCGGTGCTGGCCGCGACGAAGCGGATCAAGGTCGGCTTCGCGGTCGCGCAGGTCTCGCTGCACCACCCGACGCGGCTCGCCGAGCAGCTGGCGCTGCTCGACAACCTCGGCAAAGGGCGGCTCGTCGTCGGCCTCGGCCGCGGCACGGCCTACAATGTCTACGAGTACCAGGGCTACGGCATCCCGCACGAGGAGGCGCTCGAACGCTACGAGGAGGCCGAGGGCATCATGCTCAAGGCCTGGACCAGCCCGGAGGGCTTCACGCATCAGGGCAAGCACTGGACGCTGAAGGTTCCGCGCCTGCGCCCCACCCCCTACACCAGGCCGCATCCCTTCGTGATCCGCGCGGCGTCCTCGGAACAGGGCGCGCTGCATCTCGCGCGCCGCGGCCTGCCCTTCCTGATGAACGTGCAGTCGAACGAGACCACGGCGAAGCGCCTCGCGGCCTATCGCGCGGCGATGGCGGAGGCGGGCTTCGATGCCGCGCATGTCGCGCGCTGCATGGAGGAATCCTGGGTGTGGCGGAACGTCGTCGTCGCCGAGACGGACGAGGAGGCGCGCCGCATCGGCATCCCCGCCTTCGAGGCGATGCAGGAGCACCGCAAGGCGCTGCGCGAGCGCATCTACGTCGAGCAGGGCATCATCATGAGGAAGGAGGACGCGCCGCCCGCGCGCGCGCAGGCGGAGCTCGCGCTGATCGCCGGCTCGCCGGAGACGGTGGCGGCGCGGATGGCCGAGATCGAGGCGACGGGCGTGGGCGGCGTGATCTGTTCCTTCCGCCTCGGCCCGATGGATGCCGGGACCGCCGCGCGCTCGATCCGCCTGTTCATGGAGGCTGTCGCGCCGCGCTTCGCCGCGCCGGCGGCGCGCGCCGCGGCGGACTGACGGCCGCCGGCGCGCCTCGCGCACGGCGCTGCCGGGGCGAAGCCGGCGTCGCAGCGCGGCACACGAAGAGCGCCGCGTCATCCGGGCGGCATGAGACGCATGGCGCAAGGCGGTCCGCGCCGGGCGGATCGGCGCGCATCGCCGCCGCCCCGCGTTCAGCCGGGCGCGCGCGTCTTGGCCAGCGGCAGCGCGATCTCGCAGACCAGCCCCTGCTCGGGCCAGCGCCGCTCCACCGCCCCGCCGAGCTGGCCGTTGATCGTCGCCTCGATCACGCGCGAGCCGACGCCGCGGTGCTTCGGCAGGCTCGGCACCGGCCCGCCCGTCTCGGACCAGCGGATGCGCAGCAGCCCGGCCGCCTCGTCCACGCGCCAGGTCACCGAGACGCGCCCCTCGGGCACCGACAGCGCGCCGTGCTTCGCCGCATTGGTCGCGAGTTCGTGGAACACCATGCCGAGCGCCTGCACCGCCTCGGCGCGGACGCGCAGCGGCGGGCCGTCGAGGGCGAAGCGGTTCTCGCCCGGGCGGTACACCTCGTCGCCGCCGCCATAGGGCGCCATCTCGTCGCTCAGCAGCGTCTCGAGCGGCGCGCCGGTCCAGCGCTCGGCGGCCAGCAGCGCCTGGGCGCGCGCGAGCGCGGCGACGCGGCCTTCCACCAGCCGCGCGAACTCCGCGGGGCTTGCGGCCCGCGTCAGGCGCAGGATGGCCTGCACGATGGCGAGGGTGTTGCGCGCGCGGTGGTTCACCTCCTGCGTCAGCAGTTCCCGCCGCGCCTCGGCCTCGTGGCGGTCGGTGAAGTCCTGCACCGTGCCGGCGCAGCGGATGGGCAGGCCGGTCACCGGGTCGGCGCGCACCACCGCCGCCGTGCTTTCGAGCCAGCGCCAGCCGCCATCGGGGCCGCGGAAGCGATACTCCTCGCGGTAGTTCGGCGCGCGCCCGGCGAGCAGCCTCTCCCAGGCGGCGAGCACGCGCTCGCGGTCGGCCGGATGGATGCGCGCCGCCCAGTCGGAGGCAGGCCCCACCGCCTGGTCGGGCGGCAGGCCGAAGATCTCGAGCGCACGCGGCGACCGGGTCGTCATGCCGGTGCGCGCATCGGTCTCCCAGGTGCCGAAGCGCCCCGCCTCGATCGCCACGCGCAGGCGGTCCTCGCCTTCCTGCAGGGAGGCGGTGCGCTCGGCGACGCGCTGCTCGAGCCCGGCCAGCGCCAGTTCGAGCGTCCGCTGCTGCCGCCGGACCACGAGCGCGAGGCCGAGCAGCCCGAGGATCGCGGGAAGGCCGATGCCGAGCACCGGCAGCATGGCCGTGCGCCACTGCGCGGCGATCGCCGCGCGGCGGCGGCTGACCGCGACGGCGAGTTGCGGCGCGCCCTCCACGCGCCGGAAGGCGACCAGCACCGGCGCGCCATCGCGCGGCGTCGTGCCCTCGATCGTGCCCGCGGCAAGACCCGCGCCGAGCGCGGCCATCAGCGGGCGGTCCGGCGCCAGCGGCGGCGGCGGATCGGCGAAGCCCGGATGCCGCGCGAGGATGGCGCCATCCGTGCGCAGCAGCGCCGCGGAATCGTCCTCCCCGCCCACATTGCGGCCGAGCGCCGTGCCGATCCGGGCACCGTCGAGGAGCAGGATCACCGCCCGCCCGCGCACCGGATCGCGCTGGCCGAGCGGCAGCAGCGGCCCGTTGAAGCCCGGCGGCCGGTAGGCGGCGCCGAGCAGCACGCGCCCCGGCTGCGCCTCCCGCAGCATGGCCGCATAGGTTCCGACGGGCGCGCGGGTCCATCCGGCCTCGGCCTCGCCGGTGAGCAGCAGCACGTCGCCCACGGCATCGAGCACGACCGCGCCGCGCACCAGCGGCAACTCGCCGATGAAGCGCGCGATGCTCTCGCGCAGTTCGGTGCCCACGGCCCGCAGCGCGGCATCGTCGTGAACGGCGAGGCTCTCGGCGATGCGGGCGGCGACGCGCGCATGGCCCTCCACCAGGCGTTCCGCGTATTCGGCGTTGATCTCCGCCGCGCGCGCGAGTTCGCGCCCGGCCTCGGCCCAGGTGCCGCGCCAGGAGGCCCAGCCCGCGACCATCAGGATCAGCGCGGGCAGCAGCACCGCCCCGGCGATGAGGACGACGAGCCGCGCGGCAACGGGCCGGCGCGCAGCCTCCGGCCGCTCGGCGGCGGCCGCTTGCGGCCTGCTGGCGAGTTCGTTCATGGGGCCGGAGCCTGGCTCTGCCCCGCCGGCTGACCCGGTGGCCTTGTCATGACCGGAGAATCCCGCGCGTTGTCCGGTTGCGCAACGTCATTCGGCGGGCGGCGCCTTCCGCCCCCGTGTCAGTCCACCGCCACCACCAGCTTGCCGAAGTTCCGCCCCTGCAGCAGGCCGATGAAGGCTTCCGGGGCCTTGGCGAGGCCATGCACCACATCCTCCCGCCAGCGGATGCGGCCCTCGCGGATCCAGCCCTCCATCTGCGCGCGGAAGGCGCCGTAGCGCGGCCAACCGGTGTCGCTGACGATGAAGCCCTGGATGCGCAGCCGCTTGCGCACCACGGGGCCGAGATTGGGCCCGGGCGGCGCGCCGGCGGCATCCGCGCCGGGGGCCTCGTTGTACTGGGCGATCATGCCGCACATCACCATGCGGCCGAAGTCGCGAAAGCGGGGGAAGACCGCGGCCTGAACCTTGCCGCCGACATTCTCCCAATAGACGTCGATGCCCTCCGGCACCGCCGCGTCGAGCTGGGCGTCGAGGTCGCCATGATGGTCGAGGCAGGCGTCGAAGCCGAGTTCCCGCACCACGAAGTCGCACTTGGCCTTGCTGCCGGCGATGCCGACCACCTTGCAGCCGCGGATCTTCGCGATCTGCCCGACCACCTGGCCCACCGCGCCGGAGGCGGCGGAGACGACAACGGTCTCGCCCGCCTTGGGCTGGCCGATGTCCTCGAGGCCGACCCAGGCCGTCAGCCCCGGCATGCCGAGCACGCCGAGGCTGGTGGACAGCGGCGGGTCGTGCTCCGGCACCTTGAACAGCCGCTCCGGCCCGACCACCGAGAAGCGCTGCCAGCCATAGCCGCCGAGCACGATGTCGCCCGGCCTGAAGCCCGGATGGCGCGAGGCGACGACCTCGCCCGCCGTCTGGCCCTCCATCACCGCGCCGAGGGCGACCGGCTTGGCGTAGGATTTCGCATCCGACATGCGCCCGCGCATGTAGGGGTCGAGCGAGAGGTAGCGGGCGCGCACCAGCACCTGGCCCTCGCCGGGCTCGGGCACGGGGGTTTCCACGATCTCGAAATCCTCGGGCACCGGCGCGCCGACGGGGCGGCGTCTGAGCAGGATCTGCAGGTTGGTCTCGGGCATGGCGTCCTCCTGGGCGGCAGGTATGCCATGCGCGGGCGGGGGCTGACAGGCGGGCCGGTTCCGCGCAGGGTCCGCAGCCGGATGCCGGAGGGAGACCCGCCATGGACCTGAAGCCGTACGAGACCCTGCAGCTCGAAGCGCCCGAGCCCCACATCCTGGTGGTGCGGCTGAACCGCCCGCATGTCTCGAACGCGCTGAACACGCAGATGGGTCGCGACCTGCACGCGGTCTGGACCGGCGTGACCGCCGAGCCGGGCGAGATCCGCTGCATCGTCTTCGCCGCGGCCGGGGAGAAGGCCTTCTGCGGCGGTGGCGACCTCAAGGAGCGCCACGGCATGACCGATGCCGCCTGGCGGCACCAGCACGAGATCTTCGAGCGCGCCTACTGGGCGCAGCTCGATTGCCCGATACCGATCATCGCCGCGGTGTCGGGCCATGCCTATGCGGGCGGGCTCGAGATGGTGCTCGCCTCGGACTTCGCCTATGGCGTGGCCGGCGCGCGCTTCGCGCTGACGGAAGTGGCGATCGGGATCATGCCCGGCGCGGGCGGCACGCAGACCCTGCCGCGCATCGTCGGCGAGCGCCGCGCGAAGGAGATCATCCTGACCGCGCGCCCCTTCACCGCGCAGGAGGCGCTCGACTGGGGCATCCTCAACCGCGTCCTCGACACGCGCGAGGCGCTGTGGGAGGCGGTGATGGACACCGCGCGCACCATCGCGGCCAACGCGCCGCTCTCGGTGCGGCAGGCCAAGCGCTCGATGCATTTCGGCCTGCAGATGGACATCCGCACGGCGCTGCGGTTCGAGGTGGAGTGCTACAACCAGCTCGTCGGCACCGAGGACCGGCGGGAGGGCATCGCCTCCTTCAACGAGAAGCGCAGGCCGGTGTTCAAGGGGCGCTAGGGTCGGGCCATCCCGCGGATGGCGCTGTCGCGGGCCTCCTCCTCCGGCCGCGCGGCGCGCGGGCCGATCGAAGCGCCCGATGGCGCGCGCATGCGCCGGAGCGTCGTCGCGCGGGGCACGCGGCGCGCGCCCGGGCGGATGGGGCGCGCCTAATCGGGCCAGCCGGCAAGCGCGCGGACCTCGGCCGGGCTGCGGCCGGCCGCGCGCAGGTCGCGCAGCGTCGCCGCGCGGTCACGCTTGGCAAGGCGCCGCCCGGTGGCGTCGGTGATCAGCGGGTGGTGGGCATAGGCCGGCTCGGGCCAGCCCATCAGGTGCTGCAGCAGGCGATGCAGATGCGTGGCGGGCCTGAGATCCGCCCCGCGCGTGACCAGCGTGATGCCCTGCAGCGCATCGTCATGCGTCACGCAGAGGTGGTAGGAGGCCGGCACGTCCTTGCGCGCCAGCACCGCATCGCCGAACTGCGCCGGGTCGCAGGCGATGCGCGTGCCGCCCTCGGCGAAGGACAGCGGCGCGGGCAGCAGCGCGAGCGCCGCCGCCATGTCGAGGCGCAACGCATGCGCCTCTCCGGCGGCAAGGCGCACCGCGCGCTCGGCGGCGGACAGCCGGCGGCAGGTGCCGGGATAGAGCGGCCCGTCCGGCCCGTGCGGCGCGCTGGCGGCGGCGGCGATCTCGCGCGCGATGTCGGCGCGCGTGCAGAAGCAGGGATAGAGCAGCCCGCGCGCGGCGAGCGCATCGAGGGCGCGCCGGTATTCGGGCAGATGCGCGGACTGCACGCGCACCTCGCCATCCCAGTCGAGGCCGAGCCAGGCGAGATCCTCGAGGATGGCCTCGGTGAACTCGGGGCGGCAGCGCAGCGGGTCTATGTCCTCGATGCGCAGCAGGAAGCGCCCGCCCGCCTCGCGCGCGCGGCGCCAGGCGAAGAGGGCCGAATGCGCGTGGCCGAGATGCAGATGCCCGGTCGGGCTCGGCGCGAAGCGGGTGACGATGGCGGTTGCGCCCATGCGCCGCACCCGGTAGCGGGCGGGTGCGGCGGCCGGCAAGGGGGATCGCGCATGGATGTGCTGGAGGGCCCGCGCTACGGCCCGTTGCGGGGCGGCGCGCCGGATGCGCTGGTGGTGCTGGTGCACGGCTTCGGCGCGGACGGCAACGACCTGATCGACCTCGCCGCGCTCTGGGCCGAGGCGGTGCCCGGCGCGCTCTTCGTCGCACCCCATGCGCCCGAGGCCTGCGAGGGGATCCCCTTCGGGCGGCAATGGTTCCCGCTGTGGGACCGCTCCTCCGCCCAGCTCGAGGCCGGGGTGCGGGCGGCGGCGGGCGCGCTCGGCCGCTTCGTCGGGGCGGAGGCGGCGCGCCTCGCCCTGCCGATGCGCCGCGTCGCGCTGATGGGCTTCAGCCAGGGCGCGATGACCGTGCTCGAGGCCGGGCTGCGCGGCGCCGTGCCGGACCCGGCCTGCGTGCTGGCCTATTCCGGCGGGATGATCGGCGCCGACGGGCTCGCCGGCGCCATCGCCGCCCGGCCCGCCGTGCTGATCGTGCATGGCGAGGCCGACGAGGTGGTGCCCGCCGCGGCGAGCCGCGTGGCCGAGGCGGCGTTGCGCGAGGCGGGGGTGGCGGTGGATGCGCTGTTCCCGCCCGCGCTCGGCCATGGGCTCGACGATGCGGGGCTGATGGCCGGGGCCCGGCTGCTCGCCGAATGCCTCGGCGGCGGCGCGGCGTGAGGGACGCTCCGTGCCTGCGCCATGAGGGGCGGCGGGCCGCCGCAGCGTTTGCGTCCGCGACTGCGTGACAAGCCGTTGAAACCGCGCGCCATGGCGCGGCGCGAGGCTTGCGGCACCCCGCGCCGCATGCCATTCATGCGGTCGACTCGCGGCGGCGCCACATCATCTGGGGCCCATCCGACCGCGGCAGGCCCCAGGTCTTGGAGGCGCACCGCTGGAAGGAGCGGCGCTTGCCAGACGGCGGACTTTTCTCCGGCGGCCAGTCCTACCCGGCCCTCGTGCTGAACGCGGATTTCCGCCCGCTGTCCTATTTCCCGCTCTCGGTGTGGTCCTGGCAGGATGCCGTGAAGGCGGTGTTCCTCGACCGCGTCTCGGTGCTTTCGGAATACGAGGTGGAGGTGCATTCCCCCTCCCTCGCGCTGCGCCTGCCCTCGGTCATCGCGCTCAAGGAGTTCATTCCCGCGGCGCGCCGCCCGGCCTTCACGCGCTTCAACGTGTTCCTGCGCGACCGGTTCGAATGCCAGTATTGCGGCGAGGGACGGCCGACCCAGGAACTCACCTTCGACCACGTGATCCCACGCTCGCGCGGCGGCCGCACCACCTGGGAGAATGTCGTGACCGCCTGCGGCCCGTGCAACCTGCGCAAGGGCTCGAAGCTGCCGCGCGAATGCCGGATGCTGCCGCGCCAGGCGCCGCGCCAGCCGACCTCGTGGGAACTGCAGGAGAACGGACGCCACTTCCCGCCCAACTACCTGCACGAATCCTGGCGCGACTACCTCTACTGGGACAGCGAGCTGGAAGGCTGAGGCTCAGCCTCCCGCGGGCTGCTGCGGCCTGGGGCCGGCGCGATAGGCGCCCACGCCCTCGCCGAGCCTCGCGTTGTTCGCCTCCCTCAGCCGCGCCGCCGCCTCGTCGTAGAGGAAGGGCAGGAAGGCGTAGCGCACGCCGGCGGTGACCGGCAGCGCCTGGTGGAGCAGGGAGCAGGAGAAGACCACCGCCCCGCCAGTCGGCGCCTTCCAGGCGCGCGGGCCGTATTCGGGAAAGCGCAGCTCGCCGCCTTCGAACTCCTCGGCATTGAGGTTGATCGTGACGGCGAAGCGGCGATGCGCGGTGCCGGAGGTGGTGTTGTCCCGGTGCGCGGCGAAATGCCCGCGATCCGCGGAATCGTAGCAGGCGACGATGTAGCGCTCCATGCGCGTCACGTCGAAATGGTGGACCTTGCGGATCTCGGGGACGATGCGCCGCAGGATGCGCACGCGCGCGCCCTGCTTCAGCGCCTCGTCCTCGATGATGCAGTCCTTCCGGCGCTTCATCGCCGGGTCGAAGACGCCGACCGTCCTGCCTTCCACCTCGCGCATGAAGCCCGAGGGCTCGCCGCCGCGCGCCTCGTAATGCGCGATCAGCGCGCGGCAGAAATCGGGCTCGAAGACGCGCGGCAGCACGAGAATGGGCGGCGGGAGGTCGAAGCCCGCATGCGCGGCGGGCGGCGGCAGCGCGGCGAGGCGGCCGAGGATCGCCTCCGCCTCCGCGAGCGGCCGCGCCTCGATCACCCGCAGCATCGGGTCGAGCAGCACCCAGCAGGAGCGGAACACCGAAAGCCCGTCCTGCACCGGGTCGTCGCGGATGACGCCGCAATCGCGGCTCACCCGGCCATCGAGGTCGAAGAGGAAGCGGATGCCCGGCAGGTCGGGCTGCAGCCGCCCCTCCTCCCTGTCCGCCGCGTCCACGCTGATGCCGAAGAAGCAGGCGAAGTCGTCGTCGAACAGCGCGCGCTGCGCCCGCAGCGCGGCGAGCGCGGCGGCGGTCTCAGGCCGGCCGGCCGATCCGATGAAGCCCAGCAGCACGTAGCGCCCCGCGACCGAATGGATGGCGTAGCGGGGATTGTCCGTGGACGGCAGGGTGAACCAGGGAAACGGGTCGCCGGGCAGGTGCTTCATGGGCCGGACGCTATCATGCAGCCATCCCGGACCGGCAAGCCCGGCGGGCAAGCGCGGCCGGAGATCAGGCGACGCTCACCCGCGCCTCGGCCCGCGCGCTGCGGCCGCGTTCGTCCGTCCAGGTGAACTCGAATGCGCTGCTGCGCTCCATGCGCACGAAGAACACGTGGAACGGGTTGGCCGCGGTGCCGTTGCGCAGGTCGGCGGCGAGCAGCACCTCGCCGTTCATCCGCACCACCATGCGCGTCAGCATGTCGCGCGGCACGGCGCGGCTGCCATCCTGGCGCAGGCCGGTCTCCATCGGGTGCTCGATCAGGGTGCGGATCTCGATCACCTCGCCGGCGCGGGCCGAGCGCGGGATGCGGATGCGCGGGGCGTTCAGCGCGCCGCTCATGTCAGGCAGCCTCCGGTGGTGACGCGGACCTCGGCGACGGCGCGGCGGACGCGCCCGTCGTTCATCTGCGCGAGGACGATGATGCGCTGCTCCTCGGCGAGGCGGATGCGCGTCTGCACCTCGGCGCGCGCGAGCAGCGGGCTCAAGTGGAAGCTCGCGACACCCGGCGTCGGGTTGCGGGTGGCGAGGATGTGGATGGCGGCCACGTGGTCGGAGGCCGTCATCGGGCTCTCGACCAGCACCGTCACCGGCACCTGGCCGCCATTCTCGGCCACGGCGGGCGCGCGCAGAACGATGCCGCCATCCTCGATGGGCGCCTCGCCCACCGCCTCGCGGATCGCCTCCGCGAGGGCGCCATCGGCCGCCGCCCGGGCGGCGGCGGGGGCGAGCGCGGCGAGCGCCAGCAGGGCGCGTCGTGTCGTCGTGCTCATCCGAACATGTACCCGGTGATGCTGTCGTACCAGGCGTCGGCGTGGAGCGCCTCGAGCCGACGCTGCGCGGGCAGGTCGCCGCGTGGCGAGACGCCGCCCGAATTCGGCACCTCCACGATCGCCGTGCCGTCGGCGTTGGGGCGGAAGATTCCGACGACCGAGATGCCGTACTCCTCGCCGACATGGCTGTAGCAGGTGTTGAAGTAGACGGCTTCGGGCGGGTTCTGGCCGCGATGCAGCGCGATGGCGCTCGCCACCGCCTGGCGCGCCGTGGTGCTCGCGATGTAGCCCGATTTCGGCATCGGCCCGGGGATGTTCGCGTCGCCGATCACATGGATGCCGGCCGCCGCGCGCGCCTCGAAGCTGCGGGTGTCCACCGGCACCCAGCCGGTGTCGTTCGCGAGGCCGGCCTCGCGCGCGATGGCGGCGGCCGATTGCGGCGGGATGATGTTGGCGACATCCACCTTGTGGCGCGTGCCGAACTCCGTCTCGAGCACGCGCTCGCGCACATCCACCCTGACCACCTTGCCGTCGCGGTTGCCCGGCACCCATTCGATCATGTCGCCGTAGAGCGCGCGCCAGCCGTCCTGGAACAGGCCCTGCTTGCTGAAGCCCTCCTTGGCGTCGAGCGCGAGGATCTTGGAGCGCGGCTTATGGCGCTTGAGGTAGTGCGCGATCATGCTGATGCGCTCATAGGGGCCGGGCGGGCAGCGGAAGGGGTTGGCCGGGATCGCGAGGCCGACCACGCCGCCATCGGGCATGGCTTCCAGTTGCCGGCGGAGCAGCAGCGTCTGCGACCCGTCCCCGGGCACCCAGGCATGGGGCATCAGCCCGGCCGCGGCCTCGTCATAGCCCTCGATCGCGCCCCAACGCAGCGCGATGCCGGGGGAGAGGATCAGCCGGTCATAGGAGAGGCTCTGCCCGCCCGCGAGGCGCACCCTCCGCGCCGCGGCATCCACGCCCGCGGCCCGGTCGTGGATGACGGTCACGCCGCGCGCGCGCAGCCCGTCGTAGGAGTGCGTGATCTGCCCGATCCGCCGCTCGCCGCCGAGCAGCAGGTTGCCGTAAGGGCAGGTGACGAAGGCGCGCTGCGGCTCCACCAGCGTGACCTGCACGTCCGGATGGTTGCGCCGCGCGAAGGAGGCGGCGGAGGCGCCGCCGAAGCCGCCGCCGATGACGACGAGGCGCAGCGAGGGCTGCGCGCGGAGCGGCGCCGGCGCGGCGAGCAGCGCGGCGGCGGCGAGAAGGGCGCGGCGGGGGACCGGGTTCGTCATCGCCACCCCCTCAGCGCAGGCGCGAGAAATGTTCGGCCACGGCCGCGATCTCGGCGTCCGTGTAGCCACGGGCGATGCGGCCCATGATGGTGCCGGGGCGCTCATTGGCGCGGAAGGCGGTCAGGATCGCGACGAGTTCGGCGCGGTCACGCCCGGCCAGCGCGGCGATGCCGCTCGCACCCCGGCCTTCGGGGCCGTGGCAGCCGAGGCAGCCCTCGGCGGCGAGCGGCGCGGGGCCGGAGGCGGCGGCCGGCCCGGCAAGCAGCGCGGCGAGCGCGGCGGGGAGAATGATGCGGACGGCACTTACTATCATCGGGTGTCCCTGGCGATCCTGCAAAAATCATCTCGAATGGGCGCGGACCATATCCGGATCCCGCACCGTGCCAAGCGAAAGTATTTCAGGATATTGGCGGCGTTCAGCGCGATGTCCGCATTCCATCGCGCGGGATCGAATATGGAAGATTCTTCTCTCGAGGCGTGGCCTAGCCCGCCAGCCCGAAGCGCGGCCTCAGCCGCATCCCCACCCAGTTCCCCGCGAGCGCCGGCAGGATCCAGAGCCAGCCATGCAGGCTGCCCGAGGCGATGCCCGCGACGAAGGCGCCGATATTGCAGCCCGAGGCCACCACCGCGCCGATGCCGAGGAGCAGCCCGCCCACCACCGAGGCCGCCACATGCCGCAGCGGCACCCGCCAGGCCGGCGCGAAACGCCCGGCCAGCGCCGCGCCCAGCAGCGCGCCTGCCATCAGCCCGAGATCCATCACCGTGGTGCGGTCCGCCAGCACGGGCCGCAGGATGGCCTCGGCCCGCGTCGGATCCTCCCAGAAGGCCCAGAAGGCGGGGTCGTCCCAGCCCAGCGCCTCGACCGCGCGCGAACCCCAGAGCGGGAAGGCCGCGGTGATCACCCAGGGCCGCCCGGCGAGCCACAGCGTCGCAAGGTTCAGCAGCGCGAGCGCGAGCGCGCCCCAGGCCAGCGGCCACGGCCCCCGCAGCCAGGCGCCGCCGCGCCAGGCGAGCGGCTCTGCGCGCCCATGCCGCCGCCGCTCGGCCACCGCCGAGCCGGCCGCGACCAGCCCGATCACCGCGAGGCTCGCCGCGACCGCCGGCCACAGCCCGATCAGCCCGGGCAGCGTCAGCGGCGGCGGCGCCGGCAGGTCGCTCCAGGCCTCCGCGCCCCAGGCGGCGAGCGTCGCGCCGGCGATGAAGAAGGCGAGCGTCAGCAGCATCCGCAGGCTGCCGCCGCCGGCCGTGTAGAGCGTGCCCGATCCGCAGCCCCCGCCGAGCTGCATGCCGATGCCGAACAGGAAGGCGCCGATCACCACCGCCACGCCGGCGGGAAAGACGATGCCGCGCACCGGCTGGCCGAGCACCTCGCCCGCCTCGATCGCCGGCAGCATCAGCGCGACCAGGATCGCGAGCATCAGCATCTGCGCCCTGAGCGCGACGCCGCGGCGATCGGCGAGCAGGGCGCGGAAGCCGCCGGCGAAGGAGAAAGCGGCCTGCAGCAGCACGAGGCCGAACCCCGCGCCGAGCAGCCACAGCACGCCCTGCCGCCAGCCCTGCCCGGCCGCGAGCCAGAGGGCGCCCGCGGCGAGCAGCGCCGCGGCGAGCAGCGCGGGACTCCTCTGCATGGTCGGGTTCAGATGCGCTCGCTCAGGCGGATCGCGACCTTGCAGCCGGCCTTGATGGCCGCGCTCAGCAGCCGGTAGGCCGGCGCCTGCTCCGCCTCGTTCTCGAGACCGATGTCGCGATGCTCCAGCTCCTCGGCGCGGAACTTCGCGATATGCGCCTTGAGCTCGGCCTCGTCCTCGCCGAGCGCCTCCTCCTGCGCGCGGTAGTGCTCGTCGATCGCCTCCTCGACCGCCACGGTGCAGGCCATGGCGCCGCGGTGGCCGAGCAGCGCGGTCGCCGCACCAAGGGCGAAGCCCGCGACATGCCAGACCGGCAGCAGCGCGGTCGGCCGCACGCGGCGCTCGCCGATCAGGCGGGAGAAGGTGTCGAGATGCACCTGCTCCTGCTCCTTCATGTGTTCGAGCGTCGCGCGCCACTTGGTCCGGCCCAGCACCGCGAGCTGGCCCTCGTAGATGCGCTTCGCGCCGTATTCGCCGGCATGGTCCACGCGGATGGCGCGCTCGACCGTCTCGCGCGGGGTGGGGTCGCCGGGCAGGCGGGTCTCGCCGGTGGTGCGGGGTGTCATGCCGGTGCTCCTCGACGGGCCAGGATCAGCGCCAGCGCGCCGAGGCCCGCGCCGTAGATGAGGTTCATCGCCGCCATGGAAAGCGGCAGGCCGGGAATGAGGAAGGCGGGCACGTCGCAGGGCTTGTTCGGCGCGGCGGGCATGCCGCGCAGCATCTCCTCGACGGAGCCGCCGAGCACGGAGGCGGCCGGCGCCGCGCAGCCCGGCAGGGGCGAGGGCCACCAGCCCTGCTCGACGCCGAGATGGAAGGCGCCGATCCCGCCCGAGGCCAGCGCCGCGACCCCGGCGAGGCCGAGCAGCGCCACCCGCCCGCGCCCCGGCACCGCCGCCGCGATCAGCGCAAGGCCCGCCGCCGCCCAATAGGGCCAGCGCTGCCACAGGCAGAGCGCACAGGGCGCCAGGCCCAACCAGGTCTCGCTGCCCTGGGCGAAAAGCGGCGCCGCGGCGGCCAGGACCGCGATCAAGAGGGCCGATGCCATGCCCATCATGTCGCGCGCGCCGCGGCGCGGCGCAACTGGACCGGTGCGCGGGCCGCGCCTAGCCTCTGCGGCGGGACAGCGGGAGGGGCGCGATGCGCAAGCTCTGGGGCCGGGCGAGTTCGTCCAACGTGATGAAGGTGCTCTGGACGCTCGAGGAACTCGGGCTGGACTACGAGCGCATCGACGCCGGCGGCGCCTTCGGCCGCACGCGCGAGCCCGAATACCGCGCCATGAACCCCATGGGCCTCGTGCCCACGCTGCAGGAGGAGGATGGCTGGTCGCTGTGGGAGAGCAACACCATCGCCCGCTACCTCTGCAACACCTACGCGCCGGGCGGCCCGCTCTACCCGGCCGAGCCCCGCGCGCGGGCGAGGGTCGAGACCTGGATGGACTGGACGCTCGGCCATCTCACCGCGCCCATGGTCACGGTCTTTTTCACCCATGTCCGCCTTCCCGAGCCGGAGCGCGACTGGAAGGCCGAAGGCAAGGCGCGCGAGGATGCCGGGCGCCTCTTCCGCATCGTGGACGCGCAGGTGAAGGGGCAGCGCTTCCTGTGCGGGGAGCACACGACCCTCGCGGACATCGCGCTCGGCTGCTGGGTGCACCGGTGGTTCCGGCTGCCGATCGAGCGGCCGGACCTGCCGAACCTCGCGGCGTATTACGAGGCGCTGAAGACGCGGCCGGGCTTCGTGAAGCACGTCGCCCTGCCGCTCGAATGAGGGACCGGGCCGGGAGAGGCTGAACCCCCTTCCCCGAAGGCCGCGCACGCAACGCAGACGGAGGAGACGAGAGATGGCCAAGACCACGACGAGCCACGCCAAGGACGCCGAGTTCAAGCGGGGCCTGCGGTCCTTCTTCGAGTACCGCGACCTCGGCATCAAGGAGGCCACCGGCGGCGCCTTCGGCGCGCATGTGATCCGCGCCATACCGGGCGAGCACGCCACCGGCCAGTGGCACACCCACGACCTGCCCTTCCAGATGTTCTACGTGCTGAAGGGCTGGGTGAAGTTCGAATACGAGGACATCGGCGAGAGGACCTTCCACGCCGGGGATTGCTGCTACCAGCCGCGCCTGATCCGCCACCGCGAGATCGCCCATTCCGACGATGTCGAGATCCTCGAGATCACCGGCCCGGCGGAGTTCGAGACGAAGAACGTCGAGGCCCCGGCGAAGGCGGCGGCCGCGGAATAGCGGCGGCGGCGGGGCTGGACGCACCCGGCCGCGCCCGGCTAGGCATGGCGCCGCCCGGGCCCCTGTGGCGGAACGGTAGACGCAGGCGACTCAAAATCGCTCGCCCGAGAGGGTGTGGGAGTTCGAATCTCCCCGGGGGCATTCCGCGCGGGGCGCAGGCCTCCGGCGGGGCGAATCTTGCCTTCCGCCCCCATTCGCGCCAAAGACGCCCCCCGATCCCCTGACCCACCCCGGATTCCGGAGGGCCACCCATGGCCTCGTCCTTCGACCGCATTGCCGACATCATCGCCGAGAACAGCGAAGTCCCGCGCGAGAACATCCTGCCCGACAGCCACGTCATCAACGACCTCGGCATCGACAGCCTCGACTTCCTCGACATCGTCTTCGCCATCGACAAGGCCTTCGGCATCAAGGTGCCGGTCGAGGCCTGGACGCAGGAGGTCAACGCCGGCAACGCCCCGGCGGAGCAGTACTTCGTGATGAAGAACCTCGCCGCCCGCATCGACGAGCTGGTCGCCGCCAAGGGCGGCTGAGCCCGGCGCGACCCCCGGGGGGAGCAGCCTTGCGCCTCGAATACTTCCAGATGGTGGACCGGGTGGCCTCGCTCGAGGGCGAGGCCATTGTCGTCGAAAGCACCATCCCCGACGCCTCCCCGGTCTTCGAGGGCCATTTCCCCGGCTACCCGCTGATGCCCGGCGTGCTGCTGGTCGAGACCATGGCCCAGGCCTCGGGCTGGCTGCTGCTCAGGCTGATGGATTTCGCGCGCATGCCCTTCCTGATGGGGGTGAAGGAGGCCAAGTTCCGCTCCTTCGTCGGCCCCGCGACGCCGGTGACGGTGCATGCGCGGCGCATCCATGACGGCTCGGGCTACGCCGTGACGCAGGCGCGCATCGAGGCGGGCGGCAAGCGCATCTGCGACGCGGAACTCACGCTGCGCATCATGGATTTCCCCGCCCCCGAGCTCGCCGCGGCGATGCGCGGGCGCGGGAAGGAGCTCGGCCTCGCATGACGCGCCAGGATGTGGTGATCACCGGCATCGGCCTCGTCTCCTCGCTCGGGGAAGGGGCGGATGCGCATTGGGAGGTCCTGTCGAGGCCCGGCGCGCAGCCGGTGCTGGACGAGGGCGCCTTCGCGCCCTACCCGGTGCATCCGCTGCCCGCCATGTCCTTCGACGCGCAGATCCCGAAGAAGGGCGACCAGCGTCAGATGGAACCCTGGCAGCGCCTCGGGACCTATGCCGCGGGGCTGGCGATAGACCAGGCGGGCGCCCGGGGGCTCGTTGCCGACATGCACCTCATCGTCGCGGCCGGCGGGGGCGAGCGCGACATCGCGGTGGACGAGGCGGTGGCGACCGCGCTGTGCGACACCCCGCCCGCAGAGGCCGGCCCGATCCTGAACGAGAGGCTCGCCACCGACCTGCGCCCGACGCTGTTCCTGGCGCAGCTGTCGAACCTGCTCGCGGGCAACATCTCGATCGTGCATGGCGTGACCGGCTCCTCTCGCACCTTCATGGGCGAGGAGCAGGCGGCGGCGGATGCCGTGCGCATCGCCGCGCAGCGCCTTGCCGAAGGGCGCGGGAGCATCGCGCTGGTGGGTGGCGCCTATGCCTCCCAGCGCTGGGATCTGGTGCTGCTCTACGGCGCGGGCGGGGCCTGCTGGCGGGGGCCCTTCGCCCCGGTCTCGGCGCGCGGCGGGGCGGGCGGCTTCGTCGGCGGGGCGCTCGGCGCCTTCCTGGTGCTTGAGACCGCGGGGCACGCGGCGGCGCGCGGGGCGCGGCCTCTCGCGCGGCTGGCCGGCGTCGCGACCGATGCGGCGCACCGGCGCGCAGGGGGCGGCTCCGCCGCTGCCGCCAGGGCGCTGCATGAGCGGCTCGGCGCGCCTTCGGGCGCGGGGCTCGGCGTGCTCTCCGGCATGACCGGCGTGGCCGAGGCGCGGGCGGAGGAGGAGGCGTTCCTGGCCACGCTCGGCGGCGCGGCGGTGCGCCGGACCGGCTCCCTGCTCGGCCACGGGGTCGAAGCCACCTTCCCCGCCAATGTCGCCCTCGGCGCCCTGGCCCTTTCGCGCGGCGGTTTCTACCCGGCGATGGATCCGGCGGATGCCGGCGAAGGCCCGGTCGAGCGCGTCCTCGTCACCGGCTTCGGGCAATGGCGCGGCGAGGCGCTGGCCCTTCTGGAGCGCGCGGCATGAAGGACCATCTCGGGCGGCCGCTCGTCGCCGTCACCGGCATCGGCATCGTCACGCCGCTCGCCTGGGGGCGGGAAGCCAACTGGCAGGCGGTCCAGGCGGGCCGGTCCGGCATCTCCCGCATCCGGCGCTTCCCGGTGGACAAGCTGCGGACCACCATTGCCGGCACGGTCGAACTGCCCGAGGAGGCGGCGGGGGGCGAGATCGTCTCCTCCCCCGTGCGGGTCGAGCGCATGGCCGCCGCGGCGGTGGAGGAGGCGCTGGCCCAGGCCGCGCTCGGCGAACCCGGCGCCTTCCCGGGGCCGCTGATGGTCGGCATGCCGCCGGTCGAATACGAATGGCCGCAGCGCTTCGAACTGGCGCGCAAGGCGAAGGGCGACGGCTCCTACCGCGCCGCGACCGAGGCCGCGACGGGGCGGCGCGACCTCTACGAGACCTTCCTCTTCGGCGGGGTGGGCGAGAGGCTCGCCGCGCGTTTCGGCACCACCGGCGCGCCCATCGCGCTGACCACCGCCTGCGCAACCGGGGCCTCGGCCATCCAGATGGCGGTCGAGGCGATCCAGCGCGGCGAGTCCGATGCCGCGATCGCCCTCGGCGCCGATGGCTCGGTGCAGCCGGAGGCGGTGATCCGCTTCTCCCTCCTCTCCGCCCTGACGGCGCGCAACGAGGAGCCGGAGAAGGCCTCCCGCCCCTTCGAGAAGACGCGCGACGGCTTCGTGATGAGCGAGGGCGCCGCCGCGCTGGTGCTGGAAAGCCTCGAGCACGCGAGGCGGCGCGGCGCCACGGTGCTCGGCATCGTCTCGGGCTGCGGGGAGCGGGCGGATTCCTTCCACCGCACGCGCTCGAACCCGGACGGCTCGGCGATCATCGGCGCGATGCGCAACGCCATCGCCGATGCGGGGCTGCAGTCGTCGGACATCGGCTACGTCAACGCGCACGGCACCGGCACGCCGGAGAACGACAAGATGGAGACCCTCGGCATGCGCGCCGTCTTCGGTGACGCGCCGCCGCCGATCTCCTCCAACAAGTCGATGATCGGCCACACGCTGTCCGCCGCCGGCGCGATCGAGGCCGCGCTGTCCCTGCTCACGATCCGCGACCAGGTGCTGCCGCCGACGATCAACCACAACGAGCCCGATCCGGCGATCACGCTCGACGTGGTGCCGAACGTGGCGCGCAAGGTGTCCGGGCTGAAGCATGTGCTGTCGAACTCCTTCGGATTCGGCGGGCAGAATGTGTGCCTCGTGGTGAGCGCGGCGCCGTAGGAAGTGACGGGGGAGGAGAACCTCCCCCGAGCCCCCTCCCTTCTTTGCCTTTTTGGTTCCAAGGAAGGTTGAGGGGGGTTCGGGGGGAGACGTTCCCTTCTCCCCCCGAGTTCAGGAGAGTTTCCCGATGCGTGCCCTACGCCTGCATGCCGACCGCGACCTGCGCCTCGAGGAGGTGCCGCCGCCGCCCCCGCCCGGCCCGGGCGAGGTGACGCTGCGCATCAAGGCCGTCGCGCTCAACCACATCGACGTCTGGGGCTTCCGCGGCATGGCCTTCGCCAAGCGCGAGATGCCGCTGATCGTGGGCGCGGAAGCCGTGGGCGAGGTCGTCGCCGTCGGCGAGGGCGTGACCGAGTGGAAGCCCGGCGACCGCGCCGCCCCCTATGGCGCGCTGACCTGCGGCACGTGCCGCCGCTGCCTCGCGGGCCAGGACAACCTGTGTGAAGACGTCCGCGGCGTGAAGGGCTTCCATGTCGGCGGCTTCGCCTGCGAACTGGTGAACCAGGAGGCGCGGCTGCTGGTGCGCGTGCCCGAGGGCATCTCCTGGGAGGATGCGGCCTGCGGGCCGATCACCTTCTCCACCGTCGAGCACATGCTGTTCGACAATGCGAAGCTGGAACCGGGCGAGACGATCCTGGTCCATGCGGCCGGCTCGGGCATCGGCACGGTGGCGGTGAAGATCGCCAAGGACATGGGCTGCACCGTCATCGCCACGGCGGGCGATGACGAGAAATGCGCCAAGGCCCGCGCGCTCGGCGCCGACCATGTGGTGAACTACACGACGCAGAACTTCCCCACCGTGGCGCGGCGCGCGACGGGCAAGGTGGGCGTGGACGTGGTGTTCGAGCATGTGGGTGCGGCGACCTGGGCGGGATCGCTGCTCTCGCTGCGCATGGGCGGGCGGCTCGTGACCTGCGGCTCGACCTCGGGCGTGTCCGCCGAGACCAACCTGATGATGCTGTTCCAGCGCCAGTTGCGCATCTTCGGCTCCTTCGGCGCCTCGATGCGCAACATCGCCGACGGCTACGCGAAGATGGCGCGCGGCATCCTGCCGGTGCTCGACACCGTGCTGCCGGTGGAGCGTTTCGCGGAGGGGCTCGACCGGCTGGAAAGCCGCCGTGTCTTCGGGAAGATCGTTGTCACGCTTTAGGTATCGCCTCTGGCTCTTCGCGGATGCGCTGTTCGGGCTGCTGGTCCGGGCGGCCTTCGCGGTGCTGCGCGTGCTGGGGCCCGACCTCGGCCCGCGCATCGGAGCGTTCATCGCGCGCAACCTCGGGCCGCTGACCGGCGCGAACCGCATCGCGCGGGAGAACATCGCCGCCGCCTTCCCCGAGAAGAGCGAGGCCGAGCGCGCCGCCATCCTGCGCGATGCCTGGGACAATCTCGGCCGCGTCGCCTGCGAATACGTCCACATGGACCGCATCTGGGATTTCGACCCGGCGCGGCCGGCGGATGGGCGCATCACCGCCACGGCCGAGACCATCGCGCTCTACAACCGCCTGCGCGACGACGGGAAGCCGGCGATCGTCTTCTCCGCGCATCTCGCCAACTGGGAATTGCCGGCGATCGCGGCGGCGAAGCACGGGATCGAGAGCGCGGTGCTCTACCGCACGCCCAACAGCCCCGCGGTGGCGCGCGAGATCCTGCGCCTGCGCCGCGACAGCATGGGCACGCTGGTCGCGGCCGGGATGTCCGCCCCCTTCAAGCTCGCCAAGGCGCTCGAGCGCGGCCAGCATGTCGGGATGCTGGTGGACCAGCGTTTCGGGCGCGGGCCCATCGTGATGTTCCTCGGCCGCCCGGCCTTCGCGAACCCGCTGCTGGCGCAGCTCGCGCGGCGCTTCGACTGCCCGGTGCATGGCGCGCGCGCCATCCGCCTGCCCGGCGGACGTTTCCGGCTGGAACTGACCGAGGAGATCGCCATGCCCCGCGACGCCGAGGGGCTGGTGGACGTGAACGCCGCGACCCAGGCGATGAACACGGTGATCGAAGGCTGGGTGCGCGAGCATCCCGGCCAGTGGCTCTGGATGCATCGCCGCTGGCGTTAGAGGATCGCGCCCTTCGCAGGCAGGAGGGCGCGGATGCCGCACGTCATGGTCACCGCCGGGGCGCTGGAGGTGGCGGTCGAACTGCACGGGCCGGCCGATGGGCCAGCCGTGGTGCTGCTGCACGGCTTTCCCGACGACGTGCGGGCCTGGGACGGCGTGGCGCCCGCGCTCGCCGCCCGCGGCAAGCGCGTGGTGGTGCCCTATCTGCGGGGCTACGGGCCGACGCGCTACCGCGACCCGGCCACGCCGCGCTCGGGCCAGCAGGCGGCGCTGGGTGCGGATCTGCTGGCGCTGATGGATGCGCTCGGGATCGGGCGGGCGCTGCTCGCGGGCTATGACTGGGGCGGGCGGGCGGCCTGCATCGTCGCGGCGCTGTGGCCCGAGCGGGTGGCCGGGCTGGTCTCCGCCAATGGCTACAACATCCAGGACATCGCCGCCTCCGGCCGCCCGGCCGCGCCGGAGCAGGAGGCGCGCCACTGGTACCAGTGGTACCTGCACACCGAACGAGGCGTGCGGGCGCTGACCGAGAACCGCCGCGCCTTCTGCCACCTGTTGTGGCGCATGTGGTCCCCGTCCTGGCGCTTCACCGAGGCGGAATTCGCCGCCACCGCCGCCTCCTGGGACAATCCGGACTTCGTCGCGACGGTGGTGCAGTCCTATCGCCACCGCCACCGAGCCGCGCCCGGCGATCCGGCTCTGGAGGGCATCGAGGCGCGGCTGGCGGCGCGGCCGCCGATCACGATCCCGGTGATCGTGCTGCATGGCGCGGAGGATGGCGTGGACCCGCCGGGCAACAGCGCGGGATGCGCGGCGCGGATTCCCGGGCTGCGGCGGCGGGAGGTGGTGCCCGGCGCCGGGCATTTCCTGCCGCGGGAGACCCCACAACCCTGGATTGCATGCCTGGAGGAGCTGGGGCTCAGCAGCCCGTGATAAAAATGTCTCGATTCTCTAGGAATGACTCAAAAATCGCCTTCCTTCGCATTCTTGGTGCGAACGTATGGTGAAAATCCGCTTGAATATACACGCCTGAGTGGTATTCTACGCCCGTCGAGCGAGAGGGCACCAAAATGCGCGTCTTATTGGTTGAAGATGATCTCACAACTGCGCGCGGCATCACGATGATGCTCCGGCAGGCCGGCATGATCGTGGACAGCGCGGACACGGGGGAGGAGGCGGTCGAGCTCGCCCGCCTCTACGACTACGACATCATGATCCTCGACCTCGTGCTGCCGGACATCGACGGGTCCGAGGTGGTCCGCCGCCTGCGCGCCGCGCGCATCGAGACGCCGGTGCTCATCCTCTCCGGCATCTCCCGGCCGCAGACCAAGGTGAAGGTGTTCGGCATGGGCGCCGACGACTTCATCACCAAGCCCTTCGACCAGCAGGAGCTGGTCGCGCGCATCCAGGCCATCGTGCGCCGTGCCAAGGGCTTCAGCCAGCCGACGCTGCAGATCGGCCCGCTCGCCATCAATCTCGGCTCGCGCGAGGTGACGGTGGATGGCCGGCTCGTCCACCTGACCGGCAAGGAATACGCCATCCTGGAGCTGCTCGCGCTGCGCAAGGGCGTGGTGATGACCAAGGAGGCCTTCCTCAACCACCTCTATGGCGGCATCGACGAGCCCGAGGTGAAGATCATCGACGTCTTCATCTGCAAGCTGCGCAAGAAGCTGGCCCAGGCCGGGGCCACCGACCTGATCGGCACGGTCTGGGGCCGCGGCTACGTGCTGCGCGACCCCGCGACGATGCGCGGCAGCGCCTGGCACCCGGCCCCCGCGGCCCCCGCGCCGATGGACATGCACGCGGCCTGAGCCGCGCGCAGGCCGAACGCCGCGCACCCCTCACCCCGCCCGGGCGGCCGGGCGGGCGGGCTCATAGACCCCCCGCTCGCCGCTCACGGGCACCAGCCGTTCGGTCAGCCCGAGCACGGTCTCCGCGCCCCCCAGATACACCACCCCGTCCGGGGCCAGTTGCCCCGCGAGCGCCGCCAGCACGCGCGACTTGGTCGGCGCGTCGAAGTAGATCAGCACGTTGCGGCAGAAGATCACGTCGAAGCGGCCAAGTCCGCGCGGATCATCGAGCAGGTTGAAGGCCTGCCAGCGCGTCATCGCCCGCAGCTCGGGCGCGACCCGCCATCGCCCGCCCTCCTGCCGGAAATGCTTCACCAGCATCTGCACGGGCAGGCCGCGCTGCACCTCGAACTGGGTGAAGACGCCCTCCTTCGCGCGGTCGAGCATCTCGCGCGAGATGTCGGTCCCCAGGATCTCGACCCGCCGCCCGCCGAGCGCGGCTCCGAGGTCGGCCACGGTCATCGCGACCGAATAGGCCTCCTGCCCGGAGGAGCACGCGGCCGACCAGATGCGGATCGCCTGGCCCGGCGGCCGTGCCGCGGCGAGCCTGGGCAGCAGGCGCTTGAGGTGCTCGAACGGCTTGCCATCGCGGAAGAAGGAGGATTCGTTGGTGGTCAGCGCCTCCACCATCTCGGCCACCAGCGGCTCGGCCCGCGGGCCGCGCAGGCGCAGCGCCAGCGCATCGAGCCCGGCCAGCCCCTCGCGCCGCAGCATGGCGCCAAGCCGCGTCTCGAGCATGTAGCCCTTGTCCGCGGTGAGCACGATGCCCGAGCGCGCCTTCACGAGCCCGGCGAGATAGTTGAAGCTCTCCGGCGTCATGCGATGACCCTCTCGGCCGCCAGCGCGGCGATGCGTTCGGCGAGCGCGGCGGGCGGGGCCAGCAGCGCGGGCAGGCCCGCCCGGGCCACCGCGCCGGGCATGCCCCAGACCACGGAACTCGCCTCGTCCTGGGCCAGCACTTGGCCGCCCGCGGCGGCGACCGCGCGGCAGCCTTCCAGCCCGTCATGGCCCATGCCGGTCAGGATCACCGCGAGAACGCGCCCGCCGGTCGCCGCGACGGCGCTGCGCAGCATGGGGTCCACCGCAGGGCGGCAGAAATTCACCGGCGGGTCGCTGGTCAGGCGCGCGCGCAGGCCGCCCCCCGGCTCGGCCTCCACCAGCAGGTGGCGATCGCCCGGGGCGAGGTGGATGCGGCCCGCGGCCAGCGCCTCCCCGTCCCGGGCCTCGGCGCAGCGCAGCGCGCCCTGCCGGTCGAGATGCTCGGCGAGCATCGCGGTGAAGCCCGCGGGCATGTGCTGCACCACCACCATCGGGACGGGCAGGCGCGGCAGCCGCGCCACGAGTTCGGCCAGCGCCTGGGGCCCGCCGGTGGAGCAGCCGACCGCCACCAGCAGCGGCCGGCGTTTCGGCGGCGCGATGCGCGCGGCCGGGGCGGGTGGTGCGACCGACCCGGGGCGCGGCGTGCCCGCGTCCTGCCGCTTCTTGCGCGCCCAGCCGCGCACCTTGGCGATGAGCTCGGCCCGGAAGGCGGGGTCCGCCGCGCCGCCCGCCGCGCCCTGCGGCTTCGGCACGTAGTCCGCCGCGCCGGCGGCCAGCGCCGCGATCGCCTCGCGCGCCCCGCGCTGGGTCAGCGCCGAGGCGACGATCACCGCCGCGCGCGGCGCCGCCTTCAGGATCAGCGGCAGCGCCGTCATGCCGTCCATCACGGGCATCTCGAGGTCGAGCAGCACGACATCGGGCCGCGCCGTCGCCAGCGCCTCGATGGCCTGCCGCCCGTCCGCCGCGCGATGCACCACGCGGATGCCGGGCTCCGACTCCAGCAGCCGCGCGAGCACGGCGCGCGCCGTCGCGCTGTCGTCGCAGAGCATCACGCGCACCTCCTCCGCGGCGGAGGCGGGCGGAAGGCTCATGCCGCATCCTCCAGCAGCCCGGCCTGCACGAACTTGTCGCGCAGGATCCCGGCATCGAAGGGCTTCATCACGTATTCCTGCGCCCCGGCCTCCAGCGCCTCGAGGATGCGGGCGAGTTCCGACTCGGTGGTGCAGAGCACGATGCGCGGCCGCTCGGCGCCGAACTCCGCGCGCGCGGCGCGCAGGAAGGTGATGCCGTCCATCACCGGCATGTTCCAGTCGAGCAGCACGCCGTCCGGCAGGCTCGCGCGGCAGGCCTCGAGCGCCTCCCGCCCGTCCTTCGCCTCGGTCACCGCGAAGCCCAGGCCCTCGATGATGCGGCGCGCGGCCTTGCGCACCACGAGGCTGTCATCCACCACGAGGCAGGTGCGCTGCGCCATCGCCGCGCCCTCAGCCGATCGCCAGGACGCGGGCGACATCGAGCACGATGACCAGCCGGTCCTCCTGCCGGTGCACGCCCGTGGACACGTCCCGCCACAGCGCATCGAGCGTCGGCGGATGCGGCGCGAAGCCCTCGGCGGGCAGGGCCATCACCTCGCCCACCTGGTCCACCAGCAGCGCGTAGAGCTCGCCGCCCTGCTCGACGACGACGCTCATGGCCTGCGCCTGCGTCTCGCGCGGCGGCAGGCCGAGGCGCCGGCGCAGGTCGAGCGCGGTCACGATCCGTCCGCGCAGGTTCAGGCTGCCCGCCACATCGGGCGGCGCCAGAGGGATGCGCGTGATGGCATGCGGCCCGAGCACGTCGCGCACCGCGAGCACCGGCACCGCGCACCACTGGCCCGCGACGGTCAGCGTCAGGAAGACCGCCTCCTCCCGCACGCCCGGCGCGAGCGCGGCCGGCCGCGCCGCCGCTTCCGCTGCGATCATCTGCATCCTCCGCGCTCCCTCAGGCGGCCTGGCGCGCCGTCAGGCAGTCGCGCAGCGACTGCAGCAGCGCCTCACGGTCGTATTTCGCGACATAGTCGGTGAAGCCGGCATCGCGCCCGCGCGCGACATCGGCCGGCTCGGCGCGGGCGGAGAGCGCGATCAGCGGCACCTCCGCCCAGGCGCCGCCGGCGCGCAGCGCCTGGGCGAAGGCGATGCCGTCCATCTCCGGCATCTCGATGTCGGAGATCACCGCCTCGAAGGCGGCGCCGTCGTCGCGCAGGCGCAGCGCCGCGGCCGCGCCATCCACCGCCGTCACCTCGTAGCCCGCCGCCGACAGCGCAGGCACCACCAGATGGCGGAAGAAGGCGCTGTCCTCGACCAGCAGCAGGCGCGGGCGCATGGCGGGGCTGGCCGCGCGCGCCGGGCGGAACCAGTCCTCGCCCGCCTGGGCCAGCCAGTAGGCGGTGTCCACCACCTCCGTCACCCGCCCGGCGATGACCGCGCTGCCGATGTAGCCGGGCCGGCCCGACCCCTCCTGGAGCACCAGCCGCTCGTCCAGCACGTCGAGGATCTCCTCGACCACGAGGCCCATGGCGCGGTCGTTCTCGGTGAAGACGAGAACGGGCTGTCGGGCCGCGCCCTCGGGCGGCACCCAGCCGGGCATCAGCGGCACCAGCGGCATCAGCCCGCCGCGGTACTGCACCACCGGGGTGGTGCCGGCCATCTCGATGCGCTCGCCGGGGATATCCTCCAGCCGCGCGACGAGGCCGAGCGGCACCGCCTTCGCCCCGCCCTCCCCGGCGCGGAACAGCAGCAGCGAGGTGCTGGCCGAGGAACTCATGCCGCCGGCTGCCGGCACGCCGCCGCGCCCCTCCTCCGCGCCCTGGTCGAGGCCGACCCCGGCCGCGCGCGCGATGCCGTTGGGGTCGAGGATCATGATGACGCTGCCATCGCCGAGGATGGTGTTGCCGCTGAACATGGTGACGTGGCGCAGGATCGGCGCGACGGGCTTCACCACGATCTCCTCGGTGTCGAAGACGCGGTCGAGGATGATGCCGAAGACCTGACCGCCCACCTGCATCACCGCGACGAAGCCCTCCTCCCGGCTCGCGGGCTCGAGGCGCAGCAGGCCGGCCAGCGAGACCAGCGGCAGCAGCCGGTCGCGCAGGCGCAGCACCGGCGCGTCCTTGATGCGCTCGATGCGCGGCGCGCCCTCCTGGTTCGACCCGACGCGCACCAGCTCGACCACGCCGATCTGCGGCAGCGCGAAGCGTTCCCCGCCCGCCTCGACGATCAGCGCCGCGGCGATGGCGAGGGTGAGCGGGATCTTGATGGTGAAGGTTGTGCCGCGCCCCTCCTTCGAGGCCAGCTCGACCGTGCCGCCGATCTTCTCGATGTTGGTCTTGACCACGTCCATCCCGACGCCGCGCCCCGAGACGGCGGTGACCTGCTGCGCGGTCGAGAAGCCGGGGGCGAAGATGAAGCGCAGCACCTCGCGCTCGCTCATCTGGGCGAGTTCGGCCTCGGTGGCGAGGCCGTTGGCCAGCGCCTTGGCGCGGATCCTGCCCACCGGCAGGCCGCGGCCGTCGTCGCCGATCTCGATGATGATGTGCCCGCCCTCGTGATAGGCGTTGAGGATGATCCGCCCGGTCTCGGGCTTGCCGGCGGCCCGGCGCTCGGCCGGCGGCTCCAGCCCGTGGTCGGCCGAGTTGCGGACCATGTGCGTCAGCGGGTCGCGGATGAGTTCGAGCACCTGGCGGTCGAGCTCGGTCTGCGCGCCGCGCATCTCGAGCTCGATCTTCTTGCCGAGCTCGTGCGAGAGGTCGCGCACCAGCCGCGGCAGCTTCGCCCAGGCATTGCCGATCGGCTGCATGCGGGTCTTCATCACCCCCTCCTGCAGGTCGGAGGTGATGTGCGAGAGCCGCTGCAGCGGCACCGCGAAGGCATCCGCCCCGCCGGCGCGCGCAAGCTGCAGGAGCTGGTTGCGCGTCAGCACCAGCTCGCTGACCAGGGTCATCAGATCCTCGAGCACGTCCACCGCGACGCGGATCGTCTGCGGCGCGTTCGCCGCGCCGGCGGAGGCCTCGGCGGCCGGGTCGGGCGGCGGCGCGGCCGGGGCATGCTGCGCCGCCTCGGCCGATGGGCGCGCAGCCGCGGGGGGCTCGGGCGCCGGGGCTTCCGGCCCTGCCCGCCCCTGCGCGGCAGGGGCGGCCGGCGCCGCGGCGGCTGCCGGAGCATCCTGGCCGTCGGCCGCGGCATCCAGCGCGCCGATCAGCGCCGTGTCGTCGCCCGCCGGCTCGGCCCCGGTCGCCTCCAGCCCCGCCACGATCTCCTTCACGCGGTCGAGGGCGGAGAGGATCAGCGTGATGCCCGCCGGCGTGACCGGCAGCGTGCCGTCGCGGTAGCGGCCGAGCACGTTCTCCGCCGCATGGGCCACCGCCTCCAGCCGCGAGAGGCCGAGAAAGCCGCAGGTGCCCTTGATGGTGTGCACGAGGCGGAAGACCTCGGAGAGGGTCGGCTGGTCGTCAGGCGCGCGCTCGAGCCGCACCAGCGCGGAATCGAGGGCCGTCAGCCCCTCATGCGTCTCGGTCAGGAAGTCGGCCAGCAGGTCGTCCATGGCAGCCCTCGCACGTCGCGGGCTGCACCCTGCACGGCGGGCGCCGAAGAATCGGTAAAGCGCCGAAGGCTCAGGGCGCGAGGGCGAGCAGCAGCGGCCCGGCGGCCTCCCCGGGCGGCAGGGCGAGGCTCAGCCGCATGCGCGCCGCCGCGGCGACGCTGACCAGCCAGACCACCATCACGTCGCGGCCGATCGGCTCCTCCGGCAACGGCCCGCCGGCCAGCGCGCCGAGCAGGCTCGGCGGCCAGGCGGCGCGCTGCCCCTCGGGCCAGATCGCGAATTCCCGGCGCGGATCCCCGCCCAGGCGCACCTGGCCCCCGCGCGGCAGCGAATCGCCGGCCACGAGCATCGCGGCCAGCAGCACCGGCACCCGCTCCTCGGGCAGCATCAGCCCGGGGTCGAGCGCCGCGGCATCGGCGCGCGCGCGCCCGCCGGCGAGCTGGCCCTCGAGCAGCGCGAGGCAGGCGGCGAGGCTCGTCTCGCCCTGGCCGCCGAGCAGCGCGCGCCACAGCACGAGCCGGCGGCGCAGCACCTCGGCCGCGTCCTGCGCGAGCGTCGCCGCCTCGGAACCCGGCCCTTCCATCATGTCGAGCGCATTACCGATGGTCCCGACCACGCCGCCGAGGTCGTGGCAGAGGCGCAGCCCCACGAGGCGCGCGAGACGGAGTTCGGCCGGCGGCGTTTCGGACGGCATCGCCCGGGGCATCCCTTGCATCATGGCCGCGGACGGTATCCTCTGCAGTGTTGACACCACATTGGCGCGGAGCCCGTGACCGGCACCATCGAACCAGGCATGCGCGTGCGCCTTCCCTCGCGACCCGATTGGGGCACCGGCCAGGTCCAGTCCGTCATCGGCGATCGAATCACCGTCAATTTCGAGCATGCCGGCAAGGTGCTGATCAACGCCGCCGTCGCCGAACTCGAGGTGCAGGACGGGGATGACCGCCGCGGATGAACGCCCTGGTTGAAGCGGCCTCAGCCGTCCTCGCGGACTGGCGATTGCTGGGGGCCGTGCTCGCCACCGCCATCGCCGGCGTCATGCGCGGCTATTCGGGCTTCGGCACGGCGGTCATCCTCGCGCCGGTCTATTCGCTGCTCTGGGGGCCGCGCGCCGGCGTGCCGGTGATGCTGCTGATGGAACTGCTCGTCTCGGTGCAGCTCCTGCCCGGCGCCATCAAGGATGCCGACAAGCGGGTGGTGCTGCCGCTCGGCGGCGCGGCGGCGCTCGCGACACCCTTCGGCGCCTGGATCCTGCTGACCGCCGACGACGACCTGCTGCGCCGCTTCATCGGCGGCTTCGTGCTCGTCTTCGGGCTGCTGCTGATGTCCGGCTGGCGCTACCGGGGCTCCCGGCCGCTGCCGCTCAACATCCTCGTCGGCACGCTGGCGGGGCTGCTGAAGGGCTCCACGGGCATGAGCGGCCCGCCCGTCATCCTCTACCTTCTCGCCGGGCTCGAGGAGGCGAAGCGGCACCGCGCCAACCTGATCCTGTTCTTCGCCACCATCGCCATCGTCTCGGTGATCCCGCCCGCGCTCGGGGGCCTGATCGACCTGCCGGTGCTGCTGCGGCTCGCGGTCCTGCTGCCGGTGATGGCGCTGTCGGTGCCGGTCGGCGTGCGGCTGTTCCGGGTGGTGCCGGACCGGCTCTACCGGCCCTTCGCCATGGGGGTGCTGCTGGCCGCGGGGGGCCTCGCGCTGTTCGGCTGAGGGCGGCGGAAGGGGGCGCGGATTGGGGCTTGCGGGGCCGGCCCCTCCGGCCCCAAATCGCCTTCCATGCAGGCCACCGATCCCTCCCAGGCCGGGCTGACCGACCCCTTCGGCCGGGCCGTCACCTATCTGCGCGTCTCGGTCACCGACCGCTGCGACCTCCGCTGCGTCTATTGCATGGCGGAGGACATGACCTTCCTGCCGAAGAAGGACATCCTGACGCTCGAGGAGCTGGACCGGCTCTGCGGCGCCTTCATCGCGCTCGGGACCGACAAGATCCGGCTGACGGGCGGGGAGCCGCTGGTGCGCAAGGGGGTGATGGCGCTGGTGCGCTCCCTCGGCGCGCGGATCGGCGAAGGCGGGCTGCGCGAGCTCACCCTCACCACCAACGGCACGCAACTGACGCGGATGGCGGAGGATCTCTTCGCCGCCGGCGTGCGGCGCATCAACGTCTCGCTCGACACGCTGGACCCCGCCACCTTCGCCGCCGTGACCCGCTGGGGAAGGATCGAGCAGACGCTGGATGGCATCTTCGCCGCCAAGGCCGCCGGCCTCGCCATCAAGATCAACGCCGTCGCGCTCAAGGGCGTGAACGAGGGCGAGTTCGACCGCATGGTCGCCTGGTGCGGCGAGCACGGCTTCGACCTCTGCCTGATCGAGACCATGCCGATGGGCGAGATCAGCGGAGACCGCACCGACCAGTATCTGCCGCTCTCGCTGGTCCGCTCGCGCCTGCGCCGCACCTGGACGCTCGAGGATACGGACTACCGCACCGGCGGCCCCGCCCGCTACGTGACGGTGAAGGAGACGGGCCGGCGCATCGGCTTCATCACGCCGATGACCCACAATTTCTGCGAATCCTGCAACCGCGTGCGCCTGACCTGCACCGGCACGCTCTACATGTGCCTCGGCCAGGACGATGCGGCGGAGTTCCGCGAATTGCTGCGCGACCCCTCGGTTGACGATGCGGGCCTCGCGCAGGCCATCCGCGACGCCATCGCGCGCAAGCCCAGGGGCCACGACTTCGTGATCGACCGGCGCCGCAACCGCCCCGCCGTGGCGCGCCACATGAGCCTGACAGGTGGCTGACATCCTCGAGGGGCTGGTCGCGCGGCTGACCATCCCCGGCCTGCCCTCCTGGGTGGGGCTGGTGCTGCTGGCGGCGATCGCGGTGACGCTCCTCGCCTTCCTCGCCATGCCCTTCGCCGTGTTCGGCGTGAAGTCGCGGCTTGAGGCGGTGGAGGCGGAACTCGCCGACCTGCGCGGCGACATCCGCGCCCTGCTCCGCCAGGCGCCCGCCGCGGCGCCGCCGGCGCGCGCGACGATGGACGAGGACTACATCCCGCGCGCCGCCGCCCGCGCGCCCGAGGCCGAGCCCCGGCTCGTCCCGCCGGTGCCGCCGCCCGCCGCCCGCCCCGAACGCGCCGCGCGCCGGGCCGAGCCGCGGATAGACTGGCCCAAGGCGGACAAGGGCGCGTGAGCGCTCGCGCGGTTCCGCCCGGGCACCGGCATGCGGCCGCCTTGCCCGGCGGCGAATGAGGCAGGAAGCATGCGCGTCTCCGTCATCCAGATGAACCAGGGCAGCGACAAGGCGGCCAATCTCGAGCAGGCGCGCCGCCTGATCGAGGCCGCCATCGAGGCCGACCGCCCGGGCCTCGTCTCCCTGCCCGAGACCTGGACCAATCTCGGCGGCGGGCGCGAGAGCCGCCGCGCCGCGGCCGAAGTGCTCCCCGCGCCGGGGGCGGAGGGCGGGCCGGCCTACGAGATGCTGCGCGGCCTCGCGCGCCGGCACGGCATCACCGTGCATGGCGGCTCGATCATCGAGGATGGCGGGGAGAAGCTGTTCAACACGACGCTCGTGTTCGCCCCCGACGGGTCGGAGATCGCGCGCTACCGCAAGATCCACCTGTTCGACATCACCGCCCCGGACGGCACCGGCTATCGCGAGAGCGCGCTCTACGGCGCGGGGCAGGACCTCGCGCTGTTCGAGGCGGGCGGCATCCGCTTCGGCTGCACCATCTGCTACGACATGCGCTTCCCCGAACTCTACGTCGCGCTGCGCGAGATGGGGGCGGAGGCGATCCTCGTGCCCTCCAACTTCACGCTGCAGACCGGCAAGGACCATTGGGAGGCGCTGCTGCGCGCGCGCGCGATCGACACCCAGTGCTGGATCGTCGCCGCCGCCTCCTACGGCACCTACGAGGAACGCGGCGCGACGCGCAGCGTCTATGGCCATTCCCTGGTCGCCGACCCCTGGGGCCATGTGGTGGCGAAGTGCAGCGACGGCGTGGGCTGGGCGACGGCGCGGCTCGACCAAGCCGTGACCCGGCGTGTGCGCGCCGGCATGCCGCTGCCCGAGCACCGCGCCGCCGCGCGCGCCTGGCGCGACAAGGCGCCTTCGTGAAGCTCGCCATCCTCGCGGCGCAGAACGAGGCGGCGCGCGCCGCGCAGGAGGCGCTCGCCGCCCGCTACGGCGCGGCGCCGCCCGAGCAGGCCGAAGTGATCGTCGCCCTCGGCGGGGACGGCTTCATGCTCGAGACGCTGCACCGTTTCCTCGGGCGCGGCATACCCGTCTATGGCATGAACCGCGGCTCGGTCGGCTTCCTGATGAACGACTACCGCGAGGAGGCGCTGCCCGAGCGCATCGCCGCGGCGCAGGCGGCGACGCTGCATCCGCTCAGGATGCGCGCGGAATCGAACGGCAGGCCGCCGGTGGAGGCGCTGGCGATCAACGAGGTCTCCCTGCTGCGCGAAAGCCGCCAGGCGGCGAAGATCCGCATCCTGGTGGACGGCAAGGAACGGATGGCGGAGCTGATCTGCGACGGCATCCTGATCAGCACGCCGGCGGGCAGCACCGCCTACAACCTCTCGGCGCACGGGCCGATCGTGCCGCTGGGGGCGAACCTGCTGCCGCTGACGCCGATCTCCGCCTTCCGTCCCCGCCGCTGGCGCGGCGCGCTGCTGCCCGCCGATGCGGAGGTGGTGTTCGAGATCCTCGAGCGCGACAAGCGCCCGGTCGCCGCGGTGGCCGACTACACCGAGGTCCGCGACGTCGCGCGCGTCGAGGTGCGCGAGGCGCGGGATGTCTCCCTGACCTTGCTCTTCGACCCCGACCACGGGTTGTCGGAGCGCATCATCGCCGAGCAGTTCACGGTGTGAGCGGCCGCGGCCCCTCCGACCGCGCGCTGATCTGGGGCATCGCCACCACGCAGCTCATCGGCTGGGGCACGCTCTACGTGCCCTTCCCGCTCCTGGTGGCGCCGATGGAGGCCGAGCTCGGCTGGTCGCGCGTGCTGCTCAACGCGGCGCTGACCTGCGGACTGCTCGCCTCGGGCGTCGCCGCGGTGCCGGTGGGGCGCTGGCTCGACCGGCACGGAGCGCGCGGCATGATGAGTCTCGGCGCCGTCGCCGCCGCGCTGCTGCTGCTGGCCTGGAGCCTCGTGCACGACCCGGCGGTCTTCATCGGCATCTGGGTGCTGCTCGGCATCGCGCAGGCGGCCTGCCTGTGGAACCCCGCCATGGCGGTGGTGGTGGCGCTGGCTCGCGACCCGACGCGGAGCATCACCGCCATCACCTTCATCACCGGCCTCACCGGCACGGTCTTCCTGCCGCTGACCGAGGCGCTGATCGCCGCGATGGGCTGGCGCGGCGCGCTGCAGGCGCTGGCGGCGATGCAGATCGGCGCCGCGGCGCTGACCTTCGCGATGCTGCGCGGCGCGCCGAAGCCCGAGGCCTCCCGGCAGGCGGGCGCCGCCGTCCCGCTGGCCCGGCGGATGCGTGATGCCGCCTTCCTCGGCCTCGCGCTCTGCTTCGCCGCCCATGCCTTCATCGGCGTCGGGCTCGCTGCGCATCTCATCCCGCTGCTGCGCGAACGCGGCTGGCCGGAGGCGACGGTGCTGCTGCTTGCCGCCGCGCACGGCCCTGCGCAGGTGGCGGCGCGCGCGCTGCTCTACGCGGCGGGGCGGCGCGTCACGATGCGCAGCGTCGGCGTCTTCGCCACGCTGCTGCTGCCCGTTGCGATGCTCGCGCTGGCCACGGGGCCGGCGAGCCTCGCGCTCACCATCCTCTTCGTCGGCGCCTTCGCGGTCGCGGACGGTCTGCTGACGATCGTGCGCGCCGCCGGCACGGCGGAGATCCTGGGGCGCGAGGGATACGGCGCGATCACGGGCGCCTTGTCGGCCGTCGCGGTGCTGCCCCGCACGGTCGCGCCGCTGGTGATCGCGCTGGTGTGGGAAGGCGCGGGCGGCTACGGGCCTGTGCCCTGGATCCTCGCCGCCGTCGGCGCCGCCTCGGCCGCAGGATTCCTGCTGGCCGCGCGGCGCGCGCCGGTCACATCGGGATAGCGTCCTCCGGCCAGGGCTCGGCCACGAAGACGGCATTGCCGTACCAGATCCCGCGCTCGCGCTTGCCGGTGTTCAGGTTGGCATAGCCCTGCGGATGCACGCCGCCGGGGTAGAGGCCGAACAGCCCGTATCCCATGGCGAACATGAAGTCCGCGATGCGCGCGAAGGGCACATGCATCAGGTTGCGCGGGGAGATGCCGCACTCCACCTCCACATAGGCGATGCGCCGCGCGGCGAGCATGTCGCGGAACCCCACCAGCACATCGAGGTCGTGGCCCTCGGTATCCACCTTGAGGATGCCGATCTCGGCGATGGAATGGCGCGCGCAGAATGTCTCGCCGGTCACCACCTCCACCTCCTCGGTCGGGATCGCCTTGTTGGCCGGGGGCGCGTCGAGGATGCGGTTCATCACGCCGCCGGGCCTCGCCTGCATCAGCGCGCGGCCGGGGCGCGCGGCGAAGGCCAGGCGATGGGCGAAGGAGTGCGGATAGGGCGCGAGCGCCTCGGCCAGCTTCTCGAAGGTGGCGGTGACCGGCTCGAAGCTGTGGATCGTCGCCTTCGGATAGACGAAGCGCGCCTGCGCATGGGTCTGGCCGACATTGGCGCCGATGTCGAAGATGCAGGCCGGGACGAAGCCCGGATCCGCCTGCTGGATGGCGCGGAAGATGTTCATGGGTGCCGCCCGGATTGCAGGAGGATGCCGCCTTCAGCGCGTGCTGGCGCCGATCCCGCCCCCGACATAGGGCCCGCGCGGGGCATCGCGCGCGCAGGCCGCGCCGAGCAGGACCAGCAGCACGAGCAGTGCCGCGCGCATCACGCGGCGTCGTTCAGGTGGCAGGCGCTGCGCTGGCCGGGCGCCACTTCCTTCAGCACCGGCTTCTCCAGCTTGCATCGTTCCATCGCATGCGGGCAGCGCGGATGGAAATGGCAGCCCGAGGGCGGGTTCAGCGGCGAGGGGATCTCCCCCTTCACCACCGAGAAGGCGCGCTTGCGGCTCTCGATGCGCGGAACCGAGGCGAGCAGCGACTGCGTGTAGGGGTGGTTGGGCCGGGCGAAGACCGTCTCGGCCGGCGCCTCCTCGACCACGCGGCCGAGATACATGATCACCACCCGGTCGCTGAGATGCTCCACCACGCCGAGATCGTGGCTGATGAAGAGGTAGGTGAGGTCGAGCTCGGTCCGCAGCCGCATGAAGAGGTTGAGGATCTGCGCCTGGATCGAGACGTCGAGCGCCGCCACCGCCTCGTCGCAGACGATGAAGTCAGGCTTGACCGCAAGCGCGCGCGCGATGCCGATGCGCTGGCGCTGCCCGCCTGAGAACTGGTGCGGATAGCGCCGCTTGAAGGCGGGGTCGAGGCCGGCGCGCCGCATCTGCTCGTCCACATAGGCGTCGTAGCCGGCGCGGGTGACGAGGCCATGGACCAGCGGCGCCTCGCCCACGATGTCCGCGACCCGCATGCGCGGGTTCAGCGAGGCATAGGGATCCTGGAAGATCATCTGCGTGCGCAGGTTGATCTCCCGGGCCTCGGCGGCGGAGAGGCTGAGCACGTCAATCCCGTCGCGCAGGATCGTGCCGTCCGAAGGCGGCAGGATGCCGGCGACCATGCGCCCGAGCGTGGACTTGCCGCAGCCGGACTCGCCGACCAGCCCGACAACCTCCCCCTTGCGGATGGTCAGGTCCACATTGTCCACCGCGTGGACCGTCTCCTCGCGCACCGGCGCGCCGAGGCGCTGCGCGATCCGGCCGGCGAAGTCGAGCTTCTTCTCGAAGCGGCGGGAGATGCCGCGCAGTTCCACCATCGGGGCCCCGGCATCGAGCGCGGCGCGGCGCGCGGTCGCGGTCTCGCTCATGCCGCCTGCTCCGAGGTTTCACTGAGCGGATGGAAGCATCGCACCTGCCGCCCGGGAAGCAGTTCGCGGATCTCGGGTTCGGCGAGGCAGGCCTCGGCCGCGCGCGGGCAGCGCGAACGGAAGGCGCAGCCGGGCGGGAGGTTCAGCAGCGATGGCGTCATGCCCGGGATCTGGCGCAGCGGCTCGCCGCGCTTGTTGCGCGAGGGGACGCTGCCGATCAGCCCGGAGGTGTAGGGGTGCAGCGGCGCGTCGAGCACGGCCGAGACGTCGCCCTTCTCGACGATGCGGCCGGCATACATCACGGCGATGTCGTCCGCGAGGCCCGCGACCACCGAAAGGTCGTGGGTGATCCAGATCAGCGAGGTGCCGGTGGTGGCCGCGAGCTTCTGCACCTCCGCCAGGATCTGGCCCTGGATGGTGACGTCGAGCGCGGTGGTGGGCTCGTCGGCGATGATCAGATCCGGCTCGTGCAGCAGCGCGATGGCGATCGCCACGCGCTGGCGCATGCCGCCGGAGAACTGGTGCGGATAGGATTTCAGCCGCTCATCCGGGGAGGGGATGCCGACCATGCCGAGCGTGTCCCGCGCGCGCTGGCGGGCTTCCTCGGCCGAGACCTTCTTGTGCGCGAGCACCGTCTCGATCATCTGCGTGTCCACGCGCAGGACCGGATTGAGCGTCATCATCGGGTCCTGGAAGATCATCGCGATGCGGTTGCCGCGCAGGTCGCGCATCTCCTCCTCGCTGATGCGCGCGAGGTCGCGTCCCTGGAACAGGATCTGCCCGCCCACCACGCGACCCGGCGGGTCCACCAGCCCGATGATCGAGAAGCCGGTGACGGACTTTCCCGAGCCGGACTCGCCGACAAGGCCCAGCACCTTGCCGCGTTCGACGGTGAAGGAGACGTCGTCCACCGCCTTGACCACGCCCGCGCGGGTGAAGAAGTGGGTCCGCAGGTTGCGGACCTCGAGCGTCGGAGCAGCCATGGTCACTTCTTCAGTCGCGGGTTGAGCACGTCACGCAACTGGTCGCCCACCAGGTTGATGGAGACGATGGTGATCAGCAGCGCGATGCCCGGATAGAAGGAGATCCAGTACTTGCCCGAGAGCATGTACTCGTAGCCGTTGGCGATGAGCAGGCCGAGCGAGGGCTCGGTGATCGGCACGCCGAGGCCGAGGAAGGAGAGCGTCGCCTCCAGCGCGATGGCGCGCGCCACCTGCATGGTGGCGACGACGATCAGCGGCGGCAGGCAGTTCGGCAGCAGGTGGCGGAACAGGATGCGCCGCGTCGGCAGCGCGAGGCACTGCGCGGCCTCGATGTATTCGCGCCGCCGCTCGACGAGCGCGGTGCCGCGGACGGTGCGGGCGTAGTAGGCCCACTCCACGATCACCAGCGCGATGACCACGTTCATGATGCCCTTGCCGAGGAAGGCGAGGATCATCAGCGCGACGAGGATGGAGGGGAAGGAGAGCTGGAGGTCCACCACGCGCATGATCACGCTGTCGGTCCGCCCGCCGGCATAGGCGGCGAGAAGGCCGAGCGAGGCGCCGACGATGCAGGCGATCAGCGCCGATCCCGCACCGACCGTCAGCGAGATCCGGAGCCCGTACATGATGCCCGAGAGCATGTCGCGGCCCTGGTCGTCGGTGCCGAGCCAGAAGGTGAAGCCCGCGCCGCCCACCGTGCCGGGCTCCATCCGCCCGTCCATGATGTCGAGCTGCGCGAGGTCGTAGGGGTTCTGCGGCGCGATCCAGGGCGCGAAGATCGCGATGAAGGCGATGATCGTGAAGACGATCAGCCCGAGCACCGCGATCCTCGATTCCATGAACTCGGAGACGAAGCGCCGGAAGGGCGTCTCGACCCGGTCCTTCCGCGGGGCGGCGGCGGCCCCGTTCAGCGTGGCGTCGCTCATGCGCCCTTGCCCTCCAGCCTCACGCGCGGATCGAGCAGCGAGTAGGTCAGGTCCACGATCAGGTTGATGGTGATGAACATCAGCACGATGATCATGAGGTAGGCGACGATCACCGGCCTATCGAGCACGTTGATGCTGTCGATGATCAGCTTGCCCATGCCTGGCCAGGCGAAGACGCTCTCCGTCACCACCGAGAAGGCGATGGTCGAGCCGAGTTCCAGGCCGACGACGGTCACCACGGGGATCAGGATGTTCTTGAACACGTGCACGAAGGTCACGCGCGCGGGGCTCAGGCCCTTCGCGCGCGCGAACTTCACGTAGTCCATCAGCATCGTCTCGCGCACGCCGGCGCGGGTGAGGCGAATCACGAGGCTGATCTTGAACAGCGCGAGGTTGATCGCCGGCATCGCCATGTGGCTGAGGCCGTTCAGTGTCAGGAAGGACCACTGCACGCCGAGGAAGGTCGCCGTCTCGCCCCGCCCGGTCGAGGGCAGCCAGCCGAGCTGCACCGCGAAGACCATGATCAGCATCAGCCCGACCCAGAAGGTCGGCAGCGAGAAGCCCAGGATGGAGCCGGCCATGATGGTCTTGGAGACCGGCGAGTTCGGCCTCAGCCCCGCATAGAGACCGAGCGGCAGGCCCACCACGATCGAGATGAACATCGCCCCGAAGGCGAGTTCGAGCGTGGCCGGCATGCGCTGCAGGATGAGTTTCAGCGCGGGTTCGTTGAAGACGAAGGACCGCCCGAGGTCGCCCTGTAGCGCATTCCCGAGGAAAACGAGGTACTGGTGCCAAAGCGGCAGGTCGAGGCCGAGCGACTGCACGGCGCGCTCGCGCTCGATCTGGTCGGCGTCCGGGCTGATCAGGATCTCGACCGGGTCGCCGATGGCATAGACGCCGACGAAGACGATCACCGACATCGCGAAGACGACGAGCAGCGCCTGCAGCAGGCGCCGCACGAGATAGACGGTCATCGCCTCGTTCCCCCGCGCCTAGCGGGCAGCGGGACGCAGGCGCTGGGCCAGCGTGCCTTCATCCACGCTCGCCGTGTATTCGAAGCCGCGCCGCGTGGCCCAGATGTTGGTCTGGATGTGCAGCGGCACCACCGCGACATCCTGCATCGCGATGCGCATCGCATCCACGATCAGCCGCTCGCGCTTCTCGGTGTCGAGCTCGGAGAGCGACTGGTCGAGCAGGCTGTCCACCTGCGGGTTCGAATACCGCCCGCGGTTCGAAGCGCCCCAGCCGCGGTCGCGGTTGAAGGTGGCGATGATGTTGCGCAGCGGGTGGGAGCCGTCGGGGTTCGAGCCCCAGCCGATCAGGAAGGCGGAGTATTCCTGGCGCCCGGCGCGGCCGACGAAGGTGGTCCAGGGCTGCGCCTCGACGGCGGTGCGGACGCCGATGCGCGTCCACATCTGGCCCACCGCCTGGATGATGCGCGCATCGTTGATGTAGCGGTCGTTGGGACCGTTGAGCTGGATGCGGAACCCGTTCGGGTAGCCGGCCTCGGCCAGCAGGCGACGCGCGCCGTCGGGATCGAAGGGCACGGGCGGCAGGTCGCCGACATGGCCGAACACGCCGGAGGGCAGGAACTGGTTGGCGGGCACCGCCGTGCCCTCCATCACGCGCTCCACGATGGCGTTGCGGTCGATCGCCATGGAGAGCGCCTGCCGCACCCGAAGGTCGCGCAGCGGGTTGCGGCCGAGCGGCCGCCCGTCATTGTCGGTGATGAAGGGCGAGTTCTCGTTCTCAGCCCGCAGGTGGTCGAGGCCGAGGAAGATCAGGCGCAGCCCCACCATCTCCGCGATGCGGATGTTCGGGTTGCGGCGGAGGTTCGCGAGATCCGATGTCGGCACCTGGTCGATCAGGTCCACGTCGCCGGCGCGCAGCGCCGCGGTCCGCGCCGCATCGTTGGTGATCATTCGGTAGCTGACGCGCTGGAAGGGCGCGCGCTCGCCCCAGTAGCCGTCCCAGCGCTCGAACTCGATGCGGTCCCCGTTGCGATGGGAGACGATGCGATAGGGCCCGGTCCCCTGGGCCGCGCGCACGTCGTTGAAGTCGGCGGTCGTCGCGTTCTCCGCCGTCTCCTTGTCCACGATGCGGACATTCGTCATGTCGAGCGGCAGCAACGGATAGGGCTGGGCGGTGTGGAAGCGGATGGTCAGCGGGTCCACCACCTCGATGCGCGTGATCGGGCGCGAATAGGCGGCGAAGGAGGAGGGGCTGTTCGGCACGTTCGGCAGCCGCTGCAGCGTGAAGACCACGTCATCCGCGGTGAAGGCGTTGCCGTTGTGGAAGCGCACATTCGGGCGGAGCTTGAACTCCCACACCGTCGGCGCGACGGCGCGCCATTCGGTCGCGAGCCCGGGGATGTTGCGCAGGTTCACGTCGTTGTTGACCAGCCGGTCGAACACCGTGTCGGCGACCGCGTTGTTCGGCGAGAGCTGGTGGAAATGCGGATCGAGCGAGGTAACCGGCGCGCCCACCGCGATGGTCGCGGTCTGCGCAACGGCCTGGCCGGCGGCAAGGACCAGCGCCGCGGCTGCGACGGAAGAAACGGCGATACCACGCCGACGGCTCTGCGGCTTCATTCTGCGCCCCCCCGGGAAGCAAATCAGAGCGGGATGCTAGCAGCCCGACCCGCCCGCCGCTAGGCTTGGCGAAGGCTCCGCGCGCCGCAACGGCGTCGTTCAGCCCGGCGTGGCGAGTTTGAGCCCGACAATGCCGGCCAGGATCAGCCCGACGCAGGCCAGGCGAAAGGCGGTCGCCGCCTCGCCGAACAGGATGATGCCGAGCGCCACGGTGCCGATCGTGCCGATGCCCGTCCAGATCGCATAGGCCGTGCCGAGCGGCAGCGTCCTGAGCGCGAGGCCGAGCAGGCCGAGGCTGACGATCATGCTGAGCACCGTCAGCACGGTCGGCACCGGCCGCGTGAAGCCGTGGGTGAACTTCAGCCCGACCGCCCAGCCGACCTCGAACAGCCCGGCGCCGGCGAGATAGAACCAGCCCATGCGCGCGGCCGATGCGTGCCCCGGCCTAGCCCTGGCGCGCGGCGACGAAGCGCTCGAGCCAGTGGATGGTGTAGTCGCCGGCCTGGAACTCGGGGTGCTCCATCACCGCCTGATGCAGCGGCAGGGTCGTGCGAATGCCGGCGACCACCATCTCGGCCAGGGCGCGCCGCATCCGCCCGATCGCCTCGGCGCGCGTCGGCGCATGCACCACGAGCTTCGCCACCAGGCTGTCGTAGTGCGGCGGCACGGTGTAGCCGGAATAGAGCGCGCTATCGACGCGCACGCCGAGCCCGCCCGGCGCGTGGTAGGTGTTCACCCGGCCCGGGCTCGGCGCGAAGGTCTCCGGATCCTCGGCGGTGATGCGGCACTCGATCGCGTGGCCGTTGAAGCGGATGTCGGATTGCGCATAGCCGAGCGCCTCGCCCGCGGCGATGCGGATCTGCTCCTTCACGAGGTCGATGCCGCAGACCATCTCGGTCACCGGATGCTCGACCTGCAGGCGCGTGTTCATCTCGATGAAGGCGAACTGCCCGTCCTGCCAGAGGAACTCCAGCGTGCCGGCGTTGCGGTAGCCGAGCCGCGCCAGAGCGGCGGTCACGCGCGCGCCGAGCGCATCGCGGTCGGCCTGGCTCAGCACGGGGCTGCCCGCCTCCTCGACCAGCTTCTGGTGGCGGCGCTGGAGCGAGCAGTCGCGCTCGCCGAAATGCACGACATTGCCGTGCGTGTCTGCCAGCACCTGCAGCTCGATGTGCCGCGGGCGATCGAGATACTTCTCCAGATACACGCTGTCGTCGCCGAAGGCGGCCTTGGCCTCGGCGCGCGCGACGCGCCATGCCTCCTCGAGTTCCTCGGCGCTGCGCGCGACCTTCATGCCGCGCCCGCCGCCGCCCGCCGCCGCCTTGATGAGCACGGGGAACTTCACCTGCTCGGCGATGGCGCGCGCCTCCTCGAAGCTCTCGAGCGCGCCGGGCGAGCCGGGCACCAGCGGCACGCCGAGGCTGCGCATCGCGTTCTTGGCCGCGATCTTGTCGCCCATCATGCGGATGTGCTCGGGCGAGGGGCCGATGAACTTCAGCCCATGCGCCTCGACCATCTCGGCGAAGCGGGCATTCTCGCTGAGGAAGCCGTAGCCCGGATGGACCGCATCGGCTCCGGTGATGGTCGCCGCCGAGAGGATCGCGGCCATGTTGAGGTAGGAGTCGCGCGCATTGGGCGGGCCGATGCACACGCTCTCGTCCGCGAGGCGCACATGCATCGCCGTCGCGTCCGCGGTGGAATGCACCGCGACGGTGCGGATGCCCATCTCCTGGCAGGCGCGATGGACGCGGAGCGCGATCTCGCCCCGGTTCGCGATCAGGACCTTGCCGAACATCTTACTCGATGATCATCAGCGGCTCGCCGTACTCGACGGGCATGCCGCTCTCGACCAGGATGCGCGTCACCGTGCCAGAGCGCGGCGCCTTGATCTGGTTGAAGGTCTTCATCGCCTCGATCAGCAGCAGCGTCTGGCCCTGCACCACCTTCGCGCCGACCGTCACGAAGGGCTGCGCGCCCGGCTCGGGCGAGAGATAGGCGACGCCGACCATCGGGCTCGTGACCGCGCCGGGGTGGTCGGCGTCCACCGCCTCGCCCATCGCGGGCTGGGCCGTCGTCACGGTGACCGGCGCGGCGGCGGGCGCGGCGACCGTGACCTGCGTCGCGGCGGGCGCGGGGGCGGCGACGATCGCCTGCCGCACCACGCGCAGCCGCGCCTCGCCGTCCACGAGCTCGATCTCGGTCAGGTCGGTCTCGCGCAGGATCTGCGCCAGCTCGCGGATCGCCGCGGCGTCGAACTCGATGAAGTTGCCCATCAATCCTCGTCCTCTCCAACGAGCTCCGCCATGGCGCGCATCGCGAGCGCATAGCCCGAGATGCCGAGCCCGCAGATCACCCCGGTCGCCGCCTTGGAGACGTAGCTGTGGTGCCGGAACTCCTCCCGGCGGTGGATGTTCGTGATGTGCACCTCGATCACCGGCAGCTCGGTCAGCAGCAGCGCATCGAGCAGCGCGATGGAGGTGGTGGTGTAGCCCGCCGGGTTGATGATGATGCCGGCGGCGCGGCCGCGGCATTCCTGCACCCAGGTCACGAGCTCGCCCTCGGAATTGGTCTGCCGGAAATCGATCGCGAGGCCGAATTCCTCCGCCGCCTCGGCGCAGAGCGCCTCGACGTCGTCGAGGGTCGCGGTCCCGTACTTCTCGGGCTCGCGCACGCCGAGCATGTTCAGGTTGGGGCCGTTCAGGACCACGATCAGGGGCGGGTTCACGGGCATGTCCCGGTTCTCAGGGGTGGCAGGGGCTAGCACGGGGGGTTTCGCGGGGGCAAGCGGGGGCCGGGCAGCCATGCGCCCGGCCCGGCTTGCAGGCCCCCGCGCGCTTCGCCACATTCCGCCCCGCCATGCCGGATCGCATCGCCATCACCGTGAACGGACAGGCCCGGGAGGTCGCCCCGGGCGCGACCGTCGCCGCCCTGCTATCCGCCATCGGCCTCGATGTGCGCAAGGTCGCGGTCGAGCGGAACGAGGAGATCGTGCCCCGGTCCACCTACGCCGAGGTGGCGCTCGCCCCCGGCGACCGGCTCGAGATCGTGCATTTCATCGGCGGAGGCTGAGACATGGACGGAACCCCCGCGACCGCCGGCGACGACACCTGGGAGGTCGCGGGCCGCCGCTTCCGCTCCCGCCTCATCGTCGGCACCGGCCGCTACAAGTCGCTCGAGGAGACCGCCGCGGCCATCGCGGCCTCGGGGGCCGAGATCGTCACCGTCGCGGTGCGGCGGGTGAACCTCTCCGACCCCAAGGCGCCGATGCTGCAGGACTACGTCTCGCCCAAGGACTACACCTACCTGCCGAACACCGCCGGCTGCCACACCGCCAGCGAGGCGGTGCGCACCCTGCGCCTGGCGCGCGAGGCCGGCGGGTGGAACCTCGTCAAGCTCGAGGTCCTGGGCCCGCCGCCCTACCTCTACCCGGACATGGAAGGCACGCTCGAGGCCGCCAAGGCGCTGATCGCCGACGGCTTCGAGGTCATGGTCTATTGCGCCGACGACCCGGTGGCGGCGAAGAAGCTCGAGGACATGGGCTGTGTGGCCATCATGCCGCTCGGCGCGCCGATCGGCTCGGGCCTCGGCCTGACCAACCCCTTCATGATCAACGCCATCAAGAAGCAGTGCCGGGTGCCGGTGCTGGTGGATGCGGGGATCGGCACCGCCTCGGACGCGGCGCGCGCCATGGAGCTCGGCTGCGACGCGGTGCTGCTGAACTCCGCCATTGCCCACGCCAAGGACCCGGTGCGCATGGCGATCGCCATGAAGGCGGCGGTGGAGGCGGGACGCAACGCCTTCCTCGCCGGGCGCATGCCCTGGAACTACCAGGCCGATGCGTCGAGCCCGATGACCGGCCTCATTCGCTGAGCCGCTCGCCCGCGGGCGGGCGCAGGCGACGGATCTCGTCGGCCACCCAGCCGGGCGGGAGTTCGGCATGCCAGCGCGCGGGCTTCTCCAGCGCATCGGCCAGCCGCCGCTTGTACTCGGCCTTCGGGATCTCGACCGCGCCGAAGCGGGCGAGATGCGCGGTCAGGAACTGCGTGTCGCAGAGCACGAAGCCGCAGAGCCTCAGTCGCGCGACCAGATGCACCAGCGCCACCTTCGAGGCGTCGGTGACGCGGGAGAACATGCTCTCCCCGAAGAAAGCGCCACCGAGGGCGACGCCATAGAGCCCGCCCACGAGCCGCCCGTCGATCCAGGTCTCGACCGAATGGGCGCGGCCGCGGCGGTGCAGTTCGCAGAACAGCCATTCGATCTCGTCGTTGATCCAGGTGTCGGTGCGGCCCGGCGCCGGCTCGGCGCAGCCGCGGATGACGGCGGGGAAGTCGCGGTCGGAGGTCACCTCGAACCGCGCCGAGAGCGCGGTGCGCTTCAGCCGGCGCGGCAGGTGGAACCCCTCGTCGAGCGGCAGCACGCCGCGCAGCGCGGGGTCGAGCCAGTACATCCGGTCCGAGCCGCGGCTCTCGGCCATCGGGAAGACACCCGCGGCATAGGCACGCAGCACGAGATCGGGCGTGACCTCGAGCTGCCGGCGGCTCATCGCCCGGGCCTGGCGCGCCGGGGGGGCGGGCTCACTCCTCCTCCTCCTCCGGCGCGGCGACGGGCAGGATCGCCGTCTCCTTCGCGGTGGCGAGGGCAAGGACCGTCTCGGTCCGCTCCACGCCGGCGCGCCGGCGGATCTGCGCCGTGACGAAGGCTTCCAGCGCCGCGATGTCGGCGACGCGGAGCTTGAGGAGGTAGTCCCAGGCGCCGCTCACGGCATGGCATTCGAGCACGGGTTCGAGCGGCAGCAGCGCCTCGCGGAACTTCTGCTCGGCCGAGCCGGCGCGCAGCGCGACGAAGACGAATGCCAGGAGCGGGCAGCCGACCGCGGCCGGATCGAGATCCGCGCGCCAGCCCTTGATGGTGCCGCGTTCCTCGAGCCGCTTCACGCGCTCCGCGGTCGCCGAGACCGAAAGCCCCGCGACCTTGGCGAGCTCGGCAAGCCCCGCGGCGCCGTCGTGCTGCAGCGCGACCAGGATGTTCCGGTCAATGCTGTCCATGGCCGCATCCTATCCGGCAATCGGCCGAAGGGAACGCAAATTCGCGCGCAGCACGGGCTGTGCCGGTCGCAGCGCCGGCACAGGGCGGGCCGGGCAGGCCGGCCGCGAAAGGCGCGCCGGCCCTGGTTCCCAGGCTAGATGTAATGCTCCGCCAGCGGCTGGAAGCCGTTGAAGCCCTGCGACGCGTAGGTCGTCACATAGGCCCCGGTGGCGAGCAACTCCACCCGGTCCCCGTCCCGCAGCGCGAGCGGCAGGCGGTAGTTGGACTTCTCGTAGAGGGTATCGGCCGAATCGCAGGTGGGGCCCGCGATGGTCACCGGGCCGTCCGCGCCGCCGTCATGCGGCGTGCGGATGGCGTAGCGGATCGCCTCGCCCTCGGTCTCGGCGAGGCCGCCGAAGCGCCCGATGTCGAGATAGACCCAGCGCACCGGATCGTCCTTGCCCTTGCGGGAGACAAGCACGACCTCGCTCGACACCACTCCGGCATCGCCCACCAGGAAGCGGCCCGGCTCGATCACCATCTCGGGCAGGTCGTTGCCGAAATGCTGCGTCATCGCGCCCATGATCGCGGCGCCGAAATCGTCGATGCCCGGCACCTCCTGCCGGTAGCGCACCGGATAGCCGCCGCCGAGATTGACCATGCGCAGCTTCACCCCCGCCTCCTTGAGGTCGGTGAAGAGCATCGCGACGCGCGCGATCGCGCCCTCATAGGCGGCGGTGCTGGTCTGCTGGCTGCCGACATGGAAGGAGATGCCGTAGGGGTCGAGGCCGAGCTCGCCCGCCTTGACCATCAGCTCGCGCGCCATGTCCAGCTCGCAGCCGAACTTGCGGCTGAGCGGCCATTCCGCGCCCTTGTTCTCGACCAGGATGCGGCAATAGACGCGCGCGCCCGGCGCGTGCTTCGCGATCTTGAGCAGCTCCGGCTCGCTGTCGAAGGCGAACATGGTCACGCCGGCCCGGTGCGCCGCCGCGATCGCCGAGGCCTTCTTGACCGTGTTGCCGTAGGAGATGGAATCCGGCCGCGCGCCTGCGGCGAGGCAGGCCTCGACCTCCTCGAAGGAGGCGGCGTCGAAGGCGGAGCCGAGCGCCGTCAGGCGCGCGAGGATCGGGGCGGCCGGGTTCGCCTTCACGGCGTAGTAGATCCGCGCGAGCGGCAGCGCCGCCCGCAGGCGCGCGTAGTTCTCCGCCACCCGGTCCACGTCGAGGACGAGGCAGGGCGTGGCGGGCGCGCATTCGCGCAGGAACTGGGCGACCTTCGGGGTCATCGCCGCACTTCTCCAGGCTCCGGAGGGCCGCCTGTCCAGGCGACGGCCCCAGGTTGACGAAACGGTCGAACGAACCAGCGACCAAAGTGGGCCGCCCGGGCTCCCGGGCGGGGTTGCCAGAACGCTTGACGTCGTTGCGTAAACCCTTTGGCCGGTGGGGCCGGGGGCCAGAGGCACGTGCGTACTGCGTCTGGGCGGGGCTATACGCCCGCCGCCCTGCGACGCAAAGCGAAAAATGCAGGGTCCGTCCGAATTTTTTCTAAGGAGGCGCCGGAAGTCCCGGAATCCCGCCAGGGGCGGGTGCGGGCTTCCGGCGTTTCGCCCCGCGAAGGAGGCATTCGGCCGGAAGCTTCGCGGCCGCTCAGGCGGCCTTGGCCGGCGCGCCGGCGTTCTCGTTCGCAGCCCGCCGCAGCGCCGCCTGGTAGCGGTCGCGCCGCCATTGCAGCAGCCGCCAGGCGCCCTTGGCGGCGATGTCCGCCATGCGCCCGCGCGGCTCGAGGCCGATCGTCTTGAAGATCATGCCCATGCCGCGCTCGATGTGGCGGAAGCGGTAGAAGCCCATCGCGCGGCCCATGTAGCCGGCGATGCAACGGTCATGGTCGTAGGGCAGCGAGGCATCCTCGTTGCCGCAGTGGAAGGCGTAGGCGAGCTCGTCGTCCTCGCTCTCCCCGATGCGGCCGAGCGCGACGCGCAGCCGGCGCGTGAATGAGAGATTCTCCCGCGCGAGGTAGCGCTTCAGATGGTCGTAGAACAGCTTGAAGTGCCGATACTCATCCGCGGCGATGAGGCGGCAGATCTCCTTCAGCACCGGCTCATCGGTCGAGTCGCCGAGCGCCGTGTAGTAGGAGGAGGTGCCCGTCTCGACCATGCAGCGCGCGATCAGCTCCCCGCTGCGCGAGCCGCGGATGGAGGCGTCCGCGTCGAGCTGGATCTTGTATCCCGCGCGGTAGCGGGCGAAGGCATCGAGGAAGTTCCAGGACGGGTCCGCGAGTTCGCCCCAGCGCCCGAGCGCGTCCCCGTGCTGCGTCTCCTCCACGCCCCAATGCTCGGCGGCGGCGCGGAAATCGGGGTCGTCGTGGAACACGCGCGTGAGGTAGGTGACGTAGTCGGCCGCGTTGCGCTCCACCATGGCGGCGGCCTTGACCAGCGGAACGACCTCGGGATCGAGCCTGGAAGGGTCGAACCGGTGCCAGGCCACCTCGTCGATATGCCAGTGCTTCATCGGTCGTTGTCCCGGGCGGCTGTGACGCTGAACCTCTTCCTAACCTTCGGCATGCTTCGGTGGCAATCTTGGGGCGCAGCGGCGGTGGCCGCCCCTCGTCGGGGGCCGGCGCGCCGCTGCCAATCAACTGCCGGAGAACCTCGTTGAAGCTTCTGTCGAAGGAACGGGCCCTGGACATCGGCCGGGGCGCCTATGATCACGTCGTCGCCAGGACGCCGCTCGGCGCCGGCAACGACGCCACGAATCCGCACAACTGGCACGGAACGACCTATATCGGCGGTGTCGGCATCCCGACGCCGAGCTTCTTCGGGGACGGAACCGGCGTCGCGGGCATCTGCGTCGCCCAGCTCCGGAAGGACTACGAGGCGAAGGTCGAGGCGGACGGCGTCACGGAAGAGATAGACCGTCTCTTCCTGCTCGCGGAATTGACCGGCCAGGCGGGCTGCGGCAACTGCGCCGAGGTGACGGCGGCCGTCATCGTCTGGCTCATGAAGCACCGCGTGGAGGGGCCCATCGAGAAGATGAGCTACGCCGATGGCGACCACACCTTCTGCGTCCTGAACCGCGACTGGAACACCCCGGTCAACGAGCCCGCGCACTGGAACGAGGCGGCGGTGTACATCGATGTCTGGCGCAGGGATTTGAGCCTCGGCCGCGACATGGCGCTGAGGAACCGGCGCAACTTCGGCAGGTTCGGGGCGCCCGCCTACGGCTTCACGGTGAACCAGCGGTGGGAGCGCGGCTGAGGCCGCGCCGGCTCAGGCCGCCTGCGCGGCCTCGAGCATCGCGCGCGCCGAGAGCAGCCGCGCCATCGCGGCCTCGCGCTTCTCCGGCGCCGCGTCCTGCGCCTCTGCCAGCGCCTTCTCGCAGGCGGCGATGCGCGCCTCGGCATCGGCGCGGGAGAGTTGCGCGACCGGCGTCGCCTCCTCCGCGAGGATGGTCACCCGGCCCGGCGTGATCTCGGCGAAGCCGGCGGCGACGAACAGCTTCTCCGTCTCCTGCCCGTTCTCGCGCACGGAGATCACGCCGCCGCGCAGCGCCACGATCATCGGCGCATGGCCGGGCAGGATGCCCATCTCGCCCTCGGCGGCGGGGATCACGGCCATCTCCACGGGGCGCGAGAGCAGCAGCTTCTCGGGGGAGACGAATTCGAGCTGGAAGGTGGCCATCCGTGCAAACCCCTACGACATCACGGGAGGCGCGCCGCGCCCCCGCCATACAGCATTCACGCCCGGCGCCCCATGCGCGCCAAGGCACGCCACGACGGACACCGAGCCTGCCCGGGCCGATACCGCCCGCTCGGCCCGCCCCTCCTGCCCGCCGGCGGCAGCCGCCGCGGCCGAGGGGCTGGCCGGATCAGGCCGCGGCCTTGAGGCCCTCGGCCTTCTTCACCGCCTCCTCGATGGTGCCGACCATGTAGAAGGCGGCTTCGGGGAGGTGGTCGTACTCACCCTTGCAGATCGCGGCGAAGGACCGGATCGTGTCCTCGAGCTTCACGAAGACGCCGGGCGTGCCGGTGAAGACCTCGGCCACGTGGAAGGGCTGGGAGAGGAAGCGCTGGATCTTGCGCGCGCGCGCCACGATCAGCTTGTCCTCTTCGCTCAGCTCGTCCATGCCCAGGATGGCGATGATGTCCTGCAGCGACTTGTAGGTCTGCAGGATCTTCTGCACCTCGCGCGCGGTGTTGTAGTGCTCCTCGCCGACGATGCGCGGGTCCATCGCGCGGCTCGTCGAGTCGAGCGGGTCCACCGCCGGGAAGATGCCGAGCTCGGCGATCGAGCGGTTGAGCACCGTGGTGGCGTCGAGGTGCGCGAAGGAGGTCGCCGGCGCCGGGTCGGTCAGGTCGTCCGCCGGCACGTAGATCGCCTGCACGGACGTGATCGAGCCCTTCTTCGTGGACGTGATGCGCTCCTGCAGCGCGCCCATGTCGGTGGCGAGCGTCGGCTGATAGCCCACCGCCGAGGGGATGCGCCCCAGCAGCGCCGACACCTCCGCGCCCGCCTGGGTGAAGCGGAAGATGTTGTCGATGAAGAAGAGCACGTCCTGGCCCTGCTCGTCGCGGAAGTATTCCGCGATGGACAGGCCCGAGAGCGCGACGCGCGCGCGAGCGCCGGGCGGCTCGTTCATCTGGCCATACACCAGGGCCACCTTGGAACCCTCGGTCGTGCCCTCGCCGAGCTTGATGACGCCGGCATCGACCATCTCGTGGTAGAGGTCGTTGCCCTCGCGCGTCCGCTCGCCCACGCCGGCGAAGACCGAGACGCCGCCATGCGCCTTGGCGACGTTGTTGATCAGCTCCTGGATGGTCACGGTCTTGCCGACGCCGGCGCCGCCGAACAGGCCGATCTTGCCGCCCTTCAGGTAAGGGGCGAGCAGGTCGATGACCTTGATGCCGGTGACCAGGATCTCGGCCGCGGTCGCCTGCTCCTCGAAGGCCGGGGCGTCGCGGTGGATGGTGTAGTACTTCTCGGCCGCCACCGGGCCGCGCTCGTCGATCGGCTCGCCGATGACGTTGAGGATGCGCCCGAGCGTCGCGGGGCCCACCGGCACGGCGATGCCCGCGCCGGTGTCCACCACCTCGGTCCCGCGCACCAGGCCGTCGGTGGTGTCCATCGCGATGCAGCGCACCGTGCGCTCGCCGAGGTGCTGCGCCACCTCGAGCACCAGCGTGCGGTCCTCGACCTTGCAGTGCAGCGCGTTCAGGATGGCGGGCAGGTCCTGCGGGAACTGCACGTCCACCACGGCGCCGAGCACCTGCGTGACCTTGCCGACATTGTTCTTCACGGCGGAAATCCCCTGATCGATCGGCGCCGCCTCGGCGGCATCGGACTTCTTCTTCGGTGCACGCGCCATCATACAGCCTCCGCTCCGGAGATGATCTCGATCAGCTCCTTGGTGATGTTGGCCTGGCGGGTGCGGTTGTAGTTGAGAGTGAGCTTGTTGATCATCTCACCCGCGTTGCGCGTCGCGTTGTCCATCGCCGTCATCTGGCTTCCGAAGAAGCCGGCGGTGGTCTCGAGCAGCGCGCGATAGATCTGCACGGCAAGGTTCTGCGGCAGCAGCGAGGCGAGGATCTCCTCCTCCGAGGGCTCGTATTCGTAGAGCGCCTGCGGCCCGGCGAGGCTGTCCTCCTCTGTCTCCGGCACGGCGGCCGGGATCAGCTTCTGCTCCGAGGGCGTCTGGGTGATGACGCTCTTGAATCGGTTGTAGAGCAGCGAGCAGACGTCGAACTCGCCCCTCTCCAGCATGGCGGTGATCTGCGCCGCCACCTCCGCCGCGTCCTCGAAGCCGATGGCCTTCTTGTTCGCGTAGGAAATCTCGCCCACGAAGCGGGAGGCGAACTCGCGCTTGAGGAACGCCGCGCCCTTGCGCCCGAGCGTCAGCAGCTTGACCGTCTTGCCCTGCGCCTCCAGCTCGCGGATGCGCAGGCGCGCGAAGCGGCCGATATTCGTGTTGAAGGGGCCAGCGAGGCCGCGATCGCCGGAGACGACCACGAGCAGATGCACCTGGTCCGACCCGGTGCCGACCAGCAGGCGCGGCGCATCCGGCTGGCCCGCGACCGCCGCGCCGAGCGAGGCGAGCATCCGCTCCATCCGCTCGGCATAGGGCCGCGCGGCCTCGGCGCGGGACTGGGCGCGGCGCAGCTTCGCCGCGGCCACCATCTTCATGGCCTGCGTGATCTTGCGCGTGGATTTCACGCTGTTGATCCGGTTGCGCAGGCTCTTCAGGCTGGGCATGGCTCGCTCTCCGCGCCTTCCCCGCTCAGCCGAAGGACTTGGCGAAGCCGTCGAGGAAGGCGACCAGCTTCGCCTCGGTCTCCTTCTTGATCTCGCGGTCGGTACGGATCGCCTCGAGGATCCCGGGCTCGCGCGTCTTGATGTCGGCGAGCAGCCGGCGCTCGAACTCGCCCACCTGGCTCACCTGGATGCGGTCGAGGTAGCCGCGCGTGCCGGCGAAGATCGCCACCACCTGCTCCTCGACCGGCACCGGCTTGAACTGCGGCTGCTTCAGCAGCTCCGTCAGGCGCGCGCCGCGGGCGAGCAGCGCTTGCGTCGTCGCGTCGAGGTCGGAGGCGAACTGCGCGAAGGCCGCCATCTCGCGGTACTGCGCGAGCTCGAGCTTGATGCGGCCGGCGACCTGCTTCATCGCCTTGATCTGCGCCGCCGAACCGACGCGGGAGACCGAAATGCCGACATTCACCGCCGGCCGGATGCCCTTGTAGAAGAGCTCCGTCTCCAGGAAGATCTGCCCGTCGGTGATGGAGATGACGTTGGTCGGGATATAGGCCGAGACGTCGCCCGCCTGCGTCTCGATCACAGGCAGCGCCGTCAGCGAGCCCGCGCCGAAATCGTCGTTCATCTTCGCCGCGCGCTCGAGCAGGCGCGAGTGCAGGTAGAACACGTCGCCCGGATAGGCCTCGCGCCCCGGCGGGCGGCGCAGCAGCAGCGACATCTGGCGGTAGGCGACGGCCTGCTTGGAGAGGTCGTCGTAGAAGATCACCGCGTGCATGCCGTTGTCGCGGAAGAACTCGCCCATCGCGCAGCCCGAATAGGGGGCGAGGAACTGCATCGGCGCCGGGTCGGAGGCCGTCGCCGCGACGATGATCGAGTATTCCAGCGCGCCCTGCTCCTCGAGCGTCTTGACCAGCTGCGCGACGGTCGAGCGCTTCTGCCCGACCGCGACGTAGATGCAGTAGAGCTTCTGCTTCTCGTCGCCGGAGGCGTTGATCGGCTTCTGGTTGATGATCGTGTCCACGATCACCGCCGTCTTGCCGGTCTGGCGGTCGCCGATGATCAGCTCGCGCTGGCCGCGGCCGATCGGGATCAGGCTGTCGATCGCCTTGATGCCGGTCTGCATCGGCTCATGCACGGACTTGCGCGGGATGATGCCGGGCGCCTTCACCTCGACGCGGGCGCGCGTCACGTCGGTCAGCGGCCCCTTGCCGTCGATCGGGTTGCCGAGCGCGTCCACCACGCGGCCGAGAAGGCCCTTGCCCACCGGCACGTCCACGATGGACTGCGTGCGGGAGACGGTGTCGCCCTCGCGGATGTTCTTGTCGTCGCCGAAGATCACGACGCCGACATTGTCCGCCTCGAGGTTCAGCGCCATGCCGCGGATGCCCGCGCCGGGGAACTCCACCAGCTCGCCGGCCATCACGTTCTGCAGGCCATAGACGCGCGCCACGCCGTCGCCCACGGTCAGCACGGTGCCGACCTCGGCCACGTTCGCGTCGGCGTCGAAGCCGGCGATCTGCGCCTTCAGGATTTCCGAGATCTCGGCAGGACGGATATCCATGGTCAGGCGGCCCCTTTCATCGCGTACTGCAGGCGCTGCAGCTTGGACTTGATGCTGTTGTCGTAGAGGCGGGAACCGATCCGCACGATCAGCCCGCCCAGGATGGATGCGTCGACCTGCTCGGCCAGCCGCACGTTGGAATAGCCCGCCTCGGTCAGCCGCGCGACGATCTGCGCGCGCTGCGTCTCGGTCAGCGGATGCGCGGTGGTCACCTCGGCCGTCTGCTGGCCGCGGCGCTCCGCGAGCAGCGCGCCGAAGGCCTGCGCCACGGCGGGCAGCGCCGCGAGGCGCCGGTTGGTGATCATCACGCCGACGAGGTTGCGCACCTCGGTCCCGATCCCGGCCCGCTCGAGGATGGCGAAGGCCCCGGCGCGCTGCTTGGCGCCGTCGAGCCGCGGGTCGGCGATGAAGTCGCGGAAGGACTTGTCGTCCCGCCAGAGGCCGAACAGCGCCTCGAGATCGGCGGCGATGCGGTCGAGCGCCCCGGGATCGTCCTTGCGCCGGTCATCGGCGAGGCCGAGCAGCGCATGGGCGTAGCGGGCGGGCGCACCGACCGGGTTCGGGGCGGAGGAGGCGGTCTGGATGGTCTCGGCAGCGGCCACGAGCGGGTCCCGGTCCTGTTCTCGGCGTGGGCAACGGCATAGGACAAGGCCGCGCGAGGGCTCCCCCCGGCGGCGGGCGGGCGCTTAACACAGGGTATGCCGCACCGCAACCGACCGGGCGGCAGAATCCGCGCGCGGCCACCCTTCCCCGCACCGCGCGGCGTGCCATGCTGGCCGGCGATGGCGGACCGCTTCTTCGGCTGGCGCGTGGTCGCCGCGGCCTTCGCGCTGGCCAGCTTCGCCTGGGGCATCGGCTTCTACGGCCCCGGGGTCTGGCTGCATGCGCTGGCCGAGGGGCGGGGCTGGTCGGTCGGCCTCGTCTCGGGCGCCATCACCGTGCATTTCCTGGCCAGCGCCGCCCTCGTCACGCGCCTGCCGCGCCTGCATGCGCGCTTCGGCCCCGTCGCCGTGACCCGCGCGGGCATCCTGCTGGCCGCGGCCGGGGCGCTCGGCTGGGCGCTCGCGCCCGCGCCCTGGGCGCTGCTGCCCGCCGCGCTGCTGACCGCCGCGGGCTGGGCGGTGACCAGTGGCGCGGCGATCAACGCGCTGATCTCGCCCTGGTTCGAGGCCCGTCGCCCGGCGGCGCTGGCCATGGCCTTCAACGGCGCCTCGATGGGCGGGATCCTGTTCGTGCCCCTCTGGGCGGCGATGATCGCCTGGCTCGGATTCGCCCCCGCGGCGGGGCTGATCGGCCTCCTCGGCATCCTCGCGCTGTGGCCGCTCGCGCGGCGCTATTTCGGGACCAGCCCGGCGGCGATGGGCCTGCATCCGGACGGCGCCGCCGCCCCCCCCGCCCCGCGCGCGCAGCCGCCGCGGCCCGGCGCGCTGTGGTCGCAGCCGGCCTTCCGCAGCCTCTCGGCCGCCTTCGCCATCGGCATGGTGGCGCAGATGGGGCTGCTTTCGCAGGTCTTCTCGCTGATGGCGCCGGCGCTCGGGCCGCGCGGGGCGGGCTGGGCGCTCAGCCTCGCGACCATCTGCGCGGTGCTCGGCCGCACCGCGGTGGGCTGGCTGCTGCCGCCCGGGGCGGACCGGCGGGTGGCCGGCGTGCTGAACTTCCTCGTGCAGGCGGCGGGCTCGGTGGCGCTGCTCGCCGCGGGCGGCGACTCGGCCTGGCTCTACCTGGCGGCCTGCGTGCTGTTCGGCCTCGGCCTCGGCAACCTGCTCTCCCTGCCCATGCTGATCGCGCAGGCGGAATGGCCGCCCGCGCAGGTCGGCGCGGTGGTCGCGGCGCTGACCGCGGTGAACCAGGCCTTCTATGCCTTCGCGCCAGGGCTGTTCGGGCTGATGCGCGACCTCGCCGGGGACTGGACGGTCGGCGCCGCGGCGCTCGCGCTGCAACTCCTCGCAGCCGCGGTGCTGCTGCGGCGCTGAGCGCCCGCGGGCGGCCCGCAACGCCTTCGCCAGGGCGCGGCCCCGCCTGGACGCGCCGCATCCCGCGCGCGAGCATCCCGGCCATCCGCCGGAGGACGCGCCATGCTCGACAACCCGCCGCTGATCACCATCCATCGCGGCCATCGCCGCCCCGGCCGCGCGCTGGTCGAGGCCTTCCGCGGCGCGCAGACCTCGCATCTGGTCGATGCCATGGATGGCCGCGGCGCCCTCGACCACCGCATCAAGCCCATGGACCCGGCCAATGCCGCCTTCGCCGGCCCGGCCCTGACCGCGCTCGCCTATCCGGCCGATGTCGTCGGCGTCTATGGCGCGCTGTGGGAGGCCGAGCCCGGCGATGTCATCGTCGTCGCCAACGACGCCTATGCGGGCACGGCGGTGGTCGGCGACCTCGTCGCGGGCATGTTGCGCAACAAGGGCGTGGCCGCCTTTGTCACCGACGGGCTGGCGCGCGACCGGGCGGGGATCGTCGCCACCGGATTGCCGCTCTTCGCCGCCGGCATCATCCCGGCCTCGCCCGCCGCCAACGGCCCGGGTGTGGTGGGCGCGCCCATCACGCTCGGCGGCCAGCATGTCCGGCCGGGCGACATCGTGGTGGGCGACGCCGATGGCGTCGTGATCGTGCCGCGCGACCGGGCCGAGGCGGTGCTCGAACGCCTTGCCGCCGTCCGCGCGGCGGAGGAGCAGGCCATCGCCGCCGTCGCCGCCGGTGCGACCAGCACGGAGCGGATGCGCGCCATCATGGCCGGCGCGCGCGTCATCGGCCCGTGAGCGGATCCCACAGCGGCATCCCGAGCACCGCCGCGCCGAGGATCAGCGCGTAGCCGGCGCGGCGGAAGGTCCGCTCGCTGGCAAGGCCGAAGAGCCGCGTCCCGCCCCACAGCGCCAGGGCGTAGGTCGGCCCCGCCGCCAGCGCGAGCCACGCGCTGTCCCAGCCGATCAGCCCGCGCCAGGCCAGGGCTGCCGTCACCGCCGCCGTCAGGATGGCGAAGTAGAGGTTCATGTTGGCCCGCACGATCACCGCCGGCGCGGAACGCCCGAGCCACCAGACGGCCGGCGGCACGCCGCCCAGCATCGCCGTCCCGCTCATCAGCCCGCCCGCCGCGCCGACGCCGAGCGTCAGCGGCGCCGAGCCCCGCCCGCGGTAGCGCCAGCCCGAGGCGAGCACGGCGACCGCCAGCAGCACCAGCCCCGTCAGCCCCCAGCGCAGCGCGACGGGGTCGCTGTGGGCGAGGATCAGCGTGCCGATCGGCACCGCGCAGACGGCGCCGCCCGCCATCACCGCGACCTCGCGCCGCTGCGCGTGCCGCCAGGCATTGGGCAGGAAGACGAGGCAGGAGACGCATTCGAGCAGCGCCAGCACCGGCACCGCCGCGCGCGGGCCCACCGCGGCCGAGGCCAGCGGCACGAAGACCAGCGCCGCGCCGAAGCCCGAGAAGCCGCGCGACAGGCCGCCCAGCAGGGCGGCGAGCATGATGCCGAGAAAGGCGCCCGACTCGGGGAGGCGGGCCAGAAGCGTTTCCATCCGGGCGGAGCCTCCGACGGGACGGGCGGCGCGTCCAGGGCATGGCGGGCGGCTTCCTCCGCCGCCCTGGCCCGTCGCCCTGCCGCCCTGCCCTGAGGCGAGAGCCTGCGCCGCACGGTTCGGCGGCCATCTTCAGCCGGACGAGCGAGCGTGTCGGACCGGGGCCGGCGCCGGTGGCGCCGCGGCCGCGGGCGCAAGGCAGGCCCGCCCTCCGCTCGGTTGTCGCCTCCCATGGCGCGGTCTAATCACCGCCTCCATGACACCGCCCCCGGACGCCGCGCCGCCCGGCCCGTCCCTCTCAGCGCCGTCCGACGGCCCGCTGCCCGCCCTGCGCGCGCGCATCGCCGCGGGGCTGATCGCGCGCGACCCCGCGCAGGAACTCGCCGCGGAGAAGCTGCAGGATCTCTGGCGCCGCACCCGCGGCTACGACCCCAAGGCCGAGCCGCCCGAGACCGGCGGCTTCCTCTCCCGCTTCCTCCGCCGCAAGCCTGTGGAGGAGGCGCCGGAGGGCGCGCCGCTCGGCCTCTACCTCGTGGGCGAGGTCGGGCGCGGCAAGTCCATGCTGATGGACCTGTTCTTCGCCAGCGCCGAGGTGCCGCGGAAGAAGCGCCTGCACTTCCACCAGTTCATGCAGCAGGCGCATCGCCGCATCCATGCCTGGAAGCAGCAGCACGGCGACACCGCGGACCCGATCCCCCCGCTCGCGGATTCCATCGTCGCCGAGGCGGCCCTGCTCTGCTTCGACGAGTTCCAGGTCCACGACATCGCCGACGCCATGATCCTCGGCCGGCTGTTCGAGGCGCTCTTCGCCCGCGGCGTGGTGGTGGTCGCGACCTCGAACACCGCGCCCGACGACCTGTTCAAGGGCAAGCCCGGCCGCGACGCCTTCCTGCCCTTCATCGCGCTGATCAAGAAGCGGATCGAGGTGCTGGTGCTGGAATCCGCGCGCGACTACCGGCGCGAACGCATCCGCGGCCTGCCCACCTGGCACGTCCCGCCCGACGGCCGGGCCGAGCGCGCCCTCGATGCCGCCTTCGCCGAGCTGACCGGCGACACGCCCGCCAAGCCGACGAAACTGACGCTGCTCGGCCGCGCGGTGGAGGTGCCGCAGGCCGCGCGCGGCGTCGCCCGCTTCGAGTTCGACGACATCTGCGGCAAGCCGCTCGGCCCGGCCGACTACCTCGCCGTCGCGACGCATTTCCACACGCTGGTGATCGACGGCATCCCGCGCCTCGGCCCCGAGAACTTCGACAAGGCGCGCCGCTTCATCACCCTGATTGACGCGCTCTACGAGCACCGGGTGAAGCTGGTGGCGAGCGCGGAGGACCACCCGGACCGCCTCTACGAGCGCGGCGAGAACGCGGCGATGTTCGAGCGCACCGCCTCCCGCCTGATGGAGATGCAGAGCCAGGACTACCTCGCCCTGCCGCACCTCACCTGACACCCGGCGGCCCGAGGGCGGGGCTTCGTCCGCCGGGCATCAGCCTCCGACGCCGTCCGCCGGCATGGGCGGCCCCTCCCCGCGCAGGAAGGCATCGAGCGCGGGCAGCATCTCCGGCAGGCCGGCGGCCCAGCGCGCCGTGACCGGGTTCAGCGCCTCGAGCCAGACGAGGTGCCTAAGGCCCATCAGCCGCGACAGCCGGGCCATGCAGGTGGTCAGCTGCGCCCCCGCCACGGTGCCGGGCATGATCTCGAACACCGCGGTGCCCGGCCGCGCCAGCAGCAGATGCGCGAGCCCGCCGCCATGCGGCGCCGCGATCGCCTCCGCCCCGCGCACCAGCCGCGCCTGCGCGGCATAGGGCATGCCGGTGAAGGTCACGGCGCGGAAGCCCCGCGCGGCGAGCGCCGCCTCCACCGCCTCCTCGTTGCCGAGCCGCCGCTTGGCGCTGTCGCGCCGCGAGATGTAGAGCCGCCGCGCCGGCCCGCCGGGCGGCTCCGGCGCGGCATCCACCGCCGCGCGCAAGGTCTCGAGCAGCCGGCGATGCGCGCCGAGCGGGGCGATGCTGCCCGCCCCGAAACTGCCGAGGAACAGCCGCCCGACGCGCAGCGCGTCCCCCGCGGGCAGGACGGGCAGCGCCGCCCCGCCGGCGAGGCGCAGGCTCTCGAGCACGAAGCCCGCCGCGTCGTCGCGCACCACCACGGGGATGTCCGGCGCGCCCGGCTCGAAGCGCCAGGCGAGCGAGGGCAGCCAGTCCGCGAGCCAGTGGTAGATGCTGTTGTGCGTCTCGGCCGCCAGCGCGGCCTCGGCGACCGAAGGCGCGCCCGGCATGGCGGCGCGCGAGGCCTCCGGCACCGCCTGGCCCTGGTCGAGCACCACCTGCCCATTGGCCAGCCAGACCTGGCCCAGGCGGTTGACGAAGACGTCGCGGAACTCGACGACATCGGGCGGCGCGCGGGTGGCGAGCGCGGCCTCGAAGCCGCCGATCGCCGCGCGGTAGGCCTCGATCACCACCGCGGGCACCCCCGGCGCGGCGAGGATGCGCGCCGCGCCCGGCCCGGGATGCGGTGCGAGCGGGCCCTCCGCGAAGGCATGCGGCGCCGGCACGGGCGCGGCGGTGGCGCGGTTGGCATAGCGCCGCGCCAGCGCGCCCGCGCTCGCGCGCAGCTCCGCCCGGGCTTCGGGCGCGCGCGCGATCCGGCCCAGGAGCTGCACGATGGTCGGATAGGCCGCCGCATCGGCCATCGCCGCCGGGTCGGCGTGCAGCACCAGCCAGGCCTCGTCCGGCCGGTGCGCGAAGGCGAGGCGCCAGGCCAGCCGCGCCCGCCGCGCCGGCGGGATGTCGGCCTCCACCGCCGCCAGGACGGCGGCGCGCAGGGTATCGGGCCGGTCGTCGCGCAGCGCCGCGGCGAGGAAGGTCGAGACCAACGGCAGCGGCATCTGGCGCGGCGGAACCTCGCGCAGCGCAGCGGTGACGGCCGCCCAGTCCGCGCGCGCCGCCGCGGCCTCCACCGCCTCCATGAAGGCCGCGCGAAACCGCGGCCGGCCCGGCCCGGGCCAGGGGGGAATCGGTTGGTCGGCGAGGGACATCGGGCGGAGGCTAGCCAGCTTCGCGCGGCGGTGGAATCGCCGGAATCGCAACGACTCCAGGCTGCATCGCCTCTTGGCGATGCGTCCGGTGGCCGTTAAACCCTTCGGCCGAAACACGCGGAAACGAATCGAGAGGCTGATCGCGATGCGCTACGTCTGGGCTGCCCTGCTGGTCGTCTTCGCCGCCTTCCAGACCGCGAGCCCCGCCGAGGCGCAGCGCCGCCCCGAGCAGGCGCGCAATGCCTCCGCGGCCTCGGCGCAGCCGGCCAGCCGGGCCGCGGCGCAGCAGACGCGCGCCACCGCCGCCCGCCGTGCCGCCGCGCCGGCCCGCGAGGCGAGCACCCCGCGCCCGGCGCAGCGCGCCGCCGCCACCCGCAGCGCCCCGGCGCGGCAGGCGGCGACGCGGCCCGGGACGGCGCGCCAGACCGCCGCGCGCGCCGGCGGGCGGACCCAGGCGGCCGCGCAGGCCGGCAACCGCACTCAGGCCGCCGCGCGCAGTGGCACCCGCCAGGCGGCGGCGCAGTGCCGGGGCCGCAACTGCCGCCAGGCCGGCCCGCGCCAGGTGTCCTGGCAGGCGGGCCTCGCCCCGGCGACCAACGCGCAGGCACGCTCCTGCCCGGTGGGCACCATGGCGACGCTCGCGAACGGGCACACCGACATCGTCCGCTGCATGCCGCTCTGACGCGCCCCGGGGGCGGCGGAGTGCCGCCCGCCGCCTTGCCGCGGCGCGGGCCACGGGCTAGGAAGCGGCGCTTTTTCGCACCGCACCCTTGCCTTGAGGACTTGTCATGGCCCGCAAGAAGATCGCGCTGATCGGCGCCGGCAACATCGGCGGCACGCTCGCCCACCTGATCGGGCTCAAGGAGCTCGGCGACGTCGTGCTGTTCGACGTGTTCCCCGGCGTCGCCGCGGGCAAGGCGCTCGACATCATGCAGTCCGGGCCGGTGGACGGGTTCGACAGCCACATGGTCGGCTCGGGCGACTACAGCGCCATCGCGGGCTCGGACGTGGTCATCATCACCGCCGGCTTCCCGCGCATGCCGGGCATGAGCCGCGATGACCTCGTCTCCAAGAATGCCGGCGTCATCGCCCAGGTGGCCGAGGGCGTGAAGCAGCATTGCCCGAACGCCTTCGTCATCGTCATCACCAACCCGCTCGATGCGATGGTGTGGGTGTTCCGCGAGAAGTCGGGCCTGCCCGCGAACAAGGTGGTGGGCATGGCCGGCGTGCTCGATTCGGCGCGCTTCCGCCTCTTCCTCGCGCAGGAGTTCAACGTCTCGGTCGAGGACGTGACCGCCTTCGTGCTCGGCGGCCACGGCGACACCATGGTGCCGCTGACCCGCTACTCCACCGTGGCCGGCATCCCGGTGCCCGATCTCGTGAAGATGGGCTGGACGACGCAGGAGAAGGTGGACGCGATCGTGAACCGCACCGCCAATGGCGGCGGCGAGATCGTGAAGCTGCTCGAGAAGGGTTCGGCCTTCTATGCGCCGGCAGCCTCGGCCATCGCGATGGCGGAGTCCTACCTCAAGGACAAGAAGCGCGTCCTGCCCTGCGCCGCCTGGCTGACCGGCCAGTACGGCATCAAGGACCTCTATGTCGGCGTGCCGGTGGTGATCGGCGCGGGCGGCGTCGAGCGGATCGTCGAGATCGAGCTCAACGCGGCCGAGAAGGCCGCCTTCGAGAAGTCCTGCGGCGCGGTGCGCGAGTTGATCGAGGCGTCGAAGAAGCTGGTGGGCTGACCCGCCCGGGCCCGGCGGCAAGGCCGGGCCCTTTTCCTGTCAGGCCGAGGGACATCCCGGGATGAACATCCACGAATACCAGGCGAAGGAGCTGCTGCGCCGCTACGGCGTCGCGGTGCTCGACGGCCATGTGGCCTGGACCGCGGAGGAGGCGGTCGCGGCCGCGCGGAACCTGCCCGGCCCGGTCTATGTCGTGAAGTCCCAGATCCATGCGGGCGGCCGCGGCGCCGGCCGCTTCAAGGAGGATCCGAACGGCAAGGGCGGCGTGCGCGTCGTCAGGTCGATCGAGGACGTGAAGGCCGCCGCCGAGGCGATGATCGGCAAGACGCTCGTCACCAAGCAGACCGGCGAGCACGGCAAGGTCGTCTCCCGCGTCTATGTCGAGGACGGCTGCGACATCAAGCGCGAGCTCTATCTCGGCCTGCTGGTGGACCGCGACACCTCGCGCCTGACGATCATGGCCTCGACCGAAGGGGGCATGGAGATCGAGGAGGTGGCCGAGCACCACCCCGACAAGATCCTGAAGGTCGCCGTGGACCCGGCCTCGGGCCTGTCGGGCTTCCATTGCCGCAAGCTCGCCTTCGGGCTGGGCCTGACGGGCAATCAGGTCGCCTCCTTCACGCGGTTCGTCACCGCGCTCTACCGCGCCTACCACGAGCTCGACTGCATGATCGTCGAGATCAACCCGCTGGTCGTCACCGGCGCGGGGGAGATCGTCGCGCTCGATGCCAAGGTCTCCTTCGACGACAACGCGCTGTTCCGCCACAAGGACCTCGAGGCGCTGCGCGACGAGTCCGAGATGGATCCGAAGGAGCTCGACGCCACGAAGCACGACCTGAACTACGTCGCGCTCGACGGGGAGATCGGCTGCATGGTGAACGGCGCGGGCCTCGCCATGGCGACGATGGACATCATCAAGCTCTACGGCAGCAGCCCGGCGAACTTCCTCGACGTGGGCGGCACCGCGAACGCCGCGCGCGTGACCGAGGCGTTCCGCATCATCACCTCCGACCCGAACGTGAAGGCGATCCTGGTCAACATCTTCGGCGGCATCGCCAAGTGCGACATGATCGCCGAAGGCATCGTGGCGGCGACCAGGACGCTGCACCTCAAGGTGCCGCTGGTCGTGCGGCTCGAAGGGACCAACGTGGACCTCGGCAAGAAGATCCTGGCCGAGAGCGGACTTGCCATCATCCCCGCCGACAACCTGGCCGACGCCGCCCAGAAGGTTGTCGCCGCCGTGAAGGGGGCCTGAGCCATGGCCGTTCTGGTCAACCGCAACACCCGCGTCATGACCCAGGGCTTCACCGGCGCCCAGGGCACCTTCCATGCCAGCCAGGGCATCGCCTACGGCTCGACCTATGTCGGCGGCACCACGCCCGGCAAGGGCGGCACGATGCATCCGGAGCTCAACCTGCCGGTCTTCGACACGGTGGCCGAGTGCGTGGCCAAGACCCAGGCGAACGCTTCCGTCATCTATGTCCCCGCTCCCTTCGCGGCGGATGCGATCCTGGAAGCGATCGACGCCGAGGTGCCGCTGATCATCTGCATCACGGAGGGCATCCCGGTGCTCGACATGGTGAAGGTCAAGCGTGCGCTCAGCGGGTCGAAGTCCATCCTGGTCGGGCCGAACTGCCCGGGGGTGATCACGCCCGACGAATGCAAGATCGGCATCATGCCGGGCCACATCCACAAGCGCGGCTCGGTCGGCGTGGTCTCGCGCTCCGGCACGCTGACCTACGAGGCGGTGGCCCAGACCTCGGCCGCGGGGCTCGGCCAGTCCACCTGCGTCGGCATCGGCGGCGACCCGGTGAAGGGGATGGACTTCATCGACGTGCTGGAGCTGTTCCTGAAGGACGAGGAAACCAAGTCCATCGTCATGATCGGCGAGATCGGCGGCCAGTCCGAGATCCTCGCGGCCGAGTATCTCCGCAAGGAGAACTTCGCCCCCGGCAAGCCGAACAAGCCGGTGGTGGGCTTCATCGCCGGCGCCACCGCGCCGCCGGGCCGGCGCATGGGCCATGCGGGGGCGGTGATCTCGGGCGGCAGGGACACCGCTGCGGCCAAGATGGAGGCCATGAAGTCGGCCGGCATCCATGTCGCGGACAGCCCCTCGGCGCTCGGCTCGACCATGGTGCGGGCCCTGAAGGGGTGATGCCGCGGCGGGGCGAAGGCCCTGCCATACCGATGCCATCCGCCCTATGTTAAGCGCCGCCGCCGCATCCTGGGACGAGGGTCGGCGGCGACCCGCATCCGAGACGACACGAACGCGACCCCCGGCGGCGCCGCCCGCCGGCACGGAGAGAAGCAATGGCTGGAGTTGACGTCCTCGCCACCGCGATGACCGGCGCGAATGCCGCCTACCTCGCGGATCTCTACGCCCGCTGGGCCGAGAAGCCGGACAGCGTGGACCCCTCCATGGCCGAGCTCTTCGCCGCGCTGAACGACGAGGCGCGGGCGGTGCTGACCGACGCGACTGGCGCCTCCTGGGCCCCGCGCATCCGCGGCGCCTTCGGCCCCGAGCCCGAGAAGCCCGCCGCCCCGGCCAAGGGTGCCAAGGCCGCAGCCGCCGCGGGCGACGCCGAGGCCACGCGCCGCGCCGTGCTCGACAGCCTGCGCGCGCTGATGCTGATCCGCTCCTACCGCGTGCGCGGGCATCTCGAGGCGCAGCTCGACCCGCTCGGCCTGTCCAAGCCCAAGCCGCACCCCGAGCTCGACCCCGCGACCTACGGCTTCACCGAGGCCGACATGGACCGGCCGATCTTCCTCGACATGGTGCTGGGGAAGGAGACGGCGACGCTGCGCGAGATCATCGCGATCTGCCGCGCCTCCTATTGCGGCTCGATCGGCGTCGAGTTCATGCACATCCAGGATCCCGAGCAGAAATCCTGGATCCAGCGCCGCATCGAGGGCGCGCCCTGGCTCACCGCCTTCGACGCCGCGGCGAAGCGCGAGCTGCTTGCGGACCTGACGAAGGCGGAGGGGTTCGAGGCCTTCTGCGCGCGCAAATTCGTCGGCACGAAGCGCTTCGGCCTCGAGGGCGGCGAATCCACCATCCCCGCGCTCGAGGCGGTGATCGAGACGGCGGCCCCGCTCGGCGTGAACGAGATCGCGATCGGCATGGCCCATCGCGGGCGGCTCAATGTGCTCGTCAACGTCGTGAAGAAGCCCTTCGTGCAGGTCTTCTCCGAGTTCAAGGGCGTGGGCGCGAACCCGGACGACGTGCAGGGCTCGGGGGACGTGAAGTACCACCTCGGCACCTCGGTGGATGTCGAGATCGGCGGGAAGATGGTCCATCTCTCCCTGCAGCCGAACCCCTCGCACCTCGAGGCGGTGGACCCGGTGGTGGTCGGCAAGGTGCGCGCGCGCCAGGACATGGCGGGCGACACCAAGGCGCGCCGCTCGGTCATGGGCATCCTGCTGCATGGCGATGCCGCCTTCGCCGGGCAGGGCGTGGTCTATGAGACGCTCGCGATGAGCCAGCTCATCGGCTACCGCACCGGCGGCACGGTCCACATCGTCACCAACAACCAGATCGGCTTCACCACCGTCGCGGCGCATGCCTATTCGGGCCTCTACTGCACCGATGTCGCGAAGGCGATCCAGGCGCCGATCCTGCACGTGAACGGCGACGACCCCGAGGCTGTGGTGTTCTGCGCCCGCATGGCCGCCGAGTTCCGCATGCAGTTCGGCGCCGACGTGGTGCTCGACATCGTCTGCTACCGCCGCCACGGCCACAACGAGAGCGACGAGCCGGCCTTCACCCAGCCCATCATGTACAACCGCATCCGCGAGATGCGGACCACGCGCACCCTCTATGCCGAGCGCCTCGCGCGCGAGGGCAGCGTCCCGGCCGAGGAATCGAAGGCGATGTACGACGCCTTCAACGCCCAGCTCGAGGAGGCCTACGAGGCCGCGCAGTCCTTCAAGCCCAACAAGGCCGACTGGCTGGAAGGCCACTGGAGCGGCCTGAAGTCGGCCACCGCCGGCGAGGAGGTCGAGAAGCTGCACGACACCGCCGTGCCGCTCGACACGCTGCGCGAGGTGGGCGCGGCGCTGTGCCGCATTCCCGAGGGCTTCAACATCAATCCCAAGATCGCCCGCCAGCTCGAGGCCAAGAAACAGGCCATCGAGAGCGGCGAGGGCATCGACTGGGCGACCGGCGAGGCGCTCGCCTTCGGCACGCTGCTGCTCGAAGGCCACCGCGTGCGCCTCTCGGGCGAGGACGTGCAGCGCGGCACCTTCTCCCACCGCCATGCCTACCTGATCGACCAGGTGACGCAGGCCGAATACGTCCCGCTCAACAACATCCGCGAGGGGCAGCCGAAGTTCGAGGCGTTCAACTCGCTGCTCGCCGAGTTCGGCGTGCTCGGCTACGATTACGGCTACTCGCTCGCGGACCCGCACACGCTGGTGCTGTGGGAAGGCCAGTTCGGCGACTTCGCCAATGGCGCGCAGGTCATCATCGACCAGTTCATCAGCAGCGGCGAGACCAAGTGGCTGCGCATGTCGGGCCTCGTGATGCTGCTGCCGCACGGCTACGAGGGCCAGGGGCCGGAGCATTCCTCCGCCCGGCTCGAGCGCTACCTGCAGCTCTGCGCCGAGCGCAACATGCGGGTGTGCAACTTCACGACGCCGGCCAACTACTTCCACGCGCTGCGCCGCCAGCTCAAGGCGAACTACCGCAAGCCGCTGGTGCTGATGACGCCGAAGTCGCTGCTGCGCCACAAGCTCGCGGTCAGCAGCCTGTCCGAGTTCGGCCCCGGCAGCGCCTTCCGCTACGTCATCCCCGAGACGGACGCGATCGCGCCGGAGGAGCAGGTGAAGCGCGTCGTGCTCTGCACCGGCAAGGTCTATTACGACCTGCTGGCCGAGCGGCGGGAGAAGGGCATCACCGACATCGCCATCGTGCGCGTCGAGCAGATGTATCCCTTCCCGCGCAACAGCCTCGCCAAGGCGCTCGCGCCCTACCGCAACGCCGAGGTCGTCTGGTGCCAGGAGGAGCCCGAGAACATGGGCGCCTGGACCTTCATGGACCGGCGCATCGAGAAGGTGCTCGCCACCCTCGACATCAAGGCGAAGCGGCCCGAATTCGTGGGCCGCGAAGAGGCGGCGAGCCCCGCCACGGGCCTCGCCCGCATCCATCAGCAGCAGCAGGAAGCCCTGGTGCGCGCGGCCCTCGGGCTGTGACGCGGGGCGGCACCAACGGACGGCAGACATGACCGACATCCTCGTTCCCACGCTCGGCGAGAGCGTCTCCTCCGCGACCGTCGCGCGCTGGCTCAAGAAGGTCGGGGAGGCGGTGGCGGCGGACGAGCCGCTCGTGGAACTCGAGACCGACAAGGTGACGGTGGAGGTGAACGCCCCCGCCGCCGGCGTGCTGGAGGCGATCGCCGCGGCCGAGGGCACGGAGGTCGCGCCGGGCGCCGTGCTCGGCTCCATCGCCGCCGGCTCCGCGGCCGCCGCCAAGCCCGCGCCGCAGCCCGCCGCCGCCGCGCCCGCCATCCCGCATGTCGAGACGCCGCGCGCCGTCCATGGCCCGGTGGCCGTGCCCGGCGCCCATGCCCCGCTGCCCGCCGCCGCCAAGCTGATGGCCGAGACCGGCGCGACCGCCGCCGCGATCGGCGCCGGCACCGGCAAGGACGGCCGCATCACCAAGGGCGACGTGCTCGACTTCCTCGCCCGTCCGGCCCCCGCCGCCGCCACGCCGGCCGCGCCCAGGGCGCCGCGCGCGCTCGAGGCCGGGGAGGAGCGGGTGAAGATGACGCGCCTGCGCGCGACCATCGCCCGCCGCCTCAAGGAAGCGCAGAACACGGCGGCCATGCTCACCACCTTCAACGAGGTGGACATGGGTGCCGCGATGGCGCTGCGCGCCGAGTACAAGGACGTGTTCGAGAAGAAGCACGGCGTCCGCCTCGGCTTCATGTCCTTCTTCGTGAAGGCCTGCGTCGCCGCGCTGAAGGAGTTCCCCGCGGTCAACGCCGAGATCGACGGCGACGAGATCGTCTACAAGAACTTCGTGCACATGGGCATCGCGGTGGGCGGCCCCTCCGGCCTCGTGGTGCCCGTGCTGCGCAACGCCGACACCCTTTCCTTCGCCGAGATCGAGAAGGCGATCGGCGCCTTCGGCAGGAAGGCCCGCGACGGTGCGCTGAAGCTCGAGGAGCTCGCCGGCGGCTCCTTCACCATCACCAATGGCGGCATCTACGGCTCGCTGATGTCCACGCCGATCCTCAACCCGCCGCAGTCCGGCATCCTCGGCATGCACAAGATCCAGGACCGCCCGATGGCGATCGGCGGCAAGGTCGAGATCCGGCCGATGATGTACATCGCGCTCTCCTACGACCACCGCATCGTGGACGGGAAGGAAGCCGTCTCCTTCCTCGTGCGCGTGAAGGAGAGCATCGAGGATCCGCGCCGGCTGATGCTCGACATCTGAGCCGCGCATCACCACTCTAGGCGGGCCCGGCGGGAAAAGCCCCGCCGGGCCCGCGCCGTTGCACGGCGACGGGCCGCGACCACACGACATCGAGGTTCCATCATGCGAAGCCGTGAAGGCCAGTTCTCCGACGCGCGCCCCATCCAGCGCAGCCGCGCCGAGAAGGAGCGCCTGCTGCGCGAACTGAAGGACACGCTCGCCGGTCTCAAGCCGCACGCCTCGCGCTCGATGCGCACGACGCTGCAGGCCCGCATCCGCGAACTCGAGGCCGAACTCGCCCCCGCGAAGCGCTGAGCGCGCGCCGCCGCGCCATGCCGGCGCGCGGGCTGGCGGGGCCCGCGCGGGAAGCCAAGGGCCGGTGCCCGGGGCCAAAGGCCGCCGGATGTCAGACAGGCAGCCGCACCCGCGCCCGCAACCCGCCGAGAGGGCTGTCCTCCAGCACGATGTCGCCCCCATGCGCGCGCGCGATGTCGCGCGCGATGGCAAGGCCAAGCCCCGTGCCGCCGGCGGAGAAGGTGGCGAAGGGCCGGAACGCCTCCTCGCGGCTTTCCTCGGGGATGCCGGGGCCGTCGTCGTCCACCGTGACCATCGCCCAGGCGCCGGCGGCATCCGGGCGCGGCACGCGCGTCAGCGCCACGGCGATGCGCCGCGCGTGCTTGCGGGCATTGTCGAGCAGGTTGCCGAGGCAGCGGCGAAGCGCATCGGCGCGCACCGGCGCGATCACCGGCTCCTCCGGCACGGCGAGATCGACCTGCGCCCCGTCGCGCCGCGCCTTGGCGGCCACTTCCTCCACGAGCTCGGCGAGATCGGCCGGCGCGGCCTGTTCCGTCCCCTCCCCGCGCGCGAAGGCGAGGTAGGCGCTGATCAGCCGGTCCATCTCCTCGACGTCCTGCGTCATCGCCTGCGCCTCGGCCTGCGCGGCCGCGGGCAGCATGGCGAGACCGAGGCGCAGCCGGGTCAGCGGCGTGCGCAGGTCGTGGCTGATGCCGGCGAGCATCTCCGTCCGGCTCTCCACGAAGCGGCGGATGCGGCTCTGCATGGAGTTGAAGGCGAGCGCGGCCTGCCGCGCCTCCGCAGCGCCTTCGGGCTTCATGGGGCCGAGGTCGCGCCCGCGGCCGAAGGCTTCCGCCGCCTCGGCAAGGCGACGGACGGCGCGCACCTGGTTCTTCATGAACAGCGCCGCGACGCCGAAGAGCAGCGCGGAGGAACCCACCACCCAGATCACGAAGAGATAGAGCGTGCCGGTGAACAGCCGCTTGCGCGCCGCCTCCACGTGCAGCACGCCGTCGGGGAGCTGGACGCGGATGATCACGCTGCGCGGGTCGGACTGCCAGTCGGTGTCGAAGGGCAGGCGCACGCGCTCGCGCATCGCCGCATCGAGGTCCTCCTCCAGCGGCAGCAGCGGCAGGGAGGCGCGGCGGTTTGCCGCCGGGCCCAGCACCGCGCCCTGCTCGAAGGCGAGCGAGAGGTCGAGCCGCCATGCCGCCTCGCGGAAGATCCAGCCGCGGTCCTCCTGGCGCGGGTTGCGCCCGAGCAGCTCGACCACCATCGCGACATCGCCCGCCACCGCGCCGGCCAGCCGGCGCGAGATGACGTCGAGATGGCTGCCGTAGAAGATGTAGAGCGCCACCACCTGCAACAGCACGAGCGGCACCAGGATGATGAGCAGCGCCCGCCCGAGCAGGCCGCGCGGCACGATGCGGCGCAGCGGGTTCATCTGCGGCACGCCGACGCAGCGGCATGCGCCGCGCCCGGGCGACCGCGGAAGGCCGAGGCGCGCGCGGGCGGACGCGTTCCCTTCTCCCGCCTCACGGCCCCGGCCTCAGCACATAGCCCCGGTGCCGCACCGTCTGGATGAAGCGCGGCTCGCGCGGGTCCGCCTCGACCTTCCGGCGCAGCCGGGTGACCTGCACGTCGATCGCGCGTTCGCCGGCCTCCGGCGTGCCGAGCGCGGCGGCGATCTCCTCGCGGCTCAGCACCTCGCCCGGGTGGCGCGCGAGCGCCTGGAGCAGCGCCGCTTCGCCGCCCGTGAGCCGCACGATGCCCTCGGGGCCGCGCAGCTCGGCGCGCTCCACGTCGAACCAGCGCGTGCCGAGCTGCACCGGCGCGGCCGGCAGCGCCTGGGCCGAGGGCGCGGGTGCGGCGCGCCGCAGGATGGTGCGGATGCGCAGCGCAAGCTCGCGCGGGTCGAAGGGTTTCGCCAGGTAGTCGTCCACCCCGTGCTCGAAGCCGGCGATGCGGTCCTCGGGCGCGCCGCGCGCGGTCAGCATCAGGATGGGCACCTCGTTGCCGTCCCGCCGCAGCGACTCCGCCAGCGAAAGCCCCGATTCCCCCGGCATCATCACGTCGAGCACCATCAGGTCGAACATCATCGCCGCGATGGCGCGGCGGGCCGCTGCGGCGTCGGCCACGGCGGTCACGCGGAAGCCCTGCTTGGTCAGGAAGCGCTGCAGCAGGTCGCGCAGGCGCGCGTCGTCGTCCACGACCAGCAGATGGGCGGTCTCCGCGCCGCCGTTCATCGCCCGGGGTCCCGCTCGCCCAGACGGTCGCAGGCGGCGCGGGCCTCCTCGCCCATCAGCCCGCGCATGACGCGGCGGAAGCCCTCGACGGCGACGGGCCCCGCCTCGCGATAGGCGCGCATCACCGTCTCGCGCTGCCGCTCGAACAGCCGCCGCTCCAGCGCAGCACCCTTGGGCGTGAGCGTCAGCAGGCGCTGGCGGCGATCGGCCCGGCCCGGCGTCTGGGTCACGTAGCCTTCCTCGACGAGCGGCTGCAGCACGCGGCCGAGGCTCTGCTTGGTGATGCCGAGGATGCCGAGCAGCTCGCCCACCGTGATGCCCGGCCGGCGCCCGACGAAGTGCAGCACCCGGTGATGCGCGCGCCCCATGCCGAGCTCGGCGAGGATCTCGTCCGCGCCCGCGGTGAAGTCGCGGTAGCCGAAGAACAGCAGGTCCTGCGCGAGGCGCAGTTCCTCCTCGCGCAGGAACAGGAGGTTGCGCCCGGCGGGCAGCGGGCTGCGCTCGGGCGTCTCGGCGATCTGCGCGGCGGTCTTGGCTGCCATGTTCAGCCCTCGCATTGCTCTTGGGTCAGTATCATTGACCGATCCGTCGTGTCATTCCAAACTGCAGCCGGTCAAAGCAAGAATGTTTCGTTCGGCCGCCTCGGATGCGGCGCAGGACAACCCGGAAGGACACGCAACATGGGCCCTTTCCCCACCACGCGCACCAGCGCGCCGAAGCAGAAGCCGGCGGACGACGCGCTCGCCTTCGGCAAGGTCATGACCGACCACATGTTCCTGATGAACTACGAGGAGGGGAAGGGCTGGCACAACCCGCGCATCGAGCCCTACGGGCCGCTGAGCCTCGACCCGGCCACCTCGGTGCTGCACTACGGCCAGGCCATCTTCGACGGCCTCAAGGCATTCCGCGGCGATGACGGGCAGATCCGCCTCTTCCGCGCGGACCGGCATGCCGAGAGGTTCAACCGCTCGGCGCGGATCATGTGCATGCCGGAACTGCCGGTGGACATCATCCGCGCCTCCTTCGACGCGCTGGTCGGGCTCGATGCGGACTGGGTGCCGCGCAAGCCGGGCACCTCGCTCTACCTGCGGCCGACGATCATCGCGACCGACGTCATGCTCGGCGTGCATCCGGCGCACAGCCTGCTCTACTTCCTCATCCTCTCGCCGGTGGGCTCCTACTACAAGGAAGGGGTGAAGCCGGTCCGCATCCTCGCCTCCGACACGCATGTGCGCGCCGTGCGCGGCGGCACGGGGGAGGCCAAGACCGCCGCCAACTACGCCCAGTCCCTCGCCGGCCAGCAGGATGCCGCCAGGGCCGGCTACACCCAGGTGCTGTATCTCGACGGCGTGCACCGCAAGTATCTCGACGAGGTGGGCACCATGAACATCATGGTCCGCATCGGCGACGAGGTGATCACGCCGCCGCTCGCCGGCACCATCCTCGACGGCGTGACGCGCGCCTCCGCGCTGCAGCTCATGCGCGACTGGGGCCTCGCCGTCAGCGAGCGCCCCATCACCATCGACGAGGTGATGGAGGCCGGCCGCCGCGGCACGCTGCGCGAGATGTGGGGCACCGGCACCGCCGCCGTCGTCTCGCCCGTCGGCACGCTCGGCTACAAGGGCGAGGACATCCTGATCAACAACGGCGAGACGGGCGAGATCACGCAGCGCCTCTACGACGCCATCACCGGCATCCAGTACGGGCGCACCAACGACCCGCATGGCTGGACCAGCGTGGTGCCGGTCGCGGCCTGAGCGGCACGGCGCATGCCGGCAGGCGAAGGGGTTGGCCTTTCGCCCGCCGGGCATCAGCCGCCCGGCAGGCGCCGGAAGCCCTCCTCCGCCGGGGGATCCGCCGCCTCCTCGCGCAGCGCCTCCACGCGCGCGAGCGGCGGCCCGCGCCGGCAGGCGGCCAGCAGCGCCGCCACCGCCGCCGCATCGCCCGCCACCAGCGCCTCGACCCGCCCATCGGCGCGGTTCCGCACCCAGCCCGAGACGCCGAGCCGCCGCGCCTCGCGCACCATCCAGTCGCGATAGCCCACGCCCTGCACGCGGCCCTCGATGAGCACCCGCCGCGCCGTCATGCGCGCAGCAGCGCGAGGAAGCGTTCGGCGAGCGCGACATCGGCCGCCATCCGCGCGCGGCGGGCCAGCGCCTGCTCGTCCGCGCCCCAGCGTTCCTCCTGGAAGGTCTCGTCCAGCACGGCGAGGCGATGCGCCTCGGCCGCCTCGAGCCGCCCGGCCGACAGCGCGAGGCCGAGAACGAGGCTGCCCAGCGCCGGCACGGCGAGGCCGAGCGCGGCGAGTTCCTCCGCCGCATGGGCCGCCACCGCCGCGCGCAGCGCCGCGAGGCTCGCCGGCGGCTGCGCGACCGGCATCAGCCCCGCCGTGACCGTCAGCGGCGCGCCATGGGCCGCCGCCGCCCAGTCGAGCAGCGGCTGCCACTCGCGCGCCTGCAGCGCGGCAAGGCGCGGGTCGTCGCCGCGGTAGCAGAGCAGGTCGGTCTCCGCGTATCGCGCCAGCCCCTCGATCACCGGCGCGGGGTCCGCCGCGACGCGCTCCTGCGCGGTGCCGAGCAGGCGTGTCAGCGGCACCTGCTCCATCGTCATCTCGCCGCCCTTGCGTTCGCCCGCCGCCTGCCACTCGGCGGCGATCGCCTCGGCCAGCGGCGCCGAGCGCGTGGCGAGCCGCGCGCCGCCGGGCAGGCGCAGCGGCCTGCCGTCGAGCAGCACGGCATGGCCGCCCTCGGGGCGGGTGACGGCCACGGCATGGTCCCAGAAACGCTTCATGCGCGCCCCGATACCGCTAACGGCGCCCGCCGCCCAGGATGCCGCCCAGGCCGCGCAGCACATCCTGGGCCGGCCCCTGCAACTCGCGCGGCACGCCGGGCACGGGGGCCGGGGCGGCCGCCGGTGCGGGTGCTGCGGGCAGCGGCCCCTCCGCGCCGAAGCGCGCGAGCCGGAGCTGCGCCGCGCAATCCCCGCCCGCCGGCCCGCCGCGGTCGAGGCCGAGGCGGTTCGCCGCCGCATCCCGCGCCGCCTGGCCGAGCGCCCGCCCGGCATCCACGCCGACCCGCGGCGCGGCGAGCGTGCCGCCCACCCCGACCGGCGCGCGCACGGTCACGCCGAACAGCGTCACATCGGGCACCAGCCGCGCCGCGAGGCCCTCGTCGCGCAGGTCGAGCGCGGCCGTCCCCTCGATGCGCCCGGCCGAGGTCTCGAGCAGCAGCGCACGGCTCCGCGCCACGCCGTCCGCGGCGTCGAGGCGCAGGGCGAGGCAGCGCAGCGCCAGCCCCTCCCGCGGCGCGCCGGGCAGCAGCAGCGCCACCAGCTCCGGCCCGAGCCGCGCGAGGCCTGCCGGGGCGAGCCGCCCCTCCACCATCGCCAGCCCGGCCTCCCCCGCCAGCGTCGCCGCCACCGCGCGCGTGCCCGCCCCATGGCCTGAGAGGTCGAGGCGGATCTCGGCGCGGCCTTCGAGGCTCGGCGCCTCCCCCATCGCGCGCCGCAGCGCGCCGAGGTCGAGCCCGCGCCCCTCGCTGCGCAGCGCCAGTGCGACCGCCGGCGGCTCGGCCCGCGCATCGAGCCGAGCCTGCCCGCGCAGCACGCCGCCCGGGGTGGCGAGCGCGAAGGGCTGCACCTCCAGCACGCCGTCCCGGGCCGCGATCACGGCGGCGAGGTCGCGCCAGGCGGCGCCGCCCGAGACGATCTCGCCGGCGCTCACCTCGACGCGCCCCCGCCAGGCGCGCGCGGCGGCGAGCGGCAAGGGCATGTCCGGGATCAGGCGGCGCTCGGCGGCAGGCGGCGCCGGGCCGGCCGGCGGCGGAGCGGGCGGCGCGGCCGCCGGCGCGGCCTGCGGCCGCAGCGCATCGAGATCCGCCCGCGCCACCGCGAGGCGCCCCGTCACGCCGAAGGGCGTGCCGGGCGTCAGCGTCAGCGCGCCCTCGGCGGCCAGCATGGGCGAGGCGATGGCGAAGGGCGACACCGCGATGCCGCGCGCCGGGCCGCCCTCCATCGCCACCCGCGCGCTCAGGCTCGCCTCGCGCAGGGCGGGCAGGCCGGGCAGCAGCGGCGCGAGCACCGCCGCATCCGGCAGGCTGGCGCGGATGTCGAGCGCCAGACCCTCGCCCGCGCGCGGCCGCGCGAGGCGCCCCGTCGCCTCGAGCCGCGCCGCGCCCGCCTCCGCCCGCAACGCCAGGGCGAGCGGCGCGCCCCCCTCGGGCGCCAGCAGTGCGGCCGGCGGATCGAGGCCGAGCACCGCGCGGAACCCGACGCCGCCGCGCGCGCCTTCCAGCGCGATCTCCGCCTCCCGGTCCGGCGCGGGCATCGCCACGCTGAGCGCGCTCAGCGCGAGGCCGGGCGCGACCGCGCCGAGATCCATCGCGCCGATGCGCAGCGCCGCCGCCTGCGGCGCCATGTCTGCCGCGAGATCGAGCCGGCCCTCGAGGGGCGGCAGCGCCGCCGGCCAGCCCATGCCGGGCGCGAGGCCGGCGAGCAGCGGGCGCAGCGTCTCGGGCTCAGGGATCGCCGCCTCGATGCGCGTCGCCGCGCCGATCCCGCCCTCGAAGCCGATGCGGTTGCGCCCGGCCGTCAGCGTGCCGCGCGCGCGCGGTTCGGTCTGCGACGCCTCGCCCTCCACCGCGAGGCTCACGCCATGCAGCGCAAGGCTGCCGGCGAAGGCGAGCGGTCCCGCCGAACCGAGGCCGGTCACGCGCATCCGCTCCACCGCCACGGCGCCGAGACGCGGATCGGGCAGCATCAGGCGGCTGTCCGCCAGCACCACCTCCCCGATCGCCACGCGCCTTGCCGGGCGCGGCGGCGGCGGCGCACCCGCGACGCCCCCGGGGGCGGGATCGGTGGCGGCGGGCCGCAGCACCCAGTTCGGCACGCCCTGCGCCGTGCGTTCGAGCAGGATCTCCGCGCCCTCGATCACGATGCGGCGGAAGGCGACCTCCCCGCGCAGCAGGGGCAGCAGCGCGAGGCTCGCCTCCATGCGGCGGATGCGCGCCATCTCGGGCTGCGAGCCGCCCGGCAGGTTGGCGAGCGTCGCGCCATCCACCGCGAGGCGCGGCGTCAGGCCGGGGCGCAGCGACACGGCGCCGAGGCCCGCCGCGCGCCCCGTCGCCTGCTCGATGGCCGCGAGCAGCCGCGGCGTCAGCGCGCCCGCGTTCAGCGCCAGCGTCAGCCCGGCGAGGGCGAGGATGGCCAGCAGCAGGACGCCGCCCAGGCCCGCGAGGCCCCATTTCACCGCGCGCGGCATCGCCATCTCAGCGCACCCGCCGGCAGGGCGGCGTGCGCGGCCGGTCGAAGCCGAGGAAGGCGAAGGTCTCCTTCATGTGGGGCGGCAGCGGCGCGGCGAGTTCCAGCACCCCGCCCTCGGGGTGCGGGATGCGCAGCGCGCGGGCGTGCAGGTGCAGGGTGCGGTCGCCGAAACCCTCGGGATGCGCCGCCGCGCCGCCATACTTGCCGTCGCCGAGGATCGGGCAGCCCAGCGCGGCGGCGCAATGCACGCGCAACTGGTGCGTCCGCCCGGTCAGCGGCGTGAGTTCGAGCAGGGCGGCGCGCTTCTGCGCCGAATCGAGGACGCGATAGAGCGTGACCGCGCGCGCCGCGTCCTTCGCATCGGAGGGCACCGTGCGCTCGCCGCCCGCCCCGCGCTGCCGGCCCAGCGCCATGTCGATCCGCCCTTCCAGCGGGTGCGGCCGGCCGACCACCACGGCCCAGTAGGTCTTCTCGGCATCGCGCCCGCGGAAGGCGGCGGCGAGGCGCGACGCGGCGGCCGGGGTGCGCGCCAGCAGCAGCACCCCGGTCGTGTCGCGGTCGAGCCGGTGCACCAGGCGCGGGCGGTCCTCCGCCCCGAATCGCAGCGCATCGAGCATCCCGTCGAGATGCTTCGCGATGCCCGGCCCGCCCTGCACCGGCATGCCCTGCGGCTTGTCGAGCGCGATGACGGAATCGTCGCGATAGAGCACCAGCCGTTCGAGCGCCGCCGCCTCGCGCGCATCCACCGGCTTCGGCTCGGCCCTGGGCGCGGGCGCGGCCGGCATGGGCGGCACGCGCACCTGCTGGCCGGCGAGCAGGCGCGTGCTCGCCTCGGCGCGCTTGCCGTCCACGCGGATCTGGCCGGTGCGCAGCATCTTCTGCAGCGCACCCTGCGTGAGCATCGGGTAGTGGCGATGGAACCAGCGGTCGAGCCGGGTATCGCCGTCCTGGGGGCGGACGGTGCGGGTGGTGACGGGCATGGGCGCATCCTACCGCGCCGCCGCACCGGCGCGCCATGCGCGGCGGGCGTTGCGCGAGGCCCCGCTTGTCGCGTAACAGGCTCGCTCGTCCTGGGAGGTCGCAAGAATGTCGCTCGTCAGCCGCCGCAGCCTGTTCGCCGGTTCCGCCGCCCTGCTCGCCGCCCCCGCGGTCGCGCAGCGCGCGACGGATTTCGCGGGCCGCACCATCGAATGGGTGATCCCCTTCGCCGAAGGCGGCGGCAGCGACGTCTGGGCGCGGTTCATGGCGCCCTATCTCGCCAAGTACCTGCCCGGGCGGCCGACGGTGATCATCCGCAACGTCCCCGGCGGCGGCTCGATCACCGGCACCAACGACTTCTACCAGCGCGCGCGGCCCGACGGTTCCACCTTCATCGGCACCTCGGGCTCGACGCAGTTCCCCTTCCTGCTCGGCGACCGGCGCGTGCGCTACGATTTCCGCACCATGCCGCCGGTGCTCGTCTCGCCGACCGGCGGCGTCGTCTACATCCCCGCCCGCTTCAACGTCGCCAATGCCGGCGAACTGGGCAAGGTGCGGGAGACCGAGCTGGTCTATGGCAGCCAGGGCGCGACCTCGCTCGACCTCGTGCCGATGCTCGCCTTCAACCTGCTCGGTCTCAAGGTGCGCCACGTCTTCGGCATGCGCGGCCGCGGCGAGGGACGGCTCGCGCTCGAACGCGGCGAGGCGACGATCGACTACCAGACCTCCTCGGCCTTCCTCACGCAGGTGCGGCCGATGATCCAGGCGGGCAACGTGGTGCCGCTGTTCTCCTGGGGCGTGCTCGATGCCCAGGGCAATGTGGCGCGCGACCCGACCTTCCCCGACCTGCCGCATTTCGTCGAAGCCTACGAGATGATGCACGGCCGCAAGCCCTCGGGCGTCGAATACGATGCCTATTTCGCCTTCTTCGGCTCGGGCTTCGCGGCGCAGAAGCCGGCGATGCTGCCGCCGCGCACGCCGCCCGAGATCGTCGCCGCCTACCGCCGCGCCTTCGAGCAGGCGGTCGCCGATCCCGAACTGCAGGCGCGCAAGGGCGAGGTGCTCGGCGACTACGAGCAGGCGGTGGGCGACAACGTGCAGCGCGTCTACGAGGTCGCGACCACCATCACGCCCGAGGCGCGCGAATGGGCGCGCAACTTCCTCGCGAACAACCACAACGTGCGGTTCTGAACCGGCCGGCCGAGCCGAAGAGGGAGGAACAACCATGCCCATCCTGTCCCGGCGCGCCCTTCTGGGCGCCGCCGCCATCGGCGCCACCGCACCGCTGACGGCGCAGGCCCAGGCGAACTTCGCCGGCCGCACCATCGAATTCGTCATCCCCTTCGCCGAGGCCGGCGGCAGCGATGTCTGGGCGCGCTTCCTCTCGCCCTTCCTCGCCCGCCACCTGCCGGGCCAGCCCACCGTCATCGTCCGCAACGTCCCGGGCGGCGGCTCGATCATCGGCGCGAACGACTTCGCCCAGCGCGCGCGCCCGGACGGCTCGGCGATCTTCGGCCCCTCGGCCTCCACGCACCTGCCCTTCCTGCTCGGCGACAGGCGCGTGCGCTACGACTACGCGAAGTGGACGCCGCTGATCGTCTCGCCCACCGGGGGCGTGCTCTACGTCTCCTCGCGCCTCGGGATCAGCCGCACCGACCAGGTGGCGGAACTGCGCGGCAAGGAGCTGGTCTTCCCGAGCCAGGGCGCGACCGGCCTCGACATCGTGGCGATCCTGGCGCTGCACCTGCTCGGGCTGAATGCGCGCTACGTGTTCGGGATGCGCGGGCGCGGCGATGCGCGCCTTGCGGTCGAGCGCGGCGACGCCAATGCCGACCACCAGACGACGCCGGCCTGGAACACGCAGGTGATGCCGATGGTGCGCGCGGGCGCGGCCGTGCCGCTGTTCTCGTACGGGGTGCCGGACGCGCAGGGCAATGTGCAGCGCGACCCTTCCTTCCCCGAGATCCCGACCTTCGAGGAGGTCTACCGCACCCTGCACGGCCGCGCGCCGGATGGCCTGCCCTACCAGGCCTATCGCGCCTGTTCGGTCGCGGCCTTCGCGGGGCAGAAGCCGGCGGTGATCCCTTCCGACACGCCCGCGCCCATCATCGCCGCCTTCCGCAAGGCCTTCGAGGATGCGGTGAAGGACCCCGAGCTGATCGCCCGGCGCGGCGACATCCTCGGCGACTACCCGCAGGCGGTCGGTGCGGAGGCGGATGCGCTCTACCGCACCGCCACCACCATCTCGCCCGAGGCGCGGGAGTGGGTGCGCAACTTCCTCACGCAGAACCACAACGTCCGCTTCTGAAGCCGTTCTCCGCACGCCGGGGATAGGGTGCCACCGCCATGATGGATGTGATCTTCGGCGCGCTGCTCGAACTGCTGACGCCCACGCGCCTGATGTTCATGATGCTCGGCGTCTCGGTCGGGCTCGTGATCGGGGTGCTGCCGGGCCTGGGCGGCATCGCCGGGCTGTCGCTGCTGCTGCCCTTCATCTACGGCATGGATTCGACCTCCGCGCTCGCCATGCTGATCGGGCTGATCGCGGTCATCCCGACATCGGACACCTTCTCCTCCATCCTGATGGGCATCCCCGGCTCCTCCGCGAGCCAGGCGACGGTGCTCGACGGCTTCCCGCTGGCGCGCCAGGGGCAGGGGGCGCGGGCGCTTTCGGCCGCCTTCTTCGCCTCCATGCTGGGGGGGTTCTTCGGCGCGCTCGTGCTGACCGCCTCGGTCATGGCGGCGCGGCCGATCATCCTGCTCTTCGGCTCGGCCGAGCTCTTCATGCTCACCCTCTTCGGCCTGTCCACGGTGGCGGCGCTGTCGGGCGGCAACCTCGCCAAGGGCATCGCCTCGGCCTGCCTCGGCCTCGCCTTCGGCATGGTGGGCGCCGCGCCGGCCACCGGCGAGTACCGGATGGATTTCGACACGCTCTATCTCAGCGACGGGCTGCCGCTGGTGATCGTGGGCCTCGGCATCTTCGCCCTGCCCGAGTTGTTCAACCTGCTGCGCGGCGGCGGCGCCATCGCCCAGCAGAACCCGATGGGCACGGGGTGGATCCAGGGCATCAAGGACGTGCTCAGGAACCCCTGGCTCGTGCTGCGCTGCTCGGGCATCGGCGCGCTGATCGGCGCCATCCCGGGCATCGGCGGCTCGGTGGTGGACTGGATCGCCTACAGCCACGCGATGCAGACCTCGAAGGACGCCTCGAGGTTCGGCAAGGGCGAGATCCGCGGCGTGATCGCCCCGGAGAGCGCGAACAACGCCACCCAGGGCGGGGCGCTGCTGCCCACGCTGCTGTTCGGCATCCCCGGTTCGGGCTCGATGGCGATCTTCCTCGCCGGGATGATCCTGATCGGGCTGCAGCCCGGACCCGCCATGGCCGATCGCGACCTCGGCGTGACCTACACCATCATCTGGTCGCTCGCGATCGCCAACTTCGTGGGCACGCTGCTGTGCATCCTGCTCGCGCCCGGCATCGCGAAGCTGACGACGATCCGCTACCCGCTGATCGCGCCCTTCATGATCATGGTCATCTCCTTCGCCGCCTTCCAGGCCTCGCGCAGCGTCTATGACCTGATCGCGCTGTTCGCCGTCGGCATCCTCGGGCTGTTCCTGCGCCGCTTCGGCTGGTCGCGCCCGGCCTTCCTGATCGGCTTCGTGCTCTCCCTCGGCGCCGAGCGCTACCTCTACCAGGCGGTGCAGTTCTCGGGCTGGGAGTTCCTCACCCGGCCGGTCGCGCTCATCATCCTGGCGCTGACGCTGCTCTCGCTGTGGGCCGGGCTGCGGCGCAGCCAGGCCAATGTGAACACCGAGGGCGCGGCGGACGAATCCCGCGCCGCCTCCATGCTGCCGCAACTCGCCTTCACCGCGGTGCTGCTCGCCTTCTTCGTCTGGGTGCTGTTCGAGGGGCTGAAGAACTCCTACCTCGCCGCGCTGATGCCGGTGGTGGTGGCGACCGTCGGCGGGCTGTCGGTGCTCACCGTGCTCGTCTTCCAGGCGCGCGGCGCGACGGCGGCGGGCAGCACGAACTTCGACCAGGAGGCGAAGGCGACGGATGCCGGGCCCTGGCCCTTCGTCGGCTGGGCGCTCGGTTTCCTCGGGCTGACGCTGCTCCTCGGCTTCTTCGCCGCCCTCGCGCTCTTCTTCATCGCCTTCCTGCGCGTGGTGGCGCGCTGCGGCTGGGCGCAGACGCTGCTGCTGACGGCCGCGGCCTGCGGCTTCATCCTCATCCTCGCCCATTCCCTCAACCTGATCTTCCCCGGCGGCCTGCTCCAGGACCATTACGACCTGCCCTGGCCCCTGCGCTGAGACACCACCGATGACCCAGACCGCCATCCCCTGCACGCTGATGCGCGGCGGCACCAGCCGCGGCCCCTATTTCCTCGCCTCCGACCTGCCCGCGAGCCGCGAGGAGATCGCGAAGGTGCTGCTCGCCGTCATGGGCAGCCCCGATGCGCGGCAGATCGACGGCCTGGGCGGCGCGACCACGCTGACGAGCAAGGTTTGCATCGTCTCCCCCGCCGCGGCGGGTGAGAAGCAGCAGGTGGACTACCTCTTCGCCCAGGTCTCGGTGGACAAGGCCTTCGTGGATTTCGGCCCGACCTGCGGCAACATGCTGGCGGGCATCGGCCCCTTCGCCATCGAGAAGGGCCTCGTGCCCGCGCGCGAAGGCGAGACCTCCGTGCTCATCCGCGCGGTCAACACCGGCGCGCTGATCGAGGCAGTGGTGCAGACGCCTGGCGGGCGCGTCACCTATGAGGGCGATACCGCGATCGCCGGCGTCCCCGGCACCGCGGCACCCATCGTGCTGAACTTCGCCGATGCCGTGGGCGGCGCGACCGGCAGGCTGCTGCCAACCGGCAACGCCAAGGACGTGATCGGGGGCGTGGAGGTCACCTGCCTCGATGTCGCGATGCCGGTGGTGATCGCGCGCGCCGCCGATCTCGGCAAGACGGCGCGCGAGACCGCGAAGGAACTCGACGCCGACCGCGACTTCATGGCGCGCATCGAGCGCATCCGCCGCGCCGCCTCCCTGGCGATGGGCATGGGCGATGCGGAAGGCCGCGTCATCCCGAAATTCGCCATCGTCGCCGAGCCCGCCGGCGGCGCGGGCATCGCCGCGCGCTACTTCACGCCGCTCGCCTGCCACGAGGCGATGGCCGTCACGGGCGGCATCTGCATCGCCACCGCCTGCATGCTGCCGGGCACGGTGGCCGACGGCCTCGCGCGCATCGGCCCCAACGAGCGCGAGACCATCCTCCTCGAACACCCGACCGGGCAGATGGAAGCCGTGATCAGCACGCGCCGCGCCGGCGACGGGGCGGTGGAGGTGCTCGGCGGCGGCACGCTGCGCACCGCGCGCAAGCTGATGGCGGGCGAGGTCTTCATCCCCGCCCGCATCTGGCCCGGCCGCTGAGCGCGCCCACCCTCTACATCGACGGCGACGCCTGCCCGGTGCGGGAGGAATGCTACCGCGTCGCCGGCCGTCTCGGCCTCGCCGTCGTCGTCGTCGGCAACGGCTCGCGCGGCGTGCGGCCGCCGCCCCTGCCAGGGGGGCGCATCGTCGTGGTGGGCGAGGGCGCGGACGCGGCGGATGACTGGATCGTGGAGCACATCGCGGCCGGCGATGTCTGCGTCACCGCGGACATCCCGCTTGCCGCGCGCTGCCTCGCCAAGGGCGCGAAGGCGCTGGCGCCGAACGGGCGCGTCTGGGACGGCGACAACATCGGCGGCGCGCTCGCCAGCCGCGCGATCGGCCGCAGCCTGCGGGAGGCGGGGGTGGCGACCGGCGGGCCGCCGCCGCTCGACCGCGCGGCGCGCTCGCGCTTCCTGCAGGCGCTCGACGGGCTGGTCCAGGCCTCGCTGCGCGGCGCGTGACGCCCCGCGCGGGCTGCAACCTCTCGCGCGCCGGCCGCTACCGCCGGAACAGCCAGAAGCCTGCCGCGCAGGCGGCGATGCTCAGCCCGACCGACACCGCGACGTAGAGCACCGCCAGCGCCGGGGCGCGCGCCCAGAGCGACACCGTGTCGATCGAGAAGGCGGAGAAGGTGGTGAAACCGCCGAGCAGCCCCGTGATCAGCAGGTAGCGCGCCTGCCCGTCGAGCCCGGCCGCGACCAGCGCGCCGATCACGGCGCTGCCGATCACGTTGACCGCGAGCGTCCCCCACGGAAACCCGGCCCCGAACAGCGCCAGCCCGGCCATCGAGACCAGGTAGCGCAGCACCGAGCCGGCCGCGCCGCCGAGCGCGACCAGAGCAACCGACGACGCAGTGACACCGTTCATGACATCCCCATCCGGCCCCATCGCCGCGTGCCATCCCTGCGCGGGCAAGGCCAGCCCCTCCCCGCCTTGTCCGGTTCTCGCGCCCGGCCATGACGCGGGAGGCGGGCGCGGTGCCGGCACGCCCGGCCCTGCCCGCCGGCAAGGATGCAAGGCGACCGGTTCCGGCCGCGCCAAGCCCGGCCGCGCATGCCGATGCGGCGCCTTCAGCCGCGCCGGCGCTTGCGGCGCAGCGCCTCCCACCGCGCCATGCGCTCGGCCACCGCGGCCTCGGCCCCGCGGTCGGTCGGGCGGTAGTAGGATTGCCTGGCCATCCCCTCGGGGAAATAGTCCTGGCCGGAGAAGCCCTCCTCGGCATGGTGGTCGTATTCGTAGCCGGCGCCGTAGCCGATCTCCTGCATCAGTTTCGTCGGCGCGTTCAGGATGTGCTTCGGCGGCATCAGCGAGCCGGTCTCCTTCGCCGCGCGCATGGCAGCGCCGAAGGCGGCATAGACCGCATTCGACTTCGGCGCGGTGGCGAGATGGACGACGAGCTGCGCGAGCGCGAGCTCACCCTCCGGCGAGCCGAGCCGCTCGAAACTCTCCCACGCCGCGATGGCGAGCGGCAGCGCGCGCGGGTCCGCCATGCCGACATCCTCGGCGGCGAAGCGCGTCAGGCGCCGGGCGATGAAGCGCGGATCCTCCCCGCCCACCAGCATCCGCGCGAACCAGTAGAGCGCCGCATCCGGATCCGACCCGCGCATCGCCTTGTGCAGCGCGGAGATCAGGTTGTAGTGCTCCTCCCGGTCCTTGTCGTAGAGCGCCGCGCGCTTCGCGAGCAGCGCGGAGAGCGCCGCGGTGTCGAGCGGCTTCGCGCGCGCGGGCAGCGCGAAGACCTGCTCGGCCATGTTGAGCAGGTAGCGCCCGTCGCCATCGGCCATCGCGCGCATCGTCGCGCGCGCGGCGGGCGCGAGCGGAAGGGCGCGGCCGGTCAGCGCCTCGGCACGCGCCAGGAGCTGCTCCAGCGCGGCGTCGTCCAGCCGCTTCAGCACCATCACCTGGCAGCGCGACAGCAGCGCGCCGTTCAGCGCGAAGGAGGGGTTCTCGGTCGTCGCGCCGACCAGCGTGACGGTGCCGTCCTCGACCACCGGCAGGAAGCCGTCCTGCTGGGCACGGTTGAAGCGGTGGATCTCGTCCACGAAGAGCAGCGTGCCCTGGCCGTTCGTCTTGCGCGCGCGCGCCTCGTCGAAGGCGCGCTTGAGGTCGGCGACGCCCGAGAACACCGCCGAGAGTGCGGCGAAGCGCAGCCCCGCCGCCTCGGCCAGCAGCCGCGCGATGGTGGTCTTGCCCACCCCGGGCGGCCCCCACAGGATCAGCGAGGCGAGCGAGCCGCGCGCGAGCATCCGCGCGATGCTGCCCTCCTCGCCCAGCAGGTGGTCCTGGCCCACCACATCATCGAGCCTGCGCGGCCGCAGCCGGTCGGCGAGCGGGCGTGCGGCCTCGGCGGCGGGCGTCGCGCTCGCCGGGGCATCGCCGAAGAGATCGAGGCGGTCTGGCACGCCGCCATCATGCCCCGGGGCCGCGCCCCGATCCATCGGCCGGGGCGGCGATTCCCGTTCCTCGGGCCGCGGAGCGCCAGGATCCCGCCCGGGCGCGGCCGGCCGGCCGAGGCGGCGCGCGCCCTGAAACCTTGCAGGCCGCCGCCGCGGGGCGGCCCTGCGCGGATTGTGCGCCCGCGCCCCGCATGCCATCGGGACCGGGCATGAGCACGCCCGCGCCGCCCCCGCCGGAGGCCGTCCGCCTCGATGTCGAGGTGACGATGCCCGATGTCGAGGCGTTCAACCTCCTGGTGGCCTTCTCGCCCCGGCTGCGTGCCCGCTGGCGCAGGCAGTTCCTGCTCATCTACGGGCTCGCCGCCGTGGTCCTGCCGGGATGGAACCTCTACAGCCTCGGCCTCGCGGGCTTCGACCCGCTGGCCCACGGCATCGTGCCGCTGCTGATCCTCGGCGTCCTTGCGGCCATCGTCACGCCGCTGAGCTACGCGGCGCATCGCTGGAACGTGCGGCGGGTCGTGCGCGCCATGGTGGGGCGCTCCCCGCGGGAGGACTATCTCGGCCCCAAGCGCATCGAGGCGAGCCCCGAGGGCATCTCGGTCAGCGGCGCGAACAGCCTGAACCGCTACGGCTGGGATGCCGTCATCGGCCTGCGGGAGACGGAGGGGCTGCTGCTCGTGATGCTGGGCGAGACGCTCGCCATCCTCGTGCCGAAGCGCGGCCAGGATCCGGCGCGGCTCGAGGCGCTGCGCGCCATGGTGCGGGCCCGCGCCGCCCCGCCCGAAACCAAGCCTTAACTTGACGGCGCGGGTGGGGTCGGGACAGGGGGAGCCATGCTCCGCCGCGCCCTCCTCGCCCTGCCCCTCGCCGCCCCCGCCCTGGCCCAGGCCCCCGCCGACCGGCCGGTGCGCCTCGTCATCGCCTTCCCGCCGGGCGGTTCGACCGACATCCTCGCGCGGCTGATCGCGCCCCGCATGGGTGAACTGCTCGGCACCACTGTGACGCCCGAGAACCGCTCCGGCGCATCGGGCGCCGTCGGCGCCGGCCATGTCGCGCAATCCCCGCCCGACGGGTCCACTGTGCTGATCGATTCCGGCGGGCAGTCGGTGAACCCCTTCCTGATGCGCGGCCTCGCCTTCGACTATGTGCGGGACCTCGCCCCGGTCACGCTGCTCGCAACCCTGCCGCTGATCCTGGTCGCGCGGGCGGAGTTCGGCGCCGGGTCGCTGCCCGCCCTGCTCGCCCGGCTGCGCGAGGAGCCCGCCCAGGCCCGCTACGGCAGCGTCGGCGTCGGCGCGCGCGTGCACCTCGCCATGGCGCAGTTGCTGCGCCGCGCCGGCATCCGCGGGGAGCACATCCCCTATCGCGGCGGCGCCGACCAGATCGCCGGCCTGCTGCGCGGCGACACGCCCTTCGGCTTCACCTCGCCCGCCCTCGCCGCGCCGCTGGTCCGCGAGGGGCGGGTCAAGGCGCTCGCCGTCTCATCACCCGAGCGCTTCCCCGGGCTGCCGGAGGTGCCGACCGTCGCGGAGCAGGGCTTCCCCGGCTTCGCCATGGGCGACTGGCTCGGCCTGCTGGTGCCGGCGGCGACCCCGGCGCCGGTGGTCCAGCGCATCGCCGCCGCGGCGGCGGATGCGGTGAACCAGCCGGCGCTGCGCCCGCGCCTCGATGCGCTGGGGCTGCTGCCCGCCGCCGAGGGCCCGGCCGCCTTCGCCCGCTTCCTCGCCGCCGAGCGCGCCGAGATGGAGGCGCTGATCCGCGGCGAGGGCATCCGCCTCGACAGTTGAGCCGCGGCGGTCCATCCATCCCCGGTGACGATCCCGGGGAGGACCGAGCCATGAACCGCCGCAGCCTGATCACCGCCGCCCTCGCGGCGCCCGCCCTGGCCTCCGTGGCCCGCGCGCAGGGGGCCGCCTGGTCGCCCTCGCGCCCCATCCGGCTGATCGCGCCCTATCCGCCGGGCGGCGGGGTGGACACCACCTCGCGGCTGCTCGCCGGCCCGATGGGCGCGCTGCTCGGCCAGCCGGTGGTGGTGGAGAACCGCGCCGGCGCGGGCGGCTCGATCGGCGCGGCGGAACTCGCGCGCAGCGCGCCCGACGGGCACAGCATCATGGTGGACGCCATGGCGCATACGGTGAACCCGCACCTGATCCGCAACCTGCCCTTCGACTACGCGACCGCCTTCGCGCCCATCAGCCAGGTGGTGGTGCTGCCGCAGATCCTCGCGGTGAACCCGCAGAAGGTGCCGGCGAAGACGGTGCAGGAGTTCCTCGCCTGGGCGCGGCCGCGGGCGCGGGAACTCTCCTACGGCTCCTCGGGCAATGCCACGGCGGCGCATCTCGCCGCGGCGCTGTTCCTCAACCGCGCGGGGCTCGACATCACCCATGTCCCCTATCGCGGCGGCACACCGGCGCTGCAGGACCTGCTCGGCGGCAACATCGTCTTCGTCTTCGGCACCGTCTCCTCGACGCTGCAGCTCGTGCGCGACGGGCGGCTGGTGGCGCTCGGCGTCTCGACCGCCCAGCGCATCGCGCCGCTGCCCGAGGTGCCGACCATCGCCGAACAGGGCTTCGAAGGGTTCGAGCTGAACGAATGGAACGGCCTCTACGCCCCCGCCGGCACGCCCGCCCCGGCGGTGCAGCGGCTGTTCGAGGCCGCGCGGCATGCCCTCGCGGACGCCACGGTGCGCCAGCGCCTCGACGCGCTCGGCGCGCTGCCCCTCGGCACCGAGCCCGCCGCCTTCGCCCGGCATGTGGCCGAGCAGCGGGAGCTGATGGGCCGCATCGTCCGCGAGGCCCGCATCGAGGCCGGCTGAGCCCCTTGATCCGCATCAACGGCGGCTCCCGGACACCACATTAATCACAGTTCACACGCCACGGAGGCCCGGCATGCGCGCGCGCGACATCATGACCACCGACCCGATCACCGTCCCGCCCGAGACGCCGCTCGAGGCGGTGGCGGCGCTGATGGCCGACCGCGGCATCTCGGGCCTGCCGGTGGTGGACGAGGAGGGGCGCCTCGTCGGCCTCGTCACCGACGGCGACCTGATGCGCCGCCTTTCGGCCAAGGAGGACAAGCCCGCCTCCTTCTTCGCGACCCTGCTCGGCGCCACCGCCGACCAGGCCATGGCCTATGCCCGCGCCCATGGCCGGCGCGTGCGCGACGTGATGAGCACCAACCTTGCCACCGTGACCGAGGACGCCACGGTCGAGGAGGTCGCGCACATCCTGGAGACGAAGCGCATCCGCCGCGTGCCGGTGCTGCGCGACGGCGTCCTGGTCGGCGTCGTCTCCCGCGCCGACCTGCTGCGCGCGGTGATGCAGCCCCTGGGCAGCGGCGCCGAGCAGGAGGCCTCCGACCCGCGCATCCGGCGCGAGATCCTCGCGCGCATGCGGGCCGAGCCCTGGATCAGCACCCGCTTCGTCTTCCCGATGGTCAAGGACGGCGTGGTTTCCTTCCACGGCTTCCTCTCGGCGCAGGAGACCAAGACGGCGCTGCGCGTCCTCGCCGAGGGCGTGCCCGGCGTGAAGAAGGTGGTGTTCGACACCAGCCCAGCGCCGAAGATGATGATCGGCATGCCCTGACGGGGCCGTGGCGCGGCGTGGCTCCCGCGCCGCGCGCCGTTCCCATGCCGGCGGATGGGAGGTCGCATCCTTCCCCCGCGGGCGTCGCGCCCGGAGCCGGCGGATCGCCTGCGCGCGGAACCGGGGGCCGAGGGCCGGCAGGGAAGGTCTGGGCCTTCGCCCGCCGCGCGTCAGGCGCGGATCACCCGCAGCCGGACCGCGCGGCTGAACAGGTCGATCGCGGCGACCATGACGAGGATCATCAGCACGATGAAGGCCGCCTCGTCCCAGTTGTTGATGCGGATGCGGTCGGACAGAGCGAGCCCGATCCCGCCCGCGCCCACGATGCCGAGCACGGTCGAGGACCGCGCATTGGATTCCAGCGTGTAGAGCACCTGCGAGAGCATCAGCGGCGCCACCTGCGGCAGCAGCCCGAAGCGCACCGCGAGAAGCCGCCCGGAGCCGCCGGCGCGCACCCCCTCCACCTGGCGCCGGTCCGCCCCCTCCAGCGCCTCGGAGAACAGCTTGGCGAGCGTGCCGACATCGGGCACCGCGAGGGCGAGGATCCCCGCGAAGGGCCCCATCCCGACCGCCGAGACGAAGATCAGCGCCCAGATCAGCGTGTCGATGCCGCGCAGCCCGTCATAGAGCCGCCGCACCGAGAAGCGCAGCATCGCGCTGCCCACGATGTTGCCCGCGCCGAGCAGCGCCAGCGGCAGCGCCACCAGCGCGGCGATCAGCGTCCCGAGGAAGGCCATGGCCATGCTCTCGGCGAGGCCGTGCAGCAGCTCGGGCAGCACCCCGCCCGGCGAGGGCGGCCACATCAGCGCGAAGAGCCAGCCGAGGCGAGAAAGCCCCTCCCAGATGCGCGCGGGATTCGCATCCACGCGCCACAGCCCGACCAGCAGCACCAGGACGCCGAGGCCGAAGAGCAGCGGCGTCGCGCCGAGGCGCGCCGGTCGCGGCGCGGGCCGCGCTTCCTGCGGCGGCAGGCTCCGCTTCATGCCCGCACCCCGATGACGCGCCGGCGCAGCCGCCCGCAGATCACGTCGATCACCGCGACGGTGGCCAGGATCAGCACCAGGATCGCGGAGATGTCCTGGTATTCGAACTGCCGCACCGCGAGATACAGCTCCTCCCCGATGCCGCCCGCGCCGACGATGCCGAGCACGCTCGCCTCCCGCACATTGATCTCGAAGCGCAGCAGCCCGTAGGACAGCACGCCGGGCAGGGATTGCGGCAGCACGCCGAAGCGCATCTGCGCGGGCCAGGAGCCGCCGGCCGCGCGCACCGCCTCGACCGGGCCGAGGGAGACGTTCTCATGCTCCTCGGCGAAGAGCTTGCCGAGCGCACCGGCCGAATGCACCGCGATCGCGAGCACGCCGGCGAAGGGCCCGAGGCCGAAGGCGTAGACGAAGACCAGCGCCAGCACGAGCGTCGGCACGGTTCGCATGAACTCGAGCAGCCGCCGCACCGGCCCGACCACCCAGCCCGGCGCGAGGGTGGAGGCGGCGGGGAAGGAGAGCAGCAGCGCCGCCGCCGCGCCGAGCACCGTGCCGACATAGGCGATCAGCAGCGTGTCGCCGAGCAGCGCCACCCAGTCGCCGAAGCCCCACATCCAGTGCGCGATGTCCGCACCGACCGAGGCGAGGCCGATCTCGGGCAGGGTGCGGTGGATGTAGTCCCAGGCCAGCGGCAGGCCGCGCACCAGGCGGGCCGGGCTCACCTCGCCGATCCAGGCCGAGGCCAGCACCGCCGCCGCGAAGCACGCCCCGCCGAGGGCCACCGCGCGCCAGCGCCGCGTGCGCGCCGCGCGCCAGCGCCCTTCCGCGGCGAGGACGGCGCCGGCGGTCACGCTCAGGAACGCCGCTCGCGCCGCCGCTGCGCGTTCTCCTCGAGGATGGCCATGATGTCGAGGTAGTCCTCGTGCCGCGCGGGCGCGAGGCCGCGCGCATTGGAGGACATCGCGCGGAACGCCTCGGGGTCGCGTTCCGGCATGGCGGCGAAGGCGGCGATCACGTCGCGGCGGAAGCCCTCGGGCAGGTCCATCCGCAGCACGATCGGCGAGTTCGGGATCAGCGGCGAGCGCCAGACCACGCGCACCGCGCCGGCCGGGATCATACCCTTCTCGGCCATGCGCTGGAAGGTGTTCCGCTCGTCGTTGGAATAGGCCACCACGGCGGCGTCGTAGGTGCCGTTGATCACCGCCATCACGCCCTGCTCGTGGCTGCCGGTGAAGCCGGTGCGGGAGAAGAAGGTGGCGGGGTCCATGCCCTGGCGACGCAGGAACCAGCCCGGCACCTGGAAGCCCGAGGTCGAGTTCGGGTCGCTGAAGCCGAGCGTGCGGCCGCGCATGTCCTCGAGCCGCTGCACCGGGCTGTCGGCCTTGACGATCATCACGCTGTGGTAGCCTTCCATCCCCGCGTTATCGAGGTAGCGGAAGATCGGCGCGATGCGCTCGCCCATCACGCGCCGCGCGAGGCCGTAGGAGGCCGGCCCTAGATAGCCGAGCTCGGCATGGCCGGAGCGCAGCGCCTCGACCACCGCGGCGTAGTCGGAGCCGCGGAAGACGCGGAAGGGCACGCCGAGCTCGCGGCCCATATAGGCCGAGAGCCCCTGCAGCCGCGCGATCGCATCGCGCTCGTTCTCCACCGAGATCATGCCGAAGCGCACCTCGCGCAGCCCGGCGCGCCAGTCGGCCTGGGCGGCGGCGGCCGCGGGGAGAAGCAGGGCGAGGGCGGGCAGGGCAAGGGCGGCGCGGCGGGCGATCATGGCGGCATCTCCGTCTTTGGCGGGCGGCATCTGCCACGCCATCCGCGATGGCCCGGTGACAGGCCGGTGAAGAAGCGGTGACGGCGATTGCCCTTGCTTTCGCATCTGCGAAGGCGCATAGGAGTCACATCGCGCGGATGTCCCGCGCGCCACGCGCCGCCCGGCTGCGTGATCGGTCCCCGCCGCTTCCCATGGCCCAGAAGGCCGGAAGCGCGGTGCGGGCCCGGGCCGGGCTCAGGCGCGCCACCCACCGGACGGTCCCAATCCCGCGGGGCTTTCTCACCGCAGCGACGCGCGCCGCGACAGACCCGGCGCGCGCGTGACAGGACATATCGTGACCACGACTTTCGAGGCCCTCGGCCTCGACACCCGCATCCTCCAGGCGCTCGCCGAGGAGGGCTACTCCATCCCCACCCCCATCCAGGCGCAGTCCATCCCCACGGTGATGGAAGGCCGCGACCTGCTCGGCATCGCGCAGACCGGCACCGGCAAGACCGCCGCCTTCGCGCTGCCCATCCTGCACCGCCTCGCCCAGCAGAAGGGCCGTCCGCCGCGCTTCAGCTGCCGCGTGCTGGTGCTGAGCCCGACGCGCGAACTCGCCTCCCAGATCGCGGCGAGCCTGCGCGCCTATGGCCGCCACCTCGGCCTGAGCACCGCGGTGGTGTTCGGCGGCGTCGGCTTCGGCCCGCAGCGCAGCGCGCTCGCGCGCGGCATCGACATCCTGGTCGCGACGCCGGGCCGCCTGCAGGACCTGCTCGACCAGGGCGCCGGCCGGCTCGACCAGGTCGGCACGCTGGTGCTCGACGAGGCCGACCAGATGCTCGACAAGGGCTTCCTGCCGGCCATCCGCCGGCTGCTCAAGGCCATCCCGGCCGAGCGGCAGACGCTGTTCTTCAGCGCCACCATGCCCGCCGAGATCAACCGCCTCGCCGCCGAGATGCTGACCGACCCGGTCCGCGTCGCCGTCGCGCCGGTGGCCACCACCGCCGAGCGCGTCGCCCAGCGCGTCATCCATGTGCCCGCCGCCGGCAAGCGCCAGGTGCTCGCGGAGCTGCTGCGCATGGAGGGCATCGGGCGCACCCTGGTCTTCTCGCGCACCAAGCACGGTGCCGACCGGATCGTGAAGCAGCTCGACCAGGAAGGCATCGCGGCCAACGCCATCCACGGCAACAAGGCGCAGAACGCGCGCGAGCGGGCGCTCGCCGCCTTCCGCGACGGCTCCGCCCCGGTGCTGGTGGCGACCGACATCGCCGCGCGCGGCATCGACGTGGAGGGCGTCACGCACGTCATCCAGTTCGACCTGCCGGAGGTGCCGGAAACCTACGTCCACCGCATCGGCCGCACCGCGCGCGCCGGCGCCTCGGGCGAGGCGATCGCGCTCTGCTCGCACGAGGATCGCGACAAGCTCCGTGCCATCGAGCGCCTGATCCGCCAGCAGATTCCGGCCGAGACGCGCGGCGGCGCCGCGGCCCCCGAGCCGGCCCGCGCCCCTGCCCCGCCGCGCCCCGCCGCCCAGCCCAAGCCGCCGCGCGGCGCGCACAAGCCGGCCCGGCAGCCGCAGCACCGCCCGCACGGCCACGCCGCCCCGGCCGAGGCGCCGAAGCCGCCCCGCGGCGGCGACCAGCCGCGCCGCCGCCCCGCCGCCGAGCCGCCGCGCCGCGACCGCTCCTGGCGCGAGGGGGATTTCCGCGACGGCACCCCCGCGCCGGCCTTCCTGCGCCGGGGTCGCTGAGCGGAGGCCGGGGAACCGGCCTCATCACCGGCGGACGCGGGCGCCCTGCATCCGCCGGATCCCGGCCTTCGGCGCCGGATGCGAACGCCCGACCTTGAACCAAGGATCGGCCCGCCGCATCGCCCGGCGCCGTGCCGGGGATCACAGGGAACGCGACCCCGCGGGGCCCGCACGCGGCGGGGCGCGCATTCTTCTTTCCCCCGCCGGCCGCGGCGCGCCATCCTCCCGCCCAAGCCCGGGCCGGAGCCGGGCACGTCCAAGGGAGGCCCCATGACCGACGCACGCACGGCGCGCATCCGCGCGCCTCTCGCCCTGCTCGCCGCCGGCCTGCTGCCGCGCGCGGCCCTCGCCCAGCCGGCCGAGGCGCCCTCGGCCTGGCCCTCGCGCCCGATCCGGCTGATGGCCCCCTACCCGCCCGGCGGGCAGACCGACATCGTCGGCCGCTGGCTCGCCGAGCGCCTGCGCGCCCACCTCCCCCAGCCGATGATCGTGGAGAACCGCGCCGGCGCGCAGGGCATGATCGGCACCCAGGCCGCGCTGCAGGCGCCGCCGGACGGCTACACCGTGCTCTACGTCAATGCCTCGACCACGCTGATCAACCCGGTGATCCACGCCAATCCGGGCTACGACACCTTCCGCGACATGGCGCCCGTGGTGCAGCTCGGCACGGCGGCGCTGGTGCTGACGGTGCGCGCCGACCGGCCCATCAACTCGGTCGCCGACCTGGTCGCGGAGGCAAGGCGGCGGCCGGGGGAACTCTCCTACGCCTCCTTCGGCGTGGGCTCGGCCTCGCACCTCTTCGGCGCGATGCTGGAAAAGGCCGCGGATGTGCGGATGACCCACGTGCCGTATCGCGGCTCCGCCCCCGCCGTGCAGGACGTGATCGCCGGCAACGCCTTCCTCTCGATCAACGACGAGGCGGTGAGCATCCCGCAGATCCGCGACGGCCGCCTGAAGGCGCTCGCCGTCACCGGGCCCGTCCGCATCCCCGCCCTGCCCGACGTGCCGACCTTCCGGGAGGCCGGCTTCCCCGGCGGGCTCGAACTGCTCGGCTTCAACGGGCTGGTCATGCGCAGCGGCACGAGCCCGGCCATCATCCGGCGCTTCGCCGATGCCGTGCTGGCCGCCGTCAACCCGCCCGAGGCGCGCGAGCGCCTGCGCGCCATGGGCCTCGAGCCCACGCTGCTCGGCCCCGAGGCCTTCGCCGCGCAGCTCCGCCGCGACGCAGGGCCCTGGGCCGAGGCGGCCCGCGCCTCCGGCGCCCGCGTCGAATAGCGCCGGGCCGGAACGGCGAAGGGCCGGAGCGGCATCCCGCCCCGGCCCCCGTTCCGTCGCGCCGCGGCGCGGCCTCAGGCCATCACGAGGTTGTCCGGGATGGTCTGCCCGGCCTCGCGCATGAAGCGCGCGGCGCCGGGGTGGTAGGGCAGGAAGGTGTTCTTGTTGGCATTCGCGGCGAGCGTCTCCGACCCCGCCGCGATGGCCTGCTTCAGCCGGTCGTTCTGCGTCAGCACCGCCTTGACGATCTCATAGACGAGATCCTCGGGCAGGGTCCGGTGGCCGATGGCGAAATTGAACATGCCGACAATGTTCAGCGGCCGCCCGGCCTTGCGGTAGGTGCTGGCCGGAAGCTGCCCGGCCGCGACCTCGGGGAAGGCGCGGGTGATGGTCGCGATCTCCTCGGCGGTGAAGTCGAGGAAGTTCACGTCGGACTGCGTCTCGATCTCGGAGAAGGCCGGCACCGGCACGCCCGAGGCGAAGAGGAAGGCATCGAGCAGCCCGTCCTGGAGCTGGCCCGCCATGTCCGAGCCCGAGCCGAAGCGGATGTTCGCCGGGCGGATGTTCAGCCGCTGCAGGATCAGCGGCCAGTAGGTGCCCGGCGTGCCGCCGCGCGGCCCGAGGCCGATGTTCTTGCCGTTGAGGTCCGCGAGCTTGGTGATGTTCGACCGGCGCAGCGCGATGCCGTGGAAGGGCGTGTCGTACATCGGGAACAGGGCGCGGATGTCGCGCATCTGCTGGCCCTGGGTCCACTGGCCGTCGCCGTTCCAGGCCTGCAGGGCGACGCCCATGGTCACCATGCCGAGCTCGACCTCGCGCCGCTGGACCAGGATGATGTTCTGGTTCGGGCCCTGGGTGGCGCGGTAGGAGATCTGCACCCCCGTCGCCTCCTGCGCGATCTGGCCCCAGGCCGGGCCATAGAGGGCGTAGGTCCCGCCCGGCGCGGCGGTGCCCATGTTGAGCGCGCGCGGCCAGGCCGGGTTGCGCGGCTGCGCGAGGGCCTTGCGGCCGAGCCCGGCCACGGCGAGGCCGGCGGCAGCGCCGGCGATGACAGTCCTTCTGAGCACTTCGGGATCCTCCCAGCGTTGATTCCTGCGGCTACATGCCCGAAGGCGGCGTCGGAAGGCAAACACGCAGGGGTTGCATGACACCCCGGCGGTCAGCCGAACACCTCGGGCCAGGCGGCCATCAGGGCGGCGTCGGCCTCCTCCATCGTCGCGGGGATGCCCAAGGCATGCAGGCTCGTCACCCCGTGCTCGCTGATGCCGCAGGGCACGATGCCGCCGAAATGGGTGAGGTCCGGGTCCACGTTCAGCGCCACGCCGTGCCAGGTGACCCAGCGCGTCACCCGCACGCCGATGGCGGCGATCTTGTCCTCCCGGCCGGTGGCGCGGTTGGCGACCCAGAGGCCGATCCGCCCCTCCCGCCGCTCGGCCCGCACATTGAAGCGGTCCAGCGCGCGGATCAGCCATTCCTCGAGCCCGTGGACATAGGCCCGGATGTCGCGCGGCGGCACGCTGCCGTGGCGGCGCTGGAGGTCGAGCATCACATAGGCGGTGCGCTGGCCCGGCCCGTGATAGGTCCATTGCCCGCCCCGCCCGGCCTCGAAGACGGGGAAGCGGGCCTCGCGCAGGTCCTCGGCCCGGGCCGAGGTGCCGGCGGTGTAGGTGGGTTCGTGCTCCACGAGCCAGATGCGCTCCCGCGCCGCCCCCTCGCGGATGGCGGCGATGTGGGCCTGCATCGCCGCGAGGGCGGGCCCGTAGGGGGTCCGCCCTTCGGCGACGATCCATTCGGGGGGGTGTGTTGCTGCCGGCGCGTGCATGGGCTATACGCCGCGCCCTCTACCGGGTTTGCGGTCGTGGCGGAATGGTAGACGCGCCAGCTTGAGGTGCTGGTGGGGGAAACCCCGTGGAAGTTCGACTCTTCTCGACCGCACCATGGCGCAGGATCGTCCTGTGACCGACGCCTGGGAAATCCGCCCTCTGGAAGGCCTCGGCCCCTTCGTCTTCGGGATGTCGCCCGAGGCCGCTCTGCGCCACGCCGCGGAGTATGGCGGCGTCGAGTCGGACTACCGGTCGAGCCCGGATTCGGCCGAGCAGATCTTCGCGAAGCAGGCGCCGCGGATCGGGGAGGACGCCGCCCGCGACCTCGTGGCCGAGATCCTCGCCTCCGGGGCCGATCTCCGCTACCGCCGCACGATCGCGTTCCCCTCCAGCCTCGCCCTCACCTTCCTCGAGGACGGGCTCGAGGACATCCTGGTCGCCGGCGAGGCCACCGAGGTGCATGTCGCGGGCCTGCGCCTGTTCGGCAAGGACGTGGACCCTTTGCCGGCGCTGCGCGCGTTGCAGGCCCGCAACGGCGAACCGCCGCTGCTCCTCGGCGAGAACTGCGTGTTCCGCCGCCTGCACGTCACTGCCCGAGAGATGATCTCAGTGGCGGCCGATGGCACCATCGCGGCGCGCCGGAAGGGCCGGCGGCGCTATTGGGCACGCACGCTTGGTTGGCGGCTCACGCCCGTCGATCCGGACCAGGATTTCTGCTGCTACCGCCCCGTCGATCTCGGCGCCTGATACGCGGCGGCCGGCCGCGCCGGATGCCGGCCCCATTGCTTCGCCCCCGCCCGCCCGCCATCCTCGGCCCATGGACGAAGATTTCCGCCGCGCCGCCCTCGATTATCACCGCCTCCCGCGCCCGGGAAAACTCGCGGTCGAGCCGACCAAGCGCATGGCGACGCAGCGCGACCTCGGCCTCGCCTATTCCCCCGGCGTCGCCGCCGCCTGCGAGGCCATCGCCGCCGACCCCGCCCGCGCCTACGACTACACGACGCGCGGCAACATGGTCGCGGTCATCACCAACGGCACCGCCGTGCTCGGCCTCGGCGCCATCGGCGCGCTCGCCTCCAAGCCGGTGATGGAAGGCAAGGCGGTGCTGTTCAAGAAGTTCGCCGGCATCGATTCCATCGACATCGAGGTCGAGGAACGCGACCCGGCGAAGTTCATCGAGGTGGTGGCCGCGCTCGAACCCTCCTTCGGCGCCATCAACCTCGAGGACATCAAGGCGCCGGAGTGCTTCGTCATCGAGCGCACCCTGCGCGAGCGGATGAAAATCCCGGTCTTCCACGACGACCAGCACGGCACCGCCATCATCGTCGCCGCCGCGGTGCGCAACGGGCTGCTGCTGCAGGGCAAGCGGCTCGATGAGGTGAAGCTCGTCAACACCGGCGGCGGGGCGGCGGCGCTCGCCTGTCTCGACCTGCTCGTCTCCATGGGGCTGCGGCGCGAGAACGTGACGGTCTGCGACATCGGCGGCGTGGTCCATGCCGGGCGCACCGACCTCGACCCCTACAAGGCGCGCTACGCGCGCGAGACCGAGGCCCGCACGCTCGAGGAGGTGCTGCCCGGCGCGGATGTCTTCCTCGGCCTCTCGGCGCCGCGCGTGCTCAAGCCGGAATGGCTGAAGCACCTCGCGCCGAAGCCGCTGGTGCTCGCGCTCGCCAACCCCGAGCCCGAGATCCTGCCGGAAGCGGTGCGCGCCGCGCGGCCGGACGCGATCGTGGCGACGGGCCGGACGGACTACCCGAACCAGGTCAACAATGTCCTCTGCTTCCCCTTCATCTTCCGCGGCGCGCTCGATTGCGGCGCGACCACCATCAACGAGGAGATGAAGATCGCCGCCGCCGACGCCATCGCCGCGCTGGCGCGCGTCGAGGCCTCGGAGGTGGTCGCCGCCGCCTATGGCGGCGCGGCGCCGGTCTTCGGGCCCGACTACATCATCCCCAAGCCCTTCGACCCGCGCCTGATCCTCGAGATCGCGCCGGCGGTGGCGCGCGCGGCGATGGAATCCGGCGTCGCGACGCGCCCGATCGCGGATTTCGCGGCCTATCGCCGCGACCTCGAGCGCAACGTCTTCCGCTCGGGCAACCTCATGCGCCCGGTCTTCGAGGCCGCGCGCAAGCGCCCCCGCCGCGTCGCCTATGCCGAGGGCGAGGACGAGCGCACGCTGCGCGCCGTGCAGTCGGTGGTGGACGAGGGCATCGCCGAGCCGATCCTGGTCGGCCGCCGCGCCGTCATCGAGGAGAAGGCGAAGGCGCTCGGCCTGCGCATGGCGCTGGGCGAGAGCGTGCGCATCCTCGACCCCGCGGCGGATGCCGAGGTGTTCGGGCCGCTGACCGATCTCTACCGCATCAAGGTCGGCCGCCGCGGCACGCCGCCCGATGCGGCGGCCAAGCGCGTCGCCACGCGCCCGGCCGTCGCCGCCTCCCTTCTGCTCGAGGGCGGGCACGCGGATGCGGCGATCTGCGGCGGGCTCGGGGACTGGATGGGCCAGTGGCGGCATGTCCTCGACATCATCGGCAAGCGCGAGGATGTGGGCCGCGTCTATGCGCTCTCCGGCGTGGTGACGCGCGGCGGCGAGCATCTCTTCGTGGTGGACACGCATCTCTGCGTCGAGCCCACGGCCGAGCAGATCGCGGAGATGACGCTGCTCGCCGCCGAGCAGGTGCGCGCCTTCGGCATCACGCCCAAGGTCGCACTGCTCTCCCATTCCTCCTTCGGGGCGAGCCACGCGCCCTCGGCGCGGCGCATGCGCCAGGCGCTCGGCCTGATCCGCCGCGCCGATCCCGCGCTGGAGGTGGATGGCGAGATGCACGCCGACGCCGCGCTGATCCCCGCGATCCGCAACCGCGCGGTGCCGGACAGCCGGCTCGAGGGCGCGGCGAACCTCTTGGTGATGCCCGGGATCGACGCCGCGAACATCGCCTTCAACCTGGCCAAGGCCGCGACCGACGGGCTGCAGCTCGGCCCCCTGCTGCTCGGGATGAACAAGCCGATCCACGTGCTGGTGCCGTCGGTGACGGCGCGCGGCATCCTCAACGTCACCGCGCTCGCGGTGGCGCAGGCCAATGCCGCCGGATAGGCAGGCGGCCCCGCGGCGGGATCAGCCCGCGCCGACCGTGCCGGCGGCGCGGGATGAGGCGGAAGGCCGTCAGCACGATGCGGACGGCGCCCCGGGGATCACCGCGCCGTCGCGGTGATCCCGAGCATCCGCTGCGCTTCGGCGGGCGAGGGCGGCGCGCCCTGGATCTGTTCCATGCCCAGGGGCTGCGGCGGGTTCAGCCGGATCTCGACCGTCTGCGCCTGGCCGCGGATGAAGGACTGCACGGCGTTGCGGATCGGGTCGAGCGCGGCGGCGCCGGGCTCGTTCAGCGCCGCGCCGACCATCTGCGCGAACTGCTCGCGCAGCTCCGCCTCCGAGGTGCGGGCCTCGCGCGCCTGCATGGCGACGAAGCGGCGGAACAGCGAGGCATCGGCGTAGCGCAGGCCGAGGGAGATGAGCCGCATCTGCGAGAAGTCATTGGCCTCCAGCCGCTCCGTCGTCATGCCGTCCATGTTCAGCGCGAAGGAGAGCGAGCCCACCTCGCGCCCCGCGATGGTGAGGTCGCGGATCTCGAGCCGGCCGGAGGCGGCGTCGTAGGTGGATTCGCCGGTGATGTCGGCGTCCACCGCCTGGTAGCCGAAGCGCGTCAGCCATTCGCCGACCATCGGGATCGGCTCGACGCGGATGCCACGCATGGCGAGCGTGCCGGTGCCCGAGCCGTCCGTGCGGGTGATGTCGGCCGCGGCGCGCAGCTCCTGCATCCCGCCCACCGGCCGCCCGCCGCCGGTGAAGACGAGGCCGTCGAGCTCGACCGAGGACCGGCCGACCAGCGAGGGCGGCGTCCGCTGCGCCATGATGGCGGCGATGGTGGTGCCGAAATCCACCCCGGTCATCGCGAAGCGGGCGATCCGCATGGTGTCCAGGAAGCCGGCATCGAGGCCGCCGATCTCGAGCCCTTCGAGGTTCACCCGCGCCGGCTGGCCGGCGATCCAGTTCTCGACCGAGAAGACCCCCAGGCGCACGGAGTTGTCGCCCGTCACCTCAACCCCCTCGACCCGCAACTGGTCGAGGCGCACCTGGTCGGGCTGCGGCGGCCCGCCGCCGGGGTTGCGCGGCACCGTCAGCCCGGCGAGGCGCAGGGTGGCGATCCGCACCCGCATCCCGCCATCTTCGGTCGTGAAGCCGCGGATCACGGCCTCGGTCACGCCATCCTCGCGCAGGCCGGTGATCAGCACCTCCTCGGCCTGCGCGCGCTTGCCGTCGCGCAGCATCATGACGCCGCGCAGGCGCGCGCTCTCGCCCGTGGCATCGAGCGCATCAACGGCGGCCCAGTGGATCTGCGCGCCGGGCCCGAGCAGCCCGCGCAGCCGCGCCACCACCGCGGGCTCGTCGCCGCGGGCGGGCGCCGTCGCCTGGGCGCCGGGCGCGGGGCGCGGGATGGGCTGGATCATCGGCGGCTGGGCGGGCGGCGTCTGCGCCACCGGCGGCCGGGCAGGCGCGGGCTGCGCCTGCATCGGCGCGCCCAGGGGCGGCGGCTTGGCGGTGGGCAGCGCCTGTTGCGGGGCCGCACCGGCCGGCGGCTTCTGCGCCATGGCCGGCCCGGCCAGCGCGATCCCGGCCACCGTCGCGAGCGCAGCCGCGCGAACTCCCATCCTTGCTGATCCCTGCATCCCTGGCCTCCTGTTCCTGCTCCGCAGTAAAGCCCGCCGGGGCGGATCGTGCCAGCATCGGCCGAAAGGCCTTGGCGCGCAGGGTGATGCATTTCACATGAGGGGCTGCGCATGAGACGGACCTTCGCCCCATGACCCGCCCGCCCGCCCCCCGCGGCCCGGCCCAGGATGTCGCCGCCTTCCTCGAGAAGCTGGCGCGCACGCCTGCGCTGCGCCCGGCGCGCGGCAAGCCCGGGCGGCTGATCTTCGCGGTGGATGCGACCGCCTCGCGCCAGCCGTCCTGGGACCGCGCCTGCGCGCTGACGGGCGAGATGTTCCTCGCCACGCGGGATCTCGGCGGCCTCGCTGTCTCGCTGTGCTACTGGCGCGGCTTCATGGAGTTCGCCGCCACCCCCTTCCTGACCGACGGCGCCGAACTCGCCCGGCGCATGTCCGGCGTCGCCTGCCTCGGCGGGCAGACGCAGATCCTGCGCGCCCTGCGCCATGCCCTGGCCGAGACGCGGCGGGACAAGGTCGGCGCCATGGTGCTGGTCGGCGACGCGGTGGAGGAGGATGTGGACGCGCTCTGCCACGCCGCGGGCGAGCTCGGCCTCTTCGGCACCCCGGTCTTCTGCTTCCACGAGGGCGGCAACCCGGTCGCCGGCAACGCCTTCCGGCAGATCGCCAAGGTCTCGGGCGGCGCCTATGCGCCCTTCGATTCGGCGGCCGCCGACACGCTGAAGGAGCTGCTGCGCGCCGTCGCGGTCTATGCCGCGGGCGGGCGCGGCGCGCTCGGCGCCCTGCCGGGGCCGGTCGCGGCGCGGATCGCGGGCCAGCTCCCCGCGCCTGGGCGGTCGCGATGACCTGGGTCGGCCTCGGGGCGGTCACGCTGCTCGCGCTGCTGCTGCTCGCGCGCGGCTTCGCCAATGCCTCGGTCGCGACGGTGAAGAAGGCGCTGGCCTGGATGGCCGGCGGGCTCGGCCTCGTGATGCTCGCGGCGCTGCTGATCAGCGGGCGCGGGCTGCAGGCGATCTGGTCCCTCGCCTTCTTCGCCCCGCTGATCCTGCAGGCGTGGCGGTCCTGGCGCGCGGCGCGGACCTTCGCGCGCGGGGGGCAGGCCAGCCCGGGCCAGGAAAGCCGGATCGCGACCACCATGCTCGAGATGGTGCTGCACCATGACAGCGGCCGCATGACCGGGCGCGTGCTCGCGGGCCGCTTCGCCGGGGCGGACCTCGCCGACCTTGCGCTGACGGACCTCATCGCCCTGCGCGACGAGGCCCTGCGCGACGACCCCGAGAGCGTGCCGCTGCTCGATGCCTGGCTCGACCGCAGCCATCCGGACTGGCGGGAAGCCGCGCCCTCCGCGCCCTCGGGCGATGCGCCGCTGACGCGGGCCGAGGCGCTGGCGCTGCTCGGGCTCGCGGAGGGCGCCTCGGCGGAGGAGATCCGCGCCGCCCATCGCCGCCTGATGCGCAGCGCGCATCCCGACCGCGGCGGCAGCGCCTGGCTCGCGGCGCGGCTCAATGCGGCGCGGGACCTGCTGCTCGGCGCCTGATGCGGGGCGGGCGAAGGGTTCGCGCCTTCGCCGGCCCGGCATCGCGCGCGACCATGGCCTGATGCTTGCGACCAAGGGTTGACGCGGTGTCCGCCGGGCAGCGGGCAGGCGCGCCGCGGATGCCCCTGGTGCATGCGGTGCTTCCGCCGCGTGCATGCCGCGCCCGGATGCGGCAGCCTTCCCGCCACAGCCCCGCCCCTTTGCCGCGCCAGGATGGCCCCATGAGAACCTCCCGCCGCCCCCTTCTGGCCGTGCTGGCCGCCGCCGCGGCCGCGCGCGGCGCCTCGGCCCAGCCCCACACCGTCACCGGCATGGCCGCCTATCGCGAGCGCATCGCCCTGCCGCCCGGCAGCGTGCTCGAGGTGGCGCTGCTCGACATCTCGCGCGCCGATTCGCCGGCCGAGCGGATCGCCGAGGCGCGCATCGAGGTGCAGGGCCAGGTCCCCATCCCCTTCAGCCTGCCCTACGACCCGGCCCGCATCCGGCCCCAGGCGCGCATCGCCGTCGAGGCCCGCCTGCTGGTGGATGGCCGGCCTGTGTGGCGCAACGCGCAGATCGTGCCCGCCCTGACCCAGGGCGCGGGCAGTGCGGTCGAGGTCCCGCTGGTCCGCATCCGCGCCGAGGCGCCGGCGGGGCTCGTCGGCTCCGCCTGGATCGTGGAGGACATCGCCGGGCGCGGCGTCGTGGACCGCCTGCGCACCGAGATCACCTTCTCGGCCGAGGGGCGCGCCTTCGGCAGCGGCGGATGCAACCGCTTCACCGGCGGCTACGAACTCGACGGCGCCGCCCTGCGCTTCGGCCGCATGGCGAGCACGCAGATGGCCTGCGCCCCGGCCGCGATGGACCAGGAACGCCGCTTCCACGAGGCGCTGGAGGCCGTGCGCGGCTGGCGCATGGAGGGGACGGTGCTGCACCTGACAGACGCCGCGGGCGCGAGCCTGCTGCGCCTGACCCGCGCGGGCTGAACCGGGCGGGGCGACGGGGCGAGGCGCGGGCCGTTGCGGCATTGGCGCAAGCCGATCCTGGCAACCCGCATCGCGCCGTTGCCGGCCTGATGGCGCGCAGACAATTCCTGGCCCGCCGCGTTTGGCTCGCGGTGTCGCGCCCGGGCGCTTCGCCAGCGACACGGGCGGGCGAATCGCCAAACCGTTCGCCCGCCACCATCCGCCGGGCAAGACTTCCTTCACCCCGCCGCGGCTGACTCGGGCCATGACGCCTCCCTCGCCATCCCGCCCGGTGGCCGAGGCCCGCGCCTGGGACACCGACGACCCGCCGCGGGGCCTCCTTCGGCGCGCGCTGACCTCCGGCGCGAGGCTGCTCGGCCGCGCCCGGCAGCCCCCGCGCGCCACCCCGGCCGCCGCGCCCCCGCTGCAGGCCGGGGCACCGCCCGCCGGGCTGCGGCCGACGGGGGCGCCGCCGCGGGCCGACATCGCGGCGCTGCGCCGCGCCTGGGCCGACCGGCTCTGGGGCAAGGGGCTGGCGCTGCCCGGCGGCACCGCGGAGGTGATCCGCCTCGCGACGCTGCTGCCTCTGACGCCCGCGCATACGCTGCTGCTGGCCGGCCTCGGCGCGCGGATGGCGGGCGAGGTGGTGGCCGGCGCGCGCGGCTGCTTCGTCTCGGCCCATGACCTGCTGCCGCCGCCCGCCTCGCCAGAGACCCGCGGCGCGGCCAGACGCGTCTCCGCCGCGGCCTTCGAGGCCGGCGCCCCCGGCTTCCGGCCCGGCTACCACCACCATGCGATGCTGCTCGAGCCCTTCCGCGCCGGCGGCTGCCCCTCCGCGCTGCTGGGCGCGGCCGCGGCGGCGCTGCGGCAGGGCGGCGAGCTGGTCCTGCTCGACCTCGTGGCGCGGGATGACGGGCTCCCGGGGGCGGCGGGGCGCTGGCTCGCCGCCGAGGGCCGGGCCGGCCCGCCGGCCGAGGCGGCGGTGGAGGAGGCGCTCGCCGCCGCGGGCTTCGTCGTGAACGTGGTGGAGGATGCCGCGCCGCGCCACCGTCAGGCGGTGCTGCAGGGCTGGGCGGCCGTGCTCGACGCCCTGCGGGCGGAGGGTGGGCGCCCGGCCACCGCCGAGGCCGCCGCCCTGGTCGCGGAGGCCGAGGCCTGGCTGCTGCGGCTGCGGCTGCTGGCGGAGGGGCGCCTGCGGCTGATCCGCTGGCACGCGAGCCTCGCGCGCAAGGCGGGCTGAGGCCCGGCGGACAACGGATCGACCTCTGCGCGCAGGGCATCGGGCCTCGATTCCGCGCGCGGCCGCCCCCCCAGCAACCCCGCGCGCCACGCCAGCCGGCGAACGGTCAGTCGCTTCGCGCGCTGTCATGCGGCCAGGCGGACCAGGGATCACCCCTTGCCCGCCGGACTTCCGCGCCGGGTTCCGCGCGCGCCCGCAAGCCTCGCCCGCCCGAGGGGCGCGCGGCTACTCCGCCGCTTCCTGCCTGAGCCAGGGCCAGCGCATCTTCACCACCGGGCTCGCCGGATCATAGGCGAGGCAGGTGCCGATGATGCGCGGCTTCTCCCGCACGCCGGTCTGCTTCTCCCGTTCCAGTTCCTTCGCCCGCCTGACCGGATAGAGCGTCTGGTAGGCGACGGTGGCCATCTGGGCGAGCATCTCGCGCAGATGCGTGCAGCCGAGCACGCCGCCCACCCGCTCCTGCACCGCCCGGTTGAAGCCCGGCCCGATCCTCAAGCCCGCGAGCCGCGCGAAATTCCCCGCCGCCTGCGGGCAGACCGCATAGGGCGTGTGGTCCGAGGCCGCCTCGCAGGCCCGGATCACGAGGTCGTCGTCGATCGTCAGGCGGATCCACATGCCGTGCAGCGGCGTGCCGGGGGCGAGCCAGCCCTTCTCCTCGTTCTCGAAGCCGTAGGCCTTGGTGTCGAGGAGATGGCCCTCGATGTCGAACAGCCCGTCGGCGCGGCGATAGCCCTGCATGTCGATCTGGCGACGATGCATCGGCTCGCGGTCGGCTGGGGCGGAAAGCGGCATGGCGGGGTTCCGGCGTGACGCGGCGCAGCATAGGAAGCGCGGAGCGGGGCCGAAAGAGGGGGGCCGTCGCTCCCCCGCGACGGGCGCGGGCGGCCGCCGCCTGTCAGGCCGCGCCCTCGTCGCGCAGCAGCGCCGCCACCGCCTCGGGCGGCACCTCGCTGCTGGTGAAGCAGTCCCCCGGGGCGCGCATCAGCACGAAGCGCATCGCCCCGTCGCGGTTCTTCTTGTCCTTGGCCATGCGCCCCATCAGCCCCTCCAGCGCGAAGCGCCGGGGCAGGTCGGCAAGCCGCGCCGGCAGGCCGCAGGCGGCCAGATGCGCGATCACGCGCGAGGGCCATTCCTGGCTGCAATGGCCGAGCCGGGCGGACAGCGCGGCGGCGAGCCCGAGCCCGACCGCCACCGCCTCCCCATGCAGCACCGAGCCGTCGAAGCCGGCCTCGGCCTCGATCGCATGGCCGAAGGTGTGGCCGAGATTGAGCAGCGCGCGGCCGCCCTCGGCGCTCTCCTCGCGCTCGTCCGCCGCGACGATCGCGCCCTTCAGCCGGCAGGATTCAAGGACGGCATGGGTCAGCGCGGCGGCATCGCCGGCGATGACCTCCGCGCCATGGCGCTCGCACCAGTCCCACAGCGGCCCCTGCAGCAGCCCGTGCTTGGCGACCTCGGCATAGCCCGCGCGCAACTCGCGCGGCGGCAGCGTCGCGAGCGTGTCGGTATCGGCCAGCACGATGCGCGGCTGGTGGAAGGCGCCGGCAAGGTTCTTTCCCGCGCGCAGGTTCACCCCGGTCTTGCCGCCCACCGAGGAATCCACCTGCGCGAGCAGCGTCGTCGGCACCTGCACGAAGGGCACGCCGCGCATCGCCACCGCCGCGGCGAAGCCCGCGAGGTCCCCCACCACGCCGCCGCCGAGCGCCACCACCGCCGTCCGCCGGTCGAGGCCCGCAGCGAGCATGGCCTCGAGCACATCCTGCAGGCGGGCGAAATCCTTCGATGCCTCCCCGGGCGGGACCGCGATCTCGGCCAGCACCTTCACCTCCGCCGCGGCGAGGCCCTCGCGCAGCGCGGGCAGGTGCAGCGGCGCCACCGCCGCGTCGCTGACCACCACCACCCGCCGGGCCGGCAGCACCGGGGCGATCAGCCCCCCCGCGCGGGCGAGCAGCCCCGGGCCGACCACCACCTCGTAGCCCCTCTCCCCGAGACCCACGGCGAGGCGGCGCGGCGGCACCGCGCCCTCCAGCGCCTCCTGCACGCGGCGCGTCGTGGTCTCGAGGCTTTCGTCGGAGCAGGTCACGGTCACATCGGCCTCGGCATAGAAGGGATGGCGCGCCGCCATCAGGCGCTGGAGCACCTCGGCGGGATCGGCGTTGAGGAACATCGGGCGGTGCTCGCGCCCCGCCACGCGGCGCAGCAGGGTGGGCAGGTCGCAGCGCAGCCACAGCGTCGTCGCGCCCGAGGCCTTGATCGCCGCGCGCGTCGCGGCATCGGCGAAGGCGCCGCCGCCGGTGGCGAGCACGAGCGGCGGGCCGGCCAGCAGGCGGGTGATCACGCGCCGCTCGCCGTCGCGGAAATGCGGCTCCCCGTAGCGGGCGAAGATCTCGGTGATGGGCATGCCGGCGGCCGCCTCGATCTCGGCGTCGGCGTCGCGGAAGGGCAGGCCGAGCCGGGCGGCCAGCCGCCGGCCGATCGCCGTCTTGCCCGCCCCAGGCATGCCGACGAGCACCAGCGCCCGCGCGCGCGGCGGGGCGGCGGCTTCGGGCGGGCTCGGGCTCAGTTCCTCGGTGGCGGAAAGATCGCTGGCGGAGTTGCGTGACACGGGGGCGGAGGCTAGCACACATCGAGGTATCCGCGAGGGAGCGAACCACAGGCGATGTCCCGCAGGCCGTTCGCGACGATCCTGCTCCTCGTCCTCGGCGCGCTCGCCGTGGGGCTGCTCGCGCTCGGCGCCTTCCCGCCGGCGGTGCCGCCGCAGCCCGTCGAGCGGATGCTGCCCAACGAGCGCTTCCAGTCGAGCCGCTGAGCCCGGCGCGCGGGCGGCCGCGCAGGTTTTCGTCATCCCTGCCTTGCGCCGGCGCAAGGAATCCCCGCCGCCTTCCGCTACCCTCCCGCGCGCCAGGAACAACGGGAGATCGCCATGGCACGCACCATGAAGGCGGCGGTATTCGTCGAGCCGGGAAAGATCGAACTGCGCGAGAAGAAGGTGCCCGAGGTCGGGCCCAATGACGCGCTGCTGCGCATCACCACGACCACCATCTGCGGCACCGATGTCCATATCCTCAAGGGCGAGTATCCGGTCGAGAAGGGGCTGACCATCGGCCATGAGCCGGTCGGCGTGATCGAGCGCCTGGGCTCGGGCGTGAAGGGCTACCGGGAAGGCCAGCGGGCCATCGCGGGCGCCATCACCCCCTCGGGCTGGTCCAATGCATGCCTCTGCGGCAAGTGCAGCCAGGATGGCGCCGGCACGAAGCACGGCTGGCGGCCGATGGGCGGCTGGCGCTTCGGCAACACCATAGACGGCTGCCAGGCGGAATACGTGCTGGTGCCCGACGCCATGGCGAACCTCGCCCCGGTGCCCGACCACCTGACCGACGAACAGGTGCTGATGTGCCCCGACATCATGTCCACCGGCTTCTCGGGGGCGGAGAGCGGGGAGGTGAAGATCGGCGACACCGTCGCGGTCTTCGCCCAGGGGCCGATCGGCCTCTGCGCCACCGCCGGCGCGAGGCTGATGGGCGCGACCACCATCATCGCGGTGGACCGCGTGCCGGAGCGCCTCGCCATCGCCCGGAAGCTGGGTGCGACGCATGTCGTGGACTTCAGCAAGGCGAACCCGGTCGAGGAGATCATGCGGATCACCGACGGGCGCGGCTGCGATGTCTCGATCGAGGCGCTCGGCCTGCAGGCGACCTTCGAGGCCTGTCTGCGCGTGCTGCGCCCGGGCGGGACGCTCTCCTCCCTCGGCGTCTATTCCACCGACCTCAAGATCCCCTACGACGCCTTCGCCGCCGGCCTCGGGGACCACAGGATCGTCACCACGCTTTGTCCCGGCGGGAAGGAGCGGATGCGCCGGCTGATGGAGGTGATCTCCTCCGGCCGGGTGGACCTGCGGGCGATGGTCACGCACCGCTTCACGCTCGACCGGATCGAGGAGGCCTACGACCTCTTCAGCCACCAGCGCGACGGCGTGATGAAGGTCGCGCTGACCCCCTGAGCCGCTTCCCGGAGGCCGTCCGGCCTTCGGCGGTCCGGGTGCGGGAGGGGTGGTGCCCCTCCCGCCGCGCTTGCCGGAGGGGCCCGATCTCCCCCATCCCTGGGGCATGTCCGGCGCCCACCAGGTCGAGTCCTTCCTCGAGATGCTCGCCGCCGAGCGCGGGTCGGCGCGCAACACGCTGCTCGCCTACCGCGCCGATCTCGAGGATTTCGCGGGCTTCTGCGCCCGGCACGGCAGGGCGGTCACGGCCGCGGATGCCGACCTCCTGCGCGCGTGGCTGCGCGGCCTTGCCGCCTCGGGGCTGTCGGCCCGCACTCAGGCGCGGCGGCTTTCGGCCATCCGCCAGTTCCATCGCTTCCTTGCGCGGGAGGGCATCCGCGCCGACGACCCCACCGAGCTGCTCGACAGCCCCCGCCTGCCCGCGAGCCTGCCCAAGGCCCTGACCGAGGCCGAGGTGGAGGCCCTGATCGCCGCCGCCGCCGGCCTGCCAGGCGGGCGCGGCGCGACCGCCGCGGCGGCGGTCGAGCTGCTCTACTGCTCCGGCCTGCGCGCGAGCGAGCTCGTGTCCCTGCCCGCCGGCGCGCTGCGCGCCGAGGAGGGGCTGGTGGCCGTGCGCGGCAAGGGGGGGAAGGAGCGGCTGGTGCCGGTCTCGGCGCGGGCGCGGGACCTCGCCTTGGCGGCGCGGAAGGAGGCCGCGGCCAGGGCCGGGCCGCGCGGCCAGCGCTGGCTGTTCCCCTCCCGCGCGGCGGCCGGCCACATGCCGCGCCAGTCCCTCGCCCTGCTGCTGAAGGAGGCGGCGGTCGCGGCGGGGCTGGACCCCGCGCGGGTCAGCCCGCATGTGCTGCGCCATTCCTTCGCCTCCCACCTGCTGGCGCGGGGGGCGGACCTGCGCAGCCTGCAGGTGCTGCTCGGCCATGCCGACATCGCCACGACGCAGATCTACACGAAGGTCCTGGAAGGCCGGCTGAAGGCGCTGGTCGAGGCCCACCACCCGCTCGCCCGGCCCAAGGCGGACGCCGGGCGGAGGGGGGTCGCGCCCGCTGCGGATTTGGGCTAAGCGCCCGCCCCCATGCGCCACTTCCTGGAATTCGAGAAGCCGATCGCCGAGCTCGAGGGCAAGATCGAGGAGCTGCGTCGGACCACCGACGCGGGCGGAATCGACGTGGCCGAGGAGGTGGGGCGGCTGCGCGACAAGGCGCAGTCCCTGCTGAAATCCACCTACGCCAAGCTCACGCCCTGGCAGAAGGCGCAGGTCGCCCGGCATCCGGACCGCCCCCATTGCCGCGACTACATCGCCGCGCTGATCGAGGACTACACCCCGCTCGCCGGCGACCGCGCCTTTGCCGACGACGCCGCGGTGATGGGCGGCATGGGCCGCTTCCGCGGCCGCGCGGTGATGGTGATCGGCACCGAGCGCGGCCACGACACCGAAAGCCGCGTGAAGCACAATTTCGGCATGGCGCGGCCCGAGGGCTACCGCAAGGCGCGGCGGCTGATGGAACTCGCCGGCCGCTTCGGCCTGCCGATCCTCTCCTTCGTGGACACCGCCGGCGCCTTTCCGGGGATCGAGGCCGAGGCGCGCGGCCAGGCCGAGGCCATCGCGCGCTCGATCGAGGCCGGGCTCGAGGCGCCGGTGCCCTTCGTCGCCTCGATCATCGGGGAGGGCGGGTCGGGCGGCGCCATCGCGCTCGCCGCCGCGGACCGCATCATCATGCTCGAGCACGCGATCTACTCGGTGATCAGCCCCGAGGGCTGCGCCTCGATCCTGTGGCGCGACGCGGCCCAGGCGGCGACGGCGGCCGAGGCGCTGAAGCTGACCGCCGAAGACCTGCGCAGGCTGAACCTCGTGGACGCGGTGGTGCCCGAGCCGCTGGGCGGCGCCCATCGCGACCCCGCCGCGACCATCGCCGCGCTGGGCGAGAGGATCGCGGAGATGCTCGAACCGCTGGCCGAGCTGGACGGCGCGACGCTGCGCGCGCGGCGGCGCGAGAAGTTCCTGGAAATGGGGCGCAGCGGGAGTTTGTAGCGTGCCTCAGGCGCCGGCGCCGGCCTCCGCCGGATTGGCTGTCGCGCCCCGCACGGGCGCGCCCGGCGCGACGGATGGTCCGGGCGCGGGCGCGCCTTGCGCTCCCGGCGCGCGGCGGCACCGCGCGCCACCCTTGCCACGCGCAGGGGCGCGCGCGTGACCGAGGGGCCCGACGCGGCGCTGCGCGAGCGCTTCATGCGGGCCTTCCCGGCGATCGCGCTCGTCATCTTCATCGCCGCGGTGGACCAGACCATCGTCGCCACCGCCCTGCCCGCCATCGCGGCCGAGATGGGAGGGATCGAGCGCGCCTCCTGGGTCATCGTCGCCTATCTGGTCGCCGCGACCTGCGCGGCGCCGGTCTTCGGCCAGCTCGGCGACGCCTTCGGGCGGCGGCGCCTGCTGTTCGCGGGCCTTGGCGTGTTCTTCGCGGGCTGCGCGGGCTGCGCGCTCGCGCCCGACCTGCCCGCGCTGGTCGGCGCGCGCATCGTCCAGGGCTTCGGCGGCGGGGCGCTGCTGACCCTCGCCCAGGCGCTGATCGGCGAGGCCGTGCCGCCGCGCGAGCGCGGCCGCTACCAAGCGCGCATCGCCGGATCCTACGCCTTCGCCTCGGCCTTCGGCCCGGTCGCCGGGGGCTATCTGACCGAGGCCTTCGGCTGGCGCGCGGTCTTCATCGTGCTGCTGCCGCTGGCGGTCCTCGCGGCGCTGCTCGCGCGGCGGCTGCCCGCGCTGGCCCCGGGGCGAGGTGGGCTGCGCTTCGATTGGGCAGGGCTCGCGCTGTTCGTCGTCGCGGTCTCCGGTGCGCTGGTCGCGCTGGATCGTGCGCGGCGCTTCGATCCCGCGCTGCTGCCCTTCGCAGCAGGCCTTGCGGGGATCGCGATCCTCGCCGGCGCCGCGCTGCTGCGGGTGGAGCGCGCCGCGCGGGACCCGCTGCTGCCTCTCGCGATGTTCGCCGAGGCCTCGGTCTGGCGGGCCTATGCCGTCTCGGCCTGCGTGGTGGGCGCGCAGGTCGGCATGATCTCCTTCCTGCCGGTCTGGCTGCAGGCGGTGCGCGGCCTCTCGCCCGGGCAGTCGGGGCTGCTGCTGCTGGCGATGTCGCTCGGCGGGGCCTCGGGGGCGATGTTCGCCGGGCGGATGGTGGCGCGGACCGGCTTCGCGATGCGCTGGCCGGCACTCTGCCTGCCGGTGGCGGCGGTGATCTGGGCGGTGCTCGCCGTCAAGGCGGCGGCGCTGCCGCTCGGCGCCGTCGCGGCGCTGCTCGCCATCGCGGCCTTCTGCTTCGGCACTTCCTTCCCGGTGGTGCAGGTGACGGCGCAGGTCGCGGCGGGGCGGGAGAGGCTGGGCGCGGCCTCGGCCGGGGTCGCCTTCTCGCGCAACATCGGGGCGGCGATCGGCACGGCGCTGGTGGCCGCGGCGGTGTTCGGCGCGGTCGCGCTGGCCGGGCCGGCCACCGGGCCGGCCTTCCAGCGCCTGGTCGCCGAGGGCGCGGGCTTCACCGCCGCGCTGGGGCCGGAGGCCGCGGCGGCGCTGCGGGCGGACCTCGCCGAGGCCTTCCGCATGCTGTTCGCCACCGCCGCGGTGCTGACGGCGATGGGCGCGGTCTTCGCGCTCAGGGTGCCGCTGCGCCGGGTTTAGGCGGCGGGCGGGCCGGCCCCGGGGGCGGGATCGCGCCCGGAAGGGTTCGCCTGAGCGGGCGGGGGATCGGCGTGTGGGCGGGCGGTTGCGGCAGGACACGCCGACCCGGTGCCCTTCCGCGCGGCCGGGGCGGAGGGGCAGGAACGCTCCGGAGGCGGGCGGGGCGGGAACCTGGCCGTCCGATGGGCTGATTACAGCCCGTCGCAACGTGCTCTAGGCTGCGGCCATGACCGAGACCCTTCCCGAACTCCTCCTCGTCGGCTGCGGCAAGATGGGCGGCGCGATGCTCTCCGGCTGGCTCGAGCGCGGCCTCGCCCGCGCCGTGGTGGTCGAGCCGCATGCCGAGGCCGCCGCGTCCTTCGCCGGCCGCGCCACCATCGTCCCGGACGCCGCCTCCATCCCCGCCGATGCGCGGCCCGCGGCCGTCATCCTCGCCATCAAGCCGCAGGAGGCGCCGGCGACACTGCCGGCCTATGCGCGCTTCGCCACGCCGGAGACGGTCTTCGTCTCGATCATGGCCGGCCGCTCGGTGGCCTCCATGCGCGCCGCGCTCGGCGCCGGGGCGGCGGTGGTGCGGGCCATGCCCAACACCCCGGCGGCGGTGCGCCAGGGCTTCACCGCGGCCTTCGCCGCCCCGGGCGTGAGCGTGGCGCAGAAGGCGCTCGCCGACCTGTTGATGCAGGCGGTGGGCGAGGTCGCCTGGGTGGAGGAGGAGGACCAGATCAACCCGGTCACCGCCGTCTCCGGCGGCGGGCCGGCCTATGTGTTCCTGCTCGCGGAGGTGATGGAGAAGGCGGCCATCGAGCAGGGCCTGCCGCCCGACCTCGCGCGGCGGATGGCGCGCGCGACGGTGGCCGGCTCGGGCGCGCTGCTCGCCGCGAGCGAGCAGGACGCGGCCGATCTGCGCCGCGCCGTCACCAGCCCCAAGGGCACCACGGAGCGCGCGCTCGAGGTGCTGATGGCCCCCGAGGCCTGGCCGGCGCTGATCTCGCGGGCCATCCAGGCCGCGACCGACCGCGCGCGCGAACTGGCGGGCTGAGCCTTCCGTCCCATATCCTCCCCCCATGAGCGAGACGAACGACGAAGCCCTGGTCGCCGCGCTGTGGCGCGTGATCGCAGCCCATGGCTGGCCCGGCCTGACCATGGGCCGGCTCGCCGCCGAGGCCGGCGTGCCCCTGGCCACGCTGCGGGAGAAGTTCCCGAGCCGGCTCGACGCCCTGATCCTGCACGGGCGCCTTGTGGACCGGACGGTGCTCGCCGGGACCATTCCGGGCCAGGGCGGGCTCGCGCGCGACCGGCTGTTCGACGTGCTGATGCGCCGGCTCGACGCGATGCAGCCGCACCGGGCGGGCATCCTGCGCTTCCTGCGCGACATGCGGCGCGACCCGAGCCTCGCCGCGCTGCTCGGCCCGCAGCTCTCGCTCTCCATGCGCTGGATGCTGGACGCGGCGGAGGTGGGCGGGGATGGCTGCCGGCGGCGGGCCATCGCGCTCGGGCTGGTCGGCGTGTGGCTCGCCGCGGTGCGCGCCTGGGCCGAGGACGAGAGCGAGGATCTCGGCCCGACCATGGCCGCGCTCGACCGCGCGCTGGACCGCGCCGAGCAGATCGCGCGGACCTTCCGCCTGCTGCCCGGGGAGGCGGGCGAGGCCTCGCCCGAGCCCGCGCCCGAGCCGGGCGCGCCCGCCGAGGAGGCGTGATCGCCCCGCCGGCGGAACGGGCGGCGACTTTGCGTGCAGTGCGGCATGGGAATGCTCTAGGCTGAGCTGGCACAGCTTCGGGAGCAGGCGATGTCGGATCCGTTCAGCTTCAAGCCCGACCTGGACATGCTGAAGGTCCTCGGCGAGTTCCGCATGCCGGCGATGCCGGACATGGAGGCGCTGGCCGCCGCCCAGCGGCGCAACCTCGAGGCGCTGTCCACGGCGAATCGCGTCGCGCTCGAAGGGGCGCAGGCGGTCGCGCGGCGGCACATGGAGATCATGCAGGCCTCGGTAGCCGAGATGACCGAGGCGATGCGCGCCCTCTCCTCCGCCGACGCGCCGCAGGACAAGGCGGCCAAACAGGCCGAGCTCGCGAAGGCCACCTACGAGAAGGCGGTGGCGAACCTGCAGGAGATCGCCGACCTCATCCAGAAGGCGAATGCCGAGGCGCTCTCCGTGCTGAACAAGCGGTTCGCCGAGGCGATGGACGAGGTGAAGCGGCTCGTCGCCAAGGCGGGCTGAGCGCGCGCCCTCAGCGCGGCGGCGCGCCGGTGCCGCGGCCGATGAGCCGGCCCTGCGCGTCGTAGCGGCGCCAGCCCTCGCCGCTGCGCTCGATCCGCCCCGTGCCGCGGCCCGAGGCGTCGTAGGTGCGGGCGCTGTCGCCGCGCCATTCCGTGCGGCCGAGGGATCGGCCGGCGGAATCGTAGTGGCGGATGGTGTCGCCGCGGCGCTCGCTGCGCCCCGTGCCGCGCCCCGCGCTGTCGTAGTGGCGCGTCGCGTCGCCGCGCGTCTCGGACCGTCCCGTGTGGCGGCCTGCGGAATCGTAGTGCCGCTGCGTCGCGCCGCCCTCGATGCGCCCCACGCTCCGGCCCGCGGCGTCGTAGTGGCGGCTCGTCTGGCCGAGGGCGAGGCCCGGGGCCAGCAGGATCAGGGCGGCGGCGATGGCGTGGTTCATGGCGTCGCGCTCCCGGCGCGCCGCATGGCCGCGCCGCATGTGCCCAGGGCATGGCGCGGGCCTGCGGCAAACATGTGGCGGCTGATTTACAGGCCCGCCCCGCGTTGCTACCAACCGCCCGCCTTTCCGCCACCTCCGCCCCGCGGCGCCCGGAGCCTCCCGGCCATGAAGATCGTCGCCTGCAACAGCAACCGGCCGCTGGCCGAGGCCGTCGCCGCGTCCTGCGGGATCCCGCTGACCAACGCCTCCGTCCGCCGCTTCGCGGACATGGAGGTGTTCGTGGAGATCCACGAGAATGTCCGCGGCGAGGACGTGTTCGTCGTGCAGTCCACCTCCTACCCGGCGAACGACAACCTGATGGAGCTGCTGATCACGCTCGATGCGCTCAAGCGCGGATCGGCGCGGCGCATCACGGCGGTGATCCCGTATTTCGGCTATGCCCGGCAGGACCGCAAATCGGGCCCGCGCACGCCGATCAGCGCCAAGCTCGTGGCCAACCTCATCACCGCCGCGGGCGCGAACCGGGTGCTCACGATGGACCTGCACGCCGCGCAGATCCAGGGCTTCTTCGACATCCCGGTGGACAACCTCTTCGCCGCGCCGCTGTTCTCGCGCGACATCCAGGACCGCATGCAGGGGCGCGAGCTGATGGTCGTTTCCCCCGACGTGGGCGGCGTGGTGCGCGCGCGCGCCATCGCCGCGCGGCTCGGCGTGGATCTCGCCATCATCGACAAGCGCCGCCCGCGCGCGGGCGTGAGCGAGGTGATGAACGTGATCGGCGAGGTCGAGGGCCGGCACTGCCTGCTGGTGGACGACATCGTGGATTCCGGCGGCACGCTGTGCAACGCGGCCGAGGCGCTGCTGAAGAACGGCGCGCAGTCGGTCGGCGTCTATGTCACGCACGGCGTCTTCTCGGGCGGGGCGGTGGCGCGCATCGGCGCCGCGCCGATCGAGATGATGACCGTCACGGACAGCATCCAGGCGACCGAGGCGGTGCGCGTCTCGCGCAACATCCGCCAGCTCACCATCGCGCCGCTGCTCGCCGAGGCGATGAAGCGGATCAGCGAGGAATCCTCCGTCTCCTCGCTGTTCAACTGAGCGCCTCCGCCCGGCGGCTTGCCAAGGGCGGCGGCGGGCCCGATCCTCCACCCGGGGCCGCCCCGCGCGGCCATGCGGAAGGACGAGGCTCCATGAAGCTCTACTACGCGCCGGGCGCCTGCTCGGTCGGCATCCATGTGCTGCTCGAGGAGATCGGCGCGCCCTACGAGGCGGTGCTGGTCAACCTGCGCGAGGGCGCGCAGTTCAAGCCGGAATTCACCGGCGTGAACCCGAAGTCCAAGGTGCCGACGCTCGAGCGCGACGACGGCTCGGTGCTGACCGAGTATCCGGCGATCGCCTATTGGCTCGCGGCCCGCTTCCCGACCGCGCGGCTGATGCCCTCGGGCATGGACGCGCAGGCGCGGGCGCTGGAATGCACCGACTACTGCGTCGCGACGATGCACATGCAGGGCTTCTCGCGCATGTTCCGCCCGGCCAATTTCGCGCCGTCCGAATCCGACCACGAGGCGGTGAAGGCGCGCGGGGAGGAGATCTTCGCCAAGGGCCTCGGCCTGATGGACAAGGCGCTGGACGGCAAGGAGTGGCTGGTGGGCACCTACTCCTTCGCCGATTCCGCGCTGTTCTACGTCTCCTTCTGGTGGAACGCGCGGCTGGGCAAGGCGCTGCCGGGCAATGTCGCGGCGCATTACGCGCGCATGAACGCGCGTCCGGCGGTGCAGCGGACGCTCAAGGCGGAGGGACTCGTCTGATGAAGCTGTTCTATTCCCCGGGCGCCTGCTCGGTCGGCATCCACGTGATCCTCGAGGAGATCGGCAAGCCCTACGAGCTCGGCCTCGTCGCGCTCAAGGAAGGCGCCCAGCACAAGCCCGAATACGTGGCGATCAACCCGAAATCCAAGGTGCCGGCGCTGCTGCGCGACGACGGCTCGCTGCTGACCGAGTTCCCGGTCATCGCCATGTGGCTCGCCAAGACCAACCCCGAGGCGCGGCTCGTGCCGACCGACCTCGAGGGCGAGACGCGCTGCGCCGAGATGCTCGATTACGTCTGCGGCACCATCCACCCGCAGGGCTTCACCCGCCAGTTCCGCACCGCCAACTTCACCCCGCGGGAGGAGGACTTCCCCAAGGTCGTGGAGCAGGGCAAGGCGCTGGCGGCGAAGTATTTCGACGTCCTGCAATCCACCTGGAAGGGCGATACCTGGGTGCTGCCCTCGGGCTATTCGGTCGCGGATGCGGCGCTGTTCTTCGTGGAGTACTGGGCGACGCGGCGCTCGGGCATGACGCTGCCACCGCGCCTTGCCACGCATCTCGAGGCGATGCTGGCCAGGCCCGCCGTGCAGCGCGCGCTCGCGCAGGAAGGGCTGCCCGCGTGAGCGGGCCGCCCTTCGCGATCTTCGGCCCGCCCGCGCCCGGCGAGCGCCGCCCCTTCAGCCGGGCGACGCGGGCGGGGGGCCTCGTCTTCGTCTCGGGCCATTCGGCCCCGCACGACCCGGCGCAGGGCATCCATCGCGGCGCCACGGCGGCGGAGCAGACCCGCAACGCGCTCGCCATGCTCGACCGCATCCTGCGCGAGGCCGGCTCCTCGCTCGCCCGCGCGGTGCAGGTGACGATGCTGATCACCGACCCCGCCGACTACGACGAATGCAACGCGGAATACGTGAAGCACTTCCCGGGCGGGCTGCCCGCGCGCCACACCGCGCGCTTCGGCGTGCCGACCGAGGCGAAGGTCGGCTTCGCCTGCATCGCGCTCGCCGGAGAGGCCGCATGACCCCGAGGCTCAACCCCGTCCCCTTCTGGTTCCTCCGCCATGGCGAGACCGACTGGAACGCCGAGGGCCGCAGCCAGGGGCGCACGGACATCCCGCTCAACGCGGTGGGGCTCGCGCAGGCACGCCGCGCCGCGTTCGCGCTGGTGGACCGCGGCATCGCGACCATCGTCGCCTCGCCGCTGAGCCGCGCGCTGCACACCGCCGAGATCGTGGCCGAGGCGCTGAACCTGCCGGTCTCGACCGATGCCGACCTGCAGGAGGTCTGCTTCGGCGAGGAGGAAGGCAAGCCGATGGGCGACTGGTACGACGACTGGATCGAGGGCCGCTACACGCCCGAGGGCGCGGAGACCTTCCGCGAACTGCATGACCGCGGCGTGGCCGCGATCAACCGCGCGACCGCCCTGCCCGGGCCGGTTCTGGTGGTCGCGCATGGCGCGCTGTTCCGCGCCCTGCGTCTCGCGCTCGGGCACGAGCCGAATGTCCGCACGCCGAACGCGCTGCCCATCCTGTGCACCCCGCCGGCCAGCGGGGCGGTGTGGGATGTCAGCCCGGTGTCGCTGCCCCACCTGCCGGCATAGCGGCCGGCGGCGCCACCACGAAGCGGCGGTAGATCGCGCCGAGCGCGATCAGCGCCAGCCCCAGCCCGAGGAAGGACAGGACGCGCCACAGCCCGACCAGCGCGTCCATGTCCACCAGGAACACCTTGAAGGTGGTCAGCGCGATCACGCCGAGGGCGGCGAGGCGGATCGCCTTCTGCCCGCTGCGGATGCCGATCGCGAGCAGAACCCCGCCGAGCAGCAGCCAGGTGGCGGAATAGGCGTACATCTCGGCCTCGCCCACCGCCGCCCAGCCGATCTCCTCGGCATGGAAGGCGCGGCGGACCTCGAGCGTCGCCCAGGCGAAGGACGCGGCCAGCACATAGGCGCCGAGGCCCCGCCTGAGGCCGCCGGGCTGCGCCAGTTCCGGCGCGCGGAGCATGGCGAGCGCGACCAGGGCCGCGGGCAGGCCATAGGCCGGCATCAGCGCATTCAGCACCGGCAGGCCCGGCACCGGCTCGCCCGCCGTCCAGGGGTTCTGCAGGAGCAGCAGGGCGCCGAGGCCAAGCCCCGCCGCGCCGGCCGTGCGCGCGGCCCAGAGCAGCGCGGCGCGCCCCTCGCGCCGGTGCAGCAGCAGCGCGGCCCAGGCGCCGGCCAGCAGCGCCGCCGTCTGCCAGGCGGCCTCGGCGAAGGTCCAGTAGGCGGAATCGAGCACCCCGCCCTCGATGGCGTGGCGGATCTCGAGCAGCACGAGCAGCATCGCGAACAGCGCCGCCCCGCATTCGAGCAGCCGCACCACGATCCCGTCCCGCTGGCCGAGGAAGAGGCGCGCGGCCCACCAGAAGCAGGCCGCCGGCACGCCATAGGCGAGCAGCAGGCCGTTGAGCACCGGCGTCGCGCCCCAGTCGTAGCCCAGCACGAAGCCATTCAGCGCGAGCCGCACCAGCACCACCGCCGCGACCGCGGCCGCCACGCGGCGCAGCGCCTCGAGCCTCGTGCGCCGCGCAATCATGGCGAGCGGCGGCAGGAAGATCGCGACGGCGAGCGTCAGCCACTGCTCGCGCAGCACCATCGCGACGCCGAGCGCGAGCGCGGCCGTCGCGCCCGCCGCATGCAGCCCGGCCCGCGCCTGGCTGCCCGCACCCATGCCGCGCGCCGCCGCCCCCACATGGACCGCGGCGACGCCGCAGGCGAGCAGCGCCCAGACCGGATCGGTCGCGAGGCCACGCACGCGCGCATAGGCGACGAGCAGCGTCAGCACCGGCACCGCCGCGCCGAGGCCGGCCCAGGCGAGCCCGCCGCGCGCCTCCAGCGCCAGCCCGGCGGCGAGGTGCAGCAGCGCGAACAGCGTGCAGGCGAGGAGGAACAGCCTCAGCGCCCCCGGCACCCAGGCGCCGGGAATGACGGCCTGCACCGCGCCCTCGATGGTGATGCGCTCGCTGCCCGGCGCCCAGGCGGGCACCGACCAGACCAGCAGCAGCAGCAGGCCGAGCCCCGCCGCGAGCCAGGGCAGGCGGTCGAGCCGCGCATCGCGCAGCCCGGCGAGGATCGCGACCGGCGAGAGCAGCAGCAGCCCCGCCGCAGGGGCCGGGCCGGGCTCCATCATCGCGAGCGGCATCAGCGCGAGGCCGAGCAGCACCGGCGGGACATGCATCAGCGCCTGGCCGAGCGGCGTGCCGAAGGCCGCGCGGGGCAGCAGGAACAGGAAGCAGGAGGCGGCCAGCGGCACGAACAGCGCGGGGGCCCAGCCCTCTCCGGCCCCGGATGTGACCGCGCCGACCAGCACCCAGGCCGCGCCCGCCGCGCCCGCGCACCAGCCGAGCCAGCCCCAGGCCGTCGCCCGCACCACCAGCATCGCCGCGGCGGTGACGACCAGCAGGTAGGCGAAAAGGCCGGACAGCGAAGGCTGGTCGGTCTGCACCAGCGCCGGCGTGACGAAGGCGCCCGCGAGACCGACGGCGGCGACCAGAGGCCCGCGCCGCAGCGAGAGCAGCAGCCCGAAGGCCCCCGCCGCCGCCATCGCCGCGAAGCCGATCGGCGGCGGCAGCAACGCGTACATCGCCGTGGCGGCATAGGCGGCGCCGAAGAGGCAGGCGACGCCGCCCGCCGCGAGCGCCGGCGGCGCGTAGTCCGGCAGCGCGGAGGTCGTGGCCGCCGGCCGCCGCGCCAGCCACTCCCCGCCGATCACCAGCGCCACGCCGAGCAGGGCGGCCAGCACGCAGCGTGGCCCGGGGCCGAGCCAGCCTTCCTCGACGGCGAAGCGGACCAGGAACACGCCGGCGAGCAGCAGCGCCCCGGCGCCCAGCCAGACGCCCCAGCGCTGGGTGATGAGTTCCTCGAGGTTGCGCTGGGACCGCGGACCGGCGGAGCGGGACCAGGGCGGCGGCGGACCGGGCGGGGCTTCGGGGGTCGCCTCCTGCGCCGGCTCCGTCCCGGCCTCCGCGGCCTCGGGCTGCGCGGCCTCGGGCTGCGCGGCCTCTGCCGCCTCCGCGGCTTGCCCGGCGGCGGGTGGGCGGAAGCCGGCGGCGATCATGGCCTGAGCCATGCCGCCGAGTTCGGCGCGCAGGGCCGCGACCTCCCGCCGCAGGGCGGCCGCCTCGCGGATGGCGAAGCCGACGCGCGCGAAGGCCGCCACGCCGAGGATCCAGCCGCCGATGACGATCAGGCCGAGGAGCAGGAGGAAGCCTTCCATGCCCGCAACGCTCGCCCCCGCGCCGCGCCGCGTCAATCGCGGGCGGTGCCGCGGCGTGAAGCCTTGCAGCCCCGGCCGCGCTTGCGCCGGCAGCCCCCATCGCCTAGAAGCCCCCTCGCGCCGGCACCCCTGGAGGCCGGCGCTTGTCGTTCCGGCCTGCCGCTGCGGCGGCCCCGGGCGACAGGCAACGCAATGCAAGGAGCACGGACCATGGTCCAGACCATCCGGATCGAGGCCGAGGCGCGCGAGCAGGCAGGTAAGGGGGCAGCCCGCGCAACCCGGCGTCAGGGGCTCGTCCCCGCTGTCATCTACGGCGCGAAGAAGGAGGCGACGCTGCTCGCCCTCGACCCGCGCGTGGTGATGAAGGAACTGCAGAAGGGCGGCTGGCAGTCGCACCTCTACGAGGTCGCGGTGAACGGCAGCGCCGAGCGCTGCCTGATGCGCGACGTGCAGTTCCACCCCGTCACCGACCGCCCGATCCATGTGGATTTCCAGCGCCTCGCGCCGGGTTCGCGCATCCGCGTGAAGGTGCCCGTCACCTTCCTGCACGAGGACACCTGCCCGGGCATCAAGGCCGGTGGCGTGCTCAACGTCGTTCGCCGCGAGGTCGAGGTGATGGCCGACCCCGACAGCGTGCCCGAGGCCTTCGAGGTTGACCTCGCCGAGGCGACGATCGGCGACAGCCTGCGCTGGTCGGCGGTGAAGGACCAGTTCGGTGCGAAGCCGGTGATCGTCGGCCGCGACTTCATGATCGCCTCCATCGCCGCGCCGACCGTGGTGGACGACGCCGCCCCGGTGGCCGCGCCCGGCCCGGTCGAGGCGACGAAGCAGAAGGCCGCCGCCGCCGCCGCGCCGGCGAAGGACGCGAAGAAGAAGAAGTAAGGGCCGGGGAGGAGAACCTCCCCCGCACCCCCTCCCTTCCTTGGTTCCTGGCACTGGCCACCGCGTCCGGTTCCCAATGGCCAGAGAAGGTTGAGGGGGGTTCGGGGGGAGAAGTTCCCTTCTCCCCCCGGTCACCGCCATGCGCGACGACACCCCCCTCCTCTGGGTCGGCCTCGGCAATCCGGGCAGCGAGCATGCGCGCCAGCGCCACAACATCGGCTTCATGGCGATCGAGGAGATCGCGCGCCGGCACCGCTTCTCGCCCTGGCGCAAGCGCTTCAAGGGCGAGGCCTGCGAGGGCGTGATCGCCGGCCGCAAGGTCTGGGCGCTGAAGCCCATGACCTACATGAACGCCAGCGGCGATTCCGTGCGGCAGGCCGCGGCCTTCCTCAAGATTCCCGTCGAGGCGATCACCGCCTTCCATGACGAGCTCGACCTCGCGCCGGGCAAGGTGCGGGTGAAAAAGGGCGGCGGCGTGGCCGGCCACAACGGCCTGCGCGACATCCGCCGCGCCTTCGGCAGCGCGGAGTTCTGGCGTGTCCGGCTCGGCATCGGCCATCCGGGGCACAAGGACGCGGTGACGGGCCATGTGCTCGGCAGTTTCGCCAGGCAGGACCAGGCCTGGCTGCAGCGGCTGCTTGACGCCGTGGCGGAATGCGCGCCGATGCTCGCCGAGGCCCGGCCGGAGGATTTCATGACCCGCGTCGCGCTGCTGACCCAGGAGGGGTGATGACAGGCAGGACCCACCACACGGCCGCGGGCGCGAGGCCGAGGCCGCAGGACCTCGCGAACGGCGCGGCGGTGCTGGCCGCGGCGCTGGTGCGCCAGGCGCAGGAACTCGCGGCCGCGGCGGCGGGGCTGGCCGATGCGCTGGACCTCTTCCCGCCCGACGGCAACTCGCCCGAGGCCGAGGACCGCCGCGTGGCCCGCGACGGCGCGCGCGTGGCCGCGGCCCTTGGCGGCGTGCTGCTGATCGCGGGCCGCAACCTGCTGCGCCATGCGGACGACCCGGCCGAGGCGGCGCGGCAGACCCTCGGGCGGCTCAAGCGCGGCAATCTCTCGCCCGAGGAGATCCTCGGCCAGATGCGCGCCGCCGCGCTGCTGCCGATGAGCGGCGACGAGGCGGCGCAGGCGGCGGCGGTGATGCTCGTGGAATCCTTCGGCCGCGCGCTGGTGCTGGCCTGGACCGGCGAGGGCGCCGAGGCGTGAGCGGCGCGCCGGCCCCCTGGAGGATGTGATGGAGGAGGCGTTTGCGCCCGGCCAGGGCTATAACGGCCCCGGCCCGCAGGACATCGCGAACGGCACGGCGATCCTGGCCTCGGCGCTGGTGCGGGAGGCGGAGAGCCTCGCCCGCGCCGCCGCCGGCGTGCGCGAGACGCTCGACATGTTCATGATCGACGGCAACTCGCCCGAGGCCGAGGACCGGCGCGTGATGCGCGAGGGCACGCGCGAATCCGCAGCCCTCGCCGGCGCGCTGCTGACGGCCGCGCGGCACCTGCTGCGCAGCAGCGGGGACGTGGTGCGCGCCGCGCACGAGACGGTGGGCCGGCTGCCGCGCGGTTCGCTCTCGATCGAGGAGATCCTGGGGCACCTGCGCGCGGCGGCGCTGGCGCCCATCACCGATGACGGCGCGGCGCGCGTCGCCGCGGCGATGATCGCGGAGACCTTCGCCGAGGAATTCGCCGCCGCCTGGCGCAAGGCGGCACCGCCGGTGGGCGGCCAGGGAGACTGAGATGGGCTTCAACTGCGGCATCGTGGGCCTGCCGAATGTCGGCAAGTCCACCCTCTTCAACGCGCTCACGCAGACGGCCGCCGCGCAGGCGGCGAACTACCCCTTCTGCACCATCGAGCCGAATGTCGGCCGCGTGGCGGTGCCGGACAAGCGGCTCGAGACGCTGGCGCGGATCGGCAAGAGCCAGAAGATCGTCCCGACCAGCCTCGAATTCGTGGACATCGCGGGGCTCGTGCGCGGCGCGTCGAAGGGCGAGGGGCTCGGCAACCAGTTCCTCGCGAACATCCGGGAGGTGGATGCCATCGTCCATGTCCTGCGCTGCTTCGAGGACGGGGACATCACCCATGTCGAGGGCAGCGTGGACCCGATCCGCGACGCCGAGACGGTCGAGACGGAACTGATGCTCGCGGACCTCGAATCGCTCGAGAAGCGCGCCCAGGGCCTCGTGAAGCGCGCCCGCGGCGGGGACAAGGAGGCGGTCGCGCAGATGGCCCTGATCGAGCCGATCAGGGCCGCGTTGGAGGCCGGCAGGCCCGCGCGGACCGCCGTGCCGAAGGGCGAGGAAGCGGCCGCCGCCCGGCTGCAGCTCATGACGACCAAGCCCGTGCTCTATGTCGCGAACGTGGACGAGGCCAGCGCCGCGACCGGCAACGCGCATTCGGCCCGCGTGTTCGAGAAGGCGCGCGCCGAGGGCGCCCAGGCGGTGGTGGTCTCGGCCGCGATCGAGGCCGAGATCAGCCAGATGCCCGAGGCGGACCGGGCGGATTTCCTGGCCTCGCTCGGGCTCGAGGATTCCGGGCTCGACCGCATCATCCGCGCCGGCTACGCGCTGCTCGGCCTGATCACCTATTTCACGGTGGGGCCGAAGGAGGCGCGCGCCTGGACCATCGTGAAGGGCACCAAGGCCCCGCAGGCGGCGGGCGTGATCCATGGCGACTTCGAGCGCGGCTTCATCGCCGCCGAGACCATCGCCTATGAGGACTACGTGGCGCTCGGCGGCGAGCAGGGGGCCAAGGAAGCAGGCAAGATGCGGGTCGAGGGCAAGGACTACGTCGTCAAGGACGGCGACGTGATGCTCTTCCGCTTCAACGTCTGAGGGCGGGCGCCTCGCGGCCGGGCAGCGCCGTCCGCTCCGCGCCGGTCACCGGGTCGGGCGGCGGCAGGGCGGTGCCGCGCGGGCCGAGGCCGCCGCGTTCCGATGCGCGGTCCCCGCAGGCGGCAAGCGCCGCGGCGAGAAGCAGGACGGGGGCGAGGATTCGGAGGGCGGCGGCGCATGTCATGCCGGGCGCTTAGCACGCGCGGCCGGCCGCGCTAAACCGCCCGCGCCGCAGCCACGGAGACGAGCGCCCATGCCCGAGACCATCACCCCCATGATCGGCTTCATCGGCGGATCGGGCGTCTATGACCTCGACGGGCTCGAGGAGCGCCGCTGGGTCAGGGTTTCCACCCCCTGGGGCGAGCCTTCGGACGAGATCCTGACCGGCGTGCTCTCGGGCGTGCGGGTCGCCTTCCTGCCGCGCCACGGGCGCGGGCACCCGACGCCGCCCTCGGCGCTGAACTACCGCGCCAACATCGACGCGATGAAGCGGATCGGTTGCACCGAGCTCATCTCGCTCTCGGCCGTGGGCTCGCTGAAGGAGGAGCTGCCGCCGGGCCACTTCGTCATCGTGGATCAGTTCATCGACCGCACCTTCGCGCGGGAGAAGTCCTTCTTCGGCCCGGGCTGCGTCGCCCATGTCTCGGTCGCGCATCCGGTCTGCCCGCGCCTCGGCGACGCGCTGGAGGCGGCGGCGCGCGAGATCGCGCTGCCGCTGACGCGCGGCGGCACCTACCTCGTGATGGAAGGCCCGCAGTTCAGCACCAGGGCCGAGAGCCTGCTCTACCGCCAGTGGGGCTGCGACGTGATCGGCATGACCAACATGCCCGAAGCCAAGCTCGCCCGCGAGGCGGAGCTCTGCTACGCGACGATGGCCATGGTCACGGACTACGACTGCTGGCATCCGGACCACGACCATGTGACGGTCGAGCAGGTGGTGAAGGTGCTGTTCGGCAATGCCGAACGCGCCCGCGCGCTGGTCAAGGCGGTGGTGCCGAGGCTCGGCGCGCCGCGCGGCCCCTGCCCTGCCGGCTGCGACCGCGCGCTGGACCATGCGCTGATCACCGCGCCCGAGAAGCGCGATCCTGCGCTGCTTGCGAAGCTCGACGTGGTGGCGCGGCGCGTCCTCTGACGCGCGCCTCCGCGAACCGGTTTCCGAAGGCCTTTCGGCTTTCGGCGGGATGATGCCCCTCCGGCGTTAAGCCCCCGCAAAGCCGTCCCGGTCATCCTGGCGCCATGCCCCCTGACATGCGCGCCGCCGCCGCCGCGCTCGACCTCCTGCCGCGCGAGACCCTGCATGGCACCGTGGCCGGTCTCGGCGGCCTTGCCGTGACGCTGGAGGGCTTCGGCCCCATGGCCGCCATCGGCGACCGCGTGCGCCTGACCGCGCCCAACGGCGCCGAGGCGCTGGCCGAGATCGCCGCCTTCCGGGATGGCCGGGCGGAGGCCATCGCCATGGGCCCGCTCGCCGGCCTGTCGGATGGGCTGCGCGCGGTGCTCGCGCCGCGGCCGGCGCTCGCGGTCTCCGATGCCTGGCTCGGGCGCGTGCTGGACCCGATGGGCGTGCCGATGGATGGCCGCCCGCCGCCCGCGCCCGGCGCCCTGCCGCGCGCCACCCACGCGCCGGCGCCGCCCGCCGGGCAGCGCGCGCGGCTCGGGCCGCGGATGGGGCTCGGCGTGCGGGCGCTCGACATCTTCGCCCCGGTCCGGCAAGGGCAGCGGCTCGGCCTGTTCGCCGCCTCCGGGGTGGGCAAGTCCACGCTGCTCGCCATGCTCGCGGGCGGTGTGGCGGCGGATGTGATCGTCTTCGCGCTGGTCGGCGAGCGCGGGCGCGAACTGCGCGAGTTCATCGAGGACGATCTCGGCCCCGCGCGCCTCGCGAAGTCGGTCGTCATCTGCGCGACCTCGGACACCGCCGCGCCGATGCGGCGCGAGGCCGCCTACGCCGCCATGACGGTGGCCGAGCATTTCCGCGACCAGGGCAGGCAGGTGCTGCTGCTGATGGACAGCGTGACGCGCTTCGCCCTGGCGCTGCGCGAGATCGGCCTCGCGGTGCGCGAGCCGCCGGCGACGCGCGGCTATCCGCCCTCCGTCTTCACCGAACTGCCGCGCCTGCTGGAACGCGCGGGGCCGGGGATCGAAGGCTGCGGCGGCGCGATCACGGCGCTTTTCACCGTGCTGGTCGAGGGCGACGACCATGACGAGCCGGTGGCGGACGCGGTGCGCGGCATCCTCGACGGGCATGTGGTGCTCGACCGCCGCATCGCCGAGGAGGGGCGATACCCGCCGGTGGATGTGCTGCGCTCCCTGTCGCGCACCGCGCCCGGGGTGCTCGATGCGCATGAGCGCCCGCTGGTCGCTCAGGCACGGCGGATGCTCTCGACCTATGCCGAGGTGAGGGACCTGGTGCGGCTCGGCGCCTATCGCGCCGGGCATGACGAGGCGGCGGACGAGGCGGTGCGCCTCGCCCCGGCGATCGAGGCGGTGCTTGCCCAGCCGAAGGGCGAGGCGTCGGACCCGGATCAGGCCTTCGCCGCGCTCGCCGCGGCGCTGGGCGGGGCGTGATGCGCGGCGGGCGACGCCCGATCCGTTGGCGGCTGCGCATCATCACCCGGTTTCGCGCGCGGGCGCCCACCAGCCCCGCGCGCCATGCCAGCGGGCGAAGGGTTGGACCTTTCGCCCGCTGGCCGAGGGCTCAGGCGACCTTCGGCTGGGATTGCATCCAGCGCCAGTAGAGTTCCCGCGCCTGCGTCGCGAAGCGGCCGATCTGCATGTCGCGCCCGTTGTAGCGCGTGCAGGGCTGCACCTTGGCGTAGTTGCCGGTGGAGAAGATCTCGTCGGCCGTGTCGAGCTCGGCCGCCTTGACCGTGCGTTCCTCGACCGCGACGCCGGCCTCGCGGAACAGCGCGAGCACGCGCTGGCGGGTGATGCCGTTGAGGAAGGTGTGGTTGACCGCGGGCGTCACCACGCGGCCATCCTTGGCGAACCAGAGATTGGCGCTGGCGAATTCCGCGACATGGCCCATCGCGTCGCACATCACGGCATTGTCAGCGCCCTGCGCGGCGGCGAAGGCCGAGGCGCGGGCGCCGTTCGGGTAGAGGCAGGCGGCCTTGGCGTCGGTCGGCGCCATCTCCGGCGTGGGGCGGCGGAAGGGGGCCATCACCGCCGAGAAGCCCGCCCAGGCGGGCAGCGGGCTGTCGTAGATGGCAAGGACGAAATCCGTGCTGTCCGGATCGGGCCGCGCCGCGCCGAGGCCCTTGCGGATGAAGAACATCGGCCGGACGTAGAGTTCGGCCTCCGGCCCCATGCGGCGGATGCCCTCGCGGCACAGCGCCTCGATCTCGGCCGGCGTCCTGGTCGGCTTCATCAGCATCGCGCGGGCGGAGGCGACGGCGCGGGCGCAATGGCGGTCGAGGTCGGGGGCGAAGCCGCGGATGGCGCGCGCACCGTCGAAAATGACCGAACCGAGCCAGAAGGCGTGGTCCATCGGCCCGAGGATCTTCGGCTCCTCGGTGGACCATGTTCCATCGTACCAGTAGACGCCGGCCATGGCGGTTCTCCCCTGTCAGCGCCTGTTCTGTGCCATGTCAGGCGAGGGTGTTGAAGTATTCATGCTCCCGCGTGTCGGCATGGGAGATGCGCATTTCCACCGGCCTTTCGCCGATCGCGAGCGCGACGCGCTGGATGCGCAGCACCGGCGCGCCGGCGGGCAGGCCGAGCGCGGCGGCTGCCGCCGGGGGCGCGGAGACGGCGCGCAGGCGCTCATCCGTGCGGATCACGGACAGGCCGAAGCGCTTCTGGTAGAGGCCATAGACCGTCCCCTCCCGCCCCGCGAAGCCGGCCCGGTCGAGGCCGGGGAACAGCGCGGCCGGCAGCCAGAGGTCGTCGAGCACCACCGCCCGCCCGCCGATGCGCTGGAGGTTGCGCGCGAAGATCATGGGCGCGCGCGGCGCGATGCCGAGATGCGGCGCGATCCAGGCCGGGCAGGGCACCGAGGCGCGGAAGGCGAGCAGTTCCGTCGCGGGCAGCGCGCGCGTGCCGTCCCGGGGGCGAATGTGGAAGAAGTAGTAGGCGGTGCGGTCCGGCGCATCGGGCGCGCGGCGCGTCATCTCGTCGATGTCGGGCACGAAGGTGCCCTTGCCCTGGCGGCGGACCAGGGCGCGGGCGGCCACCAGTTCGTCCACGGCGCGGCGGACGGTGCCGATGGCGCAGCCGAAGCGGGCGGCGAGCCGCGCCTCGGAGGGCAGCGGCCGGCCGGCCGGGTATTCGCCGGCGGCGAGCGCCGCTTCCAGCGAATCCCGGATCATGCGCCAGAGGGGCGGTTCCGCGTTCACGGCATTCATATAGGTCATCTAGTTGACCATGGGTCAAGCCTCGCCTAGCCTCACCCGGCGCAACCGAGCGAGGGAGGGCGGGCACGATGACCGTGCATTTCTGCGTCCATGACGAAGGCGATTCCGTCGGCGTCGTGGTCGTCGAGGGTGTGAAGGCCGGGCAGACGCTGAACGGCTGGATCATGGACCAGGACCGGATGATCGAGTTCCCGGCGAAGTCCGACATCCCGATCGGCCACAAGGTCGCGATCCGCGACATCAAGGCCGGCGACACGATCATCAAGTACGGCGTGGACATCGGCCGTGCCGTCGCCGACATCGGCGCGGGCGAGCATCTGCACGTGCACAACGTCAAGACGAAGCGGTGGTGAGCGCCATGGGCATCAACCTCAGGAACGCGACCTTCGAGGGCTGGCGGCGCGACAATGGCCGCATGGGCGTGCGCAACCACGTCCTGATCCTGCCCGTGGACGACATCTCCAACGCCGCGGCCGAAGGTGTGGCGCGCAACATCCAGGGCACGCTCGCCATCCCCCATGCCTATGGGCGGCTGCAGTTCGGCGCCGACCTCGACCTGCATTTCCGCACCATCATCGGCACCGGCTGCAACCCCAACGTCGCCGCCGTGGTGGTGATCGGCATCGAGCCGGGCTGGACCGGCAAGGTCGCCGAGGGCATCGCCAAGACCGGCAAGCCGGTCGAGGCCTTCTCGATCGAGCAGAACGGCGACATCAACACCATCGCCGCCGCCTCGCGCGCCGCCTACCGCATGGTGAAGTACGCGACGGGGCTCAAGAAGACCCGCGCGCCGATCCAGGAGCTCTGGGTCTCGACCAAATGCGGCGAGAGCGACACGACTTCGGGCCTCGCCTCCTGCCCGACCGTCGGCAACTCCTTCGACAAGCTCTGGGAGAACGGCAACACGCTGGTCTTCGGCGAGACCTCGGAGATCACCGGCGGCGAGCACCTGGTCGCCGCGCGCTGCCGCACGCCCGAGATCGCCGAGCAGTTCATGAAGATGTTCAACCGCTACCAGGCGGTGATCGAGGCGAACAAGACCAACGACCTCTCCGAGAGCCAGCCGACCAAGGGCAACATCGAGGGCGGCCTGACCACCATCGAGGAGAAGGCGCTCGGCAACATCCAGAAGATCGGCAAGAAGTGCACCGTGGACGGCGTGCTCGACAAGGCCGAGGAGCCGACGCATCCGGGGCTGTGGTTCATGGATTCCTCCTCGGCGGCGGCCGAGATGGTGACGCTCTGCGCCGCCTCGGGCTTCGCGGTGCACACCTTCCCCACCGGCCAGGGCAACGTGATCGGCAACCCGATCCTGCCGGTCATCAAGCTGACGGCGAATCCGCGCACCCAGCGCACCATGTCCGAGCACATCGACGTGGACGTGACCGGGCTGCTGCAGAAGAGGATGAACCTCGACGAGGCGGGGGATGCGCTGCTCGACTGCATCATCCGCACCGCCGACGGGCAGCACACGGCGGCCGAGATCCTCGGCCACCGCGAGTTCAGCCTGACGCGCCTCTACGAGAGCGCGTGACGCAACCGGCCGGCGGCCGCGCGCCGCCGGCCCCGCGCCCTCCCGGTCCCGCATCGTCGGAACGATGGCACCGCCCGATGCCTCGCCATGCGCCGCGGCCCTGGTCTAGCATCGCCGCAACGACAATGACTGGGAGGGACCCCGCCTTGATCAACCGCCGCCATCTCCTCGCCGCGACGCCCGCCGCGGCTCTCATTCCCGCCACCGCGCGCGCGCAGGCGCCATTCCCCGAACGCCCCGTCCGCTACGTCGTGCCGTTCCCGCCCGGCGGGCTCACCGACATCATGGCGCGGCTCGTCGGGCAGAAGCTCTCCGAGATCTGGGGCCGGCCCGTCATCATCGAGAACCGCGCCGGCGGCAATGCGCTCATCGGCGCGGATGCGGTGGCGAAGGCGGCCCCGGACGGGCACACGCTGCTCGCCATCACCATGACGCACACGGTGAACGCGACGCTGTTCCCGAACGCGCCCTACGATTTCCGCCGCGACCTGACCGTGATCTCGGTGCTCGGCTCGCTGCCGCTCGTGGTGGTAGTGAACGCCGAGAAGAACCCCGCGCGCACGCTCGCCGACCTCGTTCAGCAGGCGCGGACGCGGCGGCTGAACGGCGCCTCCTCGGGCAACGGCTCGCCGCCGCATCTCGGGCTCGAGCTCTTCCGCCGCGCGGCGGGGGCGGGTGACAACATCACCCATGTGCCCTATCGCGGCGGCGCGCCGTCGGTGACGGACCTTGCCGCGGGCAATGTCGATCTCATGGTCTCGAACCTTCCCGAATGCATCGCGCAGATCCAGGCCGGGCGGCTGCGCGCCCTCGCGGTGACGGCGGCGGCGCGCCACCCGCTGCTGCCCGACGTGCCGACGGTGCGCGAGGCCGGCCAGCCGAGCCTCGAGATGACGAACTGGACCGCCATGATGGTCCCGGCGGCGGTTCCCGCCCCCATCATCGCCCGCATCGAGGCCGACACCCTGACCGCCATCCGCGACCCCGATGTGGGGCGCCGTGCGCGCGAGGGCGGCTTCACGGTCGAGGGCTGGGACCGCGCGCGCTCGCTGCCCTTCGTCGCCGAGGAGACGGCGCGCTGGGCGCGGCTGATCCAGGAAGCGGGGTTGCGCGCGGACTGATGAGACTTTCCCTCACGGACGCCGAGGCGCTGGCCCGGGCGGCGCTCGCCGCCGCCGGCGCCTCGGCCGAGATGGCGGCGCGCACGGCCGAGGCGCTGGTCCAGGCCGAGGCCGCGGGACAGGCGGGGCATGGCCTGTCCCGCGTGCCGCAATACGCCGCCTTCCTGCGCAACGGGCGGGCCGACGGCGCCGCGGTGCCGCGCATCGTCAACGAGCGCGGCGGCGCGGTGTTGGTGGATGCGCGCCATGGCCTCGCCTATCCCGCGCTGGCGCTGGCGGAAGCGGAGGCCGCCTGGCGCGCGCGGGCGCATGGCGTGGCCTTCGCGGGGGTGACGAACTCGCACCATTCGGGGGCGATGGGTCTGCCGGTCGCGCGGCTCGCGCGGCAGGGGCTGGTGGCGCTCGCCTTCACCAACTCCCCCGCCGCCATGCCGGTGCCGGGCGGGCGGCGGCCGCTGATGGGCACGAACCCGGTCGCCGCCGCCTTCCCGCGCCGCGGGGCGCCGCCGCTCCTGGTGGACATGGCGCTTTCGGAGGTCGCGCGCGGGAAAATCATGGTCGCGGCGAAGGAAGGCCGGCCCATCCCCGAGGGATGGGCGCTCGACGCCGAGGGGCGCCCGACCACCGATGCGCAGGCCGCGCTCTCGGGCGCGATGCTGGCGATGGGCGGGACCAAGGGCGCGCTGCTGGCGATGGTGGTGGAGCTGCTCTGCTGCGCGCTGACCGGTGCCGCCTTCGGCTTCGAGGCGGACAGCTTCTTCCAGGACGAGGGCAACCGCCCGCGCCTCGGCCAGGCACTGCTGGTCGTGGATTCGGGCGCGCTGGCCGGCGCCGAGGCCTTCGCCGCGCGGATCGAGGCCTTCGTCGCGGCCATGGCCGCCGAGGACGGCGTGCGCCTGCCCGGCAGCCGGCGGGAGGCGCTGCTCGACGAGGCCCGGCGGTCCGGGCTGGATGTGCCGGAGGCGCTGCACGCGCGCCTGATCGCCCTCGCCGCCGCGTGACCCCCCGACTGGATCTCGACCGGCATTGCGGCCCGGCGGCCGTCGCCGCCCTCTTCGCGCGGCGGCCGCAGGATGTGCAGCGCCTGTTCCACACCGCGGAGCGGCGCCGCGAGGCCGGGCCGCACTGCGCCGTGCTGGCGCGGATGCGCCGCCCATACCGGGAGGTGCCGGCGGCCGATCTCGCCCGCATCGCCGGCACGCAGCACCACGGCGGGCTGGTCGCGCTCGCGCTGCCGCGCGCGGTCCCCGCGCTCGATCCCGCCCGGCTGCCGGATTCGCTCCGGCAGGCGCGGGTGACGCCGGTGCTCGATGGCATCGGCAATCCGCACAATCTCGGCGCGATCGCCCGCTCGGCGGCCTTTCTCGGCTGCCGGGCGATGGTGCTCTCGGGCGATCCGCGGCAGGCAGGGCTGTCGGATGCCGCCTTCCGCACCTCGGAAGGCGGGCTGGAGGCGCTCGACCTCTACCGGGCGGCGGACCTCCCGGTGGTGCTGCGCGCCCTCGCCCCCGCCATGACGACGGTGGCCGCGGTGGCCCGCGGCGGCGTGCCGCCCGCCGCGGTGCCCTGCGGGGCGCCGGTCGCGCTGGTGCTCGGCAACGAGGAGACGGGCCTGCCCCCGGCCACCGCCGCCGCCTGCGCCTGGCGCGTGACGCTCGCGCCGGCCGGGCCGGTCGAGAGCCTGAACGTCTCGGTGGCCGCGGCCCTGCTGATCCAGGCCTTCCGGGGCTGAGGCGCGGGCGCGGGCCCGTTGCGCTGATTCGATTCATCACGAAGGAAGGGCTTGCAGCCCGGCGCGGGATGGGTCCAATCGGCCCGATGGATGGACGACCCGACCAGGCCGGCGCGCGGCTCGCGCTGCGGGAGGAGGAGGGCGGCCGCGTGCTCGCGGCCCTGGGGTGGCTGGACATGGCCGCCACGGCCCGGCTCTGGCCCGAGGCGCTGCGCGCCGGGCGCGGCGGGGGGATCGCCGTGCTCGATCTCTCGGGCCTCGAAAGCCTCGATTCCGCCGGCGCGGTGATGCTGCTGACCGCGGCACCGGAGGCCGAGCCGCGCGGCGCCTCCGAGCCCGTCGCCGCGGTGCTCGCGCGGATGCGCCGCGCGCTGGCCGCGGCGCCCGCCCCGGTGAAGCCGCGCACGCCCTTCCACCCGATCACCGCGATCGGCCGCGCCACGGTGGGCGTGCTGCGCGATGCGCGCTCGGCGGTCGCCTTCATCGGCGAGACGGCGGTGACCGCGCTGCGCGCCATGGCGCGGCCGCGGCTGCTGCGCCTTTCGGAGGTGCTGCGCCACCTCGACGAGGTGGGCACCCGCGCCTTCCCCCTGACGCTGCTGCTGGGGTTCCTGATCGGCGTCATCCTCGCCTACCAGTCCTCGATCCCGCTGCGCCGCTTCGGGGCGGAGGTCTTCGTGCCCAATCTCGTCGGCATCTCGCTGGTGCGCGAGCTGGGGCCGCTGCTCGCGGGCGTGGTGCTCGCCGGGCGCACCGGATCGGCCTTCGCCGCCGAGCTCGGCACCATGACGGTGAACGAGGAGGTGGACGCGCTCAGGATCATGGGCGTGGACGCCACCGCCATGCTGGTGCTGCCGCGCCTGCTCGCCGCCACGCTGGTGATGCCGGTGCTCGCGCTGCTGATGAACCTCTCGGGCATCGCCGGCATGACCCTGATCATGGCGACGCTCGGCTACCCCTCGGCGGCGGTGGAGAGCCAGCTCCAGCAATGGCTGACGCTGACCGACCTGATGGGCGGGCTGTTCAAGGCGGCGTGCTTCGGCCTCGTGATCGCGGGCATCGGCTGCCGGGCGGGGCTTTCGGCCGGGCGCGGGCCGCGCGCGGTGGGCGATGCGGCGACCGCGGCCGTGGTCGGCGGCATCGTCGCCATCGTGGTGATGGACGGCATCTTCGCGGTGCTGTTCTTCCGCCTCGGGATCTGAGCATGGCGGAGGAACCGGTCATCCGCGCCGAGGGTCTCGCCGTCGCCTTCAACGGCAACACGGTGTTCCGCGACGTGACATTCGAGGTCCGGCGCGGTGAGATCTTCGTGATCCTGGGCGGCTCGGGCTGCGGCAAGTCCACGCTGCTCAAGGCGCTGATCGGCCTCGTGCCGCTCGCCGCGGGCCGCGCCTTCCTGCTCGGCGAGGAGCTCGCCGCGGCGCGGGACGACGCGACGCGACGCGCGCTGTTGCGGCGCATCGGCGTCATGTGGCAGTCCGGCGCCCTGTTCGGGAGCATGACCCTGGCCGAGAATGTCGAACTGCCGCTCGAGGAGCACACCGCCCTGCCCCGCCCGGCGCGGGAGGCGCTGGCGAGGGCCAAGCTCGGCCTTGTCGGCCTGGGCGATGCGGCCGCGCGCCTGCCGGCCGAGATCTCGGGCGGCATGGCCAAGCGCGCGGGCATCGCGCGCGCCATGGCGCTCGACCCGCCGCTGCTGTTCCTCGACGAGCCCGGCGCGGGGCTCGATCCCATCACCTCCGCGGGGCTCGACCGCCTGATCGTGGACATCGCGCGCGATACCGGCACGACCTTCGTCGTGGTCACGCACGAGCTGCAATCCATCCTCGCCATCGGCGACCGCTGCATCATGCTCGACAAGCAGGCGCGCGGCATGATCGCCGAGGGCGACCCGCGCCGGCTGCGCGAGGAGAGCACGCATCCCACCGTGCGCGCCTTCTTCCGGCGGGAGGCCGCCTGAGCATGGCGCAGCCCGGACGGCCGCTCTACCTGCGCGTCGGCATGCTCGTCGTGGTCGGCGCGGCGCTGGCCATCGGCTTCGTGCTGTTCCTCACCTCCGGCTCGCTGCGCGGCGAGATGCGGATGTTCGAGACCTATGTGCAGGAATCCGTGGCCGGGCTCGATGTCGGCGCGCCGGTGCGATTCCGCGGCGTGCAGGTGGGGCGGGTGACGGAGCTCGGCCTCGTCTCGGTGCTCTACGGTCGCCAGCCGCGCGGCCCGGACGAGATCGCCTCGCGGCTCATCGTCGTGCGCTTCGCGGTGGACCCCGCGCGCTACGGCGATGCCCCGGTGGAAGACGCGGTGCGCGCCGGCCTGCGCGTGCGCATCGCCACAACCGGCGTGACGGGCCTGTCCTATCTGGAGGTGGATTTCACCGACCCCGCGCGCGCGCCGCCGATGCCCGTGCCGTGGGAGCCGCGCTTCACGGTGATCCCCTCCGTGCCCTCGACCATCACGCAGGTGACGAGCGCGGCGGAACGGCTGATGACGCGCCTCGCCGACCTCGACATCGACGGGCTCGTGGAGAACGCCGTCGGGCTGCTGGCCGATCTGCGCCAGCAGGTCGGCGCCCAGGGCGAGCTCGGCGCCACGCTGCGCGAGGCCGCCACCGCCATGGCCGCGCTGCGGCAGGCCGTCGAGGGCGCGGCGCTGGAGACGACGCTGCGCGACATCCGCGAGGCCGCGCGCAGCGTCGGCGCGGCCGGCGCGGCCGCCGAGCGGCTGGTCGCGGACCCGCAGGTGGCCGGCGCGGCGGCGAGCATCGGGCAGGCGGCGCAGGATCTGCGCGCTTCCGTCGCCCGGCTGCCCGCCGTGATCGCCTCGCTCGAGGCCGCGCTGCGCACGGTGCGCAGCACGACGGGCGACGCCCAGGCCGATCTCGGCCCGCTGCTGCGCGACCTGCGCGCGACCGTCGCCAATCTGCGCGACACCGCCGAGGCGCTGCGGCGCAGCCCGTCGCAGTCGCTGTTCGGCCAGCCGCCCCCGCCGCCACCGAGGGACCGCCGCTGAGATGACCCGCCGCCTGATGCTGATCGCGCCGCTGGCGCTCGCCGCCTGCTCGGTCCTGCCGGACCGGCCGTATGTCGAGACGCGCCGCTTCCCGCTCGAACCCCGGCGCGACGCGCCGCCGCGCACCGGGCGGGGACGGCGGAGCCTGCTGGTGCGCACCATCCGCGCCGGGGCGGGGATGGAGACGCGCAGCCTGCGCACCATCCGCCCCGACGGCACCGAGAGCCTCGACTTCTACGCCGAATGGGCGGCCCCGCCGGCCGAAGCGGCGGAGCAGGCGCTGCGCCGCTGGCTGCTGGAATCGCGGCTGTTCTCGGCCATCCTCGCCCCCGGCAGCCGGCTCGCGCCCGATTTCGTGCTGGAGGGGGAACTTACGCGCCTCGCCGCCGACCAGGGCGCGGGCGTGGCAAGGGCCGAGATGACGCTGCTGCTGGTGGATGAGCGCAACGGCAGCCGGCTGGTCGGCCAGATGGTCAGCGCCGGCACCGCGCCGCTGGCCTCCGGCACGGCGCCGCCCACGCCCGAGCAGGCGGCGGAGGGCATGGTCGGCGCGCTCGGCAACGCGCTGGCCTCGCTCGAGCAGGCTTTGGCCCGCTATGCGTGAGCCCGCGCCGCGTGAAGCGCTTCGCAGCGCGGGACGCGTGACGGTTGGCGCACCCGGCGGGCTCCGCTAGCCTCGCGGGCGGAACGGACGGGCGGCCTGCCCGGCACCATCGAGAGGAGCGTGGACCGATGTTCTTGCGACGCCTGGCCACTGCCGCCGCGGCGGCGATGCTGGCCTTCGGCGGGGTTGCGCCGCTGGCGCAGGCCCAGACCGGGGATCCGTCCTTCAACCTCGTGAACCGCAGCGGCCGCGTGATCTACGAGGCCTATGCCTCCCCCGCCACCGACAACAACTGGGGGCCGGACCGGCTGGGGCAGAACGTGGTGCCCGCCGGGCGCAACTTCGTGATCCGCCTGCCGCCCGGCGAATGCATCTATGACGTTCGCGTGGTCTATGAACGCTCGGGCGGCCCGGCCGAGGAGCGGCGCAACATCAACCTCTGCAATGTGCGCGACCTCGTCTTCGACGGGCGCGGCGCGGGCGGCGGCCAGCAGCAGGCGGCGCCGCAGCAGGGCCCGCAGGGCAACCCCTCCTTCAACCTGGTCAACCAGGGCCAGCGGACGGTGATGCAGGTCTATGCCTCGCTGACCACCGACAACAACTGGGGCCCGGACCGGCTGGGCGCCGACACCGTCGCCCCCGGCGCGATCTACCCCGTGCGCCTGCCGGAAGGCAGCTGCATGTACGATGTGCGCTTCGTCTACGACAACGGTCAGGCGGACGAGCGGCGCAACGTCAACCTGTGCGAGGTCATCAACGTGACGCTGCCTCTGCGCTGAGCGGGAGCGCCGACACGAACGGGGCGGCCCCGCGAGGGACCGCCCCTTTTTCGTGGCCGCGAGGCGCGGCTCAGGCGGCCTTCGCGGCCGCCAGCGCCTTCCACACCGCCTCGGGCGTCGCGGGCATGTCGAGATGCGTAACACCCGCATCGGAGAGCGCGTCCACCAGCGCGTTGATGACGGCCGGCGGGGAGCCGACCGCGCCGGCCTCGCCAGCGCCCTTCACGCCCAGCGGGTTGGTCTCGCAGGGCACCTCGATCAGGTCCACGTCGATGTCCGGCAGGTCGTCGGCGCGCGGCAGCGCGTAGTCCATGAAGGAGGCGGAGACGAGCTGCCCGCTCTCCGGGTCGTAGGCCGTGCGCTCGAACAGCGCCTGGCCGATGCCCTGGGTCACGCCGCCATGCACCTGGCCGCGGACGATGAGCGGGTTCAGCGCATGGCCCACATCGTCCACCACGATGTAGCGCGGGATGGTGACGATGCCCGTCTCGGGGTCCACCTCCACCTCCGCGACGTGGCAGCCATTGGGGAAGGTGTGGGACTTGATCTCCGCCGTCTCGGTGGCGTCGAGCAGCGTCGCCTCCTGCCCCGCCTTCGCGCGGGCCCGCTGCGCCGCCGCGAGGTCGAGGATGCCGACCCTGCGGTCGGTGCCGACCACGCCGAAGGTGCCGGTGCCGGGCGTGAACTCGATGTCCGCCACCGCGGCCTCGAGATGCTCGGAGGCGGCCTTCTTGCCCTTCTCGATCACGCTCGCGGTGGTGACGAGGATCGCCTGGCCTTCGGAGTAGAGGCTGCGCGCCCCGCCCGTGCCGCCGCCATCGGGCAGGCTGTCGGAATCGCCCTGCCTGATGCGGATCTTCTCGATCGGGATGCCGAGCTCGTGGCTCGTCATCATCGCATAGGCGGTCTCGTGGCCCTGGCCGGTGGACTGGGTGCCGACATAGACATCCACGAAGCCGTCCTCGGCGAACCTCACCGAGGCGTTCTCGGTCGGCGCGCCGCCGGTCGCCTCGAGGTAGTAGGCGAGGCCGATGCCGCGCTTCTTCCCGCGCTTCGCGGCCTCGGCCTTGCGGGCGCCGATGCCGGCCCAGTCGATCTTCGCGAGCGCGGTGTCCATCAGCTTCGCGAACTCGCCCGAATCGTAGCGCTGGCCCATCGCCGAGACGTAGGGCATGGCCGAGGACGGCACCATGTTGCGCCGGCGCAGCTCGATGCGGTCGATGCCCATCTCGCGCGCGGCGGTGTCGATCAGGCGCTCGACGAGGTAGTTGCTCTCGGGCCGGCCGGCGCCGCGATAGGCGTCCACAGGCACGGTATGCGTCATCACGCCGATCACCCGCGCGTGGATCGCCTGGAAGTCGTAGACGCTCGCCAGCACCTTGGTGCCCGCCCCGGTCGGGATGAAGGGCGCGAAGGTGTTGAGATAGGCGCCCATCCCCGCCCAGTTCTTGGTGCGCAGCGCCAGGAACTTGCCGTTCGCATCCAGCGCCAGCTCGCCGATGGTGATGTTGTCGCGCCCGTGGGTGTCGGACTGGAAGGCCTCGGTGCGCTCGGAGGTCCACTTGACCGGGCGCTTGAGCTCGCGCGCGGCGAAGGCGCTCAGCACGTGCTCGGGGTAGAGGAAGAGCTTCATGCCGAAGCCGCCGCCGACATCGGGGGTGATGACGCGGATGTTGTCGGTCGGCACCTTGAAGATGTTGCTCGCGAGGATGTTGCGGACGAGCCAGGAGCCCTGGGTGTTGGTGGTGACCGTCCAGTGGTTGCGCGCCGCGTCGTATTCGGCGAGCGAGGCGCGGGCCTCCATCGAGGCGACGACGACGCGGTTGTTCACCACGCGCAGCCGCGCGACATGCGCGGCCTGCTTCATCAGCGCCTCGACCTTCGCGGCGTCCCCCACATGCCAGTCGAAGCAGGTGTTGTTCGGCGCGGTGTCCCAGACCTGGGGCTGGCCGGGTTCGGTGGCGGTGGCGAGGTCGGTGGCGGCGGGCAGCACCTCGTAGTCCACCACGATCGCCTCGGCGGCATCGCGGGCCTGCTCGATGGTCTCGGCGACGACGAAGGCGACCGGGTCGCCGACATGGCGCACCACGCCCTCGGCCAGCGCGCGGCGCGGCGTGTCGGAGGAAGGCTTGCCGTCCGCCGACTTCACCGGCGCGAGGCAGGGCAGGTAGCCGAGGCCGGCCGCCGCGAGGTCCGCCCCGGTCCAGATGCCGAGCACGCCGGGCATGGCCTTCGCGGCGGAAAGGTCGATGCCCCTGATCCGCGCATGGGCATGCGGGCTGCGCAGCACATAGCCTTCCGCCTGGCCCGGCACGGCCATGTCGTCGGTGTAGCGCCCGGCGCCCTTGAGCAGCCGCGGATCCTCGACGCGGCGGATGGATTGGCTGAGGCCGAACTTCGCCATGCCCGGAGATCTCCCCTGGTGTCTCGCCCGCCATCATCTGCGATGGCGGGCGGGATTGGGAAGGGGGGTCAGGCGCGGCCGAAGCGGCGGCTCACGGCTTCGCGCAAGGACTGGAACACCACGTAGAGCATCGGGATGACGAAGATGCCCACCAGCGCGGCCGCCAGCATGCCGCCGAACACCGCCGTGCCGACCGCGCGGCGGGAGAGCATCGCCGCCCCCTCGGCGAAGACCAGCGGCACGAGGCCGAGGATGAAGGCGATCGAGGTCATCATCACCGCGCGGAAGCGCAGCCGCGCGCCCATGATCGCGGCGTCGCGGATCGAGAGCCCCTCCTGCCGCTTCTCCTTGGCGAACTCCACGATCAGGATGCCGTTCTTGGCCGCCAGCGCGATCAGCACCACGAGGCCGATCTGCGCGTAGATGTCGAGCGGCAGCCGCGCGACCAGCAGCGCGAGGAAGGCGCCCACCACGCCCACCGCGACCGAGAGCAGCACGGGTATCGGAATCGTCCAGGATTCGTAGAGCGAGACGAGGAACAGGTAGGCGAACATCACCGCCAGCGCGAGGATGAAGGCGGTCTGTCCCGAGGCCTGCTTCTCCTGGAAGGCGGTGCCCGTCCATTCGTAGCCGTAGCCGGGCGGCAGCACGCGCGCCGAAAGGCCCTCCATCGCGCCCAGCGCATCGCCCGAGGAGACGCCGGGCCGCGGCGCGCCCTGGATCGAGATGGCACGGAAGTTGTTGTAGCGGAAGATGGTCTGCGGCCCGACCCGGGGCTCGACATCCGCCACCGCGCGCAGCGGCACCATCTCCCCGCGCGCGTTGCGGACATGGATCCGCCAGATGTCGCTGATGTCGCGCCGGTCGGAGGCCTCGGCCTGCAGGTTCACCTGCCAGGTGCGGCCGAACAGGTTGAAGTCGTTGACGTAGAAGCCGCCGAGGGTCGCCTGCAGCGCGGTGAAGACGTCGGCGATCCGCAGCCCGAGCGCCTGCGCCTTGTCGCGGTCGAGGTTGAGGAACAGCGTCGGGTTGGTCGCGTTGAAGGTCGAGAACACCGCGGTCAGGCGCGGGTCCTGGTTGGCCTGCACGATCAGCCCGAGCATGGCCGCGCCGAGTTCGGCCGGCGGCCGACCCTCGTAGTCCTGCAGGATGTATTCGAAGCCGCCGCCTGTGCCGAGGCCGATGATCGGCGGCAGGTTGAAGGCGAAGACATTGGCGGTGCGAACCGCCTGCCCCGCGCCGAAGACGCGCCCGATCGCGGCCTGCACCGACATCTCCGGCGTGGTGCGCTCGGCGAAGGGCTTGAGCCGGCCGACGAGGAAGGCCGAGTTCGACTGCGCGCCGCCGTCGATCAGCGAGAAGCCGACGATGGCGAGCGTCCCCTGCACCGAGGGGATCTGGCGCAGGATCTCCTCGACCTGGATTACCGCCTCGCGCGTGCGGGCGACCGAGGCGCCCTGCGGAAGCTGGACCTGCACGAAGAAGGCGCCCTGGTCCTCCTGCGGCAGGAAGCCCGAGGGCGTGCGAAGCGACAACTGCCAGATCCCCGCCGCGAAGCCCGCCGTGAGCAGGATGGAGAGGCTCGAGACGCGCACCAGCCGCCTGACCGCGCCCGCATAGCGGTCCCGCGTCCAGTCTATGCCGCGCAGCCAGCGGCCCATGATGCCGCGGCGCTCCCCGTGGTGGGGGCGCAGGAACACCGCGCAGAGCGCCGGCGAGAGCGTGAGCGCATTGATCGCGCTGATCACCATCGCCGCGGAGATCGTCACCGCGAACTGGCGGAAGAGCTCGCCCGACAGGCCCGGGATGAAGCCGACCGGCACGAAGACCGACAGGAGCACCAGCGTGATGGCGATGATCGGCGCGGTGATCTGCGCCATCGCCTTCTTTGTCGCTTCCGCCGGGCTGAGATGCGGCTCCTCCGACATCACGCGCTCGACGTTCTCCACCACCACGATGGCGTCGTCCACCACGATGCCGATGGCGAGCACCATCGCGAGCAGGGAGATGGTGTTGGCCGAATAGCCGAGCGCCAGCAGCACCACGAAACTGCCGATCAGGCTGACCGGCACGGCGATGGTCGGGATGATCGTCGCGCGGATGTTGCCCAGGAACAGGAACACCACGATCACCACCAGGATGAACGCCTCGATCAGCGTCTTGATCACCTCGCGGATCGTGTCGCTCACGAAGTCCGAGGTATCGAAGAAGACCTGGTGCTGCATCCCGGCCGGGTAGCGCGTGCGCAGCTCGTCGAGCGTGCGGCGCACCGCATCGGCGGTGGAAACGGCATTGGCCCCGGGGGCGAGATAGACGCCGAAGGTCACCGAGGGGCGGCCGTTGAAGCGGCTCTCGGTGTCCATGCTGGCGGCGCCGAGTTCGATGCGCGCCACGTCGCGCACCCGCAGCGTGGAGCCGTCAGGATTGGCGCGGATCACGATCTCGCCGAACTCCTCGGGCGTGGAGAGGCGTCCGCGCGTCTCAAGGTTGATCTGGAACTGCTGGTCGTCCGGCACGGGCCTCGCGCCGATCCGGCCGACCGGCGCCTGCACGTTCTGCGCCTGGATTGCCGCGACCACGTCCGACGGCGTGAGGTTGAGGCTGATCAGCCTGTCCACCTCGAACCAGATGCGCATGGAATAGTCCATCGCGCCGAACTGCATCACCTGGCCCACGCCGGGCACGCGCGCGAGGCGGTCTATGATGTTGATCGTGGCGTAGTTCGAGAGGAACAGCGGCGTGTGCTCGCCGCTCTCGGAATAGAGGAAGATGAACTGCAGCACCGCCGAGGACTGCTTGCGCACCGTGACACCCTGGCGCTGCACCTCCTGCGGCAGCCGCGCGAGCGCGGCCTGCACCCGGTTGTTGACGTTGACCGTCGCGATGTCCGGGTTGGTGCCGAGCTGGAAGGAGATGTTGAGGCTGTAGGACCCGTCATTGGCGCTGTTCGAGCGCATGTAGATCATGCGGTCCACGCCGTTCACGCTCGCCTCGATCACCTGCGCGACCGTCTGCTCGACCACCGCCGCCGAGGCGCCCGGGAAGCGCGTGGTGACCGAGACCTGCGGCGGCACGATGTCGGGAAGCTGCGAGACCGGAATGCGCGTCATGGCGAGCAGCCCGGCGAGAGCGGTCACGATCGCGATGACGATCGCGAAGCGCGGCCGGTCAACGAAGACGGCGGAGAACACGCGCGATCAGCCCCGCGGCCGGGCAGCGGGCGGCGCGGCGGGCGCCGGGTTCACCGGCTGGCCCGGGCGCACGCGCTGCAGCCCCTCGACGACCACCGTCTCCCCGCCCTCGAGGCCGGCCTCGATCACCGCGGTCATGCCGCTCGACCGCCCGAGCGTCACGTTACGCCGCTGCGCGACGTTCCCCTCGCCCACGACGAAGACGAAGGAGCCCTGCTGGTCCTGCAGCACCGCCGCACGCGGCAGGGTGATGGTCAGCACCGGCTCCGCGCCTTCGAGGTAGACGGTGACGAACTGCCCGTCCACCAGCTCGCGCGGCGTGACCGGCGTGCTGCTGTCGCTCGGCCGGCGCACGGGGTTCGGGATCAGCGCGCGCACCAGGATGGTGTCGGTGTTGCGGTCGATCTGGTTGTCCACGAAATCCACGCGGCCCGTCTCGGCATAGAGGCGGCCATCGGCGGCGCGGATGCGCACGCGCACCGCGTCCGGCCCGCCGCGCCCCTCGAAGCGGTTGCGGAGCTCGAGCGCGGTCCGCTGGCTCACGGAGAAGGCGACGCGCATCGGATCCTGGCTCACGATGGTCGCGAGGCTGCCGGTGTCGGGCCCCACCACATTGCCCACGGCGAGCGTCGCCCGCCCGATCTGCCCGGCGATCGGGGCGGTGATCTCGGTGTAGCCCAGGTTGATGCGCGCCACGCGCACCGCCGCCTGCGCGGCGAGCACATTGGCCGAGGCCGTCCGCTCCTGCGCCTGCGCATTGTCCAGCGCGACCTGCGTGCCGGCGCCGGTCTGGCGCAGCTCCCGCGCGCGGGCGAGCGCGACGCGCGCGTTCTCCAGATTCGCGTTGGCGGCGGCGAGATTGGCCTCCGCCTGTTCGAGCTGGGCCTCGAAGGGCGCGCGCTCGAGGCGGAACAGCACGTCGCCCTCGGCGACGTCGCCGCCCTCGCGGAACAGGCGCTCCTGCAGGAAGCCGGTCACGCGGGCGCGGATGTTGACGCGATCCGTCGCCTCGACGCGGCCGACGAACTCGCTCGTCTCCGTCACCGGCCGGCGTTCGGCGACCATGACGCCGACCGCGGGCGGGCCCGGCGGGCCGAACTGTGCGTAGGCCGGCGACGCGGCAAGCAGGATCGCCGCGGCCATGCCCAGTACACGCCATGTCATGACAGCATCCGTCGCGCTGTGATGCGGGGCAGATGGGGCCGTATTGTGCGCTGCGTCAAGAATCGCGGCGGGCAGCCCTGCGCCCCACGCAAGCGGGGTCTGCGATCAATGCGCGACGAAGATCGGGCAGGGCGCCGCAGCCAGCAGCTTGCGCGTGGCCGAGCCGGTGAACAACGTGCGCAGCCCCGAATGCTCGAAAGCGCCCATCACAAGCATGCGCGCGGGCATCGCCGCCGCCTCCGTCAGCAGGGCATCGACGGGATGCGTGCCGTGCACGGCGAGCGCCTCGGCCTCGATCCCGTGCTGGCGCAGATAGGCCGCGCCGGTCTCGGCGAGCCGCGCCGCGGCATCCTTGCTCTCGCCCACCGAGAGCACACGCAGCCGCGCCCCTTCGGCAAGGCCAAGCAGCGCGAAGAGCTGCAGCGTGCGCATCGCCGGGATCGATCCGTCATACCCGACGAGAACGGCGCCCGCCCCGGGGAGCGGGCCGGGCGGGACGACGAGCAGCGGCCGCGCGCCGTCATGCAGCAGCGCCTCGATCACCGGCGCGACCCCATCGGGGTTCTCCTCGAGCCCGAGGGTCGAATCGCGGCCGATCACGATCAGGTCATGCGTCGCGCCGGCGGCGAGCAGGGCGGGTTCCGGCGCGTCGGTCAGGCGCAGGCGCGTGAAGGGCGTCTCGCCCGCGGCCGCGGCGCAGGCGGCGAAGGCGGCCTCGGCCTCCTGCTCGAGGCGCAGCGTGCGGGCGGCATCGCGCCGCTCCTTGAAGGCCGCGGCCCCCGGCGGAACGGCCTCGTTCAGATCCCGCGCATGCGGCCAGTCGAGCACGGTCGCAGCGCTCAGCGATGCGCCCGTGCGTCGCGCAAGCGCGATCGCCATGTCCCGCGCCGCGACGGCGCCCGGGGTGTCGTCGAGTGCGACAAGGATGCTGCGGATCATGCGCGACGGCCTCCGCCGCCCTTCTAGCGGGCTTCACGCCGCGCGCCAACGCGCCGCCTCAGCGGGCCCCGGGCAGGCGCAGGAAGGCGAGGGTGCAGACCACCAGCGCCGCGGCGAAGACGAGCAGCGCCCCGCCCACCCCCGCGACCGCCGCCGCACCGCCGGAGGCCGCCTGCAGCACGGCAGCACCACCGAAGAAGGAGATGTTCATGGCCGACAGCGCCCGCCCCACCCGTTCCGGCGGCACCGCCGCGCGCACCAGGGCGAAGCAGATGACCTGCAGCGAGATCAGCAGGCCGAAGGCGACCAGCAGCACCGCATCCGCCGCGACACCCCAGCCCAGCGCGCCGCCCGCGACCATCGCGACGATCGCCGCCGCCGCACCGAGATGGCCGGACACCAGAAGGGCGCGCCGCCGCGCCTGGAAGCGGCGCTCCAGCATGCCCGCGAGCGCCGGGCCGAGGATCAGCGCGATGGTGCAGAGCAGAAGGACATTGCCCGCCGGCACGCGCGCGAGGCCCTTGACCTCCATCAGCCAGGGCCCGCCCCACAGCCCCCGCACGCCAAGCACCGCGGCGAAGGAGGCGAAGGCGATGACCACGGGCCCGCGGATCTCGCGCGACAGGCCGAGGACGACGACCTCGCGCGCATCCTCGATGACGCCGCGCTGCGCCGGAACCTCGGCGCGGCGCTCGCGCACCACGGCGGCGACGGCGGCGGCCGCGCCGGCCGCGAGCAGCGCGCAGGCGACGTATCCCGCGCGCCATCCCGCGTGTTCCACGAGCAGCGCCAGCGGGCTCGCCGAGAGCAGCATCCCGGTATTGCCGAAGGCCTGGATCACCCCGCCCCACAGCCCGAACTTCTGCGGCGGCAAAGTCTTCGCCGCGTGGGTGACAGGGCACATCAGCATCCCCGAGCAGCCGATGCCGAGCACCACCTGGCCCAGCAGCATCGTCCACGGCCCCGTCGCCGCGGCCCCGAGCAGCGCGCCGACGCCCGCGATCGCCAGCAGGACGAGCGCGGTCGGCTTGACGCCGTAGCGGTCGAGCGCCACGCCGACCGGCAGCATCGCGAAGGCGAAAGCGGCCGGGAAGGCGCCGGTGATCGCCGCGAGCCCGTCGGCCGTCAGCCCGAGGTCGCGCTGCAGGACGTCCGCCGCCATGGCGGGAATGGTCCGCACCGCATTCGAGAAGACATGGCCGAGCGCGAGCGCGAGGATCGCAAGCCCGAGGGCGTTCACGCCGGGCGCGTCCTCAGTTCCGGAACATCTTGCCGGGATTGAGGATCCCGCGCGGGTCGAGGCTCGCCTTCAGCCCGCGCATGACCGCCAGCGCCTCGGCGCCGTGCTCCTGTTCGAGGAACTCGCGCTTGCCCATGCCGATGCCATGCTCGCCCGAGCAGGTGCCGCCCAGCGCGAGGCCCTGCGCGACGATGGCGCGATCGAGCGCCCAGGCCCGCTCCAGCCCTTCCTGGCTGCCCTCGGGGAAGAGGATCAGGCAGTGGAAATTGCCGTCGCCGACATGGCCCACGATGCAGGTGGTCAGGCCGGAGGCGCGCGCCGTCTCCTTCGCCCCGACCACCGCCTCCGCCAGCCGCGAGATGGGCACGCAGACATCGGTTGTGATGCCGCGATGGCCGGGCTTGAGGTTCACCGCCGCCCAGTAGGCGTCGTGCCGCGCCTGCCACAGGCGGTTGCGGCTCTCGGCATCGGTCGCCCAGGCGAAGCCCTGCGCGCCGTAGTCGCCGGCGATGGCCTCGAAGGATTCCGCCTGTTCGCGCACCCCGGCCTCGGTGCCATGGAACTCGAGGAAGAGCGTCGGCAGCGGCGCGAAACCCTCGAGCCGCGAGTAGCGGATGCAGGCCTCCATCTGGTCCTCGTCGAGCAGCTCGATGCGCGCGACGGGGATGCCGGACTGCATGACGGCGATGACGGTCTCCACCGCGGCGGCCAGCATCGGGAACTGGCAGACGGCGGCGGACATCGCCTCCGGTATGCCGTGCAGGCGCAGCCTGATTCGGGTGATGACCCCGAGCGTGCCCTCCGAGCCGATGAAGAGCCGCGTCAGGTCGTAGCCGTTGGACGCCTTGCGCGTGCGCCCGCCGGTCTCGATCACGCGCCCGTCGGCGAGCACGACCTCGAGGCCCAGCACATTTTCGCGGATGGTGCCGTAGCGCACGGCGTTGGTGCCGGAGGCGCGTGTGGCGCACATGCCGCCGATGGTGCAGTGGCTGCCCGGATCCACCGGGAAGAACAGGCCCTTGTCGCGCAGGAAGGCGTTCAGTTCCTGGCGCGTCACGCCGGGCTCGATCAGGCAGTCCATGTCCGCCTCGTTCACCTCGAGCACTGCCTTCATGCGGGACAGGTCGAGCGAGATGCCCGCGCGCACCGGGTTCACATGCCCTTCGAGCGAGGTGCCCGCGCCGAAGGGCGTGACCGCGACGCCATGCTGGTGGCAGAGCGCGAGCAGGCGGCTCACCTCCTCCGTCGTTTCCACGAAGGCCACGGCGTCGGGCAAAGTCGGCGTGGTCGTGTCCTCGCCGCGGCTGTGCTGCTCGCGGATGGCGCGGTTGAGGCTGATACGCTCGCCGAGGAAGCCGCGCGCGGCGGCGATCACCGCGTCGGCGCCGCCGGTTGTCGTGGTCATGGCGTTCACTCCTCCCGCTTGAGCGGGCAGGTCAGGCAATGGGGTCCGCCGCCGCCGGCGGTGAACAGCGAGAGGTCGGGGTCGAGCACGCTCAGCCCTTCCGCGCGCAGCGCCGCGTTCAGCGCGGCGGAGGCGCGCGCCGAGACCACCCGGCCGCGCCCGAGGGCGAGGATGTTGCAGCCGAGCGCCATCGCGTCGCGATAGGGCACGCCGATGCAGCGGATGCCGTGCCCCTTCAGCCAGGCGACGAAGCCGGGGTCGAGCACGTCGAGGCAGGCCACCGCGAGGCCCGGCGCAGCCATGCAGAACAGCACGTCGAGATGCAGGAAATGCTCGTCGAAGGGCTCGATGCGCGCCTCCCAGCCCTCGGCGCGCAGCCAGCCGGCGAACTGCTCGGCGCCCGCGAAATCCGTGCGCCCGCCCGAGGCGCCGATGACGGCCACGCCCGGCTTGAGGATGTGGATGTCCCCGCCCTCCAGCGTGCCGGCGCTCGATTTCCGCCAGAACCGCCCGCCGTGGAAGTCCATCACCGCGGCATATTCGCCGCGCCGTTGCGGACGCTCGAGCTGGCAGAGGACCGGCCCCCATGGCGTCACCACGGCGGAGTCGCGCGTATAGGCCATGTAGGGCAGGTGCGGCTCGGGCAGGAGGACATGCAGCCGCGCACCGCCCTGGCGGAGCGCGTCCGTCAGTTCGCCATGCTGGGCCGCGAGCGCGAGCGCGGAAGGCTGCTGCGCGGTCGCGAGCGTCCGCCGCACGATCGCGTTGGTCGGAACCCAGCGATAGTGGTCGGGCGGGCAGACCAGCACGTCGGTCAGCACGCCGGTTTCGGAGGAGACGCTCCAGTCCTGCATGGCGGCGAGCCTGCCGCGCGCATGGCTGCCCGTAAAGCCGCGCGTTTGACGCCCCCCGGGCGCGGCCCTAGCGTCCCTGCCATAGCAGCCCGAGAACGAGAGGAAGCGGCGCGATGGCGAATGCGGTCAAGGAAGCGTGGAAGGCCGGCAGGGCCGTGGTCAACGGATGGCTCGCCATTCCCAACGCCTTCTCCGCCGAGATGTATTCCAAGTGCGGCTGGGATTCCGTGACCGTGGACATGCAGCACGGCGTGCAGGACTACCTCTCCTGCGTCGCCTGCTTCCAGGGCATCCAGCCCTCCGGCGCGGTGCCCATGGTGCGCGTGCCGTGGAACGAGCCGGGCATCATCGGCAAGGTGCTCGACGCCGGGGCGATGGGCGTGATCTGCCCCATGGTGAACACCGAGGCCGAGGCGCGCGCGCTGGTGCAGTACTGCAAGTATCCGCCCGCCGGCACGCGCTCCAACGGCCCGATTCGCGCCGGCGCCTACGGCTCGGCCGGAGCCTACCAGAAGACCGCGAATGACGAGATCCTCGTCATCCCGATGATCGAGACGAGGACGGCGATCGAGAACATCGGCAAGATCCTCGACGTGCCGGGCATCGACGGGATCTACATCGGGCCCTCCGACCTCTCCTTCTCGCTCGGCAAGGAGCCGAAGCTCGATGTCGAGGATCCGGAGATCCTCGCCATCTACGACATGCTGCTGGCCGAGACGGGCAGGCGCGGCATCGCGGCGGGGCTGCACAACGGTACGCCGGCCTACGCGAAGCGGATGATCGAGAAGGGCTTCAAGCTCGTCACCATCGCCAACGAGGTCGGGCTGATGGTCCAGGCCGCCACCGCGGCGGTGAAGGCGGCGCGGGGGGGCTGAGCATGGACGGCGCGGCGCCGCGGCTGCCCTGCCGCGCCGATTTCCGCTTCTTCCTCGCGCACAGGGTCCGCTACGTCGAGCTCGACACCCAGGGCATCGTCTTCAACGCCCACTACCTCACCTGGTACGACGAGGCGGTGTCGGACTACATCCGCGCCGCCGGCTGGGACTACCAGGCGGAGGTGAAGGCCTCGGGCGCGGATTTCCACGTCGTCCGCGGCCTGGTCGAATACAAGGTCGCGATCGGCCGCGCCGCGCGGCTCGAGATCGGGGCGCGGTGCACGCGCATCGGGCGGTCCTCCATCGCCTTCCAGCCCGCCGTCTTCGCGGCGGGCGAGGACACGCTGCACGCCACGGGCGAGATCGTCTGGGTGCTGACCGACCAGGCCACGCGCCGCCCCGTGCCCGTGCCGGGCCGCCTGCGCGCGCTGCTCTCGGCCTTCGAGGGGCGCGACCTCGGATAGCCCGGCGGACGCCGCGCCGCTATTTCCGCAAGCCCCGCCCGCGCACCACCGCCGCCTCCCCGAACTTCGCGCGCAGCGCCTCGACCGCCTGCCAGCGGGCCGCGCGCCGCGGCGCCTCCGGGTCCGCGAGGTCGCCGCGATCGGCCTCACTCGCGGGCGCGAGCGGCTGCGCGCCGATGCCGATCAGCCGGAAGGCGGTGCCGTCCGCCTCCCTCTCCAGCAGCGGGCGGGCGGCGGCGAAGATCACATCCGGCAGGCGCGTCGGCTGGGCGAGCCGCACCGCACGGGTGCGCGTGGCGAAGGCGGCCGTCTTGAGCTTCAGCGTCACCCCGGCAGCCGCGAGGTTCTTCTCGGCCAGCCGGCGCGCGAGCTTCTCGCACAGCCGCCACAGCGGCGCCTCGAGCGCCTCGCGCGCCGAGAGGTCCGCCTCGAAGGTCGTCTCGGCGCTGACCGACTTCACCTCCCGCTCGGGGCGCACGGGGCGGGAATCCTCGCCGCGGGCGCGCGCGGCGAGGCCCGGGCCGTCCTCCCCGAAGCGCCGCGCCGCCTCCTCGGGGCCGAGTGCGGCAAGCTGCCCGAGTGTCGAGAACCCCGCCGCCTGCAGCCGCTTCGCCATGGCCGGCCCGACGCCGGGCAGCACGGAGACCGGCTGCGGGGCGAGCCATGCCGCCGCCTCCGCCGCGCCGATGACGGCGAAGCCGCGCGGCTTGTCGCGCTCGGCGGCGAGCTTGGCCATCAGGCGGTTGGCCGCGAGGCCGATGGAGACCGTAACGCCCACCTCGCGCTCCACCGCCAGCGCGAAGCGCGCCAGCACCACCGCCGGCGGCGCGCCGTGCAGCGCCTCGGTTCCCGCAAGGTCGAGCACCGCCTCGTCGATCGAGAGCGGCTGCACGAGCGGCGTCAGCGCCTCCATCAGCGTGCGGATGCGCCGGCCCTCAGCCGCGTATTTCGCCATGTCGGGCCGGATCACCACGGCATCGGGGCAGGCGGCGAGCGCCTTGAACATCGGCATCGCGCTCTTCACGCCGCGGGTGCGCGCGAGGTAGCAGCAGGCGGCCACCACGCCGCGCCTGCCGCCGCCGACGATAACGGGCTTCGTCAGCAGTTCGGGCCGGTCGCGCTTCTCGACGCTGGCATAGAAGGCGTCGCAATCCACATGCGCGACGCCGAGGCGGAACAGGTCCGGGTGCGCGACCACCCGGCGCGAGGCGCAGCGCGGGCAGCGCGCGAAGGCCTCGGCGGCGTGGTGCAGGCAGTCGCGGCAGAGCGCCGGCACGGCATCACCGCCGCAGCAGCGGCATCAGCGCCAGCGCCGCGAGCAGCGCGAGCCCGACGAGCCCCGCCGCCGTCGCGAAGCCCGCGACCCAGGCGCCGAGGCGGCCGAGCACGATCGAGAGCAGCGCCTCGAGCACCAGCACCAGGGCAAGCGCCCACAGCCCCATCCGCAGCCGCGCGCCCCCATCCTCGCCCAGCCCGTGGGCGCGCGCGATCCAGGGGGCGAGCAGCGCGAGGGCGAGCAGCATCGGCACCGCCTCGACGGCGACGGCGCCGAGCGGGCCGAGGCGCGGCTCCAGCACGAGAACGCGCAGCGGGCCGAGCACGAAGCCGCAGCCGAAGGCCGCCGCGCCATAGACGATGCCGGCGCGCAGCGCCGGGCTCATCCCGGATCCCACAGCCGCGCCGCGCCGAAGACGCCCGAGGAATCGCCATGCCGCGCCTGCACGACCGGCGTGCGCGACACGTCGCCGAAGACGTGGCGCGCCATCAGCGGCGGCACCTCGGCATAGAGGTGCCGCATGTTCGAAAGCCCGCCGCCGAGCACGATCACGTCGGGGTCGAGGATGTTCACGATCATCCCGAGCGCGCGGGCCAGGCGGTCGGCATGGCGGGCGAGGGCGGCGGCGGCCTTCTCCTCGCCCGCCGCGGCGCGCGCGGGGATGCCGCCGGCGTCGCGCGCGCCCGGCCCGTCGCAGTCGGCCGCGAGCCCGGGGCCCGAGAGGAAGGTCTCGAGGCAGCCGAGGCGCCCGCACCAGCATCGCGGCCCCGGGAACTCCGCTTCCGTCATCCACGGCAGCGGCGTGTGGCCCCATTCGCCCCCGGTGCCGTTCGGCCCGTCGAGGATCCGCCCCGAACTGACGATGCCCCCGCCGCAGCCGGTGCCCATGATGACGGCGAAGACCGTGCGATGGCCCGCGCCCGCGCCGTCGGCCGCCTCGCTCATGGCGAGGCAGTTGGCGTCGTTGGTGACCCTGACCTCGCGGCCGAGCGCGGCGGCGAGGTCCTTGTCGAGCGGCCGGCCGTTCAGCGCCTGGGTGTTGGCGTTGCGCACGAGGCCGGTCGCGGGGCTGAGCGAGCCGGGGATGCCGACCCCGACAGTTCCGCGCACGCCCGTCTCGCGCTCGGCCTCGGCGACGAGCGCCGCGATGGCCTCGATCGTCGCTTCGTAGGTGGGCGGCGTGGGGCGCCGTTCGCGCAGCCGCACCGTGCCGTCGCGCGCGAGCGCGACGATCTCGATCTTCGTTCCGCCCAGATCGATCCCGAACCTCATGCCCCCGAGGGTGGCAACCGGCGGCGGGGCCCGCAACCCCGCGCTGGACGCCGCCCGCCGGCGGTGCTGGACTCGCCCGCCATGAGCGAGACGCTTCTCGATGTGAAGGGCCTCACCTGCCCGCTGCCGGTGCTCAAGGCCAACAAGGCGCTGCGCGGCCTCGCCCCCGGCGCGCGGCTGACGGTGCTCGCGACCGACCCGGCCTCGGTCGCTGATTTCCGCGCCTTCTGCAAGGAAACGGGGCACGCCCTGGTCGCCTTCGGCGAGGAGGCGGGCACCTACCGCTTCGTGATCCGCAAGCGCGAGGACCCGCCCGGATGAGCGTGCTGCTGCTGACCCATCGCGCCTGCCTCCACCACGACCCGGGGCCGCACCACCCCGAATGCCCGGACCGGCTGCGTTCCGTGCTGAAGGCGCTGGATGCGGGGGAGTTCAGCGAACTGATCCGCGACCAGGCGCCGCTCGCGGAGGTGGAACACCTGACGCGCGTGCATCCGGAGAACTACGTCTCCGCGATCCTCGCCATCCGCCCCGAACCGGATGAACGCGTGCCGCTCGACGGCGACACCATCATGTCCTGGGGCAGCGCCGAGGCGGCGCTGCGCGCCGCGGGGGCGGCGGTGGCCGCGGTGGATGCCGTGATGCGGGGCGAGTTCCGCCGCGCCTTCTGCGCGACCCGCCCGCCCGGCCATCATTGCGAGCCGGCGCGGCCGATGGGCTTCTGCCTCTTCGCCAACGCCGCCATCGCCGCCCGCCATGCCCAGGCCGCGCACGGCGCGGGCCGCGTCGCGGTGGTCGATTTCGACGTCCATCACGGCAACGGCACCCAGGCCTGCTTCGAGACCGACGCCTCGCTGTTCTATGCCAGCAGCCACCAATGGCCGCTCTATCCGGGCACGGGGGACGAGGCCGAGCGCGGCGTGGGCAACATCCTCAACGTCACGCTGCCGCCCGGGGCGGATGGCGCGGCGTTCCGCTCGGCCTGGGCGGAGCGCATCATCCCTGCGCTCGATGCCTTCGCGCCGGACCTTCTGGTGATCTCGGCCGGCTTCGACGCCCATGCGGCGGACCCCCTGGCGCAGTTGCGCGTGCGGGAGGCGGATTTCGCCTTCGTCACCGAGGCGCTGTGCGCCATGGCCGACCGGCACTGCGGCGGGCGCGTCGTGAGCCTGCTGGAGGGCGGCTACGACCTCGACGCGCTGGGGCGGTCGGCGGCGGCGCATGTGCGGGCGTTGATGCGGGCGTGATGCAGATCGCGTCGTGACGACAGGATCACAGCCGCGCACGCGCATTGCCGTCCTGGTCGATGCGGAGAATGTCGGGGCGGACGCGGCAGCGGAGGCGATGAGGAAGGCTCACGCCTATGGCTCGCTGACCGTTCGGCGCGCCTACCGCCCCTGGACCGACGAACAGCGCCGAGCCTGGGCACAGCTGATGGACAAGTATGCCATCGCCCCGGTGCATGTCGAGGGCGGCAGGAACCAGGTGGATGTTGCGCTCACGATAGACGCGATGGACCTCCTTCACGGCGGCCGCATCGACGGACTTTGCATCGTGTCCAGCGATGGTGATTTCACGCGCCTCGCGCAACGCGCGCGGGAATACGGCCTGATCGTCATCTGCATTGGTGCGAATGTGGCCAGCCGGCTGCGTGCGGCGTGCGATCATGTCGAGCACATCGGAAGGCCTGCAGATGATCCCGATGGGTCGGACGCTTCGACCCAGCGCCAGAAGAGGAAGCGCTTCGTCGAGGCTGTTAAGGACGCCATCGGCAAGGTGGAACCGGATGCGGATGGCTGGGCCCGGGTGGCGAGCGTCAAGGAGAACGTCGGCAGGGGATTGTACGATGGGGACTTCCGAGCCGCGCTGAACGCTTCTGCCGACTTCAAGGTCCGGAAGCGACAGAACGAAGACCGACAGAACGAAGACTGGGTGCGGGTGTCAGTGCCCGGTGGGCGCTGAGCGGTTGCTACGCCGCCTGCGAGCACGCCCGCCCTGGACGCCACCCCCGCCCCGGCCTATCTCGCCCCTCACCGAACCGGGAGGACCCGCCATGAACCGCCGCACCCTTCTCGCCGCCCTGCCCGCGGCAGCCCTCCTGCCGCAGGCCGCAGGCGCGCAGGCCGCCTGGCCCACCGGCCCCATCCGCGCCATCGTCCCCTTCGCGCCCGGCTCGGCCACCGACACCGTCGGCCGTCTCTTCGCGGAGAAGATGCGCGAGGTGCTCGGCCAGCCCGTGGTGGTGGAGAACCGTGCCGGCGCCAATGGCCTGATCGGCGCCGAGGCCGTCGCCCGCGCCCCGGCCGATGGCAACACGGTGCTGGTCGGCACCAACTCCACCAACGCCGCCGCGCGCGCGCTGTTCCGCAACGTGCCCTTCGACATGGAGAACGGCTTCGTCGCCATCTCCACCATCGCCACCGTGCCGCTGCTGGTCGCCGTCAAGGCCGACAGCCCCTACCGCACGCTCGCCGACCTGATCGCCGCGGCGCGCGCGCGGCCCGACGGCATCACCTACGCCACCGCCTCCTCCTCGCAGCAGGTCGCGGCGGCCTCGCTCGCCGCCCAGGCCAATGTGCAGATGCTCGCGGTGCCCTACCGCTCCTCCCCGCTCGCGGTGCAGGACCTGCTCGCGGGCCGCGTGGACCTCTTCGTCGCGGACCAGGCGGTGATCCTGCCGCAGGCGCAGGCCGGCGCGCTGCGCATCCTGGCCGTCACCTCCGCCCAGCGCTCGGCCGCCGTGCCCGATGTCCCGACGGTGCGCGAGGCCGGCAACCTGCCGGACTACGAGGTCATCGCCTGGTTCTGCCTCTTCGCGCCCGCCGGCACGCCGGCCGACCGCGTCGCGCGGCTCAACTAGGCGGTGGTCGCCGCGGCGGCGTCGGAGGAGGTGCGCTCGCGCCTCGCCTCCGGCCTCGGCATGACCGTGCGCTCCTCCACGCCGGAGGAGGCGGCCGCCTTCGTCCGCGCCGAGACGGTGAAGTGGACCAACGCGATCCGCCAGGCCGGCATCGAGCCGCAATAAAACTTGGACAGCCCACACTGTTAAGGTAGCCTGACATGGCCAGGACGCGGAGCGAGGAGGGCGCCACGCCTTCCGATATCGAGACCCTGACCTTCGAGCAGGCTCTGGCCGAGCTCGAGGGCATCGTGAAGGCGCTGGAGAGCGGCCAGGGGGCGCTCGAGGCTTCGGTCGCGGCATACCAGCGGGGGGCCGCGCTGCGCGCCCACTGCGAGCGCAAGCTCGCCGAGGCCGAGCAGAAGGTCCAGGCCATCGTCGAGGGGCCATCCGGCCTCTCGCTCCGGGATGTGGAATGAGCGCGCGCGCAGACATGGCGAAGCCCGACGATCTCCGCGACGCCATGGCCGAGGCGGCGGCCGAGATCGACCAGGCGCTCGGCATCCTCATCCCCCGTCCCGAAGGCCCCGAGGCCCGGCTGTTCGAGGCCATGCGCCACGCCGCGATCGGCGGCGGCAAGCGGCTGCGCGGCTTCCTGGTGCTGGAAGGCGCGCGCCAGTTCGGCGTGGCGCGCGACGCCGCGCTGCGCGCCGCCGCGGCGGTCGAGATGCTGCACGCCTATTCGCTCGTGCATGACGACCTGCCCTGCATGGACGACGACGACCTGCGCCGCGGCAAGCCCACGGTCCACAAGGCCTTCGACGAGGCGACCGCGGTGCTGGCGGGCGACGCGCTGCAGGCCAACGCCTTCTACGTCCTCGCCGAGCCGGACACGCACCCCGACCCGGCGGTGCGCGCCGAGCTCTGCCGCTGCCTCGCGCGCGCGGCAGGCCCGCGCGGCATGTGCGGCGGGCAGATGCTCGACATGCTGGCCGAGCAGGCGGGCGAGCCGCTCGAGGAGGCCGAGATCGGCCGGCTGCAGCTGCTCAAGACCGGCAAGCTGATCGAGTTCGCCGCCGAGGCCGGCGCCATCCTGGGCAAGGCGCCCTGGCCGATGCGCCAGGCGCTCGCCGCCTATGGGCGCGATCTCGGCGCCGCCTTCCAGATCGCCGACGACCTGCTCGATGCCACCGCGAGCGCCGCGGAGACCGGCAAGCGCACCGGCAAGGACGCCGCCGCCGGCAAGGCCACGCTCGTCGGGCTGCTCGGGATCGAGCGCGCCCGTGCGCAGGCGGAACGTCTGGCCGCCCAGGCGGCGGCGCATCTGGACGCCTTCGGGGAGCGCGCCGATCTCCTCAAGGCGCTCGCCGCATACGCGATCGCGCGGAGGACATGATGACCCGACCCGCCACCCCGCTGCTCGACCGCGTGACGACGCCGGCCGACCTCAAGAACCTCTCCGCCGACCAGCTCAAGCGGCTGGCCGAGGAGCTGCGGGCCGAGACGATCGACGCGGTGTCCGTCACCGGCGGGCATCTCGGCGCCTCGCTCGGGGTGGTGGAACTGACCGTCGCGGTCCATGCGGTGTTCGACACGCCGCATGACCGGCTGATCTGGGATGTCGGCCATCAGGCCTATCCGCACAAGATCCTGACCGGGCGACGCGACCGCATCCGCACGCTGCGCCAGGGCGGCGGGCTGTCGGGCTTCACGAAGCGCAGCGAGAGCGCATACGACCCCTTCGGCGCGGCGCATTCCTCCACCTCCATCTCCGCCGGGCTCGGCATGGCGGTGGCGCGCGACCTCAAGGGCGAGGACCGGCACGTCATCGCCATCATCGGCGACGGCGCCATGAGCGCCGGCATGGCCTACGAGGCGATGAACAACGCCGGCGCGTCCAAGGCGAACCTCATCGTCATCCTCAACGACAACGACATGTCCATCGCCCCGCCGGTGGGCGCGATGTCGGCCTATCTCTCGCGCGTCGTCTCCTCGCGGCCCTTCCTCAGCCTGCGCGACCTGATGGCGCGCGTGGCGAAGCGCTTCCCCGCGCCGCTGGAGCGCGCCGCGCGGCGGGCCGACGAATATGCCCGCGGGCTTCTCACCGGCGGCACGCTGTTCGAGGAGCTCGGCTTCTACTACGTCGGCCCGGTGGACGGGCACGACATGGACCACCTGCTGCCGGTCCTGCGCAACCTGCGCGACACCGAGCACGAAGGCCCGATCCTGCTGCATGTGGTCACGCAGAAGGGCAAGGGCTACGCGCCCGCCGAGGCGAGCGCGGACAAATACCACGGCGTGGTGAAGTTCAACGTCGTGACCGGGGAGCAGGCCAAGGCGCCGCCCGGCCCGCCCTCCTACACCAAGGTCTTCGCCAATGCGCTGATCGCCGAGGCCGAGGCCGATGAGCGCATCGTCGCGATCAACGCCGCCATGCCCTCGGGCACGGGCCTGGACCTCTTCGCCAAGCGCTTCCCGCGCCGCTGCTTCGATGTCGGCATCGCCGAGCAGCACGCCGTCACCTTCGCCGCCGGCATGGCGACGGAGGGGATGAAGCCCTTCTGCGCCATCTATTCCACCTTCCTCCAGCGCGCCTACGACCAGGTAATGCACGATGTCGCGCTGCAATGCCTGCCGGTGCGCTTCGCGATGGACCGGGCGGGGCTGGTGGGCGCGGACGGCGCCACCCATGCCGGGGCCTACGACATCGCCTATCTCGGCTGCCTGCCGAACTTCGTGCTGATGGCCGCGGCCGACGAGGCCGAGCTGATGCACATGGTCGCGACCGCCGCGGCCGTGGACGACCGGCCCGTGGGCTTCCGCTACCCGCGCGGCGAGGGCTTCGGTCTCGATCTGCCCGCGCGCGGCAGCCCGCTCGAGATCGGCCGCGGGCGCGTCCTGCGCGAAGGCAACGCGATCGCCATCCTCTCCTACGGCGCGCGGCTGCGCGAATGCCTCAAGGCGGCCGACGAGCTCGCCGCGCACGGCCTGTCCTGCACGGTGGCGGATGCGCGCTTCGCCAAGCCGCTCGATGCCACGCTGGTCGAGCGCCTGGCGCGCGAGCACGAGGTGCTGATCACCATCGAGGAAGGCTCGATGCTCGGCTTCGGCGGCATCGTGATGCACCACCTCGCCACGCGCGGCCTGCTCGACCACGGGCTGAAGATCCGCCCGATGTGCCTGCCCGACCGCTTCATCGACCACGACACGCCGAAGAAGCAGTACGACGAGGCGGGTCTGAACGCGCCGCACATCGTCGCCACCGCGCTGGCCGCGCTGGGGCAGGAGGCGAAGGCGCAGCCCGCGCGGGCGTGACGGCCGGCCGCGCGGCGATGGCTGCCACGGCGAAGCAGCGCGCCGATGTCGCGCTGGTCGAGCGCGGCCTTGCCGAATCCCGCGCCCGCGCGCAGGCGCTGATCCTCGCGGGCAAGGTGTTCTCGGGGGAGCGGCGCATCGCCAAGGCGGGCGATGCGGTGGCGGAGGGGCAGCCGCTCTCGGTGCGCGGGCAGGACCATCCCTGGGTCAGCCGCGGCGGCGTCAAGCTCGCCCATGCGCTTGCGCATTTCGGGCTGGATCCGGCGGGGCGGGTCGCGCTCGACATCGGCGCCTCGACCGGCGGCTTCACCGACGTGCTGCTGCAGAAGGGCGCGGCGCGCGTGCATGCGGTGGATGTCGGCCATGGGCAGCTCGACTGGAGGCTGCGCAACGATCCGCGCGTCGTGGTCCATGAACGCACCAATGCGCGCCACCTGAGCGCCGCGCAGATCCCCGAGCCGCCGGGTGCGATCGTCTGCGACGCCTCCTTCATCGGGCTGCGCACCGTGCTGCCGGCCGCACTCGCCCTCGCCGCGCCCGGGGCCTGGGCGGTCGCGCTGATCAAGCCGCAATTCGAGGCGGGGCCGGAGAAGGTCGGCAAGGGCGGGGTGGTGCGCGACCCCGCGGTGCACGAGGCGGTCTGCGCCACGATCCGCGACTGGTGGGCCGGCCTTCCGGGCTGGCGGGTGCTCGGCATCGAGCCCAGCCCGATCACCGGGCCCGAGGGCAACCGGGAGTTCCTGATCGCGGCGCGGCGCGACTGACAGGCAGCGGCGCCAGGTCGCTCCCGGCGCGCATCCGGCATGGCCATGCCGGGGCAGGCGCAACCGGCAAGGCGGCGATCAGCCGCGCGGCGGCGGCGCCGTCCGGCGGCTGATCTCGGCGAGCAGCGTCCAGATGCGGTCGGGGTCCATCGGCACGTCGGGGTCGTTCAGAAGGCGATCCAGTTCCGCCATGCGTCGTTCGAACTCGGCTTCGGACATGCCAGCCTCCGGGCCGGGCCAAGCGCCCGTCTCGCAACGATTCCTCGCCCGCGAAAACGCCGGAATGATGGAGAGCTTGCGGCGCAGGCGCGGCGGCGCGGGCACGGTCACGGCGCCAAGCCGGCGCGAGGACATCCCCTCGCCGCAAGGCATCGCGCGCGGAACCCATGGCGGACGCGGGCGGAGACCGGGGCGCACCCTCGCCCGCCAGGGATCAGCCCACCCGGCAGCGCGGCCATGGCCGCGCGGGCGCCGTGCTCACCCCCGGCAAAGGACCTGGAACACCGCCGGCGCCACCGCCGCCGAGACCGCCCGCGCGCCGGTGCCGGCCGCCGCCGGGCCGCGCTCGGGCCGCACGCCGTTCTCGGCAAGGAAGCGCTCCACCTCGGCCGCGCGGATGGCGAAGTTCACCCCCTGCGGCAGGCTGCCGGTCGCGCGCAGCACCGCGAGGTCGTTCAGCCGCCCCACCGCCACGCCGAGCAACTGCCCCGCATCGTCCACCGCCGGACCGCCCGAATTGCCGGGCTGCACCGCCGCGTTCATCTGGAAGCGGGAGGCATCGCCGCCCGGCCCCGCAAGGCCGGTCACGATGCCGTTCGTCACGTTCAGCCCGGTGCCGAGCGCCTGGCCGTAGGGGTAGCCGAAGACCAGCACGGTCTCGCCCAGTTCCACCACCGCCTGCTGGCGGAAGCGGACCACGGACTCGAAACGCCGCCCGGCATCGAGCAAGGCGAGGTCGCGCCGCCGGTCCGCGGCGATGACGCGGATCGGCCGGCCCGCCTCGTCCGCCACCGAGGCACAGCCCTGCACGACATGCGCGTTGGTCACCGCGAGGCCATTGGCGGTGACCGCGAAGGCCGAGCCGGTGCCGATGGCCCGGCCGGGGCCGGCGCGCGGCACGGGCGCCTCCACCGAGGCATCGCCTCCGGCCGGGCCGGGGGCGCGAGGCGGGGCCTGGGGCGGGGCGGGGGCCACCGGGACGACATCGGCGCGCACCACGCGGCCGTCGGGCAGGCGGAGATAGCGTGCGACCGGGGCGGACTGGCCGCCGTAATCCGTGACGATGGTGCCCCCGTCCGGGACCACCGCGACCGGCGGCGGGGCGACCGCGGGCCCATCGGCCTCGGGCGCGCAGGCGGCGCCGAGCAGCAGCAGGGCCAGGGCAGCGATGTGGGACTTCATGCCCATCAGATTGGAACGGGCGCGCGCGGGGGAAAGGGCGGCCGCATCTCCGCGGGCGGAACCACCCGTCACGGCGAGCCGCCGGGGCGGCGCCGGACCTGCGGCGCGCCCAGGTCCGTCAGCGCAGGCCCGGCGTCCCGAGGGTTCACGCCGCCTGCCGCGCCGCCGGCACCGCGCGCATCCGCCCGCCGGGGACGGCGCCAGGGATGGAGGCCGCCATGTCGGCGGCCACCAGCAGCCGGTTCCAGTCCACCCCGGTGGCGACCCCCATGCGGCGGAACATCCAGACCACGTCCTCGGTCGCGACATTGCCGGTCGCGCCGGGCGCGAAGGGGCAGCCGCCGATGCCGCCCGCGGCGCTGTCGAAGACGCGGCAGCCCGCCTCCCAGGCGGCCATCACGTTCGCGAGCCCCATGCCGTAGGTGTCGTGGCCGTGGAAGGCGAAGCGGTGGCCCCAGGCGCCGATGGCGTGGCGGAAGATGCGGTTCACCTGATCGGGGCTGGCATTGCCCGTGGTGTCGGCGAGCGCGATCTCCATCTCCGGATCGAGCGCGACGATGCGCTCCACCCAGTCCAGCGCCTCGGCCTCGGGCACCACGCCGTCGAAGGGGCAGTGGAATACGCAGGAGAGGTTGAAGCGGATCAGCGTGCCCTTGGGCGTGTCGCGCACCAGCGCGGCGAGTTCGGCGAAGGATTCCTCGCGCGTGCGGTTGAGGTTCGCCTTGTTGTGCCCCGCCGTGGCGGACATGAAGAAGCCGAGCCGGTCGGCGCCGTGCGCGAGCGCGGCCTCGAAGCCGCGGCGATTCGGCACCAGCACGGTCGCCTCGAGGCCCGGCATCTGCTTGCAGGCAGCGAGCACCGCCTCGGTCCCGGCCATCTGCGGGATGGCCTTGGGCGAGACGAAGGAACCGACTTCCATCCGGCGCAGACCGGCCTCGTAGCAGGCGCGGATCAGGGCGATCTTCTGCTCGGTCGTCACCGGCGCGCCGGTGATGGACTGGATGCCGTCGCGGGGCGCGACCTCGCTGATGATGGCGGTCTCGGGCATGGCGATCTCCCCGGAAGCGTGCCCGAGGGGTGTAGCCCCGGCGGCCGGGCGCGGCAACGCACGCGGTGCCTGCGCGGCGGCCAGCGGCGCGGCCCGTGCCCGCCCGGGTTGGGCGGCGGTTTCCCGCGCCGGCGTCCCGTGCTTGGCGCGCCGGCGGCGGCAAGGCCGAACCATGGCCCGGGATCACGCCCGGGCCGCGATGGGCCTGTTCTCGGCCATGCCGACGCGTTTCCGCCGCCGGGCAATCCCCGCGCCGGCGGGGAGCCTGGTCAGGTCACCCCGGCGCGGGATGGTGCCCGCGCCACCGTGGGATCGCAGGCGCGCGACCGCCGGCAATCGCGCCTGCGCTGAGGCGGGGTGGCAGACGTCGCGCAGCGGCGCGCGCCCGCGCCCCTCAGCCGCGCCGGACCGCGCGCAGCACCGCCAGCGCCAGGGCCGTCTTGACCACCGTGCCGGGGATGAACACCACGAAGCCCGCCTGCAGCGCGCGCTCCCAGCCGATGAAGCCCGCGAGCCACGCCACGCCGGGGACGAACAGCACGAGATGCGCCGCGCTCAGCACCAGCGCCTGCCGCGGCAGGCCCCGCCCCGCGAGGCCGGCGAGCCAGGCCGCGGGCAGGAAGCCGAGCAGGTAGCCGGCCGTCGGCCCCGCCAGCACGGCGAGCCCCCCCGCCCCGTTGGCGAAGACCGGCAGGCCCATCGCGCCCTCGGCGAGGTAGAGCGCGACGCTCGCCGCGCCGAGCCGGGCGCCGCCCAGCGCGCCGAGCAGCAGCACTGCGAGCGTCTGCAGCGTCGCCGGCACCGGCCACATCGGCAGGCTGACCTGCGCCGAGGCGGCGAGCACGGCCGAGCCGAGCAGGGCAAGACCCCAGAAGCGCGCGGCGGCGGTGGCGCGGGAGGCGAGGGCGGCGGTGGTCATGGTCGGCATACCTTCGGGTTCAGGGCTTGATCGGCGCGGTCTGCCCGCGCGCGACGGCGGTGAAGACGAGATCGTTGTGCGCGCCCGCGGCCGGACCTGTCCAGCGCACCATCTCGCGCGGGTGGATGCCGTCGAGGCGGAAGGGCGCGGCCGGGTGCAGCACCTGGCCGAGCAGCGGATCCTCGACCTCCATCACCCAGCCGCGCTCGCGGAAATGCGGGTCGTTGGCGCAGTCGGCCATGTCGTAGAGGCGCGAGCAGGGCACCTCCGCCGCCTCCAGCACCGCCTCGGCCTCCGCCGCCGGCTTCGTCTTCGTCCAGGCCGCGATGGCGGCGTCGAGTTCGGCGACGTTCTCGCAGCGCCCGGCATTGGTGGCGAAGCGCGGGTCCTCGGCCATCTCCGGCCGCCCGATCGCCGCCATCAGGCGCTTGAAGATGAGGTCGGAATTGCCCGCGATGCAGAGCCACTTCCCGTCCGCGCAGGGGTAGGTGTTGGTCGGCGCGGCGGTCTTGATGGCCGCCCCCTGCGGCTGCCGCACCCAGCCGAACAGGCCGTATTCCGGCAGCATCCCCTCCATCAGCGAGAAGACGCTGGAGACGAGGTCCACATCCACCACGCGGCCCTTCGCCGACGGGTCCCCCTTCACCTGCCAGCAGGCCGCGACCACGGCCATGGCGCAGTACATGCCCGCGAGGTCGTCGCTGATGGAAACCCCGCAGCGCGGCGGCGGATACTCGGTCTGGCCGGGATTGGCGGTGAGGTGCCTGAGGCCGCCCATCGCCTCGCCGATGGCGCCGAAGGCGGGCTTGTCGCGATAGGGACCGCCCTGGCCGTAGCCCGAGATCCGCCCGATCACGAGGCGCGGGTTCTCCGCGTGCAGCACGTCAGGGCCGAGGCCGAGGCGCTCGAGATGGCCGGCGCGGAAGTTCTCGACCAGCGCATCGGCGCGGCGGAGCAGCGCCATCAGCCGGGCCCGGTCCTCGGCGTTCTTGAGGTCGAGCGTCACGCTCAGCTTGTTGCGCCCGTGCACGCTGAACCAGACGGCATTGCCCTCGACATTCGAGCCCCAGCCGCGCACCGGATCCCCGCCGGGCGGCTCGACCTTGACGACCTCGGCGCCGAGATCGGCGAGCAGGCGGGTCGCGAAGGGCGCGGCGATGTAGTGGCCGAGCTCGACGATGCGGAGGCCGGCCAGCGGCAGGTTGGGCGCGTGCGTCATGCCCGGTGCATACGCCGGAACGCGGCGCGCGAAAACGCCGGCGCCGGAAACCAAGCGGCAAGCAGGGCGGGCGCAGCATGGCGGAGCGAGGCGCGGCTTCTCCCTTCCGCGCACCCGCCCCGAGGGGCGGCGCACCTCGCCGGGGCGGGAGCGGCCCTTCCGCCCCGGCGCTTCTTGCGCGCGTGTGCCGGCCGGTTGCCGCATGGCGCCGCCCGCCCCCGGCGCGGGCGCGCCCTCCTATCCGTTGCCCGCCTTTTGCGGCAGTTTGCGGCCCTGAAGAACAACAAGGGTGGCGAGGCATGAACGAGGACGAGGCAGCGGCCCGGGCGCCGGGACTGGGCGAGGCGTGGCGCGCCCGGGCGGAGGAGGTCGCCGAGGCGGCGGCCCAGGCCCGCATGATGGCCCAGGGGTTCCGCGCCCCCGCCGACGAGACCGCCGAGCCCATGCCGGCCTTCGCCGTCCCCGCGCCCGCGAGGGCGGTCCGGTGAGCGCGCCCCTGCACGATCTCACCCTCGCCGAGGCCTCGGCGGCCATCGCGCGCCGGCGGCTCTCGCCCGTCGAATATCTCGATGCCCTGCGCGCGCGCTTCGAAGCGCTGGAGCCGCGGCTGAACACCACCATCCTGCCGCTGTGGGAGGCCGCGCGGGCCGAGGCGCAGAAGGCGGCGCGGCGGATCGCGCGCAGCGGCCCGCGCTCGCCGCTCGACGGCCTGCCGGTCGGGCTCAAGGACATCATCGACCTCGCCGGCCATCCGACGACCTGCCATTCGCGCCACCTGCTCGGCAACGTGAAGGCGGCGGATGCGGCCGTGGTGGCGCGGCTGCGCGCGGCGGGGGCGGTGTTCCCGGCCAAGCTCGCCACGCATGAATTCGCCATCGGCGGCCCGGCCTTCGACCTGCCCTTTCCGCCCGCCCGCAACCCCTGGAACACCGCGCATCATCCGGGCGGATCCTCCTCCGGCTCGGGCTCGGCGGTGGCGGCGGGCATCCTGCCGGCCGCCCTCGGCACCGACACCGGCGGCAGCGTGCGCCACCCGGCGAGCCATTGCGGCATCGTCGGCATGAAGGCGACCTACGGCCTCGTATCGCGGCGCGGCGTCTTCCCGCTGGCCTTCACCCTCGATCATGTGGGGCCGCTGACGCGGGACGTCGCCTCCAATGCGCTGCTGCTCGGCGCCATGGCCGGGCACGACCCGCAGGATCCGGGCAGCGTGGTGCGGCGGGCCGAGAACTACCGGCGCCACCTCCGCAAGGGGCTGAAGGGGCTGTCGATCGGCTTCGTGCGCCATTTCCACGAGACGGACCAGCCGGCGACGGAGGAGGTAGCGGCCGCGCTCGAGGCCGCGGCGCGCCTGATGGCCCGGGAGGGGGCGAAGGTGAAGCCCGTCACCCTGCCCTCGCTCACCGACTTCGCCGCCGTGAACCGCGTCATCCTGACGAGCGAGGCCGCTTCCATCCACGGCCGCTGGCTGCGCGAGGCGCCGGAGGGCTATTCCGCCCTCACGCGCAAGCGCCTGCTGCCCGGCCTCTTTGTGCGCGCGGAGGACTACGTGCAGGCGCAGCGGCGGCGGCGCGAACTCGTCGCCGCGGTGGAGGCGGCCTTCGCCGGGGTGGACCTTCTGCTCACCGCATCCAGCATGGATCCCGCCTGCCGCATCGACGACGCCGAGGCGGTGGAAGCCACCTATTCGCGCCAGGCGCGCACGCCCTTCAACGTCACCGGCCATCCGGCGCTGACGCTGATGTGCGGGCTGTCGAAGGCGGAGGGGCTGCCGCTCTCGCTGCAACTCGTCGGCCGCTATTTCGACGAGGCGACGATCTACCGCGCCGCCGCAGCCTATGAACGCGCAGCACCCTGGGCGGCGCTGCGCCCCGCCCTCTGAGCCCGGCACGCCCCCGCAGCCCATGAGCCCGGACGGCGGCATCGGCAGGATCGCGGGCGCCGCGCCGCGGCGGCTGCCGCCCTCGCCCCTGCGGCGGATGCTGCGCGGGGCGGCGGCGCCGCTGCTGCTGCTCGCCGCGGCCTTCCTGCTGCGCGCCTTCTCCTTCGCCCCGGCGGTGATCGACACCGACGAGGGCCTCTACATGCTGCAGGCCCGCGAATGGCTGCGCGGCAACTGGCCGCTGGTGGGCGTGTGGGACATGCACCCTGTGGGCGCGCCGGCGCTCTTCGCCGCCATCATGGCGGTGCTGGGCGAGGCGATCTGGGTGCCGCGGCTGCTCGGCGTGCTCGGCACCTGGCTCACGGCCTGGGGGCTCTACGCCATCGTGCGCTTCGCCACCGCGCCGCCGGCGCTGGGGCTGGCGGCGGGCCTGCTCTACCTCGCGCACAGCACGCTGATCGGCGGCCTCGCGACCAACACGGAAGTGCTGTTCACGCCGCTGACCACCTGGTCCATGGCGCTCGGCCTCAGGGCGGCACGGCGCGCGCTCGAGAACGGCGAGGCGCCGCCCTTCGCCAAGATCATCGCCATGGGCGCGATGATCGGCTTCGCGCTCGCGATCAAGCCGGTGGCGGTGTTCGAGGGCTCGCTCGCCTGGCTGCTGCTGGTCGGCCCGGCCTGGTGGCGCGGGCTGCTGCCCACGTCGCGCGTGCTGCTCCACGCCGCGGCCTATGCGCTGTTCTGCGCCATGCCGACGCTGCTCTTCGGCCTCGCCTATTTCCTGCGCGGGGACCTGCAGGAGTTCATCAACGGCGCCTTCCTCGCGCCGCTGCGCTATGCCGGGGCGCGCGTCGCGCTGGTGGATGCCGCGCGCTACACGCTGGTCGTGGTGATGATCCTGCTCTGGGCCTTCGTGCTGGTGGCCCCGGCAGTGATCCGCCCGCGCGTGACGCGGGGGCCCGTGGCGCTGCTGCGGCGCATCGCCAGCGCCTGGTTCGCCGCCGCCACCGCGGCGGTGGTCATGCCGGGGATGTATTTCCAGCACTACTACCTGCTCTGGCTGCCGCCGCTGTCGCTGCTCGCGGCGCTGGGCGCGCGGCGGCTCGCCCGGGCCGCGCGGCCGGGGCTCGTGGTGGCCGCCTTCGCGCTGCTGGTCGGCGGCGTCGCGCTCGATGCGTGGCGCTCCTCGACCATCCCGCGCCTTTATGGCGCGATCGGCCTGACGGGGCCCGACCCTGTGCGCGAGGTGGCCGCCGCCGTGCGGCGGGAGATCGAGCCGGGCGAGCCGATCTGGGTGGTGAACTACCACCCGACGGTGCATGTGCTGGCCCAGGCGGGGCTTGCCACGCGCTACGCCTTCCCCGCTCAACTCACCGGCCGCTACTGGTCGGTGACCGGCATCGACCCCTATGCGGAAGTCGAGCGCATCCTCGCCTCCACCCCGCAGGTCATCGTCGTTGATCGCGGCTGGTGGTCGGGCGTGCGGCCCCGCATCGCGGCGATGATCGAGGAGGCGCTGAACGAGAACTACGACCTCGCCTCGGTGGTGCAGGAGGAGCGCGGGCCGGTGGAGATCTGGCGGCTGCGCTAGGCGGCCCGAGGACGGGGACGCATGGGCGGGAGGATGTGCGGCGCATCGCCTGCCGGCATCGCGCGCCCGGCCGGCTGGGGCGACCGCGCGCGGCAGATGCGAGGCCGGCACAGGCCCCTCGCCGGCCCGCCGGGCATCATGCCAGCGCGCGGAAGGCTTGGCCTTTCAACCGCTGGCCTGGCGCGCGGGGCTGGCGGGGCGGCCGCGCGCAGACCCGGAGCCTGATGCCGCGCGGACAAAGGCCGATCCTCTGTCCGCCGGGCATCAGTGTCCGGCGAGCATCGCCCGCATGGCCCGGCGCAGACGCGCCACGCCGAGGCGCGGATGGCCGCTGTCGCACAGCCGCACCCCGTCCTCCACGAGACGCGTCACCGCCTCCTCGCGCGGGCCCGGCATCTTGGCCAGGCGCTCGGCGAGTTCGATGCAGTATTCGCGGCTGTCGGTCGTGATGCGCGGCATCGGCTCGCTGCCGGCGCCGAGCACCGGCGCGACGCAGGCCAGCGCAAGGGACTGCAGGAGACGCATGGCCGTTTCCTGCACCCGGCTGCCTCACATTCCCGTGGCTCCGGGATGAAGTCGCCTTCATCGGGCCTCGTGCGCGCCGCCCAGCCGGATCGTCGCGCGCAGGCCGGTGGCAGTTCCATCAGGCGCGGCATCGTCGAGCGTCAGCTCGCCGCCATGCAGATGCGCCACCGCCTGCACCAGCGACAGGCCGAGGCCCGAACCTGGCGTCCCGCGCGAGGCATCGGCGCGGAAGAACCGCTCGCCGGCCCGCGCGCGGTCGGCGGGCGACAGCCCGGGTCCGGTGTCGGTGACGACGATCTCGGCGCCGTCCGCGCCGGCGGGGCGGGCTTGCAGCCGCACCCGCCCGCCCGGCGGCGTGAACTTCAGCGCATTGTCGATGAGGTTGCCCGCCGCCTGGGCCAGGAGGTCGCGGTCGCCGACCACCTCCAGCGTCTCGGGCAGGTCGGTCTCCAGCACCTGGCCGCTCGCCTCGGCGACGGCGCCGTAGAACTCGGCGAGCTCGGCGAGCAGCGGGGAGAGGTCGAGCGGCGCGAAGGCGGCGCGCCGCGCGCCGGCCTCGGCCTCGGCGATGCGCAGCAGCGCGCCGAAGACGCGGGTGATGTGGTCGAGGTCGGCGATGGCTTCCTCCATCGCGGCGCGCAGCGCGGCGGGATCGTCCCGGCCGGCCAGCGCTTCCTCGAGCTTGGCCCGCGCGCGGGCGATCGGCGTGCGCAGGTCGTGCGCGATGGAATCCGAGACGCCGCGGATGCCTTCCATCAGGCGGTCTATGCGGTCGAGCATGGCGTTCATGCTCTCGCCGAGGCGGTCGAACTCGTCCTCGCGGCGCGAGATCGGCACGCGGCGGCTGAGGTCGCCCGCCGCGATGGCCTGCGCCGTCTGCGCGGCCGGGCGCAGCCGCCCCTCGACCGCGCGGCGCAGCACCGCGGCACCCATCAGGGCGAAGAAGACCGCGGCGGCCGCCGACCACGCCATGCCCTCGGCGAGCAGCTCGCGCAGGCGGCCCTTCTCGGCCACGTCGCGGCCAACGAGCACGCGGTAGTTGTCGGAGAAATCCACCGCATGCAGCCGCGCGTCGATCGGCAGGCTGTCGCGGACCACGCTGCCGACGCCCCAGGACGCGCCCTCGGGCAGGTCGGGCGGCCAGCGGTCGAGATTGCCGGCCAGGCGCTGCCGGTCCGGCCCGACGAAGAGGTAGATCGCCGCCGCGTCCACGTCGGTCGCGAGGCGCTCGGCGATCGCCTCGATCACGGCGTCGGGGCCGCTTTCGCGCCAGCGCTGCGCGAGGCCGATCGCATCCGTGCGCAGCGCCGCGTCGGTCTGCCGGTCGAGCGAGCCCGCGGTCGCGTACCACAGCACCAGCGCGAACAGCGCCGTGGCGACGACGTAGATGATCGCGAACAGCAGCGCGAAGCGGAAGCCGGCGCTGCGCAGGAAGCGCAGCAGCGCCTCCCAGGCGGGGGTGGCCTCGGCGGGCGGGGGGATCGGGGGCGGGGTGATGGCGCGGCCCTCGGCGCCGGTCGCTCAGGCTTCGGCGCGGATCATGTAGCCGGCATTGCGCACGGTATGGATGAGCGGCCTGTCGAAGCCCTTGTCCACCTTCTGGCGCAGCCGGCTGACATGCACGTCGATGACGTTGGTCTGCGGGTCGAAATGGTAGTCCCAGACCTTCTCGAGCAGCATGGTGCGCGTGACCACCTGCCCGGCGTGGCGCATCAGGTGCTCGAGCAGGCGGAACTCGCGCGGCTGGATCTCGAGCCGCCGGCCCGCGCGCGTCACGGTGCGCGAGAGCAGGTCCATCTCGAGGTCGGCGATCTTCAGCCGCGTCGCCGGCGCCTCCACGCTCGGCCTGCGGCCCAGCGCCTCGACGCGCGCCAGCAGCTCGGCGAAGGCGAAGGGCTTGACGAGGTAGTCGTCGCCGCCGGCCTTCAGCCCCTTCACCCGCTCGTCCACCGCCGAGAGGGCGGAGAGGAACAGAACCGGCGTGCGGTTGCCCTGCCCGCGCAGCGTCTCGACCAGGCGCACGCCGTCCACGCCGCCTGGCAGCATGCGGTCGAGCACCAGCACGTCGAACTGCTCCGAGGCGGCGAGGAACAGCCCGTCGCGCCCGTTGGAGGCATGCTCGACGACATGCCCGGCCTCCTGGAGGCCCTTGCGCACGAACCGCGCCACCTCGGCGTCGTCCTCGACGAGCAGGATCCGCATTGCCGGCTGTCCTATCCTTCGTTGGGCCTGCGGCCGATCTGCACCGCCACCTCCTGGCTGCGGCCGCCGCGCAGCAGCGTCAGGCGGACCGTCTCGCCCGGCGGGAGGCCCGCGACGCCGCGCACCAGCGCCCGCGAGGTCGCGACCGGCTGCCCGTTCAGCGCCGTGACCAGGTCCCCCTGGCGCAGCCCGGCGCGCGCGGCGGGGCTGCCGCGCTCCACGCCCATGATGACCGCGCCGCGGCGGCCGCGGCCCTGCTCCTCGGCATCGGCGACCGAGACGCCGAGCCAGCCGCGATCCACCCGCCCGCCGCGCAGCAGCGCCTCGACCACCGGCCGCGCGAGGTCCGAGGGCACCGCGAAGCCGATCCCCGCGCTCGCGCCCGAGGGCGAGTAGATGGCGGTGTTGATGCCGATCACCTCGCCCGCCATGTTGAACAGCGGGCCGCCGGAGTTGCCGGGATTGATCGGCGCGTCGGTCTGGATGAAGTCGTCGAATGGCCCGACGCGGATGTCGCGCCCCAGCGCCGAGACGATCCCGCTGGTGACGCTGCCGCCGAGGCCGAAGGGGTTGCCCGCCGCCAGCACCCATTGCCCCACGCGCAGATTGGCCGAGACGCCGAGCGAGACGGCGGCGAGCGGCCCGCGCGGCGTGATGCGCAGCAGGGCGAGGTCGGTCAGCTCGTCGGTGCCGACGACGCGCGCGGCGTATTCGGTGCCGTCCTGCGTCGTGACGATCACCCGCGTCGCGTTGCCGACGACATGCGCGCTGGTGACGATGATGCCGCTCGGCTCGACGATGAAGCCCGAGCCCGCGCCCTGCACGAGCTGCCCGCGCCGCCCGCGCTCGATCGGCGAGCCGCGCGGGACGGGCCCCGGCCCGCCATCCTCGCGGCTGGTGACCTGGATGCTGACCACGGCGGGCAGCACGCGCTCCGCGAGGTCGGCGAAATCCGGCAGGCCGCGCTGGGCCGATGCGGGCCGCGCGCAGGCGGCGAGCGAGGCCGCGAGCAGCAGCGCGCCGCGGCGCGGCAGGCGGAACGATTCGGGCGGGCGAGGGGCGAGGGTCACGCCCGCCAATCTGCGCTGACGCGGGGGGCCGTTCAACCGGCCGCCCCCGGATCCTCGGGCCAGGCATGCTTCGGGTAGCGGCCGCGCATCTCCTTGCGCACATCGGCCCAGCCCCCCTTCCAGAAGCCTGCCAGATCCCCGGTGACGGCGATCGGCCGCCCGGCGGGGGAGAGCAGCGCCACCTGCAGCGGCACCCGCCCGCCCGCGAGCGGCGGCAGGGCGGCGAGGCCGAAGAGGTGCTGCGCCCTGGCCTCGAGCGTCGGCACCTCCCGCGCATAGTCCACCGCGGCCGAGCGCCCGGCCGGCAGCGCGATCCGCGCGGGCAGGGCGGCATCGAGCGCGCGGCGCCGCTCCCAGGGCAGGCGGTCGAGCAGCAGCGCCGCGACATTCAGCGCCGCGAGGTCCGACAGCCGGCTGCGCCCGTGCAGATGCGGCGCGAGCCAGTCCCGCGCCGTGGCGGCGAGGGCGGCATCGGAGACATCGGGCCAGTCCTCGCCCTCGACCCGGCGCATCCAGAGGATGCGCGCCTGCGCCTGGCGGGCGGCCTCGGTCCAGTTCAGGTCGCGCAGGCCGCGCTCGGCCGCCGCATCGGCCAGGGCGGCGGCGACCGCGGCGGGGTCGGCATGGGGCAGCGGCGCCTCCTCCAGCACCAGCGGGCCGAACATCAGGCGGCGGCGCGCGACCACGGCGCCGGCGCGGGCATCGAAGGCCGCGCCCTCCTCCCGCCGCAGCCTTTCGGGGAAGCGGGCCTCCAGCACGGTGCGATCGAGCGGCGCGGCCATGCGGATGCGTGCCTCCGTGCCCTGCAGTTCGAGGTCCGCCACCGCGAGCAGGGCGGATTTCGCCAGCGGATCGGAGGCCGGCAGCCGCGCCCCCTGGCCCGAGGCGAGGCGGAAGGCGCCGTCCATCGTGCCGCGCCTGGCCGCGATCCGGTCGGGGAAGCCGGCCGCGAGCAGCGCCCCGGCATCGCCCTGCGCCGCCGTGCCGCCATGCACGCCGAGCCGCCGCCGGTGCAGCGCGGCGGCGCGGCGGATGCGGTGGATGGTGGCGCGGTCGGCATCGGCGCGGTCGGCGCCGTGCAGAAGGTCGAGCCGCAGCCGCACATCCGCCGGGGCATCGCGCGCGCGGATCGGGTCCCGTTCCTCGAGCAGCGCCGCGAGGTCGGCGGCGAGCGCGGCCTCGCCCGCATCCGCCGCCGCGGCCAGCATGCGGGCGAGGCGCGGATGAGTGCCGAGCCGGGCCATGCGCCGCCCCGTCGGGGTGATGCGGCCCTCGGCGTCCAGCGCGTCGAGGTCGCGCAGCAATGCCTGCGCCGCCTTCACCGCCCCGGCCGGCGGCGGGTCGAGGAAGGCGAGGTCCTCGATGCGCGCGCCCCAGCCGGCGATGTCGAGCACGAGGGAGGAGAGTTCGGCCTCCAGGATCTCCGGCCGGTCGGCGGGCGGCAGGCCGCGGTGCAGCGCCTCGGTCCAGAGGCGGATCGCCACGCCCGGCGCGGTGCGGCCGGCGCGGCCGGCGCGCTGCTCGGCCGCGGCGCGGCTGATCCGCACGGTGACGAGGCGGGTCAGCCCGCTCGCCGCATCGAGGCGCGGCGCGCGGCGGAAGCCGCCATCCACCACGATGCGCACGCCGGGCACGGTGAGCGAGGTCTCGGCGATGGGGGTCGCGAGCACCACCTTGCGCCGCCCGTCCGCGGCAGGGTTGAGGGCGATGTCCTGCTCGGCCGGCGGCAATTCGCCATGCAGCGGCACCACCAGCGCATCGAGGCCGGCCAACCGTTCCTGGGTGCGCCGGATTTCGCCCCAGCCGGGCAGGAAGGCGAGCAGGTCGCCCGGATGGGCGCGCAGCGCCTCGCGGATGGCGGCGGCCATGGCCTCGGGCAGGTCGCGCGCATCGGCGAGGTCGCGGGCGCGGTGGCGGATTTCCACCGGGAAGGCGCGGCCGAGGCTCTCGATGACCGGCGCGTCGCCGAGCAGCCGCGCGAAGGCGGCGCCGTCCAGCGTGGCGGACATGGCGAGCAGCCGCAGGTCCGGCCGCAGCCCGCGCTGGAGGTCGAGGCAGAGGGCGAGCGCGAGGTCGGTGTCGATGTTGCGCTCATGCGCCTCGTCGAACAGCACGGCGGCGACGCCGTCGAGGCCGGGATCGGATTGCAGCCGGCGCACCAGCAGCCCTTCCGTCACCACCTCGACCCGCGTGCTGCCGGAGAAGGCGCGGTCGAGGCGCGTGGCGAGGCCGATGGTCCCGCCCGGGGCGGCCTCGCCGCACATCTGCGCCATGCGGCGCGCGGCGGCGCGGGCGGCGACGCGGCGGGGCTCGAGCACCAGGATCCGCGCGCCGCTCGCCCAGGGCTCGTCCTTCAGCACCAGCGGCACGAGCGTCGTCTTGCCGGCGCCGGGCGGAGCGACGAGCACGGCGTTCGTCCCGAGGCGCAGCGCCTCGCGCAGCGCGGGCAGCGCCTCGGCGACGGGAAGGTCGAAGGACATGGCGGGCGTCTAGCCGATGCCGTCCCGCGCCGGAATGGGCGCCCTTCCCGCCGCGCCGCGCGCGGGGCAGGATCGCCCCGTCACGGAGGTAGCCGCCATGTCGAAGGTCATCATCACCTGCGCCGTCACCGGGGCGATCCACACGCCCTCGATGTCGGACCACCTGCCGATCACGCCGCAGGAGATCGCGGAGCAGTCCATCGCCGCAGCCGAGGCCGGCGCCTCCATCATCCACCTGCACGCGCGCGACCCGAAGGACGGCCGCCCGACGCCGGACCCGGCGGTGTTCATGCAGTTCCTGCCGGTGATCAAGCAGTCCACCGACGCGGTCATCAACATCACGACCGGCGGCGGCCTCGGCATGACGCTCGACGAGCGCCTCGCCGCGCCGCTGCTCGCCAAGCCCGAGATGTGCAGCCTCAACATGGGCTCGATGAACTTCAACATCGCGCCGTCCGCCGCGCGGGTGAAGCACTTCAAGCACGAATGGGAGAAGCCCTATCTCGAGGGCACCACCAACTACATCTTCCGCAACACCTTCCAGGACATCGAGCAGATCGTCGAGCGGCTGGGCAAGGGCCACGGCACGCGCTTCGAGTTCGAATGCTACGATGTGGGCCATCTCTACAACCTCGCGCACATGCTCGACCGCAAGGTGGTGGAGCCGCCGCTCTTCACGCAGACGATCTTCGGCATCCTCGGCGGCATCGGGGCCGAATACCGCAACCTGCTGTTCATGAAGGAGACGGCGGACCGGCTGTTCGGCGACGCCTATGTCTGGTCCGTGCTCGCCGCCGGGCGCCACCAGATGCCCTTCGTCACCATGGCGGGCATGATGGGCGGGAATGTGCGCGTCGGGCTCGAGGATTCGCTCTGGATCGGCAAGGGCGTGCAGGCCACGTCCAACGCCCAGCAGGTGGCGAAGATCCGCCGCATCCTCGAGGAGCTGAGCCTCGAGATCGCGACACCGGCCGAGGCGCGCGCGATGCTCAAGCTCAAGGGCGGCGACATGGTCGGCTTCTAGGCCTTCTCCACCCGCGTGAGCCAGCAGCCCGGCCGCGCGGTGTGGATGTTCACGAAGGCCACGCGCGGGTCGGCGATGCGTTCGCGCAGCGCCGCCTCTGCCGCCTCGCCCGGCAAGACCACGCCGAGATCGTAGAGGCACATCCCATCCGCGTCGTAGTGCCGCAGGGACACGAGCGGGTTGGCGCGCACCGTCTCGGGTATCGAGTCCTCGACCGGGGCGGACGCGCAGTCCCGCGCGTGCAGGAAGACCGGCGAGGGCGTCCAGTATGGTCCCCGCGGCAACGGCAGATCCCAGGACGCCAGCAGCATCGCCTCACCCGGCAAGCCCAGGCGCAGGCAGGCGCGACAGGGAAAGCCGGGCCCGTCCACGGCGCGATGATGCACCGCGCCGCCGCGGTCGTCGGTGCCAGTGATGCGGAAGCGGGCGGCGGCGGCAGGGTCCATCGGGACGCAGCGGAAGCGGGTCATGCGCTTGGGTATCGCCGATCCAGCCCCGCGGCGCCCTCCGTCCGTTGCGTCGGCACGCAGGGCAGGACGCCCGCACCAGGTCGGTGCGGGCGCCGCGCTTTCCCCCGGTCGAGCGTTGCGGCTGGGGGCGTCCGGCCGCGTGGGGAAGTTCGCCCGGCGGGGGCGCGCCCCGGTCACCGCATGGCGGCGATGTCCACCACCTCGGCCGGCGGCAGGCCCGCGACCTCGCCCAGCGGGGTTGCCGCGCCGGTCTCGAGGTTCACCCGGTGCAGCGTGGCGCCGGCCAGCAGGAAGCCAGCATTGCCGCCCTGGCCGTCGGCGAGGATGTCGAAGGCGACGCCGGGGGGCAGCATCGCCGCGACCTCGCCGCGCGGCTGCTGCACGCCGTCATTGGGCGGCGCCTGCAGGCTGAACTGCCGCGTCAGCGTGTCGATGGTGTAGAGCGCCGTCTGCTGCGCGCCGCTCACGCTGTTGGTGTAGGCGCCGGCGACGATGCGCGGCGCGGTCTCGGCGAAGGGCGTCCCGGCGGCGTATTTCAGCGCGCCGTCGCGCGCCGCCTCCCCCGTGTCCACGTTCACCCGCAGGTTCACCCCGCTCATGCCCATCAGGCGCAGGCGGTTGGCGACGGGGTTGAAGTCGAACACCACCCGGCCGCCATGCTCGAAGCCGGTGTTGAGGCGGCTGACCTGGCTGGCGCGGCCGGTGTCGGGCTCGATCATCACCAACTGCCCGCGCTCGGTCACGCCGTAGAGGCGGCCGTCCTGCGGGCGCTGGTCGATCCCGAGCACGCGGCCATCCGTGCCGGTGATGCGCACCGGGGCCGAGGCGCGGCGCGTCTCGCTGTCGATGCGGACCAGCGCGTTGTCGGCGGTCAGTCCGATCAGCGTCGCGGCCTGGCTGCCGCCGGCGGCGAGGATCATGCCGAAGGCGGCGAGCATGAGGCGGTGCGGGGTGGTCATGGCGGTCTCTCTCCGTGTCGGGCGAGGCCGCCCTCGGCCCCGCTGACCGCCATACGGAGCGGACCCGACGGCGGATGCGCCGGCCCGGTCACGAAGCCGCGATGTCAGGCCCCGGAGGCGGGCGCGAGCCGCCCGATGAAGAGGACCGGCCCGGTCGGCCGGCCGGTCGGCGAGCCGCCCTGCGGTTCCAGCGTGATCTCGATCAGCATGCCGGGCTCCGGCCGGATGGCGGCGGGTGCCACGGTGATCCGCCCCTCCCCGGCCGGGATCAGCCCGAGCGAGGTCGGCGCCGCCGCGCCCTGCGGCAGCGCCCAGAGCTGCATCACGCGGTCATCGGGCACCGGCTGCGGGTTCAGCGAGGCGAGACGGAGCCCGCCGCGCTCGGCCTCGACCAGCCAGGCCGGCTGGTCCTGCTGGGTGAGCAGCACGGTCATCAGCCGCGGCTCGGGCGCGGGCGCCGGGCGCAGCACCAGGAGGGCGGCGAGGCCGGCGGCGACGGCGCTCGCGCCGAGCGCCCAGGCGCGCCAGAGCACCGGCGCGCGCGGCTTCGGCGCGGGCAGGGCGACGACCTCGGGCGGCGGCGCGAGCGCCCGCTCGATCCGCTCCCACAGGCCCGGCGGCGGGAGTTCCGGCGCGGCCAGCGCGCTCATCGGGCCGAGCCTCGCCTGCCAGGCCTCGACCGCGGCGCGCAGCGCGGGGTCGGTCTCCATCGCCTGCTCGATCTCGCGCGCCTCGCCCGCGCCGAGCGTGCCGAGCACGTATTCGGCGGCCATCGCATCGCGTTCGACGGGGTCGAGCGGGATCACGACAGGCACTCCTTCAGCGCCAGGAGGCCGCGGCGGATCCAGGACTTCGTGGTGCCGAGCGGCGTACCGAGGCGCTCGGCGATCTGCGGATGGGAGAGCCCGTGCACGAAGGCGAGGATGATGCCGAAGCGGTTCTTGGGCTCGAGTGCGGCGAGGCAGTCGCGCAGGCGCCGCCCTTCGGCGGTGGCGATGAGCCGCGCCTCGGCCTCGGGGCTGACCGCCTCGTCGCCGAGGGCGGGGTCGTCGGTGGGCAGTTCGCGCCCGCGCGCGCGCAGGATGTCGAGCGCGGCATGGCGGGTGATGCCGGCGAGCCAGGCCTCGGCCGAGCCGCGGCCACGGTCGAATTGCCCCGCGCGCCGTGCAACCCTGAGGAACACCTCCTGCACCGCGTCGGCGGCGACGTCGCGGTCGCGCAGGATGGCGTTGGCGATGCCGAAGAGGCGCGAGGACTGCCTTTCGTAGAGCGAGCGCAGCGCCGATCGGTCGCCGGCGGCGACGAGCCCGAGCAGGTCCGGAAGGTCGAGCGCTGCGGTCATGGGGGCCGCGGAGAAGGCCATGCCGCCGCGGCCCGGGTCAAGCGCCAGATGCCCCATTGCGCGATGCCGCGCCCGCCGTGATCATTCCCCCCAAGGAAGCACGCAAGGAGGCTGCATGATGGCGCGGTTCACGCTTTCCCGCCGGGCGCTCGGCGCCGCGGCGCTCGCCACGATGGCCAGGCCCGCCTTCGCGCAAGGCGCGGGCGGGACCATCCGCATCGGGGAGCTCAACTCCTACTCGCGCATGGCGGCCTTCGCCGTGCCCTACCGCAACGCCATGCAGCAGGCGCAGGACGCGGTGAACGCCGCCGGCGGCGTGATGGGCGGGCGGCGGATCGAGTTCGTCTTCCGCGACGACGGGGCGACGCCGGGCGATGCGGTGCGCGTGGCCGAGGAACTGCTGACGCGCGAGAACGTGACGTTCCTCGCCGGCACCTTCCTCTCGAATGTCGGACTCGCCGTCGCGGACTTCGCCAACCAGCGCAGGCGGCTGTTCCTGGCAACGGAGCCGCTGACGGACGCGCTGACCATGGCCCAGGGCAACCGCTACACGTGGCGGCTCAGGCCCTCGACCTACATGCAGACGCGCATGCTGGTCGAGGCCATCCGCGGCCGCAACGTGCGGCGCTGGGCGATCGTGGCGCCCAACTACGAATACGGCCAGTCGGCCGCGGCGAACTTCAAGCGCCTGCTGCCCCAGGCGATCCCCGGCGCGGAGATCGTGGCCGAGCAGTTCCCCGCCCTCGGCCGCGTGGATGCCGGGGCGACGGTGGGCGCGCTCGGCCAGGCGCGGCCGGATGGCATCTTCAACGTGCTGTTCGGCGCCGACCTCACCGCCTTCGTGCGCGAGGGCAACACCCGCGGCCTGTTCGAGCGCCGCACCGTCGTCTCCCTGCTGACCGGCGAGCCCGAGTATCTGATTCCGCTCGGCGAGGAGACGCCCGAGGGCTGGATCGTCACCGGCTATCCCTGGGACCAGGTGACGGGCATGCCAACGCACCAGGCCTTCGTGGACGCCTACCGCGGGCGCTTCAACGACACGCCGCGCAAGGGCTCGCTGCTCGGCTACGTGACCGTGCAGGTGATCGCGAGCCTGTTGAACAAGGCGAACTCCCTGGACAACGAGCGGCTGATCGACGCGCTGGCGGACCTGCGCTCGGACACAGTGGTGGGTCCGGTGGTGATGCGCGGCCTCGACCACCAGGGCACCATGGGCACCTGGGTCGGCGAGACGACGCTGCGCGGCCGCCAGGGCACGATGCGCAACAGCCGCTACGCCGACGGCGCCGACTACATGTTCCCGGAGGAGGAAGTGCGCGCCGCGCGCCGTTCCGCCTGACGCCGCATGGAATGGGACTTCCTGCTGGTCCAGGCCCTGTCGGGCCTGGCCAGCGCCTCCTCGCTCTTCGTCATCGCCTCGGGGCTGACGATCGTCTTCGGGGTCACGCGCATCGTGAACTTCGCGCATGGCTCCTTCTACATGCTCGGGGCCTATATCGCGGTCACCATCGTGCCCTGGCTGCTGGAGTTCGACCGCTCGCCCTGGCTGTTCTTCGTGGGCGTGCTGGCCTCGGCGCTGGCGGTGGGCGTCCTCGGCGTGGTCATGGAGGTCACGCTGCTGCGACGCATCTACCGCGTGCCGGAGCTGTTCCAGCTGCTGGCCACCTTCGGCGTGGTCCTGATCGTGCAGGACCTCGTGCTGCTGGTCTGGGGGCCGGTGGACATCACCGGGCCGCGCGCGCCGGGGCTGCGGCACGGCATCTTCATCTTCGACCAGCGCTTCCCGGCCTATGAGCTGTTCCTGATCTTCGTCGGCCCCGCCGTGCTCGGGCTGCTGTGGCTGCTGATGCATCGTACGCGCTTCGGCGTGCTGATCCGCGCCGCGACGCAGGACCGTGAGATGGTGGGCGCGCTCGGCGTGAACCAGGCGATGCTGTTCACCGGCACGCTGTTCCTCGGCGCCGCGCTGGCGGGCCTGGGCGGCGCGCTGCAGATCCCGCGCGTCTCGGCCAATCCGCAGATGGATCTTTCCATCATCGCCGAGGCCTTCGTCGTCACCGTGATCGGCGGCATGGGATCGGTGCCGGGCGCCTTCCTCGCGGCGCTGCTGATCGGGCAGTTGCAGGCCTTCGGCGTGCTGGTCTTTCCCAAGATCACGCTGGTGCTGGTCTTCCTGCTGATGGCGGTGGTGCTGGTGATCAAGCCCTGGGGCCTGCTCGGCAAGCCGGAGGCCGCCGCGGGGCGCGCCGTGCTGCCGGAAGGGATCATCGACCCGCGGCCGCTCGACCGCGCGAGCCAGGGGCTGATCCTCGTCGCGCTGGCGGCGGTCCTGGCGCTGCCGCTGCTCGACGCCTATGCGGTGAAGGTGGGGACCGAAGTGCTGATCCTCGCGCTCGCCGCCTTCTCGCTGAACTTCCTGGTCGGCAATGGCGGCATCGTCTCCTTCGGCCATGCGGCCTATTTCGGCCTCGGCGCCTATGGGGCGGGGCTGCTGGTGACGAAGGCCGGCCTGCCGATGGAGCCGGCGCTGCTCGCCGCCCCCCTCGTCGCGGCGGCCTTCGCGGCGCTGTTCGGCTTCTTCGTGGTGCGGCTGTCGGGCATCTACCTCGCGATGCTGACGCTCGCCTTCGCGCAGATCGCCTATGCCGTGGTCTTCCAGTGGGTGGAGGTGACGGGCGGCGACAACGGCCTCGTCGGCGTCTGGCCATCGCGCTGGGCCGCCTCGCGCGAGACATACCACTACCTGGTCGCCGCCTGCTGCGTGCTGGCGATCGTCGCGCTGCGCCGCGTCGTGCACGCGCCCTTCGGCGCGACGCTGCGCGCGGCGCGCGATTCGGTGCAGCGCGCGGATGCCATCGGCGTGGATGTGCGCACCCATCGCTGGCTCGGCTTCACGCTGGCCGGTGGCGCGGCGGGGCTCGCGGGCGGGCTCTACGCCTTCTCCAAGGGCTCGATCGACCCGACGCTGCTCGGCATTCCGATGAGCGTGGATTTCCTCTCCATGCTGCTGCTCGGTGGCATCCAGTCCGTGCTCGGGCCCATCGCGGGGGCGGCGGTCTTCCATGCGGTGAAGGACTTCTTCATGCCGCTGACCGACCACTGGCGGCTGTTCCTCGGCCTTTCCATCATCGGCATGGTGCTGGTGTTCCCGCGCGGCCTCGCCGGGGCCTGGGCGGGGCTGCGGAGGCGGCCGGCATGACGCTGCTCGCGGCCGAGGGCCTGAACAAGCGCTTCGGCGGCGTGCAGGCCGCCAAGGATGTCTCCTTCGCCCTCGATGCAGGGGAGATGCTCGCCATCATCGGCCCGAACGGCGCCGGCAAGTCCACCACCTTCAACATGGTGGGCGGGCAGTTGCGCCCCGATTCCGGGCGCGTCAGCCTCGCCGGGCAGGACATCACCGGCCTGCCGCCGCGCGAGGTGTGCCGTATGGGCGTGGGCCGCACCTTCCAGGTGGCGCAGACCTTCCTCTCCTTCACAGTCATCGGCAATGTCCAGATGGCGCTGATCGCGCATCACGGGCAGACGCGGAAGCTGCTGCCCGACGCGATGGCCATGCATCGCGATGCCGCGCTCGCGCTGCTCGACCGCGTGGGCATGGCCGCGCAGGCCGAGCGGCCCGTGGGCGAGCTCGCCTACGGCGACGTGAAGCGCGTCGAGCTCGCCATCGCGCTTGCCGCCGCGCCGCGCCTGCTGCTGATGGACGAGCCCACCGCCGGCATGGCGCCAGCCGAGCGCAGCGCGCTGATGGCGCTGGTCGCCGGCATCGCGCGCGGCGAGCGCATCGGCGTGCTGTTCACCGAGCACGACATGGACGCGGTCTTCGCCCATGCCGACCGCATCCTGGTGCTGGTGCGCGGGGAGATCATCGCCCGCGGCCGGCCCGAGGAGGTGCGCGCGGATGCCGAGGTGCAGCGCGTCTATCTCGGCCATTCCGGCACGCGGGCCGCGACACGCGCGAGGCGGGCCGCCCATGGCTGAGCGCGTGCTGGAAGTCGCCGGCCTGCGCGCCGGCTACGGCCCGGCGGAGGTGCTGTTCGGCGTGGACCTGCATCTCGCCCGCGGCGAGGTCGCGGCGCTGATGGGCCGCAATGGCGCGGGGAAGTCCACCACGCTCAAGGCCATCATGGGGCTGCTCGCGCCGCGCGGCGGGTCGGTGCGCTTCGCCGGCGCGGAGATCGCGGGTCTCGCACCCTTCCGCATCGCCCGCCTCGGCCTCGGCTACGTGCCCGAGGAACGGCGCATCTTCACCGAGCTGACGGTCGCGGAGAACCTCGAGGTCGGGCGGCGCGGCGCCGCGGCGGGACGGACGCCCTGGACGCCGGAGCGACTCTTCTCGATCTTTCCCAACCTCGCGGAGATGCGCCACCGCCGCGCCTCGGCGATGTCCGGCGGCGAGCAGCAGATGCTCACCATCGCGCGCACGCTGATGGGCAACCCCGAGGCGGTGCTGCTCGACGAACCCTCGGAAGGCCTCGCGCCTGTGATCGTCGAGCAGATGGCCGAGGCGGTGCTGCGCATGAAGCAGGAGGGCATCGCCGTGCTGCTGTCGGAGCAGAATCTCGACTTCGCCGCGGCCGTCGCCGACCGCGCGCTGATCCTGGAGAAGGGCGAGGTGCGCTGGCAGGGCGGCATGGACGATCTGGAGGCGGACGAGGATGTCCGCCGCGCCTTTCTGACAGTCTGACGCCATGGCCCGACGCATCGCCGGCATCGACGTGGGCGGCACCTTCACCGACCTGGTGATGCAGGAGGCCGACGGCTCCATCCGCATCGCCAAGGTGCCGACCACGGCCGGAAACCAGGCGGGCGGCGTGCTCGCGGCCATCGCCGCCGCCGGCACCACGCCCGCGGCACTCGACCTCATCATCCACGGCACCACCGCCACCACCAATGCGGTGCTCGAGCGCAAGCTCGCGAAGGTGGGGCTGATCACCACGGCGGGCTTCCGTGACGTGCTGGAACTCGGCCGCCGCACGCGCCCGCGCGCCTACGGCATGACCGGCAGCTTCGAACCGCTGATCCCGCGCGAATGGCGGCGCGAGGTGCCGGAACGCATGGATGCGCGCGGCCATGTCCTGACGCCGCTCGACGAGGCGGCGGTGGAGCGCGAGGTCCGCGCCCTTCTGGCGGAAGGCTGCGAGGCGCTCGTCATCCATTTCCTGCACGCCTACGCCAACCCCGCGCACGAGATCCGCGCGGGGGAGATCGCGCGCGCCATCTGGCCGAACGGCTATGTCACCCTCGGCCATGGGCTGCTGTCGGAGTTCCGCGAATACGAACGCGGTACGACAGCGAGCGTGAACGCGGCGGTGCAGCCGGTGCTCGACCGCTACATCCGCCACCTGCAGGACCGTCTGCACGAGGCGGGCCATGCGCGTGACCTGCTGGTGATGAACGGCAATGGCGGCACCGTCCCGGCCCGCGCCGTGGCGGCGGAGGCCGCCAAGACGGTGATGTCCGGCCCCGCCTCCGGCGTGATGGCCGCCGCCTCCACCCTCGCCCAGTCCGGTGTCGCGAACGCCATCACCTGCGACATGGGCGGCACCTCGACCGATGTCGCGCTGATCGCGGGCGGCGTGCCGGAGGTCTCGGCGGAACTGTCCATCGCCTATGGCCTGCCGATCCACCTGCCGATGGTGGATGTGCGCACGGTGGGCGCGGGCGGCGGCTCCATCGCCTGGATCGACCGCGGCGGCATGCTGCGCGTGGGGCCGGAAAGCGCCGGCAGCGCGCCGGGCCCGATCTGCTACGGGCGCGGCGGCACGCGGCCGACGGTGACGGATGCGAACCTGCTGCTCGGCCGGCTCGACCCCGATGCGCTGCTGGCCACCGGCCGGCGCGTGCCGGTCGAGGAGGTGCGCGAGGCCTTCGCGCGCGAGATCGGCGCGCCGCTCGGCATGAGCCCGGAGCAGGCCGCCGAGGCCGTGATCCGCCTGGCGAACGTGCTGATGGCCGGGGCGATCCGCATGGTTTCGCTGTCGCGCGGACACGACCCGCGCGACTTCGTGCTCTTCGCCTTCGGCGGCGCGGGGCCGCTGCATGCGGTGGCGCTGGCGCGCGAGATCGGCATCCCCGAGGTCTTCATCCCCTTCCGCCCCGGGCTGACCAACGCGCTGGGCTGCCTCGTCGCCGACCTGCGGCAGGATGTGGTGAACACGCTGAACCGCGGCCTGGACGATATCGCAGAGGCGGAGATCGCCGAGGTCCTCGCGGCCCAGGAGGCGCGCGGCCGCGCGGGCGTCGAGGCCGGCGGGGCGGAGGTGGAGCGAATCGAGGTGCGCCACGTGGCGGAGATGCAGTTCCGCGGCCAGACGCATCTGATCCGCGTGCCGCTCGGCTCCGCCGCGCCGCGCCGCGCCGAGGTCCAGGCCGCCTTCGAGGAGGCCTATTTCGCCCGCTTCCAGGTGCGCCTGCCGGAGATCAGGGCGGTGCTGGTCAACCTCGCCACCAGCGTCGTCGGCCGGCGACGGCCCTTCGATCTCGCCGCGCTGTCCGCCGGCGGCGGAGGCGAGGCGCGGCTCGGCACGCGCCGCCTCTTCGCCGATGGCGCCTGGCACGAGGCGGCGGTGTGGCGGCGCGAGGCGCTGGCCGCGGGCGCACGGCTCTCCGGCCCCGCCGTGCTGCAGCAGGCTGATGCCACCGTCATCCTGGAGCCTGGCTGCGCGGCGGTGGTGGATTCGCTGGGCAATCTGAGGATCACCGTCTGATGGACGCCCTCACTCTCGCCGTCATCCAGGCCGGGCTGCAGCAGGTCTGCAATGAGATGGACCTCGCCTTCTCCCGCTCCGCCTTCTCGCCCGTGATCGCGGAGGCCGACGACCGCTCCGACGGCATCTACGCCGCCGGGGACGGCGCGCTGATCGCGCAGGGAGAAGGCGGCCTGCCGGTCTTCGTCGGCGCGATGCAGCATTCCGCCGGGCACCTGATCCGGCTGATCGGCGAAGGCGCGGTCGCCGCTCCGGAACCGGGCGACATCTACATCGTCAACGACCCCTATCTCGGCGGGACGCACCTGATGGATGTGCGCTTCGCCCGGCCCTTCTTCGTGGAGGGCAAACTCTTCTGCTGGCTGCAGAACACCGGCCACTGGCCGGATACCGGCGGCATGGTGCCGGGCGGCTTCTCCGCCCACGCCACCGAGGTCGAGCAGGAGGGGCTGCGCCTGCCCCCCGTCAAACTGTTCAAGCGCGGGGAGATGGACCGCGAGATCCTCGCCATCATCCAGTCCAACATCCGCGTGGCCGAGCAGCGCATCGGCGACATCAAGGCGCAGGCGGCAGCCCTTCTGGTCGGCGAACGCCGGCTGAACGAGATGATCGCCCGCTACGGCGCGGCGACGCTGCGCGAGGCCATCGCCCTGATCCGCGAGCGCGCCGCCGAGCGCATGCGCGCCGAGATCCGCCGCATGCCCGAAGCCACCTGGCGCGCCGAGGCCTTCGTCGATTCCGACGGCGTGGTGAACGAGCCGCTGCGCATCGCGCTGGCCGTCACGCGGTCCGGCGATACGCTGACTTTCGACTTCTCCGGCTCCTCCCCGCCCTGCGCGGGGCCGATGAACTCGGTCTGGGCCACCACCTATTCGGCGGTCTGTCTCGGCGTGAAGCACATCTTCCCCGACGTGCCGATCAATGCCGGCACCTTCACGCCGCTGAACATCATCCGCCCCGAGGGCACCTTCCTCGACGCCCGCTATCCGCGCCCGGTCTCGGGCTGCGCGGCGGAGGTGAGCCAGCGCATCGCCGAGGCGGTGTTCCTCTGCCTCGTGCAGGCTCTGCCTGAGGAGGTCACCGCGGCACCCGCCGGCACCTCCGGCAATTTCGCCCTCGGCGGCTTCGATCCCGCGCGCGGCGCCGGCTACGTGATGTACCAGATCACCGGCGGCGGCTACGGCGGCAATGCGCGCGAGGACGGGCTGACCAATGGCTGCTCGACCATCGGCATCTCCAAGACCGCGCCGGTGGAGGTGATGGAGCAGTACTACCCGGTCCTCTTCACCCGCTTCGCGCTGCGCGAGGGCTCGGGCGGGGCGGGGATGCATCGCGGCGGCTTCGGCGTGCATTACGAGGTGGAGCTGCTGCGCGGAGAGGCGCGCGCCTCCTTCGTCATGGACCATGGCCGCTTCGGCCCGCCCGGCGTGCTCGGCGGCGGCGATGGCGCGCCGAATGTGGTGCGCATCCATCGCGGCGGCACCACCACCATCCCGCCGCATCTCTCCAAGGACCAGGGCATCGCGCTCTCGCCCGGCGACCGGGTGGAGGTGATGACACCCGGCGGCGGCGGCTATGGCGATCCCTTCGCCCGCGATCCCGCCCTGGTCGCGCGCGATGTGCGCCGCGGCTACTACACGCGGGAGGAGGCGGCGCGGCTCTGGGGCGTGGCGCTTGCCGCCGACGGCGCGGTGGATGCCGCCGCCACCGCAGCCCTGCGCCAGGGCCGCGCGGCATGAGAGCCTATCACCGCCCGCGCACGCTGGAGGAGGCGCTCGCCATCCGCGCCGCCACCGGCGCGCTGCCGCTCGCCGGTGGCACCGACATCCACCCGCTGCGCACCGCCCGCGCCGCCTGGGGCGACCCGTGGCGTCCGGAGGTGCTCGACCTTTCCGCGATCCCCGGCCTCGACGGCATCACCGAGACGGCCGAGGGCTGGCGCATCGGGGCGCGCACGACCTGGACCGCGATCGCCGAGGCCCGCTTGCCGCCGATCTTCGACGGCCTGCGCGCGGCGGCATGCGAGGTCGGCGGGCGGCAGGTGCAGAATCGGGGCACCATCGCCGGAAACCTGGTGACGGCCTCGCCGGCGGGCGACGGCATCCCGAACCTGCTCGTGCTGGATGCGGAGGTGGAACTCGCCGCCGCTTCCGGCATGCGGCGACTGCCCGTCGCGGATTTCGTCACCGGCTATCGCGAGACCGCGCTGGCGCCGGGCGAGATCGTCACCGCGCTGCACGTCCCTCGCTGCGAGGGTGCGCGCGGGCGCTTCGAGAAGCTCGGCGCGCGGCGCTACCTGGTCATCTCGATCGCCATGGCCGCGGCCGTGATCCGCATGGAAGGCGACCGCATCGCGGAAGCGCGCATCGCGGTCGGCGCCTGTTCGCCCACCGCGCGCCGCCTGCCGGCGCTGGAGGAAGCGCTGATCGGGATCCATCCTGCCGAGATGCCGCGCGTGCCGCAGCCGGGGCATCTGGCGCCGCTGGCGCCGATCGGGGACGTGCGCGCCTCCGCCGCCTATCGCCGCGCTGCCGCGCTGGCGTTGCTGCGCGACCTGCTGGCAGGCTTCGGACGATGATCGCCTTCACCGTCAACGGCACACGGCACGAGGTTGCGGCGGATCCCTTCGCGCCGCTGTCCGACACGCTGCGCGAGGGGCTGGGCCTGACAGGCACCAAGGAAGGCTGCAATGCCGGGGATTGCGGCGCCTGCACCGTGCTGATGGACGGCGCGCAGGTCTGCGCCTGCCTCGTCTCCACCGCCCAGGCGGAAGGCGCCGAGATCACCACCATCGAGGCCGCCGACCCGCTGCTCGATGCGCTGCGCGCCGCCTTCCTCGCGCGCGGGGCCGCGCAATGCGGCATCTGCACGCCGGGCATGCTGATGGCGGCCCTCGACCTGCTGCGGCGCAACGCCACGCCGGAGCGCGCGGCGGTGGAGGATGCGCTGGGCGGCGTGCTCTGCCGCTGCACGGGCTATCTGCAGATCATCGAGGCGGTGCTCGACGCCGCGCGCGGCACCATCGCGGCCGCCCCGGAGGAAGGCGGCGTCGGCGCGGCCATCCCGCGTCTCGACGGCGCGCCGAAGGTGCAGGGCAGCGAGCGCTACGGCGCCGATGCCGCGCCCGCGGATGCGCTGTGGCTGCGCGTGGTGCGCTCGCCGCATGCCCATGCGCGTTTCAGCCTCGGCGATCTCGAGGCGGCGCGCGCGCGGCTCGGGCTTGTCGCCATCCTCTCCGCGGCCGACGTGCCGGGCCGCAACGCCTTCGGCATCATGCCCGACCTCAAGGACCAGCCGGTCTTCGCGGACGGCTACGTGCGCTTCCGCGGAGAGGCGGTGCTCGGCCTGCTCGGCGCGCGCGCGGCGGTGGAGGCGGTGCGTGCCGCCGATCTGCCCATCGCCTGGCAGCCCCTGCCCGCGCTGCACGGGGTCGAGGCCGCGCTCGCCCCGGATGCGCCGCAACTGCACGCGCATGCGCCGGGCAATGTGCTGGTGCGCGGCCATCTGCGCCGCGGCGAGGCCGAGGCCGCTTTCGCCGCCAGCCCCGCCCGCGCCGAGGGCACCTTCCGCACCGCCTTCGTCGAGCACGCCTATATCGAACCCGAGGCCGGCCACGCCCTGCCGCAGGCGGATGGCGGCATGACCATCGCCGCCTGCACCCAGGCCCCGGTGATGGACCAGGAGGAGACGGCGCGCGTGCTCGGCGTGCCGCAGGAGGCGGTGCGCATCATCCCCACCGCCTGCGGCGGCGGCTTCGGTGGCAAGCTCGACGTCTCGGTTCAGCCGCTGCTCGCCGTCGCGGCGCGCAAGGCGGGGCGGCCGGTGCGCATGGTCTATTCCCGCACCGAGAGCATGGCGGCGAGCACCAAGCGCCATCCCGCCATCCTGCGCGCGCGCATGGCCGCGGACGGCGAGGGCCGCTTCACCGCCTTCCTGCTGGAGGGCGACTTCAACACCGGCGCCTATGCCTCCTGGGGGCCGACGGTTGCGAACCGCGTGCCGGTGCACGCCTCCGGCCCCTACCGCGTGCCGCATGTGCTGAACCGCACCCGCGCGGTGTACACCAACGACACGCCCGCCGGCGCCTTCCGCGGCTTCGGCGTGCCGCAGGCGGCGATCGCCACCGAGGCACTGGTGGACGACCTCGCGGAGGCGCTGGCGCTCGACCGCTGGGAGATCCGGAGACGCAACGCGCTCGGCAAGGGTGACACGACGCCGAGCGGGCAGGTGCTGCACGCCTCGGCCGGGCTTCCCGAGTGCCTGGATGCGCTGAAGCCCGAATGGGATGCGCTGCTCGCGCGCGTCGCCGCGCACAATGCGACCCATGGGCGCCACCGGCTCGGCGCCGGCATCGCCTGCATGTGGTATGGCTGCGGCAATACGGCGCTCTCCAACCCCTCGACCATGCGCATCACGCTGGCGCGCGACGGCACGCTGACGCTCTTCAACGGGGCGGTGGACATCGGCCAGGGCAGCACGACGGTGATCGGGCAGATCGCGGCCGAGGCGCTCGGCCTGCCGCTCGCCGCGCTGCGGCAGGTGGTGGGCGATACCGCGCTGACGCCGGATGCGGGCAAGACCTCGGCCTCGCGCCAGACCTTCGTCTCGGGCCGCGCGGCGCATGACGCGGCGAAGGCGCTGCGCGCGCGCATCCTGGCGCTTGCGAATGCGGGGGAGGATGCGCGCCTCGCGCTCGACGGCACGCGGCTCACCGTGACCGACCGGCACATGACGCGCGTGCTCGACCTCGCCGCGCTCGATGCCGACCTCACGGCGGAGGCGCGCTACGATCCGCCGACGGTCAGCCTCGATGCCGAGGGCCAGGGCGTGCCCTATGCCACCTACGGCTTTGCGGCGCAGATCGCGCTGGTGCGGGTGGACATGGCGCTCGGCACGGTGAAGGTGGAGGAGATGGTCGCCGCGCAGGATGTCGGCCGCGCCGTCAATCCGCTGCTCGTCACCGGTCAGATCCATGGCGGCATCGCGCAGGGCCTGGGCCTCGCGCTGATGGAGGAATTCATCCCCGGCCGCACCGAGAACCTGCACGACTACCTGATCCCGACCGCGGGCGACATGCCGCGCATCCGCATCCACCTGATCGAGGACCCGGAGCCCGAAGGCCCCTTCGGCGCCAAGGGCGTGGGCGAGCCCGCGCTGGTGCCGACGGCGCCGGCGATCCTCTCCGCCATTCGCCATGCGACGGGCGTGCGGATGACGGAAGTGCCGGTGCTGCCGCATCGGTTGATGGAAAGACTCGGGGGAGGAGAACCTCCCCCGATCCCCCTCCCTTCTTTGGCCTTTGGGAAGTGACGGCCATGGCCAGCGCCAGGTGGCAGAGAAGGTTGAGGGGGGTTCCGGGGGGAGAAGTTCCCTTCTCCCCCCGGCCGCCGGAGGCATCCCCATGACATCCCGTGCCGCCCGCAGCGAGAAGTTCGGCGCCGCCGAGGACGGCGGCATCATCCGCTGCGACGCCTGTCCCGTGCTCTGCCGCATCCGCCCCGGCCGCGCCGGCGCCTGCTCTCGCTACGCCAACGACAATGGCGTGCTGGTGCGCACCGATCCGGCGCTGAGCCTCGCCCAGGCGGTGGAGGAAAACCGCCCCGTCGTCGCCTTCGCGAAGGCGGAATGGGACGGGGAGGTGCTCGATCCCTCCCGCGTCTTCCTCACCGGCGTCGGCGCGGGCACCACCTACCCCGACTACAAGCCCGCGCCCTTCATCGTCGGGGCGGTGCATGAGGGCGTGGACACGGTGACCGTCGTCACCGAGGGCATGTTCAGCTACTGCGGCGTGAAGGTGAAGATCGACACCGACCGCCATCTCGGCCCCGAGGCCGCGCCGGTGCGCGTGAACGGGGAGCAGGTGGGGCATGTGACCACCGCCGAATACGGCAGCCAGATGCTCTCCATCGGCGGCGTGCGGCACCTGACGGGCGGCAGCAAGAAGGAGGGCGTCGTCACCTGCGAGACGCTGCTCAAACTCTGCGCCGCCGAGCCTGTGGAGATGACCATAGACGGCGGGCACGCGGTGGTGGTGCAGGCCGGCGCGGCGCCTATCGTGGACGGCGTGCCTGAGCGGCGCATGCGCGTCGGCTGCGGCAGCGCGACCATCGGCATCTTCGCCCGGCAATGGTTCGGCCATGTGGACGAGGTGATCGTGGTGGACGACCACATCACCGGCGTGCTGACCGAGCACCAGGCCGGCAAGGTGCTGGGCATGCGCCCCGCCGGCATCCGCGTGCGCGGGCGTCGTTCCACGCCGGGCCGGTATTTCCAGGTTGCGCGCCCCGGCCTCGGCTGGGGCGGGACGGACATCACCGATCCGCTCGAGGTCGTCGAATCCATCGATCCGAAGACCGCCTGGCCGGGGCTGCGCCTGCTCTTCACCAGCACCACCGGCGATCACGCGCTCTTTTGCGTGCTGGACGAGGCGCTGAAGCCGGTCCAGGCCGAGATGCCCGCGGCCGTGCGCGCGGTGGTCGAGCGCATCGGGGAGAATTGCGAGCCCTCCCTCTGTTCCGTCGTCTTCATGGCCGGCGCCGGCGGCTCGCTGCGCGCGGGCGTGACCGAGAATCCGGTGCTGCTGACGCAATCGGTCGCGAAGGGGGAGACGCGCGTCACCATGGGCGGAGCGCCGGTCTATCTCTGGCCTGGCGGCGGCATCACGGTCATGGCCGATGTGCTGCGCATGCCGCGCAACGCCTTCGGCTACGTGCCGACCCCGGCGATCGTGGCGCCGATCGAGTTCACCATGCCGCGCGGCCTCTACGAACGGCTCGGCGGCCACATGGCGGAGATCGTGCCGGTGCAGGAGGTGCTGCGCGACCTCGGCGCCGATCTGCGGCTTGAGACCTGGCACCCGGGCAATCCCTGGCCCTTCGCGCGCTGAGCCCATGGACGCACCCGTCGCGCGGCGGCTGAGCGGGGGGCGGCTGCACCTCTCGCACGGGCCGATTGACGTGATCCTCCGCGCCTGGGGCGAGGCGGAGGCGGTGCGCGCGGCGGAGGCGGCGGCGCTCGCCCTGTTCCCCGGCATCCTGCCCGCTCTGGCGGCCGAGTTGCCGGAACTGCGCCGGCCGGTGGCGGAAGGGCCGCGCCTGCAACACCCGATCGCGCGGCGGATGCTCGCCGCCTGCTTGCCCTTCGCGCCGGAGTTCGTGACGCCGATGGCCGCGGTGGCGGGCGCGGTGGCCGATGCGCTGCTGGCCGCCATGCGGGCGGCGGCGCCGCTCGAGCGCGCCTATGTGAATGACGGCGGCGACATCGCGGTGCATGTCGCGCCCGGCCACATGCTGGCCGTGGGGCTTGCCGCGGACCCCGCACGCCTCGCCCTCGACGGGGCCTTGCAGGTCACGGCGGCGAGCGGCATCGGCGGCATCGCCACCTCGGGGCGGCACGGCCGGTCCTTCTCGCTCGGCATCGCCGATGCCGTCACGGTGCTCGCGCGGGATGCCGCGCGCGCCGATGCCGCGGCGACGCTGATCGCGAATGCGGTGGACGTGCCGAGTGCCGCGATCCGCCGCGTCCCGGCCTGTTCCCTCGACCCGGACAGCGACCTCGGGGAGCGGCTGGTCACCGCCGATGTCGGCGCCCTGACCGCGACGGAGATCGCCGCCGCCCTGGATGCGGGCCTTGCCCGCGCCGAATCCTTCCTCGCCTCCGGCCACATCATCGGCGCGGCGCTGCGCCTCGGCGGCGAGGCGCGGCTGGCCGGCCTGCCTCGGCTTCCTGGCCCCTGAATGCAGAAGGGGCGCCTTTCGGCGCCCCTTCGCGGTTCGTGTCGCCTCTGGCGACCGCTTAGCGGAGGATGATCTCCACGCGGCGGTTCTGCGGCTCGCGG
>NZ_JACIJE010000007.1 GCF_014199195.1 Neoroseomonas alkaliterrae | reverse complement strand
GCGCGGCGGCCGCGCTAGGAACCCACCTTCAGCGTGCTGGTCAGCCCGCGCAGGCACGCCAGGATGGACAGCGGCGTGATCCGGCCCGTGCGCGGATTCTCCTCGGAGGGCACGTTCTCGATGGTCATGGTCAGGCGCGCGGCGGCGGCCTCGACGCGGATGGTGTGCTGGTTGCGGGTCTGGGCGGGGTCGGCCCAGATCTCGACCATGGTGCGCTCGGGGCCGATGCCGGCGAGCGCCAGGGCTGCCGCGACATTCACATTGGCCGGGAACCCCTGCGCCGCGTCGAAGGCATTGCCCTTGAAGACGCGCGTCGGCGTGGTGATGGCGAGCACGTCGATCGCGTTCTGCCTGAGATAGGGCGCACCCTCCAGGCCGCGCGGCGGCTTGCGGGTTTCGATGGTGACGCTCTCGACCTCGCCTTCCGCCGCCGCGCGCACGGCGTCGAGGCCGAGCAGCGCGCCGGTCGGCACCACGATGCGAGCGCCGGTTTCGCGCGCGCGCTCCACCAGGTGCATGCGCGGCAGCAGCGCGCCGACCGAGGAAGGCACGAAGATGCGCCCGGCCTCGATCGCGGCGGTGGCGATCTCCTCGAAGGCGGCGGCCGGGGCGGCTTCCACCACCACGTCGCAGGCAGCGAGTTCGGGGTTGGAAACCACCATCGGCGGCTGCCGGAAGCCGCCGACATTGGCCTGCGCCTTCTTGAGATCCCGCGCCGAGACCGCGGCGAGCCGCAGCCCCTGCACCCCCGCATCGAGAGCGCGCGCGAGATGCAGCCCGATCGCCCCGAGCCCCGCGATGCCGACCGTCAGTTCCTGCGCCATGCGCCCCTCCCGCGATGAGGCGAGCGCGTTACCACGGCCGGCGGCGCGGGCGAAGCCTCACTCCTCCTTGAAGCCGTAGGCGGGGATGCCCTGCTCGTTGCCGTAGTACTTGTAGGGCAGGAACTTGCCGGTCATCTCGATCTTCACGCGGTCGCCCTTCTCGTGCGCCATGCGCTCGAAGCGGAAGTCGAAGTCGATGGCGGACATGATGCCATCCCCGAACTCCTCCTCGATCAGCGCCTTCCAGGCCGGGCCGTTGACCATGACCATCTCGTAGAAGCGGTAGATCAGCGGGTCGGTGGGCGGCATGGGGGTGCCGCGATAGGGCACCTCGTTGAGCATGCGCTCCTCGGCCTCGCTCAGCCCGAACAGGGCGGCGGCCTTCTTCGCCAGCGGCTTGACCAGCTTCATCTGGCCAAGCAGCGCGCCGACGATCAGCGTGTCCGACACGCCGCCGATCTCGTCGCTGATGTGGCGCCAGCTCCAGCCCTTCTCGCGCTTTATGTCGAGGATCTTCTCGGTCAGTTGCGCGCGCGTCATCGGCGTTCGTCTCCTTGCCTGGATGGTCGGGTTCATTCCGCCGCGAGCGGCGGCGGCGGGCTCTCGATCGCCGGGCGCACCTCGGGCACGGCGCGCGGCGCCCAGCCCGCGGGCGGGGCGGCGGCGTCGAAGGCCGCCGAGCGGCTGATCAGGAAGTCGAGCACGTGGTCGCGCAGCGCGTGGTAGCCCGGCATGTGGTGCAGGTTCGCCCGCGTGCGCGGCCGCGGCAGGGTGTTCACCACGACCTCGGCGATGCGCGCGCCGGGGCCGTTCGACATCAGCAGGATGCGGTCGGCGAGAAGGATCGCCTCGTCCACGTCATGCGTGATCATGAAGGCGGTCTGCCGCGTCTCGGTGACCAGGCGCGAAACCTCGTCCTGCAGCGAGCCGCGCGTCAGCGCATCGAGCGCGCTGAAGGGCTCGTCCATCAGCATCATCTTGGGCTCGAGCGCGAGCGCGCGGGCGATGCCCACGCGCTGCTTCATCCCGCCCGAGAGCTCCGCCGGGCGCCGGTCGAGCGCGTGGCCGAGGCCGACGCGCTTCAGCGCCTCGCGCGCCGCCGCCTCGCACTGGGCGCGCGACCAGCCCCGGTGCCGGCAGGAGAGCGCGAAGGCCACATTGCCGGTCGCCGTCATCCAGGGCATCAGCGCATGGCCCTGGAAGATCACAGCGCGGTCGAGCGAGGGGCCCGTGATCTCCGCCCCGTCCACGATGACGGCACCCTCCGTGGGGCCTTCGAGGCCGGCGAGGATGTTGAGAATCGTCGTCTTGCCGCAGCCCGAATGACCGACGAGGCAGACGAACTCCCCGCGCTCGATGCCGAACCAGACATCCTCGAAGATGGTGGTGGCGCCGTAGCGGCGGGCGATGCCCTCGACGCTGACATAGGCATGGCGCGCGCGGGCCGCGGGCCGGCCGGCCTGCGCCTCGGCATCCACCGCACGCGGGGGGGAGGCAGCGGTCGCGTTCATCGGCCTATTCCCGCCACGCCACGGCATGCGCCACGAGGCCGAGCAGCCGGTCGAGCGCGAGGCCGACCACGCCGATCATCAGGATGGCGATGACGATGTCGGCGATCGAGAGGTTGTTCCACTGGTTCCACACCCAGTAGCCGATGCCCGTGCCGCCCACGAGCATCTCGGCGGCCACGATCACGAGCCAGGCGATGCCGATGGAGATGCGCATGCCCGTCAGGATGGTCGGCGCGGCGGCGGGCAGGATGACGCGCGTGGCCGTCTTCCACGTCCCCGCCTCCAGCGTGCGCGCCACGTTGAGCCATTCGCGCCGCACGCTCGCCACGCCGAAGGCGGTGTTGAGCAGCATCGGCCAGACCGAGCAGATGAAGATGACGAAGATCGAGGAGACCGCGCTGTCCTTGATGGTGTAGAGCGCGAGCGGCATCCAGGCGAGCGGGCTGACCGGCCGCAGCACCTGGATGAAGGGGTTGAGCGCGGCGTTGAGCAGCGGCGACATGCCGATCAGGAAGCCGAGCGGGATCGCCACCAGCGCCGCGAGCCCGAAGCCCGCGCCGACGCGCAGCAGGGAATAGGCGATCTGCACGCCGATGCCCTGGTCGTTGGTGCCGCGCACGTAGAAGGGATCGGACAGCAGCTCGAGGAGCCGCGCCCCGATGGCCGCGGGCCCCGGCATCGGCGTGGTGCCGCCCTGCGCGGCGGCCTGGCCGAGCAGCGCGGCATATTCGGGATCGAGCGCCGCACCGCCGCCCGCGCGCGGCATGACCGCGAGCTCCCAGGCGATGAGCGCGGCGGCGAGCAGCAGCAGCGAGAGCGCAGCCGCCCGCCAGAAGGGAACCTCGCTGGCCATGGCTCAGGCGCGGACCGCGCGCTCGGTCCAGGGGGAGGGATTCGCCGGGTCGAAGGCGCGGCCCATGATGGTCTCGGTCCGCAGCGGGCTCGCCGGCACGGGGAGGCCGAGATCGCGCATCGCGCGGCCGGCATCCAGCGCAAGGAAGGTCTGCGCGGCCACCTCCGCGTAGTCCACCTCGCGCTGCAACTGGCCCCAGCGGCGCATCTGGGTGAGGATCCACATGGCCATGGAGTGCCAGGGGAAGGGGTCGAAGCCGATGCGGTCGGGAACGCGCTGCACGCGCCCGAGCCCGTCGGCGAAGGTGCCGGTGAGCACCTGCTCGACGACCGTGGGGGGCTGGTTGAGGTAGTTCTGCCCGGCGATGGCCTGCGCCACCTCGCGCCGGTTCTCGGCCTTCTGGGAATAGGCGGTGGCCTCGACGATCGCGCGCAGCAGGGCGGCGAAGGTGTTGGGCGTGTCGGTGATCATGCCGCGCGGCACGGCGAAGGCGCAGCAGGGATGCCCGTCCCACAATTCCCTGGTCAGGATGTGGATGAAGCCCACGCCGTCGAACACCGCGCGCTGGTTGAAGGGGTCGGGGCCCAGGAAGCCGTCGATGTTGTCGGCGCGCAGGTTGGCGACCATCTCGGGCGGAGGGACGGCGCGGATCTGGATGTCGCGGTCGGGGTCGAGCCCATGCTCGGCCACGTAGTGCCGCAGCAGGTAGTTGTGGATCGAGAAGTCGAAGGGCACGGCGAAGCGGAAGCCGCGCCAGTCGCGCGGGTTGCGCTTGTCGCGGTGCTTGTTGGCGAGCGTGATGGCCTGGCCGTTGATGTTCTCGATCGCCGCCACAGCGAAGGGCTGCGGCTGGCCGACGCCGACGCCGAGCGACATGGCGAGCGGCATCGGCGCCAGCATGTGCGCGGCGTCGTATTCGCGCGCGATGGCGCGGTCGCGGATCACCGCCCAGCCGGCGGTGCGGATCACCTCCACGTTCAGCCCGTGGCGCGAATAGAAGTTCATCGGATGCGCCATGATGATGGGCGTGGCGCAGGTGATGGGGATGAAGCCGATCCTGAGGTCGCGCTTCTCCGGCGCGCCGGCGGCCTGGGCGAGCGCCTCGCGCGCGGTGGCGAGCGGGAAGACGCTCTCGATCGCGGCCATCACCGTGCCGGCGCCGAACAGGCGCAGCAGCGCGCGGCGCGTCGCATCCTCGGGGAAGACGGCCTTCATGACCGCGACTTCGGCCGCCTCGCCCAGCGCGCCGGTGCCGTCGGCGGGCGGGGCGGCCTCGGCCGTGCAGGCGAGGCCGGGGGCGTGGTCGCGCCCGCAGGGGCAGGCGTCGAGCCGGCTGTCGGCCGAGAAGGGATCCTGGAAGATGCGCGCCATTCATGCCTCCCGCTCGCCGGCGGATCGGGCCGGCGGGGGTCTGGCTAGCAAGGCGCGTGCCGCCCAACGAAGCGGCAGGAGCGGCGAGGCGTCGCGCCCGGCCGCTTAAATATTGGCCATATTGCCTATACGATGCTCAGACGACCGGGCTCGCCCCGCCATCCACATTGATGGCGGTGCCGGTGACATAGCCGCCCTGATCGCTCGCGAGCAGCAGCGCGAGCGCGGCGAACTCCTCGGCCTTGCCGATGCGCCCGAGCGGGACCGCCCTGCCCTGCTCGGCCTTCCACTCCTCCCAGGTGATGTTGCGCTTGTCGGCGGCGTGCCGGCGCACCCACTGGTCGCTCTCGATGATGCCGACGAGCATGGCGTTCACCAGCACGTTGTGGGGCGCGAACTCGTTCGCCAGCGCCTTGGTCAGCGCCATGCCCGCGGCACGGCTGACGGAGGTCGGCGTTGACCCGGCCTTGGGCGCCTTCGCGCCGATGTTCAGCACGTTGATGATCCGCCCCCAGCGGCGGTCCCGCATGCCCGGCAGGGCGAGGCGGCAGAGGCGTATGGCGGCGAAGAGCTTGAGGTCGAGGTCGTCCTGCCACAGCGCGTCGCTGACCGAGAGGAACTCCCCCCGCTGCGAGGTGCCGGCATTGTTGACCAGGATGTCCACCTGCCCGAGCGCCCGCACCGCGCCGTTGAAGGCCTGCTCGCAGCCTGCCGCGGTGCGGATGTCGGCGGCGATGGCCGCGACCTTCGCCGTCGGCGCGGCGTCGCGGATCTCGGCCTCGGCGGCGGCGAGCGCCTCGGCGCCGCGGGCGACCAGCGCGACATGCCCGCCCGCCTGGGCGAAGGCCTTGGCCATGGCGAGGCCGAGTCCCTTGGAGCCGCCGGTGATCAGCGCGGCACGGCCGTTGAGTGCAATCTGCATGGATGTTCCCCCTCAGGATGCGCCGCATCCTGCCGGGAACGGCGGAACACGCAAGGAAAGGGGGGGTGGGGCGACCAACGGGACTCGAACCCGTGACATCCAGGACCACAACCTGGCGCTCTACCGACTGAGCTATGGCCGCCACCGGAGGCGCGGGGAATAGGGCCGCCGGCCGGGTGCCGTCAACCGCGCCGCGCGCGCGCATGGCAGCAATGCGGCCCCGTCCCCGTTGCCCGCACCGGCGCGCGGGACGACATTGACCGCGATCAAGGGAGTCCGCGATGAGCGCCTCGACCCAAGCCGGCCGCGCGGTCCTGCCCGCGGCGATCCTGATCGCCTGCGGCGTCGCGGCGGCCATGCTCGCGATGGGGCTGAGGCAGTCCTTCGGGCTGTTCCTCGCGCCGATGACGGCCGCCCATGCCTGGACCGCCTCGGGCTTCGCCTTCGCCATCGCGCTGCAGGTGCTGCTCAACGGCGCCTCGCAGCCGCTGGTCGGCCAGCTCGCGGACCGCTTCGGGGGGCGGCGGGTCATCATCGGGGGCGCGCTGCTCTATGCCGCGGGCATCCTCGGCATGGCCTTCTCCGAGGGGCTCGCCCTCTTCACCTTCTTCGCGGGGCTCGTGATGGGGGTCGCGGTCTCGGCGGCGGGGATGCCCGTCATCATTGCCTCGCTGACGCGCCTCCTGCCCGAGGAGAAGCGGGGCCGGGCGGTCGGGCTCGGCACGGCGGGCTCCTCGGCGGGGCAGTTCCTGGTGGTGCCGCTCGCGGGGCTCGGGATCTCGGGCTTCGGCTGGCAATGGGCGCTGATCGCCATGGCGGTGGCGGCGCTGGTGATGATCCCGCTTGCCTGGCCGCTGAACGACAAGCCCGCGCCGGTCGCCGCCGACGCGCCTGCGGCGGAGAGCGAGACCGCCCGCGCCGCCCTCTCGCGCGCCTTCCGCGACACGTCCTTATGGTGCCTGTTCTTCGGCTTCTTCGTCTGCGGGCTGCACGTCTCCTTTCTCACGGTGCACCTGCCGGGCTTCGTGCATTCCTGCGGGCTGCCGCTCTATGTCGGGGCGGGGGCGATCTCGCTGATCGGGCTGTTCAACATCGCGGGCTCGCTGATCTCGGGCGAACTCACCCAGCGCTGGAGGCGGCGGGAACTGCTGGTGGCGATCTACGCCTCGCGCGGGGTGCTGATGGCCGGCTTCATGCTGGTGGAAAAGACGACGGCGAGCGTGATGGTCTTCTCCGCCCTGATGGGCATCCTGTGGCTGTCCACCGTGCCGCCGACCGTCGCGCTCTGCGCGCGCAACTGGGGCACGCGCTGGCTCGCGACCATCTTCGGGCTGGTCTTCCTCGGCCACCAGATCGGCGGCTTCACCGGCGCCTTCCTCGGCGGCGTGGTGTTCGACCGCACCGGCTCCTACGACCTGATGTGGGTGATCGGCATCCTCGCCGCGGCCTTCGCGGCGCTGATCCACCTGCCGGTGCGCGACGGGCCGCGGGCGGTTCCCGCAACGGCCTGAGGGCGGAGCCGCCCGCGCGCCGGCGGGCTTGCCCGGGCGGCGGGGGCGGTCCATGACCCTCGCCGAGCCATTCAGAGGAGCGGCCATGAGCGCAGCCCGGCGCATCGCCCTGATCCACGCCCTCAGGCATTCTCCGCCGCCGATCGAGGCCGCCTTCGCGCGGCTCTGGCCGGGCCAGGTGCTGATGAACCTGATGGATGACAGCCTCTCGGCCGACCTCGCGCGCGAGGGCGCGCTGACGCCGCGCATGACCGAGCGGTTCCTCACGCTCGCGCGCTATGCCGCGGGCACCGGGGCGGATGCGATCCTCTTCACCTGCTCCGCCTTCGGCCCCTGCATCGAGGCCTGCGCGCGGGACCTCGCGCCGATGCCCGTGCTCAAGCCGAACGAGGCGATGATCGAGAAGGCGGTGACCAAGGGGAAGCGCATCGGCCTGCTCGTGACCTTCCCCGGCACCATCCCCTCCATGACGCCGGAATTCCCGCCCGGCATCACGGTGGTGCCCAAGGTCGCCGAGGGTGGCCTCGCCGCGCTCGATGCCGGCGATGTCGAGGCGCATGACCGGCTGGCCGCGGAGGCGGCGAAGGACCTTGCGGATTGCGATGCGATCGCGCTCGGGCAGTTCAGCCTCGCGCGGGCGAAGCCGCTGGTGGAGGCGGCGACCGGCAGGCCGGTGCTGACCACGCCGGACAGCGCGGTGCTGAAGCTGCGGCGGCTGCTCGGGGGCTGATGCCAGCGGGCGAGGGGTTTGACCTTTCGCCCGCCGGTATCGCGCGCGGGCCTGGAGGGGCGGCCGCGCGCGGAACCAGATCCCGATGCCCGGCGGACAAAGGGCGATCCTTTGTCCGCAAGGTCTGAGGGCGGCGCGGCTCAGCCGCGCGGCCCCCAGGGGGACTTGCCGCTGCCCTCGCTGCGCGCCGGCCCCTGCCACCAGGGCGCGGCGGCGCCGGCGGCGGGCCGGGGGGCGACCTGGATGGTGTCGTCGCTCGCCTCCTGCCGCGCCCAGGCGGGGGTCTCGGTCGGCTGCGGCGCGCGCTCGATGCGCCCCGGGTCGCGCCCGCCCGCCATCTTCACGAGCATCGCCACCCGCTGCTCGATCGGCGGATGCGTCGCCATCAGCGAGGAGAGGGCGTTGTCCGTGGAATCCTCGAGGAACAGGGCGCGCACCTGGGGCGAGACCTCGGGCATGTCGGCATTGCCCTCGACCTTGCGCAGCGCGGAGATCATCGCATCCGGGTCGGAGGTCAGTTCCACCGCCCCGGCATCGGCCAGGAACTCCCGGTTCCGCGACAGCGCCATGCGCAGCACCATCGAGAGCAGCCAGGCCGCGGCGATGACCAGGACGCCGATGAGCGCGGCAAGCCCGCCGCTGCGCGAGGAACCGTGGCTGCGCCAGGTGCCGCCGGACCGCGCGGCCCGCCGCCCGCGCGTCATCATGTCGAAGCCGAGCGAGATGATGCCGACAAAGACCGCCGCAATCAGGCCGAGCCGCGCATCGCCGTTGCGGATATGGGCGAGCTCGTGCGCCAGCACCGCCTGCAACTCGCGGTCGTCGAGGTTGTCCATCAGCCCGCGCGTGACGGTCACGGCGCCCTTGTCGCGCGTCAGGCCCGAGGCATAGGCGTTCATCGCCGGGGTCTCGATGACGGCGAGCCGCGGCATGCGCATCCCGCGGGAGATGCAGAGGTTCTCGAGCAGGTTCCACAGCCGCGGCTCCTCCTGCCGCGTGACCGGCCGCGCGCCCGTCGCCCAGTCGAGGATGCGGTTGTGCGCCGCCCAGGCGATGGCGAACCATACCAGCGCCACGACGCAGCAGACGAGGTAGATCCAGGGCAGGGCGCGTATGGCGTCGCGGAAGGCGCGGCCGAGATCCTGCTGCTCGGCCCCGATGATCAGGGCGAGGCCGAGCGCGGTCAGCGCCAGCAGCAGCGGGAAGCCCGCCAGCAGCAGCATGGAGCGCCAGGCGGTGTTCCAGGCATGGGTGCGCAGGCCGAAGGCCTGCATCGCGGCGCCCCCTGCCCTTTACGAGAAGCGGACCTGCGGCGTCGCCTGGACGGCGGCGCGCTCGGCCTCGGGCAACTCGAAGAAGCCGCGCTGCTGGAAGCCGAGCGCGCGGGCGAAGAAGACCGCCGGCACGCTCTCGGTCATGGCGTTGTATTCGGCCACCGAGGAATTGTAGAAGCGCCGCGCCGCGGCGATCTTGTTCTCGATGTCCGAGAGCTCGGACTGCAGCGCGAGGAAGTTCTGGTTGGCCTTGAGGTCCGGATAGGCCTCGGCCAGGGCGAAGAGACGGCCGAGCGCGGCGCCGAGCGCGCCTTCGGCCGGCCCGGCCGCCGCCGGGCCCTGGGCCTGGGCGCTGACCGCGTTGTTGCGCGCCTGGATCACCGCATCGAGCGTCTGGCGCTCATGCGCGGCATAGCCCTTCACGGTCTCGACAAGGTTCGGGATCAGGTCATGGCGCTGCTTGAGCTGGACATCCACGTCCGACCAGGACTGGCCCGTCACCTGCCGCAGCGTGACCAGCCGGTTGTAGATCACGACCAGCCAGACGACGAGCAGCACGACGATTCCGAGGATGACCCATTCCATGCAGCGCATCTCCCTGTTTCGGTGCGGCCAGGAAAGGAGGCTATCGCAATCGGCGGATGCGGGGAAATGGCGACGGGGCCGGCGGCGCGCCGGGGATGCAGGCGCCGGAGCCACCGATCCGCAACCATGGCGCGCTTTTGCCACCGAAACATACAACATCGATCGCAAACGCGGGGCCGCAATATACTGAAAATTGCAATTCGTCCAACAAAACGGACGCCCCGAGACGCCGGCGGTTGCTCCCACGCGGATCGCGCATCCCATTTTACTTGCTTTCTCGACGCGCGCGACCTATCAGCGGATCGCGAATTCGTGTCTGGCGGGATAGGCTCAAATATTGGAATTTGAGCGCCTGACGAACACCTTCGCTGCTGGCCCGACCGGGGCCCGGTTCCGCCGCAGGATGCGCCGCATGAGAGCCTTCTTCCGAAACCGCCGCAGCCCGCTCGGCCGCAGGGGCGCGCTCGCCTCCGAATTCGCGATCATCGCCATCCCGTTCTTCATCACTGTCATCGCGACCATCGAGGCCGCGTGGCAGCTCGCGACCGGCATGGCGCTCGACCACGCCGCGCTGCGCGCGAGCCGCTATGGCGTGACCGGATCGAACTCGCCGCCCGCCCTCGTCATCCAGGGCCAGCAGAGCGTGCCGACCTGCCGGTCGCAGAACATCGCCTGGATGATCACCCGCAGCACCGGCGGCATGCTGACGCCCTCGAACCTCACGGTCGAGACCCGCACCTGGTCCGGCGTGAGCGGCGCCGAGCAGGGCACGGGCTCTCCTGGCGCGGGTGCTGCAGGCCAGATCGTCTCCTACCGGCTGACCTATCGGCAGCCTTTCGTGACCGGCATCGTCGCGGCCAATCTCTGGGGCGGCACCGAGTTCACGCACACCGCCTTCCTCATCGTCAAGAACGAGCCCTTCGAGAATGCGACCTGCTAGCCCCTTGATGCGGCTCGCGCGGATCGGCCGCCGCGGCTGGGTCGCGGCCGAATTCGCGCTGATCGCCCCGGCCTTCTTCCTGATCGCGCTCGGCACGGCGGACCTGATCCGCCTGTTCCGCGCGCAGCTGCGGACGGAAACCATCGCGGTGCAGATCGGCCAGATCGTCTCCCAATGCACGCGCATCACCACACCGGGGGACGTGAACCAGTTCTGGACCCACGCCAACCGGATCGCGGGCGGCATCGTGGACATCAGCAGCCCGACCGGCGGCGCGGTCGTCATCAGCGCGGTGGGGCGGAACACGGCGACCAACCCGGCCTCGAACCGCCTCGCCTGGCAGATCAGGACGGGCAATACCTCCTTCGTCCCGAGCGTCGGCACCACGCCGGGCGGCACCGCGACGATCACGCACAACATCCCCGGCGTCACGCCCTTCGTGGTGCCGGCGAACCAGACCGTCTTCGTCACCGAAGTTTTCGCGATCGTGCAGCCCTGGCCGCTCAGCGCCGGGCTGATCGGCACCGCGCTGCCGGCCACGATCGGGGCCAAGACCCTGTTCCTGACGCGCGCGCGAGACCCGCAGAGCCTTCAGACGGCGCCGACCAACAGCCCCACGGCGGAGTGCACGGCATGAGCAAGCCCCGCAAGCCGACCGGCCTCCTGGGCCGGCGCGAGGAACGCGGCGCCATCGCCGCGCTGAGCGCGATCGTGATGATCGCGGTGATCGGCTCGGCCGGCCTCGCGGTGGACCTCTCCCGCATCTGGCTGCTCTCGGCGCGGCTCAAGACCGCGGTGGACGCATCGAGCCTCGTCGCCGCGCGCACCATCGACAGCCCGACGCGGGATGCCGACACGCGCGCGCTGTTCTGGGCCAACATGACGCGCAACGGCACGCAGCAGAACTACGTGCTGTCGCAGATCCCGAACGCAAGCGCGACGCCGGTGATCGAGCGCGTGAGCGACACGCGCATCCGCGTCTCGGCCAGCGCGACCATCCCGACGACGCTGTTCAGCATCATCAGCCCCGGCACGACGCAGATGTTCGAGACGACCCTCGCCGAACGCGAGGGCTCGGGCCTCGAACTCGCCATCGTGCTCGACCAGACGGCGTCCATGCGGCAGTCGGCACCCGGCTTCACCTCGAAGCTCGCCGCGGCGCAGAACGCCGCGCGGACCATGCTCGACATCCTCTACGGGACGGACGACACGCGGCGGAACCTCTGGGTCTCGGTCGTGCCCTTCTCGCGCACGATCAGCTTCGGTCCCAACAACACGAGCTTCCTGAACACCGCGGGCCTGCCACCGGACTGGAACGTCAACAACTGGAGCGGCTGCGTCGAGGCGCGGCGCGACGGCAACGACATCACCGACATCTCGCCCGCCACGATCGACGGCCGCTTCCGGCCCTATTTCGACCAGAGCACCTATCGCCGCGTCGGCTTCGTGCTGCTGCAGAGCGGCTCCGCCGTGACCGGGACGACGCTGACCAACATCATCTCCCAGACGCGCAACCAGACGCAGTTCGCCACCCAGACGGCGGTGCCCGCGCGGAACATCGATGGCGTCGACCATTCCGGCTACACGGTGCCGCTGACGGTCGGCGCCAATGCCTGCACCACGGCCAACGCCTACACGCCGATCAACGTCAACCTCTTCGCCACGGCGGCGGCCACAACCACGACCGCCTACACGGTCGCCTTCTGCCGCGGCGACAACGACTTCATGAACCCGAACGGGCTGAGCACCACGACCTCCGACGGGCTCCGCTACAATCCGGAATTCGCCTACCTCCGCAATGCGGGCATGGGCCCCGTCGGCAACCTCGCCACCTCCTCGGCGGGCCCGAACCGGCTCTGCACCATGAACCAGATCCTGCCCCTGACCGCGAGCCGCGCGACGGTGCAGGCCGCGATCGACGCCATCCAGGCGCCGATCCGCTCGGGCGGCACAACCACGCCGGTCGGCATGCAGGGTGCCTGGTACACGCTCAGCCCGCAATGGCAGAACTGGTGGCCGAACATCGCGACCAATGGCGGGGCGCTCGGCGCGCTGCCGCTCGCCTACAATACGCGCAACATGAACAAGGCCGTCGTGCTGCTCTCGGACGGCGACAACAACTGGCAGGGCTTCTATACCTCCACGCAGGTGCGCGGCTCGCCCACCGGGACGGAGCTTCTCTACAACGCCTATGGCCGCGTGGCCGACTGGAACGCAAACTTCCCCTCGCTCCCGATCAGCCCGGTCAACCAGACCAACGCCGATGCGCGGCTCGACACGCGCTTCGTCGCGATCTGCCAGGCGATGAAGGGCACGGCGAGCACCAACCCCAACGACCACCGCATCCGCATCTACGTCGTCGGCTTCGAAGTGGCGAACTCCACCCATCGCACGCTGCTGCAGAACTGCGCGAGCGGGACGTCCGACCCCTACTACTTCGAGGCGCCTTCCGCCTCCGCCCTGCAGGGCGCCTTCAGCCAGATCGCGAATGCGCTGACGCAGCTGCGCCTTGTCGAATAGGCGGGGCTGAAACGCTTCACCCCGCGCGCGGCAAGGCGCGCGGGGTCATTCCCCGGCTGCGGCGCAGCGGCTATCCTCGACCACCGATGAGGGCGCCGAGGACATCCGGGCCATGACCAGCTTCCCCGCAGCGCGCGTGACGGACATGCATCTCTGCCCCATGGCCAGCCCGGCGGTGCCGCCGGTGCCCCATGTCGGCGGGCCGATCCTGCCGCCCTGCGCGCCGACGGTTCTGATCGGTTCGCTCTTCTCCGCGCGCATCCTCGACATGGCGATGTGCGTGGGCCCGCCGGACGCCATCGCGCAGGGTGCCGCGACGGTGCTGGTGATGAACATGCCGGCCTCGCGCATCCTCGACAGCACCTCCCATGGCGGCAAGATCATCATGGGCTGCTTTACGGTGCTGATCGGCGGCAAGACGGCCACGATCAAGGTGGACCCGAACGCGGACCCCGCCTTCCTGGCGCAGCTGCGCGCCGCGCTCGCGCAGATCTTCAGCACACCCTCGGGCCGCGAATGGCTCAGGCAGATGAGCGAGACGGGGCGGGAGATCACGATCCTGCAGGGCGGCCCCGGCGCCAACTTCGCCACCCCCGCCAACTCCGCCGACGCCAGCAACGGCACCGGCACCAACACCACGGTCACCTGGGATCCGAACACCACCTCCCTCGGCGGCTATTCGCCCGCCGTCTCGAACTGCGGCAGCGATGTCATCCTCTTCCACGAGATGGTGCATGGGCTGCACAACGCACAGGGCAACGGGATGAAGGGACCCTACGAGACCTTCCCCGGGCAGAGCGGCGGCAGCTTCCGGGAGGAGGAGCGCAAGACGGTCGGCACCAGCCCCAATGTCCCGCAGCCGGGCGGCGGCACGCGGCCCGTGCAGCAGGCGGGGCCGCCCGTCTCCAACGCGCCGGCCGGGCAGCAGGTGGACTACAGCCGCGACGTGCCGACCGAGAACAGCTACCGTCGCGACAAGGGCCTGCCCGACCGGCCCTCCTACTACCCCAGCAACTGGCCCGGCGGCCCGCCCTGGTGATCAGGACCTCCCGCAGATGAGCGAGAACGACCCGCAACTCGGCTTCAGGGTGGAGGCGGTCGCCCGCGACTACCACCTCCACATCCGCTACAGCGTGCGCAATGACGGCGTGCGCGACGTCTATCTGCTGAACCGGCTGTTCCGGAACGCGCCGCCCGCCTTCGGGCCGGACATCGCCTATGTCGAGTTCGACCGGCCGGATCGCGTCGTGCTCGTCTCGAAGCGCATCGCCCCCGTGCCGCCGGGGATGAGCCCCACCGCCCTCGTCGCGCCCTATGTCACGCCCGTGCGGGTGCGCGAGACCTTCACCGAGACCTTCAAGCTCGCCCTGCCGCTGCGCGTCATCCTGGAATACGGGCTGTCCCAGCGCCCGCTGCCGCCCGAGCAGGAGCGCATCACCGAATACCGCGGCATGCGCTTCCGCCTCGCCTATTACTGGCGCGACGACGGGGTGACGGAGACGCCGGCCGTCGCCTTCGACCAGCCGGTCATCATCCCCGGGAACTTCCCGCGCTTCCCGCCGATCCTCGAACTCGTCTCGCCGGTCGTGCCGGTGCCACTGCCGGTCATCGAGCCGCCCTGAGCGCAGCGCCTCACGGCGGGCGGGCACGGGGGAGCCCGCCGCCCGCCGCGCAACCGGCCACGCCGTGCCCGCGCGGCCGGCGCCCTCAGCCCGGCAGGCTCGCCACCGCGGTCAGCCCGCCGCCCGGGCGGTTGCGCAGCACCACGTCCCCGCCATGCGCGCGCAGGATGTTGCGCGCGATGGTCAGGCCGAGGCCGGTGCCGCCGGTCTCGCGGTTGCGGCTCTCCTCCAGGCGCTGGAAGGGCTGGAACACGCGCTCGATCTCGGCCTCGGCTATGCCCGGCCCGTCATCCTCGATCTCGAGCCGCACCATGCCGCCCTCGCCGGTCGAAAGCCTCAGCCGCGCCGCGCCGCCATAGGTCAGCGCATTGCTCACGAGGTTGGCGAGCGCGCGCTTGAGCGCCACCGGCCGCGCGCGGGCGGTGAGCCGCTCGGGCCCTTCATAGGTGATCTTCTCGGCCAGTTCGGGGCGCGCATCGGCGGCCTCGTCCACCACCGTGCGGCACAGCGCAGCGATGTCGATGGGCGAGGCCGGCTCGGCCGCCGCGTCGTCGCGCGCGAAGGCCATGGTGGCCGAGATCATCTGCTCCATCTCGTCGAGGTCCGCGAGCATCTTCCGCCGCTGCTCGTCGTCGTCCATGAACTCGGCGCGCAGGCGCAGCCGGGTGATGGGCGTGCGCAGGTCGTGGCCGATCGCGGCCAGCATCTGGGTGCGGTCGGCGACGAAGCGGCGGATGCGCTCGGCCATCTGGTTGAAGGCGCGCGCGGCGGTGGCGACCTCCGAGGGCCCGGCCTCGTCGAGCGGCGGGGCGTTGACGTCGCGGCCCAGCCGGTCGGCCGCGGCGGCGAGCAGCCGCACCGGGCGCATCAGCCGCCGCACCGCCCACAGGATGAGCAGGATCGCCGCCCCGGTCATGACCAGGAAGGCGGCGAGGAAGGTCGCCGAATGCCAGGGCCGCGGCGGGGGCATCTGCACGCGCAGGTTCAGCCATTCGCCGTCCGGCAGGCGCAGCGAGGCCTGGAAGCCGCCGCCCGGCCGGTTGGGACCGAGCCGCACCTCCCGCGGGCGCAGCCGCGGCGGGCCGGAACTGAGCGCATCGAGGCGGAACAGCCGGATCATCTCCGGCGGCGGGGGCGGGCCACCCTGGCGGACCAGCGGCGTGCGGGAGATCTCGGCCTGGATCGCGTCCGGCAGGTCGAGATCCGCGAGCATCTGCTCCCGCCGGTCGGGGGGCGAGAGCACCGCCGCCCGCCAGGCCGAGAAGGCGCGGCCGGCGATCTCGCGCGCATGGATCCAGCGCTGGAGGTCCACGCGGTCGAGCGCATGGATGGTCAGCCCCGCGGCCTGCACGGCCATCAACGCGACCACCAGCCAGAAGGCCGTGCGGCCGCCGAGGGTCGCAGGCAGCCAGGTGCGGCGCCGCGCCTCAGCCACGTTCGACCGTCGCCGCCAGCACGTAGCCGCCGCCGCGCACGGTCTTGATCAGCGTCGGGTTGCGCCCGTCATCCTCGAGCTTGCGGCGCAGGCGCGAGACCGCGACATCGATCGCCCGGTCGAAGGGCCCGGCCTGACGGCCGCGCAGGATGTCCATCAGCATGTCGCGCGTCAGCACGCGGTTGGGGCGTTCCACCAGCACCTGCAGCAGCTCGTATTCGCCGCCCGTCAGTGAGACCTCGGCGCCATCGGGGTTGAGCAGCCGCCGCCGCGCGGGCTCGAGCGTCCAGCCGGCGAAGCGGATCACCTTGGCGGGCGGCTCCTTGCTCGGCCCCTCCCCGTTCGCGCGGCGCAGCACGGCGCGGATGCGCGCGAGCAGCTCGCGCGGGTTGAAGGGCTTGGCCACGTAGTCGTCGGCGCCGAGTTCGAGGCCGACGATCCGGTCCGTCTCCTCCCCCATGGCGGTGAGGATGACGATGGGCACCTCGGACTGGCTGCGCAGCCAGCGCGCGAAGTCGAGCCCCGGCTCCCCCGGCATCATCAGGTCCAGCACGACGAGGTGGTAGCGGCCGAGCGGCCAGAGCTTGCGCGCCTCCCGCGCGTCGCGCGCGGCGGTGACGCGCATCCCCTGCTTCTCGAGGAAGCGGGAGAGGAGGTCGCGGATCTCGCGATCGTCGTCCACAACGAGGATGTGCGGGGCGGGCTCCATGCCCTGTTACAATAGGATGGCCGCAGGCCGGTTCACGAGGCGCGCGCGTTTCTTTCGGTAACGGCGGCCCGGGCTGTTGCGCTCCGTTGCAATCCGGGGCGCGAGGGGGCTTCGTGGCGGGCATGCAGCCACCATCTCCAGGGCGAAGGGCCGCCGCACGCAACCTCCCCCGCGGGGGCGGCCCAAGGGCGGCGGGGGCAGCCGCTTCACTTCCCCACGCCTCCGCCGCCCACCCCCCTCCCCCCGAATGGGCGCGCGAGGGCATCGCGGAACTCACGCGGCTCGATCCCGATTTCGCGCGCATCGAGCCGCAGGCCGGCCCCCTGCCGTGGCGCCGGCGCGACCCCGGCTTTCCCGGCCTGCTGCGCACGATCTGCGGCCAGATGATCTCGAACCAGGCGGCCGCGGCGATCTGGGGCAGGCTTTCCGCGCTGCCCGGCATCCTGCATCCCGAGGGGCTGCTCGCGACAAGCGACGAGGCGCTGCGCGGGGCCGGTCTGTCCCGGCCCAAGGTCGCGCATGTCCGCGCGCTCGCCGCCGCGGTGGCGGAGGGCAGGCTCGACCTCGGCGCCCTGCGCGACGCGCCGGATGCCGAGGCGGTGGCGGCGCTCTCCGCGATCCCCGGCCTCGGGCCCTGGACGGCGCAGGTCCATCTGCTGTTCGGCTTCGAGCGGCCCGACATCTTCCCCGCCGGCGACATCGCGCTGGCGGCGGGGCTTGCGCATCTCAAGGGCCTCGTGGAGCGCCCAAAGCCGCGGGCGCTGGCGGCGATGGCCGAGGGCTGGGCGCCCCGGCGGTCCCTTGCGGCGCGGCTGCTCTGGCACCACTGGCGGCATGTCACGGGGCGGCCGGCGGGCGAGGCCGCCTGAGCCGGGACCGGAAGCCTCGCGGAAAGGCGGACTCGGCGTCGCGGATGGACGGCGCGGGGCGGGGGTGGTTCCTTCGCGCGCATGGATTTTCCGCTTTCGCCGCGCATCGGCGCGACCGCCGAACCGCCCATCCCCTCCGTCCGCGCCTGGGCCTCCCGCTATGACGGGCGCGCAGGGCCCGTGCTCGACCTCACCCAGGCGGTGCCGGGCTACCCGCCGCACCGCGACCTGCTCGCGAAACTCGCCGAATGCGCGGGCAGCACCGCCACCGCCTCCTACGGGCCGATCGACGGGGAAGCGGCGCTGCGCGCGGCACTCGCCGAGGACATCAGCGGCGTCTACGGCGCGCCTGTCGCAACGGCCGACATCGCCATCACCTCCGGCGGCAACCTCGCCTTCACCATGGCCATGACCGTGCTGGCCGGCCAGGGCGAGGCGGTGATGCTGCCCGCGCCCTGGTACTTCAACCACCGCATGGCGCTCACCGCGCTCGGCATTCCCTGCGTGCCGCTCGAATGCCGGGCGGAGGACGGCTTCGTGCCCGACCCCGGCCGCGCCGCCGCGCTGATGGAGGGCGTGCGCGCCATCGTCCTCGTCAGCCCGAACAACCCGACCGGGGCCGTCTATCCGCCGGAGGTGATCGCGCGCTTCGCGGAACTCGCGCGGCGGCACCGGGCCTGGCTGGTGCTGGACGAGACCTATCGCGACTTCCTCGGCGCCGGGCAGTCCCCGCCCCACGCGCTGTTCGGCGACCCGGCCTGGCGGGAGAATGTCGTGCACCTCTATTCCTTCTCGAAGGCCTATTGCGTGCCGGGGCACCGGGTCGCGGCGATCGCCACCGGCCCCGCCTTCCGCGCGGCGCTGATGAAGGCGCTGGACACGATGCAGATCTGCGCGCCGCGGGCGGCGCAGACGGCGCTCGCCTGGGCCATCGGGGCCCTGCGAGGCTGGCGCGAGGGCAACCGCGCCGTCATGGCCGCGCGCGCCGAGGCCTTCCGCCGCGCCGCCGCGCAACTGCCCGGCTGGCGGCTCGACGCGCTCGGCGCCTATTTCGCCTATCTGCGCCTGCCCGCGGAGGCGCCGGAGGCGGTGGCGACGGCCGAGCGGCTCGCGGTCGAGCGCGGCCTGCTCGGCCTGCCAGGGCCCTTCTTCGGCCCGGGGCAGGAGCGCCACCTGCGCCTCGCCTTCGCCAATGCGGCGGAGGACGCGATCGCGGCGGTGCCGGCGCGGCTGACGGAGGGGTGATGTCCGTCTTCGAACGCTACCTCTCGCTCTGGGTCGCGCTGTGCATCCTGGCGGGGATCGCGCTGGGCAGCGCGGCGCCCGGCGCCTTCGGCGCGCTGGCCGCGCTGGAATACGGCTCGGTCAACTTCGTCGTCGCGGTGCTGATCTGGTTCATGGTCTACCCGATGATGGTGGCGGTGGATTTCGCCGCCCTCTCGCGCATCCACGAAAGGCCGAAGGGCCTTGTCATCACGCTTTCGGTCAACTGGCTGGTGAAGCCCTTCACCATGGCCGCGCTCGGCGTGTTGTTCTTCCAGCACCTCTTCGCCGGGCTGATCGATCCGGCGCAGGCCGGGCAATACATTGCCGGGCTGATCCTGCTGGGGGCGGCGCCCTGCACCGCCATGGTCTTCGTCTGGTCCCAGCTCACGCGCGGGGATGCGACCTACACGCTGGTGCAGGTCTCGGTGAACGACGTGATCATGGTCTTCGCCTTCGCGCCGATCGTCGCACTGCTGCTCGGCGTGACCGACCTCTCGGTGCCGTGGGAGACGCTGCTGCTCTCGGTGGTGCTCTATGTCGTGATCCCGCTCGCGGCGGGGGTCTGGACGCGGCTGCGGCTGACCCGCGCCCTCCCGCCGGCGGCGGGCGAGGCGGCGGTGGCGCGCTTCACGGCGCGGGTGAAGCCGCTGTCGGTGCTCGGGCTGCTCGCCACGATCGTGCTGCTCTTCGGCTTCCAGGGGCGCGTCATCCTCGCGCAGCCGCTGCTGATCGCGCTGATCGCGGTGCCGCTGCTGATCCAGTCCTACGGCATCTTCGGCCTCGCCTATGGCTGGGCGTATCTTTGGCGCGTGCCCTATCCGGTCGCGGCACCCTGCGCGCTGATCGGGACATCGAACTTCTTCGAACTCGCCGTCGCCGTGGCCATCGGGCTGTTCGGGCTGGATTCGGGCGCGGCACTGGTGACCGTGGTCGGCGTGCTGGTGGAGGTGCCGGTGATGCTCTCCCTCGTCGCCTTCGCGAACCGCACGCGGGGCTGGTTTCCCGGGGCCGATCCGTGATCCCGCGCCGGCTGCTGCTCGCCGCGCCGCTGCTTGCGCCCGCCAGCGCCCGGGCCGCGACCGGCGAGATCAGGCTGCTGCCCGGCGGGCCGCGCCTTGCCGTCCGCGCGCGGATCGAGCCCCACCCCTCGGCGCGCGAGGCGCTCGCCATCGCCTTCACGGGCCCGGGCGCGCCCGCGGCGCGCGTGCTGCTGCCTTCCTGGTACGGCCGGGCGCGCGTGCTTCAGGCGCTGCCCATCGCGCGGCGCGAGGTGCTGCTCGCGGCCTTCGAGGGCAATCGCGGCACCGGCATCGCGCAGGAACTGGCCGCGGTGATCGGCGCCGACGATGGGGGGCGGCTGCGCGTGCTCGGGATCGAGACGCTCTCCTTCCGCGACCGGCAGACCGGCCAGGGCTGGCGGCGCATGAGCGGGCGGATCGAGGCCGAGCCGGGGCGCGAGGCGCTGCGCCTTTCCATGACCAGCACCGCGCGCCTGCCGCGCCGCCCGCCGGGGCCGCAGCCCGGGCCCGAGGAGCGGGAGGGCTGGACCACGCGGCTGCTCTGGGGCGGCGAGGGGCCGCTGCGCCCGGCCGCCGCGACGCCGCCCCGCGCGAGCGCCCTGCGCCGCCGCGTGGACGAGGCGCGGGCCCGGGTGCTCACGCTGCTTGCCGAGCCGGTGACCGACCTGACGGCGCTCGATCTCGACGCGACGGGGCTCTGGGCGGTGGGCTACGCCATCACCTGACGGCCGGAGGCGGCGCGGGGTCGAAGCCGTCCGGCGTGATGCCGCGCGGGCGGATCAGGTCGTAGGGCCCGCGCGGCAGGAAGCGGCCGGTGCCGGGTTCGGCCTGCACCTTGCCGTCGCGCATCACCACCTCGCCGCGGCGGATGGTGGCGACGGGCCAGCCGGTGACCTCCATCCCCTCATAGGGCGTGTAGTCCACCGCGTGCTGCATCAGCGCGTTGGTCAGCGTGACCTTCTTCGCCGGATCCCACAGCGCGAGGTCGGCATCGGCGCCGACCGCGATCATCCCCTTGCGCGGGGCAAGGCCCATCAGCCGCGCGGGGTTGGTGCTGGTCAGGCGCACGAAATCGTCGAGGCTGATGCGGCCCTTCGAGACGCCCTCGCTGAAGATGATGGGCAGGCGCGCGGCGAAGCCGGGGATGCCGTTCGGGATGTCGCGGAACACGGCATCCGCGCCGTTCTGGCGCTTGCCGCGGTCGCCCTCATACGAGAAGGCGCAGTGGTCCGAGGAGATGACGTCGAGCGTGCCGCGGCGGATCATCTCCCAGATGCGGGCGTGTTCCTCGCGCGTGCGCGGGGCGGGGCTGCACATGAACTTCGCACCCTCGAAGCCGGGGCGGTCGATGTCGGCGGCGGTCAGGGTCACGTATTGCGGGCAGGTCTCCCCCCACACCTTCACCCCGCGGGCCTGGGCGCGGGCGATCTCCTCGGCGGCCTCGGCGCAACTGACGTGGAAGACCTGGATCGGCTGGTCCACGAGTTCGGCGAGCGCGATGGCGCGGTGCGTCGCCTCCCGCTCGACCACCGGCGGGCGCGCCCAGGCGTGGTATTTCGGCGCGGCCATGCCGTGCTTCAGCAATTCGGCCGTGCGCCAGTTGATCGCCGCGTAGTTCTCGCAATGCACGGTCACCAGGCAGCCGAGTTCGCGCGCCTTGGTGAGCACGCGCAGGTACTGCGCATCGTCGAGGTGCAGCGGCTCGTAGGTGAGGAAGACCTTGAGGCTGCGCACGCCCTCGGCGACCACGCGCGGCACCTCCTGCTCCATCACCGCGTCGGTCGGGTCGCTGATGATCTGGTGGAAGGAATGGTCCAGCATCCCGCGCGCGGCACGGGCGCGGTAATCCACGTAGCGCTCCCAGACGCCGTGGCCCTTCCATTGCGGGATGAAGCAGACGACCGAGGTGGTCCCGCCCGCGAAGGCGGCGGCGGAGGCGGTGGCAAAGGTCTCCTCGTTGGCGCCCCCGCCGGGCTGCGGTTCCTCGATGTGGCAATGGCTGTCCACGCCGCCGGGCAGGACGAGCAGGCCGTCGGCCTCGATCGCCCGCGCGGCGTCCGTGATGCGCTCGGCGATGGCGACGATGCGGCCGTCCTTCACGCCGATGTCGCAGCGCGTGGTGCCGAAGCCGGTCGCCACCTGGCCGCCGCGCACCGCGAGATCGTATCCGGCCATCGCCCACCCTCCCCTGCCCGAACGCCGCTCAGACTGAGGCGCGCGCTGAGGCGCGTCCAGCCTCAGCGGGCGGCGAGCAGGAGCCGCATCCCCTGCTTCGGCCTCAGCGTGAGGCGGCATTGCGGCGCGGGTGCCCAGCCCTTCGGCACGCCGAGGCGGAAGCGGCGCAGAAGCACGGCGAGGAAGACCAGCATCTCGGCCATGCCGAAGGCCGCGCCGGCGCAGATGCGCGGCCCGATGCCGAAGGGGATCCAGGTGAATTTCGGCTGGCGGCGCGCGGACTCGGGCAGGAAGCGTTCGGGGATGAAGGCGTGCGGCCGGTCCCACCACATCGCATGGCGATGCAGCAGCCAGGGCACGGCCATCACCGTGTCGCCGGGGCGGATCTCGAAGCGGCGGATCCGGTCGGCCGCGCGGGCCTGGCGCGAGAGCACGGCGACCGGGGGATAGAGCCGCATCGCCTCGCTCAGCACGGCGCGCGCGAAGGTCAGCCCCGCCGCCTGCTCCGCATCCGGCGCGCCGGGCGGCAGCGCGGCGAGTTCCTCGTCCAGCGCCGCTCCGGTCGCGGGATGGGCGGCGATCAGATAGGCGGCCCAGGTCATCGCCGTGGCAGAGGTCTCGCTGCCGGCGAGCAGCATCATCGCCACCTCGTTCGCCAGCGCCTCGGCATCCATCACCGGCGTGCCGTCGGGCCGGCGCGCCGCGCGCATGGCGGCGAGCAGCGGCGGCGCGGGCTCGGGCACGGCGGCGAGCGCCTGCGCGACGAGCGCGCGCAGCCGCGCGGCGGCCAGGCGCGCCCGCCGGCTCTGCCGCCCCGCGAGCCAGGGGGGCAGGCCGAGCAGGTAGCGCAGATCCACGCTCTCGGCCGCCGCCTGGTAGGCGGCGAAGGCCTCCGCCACCGCCGCCGCGGCCTCGCGCGGCACCGCCTCGCCGAACAGGCTCAGCATCATCACCCGCGTCGTCGCCGCGGCGAAGAGCGGCGCGACATCCACCGGGCCGGGCGCGGCGCGGGCGAGGTCCCCGGCCAGTTCCTCCGCCGCGCGGACGAAATGCGGATGGAAGGCGGCGATGCGCGAGGGATGCAGCGCCGGGGCGATGACCGCGCGCCGTTCGGCCCAGGCCTCGCCATGGTTGATGAAGAGGCTGTCGCCCACCACCGGCTCCAGCGCCTGCTCCATGAACCACGACTTGCGCTCGTAGTTCTCCGCATGGGCGACGAAGACGTGGCGGACCACGTCCGGATGGTTGGCGATGACGAGGCCGCGGCCGGGCAGGCGCAGCGGTATGACCTGCCGGCGATAGGCGTCCTCGGTGAAGGCGCGCAGGATGTCGCCGCGGCCGAGGATCAGCGAGGGCAGCCACCGCCAGGGCTGCGCCGGCGGGCGCGGCATGGGCGGGACGAAGTCGGCGGCGGCCTGCATGGCGCGCAGACTAGGCCGGCGGCGCGGGGCGGTCACCGCCGCGGGATCATGCTCGGTCCCTGCCCTGCCGCGGGCGGCCCGCACCCGCCCTCACCGCGGGGCTCAGCGACCATCGCGCGCGCCAGCGGCAGATCGCTCCGGCGCGTCTCGCCTCGGGCCGGCTGGTGCGGCACTCAGCGCGGAGAAGGCGCCGATGGAGGCGCTCTTGGCCGGCGAGGATGCTTCGGGAAATGCCGGGGTGGTCACAGTCTCGCGAGGCTTGGGGCCGCCCCGGCTCTCGCCTGCCCCTTCCCGGCAGCCCGGCCTTCGGCAAGCGTGGCCGGGGGCGCGGCGTGAGCGGCGTTACAGGGCCGCCGCCAATGGGTTGGTTCATTTCCCGTAAAGGGTCAGTATCATCGGCGGAACAACGTCCAAGGCGCTGTGCGTGGCCGATCCCGTGCGCTCGTTCCTTGCCCGCGCCGCAGTCCCGGCGCTGATGGCCGCGATGCTCCTGCCCCTCGGCGCGGGCGCGCAGGCGCCTGCCGGCGCGCCCCGCCCCCCGCCGCCGCCCGCCGGGCTGATCGAGCGCGTCCTGCCGCCCGCCGCCCCCGCCCTTTCCCCGCGCGCCCAGCCGCCCGCCGAGGAACCCCGCCGCGGCCCGGGCGAGGGGCAGGAGGTGGCGATCGCGGAGGCCGTGGTGCAGGGCAACACGGCGGTGCCCACCGCCGATCTGCGCCCCATCCTCGCCGCCATCGAGAACCGCAGCGTCCCGCTCGCGCGCATCGAGGAGACGCGGATCGCGCTGCTCGGCGCCTATCGCCGCGCGGGCTATCCCTTCGTCTCGGTCGCCGCCGCCCTCGCGCCCCGGCCCGACGGGCGCGCCGAAGCGCGCTTCGCGATTACCGAGGGCTATGTCGCCGAGGTGCGCCTCGATGGGGACATCGGGCCGGCGGGCACGCAGGTGCTGCGCTTCCTCGAACGGGTGAAGGCGCACCGGCCGGTCTCGACCGCGGCGGTCGAGCGCGCGCTGCTGCTCGCCTCCGACGTGCCCGGCGTGCGCGTGCGCGGCGTGCTGCAGCCGATCCAGGGCGAGCCAGGCGCGCTCAGGCTGATCGCCCAGCTCACGCGCTCGCCGGTCAGCGGGTATTTCAACCTCGACAACCGCGGCTACCGGCTGACCGGGCCCTGGCAGGGGCTGCTGGTCGGCGGGCTCAACTCCTTCACCGAATACGGTGAGCGGACGGAACTCTCCCTCTTCGGCGCCGAGCAGGGCACGCAGTGGTTCGCGCAGGCAAGCGTGGAGACCTTCATCGGCGGCTCGGGGCTGCGCTTCAGGCTCTATGCCGGCACCGGCAACACGCTGCCTTCGGGGCAACTCTCGGACATCGGCTATGTCGGCGAGACGCGGCTGGCCGGCATCGTCGCGACCTATCCCATCCTCCGCACGCGGCCGGCCAATCTCTGGGCGGTGGCGCAGTTCGACGCCTTCGACAGCGATGTCTACACCGGCGTCGGCACCGCCTCGGGGCGGCAGCGCGCGGGGCGCGACCGCATCCGCGCGCTGCGCGGCGGCTTCGACGCGCAGGCGCTCGACACGCTGATCGGCTTCCTGCCGCCGGCGACCAACCAGGCGGCGCTGCGCATCCACCAGGGCCTCGACGCCTTCGGCGCGACGCGCGACGGCGATCCGCTGGTGACGCGCATCGGCAGCGAGTTCGGCTTCACCAAGGTGACCGGCGAATACCAGCGCGTGCAGCCGCTGTTCAGCCCCTTCGACGGGGCGATGGTCAACATCCAGGCCTATGTCAGCGGGCAGTGGTCGGACAACATCCTGCCGCCGGCCGAGAAGTATTATCTCGGCGGATCGCGGCTCGGCCGCGGATTCTATTCGGGGCAGGTCACGGGGGACTGGGGCTACGGTTACGCCATCGAGCTGCAGCTCGACATGGCCTACGAGATGCCGGCCGACCCGCCTCTCGGCAACAATCGCGGTTCGACGCAGCTCTACGTGTTCCGCGACATGGGCTGGGCCTTCCAGAACCTCGACACCGATGCCGACCGGCGCCTCTCCTCCTGGGGCGGCGGCGTGCGGCTCGTGGTGGCCGACCTCGCGCAGTTCGACCTCGAGGTCGCGCGGCGCCTGACGACGCGGCCCGATGGCGTGGCTAGCGACCCCCTGCGCGCCACGCAGGTCTTCTTCCGCATGCTGTTGAGGTTCTGAGCCATGGCCAGCGGCGCGCCCCCCCGCCCAGCGCGCGAGCCGCGCCCGAACCCGCCCGCGCCCGCGCGCGCGCCGTGGCGGCGTTCGCCGCACCGGCTCTGGCTGCTCGGCACCACCGCGCTGCTGCCCATCGCCACCGGCCAGGCGCTGGCGCAATCGCTGCCCGGCGCGCTGACCGGCCCGGCCGGCGGGCAGGTCGTCGCCGGCCAGGCGGCAATCGCGCAGGCCCCCGGCCGCACCACCATCACCCAGGGCACCGAGCGCGCGGCGATCGACTGGCAGCAGTTCAATGTCGGCAGCCAGCACACTGTGCAGTTCGTCCAGCCTGGCCAGGGTTCCTGGACGCTGAACCGCGTGGTCGGGCCCGATCCCTCGGTCATCGCCGGGCGCGTGCAGGCCAATGGCGGGGTCGCCATCGTCAACCAGTCGGGCTTGGTCTTCGCGCGCGGCGCGCAGGTGGATGTCGGCGCGCTGATCGCTTCCGCCTCCGGCATCACCAACCAGAACTTCATGGCCGGGCGGATGGTCTTCGACCAGCCGGCGCGGCCCGGGGCGCGGGTGGAGAACCACGGCACCATCACCGTCGCCGACCGCGGCCTCGCCGCCCTGGTCGGGCCGGGTGTCGCCAATTCCGGCGTGATCCGCGCGCGGCTCGGGCGCGTCGCGCTCGGCGCGGCGGAGGCCTTCGTGCTCGACCTCGCGGGCGACGGGCTGATCGGCCTCGACGTCACCCAGGCGGTGCGCACGGCGCCCGAGGGCGGGGCCGCGCTCGTCACCAATTCCGGCGTCATCGAGGCGGCCGGCGGCTCGGTGCTGCTGACCGCCCATGCCGCCTCGGGCCTCGTCGAGGATCTCGTCCGCAACACCGGGCGGATCGAGGCGCCGACGATGGCCGAGCGGACCGGCCAGGTGGTGTTGCGCGCCGAGGGCGGCGGCGTGCGCGTCGAAGGCACCGTGGCCGCGACGGGCGGTGCGGGCGAACGCGGCGGGCGGGTCGCGCTGCAGGCGAGCGGCACGGTGCGCGTCGCGGGCGGGGCGCGGGTGGATGCCTCGGGCGGCGCGGGCGGGGGGGAGGTGCTGGTCGGCACCACCGGCCGCGGGCGCAACCAGGCCATGGCCGCGCGCACCATCGTCGAGCAGGGCGCCGCCATCCGCGCCGATGCGACCGGCGCGGGCGATGGCGGGATGCTCGTGCTGAATTCGCTCGAGCGGACCGAGCTGCATGGCGCGCTCTCGGCGCGCGGCGGCCCTGGCGGCGGGAATGGCGGCTTCGTGGAACTCTCGGGCCAGGGGGCGCTGTTCTCCTCCGGCACGATAGACCTGCGCGCGCCTTCGGGCGCCAGCGGGGAGCTGCTGCTCGACCCGCGCAACATCATCGTCAGCGGCGAGGCCGCGCCGCCGGGCCTGCCGGGGGGCGAGACCATCGCCCTCGTCATCCCGGACAACGAGCCGATCCCGCCCGGCGGCACGGTGGGCGCCGCGGACGGCGCCGACACCACCTGGACGCGCGTCACACCCGCGGCGATCGCGGGCTTCGCCGGCACGGTCACGCTCGATGCCGCGCGCGACATCGTCGTGGATGCGGCGGTGACGAAGGACAATGGCGGGCTCGCGCTGGTCGCGGGGCGCGACGTGCGGGTGGGCGCGGCGCTGACCGTCACCGGGGCGGGGAACGACCTGAGCCTGACGGCGGGGCGGAACGTCGCGGTCAATGCGCCGCTGAGCACGGAGGGCGCGCTCTCGATCACGGCCGGCACCGGTTCCATCGCGCTCAACGCCTCCGCCTTCGCGCAGGGCGTGACGCTGCAGGCGGCGACGGGCATCACGCAGGCCCCCGGCGCGATCCTGCGCCATGTCGGGGGGCTCAACCAGCCGCTGCTGCTCACCGCCAACGTGGCTGGCACGGGCGACGTGCTGCTCGGCTCGGACAACGGGCGGATCCGCTGGCAGACGAGCGGCATCGCCGATGGGCAGCTCCTGCTGCGCAGCGTGGACGGGATCGTGCTGCCCGAGGCGCAGACGCTCGCGGTCAACGGCGGGGTGGATTTCCGCATCGCCGCCTCGGGCGGGGCCATGACCGGCATCCAGCTCCTGGGCGAGCTGCGCGCGGAGAGTTTCCAGATCACCTCGAACCGCGTGGTGCAGCAGGACCCGAACGCGGTCATCGTGCGCATCGGCGCGGGCGGCGCGGCGGACCCGGCTTCGCCGCTGCCGCTGGCCTTCACCGTCACCGGCAGCAACACCGGCCTGAACCTGAACGCGGCGAACAACGGCGCGCTGCGGATCGTCTCGGGCAGCGTGGCCGATGGCGATGCGACGCTGCGCGGCGCGGCGATCACCATCGCCGGCGCGCTGACGGCGGGCACCGGCGGGCAGCGCAACACGCTCACGCTCAACGCGGCGGGGGATGTCGCCTTCAACGGCACCATCACCGCGCGCAACCTCGCGGTGAATGCCGACGGGGCAATCAGCCAGACCGCCGCCCTCGCCCTCGGCGGGACGGGCGGCGGCGGCGACAACGGCGTGCTGACCATCCGCGGCCTGGGGGGCGCGACCGATGCGGGCAGCATCGCGCTCGCCGCGACCAACGCGATCGCGGCGCTGGATGCGCGCAGCGCCGGGCCGCTGGCCGTCACGGGCGACGACGCCTTCATCCTCCGCCAGGCGCGGGGCGCGGGCATCACGCTGACCGGCGGCGCCGTCACGGTCGCGAACGCGGATGGCGTGATCGGCACCGGCGCGGGCGATGTGCGGATCGTGGCGGACAGCCTGACCGTGAACGGCGGCGTCGCCGCGCCGGACGGACGCACCCTCTCCCTGCGCGTGGATGCGCTTGCCGTCGGCGCGACGGGCAGCCTCGCGGCGGCCGGCGGCGGCACCATCGAGATCGGCCCGCGCAGCGCGGGCTTCGCGGTGCAGGTCGGCAGCGCGGGCGCGCCGGCCAATACGCTCGTGCTCGCCGCGACGGCGCTCGCGGACGCCACCGCCGGCACGCTGCGCATCGGGCAGACGACGGTGGGCGGGACGCAAAGCGCGAGCGGCATCGCCTTCGTCGCGAACCTCACCACCGCGGCGGGGCTTTCGCTTGTCAGCGGCGGGGGCATCGGCCTCGGCACGGCGAGCATCGCGGCGCCGACGGTGCGGTTGGAGGCGGCGGGCGGCATCGCCCTCGGCACCGGGACGGTGACGGCGAATGGCGCCAGCCCGGCCATCACGCTGCTGGCCGGGGCCGGCATCGCGCAGGGCGCGGCGGGGCGGCTGGTCTCCCCCGGCGGGTCGGATGTCGCGCTCGTCGCCCACGCGGCCACGGGCAATGTGGCGCTGGCGGGGACGGGGGATTTCACGCTGGCCGATGGCGGAATCCCGGCCGGCGCCTCCGGGCCGCGTTCCCTCTTCGCGGCGGCGGGCGGCGTGGCCTTCACGACGACCGGCGCGCTCGGCGTCGCGGCGGCGGTGGAGGCGGCGGGCGCGGGGGCGGGCATCGCCCTCTCCGGGCGGGCCGTCGCGCTGCAATCGGCGCTGATCACGGGCGGCGGCGCGGGCACCACCGTCAGCCTGACGGCCAGCGGCGCAGGGGCGGCGGACAGCATCACCCAGACGGCGGCTGGCAGGATCACCGCCGCGACCCTCGACCTCGCCTCCGGCCGCGCCATCCGGCTCGAGGCGGCGGACAACGCCGTGGGGGCGCTCGGCAGCCTCGCCTATGCGGGGGAGTTCGCCTTCCGCACGACACAGGCGCTGAGCGTCACGGCGCCGATCCAGGCGGCGGGCGGGGCGGCCTCCGACATCACGCTGCGCACGGCGGCGGGCCTCGCGCTTCATGCGCCCGTCACCGCCGGAACGGGGCGGCTGACGCTGGAGACCGGCGGCACGGTGCAGCAGGCCGCGACGGGCGCGCGCATCACCGCGGGCGAGCTGCGCGTGAACGCGGGCGGGGATGCGCTGCTCGCCCCTGCGCTGGCGGCCGAGTTCAACGCCGTCGGCGTGCTCGGGCCGTCGAGCGTGAACGGCGCCTTCGCGCTGCATGTCGCGGGCGATCTCGCGCTCCAGGGCAGCATCGCGCAGCTCGGGGCCAACCGGAGCCTGGTCGTCGAGACGACGGGCGCGCTCAGCCTCGCCGCCGGCGCTGCGGTCGAGTTCGCCAACCCCACGCTGCGCGCGGCGGGCGCGATCACGCTCGAGGGCTCGCTCGGCCTGAGCGGCGGCGCGGCGCCCTCCGGCACCGTCCTCCTCTCCAGCCTCGGCGCGGTGGCGCAGGGCGGCGGGGCGATCCGCGCGCAGGCGCTGGGCGTGAGCGCGACCGGCCCCGTCACGCTGGCCGAGCCGGGCAACGACATCCGGCGCGCCGGGATCACCGCCGGCGGCGATGTGGTGCTCGCCACCTCCGGCCCGCTCGCCACCGACCTGTCCGGGGCGATCCAGCGGCCGGGCGGCAGCCTCGTCTTCGTGGACGGGATCCGCGGCGCGAATGTCTCGCTCGCGGCATCGGCGCTGAGTGTCGCGGTGCCGGCCTTCGAGACCTTCGCCGTCCATGCGACGGCCGCGACCGGCACGGTGACGCTGCGGGCGGACACGCTCGCCCTCGCCGGGCGCGTCGGGGCGGGCGACCCCTTCCCGCCCTTCGGCCAGCCGGCGCTCAACGGGACGATCGACGTCGCCGCGCGCACGCCCGGGCGCGGCGTGGCGATCGGCGCGAATGATCCGGGCGCGCTGTCCCTGGTGGGGGCGGATCTCGCGCGGCTCGAGGCGCGGAACCTCGCCCTCGGTTCGGCCGCGCCGGGGGCGGGCGGCCTCGCGGTGCTGGGGCCGACGGGCTTCGCCCCCTCCGTGGTGACGGCGGCGCTGCGGGGCGGGACGGTCGCGGTGAACGCCGCGCTGACCATGCCCAATGCGGCGGGCGTGCTGACGCTGCGCGCCGGCGCGGGGGACGTGACGCAGACGGCTGCCGGGACGATCGCCGCCGACCGGCTGGTGGCCGAGGCGCCGGCGGGCTCGGTGCGGCTCGATGCGGCGAGCAACGCGGTGCGGCTGCTCGCCGGCGGCGCGGCCGGAAGCCTCGCCCCGGCCGAGGCGGCGGCGGAGGTCTTCGCCTTCCGCAACGGCACGGGCTTCAGCATCGCCGCGCCGGGCATCGCGGCGGCGGGGGCGAGCGTGTCGCTCGCCGCGGCGGGGGGCGGGAGCATCGAGCAGACGCTCGGCGCGCCCATCGCGGCGGCGCGGCTCTCGGCCAGCGCGGGCGGGGCCATCGTGCTGCATGCCGGCGGCGATGCGGCGGGCCCGGCCGACCTCAACCGCGTCGGGCGGCTCGAAAGCGCCGGGGCGCTCTCGGTGGTCTTCGTAAACGGGGATCCACTGGCGGTGGGGGATGTCGCCGCCACGGGCAATCTCTTCCTCGGCCATTTCGCGCTGCTGCAGGCGCCGGGGCTGACGCTCGAGGGCGCCATCGAGGTTCCTTCGTCCTTCCTCTACCTCCGCACCGGGCCAGGCTTCGACGCGCCGGTCGCGGGGCCCTCCATCACGCAGACGGGCGGGCTGATCTGGGCGGGCGGCCTCGCCGCCTCCGCGGGCGGGGACATCCTGCTGCCCGAGGCGAACCGCATCGCGGGGCTCGTGCAGGGCGTGAACGGGATCACGAGCGGCAGCGCCAGCGCGAACAGCGTGGTGACCGCGCCCGGCGGCACCTTCCTGCTGGTGCGCGACCTCTACACCGGGCCCTTCGGCGGCACGGTGCCGAACCTCGATGTCGGGGCGCCCGTCGTGGTCGGCGCGGGCGGGGCGATCCGGCTCTTCACCGACGGGCTCGACGTCTCCTTCGCCCCCGGCGGCTTCCCGCCGCTGCCGGCCTTCGTCGCGCCCGGCGGCACGGTGCAGTTCGCGCCCTTCACGGCGGGCACGACCATCGGCCTCGGCGGCTTCGGCGGGCTCGACGGGGCGACCTACACCGCGGCCTCGGTGCAGCGCGTGCAGGCGAGCCGCCTCGTCATCGGCGGCATCGACGTCGCGGTGGCGGGCATCGGGCCGCTCGACCCCGCCGGCACGGGCTCGGGCACCATCACCCTGCGCGGGGTGCTCGACCTGACCGGAGGCGGTTCGCCCTCGATCCTCGAACTGCACACCAACGGGGACATCCTGGCCGCGGGCTTCGGCCTCTCGGTGCCGCAGATCAGCGCCTTCGCGGGCGGGGACATCGCGCTCGGCACCATCTCGGCCCCGGTCGGGCAGGTCGTGGCCGGCGCGGGCGCGGGCGGCGCGGCGGGCATCGCGGCGGGCGGGACGGTGCAGGTCGCGTCATCGGGCACGCTGACGGTCTCGGCGCCGATCCTCGCCGAGGGTGCGGCGGTCACGCTGCAGGCGAACGACTTCGCCCTGGCGCCGGGCGCGAGCGTGCGCAGCGGCCCGGTGCCGGGCTCCGTCGTCACGCTCGCGGATATCGGCGGCACCTTCACGCTCGGCGGCGCGGCCTCCGTGCTCTCGGCGGGCGAGATCGCGCTGCTCGACGCGCAGGGCGGCACGATCCGGCTGCAGGGTCCGAATCTCGGCATCGAGGGGCCGGTCTCCATCGCCGCCGCGGCGGCGTCGCGGCTCGAGCTGGTCGCCACCGGCTTCGGCACGATCGCGCAGGCGCCCGGCGGCACGGTCGCGGCGGCGCAGCTCTTCGCCCAGGGCGGGAGCATCCTGCTCGACGGCCCCGGCAACAGCCTGCCGGTGGTGCAGGCCGCCGCCCTCGGCCAGGTGCGGATCACCACCGGCGGCGCGCTCGAGGTGCGCGGCGTCACCAGCGCCTTCGGCGGCGCGGTGGCGCTGCAGGGCACGGCGGTGACGCTGCCCGGCACCAACCTCGCCGGCGCGGCGCAGCAGGCGGTGCAGGGCGGCACGGTGCAGATCACCGCCACCGCCGGCGACGTGACGGGCGGGCCGGGGCTCGCCTCGGTGATCGGCACCGCCGGCACCACCGTCACCGCCGCCGGCACGATCAGCCTGCCCGGGGCGAACGCCACGCCGGCGCTGGTCGCGAGCGCGGGGAACGGGATCACCTTCGTCACCGCCGGCACCCTGGCCGCGCAGGCGACGGGGCCGGGCGGCGCGCCGGTCGCGGGCGACATCACCCTCGCCGCCGCCGCGCTCGCGCTGAACGACGTGCGCGCGACCGGCACGGTGGACCTCAGCGCCGCGACGGGCGGCATCGCGCAGAATGCCGGGGTGCGGCTTTCGGCCGGGACGCTCAGGGCCTTCGCGCCGGGCTCCGTCCTCCTCGATGCCGCGGACGGGGCGGGTGCGGCGCGCAACCAGGTGCAGGACATCGGCCTGCTGGCCTCGACAGCCGGCAGCATCACGCTGCGCAACGCCGATCCGCTGACGATCGGCCTTGCCCTGGGCGTGAGCGCGGGCCAGGCGCTGACGCTGGAAGCGCCGACGCTGACCATCGCGGCGGATCTCACGGCCGGTCCGGGCGGGCGGATCCTGCTGCGCACCGGCGGCTTCGAGGGCGGGCTGCGCTCGGGCGGGGACATCCTGCAGACGGGCGGGACGATCACCGCACCGACCCTCGCCGCGCTGGCGGGCGGGACGGTGAGCCTCGATCGCGCGGGCAATGCCATCGGCGCGCTCGGCGGCGGGATGAGCGGGTCGGGCGCCGCCCTCGGCCTCGGCCTCTCGGCGGGCACGGCGGCGACGCTGCGCAGCGATGCGGGTAGCCTCGGCATCACCGGCGCGGTGGCCATCGGGCCGGGCGGGACGCTGCTGCTGCGCGCGGACGATCTCGCCATCGGCGCGACCATCAGCGTGCCCGCGGGACGGATCACGCTGCTGCCGGCCACCGCCAATGGCAGCATCGGCTATGTGCTGGGCGGGCCGGCGGGCAGCGCCAGTGCCGGGCGGATCACGCTCGACAGCACGGAACTCGCCTTCCTGCCCAACGCCGCCCCGGCGGCGGAGCTGGTGCTCGGCGGCCTCGGCATCACCGGGGACATCACGATCGCCGGGGCGGTGCCGCTCGCGACGGGCGGGCTGCTGCCGCGGGTGGGCCGGCTGACGCTCGCCGGGGATGGCGCGCTGATCCAGAACCCCGGCACCGCGCTCGATGTCGCGATGCTGTCGGCGGATTTCCCCACGGGCGCGGTGCGCCTCGACCCCGGCGGGCCGGGCAACCGGATCGCCGCGCTCGCGGGGGTGGTGGCCGGCGGCGATGTCGCGATCCGCGGCGGGGCCGGGCTGATGGAGTTGCGCGACGGCGGCGCGGGTTCGGCCGTCAGCATCCTCGCGCCTGGCCGAAGCCTCGCCCTGCGCGCGGACGATCTCGACATCCAGGCCGCCATCCGCGCCCCGGAGGGGACCATCGGCATCCTGCCCGAGACGCCCGGGCGGGCGGTGACGCTCGGCGCCGCCGGGCCGGGCACGCTCGCCCTCGACGCGGCGGAGATCGCGCGGCTGGGCGGCGGCGGGCCGGGTCTCGACGCGCCGGGGGCGCTGCGGCTGCGCATCGGCTCGGACGGCAGCACGCGCAGCGCGGGGGACATCGTGCTCGCCGGCGACGTGCGGCTGCGCGACGGCGCGAGCGTGCGCGTCGGGACGCTGGAACTGGTTGCGGGGCAGCCGGGCGCGGCGGGCGGCAGCGTGCGCCAGACCGGCGGCGCGCTGGATGTCGCGGCCGTCACCGGCACGGCGCAGGGCGATTTCCGCCTGGGCCTTGCGGGCAACACCTTCGCCACCGCGAGCGGGATCGCGGCCGGGACGCTGCCCACCGCCGGCGCGCCCGGCGTGGTGGACATCGCCGCCGCCGGCGCCTTGGCCGCGAGCGGCATCGCCTCGCCGGCCACCGTCAGGCTCGCGGCCGGGGCCGCGCTCTCGGCTGGTGGCATCGGCGCGGCCTCGGTGATCCTGCAAGGCACGTCGGTCTCGCTCGACGGGCTGATCCAGGGCAGCGGCGGCGTCGCGATCCAGAGCGGCGGCACCGTCACGCAGGAAGCCGGCGCGCTGATCGTCACCGGGCAGTTCGCGATCAATGGCAGCAGCATCACCCTGCCGGAGGACAACGCCTTCATCGAACTCGCCGGCCTCGCCGCGACGGGGCCGGTGCTCGCGCTCAACACCGTGCTGCCGCTGCTCGTCAGCGGGCCGGTCTCGGCGGTCGGCAGCCTCTCGCTCACGACCGACCAGGGCATGACGGTCGCGGCCGGCGGCAGCATCAGCGTCAGCGGCGGGCCGGGCACGGCGAGCCTGACGGCCGGGGGCGGCATCACCTATGCGGGCGGGCTCGCCACCACCGGTGAGGCGAGGCTCGCCGCAGGCGGCGCGCTCGCCTTCACGGGGGGCGCGAGCATCGGGGGCGATGCGGCCTTCGGCGCGGGCGCGGCCATGACGCTCGCCGGGACGCTGGCGGTCGCGGGCAATGCCGCCTTCACGGCGGGCGCGGGGCTGCAGAGCGCGGCGGGGATCAGCGTCGCCGGCACGCTCGCCATGACGGCCGGGGGTGGCCTCGGCCTCACCGGCACCACGCTTGGCGGGGGCGAGGTGCGGCTCGCCGCCGGCGGCCCCCTCGACAGCTCCGGCACGCTCGTGGCGGGCACGTCGCTGGCCGCGCTCTCGGGCGCGGAGATGGCGCTGTCGGGGCTGGTGCAGTCCGGCGGCGCGGCGTCCTTCACGGCGGGCGGCGGCTTCGCGCTGTCGGGCCAGGCGATCGCGGCGACCGATCTCGCTGTCCTGGCGGGCGGCGAGGCCCGGCTCACCGCGGGCAAGATCACCGCGGGCCGGCGCGTGAGCCTGACCGCCGGCGGGGTGCTGCTGCGCGACTTCCAGGTGGACCCGGTCTCGATCCTGATCGAGACCGGCGGCGGGATGCTGGTCGAGCGCAGCGGCCTCGCCGCGAGCGACAGCATCCGCCTCGCCGGCGGGGCCATCACGCTGCGCGAGAGCGGCTTCATCGCCAGCACGCTCGACGTGGACGCCGCCGGGGTGATGAACCTGGACGGCGGGTTGTTCGTCATCGGCCGGGCGGTCGCCTTCTCGGCGCCGGGGGGCATCGCCACCCAGGGCGTGATGGCCGTGCGCCCGCGCGACGGGCTGCTGCCCGCGGTGGTCTTCGACACCCGCGCGGGCGGCATCCGCCCAGAGCCGATCACGCTGGTCGAGCCGGACATCCCCGGCCTGCCGCGCAACCAGCAGCGCACGCAGGTGCGCATGCCGAACACCGAGGCGCCGGGCGAGTTCGGCCCGGCCTCGGCCGCCCCGGCGGGTGCGGTCTCGATCAACATCGATGCCGGAAGCAGCCCCGTCTTCCTGCTGATCGACGGCGGCGCCGCGACAGGCAGGATCGTCTCGGCCGGCCGCATCGGCATCCATGGCACGGGCGGCTCGGCGGATCTGTTCGGGCAGTTCGTGGACGTCAACGGCGTCGTCATCGGCGGGCCCGCCGCGGCGCGCTTCGGCGACACGACGCGGCCCGCGGCCTCGGGCACGCTGACGCGCTACCGCATCAACAACTGCGTCATCTCCTCGATCAACTGCGTGGTGCCGAGCCAGGTGCTCTCCATCCCGCAGGCGCCGCCGCAGCGGGTGGACCTCAGCATCGGCGGCGGCCGGATCACCGACCCCGACGTGCAGGTGCCCAATGTCAGCGAGGAGGACTACTGAGCCGATGCGCGCCTCGCTTGCCGCGGCCGCGCTGGCCTGCCTCGCCGCCTGCGCGGCGCCGCCGCCCGACGCCTATGTGACGCGCGGCGCCACCGCCACGGCGGGCGAGCCGGCCGGCACCGATGCCCGCAACGAGGCCTGCCAGGTCCAGCCCGGCCGCAGCCTGCCCGCCGACCGGCCGGTGCTGCGCGCGCGCGAGGTGTTCTGCGGCGGCTGGACCCAGCCGGCGGCGCGGGTGCTCGAACTCTCGGGCAGCGCCGGCCCGGCGGAGCTCGATGCGCTGGCGGCGGGCGGGATGTGGCGGACATGGCTCGACCAGCGCGTGACCTGCGCGCCGCCCACCCGCACCACCATCGCCGGGGGCGGCGAGGCGCGGCTGCTCGCCTGCACGCGGCGCGCCGGTGGCTGGCCGCATGTCGCACTGGTCACGGCGGGCCCTTCCGGGCCGGTGGTGGCCGATGGCGTGGCGACGGCGCTGCCGGTGATCGAGAGGCTCGCCGCCGGGCGCGGGCCGGGCACGGGCGTGGCCGCGGCGGGCGGGCGCTCGGCGGCGCTCGAGCTCGCGGTCGCGCGCCTTTCGGCCGATGCTTTCGGCACCGCCGATGTCGGGCGCTACGAGCAGCTCATGACGCTCGGGCGCGACCTCAACCAGACCGAGAACTTCGCCGCCGCCGAGGACGCCTACCGCGCCGCGCTCGCCGTGCAGGAGCGCGTCCTTGGCGCGGACAACCCCAATACAGCGACGGCGATGCTGCATCTCGCGGTCAACCTCTCGAACCAGCGGCGGCTGGCGGAGGCGCAGGTGCTGCTCGACCGCGCCGCCGCGCTGGCCCCGCGCGCGGCGGACCCGGTGACGCCCGCGCGCCTGCTGCATTATCGCGGCCTGCACGCGCTGAACGCGGGCGATGCCGTCCGTGCCATCGGGCTGCTGCAGGAGGCCGAGGCGCGCTACGCGACGCATGTGCCGATGGCGGCGCAGACGCAGCGGGAGCAGGAGATCGCCGACCTCGTCGCCGATCCCGTGTCGCAGTCGGCGGTGCTCGGCCTTGCCGAGGCCAAGCGCAACCGCGCGGTGGCGCTGACGCGCGCGGGCCGGGCGGCGGAGGCGCCGGCGCTGGTCGCCGAGGCGCGGCTGGTGCTGCGCCGCGCCGGGCTCGAGCCCAACATGATGGTGGGGCGGGCACTGCGCACCGAGGCCGGCGCCGACATCAGCCTCGGCCGCACCGCTGCCGCCGCCTCGCTGCTCGAACGCGCGGCCACGCGATTCAGCATCGCGGCACCCGGCGAGCGGCCCGAGGCGGTGACGCTCTTCCTCGCCGGGCAGCAGCGGATGCGGACGGGCCGGCGGGAGGACGCGCTGGCCGCCTTCCGCGCCGGCGCGGCCATCCTGCGCGCGCGGCAGATCGGCCTGCCGGTCGCGCTGGTGGTGCCCTATCTCGACGCCCTCGACCGCGAGGCCGCCGCCAACCCGGCCGCCGCCGCCGCCCTGCGCGCCGAGATGTTCGGCGCCGCCCAGCTCGCCCAGCGGTCGAGCACGGCGCGCTACGTGCAGCAGGCCTCGGCCCGGCTCGGCGTGTCGGAAGGCAACCAGGCGGTGCAGGGCGCGGTGCGGAGCCTGCAGGACGCCGACCGCGAACTGCGCGAACTCTTCGCCGAGCGCGACGCCGCGACCGGGCAGAACGCCGCGCTCGATGCGCGCATCGCCGCCGCGCAGCAGCGCCGGGCGGAGGCCGAGAGCCAGGTCGCCTCCGCCGCGCCGGGCTACCGCCAGCTCCTGCTCGCGGCGGTGGATGCGGACAGCGTGGCGCGCGCGCTCGGGCGCGACGAGGCGCTGCTGACGATGCTGTTCGGCCCGCGCGAGGGCTTCGTCATCGCGCTGCGCGCGGGGCGGGTGGAGGCGCAGCGCGTGCCGGTGGGCGAGCAGGACGTCGAGGCGCTGGTCGGGCGCGTGCGGCGCTCGGCCGAGATCGGCCCGGGCGGCGTGCCGCGCTTCGACACCGCGGCGGCGCATGAGCTGCACCGGCTGCTGGTGGCCCCGCTCGCGCCGCTGCTCGACGGCGCGGCGACGCTCGTCGTGGCCCCGGACGGGCCGCTGCTCGCCCTGCCCTTCGGCCTGCTGCTCGAAGCACCCGCGGGGCCGGAGGCGCTCGCGCAGGCCTCCTGGCTGATCCGCCGCCACGCCATCACGCATGTGCCGAGCCCGCAGACGCTGGTCACGCTGCGCGCGGCCGGGACGGGCTCGGCCGCCCCCCTGCCCTATATCGGCTTCGGGGATTTCGTGCCGCCGAGCGCGGCGCAGTTCGCCCGCTCCTTCCCGCCCGGCCGCTGCGGGCCGGATGCCCGGCTGGCCACCGGCCTCGGGCGCCTGCCGGGCACGCGGGCGGAGGTGCTGGCCTCGCGCCAGCTGCTCGGCGCCGCGCCGGACCGCGCGATCCTGGGGGCGGAATTCACCATCGCGAATCTGCGGCGGCAGCGGCTGGACCAGTACCGCATCGTGCATCTCGCGACCCATGCGCTGCTGCCGGGCGAACTCTCCTGCCTCGCCGAGCCATCGGTCGTGGCCTCGGCGCCGGGCGGGGCGCCCTCGGCCGATCCCGCCTTCCTGAAGGCGAGCGAGGTGCTGGACCTGAAGATGGACGCCGATCTCGTGATCCTCTCGGCCTGCAACACCGGCGGGCCCGGCGGCGAGGGCGGGGGCGAGGCGCTGTCGGGCCTCGCGCGCGCCTTCTTCTATGCCGGCGCCCGCGGGCTGATGGTCACGCACTGGGCGGTGGACGACGCCGCCGCCGCGCTGACCGTGGCCGACACGCTGCGGCGCCAGCAGGCCGGCGCGGCCTCGGCGGCGGCGCTGCGCGGGGCGCAGCTGCTGATGCTCGAGGAGGCCGGGCGGGCGCTGCCGGCCGCCTTCGCGCATCCCTACTACTGGGCGCCCTTCGTGCTGATCGGCGACGGGCGGCGAGAGGGCGGCGCGGGGCCGCGCGCGGCGATGGCGGCCCCGGCCCGCGGCGGGTGAGGCGGATCGCATGCCGCGCCTTGCCGGCGAGGCCGTTGACGACATCCGCGGGGAAGGGCTGTAGCATCCGCGCGATGCGGATGCCGCGAGCCGGAGACGCCGAAGGTCCATGCTGCCACCGGAGCTGAACCAGAAATACGAGGTGCGGGGCACGCTCGGCGCCGGCGCGATGGGCACGGTCTATGACGCGGTGGACCGCATCATCGAGCGCCGCGTGGCCATCAAGGTCGTCAACCGCCCGAGCGAGAACGACCCCGAGGCTGTCGAGGCCCATGCCCGCTTCCGGCGCGAGGCGCAGGCGGCGGGCCGCCTCTCCCACCCCAACATCGTCGGCGTCTACGACTACGGGGAGAACGCGACCCAGGCCTGGATCGTGATGGAGCTGGTCGAGGGCGGCAGCCTCAAGGGCCGGCTCGACCGCCACGAGCGCTTCACCATCCCCGAGATCGTGCGGATCATGAGCGAGGTCTGCGCGGCGCTGCAGTATTCGCACCAGCGCGGCGTGGTGCACCGGGACATCAAGCCCGGCAACATCATGCTGACCACCGACGGGCAGGTGAAGATCGCCGATTTCGGCATCGCCCGGCTTGAGAACTCGTCCATGACGCAGGTGGGCACGCTGATCGGCACGCCCTCCTACATGGCGCCCGAGCAGTTCCGCGGCGAGCCGGTGGATCTGCGCGCCGACATCTGGGCCGCGGGCGTGATGCTCTACCAGCTGCTGACCGGGGAGAAGCCCTTCGAGGGCGGCTTCTCCGCCGTGATGCACAAGGCGCTGCACACCGAGCCGCCGCCGCCCTCGCAGCTTTCGGTCACCACGCCGCGCGGCTTCGACGCGGTGATCGCCCGCGCGCTGGCCAAGCGGCCCGAGGACCGCTTCGCCTCCGCCGCCGAGTTCGCGGAGGCGATCCGCAACGCCGCCGCGGGGCAGGCCGCCCCGACCGCCGGCCTGCCCGGCCTGCCCGGGCTGAACGAGGATGCGACCATCGTCGCCGGCCGCCCGCCGGCCGGGGGGACGATGCATGAGCCCCCGCCGGGCGGTCGCCCCGGCCCCGGCGCGGCCCCGCCAGCCGGCCGCGGCGCGCCGGTCGCGCTGATCGCGGGCGGCGCGGCGGCGCTGATCGTCGCGCTCGTCGCCGGCTGGTACTTCGTGATGGGGCCAGGCGCTGGGCCCGACCCCGCGATCGCCGAGCGCGAACGCCAGGAACGGCTCGCGCGCGAGGCGGCCGATCAGGCGCGGCAGGCCCAGCTCGCGCAGGAAGCCGCCGTCCGCGAGGCCGCAGAGCGCGAGCGCGCAGCCGCCGCCGCCCAGTTGCAGCGCCAGGCCGAGGCGCAGGCCCAGGCCGCGCGCGACGCCGCCGAGCGTGAGCGCGCCGCCGCCGAGGCCCAGCGGCTGGCCGAGGCGCAGGCCCGCGCGGCGCAGGAGCGCGCCGCCGCCGAGCAGGCCGCCCGCCTCGCCGCCGAGCGCGAGGCCGCCGCGCGCGACCAGGCGGCCCGCGAGCAGGCGCAGCGAGAGCGTCTGGCCGCCGAGCAGGCCGCGCGCGAGGCCGCCGAGCGCGACCGCATCGCGCGCGAGCAGCAGGCGCGCCAGCAGGCCGAGCGCGAGCAGGCCGAACGCGAACGCCTCGCCCGCGAGGCCGCCGAGCGCGATCGGCTGGCCCGCGAGGCGGCCGAACGCGACCGTCTCGCGCGCGAGCAGGCCGCACGGCAGGAGGCGGAGCGGCTTGCCCGCGAACAGGCCGAGCGCGAGCGGCTGGCCCGCGAGGCGGCGGAACGCGACCGTCTCGCGCGCGAGCAGGCCGCACGGCAGGAGGCGGAGCGGCTCGCCCGCGAACAGGCCGAGCGCGATCGCCTCGCGCGCGAGGAGGCCGCGCGCCAGCAGGCCGAGCGCGACCGGATCGCGAGGCTCGACCTGCGCGCCGCGGCGCAGGCCATCGCCTTCTCCACCCCCTGCTCGCTCATCGCCTGGTCGGCGACCGACCGCACCCTGACCCTGACCGGCGTGGTCCGCCGCTCGGACGAGCCCTCCGTGCGCGCCGCGCTGGCGCAGCGCGGCGTGCCGGAGGATGCGGCGCGGCTCTCGCTCACGCCCTTCGACGGCGCCTTCTGCGAGGCGCTCGACCTGCTGCGGCCCTTCCTGGGCCCGCCCGGCGCGCCGCCCTCCGTCTCCGTCGTCGGCCGCCTGCCACTGCAGAAGGACGAGCTGATGCGGCTCGACGTGGTGATGCCCGACTGGCCGGCGCATCTCTACGTCGCCTACTTCATGCATTCGGGCGAGGTCGCGAACCTGGTGCCATCGGCGCTGCAGCAGGCCGGCGCGCAGATCCGCCTGGGCGAGCCGCAGGGCAGTTTCCCGGGCTGGATCGTGGACGAGCCCTACGGGACGGACCTCGCCGTGGTCATCGCCTCCGACCGGCCGCTCTTCGGCGCGACGCGGCCGGTGGTGGAGCGCCAAGCGGACTATGTCGCGGCGCTGGCCGCGGCGCTGCGCAACGCGCGCGCCACCGGGACGCGCGTGATCATCCGCCCGGTTGTCGTGGAGACGGTCGCGCGCCGCTGACGGCGCGGCGACGGAGGGACGGAATGGCGATCACGGCACGCGCACTCGACATCCCGGCGCCGGGCGGGGCGATCAACGCGCATCTCTACGCGCCCGAGGACCGACCGGACGCCGCGCCCGCGGTGCTGGTGCTGATGGACGCGCCGGGGGTGCGGCCGGCGCTGCACGGCATGGCCGCGCGGCTGGCCGCGGCGGGCTACCGGGCGCTGCTGCCCAACCTCTACTGGCGCGCCCTGCGCGAGGTCGGCTTCGACCGCGCCGCCTTCAGCCGGGAGGGCGACGCGGAGCGCGAGCGGATCTTCTCCCTCGCGCGCGCCTATGGGCATGCCGAGTTCCGCGCGGACCTGCCGGCCATGCTGGATGCGCTCGGCGTCTCGCCGGCGCGGCCCGGCGCGGCGGTGGGCTATTGCATGTCGGGCCGCTTCGCGCTGCAGGCGCTGGCGGAGCAACCGGCGCGCATCGTCGCCGCGGCCTCGTTCTACGGCACGCGCATGGTGACCGAGGCGGCGGACAGCCCGCATCTCTGGCTGCCGCGCATCACGGGCGGCGAGGCGTATCTCTGCTTCGCCGAGCACGACCCCTATGTGCCCGCGGGCGTGCCGGAGGCGGTGGCGCAGGCCATGGCGGCAAGCGGCGCCACGCACCGCATCGAGCGCTACGCCGGCACGCATCACGGCTTCGCCCAGCCGGATTCCGGGGGCTTCGACCCGGTGGCGGCGGAACGGCACTGGGCCGCGCTGCTCGACCTGCTCTCCCGCGTGCCGCGCCCGGGTTGAGCCAAGATCGGATAGCCCTTGGGCTGCGCGGACGGCGCCGGGCCGGCGGCGCGGCCGTGCGCCGAACCAGGTCCCGAAAACCCGCGGACGGCGGGCGATCCCTGGTCCGCCGCGAATCATGCCAGCGGGCGACAGGTTTGACCTTTCGCCCGCTGGTATGGCGCGCGGGGCCGGCGGGGCGGCCGTGCGCGGAACCGGATCCTGTTACCCGGCGGACAAACGTCTTTCCCTTGTCCGCAGGGTATCAGCGCGGCGCGCGCACCCGCAGCGCCGCGCGCAGTTCCTCCGCCCGCGCATCGTCGAGCCCCACATGGGCGGGCGAGAAGAAGCGCGCATCGGGCGTGTAGAGCAGATAGGCCATGGCCTCGTTGACCATCACCTCCTCGAGCGTCGGGTCGTAGCCCTCGCGTTCGAGGAAGGCGCGGAATCGGGCGCGCTCCTGCTCGGTGAAGACGTCGCGCCAGACCTCCATCACATGCCGGGCGAAGGCGGGGTTGGTGAAGAAGTGCCCGTGGCCGATCTCGTGATGCAGGATGGCCTGGCGCATCTTGGCATCCACGCGCGGCTCGACGCCGGGCACGGAGATGACCGCATACTCCTCCCCCGGCGGCAGCACGGCGCGGATGCGCGCGAGCTGGCCGCGCAGCCAGCGTTCCTGCTCGTTCAGCGCGATGCCGTCGCGCTCGGCGAGGGCGAAGAAGCGTTCGAGGTCGCGGCCGCGGTAGTTGTGGCCGTAGTAGTAGGTCGCCGCGGTGTCCCCGCTGCGCGCGATGGCGGCGGCGAGCGCCGCGTCGTCGAGCACCCGGTCGCGCGGCTGCCCGGCCTTCTCGATCAGCGCGGCGGCGCGGTTGAAGGTGGCGCCCTGGCTGTCGAGGCCGGGGAAATCCACGACGAAGACGCGCGGATTCTCCGCAAGGCGGAACAAGGTCGGCGCCGTCGCACGGTGCTCGCGGATCGCCTCCTCGGAGGCGAGGCGCGGCAGGTCCAGCTCGGCCGGCGGGCGCGCCGGAACCGGCACGGGCACCGGCGTGGGGACCGGAAGGCGCGCGACCGGCGCGGGCGAAGGCGACGGCGCGGGGGGCGCCGGGCTCGCGACGGCCGGCGGTTCGGGCTTGGAGGGCGGCTCGGCCGGCGGTGCGGGCGCGAGCCACATCCAGGCCGCGATCCCTCCCGCCCCGGCCGCGAGCACAAGGCCGGCGAGGCCGATGATCCAGGGCGCGCCGCGCCGCGCCGGCCCGCGCGCCGCGGCCGGCGCCGCGCCCGCGGGTGCGGTGCGCGGCGGCAGCCGGACGGTCGCGTCCGGGTCGGTCACGCCCGGCCCGTCAGCCGCCGATGTTGACCACCTGCACGCGGCGGTTCTGCGCGTTCGGGGTGTTGTCCGGCGTCGGCACCAGGAGCTGCGTCTGCCCGAGCCCGACGGCGACGAGGCGCGCAGGATCCACGCCGAACTTGTTGATCAGGTAGTCGCGCACCGCCGCGGCGCGGCGCTCGGACAGGATCTGGTTGGCCTCGGCGCTGCCGACCGTGTCGGTATGGCCCTCGATGCGGAAGCGGTAGCCGGCGAGTTCCTGCGAGGTGAGCGCCCGGCCGAGCGGGGCGAGCGCGCGTTCGGCCGCCGGGGAGATGGCCCAGGAGCCGGTCGGGAAGTTCACCGTGATCGAGGCCGAGGGCAGGTCCGAGGTGGTCTCGCGCATCGGCGGGCGGGCCACCGCCTGCGAGGGGCGCGAGGTGCTGGGCACGGAGGTGGCGGGCGCCCCCGGCCCCGCCACCGCGGCGGGCGGCTGGCTCGCGGGCGGCTGGCCGAAGACGGGGGCGGGCTGGACCGGCGCGCTGTCGGCGGGCGCGCTGCCGGGCGCCCCGGGGACGCGGATGCCGCGGGTCTGCCCGCCGGACTGCGGGCGGAGGCGTTCGATGAGCTGCAGCGCGGCGGGGTCGGACTGGGCGAAGCCTGCCGGGGTGCCGGCGAAGAGCGCGAGCGCGGCGGCGCCGGCGACGAGAAGCGAGCGGGTCATGGGCGGACCTCCTTCGATCTTCGGTTGTATAGCAGCACGGGCGGGGCGCCGCATCCGAAGCGGTTCACACCAGCCCCATCATGCGCCAGGCGAAGAGCCGGCGGTCCAGAAGGCGGGTGATCGCCTCGATCCCCTGCGCCCTGACATCCGGTGGTGCGCCCGCATCCAGCAGCCGTTCGGCGAGCGCGGCCGGCTCCGCCGCGACGCCGTCCTGCAGCGCGGCGATCACCGCGAGGTCCGAGGTGGTGGCGACGATCGCGGAGCCGAGGGCGGGCACCGGCGCGCCGAAGACGCCCGTGGCCACCCCCTCCCGCGCGAAGGCGTCGAGCAGCGCCGCCGTGCAGCGCCGGGCGGCCGCGGTGGCCGGGCCGGGGCCGGGTACGTCCCGCCACATGGGCAGGGCGCTGTGGCTCTCGACCAGCATCACCGCAAGTTCGGCGGCGTTCAGCTCGCGCAGTTCGGGCAGCGCGGCGATGTCGCCCATCCGCTGCGGCCCCTTGGCGAAGGCGGCGGCGATGGGCGCGACGATCTCGGGCGGCAGCACGGCCGGGCCGACCTTCGTCGGCACCTCGATCTCCATGGCCTCGGGCGCGGCGTTGGGCATCAGGCGCAGCCCGGCGAGCATGCGGCGCCCGCCCGGGCGGCGGCCGCGCACGAAGATGTCGGTGCGGAAGCGGCGGCCGATGAAGAGGTCGCTGAGCGTCTCGCGCGGGACACCCTCGGGCAGGGCGGCGACGGCCTCGCGCTGCTCCGGGCTCAGTTGCAGCGCGGGCAGGCTGCGGCCCGGATTGGCGGTGCCGCCGTAGTCGAGCCGCGCGCGCGTCATCTCCCGCGCGAGGTCGGCATGGAAAACGGGCCGCCAGAAGCTCGTCAGCCATTCATGCACCATGTAGGCGGGCGCGCGTCTCGCGGCCTTCACCAGCCGTTCGAACACGGCGTCCTCGGGCAGGTAGCTCGCGCCGGCGGCGCGCAGCGCGGCGATGGCCTCGAGCGCGGCGCTGCCCCGCTCCTCCGGCGTGCCGCTGACGGCGCGCGCGATGTCGTCCATCAGCCGCTGCAGCACGATGCAGTCCGCGAAGCCGGGCAGCGCGTTGTAACCCATCAGCACGACGCCGCCGGCCTTCACCCGGCTCTTGAGCAGGCGGAGGATGCCCTCCCGCACGATGTCGGGCACCCAGGTCCAGACGCCGTAGCAGATGACGACATCCACCTCGGGCAGCAGGCGCGCCCAGCCCTCCTCGGTGGGCTCGGCGAGGTCGGCCTCGAGGAAGCGGAGATTGGGCAGGCCGGCGGCGGCGGCGAGTTCGCGCGCCTCGGCGACATGGGCGGGCTGGAGGTCGAGGCCGATCACCTCCCAGCCCGGATTGGCCGCGGCGAGCAGCGCCGCGGTCACGCCGCGCCCGCAGCCGATGTCGAGCACGGTCAGGCGCTCCGGGTCGGCGGGGTTCCAGACAGTGTCGGCGACGGCGAGCGCATAGCGCAGCATCGGCGGCGCCGCCTCGGGCTGGAAGGCGGAGACGTAGCGGACATCCGCGGCGCCGTATCGGGACTTCGCGTCGCTCATCGGGCTGGGGCCTTCACGGAAGGGGAGGCGGCGGGCCGGTCACACGACCTCGCGCGGTTCGAACAGCGCGTCGCGCGCATCCTTGCGGCGCGGCCGCGAGGCGCCCATCCAGGAGGTCCAGCCGAGCCGCGCGCCGGCGGCGAGGTTCGCGGCGGGCACCTCATCGGCGCGCAGCACTAGGTTGACGGCGAAGGCGGTATCCGGGCCGACGAAGAGCCGCGCGAGCTGCGTGATGCGCAGCCAGGCCGGCGTGCCCGGCAGCAGCGATTCGAACTCGGCGCGGCCGAGCGGGCCGAAGCGGATGATCAGCCGCGCCTGCGGGTCCCAGACCTGCGCACCGGCCGCGGCCGAGACGCCGAGCGCGGCATGCTGCGGCGCGTCCCGCCCCTTCGGCAGCCGTGTCTGCTCGCTCTCGGGCAGGCGGATGAAGCCGCCGGCGAACTCCTCGATCTCGACGCGCCGGCCGGTCTCGGCCTCGAGCATGGCCCGCAGGCGCTCGGCGCTGCGGCTGCGGGCGGCGAGGTTGCCCGCGTGATAGAGCAGCGCTTGCTTCGGCAGCCGCAGCCGGTCCACGAGATGGGGCGTGGCCATGCCGATGGCGGCCGAGAGGGCGCGCTCGGTCGGCTCGGGGTTGCGGGTCGGCCGGTATTTCGCGCCCGCCTTCACATAGAGGCCGGTGGTGCGGCGGCCGAGCATGTCGAGGAAGGCGTGCAGCGCGAGCGACCGCTTGCGCTGCTCGGCCGCGACCATCGCCGAATGGTGGCGCGGCAGCGCGCCGCCCGCGCCCGTCAGCCCGAAGGTGCCGAGCGTGAGCTCGCCCTCGGCCGGCTTCGCCGCGAGGACCGCGCCGCCGGGCATGGCGAGGCGCGTGCCGGTGCGCAGGCGGAGTTCCTCGGGCTCGTCGCGCGGCAGGCCGGAGGCGGCGAGGGCGATCATCGCCGCCTGGTCGATGTCGAAGCGCGCCGGCTCGCGGCGCAGGCGCTCGACCGGGCTGAGGGCGATCAGCACCGGGGAAGGCGGCGGCTCGGGCGGCGGGCGGGTCGCGGCGGCGGCCTCCTCCGTCGCGACCGCCATCGCCGCGATGTCCGGCAGCGCGGGCGGCGCCTCGGCTTCCGGGGCCGGATCGGATGGCGGCGGCTCGGCGCCGGATGCCGGGGTCTCGGGCCCGCTCACAGCAGCATCCGCGTGCCGCTGCGCGGGGCGAAGCGCGCCACCAGCCCGGGCCGGCCGCGCAGCGCCACCAGCGTTCGGGAGAAGGCGTTGACCGAGACCTGCAGCGCGAGGAAGCGTTCGAGGATCTGGGCGAGCGGGTAGAGGCCCGCCGACTGCCAGGCCTGCGCGTCGAAGGTCAGCGTCACGTCGAGGCCGCGCACGAAGGCCCCGGCGCGCCCGCCCGGCACGCGCGCCACGCCGGGCTTCGTCTCGACGGCGACGAGCGCGGCGAGGGCGGCGCGCGTCTCGGCGGTATCGCGCAGGTCGTGCAGGCGCAGGATCTCGCGCAGCGCGGAGGCGCCGGATTCGCCGCCCGTCACCGAGAGGTGGTTGAGCGCGAGATGCGATATCAGCCGCCAGGCGCCGCGGTCGTTCAGCCGCGGGCGCAGCGTGGGCGTGGGCGGGGAGATGCAGTCCACCATCGAGACCGGCGCGCCGCCCTGCGCGACGCGCAGCCGCGGCTGGCCGGCGCCGAAGGGCAGCAGCGCAGGCAGGTCCCGGTTGCAGCACAGCGCCTCGACCGTCAGCACGCCCTCGGCGGGCTGGGCGGGGTCGTAGGCCTCGTCGCGCAGCTCGATCCAGGTCTGGGTGCCGGTGACCGGCGGCGTCGCGCCGCGGCGGAAGGTCACGTAGTTGACCTCGGCCGTGTTCGCCTCGTCCTGGTCCACGCGCCCAAGGCGGTAGAAGGGCAGCACCTGGCGGCGGCGCCCATCCGGGCGGCTCTCGCGCACGCTGTCCACGGCGTAGATCTCGAGCGCGCCGGGACGGCGGGCATCGGGCACCACCATCCATTCGGACTGCGTGCCGTCGAGCGCGATGGGCTCGCAGCGCTGGGGGAAGAGGTTGACCGCCGGCGTGCAGCCGAGCGCGATGTCCTCCGCGCCGAGCATGCGCTCCAGTTCCGGCATGGCGCGCGAGAGGTAGATGAAGACGTCGAGCCTGTCGCTCTCCTGCAGCAGCGTGCGCGCCTCGAGCCCGGTGAGGTCGAGGTAGAGGAACTTCTCCGGGAAGGCGAACCATTCGGTCAGCAGGCGGTAGCCGGCGAAGGAACGGCTCGGCCAGGGCAGCGCCGCCTCCTCCGCCGCGAAGCCGGCGGGCTCGAGCGCCTCGGGGCCGAGCAGCGTCGGGCGCGGGTCCACCGGGCTGTCGGCGAGCGCGACGCCGAGGGTCGAGGTGCAGAGCAGCTCGTGCAGCAGCGCGGGCTGCGCGCCGACGCCGCGCAGATGCAGCCGCAGACGGTCGAGGCCGAGGCGGGAGAAGGGCAGGTCCGGCGTGGTCACGCGCAGGCTCAGGCGCAGCACCGCCATCGCCCCCTGCACGCGCGGATTGGCCGGCGCGACGATCGGCAGGCCCGAGAGCCGCACCGCCTCCACCGCCAGCGGCCAGACGGTGACGTCGTGGCAGGTGGTGAAGCGCACGGGCTCGCCGCGCACGGGCTCGGTCTCGACCATCAGGCCGCGCGGCACGCGCACCGGCCCCTGCGCGTCGGGCGGGGAATGCACCTTCAGCGTCGTCATCGAGGGCACCGGCGAGAGGAGCTGCGGCGCCAGCATGTCGAGCAGCGTCTCGCTGAACTCGGGCAGCTCGTCGTCGAGGCGCTGCTGCACCCGCGCGGCGATGAAGGCGACCCCTTCGAGCAGGCGCTCGACATAGGGGTCGTCCACCGCCTCGGGCGTGATGCGCAGGCGCGCGGCGACCTTGGGATAGGCGTCGGCGAACTCGCCCGCGAGCTTGCGGATCGAGCGCAGTTCCCGGTTGTAGTAGGGGAGGAGCGATTCCGACACGGCTCAGTCCTCCGTCACCGCCACGTCGAGGGTGGTCGGGCGCACCACCGTCTCGAAGGAGATGTGCTCGGGCACCGGGTCGGTGCGCAGGATCGCCTCGATCCGCAGCCGCAGCACGCGGTCGATGGATTCCGTCTCCTCCTTCCTGAGCTGGACGCGCACATCGGTCAGGCGCGGCTCGAAGCGCGCGATGGTGGCCTGGATCTCGCGCGAGAGGGCGCTGCGGCGCTCCTCCTCGGTGAAGCTGCCGGCTGTGGGGTCGGGCACGCCGTAGCCGATCGGGGAGACCGGCAGTTCCGTCAGGCCCGGCGGCAGCGGCAGGCGGCGGCGGCGCGCGTTCAGCAGCGCCTCGAGATCGCGCCGCACCGCAAGGCGCAGCATGTCCACCGCCAGCGCCTGCGACAGCGGCGGGTCGCGCGGGCTGTCGGGGTCGGCGTCGAGCAGCCGGTCGAGCAGCGGCAGGCGGATGCGCGCGCTGGCGCGGTTGTCGCTCATCGCCGCGCCCCTATACCGGGACGGCCGGGCGCTGCGGGGGCAACGGCGCGGTGTTCATGGCGTGCGGCGCGGGCGGCTCAGTCGAAGGTCAGGTCGGTCAGTTCGGCCGCCGTCTTCGCGTCCTCTCCGACGAGGAACTCGCGCAGGCCGAGGCCGCGCACGAGGCCGCCATCCTCCATCCATTCCGTGCCGCGGCCGAGGCGCAGCGGGTCCGGCGCGTCCTTGGCCGTCCAGCCGTAGATCGCCGGGATGTAGACGACGCCTTCCTGGCCGTCCTTCATCTCGATCGAGCAGCGCCGCCAGTAGAGGTCGCGCGGGCGCTTCGGCGCGTCGAAGGAGAGCGCGCGCAGGCGCTCGGTCGGCACCCACATGTATTCGCCCGAGAGGGTATAGACCTCGATCATGGCGGCGAAGACGTCGTCGGCGTCGCGCATGTCGTCGAAGGCGGCATCGCCGAGGCGCCCGGCGACGCGCGGCCGCAGCGCCTCGACCTCGGCGGCCGCGGCGGCGGCGCCCGCGCCATCGCCGGCGCGCAGCAGCGTCACCGCGCGGGCGGCGGCCTTCTGCGCCTCGGTCGGGTCATCGCCCTGGAACTTCGGCACGCGCCCCTCGCCGAGGACCTGGCGGCGCGTCACCTCGGCGCGCAGGAGCTGGCGGAACTCCATCACCGTGGGCAGGGGCGTCTCCTCGATCACGGCGTCGAGGGCGCGGTCGGCGCGCTCGAACTCCCCGGCGAAGAGCAGCATCTCGGCGAGCACCCAGCGCGCCCCGGCGTCGCGCGGGGCGGCCTTGACCGCCGCCGTCGCGGCCGCCACCGCGCCGTTGATGTCGCCCGCCCTGAACGCGTCGCCTGCCGTGGTCATGCCGCTTGCCTCGCCGCCTGGAGATCCGTCACGAGGCGGAAGGCCGCCCCCACCTCATCCAACTGGTAGTGCGGCTGCAACTGGATGATGCAGCCGAACACGCCGGGCTGGCCCGGCTTCTCCACCACGTCCACCCGCGCGTCGCGCAGCGGGTATTTCGCCCCGGCCGCGCCGCCGCCCGAGGAGATGTTGGTGAAGCCGAGCAGCCATTTGTGCAGCCGGCGCTGGATCTCGTCGGCCGTGCGGAAGGAGCCCACCATGTCGCGCCCCATCAGCTTCACGCAATGGGCGAAGCGGCTGACGCAGAGCATGGCGTTGAACTGCGCGGAAAGGCGCTGGTTCGCGTTCGCGGCCATCGCCGTCTCCCCCGTCATGCGCGGCGGGCGGTGGATGGAGGGCGTGGCGGCGAAGGAGCCTTCGGGCAGCATCTCGAGCCCGATGAAGGGCACGAAGCCGGCCTCGACCGCCTGGCGTTCCTGGTCGTCGGTCAGCATCACCTCGGTCGGCGGGCGCAGCGTCCCGGCGCGCGGGTCGCCGGGCAGGCGCTCGGCGGGCAGGTTCTCGATCACGCCGCCCGAGGCCTCGTGCGAGATGGTGGCCCCGCGCACATCGGCGGGCCAGGCGGCGCGGGCGAAGGCGCGCACGGCTGCGGCGGCGAGCGCATAGGCGGGGCTCATCCAGACGCGGTCCTCGGGTCCCGGCGCGTATTCGCGGTAGCGAAAGCCGTCGGCGCGCGTCGCATCGTCGGGCCAGGGCACGCGGCCGAGCGTGCGCGGCAGCACCACGGCGAGGAAGCGGCTGTCCTCCCGCCCCTGCAGCGAGCGCCAGCGCGTGCGGTCGGCCGAGCGCAGCACGTCGGTCAGGTCGGAGGAGGCGTTCACCGCGCCCCAGGTGTCGAAGCCGAAGAGCGCGGGATGGGCCGCGATCACCGCCGGGGCGAAGGCCGCGGCCGCGACGCCGGCGAGGCCGTCGAGCCCGGCCACGTCATCCGTCGGGCTGCCCGGGCCGGGGGCGTGGCGCACCTCGTAGTCGGCGACCAGCATGCCGAAGGGCTCGCCGCCCGGCGTGCCGAACTCGCCCTCATAGACCTGCTTGAAGAGGGCGGACTGGTCGAACTCGATGGCGCGCTCGAAGTCGCGGCAGAGCTCGGCCCAGCGGGCGGTGAAGACCCGCGCCTTGATGCGCGCGCCGAAGGGGATGCGCTCGATCAGCCAGTGCAGGGCGCGCCAGCTTCCCTCGAGGCGGCGCAGCCTCTCATGGTGCAGGACGGCGTCGAGCTGCGCGCCGATCAACCGGTCGAGGGCGGCGATGTCGCGGTCCACCGCCTCCTCGAGCCGCGCCATCGCCTCCTTGCGGCCCGCGGGGGTGCCGTCATGGGCGATGATCCGGCCGAGCCCTTCGCCGAACCACTCGGCGAGAGCCGCGGCGGCCGAGGAGCCGGCGATGAAGGCGGCCAGCCGCTCCGCGCCCGCGGCATCGGCGCCGCGGCCGAGGAAGCGGCCGGAGAGCACCACGGCGCGCAACGCCGCGGGCGGGTCGGTGTCGTGCGGCCGTGGCGCCACGCCGCTCTCCCCTGCCCGCCCGCCGTCGCGTCAGGCCTTCTGCGGGATGCGCGCGACCATGCGCATCGAGGTCGAGAGTTCCTCCATCTGCAGCCACGGGCGCAGATAGGCGACCGCGTTGTAGACCCCGGGCTTGCCCGGGACTTCCTTGACCTCGACCTTGGCCTCGCGCAGCGGGTAGCGCGCCTTGGTCTCCTGGTCGGCCTGCTGGTTGGAGTTCACGTAGTTGCGGATCCAGCGGTTCAGCCAGGATTCGACGTCGGACGCCTCCATGAAGGAGCCGATCTTGTCGCGCGCCATCACCTTGAGGAAGTGCGCGAAGCGCGACGTCGCCATCAGGTAGGGCAGGCGCGCCGAGATGGCCGCGTTCGCGGTGGCTTCCGGCCGGTCGTACTTCTTCGGCTTCTGCACGGATTGCGCGCCGAAGAACACGGAGTAGTCGGTGTTCTTGTAATGGCAGAGCGGCAGGAAGCCGAGGCCCGAGAGTTCCGCCTCGCGCCGGTCGGTGATGCCGATCTCGGTCGGGCACTTGGTGTCGGTGTCGCCGTCGTCGGAGGTGAAGACATGCGTCGGCAGGTTGGAGACCTTGCCGCCGCCCTCCGCGCCGCGGATCGCGACGCAGAAGCCGTACTGCGCGAAGGCGTCGGTCAGGCGCGCGCCCATGACATAGGCGGCGTTCATCCAGCAGTAGTGCTCGTGCTCCATCGCCATCGGCTTGCCGTTGGCGTCATAGGGCGCTTCCTCGTAGGCGAACTCCTCGACCGGCACGGTGGCCGAGCCGTAAGGCAGGCGCGCGATGGTGCGCGGCATGACCAGGGCGAGGAAGCGGCTGTCCTCGGTCTCGCGCAGCGAGCGCCACTTCGTGTATTCCGCCGTCTCGAAGATCTTGGCGAGGTCGCGCGGCTTCGAGAGCTCGCGGAAGTCGTTCATGCCGAACATCTGGGCGGAGGCCGCCGAGATGAAGGGCGCGAAGGAGGCCGCGGCGACCGAGGACATCAGGCGCAGCGTCTCGACATCGTCCGGGTGGTTCGTCCACTCGTAGTCGCCGATCAGCGCGGCATAGGGCTCGCCGCCCGGGGTGCCGAACTCGTTCTCGTAGATCTTCTTGAAGAGCTGCGACTGGTCGAACTCGACCGCGCGCTGCAGGTCGCGCGAGAGCTCGCGCTTGCTGATCTGCAGGAGGCGCAGCTTCAGCGAGGCGCCGGTCTCGCTGTTCATCACCAGGTAGTGCAGGCCGCGCCAGGAGCCCTCGAGCTTGCTGAACCGCTCGTGGTGCATGATCTGGTTGAGCTGCTCGCTGACCTTGGCGTCGATCGCGGCGATGGCGCGGTCGAAGGTCTGCTGGAGGTTGCGGCTGAAGGTCACGGTGCCCTTCAGCGCCTCCTCGGTCAGCGCCTTGATCAGGTCCTGCGCCCGGTCCTTCTCGGTCTGCTTGGTGGCGCCGATGACCTGGTCGAGCAGGCCGAGCCCGCCTTCCGCCTCGGTCGTCGTCGTCGCGCCCGCGGGCTGCGACTGGGTCTGGCTCATGCCTCAGCCCTCCTTCTTGTCGAGGCCGAGCTCGGCCGACAGCTTGTCCAGCTTTTCCTTGTCCTGCAGGACCTGCTCGAGCAGCCCCTCGAGCTCGTCGGAACGGTCCACCTTGGACATCAGGTCGCGCAGCTTGGCGCGCGTCTCGAGCATCGCCTTCAGCGCCGGCACCTGCTCGGCCACCCGGGCGGGCTCGAAATCCTCGATGGAGCGGAACTTGAGGCTGACCGCCATCTCGCTGTCGTCGCCGGCGAGCGTGTTCTTCACCCGGATGTTCAGCCCGGGCTGGATGCGCGCCATGACGTCGTTGAAGTTGTCGCGGTCGATCTGGACGAACTTCCGCTCGGCGAGCGGCCGCAGCGGCTCGCTCGGGTCGCCGGCGAAGTCGCCCATGATGCCCATCACGAAGGGCAGTTCGCGCTCGATCTGCGCGCCTTCGGTCTCGACCTCGTAGGTGATGTGGACGCGCGGCTTGCGGACCCGCGCGAGCTTGTCGTGCACGCTGCTCATGAAGCTTCCTCCTGCGGGCGAGGTCCGTGCCCCAAGGGTTTCGGTTCGCACGAAGATTACGCACCCAGCCTGATCCGGGTCAACGCATCCGGATCACACCGGCGCCCGTGCTCGCGCCCGATCAGATTAGCGCGAACGGACCGATTCCGCTCCGAGAATCCGCGCCGGGCCGGGCGGGTCCGCCCAGCCCCCCTCGCCCGCGCGCCGCGCCGGCCGCCTATTCGCCTTCCGGGACGTGGATGCCGAGGGTCGTCAGCAACTGACGCCGCGTCGAGGGGTCGGGCAGCACCTCGGCGAGCAGATCGGTCAGCGGCATGCGCGCCCGCCGCGCCGCGTCCTGCAGGGTGAAGGCGAGCGGGGAGTGCGGCTCGGTCTTGCGGAAATACTCGGCGATCTCCTCGAGCTGGCGGATCACGTCCTCCCGCGTGCGGGCCGCGCGCGGCGCGGGCGCGGCGGCCCCGCCGCCACCCGCGGCCGCGGTGGCGGGCGCGTCGGTGCCGGCCTGCGCCTCCTCGGCGCCTGCGGACTCGGCCGGGGCCCCGGCGATGCGCGTGCTGATGTCGATGATGGCCTGCAAGGCCTCCGAGACGCGCCGGGTGGAGGGCGCATCGCCGCCGAAGCGCGCGGTGATGGCGGCATCCATCGCGGTCCAGGTCGCCAGCGCCTTGCTCGCCGCCGCCCCCGCGGCGCGCAGCGAGGGCACCGCGGCCCGGGCCTCGTTCTGCAGCGCGTCGAAATCCGGGATGCCCGATTGCAGGCGGGCGTTGCGGCGCTCGGCGTCGGCGATCGCGGCCGTCTCCTCGGCGCGCTGCCAGGTGAACAGGTCGCACTCCGTCCCGTCGGGGCGCAGGAACAGCGGATAGCGGCGGATCGGGCCCATGACCGTCCCGTCCGCCCCCTCCCCCGACAGGCCGCCGAGGGGCGCGCCGCGGCCATCGAGCCCGTCCTCGTCGTCAAGGCGCGGGAAGCCGGTCTCCCAGAAGCCGTTGCACAGGCCGGCGATCAGCTCGGCAGCATCGGCAAGGCCGGCGAGCCCGTCCACGCGGACCAGCGCCTCGGCCATCCAGGCGGCGATCTCGAAATCCTTGGATTTGCCCGAGAGCGCCTCGATGCCGAGCTTCTTCACCTCCCGCCAGGCGGTCGCGATCGCGGCGGGATTCGCCTCGGGGTCGCCGCCATCCATCGCGCGCTCGCCGGCGCGGGCGTCGTTCCGCTGGGTGCGGATGCGCTGGTAGAGCGAGGTCGGCGAATAGTCGGGCCGCAGGTCCTCGCCGCCGCCATCCCCGGTGGCCAGCGGCGCCAGCAAGGCCTCGAGATCGATCACGCCTTCACCCATGCTGAATCCCCCGTGTGACGCCGCTTACACCCCGCGGCGCGTGTCGCGGAGCGCCACGCTAGCATGCTGGACTTGGTTCGCGCGCCCCCTTACCGTTTGGCCCGCGGATCGGGTGGACCGCCCGCGCAAGGCGCATTTCATCATAAAGCACGAGGCACGTCCGGCATGGTGGCGATCGACCTGAAATCCCTCGTCGGGCGGATGAACGCGCTCACCCGCCGCCAGCTCGAGGCGGCGGCGGGGCTGACCCTCTCGCGCACGCACTACAATGTCGAGGTTGAGCACGTGCTGCTCAAGCTGGTCGAGACCAGCGGCTCGGACGTGGCGGCGGTGCTGCGCAAGGGCGGAGTGGATGCCGGGCGCGTGGCGAACGAGCTCACCCGCGCCCTCGACCGCTTCAAGACCGGCAATGCGCGCGCGCCATCCCTCTCGCCCGACATCGTCTCCTGGCTGCGCGAGGCCTGGCTGCTGACGAGCCTCGAGAGCGGCAGCAACCGGATCCGCTCCGGCCACCTGCTCGCGGTGCTGCTGAACGACGAGACGCTCGGCCGCACGGTGAAGGAGAGCGCGCCCTCCCTGCTCGCGCTGCCGGCCGATGCGGTGCGGCGCAACCTCGGCGAGCTGGCCGAGGGCAGCGAGGAGGCCGCGGAGGCCGCCGCCGAGCCCGCCGCAGGCACCCCCGGCGCCGCCCCGGCCGGCGAGGCGCCGCGCTCGGGCGGGCCGCTCGAGCAGTACTGCACCGAGCTCGTGGCGCAGGCGAAGGCCGGCAAGATCGACCCGATCCTCGGCCGCGACGGCGAGATCCGCCAGATGGTGGATATCCTGACCCGGCGCCGGCAGAACAACCCGATCCTCACCGGCGAGGCGGGCGTGGGCAAGACCGCGGTGGTCGAGGGCCTCGCGCTGCGCATCGCCGCGGGCGACGTGCCGGATGCGCTGAAGGGCGTGAAGCTCTATTCGCTCGACATGGGCCTGCTGCAGGCGGGCGCCGGCGTGAAGGGCGAGTTCGAAAACCGCCTCAAGGGCGTGATCGACGCGGTGAAGGCCTCGCCCACGCCCATCATCATGTTCATCGACGAGGCGCACACGCTGATCGGCGCGGGCGGCGCGGCCGGGCAGAACGATGCGGCCAACCTGTTGAAGCCGGCGCTGGCGCGCGGCGAGCTGCGTTGCATCGCGGCGACCACCTGGGCCGAATACAAGAAGTATTTCGAGAAGGACGCCGCGCTGACCCGCCGCTTCCAGGTGGTGAAGGTCGAGGAGCCGTCCGAGGCGCTGGCCGCGGCGATGCTGCGCGGCCTGGTCGGCACGCTCGAGAAGCATCACGGCGTGCGCATCCTCGACGAGGCGATCACCCAGGCCGTCAAGCTCTCGGCGCGCTACATCCCCGCCCGCCAGCTGCCCGACAAGGGCGTGAGCCTGCTCGACACGGCCTGCGCGCGCGTCGGCATGTCCCAGGCCGCGATCCCCGCCCCGGTCGAGGACCGCCAGCGGCGGCTCTCGCTGATCGACACCGAGCTCGCCGCCATCCGGCGCGAGGAGGCCACGGGCGCCGACCACACCGCGCGGCGCGTCGCGCTCGAGCAGGAGCACGCCAAGGTCTCCGCCGAGCTCGAGGAGGTGATGAACCGCTGGGAGGAGGAGAAGGCACTCGTCGCGAAGATGCGCGACCTCCGCCACCAGATCGAGGCCGCCGCGGTGCCGATGCCTGGCCCCGAAGGACAGCCCGCCGAGACGGTGGACACCGAGGCGCTGAAGAAGGAACTCGCCGAGGCGTCGGAGGCGCTGCACAAGCTGCAGGGCGAGGAGCCGCTGGTCTTCCCGGTGGTGGACGGCCAGGCGGTGGCCGATGTGGTCGGCACCTGGACCGGCATCCCGGTCGGGCGGATGGTCTCGGACGAGATCCATACCGTCCTCAAGCTCAAGGAGCATCTGATGGAGCGCGTGGTCGGCCAGGACCATGCGCTGGACGCGATCGCGCAGGCGATCCGCACCTCGCGCGCCGGGCTGACCGACCCGCGCAAGCCGATCGGCGTCTTCCTGATGGCCGGCACCTCCGGCGTGGGCAAGACCGAGACGGCGCTGGCGGTGGCCGACCTGCTCTATGGCGGCGAGCAGAACATGACCACCATCAACATGAGCGAGTTCAAGGAGGAGCATAAGGTCTCCCTGCTCATGGGCAGCCCGCCCGGCTATGTCGGCTATGGCGAGGGTGGCGTGCTGACCGAGGCGGTGCGCCGGCGCCCCTACAGCGTCATCCTGCTGGACGAGATGGAGAAGGCCCATCCCGGCGTGCAGGACGTGTTCTTCCAGGTCTTCGACAAGGGCCAGATGAAGGACGGCGAGGGGCGCGACATCGACTTCCGCAACACCGTCATCATCATGACCTCGAACGCCGGGACGGAGACGATCGACAAGCTCTGCGCCGACCCCGAGCTCGCGCCCGAGCCGAACGAGCTGCGCGAGGCGCTGATGCCGGACCTGCTGAAGGTCTTCAAGCCCGCCTTCCTCGGGCGCTGCAATGTCGTCATCTACTATCCGCTGCCGCCCGAGATCCTGAAGAAGATCACCGGGCTCAAGCTGCGCAGCATCGGGCGGCGGCTCAAGGAAGCCTACAACGTGCCGCTGCAGGTGGACGACGCGGTGGTGGATGCGATCGTCGAGCGCTGCAAGGAGGTTTCCTCCGGTGCGCGCAACATCGACAACATCCTCAGCCGCACCGTGCTGCCCGAGCTCTCGGCGCGCATCCTCGCGCGCCTCGCGGACGGGCATGAAATCCTTCAGGTGAAGGTGGGCATGAACGACGACGGGTCGTTCCGGTACGACGTCGCCTGAGGTATAGAAAAGGCACTGGGCCGCGGCATAGGGCCGGCGGCAGTGGGGCAGGACGAGAGAGGGACAACGCAGATGCCGATCATGTTCAAGTACCAGTCGATCGACGGCGAGAGCAAGGTCACCGGGTACGAGAAGTACATGGAGGTCAACTCCTTCGACTTCGGCCTCGGCCGCCGCATCACCGCCGGCACCCAGTCCACCCGCGAGGGCGGCACGGTCAGCCTCAGCGAGGTCGTGCTGCGCAAGAAGACCGACAACACGACGGTCAAGTTCTTCCAGGAAGCCTGCAGCGGCATGATGAACAAGAAGGCCGAGATCGCCTTCGTCCGCACCGGCGGCACCAAGAACGAGTACTACCTGAAGTTCGAGCTCGAGGACACCACCATCGCCGGGCTGAACTTCAAGGCGACCGGCGGCCAGGACTCCCGCCCCGAGGAGACGCTGCACCTGAACTTCAACAAGTGCACGATCCACTACAATCCGGTGGGCAACGACTTCACCGGCTCGCCCTCGAACGCCTACTGGAACATCGGCGAGTCGAAGGGCACCGGGCCGGTCACCTGATCGGCCGCGCCCCGGCTTTCGTGCACCACCAAGGCCCGGCCATGCCGTCCGGAACGCTCCGGGCGGCATGCGCTTAGCGGCCGAGCCATCCGAGGGCCGCACCCATGGCGCAAGGCAGCGACGCCGGCTCGGTGTTCATGTGCTTCGGCAGCCTGCCCGGCGACGCGCAGGCGCCCGGCCAGATCAGCAAATCCCCGGCGAGCGGTGGCTGGATCAGGCTCCTGTCCTGCCAATGGTCCGGCAGCATCAACTACGGGGCGCGCTCCGCCGACGGCGTGTCGGACGCGGCCGATGCCTCGCCCGTCGTCATCACCAAGGTCACCGACTCCTCCTCCACCGGCCTGTTGCGTCAGGCGATCCTCGGGGATTTCAGGAACAGCGCGGTGATCGTCTTCATCCGGACGGGCAGCGGCGGCAAGCCGGACGAGTATCTGCGCCTCGAGCTCGAGAATTGCGGCATCGTCGATTTCGGCATCGCCAACCACGACGGCGAGCGGAGCACCGAGACCTACACCATCCAGTACGGCGCGATGGATGTGCGCTCCTTCAGCTTCGAGGGGGCAAGCCAGCGCAACCAGGTCTCCTACACCATCGTGAACCAGGGCTGACGCGGGGGCACTCGGAGGAACCACCATGGCGCTCGTGATGTTCCTGCCGGGCATTCCCGGCGAATGCGACATCGACGGCTACAAGAAGTGGCACGTCACCGCCGGCTTCACCTGGGGCGGGTCGCGCACGCTGCGCTCGCAGGCCGCGCGCGGCACACGCGGGGAGACGAAGGTTTCCGCGCCGCAGTTGCGCAACATCGCGGTGCGGCGGCTGGCTGACGGGCACAGCGCCTCCCTCTGGCAGCAGATGTTCACAAGACGCGAATTCGACGAGGTGAAGTTCGAGTGGCTGCGCACCGGCGCGGGCAAGCCGGTGTCCTATTTCTCGGCCGCGTTCCGTCTCGCGCGCATCATCTCGATTAGCGCCGTCTCCGAGGGCGCCAAGCCGGTCGAGGAGATCGCCTTCCTCTACAAGGAGGTCACGATCGGCGTGACGAATGTGGGCAACAGGCTCACCGGCGCGCAGGACATCGTGACCTACAGCGTGCCGACGAACGTCCTGGCGTGAATGGCGCGCATCCCGCCCGGTCGGGGCGGGGCCGCGCAAGACGCCTGCGCTCCTGATGCCTGCGGGCGAAAGACCCGTGATCCTGCCCTCACGCCCTGCGCGGACGGCCGACCTGCCGCGCGAGACGTGGGCGGCGGATTCCTCACCTTGCATGCACGCGGCGCTCGCGGCCGCGTCACCCGCACACCGCATCGCCAACACGCCCGGCGCATGAAGGCCGGATGCGGCCGGGGCGCGTCAGGCGCGGCAATCCACGCCGATCGCGCTCACATTGTCCCGCGCGCCGCGCGCGACCGCGGCCATCACGATCGCCTCGGCATCGGCGCCGGCGCCGAGCATGGCGGCGATCTCCTCCTCGCTCATGGTCTTGAACAGGCCGTCGGTGCAGAGGAGGAAGCGGTCGCCCTCGACGATGCGGCCCGAGACCTTGTCGAGTTCGAGCTCGCCCTGGGCGCCGACCGCGCGGGTGATGACATTGGCCTGGGGGTGGCTCTCGGCCTCCTCCTCGCGCAACGCGCCCTGGTCCACGAGTTCCTGCACCAGGCTGTGGTCGCGCGTCACGCGCGTCAGCGTGCCGGCGCGCAGCAGATAGGCGCGCGAATCGCCCGCCCAGAGCATGGCGAAATGGTCCCCGCGCGCGAGCATGATCACGACGGTGGAGGCGAGGATGCGCCCCGGCCCGCGCTGCGCCGCCTCCTCCTGCAGTTCGCGGTGGACGGCGGCCAGGCGCAGCCGCACCTGCGCCAGCAGTTCCGCCGCAGAGAGGCCGGCCGGCACGGCGCGCATCGCATCCACGATGGCCGCCGAGGCCACATCCCCCGCGCCATGCCCCCCCGCCCCGTCGGCGACGACCCAGAGGCCGATATCCGCCCTGTCGAGCAGCGCATCCTCGTTGCGGGGCCGCACGGCGCCGGCATGGGTGGCGGCATGGGAGAGGAGGCGCCAGGTCATGCGTCGGCTTCCAGCAGGCTGACGAAGTCGGAGGCGGGCGGAAGGCGGGGGATGGCGCGCACGCAGGCCGGCACGCGCGCCGCGCCCCGCGTCCACCACCCGCCGCCCGGCGGCGCGGAAGGCGCCGGATCACCGCGCGGCATCAGCGGGGCGGAGGGCGCCGGCGCCGGCCCGGATGCGGCGGCGGATCCCTCGCCGGCCAGGAAGGGGAGCGTGCCGCCGGCCGCCGAAAGCGGATCCTGCATGGCCGCGACGGACGCCGATGAATCGGCGCCGTCGCCGGACAGCGCGAGCACGCCGCCGGGCGTGTTTGGCGGCGGATCGCCACCGGCCGCGAGGCGCGAGCCCGCATCCCGCGTCAGCAGCACGAGGACATCCGCGCCCCCGCCGTCCGCATCGCCTGGCACGGGCTGATCCCCGGCCATGGCACCGGGCAGCGCGGCCGGCGCCCAGGGATCGGGGGCGCCCCCCGATGCACGACCTGCGGCGTTGCCCGCGCTGTTGGGGGAATCCGCGTTCCCGCGCTCAGGCCCGGCGCGATCCCCGCCCCCCGCGAACAGCGCCAGCACATCCGCGCTGTCATGGCCGCCCGGCGCAGGAAAGGCGGCCGCCGATCCGCCGGGCAGACCTGCCGGATTCGCGGCATCGCCCGCCGGCGGGTCCGCCGCGCCGAGCAACGCCAGCACATCCGCGCTGTCCCCGCCGCCCGGCGCCGAGACCGACGGCTCCGATCCGCCAGGGAGGGGCGCAGGGTGGGCGGCATCACCCAAGGCGCGAGGGCCGCCACCGAGCAGCGCCAGCACGTCGCCCGGCTCATCCTGCGGCGTGGCTTCGGGGGCGTCTCCCACGGGCGCCGGCGCGACGGTCTCCCAGGCGGCGGCCCAGGCTGCCGGGTCCGGTGCGGCGGTCTCCGCCGCCCCTGCCGCGCCGTCATCCAGCGGCAGGGCCGCGACCACGGCATCGCCGGGGCGCGGAATGGCCGCGAGCAGCGCGTCGGCATCGGCACGGCCGCGCCGGCCGGCAATGGCAGCGGCCTCCAACGCCGCGAACCACGCCTCCTCCGGCGTCGGCGCGCCGGGCGGCAGCAGGGCGGCGAGGGTGATCGGGAAGCGGCGGCCGACCATGTCCTCGCTCGCGAGCATCACGCCCGCCACCGCATCCGGCCCGCAAGCGCCGGCCGGCAGGGCGAAGCGCCAGGCGGGCGCGCCGTCCCAGGCCTCGGCCCAGCGCGGCCCGAGCCGCTCCCGCGCCGCCGCCATGCCGTGCTGCAGCCACTCGTCCCAGGGGCCGACGAAGCTCGTGGGCAGGCCGCGGCGCACGAAATCGCCATGCGCCGGGACCTTGCCGTAGAGGCCCGTCAGGGGGCGAGGGTCGGGCATCGGAAGGCCCCAAGCTCCGCAAGGCCGAAGGGATGCTGCGTGCTGCCCGCGCGCAGTTCGAAGTCGATCACGCGGTCGCCCTGCTGCACGCGCAGGCGCAGCCGCTCCGGCGAGGGGCCGCGCGCGAGCGTGCTGCCGCGCCGCATCACGAGGCGCAGCGCCGACCACGCACCGTCATAGGCGAGCGGCCCGACCGTGGAGGGCGGGTCGAAGGTCAGCGTGGTGTTGCCGCGCGCAGGCCAGGCCAGGGCGATGGGCCGGAACGGCCCGCCGCGGGTGATCTCGGTGCGCGTGCCCTCGGCCTCGAGCGTGGCGGACATCGCACCCGGGTCCATGCCCTGCGGCACCAGCTCGAATCGCAGGCCGATCGAGGCGACGCCGGGGAAGAAGGCGTCGCGGATGGCGCGCGCACGCTGGAACTGCATCAGGTCCGCCGCGCTGATCGGCGGCGGCAGCCCGTCGGTCGCCACCGGCCGCCAGGGCAGGCTCGTCGTGTCCACATAGGGGCGCACATTCTGGGTGAAGAACTGGTCGAACACGCCGCCCGGCCCGAACAGGCGGATGAAGTCGTCCACCGGCATGTCCTGCGTGGCGTTCGGGTTGAAGGGGAAGCGCTGCTCGACGCCGCGGCAGAAAGGCGTGAGCTGCTGCGCCCCCGCCGCGGCGAGCGCGGCCTTCGCCCCGCCGCCCCGCGCCGCCGCGGTGGCGGTGACCATGCCGTTCAGCCAGCGCTGGAGCGGCTGGGGCTGGCGCGCGGCCTCGGCCTGAAGGCGCTGGCCGGGATCGAGCCCCGCGGCCGGCGGCGGCAGCGTGCCCGGCGGCGCGGTGGCGAGGCGCTGCACCTGCACGAAGAGGTCGTTGACGATTCGCAGCACGTCGTCGAGCGGCTGGCCAGCGGCGGTGCGCAGCGCCTCGAACATGGGCTCGACGATCTCGGCCACCGGCTCGGCGCCGGTCGGCTCGGGCGGCTGGGCCGGCTGGCCGGCCTGGGCGGCGGGCCGCGGCTGCGCCCCCGGCCGCGTCCAGCCCTGCGGCGGCGTGCCCACCGACACCTGCCGCGCAATGGCGCGCAGCAGGTCCTTGATGGGCGAGTTGGGCGCGCCGAGCAGGTTCAGCGCCTCGGCCTGCTGCGCGAGTTGCGGTGGCAGCGGGGTGAGGTTGAGGTCGTCGAGCAGCGCCTGCCACTGCCGCGCGTACTCCCGCGCGTAGAGGCGCAGCACCTGCTGTTCCAGCTGCACGGGGTCGTCCGTGCCCAGATTGGCGCCCTCCTGGCCCAGCACCCAGTACTCCGCCACGCCCTCGCGCACCGCCTGGCCGAGCACCGGCAGCAGCCCGCGATAGAGCCCGTCCAGCGTGTAGAAGCCGGGCACGCCCTCGGTCAGCGGCTGGCCGGAGGCGCGCACGAAGTAGCGCTGCCCCGCCTGGCCGAGCGCATCGGCCGGCCGCCAGGGCTGGATCCCCTGCCCCGCCGAGGCCGCCACGGTCTGCAGGCGGGAATAGACGCGCTCGGCGAGCGGCAGGCGCGAGAAGATGCGCCGCGCCGCGTCCACCAGCGCGCCATCCACCGGGTAGCGGTGGAAGTTGCGCGCGAGCGTCGCGTCGAGATGGGCCATCAGCGCATCGCGCGTCGGCTGGTTCACCGCGCCGGGGAAGGTCCGCAGCCAGTCCCGCGCGAACCAGGCCTTGATGACCTCGACATCCACCGGCCCTTCCTGGCCGAGCATCAGGTAGGCGCGCGTCGCGTCGTAGAGCTCGTCGGGCCGCTGGAAGGAGCCGCGGATGACGAACTCCAGCCGCGCGAGCAGCCGCGGCAGGAAGGAGCGGTCGAGCGCGCGGCGATAGGCCGCGTTCGCGCCGGCGACGAGCTTTTCCTCCTGGCTGAGGCCGAGCCCCGCGCCCTCCCCGCGCGCCGCGGGCGGCAGGTCGCGCGCGGCGGCGAGATAGGGCAGGACACGCTGGAACTCGGCCTCGGTGATGCGGTCGAAGGGAATGCCCTGGGCGGCCTGCTCGGCGCGGGCGATCTGCTCGGCGAGGCGCGCGGCGCGGGCCTGCTCGCGCGCATGGGCGAGGTAGCCGTAGGCGCCGCCGGCCGCGATGACGAGGCCGGCGAGCGACCAGGCCGCGATGGCGACGACGCGCCGGCGCTTGTCGGCCTTGCGGTCGTTGGAGGCGAGCCGCGCCTCGTTGAACACCACGTCCTTGAGCAGCCGGTGGATGAAGTAGGCGCGGCCCTTCTGCTGCATCACCGCCGCGGGGCGGCGCGGATCGAGTCCGAAGGAACGCGACAGCGCCCCGGCCAGCCGGTCGAGCGGGCTGCCCTCCTGCGTGCCCGAGGTGAAATAGACCCCGCGCAGCATCGGCGCGGGGTCGAGCCGTGTGCCGCCGAAGGCCGCGGCGATGAAGGCCGAGAGCGGCGCCTCGAGCGAGACGAACTGCGCCGGGAAGCCCTGCAGCGCCGCGCGCTGCTGCGGGCCGCGCTCGTTCTGCAGCCGCTCGATCACGCGGTCGTTCACCCGGCCGAGCAGGGCCTGGAACTCCTCGGGGAACCGCGCCGCGTGGCCGGCCTCGCCCGCGCCCTCGAGCGGGAAGGTGACGCCCCAGACCTGCTCGCGCCCCGTCTTGTCGAGGTCGTCGAAGAACTCCATGAAGCCCGAGATCAGGTCGGCCTTGCTGACCATGAAATAGACCGGCAGGCGCTGGCCGAGCTTCTCCTCCAGTTCCTTGATGCGGCGGCGCACGGCCCGCGCATGGCCCTCGCGCTCGGCCGGACCAAGGCGGGAGATCATGTCCACGCCGAAGGTCACCAGCACGCCGTTGAGCGGCAGGCGCGGGCGGTTCTTCTTGAGCAGGCCGAGGAAGCGCTCCCAGCCCGCCTTGTCGGCGGCCGCGTCGGAATCCTGGGTGGTGTAGCGCCCGGCCGTGTCGATCAGCACGGCGGTATCCGTCAGCCACCATTCGCACAGCCGCGTGCCGCCCACGCCCTGCAGCTTGCCGCCGTCGGAGAGCGGGAAGTCGAGGCCGGAATTGGCGAGCGCCGTCGTCTTGCCCGAGCCCGGCGGGCCGATGATGACATACCAGGGCTGCTCGTAGAGGAAGCCGCCCTTCCGGCCGGAGGCGGCCTTGAGGCGGTCGAGCGCGGCGGTCAGCCGCTCGCGCATCTCGGCCTCCTCCTCCGCGGCGCGGTCGGCGCCGGGGTCGGGGGCGGCGATGCCGGCCACCAGCAGCGCATCGCGCCTGGCGCGCCGCCGCCCCGTGATCCACAGCACGGCCAGCACCACCAGGAAGAGGATGACGCACACCGCCATGCGGTGCATCTCGGTCTCGAGCGGGCGGAAGCCGCCGATATCGATCATCGGCCCGAACAGCCAGACGATCGGCAGCAGCAGCATCACCGCCATGAGCGCGGCGAGCGCCCGCCCGGTCATGAAGGGACGGAAGACCTCCAGCACCTGCATGGTCAGCGCGTCCCCCTCAGCAGCACGACCTCGATGCGCCGGTTCTCCTCGCGGCCCTCGGCGGTGCGGTTGTCGGCGATGGGCTCGGCATCGGCGCGGCCCTCGACGGTGAAGCGGCCCAAATCCCCGGTGGCGGCGGCGATGATCGCGGCCGCCGCCTCGGCGCGGGCCGAGGAGAGATGGAAGTTCGACGGGAAGCGCACCGTGCGGATCGGCTGGTTGTCGGAATGGCCGATCACCATCACGCGGCCGGGCTCGGTGCGCAGCCCCTCCCCGATGCGCTGGAGCATCGGCACGAAGCGCGGCTCCACCGTGGCCGAGCCGGAGGCGAACATGCCGCGCCCCTTGATGCGCACGGTCACCGAGCGCCCGTCGCCGAACACGGTGAGCAGGCCCTGGTCGATCTCGGGCTTGAGGAACTCCCGCAGCGTGACGAGGAAGTCGGGCGGGGGCGGCGGCACGTAGGCGGGCGGCGGGGGCGGCGGCGCGGGCGGGCGGGGTGGCGCCTGGCGCTCGATCTCGGGGATGCGCCCCGGCGGCAGGGCCGCGAGGCGTTCATAGAGCCCGTCCGAGCCCTCGTTCATCGCATTCGCGAGCCAGGCATAGCCCATGCCGAGGGCGAAGACCGCGACGCAGGCCGCAACCCAGGCGGGGATGCCCCGCCGCGGCCCGCGATGCGGCGCGTCCACGCCGCGCCAGCGCGGCGAGAGTTCGCGCTCCCAGGGCGGGCGCACCTGCGTCAGGAGCTGGTAGAGCCCGGTGCGGATCTGGTCGAGCTCCGAGGCGCCGCGCGGCGAGAGCCGGTAGCGCCCCTGGAAGCCGAGGGCGAGGCAGAGATAGGTCACCTCCAGCGCGTCGCGCCAGCGCCCGGGGTCCTTCTGCATCCCGGCCAGCACGTCGAAGAAGCGGTCGCCCGACTTCACCTCCTGATGGAAGGTCGCGACCATGGACTGCACGGACCACACGCTGCCCTGCCCCCAGGCATAGGACAGCACCACGTCGTCGAGGCTCGCGCACAGGATGTAGTGCGCGGCGCGGATCTGCTCGGCGCTGATGCCGGCATCGCGCGCGTCGATCTCGAACTGGCGCAGCGCGCGCACCGCGCGTTCGCGCAACTCCCCGCCCTGCGGCGGGGCGGTCATGCCGGCATTGGCGAGCCGGCCGAGCAGGTCGAGCAGCGGCTGCGCGGCCGCGGCGAGCGGGCCGATGCCGACCTTGGGTATCGCCTCCGCCTCGCCGGCGAGGCGCGGGGCGGCCTCGGCGCCGCCCATCGCGGGGCCGGCGCCGGAGGGCAGCCCGCCCATGCCGCCGACCGGGCCGCCGGACGCGCCTGGCGGCGGGAAGCCCGGCGAGGGCTGCGGCCGGGGCGGCGGCGCCCCGCCCGGCCCACGCACGACCGTGCGGTCGCTGTCATTGGGTTCGGCGAAGGGGTTGTCGCTCATGGCGCGGCGTCCTTCGGGTCAGGGCGGGGCTCAGCCCCGGATCGCCCAGAGTTCCATCTTGAGGTTCGGGAACTCGCCGGAGACATGGATGGCGAAGGCCCCGGAATTCTGCATCTGCGCCCAGTGCGGGCTGCCGCGGTCGAGCTCGAAATAGACGGCCGAGGCGTGGAAGGGGATCTGCCGCGGCGCCACCGGCAGCGGGCGGACCTGGATGCCGGGCAGCGCGACATTGACCAGCTCGCGGATGTGCTCGACCGCGCCGATCTTGACCTGGTTGGGGAAGATCCGGCGGAGCTGCTCGGTCGGCATGTCCGCCTGCACCGAAAGCACGAACTGGCTCGCGCGCAGCAGGTTGCGGTCCACGATGGGCCCGACGCGCACGCCGAACTGGCGTTCCTGCAGCGGGATCGCGACCGCGTTCGTCTCGAGCACCATGGACAGGCTGCGCCGCAGGTCGGCGACCACGGGGGCGAAGGAGCGCTGCAGGTCCTCGTGCCGGTAGGCCGGGTAGGTCGCGGCCATCCGCCTGGGGTCGGTGAAGGTGGCGAGTTCCCCCGCGAGCTGCACCAGCGCGGCATAGAGCGATTCCGGGTGGACATTCCCGGCATCGGCCCAGTGGGCGAGCAGCGGCTGCCAGCGGTTGACGGCCTGCAGCAGCAGGAAATCCGCCACCTCGGCGACGCCGCGCGCGCCGGGCTGCGAAAGCCGCGCGCCCAGCGCCTCGGCCCGCTGGCCGAGCATGCCGACCAGCTCCCCCACCAGGTTGGCCAGCGGCGGCGTGGCCGAGACGCGCAGGCAGGGCGGGATGAAGCGCTCATCCACCACCACGCGGCGGTCCGCCTGCACCTCGACCACGCGCGTCAGGCCGATGGTGGTGAAGCCCGCGCGTTCCTCCGTCTCGAGCATGAAGCGCAGGCGCGGGCGGCCGACCTGCAGCTCGGCCGGCACGGTGGCGTCCGAATGGGTGTCGAAGGCCTCGAAGCCGCGCATGCCGTAGCGGGCGGCGGCGGTGTCAGGGCCTTCGGTGAAGGCGACCTCGGGGCTGCCCGGCTGGCGCACCGGCAGGGCGAGGAAGACCACGCAGTTGCGCGTGCCCTCGGGCAGGTCGAGCGGCGGCGGCTGGTCGGCATGGCCGGGCACCGAGAAAGGCGTCCCATCCTCAAAGATGCCGGTCGCCGAGGCGATGGCGAACTTGCCGGCGGCGAGCAGGTCGCGGTCGAGGGAGAGTTCGGTGATGCCCCAGGGGTGCGGGCGCAGCGGCGCGGCGCGCGCCTGCAGCATCCATTCGAAGTGCCGGTCCTGCTGCTGGAAGTGCTGGGCGCGGAGGAACATGCCCTCCTGCCAGACCACCTTGTCGTGCCACAGCATCCCTGCCCTGCCCCCCTGCCCCTCGGCCTTATCGGTCGCGCCGCGATGCCTGTTCGTAGGCGCGGGCGAACTCCTTGCCGAAGGCGCTGTCGAAATCGTCGTCGAACTGCTCGGTCACCTGCTGGTGGAGACGTTTGTAGGCCTCCCAGAGCCGCTTGTCCTTGCTGGCGAAGAGGCCGCCTCCGCCGCCGCCCTCCTGCGCCTCGATCCCCTCGGGGGCGAGGCGCGCGAGCAGGGCGCGCGCGGCGGCCTGGGTGGCGGCGAGTGTGGCGACCTGGTGCGCGGTCAGGTCCTCGACCGTCTCGCGCACGGCGCGCGGGCCGGTCTGCGGGCCGGCGGAGAGCAGGGCGGCGAGCGCCTGCTCGTCCGAGGCCGCGAACTTCACCGGGTTGTTGCCGGCCGAGCGGAGCATGGTCTGCTCGATGCGGAACTCGCGCTTCACGTCGGCGCGGGCGATCAGGAGCTGGCGCAGCCCGGAGATCGCCGCGTGGAAGGCCGCGCCGAGCGCGCGCAGGGCGGCGTCGGGGTCGGTGTTGGCGGCGAGGTGCGCCGGCAGCCCCGCGCCGGCGAGGAAGGCGGCGAGGCCGGACTCGCCCCCGCCATGGGCGGCGGCCGCGCGGGGAGCGGGCGGCGCCTCGGGCGCGGCCACGGGGGGTGGCGTGGCCACCGTGGGCGATGGCCGGTGCGGCTCGGCGAAGGGATCGGCGTCGCGGCCGTGCGGCACGCCGGCGGGCGGGTGGGGTGCGAAGGCCTCGGGCGCCGGGGCGCGGGGCGGAGCGGCCGGGGGCGGCCCGTGCGGCGGCGGGCCGGCCGGGCTTGCGAAGGGGTCCGGCCCCGGCGGCGGGGCGGCGGGGCCGGGCGGGAAGCGCGGCGGCTGCGCGAAGGGGTCGGCGGCCGGCGCAGGGGCCACGGGCGGCGGCGCGAAACCGGGCGGGCTGGCGTAGGGGCTGCCGCCTGGAGGCGCGGCCGGGGGCGGCGGGGCAAAGCCCGGTGGGCTGGAGAAGGGATCGGCAGCGGGCGGGGCGCCGTGCGGCGGGCCGTGGAGCGGTGGCGCGGCTGGCGGGTGCGGCGCGGCGAAAGGGTCGGCGCCGGGGCGCGGCGGCGGCGCGGCGAAGGGGTCGGCGCCGGGGCGCGTGGGCGGGGCGGGCGCCGGCGAGAGGTCGATGTTCCAGTCGTCCGGGATGCGCGTGGCCCCGCCGGATGGCGGGGGTGGCGCGGCCATGGGCGTGCTCGGCGTCGGGCCGACATCCCACTGGTCGGGGATGACCGGCACCTGCTGCATCGGCCTGGGCGGCAGGAAGGCGTCGGAGGTCGAGGGACGGTGGTCCGGCATCGCCGGCCCCTCGTTCAGCGGGTCGAAATCCGCCGGCAGGCCCGAGCCGCTGGGCAGGCCGGGCATGCCGGGCGCCGGCGGCTTCGCGCCGAGGAAGGGGTCGCCCGGCAGGCGCGGCTGCAGGGGCTCGTCGCGCGGCGGGGGCGCGCCCCAGGCCTGCTCGGGCGGCGGCCCCCAGCCGGCGGCGGGCGGCTGCGCCGGTGCTGCGGCCCAGCCCGGGGAGGCGGGCGGCGCGGCGTCCCAGCCGCCGCCGATGGCCCCGCCGCCCGCCACGCCGGGCAGCGCCCCGCCGGGCATCCCGCCCGCCCAGGCGGAACCGGCGGACTGGCCCCCGGCCATGGCGAGGCGGACCTCGATCTCGTAGGGGCCGAGGCGCAGGCGGTCGCCATCCTCGAGCATCTTCACCTGGTCGCGCCCGACCGGGGCGGTGGCGTGGTTGACGAAGGTGCCGTTGGTCGAGAGGTCGCGCACCTGCCAGCCGCCGCCGCGGAACTCCACGACGCAATGGTGCTTCGAGAGGAGCCGGTCGGGGTCCGGCAGCACCCAGTTCGCATCCGCCCCGCGGCCGATGACGTAGTCGCCCCCGGGCACGCGGCGCTGTTCGGGCACCACGCTGTCGGGGCAGCGGATCATCGTCAGGGTCAGTTCCATCGGCGCATTCCTGTGGCCGGGCGCGGCGCGGCGAGCCTCACCCCGGCCTCGGGACGGGCGCGGGGCGGGGGGCGGTGAGCGGCGGGGCGGCGGCCTGCGGGGCGGGCGGCGGCGGGGGCGGATCCTCGGGCTGCAGGCGCCCGGCGCCGCCGCCGGCGATGTCGCGCGCGCTGGCGAGGAACTTCTCGAGCCTTTCCTTCTGCCGGACGGGGGTATGGCGGACCGAGGCCAGCATCACCGCGCCCGCCACCGCCGTGCCGGTGAGGTGCTCGGGCGGCGGGACGATCGGTTGGCCCTCCCCGGCCATGGAGCCGCCGCTCCAGAAGGCGGCCTTCGCCACCCAGGCTTCGGGCGTGGAGAAGCCGGTCTTGTCGGCGGCGGCGGCGGCGGCGCGGCGGGATGCCTCGTCGGGGCGGCGGACCCAGGCCTCGGCGGCCTCGAGCGCGGCAGCATCGGCCGCCGGCAGGGCGGCGTCGGGCACCGCGCGGGCGCACATGCAGCCCCACCACACGGCCTCGCGCCGCGGCAGGGCATGGGCGCAGACCTTCATCGCATCCGGCAGGCGGCCGGCGGCGACGAGGCGCTCGACGGCCAGGGCCGCAGAATCGGCGCCGGCGATGGCGGCCAGGCCATCGCCGTCGAGTTCGAGCCGCGGGAGCAGGGGCTCCAGCGGCACCGCGAGCTTGGGCGGGATCTGGGTCATCAGTTGATGAGCACGAAGCCCCCCTTGATCGTCGTGATCGCGTTGCCCTCGACATTGGTGAAGGTGCCGCCGACCTTGGCGGACAGGCCGGCCTTCGCCTCGAACGACAGCGACGCGTCGATCTTGACCGACATGCCTTTGATCGTCACCCCGCTGTGGTCGATCTTCACGCTCGAGGCGCCGACCTTCAGCTCGATGCTCTGCCCGGCCGACATCTCGATCTTGCCCGCGCCGGCATTGATCGTGATGTTGCCCAGCGAGACGGTCTGAGTCGAATCGCCCTGGTCGACCTGCACGATGTGGTCGCCCTGCTCGACGATGACCTCGTTGTCGCCCTGGTTCACGACCAGGACATGGTCGCCCTTGCTGACGAAGGTCGAGTGATCGCCTTCCCCGATGGTGATCTGGCGATCGCCCTTCGCGATGTCCACGAAGTCGTCACCTTCCTGGACCATGCGGACATAGTCGCCCTTGGTGACGTTCGTGAAGAAATCGCCGCCGTCCTCGGCCGTGCCGACGGAGACGATCTTGTCGCCCTTGCGGAGCAGGTAGGTGTCGTCGCCGTCGAAATTGCCGACATTGATCGTCTCGGTCCTGGCGTTCTTGACCAGGACGTTCATGTTCTTCTCGGCCTGGAGATAGACCTCCTCCGAGCCCTTCTTGTCGTCGAAATAGAGGATGTTGGCGTTGTTCGCCCCGCCGCCCTTGGATGAACGGGTGTGGAAGCCGCTGCGCTCCTTCTTCGAGGGCATCGGGAAGGAGCCCGGCGGGGGCGCGTCGTCGCTGTAGAGCGAACCGACGATGATCGGCTTGTCGGGGTCGCCGTCCACGAAGCCGACCAGCACCTCGTCCCCGATGCGCGGCAGGAAGAAGGCGCCGCCCCACTTGCCCGCATAGGGCTGGGCGACCCGGACCCAGATCTCGCAGGCCGTCTCGTCCTTCGGCCAGTGGCGGTCCCACAGGAAGCGGATCTTCACCCGGCCGTACTTGTCGGTGAGGATCTCCTCGCCGCGCGGGCCCACCACCACAGCGGATTGCAGGCCGGGCACCACCGGCCGCGGCCGCGGCGCGGGCGGGCGGAAGGGGCGGTCGTCCGGCATCATGGTGATGGCGCAGGAATAGCCGGCCCCCGCGCCGTCGGTGATGTGCGTCTCGTCGAAGCCGCTGTGGACCACTCGCGTCAGGATGAAGGTCTTGGTCGCCGGATCGTTCGGGTCGAGCTGCACGTCGATCTTGCAGCCTGCGACCAGCGCCGGGTCGTGCCCGGTCGCGCGCGCGATGTCCGCCTCCGCCTCGAAGGTCTGCATGATGTAGAGGGAGGGATCGGCATCGGGCTTGGTGTGCTGCCCGCCGGGCCAGACGAACATCTCGTAGGAGGCGTCGTTCTGCACCTCGGTGAGGATGGTCGTGGTGGTCGAATCGGGCAGGTTGGACGGCTTGATCTGGTCGTAGTCCACCGTGCGCACCGCGCCCGGCTGCTGCCCGGTCCGCAGGCTGAATCCGGTCAGCGCGTCCCAGTGGCTGGTGCCCGACATCACCTTGTAGGGACCGGCCGAGATCGGCTGGAAATCGGCCGCGGAGGAGGCGACCAGCATGGTGTGGTCGTTCTCCCCGTGCAGGAAGTAGTAGCCGCAGCCGGTCTCGTCCATCAGCCGCTGGCAGAAGTCGAAATCCGTCTCGTTGTACTGCATGCAGTACTTGCGCGGCGTATCGGGCGCCGACATGAAGGAGGGCACGCCGGCCCCGCCTTCCGAGGCGAGCTTCTTCACGATCGCCGGCACCGACTGGTTCTGGAACACGCGGCAGTTGGACTTGCGCGTGAGGTGCCAGAAGGAGGGGACGATCTCGATCCCGTAGGCGCTCCAGCGCGTCCCGAACCGCCCGATCCGGCGGAAGGCGGAGATCACGCCGTTGAAGTAGCGCGGCTGCTCGCCGAGGCCGCGGGCGACGCTGACCGTCGCGGTATGGCCGATGACGTCGGCCGCCTTCACCCCATGGTCGAGGGAAAGGACTTCCGCCTGCACGAGGAAGAGGCGCGATATCGCCTCCACGGCCTCGAACCGGCGCAGCACGAAGGTCTTGTCGGTCGACGTGCTGATCGCCAGCAGGCGCGGCTCCTGACTGAGCTCGACGGACATGAACTGCTCCTCTGCCCCGGCGGCAGCATAGCCGCGCAACTTCGCCGGGTGGAACAGCCGCCCCCGGGGTCCGGTGCGGCCGGGTGAAGCGTTTCAGCCTTTGCCCGGCGCGGGAAGGGGGGCCAGACTTGCGCGAGCGCAAGGCGTGAGCCGGATCACAGGCCCAACCTGTTGCCATGCAGGATGCCGCCCCGCCCTCGCGCGACGCCCTCGCGCGGCTCGCCGCGATGCCGCTGCCGCGCTACACGAGCTACCCGACCGCGCCGCATTTCGGCCCGCTGGACGCGGAGACCCTCGCCGGCTGGCTGGCCGAGGCGGGGGAGCGGGACACGCTCTCGCTCTACGTCCATGTCCCCTTCTGCCATGCGCTCTGCTGGTATTGCGGCTGCCATACGGCGGTGACGCGCTCCGCCGCCCGCATCGGGCGCTACCGCGCGGCGCTGGAGCGGGAGGCGGCGCTGGCCGCCGGGCTGCTGCCCGGCCATGGCGGCGTGGCGGCGCTGCATCTGGGCGGCGGCACGCCGACGGCGCTCGGCGCGGAGGGGCTGCGCTCCCTGGTCCGCACCCTGCGCGGCCTCTTCGCCTTCCGCGAGGGGGCGGAGATCGCCGCCGAACTCGACCCGCGGACCCTGCCGCCGGGGATGATCGAGGCGCTCGCCGAGCTCGGCCTGACCCGGGCGAGCCTCGGCGTGCAGGATGTCACGCCCGCCGTGCAGGAGCGGATCGGCCGCGTGCAGCCCGCCGCGCAGGTCGAGGCGGCGGTGGCGGGCCTCCGCCGGGCCGGCATCGCGCACATCAACATGGACCTGATCTACGGCCTGCCGGGGCAGGAGGTGGCCGAGGTCGAGGCTTCGGCGCGCTTCGCCGCCGATTGCGGGGCCGACCGGGTCGCGGTGTTCGGCTATGCCCATGTGCCCTGGATGAAGCCGCACCAGAAGGCGATCCGCGCGGAGGACCTGCCCGGCGCCGCGCTCAGGATGCGCCAGGCCGAGGCGGCGGCGCGGGTGCTGACGGAGGCGGGCTATGTGGCGATCGGCCTCGACCATTTCGCGCGGCCGGGGGATGCGATGGCGCGCGCGGCGCGGGAAGGCCGCCTGCGGCGCAACTTCCAGGGCTATACGACGGACCAGGCGCCCTTCCTGCTGGGCTTCGGCGCCTCCGCCATCTCGCGCACGCCGCGGGGCTATGCGCAGAACGCGGCGGATGAGCGCGCCTGGCTCGCGGCGGTGGAGGCCGGGCGGCTGCCGGTCGCGCGCGGCCGTGCGCTGAGCGCGGAGGACATCCTGCGCGCCGCGGCGATCGAGCGCATCATGTGCGACGCCGCGCTCGACACCGCCGCGCTGCCGCGCGAGCTGCTGGCGAGCGCGGCCGGGCGGCTTGCGGAACTCGAACGCGACGGGCTCGTCCGGCGGGAGGCGGGCCGGGTGGCCGCGACGCCGGCCGGGCGGCCCTTCCTGCGGCATTTCGCGGCCTGCTTCGACGCCTATCTCGCGCCCGCCCCGGCGCGGCACAGCGCCGCGGTCTAAGGCAGGCCGCCGCCCTCACTTCATCGCGGCGCAGAACTTCTGGATGCGGGTGCAGGCCTCGCGCAGCGCCTCGTCCGAGGTGGCGTAGGAGATGCGGAAATGGCCGGGCGAGAGGAAGGCCGCGCCATGCACCGTGGCGACGCCGGCTTCCTCGAGCAGGGCGATGGTGAAGTCCTCGTCCGTCTCGATCTTCTTGCCGCCCGCGGTGGTCTTGCCGATGCAGCCGCGCATGTCGGGGAAGACGTAGAAGGCGCCCTCGGGCTTGTGGCAGCGGATGCCCGGCGCCTGGTTGAGCATGTCCACCACCATGTTGCGGCGGCGCTCGTAGACCTTGCGCATCTCCTCGATGCTGTCCTGCGGGCCGGTCAGCGCCTCGATCGCCGCGGCCTGGGAGATGGAACAGGTATTGGAGGTGGACTGCCCCTGCAGCTTGTCCATCGCCTTGATCAGATGCGCCGGCGCGCCGGCGAAGCCGATGCGCCAGCCCGTCATCGCATAGGCCTTGGAGCAGCCGTTCATCGTCACGGTGCGGTCGCGCAGCCGCGGCTCGACCTCGAGGATCGTCGCCGGCTTGAAGCCGTCATAGGCGAGCTTCTCGTAGATGTCGTCAGTGAAGACCCAGACATGGGGGTGCCGCATCAGCACGTCGGTGAGCTTCTTCAGCTCCTCGGCGTTGTAGGCCGCACCGGTCGGGTTGCAGGGGTTGTTCAGGATCAGCCACTTCGTCCTGGGCGTGATCGCGGCCTCGAGCTGCTCGGGGGTCATCTTGAAGCCGGCATTCTGGCCGCACTGCACGATCACCGGCGTGCCCTCGGCGAGCTGCACGATGTCCGGGTAGGAGACCCAGCAGGGGGCGGGGATGATCGCCTCGTCGCCCGGATTGATGGTGGCGACCAGCGCGTCGAAGATTACCTGCTTGCCACCGGTGGCGACGATGATCTCCTCGGGCGTGTAGTCGATGCCGTGGTCGCGCTTGAACTTCTCGCACACCGCCTTGCGCAGCGCGAGCGTGCCGGCGACGTCGGTGTACTTGGTCTCGCCGCGCTCGATCGCCGCGATGGCAGCGTCCTTGACGTTGCGGGGGGTGTCGAAGTCGGGCTCGCCGGAGGAGAGGCCGATCACGTCCTTGCCCGCGGCCTTCAGCGCGCGCGCCTTCGCCGTCATGGCGATGGTCAGCGAGGGGGAGATCCGGTTCAGGCGGTCGGCGATCAGGTTCATGGCGGGCCCGGTGGGTTGGAAGACGGGCCGGACCCTAATCCCGCCTCCTGCGGCCAGCAACCCGCGCCGTGCGGGCGCCCCCTCAGGCGCGGCGCGGCCGCAGCAGCAGCACCGCAAGCCCGAGCAGCGCGCCGACCGCGACCACCACCACCGCCCCCAGCGCATTGACCTCAGGCGTCAGCCCGAGCCGCAGCATGGAGAACAGCGCGATGGGCAGCGTGGTGCCGGCCGGCCCCGAGACGAAGGAGGCGATCACCAGATCGTCGAGCGAAAGGCTGAAGGCGAGCAGCCAGCCCGCCCCGAGGGCGGGTGCGATCAGCGGCAGCGTCACGGTGCGGAAGGCGACGAAGGGCGTGGCACCGAGGTCCATCGCCGCTTCCTCGAGGCCGCGCTCGGCCCCGGCGAGGCGCGCCTGCACCACCACCGCGACGAAGGCCGCCCCCAGCGTGGCATGGGCCAGCAGCACGGTCAGCGGCCCCCTGCCCTGCGGCCAGCCGGTCGCCGCCTCCAGGGCGACGAAGAGGAGCAGCAGCGAAAGGCCCGAGACGACCTCGGGCAGGACCAGCGGCGCGCCGATCAGCGCGCCGAACAACGCCCTGCCCCGGAACGGCCCGAACCGCGCCAGCGCCCAGCCGGCCACGCCGCCGATCAGCACCGCGAGGCTCGCCGCCGCCGCGGCGATGCGCAGCGAGAGCAGCGCCGCCTCGATCAGCCGCTCATTGGCAGCGAGTGCGGCGAACCAGCGCAGCGAGAAGCCGCCCCACTGGAACGGGATGCGATCGGCGCTGAAGGCATAGGCGACGAGCAGCAGGATCGGCAGCCACAGGAACAGCAGCCCCGCCACGAGCGCCACGCACAGCACGCGCCCGCGCCTCATCGCCGCGCCTCCATGCGCTGGAACAGGCGAATGGGCAGGATCAGCAGCACGAGCAGCGCGACCGCGAGCGCCGCGGCGACCGGCCAGTCGCGGCTCTGGAAGAACTCCTGCCACAGCACGCGGCCGACGAGCTGCGCCTCGGGCGGGCCCATCAGCTCGGGGATGACGAACTCCCCCGCCGCCGGAATGAAGACCAGCAGGAAGGCGGCCACGGCGGCGGGCAGCGTCGCCGGCAGCGTGACCGTGCGGAAGGCGGTGAAGGGCCGCGCGCCGAGATCCTCCGCCGCCTCGACGAGCGCGGGGTCGAGCCGCAGCAGCCCCGCGAAGAGCGGCAGCACGGCGAAGGGCAGATAGGCATGGACCATGCCGAGCAGCATCGCGCCCTCGGTGTAGAGCAGCGGCAGCGGCGCCTCGGTCAGACCGAGGCGGCGCAGCACGCCGTTGATCCAGCCCTCGTCGCGCAGCAGCCCGATCCAGGCGCCGACGCGCAGCAGGAAGCCGGTCCAGAAGGGCAGCATGACGAGCGCGAGCAGCACGAGCCGCCGCCGCGGCGCCGCGCGCGCGATGGCCATCGCCATGGGATAGGCGAGCAGCAGGCACAGCATGGCCGTCAGCGCCGCGACCCGGAGCGCCGAGAGCACGGCCTCGAGGTAGAAGGCATCGGCCGCGAGCGTCCCGAAGCCCTGCGCCGACCAGGCGAGGCGGAAGGGCGGCAGGCCGGCATCCGGCTCGGCGAGCGCGATGGCGACCAGGATCCCCGCCGGCGCGGCGACGAAGAGCAGCAGCCAGCCCCAGGCCGGGGCGAGGAGGAGCGCGCGCCTCACGAGGCGAGCGCCACCACCGATGCGGCATCCCAGGCGAGGCTCACCGCCGCCCCGCGCCCGGGCGGCGCGCCGTCCTCCTCGGCATGGGCGACGCGCAGCATCGCGCCGCCGGAAAGGCGCACCAGCAGCAGCGAATCGTCGCCGCGGAAGGCCACGTCCTCGACCACGCCGCGCGCCGTGTTGGGCCCTTCGGCGGCGGCGGCGATGCGGATGCGCTCCGGCCGCAGCGCCACCGCGACGGTGCCGGGGGGCAGATCGCCCGCGAAGGTCGCGCCGGCCTCCTCGCTCTCGAAGCCCGCGGCGGTCGCGCGGCCCTCCAGGACATTCGCCGCGCCGAGGAAGCGGGCGGCGAAGCGCGAGGCGGGCCGTTCGTAGATGGCGCGCGGCGGCCCCACCTGCGCCACCCGCCCGCCATCGAGCAGCGCAACGCGGTCGGCGAGCGCGAGCGCCTCCTCCTGGTCGTGCGTCACCATGACGAAGGCGGCGCCCGTCTCGCGCTGCAGGGCGCGCAGCTCGAAGCCGGTGCGCTCGCGCAGATTGGCGTCGAGCGCGCCGAGCGGCTCGTCGAGCAGCAGCAGACGCGGGCGCATGACCAGGCTGCGCGCCAGCGCGACGCGCTGCTTCTGCCCGCCCGAGAGCTCGTGCGGGCGGCGTCGCCCGAAGCCGCCAAGCCCGACCATCTCCAGCGCGGCGGCGATGCGCGCCTCGGCCTCGGCGCGCTTCACCCCGGCGCGGCGCAGCCCGTAGGCGACGTTGTCGGCCACCGACATGTGCGGGAACAGCGCGTAGGACTGGAACATCATGTTGACCGGCCGCGCCCAGGGCGGCGTCGCGCCGATGTCCCGCCCGTCGAGCAGCAGCCGCCCCGCATCCGGCGCCTCGAAGCCGGCGATGATGCGCAGCAGCGTGGACTTGCCCGAGCCCGAGCCGCCAAGCAGGGCGAAGAACTCGCCCTCCCCGATCGCGAGGTCGAGCGCATCGAGCGCGAGCGTGGCGCCGAAGCGCTTGGTGATCGCCTCGGCCTGCAGCAGCGGCGTCACCGCCCGCGCTTGAACCGCGCCCAGAGCCGCGTGCGCTCGCGCTCGGCCTCGCGCGGCGGCGTGCCGGCGACGAAGGTGCCGGCCAGCATCTCGGCCGAGGGGAAGACCGCCGGGTCGTTGCGCACCGCCTCCTCGACCAGCGGCCGGCTCGCCGGCACGGCGTTGGGGTAGCGGACATGGTTGGTGATGGCGGCCATCACCTCGGGGCGGAGAAGGAAGTCGATGAAGGCGTGCGCGGCCTCCGGGTTCGGCGCATCGGCCGGGATCGCGAGCATGTCGAACCACAGTTGCGCGCCCTCGCGCGGCATCACGTAGCGGACCTCGACGCCGCGCCCGGCCTCCTGCGCCCGCGCGGCGGCCTGGATGACGTCGCCCGAATAGGTCAGCGCCACGCAGGCCTCCCCGGTGGCGAGGGCATCGAGGATGGAGGAGGAGGCGATGATGGCGCGCACATGCCGCCGGATCGCCATCAGCGCGGCCTCGGCGGCGCGGTGGTCCTCGGCCGCATGGCCGTTCGGGTCGCGCCCGAGCCAGCGCAGCACGGAGGGCAGCACGTCGGTCGGGCTGTCCATCACCATGATGCCGCAGCGCGCGAGCCGCGCCGCGTTCTCGGGATTGAACAGCAGGCCGAGGCTGTCGAGCGGCGCATCCGCGCCGAGGGCCGCGCGCACGCGGTCCGGCCGGATGCCGAGGCCGACCGTGCCCCAGAGATAGATCGCCCCGTGCCGGTTCTCCGGGTCGATCGCCGCCACGCGCTGCATCAGCGTCGCATCGAGGTTGCGCCAGTTCGGGATCGCCGCGCGGTCGAGCGGCCGGAGCGCGCCCGCGCGCAGCAGCCGCGCGAAGGTCGGCTCGCTGGTCGGCACGATGATGTCGTAGCCCGAGCGCCCGGCCGAGAGCCTGCCTTCCAGCGATTCCAGGCTGTCGAACACGTCGTAGCGGACGCGGATGCCGGTCTCGCGCGTGAAGCGCTGGACCATGTAGGGGTCGATGTAGTCCGACCAGTTGAAGACGTTCAGCACGCGCTCCTGCGCCGCGGCCGGCAGGGCGGCGAGGAGCAGGGCGAGCAGGGGCAGCAGGCGTCGGAGCATCGGCGCGGGTTCCCTGGGGCGCGGAGAGGAAGGCGGCGGCCAGACTAGCCACAGGCGCGGGGGCGGGCATCCCCCCGCGACGGGCGGGCGGCTAGGATTATTTCCCTTGACGCTCTGTATTTGTTCCTGTAGGAGACGCGCCATCACGGGGCGAATTGCGTCCGCCGCCCGCCCCGCCCCTCCCGACAGCCCGACCCAGCAGCGCCCGCCCGGAGCGACGGCCCCGGCGCGGCCGAGGAGTCACGCATGGCCTTCGCCTCCAGCGGCCTCGCGGCCCTGACCACCGCCAACGGCTTCACGCTCTGGCACTACCGGACCGAGGACGACCGCGCGACGGTCCTCGCGCCGGGCTATTTCGCCCCCGCCGGGCATCTGCTGCAGCCGGGCGACATCGTGATCGTGCAGGCCGCGGATGCCACCGCGCTCGTGCCCATCCGCAGCGGCGCCGCGGCGGGCGAAGGCTTGACGGTGGACGGCAGCGGCAGCGCGCCGGCCTTGCTGCGCTCGGCCAGCCTGCCCTTCTCCATTGCCGTGGAGGCGACGGCGGTGCCCCGCGCCATCGCCCTCGACGCCCTGCCCTCGCCCATCGTGGCGGGCCAAGTCTTCCCGGTCGGCGCGAGCGTCACCGGGCCCATCGCGAGCCTCACCTTCTTCTTCCGCGATGCCGGCGGGGCCGAGGTCGGCCCGCCGCAGGCCGCCCCCGTCGCCGCCGGACGGGCCTCGGCCGCCTTCACCGCGCCGGGCGCGGGCGGGGGCTTCCGCATCCTCGCGGTCGAGACGGCGGATCCCTCGCTGCTCGCCCTCTCCCCGCCCTTCGCCGTCAGCCCGCCGCCGCGGCTGCTGACCGAGGCGGGCTTCCGCCTGCTCCTCGAGGACGGCGCCGCCATCCTCCTCTGATCCCGTCCCGATCCCTCAACGGAGACCCCGATGTCCGACACCAAGATCAGCGCCCTGCCGGCGATCGCGGCAGCGGCGGATGCCGACATGCTGCCCGTCGTGCAGGGCAGCGGCGCCGGCGCCACCACGCGCCGCGCGAGCCTCGCGCAGCTCCGCCAGGGCCTGCTCGCCGACCGCGCCTTGCATGTGCGCGAGTTCGGCGCGGTCGGCGACGGCATCGCGAACGACGCCCCGGCGATCCAGGCCGCGATCGACGCCATGGCGGCAAGCGGCGGCGGCGTGCTGGAGTTCGGCCCGCGCACCTACCGCCTCGCGAGCCCGGTGGTGATCAGCGGCGTCTCGGTCATCCTGCAGGGCGCGGGCTTCACCGAGGGGCCGACCGTCGCCTCGGGCACCTGGCTCACGATCGACGCCACCGGCTTCACGCCCTTCACCTTCACCGGGGTGGCCGCGCGCGGCTCGGTGGTGCGCGACCTCGCCATCCGCCAGACCCATGCGGCGGCGCAGGCGCCGGGCTGGGCGCCGACCGACTACGACTTCGTCTTCCGCATCCAGGACTGCCTCGGCGCGGTGGATTTCGACAACGTGTTCCTCTGCGCCGTCAATCGCGGCATCTGGTGCGACAATTCGGGGCGGCTGACCATCCAGCGGCTGCGCGGGCAGGTCTTCACCACCGGCATCGAGATGGACCGCGCCTACGACGTCTCGCGCATCGAGCACGTCCATTTCTGGCCCTTCGCCACCGCCAATGACGACGTGGTCCGCTGGCAGCAGCAGAACCAGGACACGCTGGTCTTCCGCCGCGTGGACGGGCTGTTCATGGACGATGTCTTCGTCCTCGGCGCGCGCGCGGCGGTGCGCTTCGCCGGCTCGGCCTTCGGCGCCACCACGAAGTTCTACATCGGCAGCCTCTACGCCGATTTCGCGCAGCTCGGCATCCTCGTGGACGGGGACGGGGTGGAGGGCCAGATCGCCAACGCCACCACCCAGGGCGAGCTGTGGAACGCGGCGGGCCAGCCGCTCGCGGGCAGCGCCGGCCTCAGGGTGGACGGCAACGGGGCGCGCATCCAGGTCGCCAACCTGCGCGTGGACGACGCCGAGAGCAACGCCATCCGCGTCAACGGCGCGAACAACCGCCTCGATGTCTTCGCCTTCCGCGCCGAGTACTACAACCGGCTGAACAACGGCTCGGCCGCGATCCACCTCGCCAATGTCGCGGCGGGCACGCCGAACAGCGTCTTCCTGGGCAGCCAGGCGGTGCTCGCCAACGGCTTCGGCGGGCCGCTGGTCAATGGCGGGACCAACGGCCATGTCGCGATGGGCGCGCCGGCGGGACGGCTCGACCGGCCGGGCCTCTCGGTCGGCTCGGACGGCAGCGGGCTCTTCGCGCCCTCGGGCACCGAGGTCGCGGCCGCGGCGGCGGGGGTGGAGGTGCTGCGCCTCTCCTCATCCGGCGCGGTGACGCTCGGCGGGGCCGGCGGGGGCGCAGGCTTCGCGGTCAGCACGCCGGCCAATGCGGCGAACCGGCTGGCGGCCGCCGCCACCGCCGCGGCGGGCGTGCCCTCCCTCTCCGCCCAGGGCAGCGACACCAACATCACGATGGCGGTCGCCGCCAAGGGCACCGGCGCGGTGCGGCTGCAGACGCGCGGGCAGACGGCGCTCGAGGTCAATGCCCTCGCCACGCCCGTCAACCACCTGCGCGTGGACGGCGTCGCCGCCGGCGGGCTGCCCCGCCTCTCGGCGCAGGGCAGCGACAGCAACATCAGCGTGCAGATCGCGCCCAAGGGCACCGGCTTCGTGGATGCGACGGGGCCGCTGCGGCTGCCGACCTATACGGTCGCCACGCTGCCTTCGGCCAGCACCTTCGCCCGCTGCATCATCTACGTCTCGGACGGGGCCTCGAACCGGCGCTTCGCCGTCAGCGACGGGACGAGCTGGCGCTGGCCGGACGGCGCGGTGGTGAGCTGAGGAAGGAAGGGGAGAAACCATCATGACCGCGCTCACCGACTACGCCAAGAACCTGCTGGGCCGCGCGCTGGTGGCGCGCCAGCCGGCGCTGCCCACCGGCGTCTGGGTCGGCCTCGGCACCGGCGGCAGCGACGCCGCGGGCCTGACCGGCGAGCCCGCGGCGGCGACCGGCTATGCCCGCCAGCCCGCCGCCTTCACCGGCAGCGGCATCCAGCGCAACACCGCGCCGCTGCGCTTCAGCTTCACCGCCGCGCCCGGCACGCTCACGCATGTCGGGCTGTTCGATGCGGTGGCGGGGGGCAATGCGCTGGCCTGGGCGCCGCTCGGCAGCCCGGCCACGCTCGGCGCGCCCGGCAGCATCACCATCCCGGCCGAGAGCCTCAGCGTGATCGGCGACTGATATCCTGCGCGCAGAGGACCGACCTCTGTCCGCAGGGCATCAGGCTCTGGTTCCGCGCGCGGGCGCCGATGCCGGCAGGGTGACGACGCGCGCGCAACCGGCGGGCGCGCGCGAAGGCCTCTAGTAGCCGCGGGGCGTCCGCCCGCGGATTCCCGCCCCGGCCGCGCGGCCTGCATCCAGCAGCGCCTGGGTGCGGTCGAGCGACCAGGTGGCGCCCATGTGCGGGCGCACATCCGCATCGCGCTCGTCGGTCACCGCATAGGTGACGAGGAAGCCGCGCCCGGCGCGGCCGGCGATCACCGCGAGCTCGATCACCATGAAGGCCGCGTGCAGGTCGGGCGTGCAGTTGTGGTTGCGCTCGATCGGCATGCGCGTCTCGCGCTGCAGCCCGGCCGAGAAGGCCACCACATCCTCGCGCGCCTCGGCATGGCCGACGACATGGATGCACGACGCCGCAGCCCCCGCGGCCGAGGCCGCGAGGCCGAGCATCCCGAGCAGTCCCGCGCGCAACGCCATCGCGCCCCCCTTTCCTCCCTCACCGATCCGTCCCGCAGCATGCCCCGCCGGCAGCGCCGCGGGCCAGCCCCACGAAGGAGCCCCAGGCATGGATCCGCGCCTCTCCCGCGGCTACCGCAACCGCAACCCCGGCAACATCGACCACCTGCCGCAGAACCGCTGGCAGGGGCTTGCCGACCCGCCGCTCGAACCGCCGCCGCCGGGCGGCGGGCGCGCCCGCTTCGCGCGGTTCGTCTCGCACGAATACGGCATCCGCGCGCTGGCGATGCTGCTGACCACCTACCAGGACCGGCACGGGCTCCGGACCATCCGCGGCATCGTCTCGCGCTGGGCGCCGGGCAACGAGAACGACACCGAGGCCTACATCGCCCATGTCGCGCGGCTGACGGGGCGGCATCCGCGCGCCGAGCTCGACCTGCACCGCTACGACGACCTCCGCCCGTTGGTCGAGGCGATCATCACCCACGAGCTCGGCGGCAACCCTTATGACCGCGCGACCATAGATGCCGGGCTGCGGCTGGCCGGCGTGCTGCCGCAGGGCCGCGCCGCGCTCGCGCGCAGCGGCACCGCCCGCGCGGCGGCCGGCACGGCGGCGGCGGGCCTGGGCGGCATCGCCACGGCAGAGACGCTCGCCGCCCTCGCGCCGCATCTGGGCAGCGCGGCCGAGCTCGCGCGCGCCCTCGGGCCGTGGCTCGCGGCGCTGCTGATCCTCGCCGCCGCGGCCTTCTTCATCCACCAGCGCATGCGGCGCGCGGCGTGAGCGCGATCGCCGGCCTGCTCGCCGCTGCCTGGGCGCGGGTGGCGGGCTGGCTCGCGGCCGCGGGCGCCGCGATCGCGGTTCTCGCCGCCGTCCATGCCGCCGGGCGGCGCGACGGCCGCGCCCGGGCCGAGACCGACATGCTGAGGCGCGCCGCGCGCGCGCGGGAGGTTCGCGATGCGGTGGAGCGCGATGTGGATCGCGCTGGCGATCCTGCTGGCGAGTTGCGCCGGGACTGGCGTCGGCCCTGAGGCCTGCGCCCCCTGGCGCCCCATCCTGGTGGGCGAGGAGGACAGGCTCGGCGAGGCCACGGCGCGCGCCATCCTGGCGCACAACCGCACGGGCCGCCGGCTCTGCGGCTGGTAGGGGCGGCCGCCGCATGGCCTTGCGCGCCGCTTTGGGCGAACATGGCGGCCGAAGAGGAGCCGCCATGACCGAAGACGACCGCCTGGACCCGCCGAGCCTCGAGATCGCCGGGCCGCGCGCGACCATCCGCCTGCACCGCTCGCGCCACCGCAACCGCATCGAGCCGGGCGACATCATCCGCCTGATGCAGCATTTCGACACGGTGGACGCGAATCCCGAGGTGCGGGTGCTGGTGCTCGCCGCGAGCGGGCCGGCCTTCAGCGCCGGCTTCCACCTCGGCGGCTTCGCCGAGGACCGCGAGGAGGCGGCGCGCGCGCCCGGCTTCGATGCGCTGGTGGACCGCTTCGAGGCGGTGCGCGTGCCGAGCATCTGCCGGCTGCAGGGCGGGGTCTATGGCGGCTCGACCGATCTCGCGCTCACCGCCGATTTCCGCGTCGGCGTGACCACGATGGAGATGTTCATGCCGGCCGCGCGCCTCGGCGTGCACTACTACCCGGGCGGGCTGCGCCGTTACGTCTCGCGCCTGGGGATGAACACCGCCAAGCGCCTGTTCCTCACCGCCGAGAAGCTCGGCGCGGAGGAGCTGCTGCGCATCGGCTACCTGACGCATCTCGTGCCGCCGGCCGAGCTCGACGCGGCGGTGGACCGGCTGGCCGCGACGCTCTGCGCCATGGCGCCGCTCGCCGTGCAGGGGATGAAGCGGGCGCTGAACGAGATCGGGCACGGCGCGCTCGACGAGGCAGGCTGCGAGGCGCGCGCGAAGATCTGCAAGGAGAGCGCGGACATCCAGGAGGGCCTCGCGGCCTTCCGCGAGAAGCGGGCGCCGGTGTTCCGCGGGGTGTGAGTGGTGCTGTTGGAGAGGATTGAACTCTCGACCTCTCCCTTACCAAGGGAGTGCTCTACCACTGAGCTACAACAGCGCCGGGGCACGCTCTCTAGGCAAAGCCGGCGCGCCGCGCAACCCCGGCGGCGGCCTGGCGCCCCGCCTGCCTAGCGCGGCAGGAGCCCCGCGGCCTCCAGCCGCGGAATCCGCTCCGCCGCCGCCCGGCGCATCGCCTCCCGCGCGGCGCCGGGGCCGAGCGGCGGCCAGCAGGGCGCCTCGCCCCGCCGCAGGCTGGCCACACGCAGCCCGTCGGCGATGACGAGGTCGTGCTCGCCGAGCTCGAGCTGGACATAGCGCATCACCCCGCGCGCCGGCGCCCGGCGGATGCTGCGCCCGTTCACCAGCGCCTCGGCCGGCACCAGGCGGCCGCGCAGGCCCACGAGGCTGCGTGGCGCGACGGCCGTCGGCCGCAGAGGCGCGTGGTCCTCGAGCGCCCATGCGGCGAAGAGCACCGGCGCCGCCTCCGGGTGGCGGGAGAGGTCCACCACGGTCTCCATCACCCGCTGAACGGGCGCATAGCCGCCCTGGGCCATGACCGCGACGATGTCCCCCGCCTCCAGCTCATCGGCGGGGCGTTCGCCGCGGATGGTCACGACCCGCACCGAGGGCAGCAGGCCGACCAGCGCCAGATCCTCCGTCCCGTCCGGCCGCTCCGCCTGCGGATCCCCCCGGCAGGGGGGCTGTTTCTCCTGGGGCATGCACCACTCCCGGCAAGATGGCGACGCTTCCTCAACCAATCGAGTATGGGGCGCGAGGCGCCGCGGGGCCATACCCGCGGCGGTTGAAACGTGACGAAGGTCAAGATCCGGCCCGCTTGCGCTGGCGGCCCGGCACACGGCAGAACACCGCCATGACAGACCGCCGAAGCCCCGCGCCGCCCGCCGGCCGCGCGCCGGACCGCGCCGAGCGGCTCGCCGCCGCGCTGCGGGAGAACCTCAAGCGCCGCAAAGCCCAGGCCCGCGCGCGGGAAGCCGCCGGGCAGGCGCCGGAGGGCGCGGCCGCGCCGGCCAAGGTTGCCCCTCCCCGGGGCTTGGGCTAATCGGGCCGCCCCGGCGACGCGGGGGCCCCCACCTCAGCCCAGGCCAGCACCATGCCCATCATGCCCGACACCTGGATCCGCCGCATGGCGGCCGAGCACGGCATGATCGAGCCCTTCGTCGAGGCCCAGCGGCGCGAGGGCGTGATCTCCTACGGCCTCTCCTCCTATGGCTACGACGCCCGCGCGGCCGACGAGTTCAAGATCTTCACCAACGTGGACAATGCCGTGGTGGACCCCAAGGCCTTCAGCGAGGCCGGCTTCGTCACGCGCAAGGGCCCCGTCTGCATCATCCCGCCCAACTCCTTCGTGCTGACGCACACGGTCGAGTATTTCCGCATCCCGCGCGACGTGCTCGTGGTCTGCCTCGGCAAGTCCACCTATGCCCGCTGCGGGCTGATCGTGAACGTCACGCCGCTCGAGCCCGAATGGGAAGGCCAGGTCACGATCGAGATCAGCAACACCACGCCCCTGCCGGCCAAGGTCTATGCCAATGAAGGGGTGTGCCAGTTCCTCTTCCTCAAGGGCGAGGCCCCGCCCGAGGTGAGTTACGCCGACCGCCAGGGCAAGTACATGCGCCAGCGCGGCGTCGCGCTGCCGAGGCTCTGATGGATCGCATCCGCATCCGCGGCGGCCGGGCGCTCGCGGGCACCATCCCGATCTCGGGCGCGAAGAACGCCGCGCTGCCGCTGATGGCCTCGGCGCTGCTGACCGACGGGCCGCTGACGCTGACCAATGCGCCCGACCTCGCGGACGTGACGACCATGGCCGGGCTGCTCGCGCAGCACGGGCTCAGCGTCACGCGCGACAAGGCCGCGCGGACCATCACGCTGTCCGGCACGGCGACGAATCTCGAGGCTCCCTACGATCTGGTGCGCAAGATGCGCGCCTCGGTGCTGGTCCTCGGCCCGCTGCTCGCGCGCCACGGCCGGGCGCGGGTCTCCCTGCCCGGCGGCTGCGCCATCGGCACGCGCCCGGTCGATCTGCACCTCAAGGCGCTCGAGCAGATGGGCGCGGCGATCGAGATCACGGGCGGCTACATCGAGGCCACCGCGCCGGGCCGGCTCAAGGCCGCGCGCATCATCTTCCCCCAGGTCTCGGTGGGCGCGACCGAGAACATCCTGATGGCCTCGGCGCTCGCCAAGGGGACGACGGAGATCGTCAACGCCGCGCGCGAGCCCGAGATCACCGACCTCGCCGCCTGCCTGATGCGCATGGGCGCGCGGATCGAGGGGCTGGGCACCGACCGGCTGCTGGTCGAGGGCGTGGAGAGCCTCGGCGCGGCCGTGCATCCCATCATCCCCGACCGCATCGAGGCCGGCACCTATGCCTGCGCGGCCGCCATCACCGGCGGCTCGGTGCTGCTGGCCGGCGCGCGGCTCGACCATCTCGGCGCGGTCACGCGCATCCTGCGCGATGCGGGGGTGGACGTGGCCGAGGCCGAGGGCGGGCTGAAGGTCGCGCGGCTGAACGGCCTGCGCGGCACCGATGTGATGACCGAGCCCTTCCCCGGCTTCGCCACCGACATGCAGGCGCAGTTCATGGCGCTGATGTGCGTGGCCGAGGGTGCTGCCATGATCACCGAGACGATCTTCGAGAACCGCTTCATGCACGTGCCCGAGCTGCTCCGCATGGGCGCGCGCATCAACTTCCACGGCGCCTCGGCCATCGTGCGCGGGGTGCCGCGGCTCTCCGGCGCACCGGTGATGGCGACCGACCTGCGCGCCTCGGTCTCGCTTATCCTCGCGGGCCTCGCGGCGCAGGGCGAGACCATCGTCAACCGCGTCTATCACCTCGACCGCGGCTACGAGCATGTCGAGGAGAAGCTCGCCGCGGTCGGCGCCGACATCGAACGTTTGCCGGGCTGAAACACGATGGCGATGGCAGCGCAGCGGGGCGGGATGGTGTAGGCTCCGCCATGGACCATCCGATTCCCACCCCCCTCTCCCCCGCGACACCCGAGGATGCCGGGCCGGTCGTGCTGGCCCTGCCGAAAGGGCGCATCCTGGCCGAGCTCGGCCCGGTTCTCGCGCGCGCGGGCATCGTCCCCGCCCCCGACTATGCCGACGAGAGCAGCCGCCGCCTGCGCTTCCCGACCGAGGACCCGGCGCTCGACGTGATCCGCGTCCGCTCCTTCGACGTCGCGACCTTCGTCGCCCATGGCGCGGCGCAGATCGGCATCTGCGGCGCCGACGTGCTGATGGAGTTCGACTACCCCGAGATCTACGCCCCACTCGACCTCGGCATCGGGCGCTGCCGTGTCAGCGTCGCCGAGCCCGTCGCGGCGCGGGCGGAGGATCCCTCGCGCTGGTCGCGCGTCACGGTGGCGACGAAGTATCCCAACATCGCCCGCCGCCATTTCGCCGCCCGCGGCGTGCAGGCCGAGGTGGTGCACCTGAACGGCGCGATGGAACTCGCCCCCTCCATGGGCCTTTCGCAACTCATCGTGGACCTGGTGCAGACCGGCTCCACGCTGAAGGCCAACGGCCTGCGCGAGAGCGAGGTCATCGCGCATGTCACCTCGCGCCTGATCGTGAACCGGACCGCGCTCAAGACGCGGCCGGAGACGATCGGGGCCTGGCTCGGGCGCTTCCGCGCCGCCCTGGCCGAGCGCGACGCGCGCTGAGACCCGGCGGACAAGGGGCGATCCTTTGTCCGCCGGGCATCAGGACTTGGTTCCGCACGGCCGCCCCGCATGCCGGCCCGCGCATGGCGCCCCCCCCCCCCCCGCAGGGCGCGGCGCCGCCCCGCTCAGGTGGGCAGGACGAAGGGCTTCGCGGCCGCCTCGTAGTCCGCATAGCCGAGGATCCGGCGGAACTCCGCCGGCGGCAACGCAGCCTCGGCCGCCGAGCCGCCCGCGGCGATCGCGGCGAGGCCCGCCTTCATCCCCGCCATCGCGGGCGAGAGCAGGCCGGTCGGGAAGGTGCCGATCTTGAGCCCGAGCTCGGCCGCGCGCGCCTGCGTCGGCGTCTCGCGGTCGGCCCCGGGGGAAAGCACGGCGAAATGCGGCCTGCCCTTCGAGGCGGCGACGGCGCGGCGGATCTCCTCCTCGTCCTTCGGGCTGTCGAGGAAGAGGATGTCGGCCCCTTCCTCGACATACATCTCGATGCGCGCCAGCGCCTCCTCGATGCCGGCGGTGGGGCGGCAGTCGGTGCGCGCCATGACCAGGATGCCGCTGTCCTTCGCGGCCTCGACGGCGGCGCGGATTTTCATGCGCATCTCCTCGCGCGGCAGGCTCGGCTTGCCGGCGGCGGTGAGGGCGCGCGGGGTGATCTTGTCCTCGATCAGCACGGCGGCGGCCCCGGCGCGGCCATAGGCGCGCACGGTGCGTTGCACGTTCATCGCATTGCCGTAGCCGTGGTCCCCGTCGGCGAGGATCAGCAGGTCCGGCGCGGCCCCGCGCGCCATCTCGAGGCTGTTCAGCATCTCGGCGAAGGAGATCAGGTCGAGGTCCGGCCCGCCGAGGCGGCTCGCGGCGACGCAGGAGCCGGAGAGGAAGGCGGTCTCGAATCCGGCCGCGCGCGTCATCTTCGCGCTCAGGCCGTCCCAGATCGCCGGCATGGCGACGAAGCCGGGCCTGGCCAGCAGGGCACGCATTCTCTCGGGCGGGGTCATGCGGAGGATCCTTCCGGTGGGTTGGTCGCGCCCGCTGCGCGCGTTCGCGAGGAGGCGGTCGCGCAGGTTTCACCCGGCTTCGCGCCGCCGCCAAGACCCGCAATGCCATCCCCGCCTCGAGGGGCCGGAGCGCGGCGACCGCCATCGCCTCCACACGGCATGCGTTCCGGGTGGGTGACGCGAGGCGCGATCATCGCGCCGCGTCCCGCAGCACCCGGCGCCTTCGTCCACCCCCGCTTGCCGGCGCGGCGGGTTGGGCGGTAGGGGGGCGCATGTCCCGGCCCGATCCCCGCACATGAAGCGCCTCAGCACCGCCGAGCCCGGCTTCGAAGCCGCCTTCGCCGCCCTGCTCGAGGAGGCGCGCGAGACCACCGCGCGCGTGGACGCCGCCGTGGCCGCCATCATCGCCGAGGTGCGCGCGCGCGGCGATGCGGCGCTGCTCGACCTCACCGCCCGCTTCGACCGCTGGGCGCCCGCCGATGTCGCGGCCCTGCGCGTGACCGAGGCCGAGATCGAGGCCGCCGACGCCGCCATCGCGCCCGGTCTGCGCGCCGCGCTGAACCTCGCCGCCGGGCGCATCGAGGCCTTCCACCGCGCGCAACTGCCCCGCGACCTCGAGCTGCGCGACGAGGCGGGGCTGACGCTCGGCATGCGCTGGGGCGCGCTCGATGCGGTCGGACTTTATGTGCCGGGCGGCAAGGCGGCCTACCCCTCCTCGGTGCTGATGAACGCGATCCCTGCGCGCGCGGCCGGCGTGCCGCGCATCGCGATGTGCGTGCCCGCGCCCGAGGGGGCGCTCGATCCGCTCGTGCTCGCCGCGGCGAAGCGCGCGGGTGTGACCGAGATCTTCCGCATCGGCGGCGCGCAGGCGATCGCGGCGCTGGCCTGGGGCACGGCGGCGATCGCGCCGGTGGACCGCATCGTCGGGCCCGGCAATGCCTATGTCGCGGAGGCCAAGCGCCAGGTCTTCGGCCGCGTAGGCATCGATTCCATCGCGGGGCCGTCGGAAGTCGTGGTCATCGCCGATGCGGCGAACGACCCGCGCCACGTCGCGGTGGACCTGCTGGCCCAGGCCGAGCACGACGAGAGCGCGCAATCCATCCTGATCACACCCGATGCCGCGCTGGCGGATGCGGTGGCCCGCGCGGTGGAGGCGGAGTTGCGGTCCCTGCCGCGCGCGGCCATCGCGGGCGAATCCTGGCGCCGCCACGGCGCCGTCATCCTGGTGCGGGACCTCGCGGAAGCCGCGGCGCTCACCAACCGCCTGGCACCCGAGCATCTGCAACTGATGGTCGAGGAGCCGCGCGGGCTTCTCGCGCGGATCCGCCATGCCGGGGCGGCCTTCCTCGGCCGCTTCTGCCCCGAGGCGGTGGGCGACTACGTGGCGGGGCCGAACCATGTGCTGCCGACCGGGCGCACGGCGCGCTTCGCCTCCGGCCTGTCGGTCTTCGATTTCCTCAAGCGCACCACCTGGGTGGAGGCGGATGCCGCCGCGCTCGCCGCCATCGGACCGGCGGCGGTGGCGCTGGGCGAGGCGGAGGGCCTGACCGCCCATGCGCGCAGCGTGGCCCTGCGCCTCGGCGGCTGAGCCCACGCCGCGCTTGACCCGCAGCCCCCCGGGGACCATTTTCCCGCCGATTTCACATGCATGCGCGGCGCGCCCCGCCCGGCTCGCCCCTCCAGATTCGAGGCCCGATGTCGAAGGAAGACATGATCGAGTTCAGCGGCCAGGTCGTTGAACTCCTCCCCAACGCCATGTTCCGCGTGAAGCTGGACAACGACCACATGGTCCTCGCGCACACTTCGGGGAAGATGCGCAAGAACCGCATCCGCGTGCTCGCCGGGGACCGGGTGAATGTCGAGATGACGCCCTACGACCTGACCAAGGGCCGCATCACCTTCCGCTTCAAGTAACGCCCCCGGTGCCCGACACGCGCCCGCCGCTGGTGCTGGCGAGCGCCAGCCCGCGGCGCCTCGACCTCCTGGCCCGCCTCGGCATCGTCCCCGACCGGACCATCGCCACCGCGATCGACGAGACGCCCTTCAAGGGCGAGATCCCGCGCCCGCATGCTGCGCGCCTCGCGCTGGCCAAGGCCGAGGCGGCGGCCGGGCAGGCCCCCGCCGCGCTGGTGCTCGCCGCCGACACGGTGGTCGGCGTCGGCCGCCGCATCCTGCCCAAGGCGGAGACCGAGCAGCAGGCGCGCGACTGCCTCGCCTTGCTCTCGGGCCGGCGGCACCGCGTGGTGACGGCTGTGGTGCTCGCCATGCCGGACGGGCGGCGCCTCCGGCGCATCGTCGAGAGCGCCGTCACCTTCCAGCGCCTGACGGAGCAGCAGATCGCGCACTACCTCGCTTGCGGCGAATGGCACGGCAAGGCCGGCGGCTATGCCATCCAGGGGCGCGCGGAAGCCTTCATCCGCTTCCTCTCGGGCAGCCATTCCAACGTGGTGGGCCTGCCGCTCTTCGAGACGGCGCAGCTCCTGCGCGGCGTCGGATGGCTGCGCCCCTGAGCCCTGCCGCGGGGCGCGGCGCGCGCATCCTCGTCAGCGAATCGCCCGGCGAGGTCCGCACCGCGCTGCTCGAGGACGGCGTGCTGACCGAGGCCTGGGTCGAGCGCGAGGCGCAGCCCAACGGCGTGGGCGACCTCCATCGCGGCCGCATCATCGCCCTCGCGCCCGCCATGGCCGGGGCCTTCGTCGCGCTCGCCGGCGGGCAGACCGGCTTCCTGCCGGAAGGCGAGGCGAGCGCGGACCGCCGCCCCATCGCCGCGGCGCTGAACGAGGGCATGATCCTGCCGCTGCGCGTCATCCGCGCCGCGCAGGGCGGCAAGGGGCCGCGCGTCAGCGCGAGGCTGACAGAGGGCGAGGCCGCGCGCGTCGCCGCCGCCCCGCCGGGCGCGCCGCTGCTGGTCGCCCGCGGGTCCGGGGCGGCGGAGCGGCTCGCCGCGCGGCACCCCCAGGCGCCGGTGCTGACCGACAGCGCGGCGCGCGCCGCGCGGCTGCGGCCCGCGCTCGGCGAACGGCTGCGGCTGCTGCCGCATCCGGCCTTCGACGACGCGCTGGAGGCGGAGTTCGACATCCTCGCCGGGGCGGAGGTGCCGCTCGAAGGCGGCGGGCGGCTCCTCATCCATCCGACCCCGGCGCTGACGGCGATCGACATGGATGCCGGCGCGGCGGCCGGCGCGCGCGGCGCCGATGCCCTCGCGGCGCTGAACCGCGCGGCGCTGAGGGAAATCGCGCGCCAGATCCGCCTGCGCAACCTCGCCGGCGCGATCCTCGTGGACTTCGCGGGGCTGTCAGCGCGGCGGCGCGCGCGGCTCGAGGAACCGCTGCGCGCGGCGCTCGCGCCCGACCGCCATGCGCGGCTGCTCGGCTTCACGCATCTGGGCCTCGCGGAGATCGTGCGCGAGCGCATCCACCCGCCGCTGCACGAGGTGCTGGGCTGGCCGCCATCGCCACTGACGCGCGGGCTCGCCGCGCTGCGCCGCGCGGCGCGGGAGGCGGCGGCGCGGCCCGGGCGGCGCCTCGCGCTGCGCGCGGCGCCTGCCGTCATAGCCGCGCTGGAAGGCGCATCCGGCGCGCTCGCCGCCTTCGCGGACCTGGCGGGCACCAGGCTCGCGCTGGTGCCGGACCCGGCGCTGTCCCTGCCCGTCATCGAGGATGCGCCGCATGGCGACTGAGCCGAAGCCCCGCCCCCTGCCCCGCTGCCCGGTCTGCGGCCGGCGCGCGAGCGCGGAGGCGCGCCCCTTCTGTTCGCCGCGCTGCGCGCAGGTGGATCTCGGGCGCTGGCTGAGCGGCGCCTACGCGATCCCGGCCACGGAGGAGGAGAAGGCGGAGGAGGACGAGGACCGCGGCTGAGGCGGCTGGACAGGCCGCGCGCGCTCCGCTATCTCCCGCCCCCTCTCCGGGTTCCCACGGGAACCGCATGGGCCCAGGTAGCTCAGTTGGTAGAGCATGCGACTGAAAATCGCAGTGTCGCTGGTTCGATTCCGGCCCTGGGCACCATCCTCTCCCCGCCTCTCTTTTCGCTTCTGACGAGCGCGGCGATTCCGCTTCCGGCCGCGCCGGGCCTGCCGTAGCGTCCCTGAACGGGGCGGGCCATCAAGGGCCGCGGGACAGGGGGGCGTTGCGTGGCCTATGCGCTGCAGCAGCTGATCAACGGAATCAGCCTCGGGATGATCTATGGGCTGATCGCCGTGGGCTACACCATGGTCTACGGCATCATCGGCATGATCAACTTCGCCCATGGCGACATCTTCATGATCGGCGCCTTCATCGCGCTGATCTCCATCGTGATGCTCGTCTCGGGCGGGATCATGGAGGGGCCGGCGGCCATTCTGATCGTGCTGCTGGTCTCGATGTGCGTGACCTCGCTCTACGGCTGGACCGTCGAGCGCATCGCCTATCGCCCCCTGCGCGGGTCCTTCCGGCTCGCGCCGCTGATCAGCGCCATCGGCATGTCCATCGTGCTGCAGAACTACGTGCAGGTCGCCCAGGGCGCGCGGGTGAAGCCGATCGAGCCCCTGGTCCCGGGCGGCGTCACGGTGATGCAGGCCGAGGCCTTCGTGGTGCAGTTCTCCTTCATGCAGATGATGATCATCGCGGTGACGCTCGCGGTGCTGGCGGTCTTCACCTGGCTGGTGACGCGAACGCCGCTCGGCCGCGCCATGCGCGCCTGCGAGCAGGACCGCAAGATGGCCGGGCTGCTCGGCATAGACACCGACCGCACCATCAGCCTGACCTTCGTCATCGGCGCGTCGCTCGCGGCCGTGGCGGGGACGATGTATCTGCTGCGCTACGGCGTGATCGACTTCTACATCGGCTTCCTCGCCGGCGTGAAAGCCTTCACCGCGGCCGTCCTCGGCGGCATCGGCTCGCTGCCGGGCGCGGTGCTCGGCGGCCTGCTGATCGGGCTGATCGAGACCTTCTGGTCGGCCTATTTCAGCGTGCAGTACAAGGATGTCGCGGCCTTCTCCATCCTCGCCATTGTGCTGATCTTCATGCCCACGGGCCTGCTCGGCCGCGCCGAGGTCGAGAAGGTATGAGCGGCGAGGTCGCCGCCATCACCATGGCGAACCGCCCCGCGGTCGCCGCCGCGGCGATGAAGGATGCGGCCATCACGGCCCTCGTCGCCGCCGGCCTGTTCATCCCGATCGTCGGGCTGCGCACCGATGTCGGCGCCGATGGCGCGCTGTTCGTGCGCCAGCGCTGGGACGATGTGGCGATCCTGGTGGTGCTCGCCTTCTTCGGCCGCCTCGGCCTCGTCACCTGGCGCGGACTGCGCGGGGAACGGCGGCCCGCATCCGCCGCGCGGGCAGAGGCGCTGCGCCGCGCCGGCACCTTCGTCGCGCCGCTGCTGCTCGGCCTTGCCGTGGCGCTGCCCTTCATCCCCGGCACCGGTCGCTACGAGCTCGACCTCGGCATCCTGGTCCTCACCTACGTGATGCTCGGCTGGGGGCTGAACATCGTGGTCGGGCTCGCGGGGCTGCTCGACCTCGGCTACGTCGCCTTCTACGCGGTCGGCGCCTATTCCTACGCGCTGCTCGCCACCACCTTCGGCCTGTCCTTCTGGATCTGCCTGCCGCTCGCGGGGATCATGGCGGCCTTCTGGGGCATCCTGCTCGGCTTCCCGGTGCTGCGGCTGCGCGGGGACTACCTCGCCATCGTGACGCTCGCCTTCGGGGAGATCATCCGCGTCGTGCTGATCAACTGGGTCAGCCTGACCGGCGGGCCGAACGGCATCACCGGCATCCCGCGCCCCACCTTCTTCGGCCTGCCCTTCTCGATGTCGGGCGAGCCCGGCACCTTCGCGGGTTTCTTCGGCATCGAGCCCTCGCCGGTGCATCGGGTGATCTTCCTCTACTACCTGATCCTCGCGCTCGCGCTGCTGACGAACTGGGTCAGCATCCGCATGCGGCGCCAGCCGCTCGGCCGCGCCTGGGAAGCGATGCGCGAGGACGAGATCGCCTGCCGCTCGCTCGGCATCAACATCCGCAACACCAAGCTGACCGCCTTCGCCATCGGGGCGATGTTCGGCGGCTTCGCCGGCGCCTTCTTCGCCACGCGCCAGGGCTTCATCAGCCCCGAATCCTTCACCTTCATCGAGAGCGCGATCATCCTCGCCATCGTCGTATTGGGGGGCATGGGCAGCCAGATCGGCATCGCCATCGCGGCCATGGTGATGATCGGCGGCTTCGAGGTGTTCCGCGACCTCGACGAATACCGCATGCTCGTCTTCGGCGGCGTGATGGTGCTGATCATGGTGGTGCGCCCGAGGGGGCTGGTCGGCAGCCGCACGCCCACAGTCGCCCTCGGCACGCGGCGCGCGATCGGGGCCGAGCATGTCGGGCAGGGCCGCGGCTAGGCCCATGGCGCAGCCCATCCTGGAGGCCGATGGCCTGACCATGCGCTTCGGCGGCCTGGTGGCGGTGGACGCCGTCTCCTTCACCGCCATGCGGGGGGACATCACCGCAATCATCGGCCCGAACGGCGCGGGCAAGACGACGATGTTCAACTGCATCACCGGCTTCTACCGCCCGACGGAAGGCGCGCTGCGGCTGTTCCGCGACGGCGCGGCGGTGGAACTGCAGCGCCTGCCCGGCCATCGCATCGCGCGCGCCGGTATCGCGCGCACCTTCCAGAACATCCGTCTGTTCCCGGGCATGACGGCGCTCGAGAACCTGCTCGTCGCGCAGCACAACACGCTGATGGCCGCGACCGGCTTCGGCGTGGGCGGGCTGCTCGGCCTGCCCGGATACCGCCGCGCCGAGCGCGCCGCGATCGAGAAGGCGGCGCATTGGCTCGACCTGACGGGCCTGACGGAGCGCGCCGACGACCCCGCCGGCGCCCTGCCCTACGGCCAGCAGCGGCGGCTCGAGATCGCGCGCGCGATGTGCACGGACCCGGTGCTGCTCTGCCTCGACGAGCCGGCCGCGGGCCTCAATCCCCGCGAGTCCGCCGACCTCGCCGCATTGTTGCGGCGCATACGGGATGGCGGCTGTTCGATCCTGCTCATCGAGCACGACATGGGCGTGGTGATGGGCATTTCGGACCGCGTGGTGGTGCTCGACCACGGCCGCAAGATCGCCGACGGCACGCCCGCGGAGGTGCGCGCCGACCCCAAGGTGATCGCCGCCTATCTCGGCGAAGGGGAGGAGGCGGAATGAGCGCGCCCATGCTCGCGATCGAGGCCGTCTCGGCTGCCTATGGCGCGGTGCAGGCGCTGCGCGAGGTCTCGCTCGAGGTCCGCGCGAAGGAGATCGTCACGCTGGTCGGCGCCAACGGCGCGGGCAAGTCCACCCTGCTGATGACGATCTGCGGCGACCCGCGCGCGCGCACCGGGCGCATCCTGTTCGAGGGGCGCGACATCACCCGGCTGCCGACGCACCAGATCATGCGCCTCGGCCTCGCGCAGGTGCCGGAGGGCCGGCGCGTCTTCCCGCGCATGAGCGTGATGGAGAACCTGCTGATGGGCGCGCAGGTGGCCGGGCATGACCCCGCCCCGCTGCTCGAGCAGGTCTTCGCGCTGTTCCCGCGCCTGAAGGAACGGCAGGCGCAGCGCGGCGGCACGCTCTCGGGCGGCGAGCAGCAGATGCTCGCCATCGGCCGCGCGCTGATGTCGAAGCCGCGGCTGCTTCTGCTCGACGAGCCCTCCCTCGGCCTCGCGCCGCTGATCGTGCGGCAGATCTTCGCCGCCATCCGCGACCTCAACGAGCGCGAGGGGCTGACCGTCCTGCTGGTCGAGCAGAACGCCTACCAGGCGCTGCGCCTCGCCCATCGCGGCTACGTGCTGGTGAACGGGCGCATCACCCTGGCGGGTGCGGGGCAGGACCTGCTGGCGATGCCCGAGGTGCGCGACGCCTATCTCGGCGGGGGTCATTGAGCGCCGCGGCCGTGCTATAGGCGCGCCCATGCTGCGCCTGACCGAACTGAAACTGCCGCTCGACCACGGCGAAGGGGCGATCGAGGCCGCCGTGCGCCAACGGCTCGGCCTGCGGGGCGACGCGCTGCGCCGGGCGCAGGTGGCGCGCCGCGCCTGGGATGCGCGCAAGAAGTCCGACATCCACCTCGTCTATTCGGTGGACATCGAGGTGGCGGACGAGGCGGCCCTGCTGCGGCGCGCCGCGCGCGACCGGACGCTGGCGCGCAACCTGTCGCCGACGCCGGATGCCACCTACCGCCATGTCGCGCGTGCGCCCGCATCGGGCTGGAAGCGCCCGGTGGTCATCGGCACCGGCCCCTGCGGCCTGATGGCGGCGCTGATCCTCGCCGAGATGGGCTTCCGCCCGCTCATTCTCGACCGCGGCAAGGTGGTGCGCGAACGCACCAAGGACACCTGGGCGCTGTGGCGCCGCTCCGTCCTCACGCCCGAGAGCAACGTGCAGTTCGGCGAGGGCGGCGCGGGCACCTTCTCCGACGGCAAGCTCTATTCCGGCATCAAGGCGCCCGAGGCCGTCAGCCGCAAGGTGCTGACCGAGTTCGTCACCGCCGGCGCGCCGGAGGAGATCCTCACCGTCGCCAAGCCGCATATCGGCACCTTCCGCCTGGTGACGATGGTGGAATCCCTGCGCGCCAAGATCGAATCCCTCGGCGGCGAATACCGCTTCCGCACCAAGGTGGTGGATTTCGCCATCGCCGTGGGCCGCGACGGCGCGCGCCGCATCCGCGGCGTCGTCACCGAGGCCGGCGAGACGATCGAGACCGATCATGTAGTCCTCGCCATCGGGCATTCTGCGCGCGACACCTTCCAGGTGCTGCATGACCGCGGCGTCTTCATCGAGGCGAAGCCGTTCTCCATCGGCGTGCGCATCGAGCACCCGCAATCCCTGATCGACCGCGCCCGCTTCGGGGATTTCGCGGGGAACAGGATCCTCGGCGCGGCGGACTACAAGCTCGTGCATCACTGCGGCAACGGGCGCTCGGTGTATTCCTTCTGCATGTGCCCCGGCGGCACGGTCGTGGCCGCGACGAGCGAGGAAGGCCGCGTGGTCACCAACGGCATGAGCCAGTATTCGCGCGCCGAGCGGAACGCCAATGCCGGCATCGTCGTCGGCATCACGCCGGAGCAGGACTATCCCGGCCATCCGCTCGCCGGCATCGCCTTCCAGCGGCACTGGGAGGAACGCGCCTATGCCGCGGGCGGCGGCGGCTACCGCGCGCCCGCGCAACGGGTGGAGGATTTCCTCGCCGGGCGGCCCTCGACGGCGCTCGGTTCGGTCATCCCCTCCTACAAGCCGGGCGTGACGCCCGCCGACCTCTCGCTCTGCCTGCCGGATTTCGCCGTGGCCGCGATCCGCGAGGCGCTGCCCGCCTTCGGCCGCCAGATCCCCGGCTTCGACATGGCCGATGCGGTGATGACGGGGGTGGAGACGCGCACCTCCTCGCCCATCCGCATCCGGCGCGGGGCGGACCTGCAATCGGTCAACACCGCCGGGCTCTATCCCGCCGGCGAAGGCGCGGGCTATGCCGGGGGCATCTACTCGGCGGCGGTGGACGGCATCCGCATCGCCGAGGCGGTGGGCCGCGCCATGGCCGGCCAGGACGCCGCGGCGGCGTGACGCATTTCGATGTCGTCGTCATCGGCGCCGGCGCGGCCGGGATGTTCGCAGCCATGCGCGCGGGCCAACGCGGACGGCGCGTGCTGCTGCTGGAGCACGGGGAGGAGCCGGGCCGGAAGATCCTGATCTCCGGCGGCGGGCGCTGCAACTTCACCAATCTCGGCTGCGTGCCCGAACGCTTCCTCTCGGCCAACCCGCATTTCGCGCGCTCGGCGCTGGCGCGCTACACGCAGCACGACTTCATCGCGCTGGTGCGCCGGCATCGCATCGCCTTCCACGAGAAGACCCTCGGGCAGCTGTTCTGCGACGGGCCGGCACGGCAGATCGTGCGGATGCTGCTCGCGGAATGCGAGGCTGCCGGCGTGGATCTGCGCCTCGCCCACCGCGTCACGGCGATCACGCGGGCCGACCGTTTCGCCATCGCCACCGACCACGGCGCCTTCACGGCGGAGAGCCTGGTGCTGGCCACCGGCGGCCTCTCCATCCCCAAGATGGGCGCGACCGGCTTCGCGCATGAGGTCGCGCGCCGCTTCGGCCTGCCGGTGGTGACGCCGCGCCCGGCCCTCGTGCCGCTCACCTTCGCGGGCGAGGATCTCGACGTCATGCGCCCGCTCGCCGGCGTCGCGCTGCCCGTCGTCGCGCGCTGCGGCCGCGCCGCCTTCCCCGAGGCGATGCTCTTCACCCATCGCGGCCTGTCTGGCCCGGCGATCCTGCAGGTCTCCTCCTACTGGCGGGAGGGCGAGGCGATCACCCTCGACCTCGCCCCCGGCCGCGATCCGGCCGCGGCACTGCTCGAGGCCAAGCGCGCGCGACCCAGGGCCGAGGCGCGCGGCGTTCTGGCGGAGATGCTGCCGCAGCGCCTCGCCCAGGCGCTCGCCGCGCGGCATCTGCCGCCGCGCATGCTCGGCGAGACCGGCGACGCGCCGCTTCGGGCGCTCGGCGCGCTGCTCGGCGGCTGGCGACTCCTTCCCGCCGGCACCGAGGGCTACGCCAAGGCCGAGGTCACGCTCGGCGGCGTGGACACCGCCGCGCTGTCGCAGAAGACCATGGCCGCGAAGGCCGTGCCGGGCCTCTTCGTCATCGGGGAGGCGGTGGACGTGACCGGCTGGCTCGGCGGCCACAATTTCCAATGGGCCTGGTCGAGCGGCTGGGCGGCAGGCGAGGCCGCCTAGATTCCGCCGCTTGCCCTCCCCATCATCCTGGCGATGCGCGTCCTTCCGCTCCTCGGCGCCCTGGCGCTCGCCGCCTGCGCCACCACGGCCGGCTTCGATGCCCGGATGCAACGCCTGGTCGGCCTGAGCGAAGGCGACCTAGTGCAGGCCCTCGGCGTGCCGGAGGCCGACTTCACCACCGCCGAGGGCCGGCGCTTCCTGCAATACGAGCGCCTCGGCATCCGCAGCCCGCAGCCCGTGCCGACCGTGGGTTTCGGCGTCGGCGGCTGGCGCGGCGGGTATGGCACGGGGATCGGCTTCGGCACCGTGGTGCCGCTCTATGCGCCGCCGCCCGAATGCCGCGTCACCTTCGAGATCCGGGGCGGCCGCGTCGCCGCCTTCACGCGCGCCGGCACGGGCTGCGTCGCCACGCCGCCGGGCTGAGGCCCGCGCGGGTTCCGCAGCCGGCGTCCGGCGGGGCCGGGCGGATCCGATCCGCGCCGGGCACGCGCCCCCGGCGCCTCATCCCCCGCCCGCAAGGCGGTGCAGCCAGTCGCGCAGCCCGCCGGACTGCAGGCTCGTCTCCGCCGCCTCGCCCGCATCGAGCGATTGCGGCCTGCGGCCCATCATCACCACCAGCATGTTCGGGCCCATCTCGATCACGCCGCCCTCGGCGAGTTCGATCGTCGCGGAGGCCCCCTCCAGCGTGCCGACGCGATCCCCGCGCATCAGCGCCTGCCCGGCATGGGCCGGGCTGCCGTCCACCAGCACGTCGCCGCTGAAGCGGCGCAGCACGCCGAGCCTTTCCGGCGGGCCCGCCCCGCGCGGGCGCGACCAGCCCGGCGCGCGCGCCGCCTCCTGCACCCGTTCGCGCGCCGGCGGCGGGGCGGCGGCGGGGTGGTCGCCCAGCAGCTTCGCGGTGCCCATGCCGCGGTCCACGCGGAAATCCGTCCAGCCGAAATGCCGCATCTGGAACCGCGCGATCGCCGCGATGGTGCGCGGCCCGCAGGCGCCATCCACGGCGAGGCGTTCCACAGGCCCGCCATCTGCCGGCGGCACCTGGTTCAGCGCGGCCTGGACCGCGCGCACATCCGCCGCGTGGTTGGGCGCCTCGGCCCCCACGGCGGCCGTCAGGATCAGCATCCCCAGCCTCCACGACTCCGCCCCGGCAGCCAGGGAATCTAGGCAGGCCGCGCGAGTCGGCCCATGAAACGTTTCGTGTTCGCTACCGCTGCACCACGGCCACGGGGAAGGAGCGCAGGTCCCGCTGCGCGGCGCGGAACACGGCGTTCTGCTGGTGCCCCTTCTCCCGCGCGAGCTGCGGCACCCGCCGCATCACCCATTCCCCGAGGGCGAGGGCGGTGACCCGCCCTTCCGCATCCACCGCCGCCCGCCCGTTGAGCCCTTCCATCAGCGCATAGGCGAAGACGCCGTTGCGGTCGTCGTAGGAATCGAGCGCCTCCTGCACCGAGGAGGAGGCCGCGAGCAGGAAGCGCCCGGTGTCGTTGCCGATGGCGGCGAGCTGGTCGATGTCGATCTGCCCCGCATAGCAGGTGTCGATCATGATGAAGGCGTCGCGCGCCCGGATGCGCGCCAGCGCGGCGACCAGCGTCGCATCGTCGAGCCCCTGCTGGCGCAGCACCGCCATGCTGGAGGTGTCGCGCACGTCGGATGGCAGGAACAGGAAGCGGTTGCCCGGCTGCGCCACGATGCCGTGCCCGGCGATGTAGAGGATGAAGGTGTCCGCCGGCGCCGTGTCCCGCGCCGCGGCGGCGAGCGCATCGAGGATGCCGCGCCGCGTCGCGCGCCCGTCCGGCACCACGCGCACCTCGACGTCGCGGAAAAGCCCGGCCCCGCTGCGGCGCAGCGCATCGCCGACCGATCGCGCGTCCGGCACTGCGAAGCGCAGGTTTAGGTCGCGCAGCGCGTATTCATTCACGCCGATCGCGAGCACCAGCAGCCGCCCCGCGCCCGCCGGCGCCTCCGGCTCGCCCGGCCGGGTGAGGGAGAGCGCCGGCCCCTCCGCGAAGAGCGTCCCGTCCCCCGCATAGAGCCTGGTGACGATGCGGTTCGCCCCGGCATCGAGCGGCACCTCGACGCTCGCCTCCCCCACCGCGGGCTCGGCGCGCGCGGCGATGCGGTCGTTCACCAGCACGTCGAGCGGGCCGAAGCCCAGGCCCCGGTCGGTGGCGGTGAAGGTCATGCGCAGGGCGCGCGTGCCTTCGGGGATGCTGCGGGTCTCCCAGGTGATGGGCCGGCATTCCTCCGCGACCAGGGCGCAGATCGAGCCGGGCGCGAGCGTCGGCAGCCGGCCGATGCGCTGGCGCACCTCGCCGAGCTGGGCGAGGCGCTCCTGCGCCGGCGCGAAATCCCCCGCGATGCGCCCGCGCACAGCGCGCGGCGCGTAGAGCGCGCGATAGGCCTGCTGGAAGGAGGCCCATTCGGGCGTCTGGTTGCGCCCGCCATTGAGGTGCACGCCCACCAGCTCCTGCCCGCCATTCGGGGCATGGTCGAACAGGCCCTCAGGCGTCCAGAGCACCCAGCGCAGCGTCTCGGCATGGACGAAGAGCGCGGCGATCTCGCGCAGCGCGCCGGCCTCGAAGCGGTACCAGCGGATCGTCCCGTCGCCGAGGGCTGCGACCCCCATCTCGCCCGCGACCGTGACCCCCCAGACCGCGCCGGGCGTGGGCACGGAATCCACCAGCCGCCCCTGCGCGTCGAACAGTCGCAGGTGGTTGTCGGTGCCGAGCAGGAACCCGTCCTCGCGCAGCAGGATGGCGAGGCTGCGGGCGAACTCCCCCTCCCCCAGCCGCAGCGCCACATTGCCGAGGCGCGGGCGGTTGGAGTTGCGCCAGTCCTGCACGCGGATGCGCGCCGTCTCGGTGCGCGCCGGGGCGAAGCCGGCCTCCCCCTGCCAGGCCGCGAGGTTGCCGGTCAGCGGGTCGAAGACCAGCGGCTGCCCGCCGGCGCGCAGCGTGAACAGCACCTGCGTGCCGTCCGCGGACAGCGCCAGCGTCACTCCGGTGTTGCGGAAATCCCCGCCCGGCGGCCGCGGGGCGGCGGCGAGCGTCCCGTCGGGCGCGATGCGCCCCCAGCCCGGATCGGCCGCGGCATAGGCGAGCCCGCCCTGCGGCAGCGCGAGCAGGTGCAGGATGGCGTCGCGCGCGGCCGGGATGTCCGTGAAGCCGCCATGGCCGAAATCCGCCCAGCGGCGGATGACGAACTCGCGCGGCTGCTCGGGCGGCGCGGCGGCGGCGGGCTGCGGGGCGGGCGCCGGCGCGGGCTGCTGCTCGCGCACCACCAGCCCGCGCGAGCCCGCGCTGCTCGAGGATGCGCCCGTGGCCGCGCCGGGGCCGCTCGCCGGCCGCCCCTGCGGCGCGGCGCCCTGTCGCGCCGGCCCCGGGACCGCCGGGGCCCGCGCATGGCGCGCATAGCCCGCCGCATGGAGCTGCACGCCGCCGCGCGCGTCATGCGCCCAGGTGACGGCGGGCAGGCCCTCGCCGGCGAGGCCCGCGACATCGGGCAGCATCACCGTCCTGAGGTCGGCCGCGGAGAGCACCTCCACCCGCAGACGGTCCTCGAAGCCCACCGCGATCAGCGCGCCCTCGGGGGAGAAGGCGATGCCATAGGGCCGCCCGCCCTGCACCGGCACGCGCTGGGCGAGCTTCCTGCCATCGGCGCCGTAGAGGCGGACGGAGCCATCCGTCGAACTGGCCGCGAGCCGGCCGGCGGGGTCGAAGGCGACCATGCGCGCCGGGCCGCTGAAGGCGGCATCCTCGAACAGCAGCCTGCCGTTGCGCGCATCCCACACCTTGATGCCCGCCCGCCCGCCGAGGGCCGCGGCAAGGCGCGCGCCGTCCGCCGAGAAGGCGAGGTGCTGCACGGGCGCGGCGAGGCCGGGCAGGCGCGCGAGCAGCCGCCCCGTGCGGGCGTCGAAGATGTAGAGCGCGAAGGCGTTGTCCCAGGACCGCGCCGTGTAGCCGGCCGCGGCCACCCGCGCCCCGTCGGGCGTCAGCGCCACGGCATAGAGCTCGCCCTCCGCCTCGGGGCCGAGCGGGGGACGGATCACGAGGCGCTGCGTGCCCTCGGGCAGGTTCCACAGCCGCAGCGTCTTGTCGTCGGACACCGAGGCGAGGACCGAGCCCGCCGCATCGGTGGCGAGCCGCCCCACCGGCGCGATATGCGCCTCGGCCTCGACGCGCAGGAAGGGGTGCTGCGGCGGCTCCGCCGGCGCCTGGGTCTGCGCCGCGGCGGGCCCCGCCAGCAGCAGGGCCGCCGCGAGCGCCAGCCCATGCAGCAGGCGGCGGCCCGTCATGGGCTCAGCCGGCCAGCTCGAAGCCCTGGCCCTGCGCCAGCCGGTCGGCGTTCTGCACGCTCTCGGCGAAGCTGTCGCGGCGGGCGATGTTGGTCGCGGCGAGCTGGCGGAACTCGCCCTCCGCCCCGCGCCCGCCGCCCACGGCCGCCGTCGGGCTGCCGAGGCCGCGCACGCCGACCGCCGAGGCCGGGACATAGCCGCGCACGCCGGAGGAGGTCTCGACCAGCGCGAAATTGCCCTCGGCCGGGCGCACCGTGACCTGCTCGTTCGAGGAGAGCTGGCCGATCTGCGGCGCATTGGCCTCGGGGCGGATGCGGATGGGTGCCGAGACGCGCGCGGTGGTCGGCGTCGCCGCCACGGCGCGGCGCGCCTGGACCGCCTGCTTGGTGCCCGGCGCCAGCGTCTCGATCGCGGTGTCGAACTCGCCGCCGCGGGTGCCGATCTTCTCGTTGATGGACTGCGCGAGCGCGACGTCGCGCCGCATCAGGTCGCGCTGGTAGGCCAGCATGGCCATGCCCTGCTCGCGCGAGAGGCGGCCGGCGCGCACATCGGCGCGGACGCGGTTGGCCACGTTCACGCGGCAGTCCACGAGCTGGTTGAAGGCGAGCTGGGTCGCGGCGAGCTGGCGGTTCTCGTTCTGCAGGTCGCCGGCCACGGCCTGGACAAGGGCGCCCTGGCTCTGGGCTTGCCGCTGGCGGGCCTGCAGGTAGCCCGCCGTGCCGCCGATCACGCCGCCCGCGATCGCCCCGATCGCCGCGCCGACCAGGATGTCGGAGCCGCGCCGGCCGCTCGCCGCCGCGATCGCCCCGCCCGCCAGCGCGCCGGTGCCCGCGCCGATGGCCGCGCCGCGCAGGATGTCCTCGGCGAAGAAGTTGCCGGTGGAATCGAGCTGGACCACGAAGGCCCGGCAGGCGTCGCGCCCGTCATCCACCCCGATGCGGCTCGCCTGGGTGGAGACGCAGCCCGCCAGCATGGCCGCGGCCGTGATGCTGGCGACGGAACGGCGGAAGGGACTCTGCATCCAAGGCGTCTCCCAGGGCATTGGTGATGCGGCAGCGTATCAGCCGTCCCGCAAGCATGCCAGAGAAGGGGTTCACAGGCCGTGAGCCTTCTCACCCCGCCCCCGGGGGCCCGGTCCACGTCCTGCTGGGCAAGCGCGCCGCCGCTGCCCTAACCTCCCCGCCACCTGCCGCACCCCCGCCGATCCGGCAGGGCGGGCGGAGAACGGGATCCTGGGGGACCTCCATGAAGACCACACGCAGGCTCATCCTCGGCGCCGGCCTCGGCAGCCTCGCCCTCGGCCGCGGCGCGCTGGCGCAGGGCGCGGCGGGGCCCATCCGCATCGCCACCGCCGGGCCCATGACCGGCCAGTACGCCGCCTTCGGCACCCAGATGCGCGAGGGCGCGAACCAGGCCGTGACCGACATCAACGCCGCGGGCGGCGTGCTCGGGCGCCAGCTCGCGCTCGAGATCGGCGACGACGCCTGCGACCCGCGCCAGGCGGTCTCGGTCGCGAACCAGCTCGCCGGGCGGCGCGTGGCCTTCGTGGCGGGGCATTTCTGCTCCGGCTCCTCGATCCCGGCGCGCGACGTGTATGCGGAAGAGGGCGTGCTGCAGATCAGCCCCGCCTCCACCAACCCGCGCTTCACCGACGAGGGCAAGTGGAACACCTTCCGCGTCTGCGGCCGCGACGACCAGCAGGGCCAGGTGGCGGGCCGCCACATCCTGCAGAACTTCCGCAACCGCCGCGTCGCGATCCTCCACGACAACTCCGCCTACGGCAAGGGCCTCGCGGACGAGACCAAGAAGGCGATGAACGCGGGCGGCATGCAGGAGGTGATGTATGCCGCCTACACGCCGGGCGAGCGCGACTACAACGCGCTCGTCTCCCGCATGAAGGCGGCGAACATCGACGTGATCTACCTCGGCGGCTACCACACCGAGGGCGGGCTCATCATCCGCCAGGCGCGCGAGCAGGGCATGAACGTCACGCTGATCGGCGGCGACGCGCTCGTGACCAACGAGTTCTGGCAGATCGCGGGCCCGGCCGGCGAAGGCACGCTGATGACCTTCAGCAGCGATCCGCGCCGCCGCCCCTCCGCGGCCGAGGTGGTGGCCCGCTTCCGCGCCCGCAACGTGGATCCTGAGGGCTACGTCCTCTACACCTACGCCGCCATCCAGATCTTCGCCGAGGCGGCGCGGCGGACCAACACGGTGGATGCGCGACGCCTCGCCGCCGCGCTCAAGGCGCAGGGGCCGTGGCAGACGGTGCTCGGGCCGATCTCCTTCGACCAGAAGGGCGATGTCACCGTGCCCGACTACGTCTTCTACATCTGGCGCAACGGCTCCTACGCCGAGATCTCCTGACGAATACCTTGCGGCGCGGGGCTGCGGCGGTGCAGCATCCCCGCATCGTCAACGAACGAAAGGAGGTGATCCGGTGTCTCATCGCATCAATCGGGCTGCAGCACCCGAGGCCCGGATCACCGCCGCCGGCTGAGGCGGCGGGTCACCGAGGCTCCGCGGGCCGCAACCGGCCGCGCGATGGGAAGGCCCCGGCGGGCGACCGCCGGGGCCTTCTGCGTTCGGGGCGGGACGCCTAGTCTGCGCGCGCCACGGCCAGGAACGCGCGCATGGGCATCCGCAACGTCCTCTACATCATGTGCGACCAGCTCCGCTGGGACCACCTCGGCTGCAACGGCCATCCCTTCCTGCGCACGCCGAACATCGACGCGCTGGCCGCGCGCGGGGTGAACTTCACCCGGGCCTTCGTGCAGTCTGGCATCTGCGGGCCCTCGCGCATGTCGGCCTATACGGGGCGTTACGTCTCCTCGCACGGGGCGACGCACAACCGCGTGCCGCTTTCCATCGGCGAGGTCACGCTCGGCTGGCACCTGCGGCAGAGCGGGCGGACCCTCGCGCTGGCCGGCAAGACGCACATGCTGCCCGATGCGCACGGCATGAAGCGCCTGCTGCTCGATGGCCAGGACGAGCTCGCGGTGCTGCTGCGCGAGGGCTGGTTCACCCTGGTGGATCGCCATGACGGCCACCACGCCGAGACCGACAGCGCCTATGCCGACTGGCTGCGCGCGCAGGGCTACGACAGCAAGGATCCCTGGACCGACTACGTGATCGCCGTGACCGATGAGGCCGGCAACACCCTCAATGGCTGGAAGATGCGCAACGCCCGCCTGCCCGCCCGGGTGCGCGAGGAGCACAGCGAGACCGCCTACACCACCGACCGCGCGATCGGCTTCATCGAGGCGCAGGGCGAAACCCCCTGGGTGCTGCACCTCTCCTACGTGAAGCCGCACTGGCCCTACATCGCGCCCGCACCCTGGCACGCGATGTTCTCGCCGGAGCAATGCCTGCCCGTGGCGCGCCACCCGGCGGAGCGCGGCAATGCCGCCCACCCGATCCTGCGCGAGTTCCAGAACGAGGAGGTGGCGCAGGCCTTCCAGAACGACGCGTGCATCGCCACGGTGCGCCCGGCCTATCAGGGGCTGATCGCGCAGCTCGACCACCACCTGGGGCGGGTCTGGGCCACGCTGGAGCGGCTCGGGCGGTGGCAGGACACGCTGGTCGTCTTCACCTCCGACCATGGCGACTATCTCGGCGACCACTGGCTGGGCGAGAAGGAGCTGTTCCACGACTGCATCCAGCGCGTGCCGATGATCGTCTCCGATCCCTCGCCCGAGGCCGATGCGACGCGCGGCCGCGTGGAGGAGCGCTTCGTCGAGGCGATCGACGTGGTGCCGACCATCCTCGATGCCCTGGGCCTCGATGCGGCGGAGCATCTGGTCGAGGGGCGGTCCCTGCTGCCGCTCACGCGCGGGGCCGCGCCGGCCTGGCGCGACGCCGTGTTCAGCGAGCTGGACTGGACCTTCCGGGGCGCGCGGCGGCGGCTCGGCCTGCCGACCGGCCAGCATCACGCCTGGATGGTGCGCACCGACCGCTGGAAATACGTGCACTGGACGGACGGCTTCCGGCCGATGCTGTTCGACCTCGCGGCGGATCCGCAGGAGTTCCATGACCTCGGCGCCGATCCGGCGCTCGAGGGCGTGCGCGAGGCGATGCGCGAGCGGCTGCTCGCCTGGTTCACAGGCCTCAAGCGCCGCACCACGCTGACCTGGGCCGAGGCCGAGTTCCGCACCGACCGCCACAAGGCGGCGGGCGTCTTCTACGGGGAGTGGTGAGCGCGCCCGCTCAGCGGGCGATGAAGTCGTCCGGCCCCTCGCCGGTGTCCTCCGGCAGGTCGGCGGCGAGGTCCTGCACCACGGCGGAGACCCATTCCTCAGGCGTCGTGCCCAGGGCGGCGGCGCGGCGGGCGATCTCCGCGGCCAGTTCATCGGGCAGTTCGACCTTCACTTCCGTCATCAAAGCGCTCCTCGGCTGCGACTTGTTGAAGGATAAGGTGCAACCCGTTTACGGCGCCTTTGCGACCTCTGCATGGTCGCCATGCAGCCCGGGGCTGTCCGCGCCGATCGGATGATAGTTCCGGCTGAACCAGATCAGCCCGCGCGAGGCCGCGCCCTGGCGCACCGCCTGAACCTCGGCGAAAAGCACGCTGTGCGTGCCGCGCTCCACCACATCCACGATGCGGCAGTCGAAGGAGACGGTGCAGCCGTCGAGCGCCGGGGCCCCGGTCGCGAGCAGGCCCCAGGTGGCGTGGCTGAACCGCTCGGCCATGTCGGCGCCTGCGCTGCGCCCCGCGAAGCGCGCCGACAGCCCCTCCTGCCCGGGGGCGAGGCTGTTCACGCACAGCACGCCATTGTCCTTGAACAGCCGGTTCTGCGGGCTGCCGCGGTTGAGGCAGACGAGCAGCGTCGGCGGGTCGTCGGTGACGCTGCACACCGCGCTCACCGTCATGCCGCCGAGGCCCGCAGGGCCGTCGGTGGTGACGATGTTCACCGCCGCCCCGAGGCGCGCCATGGCATCGCGGAATTCCTGGCGCGTCACGGACATCGAAGGCGGCTCCTGCTGGCCGGCACCGGGCACCGGCCGCTCAAGAGGTGCGCGGGCAGGGCCCGAAGCGCAACCCCTCGATCCGCGCCTCGATCCGCGAACCGGTGTCGTCCACGTCGGAGCTGATGGCGATCTTCTCGATCGGCGGCGCCTCGCCGCCGAAGGCCTGCCGCCACAGCGCGGCGAGGTCCACCCGTTCCTCGAACCAGGTGCCGCGCGGGGCGTCGGCGCGGCGCAGCACCCACACGCGGCCGAGGCCCGCCATGTAGGGGCTCGAGAAGCCCTGCCGCTCCTCCCCCGTGCCGCCCCAGACCAGCACGATCGCCGCGCGCGGCAGGTGCCGCCCGCCGGCCTGGGATTGCGCCATGGCGTGCTGGACGCGCTGCCAGCCGGTGGTCGTCTCGGGCCAGCCCGCGAAGCCGATGGTGATGGACAGCGCCCGGTCGTCCCCGCCGCGGCGGTCGAGGCGCGTCGGCGGCGGGCCGTCATCCACCCGCCAGCGCCACGTCAGGCAGCCCGCGGGCCGCCTTTCGTAGCGCCAGATGAAACTGCCGCCGGAACGGCCCGAGACGGCGATCGTGCCGTCGGCCTGGCGGGAGAAGTGCAGCGGCGCGATGCCGGCCCAGCGGCCTTCCTGCCAGGGCTCTTCCGGCGCGCGGGCAAGCGCCGCGGTGCCGCCGGCAAGCGCCAGGACGGCGAGGAGGCCGAGGATCCGAATCGGTCCGAGCCCGCGCATGGGAGGGGAGATTGTCGCCCCTCCCCCCACGCGCAAGGGGCGTCAGCGCTTCACCGGCCCGCCGCCGAAGCCGCCCGGCACCTGGCCGAAGCCGCCACCGCCGCCACCGAGCGTGCCGCCGCCGCCACTGCCGAAGGTGCCGCCCCCGCCGAGATTGCCGCCCGTCGGCGGCGCCGCCCCGCGCCGCAGCGCCTGCGTGACCGCCTCGACGAGCTGGCTGCTGTCGTTCGACTGGTCGCTGACCCAGGAGAACACCACCGCCACGCCGTGGCCCGAGATGCAGCGCACGGTCAGCGCCTCCTCGCCGCGCCAGCCGAACACCGTCTGGCGGTCCTGGGAGATGCTGGCCCGGAAGCCGACGCCCTCGACGGCGCGGGAGGCGGTGGCGAGGCAATCCTCCTGGTTGTTCGAAGGCAGCCGCGCCCAGGCCGTGGAGACCGTCGCGGCCGCCGCGGGCAGCGACAGGAGCGCGAGGCCCATGGCGATGGCGGGGATCAAGATGCGGGGCACGGGCTCCTCCTGCCGGCTCGGGGGTTGTCGTGTGCGTGGAGCATAGCGCGATCGGCGGGCGGTTGCAGGGGCGGTACGACGAAATCCGCGCAGCCTCATCCCGGCGCCGAGATGCGGTAGAGCAGGTGGCGCCGCAGCGCGTGGCCTTCCGGCAGCCGCGGGTGGTCGAAGGTTCCCGCCCGCCGCATGCCGAGCCGCTCCATCAGCCGCCAGGAGGCGACATTGCCCGGCACCGTGAAGGCGACGATCTCGGGCAGCGCGGCCGCGCCGAAGCCGAAATCGAGGGCCATGCGCGCCGCTTCCGTGGCGAAGCCGCGGCCGCGGAAGCCGGGCGAGATGCGCCAGCCGATCTCCACCGCGGGGGTGAAGGGCGCCTCCCAGGGGATGTGCATCAGCCCGACCACGCCGACGAAGGGCGCGCCGCCGCGCTGCTCCACCACCCAGAAGCCCCAGCCATGGGCCTCGAAATGGGTCTGCAGGCGCTCGGCCCAGGCGTCGCTTTCGGCGCGCGTCATGGCGGCGGGGAAGTGGCGCATGCTGTCCGGGTCACCATTGATGTCGAACAGCGGATCGAGGTCGGAAGGCCGCCAGGGGCGCAGGGTCAGCCGGGGGCCGTGAAGGGTGATCGGGTCCATGGAACCGCGCAACCTAGTCGCCCCCGCCCCGCGCGCGTAGAAACCTGGATCACGGAGGACACGCCGATGATGCTGCAGAGCCCCGACGCGCTCGCCGCCTTGATCCCGGACGGGGCGCTGGTGGCGATCCCGCCCGACAACTCCCTGCCCTCGGTGGCCATCGCCAAGGCGCTGATCCGGCGCGGGGCGCGGGGGCTGCGCCTGCTCGGCGTGCCGGTCTCGGGCTTCGCCACCGACATCCTGATCGGCGCGGGCTGCGTGGCGGAGGTCGAGACCTCCGCCGTCTCGCTCGGCGAGGCCGGCTTCGCGCCGCGCTTCTCGGCGGCGTTGAAGGAAGGGCGGATCACGGTGCGGGATGCGACCTGCCCGGCCATCCACACCATGCTGCAGGCGGCCGAGAAGGGCGTGCCCTTCATGCCGCTGCGCGGGCTGATCGGCAGCGACATCCTCGCCAACCGGCCGGACTGGAAGGTGGTGCCCAACCCCTTCGCGCCGGCGGGCGAGGACCCGATCGTGCTGCTGCCGGCGAAGCAGCCCGACTTCGCCATCTTCCACGCCGCCATGGCGGATGCGGAGGGCAATGTCTGGCTCGGCCGGCGGCGCGAATGCGCGACCATCGCCCATGCCTCCAAGGCCGCGCTCGTGACCGTGGAGCGCATCGTCGAGGGCAGTTTCCTCGAGGACGAGCGCCTCGCGCCCGGGGCAATCAGCGCGACCTACGTCACCGCGACCGCGATCGCCGAACGCGGCGCGCATCCGGTGGCGCTGCTCGACGCCTACGGCTTCGACCAGGACTACGTCTCGGCCTATGCCCGCGCCGCGCGGACCGAGGAGGGCTTCCGCGCCTGGCTCGAAGCCGAGGTGTTCGCGCCCGCGCAGAAGGTTGCCGCCGAATGATCGCCCCGGAAGAACGCCTCGCCGCAACCCTGGCGCGCCTGATCCTCGACCCCGCCGCGCCGCCCGCGCGGCACATCGCAGTCGGCGCCGCCTCCCCCATCCCGGCCGCCGCCTGCTGGCTCGTCAAGCTGATGGGCCATCCGGTGCGTCTCTCGCTGCTGCACCGGCGCAGCGGCAACCCCTTCACCGAAGGCACGCGCGAACTCTTCGACCTCACCGGCCAGGGGCGGATCGACCTGTTCTTCCTCGGCGGCGGGCAGATCGACGGGCAGGCCAACCTGAACCTGGTCGGCACCGGAGAATGGCCCGGCATGGGCGTGCGTTTCCCGGGCAGTTTCGGCAGCGCCTTCATGTATTTCATGACGCCGCGCACCATCCTGTTCCGCGAGGAACATTCGCCCCGCGTGCTGGTGGAGAAGGTGGACAACATCTCCGCCCCCGGGGTCTCGCCGCCCGGCGTCTTCCGCCGCGGCACGGCGCAGGCGCTGGTCACGGGCCGCTGCGTGTTCCGCTTCCACCCCGAGCGCGCGCGCTTCTCGCTCGCCAGCCTGCACCCGGGCGAGACGGTCGAGAGCGTGCGCGAAGCGACCGGCTTCGCCTTCGACGTGCCGGAGACGGTGCCGCAGACCCCCGACCCGACCGAAGCCGAACTGGCCCTGCTGCGCGGGCGCGTCTGCGACGAGATGATCGAGACCTATCCCGAGTTCTGCCGCCGCGTCTGGGGCCGTTCGCGCGCGGCATGAGCGGCGGCCTCGCCGACCCGGAACTCTCGGCGCTGATCCTGTGGCTGGTTCTGCCGGCGGCGCTGCTCGCGGCCGGCACCTGCCTCGTGCTCTGGCACGGGCGGCGGGACTGGGTGGTGGTGCATGCGGTGGTGCGGACCCGCCCCGAGCCCGGCGACGCCGGCACGCCGTCCGAGATCGCCTGGCGGGACGAGGCCGGCGAGGTCCATGTCGGTCACGTCCATCTGGCCGGGCCGAAGGGCCACCCGCCGGTGGGCAGCCTGATCGCCCTCTCCCACCCGCCCGGCCGGCCGGAGGCGCTGCAACCGGGCACGCCGGGCCCGCTGCTCGCGGGTGCGGTCGCGGCGCTCCTCGTCGTGCTGCTGTGCCTTGCCATGCTGCTCGGCTTCTGATCCCGCGGGCGGTGCGCCGGATCATCGACAGGGGGGGGGCCTGCATGCCGCAGGCTGTCGTTGCGATGGCGGGAGGACCGGGGCATGGCGCATGACGCGAAGGGCGAGGATCGGGTTGCGGCGCGCCGCGCCGGAGACGGCTGAGGCGGCGCCATGGGCCTGGTCGAATCCCTCGGTCTCGTCGCGCTGCTCGGCATCCTGTTCTGGTTCGGCCACCCGATCTGGACCGGCTGGGGATGGCCCTCGGTCACGGTGCAGGTGCGCGAGGTGTCGCACCCGCATCTCGCGCGCCTGCACGTCCTCCTGGTTCCCGTCACGGTCGAGATCCGCGAGGCCGATGGGCGGGTCGAGGCGCATGAGGCGCGCGTCTTCGGCGGCCCGGAGGCGAAGGTCTCGCGCGGCGTGACGCTGACGCTGCGGCGCAACCCGCACGACCCGGCCGAATTCGCCGATGTCGCGGGCGCCTGGCGGCTGCTCGGCGAAGTCGGCTTCGCCGCGCTGTGCGTCGTGATCTTCATCATCCACCTCCTGGCCGAGGCGTGAGGGGCGCGCGGGGCTGGGTCGCACCCTTTCCCGATGCGCTCGCCCCGCTCGCGGCGAGTGGCCTCGCCGAACGCTCCGGCCGCGCGCGCAGCCTGGGCAGGCGGGGCGCAAACCGGGATGAGGCGGATGGATCCAGGCCTCGCGGACACCGCGGCGCGCGCCGCACCGCGCCCGCACAGCGGCCCGCACGCCGCTTCCGCCCTCGACACTGCGGCGCGCGCGACGCATCTTCCGCCGCGTCTCAGGAGAGGGAAAGCAGCCATGGACGGCACAGCGGCCACAGCCAAGGGACTCGCCGCCTCCCCCGGCGCGCTCGCGGGCCTGCGCGTCGTGGACCTCACGCGCGTGCTCGGTGGCCCCTACTGCACCATGGTGCTGTCCGACCATGGCGCCGAGGTCATCAAGCTCGAACCGCCGCAGGGCGACGAGGTGCGCGACTGGGGCCCGCCCTTCAACGCGGATGGCGACGCCTCCTACTTCGTCGGCGTGAACCGCAACAAGCGTTCGGTCGGGCTCGACCTGTCGAAGCAGGCGGGCCGCGAAGTGCTGCTGCGCCTGCTCGAAGGCGCGGACGTGCTGGTGGAGAACTTCAAGCCCGGCTCGATGGAGAAATGGGGCCTCGGCTACGAGGAGGTGCTGTCGAAGCGCTTCCCGCGCCTGATCCATTGCCGCGTCTCGGGCTTCGGGGGCGAGGGGCCGCTCGGCGGCTTCCCCGGCTACGACGCGGTGCTGCAGGCCATGACCGGGCTGATGTCCATCAACGGCACCGAGGATTCCGGCCCGACCCGCCTCGGCAACCCGATCGTGGACATCGCCACGGGGCTGTTCAGCACCATCGCCATCCTGATGGCGCTGCACGAGCGCGAGCGGTCGGGCCGCGGGCAGTATTGCGACATGACGCTGCATGATTGCGGCATGGCGCTGCTGCACCCGCATGCGGCCAACTACTTCCTGTCCGGCAAGCGGCCGAAGGCCACGGGCAACCCGCACCCGAACCTCGCGCCCTACTCCAAGTTCAAGACCAGGACCTGCGAGATCTTCGTCGCCGCCGGCAACGACCCCGCCTTCCGCAAGTTCTGCGAGTTCCTCGGCATCCCCGAGGTCGCGAAGGATCCGCGCTTCGCCACCAACGGGCAGCGCGTGGTCAACCGCGACGCGCTGACCGAAGTGCTGAACGCGCGCTTCGCGGAGGAGGACGGGCACGAGCTGACGCGGCGAATGCTCGCCGCCGGCCTGCCGGCTGGCCCGGTGCTGCATGTGGACGAGGCGATGGCCGCCGAGCACACCGCCTTCCGCAACATGGTGGCCGAGATCGGCGAGTTCCGCGCGCTGAACACGCCGATCAAGCTGTCCCGCACCCCGGGCGGCGCGCGCTCCGCCCCGCCGCGCTTCAACCAGCACGGGCGGGAGGTGCTGCTCGCGCGCGGCTTCACGGAGGCCGAGATCGCCGCGCTGGAGAACGAGGGCGTGATCGTCGGCGAGCGGCGGAAATAGGCGTGGCGTCAGCGGCGGCGCGCGGCCATCTCGCGCGCCATCGCCCGGGCTGCGGCGGGGCCGATGTCGCGCCGCGCGAGGGGGAACAGGGTGCGTTCCTCCTCCGCCATCCGGCGGCGATAGGCGGAGGCGAAGGCGGCGGAACTTTCCGCGAGATCCGGCGCGGGTGGCTGCCCCTCCGCGATGCGCGCGAGGTTCATCCTCAGCGCCTCGCGCGCGGCATCGAAGCGGGCTTCCTCGGCGTCGAGCGCAGCCACCGCCGGGGCGGCATCGGCGCCGAGGCGCGGGCGCAGGGACAGGCGCTCATCCGCGAGATGGAGCGGCAGTTCGCGCTCCAGCCAAGTGAGGAGCAGGCGCGCGATCGCCGTCTTGGCCGCGCCGCGCGGCTGCCGCGCGAGACGCTCGACATGGCCAAGCAGCGCGCGCTGGCGGGCATGCTCGGCGAGCAGGAAATCGAGCGGCTCGGCGAGCAGCGCCTCCGGGAGGGCCTCGATGCGCGCCTTGCGCCCACCCATGGCCCATTGCCTCAGTTGACGAGCGGCCCGTCGGCCCGCGCGCCGGCGATGCCCCCGAGGTCGAAGCCCTCGATCCTGGCGCGGGAGGCCAGGACCGCGATGTAGTGCCGCACGCCCTCCCGCCAGGACAGGGCGCGAAGATCCGCGATCACGCGCCCGGCGACCGCCTCGAAGGGCATGCGCGTCGCCGGCGCATGGGCGTGCAGCCGCACGACGTGCATGCCGTAGCGGCTGGCGACGACCGTCGGGCAGACCTCCCCGGGCGAGAGCGAGGCGAGCGCGGCCTCGAACTCGGGCACCGTGGTGCCGCGCGCGACCTGGCCGAGATGCCCGCCCTGCTCGCGCGAGGGGCAGTCAGAATGCGCCCGCGCCAGCGCCGCGAGGCATTCGGGATCCGCCTGCACCTGCGCCAGGAGATCCCGCGCCCGGGCCTCCGCGATTACGCGGGCCTCACCGTCCTCGGGGTCGGCGGCGATGAGGATGTGGCTCGCCTCCCACAGATCCGGCGCGCCGAAGCGTTCGGGGTGTGCCGCGTGCCAGCGGCGCGCCGCATCTTCGTCGGGTTCGGGGACCCTCACCTCGGCGGCGAGCAGGGCGTCGAGGGAATCGTCATCCTCCGGGTCGAGGCCGTGCGCGGCCGCCGCATCGCGCAGCAGGCGACGCACCACCAGTGCCTGGGCGGCGAGGTTCCAGGCCGCCTCGGCGCTCTCGGCCGGGTGGTGCTGCATCTCGGCGGCGATCTCGCGCGCGGTGATGGTGGCCCCGTTCACGACGATGTCGTGCTCGGGCAGCGCGGGGGCGGGCGGAGCGGCCGGTGGCGGCCGCTCGGGCGGAGGATGGAAGCGGACGGCCATGGCATTCACTCCGCCGGTCGGGCATGCGGCGCGGCCACCGGGCCGGGCCGGGCCGTCGCGCCGCCGCGCCGGCGCACGATCTGCCAGTTGCGGAACAGGAACCACACCGGCGCGGAGAAGATGTGCACCAGCCGCGAGAAGGGCGTGAGCAGGAACAGCGTCATGCCCATCACCATGTGGAGCTGGAAGACGAAATCCGTGCCGCGCACGAAGTCCGCCGCGCCGCCGCGGAAGGTGACGATGTGCTGCGCCCAGGCGGAGAACTGCAGCATCATCGAGCCGTCGCGGTGCCCGATCGAGAAGGGCAGCGTGATGAGCCCGAGGCTGAGCTGCACCCACAGCAGCGCGAGGATCGCGATGTCGATGGTGGTGCTGGTGCGGCGGATGCGCTCGTCGAAGAGCCGCCGGTGCAGCAGAAGCGAGAGGCCGACGAAGCAGATCAGCCCCGCGATGCCGCCGGCCACGATGGCGAGCATCTGCTTCTGCTCGACCGTGATGAAGAGCGTGTAGAGCCAGTGCGGGGTGAGCAGCCCGACGAAGTGGCCGACGAAGATGAACAGAATGCCGATGTGGAAGAGATTGGAGCCCCAGCGGAGCTGCTTCGCGCGCAGCAGCTGCGAGGAGCCGGAGCGCCAGGTGTACTGGTCGCGGTCGAACCGGATCAGGCTGCCGACGAAGAACACGCCGGCGCAGATGTAGGGGTAAATGCCGAAGAGGAAGTCGTGCAGGTAGTCGGTGAAGCCGTTCCAGAGGGCATACATCGCGGCTCTCCTTCAGGTCCGGGCGGCGGCCTGGCGCGCGGCGCGCAGGCGCTGGATCATGGCGGCGACCTTGGCGCGGGCGCCTTGCTGGTCGGGGTCGGATTCAGGGCCGAAGACCACGGGCTGGTCCTCGTAGGCGGCGTCGATGGCGGCGAGGTCGTCCTCGTCCGCCTGGTCGTTCGCCTCGGTGGGCAGCGTGGCCGGTGCGAGCCTCGCCTCCGACAGCACCGCCGCGAGCACCGCCGCGTAGCCGCGCGAGGAGGGCAGGCCGCGCGCCATCAGCCTGGCGTGGATCTGCTGCAGCAGCGGGCCGGCCTGGGCGAGCAGGTTCGCCGCCGTCTCCGGCGGCGCCACGGCGCAGAACTCGAGCACGAGCGGCAGGTAGTCCGGCAGTTCGCGGCCCGTCATGGCGAAGCCGTTCGCCTCGTACACCGCGGCGAGTTCCACCATGGCGGGGCCGCGGTTCCGCGTGTCCCCGTGCACATGCTCGAACAGGTGCAGGCTGGTCGAGCGGCCGCGGTCGAAGAGGCGCACGAACTCCTCCTGCCGGTCGAGCGGATCGCCGCTGCCTAGGCGGCGGACGAGGCGTTCCAGCGCGCGGCGGTCGCGCTCGGAGAAGCCCGCTTCCGCGATCGCTGCCATCACGTCCGGCAGGTCGGCGCGCAGCGCCTCGTCCGGGTAGCGCAGGAGGGTCGAGAGGATGGCCAGACGCTTGTTCACTTCGCGGCCTCCTTCCTCGCTTCGTCGGCCTCGCGGATGCGGGTCGGTGCCATGCGTCCGGCCGAGGGGCCGGAGGCGCTGAACAGGTTGCCCACCGTGCGGCCGTCGTAGCAGCCCTGGCCGAAGGAGAAGCCGCAGGCCGACTTCAGGTCGAAGGCGTTCTCGGCGTATTCGCGGTGGGTGGTCGGGATGACGTAGCGGTCCTCGTAGTTCGCGATCGCGAGCGTCCGGTACATGTCGTCCACTTGGTCCCTGGTCAGGCCGACCTTGGCCAGGATCTCGGCGTCGTCGCGGTTCTCCACCGTGCGCGCGCGCATGTGCATGCGCATCGCCATCATGCGCTGGAGCGCGAGCACCACAGGCGTCTCCGCCCCCGCCGTCAGCAGGTTGGCGAGGTACTTCACCGGGATGCGGAGCGAGGAGATGTCCGGCAGCCCGTCCTTCCAGCCGACATGGCCGGCTTCCACCGCGGACTGCACGGGGGAGAGCGGCGGCACGTACCAGACCATCGGCAGGGTGCGGTACTCGGGGTGCAGCGGGAAGGCGATCTGCCAGTCGATGCACATCTTGTAGGTCGGGCTGTTGCGCGCGGCCTCCAGCCAGGCCTCGGGCACGCCGTCCTTCCGCGCCTGCTCGATCACGGCCGGGTCGTGCGGGTCGCAGAAGATGTCGAGCTGCTTGCGGTAGAGCTGCTGCTCGTTCTCGACGGCGGCCGCTTCCTCGATGCGGTCGGCATCATAGAGCAGCACGCCGAGATAGCGGATGCGGCCGACGCAGGTCTCGGAGCACACCGTCGGCTCGCCCGCCTCGATGCGCGGGTAGCAGAAGATGCACTTCTCGGCCTTACCGGACTGCCAGTTGTAGTAGATCTTCTTGTAGGGGCAGGCGGAGACGCACATGCGCCAGCCGCGGCACTTCTCCTGGTCGATGAGGACGATGCCGTCCTCCTCCCGCTTGTAGATCGAGCCCGAGGGGCAGGAGGCGACGCAGGCCGGGTTGAGGCAGTGCTCGCAGAGGCGGGGCAGGTAGAACATGAAGGTGTTCTCGAACTGCCCGTAGATCTGCTTCTGGATGCCCTCGAAGTTGCGGTCGGCGGAGCGCTTGCGGAACTCCGTGCCCAGGATCTCCTCCCAGTTCGGGCCCCACTTGATCTCCATCCGCTCGCCGGTGATCAGCGAGACGGGGCGCGCGACCGGCATCGCCTCGGATTCAGGCGCCGTCTGCAGGTGCGTGTAGTCGAAGGTGAAGGGCTCGTAGTAGTCGTCGATCTCGGGCAGGTTCGGATTGGCGAAGATGTTCGCCAGGATCCGCCACTTGCCGCCGATGCGCGGCTGGATCTTGCCGTTGCGCTTGCGCGTCCAGCCGCCCTTCCACTTGTCCTGGTTCTCCCAGTCCTTCGGGTAGCCGATGCCGGGCTTGGTCTCGACGTTGTTGAACCAGGCGTATTCGACGCCCTCGCGGCTGGTCCAGACCTGCTTGCAGGTGACGGAGCAGGTGTGGCACCCGATGCACTTGTCGAGGTTGAGCACCATCGCGATCTGTGCGCGGATCTTCATGGCCGTCACTCCGCCGCCTTGAGGTCTGCCGCCTGGGGTGTCACGCGCGGCCCGTCCAGCCACTCGACATTCGCCATCTTCCGCACGACCACGAACTCGTCGCGGTTGGTGCCGATGGTGCCGTAGTAGTTGAAGCCGTAGGCCTGCTGCGCGTAGCCGCCGATCATGTGCGTCGGCTTGATGGTCGCGCGCGTGACCGAGTTGTGGATGCCGCCGCGGGCATGCGTGATCTCGCTGCCCGGAACGTTCACGATCTTCTCCTGCGCGTGGTACATCATGATCATGCCCTTGGGCACGCGCTGGGAGACGACGGCGCGGGCGCAGAGCGCGCCGTTGGCGTTGAAGGCCTCGATCCAGTCGTTGTCCTCGATGCCGGCTTCCGCCGCGTCCACCTCGGACAGCCACACGATCGGCCCGCCGCGCGAGAGCGTGAGCATCAGCAGGTTGTCGGTGTAGACGCTGTGGATACCCCATTTCTGGTGCGGCGTGATGAAGTTGAGCGCGATCTCCTTGTTGCCGTTCGGCTTCGCGCCCATCAGCGCCTGGTGCGCGCGCAGGTCCACCGGCGGGCGGTAGAGGCAGAGCGCCTCCCCGAAGGCGAGCATCCAGGGGTGGTCCTGGTAGAGCTGCTGCCGGCCGGACAGGGTCCGCCAGGGGATCAGCTCATGGACGTTGGTGTAGCCGGCGTTGTAGCAGACCTCCTCGCTTTCCAGCCCGGACCAGATGGGCGAGGAGATGATCTTGCGCGGCTGCGCCTGCACGTCGCGGAAGCGGATTGCCTCGTGCTCCTTGGGCTTCGCGAGGTGCGTGTGGTCGCGGCCGGTGGCCTTGCCCAGCGCCTCCCAGGCCTTCACGGCCACATGGCCGTTGGTCTCGGGGGCGAGGTGCATCAGCGTCTCGCAGGCGTCGATGTCGGATTCCATCTTCGCCAGCTTGCCCTCCACGCCGGGGACCTCGACCTCGCCGTTCAGGTGGCGGAGGAACTCCACCTCATGCTCGGTCTTCCAGGCCATACCCTTGCCGTTGTTGCCGAGCTTCTCCATCAGCGGGCCGAGCGCGGTGAAGCGGGCATGGGTGTTCGGGTAGTCGCGCTCGACCACCGTCACGGCGGGCATGGTCTTGCCGGGGATCGGCTCGACCTCGCCCTTCTTCCAGTCGCGGATCACATGCGTCTGGCCGAGCTCGGCCGGGCTGTCATGCATCAGCGGGGTGAGGACGGTGTCCTTCTCCTTGCCGAGATGACCCTTGCACAGCGCGGAGAAGCGCTTCGCGATGCCGCGGAAGATCGCCCAGTCGGTCCTGCTCTCCCAGGCAGGGTCCACCGCCGCGGAGAGCGGGTGGATGAAGGGATGCATGTCCGAGGTGTTGAGGTCGTGCTTCTCGTACCAGGTGGCCGTGGGCAGCACGACGTCGGAATACATGCAGGTGGTGCTCATGCGGAAATCGAGCGTCACCAGCAGGTCGAGCTTGCCGCGCGGCGCCTCGTCGTGCCAGGCGGCCTCCTCGGGTTTCGCCATGCCCTGCTCGCCGAGGTCCTTGCCCTGCACGCCGTGCTGCGTGCCGAGCAGGTGCTTGAGGAAATACTCGTGCCCCTTGCCCGAGGAGCCGAGCAGGTTCGACCGCCACACGAACAGGTTGCGCGGCCAATTCGCCGGATGGTCCGGATCCTGGCAGGACATCTCGAGCGTGCCGGCCTTCAGCGACTGCGCCACATATTGCGGCACAGGCATGCCGGCGGCTTCCGCCTCCGCGGCGATGGTCAGCGGATTGCGCGCGAGCTGCGGCGCGGAGGGCAGCCAGCCCATGCGCTCGGCGCGGATGTTGAAGTCGATCAGCGTGCCCGTGAGCTGCTGCGGCGCGGTGGGCGAGAGGATGTCCTTCACCTGCACCGTCTCGTAGCGCCACTGGTCGGTGTGCGCGTACCAGAAGGAGGTGGAGTTCTGCTGCCGCGGCGGGCGCGCCCAGTCGGTGGCGAAGGCCACGGGTATCCAGCCGGATTGCGGGCGCAGCTTCTCCTGCCCCACGTAATGCGCCCAGCCGCCGCCCGACTGGCCGATGCAGCCGCACATCACCAGCAGGTTGATGATGCCGCGGTAGTTCATGTCCGAGTGGTACCAGTGGTTCAGCGCCGCCCCGAGGATGACCATGGACTTGCCATGGGTCTTCTCGGCGTTGTCGGCGAATTCCCGCGCCACGGTGATGATCTGCTGGCGCGGCACGCCGCAGACGGCTTCCGCCCAGGCCGGCGTGTAGGGCGCCATGGCGTCGTAGTTCGCGCTGCCGTCCCGCGCCACGCCGTAGTTGGCGAGGAACAGGTCATAGACCGTCGCGACCTTGGCCGTGCTGCCGTCCGCCAGCGTGACCGACTTCACCGGCACGTCATGGGTCACGGTGTCGCCGAGGCGCGTCGGATTGAAGAAGGCCGTCGCGCCGTCGCCGAAATAGGGGAAGGTGACGGCCTCGGACGGCCCGCCGAGCAGCGAGAGCCGCGGGGTCACGGCCTCGAGCGTCCGCGCGTCGCGGCCCTCGAGGTTCCACTTGCCCTGCTCGCCCCAGCGGAAGCCGATCGAGCCGGTGGGGACGTAGAGGTTGCCGGTGGCGTCGTCGATCGCGACCGTCTTCCAGTCGGGATTGTTCGTCTCGCCGGCATTGCCCGGCAGGTCCGAGGCCCGGAGCTGCCGGTCGGGCACCAGGCGCCCGTCCTTCTCCGTCAGCAAGACCAGCATCGGCATGTCGGAGTAGCGGCGGCAGTAGTCGAGGAAATAGTCGCCCCTGCCCTTCGCATGCCACTCGGACAGGATCACGTGACCCATCGCGAGCGCGAGCGCCGCGTCCGTGCCCTGCTTCGGATGCAGCCAGAGGTCGGCGAATTTCGACGCCTCGGAATAGTCGGGCGTGACCGTCACCACCTTGGTGCCGCGGTAGCGGGCCTCGGCCATGAAGTGCGCATCCGGCGTGCGCGTCTGCGGCACGTTGGAGCCCCACATCATGATGAAGCCGGCATTGTACCAGTCGGCGGATTCCGGGACGTCGGTCTGCTCGCCCCAGGTCTGCGGGGAGGATGGGGGCAGGTCGCAGTACCAGTCGTAGAAGGACATGCAGACGCCGCCGATCAGCGAGAGATAGCGGCTGCCCGCGGCGTAGGAGACCATGGACATCGCCGGGATGGGCGAGAAGCCGATGACGCGGTCCGGCCCGTGCTGCTTCACGGTGTGGACATTGGCGGCGGCGATCAGTTCCTCCGCCTCCTCCCACGTCACGCGGACGAAGCCGCCCATGCCGCGCACAGACTGGTATTCGCGCCGCTTCGCCGGATCGTCCTGGATGGACTTCCAGGCGAGCACCGGGTCGCCATACTGAGCCTTCGCCGCGCGCCACAGCGCCACGAGGCGCTTGCGCATCATCGGGTATTTCAGGCGGTTCGCGCTGTAGAGATACCAGGAGTAGGAGGCGCCGCGGGAACAGCCGCGCGGCTCGTGGTTCGGCAGGCCGGGCCGCGTGCGCGGGTAATCGGTCTGCTGCGTCTCCCACGTCACGATCCCGCCCTTGACGTAAATCTTCCAGGAGCAGGAGCCGGTGCAGTTCGCCCCGTGCGTCGAGCGCACGATCTTGTCGCTCGCCCAGCGGGAACGGTAGGCGTCCTCCCAGGCGCGGCTCTCGGTTGTCACGTCGCCATGGCCGTTGGAGAAGGTGCCGGCATACTTGCGGAAGTAGGTCAGCCGATCGAGGAAATGCGACATATCCCGGTCTCCCTCAGCAGGGGGTCTTGGCGCCGCGGCGGGCGTAGAGCCACCAGTTCAGCGCCACATTGAAGGCGAAGAAGACGGCAAGGCCGTAGAGCACCGGATCGGGGCTGCCGAAGGTGCCGAAGGACCAGCCGAAGAGCAGGCCGAAGATGAAGGGGCCATAGGCGGCGATCGCGCCGGTGAAGCCGATCACGCCGCCGGCCTGGCGCGGCGGGAAGATCATCGGCATCTGCTTGAAGGTCGAGGCGTTGCCGACACCGGCGAAGAAGAACAGGCCGAGCATCGCCGCGACGAAGTAGGGGAAGGTCGCCATGCTGGTCGGATGCGTCGTCATCGGCAGCACGGCAGCGCAGACCACCATGCCGATGCCTGCGAACTGCGTGATCTTCGCCCCGCCGAGGCGGTCGCAGACCGGGCCGGCCAGGACGCGGGCCACGCTGCCCACCAGCGGGCCGTAGAAGGCGTAGGTCAGCGCGTCCGGCGCGCCGGGCAGCCCGCCATAGATCTGCCGGATCAGCAGCGGGAAGGTCGCCGACAGCCCGCTGAAGGCGCCGAAGGTCATGATGTAGAGGCTGGTCTGCGCCCAGGTGTGGCCGTTGCGGAAGATGTCGAACTGCTCGCGGAAGTTCGCAGTGATCGGCACCGATTTCAGCGAGATCCAGGACCACAGCGCGAAGGTCGCGACGAGCGGCACGTAGATCATGGTCGCGTTCTGCAGCCAGACGCTCGACTGCTGGCCGCCCCGCGTCATGGTCTGCGGCTCGCCGAGACTGCCCACGAGCACGAAGCCGATGACCCAGGGGGTGATGAACTGCACCACGCTCACGCCGAAGTTGCCGACGCCGGCCTGGATCGCGAGCGCCGTGCCCTGCAGCCGCCGCGGGAAGAACAGCGAGGTGCTCGGCATGAAGGAGGAGAAATTGCCGCCGCCGAGGCCGGCGAGGAAGGCGAGGACCATAAGCACCCAGTAGGGCGTGGATGTATCCTGCACCGCGAAGGTCCAGCCGATCAGCGGCAGCAGCAGGGAGGCGGTGGAGATCGCGACGACGTGCCGCGTGCCGTACATCGGCGTGAGGAACATGTGCACGAGGCGCAGCGTGCCGCCTGCGAGGCCCGGCATCGCCGCCAGCCAGAAGAGCTGGCCGGTTGTCAGCCGGAACCCGATCTGCGGCAGCCGCACGACCAGCGCCGACACCACGAACCAGGTGATGAAGGCCATGGTCAGGCTGGCGGTGGTGATGATCAGCGTCTTCCAGGCGCGGGCCTTGCCCTCCGCCTCCCAGAAGGCCTCGTTCTCCGGTTCCCAGCGCGCGAGCCAGGATGCGCCGCGTGCGGGCGCTGTGGTGGTGGACATGGCGAGCGGGTCCTTCGCTGTCGTGGCCATGGCGGTCACTGCGCCGCGGGGCTGGTGACGGCGCCGCGCGTCGCCGCGCGGGCCTGGCTGTTTGCGGCGCTCTGCAGCGCCTCCATCTCCGGCAGGTCCTTCGGGCCACGGAGCTCGGGATGCTGCGCCTTCTCCATCCGGCGGATGGCGGCATGCATCCAGGCGAGGCTGACGACCGAGATCAGGAACAGCAGCATGAAGCAGCTGGTCCAGACGCCGACGATGTCGTTCAGCGCGCCGAAGGCGATCGGCAGCAGGAAGCCGCCGAGCCCGCCGATCAGCCCCACCACGCCGCCCACGCTGCCGACGCGGCCCGGGTAGTAGACCGGGATGTGCTTGTAGACCGCCGCCTTGCCCAGGCTCATGAAGAAGCCGAGCACCATGGTCAGCACGGTGAAGGGGATGAAGCCGATCGCGATGGTGAACTCGATCGGGCCGCGGATGCCGTTCACCACGTAATGCGTGGCGGGGTAGGAGAGCAGGAAGGTGCAGATCACCGAACCCCAGAAGGTCCAGTACATCACCTTCCGCGCGCCGTACTTGTCCGACAGCGTGCCGCCCAGCACCCGGAAGATCGAGCCCGGGATCGAATAGGCCGCGCCCAGCAGGCCCGCGCTGACGATGTCGAGGCCGTAGACCCCGACATAGTAGCGCGGCAGCCAGAGCGCGAGTGCCACGAAGCCGCCGAAGACGAAGAAGTAGTAGAGGCTGAAGCGCCAGACCTGCTGGTTGGCCAGCGGCTTCATCATCTCGGCGAAGCTTTCGGCCTTCACGCCGCGCCGGCGCCGTTCGGCGAGGTCGGGGTCATCCTTCGTCATGGCGAAGAAGACCACCGCCATCACCACGAGGCCGAGCGCCCAGATCTGCGCCACCGCCTGCCAGCCGAGCGCCACCATCACCATCGGCGCGAGGAACTTCGTCACCGCCGCGCCGACATTGCCGGCACCGAAGATGCCGAGCGCGGTGCCCTGCTTCTCCTTGGGATACCACTTCGAGACATAGGCGATGCCGACGGCGAAGGACCCGCCCGCGATGCCGACGCCGAGCGCGGCCAGCAGGAAGGTCATGTAGTCGTAGGCGTAGGAGAGCATCCACGTCGCCGCGGCGGCCGTCAGCATCACCAGCGTGTAGACGATCCGCCCGCCATACTGGTCGGTCCAGACGCCGAGCATCAGCCGCACGAGGCTGCCGGTCAGGATCGGCGTGCCGACCAGCAGGCCGAACTGCGAGTCCGAAAGGTCGAGGTCCTTCTTGATCTGCACGCCGATGATGGAAAAGATCGTCCACACCGCGAAGCAGACCGTGAACGCGATCGTCGAGAGCCAGAGCGCGCGGGACTGGTCGCCCGGATCCGGGGTCGCTGTCGCCTGCTGCATCATTCTTCTCCCCTGCTCCTTCGAGGCATGGGCAGGGATGGCGGGCGGCCAGGACGATCTGCTTGAGGCAGATCAACACTCCGAGGCTGGCGGCGGCGATTTCTGCTGCGCCGCGAATCAGCGCAAGGCGCGGCGTGACGCAGGCCGGGATCGGCCTTGATCAGGATCAAGACGACGAGTGCCGCTCGCCTTTACGAAGGGATCGAAGCCGGGAGGGATCGCGCCATGCCCCAGACCTCGCGTTCGGCCGCGCTGATCGAGCGGTCACCCTTCTTCCAGGCGGCCGGCGCCGCCGCCATGGCCGAGTTGCTGCGCGCGAGCTTCACGCAGATCCTGCCGCGCGGCGCCGTGCTGTTCGAGCAGGAGGACGAGCCCGAGTTCCTCCACATGCTCCTCGAAGGCCGCGTCGGCCTGCAGGCGAGCGTCGGCCCGCACGCGAAGACGATGGTCGAGCTGTTCGGCCCGGGCGAGCTGTTCCTCGCGCCGGCGGTGGTGCTGCGCCTGCCCTATCTCGCCTCGGCCGTCGCGCTGACCGAGATCCGCGTGATGATGATCCCCGCCGAGACCTTCCGCGACGGCATCGCGCGCCGCCACGAGCTGTGCCGCGCGACCACCGAACTGCTCGCCCGCCACTGGCGGCTGATGGTGGACCAGGTGGTGGACATCAAGCTGCGCAGCGCGGAGGAGCGCGTCGCGCGCTTCCTCGCCCGGCGCGTGCCCGAGGAACCCGGCAGCGGCCATGCCGACCTGCCCGAGACGCGCATCGCCATCGCCGCGCGGCTCGGCATGACGCCGGAGACCCTCTCCCGCGCGCTCACGGTCCTCGAGAAGAAGGGCAAGCTGCGCCGCTCCGGCGAAGGCGCGCTGGTGCCGGACCGTTCGGCGCTGCGCTGAACGCTGCCGTCGCGGGCGCCTCAGGCGCCGCCGGTGAAGCGCGCCACCATCGCTTCCTGTTCCGGCGTCTCGACGGCGCCGGGGTCGTAGTGCGCGCGCACCCAGGCGACCGGCTCCGCGACACCGGCCATGGCGGCGAGGCAGGCCAGCGCCATGCCGGTGCGCCCGAGCCCCGCACGGCAGCCGACATGGAAGGCATCTCCGGGGCTCGCGCGCATCGCCGCCATCATCGCCGCCAGCACCGCGCGCAGCGCGGCGGCGTCGGGCACGCCGAAATCCTCCACGTCAAGCCGCCATTCAGCCTCGGCGAGGCGCGCCGAGCGCGGCTCGAGGCAGAGGCCGCGCGCGCCCGCCGGCAGGGAATCGAAGGGACCGCCGGTGATCCTGACCGCGCGCCCGTCGAGGTGGAGCGTGATCGCGCCCCGTGGCAGCGGGTCAGGCGCTGCCGGCACCCGCGTTCTCCGCCACCACCACCGGCTCCAGCAGGCTTTCGGCCTCCCGCTTCAGCCGCAGATAGGAGCGCACGGAGAAAGGCAGCATCCCGAGATAGAGGATACCCGCCATGGCGAGCGCCGCCCAGGGCTCGGCCAGCAGCAGCGCGACATAGAGCCCGGTGCCGAGCAGCAGCGGCAGCACGAAGTGGCGCGGGATCTTGAAGTTCTTGAAGGACCAGGTCGGCAGGGTGCTGATGCACAGCCCCGCCACCAGCACGAGAACGAGCCCGACGAAGACCGGATGCCGGCTCGCATGCGCGAGCGTCTCCCACCCCGCCTGCTGGAACCACAGGCCGAGGAAGAGCGGGAAGAGCACGCAGCCCGCCCCGGCCGGCGCCGGCACGCCGGTGAAGAAGTTGTAGGCATAGGCCGGCTTCACGCTCGGCCCGACATCGAGCGCGGCGTTGAACCGCGCGAGCCTCAGCGCCATGCACACCGCGAACAGCAGGCAGGGCGCGAAGCCGAGCGCGCGGTAGTCCTGCATGGTCCAGAAGAACAGGATGAAGGCGGGCGCGACGCCGAAGCAGAGGAAGTCCGAAAGGCTGTCGAACTCCGCCCCGAAGCGCGAGGTCGCCTTGAGCAGCCGCGCGAGCCGCCCGTCCAGCCCGTCGATCACGCCCGCCACCACGATCAGCACCGCGGCCTGCTCGAAGCGCCCTTCGAAGGCGAAGCGGATCGCCACCAGCCCGCAGCACAGGCCGAGCATGGTCAGGATGTTGGGGATCAGCCGGTTGAAGGACTGCCCCTCGAAGCGCGGGCGGGTGCGCGGGCGGAAGCGGCGGCGCAGGCGCCGCACGCGCGCCTCGACGCCGGGGCCGTTCATCGGCTCCCGAGCTCCGCGATCACCGTCTCGCCGCCGATCATGGTCTGGCCCTCGCTCACGAGCGGCAGCACGCCCTCGGGCAGATAGACGTCGGTGCGGCTGCCGAAGCGGATGATACCGAAGCGCTCGCCCGCCTGCACCACGTCGCCCACCTTGGCGTCGCAGAGGATGCGCCGCGCCACCAGCCCCGCGATCTGCACCACCGCGAGGTCCCGCCCGTCCGGCAGGGCGATGGCGAGGGCATTGCGTTCGTTCTCCTCGCTCGCCTTGTCGAGGTTGGCGCTGAGGAACTTGCCGTGATGGTAGGCGATGCGCGTCACCGTCCCGTCCGCCGGCATGCGGTTCACATGCACGTCGAGCACGGAGAGGAAGATCGCCACGCGCCAGCGCGGGGCCTCGCCCATGCCGAGTTCGCGCGGCGGCACCGCCGGCGCGACGCTGACCACATGCCCGTCCGCCGGCGCGAGCACGAGGCCCGGCCGCGGCGGCGGCACCCGTTCGGGGTCGCGGAAGAAGTAGAGGCAGAAGCCGACGAAGAGGATTCCCAGCCAGAACAGCCAGGAACCGAGGAGGATCAGGCCGAGCAGCGCCGCGACGCCCCCGCCGATGAGGAAGGGCCGCGCGGCCGGATGCGGCGGCGCGAGCACCATGCTGAGGCTGTGTCCGAGGGCCATGTCGGCGGCGGTTATGGGATCTTCACCCTTGCCGGACAACCCTGCGCGGCATGGAGACCATCCCGCTCGGCCGATTTGCCGTCTCGCCGGACGGCGCCCTTCTCCCGCGGCCCGAACCCGACAGGCCCGCGCTGCGCTTCGCCTGGCGCGGCCGGCGCTGCGAGGCCCGGGTGGATCCCGGCGCCATCGCGCTCGCCGCCGATGCCGCGCGCATCCCCTCCACCGCCGACCCGGCCGCCGACCGGCCGCGCGCCTTCGCCGCGCTGGCCAGGCTGCCGCCGCGGCTGCCGCGGGGCTGGTCGCTGCGGCTGATGCCCGACCACCGCATCAGGCTGGAGGCGGAAACGCCGCTCGAAAGCCCGCCCAACGCCACCGCGCTGGTGGCGGCGATGGTGCGCTTCGCCCTCGCGCTCGACCCCTATCTCGACGCGCTGGAGGCCGAAGGCGCCGAGGTCCCTTCCGGCAGCGCGAAGATCTGACCGGGGAAGATGCGGTTCGGGTCGCGGATCTGCTCCCGGTTCGCCTGGTAGATGACCGCGTAGTGCACGCCCTGGCCATAGGTGCTGCGCGCGATGCGCCAGAGGTTCGCGCCGGGCTGCACCACCACCGCGCGGTTGCCGAAGGCCTCGGGCGGCATCTCGTCGCGCTGGAAGGGCACTTCCACACGCGCGGCGACCGATCCGCCGGCGGCGAGCTGATCGACGCGCAGCGCGTGCCGCCCGACCGGGGGCTGGCGGCCGGGCGCGAGCATCCAGCGCCCCGCCGCATCCGCCACGGCATCGCCCGCATGCTCCTCCCCGACATAGACGCGCACCGCCGCCCCCGGCGGGGCGGTGCCGGCGAAGCGGATGCCGCCGCCATCCTGGTAGTCCACCGAATCCATGCCCAGCCGGACGGGCGGGCCGCCACGTCCGGCCGCGCCGGTCGCGGGCGGCGTCTGCGGGCCCTGCAGGATGCGCGGCGGCGCCCCCTGAGAGGCGGAGGGGATCAGCACCGCGATCGGCGCGCCCTCGGTGCCCGTGGCGGCGGCCGGTGCAGGCGGCGAGGCCTCGGCGGGCGGCGGGGCATGGCCCGGGGCGGCGCCGCGCGCGGCGAGGACCGCACCCGGTTCCGGCACCACCACGACCACCGTGTCCGGTCCCGCGGTCTCCTCGCCCGCGAGGCGGGCGCGCAGCGAGAGGTCCCAGGCGCCGGGCGGCAGCGTCTCGGCGGGCAGGATGACCCATTCGCCCCGCGCATCGGCGCGCGCCCGGCCCAGTTCGCGGGTGCCGTCGAGCAGCAGCACCACCTCGGCCCCGGGTGAGGCGCGCCCGGCGACCACGGCGCCGCCCCGGGCGCCGACGCGCACCACGTCGAAGCGCGGCGGCCCGGCCGGGCCGGGGCGCGCGCCCTCCTCGCGTGCCTCGGGCGCGGGGCGCGCCTGCGGGGCCTGGGCCGCCGGCGCCGGGCCGGGCGCGGCCGGCTCCGGCGCCTCCGCGCCCGGCCAGAAGAGGAGGGCCACCAGCAGCAGCAGGATCGCGCCGCCGAGGCCGGTGAGCGCCATGCGCCGCATCGCCGAATCCATCACGTCGGGCGGAAGCTAGTGCAACTCGGATGCGGCGGATATCGGCCCCTCGCGCTGCGCCATCGACCCCGCCTCACCGGGCGAGCAGATGGGCCGCCAGCACCGCCGGCGCCGCGGCGAGCGCCGGGCCGGTCCAGGCCGCGATCCCCGCCGGCAGCCAGCGCGCCAGCCGGCGCGCCAGGGGCGGCCCGGCGAGCAGCGCGAGGCCCGGCGCGGCCGCCGCCGCGACATCGGCCGGCGCCGCCCGCGCCACCAGCGGCACCGCCGCCACGCCCACGAGGCCGATCGCGACCGGCACCCGCGCCGCCGGGCCCATCCCGCCGCGCAGCACCGCCGCGCCCAGCACCGCGCCAAGCCCCGCCAGCGCGAAGGCCGGCTGCGGCCCGCGCGCGGCGGCGAGCATCAGCGCCGCCGCGAGTCCTGCCCAGGCCATCGCCGCGCCAGGCACCTCCCCGCTCCGCCACACCACGACGCCCATGGCCAGCAGCAGCGCGAGCGCGACCGGCGCGGCGCGCAGCGCATCGGCCGGATGCAGCGGCGCGCCCGCCATCCACCAGGCGCCGAGCGCCACGCCGAGGGCGAGCCCCGCGCCGCGGAAGCCCTGCCGCGGCACCGCCGCGACCAGCCCCGCCGCCAGGGCGAGGATCACCAGCGCCGGCAGCCGCTCCGCCAATTGCCGGGGCGAGGCGCTGATCACGCCCGACACCGCGGCGAAGCCCGCCGCGAGCCCGATCCCCGCCGCCGCCGCCGTGAGGCGCGGGCGCTTGAGGACCCGCCCGGCCGCGGCAACCAGCAGCGCGACCGCCGCCGCGATCACGAATCCGCGCCACTCCGCCGGCAGTTGGAATCCCATGCCCATCATCCTGCCCGAGCCGTCGCGCGCCGGCGATGCCCGTGGCAGGCTGGAGCGAGGCTGAGGAGATCACGGATGGCCGAGAAGACGGTGCCTGTGAAGGTCTGGGACGGCTGGGTGCGGCTGTTCCACTGGGGCACGGCGGGCTGCGTGCTCGTCTCCTATTTCAGCGCGAAGTCCGGGGCGTGGAACCTGCACTACCTCTCGGGCTATGCGCTGCTGACGCTGGTCTCCTTCCGCATCCTCTGGGGTTTCGTGGGCTCGGAGAATGCGCGCTTCCGGGCCTTCCTGCGCGGGCCGGGGGCGGCGATCCGCCAGCTCGCGAAGTTCCGCCGCCCGGAACCCGATACCGAAACCACCCACAACGCGGCCGGCGCCTGGATGGTGGTGGTGCTGCTGGGGCTGCTGCTCGCGCAGGCGGTCAGCGGGCTCTTCGCCAACCACGATGTCGGCTTCACCTATTCGCAGCACGGCCCGCTCGCCAATGCGGTGAGCGAGGCGACCTCCGAGCGCATGACCACGCTGCACCTCACGCTCGTCAACTGGCTGCTGGCCGCGGTGGCGGTGCATGTGCTCGCGGTGGTGTCATACCGGATCGTGAAGGGGCAGGACCTCGTGGTGCCGATGATCACCGGCACCAAGGACCTGCCCGAATCCCACGCGCGCGCGCCGCGGCATCACCACCCGCTGGTCGGGGCGGTGCTGCTCGCGGCGGTGGCGGGCGGGGTCTGGTACGTCACCCGGCTCGGCGGCTGAACGACCGATCGGGAATGCCGAAACCGCGCGCGGGCGTCGAGGGGCAGCGGTTGCGGCCCGGGCCGGTGCGGCTCATCGGGCAGGGCCGCGATAGGGGCGGTGGCAGGCGCCGCAGGTGGCACCCGTCTGGTTGAAGGCGGCCGTCAGGGCGGCATTGTCGCCCGAAGCCGCCGCCGTGCGCAGCGCCTCGAGCTGCGTCACCATGTTGGCGTTGGCCCGCTCGAAGCCGGCGCGGTCGGACCAGATGGCGGGCAGGGCACGGGTGTCGCCGGTGCCGCTGCCGGCCGGGAACAGCGCGGGCAGGCCGCGATAGAAGGTGATCATCTCCTCCACCCGCGCCACCAGCGGCCGCGTGTCGCCGCGCGCGTCGGAGACGGCCTTGATGGCCTCCATGTGCCGGCCCATGGCGCGCAGGCCGTCGCGCCGCTGCGCGATCACGTCCTGGGCGAAGGCGGCGCTGGCGGTGCCGAAGGCGGCGATGGCGATGCCCGCGAGGATCCAAGGTTTCATGCAGGTCCGTCTCCCTCTGCTTCGGGCCGCGCGCGCGGCCCGTTCCACCCTGATGCTGCCCCGCCGCGCGCGCAATGGCCCGTGACATTGTCGCGCGCCGGCCCGGCTTGCGGGGCGCGGATGGGGCCGCTATACCGCCGCCTCCGCGGCGATCCGGCGACGGAGTGTAGCTCAGCCTGGTAGAGCACTGTGTTCGGGACGCAGGGGCCGGAGGTTCGAATCCTCTCACTCCGACCAGCACCCGGTCGCGCAGCGGCGTCAAAGGCCCCCGGGATCCTCGGGGGCCTTTCGCGTTCCGGGTGTCAGCGCAGCGCCCAGGCGATCAGCCATTTCGCCGGCCAGACCCAGGCGATGCCCGCCACGGCGAAGAAGAGGAACTCCAGCGTCCAGTGCAGCCCGAGCACATGGTCGGCGAGCAGGAGCACGAGCACGACATAGGCGAGGAAGCCCCCGGTTCCGGCGAGAAGGGCGATGGAGCGGCGCGACATGGGCCTGCACTTGCCGCTTCCGGCCCCGCTCGCCAAGGGCTGTCAGCAGCGGTGGACAGCGCCTCTGTCAGGGTTCTACTGTCGCGGCAGGAAGGCTAGCAAAGCGCCGGCCCGCCGCCGGGCCCGACCCGGCGGCGTCCCCTTCAACGGACCGGCAGAAACGACGTGACCACCACCGACACCTTCGACCTCAAGGCCCATATCCGCGGCATCCCGGATTTCCCGAAGCCGGGCATCCTGTTCTACGACATCTCCACCCTGCTCCGGCACGGGCCGGCCTGGCGGGCCGCGATGGCGAAGCTGGCGGCGGCGATCCGCCCGCACCGGCCGGACCTGCTCGCCGGGATCGAGAGCCGCGGCTTCCTCGTCGCCGCCCCCCTCGCGCTCGAGCTCGGCCTCGGCTTCATCATGCTGCGCAAGCCGCGCAAGCTGCCGGGGCTGACCATCGGGCTGAACTACGCGCTGGAATACGGCACGGACCGCATCGAGATGCAGGCGGATTCCGTGCAGAACGGCCAGAGGGTGGTGATCCTCGACGACCTGCTCGCCACGGGCGGGACCATGGCCGCGGGCATCAGCCTGCTGCGCCAGGCGGGGGCCGAGGTGCCGTGCGCGGCCGCGCTGATCGAGCTGACCTTCCTCGGCGGCAGGAGCAGGCTCGATGTCCCCTTCGAATCCCTCGTCGCCTACGACGAATAGCGCGAACAGCGCGGGGCTCCCCTCCCCCGCCCCGTTCCGCGACGCGCTGGCGGCCGCCGTCGCGGCGGCGCCGACCGGCGTCGTCATCTCGGACCCCAACCAGCCCGACTGCCCGATCGTCTTCGCCAATGCGGCCTTCTTCCGCATCACCGGCTACGGGCCGGAGGAGGTGATCGGGCGCAACTGCCGCTTCCTGCAGGGCCCGGGGACCGACCCGCGGCACGTCCATGCCATCCGCCGCGCCATCGCCGAGCGCCGGGCGATCGACATCGAGATCGTCAACCACCGCAAGGACGGGGCGCGCTTCGTCAACGAGCTGCACATCTCCCCGGTCTTCGGGCCGGACGGGACGCTGCTGCACTTCCTCGGCATCCAGCACGACGTGACGGCGCGCGAGCGCCTCGCCCGCGCCAAGGAGCGCGCCCGCCGCGCCGCCGAGCGCGCGAGCGCGGAGAAGTCCGACTTCCTCGCCTTCATCAGCCACGAGATCCGCACGCCGATGAACGGCGTGATGGGCACCGTCTCCCTGCTGCTCGACACCAGCCTCGACGCCGAGCAGCGCGCCTATGCCGAGACCGCGCGCCGCTGCGGTGAGACGCTGCTCGCCACCGTCAACGAGATCCTCGACCTCAGCCGCATCGAGGCCGGGCGCCTCGTGCTCGAGCACATCCCCTTCGACCTCGCCCAACCGGTGACCGAGGTGCTCGACCTGCTCGGGCCGGCGGCGGCGGAGAAGGGCTTGCGGCTGTCGGCCTCCATCGCGCCGACGCTGCCCGCGCGCGTCGTGGGCGACCCGCAGCGGCTGCGCCAGGTGCTGCTGAACCTCGCCGACAATGCGGTGAAGTTCACCTCCTCGGGCGGCGTCGGCATCCGCGTCGAGCCGGACGAGGACGCATCGCGCCTGCGCTTCGCGGTGGCCGACACGGGCATCGGCATCGCGCCCGAGGTGCAGCGGCGGCTGTTCCGCTCCTTCACGCAAGGCGCGGCGGACACCGCCCGGCGCTTCGGCGGCTCGGGCCTCGGGCTGATGATCTGCAAGCGCCTGGTCGGGCTGATGGGCGGGCGCATCACGCTCGAGAGCACGCCGGGCAAGGGCACGGTCTTCACCTTCACCATCCCGCTCGCGCCCGTCGCGGAATCGGGGCGGCCGCCGGCGACGCTGCTGCCGACGCCGGCCGTCGCCGAGGCACGGCGGGCGGGCGGCGGCGCGCTCGGGCGCATCCTTCTCGCCGAGGATGGCGAGGCGAACCAGCTCGTCGCCGCGGCCATCCTGCGCAAGGCGGGCTATGCCGTGGACCTCGCCCGCGACGGCGAGGAGGCGGTCGGCGCGGCGCGCACCAATGCCTACGACCTGATCCTGATGGATGTGCGCATGCCGCGCATGGACGGCTTCGCCGCGACAGCCGCGATCCGCGCCATGCCCGGCGCCGCGGGGCGGGTGCCGATCATCGCCATGACGGCGGCCGCCATGCAGGGGGACCGGGAGCGCTGCCTCGCCGCGGGGATGGACGGGCACCTCGCCAAGCCGATGGACGGGGCGCGGCTGCTCGCCACCGTGGCGGAGGCGATGCAGGCCCGCCCCCGCCGCCCGCGCGCCGCCGCGCCGGCCGGGGAACCGCACGAGACGCCGGCGCTGCTCGACCTCGCGACGCTCGAGGAACTGCGCAGCGCCGTCGGGCCCGGCCGGCTGCCGCGCCTGATCGAGGTGTTCGCGGAGGAGACGCGCGCGCGGCTGGCGCGCCTCTCCGGCACGGAGGATCTGCGCGCGATCGAGGACGAGGCGCATGGGCTGAAATCCGCCGCCGGCACCTTCGGCGCGGCGGCGCTGCGCGAGGCCGCGGCGGCGATCGAGGCGGCCTGCCTCGCCGGCGACGCGGCGCGCGCGCTGGCGCTCAAGGCCGCGCTGCCGGCGCTCGCCGAACGCAGCCTCGCGGCCTATCCGGTGCGGCTCGCGCGCGGGCGGTAGGACGGGGCGGGCATCGCGGAACCCGCCTGTCCGCGGCCCGGGGCCATCATTTCGCGAGGCCGAGCGCCACGACCGCGCGCCAGAGCGCGCCGACGAGCAGGTTGCACATCACCGTGCGCACCAGGTGGAAGCCCAGCACCAGCGGCACGGCGAGGTCGAGCGCCTTCGCCGTCACCGCCATCTCGGGCATGCCGCCCGGCGCCATGCCGAGCATCACCGCAACCGGCGGCAGGCTGCTCAGCGCCCCGAGCGCGACTCCGAGCAGCCCCGTCAGCACCACCAGCGCGCCGGAGGCGGCGACCGAGGCCAGCGCCAGCCGCCGCGGCCCGCCGCCCAGCCCCTCCTGGCCGAGCCGCGCGCCGAGGCTCGCGCCCATCGCGACCTGCGCGGCGTCAATCATCCAGCGCGGCACGGAGGAGGGCAGCAGCCCCGTGCCGGAGAGCGCCATCGCCAGCAGGCAGGGCGCGAGCATGGCGGCATTGGCGAGGCCGAGCCGCTCGCCCGCCGCGGCCACCAGCGCGCCCGCGGCGAGCAGCGCGAGCAGCCCGCCCCAGGCGAGCGGCGGCAGCACGGCCGCGAAGGCCTCGTCCCGCGCGGCGCCAGCGGCGGCGAGGGCGATCAGCGGCGGATAGACCAGCACCACCACGCCCATGCGCAGCGACTGCGCGACCGTGACCTGCGACACCGAGGCCCCGGCGCGCGCGGCAAGCACGGCCATGGTCATGATCCCGCCCGGGATGGCGGCGAAGAAGGCGGTGCGCGCATCCGAGCGCGCGATGCGCCGCCACAGCGGGGCGGTGAGGATTCCCGCGACGATGGAGAGCATCCCGCCCGCCAGGATGGCCGGCAGCGCGGCGAGCACGGCGCCGAGCACCGGCGCGGTGAAGGTCTGCCCAAGGCCCAGGCCCAGAACCACGAGTGCGACGGGCCGCGCCGGCCCCGGCACCGCCGCCGCGCCGCGGATGGCGAGCCAGCCCGCGGCGATGAAGGCGCCGATCATCCAGCCGAGCGGCACGCCGACGAGCGTGAACAGCCCGCCCGCGAGGGTGCAGAGCAGGACGGTGCGCAGATAGGCGTCGGGTGGCGGGCGGGCGGGCACGCGCGGCAGCCTCCGCGCCCGGCGCGCCGCGTCAAGGGGCGCGCCGTTCACCATGCCTTAACCCTGCGTCTCGCAGTATGTGAAAGGAGCTACGGCCATGACCCCCGATCTTGCGCTGCGCAGCCTTCCCCTTGTCGAGCCGGTCCGGGCCGCACCGCGCGCGGCCGGCATGGAGCGCGCGGAGGGCGCGATGCCGCCGCCCGCCGCTCCGGCCACGCCGAATCCGCGGCTGCGGCTCGACAGCAGCCTCGGCATGGTGGTGATCGAGTTCCGCGACACGGTGGGCGACGTCTCGAACACAATCCCGAGCGAGCGCGCCATCGCGGCCTATCGCGCCGCCGCCGTCTGGGACGCCCCGGTGCCGGTCGGCGTGCGCCCACCCCCGGGCGCGCGCGTGGAAACGGCGCCGCAGCCAGCGCCCTCCCTTCCCGCCACGCAGGACTGAGCCCCGCCCGTCAGCCCTGCCCGGTGAGGCCGGCGGCCACCTGCTCGTTCACCTCGATGAGGAAGGCGAGGTCGGGTTCCGGCCCGTCCATCTCGCGCTGCACCGCGCGGCCGAGGGAGATGAGCCCCGCCCGCATCGCCGGCGGCAACTGGTTGGCCGGATGCACCAGCGCCGATTCCATGGCGAGCCAGAGGCGCCTGTTGTCCGCCACCGCCCGCATCCGCGCCGGCCCGTCATCGCCCTGCACCGCGCGCAGCGAGCCGGTGACGCGACGGATGATGTCCGCCTCCTGCTCGCGCGGATCGAGGGCGGCGCGCGTCGCGCCATAGGCGCGCACCAGATCGGCCAGCGACATGCGGGTCATTCCTCCACGGCAGGCAGGGCGGGGGCGGCGATGCCGAGCACGACCTCCTCATGCCGCATCACCCGGCGGACCAGTTTCAGCGCCTGGTAGCATTCATCGGCCTCGGCCGCGGCGAGCGCGCGGTCGAGCAGGTCGCGTGCGAGTGGCGAGGTGGTGGCGGCCTGGAACTCGGCGATCAGGCGGCGGGCGACGGCGAGGCCCGCCTCGCGCTCGTCCTCGTCGCCGATATAGGCCGTCTGCAGGGCGAAATAGATGCGGCGCGCGGGCGTGTTCGCCATCTCCGGCGTCATGAGCTGCTTGCCGAAGAGGAACCGCGCCTTGGCGGTGAGCTCGATGCGCGCGCGGTTGCGGAACCTGATCGGCGCGCCGTTGACGACCATCAGGTCGCCCTGTCGGAGTTCGAGAACCAGCGTGGACATCCTGTCCTCCCGGGGAGCGTTGGGGGTGGACCGGCGCCGGCCGAGAGGGCCGGCGCCGCCCGGGGGATCAGCGGAACAGGCTCAGCAGCGTCTGCGGCGCCTGGTTCGCGATGGACAGCGCCTGGGTGCCGAGCTGCTGGCGGATCTGCAGCGACTGCAGCCGCGCCGACTCCTTGGCGAGATCGGCGTCGATCAGCGCGCCGAGGCCCGCCTCCAGCGCATCGGCCTTGTCCTTGTTGTAGGCGATCTGCGCGTCCACGTAGCGCGCATCCGAGCCGAAGGTGTTCAGCGCGTTGCTGATCGCGGTCTGCACCGTCTCGAAATTGCCGCCGCTGCCGAGGGCGGCCTGCGCCGCCGCCGCATCCGCCGGCGCGGCGGCCACGATCAGCGTGCCCGCACCATTCACCGCGGTGATGGTGTAGGTCGTGCCGTTCTCGTTGCGGGTGGTGGTAATGTTGCCGCCGACCGGCGCCGCGGTCGAGAGCAGCGAGCGGCCGTTGTAGGTCGCGTCGGCGATGAAGTTCTGGATCTGCGTGCGCAGCGCCGTGTACTGCGCCTCGTACTGATCGCGCTGCTCGGCGTTCAGCGTGTCGTCGGCGAGGCGCACCAGCGTCTCGCGCACCTTCACCATGGTCTCGGAGACCTTGTTCAGCCCCGAGAGCGCGGTGTCGAGGATGCCCTTCACGCCGCCGAGCTGCTCGTTGGCGGCGGTCAGGCCCGCCACGTCGGCGCGCACCGCCTGCGCCACGGCGAAGGCCGCGCCGTCGTCCTTCGCGTCGTTGACGCGCAGGCCGGTGGAGATGCGCTTCTGCGTGGCGTTGAGCTGCTCGTTGGTGCGGTTGAGCGACTGCAGCGCCACCATGGCGCCGATGTTGGTGTTGACGGAATTGAGCGACATCGGGGTCTTCCCCTGGGTCCGATGGCCCACGCGGTCGTGACCGTGGCGGGGGCCGGGTTGCGCGCCGCGTCTTGCGGTGTCCGGGACAGAATGGCGCACCCCCCGTTAACCGAGGCTGAATCGCGCCGCCGCGCCGTCACAGGAATCGCGTCAGCGTCAGTCCCGAGACCAGCGAGATCGCACGGTAGGACGCCTCGAGCTGCGTCTGCGTCGCCTGCAGCCGGCTGATCGTCGCCGCCATGTCCACCTCCTCGATCCCCGCGAGCTGGCCCGCCAGCGCCACCGAGACCTCAGCATGGCGCCGCGCCGTGGCCTCGAGCCGCTGCTCTGTGGCGCCGAGCGCCCCCCGCTCGGCCCCGATCGCCTCCACCGCGCTGCGCAGCCCGTCGCGCACCACGGCCATCAGATCCGTGAAGCCGGGCGAGAGCGAGGCCTGGGCCGGGTCCAGCGCCGCCAGGGTCGCGAGGCCGCGCAGCACGTCCCGCGCCCAGGAGCCGGTGGTCTCCCCGCTGCTCGTCGCCGCCGCGTTGCGGTTGGCAAAAAGGCCATAGGCCACGCGCTCGCCCTCGGCCGCCGGCACCGAGCGGCGCGGCTCGCCGAGCCCCCGCGCCGGGTCCGAGAGGAAGGCCGAGAAGGGCGTGACCCCCGGCGCGTCGGACTGCGCGGCGGCGAGCGTCGCCGCCGCCACCGCTGCGGCATTGCCGGCCGTCAGCCCGGCCACCGCCGCGGCGATGCCGCTCGCCATCCCGCTGCCGAGGATGCCCTGCGGGTCAGGGATGGGCGGATTGGCGCTGTCGCTGCCGCCGAACAGGTATTCGCCGGCATGGCGCTCGTTGAGGAGCGAGGCGACCTCGACCATCGCCGCGCGCGCGGCCGTCGCGACCGCCGTGATGCGCGCGCCCGAGGTGCCGTCGAGGCGGATCGCCTCCTGGTAGAACTGCGTCGCGATGTCGGCGATGCGCCCGAGCGTTCCCTGCGCCACCGCCGTGCGCGCGAGCGCGCGGGAGATCGTGCCCTGCCAGACCTCGCGCCGGTCGAGCTCGGCGCGCAGGTCCACCGCGCGGCGGGCCTCGGGCGCGATGTCGCCATAGCCCGGCCCCTGCCGCCCGTCCGAGACCTGGCGCGTCAGCACCTCGAGCCGCGCGCGCAGCATCGCCGCCCCGGTGTCGAGCCGCCCGATCATGCCGATGGTCATGGCCTCACCTCACCGCGCCGAGCAGCGCGTCCCACATCGCCTGCACCGTCGAGAGCACGCGCGCATTGGCGGCATAGGCATTCTGCAGCGCCACCATCGCAGCCATCTCCTGGTCCACGTCCACGCCCGAACGCTGCGCGAAGCGCGCCTCGAGGCCGCCGACCAGCGCCTGCGCCCCGCTCAGCGCCGCGCTCGCCGCCGCGCGGTCGGCGGTGTGCACCGCGGTCAGCAGCCCGGCATAGGCCTCGAGCGTCGGCGGCGCGCCGAAGGGGGAGGCGAGCGTGCCATCCGGCCCCAGACCGGCCGTGGCGATGGGCGGCCAGCCGACGCCCGCCTGCGCATCGCGCCCGAAGGTGAAGTCGAGCACGCGGTCGAGCAGCGTGGTGAAGCCCGCCGGCCCGCCCGGCGGGTTCGGCGTGAAGGCGGAAGGCCCGCTCAGGCTGCCCGCCACCGCATGGGTGCCGTCGCGCAGCAGCGCGGGGTTGGCCGCCACCGCCGGATTGACGCGGATGGTCCCGGCGAAGCCGACCATCGCGCCGCCCGCATAGGCAAGCGTGGGGTCCGGCACCGACCCGGCCGCATCGGTGAAGAGCCGCAGCCCCTGCCCCTCGAAGCGCGCGGCGAGGTTCGCCGCGGCGAGATCGAGCTCGGCCTGGTAGCGCGGCAGCGTCGCGTCGCGCAGCGCGACGTATTCGGCGAGCCGCCCGCCGAGGAGGCTGCGCGTCACATCCACCCCGCCCAGGGTGATGTCCGGGATGGTGCCGCCCGAACCGTGGAAGGCGCTGGGGCCCAGCGAGGCATCGGCGGTGGCGAAGGCGTCGGCGCGCTCATCCAGCGGCAGCACCATGCCGCCGCGCGCGACGAGCACGAGGCTGCCGTCCTCCCGCTTCAGCGCACGGACCTCGAGCGATTCGGAAAGCCGCGCGATCGCCGCGTCGCGCCGGTCCTCGAGCGCCGCGGCATGGCCGGTCAGCGCGATCTGGTCGCGGATCTCGCGCGTCAGCCCCGCGATCTCGCGCAGCGCCTCGTTGATGCGCGCGACCTCGGCCACGATGCCGTCCTGCGCCTGCTGGCGCGCCTGCTGCACGGCGGCGGAGGTCTCGTTCAGCCGCGCGGCGAGCGCCACGGCATCCAGCAGCAGCGCCGCCTGGCGGCCGGGCTCGGCGGGGTCGGCGCGCAGATCCTCGAAGCCGACGCGCAGCGCGGCCATCAGGTCGCCCAGGCCGTCGCCGGCCTCGGTGCGGCCATGGGCGGCCTCGATGCCCTGCAGCAGCCGCAGGCGGACCTCCGCCCCGGCGGCGGCGGCGCGCCGCGCGTTGAGTTCGGTCACCAGCGCCTCGTCCACGTCGCGCGAGGGCGCGAGGCTGCGCACGCCGATGCCCACGCCGTCCGCCTGCACCGCGCGCGAGGCGACCGTCTTCTTCGTGTGGCCGGCGGTGTCCGCATTGGCGATGTCGTTCGCCGCGGCGGCCAGCGCGCGCTGGGTGTGCAGGATGCCCGAACGCGCCGTCAGCAATGCGGCATCGAGGCTCATGGCCCGCCGTCCTCAGCCGCTCAGCGGCGCATGTTGATGGTGTCCTGGAGCATCTCGTCCGAGGCGGTGACGATGCGCGTGTTCGCCGTGTAGGCGCGCTGCGCCACGATCAGCTTCGAGAACTCGGAGGCAATGTCCACGTTCGAGCGCTCGATCGAGCCGACGGCAAGCCGCCCCGCGCCGTTCGAGGCGGGGTCGGAGGTCCGCGCCTCCCCGCTTTCCAGCGTGCGCATGAAGGCCTGGCCGTCCAGGCGCTGGAGCATGTCGGGCGCGTTGAAGGTGGTGATGGGCACGCGCGCGATCACGCGCGACTGGCCGTTATCGTAGTTGATGGCGACATCGCCGTTCTCGCGCACCGAGACTGAGGAGTAGGCGCCGAGCGGCACGCCGTCCTGGGCGAGGTTGCGCACCACGTATTCGTCGCCGGCGTATTGCGTCACGCCGCGCGCCGCGGCGAAGGCGCCGAGATTGAGCGTGATAGCCTGCGGCCCCTGGCCGAAATTCGCGGTGAAGGAGACGAGCGCCGGGTCGCCGGGCACCGAGGCGGCGCCGGCGAGGGTGCCGGTCGGGTTGGCGAAGCCGCCGATGGTGCCGTCGGCCACCGGCGGGCTCGCCGCCTGGCCGAACTGCAGGTCGATCGTGCCGAGCGAGCCGCCCGCGCCGGGGGCCGAAATGTCGAGCGTCCAGGTATTCGCCCCGGCCGGCGTCCAGGTCAGCGTCATCGGCTGCAGCGCGCCGAGGCTGTCATAGACGTTGAGCTGGGTGGAGACCGGCGCCGTGCCGCCCGCCGGCAGGTTGGCCGAGAGCTCGATGGTCGAGGTCGCGATCGGGTTGAAGACCAGCTCGCTGATGCGGATGGGCTGGATGCGCGTGCGGTCCGGCTCGCCGGCCGCGTTGGCTAGCCAGCCCTGCAGGAAATACCCCGCGCCGTTCACCATGTAGCCGTTGCGGTCCATCTGGAAGTCGCCGGCGCGGGTGAAGAACTGACGCTCGTCGAAGGTGACCTGGCCGTTGGCCGTGCCGGTCGGCAGCGCCACCGAGAAGAAGCCCTGACCGGCGATGGCGAGCGCGATGGGGTTCTCGGTCTGCTCGATCGTGCCCTGGACGGTGTTGGTATAGTCGGGCCGCGCGACCACCGAGCCCGGCCGGTGCACCGAGAGCGTGCTGTCGGTCAGGTAGGAGACGAAGTTGGTGTCGGTGCGCTTGAAGCCCACCGTCTGGCTGTTGGCGACATTGTCCGAGACATGGCCGAGCGCGCGGGCCTGGGCGTTGAGGCCGCTGATGGCGGTGGTCATGGATCCGAACAGGGACATCGGCGTCTCCGCGAGGCTGAACGGCCGGGTGTTTCGCAAGCGCCATGCCATCGCAGGCCGCACGCGCCGCGCCAGCGCAGGCGCGCCAGCGACCCTGCGCGGCCTGCCGCGAGGCGGCAGTTTCGGCCGGGCGGGCGGCAGGGCCTGCCGCCTTGTCGCACGGCGCGGGCTGGCCCGCCGCTTGCTGATCCGCCCACGATCCCGCCCTGCGGCGGGGGCAACAGCGCGAAGGCCCGAGGGCGATGGATTGCGTGCCCGTGATGACGTTGCAGGTGCCGGCGACCGCCTCGGCGGCGGCAACCGCCGCTCCGGCCGAGGGCGCCTTCGCGGCGCTGCTCGCGGGCATCCGGGCCGCGACGAATGCGGGCGCGGAGCAGGATCCGCCGGGGATGGAGCAGCCCGCCGCCGCGACGCCGGCACCGGCCGAGGCGCCTGGCGCGGAGGCACCTGCCACGCCGCAGCTCGCGCCGCCCTCGCCGGCCATCGCCGCCGCGGCGCAGCCTTCGCCGCCCGCGCGGCAGGAGGCGGCGCCCGACGCGTCCGGCATGGCAGCGGGCTTGCCCGCACCGTCGCAGGCCGCGCCTGCCGCGGTGCCCGCACCCTCTCCGCCACAGGGCGGCGACCCGGCGGCCCGGCCGCCGGCCGCCGCTGCCGCGCCGCCCCAGCCCGCCCCGGACGCGGCGGCACCGGCCGCGCCGGGCATCGAGCGCGGGCCAGCCACCACGCGCGAGGCGCCTCGCCCGCAGCCGCAGCCGCCGCCGCTGGCCGCGCAGGCATCGGGGCTGCCGTCATCGCCAGAGGCGGAATCCGTCCCGGGGACGCCGAACGGCGCGCCCGCCGCCCATGGCGCCGCGCTCGCCGACCAGCCGCAGGCATCGCCCGCGGACATGCCCAGACCCGCAGCGTCTTCGGATGCCACACAGGCCGCTTTCGCACCGGAAGCGCCCACCCCCGCGCCGCCCGAACGGCCAGTGGCAAGCGCACCAACGCCCCCGCCCTCCGCGGCGATTCCGCCGCCGCAGGCCGGCCATGCGGCCACGCCGCCGCCAGCCGCGGCACCCCCACGCGACGCCCCGATCCCGCCGCCGGTGCGCCAGCTCGCCCCGGTGGTCGTCGCGGTCGCCATTCCCGGTGGCACGGCGCGCCTTGCCGTCACGCTCGAACCCGCCGAGCTCGGCCGCGTCGAGATCAGCGTCGAGCGCGCCGACGGCGCGGCGGAGGTCCGCATCCTCGCCGAACGGCCGGAGACGCTCGCGCTGCTGCAACGCGACCAGCGCGAGCTGGACCGCGCGCTCGGCCAGGCGGGGATAGCGCCGGAGGAGCGCCGGCTGAGCTTCGCGCTCGCCGAACGCGGCGCCGGCGATGGCGGCGCCGGCCAGCCCGGCCACCGCCACGGGGAGGGCCGTCGCGGACCGCTCGCGGCCGCCCCGCCCGAGGCGCCCGCGGCCGCCGGCCCGGCACGCCGCCCGCTCTCGCTGATCGACCTCGCCATCTGACGCCCGGAGGATCCGCCATGTCCGGAAGCATCGCCGCCGCCGGCGCCAACGCCGCCACCGCCGCCACGGGGAACGGCACGCGCCTCGCGAGCGACTTCAACACCTTCCTCACGCTGCTGACGACGCAGCTGCGCAACCAGAGCCCGACTGATCCGCTCGACACCAACCAGATGACGAACCAGCTCGTGCAATTCGCCTCGGTCGAGCAGCAGATCGCGATGAACCGCAACCTGAACCAGCTCATCGCGCTGCAGCAGGCCGCGCAGCTCACCGCCGCCGCGCCGCTGATCGGGCGGCGCGTGGAGGTGGACGCCGACCGCGTCGCGCTGCAGGAAGGCCGCGCCGAGATCCGCCTGCCGCCGGCCGGCAGCGCGCGCTTCGCCGAGGTCGCGGTGCTCGACGCCGGCGGCCGCGTGCTGCGGCAGGAGGTCGTCGCCCTCGGCGCCGAGGCGCGCGGCTGGAACTGGGACGGGCGCGACCTCGCCGGGCGCAGCCTCGCCGACGGCACCTACCGCGTGCAGGTGACGGGGCGCGGCGCCAATGGCGAGGCGGTCTCCATCCCCTTCGCCGTGCGCGGCACCCTGACCGGGGCGGAGCGCGTGAACGGGCAGCTCTCGCTGCGCATGGGCAGCCTCTCCCTCGGCTTCGAGAGCCTGCGCAGCATCCTGCCCGGCGGCTGACGGGGCCGTTAACCTCCGCGCAATCCGGGGCCGGCAAAGTCTGCCGCAGGCCGCAGGAGGCGGCCTTCGCATGAGGCAGCGGCAGCACCAGCGCGGATACCCCGGTGCCGGGATGAGGCGGGCATGAACCCTGCCGCGCTTCTCGCGCAGTTGCGCGCGCTCGGCACGCTGCGGCTGGCGGCGCTGGCCGGCGCGGGGATCGGCGTGCTCGGGCTGCTAGCCTGGCTCGTGCTGCGCGCCGGCGCGCCGCCGATGGCGCTTCTCTATGCCGACCTCGACCCGCGCGACGCGGCGCAGGTGGTGGCTTCGCTCGAGCGCGCGCGCGTTCCGCACCGCATCGAGGCCGGCGGCAGCCGCATCCTGGCGCCGGAGGCCGAGGTGCCGCGGCTGCGCCTCTCCCTCGCGCGCGAGGGCCTGCCGCGCGGCGGCTCGGTCGGCTACGAAATCTTCGACCGCGGCGAGAGCCTGACCACCACCCCCTTCCAGCAGGAGGTGAATCGCCTGCGCGCGCTGGAAGGCGAGCTCGCGCGCTCCATCACCGGGCTTGCGGGCGTCCGCTCGGCCCGGGTGCATCTGGTGCTGCCGCGGCGCGAGGCCTTCTCGCGCGAGCGGGGCGAGGCGCAGGCCTCGGTGGTGCTGACCATGCAGGGCGCGCAGCGGCTCGACCGCGACGGCGTGCAGGCGGTGCTGCATCTGGTCGCGACCGCGGTGCCGGGCCTCAGGCCGCAGAACGTCTCCATCGTGGACAGCCGCGGCGCGCTGCTCGCGCGCGGCGGGCAGCCGCTGGCCGGGCCGGCGGCGGCGCTGTCGCAGGAGGAGATCCGCCGCGGCCAGGAGCTGCGCATCGCCCGCGCGGTCGAGGACATGCTGGAGCGCATCCTCGGCCCGGGCCGCGTGCGCGCCGAGGCGACGGTCGAGATGGACTTCGACCGCGTGCAGACCACCGAGGAACGCTTCGACCCCGACAACCAGGTGCCGCGCAGCCAGCAGAGCGTGCAGGAATCGAGCCGCGGCACCGAGGGCGGCCCGACTACCGTGCAGAACAACATCCCCGGCGGCGATCCGGGCGGCGGCAACGTCACCCAGGAGAACCGCCAGGAGGAGACGACCAACTACGAGATCGGCCGCACCACCCGCAACACGGTGCGCGAGCATCCGGTGGTCCGTCGCCAGTCCGTCGCGGTGCTCGTGGACGGCGTGTGGGAAACGCCCGCGGGCGGCGGCGCCCCCGCCTTCCGCGAGCGAACGGCCGAGGAGATGCAGCGCATCGCCGCCCTGGTGCGGGGGGCGATCGGCTTCGACGAGCGGCGCGGCGATACGGTCGAGGTGGTCTCCCTCCGCTTCGCCGAACCGCCACCCGGGGAGGCGCCGCCGGCCGGGCTGCTCGACCTCTCCTTCAGCAGCACGACCATCGCCCGGCTGATCGAGAGCGCGATCTTCGCCCTGGTCGCGCTGGTGGCGATCCTGCTGGTCGGCCGGCCGGCGGTCTCCCGCCTGGTGGCGGCCGTGAACACGCCCTCGCTCGCGATCGCGGGGGCGGGCGGCGCGGCGGGCGCGATCGCGGGGGGGGCGCAGGCGCATCAGGCGATCGGGGCGGACGGCACGCCGGCCGCGCTTCCGCCGGGCGCGGAGGGCGATGCCATGGTCTCGATCGCCATGGTCGAGGGGCAGATGCGCGCCTCCTCCATCGCCCGGCTGCAGGAACTGGTGGACCGCCATCCCGACGAGGCGCTGAGCGTCGTGCGCCGCTGGATGACGCCGGAGGGAGCCTGAGACCGTGCTGACGACCCTGAACGGAGCGCAGAAGGCCGCGACCTTCATGCTGGCAATCGGCGAGGAGCACGCCGCCCGCCTCTTCGCCAAGATGCACGAGGACGAGATCCGCGACATCTCCTCCGCCATGGCGAGCCTCGGCACAGTCGCCGCGACCACGGTCGAGGAACTGTGCCGCGAATTCGCGGAGAACCTCGGCCAGACCGGCAACCTGATCGGTTCCTGGGAGACCACCGAGCGGATGCTGCTCAAGACGCTCCCGCGCGAGCGGGTGGCGCAGATCATGGAGGAGATCCGCGGCCCCGCGGGCCGCACCATGTGGGACAAGCTCGGCAACGTGAACGAGGCGGTGCTCGCGAACTACCTCAAGAACGAGTACCCGCAGACGGTCGCCGTGGTGCTCACCAAGGTGAAGCCCGACCACGCCGCGCGCGTGCTCTCCCTGCTGCCCGAGGGTTTCGCCATGGAGGTGGTGATGCGCATGCTGCGCATGGAGACGGTGCAGAAGGAGGCGCTGGACGGCGTCGAGAAGACGCTCAAGGCCGAGTTCATGTCGAACCTCGCGCGCGCGCAGCGGCGCGACGCGCACGAGATGATGGCCGAGATCTTCAACAACCTCGACCGCCAGTCCGAGGCGCGCATCCTCGCCGCCCTCGAGGAACGCAACCGCGACGCGGCCGAGCGCATCCGCGGCCTGATGTTCACCTTCGACGACCTCGGCCGCCTCGACGGCGCAGGGGTGCAGGTGCTGATGCGCAGCGTGCCGAAGGAGCAGCTCGTGCTCGCGCTCAAGGGCGCGTCGGAAGCGCTGCGCGACCTGTTCATCAAGAACATGAGCGAGCGCGCCGCGAAGATGCTGAAGGAGGACCTCGCCAATCTCGGCCCCGTGAAGCTGCGCGACGTGGACGAGGCGCAGGCCGCGATCGTGCTGATGGCCAAGGACCTCGCCGCCCAGGGGCAGATCCAGCTCCAGGACGGGCGCGAGGACGAGATGGTGTACTGACATGGCCGACGGTTTCACCGCCGCCGCACCCGCCGCCGAGCGCGGCTCCTTCACGCCGACGCTGCTTATCGCCGCCCTCGACGCCGCCCGGCGCGAGGCGCAGGAGGCCGCGCGCGAGGAGGCCGCCCTGCCCGCGGACACCATGGACGCGCTGATCGCGGAAGCCCGCGCCGCCGGCCATGCGGAGGGCTATGCCGCGGGCATCGCCGCCTCCGAAGCCGCCAGGGACGCCGCCGCCGCGCAGGCTGCGGAACATGCGCTGGCCGCCCTGCGCGAGGGCGCCGCCGCCGCCCGTGCCGCCGCGCGGGAGGCCGCGGCCGATCTCGCGCGCCTCGTCGTCGCCATGCTCGATGCCGCGCTGCCGGGCCTCGCGGCCGGCCGGGCGCCGGAGCTCGCCGCCGCCTTCGCCGCCCGCATCGCGCCCGCGCTGGAATGCCAGCCGGAGGCGCGGCTGCTGGTGCCCCCGGGCCTCGCGGAAGCAACGCGCGCGCGTCTCGGCCTGATGGCGATCGCCATCGAGGAGGATCCCGACCTTCCACCCGGCGACGCGCGCGCGGAATGGCGTGCGGGCGGCGCGAGGCTCGACCTCGCGGCGCGGCGCGCCGAGATCCGCCGCGTCCTCGAATCAGCCGGCCTCGCGCCGCAGGAGTAGCGCATGTCCGCAAGCCAGGGCTTCGAGCCCGTCTCCGCCGCCTCCGAGGAAGCCCGCCAGGCCCAGTCCGGGCCGGTGAAGGAGCTCGAGGCCGTCTACGACATCCCCGTTCAGATCAGCGCCGTGCTCGGCCGCGCCACCATGCAGGTGTCGCAGCTTCTGAAGCTCGGCCGCGGCGCGGTGGTCGAGCTCGACCGCAAGCTCGGCGAGGCGGTGGACATCTACGTGAACAACCGCCTCGTCGCGCGCGGGGAGGTGGTGATGGTGGACGACAACCGCCTCGGCGTGACCATGACCGAGATCGTGAAATCGGACCGGGCGGGCTGAGATGGCGCGCGTCCTGATCATCGGCTCGCTGGAGGCGGAACTGGGCGCGGCCGCGCGCATCGCCGCGGCGCGCGGGGCGCGGCTTGCGGTCGCCGAGGGCGCGGCGGCGGGCCTTGCACGCCTGCGCGGCGAGGGTGCGGACCTCGTGCTGTGCGACGTGGTCCATGATGTCGCCTGGCTGATCGGCCAGCTCGCCAACGAGCGCATCGCCTGCCCGGTCGTCGCCTGCGGGCGGCCCGATGACGCCGAGGGCGCGGTGCGCGCCATCCGCGCCGGCGCCAAGGAGTTCCTGCCCCTGCCGCCGGATGCCGACCTGATCGCGGCGATGCTGCAGGCGGTGGCCGGCGAGCCCGACCGGCCGGTGGTGCGCGATCCCGCCATGGCCGCGCTGCTCGGCCGCGCCGAGCAGGTCGCGCGCGCCGAGGCCTCGGTGCTGATCACCGGCGAATCCGGCACGGGCAAGGAGGTGCTCGCACGGCACATCCATGCCGCCTCGCGCCGCGCGCGCGGGCCTTTCGTTGCGCTCAACTGCGCAGCGCTTCCCGAGACGCTGCTGGAATCCGAGCTCTTCGGCCACGAGAAGGGCGCCTTCTCGGGCGCGGTCGCGGCGCGCAAGGGCAAGTTCGAGCAGGCCGAGGGCGGCACGCTGCTGCTCGACGAGATCGGCGAGATGGACCCGCGCCTGCAGGCCAAGATCCTGCGCGCCATCCAGGAGCGCGAGATCGACCGCCTCGGCGGCGCCGCGCCGGTGAAGGTGGATGTGCGCATCCTCGCCGCGACCCATCGCGACCTCGCCGCCGAGGTCGCGGCCGGGCGCTTCCGGGAGGATCTCTACTTCCGCCTCGCCGTGGTGCGTCTGCGCATCCCGCCCCTGCGCGAACGGCGGGAGGACATCCTGCCGCTCGCGCGCCACTTCGCCGAACGCTACGCGCGCGCCAACGGCCTGCCGCCGCGCGGCCTCTCGCCCGCGGCCGAGGCGCTGCTGCTCCGCCACGCCTGGCCCGGCAATGTGCGGGAACTCGAGAACACGCTGCACCGGGCGGTGCTGCTGGCCGAGGGGCCGGCGATCGGGCCCGAGGCGATCGACCTGCTCGACCCCCTGCCCGCCGCCCGCGTTCCCGCGCCGGCCGGGCAGCCCGCCGGCCCGCCGCAGCAGGCAGCGCAGCCGGTCTCGGCCCTGGTCGGCCGCCGTGTCGAGGAGGTCGAGCGCGACCTGATCATCGAGACGCTCTCGCACTGCCTCGGCAACCGCACGCGGGCGGCGGAGATGCTCGGCATCTCGATCCGCACGCTGCGCAACAAGCTGCACGAATACCGCGCCGCCGGCATCGCCGTTCCGCCGGTGCCCGGGCAGCCGCCCTGCGCGCTGCCGGCCGGCTGATCCGTGGCGGCGATCGCCCTGCCCGACTGGCTGCGCCGGGCGCAACCGGGCAACGATGTCAGCCTCGCGCTCGGCGTCGTGGCGCTGCTCGTGGTGCTGGTGGTGCCGCTGCCGGTGGTGCTGCTCGATGCGGGTCTCGCCATTTCCATCACCGTCTCGGTGCTGGTGCTGATGGTGGCGCTGTTCCTGCGCCGACCGCTCGACTTCACTTCCTTCCCGACGCTGCTGCTGCTGACCACGCTGCTGCGGCTCGCGCTGAACGTCGCGACCACGCGCACCATCCTCAGCCACGGGCATGAGGGGCCGCAGGCCGCGGGCCATGTCGTCTCGGCCTTCGGCGGCTTCCTGATGGCGGGCGACGTGGTGGTGGGTCTGATCGTCTTCGCCATCCTGATGGTCGTGAACTTCATGGTCATCACCAAGGGCTCGGGCCGCATCGCGGAGGTCGCGGCGCGCTTCAGCCTCGATGCGCTGCCGGGCAAGCAGATGGCGATCGACGCCGATCTCTCGGCGGGGCTGATCGACGAGAACGAGGCCCGCCGCCGCCGCAAGGAACTCGAGGAGGAGACGGGCTTCTACGGCGCGATGGACGGCGCCGCGAAATTCGTGCGCGGGGACGCGATCGCGGGGCTGATCATCACCGCCATCAACCTGCTCGGCGGCATGGCGATCGGCGTGGCGCGGCACGGGCTCGGCTTCGGCGACGCGGCGCAGGCCTTCGCGCTGCTCACCGTAGGCGACGGCCTCGTGAGTCAGATCCCCTCGCTGCTCGTCTCGGTGGCGGCGGGCATCGTCGTCACCAAGGGCAACACCGAGGGCACGACGGACGAGGTGATGCTCGGCCAGCTCGGCGGCGGGGCCAAGCCGCTGGCCATCGCCGCGGGCGTGGCGGCCTTCATGGGCTTCCTGCCGGGCATGCCGCTGCTGCCCTTCCTCGCGCTCTCTGGGGCGGCGGGGGCAGCAGCCTGGGCGCGGCACCGCCGGGGGCAGACGCCGGCGGCGGCACCCGAGGCCCCGGCGCCCGCGGCCGATCCGCCGATCGCCGAGACGCTGCGGATGGACCTGCTGCGGCTCGAACTCGGCTACGGGCTGCTCTCGCTCGCCGCCGGGGAGGCGCCGCGCCTGACCGAGCAGATCAAGGGCCTGCGCCGCAGCATCGCGCAGGAGATGGGCTTCGTGCTGCCCTCCGTCCGCATCCAGGACAACCTCGCGCTGCCGCCCGACACCTACGCCATCCGCGTCAAGGAGATCGAGGCCGGGCGCGGCCAGCTCCGCCCGCCGCTGCTGCTCGCGATCGATCCCGCGGGCGGCGTGCCCAACCTGCCCGGCGAACGCTGCCAGGAGCCGAGCTTCGGCCTGCCCGCGATCTGGATCGAGGAATCCCAGCGCGAGGAGGCGCTGGCGCGCGGCTGCACCGTGGTGGACGCCGCCGGCGTGCTCGCGACCCACCTGACCGAGCTGGTGCGCGAGAACATGGCCGAGCTGCTCTCCTTCGCCGAGACGCAGAAGCTGCTCGACGAGTTGCCCGCCGAGCACCGCAAGCTCGTCGCCGACCTCGTGCCCGCCCAGATCGGCGTGGGCGGCATCCAGCGCGTGCTGCAGGCGCTGCTCGCCGAGCGCGTCTCGATCCGCGACCTGCCGACCATCCTGGAAGGCATCCAGGAGGCCATCGCCGCCAATGCGCGCTCGGTGCCGGCCATCCTCGCCATCGTCCGCGTGCGGTTGGCCCGCCAGCTTTCGGACGCGGCGCGCGGGCCGCAAGGCCATGTGCCGATGATCACCCTCTCCGCCGACTGGGAAGTGGCCTTCACCGAGGCGCTGGTGGGCCCGCCCGAGGAGCGCCAGCTCGCCATCGCCCCCTCGAAGCTCGGCGAGTTCATGGAGCGCCTGCGCGTCGCCTTCGATGCCGCGAATGCGGCGGGGGAGCAGCCGGCGCTGGTCTGCTCGGCCCCCGTGCGCCCGCATCTGCGCGCCATCGTCGAGAGGCTCAGGCCGGCGACGATGGTGCTCGCGCATACCGAGATCCACCCGCGCGCGAGGATCAGGACCGTTGGAACGATCTGACCGGCCCGCCCCATGCGCCTGAGGGTCTTCACCGCGCCGCGCATGGCCGAGGCCATGGCGCAGCTCCGCGCCGAGCTCGGCGCCGAGGCCGTGATCCTCTCCACGCGCCGCGTCGCCGGCGGCGTCGAGGTCACCGCCGCGCTGGAAGCCGAGGAGCCGGTGCTGATCCCGCCCTGCACGGCCGCGCCGGCCCCCGCCAGGGCGCCGGGGCCGCTCGGTTTCCACAACCTCCCGCCCGGGCTCGCGAGCCGCCTCGGCGCCGGGCGGCTCGAGGATGCGCTGGCCGGTGCGCTCGGCTTCGCCCCGCTGCCCGGCGGCTGCGAGCGCCCCGTCATGCTGGTCGGCCCGCCCGGGGCGGGCAAGACGCTCACCTGCGCCAAGATCGCGACGCGGCTCGTGCTCGGCGGGGCGGCGCCGGTCGTCGTCACCACCGACGACCAGCGCGCGGGCGCCGCCGCCCAGCTCGCGGCCTTCACGGGCGTGCTGGGGCTGACGCTCGCCGTCGCGCCCTCGCCCGCCGCACTCGGCAAGGCGGTGGCGCGGCGCGCGCCGGGCCAGCCGGCCATCCTCGACAGCGCGGGCTGCGATCCCTTCGACGCGCGGCAGGCGATGGCGCTGCACGCGCTGGCCACCGCCGCGCAGGCCGAGCTCGTGCTCGTGCTGCCGGCCGGCCTCGACGCGGCCGAGGCGGCCGACCTCGCCCGCGCCTTCGCCGCCCTCGGCGCGCGCCACATGATCCCGACGCGCCTCGACGCGGCGCGGCGCCTCGGCGCCGTGCTCGCCGCGGCCGAGGCCGGCCCGCTGCTGCTGACCGAGGCCGGCACCGGCCCCTCGGTGGCGGGCGGGCTCGAACCGCTCTCGCCCGCGCGCCTCGCTGCGCGCCTGTCCGCCACGCCCGCGCGCGGGGCCGCAACCACACCGCAGGAGGCCGCGTGATGCGTCCCGCCCTCGCCGCACCGCACCCCGGCCGCACGGGGCGCGTCATCGCCATCGCCTCGGGCAAGGGGGGCGTGGGCAAGACCTGGTTCGCGATCACCCTCGCCCATGCCATGGCCCGGCTCGGCCGGCGCGTGCTGCTGGTGGATGCGGATCTGGGGCTCGCCAATGTGGATGTGCAGCTCGGCTTCCAGCCCGCGCGCGACCTCTCGGCCGTGATCGCCGGCACCGCCACCGAGGAAGCGGCCGCCATCCGCCATCCGGCGGGCTTCGACATCATCGCGGGCCGGTCGGGCTCCGGCGCGCTCGCCGCCCTGGCGGGGCCGGCGCTGGAGGCGGTGCTCGCCATGCTGCCGCGCGCCGCGGCGCGGTGGGATCGCGTGGTGGTGGACCTCGGCGCCGGGCTCGAGGCGCCGCAGCGGCGGATCGCGGCGGCGGCCGACACGCTGCTGGTGCTCGCCACCGAGGAGCCGACCAGCCTGACCGACGCCTATGCGGTGCTGAAGCTGCACGCCCAGGACCATCCGGAGGGGGATGCGCGGGTGGTGGTGAACCTCGCCGCCGATGCCGCGGCGGGTGCCCGCACGCACCAGGCGCTGGCGCGCGCCGCCGCGACCTTCCTGCGGCGGGACGTGCCGCTCGCGGGCGTGGTGCGGCGCGATGCGAAGGTGCGCGACGCCATCCGCCACCAAGCCCCGCTGCTGACGCGCCACCCGGCATGCGCCGCGGCGGCGGATGTGGAGGCGATCGCGCGCAGCCTCGGCTGATGCCATGCGCTGGGAACATCGAAACCCGGCGGCCCGCCCGACGATGCCGATGCGCCACCGGCCTGCGGGCGGTGCCGGCAAGCCGGAGGTCGAATCCGTCCTCCCCCTGGCGAGGGCCCGTCGCCCGCGGTGCGCGCCGCGCCGCGCCGTCAGGGCGCGCGGGGCACGCCGCCTTCCCGGGGCCGGCAGGCGCCCCGCGCAGGGCTTGATCCGGCCCGCCGGCGGGCCAGATACCGGCGCGCATGTCGTCGCTGATCCGCCTCGACCGCGACCTTCGCGTTGACCTGGTGCGCGGATTCGCGCTCTGGGCGATCTTCGTCAACCACACGCCCGGGAACTGGCTCGGCCTCGTCACGCCGCGCAACTACACCCTCTCCGACGCGACAGAGGCCTTCGTGCTGCTCGCGGGCTACGCGGCGGGGCTTGCCTACGGCATCGTCATGGACCGCCAGGGGTGGTTCTTCGCGGCCTCGCGCGTCATGGGCCGGGTCTTCACCCTCTATGTCGCGCACATCTTCCTGCTGGTGGTCTTCACCGCCCAGGTGGGGCTCTCCGCCGCGCGGCTCGATGCGGCCTTCTACCTGGACGAGCTGCACCTAGACCCCTTCGCCTCCGACCCCTATCGCGCGCTGCTCGAGGCGCTGCTGCTGCGCTACCAGCCCTCCTTCCTCAACATCCTGCCGCTCTACATCGTGGTGCTGGCGCTCTTCGCCCTGGCGATGCCACTGATGCGCCGGCCCTGGCTGATGCTGCTGCTCTCGGCCGCGCTGTGGGCGGCGGCGCGCTGGTTCGGCCTGACGCTGCCCTCCTGGCGGGGGGATGACTGGTTCTTCAACCCGCTCGCCTGGCAGCTCCTGTTCTTCATCGGCTGCGCGCTGGGCTACCGGCCGCCGGGCGGCACGCCGCTCTCGGTGCCCTGGCGCCGCTGGGCCGGGCTCGCCTGCGTGCCGCTGCTCATCGCCGGCGCGGCGATGACGGTGCTGATCTTCTTCCAGTGGGACTTCGCCGAGGCCCACCTGCCGGCCTTCGCCCCCTTCCTCGCGGCGATCGACAAGACCTCGCTGCATCCGCTGCGGCTCGCGACCATGCTGGCGCTGACCTACCTGATCGCCCACCTGATCCCGCGCGAGGCCGCCTGGCTGCGCTCGCGCCCGGCGCTGGTCCTGGTGCTGCTCGGTCAGCAGGCGCTGCCGGTCTTCTGCGCCGGGATCGCGCTCTCCTTCCTCGCCCGCGTCGCGCTCGAGACCTCCGAGGGCGCCTGGATGCAGGCCGCGGTGAACATCGGCGGCGTTGCCGCGCTGGTCGCGCTCGCGCTGCTGACCGCCTGGTACGGGGCGGAGAAGCGCGTGCCGCGGCGCCAGCCGGCGGCCGCCATGCCGGCGCCGGGCGGCGGCTGAGGCGACCGCCGATGCCCGGGACGCCACGCCTTCCTTGCCTGGGCCGAGCCCTCCGCCCGCGGATGGCTCGCGCCATGCGCACCCAGTTCCGGGGAACCCGTCCGATGCGACACCTCCTCGCTCTGCTCTGCGGCCTGCTGCTCGCCGCGCCGGCCCATGCCTCGCTCGGCCCCGGATGCGGCGCGCCGGCGGAATACCTGCAGGCCCCGCCGCTGCGGGCGACCGCGACCGGCATCGCGACCGGGCGGCTCCGGGTGCTCGCGGTCGGCTCCGCCTCGGTGCTCGGGGCGGGGGTGAGCGGGCCGGAAGCCGCCTGGCCGGCACGGCTCGAGGCGCTGCTGCGCGAACGGCGCCCCGACCTGCAGTTCGACTTCGCGGTGCGCGGCGGCCGGGGCTCCACCGCGGCCGACCAGTGGCGGGCGATCGAGGCGGCGCTGCGCGAGAACCAGCTCGACCTCGTGATCTGGCAGGCCGGCATGACCGAGGCGATCCGCGGCATGTCCATGGAGGAGATGACGACCACCATAGCCCACGGCCTCGAACGCCTCGCGGCGCGCGGCGTGGATGTCATCATCATGGGTGTGCAGTTCAGCCGCTTCCTGCGGTCCAACGCCGATGTGGACCCCTACCGCGACGCGCTGCGGGTTCTCGCGATGCGGAGCGACGCCGCCTTCTTCTCGCGCTACGACATCATGCGCGCCTGGGCCGAGGCCGGGATCGTGGATGTCGAGCGCGCCCCGCGCGCAAGCCGCACGGCCGAGATCGACAAGCTGAACGACTGCCTGGCCCGCGCGCTCGGGGCCTATATCCGCGACGGCGTGCAGGAGGCGCGGCGCTAGGCCGGGCGCGGGCGGATCAGAACAGCCCCTCGATCCGCCCCCCGGCATCGAGGCGGATGCCTTCGGCCGCCGGCACCCGCGGCAGGCCGGGCATGGTCATGATGTCCCCGCAGACCGCCACCACGAAGCCCGCCCCGGCCGAGAGGCGCACCTCGCGCACCGGCAGCACGTGGCCTTCCGGCGCGCCGAGCTTCGTCGGGTCCGCGCTGAAGGAATACTGCGTCTTGGCGATGCACACCGGCAGGTCGCGGAAGCCCTGCTCCTCGAAGCGCTTCAGCCGCGCCGCCACGGAGGCGGGAATGGAGACGGAGGCCGCGCGGTAGATCTCGCGCGCGATGGTCTCGATCTTGCCCGCGAGCGAGACGTGGTCGGTGTAGAGCGGCGCGAAATCCGCCTTGCCCGCCTCGATCATCGCGCGGACGGCATGGGCGAGGTCCACCGCGCCCCGCGCGCCGTCGCCCCAATGGGTGCAGAGGATGGCTTCCGTCCCGAGCGCGCGCATCGCCGCCCGCACCGCCTCGATCTCGGCCGGCGTGTCGGTGGTGAAGCGGTTCAGCCCGACCACCACGGGAATGCCGAACTTGCCGATGTTCTCGACATGGCGGGCGAGGTTGACCACGCCGCGCTTCACCGCCGCCACGTCCTCGCGCGCGAGGTCCGCCTTGGCGACGCCGCCGTTCATCTTGAGCGCGCGCACGGTGGCGACCACGACGCAGGCGGCGGGCTTCAGCCCGGCCTGGCGGCACTTGATGTCGAGGAACTTCTCCGCGCCGAGATCCGCGCCGAAGCCCGCTTCCGTCACCACCACGTCGGAGAGCTTCAGCGCGAGCCGCGTCGCCATCACCGAGTTGCAGCCATGGGCGATGTTGGCGAAGGGCCCGCCATGGACCAGCGCGGGCGAGCCCTCGATGGTCTGCACGAGGTTGGGCGCGAAGGCGTCGCGCAGCAGCACCGCCATCGCGCCATCGGCCTTGAGGTCGGCGGCGGTGACGTTGCGCCCCTCCCGCGTCTGCCCGACGATCATGCGCCCGAGCCGCGCCTGCAGGTCCGCGAGGTCGCGCGCGAGGCAGAACACCGCCATGACTTCCGAGGCCACGGTGATGTCGAAGCCGTCCTCGCGCGGGAAGCCGTTCGCCACCCCGCCGAGGGAGGAGACGACGGACCGCAGCGCGCGGTCGTTCATGTCGAGCGCGCGCCGCCAGGAGATGCGCCGCGCATCGAGGCCGAGCGCGTTGCCCCAGTAGACGTGGTTGTCCAGCATCGCCGCGAGCAGGTTGTTCGCAGACGTGATGGCGTGGAAGTCGCCGGTGAAATGGAGGTTGATGTCCTCCATCGGCAGCACCTGCGCATAGCCGCCGCCCGTCGCGCCGCCCTTCACCCCGAAGCAGGGCCCGAGGGAGGGCTCGCGCAGCGCGATCATCGCCTTCATGCCGATGGCGTTCAGCGCGTCGCCGAGGCCGACGGTGGTGGTCGTCTTGCCCTCCCCGGCCGGGGTCGGGTTGATGCCGGTCACCAGCACCAGCGCGCCATCGGGGCGGCCCTCGAGGGAGGCGATGAAGTCGAGCCCGACCTTCGCCTTGTACTTGCCGTAGGGCTCCAGCGCCTCCTCCGGAATGCCGGCCTTCGCCGCGATGTCGCGGATCGGCTTCAGCGTCGCGGCGCGGGCGATCTCGAGGTCGGTCGGCATGGCGCGGCGTCTCCCTTCTCGGTCCCGTGCGCCCGATGCGCTTATCGGGGCCGCCGCGAATCGTAAAGCGGGCCGTCCGGACCGGCCGCATGCGGGGCGATGTTGCCGGGCGTCAAGGAACGGCTTGCGCGAGGTCAAGGACACCGCACCCGCCACGCGCTAGGGATGCCGCGTTGGCAAGGACCAGGGGAAATCCGCCTCGATGATCCGCAAGACTCTCCTCGCAGGGGCCGCCGTGCTCGGCCTCGCCGCCGGGCCCGCGCTCGCGCAGTCCACGGGCGCCGTGCGCGGCAAGCAGGCCGGCGATGTCGTGCTCGGCCTCAGCCTGATCGGCGTGCTGCCCATGGAGCGCGGCAGCGTGGACGTGATCGGCGGCACGCCGTCGGCCTCCTTCGCGGCGGCACCGCAGCTCGACCTGACCTACTTCTTCACCCCGAACCTCTCGCTGAACCTGATCGCCGCGACCACGCGCCACGATGTCGAGGTGACGGGCAGCGCGCTCGGCACGGTCGATCTCGGCCGCGTCTGGGCGCTGCCGCCGACGCTGACCCTGCAATACCACCCGCTGCCGGCCGAACGCTTCAGCCCCTATGTCGGCGTCGGGGTGAACTGGACGATGTTCTACGGCGAGGGCGGCAGCCGCTCTCCGGGCGTGCTGGATGTGGATGTCCGCAACGCCTTCGGCTTCGCGCTGAATGCGGGCCTGGACATCGAGGTCGCGCCGAACTGGGTGGTGAACCTTGACGTGAAGAAGCTGTTCCTGCGGCCCGATGTCCGGGTGGACACCGCGCTCGGCCGCATCAACGCGAATGCCGACCTCGATCCCTGGATCTTCGGCATCGGCGTCCGCTACCGGTTCTGACGCGCGGCGGCGGAGGGCCCAACCCCCCCTCGCCTTCCGCCGGCCACTACGACGTCTTCCCCGCGCGTCGGACGAGGCCCGCCCTCCCCAGGGGCGGGCCTCACTCTTTTCCGGGGATGGCGCGGGCGCTCACGCGGCCCTCGGCAGCACCTCGTCAAGCGCCGCGCCGATCGCGCCGACCGCGCGACGCATGTCGTCGGGCGTGATGGCGCCGATGGTGCCGATGCGCATCGTCGGCGCCGCGGTGTTGTAGAAATTGCTGATCAGCACGCCGCGGCGCTTCAGCGCCTCGACGAAGGCCATGAGGTCGAAGCGCGGATCGGCGGGCTGGTGGACCGTGACGATCACCGGCCCCTGCTCCTCGCGCGCGAGATAGGGCCGCAGCCCCAGCGCCAGGATGCCGTCATAGAGCACGTCCCGGTTCGCGGCGTAGCGCGCGAGCCGCGCCCGCTGCCCGCCTTCGGCCTCGTAGAGGTCGAGCGCCGCGTCGAAGGCGGCGATCGCCTGCACCGGCGGGGTGAAGCGGATCGAGCCCCATCCCGACCGCCGCGCATGGGCGAGCACGTCCGAGAGGTCGAGCGACCACGACCCGGCCTGGCCCGCGCAGGCCTCGGCCCGGTCCATGCGCGCCACCGCGAAGCCCATCCCCGGCATCCCTTCGAGGCACTTGCCCGAGGTGAAGACCAGCACATCGCATTCCGGGTGCTCGGCCAGCGGGAAGGGCAGCACGCCGAAGGCGGAGACGGCGTCCAGCACCAGCCGCACGCCCCGCCCGCGCAGCGCATCGCCGATTCCCGCCGCGTCGTTGACGATGCCGCTGCCGGTCTCGTTGAACACCATCGCGACGGTGCCGATCGAGGGGTCGGCATCGAGCGCGGGCAGGATGTCCGCCGCCACCGCGCCGCGCGTGTCGGGCAGGGGGAGTTCGACGACGATGCGCCCGGCCTCGCGCGCCAGCCGCGCCATGCGGCTCGCATAGGCGCCGTTCATCGGCACCAGCACCTTCGCGCCGGGGGCGACGAAACTGCGCAGCGCGGCCTCGGTGACGAAATGCCCCGCGCCCTGGATGGGCAGGGTCGCATGCACGCCGGGGATGCCGCCGGCCACGGCGAGGATGCGCTCGCGGATGCGGGCATAGACCGCCTGGAAGTCGCGGTCCCAGGGGGCGATGTCCTGGGCCATTGCCGCCTTGACCTCCGGGCGCGTCTGCACGGGGCCGGGAATGAGGAGAAGCATGGCGGGCCGTTCACGCTGCAAGGCCCGCCTTCTGCCCGCCCGCCGGTGCCCGCGCAAGCCGCCCATGGCCGCAGGGCAACAGCCCGGCCCGTCGCCCGCCGGCCTGGCGCGAGGCAGCCGATGACAGGCTCCGGGCGGACAGGGCCATCTCTTGTCCGCCGGTCTCAGCCTCGCCCGCCGGCCGACGCGCGACCGCGCAGCCAGGCGGCGAGTTCGGCCCGGCGGTCGCCTTCCTCCGCGCGTTCGAGGAACACCGCGAGGTGCCCCGGCCGGCGATCAGGCACCACGCGATACGCATGCGACCACAGCCCGTGGCCGCGGTGCAGCACCACATAGAGCCAGGACCGCTCGGTCCGCCCGGCGCGGGCCGGCCAGTCGGCGAGGGCGACGAACTCGGCCTCGTCGCCGGGTCCGAGCAGCAGGGCGAGATCCGGGGCTGGCGCCACGTCACGCATCGGGTTCTCCGTTCGCTGGAGCCGAAGCGGCGCGAGGCGGCGCATCCCGTTTGGTTGCCGGAGCGGCCGCATCCCCCCTCGCGGGGGCCGCCACCTTGCCCGGGAAGGCAGGTTGGCGCCGGGCGCCGGCCCGACTCTTGATGCGCGCGCACCAAGGCCAGAAGCCCCGCGCGCCGTCAAGCCATGCCGGCGGGAGAGAGGCCCGATCTTTCGCCCGCTGGGATGGCGCGCGGTGCTGGTGGGCCGGCTGCGCGCGAGATCGGCTGGTGACACCCGGCGGGCAGAGTGTGATGATTCGTCCGCCGGGTCTCACGCGATGGCGGCGCCGCGCGCGATCTCGCGCAGCAGCTTCTCCCGGATCGCCACGGCGAAGGCGGCATAGTCGGGCGCCTCCATCGCGAAGGCGCCGGGGCCGCCGATCACCTCGGCGCGGTAGTGCTCGAGCAGGTCCGGCTCCTCGTCCAGCACCGCCAGCGCGTTGATCGTCACGCCCGCGGCCACGCCGATGTCGCGCACCGGCGCGGGCGGCCGGCCCTGGTTGTGCCGCCCGTCGCCCGAGACATCCATCACGAGCCGCGTGGCCTCGGCCGGGCAGGCCGCGAGCAGCGCAAGGCCCGCCGCCATCCCCTCCCCCAGCGCCGTGGCGCCGGCCGGCACCAGGCGGGGGGCGTTGTCCAGCGCCTCGGCGAAGGCCCGCGCGGTGGCCTCGCCCTCGAGCCGCGTCCAGGGCACCGCCACCGCCTGCGCGCCCGCCCCCGACCACAGCAGCATGGCCGCGGCGATCGCCCCGCGCGGGCCGGCCATCAGCGCCGCGATCACCGATTCGTCGCGGAAGGCCGCGGCATAGCCCCCGAGCATCAGACCGAACTCGTCGAAGTCCACCGAGGAGGACGCATCCACCGCGAGGCAGAGGGCGAGATCAACCTTCTCCATACCCCCTTCTCGCATGGCGGATGCTTGGAGGCACCGGCACGGGCGTGCATCCTGGCCGCCCTCGCAACGGAGACGGACCATGCTTCGCAGACACCTCCTCGGCGGCGCGGCCGGCACGCTGCTCGCGGCACCCGCCCTCGGCCAGGCGGGCTTCCCCAATCGCCCGGTCCGCATGATCGTCCCCTACCCGCCGGGCGGGGCGACGGATGCCATGTCCCGCCTCGCCGCGCAGAAGATCCAGGAGAGGCTCGGCGCGACGGTGGTGGTGGAGAACCGCTCCGGCGCCAATGGCCAGGTCGGCACCCAGGCGGTGCTGCAGGCGCCGGCGGACGGCTACACCATCCTCGGTTCCGCCTCGATCCACGTCATGGCGCGCCACGTCATGCGCAACGTGCCCTACGACCCGGTGGCCGATTTCGTGCCGCTCGCGCGCACCGCGCGCGGCCCGCTGGTGATGGTCATGAGCCCGCAGCGCCCGCAGCGCACCATCCCCGAGATCGTCGAGGCGGCGAAGCGCGAGCCCGCGCGCTGGACCTTCGCCACCTCCTCGCTCGGCGCGGCGGGACATCTCGGCACCATCGAGTTCAACCGCGTGACGGGGGCGAACATCGAGATCGTCGCCTATCGCGGCACCGCGCCCGCGCTGACGGATGTGGCGGCGGGCAATGCGCAGCTCATGTTCGACCCGGTGCTCGCGACGCTGCCCATGATCCGCGGCGGGCAGCTGCGCGGCCTCGGCATCGCCACGCGCGCGCGCACGTCGCTCGCCCCGGACCTGCCGACCATGGCCGAAGCCGGGCTGCCGGGCTTCGAGTTCTATTCCTGGTATGGCGTCTGGGCGCCGCGCGGCGTGCCGGCCGAGATCGTCGCCCGCTTCAACGCGGCGCTGGCCGAGGGCATGCGCGAGCCGGCGGTGGTCGAGCGGCTGACCGGTCTCGGCTTCGAACCGGTGGCCGAGAGCGTCGCCGAGGCCGAGGCCTTCATCCGCGCCGATGTCGCGCGCAACGCGGAGCTGCTCCGCATCGCCAACTTCCAGCCCGAATGAGCCTGACGGTCACGCCCGCCGCCCTGGCCGCCGAGCTCGGCGCGCCAGGGCTCGTGGTGCTGGACGGCAGCGTGTTCCAGCGCCCCTCCCCCGACCTCGCGACGATGCTGCAGGAAAGCGCGCGGCCCTCCTTCGAGAAGCACCGCATCCCCGGATCGGTGCATCTCGATGCGCTGGAATGGCTGTGGGACCGCGCGCGGCCCTTCCGCTTCGCGCTGCCCCCGCCCGAGGCGACGGCGGCGGCCTTCGCAGCGCACGGCGTCGGCGAAGGCAGCCGCGTGGTGATCTACGACCGCGTCGGCGGCAACTGGGCGGCGCGCACCTTCTGGACGCTGCGCTGGATCGGCTTCGACGACGCCCGTCTGCTGGAAGGCGGCTTCGCCGCCTGGCGGGAGGCGGGCCTGCCGGTGGAGAGCGGCCCGGCGCCGCCCCCTCCGCCCGCCGCGCGGCCCATCCGGCCGCGCCCCCGGCCCGGCAGCATCGCCGATGCGGCGGAGGTGCGCGCGGCCATCGGCGCGCCCGGCATCGCCATCGTCAATGCGCTCTCGGCCGAGCAGCATGCCGGCACGGGCGGGCTGCGCTACCACCGCCCCGGCCGCATCGCGGGCAGCACCAACCTGCCCGCCGCCCGCCTCAAGGACGCGACGCTCGCCCCGGCCGCGATCGCCGCGCTCGCCGCCGAGGCCGGGATCGCGCCGGGCCAGCGTGTCATCGCCTATTGCGGCGGCGGCATCGCGGCCTCGAACCTCGCCTTCAACCTGCTGCGCGCGGGCTGGACGGACCTTGCCGTCTATGACGGCAGCCTCGACGAATGGGGGCGCGACCCCTCGCTCCCGATGGAGACCGGCCCGGGCTGATTGCGCTGCGTCAAGACCCGCCCTCGCGCGGATGGTATGTGACGGATCAGCGACAGCGAGGAGCGTCGGCCATGCCCCAGCGCACCATGGGCGAGATCATCCGCGACCAGCGCCCCCTCGTGCTCGGCCCCGAGGCCACGGTGGCCGAGGCCTGCGCGGCGATGCACGCGCGCCGCGTCGGCGCGGTGCTCGTCGGCGATGCCGAGCGCAGGCTGCTCGGCATCTTCACCGGGCGGGACGCGGTGCGGCTGCTCGCCGAGGGGCTCGATGCGAAGGCCACGCGCCTTGATGCCGTGATGACGCGCAAGCCGACCACCCTCGGCCCGAAGGCGACGGCGATGGAGGCGCTGCAGCTGCTCAACGATTGCGGCTTCCGTCACCTGCCCATCGTGGACGGCGGGCGCATCGCGGGCATCGTCTCGCGCTACGACTTCCGGGCGCGGGAATACGGGCGCCTCGACGACGCCTCGGGCTTCATGGAGATCCTGCGCTGAGGCCACGCGGCCGGCGGCGGTGAAGTCCCGGCTAAGCGCCAGGCGCGGATCCGCCCCGGCAGCAAGGACATGCTCCGGAACCGTCCGGCCGGAGCACCGCCTGCCCGTGCCCGGCCGAAGCGCGCGGACGTTCTTCGCGATCCGGCGCTGCTCTAGGCACCCCCGCCCGCCCGCCCTAGTGTCGCGGGAAGACGGAGGACCAGATGCCGGAAAGCCCCCTCGACCCCAAGCTCGCCCAGGAAACCGCGCTGCCGCTCGCCGGCATCCGCGTGCTCGACCTGACGCTGGCGCGCGCCGGGCCGACCTGCGTGCGCCACCTCGCCGACTGGGGTGCCGAGGTCATCCGCATCGAGCCGCCGCGGTTCAACGACGGGCTGGGCGGCGCGCGGGAGGGCTACGACTACCAGAACCTTCACCGCAACAAGCGCAGCCTCGCCCTCGACCTCAAGACCGAGGAGGGCAAGGCGGCCTTCTTCCGCCTCGCGCAGACGGCCGATGTGCTGGTCGAGAACATGCGCGTGAAGGTCAAGCACCGCCTCGGCATCGGGCCGGAGGAGGTGCGCGCGGTCAACCCGCGCCTCGTCTATGCCTCGATCTCCGGCTTCGGCCAGACCGGCCCCTATTCCGAACGCGCCGGCGTGGACCAGATCGCCCAGGGCATGGGCGGGATGATGACCATCACCGGCGAGCCGGGGCGCGGGCCGATGCGCGCCGGCATCCCCTTCGTGGACCTCACCGCGGGCAACCTGCTCGCGCTCGCGGTGATGATGGCGCTGTGGGAGCGCCAGCGCACCGGCAAGGGGCGCTGGGTGCACACCTCGCTGCTCGAATCCATGGTCTTCATGCTCGACCTGCAGGCCGCGCGCTACCTGATGGACGGCGAGGTGCCCGGCCAGGCCGGCAACGACCACCCCGTGAACATCCCGATGGGCGCCTTCGAGACCGCCGACAAGCCGGTCAACATCGCGGCCAGCAGCCCCAAGATGTGGGCGCAGTTCGCCGAGGCGCTGGGCCATCCCGAATGGCTCGAGGTCGAGGAATGGAAGACCGCGCGCGGGCGCTCCGACAACCGCAAGGCGGTGAACGCGGCCATCGCCGCGGTGATGAAGCAGAAGCCCTCGGAATACTGGATCGAGCTGCTGGAGCGGATCGGCATCCCCTGCGGGCCGATCAACAAGGTGGACGAGGTCTTCGCCGACCCGCAGGTGCAGCACCTGCGCATGGCAATGCCGATGCGCTGCCCCATCCGCGGCGATACCCACCTCGTCTCTTCCGCCATCAACATCGAGGGGCACGAGAGCCATGTCTGGCGCAACCCGCCGCGCCTCGGCGAGCATTCGTCCGAGGTGCTGCGCGAGGCCGGCTACAGCGAGGACGACATCGCCCGCCTCAAGGGCCTCGGCGTGATCGTGGAGGAATAGGCGGCGATGGAATTCGCGGAAGGGAAGATCCTCGCCGAGGCGAAGGACGGCGTCGGCCGCATCACCTTCAACCAGCCCGAGAAGCGCAACGCCATGTCGGTCGCGATGTGGGCGGGCCTCGAACAGGCGCTCGACGCCTTCGAGAAGGATGCCGCCGTGCGCTGCGTCGTCCTCACCGGGGCGGGAGACAAGGCCTTCGTCTCCGGCGCGGACATCAGCCAGTTCGACCGGCTGCGCTCGGATGCCGATGCGCAGCGCGAATACAGCAAGCAGACCGCGGGCGGGCGGCAGCGCCTCGCCGCCTTCCCCAAGCCCGTGATCGCCGAGATCCGCGGCTTCTGCATGGGCGGGGGCTTGGGCATCGCGATGTCGTGCGACATCCGCCTCGCCGCCGAGGGCAGCCAGTTCGGCATCCCGGCCGCGCGGCTCGGCATCGCCTACGGATTCGACATGGTGCGCAACCTCGTCGCCCTGGTCGGCCCCGCCCATGCGCACATGATCCTGATGACCGGCGAGCGCTTCCCCGCCGCCGAGGCCGAACGCATGGGCCTCGTGAACCGCGTGGTGCCGGCCGATGCGCTCGCCGCCGAGGTCGCGGCGCTGACCCGGACCATCGCCGCCAACGCGCCGCTCTCGCTCTACGCGAACAAGCGCACGGTCCAGGCGGTGATGGCCGATCGCGCGGAACGCGACATCGCCGCGTTGAATGCAGCCATGGCGGCCTGCTTCGACAGCCAGGACTACCAGGAAGGGCGCCGCGCCTTCATGGAGAAGCGCCGGCCTGCTTTCCAGGGCCGCTGACCCGCGCCGATCGTCCCGCGATCCGGGCAAGGCGGGACTCCCGCCCCCACCCCGGGCCGTGGTATGGCCGCTCCCTCCGCAGGGGCCCGCAGACGGTCCCGCGGCACGGGGGTGCTCGGAGGCGGGGACTTCAAGGGAGCGTTGATGCACGGAACCATCGAGACGGTCGGTGAGGCGCGCGCGCACGCGCCGGCCTCGGAACTCATCCTGAGCGTCGCGCGGGCCTGGCCCGAACAGCGCATCACGATGGGGGAGCTGATCGAAGCCTTCGGCATGCGCTCCTACGGCCTGCTGATCGTGCTCTTCGCGCTGCCCAACCTGCTGCCGATCTACATCCCAGGCCTGAGCCCGATCTTCGGCATCCCTCTCGGCATCATCTGCCTCCAGCTCGCGCTCGGCTATCCCTCGCCGCGGCTGCCGGCCTTCCTGACCCGGCGCAGCATGCGCCGCAGCGACCTCGAGATGATCGCCGAGAAGGCGCAGCGCTGGCTCCGCCTGATCGAGCGCTACGTGAAGCCGCGCCCCTCCTTCCTCACCGGGCGCGCGGCCGAGCGCGCCATCGGCGCCTATGGCGCGATGCTCTCGCTCATCGTCATCGTGCCGCTGCCCTTCACCAATGGCCCGCCGTCCCTGGCCTGCGCCATCATGGCGATCGGCATGATGGAGGAGGACAGCCTGACCATCATCGCGGGCATCATCGTCGGCATCGGCGCGGCGATCCTCGGCCTCTCCATCTTCGGGGCGGTGTGGTGGATGCTGCTCCAGGCGCTGCAGTGGATGTTCGGAATCGGCGCCTGATGGCGGCCTCCGCGAATGACCCGCATGCCGGCGCGCCGATATCGCGGCTGGTCGCCGAAGTCGCGGCGCAATGCCCGGGCGAGCGCATCACCCTCGGGGAGATGGCGGAAGCCTTCGGCGACCGCGCCTTCGGGCTGCTGACGCTGCTGCTCTGCCTGCCCGGCCTGCTGCCCGGCATGTCGGCGGTGTTCGGGCTGCCGATGCTCATCCTCGGGGTGCAGATGGGCCTTGGCTACCGGCAGCCGAAACTGCCCGCCTTCATCGCGCGGCAATCCATCAGGCGGACCGACCTGCTGCGCCTGACGCCGGGCTCGAGCACGCGGGTCTCGCGCGCCATCGCGCGCATCGAGCGCTGGGTGCGCCCGCGTCCGGGCGTCTTCACCGGCGCCTTCGCGGACCGGGTGGTCGGCTGGCTCACCGCCTATTCGGCGCTGATGCTCATCCTGCCGGGGCCCGGCACGAACGGTCCGCCCGCCTTCGGCACCATCGTCATGGCGCTCGGCGTGGTCGAGAACGACAGCAAGGTGGTCGGGCTCGGCATGGCGCTGACCATCCTCGGCAACCTCTTCGCGACCGTGGTGCTGGTCGCGCTGGTGTGGTTCGGGCTCGAGGCCATCGGCTACCTGTTCTGACGCCCGGAGCAGCGCCGGGGGATGGACGCGGCGCGGCCTCGCGCCCTAGAGTTCATCCCATGCGCCGGTGGCCCGCAAAGGGCTGAAACGGGAACGCGCGACGCGGTGCCACGCACCGCCCATCCGCGGCTGCCCCCGCAACTGTAGGCGACGAGTCCGGTCCCCATCGCCATTGCGCCTCGGCGCGAGAAGGCGGGACCGGCGGAGGCGGCAGGCCCGCCTTCCCGTCGCGAGCCAGGAGACCGGCCGGCGCAGAGTTGTCTCGCGCGTGCCGGGCGGGGTGTACCGGCGCAACGGACCCAGGAGCGTGCCCTCCAAGGGCGCGCATCCCCCGTATGCGAGCACGACGCAAGCCCGTCGTGCGGCCCCGTGCCGCGCGGCGAAACGCGGACCGTGCCACGGAGGGAATCCCGGATGCGAAACCGGATCCTCGCACTACTCGTTCTTGCCCCCCTTGCGCCCGCCGGCGCGCAGGGCGTGCAGCCCATCCCCGACACCGTCGTGACGGCGACGCGCGTGCCGACCCCGGCCGAGCGCATCCCCGCCGCCACCACCGTGATAGACCGCCGCGACATCGAGGAACGCGGCTACGTCACGCTTGCCGATGCGCTCGCCGCCGTGCCCGGCTTCCGCATGGTTCAGCTCGGCGGCCAGGGCCAGCAGGCCTCGGGCTTCCTGCGCGGGACCAATTCGCGCCACGTGCTCGTGCTGCGCGACGGCGTGCCGGTGAACGACCCCGCCGAGCCCAACGGCGCCTTCAACTTCGGCAACGAGCTGCTCGGCGATGTCGAGCGCATCGAGGTGGTGCGCGGCCCCGTCTCGGCCATCTACGGCACGGCGGCGATCGGCGGCGTGGTCAACCTCATCACCCGCCGCGCGCCGCGCGACCGCGCCTTCGCGCCCTATGGCGAGATCGCCGGCGGCACGCAGCGCACGCTGCGCGGCTATGCGGGAGCCGCCGGCACGATCGGCGCCTTCGACTACGGCATCACCGGCCAGTCGCTCTCGACCGAGGGCTTCAACGCCACCGCCCCGCGCATCTGGTCCAACCGCGGCGAGCGCGACGGGCTGCGCGCCGCCGCCATCACCGCGCGCATCGGCCTCACGCTCGGCGAGACGACGCCCGATGCGGTGCTCGGCGCGACCCGCATCGAGGGCCTGCTGCGCTGGCGCGAGAACACCTTCGGGCTCGACAACATCCCGCGCGACGATCCGAACTACACCGGCCAGGACCGCAACTGGTTCGGCTATCTGCGCACGCGCAGCGAACTCGCCGGCGGCGCCTGGACCACCGGCCTCACGCTCTCGGCCGCCAACGACCGGCGCCGCTACGTCAACCTGCCCGACCGCGACAGCCTCGCCACCGCCGACGACCTCTATGTCGGCGAACGCCGCGCCATCGCCTGGGACAACATCCTGCGCGTGCCGGGCGGCGGCATCCTGACCGATGCCTCCATCACCTTCGGCGGCGGCTGGGAGCGCGAGCGGGCCGAGAGTGCCGCGGGCTCGCCCTTCTTTCGCACCACCACCGATGCGCGCCAGACCAGCGGCTACGGCTATCTCGGCGTGCAGGCGCGCTTCGCCGAGCGGCTCGACATCACCGCCGCCTTCCGCTTCGACAATGCCGGGGAGTACGGCACCGAGCCCACCTGGCGGCTCGGCGCGGTGCTGGCGCTGCCGGAGATCTCCTCGCGCATCCGCGCCGCCGGCGGCACGGCCTTCAAGGCGCCCTCGCTCTACCAGCGCTTCGGCCGCATCGGCACCTTCTTCCGCGGCAATCCCGACCTCGAGCCGGAGCGTTCGGAATCCTGGGAGGTGGGCTTCGAGACGGATCTCGGGCGCTATGCCACCGTCTCCGCCCTCTACTTCGACAGCCGCATCCGCGACCTGATCAACTTCGATCCGACCTTCTCCACCCTGGTCAATGTGGACCGCGCGCGCATCCGCGGCGGCGAGTTCGAACTGACGATCCGCCCGGCCGACTGGCTCTCCGTCACCGGCGCCTGGACGGTGACCGAGGCGCGCGACAGCACCACGGACACGCCGCTGCCGCGCCGTCCGCGCAACGTCGCGAGCCTCAATGCCCGCCTCGCGCCCGAGGTCGGCTGGTTCGGCCTGCCGCGCTCGCGCCTCGTCATCGCGCCGGAGCTCGTCTATGTCGGCGCCTCCCCCGAAGGCGCCTTTGCGCGCTACCGGGACAACGGCCAGTCCATCCCGGTCGCGGGCAAGAACCCCGATGGCTGGCTGTTCCACCTGACGGCCTCGCTGCCGGTCACCGCGAACCTCACCTCCTTCATCGAGGTGCGGAACATCGGCAACACGCGCTACGAGCCGGCGAATGCCTTCGTCGTGCCCGGGCGCAGCGCCATCCTGGGGCTGCGCGGCGTCTTCTGATGCGCAAGGCGGGGCGGCCGCGCGCCGCCCCGTCCCGATGCGGCGCGGCGGCTACCGCGTCGCCCCCGGCTGCCACAGCACGTCGCCGCCGGCGGCCGCGTTGAAGCGCCGCGACAGCACGAAGAGGTGGTCCGACAGCCGGTTGAGGTAGCGCACCACCGCCGGGTTCACCTCCTCCTCCGCCGCCAGCGCCACCACCAGGCGCTCCGCGCGCCGGACCACCGTGCGCGCGAGATGCGCATGCGCCGCCGCGGCGCAGCCCGCCGGCAGCACGAAGGAGCGCAGCGGCGCGAGCGCGGCGTTCATCTCCGCGATCTCCGCCTCGAGCCGCGCCGACTGCGTGTCGGCCACGCGCAGCCGCGCCCCCGCCTCCCCCGGCACGCAGAGATCCGCACCCACATCGAACAACTCGTTCTGGATGCGCGCGAGCATCGCATCGGCCTGCGGGTCGGCATGCAGGCGCACCAGGCCGATCGCCGCATTGGCCTCGTCCACCGTGCCATAGGCCTCGACGCGCAGCGCATCCTTGCGCACGCGCCGACCGTCGCCGAGCGACGTCTCGCCGCCGTCGCCGCCGCGCGTCGTGATGACGTCGAGCTTCACCATCGTCCTCAACCCCCTTGCATGGCGGCGTTATGGGGCGCCGCGGCGCGGCCGCAAGCCGCGCATCAGCGCCGCCGTTCCTCGGTGAGGCGGAAATGCACCGCCGTCTGCATCGTGGCCGCGACCGGCAGGCCCGCCTGGGTGGCGGGGCGGAAGCGCCAGCGCCGCACCGCCTCGACCGCTGCGCGGTCGAGCGCGGGATGGCCGGAGGATTCCAGCACCTCCACCGCCTGCACGCGGCCATCCGGCCCGACGCGCAGGGAGACGCGCACGCTGCCCTCCTCCCCGCGCCGGCGGCTCTCGGGCGGGTAGTCCGGCGGCTCGTTGCGGTGCCCGGCATCCGCGCCGGGCGGCACGACGGCGCCGATCGCCTCCGCGCCGATCCGTGCATCCGCCATGGCGCCGATGCCCGCGCCGAGATTGACGCCACCGCCGCGCGGCGCCGGCGGCGGCCGCGGCGGGACGGGCTGCGCGGCGAGGCGCCGGGCCGGTGGCTCGGCAGGTGGCGGGGCTTCGGGTACCGGGGGCGGCGGCGGCTCGGCCGCTTCGCGCTCCGGCGCGGCTTCGGCAGGCGGTTCGGGCTCCGGCACGGCAGGCAGCGCCTGCGCCGGGGCCTCGGGCGGCGCCGGCAGCGCGGCCGCGGGCGTGGGGGGCGGAGACGCTTGTGCCGGACGGTTGGGCGGTTCGGGTGGCGGCGGGGGAAGGGGCGGGGCGGGCGCCGCGACCTCAGGCGGCGGCGGGGGCTGCGGCGTCGCCTCAGGCATGGCGACCGGCGGCGGCACGGGCGGCGCCGGCACATCCGCGCCCGGCCCGCCCCCGGCCGGCGCGGAGGGGGCCATGCCCGCCACATCCGCGAAGACCAGCGCGAGCCCGTCCCCAGCCTGGGGCTCCTCCAGCCGCCGCCCCTCCGGCCAGTAGAGCACGGCCGCGACCGCCGCCGCGTGCAGCACCGCCGAGCCCGCGAGGAAGGCCGCGAAGCCGGAGGCGGGGCGCGTGCCGGCGCGGTGCGGCGCGCGCGGCGGCGGCGTCACAGGACCGGCACCCCGGTCTGCTTCGCCTTGCCCTCGGGCTCGACATGGATGGTGATGACCGCGCCGCTCAGTTCGGCCTTCAGCGCCGCCTCGATGCGGTCGCAGATGTCGTGGCTCTCGCGCACCGTCATCGCACCCGGCACGACGAGGTGGAATTCGAGGAAGGTGAAACGCCCGGCATGGCGCGAGCGCAGGTCGTGCGCCTCGATCGCGCCCGTCGCCTCGGCCGCGACGATGCGGCGGATGCGCTCCATGGTCGCGGGCGGCACCGCCTCGTCCATCAGCCCGCCCACGCTCTCGCGCAGCAGGCGGAAGCCGGACCACAGGATGTTCGCCGCCGTCAGCGCCGCGAGCAGCGGGTCGAACCACAGGATGCCGGTCGCGACCACCAGCCCCACGCCCGCGATAACGCCCACCGAGGTGACCACATCCGACCACAGGTGGCGCGCATCGGCGAGCAGCGCCGGCGAGCGCAGGGCCCGCCCGCGCCGCATCAGCAGCATCGCCCAGGCCGCGTTCACCGCCGAGGCGATGGCCGAGACGGCAAGGCCGAGCCCCGGCTGTTCCGGCATCCGCGGCGCGAGCAGCGCGCCCCACGCCTCGCGCAGGATGAGCAGCGCCGCGACGACGATGAGCACGCCTTCCAGCACGGCGGAGAAATACTCCGCCTTGGCGTGGCCATAGGGATGGTTCGCGTCGGCCGGCAGGGCGGAGTAGCGCACGGCCGCGAGCGCGGCGAGCGCCGCGGCGACGTTCACCACGCTCTCGAGCGCATCGGCGAACAGCGCCACGCTGCCGGTCAACCACCAGGCGACCGCCTTCATCCCGAGCACCGCGATGGCCACCGCCACGCTGGCCATGGCGAGCCGCGTGGCAGGGCCGGGCCTACCTTCCGTCATGGCCGGGGTTTAGCCTCGCGCGGCTAGACGGAGAAGTACTTCGCCTTCGGGTGGTGCAGCACGATCGCGCTGGTGGATTGCTCGGGGTGCAACTGCCACTCGTCGCTGATCGAAACCCCGATCCGCTCCGCCCCCAGCAGGCGCAGCAGCGGCTCCTGGTCCTCGAGCCGCGGGCAGGCGGGATAGCCGAAGGAATAGCGCCCGCCGCGATAGCCCTGCTGGAGCATCCGGTCGATGTCGCGGTCGTCCTCGGCCGCGAAGCCCCATTCGGCCCGGATGCGCTTGTGGACGTATTCCGCCATGGCCTCGGCCATCTCGACCGACAGGCCGTGCAGGTAGAGGTAGTCCTGGTAGCGGTTGTCCTCGAACCATTCCCGCGCCACGTCGGAGGCCTTCTGCCCCACCGTGACCACCTGCAGCCCGATCACGTCGCGCCGTTCCGGCCCATCCTCCACGTCGCGCACGAAATCGGCGATGCATTCGCCGTCCTCCTTGGGCTGGCGCGGCAGGGTGAAGCGGCAGGCCTCGGTGATGCCGTCCTGCTCGAAGAGGATCAGGTCGTTGCCCTGGCCCGCGCATTTCCAGTAGCCGTAGATCGCCTGCGGCTTGAGGATGTCCTGCTCCTCGGTCAGCGCCAGCATGCGCTTGAGAACCGGGCGCAGCTCCTGCTTCGCCCAGCCGAGGAAGTCCTCGAGGCTGCGGCCCTGCTTCCGGAAACCCCACTGGAACTGGTAGAGGCTGCGCTCGTTGATGAAGGGCACGATGGCCTTGGGCGCCGCCTCCATCACCCGCGCGCCCCAGAAGGGCGGGACCGGCACGGCCTGCCCGGCCGTGAGGCGGCGGCGGCGCGCCTGCGCATAGTTCACGTCCACCGGCGCGAAGCCGCGCGGGTCCGCCTGGCCCAGCACGCGCTTCTCGTTGCGGGCCTTGCCCGCGCGCTTGGCCTGCAGCGCCGCGAGGTAGTCGTCGAAGCCGTTGCCGACCACCTTGTCCATCAGGTGCAGCCCGTCGAAGGCGTCGCGCGCATAGGCGACGCGCCCGCAGGCATAGGCCTTCACGCAATCCTCCTCGACATAGTTGCGCGTCAGCGCCGCGCCGCCGAGCAGTACCGGCACGTCGAGGCCGATGCGCGACATCTCCTCGAGATTCTCGCGCATCACGACGGTGGACTTCACCAGCAGCCCGGACATGCCGATGGCATGCGCGCGGTGCTCCTTGGCGGCGGCCACCATGTCCGCGAGCGGCACCTTGATGCCGAGATTGACCACCTTGTAGCCGTTGTTGGTGAGGATGATGTCCACGAGGTTCTTGCCGATGTCGTGCACGTCCCCCTTCACGGTGGCGAGCACGATGGTGCCCTTCTCCTGCCCCTCCACGCGCTCCATGTGGGGTTCGAGATAGGCGACGGCCGCCTTCATCGTCTCGGCCGACTGCAGCACGAAGGGAAGCTGCATCTTGCCCGCGCCGAACAGCTCGCCCACCACCTTCATCCCGTCGAGCAGGATGTCGTTGATGATGGAGAGCGGCGCGATGCCCTTGGCCAGCGCCTCGGCCAGATCCTCGTCGAGGCCCTTGCGGTCGCCGTCCACGATGCGGTCCTTGAGCCGGCCTTCCACCGTCTCGGCCCGCTTCCTCGCCCCCGCATCCGCCGCCTTCCGGCCGGCGAAGATCTCCAGCATCTTCTGCAGCGGGTCGTAGCCCTCGGAGCGGCGGTCGAAGATCAGGTCCTCGGCGACCTTCACCTCCTCGGGCGGGATCTGGTGCAGCGGCTTGATCTTGGACACATGCACGATCGCGCCGGTCATGCCCGCCTTCACCGCATGGTCGAGGAAGACGCTGTTCAGCACGTGCCGCGCGGCCGGATTGAGGCCGAAGGAGATGTTCGACAGGCCGAGGATGATCTGGATGTCCGGGAATTCCTCCCGGATCATGCGGATGCCCTCCAGCGTCCACAGGCCGAGCTTGCGGTCGTCCTCGTTGCCGGTGGCGATGGTGAAGGTCAGCGGGTCGATCATCAGGTCGGATTGCGGCAGGCCGTGCCGGTTGCAGGCGAAATCCACGAGGCGGCGGGCGATGCGCAGCTTGTCCTCGGCCGTCTTGGCCATGCCCTGCTCGTCGATGGTCAGCGCGATGACCGCGGCGCCGAACTTCTTCGCGAGGAGCATGCGGTCATGCGCGTGCTTCTCCCCGTCCTCGAAGTTGATCGAGTTGATGATCGGCTTGCCGCCATGCAGCTTCAGCGCCGCCTCGATCACCGGGGTCTCGGTGGAATCGATGACCAGCGGCGCGTTCACCGAGGAGGTGAAGCGCCTGATCACCTCGTTCATCTCGGCCATCTCGTCGCGGCCGACGAAGGCGGTGCAGATGTCGAGGCTGTTCGAGCCCTCGGCCACCTGCTCGCGGCCCATCGCCACGCAGCCGTCCCAGTCCCCGGCCGCCTGGCGTTCGCGCCAGGCCTTCGATCCGTTGGCGTTGCAGCGCTCGCCGATGGAGAAATAGGCGTTCTCCTGGCGCAGCGGCACGGCGGAATAGAGCGAGGCGACGGAGGGCACCCACACCGCCTTGCGCGCCACCGGCACGGGCCGCGCCACCGCGCCGCCGAGGCGGCGCAGCATCGCATCCAGCGCCCGGATATGCGGCGTCGAGGTGCCACAGCAGCCGCCGATCAGGTTCAGCCCGTCCTCGGTGACGAAGCGCTCCATCCAGGTGGCGAGTTCCTCCGCGCCCAGCGGATAATGCGTGCGGCCGTCCACCAGTTCCGGCAGCCCGGCATTGGGCTGGCAGGAGAGCAGCCCCGGCCAGTTCTGCGACAGCCAGCGCACATGCTCGGCCATCTCCTGCGGCCCCGTCGCGCAGTTCAGCCCCATCAGCGGCACGTCGAGCGCGTGCACCACCGCCGCAGCCGCGCCGATATCGGGGCCGACCAGCAGCGTGCCCGTCGTCTCCACCGTCACCTGCACGAAGATCGGGATGTCGGACTTCGCCTCGGCGCGCGCGATCTTCGCCGCGTTGACGGCGGCCTTGATGAAGAGCGTGTCCTGGTTCGTCTCGGTCAGCAGCGCATCCGCGCCGCCCGCGATCAGGCCGCGGCACTGCACGGTGAGCGCGGCCTCCAGCTCGTCATAGGCGATGGTGCCGAGCGAGGGCAGCTTCGTCCCCGGCCCGATGTCGCCCACCACCCAGCGGTGGCGCCCGTCGGCGAAGCCTTCCGCCGCCTCGCGCGCCAACTCGACCGCCCGCCTGTTCAGCTCGAAGGCACGGTCCTCGAGCTCGAACTCGCCAAGCGTGACGGGCGAGCCGCCGAAGGTGTTGGTCAGCACCATGTCGGCGCCGGCCTCGTAGTAGCCGCGATGGATCTCGCGCACCACGTCGGGGCGGGAGAGCACGAGCACGTCGGTGCAGTTCTCCTTGCCCCAGAAGTCGCGCTCGACGTCGAGGTCCATCACCTGCACGCGGCTGCCCATGCCGCCGTCGCACAGCAGCACGCGGTCACGCAGGGCGTCGAGCAGATGCGGGCGGGACATGATCGGAACCTCAGAAGGTCAGGACGGAAACGGGCCGGGGCTTGCGCTCCGCGACCCACAGGCGGACATCGAGCGCCCCCGGCACGGTGGCCGAGCGCGACGGCACGCAGCCCGCAGCACCGAGCCAGCCGGCGATCGCGGCATCGTCGAAGCCCGGCCAGCGATGGGCATGCGCGCCGAGCAGCTCGGCGCGCTGGTGCGGCGCGAGATCCACGATCGCCAGCACGCCGCCGGGCCTGAGCACGCGGCACGCCTCGGCCAGCGCGGCGGCCGGATCCTCGGCGTAGTGCAGCACCATCTGCAGCGTGACCGCATCGAAGGCGGCATCGGGCAGGGCGAGGCGATACATGTCCGCCTGCCGCACCGAGACATGCGACAGGCCGCGCTCGGCCAGGCGCGTGCGCGCCAGCGCCAGCATCTCGCGCGAGGCATCCACGCCGAGCCCCTCCTCGAGCCGGGGCGCGAGGCGCTCGAGCAGCCCGCCCGTGCCGCAGCCGATATCCAGCAGCCGGCCGATGCGCTGGGGCAGGGCGGCGAGCAGCGCCGCCTCGATCCCCGCCCCGTCGAGGCCGAGGGCGCGCATCTCGTCCCAGTCGGCGCCGTGACGGCGGAAGGATTCGGAGGCCGCCCGCGCGCGCTCGGCGGCGAGCCGCGCGGCGGCGCGACGGTCGGCGGCGAGCAGAGGGTCGTCCTCGGGCAGGCGGGCGAGGATCTGCCGCGCGAGGTCGGCATCGCCCGGCACCTGGAACCAGGCATTGGCGCCCTCGGGCGTGCGGACGAGAAGCCCGGCCTCGACCAGCAGCCTGAGGTGGCGCGACAGGCGCGGCTGCGACTGGCCGAGGATGGCCACGAGGTCGCTCACGCACCATGCCCCGCGCGCGCAGAGCGCGAGCAGGCGCAGCCGGGTGGGCTCGGCGGCGGCGCGGAGCTGGGCCAGGAGGTGATCCATGGGTCTTTCCATCACATAAAGATATCATTATGTCCAGCATCCGATGGAAGGCGACCCGCGCATCCCCGTCTCGATCCTGCCCGGCCCGGAGGCCCTGGCGGGCTGGCTCGGCACCGGCGGGCCTGCGGCGCTGCTGACCGATGGGGCGCACCCGGGCACGGGCTTCGCCGCGGCCGAGCGCTTCGCCCCGCGCCCGCTCCATCGCTTCGGATGCGCCTGCTGTTCCGGCCGCCCCGCCGCGGCGCTTGCCCTCGGGCGGCTGTTCCAGGCCCGGGCGCGCGACCCGGGGCTGTGGTTCACGCGCGTCGCGGTGCTCGCGGCCTCCCCCGCCGCGCGTCAGGAGGTCGCGGCGGCGCTCGAGGCGGATGCCGTCACGCGCGCGCGCTTCCGGGCCGGCTGAGCCACGCGGGCTGCCGCGCATGCGCGCGCACCGGGGGCAGGCAGGCGCGGACCGGCGCCTCGGCGCCTCAGCCCGGCAGGGTCCGCTCCCCCTCCCCCAGCGCCTTCTGCATCTGCACCACGTCCACCCAGCGGCCGAATTTCAGCCCCACCGCCTTCAGCACCCCCACCTGCCGGAAGCCGAGCGAGGCATGCAGGCCGATCGAGCCGGCATTCTCGGAATCGCCGATCACCGCGACCATCTGGCGGATGCCCTTCGCCTCCGCCCGCGCGAGCAGTTCCGCGACCAGCGCCTTGCCCACGCCCTGGCCGCGGATGTCGTCGCGCACATAGACCGAGTTCTCGGCCGTGTAGCGATAGGCCGAGCGTGGCCGGAACGGCGCGTAGTAGCCGTAGCCGAGCACCGCGCCCGCCTCGTCGGTGGCCACCAGCCAGGCGAAGCCCGCCTGCTGCACCGCGGCCATGCGCCCGGCCATCTCGGCCTCGCTCGGCGGCACCTCCTCGAAGGTCCCGGCGCCGTGCAGGACGTGGTGGCCGTAGATCGCGGCGATGGCCGGCAGGTCGGCCGCCGTCGCGTCGCGCACCGTCACGCTCATGCCGGCAGCCCCGCCGCGGCGGCCACCTTCTCGGCCAGCGCGAGCAGCGCGCGGTCCCGCCCCGGCGCCGCCACCAGCGAGAGCCCGACCGGCGCGCCCTCCACCTTCCCGGCCGGGATGGTCACCTCCGGCAGGCCGGCGAGGCCGGCGATCGCGGTGACGCCCATGGTCCGCTCGCGCACCGCGTTCTGCTCGGCCTGGGTCGCGCCCAGCAGCGGCGCCGGCAAGGGCGAGGTGGGATAGACCAGCACCGCCCCGCCGCCCAGCAGCCGGTGCAGCCGCGCCTGCACCACGCGGCGGAAGGCCCGGCCCGCCGCCGCCTTGGCGGGATCCATCGCCTTGGCCGCGGCGAAGCGTTCCTTCACGCCGGGGCCGAAGGCCGGGTTCGTCGCCTCGATCCAGGGGCCGAGGCTCGCCCAGGCCTCCGCCGCCTGGGCGCAGCGGAAACGTTCGTAGAAGGTCTCGAGCCCCTCGGGCGCGACATGCACGCAGAGCACGGGGCCGAGCACCGCCTCCGCCGCCTCGAGCCCGCCGGCCAGCGCCGCCGCCGTCGCCGGCTCGGCATTCACCCAGGCCTCCTGCACCTTGAGCAGCGGGCCGAGCGGCCCCTCCCCACCCGGCGGCAGCAGCACCTCCCCGGCGCGGCGCAGCACCGCCGCGCGGGCGGCAAACCAGCCCGCGGTGTCGTAGGAGGGGCCGAGCGGCATCGCGCCGACCAGGCTCACCGCGCCCCAGGACGGGCGGATGCCGTAGATGCCGCAATAGGAGGCCGGGATCCGCACCGAGCCGCCGGTGTCCGAACCCATGGCGATGTCGGCGAGCCCCGCCGCCACCGCCGCCGCCGAGCCGCAGGAGGAGCCGCCCGGGAAGCGGTCCGGCGCGGCCGGGTTGAGCGGCGTGCCGTGCCAGACATTCTCCCCGGTCAGGCCATAGGCCAGTTCGACCGTCTTCGTCTTGCCGACCAGCCGCGCCCCGGCCTCGAGCAGCGCCGTCACCGCCGCCGCATCGGCGGTCGCCGGCGGATGAGTGCGCGCCCAGTCCGGGTTGCCGTAGCCCGTCACGTCGCCGGCGGTGTCGTAGAGATCCTTCACCGCGAAGGTGAGGCCGGCGAGCGGCCCCTCGCTCGCGCCCGCGCGCTCGGTCCTCGGCCCCGGCACGAAGGCGCCGACGCTGTCCTGCTGCATCCCTGCCTGCTCCGTCATGAGGTGGGCAGCGTGGAACAGGCCCGTGCGGGTGGCAACCGGGCCGGCGTGTCCGCGCCGGCCCGGCAGGGCTTGGCGATCAGCGCGCGCGCAGGAACTCCGGCACGTGCAGCAGGATCAGCTCGTTGTCGTCGGCGCGCGTCAGCCGGCGGTCGGCCGAGAAGGGCAGGTTGTTGTCGTTGCCGACGATGATGTGGTTCTCGTCCACCATCGCCACGTTCTCGATGGTGAAGAAGGGGAAGGTGAAGCGCTCGCGCGGGGCGTCGGCCGGCACGTCGCCGCGCTGGCGCGCCACGCCTTCGGGGTCGCGGATCGCCATCAGGTCGATATGGCCGATCTTGCGCACGAAGCCCTCGGCATCCACGGCGCCGAGGTCGATCAGATAGACGCGCTTGAAGCGCGCGGGGTTGGGGAAGCAGGGCCGCTCGGCGGTGCTCTGCTGGCCCTGCGCGCAGGCCAGGCCCGGATCGCCCGCCCCGTCGTCGCGCTCGATGACCAGGGCGCGGCGGTCGTCGATCATGTTGAAGTCGCCGATCGCCGTCGCGCCGGGCTCGAGGCGGTAGCGCAGCACGCGCCCCGTCCAGGCCGCGCGCTGGGCATCGAACTCGAGGATTCGCAGGAACCGCCCCTCGGCCTCGGCCGAGCCCTCGCGGAACAGCGGCTTCTCCAGCATGGCATAGAGGCGGCTGCCGTCGGGCGAGGCCGCCATGCCCTCGTAGCCGCCCGAGCGCGGGACGCGGAAGGCCACGGGCTGGGTCGGATTGGCCGGGACGAGGAGGGCCGGATGGTCGGGCGAGCGCAGCGGCTGGCCGTCGAGCATCGTCTCGACCACCCGCAGCACCCGGCCCGCGGCATCCACATGGATCAGGTAGGGACCGAACTCCTCGCCGATCCAGAAGGTCCCGTCGGGCATGGGCTGGATGCTCTCGAGGTCGAAATCCGCCCCCGTGAGGTAGCGCCGCTCCGTGCCCTCGGTGGCGATGCGGAATGGCACCACGCGGTCGGGATCGGAGAGGAAGATGGTCTGCTGCACCTCGACCTGCCCGGTGCGGAAGTCGGGGCGGATGCGGTGGAACATCAGTAGCGCGTCGGGGCTGTTCGCGCGGTTGCCGAAGCCGTTGTCGGTCAGCACCCACCAGGAGCCGGGCTGCCCGCGCACCGGCGCGATGCCGGAGAAGCCCTGCAGCGGCTGGCCGCGGAAGGGCAGGCTGAGGCCGGTCGCGCGGTTGCCGTAGGCGGGGCCGGTGCTGCCGGGCCGGCTTTCCGGCTGCTCGTTGCGCTGCACCGGCCCGCCCGTGAATCGGCCCGAGATCGCGAAGCCCGGCGGCGCATCGGCCGGCGGGGCGATGAAGGTCGCCGCGGGCAGGATGGCGTGGCCCGCGAGCCGCGCCTCGAAGCGCTGGTCGGCGAGCGCGGGCCCGGCGAGAAGGACGCAGGTGGCGAGAAGAAGTCGGCGCATGGGTCTCCCCCGTTCGAGGACGGGGCGCGCCTTTAGACCCGGCCCGTTGCCCGGGGGTGACGGCGGCGTTTCACCTCTGCGAAATCGCCGCGCGCTCAGGTCGCGTGGATCAGCGCCACCTTCGTCGCCGCGCCGACGAGCACGGCGGCGGCGATCGCCGGTCCCTCCCCGCGGCGATGGATGGCGCCATAGGCGATGGCGGCGAGGATCAGGGCCCAGCCCAGGATCCCGGTGACGGAGGGCTCAAGCATGGGGCATCTCCCGGCGTCTTGGCCGCCCGAGGGGCGGCGATGGGGGACATGGGAATCCCGCCCCGCGCGCCGCAAGCCCCGCCCGCTCGGGGGCTGTTTCGGAATGCCGGCACCGGCCCGCTTCCTCGCCCGCCTGCCCAAGGCTTGATGGGTGGCCAAGCCGGGCTAGGGAGCGGGCCGGTGCCGGACTGCGGGATGCGCCGGTCGGCGCATCATCAAGCCGTCTCTCAGCCCCGGAAGGCGGCGAGCCCCTGCCGCGGCGCCCCGTCGGGGGCCCAGTTCGAATCGTCCAGCCAGCGGGCGATCGCATCCCGCCGCGCCGGCCATTCATCGCCGAGGATCGAGAACCACGCCGTGTCGCGCCGCCGCCCCTTGACCACCAGCACGTTGCGCAGCGTGCCCTCGTAGGTGAAGCCGAGCCGCGCCGCCGCCCGGCGGGAGGGCATGTTCAGCGCGTTGCACTTCCAGGTCAGGCGCCGGTAGCCGAGGTCGTCCATGGCGTGGCGCATCAGCAGGAACATCGCCTCGGTCGCGGCGCGGCTGCGCTGCATCCGGGGCGAGAACCAGATGTTCCCGATCTCGATATGCGCATGAGCGGGCTGGATCTCCATCAGCGTCAGCCAGCCATCCGCCGTGCCCGTCACATGCGGCCGCACCGCCCAGGCCATCGGGTCGTGGGTGGTGGCGAAGCCGCCGAGGAATCGCGCCAGCGCCGCCTCGTCGGCGAAGGGCCCGTAGCCGAGATAGGCCCAGGAGGCCCCGGTCGGGTCGCTCTGCGCCGCGCGCCAGAGTTCGGGCGCATGGCGCAGGTGCAGCGGCTCGAGATCCACCGACCGACCGCGATGGGCCACGCGCGCAGGCAGCGGGCGCGGCGTCGGGTCCACCAGGGGGCCGAGGGGCGGGTCGGTGGCGGGGTCCCAGGGGACGCCTTCGGGCAGGTCGCTCATGCGCGCAACAGAGACCGGGGGCGGAGAGCGCGCAAGCCCGCCCCCGTCTTTCCCGTTGCACCCGCTGCCGCGCCGCAGCACAAGACGCCCGCCATGAACGACGCGCCCGCCCCCGCCGCCCCGGTCATCCCCGCCGCCTATTTCGGCGAGCGCGTGACCTGGGTCCATCACTGGACCGACCGCCTGTTCTCCTTCCGCTGCACGCGCGACCCCGCCTTCCGCTTCCGTGCGGGCGAGTTCGCCATGATCGGGCTGATGGTGAACGGCAAGCCGCTGGTCCGCGCCTATTCGATGGCCAGCCCGACCTGGGAGGAGGAGCTGGAGTTCCTCTCGATCAAGGTGCAGGACGGGCCGCTGACATCGCGCCTGCAGCACATCGCGGTGGGCGACACGGTGCTGATCGGCCGCAAGCCCACCGGCACGCTGGTGACGGACAACCTGCTGCCCGGGCGCACGCTGTGGCTGCTCGCCACCGGCACCGGCCTCGCGCCCTTCCTCAGCCTCGCGCGCGAGCCCGATGTCTATGAACGCTACGAGACGGTCGTGGTCGCCCATACCGTGCGGCAGGTGGCCGAACTCGCCCATCGCGCTCTGTTCGAGGAGGAACTGCCCGCGCACGAGTTCCTCGGCGAGATGGTCCGCGGCAAGCTGCGCTACTACCCCTCGGTCACGCGCGAGCCCTTCCGCACCCAGGGGCGCATCACAGAACTCGTGGAATCGGGGCGGATATTCGCCGATCTCGGCCTGCCGCCGCTCGACCCCGCGCATGACCGGGTGATGCTCTGCGGCTCCGAGGCGATGAACCGGGACTGCAAGGCCATGCTGGAAGCCCGCGGCTTCGAGGAAGGCGCCAACAGCGCGCCCGGCACCTATGTGGTCGAGAAGGCCTTCGTAACGAAATAGGCCCGCGGCGGCGCGGCGGGCGCGATCCCCATTGCGCGCCATCCGCCGCTCCCATATTGGCTGGTGCTGCATCATGCCGGGGATCCATGAACGAGCCCGGCCTCAAGGGAGGGTCACGATGACCGACGAGAAGGCGCCGGTGCCGGCGCGGCGTGGTTTCCTCAAGGCGGCGGCGGTGGCCGGCGCTGGCGCGGCGGTGCTCGCGACGCCGGGCGTCAGCCGGGCGCAGACCGTCACCTGGCGCTTCCAGTCCACCTGGCCCGCGCGGGACATCTTCCATGAATTCGCCCAGGACTACGTGAACCGCGTCAACGCCATGGCCGGCGGGCGGCTTCGCCTGGAGCTGCTTCCCGCGGGCGCGGTGGTCGGCGCCTTCCAGCTGATCGACGCGGTCTCGGCCGGCACGCTCGATGGCGGGCATGGCGTCTCGGCCTACTGGTTCGGCAAGAACAAGGCGTTCAGCCTGTTCGGCACGCCGCCGGCCTGGTTCTACGACGCGAACTCCTACCTCGCCTGGTTCTATTACGGCGGCGGCGAGGCGCTCTACAACGAGCTCATCGGCCAGATCCTGCGCGTGAACGTGGTCGGCTTCCAGACCGGGCCGATGCCGACCCAGCCGCTCGGCTGGTTCCGCAACCCGATCACCAATGTCGATCAGCTCCGCGGCCTGAAGTACCGCACCGTGGGCCTCGCGACCGACCTGTTCAACGCCCTCGGCTCGGCCGTCACGGCCCTGCCCGGCGGCGAGATCGTGCCCGCGCTGGAGCGCGGCGTGATCGACGGCGCGGAGTTCAACAACCCGTCCTCGGACCGCGTGCTCGGCTTCCCGGACGTGGCCAAGAACTACATGATCCAGTCCTACCACCAGAACACCGAGACCTTCGAGGTCCTGTTCAACAAGGCGAAGTACGACGCCCTGCCGGCGGAGCTGAAGGCGATCATCCGCCATTCGGCCGAGGCCGCCTCGGCCGACATGTCCTGGAAGCAGCAGCTGCGCTACCCGAACGACCTGCAGGCCATGGCCTCGACGCAGGGCGTGAACGTGCAGGTCACGCCGCGCCCGATCCTGGAAGCGCAGCTCCGCGCCTGGGACGGCGTGATCCGCAACCTGGAATCCGACGCCTTCTTCAAGAAGGTGACGGACAGCCAGCGCGAGTGGTGCCGCCGCGTCAGCGCCTTCTACCTGCGCTACCAGGCGAGCCCGGCGCTCGCCTACAACCACTTCTTCGCGCGCGGCTGACCCGGCGCGCAATGCCTCAAGCCCGCCCCGCGCGGAACGGGGCGGGCTTTCTTCTGGGGCGCCCGCAGCCCCTGACACAGCCGGGCGGATGACGGGCACGGGGAGGCCCACCGCATGCCAGCGCAGTCGCTGCTGCTCACGATCGACCGCATCAGCACCTTCATCGGCAAGGCCTTCGCCTGGCTGATCGTGGGGCTGACGGTGGCCATCTGCTACGAGGTCTTCGCGCGCTACTTCTTCCGCGCGCCGACCACCTGGGCCTTCGACGTCTCCTACATGCTCTACGGCACGCTGTTCATGTGCGCGGGCGCCTATACGATGAGCCGCGGCGGGCATGTGCGGGCTGACTTCCTCTATCGCCTCGCGCCCGATCGGGTGCAGGCGGTGCTCGATCTCGGCCTCTACCTGCTCTTCTTCTTCCCGGCCATGGCGGCGCTGGTCTGGTTCGGCTGGGACTTCTTCGCCCAGTCCTTCCACCAGAACGAGCGGTCCTCCTTCTCCCCCGTCGGCCCCTACATCTGGCCGTTCAAGTTCGTCATCCCCGCGGTTGGCCTGCTGATGATCCTGCAGGGCATCGCCGAGGCCATGCGCTGCGTGATGACACTGCGGAACGGACGCTGGCCGCCGCGGCTCGGCGACGTGCAGGAGATGGAGGAGGTCGCGCTCCAGCAGGCCGGGAAGATCCACGCCGCGGAGGCCGCGCGATGAGCGACCCCGTCCTCGGCATGGTGATGCTGGGCAGCTTCATCGTCGTGATCCTGCTCGGCTTCCCGGTCGCCTTCACGCTGATGGCGATGGGCATCGGCTTCGGCTACCTCTCGCTCGAGATGCGCGTCTTCGACCTGCTGGTGCAGCGCACCTATGCGGTCATGGCGAACGACGTGCTGATCTCGATCCCGCTCTTCATCTTCATGGGCTACGTGATCGAGCGGGCGAACATCCTCGACCGGCTGTTCCGCGCGCTGCAGCTGGCCTCGGGCGGGCTGCCGGGCGCGCTCGCGGTCGCCACGCTCGCCACCTGCGCGATGTTCGCCACCGCCACGGGCATCGTCGGCGCGGTGGTCACGCTGATGGGTCTGCTCGCCTTCCCGGCCATGCTGCGCGCGGGCTACGACGCGCGCCTTGCGGCTGGCGTGGTCTGCGCGGGCGGGTGCCTCGGCATCCTGATCCCGCCCTCGATCATGTTCATCCTCTACGGCGCGACGACCGGCACCTCGGTCGCACGCCTCTACGCGGCCGCCTTCCTGCCGGGGCTCGGCCTCGCCGCGCTCTACATGGCCTATGTGATGATCCTCGCGCTGCTGCGCCCGTCCATGGCCCCGAAGCTGCCGCCCGAGGAGCGCGACGTGCCTTTCGGCACCGTCCTTCTCGCCGTGCTCACCTCCTTCGTGCCGCTCGCGGTGCTCATCATGGCGGTGCTGGGGGCGATCCTGCTCGGCCTCGCGACCCCGTCGGAGGCGGCGGCCATGGGCTCGGCGGGCGCGGTGCTGCTCGCCATCGCCTACCGCGCCTTCACCTTCGAGAAGCTGAAGGAAAGCGTCTTCCTCACCGCGCGCACCACCGCGATGGTCTGCTGGCTGTTCGTCGGCGCCTACATCTTCACCTCGGTCTTCGGCTATCTCGGCGGCCACCATGTGGTCGAGAAGTGGTTCGTGGAGGATCTCAACCTCAGCCCCGTGACCTTCCTCATGGTCACGCAGCTCATCATCTTCGTCCTCGGCTGGCCGCTCGAATGGTCGGAGATCGTGCTGATCTTCGTGCCGATCTTCCTGCCGCTGCTCGACACCTTCGGCATCGACCCGATCTTCTTCGGCGTGCTGGTCGGGCTGAACCTGCAGACCTCCTTCATGACGCCGCCGGTCGCCATGGCGGCCTACTACCTCAAGGGCGTGGCGCCGCCGCAGGTGAAGCTCGGGCAGATCTTCGCGGGCTGCCTGCCCTTCGTCGGCATCGTCGTCCTCGCCATGACCATGCTCTACATCTTCCCCGAGATCGCGACCTGGCTGCCCTCCTACCTCTACGACACGCCGCAGACCGGCGGTTCGGGGGCGGATGTGCTGCAGGCGCCCTCCGGCGGCTTCCAGGTGGATGAAGAGCCGCAACTGCCCTCGCTGAACTGAATGCAGGAGGAAGCGCGACAGGTCCTCGCCGGCGCGATCGTCGAGGCGATCGAGACCGGCAACCCGATCGCCCCGCTCGAGCCTGCGCTGCGGCCTGCCGGCCTCGCGGAAGGGGAGGCGGTGGCCGAGGCGGTGCTCGATGCGCTCGGCCAGGCCCCCTGTGGGCTGCGGCTGCTGCGCGGCGCGGGCGGCGGCTGGCTGGCCGGCCCGCTGCTGCCGGGGCGCCTGCTCGCCGACGGCGCGGTGATCGCCTGGTCGGCCCTGCGCCGGCCGCGCGTCTCGGCCGGCATCCTCGGCGTGCTCGCCGAGGCGCTGGAGCCCGGGGCCGACACGCCGCCCCGCTTCGCCCGCCTGCATGCCGCGCTCGACCTCGCCTCCAGCCGCTTCCGCGACGGCGCGGCGGACGAGGCGCACTCGGTCGCGGACCTCGCCGATCTCGGCTACGTCGTCACCGGCCGGCCCGGCGCCCTGCCGGCCGGGCCGGTCGCGGTGTCCTGCGCGCCCGGCGCGAAGCGGCCGCGCGGTTCGGCGGAGGATCTGGCCGCCGGCTTCGCGGCGGCGGCCGCGGCGGCACGGCGGCTGGGCGGCCTGCCTGCCGGCGCGGTGCTCATGCTGGCCGGGCTCGGGGCCGCGTCGGTGCCGGCTGCGGGCGAGCGATGGACGGCGCGGGTCGCCGGCCTCGGGCGCGCGCAGGCGCTGATCGGCGAGGCGTCATCGGGCGAGGACGCGCCGGCAGCCTGACAAACCGGTGCACGGCGCCTCACGCCGGAAGGGGCAGGGTTCGTCCTTCCGCGTCCCGCCCTGGCGCGCGGCACAGGCGGAGCGGCCGCGCGCGAGGCACGAGGCCGAGCCGATCGAACGAGGATCGCCCCCCAGCCGTCCGTCAGGCCCCGAACAGATAGGCGAGCACCATCGCCAGCCCCGTGCAGACCCACAGCGCGAAGGCGGCGAGCGCCACGCGCTCGGCATGCCAGACGAGCCGCTCGCGCAGCACCTCCCCCGCGGCGGCGGCGATGCGGCGCGCCTCCGGCCCCCGGGTCAGGTGCTGCCGCTCATGGGCCAGCAGCATCCACATCTCGGTGTCGCGGATGTCCCGCCATGGCGAGAGGATCACGCGCAGCCAGATCACGCCGCAGACGAGCGAGGTGAGGATCGCGCCGGAGCGGAAGGCCAGCACGAGGTCGAAGGACAGGCCGATCATCACGGTCGCGATGCCGAGCGCCGCGAAGCCGCAGGCCCGGCGGATCGAGAGATCGGCGAGGGTCTGCAGGATCTCCATGGTCCCACCCCGCAAGCCCGCTGATGACACCCCGCATGTGTGCGCGCCGCGTCGTCCGACAAGGCCCGCCCTGCGCGGGCGACCCTGCCGGATTGTTCGGCGGCATCGGATGCGCAGGGGGCACGACGGGGGCCGGGGGCAACCGCCATCGGGCATGGCCGTGGCAGCCCGCGCCAAGGCCCGCGAAGCGGGAACCGAGACCGTCGCGCGAACGGTTTGGCATGTCGCATGCCTGCATCGCGCCCACGGCCGTTGGGGCGCCCGCACGCCACACCAGCCCCTGATGCCCGGCGGGCCGAGGTTGATCCCGCGTCCGCCGGGGATGTTGCCCCGCGGAGGGGAGTGGAACCCTTGTCCGCCCGCCGGCAGTCAGCCGCCCCTGGCGACCAGCGCCAGCGCGGTGATGATCGCCGCACCCGAAAGCCAGACACGCATCGCGACGTCGAGCCCGGCACCGAGCCGCTCCACGATCGCCGCCGGCACCGCCGAGAGCAGCAGCGTCGCGGTCGAGACGATGAGCGAGGCGCCGTAGAAGACGATCTCGGCGGTCGGCGGCAGCATCTCGGGCAGCCAGACGGGGTGGAAGAACACCACGTAGATCAGCGCCGGGCTGACCAGCCCATGCATGAGGCAGGTGCCGACGGTGAAGACGAAGAGGGTCTCGCGCGTCATGGCCTCAGCCTCCGGCCGGCGGCGCAAGGCGCGGGGCCATGCCGGCGCCGATCATGAACAGCCCGATGGTCCAGCGCAGCGCCATCAGCCAGCAGAAGGCGACGAGCGGCAGGAAGACGGGCGTGACGTAGCTCGGCACCAGCACGCGCGCCGTGCCCACCGCCCAGTCCGTGAGGAAGCGGAAGCCCCGCCAGATATAGTTGGGGCTGTCGGGGGGCAGGAAGGCGGACATCAGGAATCGCCCGATGCAGGACCAGGCCACCAGGGCGAGGATGTAGTTGACGATCCAGAAGGGCAGATGCCCCAGGACGAACTCGTTCATGGCACCCGCAAAGTGACGGGGCGGCCGCATCGCTGCAACCGCCCCGGATGGATGTGGCAGGCCCCCGCGCGCGGGGGCCGTGCCGGCCTACTCCTTCACCGCCGCGCGGGAGTCGGCCAGCCGCACGCCGCCCTTCGGGATGCGGATGGACTCGACGAAGTCCTGCATCGCCTGGGACGGCGCCTTGGTGAACTGCGACACCACGTAGATGGTGAGGAAGGCGAGCGGCACGCCGAAGATGCCGCCCGAGATGTTGTTGATGCCCCACAGGCGCGCCACGATGCGCCCGCGCAGCACCACATGGTCGGTGCTCATGCCGAGACCCGTCAGCGCCTTGCCGAACCAGGCCATCGCGCCGTCCTGCAGGGTCGCCGCATTGGCGACGATGCCCGCGGCATAGGCCTTGAGCTCGGCCGACGCCTGCGGCATGGCCGCGGCCGCCTGCGCCGCGCGCAGGATGGCCTCCTTCGTGCCGAAGACCTGCAGGAAGGACAGCCCGCCGAACTCCGACCACATCAGGTAGCCGAACGTCGCGACGTAGCCCACGAGCATGCCGAGGCAGGCCGCGGTGTTCGTCGTCCGCTTGTACCACACACCCATCACCAGCGCGGCGAAGAGCCCCGCGGCGGCGATGGAGAAGGCCCAGGCGACGAGGAACAGGATGTCCGCCCCCGCATTCCCCGCCGTCCAGGCCGCGAAGAGCGCGACGCAGATGAGCAGGACACGCGCGATGATGAGCCGCTGCTTGGTCGGCGCATTGGGGTTGATCATCTTGTAGTAGACGTCGTGGCTGAGCGCATTGGCCAGCGCCAGCAGCAGCCCGTCCGCGGTGGACAGCGCCGCGGCCAGGCCGCCCGCCGCCACCATGCCCGCGATCACATAGGGCATGCCCGCGATTTCGGGCGTGGCGAGCACGACCACGTCCGGGTGGATGCGGAACTCGTTCCACTGCAGGATGCCGTCGTTGTTGACATCCACGATGTTGATCCACGGCGTGCCGTAGGGCGAGATGATCTGCCATGCCCGCACCCATTCGGGCAGCGCCGCGATCGGCTGGTTGATGAAGTTCTGGTAGATCTCGAGCTTCGCGAAGGCGGCATAGGCCGGCGCCGTGAAGTAGAGCAGGAAGATGAAGAACAGCGACCACGCCACCGAGTTGCGCGCCTCGCGCACCGACGGCGTGGTGAAGTAGCGCATCAGGATGTGCGGCAGCGCCGCGGTGCCGACCATCAGGCAGAACACCAGGGCGAAGAAGTTCACCGCCGCGGGCATGGAGAACTGTCCGTTCGCCCCGACGAAGGGCGCCGAATGGAAGCCCGTCACCCCGGGCGGCGGCACCTGCCCCGCGGCGCGGAAGGCCTGCTCCAGCCCCTCGATGCGTTCCAGCGCGAAGCCGTACATGAGCTGCGGCACCGGCACGCCCGTGACCTTCACCGACATCAGGATGGCCGGGATCAGGTAGGCGATGATCAGGATGATGTACTGCGCCACCTGGGTCCAGGTGACCGCGCGCATGCCGCCCAGCATCGAGCAGACGAGAATGCCCGCGAGGCCGAGGAACACCGCCACCGCGAAGGAGACGTCGAGGAAGCGCTGGGTGATGATGCCCACGCCGACGATCTGCGCGACGACATAGACGAAGGAGGCGGTGACCAGCACAAGCACGCCGATCGAGCGCGCGAAGTTCCCGCCATAGCGGGCGCCGAGGAAGTCCGGCACCGTGTACTGGCCGAACTTGCGCAGGTAGGGCGCGAGCAGGATGGCCACCAGCATGTAGCCGCCCGTCCAGCCCAGGATGAAGGCGAGCCCGCCATAGCCCAGCGCATAGAGGCTGCCCGCCATGCCGATGAAGGAGGCCGCCGACATCCAGTCGGAGCCGGTCGCCATGCCGTTGTAGATGGCCGGCACCCTTCGCCCGGCGACGTAGTATTCCGCGACCTGCGCGGTGCGGCTGATGATGCCGATATAGGCGTAGACGCCGATCGTGAGGAACACGAACAGGTAGCCGATGATCCGGTTCGGCACGCCCATCTGCTCGAGGATGCCGAGGATGACGACGAAGCCGAGGAAGCCGCCCGTGTAGCCGGCGTAGATCTTGTTGAGGTTCGAGATGAAGGGGTCCTTGCCCCCGGAGGTGCTCGCGGACATGGCTCAGCGGTCCTCCTGCACGCCGAACTCCTCGTCGATCCGGTTCTGCTTCCGGGCGAACCAGTAGAGGCCGACGACGAAGATGATCAGGCTGCCCTGCGCGGCGAAGTAGAAGCCCAGCGGAAAGCCGAGCACGCGCACCTGGTTGAGCGAGGGCGCGAAGATGTGGATGACGAAGCCCGAGAGGAACCAGATCAGGAGCACCGTCCACATCAGGGACGAGGTCTTCTTCCAGTACGCCTTGGCTGTCGCCTCGTCGATGCTTGCCGGTGGCGCTCCGCCACCGTCCTTGGTTTCCTCGGCGAGCGGCATTCTCGCATTCTCCCCCTGTGTTATACCCGCCACGAGGCGGCTTTCTTCCCAGCTAATGAACGCGTAGCACCTTGTCGCGGGCCGCTCAATCACGGCGTTTCCGGCGGATGAAGGATTCGAAAAGCGTGCTCGCGAAATGGCTGCGCCGCCGTCAGGCCCCTTCCGACACCAGGGCCTTCCGCGATTTCCTGGGCCGCCAGGCCGCCTTCATCGCGCAGAAGACCGTCATCGACTATTGCCGCGTGAAGTCCGGGCGCAGCGAGCAGGTGCTCTTCGCCGACCCCGATTTCCGCGCCGCCCTCGACCATTGCCGCTGGGAGGTCTTCCTCGCCGCGCTCGCCGACACCGCCGCCCTTGCCGAGGGCTGGCTGCGGCCGCACGCGCCGGGGCGGGAGCCCGCGCTCGCCGCCGCCCTGGTCGGGCTGCATGCGGCGATCCTCGCCGAGTCGCTCGCCCTCGCCGGCCGGGATCAGCCGGCCGAGGCGGTCCCGGCGGCCATCGCGGCGCATCTCGCGCGGCTCCAGCTCGCCCCGCCCCACCCGGCCAACACCATGCCGCTCGCGGCCGAGGCGCCGCTGCTCGCGACCCTGCCCATCCACCCCGACCAGCGCCGCGGCGAGGAGCCCTCCATCCTCGGCGCGCTGCGCTTCCATGTCGTGACCACCCAGCAGGAGATGGAGCGCCGGTTCGACGCGCCCGCGACGGCGCGCCTGCTGCTCGCCTCATCGCCTGACGCCTGACGGCGCGGCGCAGGCTCGGGCATAGTCGCGCCCGAACCGCACGGACCCAGGCGCGATGCAGCAGCCCAAGGCTCCACCCTCCCCCGCCGCCGCGCTCACCGGCCCGGTGACCGCCGCGATGCATCCCGCGCCGCCCGGCTTCGACCCCGCGACGCCGCTCGCCGAGGTGCTGCCCGCCATGGCCGGGCCGCATGTCTCGGCCGTGCTCGCGCTCGATGCGCGCGGCGCGCCGGTCGGCATCCTGACCGAGCGGGACGTGGCGCGGCGCGTCGCCTTCCGCCTGCCGCCCGAGGCCCCGCTCTCGGCCGCCATGACCGCCCCCGTCACCACCTGCCCCGCGGATGCCGGGCTGTGGCGCGCCGTCGCGCTGCTCAGGCCGGGGCGGCTGCGGCACCTGCCGGTGGTCGGGGCGGATGGGCGCTGCGTCGGCATGCTGCACCGGGACGACACGCTTGCCGCCGCCTCCGGCCGCCTGCTGACCCATCTCGACGCGCTGGCCGGCGAGGATGCCGCGATCAAGGCCGCCCAGGCGGGGGTGGCGACCGCGCTGCTCGACGAAGGCGTCCCGGCGCAGGAGGTCGTCGGCCTCGTCAGCGGCATCAACCTCGACCTGCATCGCCGCGTGCTCGACCGCAGCCTTACCGCCCATGGCGAGCCGCCCGTCCCCTTCACCCTGCTCGTGATGGGCAGCGTCGGGCGCGGCGAGAGCCTGCTTCGCCCCGACCAGGACAACGGGCTGATCCTCGCCGACTACCCGGACGACCGGCACGCGGAGGTGGATGCCTGGTTCCGCGCCTTCGCCGAGGCGTTCAACGCCGGGCTCGACGCCGCGGGCTTCCCGCTCTGCCCGGGCGGGATCATGGCGCGCAACCCGCTGTGGCGGAAAACCCTGCCGCAATGGCGGCACCAGTTCGAATACTGGGCCGGCCGGCGCGCCGGCGCCGCGCTGCTCTTCTCCGACATCGCCTTCGACTTCCGCGCCGCGGCCGGCGACCCCGCCCCGGCCGAGGCGCTGCGCGCCCATCTCGGCCGCGTGCTCGCCGCGAGCCCGGCGCTGCTTGCCGCCATGGCGGCGCAGAACGCCTCGCTCACCGTCGGCCTCACGCTGTGGGGCGGCTTCACCGATGACGAGCCGGGCCCCGGGACCCGCACCGACCTCAAGCTGCACGGGCTGATGCCGCTGGTGGCCGCGACGCGGCTGCTCGCGCTGCGCGACGGCATCGCGCCGACCGGCACGGCGGCGCGCATCGCCGCGCTCGCCGCCCGCGGCAGCGTGCATGCGCGCGAGGCGGCGGACCTCGCCGAGGCCTTCGCGCTGCTGCTCGATGTCCTGCTGCGCCAGCAGCTCGCCGACCACGCGGCCGGGCGTGCGCCAGGCAACCTCGTGGACACGGCGGCGATGGAGAAGCCGCGGCGCTCGGCGCTGCGCGACGCGCTGAAGGCGGTGCGCTCCTTCAGCCGCGGCGCCTTCGGCAGTTTCACCGGCTCGGTCTGGTAGCGCGGGCGGCGCGGCCTGCCGCGCGCAGCAAGGCGGGGCGCGGCGCGTCAGAAATGCTCGGCCGTCGCCGAGATCGCGTGCTGCATCCGGCTGCGGCGCGAGAGTTCCTGCAGGTTATCCACCCCGCGCGCGGCGGCGCGCGCGAGGAACTGCACCCACAGCGCGGCCGTCGCCTCCGCATCGCCCAGCGCCTCGTGCCGCCCCTCGATCACGATGCCCGCGCGGCCGCACAGCCCGTCCAGCGAATGGTCGGGCTCCTCGGGGTCGAGCCAGCGGGAGAGCGCGAGGCTGCACAGGAAGGGGTTGGGGATGGCCGGGGCGCCGTGGAACTCCTCCATGAACAGCAGCGTGCGGTCGAAGGCGGCATTGTGCGCGACCAGCACGTCGCCGCCCGCGAAGTCGAGGAAGGCGGCGATCGCCTCGGGCGCGCGCGGCGCGGCGCGCACCGCCTCGTCCGTGATGCCGTGGTAGCGGATGCTCTCGGGCGGGATGGGCCGGCCCGGATCCACGAGCGTCGAGAAGCGCTCCGCCGGCATGGTGTCGCGCAGGCGGATGGCGCCGATGGACAGCAGCCGGTCGCCGCCGCTCGGGTTCAGCCCGGTGGATTCGAGGTCGAAGACCACGTAGCGCTGGGCGGCGATCGGCCCGTCGGGCAGCGGCGCGTGGAAATGCGCCCGCGCGCGCAGGAACTCGCGCGCCGAGGGCTTCATGCCGTTGGCGACGGCGGACAAGGCGCGTCGGAACAGGCCGCTCATGACCGGTGATCTTCACATGGCCGCGGCAGGATCCGCCAGGACGGGCGGCGCGGGGTTGATCCATCGCAAGGCCGCGGGCCGCGCCGCGCCGCACTTGCCCGACCGGCGCGGGCCGGTCCAGGCTCGCCGCGCGGGGAAGGCGAACGACAGGAACGACCAGCATGACCGGCACCACACGCTACGACGAGGTCTACGCCGCCTGGCGCCGCGACCCGGAGGCCTATTGGGCCGAGGCGGCCAAGGGCATCACCTGGGACGCGCCGCCGCGCGCGACCTTCGACGCGACGCTCGGCGTCTATGGCCGCTGGTTCCCCGGCGGGCGGCTCAACACCTGCTTCAACGCGGTGGACCGCCACGTCGCCGCGGGCCGCGGCGCGCAGCCCGCCATCATCTGGGACAGCCCGATGACCGGGCGGATCGAGACCATCACCTACGCCGCCCTGCAGGAGCGCGTGGCGCGCGTCGCCGGCGCGCTCGCCGCGCGCGGCGTGACCAAGGGCGAGCGCGTCATCATCTACATGCCGATGGTGCCCGAGGCGGCGATCGCCATGCTCGCCTGCGCGCGGCTCGGCGCGGTGCATTCGGTGGTGTTCGGCGGCTTCGCCGCGGCCGAACTCGCCGCGCGCATCGCCGATGCGAAGCCGAAGGCGATCGTCTCGGCCAGTTGCGGCCTCGAGCCCGGGCGGGTGGTGAAGTACAAGCCGCTGCTCGATGCGGCGATCGGCCTCTCGCCCCACAAGCCCGAGCGCGTGCTGATCCTGCAGCGCGAGCAGGCGCCCTGCGAGCTCACCCCCGGCCGCGACGAGGACCTGCTGGAGGCCGAGCGCGCCGCCGCCCCACACCCTTGCGTGCCGGTCGAGGCGACCGACCCGCTCTACATCCTCTACACCTCGGGCACGACGGGCGCGCCCAAGGGCATCGTGCGCGACAATGGCGGGCACGCGGTCGCGCTGCACCACTCCATGTCGCTCGTCTATGGCGTGGGCGCGGGCGACGTGTTCTGGGCGGCCTCGGATGTCGGCTGGGTGGTGGGGCATTCCTACATCGTCTACGCGCCGCTGCTGGCCGGCTGCACCACGGTGCTGTTCGAGGGCAAGCCCGTCGGCACGCCCGATGCCGGCACCTTCTGGCGCGTCTGCGCGCAGCACGGCGTGAAGGTGCTCTTCACCGCGCCCACCGCGATCCGCGCCATCAAGAAGGAGGACCCGGAGGGCGCGCTGATGCGGCGCCACGACCTCTCGCGGCTGGAGGCGCTCTACCTTGCGGGCGAGCGCTGCGACCCGGACACCATCACCTGGTCGCAGCGCCTGCTCGGCAAGCCGGTGGTGGACCACTGGTGGCAGACCGAGACGGGCTGGACCATCACCGGCAATTTCCGCGGCCTCGGCCTGTTCCCGACCAAGCCCGGCTCCGGCGGCAAGCCCGCGCCGGGCTACGACGTGGTGGTGCTGGACGAGGCGCACCGCGAAGTGCCGCGGGGGCAGATCGGCAGCCTCGCCATCCGCCTGCCGCTGCCGCCCTCCTGCCTGCCGACGCTGTGGAACGCCGAGGAGCGCTTCCGCGACGCCTACCTCTCCGCCTTCCCCGGCTACTACTCCACCGCCGATGCGGGGATGATCGACGAGGAGGGCTATGTCTCGGTGATGTCGCGCACCGACGACATCATCAACGTCGCCGGCCACCGGCTGTCCACCGGCGCGATGGAGGAGGTGCTCGCCTCCCACCCCGACATCGCCGAATGCGCCGTGGTCGGCGTGAAGGACACGCTGAAGGGCCAGGTGCCGCTCGGCCTTGTCGTGCTGAAATCGGGCGTCGCGAAGGAGGAGGCGGCGCTCGCCGCCGAGCTCGTGGCCATGGTGCGCGATCGCATCGGCCCCGTGGCCGCCTTCAAGGAGGCGCGCATCGTCGCCCGCCTGCCCAAGACGCGCAGCGGCAAGATCCTGCGCGCGACGCTGCGCAAGATCGCCGATGGCGAGGACTACGCCGTGCCGCCGACCATCGACGACCCGGCGATCCTCGACGAGGTGGGCGCGGTGCTGAAGGGCGCGATGCGCTGATCCCGGCGGCACCCGGCCCGCAGCCGCCGCTGGCGTTCGAGGGGCCGACGGGCGCAGGATGAAGGCGGGCCGGCGCATGGCCCGCGACGGCGCCCGGACGGGATGGATGCGACCTTGACGCGGCAGCGGCGAAGGTGCGGAGGACTGGCGCTCGCCGCCCTGCTCGGCACCGCCCCGGCCGCCGCCCAGCGCGCCCCCGACCCGGCCCGCCCGCACGCGGCCGAGCGCGCCTGGCTCGAGGCCTGCATCCTCTCCGTCCAGGCGCACCCGCCGCGCGCCGCCTTCGGCCGCTGCGGCTGGCGCATCGCCGCCGCCTGCCAGGGCGAGGCCGGCGAGGGGCTGCTCGTCGCCCGCCTGCCCGCCCTGCCCGGCCGCCCGGCCGGCGCCGCGGCCTGCGCCCGTGCCGAGACGGCGCTCTGGCAGCAGCAGATGGAGCGCTGGCAGCGCGACCTCGGGCTGCTCGCCCCGGCCTCGCAGCAGGAACCGCTGCGGCGCGCGCAGCGCGCCTTCATCGCCTATCGCGAGGCGGCCTGCGCGCTGGAGGGCGCGCTTGCGGCACCCGCCGAGGCGGAGCCGCACCTTCTCTCCTGCCGCCTGGAGCAGACGGCGATCCGCGCCCTCGAACTCAAGCGGCTGCGCGACGAGATGTGGCTCGCCATTGCCGTCGCCTCGGCCGAGGGCGGCTGAGGGCACTCCGCCGCGCGCGAGGCCCGCGGCCGCACAGGGCCACGGGCGGCCGGGATCAGCGGCGCCACCAGCCCTGGCGCTTCGGCCGCTCCGCCTCGGCACCGGAACCGAGCACCACGGGCAGCACCGGCTGGCCGACCACGGGTTCGGCGGGGGCGGCGGGCGCGGGGGGCGGCGCCTCGGCGGCGGGTGGCGGCTGGGCCGCGGCGGGCTCCTCCACCGGCGCGGCGGGCGCAGGTGCGGCAGCGGGCTCCTCCGCCGGAGCGGCATGCGCTGCCGCAGGGGCGGAGGGTTCCGGCGCCGCCGCGGGCTCCGGCCGGGCGGCGGGGGGCTCGGCCGGGGCGGCGGCGGGCTCGGGCGAGGCGGCGCGCGCCGGGCGGCTCGCCGCCGCCCGCTCGGCCGCGGCCTCGGCGGCTTCCAGGACCTCGAAGATGTCGTCGATCTGCCCCGCGAAGGGGTCCGCCGGCGTCGGCCCGGCATAGCGGGGCCGGCGGGCCGGAGCCGGGGCCTCCTCCGGCGCCTCGGCGGCGGCGGGCGTCTCGGGCGCCGGGCCGTCCTCGCGCCGGCGGCGGCCGCCGCGACGGCCGCGGCGGCGGCGCGGGGCCTCGGCCGAGTCCTCGCCCTCGGCCGGAGCCTCGGCCGGGCTTTCTTCGCCATCGGCTGCCACCGTCTCGGGCGCCTCGGCCTCGGCGGGCTCGCCGCCCTCGGCGGGCAGTTCCTCGCCCTCGGCATCCTCGGCCGCGGTGGCGGCCGGGGCGCCCGCGGCACCCTCCTCGCGGCGGCCGCGGCGGCGGCGGCGGCGGCGGCGGCGGCGCTCGCCCTCCTCCTCCGTCTCGGCGCGTTCGGCGGCGGGGCGCTCGGCCGACGCGGCCTCCTCGGCCTCCTCGGCTTCCTCCTCGGGTTCGGGGGCGTAGTCCATGCGCAGCGCGGGCGCGGCGGCCGGTGCGGCGGCGGGCTCGGCCGCGCGCAGGCGCTCGATGCGCAGAGCGGGCGGCATCAGCGTGTCGTCCGGCTCGAACATCACTGCCATGCCGAAGCGCGCCTCGATCTCCGCCAGGCGCTCGCGCTTGCGGTTGAGCAGCCAGAGCGCGACGGGGGCGGCGACGCGCACCATGATCTCGGCAGCGCGGCGCTTCGCCCCCTCCTCCTCGATGGCGCGCAGCACCTGCAGCGCGCTCGATTCCACGCTGCGCACCAGGCCGCGGCCCTGGCAGTGCGGGCACTGCACGAAGGTCTGCTCGGCGATGGAGGGGCGCAGCCGCTGGCGGCTCATCTCCAGCAGGCCGAAATGGCTGATGCGGCCGACCTGGATGCGCGCGCGGTCCTGCTTCAGCGCCTCCTTCAGCCGCTTCTCGACCATGGCGTCGTGCTTGGACGATTCCATGTCGATGAAGTCGATGACGATCAGGCCCGCGAGGTCGCGCAGGCGCAACTGCCGCGCGATCTCGTCCGCCGCCTCGAGGTTGGTGCGCAGGGCGGTGTCCTCGATGTGCCGGTCGCGCGTGGCGCGGCCCGAGTTCACGTCGATGGCGACCAGCGCCTCGGTCTGGTTGATGACGATGTAGCCGCCCGAGCGGAGCTGCACGACCGGCGAATGCATCGCGTCGAGCTGGGCGTCCACGTTGTGGCGGGCGAAAAGCGGCACGGAGTCGCGGTGCAGGCGGATCTTGCCGGCATTGGCCGGCATCAGCATCCGCATGAACTCGCGCGCCTGGCTGTAGGCGTCCTCGCCCTCGACGATCACCTCCTCGATGTCGCGGCCGAAGACGTCGCGGATCGAGCGCTTGATGAGGTCCGCCTCCTCGTAGATCAGCGCCGGCGCGGTGGAGGCGAGGGTCCGCTCGCGGATATTGTCCCACAGGCGGAGGAGGTATTCGCAGTCGCGCTTGATCTCGGGCTTGGGCCGCTGCGCGCCGGCGGTGCGGACGATCAGCGACATGCCCTCGGGGAGGTTCATCTCCTCCACCACCTCGCGCAGGCGCTTGCGGTCGGCGGCCGAGGTGATCTTGCGCGAGACGCCGCCGCCGCGCGGGGAGTTCGGCATCAGCACCGAGAAGCGGCCGGCGAGCGAGATGTAGGTGGTCAGCGCCGCGCCCTTGCCGCCGCGTTCCTCCTTGACGACCTGCACCAGCATGATCTGCCGGCGCCGGATCACCTCCTGGATCTTGTAGTGGCGGAGGAACTTCGGGGGGATGCGGCGCTCGCGGCGCTCCTCCTCGGCCTCGGCGGGCTGGTCCTCGCCGCCGATCGTCTCGGGCGGCGGCAGGTCTTCGGTGGCGATGGTCTCGACGCGGCCGGTCTCCTCGGCCTCGGGCGCCGCGCCTTCCCCGGCGGCCTGCTCCGCGGCCACTACGCGCTCGGGGGCGATGTCGAGGGCGCGGGCGGCCGGCGCGGCGGGCTCGTCCCCTGCGGCATGCTCCGCCGGGGCGGCGTCCTCCGCCATCGCGGGCGGCGGGGCGGAAGCCGCCTCCTCCGCCGGGGCCTCGCCCGGCGCGGCCGCGGCGGCCTCGGGCGCCGCATCGGCGGGCAGCGGCTCCGGTGCCCCGGCCTCGCCTTCCGGCGCGGCCGCGGCGGGTTGCTCCTCGCCGTTCGGGGCGGGCTCGCCGGCGGCCCAGCCCTCGGGGCCCTCGCCGTTCCAGGCGGCGGCGCGGTCCATGGCCGATTCGGGCGGCAGGTCCGCCTCCTCCTCGGCGCGCGCCTCCTCGGCCTGCATCTCGAGCAGGCGCTGCCGGTCGGCGACCGGGATCTGGTAGTAGTCCGGGTGGATCTCGCCGAAGGCCAGGAAGCCGTGGCGGTTGCCGCCGTATTCCACGAAGGCGGCCTGCAGGCTGGGTTCCACCCGCACCACCTTGGCCAGGTAGATGTTGCCCTTGAGCGGCTTGCGGTTGGCGGTCTCGAGGTCGAATTCCTCGACGCGGTTGCCGTCCAGCACCACCACCCGTGTCTCCTCGGGGTGGGATGCGTCGATCAGCATGCGCTTGGTCATGGGATGGCGTGCTCCGCGCCGCGGCGGGGCCGGCGGCGCCAGGGGATGGCGGGGCCCGGGCGGAGACGGAATCGCGGCGCTGCGTCCTCAGGCATGCGGCGGCGATCGTCCTCGCTCGGTGGGTCCGGCACGGCGCGCGCGCGCCATGCGGGCCCGGGGTGGGCGCGCCTGGTTTCTGCCCCGGAAGCCCTCGAACGGCCGCGGTGGCGGCGGTCCCAGGCACGGGCGGGCCGGCGACGGTCCGCGGGGATCGAGGCGCCGGCCAGGGGGCGCCGAGGATCCTGCACGCAGCCGTGTCCGCGCCGGCGGATCCGGCAGGAGGGCGCCCGGCTAAGCCACGGACGATGCGCGGACCGCGAAGGTCGCACCGGTCCAGGCCGGGCCCCCGCTCGCTCGCGCCGGTGTCGCGCCCTGCCGATGGCCCGGGGTCGCGCACCGGGCGATCCTGCCCGGGGAATCCGCCCGCAGCGGTTGCCGCCGGGGCAGGTCACCATAGTCGCGCCAGGGGGGCGCCACAAGCCGTGCCGGGACCGTTCCGCCGCGGCGCCGGCAGATCATGCGGAAGGTGAGGATGGCGGTGGCAGATCCTTGAATCGGATGCCATATGTATCGCGCCCGAGGGGGTCGGGCGACCCGATGGCATCGGGAGAGGGGATGCCGCATACCGTGACGCCGCCCATGGGCCGGCGGATCCTGCTCGGCCTCGGGCTGCTGGCCCTGGCTGGGCCGCGGCCCGCCACCGCCGGAACCGTCACCGAGGCCGCCCTCGCGCGCGCCGGGCCGGCGCTGCGCCTCGCCCTCGCGGTCCAGGGCGAGCAGTCCTGGGCCATCCACGCCGAATCCGGACCCGACCGGCTGCTCCTGCGCCTGCCCGGCGCGCATTGGCGCGGGCCGGCGAGCCTGCGCGGCGCGGGGCCGGTGCGCGCGGCGCGCTGGATCGCCGCGCAGGAGACGCTGCGGATCGACCTCGCCGCGCCCGCCCTGCCCGCCCCGGGCCCGGCGCGGGAGGGGCATCTGGTCCTCGACATCGCCCCCGCACCCGCCGCGCGCTTCGCCGCCGCGGCGCGCGGCGCGCGGCCGCTGCACGCCGGCACCGCGCAGGGCAGCGGGCCGCTGCCGCTCGTGGTGCTCGACCCCGGCCATGGCGGGCGCGACCCCGGGGCCATCGGGGCCAACGGCACCGAGGAGAAGCGCATCGTCCTCGCCACCGCGCTCGACCTGCGGCGGCGGCTCGAGGCCGGCCGCGCATGCCGCGTCCTGCTGACCCGCTCGCGCGACGTCTTCGTGCCGCTGGCCGAGCGGGTCGAGTTCGCCCGCCGCCGCGACGCCGCGCTGTTCCTCTCCCTGCACGCCGATTCCGCCCCCGGGGCGCGCGGCGCCTCGGTCTACACCCTGTCCGAGACCGCCTCGGATGCGATGTCCGAGGCCCTGGCGCGGCGCGAGAACCGCGCCGATCTCGCGGGCGGCTTGCGCCTGCCCTCCGTCTCGCCCGAGGTCCAGCGCATCCTGATCAGCCTGATGCGGCAGGAGACGCGCGCGGGCTCGGCCCGCCTCGCGCGGCTCGCCGTCCGGGAACTGGGCGAGGAGGTGCCGCTGCTGCCGAACACCCATCGCGAGGCCGGCTTCGTCGTGCTGAAGGCGCCCGAGATCCCCTCCGCGCTGATCGAGCTCGGCTTCCTCTCCGATGCGCGGGACGAGGCGGCGCTGCGCCGGCCCGAGCACCGCGCGAAACTCGCCGCCGCACTGGCACGGGCGGTGCGCGGCTGGCTCGCCTCCGCCCCGGCGGGGGTCGGGTGAGGGCGGCACTTCCCGGCGGCGTGAACGCCGCGCCTGTCGCGCCGGCGGCCCGCCGGGTGTATCAGGGTGGCGATGACGCCGCCTGAACTCCGCGCCGACGCCCCGCTTGCCCCCCGTCGAGACAAGCGGCGCGGTGCGGCCGCGCCCGCGCCCGCCGCCGCCCCCGCCGAGGCGGGACGCCCGGCCGAGGCCGCCGCGGACACCCCGCCCCCGCCGCGCCGGCGCGAGAGGCGCCGCCGCCGCCGCGGGCTCGGCCTGTTCCGCCTGCTCTTCGTGCTGCTGGTCGCGGGCGGGCTGGTCGGCTCGGTCGCCGCCTACGGCCTCTATCGCCAGATCGCCGAGGATCTGCCCGACTACCGCTGGCTCGCCGACTACGAGCCGCCGCAGATGAGCCGCATCTACGCCGCCGATTCCCGCCTGACCGCGGAACTGGCGACCGAGCGGCGCGTCTTCGTGCCGATCGAGGCCATTCCCCAGCGCGTGCAGCAGGCCTTCGTCTCGGCCGAGGACCAGCGCTTCTGGGACCATCACGGCATAGACCCGCTCGGCATCGGCCGCGCGGTGCTGACCGCGATCGAGCAATGGGGCAGCGGGCGGCGCATGGGCGGCGCCTCGACCATCACCCAGCAGGTCGCGAAGAACATGCTGGTCGGCGCGGACCGCACGCTGATGCGCAAGCTGCGCGAGGCGATCCTCGCCGTGCGCATCGAGCAGGCGCTGTCCAAGGAACGCATCCTCGAGATCTACCTCAACGAGATCTTCCTCGGGCAGCAGGCCTATGGCGTCGCCGCGGCCGCGCAGGCCTATTTCAACAAGGGCCTCGACGAGCTCAGCCTGGCCGAGGCCGCCTTCCTCGCCGCCCTGCCCAAGGCGCCGAACAACTACAACCCGCTGCGCTTCCCCGAGGCCGCGCGCGCCCGGCGCGACTGGGTGCTCGACCGCATGGCCGATGACGGCCACATCACCCGCGAGGAAGCCCGCTACGCCAAGGCCGAGCCGATCGTCCCGCGCCCCTCCCGCCGGCCGGACATCGTGCCCGTCGGCCAGCACTTCACCGAGGAGGTGCGGCGCGAGCTGATCGCGCGCTACGGCGCCGAGCAGACGACGATGGGCGGGCTCGTGGTGCGCACCACCCTCGAGCCCGAGCTGCAGGCCGCGACCGAGCGCGCGCTGCGCGACGGGCTGATGGCCTATGACCGCCGCCGCGGCGGCTGGCGCGGCCCGATCGCCGCCATCCCCGCCGGCGCCACCGAATGGGTGCCCGCGCTGGAGGCGACGCCGCGCCCGCCGGGAGGCCTGCCCGAATGGCGCATGGCGGTGGTGCTCGAGGTCCGCAACACCGAGGCGCGCCTCGGCTGGATCGAGCGCGGCGCCAATCCGCCCGCGCGCACGGGGCTGATGTACCTGCAGGACCTCGCCTGGGCGCGCCCGGTGCGCGACGGCCGCATCGGCGCCCAGCCCACGCGGATGCAGCAGGTTCTCAATGTCGGCGATGTCGTCTTCGTCGAGCGCATGCCGACGCAGCTCGCGGCGCAGGGTCGCCCCGCGCGGCCCGAAAGGCTCGAACTGCGCCAGATCCCGCTCGCCGAGGGCGCGGTGGTCGCGCTCGACCCGCAGACCGGGCGCGTGCTGGCGATGGCCGGCGGCTGGTCCTTCGAACGCTCCTGGTTCAACCGCGCGACCCAGGCGATGCGCCAGCCGGGCTCCTCCTTCAAGCCCTTCGTCTACATCACGGCGCTGGAACAGGGCATCCCGCCCAATGCCGAGCTGCTCGACGAGCCGGTCGAGATCGTGGCCGGGGGGCGGGTCTGGCGGCCGCAGAACTACTCCGCCGGGCGGACCTATGGCTGGGTGACGATGCGCACCGCGATGGAGCGCAGCCTCAACCTCGTCACCGTGCGGCTCGCGCAGCAGATCGGCATCGACGCGGTGGCCGATGCCGCGGCGCGCTTCGGCGTCATCCCGAACATGCCGCGCTTCCTCGCCATGTCGCTCGGCGCGGGCGAGACGACGGTGATGCGCATGGCCGCGGGCTATGCCGTGTTCGTCAATGGCGGGCAGGAGGTGACGCCGACGCTGATCGACAGCGTGCAGGACCGCCGCGGCCGCGTGATCTACCGCGCCGACCGCCGCGCCTGCGCCGGCTGCAACGCCGCGAGCCCCGAAGGCGGCCCGCCCGAACTCGTGGACCCGCAGCGGCGCCAGGTGACCGACCCGATCGCGGCCTACCAGATGGTCAGCCTTCTGCAGGGGGTGGTGCAGCGCGGCACGGCGGCGAACGCCATCGGGGACCGGCTCGGCCGCCCTGTCGCCGGCAAGACCGGCACCACGGACGACTACAAGGACAACTGGTTCGTCGGGTTCACACCCGACATCGTGGTCGCGGTCTGGATCGGCTTCGACGACCCGCGCAGCCTCGGCAACGGGGAGACGGGCGGGACGAACGCCGCGCCGATCTTCCGCGAGGTGGTCGCCGCCGCGCTGCGCGACAGCCCGCCCGTGCCCTTCCGCGCCCCGCCCGGCGTCGCGCTGGTGCGCGTGAATGTGGGCAACGGCTCCATCCTCGAGGCCTTCCGCCCCGGCACCGAACAGGCCGCACGCCGCTATGGCGAGAGCGAGGGCACGGGCGGCGGCACCGCGACCGGCCTCGACAGCAGCCTGGGCGGGCTCTATTGAGCGCGTCCCATGCGTGCCGATGCAGAAGCCCTGAACGAGCAGATCACCGCCTCGGTGTCCCTGCTGAGGAGGCATCTTTGACTGGGATGCCGCCGTCCGCCGCCTCGACGAGCTGAACGCCCGCGCCGAGGACCCTTCCCTGTGGAACGATGCCGCCGAGGCGGGTCGCGTGATGCGCGAACGCGGGCGGCTGGCCGAGCAGGTCGAGGGCGTGCAGCGCCTCGAGCGCGACGTCGCCGATGCGCTCGGCCTGATCGAACTGGCCGAGGCCGAGGGCGACACGGCGACCGCCGACGCGGCCGTGGCCGACCTGCGCGCGCTCGCCGAGGAAGCCAAGCGCCGCGAGATCGAGAGCCTGCTCTCGGGCGAGGCCGATGCCAACGACGCCTATCTCGAGGTCAATGCCGGCGCCGGCGGCACCGAGGCCCAGGACTGGGCCGAGATGCTGCTGCGCATGTACATGCGCTGGGCCGAGAAGCGCGGCTACAAGGTGACGCTGACCGAACGCTCGGACGGCGAGCAGGCGGGCGTGAAGTCCGCCACCATCCAGGTCAGCGGCCCCAACGCCTATGGCTGGCTCAAGACCGAGAGCGGCGTCCACCGCCTGGTCCGCATCAGCCCCTTCGACGCGGCGGCGCGGCGGCAGACCTCCTTCGCCTCGGTCTATGTCTATCCGGTGATCGACGACCGCATCGAGATCGAGATCAACCCCGCCGACCTGCGCACCGACACCTTCCGCGCCTCCGGCGCCGGCGGCCAGCACGTCAACAAGACGGAATCGGGCGTGCGCTTCACGCATATCCCGACCGGCATCGTGGTGGCCTCGACCCAGGACCGAAGCCAGCATCGCAACCGCGAGATCGCGATGAACATGCTCAAGGCGCGGCTCTACGAGCTGGAACTGCAGAAGCGCGAGGCGGTGGCCGCCGCCGCCGAGGCCGGCAAGACCGACATCGGCTGGGGCCATCAGATCCGCTCCTACGTCCTGCAGCCCTACCAGATGGTCAAGGACCTGCGGACCGGCGTGGAGAAGGGCAACCCCGACGCGGTGCTCGACGGCGAGCTCGACGAGTTCATGGCCGCCGCCCTCGCCCACCGCGTCGGCGCCACGCGCTCCGAGGCCAGCGCGGCGGCGCGCTAGCGCGGCGCCGCGATGCAGGGGGAGCTCCGCGACGGGGTGGCGCTGGTCCCGGCCGCGTCCCTGCTCTCCCTCGCCCTCGACCGGCGCGACGAGTTCCGCCGCGATATGCGGCGCACCATCGCCCGCTTCCACGATTGCGACACCCCGCGCGAGAGGGCGCGCGTCCTGCAGGCGCTCTTCGCGCCGCGCTGGATCGTGCTCTACGTCCCCGGCCAGCGCAGCGAGCCCATCCGCGCCGCGCTGCTGCACGCGGTCGAGCGCGTGGGCGGGTCCATCACCTTCATCCGCAAGGGTGCCGAGGTCCCGCGCGAGGACAACGCCATCCTGCTGAACCACCATTCGCGCGGGGAACGGCGCGGCCTCTGGCATTACAAGGCCGCCTATCTGCCCTTCATGGCCCATATCGACCGCAAGGGCTATTCGGGCTGGTCGGAGCTGCACGACGAGACGCCCGAGCGCCTCGCCGCGATCGGCGCGGAGGAGGCGCGGGCCTTCTTCGTCGCCCTCGCGCGCCATGTCATCGGCGGCCGCATCACCGGCTCGCGCCAGCCCGCCGCGGCGCCGCCACCTGAGCCGGGCTACGTCTTCGTGCCGCTGCAGGTGCCGGGCGATACCGTCCTCTCCCTGCTCTTCGCGAAGGAGGGCTACCTGCCCGCCATGGAGACGGCGATCCGCGCCATGCTCGCCCGCGGCGAGCGCGTCGTGGCCAAGCCGCATCCGAAGGGGCGCACCGCGGAGGTGATGGCGATGCTCGGCCGCCTCGCCTGCGGGAACCTTCTGGTCAGCGACGGGTCCATCCACGACCTGCTGCCGGGCTGCAAGGCGGTGCTGACCGCCAACTCCGCCGTCGGCTTCGAGGCCCTGCTCCACGAGAAGCCGGTGCTGTGCCTCGCGCGCGCCGACTACCGCCACGCCGCGCATGCGCTGCGCGAGCCGGCCGATGCGCCGCGGGCGTTCGATGCCGCGCTCGCCGCGCATGACCCGGTGCGCATCCACCGCCTCGTGCATCTCGCTCTGACCCGCCACCAGGCCGATCTCCGCTCGCCCGAGGCGATGGACCGGCAGGTGCTGCGGATGCTCTGCGTCCATGGGCTCGACACCCTGGCCGCGCGCGCGCAGCCCGGCGTCACCGAGGAGGGCTGAGCCCGCCCTCCTCCGCCTCGAGCCGCGCGGCGATGGCGCGGATCTCGTCGAGGTTCTCGACCAGCGCCGCCTTGTCGGGCGCGGTCACGCGCAGCGGCGAGGGCCCGAACAGCCCCTGCGGCGAGACCATGCCGGCGAGCCGCGCGATGCGCGCCGCCGCCTCCGGCGCCACCGTCTGGCCGGCGACGAAATCGGGATAGGCGATCTCCACGAAGCGCGCGTATCCCGAGAAGGCCGCGCGCACGAAGGCGCGCGCGCGCAGCACGCCGCGGATCCGCGCCGTCGCCGCCGCCGGGTCGAGGCGCAGGCGCATCCCGCGCGCCGCGTCGCCGTCGCTGCCGCTGTGATAGAGGCCGCGCGTCTCGGCGATGACATGGCTCGCATGGCATTCGGCGAGGTCGGGGCGCAGCAGGTGGATCACGCCCGCGCCGCGCGCCTTGAGCCAGTCGAGCAGGAAGTTCGCCGCCGGCCCGGCGTCGGGCAGCGTCCAGATCGGCGCGAGCGCGCCGAGCGTGTTGTACATCAGGTCGAAATGCAGCCGCGCCGGGGCCACCTGCGCCGCAAGCCGCGCGAGGAAGGCGTCGAGGCACGCGGTCATCTCCGCCGCCTCGAAGGCGAAGGCATCGCGCGGGCGCACGAAATCGGCGAAGAAGCGCCCGAAGGCCGCCGGCGCGCCGGGCTGGAGCACCTCGCCCAGCGAGCGCACCAGCCCGCCCGCCGAGAAGGCCGTGCCGAGGAACTTCGTGCCGCTGCGCTGCGTCGCGATGGTGACGAGGAAGGGCGGCGCGTCGGCCATGGGCGGTGCGTGTCTCCATCGCGGCGCGGGCTGCGCCCGGACGGCGCAACACGGGCCGGCGCGCGGCGGAAGTCAAGCGCGGGCGCGGCGCTTGACCCTGCGGCCGGGCGCGGTCTACCGCCGCTGCGGGCCGCGACGGCGGCGGAAGGGGGTGGCGCGCGTGGCACGGCGCATCGTGCATCTCTCGCATGGCGCGGGCGGCGGCGCGGGCCGCGCGGCACGTCGGGCGCACCGCGCGGCGCGCGAAGCGGGCGCGCTCTCCGCCTTCGCCTTCGCCGAGGGCACCCCCGCCGACGAGACCGAACTGCGCCTGCACGCCACCCCGGCCGAGGACGCGGCCGAGGCCGCGCTCGCCGGGGCGCTGCATGCCGGCCTGCAATGGGGCGCCATCCCTGCCGCGCGGCGCGGCGAGGCCGGCACGCTGCTCTCCATCGCCCATCCGGGCCTCGCGCTCGAACGCCACGGCCTGATCGCCGCGGCCGAGGTGCTGCACCTGCACTGGACGAGCTGGCTCGTCCCGCCCGCGACGCTGCGCGCCTGGCTCGGTGCCGGGCGCGCGGTGGTCTGGACGCTGCACGATCTCTGGCCGATGACCGGCGGCTGCCACTACCCCGGCGCCTGCGAACAGTGGCGGAGCGCCTGCCTCGCCTGCCCGCAGATCGCCGATTCCTGGTCCATCGTGCCCAACGCCTTCGCCGAGAAGCGCGCCGCCTGGTCCGCGCCCGGGCCCGTCATCGTCGCGCCCTCGGCCTGGATGGCGGGCTGCGCGTCAAAGAGCGCGGTCCTCGGCCGCTGCCGGATCGAGGCCATCCCGAATGCCATCGAGACGGAGGTCTTCGCCCCGCCGCCGGACCGCGCGGCGCTGCGGGCCGCGCTCGGCCTCGGCCCGGCCGACCTGCTGCTCGTCGCCGGCGCGCATGACAACCGCGAGGCGCGCAAGGGCGGCGCGCTGCTCGCCGAGGCGCTCGCGCGGCTGCATGCCGATGGGAGCCTCGCCGCCGCGCTGCCGCGAGGCGCGCGCGTGGTGCTCGCGGGCTTCGGCCGCGCCTGCCTGCCGGCGCCCGAGGGCATCCCGACGCTCGCCTTCGGGGAGGTGGAGGACGACACGGTGCTCGCCGGCATCCTCGGCGCCGCCGATCTCGCGGTGATTCCCTCGCGCGAGGACAACTACCCCAACATCGCGCTGGAGGCGCTCGCCTGCGGCACGCCCTGCCTCGCCACGCCGGTGGGCGGCCTGCCGGAACTGGTGCGCGAGGGCACGAGCGGCCTCGTCGCCGCCGCCGCCGAGGCCGGGGCCATCGCCGAGGCGCTGCTGCGCTTCGCCCGGCATCACCACGGCGACGCCGCCCTGCGCGCGGGCGCGCGCGAGCAGGTGGAGGCGGAGAACGCGCTGCCGGTGATCGGCGCGCGGCTCGCCGCGCTCTACGATTCGCTCGCGCCCGCGGCCGCGCCGCGCAGCGATGCCGCCGCCGCCGCCCGCGCGCTGCGCGCCTTCGCCCGCGCCCCGGTCCCCGCCGCGGCGCGGCCGGATGCCGCCTTCCTGCGCTTCCCGCTCAACCACCTGCTGCGGCAGGAGGCAGGCGCGGCGGCGGATGCGTTCGCCGCCGCCCCGCCCGCGCCGGCCGTGGTGCTCGCGCTGCATGTGCGCCACGCGCATCACGGCGCGCATGCGGGGCCGTGGCAGTTCCTGCGCCACCTGCCCGAGGGGCTGCGCGCGGAGATCCTCGCCACGCCGCTCGGCACGGCGCTCGCCGGCGACAGGGCCGGCGCGTATCGCGGCTGGTCGCGCCTGCTCGGCGCGCCGCAATTCGGCGAGCAGGCCAATGCCTGGCTCGCCGAGGCCGAGGCGCTGATCGCCTGCGCCGCCGCCCCGCCGGCCATCCTGCACGCGATCGACGGCGAGTTCGCCCTGCCGCTGCTCGCGCGCATTCCCGCGGCGCATCTCGGGGCCGGGCAGCGCCCGCGCCTGGTCGCGACCTTCCACCAGCCGCCGGCGCTGCTCGGCGGCATGCTCGACCGCGCGGCGCTGGCGCGGCTCGATGCCGTCATCGTGCTGTGCGAGGCGCAGCGCGCGGCGCTGGCGCGGCACGTCCATCCGGCACGGTTGCACCTCATCCCGCATGGCGTGGACACGCGCTTCTTCACCCCCGGCCCGCGCGCGCCCGGGCCGGGCTTCCGGCTGCTCTGCGTCGGCCATTGGCTGCGCGACCACGCGACCGCCTTCGCCGCCCTCGCCCTGCTGCGCGAGGCCGGGCTCGCGGCGAGCCTGCGGCTGGTCACGCCGCACCCGCCCGCCACCCTGCCCGAGGGCGTCACCGTCGCGACGGGCCTCGACGACGCCGCGCTGCGCGAGGCCTATCGCGACGCCGACGCGCTGCTTCTGCCGCTGACCGACGCCACGGCGAACAACGCCATCCTGGAGGCGATGGCCTGCGGCCGCCCGGTGGTGGCGACCGATGTCGGCGGCGTGGCCGAGGCGACGCAGGGTGCGGCCCGCCTCGTCCGGCCCGGCGATGGGCGCGCGCTCGCCGAGGCGGTGCTGGCGCTCGCCGCCGACCCGGCCGCCGTCGCGGCGCTCGGCCGCGCGGCGCGGGCGCGGGCCGAGGCGCTCGACTGGCGCTCCGTCGCCGAGGCCCATGCCGCGCTCTACCGCGCGCTGATCGAGGGCGCGGCATGAGCAACGCCCCGGCAGGGCGCCCCGCGGGCGGAGGCGAAGCCTTCGCGCGGCGCCGATGAGCCCCCGCCTCACCGACCTCCCGCCCGCCGCCTGGCAGCCCATCGCGGCGGGCGGCTACGCCGCCGGCTTCGTCGCCTCCTGCGCCGGGGGCATCGCCGTCGAGGCCACAGGCTGGCCGGTGCCCGATGCCGCGCGGCTCGTCCCGCCCGAGGGGCCGCCCGTGCATTTCCTGCCCGCCGGCGCGGGCGGCTTCGTCGCGCTGCCCTCGGTCGCCACGGGCGCGCGGCTGGTGCTGCAGGCGCCACAGCCCCCCGCGCGCTGCCGCGTCGCGGTGGTGCCGCATCCCGCGCCCTCGCCGAGCCTCGCCCTGCTCGCCCCGCGCGCCCTGCTCGTGCCGCCGCGCGCGCAGGGCTGCAACCTCCCCGCCCTCGCGGCGCGCATCACCGCGGCGCTGGCAGCGCACAACCTCGACGCCGCGCTCGCGACCGCCGCCGAAATGCTCGCCGCCGCGCGGGAGCGCCCCGAGACGCAGGCCGCCATCGCTGCCATCCTCGCCCATCTCGCGCGGCATCCGCTCTGCCGCAGCCCCGCCCTCGGCGCCTTCGTCGCCGCGCTCATGGAATAGCCGCATGGCGCTCGTGATCCTCGACCCCAATCTCGAAGGCGAAGCGGGGCATCACCTCGCCTACGACCTCGCCATCGCGCGCGAGGCGCTGGCGCGCGGCCAGCCCGCGACCATCATCGCCAACCGCGCCTTCCGCGCCGGCACCATCGAGGGCGTGCGCATCCTCCCGCACTTCTCCACCAGCACCTATGCGCGTGAGCACGACGACCCGGTAATCGGCGCCGCCGACGACTGGAAGGCGCTGAACGACCGACTGCTCGCCGAACTCTCCCTGCTGCCGCGCGCCGAGACGCCGCCCGAGGCCGCCGTGCTGGTGCCCACCACCACGGAGAACCATCTCGCGGGCTACCTCGCCTGGATGAAGGGCTTCGACCCGGCCGAGGCGCCGCTCTTCGCCGTGCATCTGATGTTTCCCGCCGGCGTCACGCTCGACGCCGCGGGCGCGATGGCGGTCGAGGAACCGCTGCGCGCCCTGTTCTACCGCATGGCCGAGCGCCTCGCGCAGGAGGACGGGCCGGAGGTCCATCTCTTCGCCAGCGGCGGCCAGCGCGCGGCGGAGTTCGGCGCGCTGTTCGGCCGCGCCATCCCGCCCCACCCGCTGCCGATCCGCCCCGAGCCCGGCCCGCCGCGCCCGCATGCCGCGCCGCGCGTGCTGCTCTTCGCCGGCGATGCGCGGCCGGACAAGGGCATCGCCCTGCTGCCCCGGCTGCTCCCGCGGCTCGCCGCCGCGCATCCGGGCGCGACCTTCGCCGCCCATGTCAACGCCGAGCGCGCCTGGGGCGAGGCGCGCGAGGCCGCCGCGGCCCTCGCCGCGCTCGCCGGCAGTGCGCCGAACATCGAGATCCTGACCGGACGCCTCGCGCCCGGGGCCTATCTCGACATGCTGCGCGAATCGGATCTCGTGGTGCTGCCCTACGACCCGCGCCTCGCGCGCCGCAAATCCTCGGGCGTGCTGTGGGAGGCGGTGAGCCTCGGCATTCCGCTGGTGGTGCCCGACGACACATGGCTCGCCGCCGAGGCCCGGCACTGGGGCGCGGGCCATCTCGCCTGCCCCGCCCATGACGAGGCGGCGCTCGCCGAGGCCGTGGGGCAGGCGCTCACCGGGCTCGGCAGCCTCGCCGCGCGATCGGCCGAGGCCGGGGCGCGCTACCGCGCGGCAAACGGGCCGGCGGCGCTGCTCGACCAGCTCGCGCCCCTCTGGGTCCGCCACGCCGCGACGGCGAGCCTGATCGCCCGCCCGGTCGAGGGGCTGCTCGACATCGCGCGCCTCGGCGAAGGCTGGCATCGCATGGAGAGCGTGCAGGGCCGGCCGGCGCGCTGGTCGGACCGGGAGGCGGCGATCGCCTTCGACTGGCCCTTCGAGACGCCGTGGGAACTGGACCTCGGCCTGCTCGCCTTCTTCGGGCCGGAGCAGCTGGACAAGGCGGTCGTCACCGGCGGCCCGGGGCCCGTCAGCCTGCTCTGGCGGCGCGAGGGCGGCGGGGCGCGCATGATCCTGTGCGGCCCCGGGCCGGGGCGGGCCAGCCCGCGCATCGCGTTGCGGCTGCGCCTGCCGCACACCCATCGTCCGGCCAATGAATCGCGCGACCTCGGCATCCTGCTCGCGAGCCTGCGCCTCGGCCCGGCCCCGCAGGCGGGCGCGCCCGCGCCGCGGGAGGGCGGGGACGCGCCGCGCCCCCTCGCCCGTGTCACGGCGCCGCCGCGCCCGGGCGGCGGCTGGGAGATCGCGCCCGCCGTGTCCGGGGAGGTGCTCGCCGAGCCCGGCCGGCCCTGCGTGCTCGCCTTCCGCATCGCCGCCGAGGCGCCGCCCGCGCTCGCGCTGCGGCTGGGCGGGGTGAGCGCGCGGCTGAGCGTGGCGCCGGACGAGGCGGGCGGCTTCCTCGCCACCGCGGCGCTGCCCGCCGCGCTGCTGCGCGCCGCGGGCGAGCCCGCGCCCTGGGACCTGCTGGCCGAGGGCGGGCCGCCGGCGGTGCTGCTCTCCGTCGCGGCGAACCCCCTTGCGGGCGTGTCGCGCCGGCCCCTGCCGCCGCCCGCCGAGGTGCCGGCGCCCGCCCGCGGCGAGGCCCGGCTGCGCTGGGATCTCGCCGAGGGGATCGGGGAGCCCGAGGGCCCCTACCCGGATCTCGGCCTGCCCGGCGGCGTGCGCTGGGTCACCGCGCGCCGGGCCTGCCTCGTGATCGAGGCGTCGGAGGCCGGCCCGGTGCGGCTGCATCTCGACTACCGCTGCCTCGTGCCGCGGCAGGGGATGCGGGCCGCGCTCAACGGCGCCGCGGCGGCGCGCCTCGACCTCGCGGGCGGTGGATTGCAGGAGGCGCGCGAGGTGGTGCTCGACCTCGTGCTGCAAGCCGGGCGGAACGAGTTGGCCCTGGCCTTCGAGGCCGGCGTCACCGAGCCGGACACCGGCCGCGACCTGGTGCTGCTGATCGCGGGGGCGAGGCTCGGCTGAAGGGGCGCGCGTCTCGCCGGGCGCGTGGGCGAAGGTGATGCCAGCGGGCGACAGGTTTGGACTTGCGCCCGCTGGTCTCGCGCGCGGGGCTGGTGGGGCGGCCGCGCGCGGAGCCGAATCCTGATGCCCTTTGGAGAAAGGCTGATCCTTCGTCCGCAGGGGATGATCGGGCCGGGATGCCACGCGCTGCTCTCGCCCGCGGCGTCGGGCGGCGAGCCGCCGCTCTGCCTGCGCGGGACTCTCGGGTCGGTCGCGCGCGCCGCACGCAGGATGCGCGGCGGAACCCGCGCGAGGCGGCTCCGCATACCAGAGGGCGAAAGATTTGACCTTTCGCGCTCTGGCATGGCGCGCGTGGCCGGTCGGGCGGCCGCGGGAGGAAGCAGATCCTGATAGCCTGCGGACAAAGGATCGACCTTTGTCCGCAGGGTATCACCCCTCCGCGTGCCGCCCGGCGCGCCGCAGCACGGCGCAGAGGCGGGAGAAGGCCAGCCAGAAGGCGCCATGCTCCGGCGCCTCGCCGGGCCTGGCGCCGAAGGCCGGCTCGCCGCGCCGCAACAGCGGCAGCCGCGCCTCGAAGCGGCCGCGCATGTTCTCGAGGAAGGCGGCGGAGGCGGCGAGATAGCCCTCGATCATCTCCGCCGCGATCTCGATCTCGGCGCGCGCCGCGCCTTCGGTCGTGAAGCGCTTGAGCGCGCGGCTCTCCTCGGCCAGGGCGAGGTGCAGGCGGTGCAGGTCCTGCAGGTGGCGGGCGACGCGCTGGCGCGCCTCGCGTTCGGCCTCGGCGGTCGGCTGGCTGGTCTGGCTCATGGTCGGCCTCCGCATCCAGCATGCGCGCGAGGCGTGAAGCGGCGGTGAACGCGGCGCCGGTCAGCCGCGCCCGATCACGGTGCGCCGCGCCGCGAGGCCGAACACCTCGACCTCCCGCTCGAAGGCGAGGCCGGTCTTCTCCAGCACGCGGCACGAGGCCGCATTGCCCGGCGCCGCATAGCCGACGAGGCGGCGCAGGCCGAAGCGCCCGAACCCGGCATCCCGCGCCGCCGCCGCCACCTCGCTCGCCAGCCCGCGCCCCCAGGCGGCGCGCGTGAGGAGGTAGAGGATCTCCGTCTCGCCGCCGAGGTCGGGCAGCAGGCGCAGCCCGCCATGGCCGAGCAGCGCGCCGCTCGCCCGCTCCTCCACCGCCCAGGGGGCGCAGCCGACCGTGCCCCATTGCGCGGCGAAATCCGCAACCAGGCGCGCGGCATCGGCGGCCGCGCTCGCGCAGCGCGCAACGCCGCCGGGCATGGGGCGCATCACCTCGGGATCGGCGCGGATCGCCGCATAGGCCGGCACGTCCGCCGCCACGAAGGGGCGCAGCCTCAGGCGCGCCGTCTCGAGGATCACGCGAGCCGCGCCGCGACCCGCGCCACCAGCGCCTCGCGCTCGGTCCGCATCCCCGCCCCGCGCGCCCGCGCCGCGGCGAGCACCGCCGGCGGCGCCGTCTCTGGCGAACCGGCCGCGAAGGGCGGCGCGGGGGCGTATTCGATCTGCAATTGGATGGCCTGCGCGGCCTCGGGCGAGAGCATCTCGGCCACCAGCGCGAGCGCGAAGTCGATCCCCGCCGTCACGCCGCCGCCCGTCACCACGCGGCCATCGCGCACCCAGCGCGCCTGCACCGGCTGCGCGCCGAGTGCGGCAAGGAAATCATGGCTCGCCCAATGCGTCGTCGCGCGCACGCCCTTGAGCAGCCCCGCCGCCCCCAGCACCAGCGCGCCGGTGCAGACCGAGGTGACGAAGCGCGCGCGCGCCGCCTGGGCGCGGAGGAAGGCGAGCACCGCCTCATCCTCCATCAGCGGCGCCACGCCCGGCCCGCCCGGCACGCAGAGGACATCGAGCGGCGGGCAGGAGTCGAAATCGGTGTCCGGCAGCATCGCAAGGCCGGTGTCGGACACCACCGGATCGCGCGTCTTCCAGACGAGATGCACGCGCGCGCCGGGGACGCGGGCGAAGACCTCGAAGGGCCCGGTCATGTCGAGCTGGGTCAGGCGCGGAAACAGCAGAAGGCCGAAACGCAGCGGCTCGGTCATGGCAGGACCCTCCCGCGAGGCAGGCTGGCACGCGGGAGGCGGGCGGGCCAGGGGCGGAGGGCGGGCGGAGAGGGGCGTTGCCCCTCTCCGGACCTCTCCCCACCGGAGGCCGAACGGCCTCTGGACACCAATCCCGGATCGGGGATTTCGGGGAGGGGCATGGTGCGCCAGCGATCATGGGCGCGCCGGTGACGCCCCTCCCCGGAATCCCCGACTGAAGTCGAGGTTTCCAAGGGCCCTCAGGCCTTTGGCGGGAGGGGGTCCCGGGGGAGGTCGGCGCCCTCCCCCGCGCCACCGCGCCAGGTCTTCCGCCGTATCCACGTCCTGAAGCCGCCGCAGGGTGGCGACGCGCCGCCCCCGGAAGTTCCGCAGCGTGTCGGAGAGCGCGTGCTCGCTCGACCAGCGCACGTCGTCGAAAGGCCTCGCCGGCCGGCGCGGGCCGAGGCCGACGAGCCAGAAGCCCCCGTCCTCGGCCGGCCCGAAAACGGCCTGCGCCCGGCCGAGGGCGCGGATGGCCGCGGCGATGTCGGCGGGGCGCAGGTCGGGGATGTCGCTGCCGGCCAGGATCGCGACCGGGAAGGGCCGCATGCAGAGCGCCATGCGCCGGCCGAGGTCGCCCCGGGGCTGCGGCATGCGCGGCGTGCCGCGCGGGACGAGGCGCGCCCAGTCCGCGCGGGCGCCCGCGGGCGTGACGGCGAGGATGGTGCGCCAGCGGCGGTCGCGCGCGATGGGCCGCGCGGTGGCGGCGAGGGTGGCGCGGTAGAAGCGCAGCGCGGCGCGCGCGCCGATGCCGCCCGCGAGGCGCCGCTTGACCGCGCCGAGGCGGGGCGCGCGGGCGAAGAGGATGACGACCGGCCGTGCCACGCGCGGCGCGCCTATCGCCGCCCGCGCGCGTAGAGGCGGGCGATGCGCTCCGGCGGCATGCCGGCGAACCACAGGGCGAGGCAGGAGAGGTTGCGGGCCGAGCGCGCAAGCCAGCCTTCCCGCCGCCAGCGCTCGGCGGAGGTGACGAAGGGCGGATCGAGCGCGGCAAGGCGCCCGCGGCCGATGCGCCGCACCAGGTCCACATCCTCCATGATCGGGATGTGCCGGTAGCCGCCGAGCCTGTCGAGGAAGCGGCGCGCGATCAGCAGCCCCTGGTCGCCATAGGGCAGGCCGAGGGCGCGGCAGCGCCAGGCGACGGCGCGTTCGAGGCGGCGCGCGGCGGGGCTCGCATCGTCGAGGGCGAAGCGGAAATGCGCCGCGCGCGCGGCGTTGGCGGGCTCGGCGATGAAGCGCGCGGCGGCCTCGGCCCAGCCGGGGCCGGGGATGGTGTCGGCATGGATCACGAGCAGCCAGGGCGCGGTGGCGGCGGCGGTGCCGGCGGCGATCTGGCTGCCACGGCCGCGCGGGGCGGCAAGGAGGCGGGCGCCGGCGGCCGTGGCGATGGCTGGCGTGGCATCGCTGGAGCCGCCATCGGCGACGACGATCTCCGCCACCTGGCCGCTCAGTGCATCGAGGGTGCGGCCGAGGCCCGAGGCGGCGTTGAGCGTCGGGATGACGGCGGCGAGTTCGCTCTGCGTTCTCATTCTGCCCAGGATCGCGTTAAGGACCGATTAACCACGCGTTCCCATTCTGTTCTTGACGCGGCGGCCGGCCCCGGGCCAGAGTGCCGGGGAACATACAGCGAACACGGGACCAGCGCCATGCCCGACGGCACGCCCCATCGCCTCCCGCCCGGCTCCGAGGCCTTCGCCATGCCCTCGCCCGCCCGCAAGGGCCGCGGCGCCGGGCTGAACCCGCCCATCCGCTTCGAATCCTCCGCCCGCCACGCCTTCGACGACGGCTGGGGCACGCTGGAGGCCGCCTTCGCCGACCTGCCCCCCTTGCCCACCACGCTCACGCCCGACAAGTCGAAATCCGCCCTCGCCTGGAACGACAGCCCCGATATCGGCTTCGACCGCGCGGTGAATCCCTATCGCGGCTGCGAGCATGGCTGCGTCTACTGCTACGCTCGGCCGTCGCATGCCTATCTCGGCCTCTCCCCCGGTCTCGACTTCGAGACGCGGCTGCTCTTCAAGCCCGATGTCGCGGCGCTGCTGGAGAAGGAGCTCCGCAAGCCCGGCTACGTGGCGAGGCCGATCGCGCTCGGCTCGAACACCGATCCCTACCAGCCCGTCGAGCGGACGCTGAAGCTCACCCGCGCCGTGCTCGAGCTGCTCGACCGCTTCGAGCATCCGGTGACGATCGTGACGAAATCCGCCGGCGTGCTGCGCGACATGGACATCCTCGGCGCCATGGCGAAGCGCAACCTGGTGCGCGTGTGCCTGTCCGTGACCACGCTCGACCCCCGCCTCGCGCGCATCATGGAACCCCGCGCCGCCACGCCCGAGAGGCGGATCGCGGCGATCCGGCAGCTCGCCGATGCCGGCATCCCCACCGCCGTGCTGGCCGCGCCCATGATCCCGGGCGTGAACGATGCGGAGCTCGAGTCCATCCTCGAGCGCTGCGCCGCCGCCGGGGCCGGCAGCGCCGGCTACGTGCTGCTGCGCCTGCCGCACGAGATCAAGCAGCTCTTCGAGGATTGGCTCGCCCGCCACATGCCCGAGCGCGCGGCGCGCGTGCTCTCCCTGATCCGCCAGACGCGCGGGGGCGCGCTCTACGACAGCCGCTTCGGCATCCGCCAGAAGGGCACCGGCGCCTACGCCGACCTGCTGGCGCAGCGCTTCGCCATCGCCGCGCGCCGGCTGGGCCTCGAGCGCCGCGGCGGCGGGGTTGCGGCGCTGGACTGCTCGCGGTTCCGGGTGCCGCCGGCGGAGGGCAGGGCGGCGCAGACGGCGCAGCTGGCGCTGTTCTGACCGGGGGCGCCTCGGCGGGCATCGCCGCGCTGCATCCGCGGCGATGGCATGTCGGCGGGCGCCGCGGGCCCGGCGCCTTGGCATGCAGGCGGGCGCGGGACCGCGGTTCTCGCTCCCTGGACTCGGGCGCGGCCGGGCGCGGAAGCGAAGACGGATGCGCGGCGGAGCGGCGGTTTCTCGTTGTCCGTCGGGGCGGTCATGGCGCCGGTATCGGCAGGCATCCCTGCGGAGGCCTCACGCCAGCGCGGGGCGCGCGGCGCGGCCCCGCGCGGAACCAGAGCCTGATGCCCTGCGGACAGCAAGGTTGATCCTTCGTCCGCAGGATATCAGTCGGCGCCCGATCGCCGCAGGCAATGCAGCACCAGCCCCTTCGGTATCGTGAGGATGGTCCTTTCCCATCCCGCAAGGGGCCGTTCGAGGGCGGTGGCAACCGGCCCCGGACCGTCGGGGCGCGCATAGGGCAGCAGAACCAGCGAACGGGATGCCGCGAGATGGGCATCCAGCGCCTCCGGCCCGATGACGGTGTAGCCGGCGATCCCCGCCATCGCCCAATCAGAAGCGAAGCCGGGCTGGCCTGGCCCGCGCACCAGGAACCGCTCGGGCGGAGCGGGGTGATAGAAGGCGAGGAACAGCAGTTGCAGCGACCCGTCGGCGAGAACCGGCCCGTCGCAGGCTTCCCCCGGCCCGATGCTGCGGGCCGCGAGGCGGTTGTCCTGAACGGGATGCCAGGTGGCGGTCCAGCCGCGCGTCTGCTGCAGCACGACCATGGCGAGGAACAGCATCGGCAGGACCACGGGGAGCCGGACCTTCCGCCCGGCCGGCGCGAGCGCCGCGGCTGCGAGCCCGAGGCAGAACGGCGCCATCAGGACGGTCGCGATGCGCGGGTGCAGGAGCAGGTTGTTCACGCCAAGGATCGCCCCGAGCAGGACGAACCCGCCCGCGGTGGAGGCCAGCACGAGCGCGGCGGCCCGCGGCATGCAGAGAAGGCCGGCCACGGCGAGCGCCAGGAGCGGTGCCGACAGCGCGAGGCGGGCCCCGAGGCCGAGATCGAAGCGCGCGAGGCTCTCGCCGCTCGCAAGCGCGATGAAGAAGCGCATCACGTCGTAGCGGCTCTGCGGGGCGAACTCGCCGATGGCGGTGCTGCGCGCGATCGTGACGTAGGCCAGAAGCTGCGGCACGCTCACCGCGAGGACGATCAGACCGCACACACCGACCAGGAGGACCGAGCGCCAGCCGCGCAGCACCGCCTGCACCGCGAGGCAGAGACCGCACAGCGCCGCGAAGATCACGGACATCGCGTGCGTGTGGACGAGCAGGATCGCGACGAGTCCGAACAGCGCCAGGAGGACGGCCTCGTATCGCCACGGATGTCCATCGCCCTCCGCGGTTCCGCGCCGGAGCGGCGCGAGCACATAGGCCAGCGTCAGCACCAGCGCGACCGCCTGCACGAGCCCCGATAGCACCACGGGCCGCGCCACCCCCCCGAGCAGGACCGAGAATGGCAGCAGGGCCGCGAGAATCCCCGCGAGGAGCCCGAGCGCCTGTCCGCGAATCATCCATCCGGCAAGGAAGGTGCATCCGGCCGCGAGGGCCATGGCGAGGGCGGAGGGCGCGCGCAGCGCGGCTTCGCCTTCCCCGACCAGGCGGATCCAGACACGGAGAAGAAGATAATAGAGCGGAGGATTGCCCTCGAGGACCGGACCCTCGCGCCAAAGAAAAGCAGGGTCGCTTCTTGACCACAGGAGCGAGAACAACTCGTCGAAATACAGCGGGTAGAAGGAAATCCCGAAAAATCGGATGACGATCGCTGAAACGGTGACGATGGCGAACAGAGACAACATGCGGCCCCGGAGGGTTGCGGGCGGCCACAGCGTTCCTTGTCCGGGGTTCATCGCACCGGCACCGCGCGGCAACCTTGCTTCGCGCCGCCGGAGCGCAGGCTGGATGCGCGGATCGCGCCCTGCCGGCACGGCGAGGGGCTACGCGTGCGCCTGACGACCTGACCTCTCGATGCGGGGCGAACCCCGGATCGGGGAACTCGGCACGGCGCGCGTGTCATCGGCGCCAGCCGCCGGCCCGCAAGGCCGCTCCCCGCACCGCCTCTACGCCGCCTTCAGGTGCTCCTTCAGCCGCGGCATCAGCTCCACGAGATTGCAGGGCCGGTGGCGGCTGTCGAGTTGCCAGCGCAGGATGTCGTCCCAGGCATCCTTGCAGGCCCCGGTCGAGCCCGGCAGCGCGAAGAGGTAGGTGCCCTCCGCCACCCCGCCGATCGCGCGGGACTGCATCGTGGAGGTGCCGATCTTCTGGTAGCTGAGCATCCGGAAGAGCTCGCCGAAGCCCTCGATCTCCTTCTCCAGCACGCGCTTGAAGGCCTCGGGCGTCACGTCGCGGCCGGTGATGCCGGTCCCGCCGGTGGTGATGACGCAATCCACCCCCGGATCGGCGATCCAGCGGCGGAGGATGGCCTCGATCGCATCCGCCTCGTCGCGCACGATCTCGCGCGCGACGCAGCGGTGGCCGCCGGCCTCGATGCGCTCCTGCAGGGTCTGGCCTGAGCGGTCGGTGCTCATGTCGCGCGTGTCGCTCACGGTCAGCACCGCGATGTTGACAGGCAGGAAGGGCAGGGATTCGTCGATCGGCATGGCGGCTGCCTCCTTCGGGCGCTGCTCCACGATGGTCCCGGGGCGGCCCCGGCGCAACAGGCCGGGGCGCCGCGGCGTGGCGCGGCGCATCGCGCCAGCCCCCGCCGCTACCGCCCGCGCTCGGCGCGGATCTGCGCCAACGCCGCGGCGATGCGGATGGCCAGCAGCGCCTCCCCGCGCCCGGCCGAGGCGCGCGCCGGGTCGCCGCTCGCGCCGAGCCGCGGCAGCTCGGCCGGGTCGGGCGGCAGGCGCGAGAGGTCCACGCCGGGCGGATGGATCGCCATCAGTTCCGAGGTGTCGCCGATGCCGGCATGGCTGCCGATGCTGGCCGCGGTCTCGCCCCGGGCGCGCAGCCAGGCATCCTGCTCGGCGATGGCGCCATACCAGCGCGAGACGGCGATCACCCGCACCCCCTCGCGCCGCCATTCGGCCGAGAGCCTGGTGGCGAGGCGTTCCTGCGGCCGCTGGCTCGCCCCGTTCTCGGCCAGCAGGCAGATGGTGCGGAAGCCCGCCGCGCGCAGGCTGCGCGCCACCCCTTCGAGCATGGCGGCGAAGGCCTCCTCGCTCACGCCGAGCGTGCCGGGGAAGCGCAGATTGCCCTCCGGCGGGTCGAGCCGGCCCTGGGGCGCGAAGGGCAGCACCGGCACCACCAGCGCGTCGCCCAGCTCGGCCGCGATCCGCCGCGCGGCATGGCGCGCGATGTGGTCGTGCTTGCCCAGGACCATGTGCGGCCCGTTCTGCTCGACACCCCCGCTCGGCACGATCACCGTGCGCCGGCCGGCGGCGATGGCGTCCCGGACCTCGATCCAGGTCATGTCCGCGATGTCGAGGCTCTCGGGCAGCCGCTGGGCCGCCGCCGGGGCTGCGAGCAGCAGGGCAAGGCCGATCATGGCCAGGGCGCGGGTCAGGTCCATGCAGTTCGCGCTTCCATCCTGGGGCCGGTTGGTCGTATCTCAATATACAAACATTGCCCGCAAGACGCGACGATGACCACCGCTTCCTACGACCCGCTGACCGCGACCTGGAACTGGCTCGCCCATCTGCCGGGGCTGCTGACGGATCCGGGCTCGCCCTTCTGGTGGCCGACCATCATCGCGGCGGGGCTCGCGCTCCTGGTGCTGGGGCTGGTCGGCCGCGCCTCGCTCGCCGAGATGCGCCGCCAGGCCATGCCCTGCGCGCCGCGCCGCTTCCTGCGGCAACTGGCGGTGGACACGGGATTCTTCGTGGTCAACTCCGCCATTCCCTTCCTCGCCGCCCCGGTGCTGCTGCTGCTGAGCGCGGCGGGGGCGACGCTCGGCGTGGTGCTGCTCGCGCCCGTCTTCGGCATGCCGGACCCGGCCGCGCGGCTCGCAACACCGCTCGCGATGCTGCTGGCCGCGCTGCTGCCCTTCATCGCGACGGATTTCTCGCTCTACTGGACGCACCGCATCTTCCACACCTTCCCGCTGCTGTGGCGCTCGCACCGCCTGCACCACGAGCCTGAGGTGCTGACGCCGGTCACCGCCTTCCGCTTCTGGCCGCACGAGCAGTTCGTGCACATCGCGGGCGGCACCTTCATGAACGGCTTCGCGCTCGGCCTCGTCGCGACGGCCTTCGGGGCGAATGTGGATCCGGTGACGCTGCTCGGCGTGAACGTGTTCACGCTGGTGTGGAACCTCGCCTTCTCCCACCTGCGCCACAGCCACGTCGCGCTGCCCTTCCCGCGCTGGCTCTCCTATGTGCTGGTCAGCCCGCACATGCACCAGGCGCATCATTCGGCGGACGTGGCGCAGCACGACAAGAACTACGCCACCGTCTTCGCGCTGTGGGACTGGATGTTCGGCACGCTCTACCTGCCCGGGAAGCACGAGCGCTTCCGCTTCGGCGTGGACGATCCCGCCCCCGCACCGGCCGCCGGGGCCGCGCCCGCGGTGGCCGACCTGCCGCCGACACCGGCGCGCTGACGGCCGGGGGCGGTCGCGCCGCCCTGCCGCACCGCGCGCGCGGCTGGCGAGGCGGCGGCGCGCGGAGCCGCCTTCCGAAGCGCGGCGGGGAACGGTGCTTGCCTTGCCCGCCGGCGGTCAGTTCAGCGCGACGCGCCGCCCCGGCGCGACCGCCGCACCCTCCCCGAAGCGCGGGAAGGCGCCGCGCGCCAGCGCCTCCAGGCTCGGCGCGGGCAGGCCGAGGCGGGAGGCGTAGATCCAGGAATAGGCCAGCACGCGCTGGACATGCTGGCGCGTCTCGGCGGACGGGATGGCCTCGATGAACAGGAACGGGTCGTCGCGGTGCCGCGCCGCGGGCAGCCAGCGTGCGAGGTTGCCCGGCCCCGCATTGTAGGCCGCGAGCAGGCGGATCAGGTCGCCGCCCACCGCCTCGTGCCGCGCGAGGTAGAGCAGGTAGCGCTGGCCGATCTCGAGCGACAGCGCCGGGTCGTGCAGGCGCTGCGCCCCCTCCCCGCGGAAGGAGGGATCGTTGGCGATGTAGGCCGCGGTCGCCGGCATCACCTGCAGCAGCCCGCGCGCCCCGGCGCGCGAGACGGCGGCGGGGTCGAAGTTCGATTCCTGCCGCGCCAGCGCATAGAGCAGCGCCGGGTCCACCTGGAAGCCCTGGGGCGGGGCGAGCCGCGGCAGCGGGAAGCGCTGCAGGTCGCGCGGGCGGCCATCGGCCCCCTGCGCCAGCCCCGCCACCTGGGCGCCGAGATGCGTCATCCCCGCGCGCGAGGTCACCGTCAGCATCGCCCGCAGCAGCGCCGCATTGCCGCGCGCGGCGGGCCAGAGGGCGCGCAGCTCGGCCTCCGCCCGCGCGGTCTCGCCGATCTGCAGCAGCGCGAGGGCGCGCCAGCCCCCGGCGGTCTCGGCCAGCGCCGCCGCGCCGCCCTCGGCCGGTTCGCCGTGCCAGGCGAAGCCGGGCGTCAGGCCGAGGGCGCGACGCGCGAGCAGCCCGTGGAAGGTGCGCGGCTCCTGCGCCGCCTGCAGCATCCAGGGCACGTAGAGGCTCGGCCGGCGCGCCCGCACCGCCGCCCGCGCCGTCCAGAAGGCGGCCGAGGCGCGCGCCGCGGCCGAGCCGCCCTCGGCCCGCGCCGCCGCCTCGAAATAGGGAAGCGCGACCTCGTAGCGGCCGAGGCCCCAGGCCGCGAGCCCGGCGGCGAAGGCGGCGCGGCCGGTGCGCTCGCGCCCGCCGCGCGCGGTCTCGCTCGCGAGGCGGAAGGCGGCCGCATCCTCGCCGCGGCGGAACAGTGCGAGCGCCACATCGGCGCGCAGCGCCGCCGCATAGGCCGGCGTCATGCCGCGGGTGCGGCGGATGAGCTCGAGCGCCCCGCGCGTATCCCCGGCGAAGGCGCGTTCGCGCACGGTGCGGTCCAGCGCCGGGTTGCGCACGAAGCCGCGGGCGGGGGGCTCGCTCTCCTCGGGCACCGCCTCGCCATCCTCGGGCAGGGCCGCATCGGGCGGGGCGGGGGGCAGGCTCGCCCCCTGCGGGCTGCGCGCGACGAGCAGCGCATGGATGCGCGGCGCGTCGGGCTGGTCGGCATGGCGTTCGAGCCAGGCGAGCAGCTCCTCCCGCCGCGGCGGGCTCGCCCCCGGGCGCAGCCAGCGGTCGGCCAGCACATGGCCATCGAGGCGCCGGTCGCGCAGCAGCGCGTGCTCGCGGATCGCGGCCTCGGCCTCGCCCTCGGCCTGCAGGCGGAAGACGCGGGCAAGCCGCGCCGCATCCGCCCCGGCGAGCGGGCGCGGCAACCCGGCCGCCCCGGCACCCGGCGCGGGAGCGGCTGGAGCGCCCGAGGCGGTCTGGTCGGCCCGTTGCGCCTTGGCCGGGAGGGGGGTCCCGAGCCAGAGGGGCGCGCCGATCGCCGCCACGAGGACGGCCGGCGCGCGCCGGGCCATGGGGCAGATCGCGCGCATGGCGACTCGCGACTACCGGTGGTTCTTCCGCGTGTGCAACTCCGATCTTCGGGATGAATCACGCGGATCGAGACCGCCCGTAACGGGATCAGCCGGTTGCGGGCGGCGGTGCAGACGGCGAATCGTCAAGCCGGCCCGCCATCGGCATCCATGCTGCGCCGCAGCAGAAGCAGATCGGCCCAGGCATCGCGCTTGGCCGCCGGGTTGCGCAACAGGAAGGCGGGGTGGAGCGTGGCCAGCGCCGGAACCTCCCCGGGGCCGTCGGCCGGCACGCGGTGCCAGCGGCCGCGCAGGCGCGTGATGCCGTCCTTCGCGCGCAGCAGCGCCTTGGCCGCGGTGCCGCCCAGCAGCACGATCCGCCGCGGCCGCGCCAGCGCGATGTGGCGCAGCACGAAGGGCAGGAACAGGGCGATCTCCCCGTCCGTCGGCGTGCGGTTGCCCGGCGGGCGCCAGGGCAGGATGTTGGTGATGTAGAAGCCGCCCTCCTCGCGCCGCAGCCCGATCGAGGCGAACATCCGGTCGAGCAACTGCCCCGAGGGGCCGACGAAGGGCCGGCCGAGCCGGTCCTCCTCCGCGCCCGGCGCCTCGCCGATCAGCATCAGACCGCTCTCCGGCGCGCCATCGGCGAAGACGAGGTTGGTCGCCGTCTCGCGCAGGGCGGACCCGTCGAAGGCGGCGATGGCCTCGCGCAGCGCGGCGAGGTCCGTCGCGGCGGCGGCGGCCTCGGCGGCGCGCCCGGTGGCGGGCGGCAGCGCGGCGATGGGCGGCATCGGCACGAGCACGGCCGGGCGGGCGGGCGGCGGCGCGCCGGGCGGGGGCGCGAGGGGCGCGGCCTCGGGCGCGGCCGCGCGCTGCGCGCTGCGCTCGGGCGGCGTCTCGGCAAGCGCCTCCGTCGCCCCCCAGTCGAGCTGCAGGGCCAGCGCCGCGAGCAGGGATGCGCGTTCCGCCTCCATCCCCGCCATATCGGGCGCGGGCGGGGTTCCGCGCAACCCGCGCTGCCGCTACATCAGCCGCGAAAGATCAGGAGATCCGGGCGCGATGGCCGAAGAACGCGAATCGATGGAGTTCGACGTGCTGATCGTCGGCGGCGGGCCCTCGGGCCTCGCGGCGGCGATCCGGCTGAAGCAGCTCAGCCCGGATGCAGCGGTCTGCCTGATCGAGAAGGGCAGCGAGATCGGCGCGCACATCCTCTCGGGCGCGGTGCTGGAGCCGCGCGCGCTCGACGAGCTGATCCCCGACTGGCGCGAGGATCCGCCGGCGCTCGCCACACCGGCCAAGGACGACCGCTTCATGTTCCTCACGGCGACGAAGGCCTGGAAGCTGCCGACGCCGCCGCAGATGCACAATCACGGCAACTACATCGTCTCCCTCGGCAATGTGTGCCGTTGGCTGGGTGCCAAGGCCGAGGCGCTCGGCGTCGAGATCTATCCGGGCTTCGCCGCCTCCGAGACCATCATCGAGGACGGCCAGGTGAAGGGCGTCGTCGCCGGCGTGATGGGCATCACGAAGGAGGGCGAGAAGGGTCCGAACTACCAGCCGGGGATGGAGCTGCGCGCGACCTACACCCTCTTCGCCGAGGGCTGCCGCGGCTCGCTGACCAAGAAGCTGTTCGAGACCTTCGGCCTGCGCGCGGGCGCGCAGCCCCAGACCTACGGCATCGGCATCAAGGAGCTGTGGGAGATCCCGAAGGAGAAGCACCAGCCGGGGCTGATCTGGCATTCCACCGGCTGGCCGCTGCCGCGCGACACCTATGGCGGCTCCTGGCTCTACATGCTGGGGGAGAACCTCGTCAGCGTGGGCTTCGTGGTCGGGCTCGACTACACCAACCCCTGGCTCTCGCCCTTCGAGGAGTTCCAGCGCTTCAAGCACCACCCGGCCGTGAAGCCCATGCTCGAAGGCGGCAAGCGCATCGCCTACGGCGCGCGCGCGCTGAACGAGGGCGGGTTCCAGTCCATCCCGAAGCTCGTCTTCCCCGGCGGCGCGATCATCGGCGATGCCGCGGGCTTCCTGAACGTGCCCAAGATCAAGGGCACGCACACCGCCATGAAGTCCGGCATGGTCGCGGCCGAGGCCATCGCCGAGGCGCTGAAGCAGGAGGCGCGCCCGGCCGTGCTCGGCGCCTATCCGGCGCTGCTCGAGGCGTCCTGGGTGTGGGAGGAGCTGCGCGCGGTGCGCAACATCCGCCCCGGCTTCGCGAAGTTCGGCTTCTGGGGCGGCATGATCAACGCCGCGGTCGAGACCTACATCCTGCGCGGCAAGTCGCCCTGGACGCTCTCGCACCACGAGGACCACGCGGTGCTGAAGAAGGCCGCGGAGGCGCCGAGGATCGAGTATCCGAAGCCGGACGGCGTGATCTCCTTCGACCGGCTCTCCTCGGTGTTCCTCTCGAACACCAACCACGAGGAGGACCAGCCGGCGCATCTGAAGCTGAAGGATCCGTCGCGCTGGAAGGTCGTGAACTTCGACACCTTCGCCAGCCCCGAGAGCCGCTACTGCCCCGCCGGCGTCTATGAGGCGGTGGGCGTGGAGGAAGGCCAGCCGCGCCTCGTGATCAACGCGCAGAACTGCGTGCACTGCAAGACCTGCGACATCAAGGACCCGACGCAGAACATCGACTGGTGCACGCCCGAGGGCGGCGGCGGGCCGAACTACATCGGGGGCATGTGAGCAGCATCTCGTCCCCCTCGGGCGCCGGCGCCGCCATGCGGCGGCCTCGCTCGCGCGCCATGCGCGGCTGCGCGGGGCGGGCCTGCCGGTCCTCGCGCGGTCGCGCTACGCGCTCCCGCATCGCGGCGCGGCCGCGATCCGCCGGGGGTGATCCTCGCGCCTGCCGGCGCGCGGGATGAGCGAGGCGCCGCTCCATCGCGCCGCGCACCCGGTGCTCGGGGTCCTGCGCGCGGGCGTGCTGCTCGGCCTGGGCTGGGTGGCGGCGGCCGCGCTCGCCTGGGAGTTGTTCGGCTTTCCCTGGGCCGTGCTGCTGCTCGTGATCTGGGTGCTGCTGCTGCGCCGCCTGCACGGCGCGGTGCAGCGCCTCGCCGAGGCCATTGCCAAGGAGACCGCGCGCCGGGGCTGATCCCGCGCGCCATCATCGAGAGGAACGACCATGCTCAGGATCCACGGCATCCCGCGCTCGCGCGCCTTCCGCTGCATCTGGGCGGCGGAGGAGGCGGGCCTGCCCTACGAGGTGGTGCCCATCGGCTTCGCCCCCGGCTTCAAGCTGGAGCGCGCCGTCGCCATCAACCCCAACAACAAGATCCCGGCGCTGGAGGATGGCGACCTCGTGCTGTTCGAGAGCCTCGCGATCAACCTGCACATCGCGAAGAAGGCCGGCGCGCCGCTGATGCCCGCGGGCGACGACGCCTCCCGCGTGCTGCAATGGACGCTCTGGACCGCTACCGAGGCCGAGCCGCATGTCATGCGCTGGTCCTACAACGCCTACCTCAAGCCGGAGGCCGAGCGGGTCGCGGCGGAGGCGGCGGCGGGCAAGGAGGCGCTCGATGCGCGCCTCGCGGTGCTCGAGAAGGAACTCGCGCAGCGGCCCTTCCTGGTGGGCGAGGGCTTCACCATCGCCGATCTCAACCTCGCCTCGGTACTCTACGGCTCCTGGATGAACGGCTACGACTACGGCCCCTTCCCCAAGGTGAAGGCCTGGCTCGACGCCTGCCTGACGCGCCCCGCGGCGCTGCGCGCGCGCCGGCAGCGGGAGGGCTGACGCGGGCGCGGCCGGATGCCTCTATGCCCGGCGGAGCAGGGCGCGTCCCTTCCCCGCCGGGCGTGAGGCGCGCTCACCGCCAGGCGTATTCGCGGATCGAGCAGGTCTCGACGTTGCGGTTCTCGAGGATGCGCCCGTCCATGAAGACGATGCGCATGTCCACCGTGCAGACGCTGCCGCGCGGCAGCGGGATGTGCAGCGCCGCGCCGGGCGGCAGGATCTGGCGCGGCCCGAGCCGGTCAGGCCCCCAGCTCCGCTCGGTGGTGAGGGAGACGTAGATCTCGCGGATCGCCTCCCCGCTCGCATTGACGAAGCGGAAGGAGGGGTTGTTCGGCATCCGCTCGCCCGGCGGGGGCGGCGGGGCGGCGGCCTGTGGCGCGTCCCGGCCGAAGGTGATGCGGCTGAGCGTGCAGGCATGCACGCCGAGATGCCCGTCCTCCGAGCCGTCGGCGAAGCGGACGCGGATGTCGAGGTAGCAGTCGGAGAAGGTCGGCTCGACCCAGACCTGCATGCCCGGTGCGATGGGGCCGCGCGTCAGGATGTTCGGCCCCCAGTCGCTCACGCGCGAGGGCGAGACCTGCGCGGCGACGATCGGCAGGTCGGTGTTGTTCTGCAGCCAGAAGCGGTTCTGCGCCGAGGCCGGCGCGGCGGCGGCGATCAGCCCCAGCAGCAGGGCCAGGGTGGCGAGTCTGCGCATTCCGTCCCTCCTGGTCGGCGGCACGGTGATTCTAGCGCAGGACCATGGCCGGAGTGTTGCCGCGCCGGTCAATGCGCATCCGCGCCTGCGCCGGACGGCCGCGGGCCGGGCTCAGCCGCGCCGGTTCCGGCCCGCGCGAACGCGCACTACCCTCGCGCCCATGACGGCGCAGGCGATTCTCGTTCTCGGCGCGGGCGGGCACGGCAAGGCGGTGCTGGACCTGCTGCTCGCCCATCCCGGGTGGCGGCCGGCCGCCGTGCTCGACGCCGCGCCGCGCGCGGCGGCCCTTCTCGGCGTGCCGCTGCGCGGGGACGAGACGCTGCTGCCGCTGCTCGCGCAGGAGGGCATCGCCGCGGCGCATCCGGCGATCGGCGACAACGCGCAGCGCCTCGCCGCCGCCGCGCGCCTCGCCGCCGCGGGCTTCGCGCTGCCGGCGCTGGCCCATCCCGCGGCGCTGATCGGCCACGGGGCGCGCCTCGCGGAGGGCGCGCTGGTGATGGCGCGCGCCGTGATCGGCGCGGAGGCGGAGGTCGGGCGGCTCGCGCTCGTGAACACCGGGGCCATCGTCGAGCATGACTGCGTGCTCGGCGAAGCCGCGCATGTCGCGCCGGGCGCGGTGCTGGCCGGCGGCGTGCGGATCGGGGCGGGCGCGCTGATCGGCGCGGGCGCGGTCATCAGGCCGGGGGTTGCGGTCGGCGCGGGGGCGGTGGTCGCGGCCGGCGCGGCGGTGGTCGCGGATGTCGCGCCGGGTGCCGCGGTCGGGGGCGTGCCGGCGCGGCCCCTGCCCGGGCCGGGCTGAGGCCCGGCCGGCCGCGCGCCACGGCGTGGGGCGAAGGCGATGCCTTCGCCCGCCGGGGTCAGGCCCCGATCGTGTTGGTCAGCGTGCCGATCCCCTCGATGGTCAGTTCCATCACGTCGCCGGGCTTCAGCGTCTGCGGCGGCTGCATGGCGTAGCCCACGCCCTCGGGCGTGCCGGTCAGGATCACGTCGCCGGGCAGCAGCGTGAAGCCGGCGGAGAGCTGGTGGATGATCTCGGCGACGTCGAAGATCATCTTCGAGGTGCGCGAGGCCTGCCGCTGCTCGCCATTGATCTTCAGCCCGATGGCGAGGTCCGAGGCGTCCAGATCCTCGCGCGGGACGATCACCGGCCCGAGCGGGCAGGAACGGTCGAGCGACTTGCCCTTGAACCACTGCCCGTGGCGGCGCTGCAGGTCGCGGCCCGTGACGTCGTTGCCGATGGTCCAGCCGAAGACGTGTTCCAGCGCGCGCTCCTTCGGGATGTCGGCGCCCGCGCGGCCGATCACGGCGACCAGTTCCACCTCGTAGTCGAGCCACTTCGTCACCCCGGCATGCGACGGCACGGTGGCACCCGGCGCCACCACCGTATCGGCGGCCTTGGTGAAGAACTGCGGGTATTTCGGCACCTCGGACTGGGTGATGCCGCGGGTGCGGTCGCCCTCGGCCACATGGTCCATGTAGTTGCGCCCGACGCAGAAGACGTTGCGGCGCGGGCGCGGGATCGGCGCCTGCAGCGCGACGGCCGCGAGCGGCAGCACCGCCCCGGCCGGCGGGTCGGCGGCGAGCGCGCGGACCTCGGCCAGCGCCGCCGGCCCCGCCTCGATCAGCGCGATCATGTCGCGCGCCGGCGGCATCGCCGCCCCGAGGTCGAGCACGCGCCCGCCATCCAGCAGCACGCCCGCACGGCTTCCGGCCGCATCGGCGAAGGTGATCAGTCGCAGGCCCATGGTTTCCCCCTCGAAGGCGATGCGCCACGCAAGCGCGCGCCGAAGCGGGTGGCAAGCCCCCTCCCCGCGCCCTCAGCCGAGGAAGCGCGCGAGCCGCACCGCCGTATGGCCGCGCGGCACGAGCGGCATGGGCATCACGAGCAGGCAGTCCTCGTGCGGGGTGCGGATCTCCTCCTCCCCGTCCATCGCGATCAGCGCGTTGGGCGGGCCGATCACCTCGCCGCCGCGGAACTCGCGCAGGAAGGCGAAGTCGCGGCTGTTCGCCGTGACGGTGCGCGTGACGAGCGCGCGGCGCACCGGCCCGCGCGGCGCGCCGGGCCGCAGCGGATCCTCCGGCCGCGCCTGGCCGGCATGGCGCAGCAGCCGCGCCGCGGCCTGCTCCATCGTCTCGACCGTGGCCGGTTCCCAATGCGCGCCGGCCTCGACCAGCACGGCGGCTGCCGGCCCCTCGCCGGCGAAGCGCGGGAAGTCGATCAGCCGCCTGCCGCCCAGATGCCCGGCATCGCTGACCACGACCGGCGGCACGCCGATCGCGCAGCCGAGCAGCGCGCCCTTCTCCGGCACGCCCGCGAGGATCAGCGGATCGGACGGCCAGAGCATCGAATGCATGTCGGCGAGCAGGTCCACCGTCTCGATGACGGGCCGCAACTCCCGCGCGCGCCGCAATTCGGCCGAGCGGCGCCGCCCGTCGAGCACGCCGGGGTCCCAGACGCGGTTGAGGTCCTCGTCGAGGAAGCGCGAGGCGGTCGGGTCCGCCGGGTCGAAACGCGCATAGGCCTCGAGGTTGCCGAAGACGAGCGTCAGCCGCCCGCGCGCGGGCAGGATGCCCGCCTCCAGCCAGCGGTCGAGCAGGACCGCCCCGGCGATCTCGTTGCCGTGGATGATGCCGGTGATCGCCACATGCGGCCCCGGCGCCTCGGCCGCGAAGGTCCAGACGCCGGGAATGCCGGCATTGCCCGGCAGCCAGCGGCGCAGGTCGGGTGCGGCGATGTTCACCGGCACCTCGGGCGGCCGCATGGCGCGCAGCCCCGCCTCGCCGCTCACGCGCCGCCTCCTCGCCGTCCGGCGCGCGGCCGCAGGGGACCGCACGCCACCGGCCTCCACGGCCCTGGATGGGTGCTCGCGCTCGACATGTGCCTCCTGGTTGCAGTCTATACGGGTGACGCACCCCGTCTATCCGTCACCCGCCCCGGAGGCCCCATGGACACGCCCGTCGCCACCGCCCGCGTCCTCAAGGACGGACCGCTCGAACTGCGGGGTTCGCTGCTCCTCAATGGCGAGCCCTGCGGCGAGGAGGCCTGGCTCTGCCGCTGCGGCGCCTCGGCGAACAAGCCGTGGTGTGACGGAAGTCACAAGACCGCCGCCTGCGTCCTGACCGGCGAGCCGCCGCGGCGGGAGGGGCGCGAACTGCCCCCGGACGGCGGGCCGCTCAACCTCGAGCCGCAGCCCAACGGCCCGGTCAAGGCGACCGGCCCGGTGATGATCCTGAGCGACGGCGGGGAGGTCACGGACCGCGCGGCGCAGGTCTTCCTCTGCCGCTGCGGCGCCTCGGCGAGGCAGCCTTATTGCGACGGCAGCCACAAGCGCACGGGCTTCTCCGCGCCATAGCCGCGGCGCGCGATGCGCGCGCGGATCAACGCCCCGCCAGTCAGCCCCCCGGCGGAAATCCGCCCGGCGCCTCGTGCTCCGGCGGCGCGGCGAGCGCGTCGAGGTAGCGCGCCACGCTGCGCGCCACCGCCTCCTTGCCGCCCTCGGCGATCACACGGTCCCACCAGCCGCCGTAGATCGCCTCGAAATCCAGCGCGGCGAGCCGCGCGCCGATGCGCGCGACCTCGGCACCCGGCAGCGGCACCCAGTTGGGGAAGGACCACATGAAGGAGAGGTGCCTGCGGTCCGGCGCGACCGCGGCGATGTCCCCGGTCAGGATCGCCCCCGCCCCGCGCGCGAGATGCATGATCGTGCCGCCGGGGAAATGCCCGCCGAGGCGATGCAGGCTGACCCCGGGCAGGATGTCGTGCCGCTCGCCCTCCCAGAAGCGCAGCGCCGGGTCGGGGCGCATCACCCATCGCCGGTCCGCGGCATGCAGCAGCACGGGGCAGCCGAAGGCATGCGCCCATTCCACCATCGCCGTGTAGAAATGCGGATGGCTGATCGCGATCGCGGCGATGCCGCCGATGCCCTTGACCAGCGCCACCGTCGCGGGGTCGAGCAGCGCGACGCAATCCCACAGGACGTTGCCCGCCGGGGTGCGGACCAGCAGCGCGCGCTGGCCGATCGCGAAGTCGGGGAAGACGCCGCAGCCGAGGATGCCGGGCGCGACCTCCCGCCAGCCGATCGCGTGCCGGCGCGCGAGCGCCTCCATCGTCGTCCATTGCTGGCCGGCGGCGGGAACCCATTGGCGCGGATCCTCGCAGATCGGGCAGGCGGCGGGCGGCGCGGCCGAGGGCGCGTGCTGGGTGCCGCAGGTGGCGCAGATGAAGGCCGTGGCGCTCATCGCCGGCGCTGCCGCTGCTCCGCGATGAGCTGCTCGAGCTGCGCCATGGGCAGCACGCCTGGGATCAGCGTCTCCCCGATCACGAGCGCGGGCGTGCCCTCGATCCTGAGCGCGCGGGCGAGCGCGATGTTGGCCTCGATCCGGCGCTGGATGGCGGGGTCGTCCATCTCGCGGCGCATCCGCGCATGGTCGATGCCGAGCCGCTCGGCGGCGGCGCGGATCACCGCGTCGGTCGGCTCGCCGCGCACGGACATCAGCGCGTCGAACAGCTCGACATACTTGCCCTGGCGCTGGGCGGCGAGCAGCGCGCGCGCCGCGACCACGCTCTGCGGCCCCAGGATGGGCAGGTCCTTCATCACGATGCGCAGCTCGCGGTCGCGCCGCAGCAGCCCGGCGAGCTCGCCATGCAGCCGCTTGCAGTAGGGGCAGCGCACGTCGAAGAACTCGACGATGGTGACATCGCCGCGCGGGTTGCCGCGCACCGGCGATTCGGGGTCGTTGAACAGCGCCTCCCGGTTCGCCGCGATGGCCGCGCGCTGGGCGCCGCTGCGCTCGCGCTCCTCCGCCTCCTGGATGGCCTGGAAGGCGTCGCGCAGGATGCTCGGGTCGCGGCGCAGCGCCTCGCGCAGGATGGTGACGATCTCCTGCCGCTGGGCCTCGGAGAAGGACTGCGCCATGGCCCGGCCGCCGAACAGCAGCCCCGCCCCGGCGAGGAGGAAGCTCCGCCTCATCGGCCTCTCCCCGGCAGGCGGCGGGATGGTCTGGGGCGGTGTCGCTTCGTCATGGTCTCTCCCGGCGCCGGCGCGCCCCTGGCCCGGCCCGGGGCGCGGGCAGGGCGGTGTGGTGACGCGGCGCGCCTTCGGCCGCGGGCCGCGGTGCCTGCCAGCATGCGCGCTGGCGCCGCCCCGCTCAACCGCGCAGCGCCGGCGCCCCGCGATCCATGCCGCCGGTTGCCCGCCCCGGCGAAGGCGTCTATGGCCGAGGGCCTGAGCAGCGCGACGCGGGCGCCGAGGGGCTCCGGCCGGCCTTCGGGCCCCGGAGCCCCCGGCCCGCATCGCGCAGGGATGACCACGCGCCGCGCGCCCCTCCGCGCGGCAGGGAGGCGACGGCCGGCGGCATGACCACGCGCATCACGAGCACCCCTGGCGACGCCCCGCCGCCCCGGCCCGCGGCCGCCCCCGCACGGGCGCGGCTGCGCCTCGCCGCGCTGCTGGCGGCCGCGGCGCTGCTGCCGGCCTGCTCCACGCTCGGCTCGCTCAATCCCTTCGCCGCGCGCGAGCCGCGCGCGCCCCTCGGCACGCCGGGCCATGTCACGGGCTTCGTGGGCGGCGCGGTCGCCGAGGAGCCGCGCGCGGCGATCGTCGCGCGCGAGATCCTCTCGGCCGGCGGCTCGGCGGTGGATGCGGCGGTGGCCGGCGCCTTCGCGCTGACGGTGACGATGCCCTCGCGCGCCGGGCTCGGCGGCGGCGGCGTGTGCCTCGCCTACACCGCCGCGCGGCGGGAGGTGACGGCGATCTCCTTCCCCGCCGGCGCGCGGGCGGGGCTGCCGCAGGGCGTCGATCGCCCGGCGGCGGTGCCGATGATGGCGCGCGGTCTGTTCCTGCTGCACACCCGCGGCGGCAGGCTGCGCTTCGAGCAACTCATCCGCCCGGCCGAGGATCTCGCCCGCTTCGGCACCGAGATCAGCCGCGCCTTCGCCGAGGACCTCGCCGCCGTGGCCGCGCCGCTGCTGCAGGACCCGCAGGCGCGGCGCGTCTTCGGCGCCCCGGGCGGCGGCCCGCTGCGAGCGGGCGAGCGCATGACGCAGCTCGACCTCGGCGCCACCCTCGCGCAGCTCCGCGCGGGCGGCGTGGGGGAGATGTACCAGGGCGGGCTCGCAGGCCGGCTCGAGGCCGGCTCCCTTCTCGCCGGCGGCGGCCTGACCGCGGCCGAGCTGCGCGCCGCGCGGGCCGAGGTGCTGGAGCCGGTCCGCATCCCGGCCGGTGCGGACATCGCCTTCTTCCCGCCGGCCTCGGCCGATGGCGGGGCGGGCACGGCTGCGGCCTTCCAGGCGGCGATGGCGGGGCAGGCGCTGCCGCTCTCCTCCGGCATGGTGGGCGCGAGCGCGGGGCTGCTGACGATGGACCCGCAAGGCAACGCGGTCGCCTGCGCCTTCTCGATGAACAACCTCTTCGGCACCGGACGGGTGGTGCCGGAGACCGGCATCCTGCTCGCCGCCGCGCCGAACATGGGGGCGGTGCCGCCCGCCCCGCTCGCGGTGGCGCTTGCGACCAACCGCGACCTCAGGCTGTTCCGCGCCGCGGCCTCGGGCTCGGGCCAGCAGGCGGCCGGCGCGGCGGCGGCCGGGGCGCTCGCGGCGGCGCTGCGGCGCGCGGGGGATCCCTTCGGCGGCATCCCCGAACCGGGCCGCGGGCTCGTCATCTCCTGCCCGGCCTATGCGCCGGGGGGCAACGCCTCCTGCATCGGCGCCGCCGACCCGCGCGGCGCGGGGGTGGCGATCGGGTCCTTCGGGCGGTGATGAAGGTCGGCCGGGCGGCGGATGCGCCGCCCTTCCTGGTGATGGACGTGATCGCGGCGGCCAATGCGCGCGCCGCGGCCCTGCCGCCGGGCGCGCCGGGCATCATCCGCATGGAGGTCGGCCAGCCCGGCACCGGCGCCCCGCGCGGGGCGGCCGAGGCGGCGATCCGCGCCCTCTCGGCCGGCGCGCCCATGGGCTACACGGAGGCCTTCGGCCTGCGCTCCCTGCGCGCGCGCATCGCCCGTCACTATGCCGAGCACTACGGCGTGGCGGTGACCGAGGCGCGCATCGCGGTGACGGTCGGCGCCTCGGGGGCGTTCCCGCTCGCCTTCCTCGCCGCCTTCGATCCCGGCGACCGCGTGGCCATGGCCGCGCCCTTCTACCCGCCCTATGCGAACATCCTGACCGCGCTCGGGATGCGGCCCGTGCTGCTGCCCTGCGACGCCGCGACGCGCTTCCAGCCGACGCTCGCGATGCTGGAGAGGATGGACCCGCGCCCCGAGGGCCTGATCGTCGCGAGCCCCTGCAACCCCGCGGGCACCATGCTCGCGCCCGGGGAGCTCGCGGCCATCGCGCGCTGGTGCCACGCCAGCGGCGTGCGGCTGATCAGCGACGAGATCTATCACGGCCTGACCTGGGGCACGGTGGCCGAGAGCACGGCCGCGGCCTTCAGCGACAGCGCGGTGGTGGTCAACTCCTTCTCGAAATACTGGTCCATGACCGGCTGGCGCATCGGCTGGCTGGTGCTGCCCGAGGACCTGGTCCGCCCGGTCGAGTGCCTCGCGCAGAACATGTTCATCAGCGCCCCGCACATCGCCCAGGTGGCGGCCGAGGCCGCGATGGACTGCACCGAGGAGCTGGAGGCCAACAAGGCCGCCTATGCCCGCAGCCGCGCCGCGCTGCTCGAAGGGCTGCCCAAGGCGGGCTTCACCAGCATCGCGGCCGCCGACGGCGCCTTCTACCTCTGGTGCGACGTGGGGCACCTGACCAACGACAGCGCGCGCTTCTGCGCCGAGATGCTGGAACACGCCGGCATCGCCGCGACCACCGGCCTCGACTTCGACCGCGAGCGCGGCAGCCGCTTCCTGCGCCTCTCCTATTGCGGGCGGGAGGAGGAGATGGCCGAGGCGCCGGCCCGCCTCGCCGCCTGGCTCGGGCGGTAGGCGGGCGCGGCGGGGCCTCTCCGTCAGGGCTCGCGCGGCCGGGCGAAGGGCCTCGCCCGGCGGCCATCAGGCGCCGGGCGCGACCGCGGCCGGGTTCTTCGCCCGCACCGGCACGCGCAGGTAGCGCACGCCGTTCTCCTCGGCCTCGGGGAAGCGGCCGGCGCGGATGTTCACCTGGATCGAGGGCAGCAGCAGCAGGGGCGCGGCGAGGTCCTTGTCGCGCGTCGTGCGGAAGGCGACGAACTCCTCCTCCGTGATGCCGTCCTTCACATGCGGGTTGTGCGCGCGCTGCTCGGCCACGGTGGACTGCCAGGCATAGGTGTCGCGCCCGGGCGCCTTGTAGTCGTGGCACATCCACAGCCGCGTCTCGGGCGGCAGGGCGAGCAGGCGCTTGATGGAACGGTAGAGCATGCGCGCATCCCCGCCCGGGAAATCCGCCCGCGCGGTGCCGTAATCGTGCATGAAGAGCGTGTCGCCCACGAAGACGTCATCGCCGATGCGGTAGGCCACGCAGGCCGGTGTGTGGCCGGGGGTGTGGATCACCTCGACCTCGAGGCTGCCGATGGCGAAGCGCTCGCCGTCCTTGAACAGCCGGTCGAAGTCGCCGCCCTCGGGCTTGAGGTCCTGCGCGTCGAAGACGGGGCGGAAGATGCGCTGCACCTCGCGGATGTGCTCGCCGATGCCGATCGGCGCGCCGGTCTTCGCCTTGATGTAGGGCGCGGCCGTCAGGTGGTCGGCATGGGCGTGGGTCTCGAGCACGTGGCGGATCGCCACCCCCTCCTGCGCCGCGGCGGCGAGGATGCGGTCGGCGAAGGCGGTATCCGCGGTGCCCGAGCGGTTGTCCCAGTCGAGCACGGGGTCGATCACCGCCCCTTCCTTCGTGGCAGGGTCCCAGACCAGGTAGGAGACGGTGTTGGTCGGCTCGTCGAAGAAGGCGCGGATCTCGGGCTTGGTCATGGCGTGTTCCCTGGCTGTCGTTTCAGGCTTGCCTTTCATATAAGACTTCTCTAAATAAGTGCAACTGAATAGAAGGACCGGACCATCATGACCGCCGTCACCAGCCCCGACGGCCTTGCCGAGCTCCGCGAGAATGCCGGTTCGGCGGCGCGGCTGCTGCATCTTCTCGGCAACGAGAACCGCCTCGTCCTGCTCTGCCATCTCGCGCAGCGCGGGGAGATGACGGTGAACGCGCTCGCCGCCGCCCTCGGGCTGTCGCAGCCGGCGCTCTCGCAGCACCTCGCGCGGCTGCGCGAGGAGGGGCTGGTGGCCACGCGGCGGGAGGCGCAGGCGGTGCATTACCGCCTGGCCGATCCGCGCGTCGTGGCGGTGATGGGCCTCCTTCACGACCTCTACTGCGCCCCGCGCGCCTGATTGCCGGAGAGACGGATCATGCTGAAGACCATAACCCCCGAGGAAGCCGCCCGCCTGCTGCGCGAGGAGTGCGCCACGCTCGTGGATGTGCGCGAGCCCGACGAGCACGCCCGCGCGCGCATCCCCGGAGCGCGCAACCTGCCGCTCTCCCGCCTCGAGGAGGCCGAGCTCGCGCTGCACGAGGGCAAGCCCGTGCTGTTCCACTGCCGCTCCGGCGCGCGCACGGCGGGCCATGCCGCGCGCCTCGCCGCCAAGGCGGGCGCGTGCGAGGCCTATGTCGTCGAGGGCGGGCTCGATGCCTGGAAGCGGGCCGGCCTGCCGGTCGCCGAGGATCGCCGCCAGCCGCTCGAGCTGATGCGCCAGGTGCAGATCGCGGCGGGTTCGATGGTGGTGGCGGGCGTGCTGCTCGGCGTGCTGGCCTCGCCCTGGTTCCTCGCGCTCGCGGGCTTCGTCGGCGCGGGGCTGGTCTTCGCGGGTGTCACGGGCACCTGCGGCCTCGCGCGCGTGCTGCGCATGATGCCCTGGAACCGCGCTGCCGCCCTGCCCGCCGCCGGCTGAGCCCGGCCTTTCCGCTGCCCTCGTGAGCGCGCCGCGGCCCGGCTGCCGCGGCGCGCGGGATGGTGCATGCCATGATGACGCTCACCGCCCTCCAGACGGGCCTCGGCGCCGCGGCCGGGGGGCTGGTCGGCTTCTCCCTCGGCCTTGTCGGCGGCGGCGGCTCGATCCTCGCCGTGCCGCTGCTCGTCTATCTCGTCGGCGTGCCGCTGCCGCATGTCGCCATCGGCACCAGCGCCGTCGCGGTGGCGGCGAATGCGCTGGCCGGGCTCGTCAATCACGCGCGGGCGGGCAATGTGCGCTGGCCCTGCGCCTCGGTCTTCGCCGGGGCGGGCGTGATCGGCGCGCTGGGCGGCGCGCGGCTCGGCAAGATGGTGGACGGGCAGGCGCTGCTCGCCGCCTTCGCGGTGATGATGGCCGTGGTCGCGGTGCTGATGCTGCGCCGGCGCGAACCGGGCGAGGACCGGCGCGTGCGCCTCGGCCGGGACAACGCGCCGATGCTGGTGGCGACCGGCCTCGCGGTGGGCGGCCTGTCGGGCTTCTTCGGCATCGGCGGCGGCTTCCTGATCGTGCCGGGGCTGATCCTCGCCACCGGCATGCCGATGCTGCAGGCGGTCGGCACCTCGCTCGTCGCGGTCACCGCCTTCGGCCTTGCCACCGCCGGCAGCTACGCCGCGGCCGGGCTGGTGGACTGGCGGCTGGCCTCGATCTTCGTGGGTGGCGGCGTCATCGGCAGCATCGCCGGCACCTGGGCCGGGCGGCGGCTCGCGGCGCGGCGCGGCCTGCTGACCAAGGTGTTCGGCGGGCTGATCCTGCTGGTCGCGGCCTATGTGCTGGCGCGCAGCCTCGGCGTGATGGGCTGAGGGCGGGCCGCTTGCGGCGGATCAACGGCGCGGCGCGCCGGATTCGCCCGGCCTGACGCGCAAGGGCCGCAGTCCGGCGCTTCGCCCGGGGCCGAAGCCTCGGCGGCCGATCGGCGCTAGCCTGCGGCCATGACCGACCCCACCGCCCCCGGCCCGCTCGCCGCCACCGCCGCGCTGATGGCCGACCCGGCGCGGGCGCGCATGCTCGCCGCCCTGATGTCGGGCGAGGCGCTGACCGCGGGCGAGCTCGCCCGCATCGCCGGCGTGACGGCGGCGACGGCGAGCGGCCACCTCGCGCGCATGGCCGATGGCGGGCTGCTCGCCGTGCATGCCCAGGGCCGGCACCGCTACCACCGCCTGGCGTCGGAGGAGGTGGCGGCGGCGATCGAGACGCTCGGCGGCCTCGCCGCGCGCATCGCCCCGGCCCGGGCCTGGACGCATGGCGAGGCGGCGCGCGAGGCCCGGCTGTGCTGGAACCACCTGGCCGGGCGGCTCGGCGTCGCGCTGCATGCGCGGCTGGTCGCCGAGGGCTGGCTGACGCCCGCGCCGGGCGGCTGGGACGCGACGGCGGAAGGCCGCGCGCGGCTCGCCGCCACCGGCGTGGCGATCGGCGAGGCGGAGCGGTCCCCGCGCTTCGCCGCGCATCGCTGCATCGCGCGCGACTGCATGGACTGGTCCGAGCGCCGCCCGCATCTCGCCGGCGGGCTGGGGCGGGAGATCGCGCGCGCCTGGCTCGGCCGCGGCTGGCTGCGCCGGCTGCCCGCCGTAGGCGAGGGCGACCTCCTCGCCCGCCGCCGCATCGCCGTCACGCCCGAGGGCGCGCGCGGCCTGCGGGAGAGCCTCGGCCTCGCGACCGCATGAGCGCCGCCGCCGCGCTGATGCTCGCGCTTGCGGCCATGACGGGGCTCAGCCAGTTCCACCGCGCGGCGCTCGGCGTCATCGCGCCGGAGGTGACGGCGGAACTCGCCCTGAGCCCGGCCCTGCTGGGCGCGGCGAACGGGATGTTCTTCGCCGCGCTGCTGGCCGCGCAGATCCCCGTGGGCATCGCGCTCGACCGCATCGGGCCGCGGCGCGTCGTGGCGGGGCTGACAGGCCTCGCGGTGGCGGGCGCGGCCTGGCAGGCCTTCGCGACGGACGGGCCGGGGCTGCTGGCGGCGCGCTTCCTGCTTGGCCTCGGCTCGGCGGCGTCCTTCATGGCGGCGGTGGTGCTCTGCGCGCGCTGGCATCAGGGGGCGGAGATGACGGCGGCGCTCAGCCGCGTCTTCGCCATCTCGCAGGCGGGCATCCTGCTGGCCGGCGCGCCGCTCGGGGCGGCGGCGGGGCTGCTCGGCTGGCGGGCGGCGCTCGGCGCCTCGGCGCTGCTGACCGGGGCCTGCGGCATCCTGTGGTGGCGGCTGGTGCGGGACGACCCGCCCGGCCGCCCTGCCCCGCCGCGCAAGGCCGAGACGCTGCGCGAGGCGCTGGCGGGCCAGGCCTCGATCTGGCGCCTGCCCGGCCTGCCGCGGGTGCTCGCGATGCACCTCGTGGGCTATGCGGCGGCGGCGACGGTGCTGGGGCTCTGGGCGGGGCCGTATCTCGCCGATGTGCATGGGCTCGATGCGGCGGGGCGGGGCTGGGCGCTGGCGGCAATGGGGCTGGCCATGCCGGTGGGGCTGCTGGCCATCGGTCCGCTCGAACGCCGCATCGGCTCGCGGCGGCCGATCGTGGCCTGGGGCGCGGGGCTGGCGGCGGGCGTGCTCCTCGGCCTCGCGCTGCTGCCGGGCGCGCCGCTCGGCCTGGCGTTGGCGCTGCTCGTGCTGCTGGTGCTGTTCTCGGCCTTCCCGGTGCTGGTGGTGGCCGAGGCGCGGTCCCTGTTCCCGGACCACCTCATCGGGCGCGGGGCGACGACGGTGAACCTCGCGCAGGTTCTGGGCTCGGCGCTGCTGCCGCTGCTGGTGGGGGCGGTGGTGGGGCTGTTCCCGGAAGTCGCGGGGGCGCGGCCGGAAGCGGCCTATCGGGCGGGTTTCGCAGTGCTGGGGGCGGCGCTGCTGGCCGGGCTGGCCGGCTGGCTGCTGCTGCCGCGCGGGGCGGGGCGGTGAACGGGCGCGGGCGCGGAAGGCCGGGGGCGTTCGCTCCGACCTTCCCTCACGGCAGCAGCGCCCGCGCCTCCTGCCACAGCCGCGCGGCCAGCGTCCCGGCCGGTTCCGCCGCGGCAAGGCGCGCCCCCTGCCCGGCCCACATCTGCATCGCATCCGGGTTGCCGGCCTTCTCGGCCGCCGCGCGCACCGGGCCGAAGAGGGCGCGCTGCACGGGATAGGGCGCGGGCGGCGGCGCGCCGGCCGCGGCCGCGGCGCGCACCACCGCATTGCCGATCCCGCGCCCGAGCCGGCCGGAGAAGACGCGCGTCAGCATCGTGCCTTCCGGCTCCGCTGCGCCGATCGCCTCGGCCCAGGCGGGGTGGATCGCCGCTTCCGGGCAGCGCAGGAAGCCGGTGCCGATCTGCACCGCGCTCGCCCCAAGCGTGAGCGCCGCGGCGATGCCGCGCGCATCCGCGATGCCGCCGGTGGCGATCACCGGCACCTCCAGCGCATCCGCGAGGCGCGGGATCAGCGCGAGGCCGCCGGTCAATTGCGCCTCGGCCGCCGCCGCGTCGAAGGCGCCGCGATGCCCGCCGGCCTCCGCACCCTGGGCCACGATCGCATCCGCCCCGGCTTCCACCGCCTCCCGCGCCTCGGCCAGCGTGGTCGCGGTGGCGAACCAGGCGATGCCGCGCGCCTTGGCCTCGGCGACCATCCATTCGGGGAAGACGCCCATGATCGAGGAGATCACGGCCGGCCGCACGTCGAGGATGGCGCGGCATTGCGCCTCGAAATCCGGCAGGAAGGGCGGTTCGGGAATGGCCGGGCGCGGGCCGTGGCGGGCGAGGAACTCGGCCATCGCGGCCTCCCGCGCCGTGTCGCGCGCGGGCGGCGGGTCGGGGATCCAGAGATTGGCCTGGAATCCGCCATTCGACGCCGCGCGGAAGGCGCGCGCCCAGTCCGCGATCGCCTCCGGCGTCATCATCAGCGCGCCCACCGCGCCCATCCCGCCGGCCGAGGCGATGGCGGCCGAGAGCGCGGGGGCCGGCACGCCGGCCATGGGCGCGAGCAGGATGGGAAGCCTGAGGCCGAAGCGGGCGCAGAAGGCCTCCGCGCGCATGGTCTGGGGGCCGCTGCCGTTCATCCGCCTGGTGCTCCGCCGTGCCGGTCTGGTGCAGCCTACCGCCGCCGCGCGCACCCGTGAAACCGGGGGGCGTGGTAGGCTCCGCGCGATGAGTCGCGCGCGCCCCGACCTCACCCTCGAAGCCGGCCACGGCCTTGTCGCCGGCGTGGACGAAGCCGGGCGCGGGCCGCTCGCCGGGCCGGTGGTCGCGGCGGCGGTGGCCTTCCTGCGCGCCCCGCCGGCGGCGCTCGTCGCGCTGCTCGACGATTCCAAGCGCCTGAGCGCGGCGCGGCGCGCGGCCGCCGCGGCCGCGCTGCGCGAGGCCGCGCGCGAGGGCGTGCTCGCCGCCGCCATCGCCGCCGCCTCGGCCGCCGAGATCGGGCGGCTCGACATCCTGCGCGCGACCCATCTCGCCATGGCGCGCGCCGTCGCGCGCCTGCCCGCGCGGCCGGACCTCGCGCTGGTGGACGGCAACCAGCCGCCGCGCCTGCCCTGCCCCACGCGCTGCGTGGTGGGCGGGGACGGGATCTCGCTGTCCATCGCCGCGGCCTCGATCCTCGCGAAGGTCACGCGCGACAGGGCCATGGCGCGGCTCGATGCGCGCTGGCCGGGCTACGGCTTCGCGCGCCATGCCGGATACCCGACGGCCGCGCATCGCGAGGCGCTGGCGAGGCTCGGGCCCTGTCCGCACCACCGCCGCGGCTTCGGCCCGGTGGACGCGCTGTTGCGCTGAGCACGCGCGGCAGGCGCCGCGCCCGCCGCAAGCGAATGGTTGACCCGCCGAGTCGCACAAGCGATTCTGCGGCCTTCGCGTCGGGGGACGGGGTTTCGCGGAGTGGGGACGCAGATCGATCTGCCGCTCGACCAGGTTCTGGTCGGGGATTGCATCGCGTGGCTGAAGCACCTGCCGCCGGCGAGCGTGCACGCCATCTTCGCCGACCCGCCCTACAACCTGCAGCTCAAGGGCACGCTGCGCCGGCCCGATGATTCGCTGGTGGACGGCGTGGACGATGAATGGGACCGCTTCGCGGACCTGCCCGCCTACGACGCCTTCACGCGCGAATGGCTCGCCGAATGCCGGCGCGTGCTCCGCAAGGACGGCACCATCTGGGTGATGGGCGCCTATCACAACGTGTTCCGGCTCGGCACCGCGCTGCAGGATCTCGGCTACTGGATCCTCAACGACGTGATCTGGCGCAAGTCGAACCCGATGCCGAACTTCCGCGGCCGCCGCTTCACCAACGCGCATGAGACGCTGATCTGGGCCGCGCGCAGCCCCGATTCCCGCTACCGCTTCAACTACGCGGCCATGAAGGCGCTCAACGACGACCTGCAGATGCGCAGCGACTGGCTGATCCCGCTCTGCACCGGCGGGGAGAGGCTGCGCGACGCCAAGGGCGCGAAACTGCATCCGACGCAGAAGCCCGAGGCGCTGCTCCATCGCGTCATCCTCGCCTGCACTGCGCCGGGGGAGGTGATCCTCGACCCCTTCCTCGGCTCCGGCACCACCGCGGCGGTGGCGCGGCGCCTCGGCCGCCGCTTCATCGGCATCGAGCGCGAGCAGACCTACGCCGAGGCCGCGATGGCGCGCATCGCCGCGACCGAACCCGCGCCCGAGGAGGCCGCCGCCGCCCTGCCCTCGCGCAAGGAGCAGCCGCGCATCCCCTTCGGCACGCTGGTCGAGCACGGCCTCGTGCCCGCCGGGGCGAAGCTCTACGACCGGCAGAGGCGCTTCGAGGCGGTGGTCGGCGCCGACGGCACGCTGCGCTGCGGCCTCGCGACCGGCTCGATCCACAAGGTCGGCGCGGCGGTGCAGGAGGCGCCCTCCTGCAATGGCTGGCTGTTCTGGCACATCGAGGGCCGCGACGGGCGGCTGCGCGTGCTCGACGAACTGCGCGAAGCCTGGCTGCGCGCCACGGCAGGCTGAGAAGGGAAAGCCGAGCATGAGCGAAACCGGACCCGGCGCGCCCGCCACGCCCCCGCCGCCGCCGATGCCGGCCGGGCCGCCTCCGGACGCGGCGCCGCCCCGCAGCCTCACCGGGGAGATCATCGGCCAGGCGCCCTACATCCTGATGCTGGCCGGCGCCTTCGGCGGCGTCGCCTATGCCGCCTTCTCGACGGCGCCGAGCGCGCTCTACTGGAAGATCCTGACGCCCTGCTTCGGCCTGCTCTGCGTGGTCGCCGGCTGGGCCGGCGCGCCGGACCGCGGCGGGCGCATTCGCCTCGTCTGGACCCAGGCGGCGCATTGGGCGGCCTTCCTGATCGCCATGCTGCTGCTGTTCCGGCCCGAGGTGCAGGCGGTGATGCCCGGCCGCTCGACCGAGATCGGGCTGCTGCTGCTGCTCGCCCTCGGCACCTTCGTCGCGGGGGTGCATGCGGGATCCTGGCGGATCGTGGCGGTCGGCGCACTGCTCGCCGTCTCCGTCCCGCTGCTCGCCTTCGTGCAGCAGACGGCGCTGCTGATCGTCGCGGCGCTGGTGCTGGCCGGCGCGACGGCCGCGGCCTTCCTCTGGACGGCGGCGCGGGCCCGGGGCTGAACGGCCGCTCCGCCCCGTGAGCCCCCGTGCCGGCGCCCCGCTCGCGGGGCGGGCGTTCGGTGCCGCGGGCGAGGCCCCCGCATGGTGGCAAGGCCAGTGGCGGCGCGCGGGGCCTCCGCCTTCGCGGCGTGCTGCGCGGAAGATCAGGCCGCGCGCAGCCGCCGCAGCACCAGCAGCAGCAGCATCGCCGCCGGCAGCGGCCCGAGGCTGATCCCGGCATGGATGCCGAGGCCGAGCGAGACGCCCGGCAGCAGCCAGGCCAGCGCGACGCCGGCCTTCTCCCAGGGCAGGAAGCCGCCGCGCCGCCCCTCCCCCGCCAGGAAGGCCAGCGGCACCAGCAGCAGCACCAGGTCGTAGGAGAAGACGAAGGGGGTGACGAGCGGCGCGCCGGCGGCGATCGCCGCGGCCTCGGCCCGCCCGCCGGGGCGGCGGCGCAGCGACCACGCCACCGCCGCCACCGCGGCCAGCGCCACCGCCGCCTGCAAGGCGGTCGCGACGCCGCGCGGGATGCCGAAGGTCAGCGCCATGGCCTGCACGCTCTGCAGCTTCCAGGCCTCGAGATCCCCGCTCGCCATCGCCGCGCCGGCATCGGGCAGCCGCGCGAGGAAGGCCCACCACGCCTCCGGCCCGAAGGCGAGCAGCGAGAGCGCGACCCAGCCGAGCCCCGTGGCCGTGGCCCAGGCCAGCACCGCCCAGCGCCGCGCGGCGAGCAGCGCCGGGATCACCAGCAGCCCCAGTTGCGGCTTGAAGGCGAGGGTCGCGAGCGCCGCGCCGCCCAGCGCCGGCCGCCGGTCCAGCGCGAGGCCGGCGGCGGCGAGCAGTGCCGCGGTCAGGAAGGCGTTCTGGCCGTGCGTCGCGTTGATCACCGAGGCCGGGGCCAGCAGCGCGAGCATCACCGCGACCCAGCCGCCGCCCGGCACCCAGGCGCGCAGCGCGGCGAGCAGCGCGCCCGCGGTCGCCGCCACCCAGGCGGCGAAGGCCGGCAGCAGCGGCAGCAGGCCGAGCGGCAGGCAGATCAGCAGGTAGGTCGGCGGATAGAAGAAGGCGTAGTAGCGCCCGGGCGTGCCCTGCGCGGCGGTCTGCGCGAGCGCATGGGCGGCGCGGTCCCACGCCGCCTCGGGCCGGCCCTCCAGCGCCAGCCGCGCGGCGGCGAAGAAGGAGAGGAAATCGGCATCGCCCGGCGGCATGTCCCGCCAGCCGAGCAGGCCGACCACGGTGTCGCCCAGCACCCACAGGGCGAAGACCGCGTAGCCGAGGCCATAGGCCCGCACGCGCTCGGCGTTCAGCCAGGCGGCCTCGCGCATCAGGGGGCCTCCGCGGCGAGGGCGAGCAGGCGGCGCATGACCGAGGGCACGGCCGCCGCCGCCGCCGCGGGCTCGCGCCATTCGCCCCCGGGCGGTGGCCCGCCCGGGTGGCGGGCGGCGTAGAGGACCATCTCGAGCTCGAAATGCGTGAAGCCGTGCCGCGCGACGCCGGGCAGCCGGCGCCAGGGCGCGGCGAGCGGGGCATGGGGCAGCGCCTCGGCCTCGGGCCAGGGTTCGTCGCGCCAGGGCGTGCCGGGCAGTTCGAGCATCCCGCCGAGCAGCCCGCGCGCCGGGCGCCGCCGCAGCAGGATGCGCCCTTCCTCGTCCGTCAGCAGGAAATGCGCGCCGTGGCGCAGCGGGCGGGCGCGCCTGGCCGCCTTGCGCGGCAGGTCGGCGGCGATGCCCGCGGCCCGCGCGGCGCAGCCCGCCTGCCAGGGGCAGAGCGCGCAGGCGGGCCTGCGCGGGGTGCAGAGCGTGGCGCCGAGGTCGAACAGGCCTTGCGCGAAATCCCCCGGCCGGGCGCGGGCGGCGGGCTCGGCCATGAAGGCGGCGGCGAGCGCCGAAAGCCGGGCCTTGGCGGCGGGCAGCGGCGTCTCGACCGCGTGCAGCCGGGCCATCACCCGCTCGACATTGCCATCCACCGGCACCACCGGCGCGTCGAAGGCGATGGCCGCGACCGCCGCCGCCGTGTAGCGCCCGATGCCGGGCAGGGCGGAAAGGCCCGCCGTGTCGGACGGGAAGCCGCCCGCCGCCGCGACCGCCCGCGCGCAGGCATGAAGGTTGCGCGCCCGGGCGTAGTAGCCGAGGCCGGCCCATTCCTCCGCCACCTCCTCCCAGTCCGCCGCCGCCAGCGCCTCGACCGAGGGGAAGCGCGCGAGAAAGCGCGCATAGCGCGGCCCGACCGCGGCGACGGTGGTCTGCTGGAGCATCACCTCCGAGAGCCAGATGCGGTATGGATCGCGTGCCTGCCCGGGGGCCGCGCGCCAGGGCAGGTCCCGCCGGTGCCGGTCGTACCAGGCGAGGAGATCGGCGGCGGAGGGGGCACGGTATGGCACGGAACGAGGACCAGCGGCGCTTCCTGGGCGGGCCGAGGCCGCTCGGCGCCCTGGTGCCCGCCCTCACACGCCCCGCCTTCAAGCGCAAGAGCCCCGCCGGGGCGCAGATCTTGGCGGACTGGCCGGCGCTGGTCGGGCCTGCCATCGCCGCGGTGTCGCAGCCGCTGCGCCTCGCCCAGGGCACGCTGACGCTCGCCTGTTCCGGGCCGGTGGCGATGGAGCTGCAGCACCTCGCCCCGCAGCTCGCAGGGCGGATCAATGCGGCGCTGGGGCGGGTGGCGGTGGAACGGTTCCGATTCGTCCAGCAGCCGCCGCGCGCCGCCGCCCCGCCGGCGCGGCGCGAATCCGCCCCGCAGCCCCTGCCGGCACGGGTCGAATCGGCGCTCGATGGGGTCGGCTCCCCCGAGTTGCGCGCGGCGCTGGCAAGAATGGCCCGCGGCGTCTATCGGAACGGATAGCCGGCGGTCCCGAGTCCCGGTCCCGCCGCGGATCACCATATCCGTCCCGGCCGCCGCCCCCCATCCTCCGACGGCGGCCGGAACGAGGGAGAGAATGGATGATGACGCAGCGTCGAACCCTGCTCGCGGCTGCCGGCGGCCTCCTGGCCGCGGGCCCGGCGCTGGCGCAGCAGGCCGATCCGCGGATGGGCCTGCGCGCCATGGGCGATGCCTCGGCGCCGGTCACGGTGCTGGAGTTCTTCTCCCTCACCTGCAGCCATTGCGGCGCCTTCCATCGCGACACCTGGCCGCGGGTGCGGGCGGAACTGGTGCAGACGGGCCGGGTGCGGATGGTCTGGCGCGATTTCCCGCTCGACCAGGTGGCGCTGCGCGCGCACGCGGTCGCCCGCGCCTTCCCCGAGGACCGCTACGAGGCGTTCCTGACCGCCCTCTTCACCACCCAGGACCGCTGGGCCTATGCCCGCGGCGCCGACCACAAGGCGGAGATCGGCAAGATCGCGGCCATGGCCGGCATGGCCCCCGCCGCCTTCGAGGCCGCCTGGGCGGATGACGACCTCGCCCGCGCCATCATCCTCGAGGCGCAGGCCGGTGGGCGCGAGTTCAACGTGCAGGCGACGCCGACCTTCGTCTTCGGCCGCCGTGTCGTCAGCGGCAATATCGGCTTCGACCGCTTCGCCCGCGAGGCCGCGACGCCGTGACGGCGGACGGGTCGCTGCCCCCGCCCTCCCACGAGCCGGGGGAGGAGGAGGAAGGCGCGCCGCGCAGCGAGGCCCAGCGCCTCGCGGCGGTGCGCGCGACCCTCTCGCGCATCCGCATCGCCGGGTTCAAGTCCTTCGCCGAGGCGACGACCGTCGAGGTCCTGCCCGGCCTGACCGGCATCGTCGGCCCGAATGGCTGCGGCAAGTCCAACGTCGTCGAGGCGCTGCGCTGGGCGATGGGCGAGACCTCCGCCAAGGCCATGCGCGGGGGCGAGATGGACGACGTCATCTTCGCCGGCACCGCGACGCGGCCCGGGCGCAACCTCGCCGAGGTCACGCTGCAGCTCGAGGACGCCGAGGGCCTCGCCCCGCCGCCCAACCACGAGCAGCCGGAACTCGAGATCGTCCGCCGCATCACCCGCGGCCAGGGCAGCGCCTTCCGCGTGAACGGCCGCGAGGTGCGCGCGCGCGACGTGCAGACCATGTTCGCCGATATCGGCTCGGGCGCGCGGGCCTCGGCCATGGTCAGCCAGGGCCGCGTCGCGGCGCTGATCGGCGCCAAGCCCGAGGAACGCCGCTCGGTGCTCGAGGAGGCGGCCGGCATCGCCGGGCTGCGCGCCCGCCGGCACGAGGCGGAACTGAAGCTGCGCCAGGCCGAGACCAATCTCGCCCGCGCCGAGGACCTGCTCGGCCAGCTCGAGGCCCAGCGCCAGGGGCTGCAGCGCCAGGCGCGGCAGGCCAACCGCTACCGCAATCTCTCGGGCCTGGTGCGGCAGGCCGAGGGCGAATGGCTCGCCATCCTGGCCGCCCGCGCCGATGCCGCGCAGCGCCTGGCCGACCAGCAATTCGCCGAGGCCCGCGCCGCCGTGCGGGCCGCCGAGGCCGAGGCCGAGCGCGCCGCCATTGCCGCTTTCGAGGCCGAGCAGGCCATCCCCGCCCCCCGCGCTGCCGAGGCGGAGGCGCGCACCGCGCTCGAGCGCCGCCGCGTCGAGACCGAGGGGCTCGAGGCCGAGGAACGCCGCGCCCGCGAGGCGCTGGAGGCGGCAGAGGCGCGCCTCGCGCAACTGCGGCGCGACCTCGCCCATGCCGAGGGCGTGCTGCGCGATGCCGATGCGGCGCGCGAGCGGCTTGCGCAGGAGGCCGAGGCGCTGGAGGCGGTCGAGCGCGGCCTGCCCGGCCGCCGCGAGGCCGCCGAGGCCGCCCTTGCCGCCGCCGAGGCCGCCGCGCGCGAGGCCGAGCGCGCCGCCGAATCCGCCACCGAGCAGGCCGCCGAGGCCGCCGCCCGCGCCCAGGCCGCCGCCGAGGCGCGCATGGCCGCCGAGGCCCGGCTGGCGCGCGCGCGGGAGGGGCATGCGCGCCTCGCCGCCGAGCGCGACGCCGCCGCCCTCGCCCGCATCCCCGCCGAGGCCCGCGCCGAGGCCGCCGCCGAGGTCGCCGCCGCCGAGGCCGCGCTGGAGGCCGCGCGCATCGCCCTCGAACAGGCCGAGGCGGCCCGCGCCGCCGCCGCCGAGACCCAGGCCGCCGCCCGCCGCGCCGCCGCCGAGGCCGCAGCCGAGGCCGCCCGCGCCGAGGCCGCCCGCGCCGCGGCCGAGGAACGCCTCGCGCGCATCGCCGCCCAGCACGAGGCGACCGCGCGCGAGCGCGACGCCGCCGCGGCCGAGATCATCCCCGAAGCCGAGCGCGCCGCCGCCGCCGCCGCGCTCGCCGCGGCGGGCGAGGCGGTGGAGCAGGCGGGTGCCGCGCTCGAGAAGGCCGAGGCGCTGCGCGCCTGGGCCGCCGCCGCCCATGCCGAGGCCGGCCGCGCCGCCGCCGCTGCCGCCGCCGAGCGCGCCCGCGCGAGCGCGGAGGTCGCCGCGCTGGCCGAGATGCTGAGCGCCCGCGAACCGGGCGCGGCCGCGCCGGTGCTCGATGCCGTCGGCGTGCCGGCGGGCCTCGAGGCGGCGCTCGGCGCGGCGCTGGGCGAGGCGCTGGAAAGCCCCGCCGAGGAAGGCGCGCCGCGCTTCTGGCGCGCCCTGCCGCCGCTCGAATCCGCCGCCCCTCTCCCCGGCGGGGCGGTGCCGCTCTCGCGGCTGGTCGAGGCGCCGGCCGCGCTCGCCCGCGCGCTCTCGCAGGTGGGGCTTTTGCCGAAAGGGGCCGACGGCGCGGCGCTGCAGGCCGCGCTCCGCCCCGGCCAGGCCCTGGTGACCGAGGATGGCGCGCTGTGGCGCTGGGACGGGCACACCCACCGCGCCGGCGCGCCGACGCCGGGCGCGGTGCGGCTTGCCCAGCGCAACGCGCTGCGCGCGGCCGAGGCGCGCCTCGACAGGGCGGAGGCCGAGGCCGCCGCCGCCGAGGCCGCCCGCGCCGCGGCCGCCGCCGGCGAGGAGGAGGCGCGCGCCGCCGAGGAGGCCGCGCGCGCCGGACGCGCCCGCGCCGAGGCCGCGCTCGCCGCGGCGCGCGAGCAGGAGGCGGCGCTGTCCGCCCGCCACGCGCGGGCCGAGAGCCGCCTCGCCGCCATCGAGCCGCAGCTCGCGCGCCTGCTGACCGAGCGCGCCGAGGCCGAGGCCGCGAAGGAGGCCGCCTGGGCCGCCATCGCCGCCCTGCCCGACCTGCCCGCGCTGCGCCGCGCCGCCGAGGAGGCCGCCGCCGCCGAGACCCGCGCCCAGGCCGCCGAGCACGCCGCGCGCGAGGCGCGCCGCACCGCCGAGGCGACGCTGCGCGGCGCCCGCCAGCACGAGGCGACGCTCGCCGCCCGCGCCGCCGAGGCCGAGAGCCGGCTCGCCGCGCTGGAGCCGCAACTGCTCCGCCTCGCGGCCGAACTGGCCGAGGCCGAGGCCGTCGAGGCCGAGACGCGCGCGGCCGAGACGGCGCTGCCCGACCTCGAGGCGCTGCGCGCCGCGGTCGCGGCCGCGCGCGACAGGCTCGCCGCCGCCCGCGCCGCCGAGGTGCAGGCGCGCAGCGACATCGCGGCGCTGGCCGCCGAGGCCGGCCGCGTCGCCTCCCGCCGGGCCGCGGTGGCCGAGGAAGCCGCGCTGTGGACGACGCGCGGCGCGGATGCCGAGGCGCGCGTGGTGGAACTGCGCCGCCGCGGCGCGGAGGCCGAGGCGGAGCGCGGCTCGCTCGCCGGCGCCCCCGAGGCCGCCGCGGCGCGGCGCGCGGCCGCCGCCGCCCTGCTCGCCGAGGCCGAGGCCGCGCATGCCGCCGCGGCGGGCGCGCTGGCCGAGGCCGAGGCCCGGCTGCGCCGAGCGGCCGAGGAGCGCCGCCGCGCCGATGCCGCCTTCGCCGCCGCCCGCGAGGGGCAGGTGCGCGCCGAGGGCGCCTTCGAGGCCGCCGCCACCGCGGCCGAGGCGGTCGCCACGCGAATCGCCGAACGGCTGGGCGAGGGCGCCGAGCTGCCCGCGCCGCCGGAGGAACTCTCCGACGCCGCCGAGGAGAAGGCGCGGCGCAAGGTCGAGCGCCTCGCGCGCGAGCGGGAGGAGATGGGCCCGGTCAACCTGCGCGCCGAGATCGAGGTGGCCGAGATCGAGGAACGCATCCGCCAGATCACCGCCGACCGCGACGAGGTGAGTGCCGCGATCGCCAAGCTGCGCGGCTCCATCGGGCACCTCAACCGCGAGGGGCGGGAGCGGCTGCGCGAGGTCTTCGACCGCGTGGATGCGGAGTTCCGCACGCTGTTCACGCGCCTGTTCGGCGGCGGGCGGGCGCATCTCGCGCTGGTGGGCTCCGATGATCCGCTGGAGGCGGGGCTCGAGATCTATGCCGAGCCGCCGGGCAAGCGGCTCGCCACGCTCTCGCTGCTCTCGGGCGGGGAGCAGGCGCTGACGGCGCTCTCGCTCATCTTCGCGGTGTTCCGCTGCCACCCCGCCCCCGTCTGCGTGCTGGACGAGGTGGACGCGCCGCTCGACGACGCGAATGTGGAGCGGCTGTGCGACCTGCTCGACGCCATGGCGGCCGAGGCGGGCACGCGCTTCCTGGTGGTGACGCACCACCCGCTGACCATGGCGCGGATGCACCGCCTCTATGGCGTCACCATGCAGGAACGCGGCGTGTCGCGGCTGCTGAGCGTGGATCTCGGCCAGGCGGTGCAGATGGCCGAGGGGCCGGTCGCGGCCTGAGCCGCGCCGGGCGGTGGCTTTCCGCCTTGCTGCAACGCCGCATAGGCTTGACAGCCCGGGGGGCTGACCGTAAAGCGCCGCCTGCCTTCCGGCGGGGTTCCGCCAGGGAGCGAAGGTGAACGAGCGCGACAGTTTCGAGGAGCGGTTGCGGCAGGCCAGGGCCCGCGAGGGCCTGGACAAGCCCGTGAAGGGCGGGCCCGCGCCGCAGAGCCCCTGGGGCTTCGGTCTGCGCGCGGGGGTCGAGGTGGTCTCGGCCCTGGTCGTCGGCGTCGGTCTGGGCTTCGCGCTCGACCGCTGGCTCGGGACTTGGCCTTGGCTCTTCCTGGTGTTCTTCGTCCTGGGCAGCGTGGCCGGGGTCTTGAACGTGTATCGCCTGTTCAACCCGCGTCCGCGTTCGCGCGCGCGAGACGAGTGACGGACGGGAGATCTGCCGGTGGCTGTCGAAGGCAAGACGATCGACGCTCTGAGCCAGTTCGAGTTGTCGCCGGTGGGCGGCGTGTTCGGCTGGGCGGTCTCCTTCAGCCAGTCGAACCTGTTCATGGTCATCGCCGTGGTGCTGACCTTCTGGCTGATGAAGGCGACGGCGGACCGCGGCGCGATGGTGCCGGGGCGCCTGCAGGCGCTGGGCGAATCGGCCTACGAGTTCGTGGCGGGGATGGTGCGCGACCAGGTCGGCGACGAGGGCAAGAAGTACTTCCCCTTCGTCTTCTCGATCTTCATGTTCGTGCTGTTCGGCAACCTGCTCGGCATGCTGCCCTACGCCTTCACCTACACCTCCCACATCATGGTGACGCTGACGCTCGCCGTTGTGGTCTGGGTGGCGGTGACCGTGATCGCGCTGAAGCGCCACGGCATGCACTTCTTCTCCTACTTCTTCCCCGAGGGCGCGCCGGTGTGGCTGGCGCCGATCATCATCCCGGTCGAGGTGATCTCCTACCTCTCGCGCATGGTGAGCCTCTCGGTGCGCCTCTTCGCGAACATGGTCGCGGGCCACGTCATGTTGAAGGTGTTCGCCACCTTCGTCGTGCTGCTCGGCGGCCTCGGCGCCATCGGCCCCTTCGTGGCCGCGATGCCGCTCGCGGTGAATGTCGCCCTCGTGGGCTTCGAGTTCCTGGTCGCGTTCCTGCAGGCTTACGTCTTCGCGATCCTGACCAGCATCTACCTGCACGACGCGGTGCACCTGCACTGACCCGCCATGTGACCGGGGTGCATCTGCGCACGCGTACGTTCAGAACCTCCATGCAAGGAAGGATTTGATCATGGAAGTCGCCGCCGCGAAGGCCCTCGGGGCCGGTATCGCCGTCATCGCCCTCTTCGGCGTTGGTCTCGGCATCGGCAACATCTTCTCCTCGCTGATCAACAGCGTGGCGCGCAACCCGGCGGCCCGTGACGCGGTCTTCCCGATCGGCATCCTGGGCTTCGCGCTGACGGAAGCCGTGGCGCTCTTCGCGCTGCTGATCGCCTTCCTCATCCTGTTCGCCTGATGCCGCTGCCCCGCCCGCCCATCCGGGCGCGGCGGGGCGTGCGGGCCTGCCCGGGCGGCCTTTCATCCGGGCATCGAGGCGAGGAGAGAACGGCGATGCGCCGAGTGACGTTGCTGGCGGCCCTGGCCGCCATCCTGCCCGCCGCGGCGATGGCCGCGAGCACGAGCAGCGTGCCCGTCGAGGGCATGCCCCAGCTCGCCTTCGGCCACCCCGAGCAGGGCCGGCTGCTGGTCGGCCAGGTGGTGTGGCAGCTCATCATCTTCGCCGCGCTGATCTACCTGATGTCCCGCGTGGTACTGCCGCGCGTCGGTGCGGTGATCGAGAACCGCCAGGCGCGCATCGCCGCCGACCTCGAGGCCGCGCAGGCGGCCAAGACCGAGGCCGATGCCGCGATGGCCGCCCATCGCGCCGCGACGGAGGAGGCCCGCGCCGCCGCCCGCGCGCAGGTGGCCGCCGCGCTGCAGGCGGCCCAGGCCGAGACGGATGCGAAGGCGGACGCGCTCACCGCGCGGCTGAACGCGCAGATCGCCGAGGCCGAGGCGCGCATCGAGGCCGCCCGCGCCGCCGCGATGGGCGCGCTGCGCGGGGTCGCGGCCGACACGGCGGAGGCGCTGGTGAGCAAGCTCGTCGGCCGGGCCGACCGCGCCGCCATCGAGGCGGCGGTCGGGCGTGAACTCGCCGCGCGCGGGAGGGCATGATGTCTGATCCGAAGTTCTGGGTCGCCGTCTCCTTCGTCCTGTTCTTCGCCCTGCTGGGCAAGAAGCTGTGGGCGGTGGCGACTTCGGCGCTCGACGCCAAGGCCGCGGGCATCCGCCGCCAGCTCGACGAGGCGGCCGAGCTGCGCGCCCAGGCCGAGCAGATGATGCAGGCCGCCGAGGCCGAGCGTCAGGCCGCCGCCCGCGAGGCGGAGGAGCTGCTCGCCCGCGCCCGCGCCGAGGCCGAGCGCATCGCCGAGGCCGCCGCGGCCGAGGCCGAGGCCGCCGCGAAGCGCCGCGAGCGCATGGCGCTCGACCGCATCGCCGCCGCCGAGGCAAGCGCGGTGGCCGATGTGCGCATTGCCGCGGCCGACATCGCCGCCGCGGCGGCGCGCGCGGTGCTGCGCGAGGGGATTGACGCGGCCGCGGATGCGGCGCTGGTCGAACAGAGCCTCGCGGAACTGCCCAAGGCGCTGCGCGCCGCCTGACTTCCCGCAGCACGCGAAACAGGACGGGGCGCTACCCGCAGGGGTGGCGCCCCGTTGCGTTTTGCGCGCATGTCTGGTGCGCTCTTTTCGTGATGCGCGAAACGGGCTAACGCTGTTTTCACGATAAACTCACGGAGCCGCCGATGCCGCGCCGATCGCTTCTCGCCGCCGCAGCCCTGTTCGCCGGGACCACCCTCGCCGCGCAGGCCAATACCTTCCGCTGGGCCAATGACGGCGACGTCAACTCGATGGATCCCTACGCGCGGAACGAGACCTTCCTCCTCTCCTTCAACGCCAACATCTACGAGCCGCTGGTGCGGCGGAACCGGCAGCTCGCCGTCGAGCCGGCGCTCGCCGCGCGCTGGGAACAGCCCTCCCCCACCGTCTGGCGCTTCCATTTGCGCGAGGGCGTGCGCTTCTCGGACGGCACGCCGCTGAGCGCCGACGACGTGCTCTTCTCCTTCGAGCGGGCGCGGGGGCCGGGCTCGAACATCACCGCCTATTTCGCCTCGGTGAAGGAGGCGCGGGTCGTCTCCCCCTCCGTCATCGAGTTCGAGACGCATCGCCCCAACCCGATCTTCGTCGAGGAGATCACCGGCTGGGGCATCATGTCCCGCGCCTGGGCCGAGCGGAACAGCGCCCAGCGCGTCGCGGACCTGACCCAGCGGGCGGAGAACTTCGCCACCCGCAACGCCATGGGCACCGGCCCCTTCGTGCTCGTCAGCCGCGAGCCCGACCGGCGCACCGTCCTCGCCCCCAACCCCGCCTGGTGGGACCGGCCGGAGCACAATCTCACCCGCGTCGAGTTCAACGTCATCGCCAATGACGCGACGCGCGTCGCCGCGCTGATCAGCGGCGAGGTGGACATGGTCTATACCGTGCCGCCCCAGGACACCGACCGCCTTTCGCGCAGCCCCGGCATCCGCATCCACCAGCAGGCCGAGCTGCGGACCATCTATCTCGGCATGGACCAGAGCCGCGAGGAGCTGCTGAAGTCCGACGTGCGCGGCCGCAACCCCTTCCGCGACGTGCGCGTGCGCCGGGCGATGCAGCTCGCCATCGACAACGAGGCGATCGCGCGCACCGTCATGCGCGGCCAGGCGCGCCCGACCGCGCTGATGATCGGCCCGGGCGTGAATGGCCACACCGAGGAGCTGGATCGCGCGCTCCGCGTGCGGCCGAACCCCGAGGAGGCGCGCCGCCTGCTCGCCGAGGCCGGCTACCCCAACGGCTTCCAGGTCGGCATGGACTGCCCCAACGACCGCTACGTGAACGACGAGGCGATCTGCACCGCCGTGGTCGCCATGCTCGCGCGCGTCGGCATCCGCGTGCAGCTCAACGCGCAGACGCGCGCGCGCTATTTCGCGGAGATCCTGGGGCCGCGCTACAACACCTCGTTCTTCATGCTCGGCTGGACGCCGCCGACCTACGACGCGCACAACGCGCTGTTCAACCTGATGGGCACGCGCGACGGCACGCGCGGGGTGTTCAACTCCGGCGGCTATTCGAACCCGCGCTTCGATGCGCTGGTCGAGCAGATCGCCACCGAGACCGACCGCGCCCGGCGGCAGGAGCTGATCAACCAGGCGATGCGGATCCATGCCGAGGATGTCGGGCACATCCCGCTGCACCAGCAGGTGGTGATCTGGGCGGCGCGGCAGAACATCACGCTGCAGCAGCTCGCGGACAACTACTTCCCGCTGCGCTTCGTGCGCGTGGGGCAGTAGGCCGGGCGCGGAGGCCCCCGGCAGCCCGGCAGGGGCCGGGGGGCCTGGTTCAAGTCGTGATCGCCTGGCTTCGGCCGTGAAGCGCAGTGGAGCCGGTCAGCGCCCGGGCCGGCCGGGTGGCGCCGCACCCGATCCGGCGCGATGATGGACGGGCACGGGGGATCGGCCCCGCGCCCGATTCGTCGTTGCAGGGGATCGCCCGATGAGCGCCATCAAGGACTGGCCCGCCTATTCCGCCGCGCTGCGCGAGCGCGGCAAGGAGCTCGGGCAGCTTCACCCCGAGATCGTGAAGGGCTTCGTCGCGCTGTCGAACGGCGCGGCGAAGACGCAGCACCTCGATGCCAAGACGCGGGAGTTCATCGCCCTGGCGGTGGCGATCACCACGAAATGCGAGGGCTGCATGGACGCGCATGTGCGCAAGGCGCTGGCCGCAGGCGCGACGAAGGAGGAGATCGCGGAGGCGCTCGGCGTCGCGATCGCGCTGAATGCGGGCGCGGCCTTCACCTATGCGCTGCATGCGCTGGACAGGGTAAACGAGGGCTAGACCAACGCCTTCCTCGCCACCTCCAGCGCCGCCTTCTGCGCCTTCGTCACCTTGGGGTAGTGCAGGTCGAGCGCCTCCAGCGCCTCGATGATCGCGGCCACCACCACCAGCCGCGTGAACCACTTGGTGTCCGCCGGCACCACGAACCATGGCGCGTGCCTCGCCGCCGTGCCGCGGATCGCGGCCTCGTAGGCCTTCATGTAGGCGTCCCAGTGCGCCCGCTCGGCGACGTCGTTCGCCGAGAACTTCCAGTTCTTCGCCGGCTCCTCGATGCGCGAGAGGAAGCGGCGCTTCTGCTCCTCCTTGCTGACATTGAGGAAGAACTTGAGCACCACCGTGCCCTGCCGGGCGAGGTAGCGTTCATAGGCCGCGATGTCCTCGAGCCGCTCCTCCCAGATGGCCTTGCCCACCAGCCGCGGCGGCAGCTTCTGGCCCTCGAGGAATTGCGGATGCACGCGCACCACCAGCACCTCCTCGTACCAGGAGCGGTTGTGGATGCCGATGCGCCCGCGCTCGGGCAGGGCGGTGGAATGGCGCCAGAGGAAGTCGTGGTCGAGCTCCATGGCGTTGGGCGCCTTGAAGGAATGCACCTGGCAGCCCTGCGGGTTGACGCCCGAGAAGACGTGCTTGATCGCCCCGTCCTTCCCGGCCGCGTCCATCGCCTGGAAGATGCACAGCAGCGACCAGCGGTCCTGCGCGTAGAGCATGTCCTGCAGTTCCGCGAGCCGCTCCACGCCCTTCTGCAGCAGCTCGGCCGCGTGGTTCTTCTCGAGGTCCAGCCCGCCCGTGTCGGCGGGGTCGCAGTCCCGCAACCGGAAGCCCTTGCCCGCGGTGACGCGGTAGCGGTCCAGGATCCTCTCGGTGCGCTTGGTGATCATGCGGCCCTCCCCCTCGGCGCCACCACGATCCATGCTGCGGCGAGCGCCTGCAACAGGAACGTCACGCCGAGCGCCACCGCATAGCCGGCCGGGTTCCAGCCCCCTGCCGCCGTGCGCGGCCAGAGGTCGAGGATGGCGCCGATCCCGGTCTGCAGGACGAACACCAGCACCAGCATCGAGAAGTTGATCGCGGTCGCGACCCGCCCCTGCAGCTCCGGCGGGAAGCCCTGCCCCACCGCCGCATAGCCCGCAACGCCGACCGAGCCGCAGAAGGAGAAGAGGAACCAGATCGGCGCCACGTTCCAGAAGCCCGAGGGCGCGGCGATCAGCGCCGCCTGCGCCGCGAGCACGCCGGCGATGCCGAGATAGGGCACGAACATCGGCGAGAAGCCGCGCGCCTGCGCGAAGGAGGCCGCCTGCCCGGTCACGAGGCTGCCGGTGACCATCCCGAGCGCGTAGATCAGCAGCCCTACCGCGCGCAGCCCGTCATCGAGCCCGCCCACGTCGCGCAGCCACGGCCCCGCCCACAGCCCCTGGAAGGTGAAGTTGAGCGCTGAGAGCACCATGATCGCCGGCAGGAAGCGCAGGAAGGGCCGGTCGCGGAAGATGCGGCCGAACTCCGCCATCTCGCTGCCGATGCTGCGCCGCTGCGGCATGGCGGCGGCGGGCCGGTCGGGCACCGAGGCGCGGATCCAGGCCGCCGCCGCCACCGACAGCACCGCCAGCACCACGAAGATGCCGCGCCAGCCCAGGACCGGGATCGCCGACTGCACCGGCACGGTGGCCGCCATGCCGCCCATGCCGGCGAGGAACAGGCCCGCGCCGGTGACCGCCGCCACGCGCTCCTTCGGATACCATTGCGAATTGGCCTTGAGCATCGCCATCAGCCCGGCCGCGAGGCCGAAGCCGCAGACGATGCGCGCCAGCGCGAGCGTGACGACATCCGGCGCGGCCGCGCTCATCAGGAAGCCCACGGCCGAGAGGATCGCGAGGCTGCTCTGCACCCGGCGCGGGCCGTAGAGGTCGAGGGCGATGCCGATCGGCAGCTGGGCCGCGGCGTAGGCCGCGAAGAAGCAGGCGGCCAGCAGCCCGAGTTCCGAGGCGGAAAGCCCGAACTCGATGGCGAGCAGCGGCCCGATCGTCGCCACCATCCCGCGATTGCACTGGTTGAGGAAGTTGATCGCCGCGAGCGGCAGCGTGATGCGGGCGAAGCCGGGCGCGGTGCTCATCAGCGCGCGTCGAGCCGCACGCTGATCGGGCAATGGTCGGACAGCACGTCGCGCAGCGCCGGGTCGCGCTCGGCATAGACCAGCACGCGGAAACTGTCGCGCACGAGCCAGCCGCGCGCGGGGCCGCCGAGCAGGATGTGGTCTATGAAGGGCCGCGCCCCGCCGTCGCGCGCCCAGCACGGGTCCGCGAAGCCCTGGTTCACGCGCAGCAGCGGCGCCGCCTCGTTCAGCATGGCGAGGAAGTCGTCGTTGCGGTCCATGCGGCGGTTGAAGTCGCCGAGGATGGCGAAGGCGATGCCCTCGCGCCGCCGCTCCGCGATCCAGCCCGCGAGCACTTCCGCCTGCTGGCCGAGGCGCTGGCATTCGAAGGTGTTCGGCTGGCGGACGGAACTGAAGGAACAGCCGGCGCCGAGATGCACCGAGAGCAGGCGCAGCGGCGGCCCGCCCGGCCGGCGGACGGTGATGTCGGCCCCGCGCCGCAGGGAACGCCGCGCCGTCGGCGCGGTGTCGAGGCCCATCAGGTCCGGGTTGCGCGTGACCTCGAGCTCGCGCCGCCAGGCGAAGCCCGCGCGCTGGATGTCGGTCTCGGCGGGGAAGTGGAAGTCGTAGGCGCGCTGGTCGAAGACGCGCGCCGCGGCGAGCGGACCGTCCACCTCCTGCAGCGCCACGACATCGGCCGCGAGCCTTTCGGCATAGGCGCGCAGCCGCGCGAAATCGGCCTCGCTGCGCGGGCGGAGGCGGGGCGGCAGGTCGGGATGGCCGGCCGGCCGCGTGTTCAGCCAGGCGATGTTCCAGGAGGCGAGCTTGATCTCCTGCGCCGCCGCGGGCAGGGCGAGAAGCGCGAGGAGGGCGATCAGCAGGGGGCGCATGGAGGCCTTCATAGCAGCGTCGGGGCTGCGGCGCGCCTGGGCGCCGCGGAGGTCAGCGGGCGCGCACCGCAGGCCAGGAGGAATGCCGCGACGGCGTCATAGGCCGCCGCATCGCGCGTCGGGTCATGGAACGGATCGTCGGCTGCACTCCCGCGCGGGACCCAGACCACCGTCTCGCCGCGCGCGCGCGTCAGCAGCACGCGATAGGTGTTCACCACGTAATGCGCCTCGCTGCGTTCCGCCTGCCAGCGCGTGCCGGCGAAGCGGCGCGCAGCCCAGGCGCCGTCACGCCAGACCAGATCGCCGCCCCACGCCAGGCCCGCCACGTCGAGCTCGAGCCCCTGGCAGGCGTATTCGCTCGCTGCGGCTTCCAGCGCATCGCTGGCGCGCACGTCCGGCCAGACGTTGAGGAACCAGTCCGCGACATCTTCGGCCGGCACCTCGGCGGCGAGCCCATCGCCGCGCAAACGCTTGGCACCCGAGGACCGCAGCAGCCCCGCGCGCCGGCGCCCGCGCGCGAAGCCGCGCAGCGCCGCGCGCACCACATCGAGGTCGCGCGACAGGTACACGGGGAACTCCACCGCGCCGCGCGCGATCGCCGCGGCGCCGGCGGAATCGCCGGCCAGCACCGCCTCCACCCAGCCCGCCACCGAGGCGTCGCGCACCGCGCGCAAAGGCACCGTCAGGTCGAGCGCAGGGTCGATCGCGAGCCACGGTGGCGCGCCATCGGCCAGGCGCTGCAGCGGGTCCGCCGCCTCCAGCACGCGCCGCGCGGCCAGCGCGCCCCAGCGCGGATCGGCGGCGATCACGCGGCCCCATTCGCGCAGGCCGGCCTCGCCGGTGTTGATCTCCTGCCCGTTGCCGATCAGCGCCACCACCACCGCCCAGCCGGGATGCCGGCCCATGATGTCGAGCGTCTGCGCCGGCTCGCTCATGGTCAGCCTCCCCGGTCGGTTCTGGGTGCCGCGGCGCGCCTTGGCCTCGTCCCAGGCGCGCTGCGCCTCGTCGAAGACGATGATGCGCTCGGGCGGCGCGCCGGCGCCGGGGGCTGCGCCGTCCTCGAGGAAGCGGTGCACGTTCTGGATCGCCGCCTTCACCTCGCGCAGCGCCTGCGCCTTGGCGGTGCGGTACCGAGCGACCGCATCGCGCGCCAGCGCCTCGCGCAGCACCGCGACCAGCGGCGCATTGCCGGTCAGGAAGGCCGCGCCGTCCTGCCGCGCCGCGCCGAACACCGCGTTCAGCCCGCACAGCGTCTTGCCCGCGCCGGGAATCCCGGTGACGAAGACCACGCGCTTGGCATGGTCGCGCCGCGCCTGCGCCACCGCGCGGGCGATCGCCTCGGAGGTCTCGCGCAGGTTCGCGGCATCCGCGCGCGCGGCGGCGATCTCGGCCACGCCATGCCGCGCGAACAGCATGGTCGCTGCCTCGACGATGCCCGGCACCGGGCGATAGGGCGCGTTGAGCCAGGCGGCACCGTCCAGGGGCGAGGACGGTGCAGCCGACTGCACCCAGCCGAACAGCGCCGCCAGCCCATCCGGCCCGCAGACGATCGGCGGCAGAACGCCGTGCCAGAGCAGCGGCGCCTGACGCGGCGGCGCGAAGCCAGCAACGCCGCCGCTCACCAGCACCGGGAGGATCGGATGGGCGCGGCTGCCGGCATGGAAGTCCCGGAGGTCCAGGGCGTAATCCTCGGCCTCGGCCAGCGCGGCGGGAGAGGCATCGGTCTGCTTGAACTCCAGCACGAGGATCGCGCGATCGGTCAGCACCACCGCATCCGCGCGTTTCTCGAGGCGCATCAGGTCGTATTCCAGCGCCACGGTCCAGGCGGCGCCGCCGGCCGCGCGCAACGCATCGCGCAGCGCGGCGATCGCGCCTTGCCAGGCCACCTGCTGCTCCGGCATGCCGGGATGCCCGCGCGTCGCCTGCGCGGCGGCGAGCAGGCCTGCGGTCACCGCCGGCTCCTCGGCCAGCAGGTCCGCGCCGCTGCGCGCCAGCCACGCCCTCATCCGCTGCCCCCCCGCCGCGGCCAGGTCGCCACCGCCACGCTGCCCATCATCAGCACGAAGCCGGCCGCATGCGTCGTCGTGAAGGGCTCGCCGAGCAGGCTCACCGCCACCAACGCCGCGGTCCCCGGCAGGAAGGCCGTGAACACGCCGGCCATGCCCGCCGGCACGCGCTTCAGCCCCGCATACCACAGCAGCAGGCACAGCACGCTCGCGGTCAGGGAATGGAACACCAGCAGCGCCGCGAGCGACGCATCCGCCAGCGCCGCCACCGCGCCGAAGCCGGGGGCGGCGAAGGGCAGCAGCACGAGCGCGGAGAAGCCCTGCATCCACAGGCTTGCGGTCACCACCGGCACGCGCCCGGCGATCCGCCGCGCCAGCAGCACATAGGCCGCCTCCCCCAGCACCCCGCCGAAGACGAGCAGGTTGCCGAGCAGCGACCCGCCCTCCCCGCCCGCCGCGCGCGCCACCGTGATCGCCGCCATGCCGCCCGCGGCGAGTGCCACCGCCGCCCATTGCCGCGCCGGCAGCCTCTCGCGCAGCAGCACCGCGCCGCCGATCGCGACCACGGCCGGCAGCGTGGCCAGCACCAGCCCGCCCTCGAGCGCCGTGGTCAGCCGAAGCCCGGCGAGCAGGCCGGCATTGTAGATCGCGGTGCCGAACAGCGCCTGCAGGGCCAGGTTGCGCGCCACGTCGCGCGGCACGCGCACCGGCCCATCCATCCGGCGCGCCAGCGGCCAGAGCACCGCCATCGCCAGCACGCAGCGCAGGAAGGCGATCAGCGCGATCGGCAGAGCCTCCGCCAGCAGCTTCGCCACCGCGACATTCGCGCCGACCAGCGCCATGGAGAGGGCGAGTTGCAGATAGGCGAGGCGCACCCGCGAAGCCTATCGCGGGACGCCGTGCGCTCCTACCGCTTCCGCCGGCGCATCGGCCGGGCGCGTCTGCACCGGCACGCCATGCGGGAGCGCCGCCACATGCACGCGCCGCGCCTGGAAGCCGGCGATACGTCCGCCGGGACTGGACACCGCGCCCTCGGCCGCCAGCACCGCCCGCCGTACCATGTCATCCGGGCCGGCCTTCGGCGTGCCCAGCGCCCCATCGGCCGCCACGGCGCGATGCCAGGGCAGCGTTGCCGCCACGATCGGGGCAAGCATCGCAAGGACAGGCGCGCCATGCCGCGGCGTGATGTCGCGATGCGCGCCCGCATCCGCGCGGCTCACCACGCGCCCAGCCGGCACCCTCGCCACGATCCGCGGCACGTCGCCCGTGATGCGCGCGAGGAAGGGCGGCTCGCCACGCCCTACGCCTCCTCTGCCTGACGGAAGGGCGAGAGGGTCGCCAAGGCCACCATCTCCCGCCGCATCGCCGGGCGCTCGCGTTCCAGGAAGTCCGCGACCGCGCGCGAGAGGCCCGGATGCGCGATCCAGTGCGCGGAATAGGTCGGCACCGGCAGATAGCCGCGCTGGATCTTGTGCTCGCCCTGCGCGCCGGCCTCCACGCGCGGGATGCCGTGCGCGATCGCGAAGTCCATGGCCATGTAGTAGCAGAGCTCGAAATGCAGGAAGGGCACGTCCACCACCGCGCCCCAGTTGCGGCCGTAGATCGCCTCCCGCCCCACCAGGTTCAGCGCGCCGGCCACCGGCTCGCCGTCGCGCTCGGCCACCATCAGCACCACGGCATCGCCCAGGCGCTCGCCCAGCATCGGCCAGAAGCGCCTGGTCAGGTAGGCGCTGCGGCCCCATTTCTTGTCCGTGGTGCTGCGGTAGAAGCGATGGAAGGCCTCCCAGTGGCGCGGCGTGATCTCGGCCCCGCGCAGGCAGCGCAGCGTGAGGCCCGCGGCCTGCACGTCGCGGCGCTCGCGCCGCAGGGCCTTGCGCTTGCGCGAGGCGAGCGCACCGAGGAAATCCTCGAAGCAGCCATAGCCGGGATTGTGCCAGTGGAACTGGGTGCCGAGGCGCTGCAGCCATCCTGCCTCGCCCAGCGCCTCCCATTCGGCCGCGGTGCAGAAGGTGGCATGGACCGAGGATGCGCCGACGGCCTCACAGGCCTGCACCAGCGCCTGCGCCAGCGCGGCCGGGGGCACCCCCGCCCCGGGCCGCAGCAGCAGGCGCGGGCCGGGCACCGGGCTGAAGGGCACGGCCACCTGCAGCTTCGGGTAGTAGCGCCCGCCCGCGCGCTCCAGCGCGTCGGCCCAGCCATGATCGAAGACGTATTCGCCCTGGGAATGGGATTTCGCGTAGCAGGGCGCGCAGGCGACGAGCCTGCCGGCCTCGTCGCGCAGGGCCGCGTGCTGCGGCAGCCAGCCGCGTTCGGGCACCGCGCTGCCGCTGTCCTCGAGCGCGGAGAGGAAGGCATGGCCGACGAAGGGGTTGTCGCCCCCCGCGCAGGCATCCCACTCCGCAGCCGGGATGTCGGAGATGCTGCGATGCAGCGTCAGTGTCAGGGGCGCCGGGCCGTCATCGGGCATGGGCCCAATGTCGCGCGCCCGGCGCGGCGCGCAAGGCGTGCCGGGCGCGGCCTCAGCCGCCCGGCGCGCGGTAGAGGCTGACGGCACCGAGCAGCATCGTCACGCCGCCTGTCAGGCCCATGAACTGCGCCAGCGCCTCGGGCGCCAGGGCCGGCAGCCCGCCCGGCAGCGCGACGGGCATCTCCGCCATCCCGAAGCCGAGCCAGGCGCCCGCCAGCGCCGCCGTGAAGCCGACCAGCAGCGCGGCGATGCCGAGCAAGGCCGTCCAGCGATCCGCAGCGACGGCGTCCTCGGTCTCCGCGACGACCTCGGCACCCTCGTTCCACATGGTGAGATCAGACATGTCGTGCTCCCCTCCTGCCCGACGGGGAGATATCACTCGATCGAGAGCAAGCTTCGCAACGGGTTATCGGACGTTTTTAACGCGCGTGTGGTTTCTGCCACAGATTCAACCCGCCAGGGCGGCGGAATCGGCGTGTTCCTTGCTGCGCCGCAGCATGACTCACGCGAGTTCGAACATCCCCTCCACCTCGACCGCGGCATCGGCCGGCAACGAAGGCACGCCGATCGTGCTGCGCGCGTGGCGGCCGGCCTCCCCGAATACCTCCACCGCGACGTCCGAGGCCCCGTTCATCACCGCCGCATGCTGTGTGAAGGAAGGCGGGGCGGCGATGAAGCCGCCGAGGCGCACCACGCGCTTGACCTGGTCGAGATCCCCCGCCGCCGCCTTGAGCTGCGCGAGCAGGTTGACGAAGCACAGCCGCGCCGCGGCCTTGCCCTCCTCCGCCGAGACGGCCTCGCCCACCTTGCCCGCGTAGGCCACGGCCCCGTCGCGCAGCGGGATCTGGCCCGAGATCACCACCAGCTTCCCGGTCACGACGTAGGGCACGTAGTTGGCGATCGGCGCCGCGGGCACGGGCAGGGTGATGCCGAGTTCCTTCAGGCGCTGCTCGATGCGTCCGGCCATGGCGGGCGTTCCTCTCTCCGGCGGGTCGTTCGGGGCGTGCGGCCTCAGGCCGCGTGGCGGAAGGGCCGGCGCCGCGGCGCGGGCTGGGCCGGCAGGTCGAGCGGCAGCAGCGGCGGCTGCGGGGCGGCGGCGGGCGCGCGCGTCTCCTCCTCGGCCGGGTCCGGCAGGTCGCCGCGGCCGAGATAGTCGAGCGCGAGGCGGCGGAAGGCCCAGTCGAGCACCGAGGTGGCGCGGCGGATGCCGGGGTCGCCCTCCACCATCCCGCCCGCGCCCGGGGCATAGGCGAAGGCCTCCACGAAGGCATCGAGCGGCACGCCATGGGCGAGGCCGAGCGAGACCGCCTGCGCCACCGCCTCGTGCAGCGCGCGCGAGGCCGCGCCCTCCCGCGGGAGGGAGAAGGCGATCTCGCGCAGCCCGCCGCGGTCGTCCTCGGTGGCGCGCAGCGCGAGGCGCATGCCGCCGATGGCCACGCGCCAGGTGCGCGCGGCCGCGCTCGCGACCGGGCGCGGGGGCGCGCGGCGCGGCGCCTGCGGCGCGGCGGGCATGGCGAGCGGGCCGGGGGGCGCGGCGTCGAGGAAGGGCAGGACCGCCGCCTCCATCGCCGCGCGGGCCTCGGGCGGCGGCGGGGCGAGCAGCAGCGCCGCCTCCGGCCCGGCGCGCAGCGCGGCGCGCGTCGGGCGCAGCGCGTAGCGGCCGTTCTCGTCCCGGGCGGGGCGCAGGGGGCCGGATGCGGGCGCGAGGCCGGCGGTCTCGGCGCCGAGCAGCGCCTCGACGGCATCGGCCGGGGCCAGCGCGACGCAGCCGAGGTGGCGCAGGCCGGGCGAGGCCGCGGCTTCGTCGAGCGCGGCCCGCGCCGCCGCGGCAAGCCCGGGCACAGCCGTCGCCGCGGGCGGCTCCGGCCAGATCAGCGCGACCGGGTGCAGCGCGCCGTGGCGGGCCGCGAGGCGGCCGGATTCCGCCTCGGCCGCGCCGCGCGTCAGGGCCGCGACGGCGGCCGCGACCGCCTGTGCCTCCGCCCCGCCATAGGGGATGCGGAAGGCGGCCAGCAGCCCCGCGAGGTCGGCGAAGCCGAGCCGCAGCCGCGGCGCGCGGCCATGGCCGAGGATGTCGAGCACCCGCACGCCCAGCGCCGCCGCCTCGGCATAGGCGCGCGCGTCGAAGCCGCCGCCGGGCTCGAGGAAGGCCGGCAGGTTGAGCACGAAGCGCGGTTCCTCGCGCCGGTCGCGCCAGACCTCCGCCCCGGGCGCGCCGCGGCGCGCGAGCAGCAGGGCGCGGAGCGCCTCGGCCATGGCGTCGGCCTCCTCGGGGCTATCGAGCAGGCCGAGGCGGCGGCCGCGGGCGGTCACGCGGCGGATCCAGCCCTCGGCGAGGCGCGGCAGCAGCACCGGGCCGGAGCCCGGCGCGAGGGCGGCGAGCGCCTCGGCCGCCCCGCCGTCCCAGGCGGCGGGAAGGGCGACGGGCCGGAGGGGGGAATCGGGATCGGCGCCCGCGCGCTCCCGCCGGAGCGCGACACCGTCCCAGAGCGTGCCGGTGATGCCTGCCATGGCCCGGATGCTAGGCGGCCAAGGGCGGAAGCGGAAGGCGCATCTTGTGGCATTCGGCTGCCCGACCCCCAATATCCTGTGGATAGACGCGCCGCCCGCCCGGCTTTGCGCGCGCGCCCTCTCTGTGGCATCAGGGCTTCCTTCCGGGATGCTCCCAGGGACGCCGCGATGGCCTTGTTCGACGACCTCTTCATCCGCCTGACCAGCCGCAAGGTCGGCCGCGACCGCTTCGGCAACACCTATTGGGAGGCGCGGTCGCGCAAGGATGCCTACGGCCGCCCGCTGCGCCGCGTGACCTATGCCGGCGTGCCCGAGGCCTCGGCCGTGCCGCCGGAATGGTGGGGCTGGCTGCACCACACCACCGATCGCCCGCTGCCCGAGGATGCGCCCCGCCGTCCCTGGCAGAAGGAGCACCGCCCCAACATGACCGGCACGCGCGAGGCCTGGCGCCCGCCCGGTCACGATGCCGCAGGCGGACGCCGCCAGCCCTCGCCCGGCGACTACGAGGCCTGGACGCCGGGGCGCTGAGCCCCGACATCCCCATCCCATGCAGAAGCGCAGCCTTGCCGAGTTGCTCACCGGCGCCGTCGTCCTCGTGGTGGCGGCGACCTTCCTCGTCTATGCGGTGACCGGCAGCGGCCGCTCCCTCGCTGGCGGGCCGGCCATCTCGCTCACCGCCCGCTTCGACCGCATCGACGGCCTCGGGCCCGGGGCCGATGTGCGGCTCGCCGGGGTGAAGGTCGGGCAGGTGACCAGCCAGCGCATAGACCCCGAGACCTTCCTCGCGGTGCTGACGCTGCGCGTGGACGCCTCGCTGCGCCTGCCCTCGGACACCTCGGCCGAGATCCAGAGCGAGGGGCTGCTCGGCGGGAAATATGTCGCGCTGGTGCCCGGCGGCTCCGACCGCATCCTGCGCGACGGGCAGGAGATCACCATCACCCAGAGCGCGGTCAGCCTCGAGAGCCTGCTCGGCCGCTTCATCTTCAGCGTCACCGAGATGAACCAGGGCCGGGGCGGGGAACAGGCGCCGGCGGCGCAGCCGCCCGCCAGCCCGCGATGAGCGCGGCGCCGGACCCCGCCGCGCCGCCCGCCGTCTGGCCGGGCGCCGACGGGCAGCCGATCTCCTGCCGCGAGAAGCTCAAGGTGCTCGCCGAGAACCACGCCGAGGTGCGCCAGGTCCTGCAGGACGCCTTCGAGGATGCGGTGCTGATGGGCGTGGACGAGGCGGCGATGCGGCGCATCCTCGCCGGCATCGTGGAGGGGCTCGCGAGCCCGAGGCGCGGGCGATGAGGTGCGCGGCGCTCCTCGTCCTGCTGCTGGCCGCTGCCCCGGCCGCCGCGCAGGAATGGGTGCCGATGCGCAGCGCCCGGCTGCAGGCGCTCGACAAGGTGACGGCGCGGATCACCATCCTCGATGCCCGCGTCGGCCAGCCGGCGAGTTTCGGCACGCTGACGGTCAACCTGCGCGCCTGCCACGGGCGCGGCCCGGACGAGGTGCCCGACGCCGCCGCCTGGATGGAGATCACCGACAGCCGCGCGCCGCCCGGCAGCCCGCCGGCCTTCCGCGGCTGGATGTTCGCCAATGCCCCCGGCGTGAACATGCTCGAGCACCCGGTCTACGACATCCGCGTGCTGGAGT
>NZ_JACIJE010000006.1 GCF_014199195.1 Neoroseomonas alkaliterrae | reverse complement strand
GTCGCTACCCGCTACGACCAGACCGCCGAGAGCTTCCTCGGCTTCGCGACACTCGCCTCCATCCGACTGTGGATCAGGTTTGTCCACGCGGCCTAATCCATCTAGGGTAGACTATTTGATCGTAAGAATCAATATCAGAGGCCGCAAATTTTACCACTAACACCAAAATAAATAATAATGAAGCGATCAATAGGGAGCCCGCAGAGGCTCTTAGTATGGTGGATTTCCCGCGCGTCATAAACCTGGTTAGGAGATACGTGCACAATATTGCAACAAATAAAAGGAATGTGCGCATTGGGTGATCTCCGGCTCCTCGAACCAAGCCTGCAACTCGCTTTGGTGCGATTGCAAGACGAAAGTGTGTCTTGCCCTCCGTTGCCCGGGCTATCCTTGCTTCCCAAACTCCTGAGGCGCAGCCTTGCGCGGTGCCTTCCCTGTTCCGACGCCACGCCAGCATCCTTCTCATCGGCGCCATCGGCCTCCTCGCGGCCCTGCTCCTGTGGCGGCGGGACGGCGGCGGGGCGGTGCTGCGCGCCCTCCTCCACGCCTGGGAGTTGTTCCTCTTCATCGCGCCCTCGCTGGTGGCGGGGCTGATGCTGGCCGCCGCGCTGCGGCAGCTCGTCTCCCCCGGCGCGCTGGGCCGCTGGATGGGGGCGGAAAGCGGCTGGTTCGGCCTGATGGTCGCGACCTTCGCCGGGGCGCTGACGCCGGGCGGGCCGATGGCCGCCTTCCCGCTGGTGCTGGTGCTGGCCGGCGCGGGGGCGGATCGCGGGGCGCTGGTGGCCTACATCCTCTCCTGGGCGCTGAACGGCTTCCAGAAGCTGCTGGTCTACGAGATGCCGCTGCTCGGCCCCGATTTCGCGATCATGCGCACCATCCTGACGCTGCCGATGCCCATGCTCGCGGGCTTCGTGGCGCGCAGGCTGCCCATCGCCTGGGAGCCGCCGAAGTGACGGCCGGGCAGGTCTTCCTCGCGGTGGTGGCCCTCCTCGCCTTCGGCGCCTGCCTGCGCCGCGGCCCCGCGACGGCGCGCAAGGCGGCCGCCGACACGGGGCGCAGCCTGCTCGGCATGCTGCCGATCTTCGCGGTGGCGCTGCCCATGGCCGCGCTGCTGGCGGAACTCATCCCCGCCGATGCGGCCGTCACCTGGATCGGGCCCGATTCGGGCATGCCGGGCATCCTGGTCGCCTCTCTCGCGGGCGGGCTGATGCCGGGCGGGCCCTTCGTGACCTTTCCCCTCGTCCTCGCCTTCGCCAAGGCGGGCGCGGGGGTGCCGCAGATGGCCGCGCTCATCACCGGCTGGTCCATCTTCGCCGTGCACCGCATCCTGACCTGGGAATACCCCGTGCTCGGCTGGCGCTTCGTCGCGCTGCGGCTGATCGCCGCCTTTCCCCTGCCGGTCGCCGCCGGGCTGCTGGCCGAATGGACGATCCGCGTGGTGCCGGTCGGCCTCGGCGGGCCCTGATCCCGCCCTTCCGTCCGCCGCCCGCTTCGGGCATGACGGCCGGCGATGGACCGCGACCCCTGCGACACCGACTGGCGCGCGATGCTCGCCGCGCGCGACGGCGCGGCACCGGCCGGCCGGCTCGCGGCGCTGTTCGCCCCCATCCTCGCCCCGCCCGCCGCGCCGGACGGGTGCCGCGTGGTCGGGCGCCTGGCGCAGACGCTCGACGGCCGCATCGCCACCGCGAGCGGCAGCAGCCGCTGGATCGGCGGTCCCGGCGACATCCTGCACACCCACCGCCTGCGCGCCCTCTGTCATGCCGTCGTGATCGGCGCCGGCACGGTGCGCCACGACGACCCGCGCCTGACCACACGCGAGGTGGAGGGCCCCGACCCGGTGCGCGTGGTGATCGACACCGAGCGTCGCCTCCCGGCCGACTACGGCATCTTCCGCGAGGGCCCGCCGACGCTGCTCGCCTGCGCGGCCGATGCCGGGGGCGGCGAGACGCATGGGCGGGCCACGGTGCTGCGCCTGCCGCGCGCGCCGGGCGGCGGCATCGCGCCGGCCACCCTGCTGCGCGCGCTCGCCGCGCGCGGGCTCAGCCGCATCTTCGTCGAGGGGGGCGGCATGACCGTCTCGCGCTTCCTCGCCGCGGGCTGCCTCGACCGGCTGCATGTCACGGTGGCGCCGGTGCTGCTCGGCTCGGGCATCCCGGCCTTCACCCTGCCCGAGGTGCCGCGCATCGCCGACGGGCTGCGCTTCACCTGGACGGTGCACGAGATCCCGCCCGACATCCTGCTCGACATCCCGCTCGACCGCGCCCGGCCCGGAGGCGCGGCATGATCGCGCGGGCGCTGTGGACCATGGCACCCGGGCGCTGCGAGATCCGCGAGGAGACTCTGCCCCCGCCGGGCCCCGGGGAGGCGCTGGTCCGCACCCTCGCCACCGGCATCTCGCGCGGAACCGAGCGGCTGGTCCTGCAGGGCCGCGTGCCCGACAGCCAGCGCGCGGCCATGCGCTGCCCGCTGCAGGCGGGGGATTTCCCCTTCCCGGTAAAATACGGCTACAGCGCCGTCGGCATCGTCGAGGCGGGGCCGGAGGCGCTGCTCGGCCGGCGCGTCTTCGTGCTGCATCCGCACCAGGACCGCTTCCTCGCGCCCGCGGCGATGTGCGTGCCGGTGCCCGACGCGGTGCCGGATGCGCGCGCCGTGCTGGCGGCGAACATGGAGACGGCGGTCAACGTGCTGTGGGACGCGCGGCCGCTCGCGGGCGAGCGCGCGCTGGTGATCGGCGCGGGCGTGGTCGGGCTGCTGGTCGCGCATCTGCTCGCGCGCGTGCCGGGGATGGAGGTGGTGGTCTGCGACCTCGATCCGCGCCGGCGCGCGGTGGTCGAATCCCTCGGCGCCGTCTTCGCCGCGCCGGAGGAGGCGCCGGGCGGGCGCGACCTGATCGTGCATGCGAGCGCCGACCCGGCCGGGCTCGCGCGCGCCCTCGGCCTCTGCGCCTTCGAGGGGCGGATCGTCGAGGCCTCCTGGTTCGGCGACCGGGTGGCGAGCCTGCCGCTGGGGGAGGATTTCCACGCGAAGCGGCTCTCGATCCTGTCCACCCAGGTCGGCGCCGTGGCGCCGGCGATGCGCGGGCGGCGCAGCCATGCGGATAGGCTGGCGCTGGCGCTCTCGCTGCTGGCGGAGGAGAGGCTGGATGCCCTGACCGGCCCGGCCACACCCTTCGCCGCGCTGCCCGGGGCGATGCCGCGGCTTCTCAATCCGCCGCCGGGCGAGGCGCCGCCGCTCTGCCCCGTCGTCCTCTACTGAAGCCCGCGGACACGGGATCTCCCGTCGCCCGCCGCGAATCACGCCCCGGTTTCCCGCGCGGCCGCCCCGCCGGGCCGGCGCGCGCGGCACGCGGCTTGCCGCGCGCGGCGCGGCGCACCATCTCCCCGGCTTGGCCGCCCGTCATGCGCCGTGCCTTCGCAAGCCGCAGGAGAGCAGCATGCAGCAGGAGACGCCCCCGCCGCCGCCCGCCGCCGCCCCCGCCGCGGAGCGATCCGAGGCGATCCGCATCCTGGCGCTGGTCCTCGGCATCGGCGGGCCGGCCGCCGTGCTCGGCGTCGTCGTGGTCTGGCTGCTCGGCTGAGGCGGAGGCGCGCGGGTGACGCCGCGCGGGGGCGCGGCTACAACGGCCGCATGTACAGCCTCACCGTCGTGGACCATGTGATGATCGCCCATTCCTTCCGCGGGGAGGAATTCGGGCCGGCGCAGCGCCTGCACGGCGCGACCTTCATCGTCGAGGCGGAGTTCCGTGCGCCGCGGCTCGACCGGCTGAACCTGCTCGTGGACATCGCCGCGGCGAAGGTCGAGCTGCGCCGCATCCTCGACGGCTTCGACTACCGCAACCTCGATGCCGAGCCGCAATTCGCCGGCCAGAACACCACCACCGAGTTCCTCTGCGCCCATATCCACCGCCTGCTCTCGGCCGCGCTGGCCGAGGGGCGGCTCGGCGAGGGCGGCCGCGCGGTGACGGGGCTCAAGGTGCTGCTGCGCGAGAGCCACATCGCCTGGGCCGCCTTCGAAGGCCCGCCCGCGCCGTGACCATCCACCTGCTGGTGCCGGGGCCCTTCGCGGCGATCTCGGGCGGGTACATCTACGACAGGCGCATGGTGGAGGGGCTGCGCGCGCTGGGCGAGACGGTCGAGGTGGTGGAACTGCCCGGCACGCACCCCGCCCCGGACGACGCGGCGAGCGAGGGCGCGCGCGCCGCGCTCGCCGCACTGCCCGCCGATGCGCGCATCGTCATTGACGGTCTGGGCCTGCCCGCCTTCCTGCCGCTGGCCCAGGAGCTGCAGGCGCGCCGCGCCGTCGCGCTGATCCATCACCCGACGGCGCTCGAACACGGCGCGCCGGATTCCGTCCGCACCGTGCTCAAGGCCAAGGAGCGCGCGCTTTTCGGCGCCTGCGCGCGGCTGGTCTGCACCTCCGCCCTCACGGCGCGCCGCCTGCCGGAGGAATTCGGCGCCGATCCCGCGCGCATCGGCGTGGTCGAGCCGGGCACCGACCCCGCCCCGCGCGCGGCGGGCTCGGGCGGCCCCGGCTGCGCCATCCTCTCGGTCGGCACGCTGGTGCCGCGCAAGGGGCATGACGTGCTGCTCAAGGCGCTGGCGCGGCTGACCGACCTCGAATGGAGCCTGACCATCGCCGGCGACGATCGGCGCGACCCGACCCATGCGCACGGGCTGCGCGCGCTCGCCGAGGAACTCGGCATCGCCTCCCGCGTGACCTTCGCCGGCGAGGTCACGGGCGAGGCGCTCGAGGCGCTCTATCACCGCGCCGACCTCTTCGCCCTGGCGACGCGCTGGGAGGGCTATGGCATGGCCGCGGCCGAGGCCATGGCGCGCGGCCTGCCGCTCGCCATCACCGCCGGCGGCGCGATCGCCGAGGTGGTCGCGCCGGGCTCGGCCATCGTCTCGCCGGTGGATGACGTGGCCTCGCTCTCCAAGGGCATGCGCCGGCCGATCTTCGACACCGGGCTGCGCGCCGAGATGGCCGAGGCGTCCTGGAAGGCCGGGCAGGCCCTGCCCCGCTGGCCCGACCGCGCCGAGGCCTTCCGCGCGGAACTCGCCAGGGCCTGGGGCTGATGGCGGAATCCTTCGACGGCGACTGGCTCGACCTGCGCGAGCCGCACGACGCGGCGGCGCGCAGCATCGGGCTCGCGCTGCATCTCGCCGCGGCGCTGCCGGCGCGGCCGCGCCTGCTCGACCTCGGCGCCGGGACGGGCAGCCTGCTGCGCTGGCTCGGCCATTTCATCGAGCGCCCGCAGGCCTGGACGCTGGTGGATGCCGACGCCGCGCTGCTGGAACGCGCCTTCGAGACCATCGCCGAGCGCGCCGGGGCCGTCGGCTGGACGGCCACCTGGCCCGCCCGGCGCACGCTGCTGGTCCATGCGCCGACGGGCGCCTGGCGCATCGAGGGGCTGGTCGCCGATCTCGCGGAGGCGCCGGACAACCTGCCGCTCGGGCGCGTGGACGCGGTGGTGAACACGGCGCTGTGCGACCTCGTCTCACGGGACTGGATCGAGCGCATGGCGGCGGCCTGCGCGGCGCGGCGGCTGCCCTTCTACGCCGCGCTGAACGTGACGGGGCGCGAGCACTTCGCCCCGCCCCACCGCGCCGATGCGCTGGTGATGCGTGGCTTCCGCCGCGACCAGCGGCGCGACAAGGGCTTCGGCGGCATCGCCCTCGGCCCCGCGGCGCCGGCCGCGATCGCCGAGGCCTTCGCCGCGCGCGGCTTCACGGTGCTGCGCGGGCCTTCGGACTGGCTGGTGGACAGGAGGGACAGCGCCTTCGCCGCGGCGATCGCCGACGGCCACGGCGCGGCCGCCCTCGCCTGGGAACGGCGCCAGGCCTCCGCCATCGAGGACTGGATCGCCGCGCGGCGCGCGCAGGCCGCCCGGGGCAGGCTCTCGGTGCGGATCGGCCATCTCGACCTGCTCGCCCTGCCCCCGCCGGAATGAGGAGGACGCCATGCCGGATACCGCCCCGCCGATCGCCGTGACCGCGGCCGAGGTGCCGCCGCGCGCGAGGCCCTCGGGCTACCCGCCCGATCTCGTGACGAAGATCGGCGGGCGGGAGAAGCGCGTCCTCGGCGACATCTTCGGGCTGCGGAATTTCGGGGTGAACCTCACCCGCCTGCCGCCCGGCGCCGCCTCCGCCCTGCGCCACGCGCACGAGAAGCAGGACGAGTTCGTCTACATCCTCGAGGGCGAGTGCACGCTGGTCACGAATGCCGGCGAGACGCCGATGAGGGCCGGCATGTGCGCCGGCTTTCGCGCCGGCACGGGGGATGCCCATCACCTCGTCAACCGCGGCACCACGGATTGCCTCTATCTCGAGATCGGCGACCGCACGCCCTTCGAGCATGTGACCTACCCGGATGACGACCTGATGATCCGCCCCGGGCCCGACGGGCGCTCCGTCTATTTCCGCAAGGACGGCACGCCGATCTTCTGAAGGACCACCGACCATGCCCCTTCTCCTGGGCTGCATCGCCGACGACTTCACCGGCGCGACCGACCTCGCCAACACCCTCGTCAAGCAGGGCATGTCGGCGGTGCAGGTGATCGGCGTGCCGGAGGGGCCGCTGCCCGAGGCCAATGCCGTCATCGTCGCGCTCAAGATCCGCACCGCGCCGGTGGGCGATGCCGTGGCGCAGTCGCTCGCCGCCTGCGACGCGCTGACCGGGGCGGGTGCGCGGCAGGTATTCTGGAAATACTGCTCCACCTTCGACAGCACCGATGCCGGCAATATCGGGCCGGTGGGCGATGCGCTGCTGAAGCGGCTCGGCGCGGGCTTCGCCATCGCCTGCCCGGCCTTCCCGACCAACGGGCGGACCGTCTATCTCGGCCATCTCTTCGTCGGCGGCGCGCTGCTGAACGAGAGCGGGATGGAGAATCACCCGCTGACGCCGATGACCGACCCGAACCTCGTGCGCGTGCTCTCGCGCCAGACCGATGGCGGCGTCGGGCTCGTGCCCTTCGGCGTGGTCGAGCAGGGCGCGGCGGCGATCCGGCGCGAGATGACGCGCCTTGCCGATGCCGGCCGGCGCTGGGCGATCGTGGATGCGGTGACGGATGCGCATCTGTTGGCGATCGGCGAGGCGGTGGCGCCGCATGCGCTCGTCACCGGCGGCTCCGGCGTGGCGATGGGCCTGCCGGAGAATTTCCGCCGCGCCGGGCTGCTGCCCGCGCGCAGCGACGCGGCCTCGCTGCCACCGATGCAGGGTGCCGCGGCGGTGGTGGCGGGATCGTGCTCGCGCGCCACGCTCGGCCAGATCGGGCTGGCGCGGGACCATGTGCCGGTGCTCGAACTCGATGCGCTCGCGACTCCCGATGCCGCGGCGCTGGCCGCCCAGGCGCTGGGCTGGGCGGAGGGCCGGCTGGAGGCCGCGCGGCCCGTCGTCATCGCCGCCAGCGCGACGCCCGAGAAGGTCGCGGCGCTGCAGGCGCGGCTGGGCCGCGAGGCCGCCGGCGCGCTGGTCGAGGAGGCGGTCGCGACCATCGCCGAGGGCCTGGTCGCGCGCGGCGTCGGCCGCCTCGTGGTGGCGGGCGGGGAGACATCGGGGGCGGTGGTGCAGCGCCTCGGCGTCACCGCGCTGCGCATCGGCCCCGAGATCGATCCCGGCGTGCCCTGGACCTTCGCGGAGCCGCGCGGCATCCACCTCGCGCTGAAATCGGGCAATTTCGGCGCGCGCGACTTCTTCCTGAAGGCGTTCCACCATGGATGAGGCGGCGATCCGCGAGGAACTGGCCGCGCTCGGCGCCTCGCTGTTCCAGCGCGGCTATTCGGTCGGCACGGCGGGCAACATCAGCGTGCGCCTGCCCGACGGCTACCTGATGACGCCGACCAATTCCTGCCTCGGCCGGCTCGATCCCGCGCGGATCAGCAGGCTCGACGCCGCGTGGAACCACATCGGCGGCGACAGGCCCTCGAAGGAGGTGTTCATGCATCGCGCCGTGCTGACCGCGCGGCCCGATGCCGGGGCGGTGGTGCATCTGCACTCGACCTACGCCACCGCCATCGGCTGCCTGGCCGAGCCCGGCGAGACAGCGCCGATCCCGCCGCTGACGCCCTATTTCGTCATGCGCGTGGGCCGCACCCTGCCGGTCATCCGCTACTACAGGCCGGGCGATGCGGCGATGGAGGCCGAGATCCACGCGGCGGCGAAGGGAGCGAAGGCGGTGCTGCTCGCCAATCACGGGCCGGTGGTCAGCGGCGCGACGCTGGCCGATGCCGTGGCGGCGGCCGAGGAGCTGGAGGAATCGGCCCGCCTCGCGCTGCTGCTGCGCGGGGCCAATCCGCGCCTTCTGACGCCCGCCCAGGTGGAGGAGCTGCTCGCGGCCTTCGGGTGAGGCGCAGCCCGCCCTTGCGCGCTCAGGGCAGCATCTTGCCCGGGTTCATCGTGCCCAGCGGGTCTATCGCCGCCTTCACCGCGCGCATCACGTCGAGCGCGACCGGATCCTTGTGCGTGGCCATGGCGTGTCGCTTCGACTGCCCGATGCCGTGCTCGGCCGAGAAGGAACCGCCGAGGTCCACGGCGATGGCGTTGACCAGCGCCTCGGCTTCCCCCGCGCGGGCAGTCCAGGCCTCGCGGTCCATCCCGGCCGGCGCGCCGAGGGAGACATGGATGTTCCCGTCCCCCGCATGGCCGAGGGCCTGCAGCCGCCCTTCCGGCCAGCGCGCGGAGAGCGCCTTCTCCACGCGCCCGAGGAAGGCCGGCACCGCCGAGACGGGCACCGAGGTGTCGGTGCTGATCGCAGGCCCCTCGCGCCGGGCGCAGTCGGGGTAGTCCTCGCGGATGCGCCAGAAATTCGCGCGCTGGGCCTCGCTGTCGGCGAGGGCGGCATCCGTCGCCTCGCCGGCCTCGGCGGCTTCGGCCAGCGTCTCCTCCAGCATCCCGCGCAGCGGCACCGAGGGATGCGCGGCGGCGAGCTCGACCATCACATACCAGGGGCTGTCGAGCGGCAGGGGGATGCGGATGCCGATGCCATTCCGGTCCACGATCCTGAGGCATTCGCGGATGATGAGCTCGAAGGCGATCACCTCCGCCCCCGAGCCCATGACGCGCGAGAGCAGATCGAGCGCCGCCTCGGGCGAGGGCACGGCGACGAAGGCGGTCTCGACACGCCTGAGCGCCGGCACGAGACGCAGCGCGGCGGCGGTGATGACGCCGAGCGTCCCCTCCCCGCCCAGGAACAGATGGCGCAGCGCATAGCCGGAATTGTCCTTGCGCACGCGCCTGAGGTCGTTGAGCACGCGGCCATCGGGCAGCACCACCTCGAGCCCCAGCACGAGGTCGCGCGCATTGCCCCAGCGGATGGTGCGGATGCCCCCCGCATTGGTGGAGAGCGCGCCGCCGACCATGGCCGAGCCCTGCGCGCCCCAGGAGAGCGGGAAGAGCCGGTCCACCGCCGCGGCCGCCTGCTGCACGGTCTGGATGACGCAGCCCGCCTCTGCGATGAGGGAGAAGTCGCGCGCATCCACCGCGCGGATGCGGTTCATGCGCTCGAGGCTCATCACCACCGCGGGCGGCCCGTTGTCGGAGACGACGGCGCCGCCGCACAGGCCGGTCCGCCCGCCCGCCGGCACGATGGCGAGCCCCTCGGCGGCGCAGGCGCGCACCGCGGCGGCGACCTCCTCCGTGCTCGCGGGGCGCAGCACCGCGCGCGGCAGGCCGCGATAGGCGCCGCGCCAGTCCACGGCATAGGGCGCCATGTCCTCGGCCGAGGTGAGACAGTTGCGGGGGCCGAGCGTCGCGGCGAGGTGGTCGAGCGTGTCCATGGCCGCGATCCTGCGCCCGCCCCGCCCGCGGTCAAGCGGGCAGGTAGCCCAGCAGGTCCTCCGCGCGCATCACCTCGCAGTAGATGCGGTTGATGATCTCGAGTTCGCGCGTGTGCAGCTCCATGGTGCCGGCGGCGCAGGCGTCCTCGATCACGATCACGTCGAAGCTCTCGTCAGCGAGCGAGCGCACGGTCGAACTCACGCACTGGTCGGTGAAGATGCCGGTGCAGACGACATGGGTGATGCCCATGTTCGTGAAGATCAGGCGGAGGTTCGTCCCGGTCAGGGCGGAATCCGTCGTCTTGGTCACCACCACCTCCCCCGGGCGCGGCGCGAGCGCGGGCACCACCTGCGACGCCTCGGAATCATGGGGCAGGAAGAGGTTGTTCCAGCCCGGCTTCTTCTGGCTGAGGGAACGGTCCGCGCCGTCGGGGGTGAGGCAGGCGATGCGCGCGAACATCACCGGCCCCGCGCCGGCGCGGAAGCGTTCGATCAGCCGGGCGATGGTGGGGATGACGATGCCGTGCATGCGTTCGTGGAAGCCGTCCCAGGCGGCCTCCCGCGCGCGTTCGAGGGGCGGCAGCGCGGAGCGGTCCTCCGGCCGGGCGAGGTAGGTGTTCTGCACGTCGATCACGAGCAGCGCGACCTTGCCCTTGACCAGCACCGGGTCCGGCGCCTCGGGCGCGCCGGCGTAATAGAAGGAGCGCCAGGCGGTCTTCCAGGACGGACGGTGGGGTGCGGCCATCGGCGGGCTCTCCTGCGAAGTGGTCCGGGCGGTGAGGATGGCGGCCGCACCGGCCGCGGCCAAGCCCGCGATCGGGCCTCGCCGCGCCCGGCGAGCCGGGGCGGCACTCCGCTCTACGGCAGGGGCGGGGCATGCGCCGGCCGGCGCGATCGCGGACGGCCATCCGGGCCGGCCCAAGGCGAATCCGGCCTTTCGCGGGCCTGCTCCGCGCGTGGCATCGGGGCTTGGCCCGAGGCGGAAACGGGCCGATCCCCCCTCCGCCGAAGGCGATCCCGCCCGCTCGGGCTCTAACCCCCGATCGGGGCCGGCGCCCGGCGTCAGGGCACCAGCAGCGCCGAGGCGATGGCGAAGTAGATGAGCACGCCCGTGGCGTCGGCGATCGAGGTGATCAGCGGCGCCGAGGCCGTCGCCGGATCGAGCCGCATCCGGGTCAGCACGAAGGGCAGCGAAAGCCCGATCACGCTGCCCGCGACGACCACGAGCACCATCGTCATGGCCACGACCAGCGCGATCTCGGGCCCGCCGCGGATCAGCCCGAGCAGGGAAACGGCGAGCGCCATGGTCCCGCCCAGCATCGCGGCGACGAGAATCTCCCGCCGCATCATGCGCGCCCAGTCGCCGATCCGCGCCTCCCCGGTGGCGAGCGCGCGGACCATGAGCGTGGCGGACTGGCTGCCGGCATTGCCGCCGCTGTCGATCAGCAGCGGCAGGAAGAAGACCAGCGCCACATTGGCCGCGATCACGTCCTCGAAGGCGGCGATGCCGGCGCCCGAGAAGACATTGGCGAAGACGAGGACGACCAGCCAGGCGATGCGCTTGCGGTAGAGCAGGCCGATCGTCGCCTCGCGCAGCGGCACGCCGAGGCTGGCCGAGCCGCCGGCCTTGTGGAAGTCGGTGGTGGCCTCGGCCTCGGCGACGTCCATCGCGTCGTCGGCGGTGAGGATGCCGACCATCGCCTCCCCGCCATTGACCACGGGGATGGCCGGCAGGTCGTAGCGGGCGAGCAGCCGCGCGGCCTCCTCCGCGCTGTCCTCGACACGCACGAAGGCGGGCTCGGGGCGCATGATCGACGCCACGCTCCGCTCCGGCGCGGCGAGGACGAGATCCTCCAGCGCCACGGTGCCGAGCAGGCGCCGCTGGGGCGAGAGGACATAGGCGATGGCGATCGTCTCCTTCGACGCCGCCTGGCCGCGCAGGCTGTCGAGCGCCTCGCGCGCCGTCTGCTCAGGGCGCAGCACGGCGTATTCGCTCGTCATCACCGCACCGGCGGTGCCGGGCGGATAGGCGGCGAGGCGGCGGATGTCCTCGCGCTCGGCCGCGGCCAGCGCGGGGGCGAGGCTCTCCTGCAGGCTCTCCGGCAGGCGGCCCCAGACATCGGCGCGCTCGTCCGCGTCCATGGCCGAGAGCAGCGCGGCGACGTCGCGCGGGGCCGCGATGCCGGCGATGGCGGTCTGCGTCCCGGCGGCGAGGTAGCCGAAGGTCTCGGCCTGGCGGGCGATGGGCAGGGCCTTGAGCACTGCCCAGGCGTCCCCGGCCTCGCGCCGGTCGAGCAGCGCGGCGAGGTCGGCGGGATGGAGGCTGGTCGCCGCCTCGGGCGGCAGGGCCGCGCGCGGCGGCAGGGTGGCGGTGGTCATGCGGGCCGTCCTTGCAGGGGGGTGCGGGGCGCCACCGCCGGCGCCCGCCCCGCAACGGCCGGACGGTCAGGCGACCGGCAGGCGCAGGGCCCGGCGCCGCGCGGCGGCGCGGCGTGGGTGAGGCGTGCGGCTACTTCCGCTCGGCTCGTCCATCGGGCTCTCCAGACTGAGTTGCTGCGGCGCACAATCGCTGTGCGAGGGGGTCGTATCCCGCAGCGGGACGGTGCGCGTCAAGCATGACGTGGCCGCGGCGCCCGCGTGCAGGGCGCAGCGCGGCCCCGCACCTCACCCGGGCGAGCGGTGCGCGTCGGCCAGCTCGGGCGGCCAGACCAGGGTGAAGCGCTCGAAGATCACGGCGATGCCGTCATGCATCGCGAAGCCTTCGCGCGCGGCCTGCTGTGCGAAGTGGCGGCGATGGGCGTCGAGCCAGCCGGCGCGCGTCCTGTCGCCCTCGCCCTCGTCCCAGGCGAAGGCGTCATCCACCGAATCCAGCGGTCCATGCCGGACCTCGACGGTTCGGAACACGGCGCGCGGACGGGCTTGCCCATCCACCACGACCACATGGCCGCCGATGCGCGGCGCGGGCTCGCCCTTCACCGTGACGTCGCGCTCGAGCATGGCGGTGGCGCGCTTGCGCCCCGCGAGCACCAGCGCGAGCAGTTCGTCGGCCAGCGGCGGGCCGCCGCCGAACATCACGACGTCGTAGTCAGGATCGGCGACGCCGGTCGCCGCATGGAAGGCGGCGTGGAAGGCATCGGTCTCCGCGGTCTTCACGCCTTCTCCGGATACATCGCGGCGATGGCCGCCTCGGTCGCCGGGATGCGCCCGCGCTCGGTGATCAGGCCAGTGACGAGGCGCGCGGGCGTCACGTCGAAGGCCGGGTTGGCGGCCGGGCTGCCGGCGGCGGCGACGCGGATGGTCTCGATGCGGCCATCGGCGGTGCGGCCCGTGAGGTCCGTCACCTCGGCCTGGCTGCGCTCCTCGATCGGGATCTCGCGCACGCCGTCGGCCACGCGCAGGTCGAGCGTCGAATGCGGCAGCGCCACCCAGAAGGGCACGCCGTTGTCCCGCGCGGCCAGCGCCTTGAGATAGGTGCCGATCTTGTTCGCGACATCGCCGGTGCGCGTCACGCGGTCGGTGCCGACGATGACGATGTCCACCTGCCCGTGCTGCATCAGATGCCCGCCGGCATTGTCGGCGACGACCGTGTGCGGCACGCCATGGGCGCCGAGTTCGAAGGCGGTCAGCGCCGCGCCCTGGTTGCGCGGGCGCGTCTCGTCCACCCAGACATGGACGGGGATGCCGGCGTCATGCGCCATGTAGATCGGCGCGAGCGCCGTGCCCCAGTCCACGGTCGCGAGCCAGCCGGCGTTGCAGTGCGTCAGCACGTTCACCCGCTCTCCCGGCTTGCGCGCCGCGATCTCCTGCAGCAGCGGCAGGCCGTTCCGGCCGATCGCCTCGCAGGTGGCGGCGTCGTCGTCGGCGATGGCCGCGGCCTCGGCATAGGCGGCCGCCGCGCGGTCGGCGGGCGGCAGGTTGCGCAGGGCGGCGAGCATGCGCTCGATGGCCCAGCGGAGGTTGATCGCGGTGGGGCGGGTCTCCGCGAGCATGGCGCAGACCGCCTCCAGCGCCGCGGGCTCGCGCCGCATGGCCAGCGCGACGCCATAGGCCGCGGTGGCGCCGATCAGCGGCGCGCCGCGGGTCTGCATGGTGCGGATGGCGTGCGCGACCTCGTTCTCGTCGGTCAGGCGGAGCCAGACCACCTCCCAGGGCAGGCGGGTCTGGTCGAGGATGCGGACGGACCAGCCATCCTGCTCGTCCACGCGCAGGCTGCGGTGCCAGACGCCATTGATCCTCATGCGAGGTCTCCTCAGATCAGCGCGATCGCAATGAATGCCCGTAGGACAGGAGCGAGGCGGAATGTCCAGCCAGGATAAGCCCTCTGACGCAAGCGGCCCCGAGACCCCGCCCGAAGGCGCGCAGGGCAGCGCGGGCGACACGCCGGCGGAGGAGAGCAACGGGTTGCTGGACTTCCTGGAACAGATCCGCGCGGAGCATGAACGGCGCATGGCCGATCCGGCCGAACGGGCGAAGCTCGATGCCTCGGAGGCCGCCCGCCGCGCGGCGATGGGGCCGCCGGAACTCGGGCCCGGCGAGGAGGCCCGCTGGTTCTCGACCAGCGGCGAGAGCTGGTCGGGCCTCGCGGGCCGTGCCGGCTGGGAGATCGTCAAGGATGGCCGGGTGGTCCGCCGCATCGTCAGGCTGATGTCCTGACACCGGGCGGCCCGTCTGCCCGCGGGCGCGCCGTCAGATGCGCTGGTGCAGCGCGCAGACCAGGGTGAACAGCCGGCGCGCCGTCTCGAAATCCACGTCCACACGGCCCTTGAGGCGTTCGCGCAGCAGCTCGGCACCCTCGTTGTGCAGGCCGCGCCGGCCCATGTCGATGGCCTGCACGCGGCTTTCCGGGCCGTTCTGCGCCACCGCCTGCTCATGCGCCTCGACCACCATGTGGTAGTCCTTGATCAGCCGCCGGAAGGGGCCGAGCGCCAGCGCCAGCACATGCAGCGGCCGGTTGTCCACGTCGCGGATGTCGAGGATGAGCCGGCCCTCGCGCAGCGAGACCGCCAGCGCATAGGGGCCGCGCGGCAGGTGCGGCGGGTCGAAGCGGTTGCCCGCCAGCAGGTCGGCGATGGCCTGGCGGCGGTCTGCCTCGGCATAGGCGGAGGGGGCCGGCGGCTCCTCGGGCAGTTCCAGCCGGACGAGGCGCTGCTCAGGCATCACCCGGCCCTCGCCGCGGCGGCGCGACGGCGGCGGAGGGGGCATCGCCCGTGACGCCGAGGCGCAGCATCCAGGCGAGCGTCGCGCCCTTCACCGGCCGCAGAAGAAGGATGGACAGGACGGTGAACAGCGGCAGCCAGACCGCCATGTGCAGCCACATGGGCGGCTGCCACGCCTTCTCGATCCAGAAGACCGGCGGCAGCAGCACATGGCCGGCGATGAAGATGGTGAAATAGGGCGGCGCATCGTCCGCGCGCACGCGGCCGAGCGGCGCGCCGCAGGCGTCGCAGGCCTCGACGACGCGCAGATAGCCGCGGAACAGCCGGCCCTGCCCGCAGCAGGGGCAACGCCCGCGCGCGCCGCGGAGCATCGCCTGGGCGATGGGCATGTCGGCGGCGGGCACCGCGGGGGCATCCCGCTCGGAGGACCAGGGCATCGGCGTTCCTTGTTCGCGGGCGTCGCGGCGCCCCGTTCTTCGCGCAGAAGTTTTTGTGCGTCGCAGCATAGGCCCGCCGCCGCCGCCGGTTCAAGCGTTCCGGTGGGCGACGGCTTGAAGCGGCCGCATGGGCGGCGCGAAGATGCCTCATGGCCGAGCGCATCCTGCTGATCAATCCGAATTCCAGCCGCTCCTGCACCGAAGGGATCGCCGCGGCGGTGGCGCCCTATGCGGCCCCGGGCCTGCCGCGGCTCGACGTGGTGCGCATCGAGGACGGCCCGCCGGCCATCGTGACCTGGCGGGACTGGTTCGGCATCGCCGAGCCGCTCTGCCGCATGGTCGAGCGCGAGCCGGCCGACGCCTACATCCTCGCCTGCGTCTCGGACCCGGGGCTCGAGGCCGTGCGCACCGTGACCGACAGGCCGGTCTTCGGCCCGCTGCGCTGCGCGGTGGCGGCGGCGATGATGCGCGGGGAGCGCTTCGGCATCATCGCCTTCACCGACAAGTCGAAGCCGCGCCAGCGCCGCGCGCTGCAATCCATGGGCGTGGAGGAGCGGCTCGCCGGCATCGTGCCGCTCAACCTCGACATGGAGGTGCTGACCGACCCCGCGGCGCCGCGCCCGCGCATCGCCGCGGCGGCGAAGGAACTGGCGGGAATGGGTGCCGAGAGCATCATCCTCGGCTGCGCCGGCATGGCCGGGCACCGCGCCTTCGCCGAGGATTCCTGCGGGCTGCCGGTGATCGAACCCTGCCAGGCGGCGGTGGTGCAGGCGATCCTCGCGGTGGTGGCCGCGCGCGGGGAGAGGATGCGCGCGGCGGCGGAATAGCGGCGGATCGGGCCGCTCCGGCGCGGAGGCACCTCCGGGGGGGCGCGGCGCGGCAACGGACCCACGCCGCGCCATGCCTCACCACCAGGGGTCGTGGCCGAGGGAGAGGATCTTCGCCTCGGTGTCGGTGGACAGCCCCTCGACGCTGCGGGCGTCGATCAGCACCGCATGCCGGTCGAGATCCGGCCGGAAGCCCATGGGGTCCGCCAGCCCGCCCAGGCCGAGCCCGTCGAGCAGCATGGAGATTTCCTCGCCCGTCAGCCCGTCGCGCGCATCGATGCCGAAGCGGTCGAAGCCGGCCATGATGTCGGCCAGCGCCGCGCGCTTGCCGCCATTGAGCGCATCCAGCACCGACCCGCCCTTGAGGAAGGCCTCGGTGTCAAGGGCGAGGCCGATCCCCTCCCCGCCCAGCAGGCCGGCGAAGTGCTGGCGCAGCACGGCGGCATCGTCCGCCGGGCCGGTCTCGGCATCGGGGTTGGTGTAGTAGTCCGGCGCCTTGTCGTGCTTCTTGAGATCCTCGCCGGTGACCGGCTTGAAGCGCTTGCCCTCCACCGGCGGCGCCTCGTCCGGGACGAAGAGTCGCTCGACCGTTTCCTTCACCTCCCCGGCCCTCTCGTCCACCCAGGCCTTGACGCTGTCCGAGACCAGGTAGGCCACCACCCCGCCGACCACCACCGCGCCGCCCGCCGCGGCCCACCCCCAGGAGGAGGTCCCCTCCGGCCCGCCATTGGCGAAGCGCGGCGTCTCGGGCTCCTGCAGCATGGGCAGCAGCGGGTTGGCGGGCAGGACCGGGTCCTCGGTCCGGGCGATGTCGCGCATCGGGTCCGCGAGGCTGCGCGGATCGAAGCCCTCCGCCGGGTCGGTGCCGCCGGGCACGCGGCCATCCCCCGCCACCCAGGTGCCGTCGCGCGCCGGCGCGGGCAGCGTCGCGGGGTCGGGGTCGGCGAAGTCGCGCGGCGTGCCGTAGCCGCCGCCGGTCGCCTCGAAGATCGCCCGGGCCGGGTCGGTGCCCGAGAGGTCGATGCCGGTGCCGTTCATCACCGGCCTGGTCGTGTCCTGCATCCTGCTCCCTCCTTGCGTCTCGGCGGGCCGGGGCGCCCGCCGGGGACGACGCTAGGGAGGAGAAGAAGGACCGGCCGCGAAACGGATCACATCATCGAAGGGCCATCTGACGTCGGCGCGCCGGCCTATTCCGCCGCCCGCGCCGCGTTCCAGGCCGGCGGCGGCTCGCTGCCCACCTGCGCGGTGATCCGCCCATAGGCCTCCGGCCGCCGGTGCTTCGCGAAGTTGAAGATCGTGGTGCGGCCGAGTTCGCACATGCCGAGATCCGCCTCGGCGACGATCAGCTCGTCTCCCCAGGAGGTGGCCTGCGCCATGATCTCCCCCTGCGGGTTGACGATGATGGAATGGCCGAAGAGTTCGTGCCCGTCCTCGGTGCCGGCCTTGGCGGTGGCCACCGCGAAGCAGGCGTTCTGGTAGCAGCCCGCCTGGATGCTGAGGTGGGAGTGGAAGACGCGCAGGTGGTGCGCCTCGAACCCCCGGTTGTCCATGTTCAGGGACGGCGTGTTGTAGCCGAGCATGACCAGCTCGACCTGCTGCAACCCCATCACGCGCCATGATTCCGGCCAGCGGCGGTCGTTGCAGATCATCATGCCGACATTCACCTCATGGCCCGCGACCGGCGCGCGCACCACGGGGAAGCCGAGGTCGCCCACCTCGAAATACCGCTTCTCGAGGTGCTGGACCTTGCGGATCGGGTCGTAGTCCTTGTGACCCGGCAGGTGGACCTTGCGATATTTCAGCATGATCTCGCCGCCCGGGCTGACGAAGACGGCGGTGTTGTAGCGATGCCCGTCCGGCGTCTTCTCCGCGTAGCCGAGGTGGAAGGCGATGCCGTACTTGCGCGCGGCCTCGAAGAGCGGCGCCGTTTCGTTCGAGGGCAGCGCCGTCTCGTACCAGTGGTCGGCGTTGGCGATGTCCTCCTCGTACCAGCGCGGGAAGAAGGTGGTCAGCGCGAGTTCGGGGAAGACCACGACCTCGGCGCCCATCCGGTGCGCCTTCTCCATCAGCCGCACCATGCGCCCGACCGCGACCTCGCGGCCCTCCGCCTTCTGGATCGGGCCCAACTGCGCGGCGGCGAGGACGAGGGAGCGGGTCATCGGCAGGTTCCCGGATCAGGCATGCAGGGGTGAAGGAGACTTCCGCATCGCCAGCGCGCGGTAAAGTGCCGCCCGCGCGCGGCCGCACTCAGTAGCGCGGCATCCGCGCCCGCTGGTTGAAGGCATCGATGGCGCGGTTCAGCGCGCTGACGGCCTCCTCGCTCTCGTCGCGCAGGCAGTCGAGGTAGCGGCGGATGGCGCGGCGATAATCCTCGACCTCGTGGCGGCAGATCAGGAAATCGGCCTGGTCGAGGAAGGGGCCGAACTGGTCGGCGCAATACGGTTTGCGCGGCCTGTCGCAATGCATCTGCGCCTCCGCCGCCCCGGCCAACGCCACCACTGCCGCGGCCATGGCGAGCGCGGCCGCGATCGTCCTGCGGATCAGCATTCCCTGACCCCTCCTGCCAACAACGGGCGCGGCCCCTGCGTCGCGCCTGCCGCCCGGCGGCTTCACCGCGGCTCGATGATCGCCGCGCCGTGCTTCATGCGCGCCCGCGCGACGGCGGCGGCGACCGCCTCCTCCCAGGCCTCGAGCAGCAGGTCCGCGAGATCATCCGCCGCGGCCCGGGTGCGGGCGATGCCGAGCGTCTCCGCCCGCGTGCTGACGATGCGGAAATGGCCGGTCGCCTCGTCGCGCACCACCGCGATCACGACACGAGGCCGAGCTCGCGCGCCTTGATCTGCAACGCCAGCACCTTCGAGAAGATGCGGCACTGCGCGAGGCCGCCGGCATGGAACCACAGCCCGGGCTGGCCCGTCGGGCGCCACATGCCGTGCAGTTCGCCCTCCTCGTTCCAGCCCCAGACCTGGCCGACGCGATCGCCCACCGCATCGCCGAAGAGCCGGCGCGCCGAGGCGGCCTGGCCCTCGTAGCCGGTCGCGAGCACGATCAGGTCGGCCGCCTTCACGCTGCCGTCCTTCATGTAGGCGCCTTCGGGGCCGAAGCGGGCGATGTCGTCGTACTGGATCAGGCCGACCTTGCCCTCGATGATCAGTTGCGAGCAGCCGGCATCGAAATAATACCCGCCGCCGCGCTGCTGATACATGATCTGCCAGCCCGTGCCGTCCGGGCCCGAGGTCAGGCGGAAGCCCTTCGCCTTCAGCCCTTCCAGCAGTTCGCGGTCGGCATGCTCGTTCATCCGCGTCATGCGCTGGTGCGCGGCGCGATAGACCGGGAAGGGGAAGGAGACGGCGAGCAGGTCCTTGTCCTCGAACGGGATCTCCTCGTCGTAGAGGGCGTAGGGCGCCTGGGCTTCCTTGAGGCTGACCACCAGCGTCGGGCGGCGCTGGATCAGCGTCACCTCCGCCGCACCCGAGACGGCGAGGTCCTGCGCCACGTCATGGCCCGAGGTGCCGGTGCCGAGCACCAGCGCCCGCTGCCCCGCCCAGTCGCGCCCGCTGCCGACGGCCGAGGAATGCCGCACCGCGCCCCGGAAGTCCTTCAGCCCCGGCAGGTCCGGCATGAGCGGCGTGGTGGAGGTGCCGTTGGCCATCACGATGTGGCGCGGGCGCATCCGCCGCTCGAACCCGTTCGGGCGGCGCAGCGTGACCTCCCAGCAGCCCGCCGCCTCGTCCCATGAGCCGCCCGTGAGTTCCGTGCCGGTCCAGACGTTCAGCTCCATCGCCTCGGCGTAGAGCTCGAACCAGTTCGCCAGCATGTCCTTCGGGATGAAGACCGGGAAGGATTTCGGGAAGGGCATGTAGGGCAGGTGGTTGACGCGCGTCTCGTTGTGCAGCGTCAGGGCGTGGTAGCGCTTGCGCCAGGACTCGCCGATGCGCGCATCCTTGTCCACGACCAGCGTGTCCACGCCGAGCATCGAGAGCCGCGCCGCGACCGACAGCCCCGCCTGCGCCGCGCCCACCACCAGGACCGCCGGGTCGCGGTCGGCATAGGCCGCGGCCTTGCGCCGCCGGTCGAGCCAGTTCTCGCCGCCGAAATTGCGCTTCCAGTCCACGTTCTGCCAGCGCGCGCCATTGGCCGGGTCCTCGTGCCCGCGGATCTCCTCGAGCACGGTCATCAGCGTCCAGGCGCGCGGCTCGCCGGCCTCGCTGACCAGGCGGACGACGCCGCTGCAGGGGCCGACCTCGGTCTCGAAGGCGAGGATGGCCTCGATCGCCTCCACGCCCGCGCGGCTGACCCGGCGCGGCGGCGTGCGGCCGGAGGCGAGCGCGAGCCCGCGCGGGCGCATGGCCGCAAGGCTGCCGGCGAGGCGCTCGGCGATCGGCCCCGCGCCCGAGGCGGTGCGCAGGCTCCAGGTGAAGGCGAGGATGTCCCGCCAGTGGCATTCGGCGGCGAAGAGGGCGGCGATCGCGCCCGGATCGCGGGCATCGAGCGCCGCCTGGAAGCCGCGGATCCAGGTCTCCGCCGCCGCCTCGGCCGTCGTGCCGGTCAGGATGCCGTCCATGGCGCCGTTCTCCTCCGCGTTTTGGTCTTTGGGCGGAGTTTGGGCGCCGGGGGGCGGCGGGGCAAGCGCGCGCCGCGGGTCAGGGCGGCGGGACGGCGCCCACCTGGTCGATGATGGGCCGGTACCATTGCGGCCGGCGATGGGCGGCGAAGTTGAACATCTTCTCCTTGCCCTGGCGGCAGGCGTCGAAATCCACATCCGCGACGATCACCTCGTCGCCGAGCGAGGTCGCCTGCGCCACCACGACCCCGTTCGGGTCCACGATCACCGAGCCGCCGATCAGCCCCGAGCCGTCCTCGTTGCCCGCCTTCGCCACGCTCACTGCCCAGGTCGCGTTCATGTACGCATTGGCCTGGACCGCAAGCGTCGAATGGAAGGTGCGCAGCTCGGCGCTTTCCGTGGTGCCGCCCATCGGGTCATAGGCGGCGGAGTTGTAGCCGATGAGCATCAGCTCCACCCCCTGCAGGCCGTAGACGCGCCAGCCTTCCGGCCAGCGGCGGTCGTTGCAGATGAGCATGCCGAGCACCGGCCGCCCCCAGGATTCCGGCCCGCGGAAGGCGGGGAAGCCCATGTCGCCGTATTCGAAGTAGCGCTTCTCGAGCTGCTGGAAGCGGTCCCCCGGACGGGGCTCGACCGTGCCGGGCAGGTGGATCTTGCGGTACTTGCCGAGGATTGTCCCATCCGGTCCCACCGTGACGGCGGAATTGAAGCGCTGCCCCTGCGGCGTGAGTTCCGCGTAGCCGACATACATGCCGACGCCGAGTTCGCGCGCCCGGTCGAACAGCGCCGCGGTGTTCGGGCCGGGCAGTTCGCGCTCGAAATAGGTGTCGAGCTCCTGCGTCGTCTCGATCAGCCAGCGCGGGAAGAAGGTGGTGAAGGGCAGTTCGGGAAAGACGACGAGCCGCGCGCCCTGCCCAGCCGCCTGCTCCAGCAGCGCGATCATGCGCTCGAGGATCGCCTTGCGGCTGTCGGCCTTCTGGTTCGGGCCCATCTGGGCGCCGGCGATGCGGAGGATGCGGCTCATGTGAACAGGTCCCTGACGTCCTGACGCGTTCCGCCGAAGCCGCGCCAGACCAGCACGGCGCCGAGGCAGATCCCGATGCCGGCGGCGAGGCCCGGCACGCCCTCCGGCGCACCGGCCCGCGCGGCGAGGCTGGCGCCGAGCAGCCCGAGCAGCAGCCCCGCGCAGACCGCGAGCGCGGCATGCCAGATGCCGGGCTTCTGCCGCGGCGGCGGAGCGTTGCCCGCGCGCGAGGGGCGCGGCGGGCGCTTGATCCAGTGGCGCGGCGGGCGCGCGTTATTCTTCCCCGACATAGGTCCCGTTGTGCTGCCGCGGCACGAAACGGCCCGTCCCCGGCTTCGCGAGCACGGTCTGCCCGTCCCAGATGCAGGTGCCGCGCAGCCAGGTCGCCGCCACGCGCGCGGCCATGCGCCGCCCGTCATAGGGGGACCATTTCGCGTCCTCCTCGTCGCGGATGTCGCGCGCATCGAAGGTGAACTCGCCGGTCTCGAGCACCACGAAGTCGGCATCGGCGCCGATGCGGATGGCGCCCTTCTTCGGAAAGAGGCCGTGGAACTTCGCCGGACGCTCGGCGCAGTACTTCGCCATCAGCGTCACCGGCAGGGAACGTTCGGAGAGCAGCGTGTACATCAGCGGCGCGAAGGACTGCAGGCCGGTCAGGCCCGCGCCGACGGCGAAGATGTCCCCGCTGTAGGTCTTGCGGTCGCGCGGCCAGGGCGCGTGGTCGGTCGAGACATAGGCGACCTGCCCGGCGGCGAGCGCCTCCCACATCCGCGCCACTTCCTCATGGGTGCGGAAGGGCGGGTTGCATTTCCCGAAGCCTTCCAGGCGGATGATGTCCTCCTCGGTCATGCAGAGATACTGGATGCAGGCCTCGCCGGAGGCCTTGCCGCCCATCCTGCGGAACACCTCCGCGATCTCGAAGCCGCGGGCGAGCGACGAATGGGCGATGTGCACATGCGCGCCCGTCTCGAGGCCGATCTCGAAGATCTCGAGATCCGCCATGGTCTCGCAGAGCGGGGGGCGGGTGCGGCAATGCCAGATCGGGCTGGTGTTGCCCGCGGCCTTCGCCTCCTCCGTCAGGCGGACGACGATCTCCTGGTCCTCGTTGTGGACGGCGACCATCAGGCCGGTCTTGGCGATCTCCCGGAAGGCGGCGACCATGGTCGGGTGGTCGATGCGCGGGAAGCGCACCGGGTCATACTCATATGTAGAGAGCTTGAAGGAGCAGACCCCGGCCTCGGCGAGGCCTGCGATGGCGTCCACGCCGCCGGTCTTGGTGATGGTGCCGTAGAGCGCGAGGTCCACATGGGCGGTGGCGTTCACCACCGCGATCTTCTCGGCCAGGATCGCGGCATCGGTCACCGGCCGCGGCACGTCGTAGGGCATGTCCACGCAGGTGGTGACACCGCCCGCCGCGGCCGACATGGACGCGCCCCTGATCCCCGGCCAGCCGCGGGCGGAGGAGGTGTGCATGTGCCCGTCCACTAGGCCGGGCAGGACATACTTGCCCGAATGGTCCACCACATCCTTCGCCGGCGGGCTGATCCCCTCCCCGATCGCGGCGATCGTCTCGCCGCGGATGGCGACATAGCCGTCGCGCAGCACGCGGTCTGTCAGCACGATGTCGCCGCGGATGACGCGGTCGAAGGGGGCGGCGTCGGACATGCGGGCATCTCCCGGGTGGTTCGGCGCCGACCCTACCGCCGCGCCCCTGGCCTGCCCACCCCGCCCCGGGGCTGCGAGCATCAGCGCGCGGGCGGGAAGCGCGCCTCGGCGATGCCGATGGCAAGCCGCGTCGCCTCGCTCTCGCGCTCCGCGTTCCAGGCGAGCGCCACGCCGACGCCGCGCACCGGCCCGGCGAGGACGCGGAAGGCCACGCCCGGCGGCTTCAGCCGCGCCATGCCCTCGGAAACCAGCGCGACACCCAGCCCCGCCGCGACGAAGCCGAGCTGCGCCATCGCCGAGCCGACCTCCCGCACCGCATGGGGTGCGAAGCCCGCGGCGCGGCAGGCGGCGGTCATCGCATCCGAATAGGCGGGGCTGATCGCGCGCGGCAGCACGAGCATCGGCGCCTCGGCCAGCAGCGCGAGCGGCAGCGGGTCCGGCCCGCCGAGCAGCGGGTGCCCCTCGGGCAGGGCCGCGACCAGGCGATCCTCACCGAGCGGGCGGAGGCGGATCGGCGGCACCTCCCGGTCGGCGCGCAGCAAGGCGAGGTCCACCTCGCCGCGCCTGAGCGCCTCCATCGCATCGGCGGTGTCCATCTCGCGCACGCCGATCGCCGCCTCGGGGCGCGCAGCCTGCATCGCGCGGACCAGCGGCGGCAGGTAGTCGAACAGCGCCGAGGTGACGCAGGCGAGCGCGACCGGCGCCGAGCGCCCGGCGCGCAATTCGCGCGCGAGCGATTCGAGATCCGCCGCATGGCCGGCGATGCGGCGGGCCAGCGGCAGCAGCGCCTCGCCCTCGCGCGTGGGCCGCGCGCCCTTGCCGGTGCGCTCGAGCAGCCGCACGCCGAGTTCGCGCTCCAGCGCCTGGATCTGCGCGGTCAGCGGCGGCTGGGAGATGCCCAGCCGCGCGGCGGCGCGGCCGAAATGCCCTTCCTCGGCGACGGCCAGGAAATGCCCGAGGCGGCGCACCAGGCGGAAATCCATCGCGATACGGAAAACCTATCCCGCCGCGCGGTCAATCGGATTGGACGATCAGGCGATCCAGGCGCACAAAGCGCGCCACCGATCCATGCAACCGGGGAGAACGCCGATGAAACTCCATCCCGTGAAAGTCCACCCCTCCAAGGCGCTGCTGCCGCGCGAGGAGCAGCTCGCCTGGAAGATGGCCGGGGTCGCCGTGGACAAGGTGGGCGTCGAGCGCGACGTGCAGGAGATGATCATCAACCGGATCATCGACAACGCCTCGGTCGCCATCGCCGCCATCAACCGCCGCCCCGTCGTCTCGGCGCGCGGCATGGCGCTCGGCCACGCGAAGAAGGAGCGCGGCGCGCAGGTCTTCGGCGTGCGCTCCGGCACCACCGTCTCCCCCGAATGGGCGGCCTGGGCGAACGGGACGGCGGTGCGCGAGCTCGACATGCACGACACCTTCCTCGCCGCAGACTACTCCCACCCCGGGGACAACATCCCGCCGATCCTCGCGGTGGCGCAGGCGATGGGGAAGTCGGGGCGCGACCTCATCCGCGGCATCGCCACCGGCTACGAGCTGCACGTGGACCTGGTGCGCGCCATCTGCCTGCACGAGCACAAGGTGGACCACATCGCCCATCTCTGCCCGGCCGCGGCGGCGGGCATCGGCACCCTGCTCGGGCTGAGGCAGGAGGTGATCTACCAGTCCATCCAGCAGGCGCTGCACACCTCGATCTCCTTCCGCCAGTCCCGCAAGGGGGAGATCTCCTCCTGGAAGGCCTTCGCCCCGGCCCATGCCGGCAAGCTCGCGGTCGAGGCGGTGGACCGCTGCATGCGCGGCGAGGGCGCGCCCTCGCCCATCTATGAGGGCGAGGACAGCGTCATCGCCTGGGTGCTGGCCGGGCGCTCGAACCGCCAGGACGTCTATGGCCCGGTCTACTACCACGTGCCCCTGCCCGAGCCCGGCGAGCCCAAGCGCGCCATCATGGCGACCTACACCAAGGAGCACTCGGCCGAGTACCAGTCCCAGGCGCTGATCGACCTCGCCTTCCGCATGCGCGAGCACATCACGGATTTCGAGGACATCGAGAAGATCACCATCCACACCTCCCACCACACCCACTACGTGATCGGGACGGGGGCGAACGACCCCCAGAAGATGGACCCCAAGGCCAGCCGCGAGACGCTCGATCACTCCATCATGTACATCTTCGCCGTCGCCCTGCAGGACGGGCGCTGGCACCACGTGGACAGCTACGCGCCCAAGCGCGCCGGGCGGCCGGACACCGTCCGCCTCTGGCACAAGATCGAGACGAAGGAAGACCCCGAGTGGACCCGCAAGTACCACTCGAAGGACCCCGACGAGCTCGCCTTCGGCGGGCGGGTCGAGATCCTGTTCAAGGACGGGCGGAAGCTGGTGGATGAGCTGGGTGTGGCCAACGCCCATCCGAACGGCGCCCGCCCCTTCGCCCGGCCGCAGTACATCCAGAAGTTCCGCACCCTGACCGAGGGCATCCTCTCGGCGCGGGAGGCGAACCGCTTCCTCGAGGTGGTGCAGGACCTGCCGCGGCTGAAGGCGGGCGAGCTCGGCGCGCTCAACGTCGCGCTGCCGGCGGGCGCGCTGCTCGAGAGCAAGCCCGGCATCTTCTGATCAAGGACCGGCGGCGGGCGCCCCGGCCGGGCGCGCCCGCCGCCCCGACACGCAAGAGCGAGGAAAGCCATGAGCGAAGCGATCGAAGTCCGGAAGGGACTGGTCGGCGTCTATGCGGACGATTCGGCGGTCTCGAAGGTCATGCCGGAGACCAACTCCTTGACCTATCGCGGCTATGCCGTGCAGGACCTGTGCGAGAACGCCTCCTTCGACGAGACCGCCTACCTGCTGTGGAACGGGGAGCTGCCGAACCGCGCGCAGCTCGCCGCCTTCCAGGCCGAGGAGAAGGCGAACCGGGCGCTGAGCCCGGCGCTGCTGCGCGTGTTGCGCGAGTTCCCGAGGGAGGCGCACCCGATGGACATGATCCGCACCGCCGTCTCCTTCATGGGGATGGAGGATCCCGAGACGGCCGACATCTCGGACGCGGCCCAGCGGCGCAAGGCGATGCGGCTGCTGGCCAAGATCCCGACCGCGGTCGCCGCCTCGAACCGGCTGTCCAAGGGGCTCGAGCCCATCGCGCCGGACCCGGCGCTGCCCTTCTGCGAGAACTTCTTCCACATGGTCTTCGGGAAGGTGCCGCAGAAGGAGGTCATCAAGGCCTTCGACGTCTCGATGATCCTCTACGCCGAGCACACCTTCAACGCCTCGACCTTCACCGCCCGGACCATCACCTCGACCATGGCGGACATGCACGGGGCGATCACCGGGGCGATCGCCGCGCTCAAGGGCCCGCTGCACGGCGGCGCCAACGAGGCGGTGATGCACATGCTGAAGGAGATCCCCTCCCCCGAGGCGGCCGAGGCCTGGATCCAGGACAAGTTCGACCACAAGGCGCTGGTCATGGGCTTCGGCCACCGGGTCTACAAGACCGGCGACAGCCGCGTCCCCACCATGAAGAAGTACGCCGAGATCATGGCCGAGGTGGTGGGCGACAAGCGGTGGATGAACACCTCCGCCGTGCTGGCGCGGGTGATGCTCGAGAAGAAGAACATCCACCCCAACCTCGATTTCCCGGCCGGGCCCGCCTACTACCTGATGGGCTTCGACATCCCGCTCTTCACGCCGATCTTCGTCTGCTCGCGCATCACCGGCTGGGCGGCGCATGTGCTCGAGCAGGCGGCGGACAACCGGCTGATCCGCCCGCTCTCGCGCTACACCGGGGTCGAGCAGCGGCCGGTGGTGCCGCTCGCCGAGCGCGGCTGAAGCCGCCACCTTCCCGCCGCATTCGCGCGCGGCGGGAAGGCATCGCGCGGTGCAGAGCACCGCGCCGCGCCGAGCGCCGACGCGACACGCGCGCCACACCCGACGCATCGCGATGAAGGCCGCGCGCATTTTGCGCGCGTGCATGTGCGGATTCTGTTGACACCGAACATGCGCGTGCAGATAGCGTGACGTTGCGCGAATCATCTTGCACGATTCGTCGGACTCGCTCTCAGGCACGACGCTCCGCACGACAGAGTCCGGATCGTCTGGCACCGGAAGCCGACGACGCATCGGGACAGGTGACCGCCGCAGCAGGGAAGGACGGTCGATGGACCGCGGACTCTCGGGACGGGTGGCGAGCATCGCCTTCCATCCCGCACCGCCAGGACGAGCAGCCGCGATGCTGCCGCCCGGCGGCCGAGACGCCGGACGCAGCGCGCGACGGGGATATGCCGCGCGCGTAAGCCGGGCCGGCGGCCGCGATCCGGAGAACGCCCTTACGCCCAAGGAGCGCGCCACGGGATCCGCGCGCCACGGGCTGGCCCGCCCGGTCCTGCTGTCCCCTGGGCGAGCGGCGCGCGGATGCGCTCCGCCCTCCCCTCACCGGAACGCACGGAGACACCACTCACCATGACGGACATCATCGAGACCACCGAGACCGAGGAAGGCCTGCGCGCCCAGCCCATGGCGATGGCCGCCGCCAAGAAGAAGGCGCCGGCGAAGCGCAAGCCCGCCGCGAAGAAGGCCGCGGCGAAGAAGCCGGCGGCGAAGAAGGCCGCGGCGAAGAAGCCCGCCGCGAAGAAGGCCGCCGCCAAGAAGAAGCCGGCTGCCAAGAAGACCGCCGCCAAGAAGCCGGCCGCGAAGAAGGCCGCGCCGAAGAAGGCCGCCGCCAAGAAGGCCACCGCGAAGAAGCCCGCCGCGAAGAAGGCCGCCGCCAAGAAGCCTGCCGCGAAGAAGGCCGCGCCGAAGAAGGCCGCCGCCAAGAAGGCCGCGCCGAAGAAGGCCGCCGCCAAGAAGCCGGCCGCGAAGAAGGCCGTGGTGAAGTCCGCCGCGCGCGTCGAGGCCGCGAAGAAGGCCGCCGCCACCCGCGCTGCCAAGCGCGCCGCGGCGGCTGCCGCCGCGGCCGCTCCCGCGCCGACCGACACGCCCGCGAGCTGACACCAGCGCCGATCCCGGCGAGGGGGCGCCGTCCGCGATGCGGGCGGCGCCCTTTTCGCGTCGAGGGCCACACGCGATGACCGCCATCCGCATGCTGCCACCGGCCGAGCGCCACCGCCTCGCGCCGCTGCTCGAGACCTATGCGGCGGAGATGCGCGCGACGCTCGCCGGCAGCAGGCCCGCGCGCGGAGCCGAGGCCGCGGCACTGCTCGCGGACGACCCGCGCGCGGAGGTGCTGGTGGCCGAGGAGGAGGACGCCATCCTCGCCTTCGCCATCGTCTTCGACCTGCCCGAGGCGGTCTTCGCGCGGCGCTGCGGCGCGCTCGACGACCTCTTCGTCAGGCCCGACCGCCGCGGCCAGGGCCTCGCGCGGCGCATGATCGAGGCGCTGGCCGCGCTGGGGCGCGCGCGCGGCTGGTCGCATCTGCGCTGGTTCGTGCCCGAGGGCGATGCCGGGGCGATCGCGCTCTACGAGCGGGTGGCGAGCCGGGCGGACTGGCGTTCCTATGTCATCCGCCTCGATCCCGAGGCCTCGCTGTAGCGCACGCCGGACCTGACAAACACCGGAAGTCCTGCACGCCGTCCCGCCGGGCGCGATCGCGAGCCTGCTCCCGACGCGCCGGCCCGGCCGCGCGATGCGGGAGCGTTGGAAACTGCCGCGGGGGGAGAGCGAGACGGCGGTGCGCGAGGCGCTCAGCCGCCGCTCCGACCTCCGCGACTGGACGGCGCCCTGCACCACGACGCTGCCGATCGCGACCGACCGGGCGAACCTCGCCCGCCGGGCGTGAGGGCGCCCCCCCTAGCGCGCTTCCCACGCCTCGCCGTCGCGCATCACCGCCCCCTCCGCGCCGAGCTTGATCAGATGCGCGAGCAGGCTGCGCGCCGCCGCGGGCACCAGCCGCGGGTCGAGCGCCGGGCCATAGACCGGCGCGACGAGATCGCGCGCTGTCGCCCGGCCCGCCGCGCGCAGCGCGTCGAGCACCATCGCCTCCCGCTCGCGCCGGTGGGCGGCGAGCGCGGCGAGGAAGGGCGCGGGCTCGGGCAGCGGCGGCCCGTGCCCGGGCAGGAAAAGGCGATCGTCGCGGGCCGCGAGCCGCGCGAGGGAGGCCATGTAGGCCGCCATGTCGCCATCCGGCGGGCTGACCACGCTGGTGGACCAGGACATCACATGGTCGGCGCTGAAGAGGATGCCCGTGCCCTCCAGCGCGAAGCAGAGATGGTTCGCGCAATGCCCCGGCGTGTGGATGGCGGCGAGGCGCCAGTCATCGCCTTCGAGCACGGCGCCGTCGGGCAGCGTCGCATCGGGGCGGAAGGCGTGGTCGCCGCCCTCCCCGCCCTGGTCCGGGGGCGTGAGATGCGGGCCGAAGCCGAAGGATGGCGCGCCGGTCGCCCGCTGCAGCGCCGCCACCCCCGGGGAATGGTCGCGATGGGTGTGGGAGACGAGGATATGCGTGATGCGCTCGCCCGCGGTCGCGCGCAGGATCGCCGCGGCGTGCGCCGCATCCTCCGGCCCGGGGTCGAGCACGGCGACCGAGCCGCCGCGGCCGATCAGCCAGGTGTTCGTGCCGCGGAAGGTGAAGGGGCCCGGATTGCCGCAGAGGATGCGCCGCACGCCGGGCGCGACCTCCTGCACCTCGCCCACCGGCAGCGGGTCGTCCTTCAGGAAGGGAATGCTCACGCCGTCCTCCGCACCGTCTTCGGCCATCCTGGCAGGGCGCGCGCGGGGGGCAAGCCGGCCCGGCTCAGCCGCCCCGGCGCTGGCGCGCCCGGACCAGTTCGCGATGCAGGATGTAGAGGCCCGAGGCGACGATCAGCGCGGCGCCGGCCAGCGTGCTCAGGCCCGGCGCGTCGGAGAACACCACCCAGCCGATCGCCACCGACCACAGGATCGAGGTGTAGGAATAGGGCCCGAGTGCCGAGACCTGCGCGGAGGCATAGGCCTCGGTCAGCATCACCTGCGCCACGCCGCCGACCAGCCCGACCAGGATCAGCAGCAGCCATTCGAGCGGGCTCGGCGTCGTCCAGAAGAAGGGCAGGGCGGCGAGGGTGAAGGCCGTCATCAGCAGGGACTGCCAAAGCACGATGGTGGCCGAGGATTCGGTGGCCGACAGGCTGCGGACCAGAAGCGTGGTCATGGCCGACCACACGCCCTGCGCCACCGCCACCGCCATGCCGATCGCCACCACCCGGTCGGGCAGGCTGCCGCCCTGGAAGGCGCCCTCCCCCAGCGCGATCACCATGATGCCGGCGAAGCCGAGCAGCACCGCCGACCAGCGATGGATGCCCACGCGCTCGCCCAGGAAGGGGATGGACAGCAGGGTCACGAACAGCGGCGTGGTGTAGGTGAGCGCCGTCTGCTCCGCGAGCGGCAGGACCGTGAGGGCGTAGAAGGAGCAGCCCTGCGCCATGGTCCCGGTGAAGGCGCGCACGACATGGGCGGGGAAGCGCCGGGTCCGCAGCAGCCCCCAGTCCCGCCCGCGGGCGGCGATGAACAGCATCACCGGCAGGGCGAAGGCGGAGCGGAAGAACATCACCTCGATGAAGTGGATGCTGTCCGACACGCCCTTGATGATGGCGGACATGATGGTGAAGAGCGCGGTCGCACCGAGCATCAGCAGGGCGCCGCGGCGGATGTCGTGGCGCAGGGGCATCAGCCCGGCCCGGACCGGCGCCGCTCCTCGGCCCGGCGCACCCGCTCGCGGTGCAGGTTGTAGAGGCCCGCGGCGATGACGATCAGGCTGCCCCCGATCGTCGTCCAGGCCGGGACTTCGAGGAAGACCAGGAAGCCCAGCACGCCGCCGAGCAGCAGCGGCGAGTATTCGTAGGGCGCGAGGGCGGAGACCGAAGCCAGCGAGAAGGCCCGGGCGAAGAGCATGTGCGCGACGGCATTCGCCACGCCGAAGAAGACCAGCGCAAGCAGGACGCCGGGGCCGGGGATGGCCTCGGGCGGCGGGAAGAACGGCAGCAGCACGAGGCCGACGGGGATATGGGCGACCATCAGCCAGAAGGCGATCGCCGCCGGCCCGTCCGTCGCCGAGAGCACGCGCGTCCAGATCCGCGTCACCGCCATGACGATCACGGCCAGGAGCAGCACCGGCGTCTCGATCCGCCAGAGGTCGCCCCCGGGCTGGAGCATGACGAGAACCCCGAGGAAGCCGACCGCCGTCGAGGTCCAGCGCCGCCAGCCCACCCTCTCGCCCAGGATGGGAATGGCGAGCAGCGTCATGGCGAGCGGCGCGGCGGCGGCGATGGCGTAGGAATCCACGAGCGCCATCCCGCTCGCCCAGGCCCAGTACCAGACGGCCGAGACGCCGCAATGGAGCAGCCCGCGCGCGGTCAGCAGGCCCCGGTTGACCGGGCCGATGCCGCGCCCGCCGGTCAGGGCCAGCACGGCGAGCGCGCCGATCACGCCGCGCACCAGCATCGAGACGGCGACGCCGACCTCGGGCAGCGCCCATTTCACCGCGACATCGGCACCGGTGATGACAAGGTAGGCGAACAGGATCAGGCCGATGCCGCGGACGGATTCGGCGCCGGTGGGCGTGCTCAGCCCGCGCGATGCGGGCCGCTTGCCAAGGTCATCCACGCCGCTTCGCGCGCCCCCGTGCCGCCACCGTCACCCGCGGCGGACATAGAGCCGGTAGCCGTCCATCTCGCCCACCGGGCGGAAGAGCTGGAAGGTCCGGGCGAAGAGCGGATCGCGCGAGAAATACTCGAGCAGGTCGAAGCGGTCCGGGCAGCCGCGCATGTGCGCGAAGCGGCTGACCAGCACCGCGCGGGGCGGGCGGCGCGCGAAATCCTCGGCGACGGTGCGGAACACGGAGGCCTCCACCGTGCCCATCTCCGCCGGCTGCCGGTACGGGGACTGGCCCGCGGGGCAGGTGCGGTAGGCCCCCTGGAGCAGCCATGTGCTCATGGTCCGCAGGGTTGGACGCGACTTCGCGTAGATCACGGATGGATAGACCGGCAGGATCTCGGGGCTCAGGACAAGGATACTCCCCCCTCGGACCTCGCGGCGCAACCATTCCGTGAGGCGCCCGGCCTGTTCCTGCGCGAACCAGATCTGCCGCCACGGCGTCTCGCCTCCGCGAACCGCATAGGCGCCGATCACGAAGGCGCCGATCACCGCCAGCACGGGCGCGGCCGCACGCGCGCGGCGCGGCGGCAGCCAGCGGTCGGCCTGGCGCGCCGCCGCCGCGGCCAGCGCCGCGAGCGAGAGGATCGTGACCGGCAGGACGTGGTAGGTCCATCCCTTGTGCTGCACCCAGGCCGAGAGGAAGGCGCCGATCGCCGCAAGGCTGAGCGCCTGCGCCGCGCTTCCCGAACCGCCCCTGAGCCCGATCGCCGCCGCGAGCAGCAGCAGCGGCAGCGCCGCGCCCATCAGCTCCGTGACCAGCACCGAAAGCGGCCCGGCGCCGTGTATCTCGCCGTAGAATTCAAGCGCAATGGGCACGATCTCCCGCAGATAGGCGGGGAACAGCAGCGGGATGCTGAGCGCATAGGCGCCCCAGACCGCCCCCATCACCGCCGGGACCGGATCGGCCAGCGCGCGGCCGAGCCCACGCCGCCACAGCACGAAACCCTCGACGAGCATCGGCACGGCCAGGAAATGCGGCTTCAGCGCGAAGGCCAGCGCGGCGGCGACGGCGGCCGTGATCGCCAGCCGCGGCGGAACCGGCGGCCCCTCGATCCGGCGCGCCGCCAGCAGCGCGTAGGGGATGGCGCTGATCGCCATCAGCGTCTCGCGCTGGCCGAAATCCGAGCCGGGCAGCACCATCAGCAGAGGGATCGCGGCGGCGAGGAGGGCGGCCTCGACAGGGCCTTCCGCGCGGTCCTGGCGCAGGGCCACGCTCAGCCGCCACAGCAGCGCCGCATGGGCGAGCAGGCAGAGCAGCAGCGCCTGGTGCGGCTCGAGCGGGGTGTATTTCGCGATCGCCGCCGGCAGGAGGGAGAGGATGAAGATCAGCGGCGGGTTGATGTCGATGAGATCGCCATAGAGCCGCCCGCCGTCGAGCCAACGCATGGCGAAATCGAGCACCGCCGCCACGTCGTGGTTCAGCGGCGGCATCAAGACCAGGACGAGGAAGCACAGCGCGGGCACGCCGGCGATCCAGTTGAGGGCATAGGCCCGGCCCAGCGCCGCGCCGGGGCTGTCCACCGCAGGCGCGGGCAATGCGGCATCCACCTCGGGCCGCGCCGATTCCATGTCGTGATGAGCCATAGGTCCCCTGACGTTTCGTCCCCCAGACCCGGCTTCTTGTTCTTGGCTGCGAAACTGCCGATGCGGCGGCCGCGCGGCAAGCGCGATCTGCCTTGTTCCGGCCTTGCTCGCCGTGCATGAAGCCATGCCGTGGAACCCGCCGAATACGACCTGATGGATGCGGCGGAGGAGCGCATGTGGTGGTACCGCGCCCTCCATGCCCGCGTGCTGGACGCGCTCGCCCGCCGCCCCGGGCCGCCGGGCGCGCTGCTCGATGCCGGCTGCGGCACGGGCGGGCTGCTGCGGCGCATGGCGGCCCTCGGGCGGCCGCTGGTCGGGCTCGACTACAACCCCGGCGCCGCCGCGCGCGCGGCGGCGAAATCGGGCGCCGTGGCCGCCGCCGGGGATGTCAACCGCCTGCCCTTCGCCGATCGCGCCTTCACCGCCCTCACCTCCTGCGACGTGATCAGCCACCGGGCGGTGGACCCGGGGGCGGCGCTGGCCGAGTTCCGCCGCGTGCTGGCGCCGGGCGGGACGATGGTGCTGAACCTGCCGGCCTACCAGTGGTTGTATTCCGCGCATGATGCGCGCGTGCACAACGCCCGCCGCTTCACCGCGCGCGGCGCGCGGGGCCTCCTCGCCGCGACCGGCTTCACCGCCATCGAGGCGCGCTACTGGAACGCGCTGCTGCTTCCGCTGATGATCCTGCAGCGCAAGGTGCTGCGCTCAGACGCTGAGGCGCGCAGCGACGTCGCGCCCTTTCCCCCCTTGCTCGATGCCGCGCTGCACGCCGTCACGGCGGCCGAGCGCGGCGCGGCGCGCCTCGGCCTGCGCTATCCTGCCGGCGGCTCGATCCTTGTGGTCGCGACGCGGCCATGACCCCGGAGAACCCTTCCATGCCCACCACCGCGGCCGGGACCACGCCCCCGGTCGGCCTGTCCATCGTCGTGCCCGTCTATCGCGGCGCCGCCACGGTCGGCACGCTGGTCGCCGAGCTTTCGAAGCTGCAGCCCGAGGGCGGGATCGAGATCATCCTGGTCAACGACGGCAGCCCGGACAATTCCGGCGAGGTCTGCCGGGAACTGGCCCGCATCGCCACCGTGCCGCTCACCTACATCGAGCACGCGCGCAACTTCGGCGAGCACAATGCGGTCATGACCGGCCTGCGCCATGCCCGCGGGGCCTATGTCATCACCATGGACGACGACCTCCAGAACCCGCCGGAGGAGGTGCTGAAGCTCTACGACCATTGCCGCCTCGGCGGCTTCGACGTGGTCTACACGCGCTATGCGGTGAAGGAACACGAGGGCTGGCGCAACCTCGGCTCCCGCTTCGCCAACTGGGTCGCCGACCAGCTCATGGACAAGCCGAAGGGGCTCTACCTCTCCTCCTTCCGCTGCATGTCGGCGCTCGCGGTGCGGGAGGTGATCAAGTATCGCGGCCCCTACCCCTATGTGGACGGGCTGCTGATGCAGGTGACGCAGCGGCTCGATTCCATCGAGGTGAAGCACTTCGCCCGCGCCGAGGGGCGCTCGAACTACACCATGCGCCGGCTGATCCGGCTGTGGCTGAACCTCGCGACCAATTTCTCGGTGCTGCCGCTGCGGCTCGCGATCATCGCCGGGGTGGCGATGGGCTTCCTCGGCCTGGTCGCGGCCTGCTGGGTCATCATGGAGGCGCTGCTCGGCGAGACGCCCTCCGGCTGGGCCTCGCTGATGACCGTCACGCTGCTCATCGCGGGCGTGCAGTTCATGATCCTCGGCGTGCTCGGCGAATATGTCGGCCGCGCTTTCATGTCGGCCAACGGCAAGCCGCAGGGCGTGGTGCGCGAGGTGATCGGCCCGGCGGAGCGCGCGTCATGATGCCCTATTGGCTCGCGCTCGCCGCGGCCATCACCACCTCGCTGGTCGGCCAGGTGCTGCTGAAGTCCGGCGCATCGGGCGCGGTGGCGGCGTCGGGGGGGTTCCTCGACCAGCTCTTCCGCCCGGCGACGATGATCGGCCTCGTCTGCTACGGCGGGGCCGCGCTGCTCTACATCGTGGCGCTGCGCCGCATCCCGATGAGCGTCGCGCTGCCCTGCACCGCGGCCTCCTACGTCGTCATCGCGCTGGTCGGCTGGGCGGTGTTCGGGGAATCGCTCGGCCCGGCGAAGATCGCCGCGATCGCGCTGATCTCCGCCGGCGTCGCGCTGCTCGCCACCACCGCATGAGGGCGCTCGTGGCGGCGGCACTGCTGCCGCTGCTCGGCGCCTGCGCGGGCGGGGCGCCGCCCTGCCCGCCGGGCACCACCGCCGCGACCGTCGCCGAGGCCTATTTCGGCCGCCATGCCCTCGGCCGCGCCGAGGTCAGCGAGGCCGAGTGGCGCGACTTCCTCGCCGACACGCTGACGCCCGCCTTTCCCGACGGGCTGACGGCGCTCGACGGTCTCGGTCAATGGCGCGACCGCGAAGGGCGCATCCTGCGGGAGGCGAGCAAGGTCGTCGTCATCGTCCTGCCCGGCGCGGATGCCCCGGCTGCGCGGGCGCGGATGCGCCCGGTGGAGGAAGCCTGGAAACGCCGCTTCCGGCAGGACTCGGTGCTGACGGTGTATCGGAGCGCCTGCGTCGGGTTCTGAACGGGGTGGCCGCGCGATGCGCCGCCGAGGCCGGCAAGGCCGCCATCCCGCCATGCGGCCCCTTCCGGCAGGGCGCGATATCCCCGATGGTCGCGCCATGACGACGGGACAGGCCACGCCGCGACCGCTGCTCTATCCGGCGACGCCGATCGCCGACATGCCGCCGGCCGGATCGCCCGGAAGCGTCGCGATCGTCATGCGCACGCGCGACCGTCCAGAGTTCCTGGGCCGTGCGCTGGACAGCGTCTGCGCGCAGGCCTGGAGGGACTGGCATCTCTACCTCGTCAACGACGGCGGCCCCGTCGCGCCGGTGGAGGCCGCGCTCGCGGCCCGCGAGGCCCGCCTCGCCGGGAGGGTCACCATGATCCGGCTTGCGGAGCCCGCCGGCATTGCTGGCAGCGCCAATGCCGGGCTTGCTCTTGCCAGGGAGGAGCTCGTCGCCGTGCACGACGACGACGATTCCTGGGAACCAGGCTTCCTCGAAGCCACGGTGGCGTTCCTCGCTGCGCCCGAGCACCGCGGCTTCGTCGGCGTCACCACGGGCTGCACGCTGATCGAGGAACGCCTGACGCCGGACGGACCGCGGGAGGTGCGGCGCCATCTCTGGCCGCATCACCGCGGCACGGTCGATCTCCGGCGCGCCCTGGTGGACCTCCAGATCCCACCGATCGCGTTGGTGTTCCGGCGCGCCGCGCTCGCGGCCATCGGCCCGCTGAACGACGCGCTGACATTCGTCAGCGACCTCGAGTTCAACTACCGGCTGCTTCTGCTCGGCGACATCGGCTTCGTGGACCGGCTTCTCGCCGCCTACCACCATCGCGTCCCCGGCACGGACGGGGCGGCCGCGAACTCCATCGCCGCCGGCCCGGACCGGAAGGAGCAGCATCTTGGCCTGCGCAACGGGCTGCTGCGGGCATCGCTCGCCGGCAGGCCGGAGGCCATCGGCGCGCTGCAGGCGGTGCTGCAGGCGATCGAGGAGAGCCGTCGCGCGTCCGAGGCGCGGATCGCCATCCTCGAGAGACGGCTCGAGACGGCTCTCCTGGCGCTGGAGCGTCGGGCGGCCGATCAGGACGACACGGCCCTCGTCATGCGGCGGGCGCTCGAGGAGATCCGGGAGGTCGCGGCCTGGCAGCGCACCATGTTGCGCCCGGTCCGCTGGGCCTGGACCCGCGCCCTGCCGCTGCGCCGCGCCATCGCGCGGGCGCGGGGGCGGAGCGGCCCGCGGCCATGATCGGCGCGGCGCAGGCGGCGGGTTTCCGCGCCCTCGCCGCCGCGATCCGGCTGGTGCGGGGGCCGGACGGCGCCGCCTGACCGATCGGTCGGGCGGGCCTCGACAAGCCGCACGGTTCCGGCAAGGCTTGCCGAAACGCGTCGCGAGGAACCGCCATGACCCTGCTCGAGAGCCTGAAGGGCCGCCTGCGGCTGCCCCTGATCGGATCGCCGCTGTTCATCGTCAGCGTGCCGGACCTCGTGGTGGCGCAGTGCACCTCGGGCGTCATCGGCTCGATGCCCTCGCTGAACGCGCGCCCGGCCGAGCAGCTCGACGAATGGCTGGCCGAGATCAGGGAGCGGCTCGCCGCGCATGACGCCACGCATCCCGACCGGCCGGCCGCCCCCTTCGCGATCAACCTGATCGTCCACCGCACCAACGACCGGCTGGAGCAGGACCTCGCCCTCTGCGTGAAGCACAGGGTGCCGCTGATCATCACGAGCCTCGGCGCGCGGCCGGAGGTGAACGAGGCGATCCACGGCTATGGCGGCCACGTCATCCACGACGTGATCAACCAGACCTTCGCGCACAAGGCGATCGAGAAGGGGGCGGACGGCCTCGTGCTGGTGGCCGCCGGCGCGGGCGGGCATGCCGGCGCGCAATCCCCCTTCGCCCTGCTGCAGGAGACGCGCGCCTGGTTCGACGGGCCGATCGCGCTCTCGGGCGCGATCGCGCATGGGCGCTCCATCCTCGCCGCCGAGGCGATGGGCGCGGACTTCGCCTACATGGGCAGCGCCTTCATCGCGACGGAGGAGGCGCGCGCGGTGGACGAGTACAAGCGCATGATCGTCGAGTGCAGCGCCGAGGACATCGTCTACACCAACCTCATCACCGGCGTGCACGGCAACTACCTGAAGCCCTCCCTGCGCAATGCGGGGCTCGATCCCGACAACCTCGCGGGGCTGGAAGGGTCGCAGATGAATTTCGGCACCGACCGCAAGCGGAAGTGGAAGGACATCTGGGGCGCGGGGCAGTCGGTGGGCGGCGTGGACGCGGTGGTGCCGGCCGCGGCGCTGGTGGACCGGCTCGCCGCGGAGTATGCGGCGGCGCGGCAGCGGCTCGCGGCCGGCTCGCCGCTCGTCAACGCGAATTGGGGGCGGCGCGCGGCGGCGTGAGGCGGCGGAGGGGGCGCCGCCTCCCTTAATCCGGCTCTTCTGAGAGGCGACTCACGGGAGTTCACGCGCGCGACCAACCCCCCCCCCCGAAACTCCCGACCACGTATCGGTTCCCAAAGGCCCTTCGGCCTTTGGCGGGTGGGGGCCCGGGGGAGGGCAGCGCCCTCCCCCGCCGCGCAGGCTACAACCCGCGCAGCGCGGCGCAGATCCGCTCCACCTGCGCGTCCGTCAGTTCCGGATACATGGGCAGGCTGAGCACTTCCTCCGCCGCGCGCGCCGTCTCGGCGCAGCCGGCGGGGCCGAGCGGCGTGCGGTCGCGATAGGCGGGCTGCAGATGCACCGGCACGGGATAGTGGATGCCGGTGCCGACGCCCTGCGCCTTCAGCGCGGCCTGCACGGCGGCGCGGCCCTCGCAGCGCAGCACATACTGGTGGAAGACATGCTCCGCGCCGGGCCGGCGCGCGGGCGGGGCGATGGGCCCGCCGGCGAGCGCCGCGTCATAGGCCGCCGCGATGGCCCGGCGGCGGGCATTGCCGGCATCGAGCGCGGTCAGCTTCACCCGCAGGATCGCCGCCTGCACCTCGTCGAGGCGCGAGTTCACCCCGACCATGGCGCTGATGTAGCGCTCCTTCCAGCCGTATTGCCGGATGGCGCCGATGCGCCCGGCGAGGTCCGCATCCGCGGTGGCCAGCACGCCGCCATCGCCGAGCGCGCCGAGATTCTTGGTGGGATAGAGGCTGAAGGCCGCCGCCGTGCCGAGCGTGCCGAGCTTCCGCCCGTCGAGCGTGGCGCCGTGGCATTGCGCGCAATCCTCGATCAGCGGGATGCCCCTGGCGGCGCAGGCGGCGAGCATGGGCACGAGGTCGCAGGCCTGGCCGTAGAGGTGCACCGGAATCACCGCCTTGATCGGCGGCAGACCCGGCGGCGGATGGTCGAGCACCGAGACGAGCTCGTCCGGGTCCATGGTGTAGGTGTCGGGGTCGATGTCGAGCAGCAGCGGCGTCGCGCCCACCATCTCGATCGCCGCGACGGTGGCGACCGCGGTGTGGGAAACGGTGACAACCGTCATCCCCGGCCCGATGCCGAGGCCGCGCAGGATCAGCGCGATGGCGTCGGTGCCGTTGGCGCAGCCCACGGCGTGCTGGCCGGCGCCGAGCCAGGCGGCGAATTCCTGCTCGAAGGCTGCACCCTCGCGGCCGAGGATGTACCAGCCGGACTCGAGCGCGCGCTGCACGGCGGCGTCGATCTCGGCCTTCTGGGCGCGGTAGCCGGCGCCGGGATCGGCCTGGGGAATCATCGCGAGCGTCGGGGCATTCATGGGCTTCGGGCCTTACAGGTAGTCGGCGAGGCGGGGACGATACCACGCGAGGGAGCGTCGCAAGCCCTCGTCGAGGTCCACCTTCGGCGCCCAGCCGGTGGCGGCGCGGAAGGCGCGGTCATCGGCGGCGTAGGAGCCGATGTCGATCGGCGCGCGGTCGGCCGGGAACGCCTTCGTCACGAAGGAGCCCTGCCCGTCATTGGCGGCGATCAGCCGCTGCGCGAGCTCGAGCAGCGAGGTCGGCGGGCTGCCGCCGATGTTGAACACCTGGCCCGCGAGCGCGGGTTCGGCGGCGCGCTCGGCGGCGAGGAGGAAGGCCGCGGTCACGTCATCGGCATAGGTCAGGTCGCGCAGCTGTTCCCCGCCCCAGACCTCGAAGGGCTCCCCTTCGAGCACGCGGCGGATCCAGATGCCGAGGAAGGTCTGGCGCGCATCCTTGATGCGCAGCCGCGGCCCGTAGCAATTGGTCAGGCGCAGCGAGACCACGGGGCGGCCATGCACGCGGTTCTCGAGCAGCCAGTACTGCTCGCCCGCCCATTTGGAGACGCCGTTGGCATCGGGCGGGTTGACGGGATGCAGCTCGTCCACCGGAAGGCTGCGCGGGCGGCCGTAGAACTGGCGGGTGGAGGCGTGCACCACCGTCGCCTTCGGCGCCACCTCGCGCATCACGCCGATCAGGCGCACCTGGGCCACCGCGTTGATGGCGATGTCGGCCACCGGATCCTTCTGCCCGCCCATGTGGGAGGTCTGCGCGGCCATGTTGAACAGCACGTCCACGCCCTCGCAGAGCGAATGCAGCTCGGTGTCGCGGATGTCCCCGCGCACCAGCAGCACGCCCGCCCCTTCGAGGTTGCGCGGGGAGGCGCCGCCATCGGGCACCATGGCATCGAGGGCGGTGACGCGCGCGCCGAGCCCGGCCAGCGCATGGCAGAGGTTCGAGCCGAGGAAGCCCGCGCCCCCGGTCACCAGAACGCGCCGCCCGCGCCAGTCAGCCTGTCCCGCCATCGCAGCCACTTCCTCTCGCCTGCATGCCAGCATCGGGCAGGATTGCGGCCGAAACCAGCCTAGTCCCCGGCGGGTTCGCGGCGGCGCGGCTCCCCGCCCGTCACGCGGCGCGTGCGCATGATCTCGGCGAAGCCGAAGAGCAGCAGCACCTGGCCGGCGATGACCTGCACCGAAGCCAGCAGCCGGATGCCCTCGTCATGCGGCGTGACGTCGCCGTAGCCCACCGTCGCCTGGGTGACGAGGCTGAAATAGAGCGCATCGGGGAAGCGCAGCGGCACCGGCCCCTGCGGCCCGGCGAAGAGCGGCACGACCGAAAGCCCCTGGGCGATGCGGTAGAAGCAGGCGAAGGCCACGACCAGCATCGCATACATGGCGAGGAAGGCGACGACCGGCACCAGCAGCCGCGAGGCGCGGGAGGCGAGCTCCTCGGTCAGCAGCGCCATGTCCGTCAGCAGCCGCACAACGCCGCCGACCGAGGCCGCGACGACGACGGAGATCACCCCCATCGCCGCCAGCAGCGCGACCGCCTGCTCGGGCGGCGGCAGGCGGTTCACCGGCAGGGCGAGGCAGAGCGCGCCGACCGACCACACCGGGACCAGCCAGCGCGCCATGCGCGGCAGGTGCACGAGGTCGAAGGGCCGCTCGGCCTCGGCGACCAGGCGCAGCGATCGTCGCCGCCGCCATATCGCGACCAGGAAGGCCGCGACCGGCAGCAGGAAGGCGGGTGCGCGCGCCCAGCCCGGCGCCTCGGGGAAGGCGGCGCGCCCCATCACCGCGAAGAGGCAGGCATAGACGGCGAAGCCCGCGCTCGCGCCGAAGGCGAAGTGCAGCCCGTGCGGGAACAGCAGGTAGAGTGTGCCGACGCCGAGGGCGGCGACGCCGATGACGAGGAAGGGAAAGACCGTGCCCTCATCCGCGACGCCGCCGGCGACCAGCAGGCCGAAGCCGAAGGTCATCAGCACCGAGCGCAGCCAGCCCTCGGGCGGGCGGTAGGGTTCGGGCGGCGCGTTCACGCGGGGGCGCGGGCCACGCCGGTGATCTCGACCCGCCAGGCGGGATCCACGAGCGGGGCCTCGATCGTCATGCGCGCGGGCTTGTGGCCGCGGTCGAGCCAGGCATCCCAGGCGCGGTTCATCGCCGGCGCGTCGCGGATGTCGGCGAGCACCACGGTTACGCTGAGTAGCGCGCGCTTGTCGGTGCCGGCCTCGGCCAGCAGGGCGTCGATCTGGCGCAGGATGTCGGCGGTCTGGCCCTCGGCATCGAGGCTCGCATCGTCGGCGACCTGTCCCGCGAGCCAGATGAAGCCGCCGGAGACGACAGCGCCCGAGAGGCGCTCCTCCTCGGCGATGCGTCGGATGTCCATCGGTTCACTCCCCTCCGGTCGCGCGTTCGGCCATAAGCATGCCCGCGGAGGTTCATCCCATGCGGCCGATTCTCGCCAACCTCATTCTCATGAGCCGCTGGATCGCGGCGGTGTTCCTGCTCGGCCTCGTCGTCGCGCTCGGCTTCTTCGCGGTGCGCTTCCTGGCCAAGCTGTGGAAGTTCGGCACCGGCATCCTGAGCGCGCCCGAGGACCAGGCGCTGCTCGACCTGCTGCACCTGCTCGACTGGACCCTGGTGGCGGCGCTGGTGGTGATGGTGATCCTCGCCTCCTGGGACAGCCTCGTCTCGCCCTTCGGGGAGCAGGGCAAGGCGCAGGGGATGGGCTGGATCCGCAAGCTCGACCCGGGGAACCTCAAGGTGAAGCTCGCGGGCTCGATCGTGGCGATCTCCTCGATCCAGCTCCTGCAGATGTTCCTGCGCGCGGATGGCTATTCCGACCGGACGCTCGCCTGGGCGGTGGGGCTGCACTGCGTCTTCCTGGTGGGCGCGCTGATCCTCGCGCTGACCGACCGGATCGCGGCGGGCGGCAAGCCGGAGAGCAAGGCCTGAGCCGGGCTCGGCGCGGCGGAATCACGCCCCGGCAGGGGTTTGGACCGCACTGCTGAGATCCGGTCAAAAAGCGCGCCGCGTTCATTTCCATGGCGCGCGTTTACTTTTCGTCAAATCAACCATTGAGCGTCCCAAGGACCGGGATTCCGCTTGCCCGGCGTCAAGCTCGCGATATTTTCGCGTTTAGGTTGATAACAAGGTCCGTGAATTCCTCTCATGAGCGAGCTCCGCCGTTTCGCACGTCGTCCCGAGCGTCTCGACACCCTGGTCCGCGACCGCCTCAAGACCTGGCCGCAACGCCCCCCGGGCACGGCCAGCCTCGGGGCGGAGGGCGCCTGGCTGCGCGGCCGCCCCTCGGACGGGGAGCCGGTCGCGCAGCCCTATCTGAAGATCCCCGGCTCGGACCGCATGCGCACCATCCCCGACGGGCTCTGGCTGCATTTCGGCGGCACCGCGGAGGATCCCTATGCCGACATCCTCTGCATCGAGGCCTGCTCGACCTACCAGAACCTGCTCGACAAGCGCTCGCGCTTCGCCCCCTCGACGGTCGCGCTGCTGGCCCATTGCCCGCTGCCCTGGCTGCTCGCCCCGCTGCAGGCCAATGACCCGACGCCGCGCTGGCGCATCATCCCCTTCCTGGCCGCCGAGCCGGTCGCCGCGCTGACGGTGCCGGTGCGCGACCTGCGCGTGCTCTACGGCCTGCAGCGCGAGCAGTATGACGGCTTCGCCCGCCATCAGGTGCCGCACCCGCACGAATACTTCTGCCCGATGGACGCGCTGACCGCCCATGAGGGGCATGCCAACCCGGCGATGCGGTCCCTGCTCGCCCGCGCCTGCGCGGCCTCGGCCTTCATGGTGCCGCCCTGAGGCGCGCCCGGCGCCGGCACCTGCCCATTCGGCGGGCATCGCCCGCCCGCGCAGCGCGGTTTCCCGCCCCTGGCCCCGCCGCGCGCCTTGCGTGACAGGCCCGTGATGCCGCACAGAGCATCCGGGCCGGTCCGCCCGGCCGTCAGGGAGACATCACCATGGTCCTCGGCTTCTCGCGTCGCGCAGCCCTTCTCGCGGCGGGCGGCGTGCTCGCGGCACCCGGCCTCGCCCGCGCCCAGGCCGCGCGGGTGCGCCTCACCCTCGACTGGGCCTTCCAGTCGCCCAACGCCTTCGCCCTGGTGGCGCGCGAGAAGGGCTATTTCCGCGAGGCCGGCCTCGAGGTGACGGTGGACCGCGGCCAGGGCTCGGGCGGCGTGCCGGTGGCGCTGGCCGGCGGCTCCTACGACATGGGCTATGCCGACCTGAACCCCGCCATCCGCTTCATGGCCGAGAACCCCGATCGCGGCATCGTCGCGGTCGCGATCATGCACGACCGCAGCCCGCTCTGCGCCATCGTGCGCGCCGACGGGCCGATCCGCACGCCGAAGGATCTCGAGGGGCGGCGCCTCGCCGCGCCGGACTTCGACGCCGGCCGCCAGCTCTTTCCCGCCTTCGCCAAGGCGGCGGGGATCGACGCCTCGAAGGTCACCTTCATCTCGGTCACGCCCGCGCTGCGGGAGCCGATGCTGGTCCGGCGCGAGGCCGACGGCGTGACCGGCTTCGTGACCACCTCGGCGCTCGCGCTCAAGGGCATCGGGCTGCCCCACAACCAGCAGCGCGTGATGATGTACTACGACCACGGGCTGAACCTCTATGGCGGGGCGATCCTGACCACCCGCCGCTTTCTCGAGGCCAACCCCGCCGCCGTGCGCGGCGTGACCGCGGCGCTGATGCGCGCCTTCGTCGAGGGCGTGCGCAACGGGCAGGAGATGCTCGACGTGCTCCGCCGCGTCGAGCCGCTGACCGACGTGGCGCTGGAGCGCGAGCGGCACGAGATGAATGTCGAGCGCGTCATCATGACCGACAATGTCCGCGCCAACGGCATCTCCGCCGTGGACCCGGCCCGGCTGCAGGCCGCCATCCGCGCGGTGGAGGAGGCCTACAACCTCCAGCCGCGGCTGCAGGCCGCGCAGATCTACACGCCGGACTTCCTGCCGCCCGCGGCCGCCCGGCGGATCTGAGCCCGGTGGCGGCGCCGTTCCTGCAGATCGACGGCGTCGCCATGCGCTATGGCGGCGTCGAGGGCACGCTGGCGCTCAGCGGCACCAGCCTCGATGTCGCCGAGGGCGAGTTCGTCGCCGTGGTCGGCCCCTCGGGCTGCGGCAAGTCCACGCTGATGCGCCTCGTCACCGGCCTCTGGCCGCCCACCGAGGGCACGGTGATCGTGGACGGGCGGGAGGTCGCGGGCCCGCTCTCCATCGCCGGCATGGCCTTCCAGAACCCGACGCTGCTGCCCTGGCGCAGCATCCTCGACAACGTGATGCTGCCGCTCGAGGTCGTGCAGCCGCACCGCCGCGAGCTGCGCGCCAAGCGCGGCAGCTACGAGCGGCACGCCCGAGCGCTGCTCAGGCTCGTCGGCCTCGAGGGGTTCGAGGCGAAGTTCCCCTGGCAGCTCTCGGGGGGCATGCAGCAGCGCGCCTCGCTCTGCCGGGCGCTGGTGCACGACCCGCGGCTGCTGATGCTCGACGAGCCCTTCGGCGCGCTCGACGTCTTCACGCGCGAGGATCTGTGGGACGTGCTGCAGGATGTGTGGCTGGCGAAGAAGCCGACCGTGGTGCTGGTGACGCACGACCTGAAGGAGGCGGTCTATCTCTCGGACCGCGTGCTGATCATGTCCGCCCGGCCCGGGCGCATCATCGCCGAGCGCCGCGTGCCCTATCCGCGGCCGCGCCGCCTCGACCTCACCTACGAGGCCGGCTTCCAGGCCATCGTCCACGAGCTGCGCGACCGCATCAGCGACGCCCGCCGCGCGGTGGAGGCGAGCGATGCGCCCTAGCGCCGCGCGTTCCGCCGAGGCGCTGGCCGAGGCCGCCCGCCGCCGCCGCCGGCTGGAGAACGCCCTGCCCTGGCTCGTGATCGCGGGGATGTTCCTGGTCTGGGAAGCAGCGGTGCGCCTCTTCGGTATCGAGCCCTTCATCCTGCCCGCGCCGAGCGTGATCGCCGAGAGCATGGTCCGCTGGTGGCAGCCCCTCCTCTCCAACGCCTGGGCGACGCTGCTCACGACCGTGATCGGCTTCCTCCTCGCGGTGGTGTTCGGGCTGCTGCTCGGCGTCGCGATCGGCAGTTCGGTGCTGGTCTATCGCGGGCTCTATCCGCTGCTGATCGCCTTCAACTCGGTGCCCAAGGTCGCGGTGGTGCCGATCCTGGTGATCTGGTTCGGCGCGGGGTTCTGGCCGGCCGTGCTGACCGCCTTCCTGATCTCCTTCTTCCCGATCGTGGTGAATGTCGCGACCGGCATCGCCACGGTGGAGCCCGAACTGCGCGACGTGCTGCGCGCCCTCGGCGCGAGCCAGCGCGACATCATCGCCAAGGTCGGCCTGCCGCGCTCGATGCCGTATTTCTTCGCCTCGCTGAAGGTCGCGATCACCGTCGCCTTCGTCGGCTCCATCATCAGCGAGACGGTGGCGGCGAACGAGGGGATCGGCCACCTGATGCTGGTCGCCTCCTCCCGCTTCGACGTGCCGCTGGTCTTCGCCGGGCTGATCGTCACCGGCGTGATGGGGGTGGCGATGTACTGGGTGGCGGTGACGATCGAGGAGCGCACCACCGGCTGGGCGACGCGCGGACAGAACGACCCGCGGCTCGCGACGGGGGGCTGATGGCAGCCGCGGTCCGGCTCGGGATGCTCACCCCGTCCTCGAACACCGTGCTGGAGCCGTCCACGGCGCGGCTGCTCGCGGGCACCGAGGGCATCACCGCGCATTTCCAGCGCCTGCGCGTGCTCTCCATCACCCTCGAGGGCGGCTCGACCGGGCAGTTCGACATCGCGCCGATGCTCGCCGCGGCGGAGATGCTGGCCGATGCGAAGGTCCATGCGATCTGCTGGAACGGCACCTCGGGCGCCTGGCTCGGCGCGGCGGCCGACCGCGCGCTCTGCGCGGCCATCACGGCGGCGACGGGCATCCCGGCCACCACCGCCACCCTCGCGCTGCACGCGGCGCTGCGCGCGCTCGGGGCGCGGCGGGTCGGCCTCGTGACGCCCTATCTGTCGAGCGTGCAGGCGGCGATCCTCGCCAATCTCCGCGCCGAGGGCTTCGAACCCGCGGCCGAGCGCCACCTCGAGGATCCCGGCAACTTCTCCTTCGCCGGCCATCCGCCCGCGCTGGTGACGCGGCTGGTGCGCGAGGTCGCCGCCGAGGGCTGCGATGCCATCGCCGTGCACTGCACCAACTTCCGCGGCCTCGATGCCGCCGCCGCGGTGACGGATGTGCCGGTGCTCGATTCGGTCGCGCTCGCTTTGTGGGGGGCGCTGCGCGCCGCAGGCGCCGAGCCGGCGCGCGTTCCGGCCCTTGGCCCGCTCGCGCGGCTTGGCTGAACGGGCCGCCGCCCCCGGCATGGACAAGCGCCGGACAGGTCTGTAGGCAGCGCATGAAACCCGGGGTTGATGTTCCTCCCGGGATACGACAACGGCGCGGCGCGCCGCGAGAGGAAGGGCGTCATGATCGGCGTTGACTGGGGCACTTCGAGCCTCCGGGCCTATCGCATCGGGCCGGACGGGGCGCTGGGCGGCACGCGCTGCCTCCCGCGCGGCATCCTGACGGTCGAGCCGGGAGGCTTCGCCGCGATGCTCGAGGAGATCGCGGGCGACTGGATCGCGGCGGGGGAGCGGCGCGTGCTGCTCTCGGGCATGGTGGGCAGCCGGCAGGGCTGGGTGGAGGCGCCCTATCTCCCCTGCCCCGCCGGCCTCGATGGCCTTGCCGCCGCCGCCGTTCCCGCGCCCTTCGCGGCCGCCGAGGTGCGCGTGCTGCCCGGCCTGTCCTGCCGCGACGCCCATGGCGTGCCGGAGGTGATGCGCGGGGAGGAGACGCAGATCCTCGGCGCCGCCGCGGCGATCGGCCCGCAGGAGGCGACCGTCTGCCTGCCCGGCAGCCATTCGAAATGGGCGCAGGTGAAGGGGGACGCGGTGCTCGGCTTCCGCACGCATCTGACGGGGGAGGCCTTCGCGGCGCTGGCGGGCCATACGATCCTCGCGCGCATGATGGACATCCGCGCGCCCCACCATCCCGGCGGCTTCGCCCGCGGGCTCGCGCGCGCCAGGCAGGGCGGCGGGCTGCTGCACCACCTCTTCGGCCTGCGCGCCGCCGCGCTGTTCGACGAGATGGAGGAGGCCGAGGCCGCCTCCTGCCTCTCGGGCCTGCTGATCGGGCACGAGGTCGCCGCCGCGCTCGAGGAGGGCGTCGCGCCGCCGGTCGTCCTGATCGGCGCGGAAAGCCTCACCGCGCGCTACGGCGAGGCGCTCGACGCCTTCGGCGTGCCGCACCGCACCGCGCCCGCCCATGCCGCGGCGCGGGGCCTGTTCCTCGCGGCGGAGCGGCTCCGGTGAGCCTCGCCCCCTGGCTCGACGCCTGCCCCATCGTCGCCATCCTGCGCGGCATCCGCCCCGAGGAGGCGGAGGCCGTCGGCGCGGCGCTGCTCGCCGAGGGGCTCAATGTCATCGAGGTGCCGCTCAACTCCCCGCGACCCTTCGAGAGCATCCGCCGCCTCGCGGCCGCCTTCGGGGATCGCGCGCTGATCGGCGCCGGCACCGTGACGACCGAGGAGGAGATCGCGGGCGTGGTGCGCGCGGGCGGGCGGCTGATGGTCACGCCGCATGCCGACCCGGCGCTGGTGCTCGCCGCGCGGGCGCGCGGGCTGATCGCCTGCCCCGGCTTCCTCTCGCCCGCCGAGGCCTTCGCGCTGCTCGGCGCGGGGGCGGATGCGCTCAAGCTCTTCCCGGCCGAGATGGCCTCGCCTTCGGTCGTCCGGGCGCTGCTCGCGGTGCTGCCGAAGGGCACGGCGATCCTGCCGGTGGGCGGGATGTCGGCGCAAACCATCCCGGCCTGGAAGGCGGCCGGGGCGGCCGGGTTCGGCGTCGGCTCCGCGCTCTACCGGCCGGGCGATTCCGCCGAGGCGGTCGCCGCGAGGGCCCGCGCCCTGCGCGAGGCGGTCGGTTTCGCTTGATCCGGCGCGGCGCCCGGCGTCGTATCCCGCCAGGGCTTCACGAGAGGGAGGGGAGGAACCGATGCCGTCACGCCGCCTGCTGCTGACCGCCACGGCGCTCGCCATGCCGGCGATGCTCGCCTCGCGCCGCGCCGCCGCGCAAGAGGTGACGCTGCGGCTGCACCACTTCCTGCCGGCCGTCTCCAACGTCCATCGCCACTTCCTGGTGCCCTGGGCGAACAAGCTGCGCGAGGAATCGGGCGGACGGCTGCGGGTGCAGATCTTCCCCTCCATGCAGCTCGGCGGCGCGCCGCCCCAGCTCTACGACCAGGCGAAGGACGGTGTCGCCGACATCGTCTGGACGCTGCCCGGCAACACGCCCGGCCGCTTCCCGCGCATCGAGGTGATCGAGCTGCCCTTCCTCGCGCACAAGCGCGCGAGCGTGAATGCGCGCGTGACCTGGGAGCTGTTCGACCGCCACATGCGCGCCGAGTTCGGCGAGACGCACATGATCACCGCCTGGGCGCACGACCACGGCCTGATCCATGCGCGGCGCGAGGTGCGGACGATGGAGGACCTGCGCGGGCTCAAGCTGCGCTTCCCGACGCGCCAGGCCGGCGAGGCGCTGCGCGCGCTCGGCGCGACCGCGATCGGCCTGCCCATCCCGCAGGTGCCCGAGGCGCTCTCCCAGGGCGTGATCGACGGGGCGGTGGTGCCGTGGGAGGTGGTCCCGGCGATCCGCCTGCACGAGATGGTGCGCAACCATGTCGGCATCCCCGGCAGCCCGACCTTCTACGTCGCCTCCTTCGTGCTGGCGATGAACAAGGCGCGCTACGAGGGCCTGCCGGCCGAGCTGCGGCGCGTGCTGGACGCCAATTCCGGCGCGGTGGCGGCGGAAATGGCGGCGAAGGTGTGGGACGAGGAAGGCCCGAAGGTGGAGGAGATCGTCCGCCGCCGCGGCAACGCCATCACCGAGATCACCGCGGAGGAGAAGGCCCGCTGGCAGGCCGCCTGCGCGCCGGTGGTGCAGGCCTGGATCGCCCAGCTGCGCGAGCGCGGGGTGGATGGCGGCGCGCTGGTCGAGGAGGCGCGCGCGCTGATCGCCCGCTACGGCCAGGGCGTCGCCTGACGGCGCGGCGCGGGCCATGACCGGGGCCGGACCGCCGCGCGGCGCCGTCGCGCGGCTCGCCACCGTCCTTGCTCTGGCGGGGGGCGTTGCGCTGCTCGGCGTCGCGCTGCTGACCACCGCCTCGGTGCTGCTGCGCTGGGCGGGCGCCGGCCCGGTGACCGGCGATGTCGAGATGGTGCAGCTCGGCGGCGGGCTCGCGGTGCTTGGCTTCCTCGCCTACGGGACGCTGATGCGCGCGAACATCATGGTGGACAGTTTCACCGCGCGGCTGCCGCGGCGGGTGACGCGCAGGATGGACGGCCTGTGGTCCCTGCTGTGGGGCGTCGTGGCGCTGGTGCTGGCCGAGCGCATGGCGGTGGGCGCCGCCGAGGCGCTGGCCAACCGCACCGCCACGATCGGCCTGCTTGGCCTGCCGCTGTGGTGGGCGATCGGCCTCGGCGCCCTGGGCTTCGCGGCCACCGGGCTCGCGGCGCTCCACTGGGGCGGGCGGCTGCTCAGGGACCGCGGCTGATGGCCGAGGAGTTCGTCCTCGCCGCCGCGGGCTTCGCGGCGCTGCTGCTGCTGCTCGCGCTGCGCTGCCCGGTCGGGCTCGCGATGCTTCTCGTCGGCGCGGCGGGATACGCGCACATCGTGGATGCGACGCGGCTGCTCGCCTACCTCAAGACGACGCCCTTCTTCCTCTTCGCGAACTACACGCTGACCGTCATCCCGCTCTTCATCCTGATGGGCGCGCTGGCCGAGCGCGGCGGCCTGGCGCGGGACCTTTTCACGGCGGCCCATGCGCTGGTGGGCCACCGGCGCGGCGGGCTCGCCATGGCGGTGATCGGGGCCAGCGCGGGCTTCGGGGCGGTGTGCGGCTCCTCCGTCGCGACCACCGCGACGATGGGCCGCGCCGCGCTGCCCGAGCTGCGCCGCTACGGCACGGCGGCGGGCTTCGCGACCGGCACGGTGGCGGTGGGCGGCGTGCTCGGCATCCTGGTGCCGCCCTCGGTCATCCTCGTCGTCTATGCCATCAGCACCGAGCAGAACATCGCGCGGCTGTTCATGGCGGCGCTGCTCCCCGCGGTCCTGGCCGTCGCCTTCTATGTCGCGGCGATCGGGCTGATGGTGCGCGCAAGGCCCGCGCTCTGCCCGGCGGGGCCGCGCGTGCCGGCGGCGGAGCGGCGGCAGGCGCTGCGCAACGTCATCCCGGTGCTCGCCATCGCGGTGGTGGTGGTCGGCGGCATCTATGGCGGCGTCTTCACGCCCACCGAGAGCGCGGGGGTGGGCTGCATCGCGACGCTGCTCGTCGGGCTCGCGCGGCGGACGCTGCGCCCGCGCCATGTGATCGAGAGCCTGAAGGCGACCGCGGAGACCACCGCGATGATCTTCGTCATCCTGCTCGGGGCCGAGGTGTTCAACGCCTTCCTCGCGCTGAGCCAGGCGCCCGCGCTGCTGGCGCTGTGGGTGAGCGAGCAGGGCTTCCCGCCCTATGGCGTGCTGGTCGCCTTCCTCGTGGTCTATCTCGTCCTCGGCGCGGTGATGGACGAGCTCGCGATGATGCTGCTGACCCTGCCGGTGTTCTTTCCCGTCATCACGGCGCTCGAATTCGGCCTGACGACGGAGGAGACGGCGATCTGGTTCGGCATCCTGGTGCTGATCACGGTCGGCATCGGGCTGACGGCGCCGCCGGTGGGGCTGAACGTGTTCGTGGTCAGCGGCCTCGCGCGCGACGTGCCGATCATGGCGACCTATCGCGGGGTGCTGCCCTTCGTGGCGACGGACCTTCTGCGGCTCGCGGTCTGCGTGGCCTTTCCGTGGCTGTCGCTCGCGCTGGTGCGCGCCCTGGGCTGACGGTTGCGCGGAGGCAGGCCCGCGGACCATCCTGCCGCCCCCGTTCACGGAGTCCCGCCGCATGAAGACCCGCGCCGCCGTCGCCTGGAAAGCAGGCGCCCCGCTGAGCATCGAGACCATCGAGATCGAGGGCCCCAGGGCGGGCGAGGTGCTGGTGGAGGTGAAGGCCACGGGCGTGTGCCACACCGATGCCTACACGCTCTCCGGCGCCGACCCGGAAGGGATCTTCCCCGCGATCCTCGGCCATGAGGGCGCGGGCATCGTGCGCGAGGTGGGCGCGGGCGTCACCACGCTGAAGCCGGGCGATCACGTCATCCCGCTCTACACGCCGGAATGCCGGCAGTGCAAAACCTGCCTGTCGCGCCGGTCGAACCTCTGCACCGCGATCCGCGCCACGCAGGGCAAGGGCGTGATGCCGGACGGCACCTCCCGCTTCTCCTGCGACCAGGGGACGGTGTTCCACTACATGGGCTGCTCGACCTTCGCGAACTTCACCGTGCTGCCCGAGATCGCGCTGGCGAAGGTCCGGCAGGACGCGCCCTTCGACAAGATCTGCTACATCGGCTGCGGCGTGACGACGGGCATCGGCGCCGTGATCAACACCGCCAAGGTCTGGCCCGGGGCGAATGTCGCGGTGTTCGGCCTCGGCGGCATCGGGCTCAACGTGATCCAGGGCGCGCGGATGGTGGGCGCGGACCGCATCATCGGCGTGGACATCAACCCCGCGCGGGAGGCGATGGCGCGGAAGTTCGGCATGACGCATTTCGTCAACCCCGATGCCGTCGGCCGCGACAAGGTGGTGCAGGCGATCCAGGACCTGACCGATGGCGGGGCGGACTTCACCTTCGAATGCGTGGGCAATGTCACCCTGATGCGCCAGGCGCTGGAATCGGCCCATCGCGGCTGGGGCGAGAGCATCATCATCGGCGTCGCGGCATCGGGGCAGGAGATCGCCACCCGCCCCTTCCAGCTCGTGACCGGCCGCGTCTGGAAGGGCACCGCCTTCGGCGGCGCGCGCGGGCGCACCGACGTGCCGAGGATCGTGGACTGGTACATGGACGGCAAGATCGAGATCGACAGCCTGATCACCCACACCATGCCGCTCGATCAGATCAACACCGCCTTCGACCTGATGCACGAGGGCAAGTCCATCCGCTCGGTGATCGTCTATTGATCGAGGCCACGGGCCGGGCTTTCCTCCGCGCCGACATGCGAGAGGTGATGCCATGCCCGTGAATCCCGCCGACGGCGCCGTGCTCGGCGCGCTCTACGGCACCGATGCGATGCGCGCGGCCATGGGCGAGGACGCCTTCCTCCAGCGCATGCTGGACGTGGAGGCGGCGCTCGCGCGCGCGCAGGCGCGGCTGTCCATCATCCCGGCCGAGGCGGCCGCCGCCATCACCGCGGCGGCCGATGCCACCCGGCTCGACCGCGCGGCGATGGCGGCGGCGACGCGCAACACCGGCTATCCCGTCGTCGCGCTGGTGAAGCAGCTGAGCGCCCTCGCCGGCCCGGATGCCGGGCGCTGGACGCATTGGGGCGCGACGACCCAGGACATCATGGACACCGGCCTGGTGCTGCAGGTCCGCGACGGGCTCGCGCTGATCGAGGCCGACCTGCGCGCGACCTGCGCCGCGCTCGCACGCATGGCCGAGGCGCACCGCGACACGGTGATGGCCGGGCGCACGCATCTCCAGCACGCGCTCCCCGTGACCTTCGGCTACAAGGTCGCGGTGTGGCTCTCGCCGCTGCTGGCCTCGCTGGATGCGCTGCCGCGCGTGCGGGAACGCGCGCTGCGCCTGTCCTTCGGCGGCGCGGCGGGGACGCTCGCCTCGCTCGGGGATCAGGGCCTGGCCGTCACGCGGGAACTGGCGAAGGAACTCGATCTCGCGGAAGCGGACATTCCCTGGCATGTCGCGCGCGACGGCCTCGCCGAGGCCGCCTGCTGGCTCGGCATCCTGTGCGGCGCGCTCTCGAAGATCGCGACCGACGTGATGCTGATGATGCAGAACGAGGTCGCCGAGGTCAGCGAACCGCATGTGCGCGGCCGCGGCGGCTCCTCCACCATGCCGCAGAAGCGCAACCCGATCGCCTGCGAATACATCCTCTCGCAGTCGCGCGGCGTGCATGCGCTGGTGCCGCAGATGCTCGCGGCCATGGCACAGGATTTCGAGCGCGGCACCGGCCCCTGGCAGGCCGAGCTGCTGGCGCTGCCGCAGGCCTTCCTGCTCGCCCATGGCGCGGTGGCGCAGGCGCGCTTCCTCGCCGAGGGGCTGGTGGTGGATGCCGCGCGCATGCGGCGCAACCTCGATGCCACGCAGGGGCTGATCGTGTCCGAGGCGGTGATGATGGGCCTCGCCCCGGTCTTCGGCCGCGGCGAGGCGCATCACATCGTCAACGACGCCTGCGACCTCGCCATCGCCGAGGGCATCGGCCTGACCGAGGCGCTGCTGCGCGATCCGCGCGTCTCCGCCCGGCTCGATGCCGCGGCGATCGCGCGGATGACCGATCCCGCGGCCTATCTCGGCAGCGCGGGGGCCTTCACGGACCGCGTGCTGGCGCGCGCGCGGTCCATGGGGATCAGTTAGCGGCCTCGGCCAGTTCGAGCAGGGCCCGGCCGTTCTCGCGGAAGCGGGCCATCTGCGCGGCGGTGCCGCGGCAGCGTTCGGCGAAGATGCCGCTGTCGGGCGCGACGACCTCGATCTTGCTGCGCACGCGGCAGACGAGGCGCGTCATCATGCGCGGATTCCCGCCATGCCAGCGCACCACCGCCATGCCCCAATCGCCGTAGGTGTCGTAGTGCTGGCGCAGGTAGCCCGCGGCCCAGTCGGTCGCGCGCCAGGGGTCGAGCGGCCAGGTCTCGCCGCCACGCGCATGCACCCGGGCGTTCACCTGCACGCAGCCCGCCATGACATAGCCCGCGCGCGTGCTGCGGAGCAGGCGGCGCGCCTCCTCCCGGCTGTCCGGGTAGTAGGCGCGGCCGGCGATGTTCAGCGCATGGGCGTGCAGGCCGCTCTCGTTCAGCGCGATGCCGACGAGCAGGCCCTCGGGCAGGCCGTGCTTGCGCTCGGCGAGGCGGGCCGCCTCGAGGCAGGCGGTGCGGGGGGAAAGGCCCTCGTCCGGCTCGGCCGCGGCGGTGGCGGCGGCGTTGACGGGCGCCGGCGCCTCCGCCTGGGCGCAGGCGACGGTCCCGAAGGCGAGAAGGCCCGCGAGCGCGGCCACGCGCAGCGGGACGCGCCGGCGCGCGCCGCGGCGGAGGCGGGTCCAGAGGCGGCGCAGGCGGAGCCGGGTTGAACGGACGCCCCGCCGCAATGCGCGCGGGGGCGCCGCAAGATGTCGCCGGCGGGGGGAGGCCGGCAATCCATTCGCGGTCGTCATGGGCGCGCCTCAAAGCACAGGATGGGCCGACAGGCAAATCCTCCGCCCGAAGACCCGCAATCACCCCTCAGTCAGCCGGAATATGGCAGGATTTTGTCAAAGTTGTTTTTCAGTCTCCTGGACAGGAGATACTCAGATTCTTATGCGGCCTATAATATTCGATACTTTTCTTGATTGAAGTTTTGGCGGCCGCATGACATCCAGCCCGCCCATTCGCGCCGAGGGACACGGGCGGGGCATCTTCACGCGCCCCGCCCGCCCCCCCTGAGGCCAGACGCCGCCTCAGCCCATCCGGATCGCCGGTGCGGGCTGGCCCTCGATCACCACGTTCACGCAGGCCGGCTTGCCGCTGGCGAAGGCGCGCTCCAGCGCCGGGGCGAGGTCCGCCGCGCGGGTGACGAATTCCCCATGCGCGCCGAGCGCCGCGGCGACGAGGTCGTAGCGCGTGCCGGGCGCGAGTTCGCAGCCATGGGCGCGGCCCGCGCCGTATTCGCGGAGCTGGATCTGGTGCTCGGCATTCCAGCGCGCATCGTTGCCGACCACCGCGACGAAGGGCAGGCCGTGCCGATGCGCGGTGTCGAACTCGGCCATGTGGAAGCCGAAGGTGCCGTCGCCCATCACCGCGAGGATGCGCGCCTCGGGCCGCGCGCAGCGCGCGGCCATGGCGAAGGGAATGGCCGGCCCGATCGCGCCCGCCACGCCGTTGATGATGCGCGCCGGGGCGGCGAGTATGGCCTGCGCCCATTGCCCGATCTCCCCGCCGTCGCTCACCAGCACCGCATCCGGCCCGGCGAGCCAGGGCCGCAGCGCGTGGCACAGCGTGGCCGGATGGATCGGCCCCTCGGGCGCGCCGGCCAGCCCCTCCCAGGCCGGCGGGCGGAAGGCGATGGCGCCCGCGAGCCGCGCCGCCCAGTCGGCGTTGCGGTGCGGGACCAGCGGGGCATCCTCGGCGCCGAGCGCGGCCACGGCCTCTGCCGCCCCGGCCAGCGCCGAGAGCGCCAGCCGATCGCCCAGGGCGCGCGCCGCGCGCGCGAGCAGCGCCGCATCGGGCTCGACCACGACGAAGCGCGCCGCGCCGGGAATGGCGGGCGCGCGGCCGAATCGCAGTGTGAAGTCGAGCGCCTTGCCGAGCAGCACGACCAGGTCCGCCTCCCCCAGCGCCTGCGCATAGGCGCCGAGCGAGGGATCGGCGAGCCCGCGCGGGCTTTCCATCGGCACCACCGGCAGGCCGCAGCGCGCAGAGAGCCGCGCCGCCAGCGCGCGTCCGGCGGGCGTGCAGAGCGCGGGCGGGACGATCAGCACCGGCCGCTCCGCCTGCGCGATGGCGGCGGCGATGGCCGACGCGCTCTCGGGCGCGAGCGGCATCGGCACGGGCGCGTAGGCGGCGGGGCCGCGGATGCTGGGCGGGGCGATGCGCGCCTCGAGCACGTCGGTCGGCAGGGAGAGATGCACCGGCCCCGGCCGCCCCGACCGCGCGAGGCGGATCGCGGCCGCGACCTCCTGCGCGAGCGTCTCCGGCGCGGCGGCGGTGAGGGCCTTCTTGCAGAGCGGCTCGGCCATGCGCGCCTGTTCGAGTTCCTGGAAGGCGCCGAGGCCGAGTTCGGAAAGCGGCGCATGGCCCGAGAGCAGCAGCACCGGCACCTCGCCGGCGAGCGCCGTCGGCAGCGCGGCGACCGCGTTGGTGTGCCCCTGCCCGCCGGTGACCAGCGCCACGCCGACCTCGCCGCTCAGCCGCGCCCAGGCATCGGCCATGTGGACGGCCGCCGCCTCGTGCCGCGTGTGGATGATGGCGATGCCCGAGCCCAGCAGCGCGTCATAGACCGGCATGATGTGGTTGCCGGACAGGCTGAAGACGCGGCTGACGCCCGCCGCCTTCAGCGCCTGCACCAGGATGTCCGCGCCGCGGATCGTCTCTGCCATGGGTTCCTCCTGCGGGATGGCCCGCACCTCGCCACGGGCTGGACAGCCTGTCCAGCGCCGGTAGTCTCGGGCGCGTCCAGGGGAGAAGCGCATGGCCGAGCCGGCCAGCCTGAAGGTCAGCGTGTGGCGCGGCGGCGCGGATGGCGCGCTCGCGCGCTTCGAGGTGCCCGCGCGCGAGAACCAGACCGTGCTCGACGTGGTCACGCACATCCAGCGCGAGCTCGATCCCTCCCTTGCCTATCGCTTCGCCTGCCGCGTCGGCATGTGCGGCTCCTGCGCCATGACGGTGAACGGGCGGGCGCGCTGGACCTGCCGGACGCATGTGCGCAAGGTGGTCGGGCCCGATGGCGCGCTGGAACTGCGCCCGCTCGCCAACCTGCCGGTGATCCGCGACCTCGCGGCCGACCTCACGCCCTTCTTCGAGAAGTGGCGCCGCGCGCGCGGCCGGTTCGAGCCGCGCGAGGCCCCGGACGGCGCGGTGCCCGAGGATTTCGCCGTGGTGCCGCCGGCCTCCAGGGCGCGAAGGGAGGCCGATGCCGGCATCGAGTGCATCGGCTGCGGCGTCTGCTACGCCTCCTGCGACGTGGTGGCCTGGAACCCCGACTATCTCGGCCCGGCCGCGCTCAACCGCGCCTGGACGCTGGTGAACGACGTGCGCGACGGGGCGCGGGCCGAGAGGCTCGACGCGGTGGCGGGCGATGCCGGCTGCCATTCCTGCCATTCCACGCAATCCTGCACGGAACGCTGCCCCAAGGGCCTCGATCCCTCCTCGGCGATCGCGGGGCTGAAGCGCACGCTGTTCTGGGACACGCTGTTCGGGCGGCGATGAGCGCGCGCGGCCAGACGCATCTGTGGGTGGTGCAGCGCGTGACGGCGATGCTGCTCGCCATCGCCGTGACGGTGCATCTCGTCACCATCGTCATCGCCGTGCGCGGCGGCCTCACCGCGGCCGAGATCCTCGCCCGCACCCGCGGCAGCGAGGGCTGGCTCGCCTTCTACTGCGTCTTCGCGCTGGCGGCCGGGCTGCACGGCGCGATCGGGCTGCGCGCCATCGCTGCCGAGACGCTCGGCCTGCGCGGGCGCGGGGCGGATCTCGCCTGGGTCGCGATCGGCCTGCTGACCGCGGCCTTCGGCATCCGCGCCGCCATCGGGCTCTATGCGTGATGGACCTGCGGCCGCGTTCCCACCCGACCTATCTCGCCTTCGTGGTCCACCGCGTGTCGGGGCTGCTGCTCGCGCTGTTCCTGCCGCTGCATTTCTGGGTCCTCGGCACCGCCATTACGGGCGAGGCGCGGCTCGAGGGGTTCCTGCGCTGGGCGGACAACCCGCTGGTCAAGGCGGCCGAGACCGTCCTCGTCGTGCTTCTCGCGGCGCATCTGGCGGGCGGGCTGCGCGTGCTGGCGCTCGAGTTCCTCGGCTGGCGGTCCAGGCAGAAGGACCTGGTGGCGGCCTCGGCCGGCATCGCGCTGCTGGCCGGCCTCGCCTTCCTGCTCAATGTGGTCTGAGGCGGCGCTCGTCGCGGGCGCCTGCTTCCTCGCCGGCTTCTGCTCCGGCATGGCGGGCTTCGCCTTCGTGCTGGTGGCCGCCTCCATGCTGCTGCATGTCGTCTCGCCGGTGCTGACGGCGCCGGTGCTGGTCCTCGGCAGCCTGATATCGCAGGGCATGAGCCTGCCGATGCTGTGGAAGCACATCGAATGGCCGCGCATGCGCTTCTTCCTCGCGGTGGCGGTGGCGGGCATTCCGGTCGGCATCCTCGTGCTGGCGAAGGGGCCGGCGGCGCTGATCGTCGCGGGCGTCGGCGCGCTGCTCGTGCTCTATTCCGGCTACATGCTGGCGCGCATCGCGCTGCGCATGGCCCCGCCGGAGGTCGGCGGCAGCCGCGCGGCGGATGGCGCCGTGGGCTTCGCCTCGGGCATCCTCGGCGGCATCGGCGGCTTCGTTGGCGCGCTGCCGGCGATGTGGGCGGACATCCAGGGCTGGCCCAAGGACCGCGCGCGCGCCTTCATGCAGCCCTTCATCGTGTTCATGCAGGCAATCACGGCGGCAGGGCTCGGCCTTGCGGGCTTCTTCACCGTCGAGGCGCTGGTGCTGACCGCGCTTGCCACGCCGGCGCTGGTGCTCGGCACCTGGCTCGGTCTGCGCGCCTACAGGGTGCTGCCCGCCCAGGGCTTCCGCGTGGTATTGCTGGGGCTGCTGCTCGTCTCGGGCATCTCGCTGCTGATCTGACGGGAGGACAAGGTGCGATGACGCTGATGACGAAGCCCGGGGTCGAACCCCTGCGCATCGAGCCAGAGGCGGTCGAGGAAGCGGCGAAGCTGCTCTACATCCGCGCCTGCAAGGTGCTGCCCGACGACATCAAGGAGGGTTTCGCCCGCCTCGACGGCGCCGAGACCGACGCGACCGCGAAGACCATCCTCGCCACCATGATCGAGAACATCGGCGTGGCGGAGCGGATGGACAACCTGCTCTGCCAGGACACCGGCATCCCGATCTTCAACGTGCTGATCGGGCGCAACGTGCAGGTGGATGGCTGGGCGCTGAAGGAGGCGATCGCGCGCGGGACGGCGCGGGCCACGCGCGAGCATCCGCTGCGTTCATCGGTCGTTCACCCGATCACGCGGAAGAACGAGCACACCTCCTGCGGGGAACGCGTGCCCGTGATCAATATCGACTTCACCGATGCCGAGCGCGAGCTGCGCCTCGAGATGATCCCGAAGGGCTCGGGCTCCGAGAACGGCTCATTCCTGCAGATGCTGGTCCCGGCCGATGGCGTGGCGGCGGTCAAGCGCTTCGTGGTGGACCGCGTGATCCAGGCCGGCGGCAAGGTCTGCCCGCCGACCATCGTCGGCGTGGGCATCGGCGGCACCTCCGATCTCTGCATGCATCTGGCCAAGGTCGCGGCGACACGGCCGCTCGGCACGCGCTGCGCCGATGCCGAGGGCGCGAAGCTGGAAGCCGAGCTGACCGAGGCGGTCAACAGCCTCGGCATCGGCCCGCAGGGCCTGGGCGGGGATTCCACCGCCTTCGCCGTGCATGTCGAGACGGCGGCGACGCACATCACCATGAATCCCGTGGCGGTGAACATCCAGTGCCATTCGGCCCGGCGCGCCAGCGCCACCTTCACGCCGGACGGCATCCGCATCGGCTTCTGAGGTGGGTGGGCGCGGCATCACCATCGCCGAGGCCGGGCCGCGCGACCGCGTGGCGCTCGCGGCGCTGCTGGCCGAGATGGGCCGCTTCTACGGCGAGCGCACCGATGCCGCGACCATCGGTGCGGCGGCCGAGGCCCTGAGCACGCCGGCCGGGCGGGCGGGGCCGTTCTGCCTGCTCGCGCGGCTCAACGGCGCACCGGCGGGGCTCGTTTCACTCTCGGGCTTCTTCCCGGCCTTCGACTTCACCTGGGGGCTGCTGCTGAAGGACCTCTTCGTCGCCGAGGCGGCGCGGCGCACCGGCACGGCCCGGGCGCTGATGACCGAGGCGATGCGCTTCGCCGCCGTGCAGGGCTACACGCGGGTGGACTGGACGACCGAACCGGCGAATGCGCGCGCCCGCGCCTTCTATGCCTCGCTCGGGATCGCCCCGGCGGGCCGGATCTTCTATCGTCTGGAGGGCGAGGGGCTGGCCGCCGCCGCCCAGGGCCGCTGGCCCGCGACCGAGGAGGCACCATGACGCATCACGTGCTGTCCATGCCGGCGACCGAGGAGCAGATCCGTCGCCTGCGCATCGGCGATACGGTGACGCTCGAAGAGGTGCTGTTCGGCATCCGCGACGCGACGCAGATCCACATGTTCGACCATGGCCGGCGGACCAAGTTCGACCTGCGCGGCCATGCCGTGATCCACACCGCGCCGAACCTGCGCAAGGTGGAGCGGTCCGGCACCAACCATTCGGGCTACGAGGCGGTCTGCGTCGGCACCACCACCTCCGACCGCATGGAGCGCTTCACCCGCCCGCTGATGGAGCGCGAGGGCGTGCGCATCATCATCGGCAAGGGCGGGCTGCGGGAGGGGTCGCTGGAGGCCTTCCGCGACCTCGGCGGCGCCTATCTCGCGGTGGTGGGTGGCGCCGCCGCGCTGGAGACGACCTGGATCGAGGCGGTGGAGGATGTGGACCTCGACGACCTCAATCCTGAATCGCTCTACAAGTTCCGCATCAAGGGCTTCGGGCCGCTGCTGGTGGCGATGGATTCCCACGGCGGCAGCCTCTACGCCAGCGTGAACGCCGAAGCGGCGCGGCGGCGCCAGGCGGTACTGGAGAAGCTGGGGGCGGCGTGATGCTGGTCCTGCCGCTCATGGTCCTGGTGCAGGTCCTGCCGCCGCCGCTCGGCGCGATCGCCGCCGCGCGCCTCTTCGCCACGGGCGGCCATGTCGCCGCACTGACGGCGCCGGAATCCGCGGCCGCCGCGGGGGGCTGCGACTGCGGCGTTCCATCAAGCCCGCGCGGCCCGCGATGAGCGCACGCAATCGCAACGCGCCAGATCCCCGGAGGCTCGCCCCCCATGCCTGACAGCACGGCCATCGAGCGCCGCCGCACCGACATCCTGGTCCTCGGCGCCGGCGGCGCGGGGCTGCTCGCCGCGCTGCACGCCAAGGACGCCGCGCCGCAGCTCGAGGTGACCATCGCGGTGAAGGGCCTGCTCGGCAAATGCGGCTGCACGCGCATGGTCCAGGGCGGCTACAACGTCGCCATCGCGGCGGGAGATTCCGCCGAGCGCCATTTCATGGACACGCTCGACGGAGGCAAGTGGCTGAACGACCAGGACCTCGCCTGGACGCTGGTGGTCGGCGCGCAGCGGCGCATCCGCGAACTCGAGAACCGCTGGGGCTGCTTCTTCGACCGCAACCCGGACGGCACCATCCACCAGAAGGCCTTCGCCGGGCAGACCTTCGACCGCACCGTGCACAAGGGTGACCTGACGGGCATCGAGATCGTCAACCGCCTCGCCGAACAGGTCTGGGCGCGCGGCATCAACCGCATGGAGGAACACCGCGCCGTCGCGCTGATCCGCTCGAAGGACGGCGCGCGCCTCTCGGGCGTGCTGCTGATCGACATGCGCTCGGGCGGGCTGGTCTTCGTGCAGGCCAAGGCCGTGCTGCTGGGGACCGGCGGCGGGCCGACCATGTACAAGTACCACACGCCTTCCGGCGACAAGGCCTGCGACGGCATGGCGATGGCGCTGCGCGCGGGCCTGCCCTTGCGCGACATGGAGATGGTGCAGTTCCACCCGACGGGCGTGCTGGCCGGCCCCGGCACGCGCATGACCGGCACCATCATCGAGGAAGGGCTGCGCGGCGCGGGGGGCTATCTGCTCGGCGGCGACGGGCAGCGCTTCATGCACAAATACGACCCGCGCGGGGAACGCGCGACGCGCGACATCGTCTCCCGCTCCATGCAGCGGGAGATCCTGGCGGGCAATGTGAACGAGGCGGGGGGCCTCTGGATCGAAATGGCCCATCTCGGACCCGAGCGCGTGCGGCGCGAGTTCAAGGGCATGGTCGAGCGCTGCGCCGACAACGGCTTCGACCTCGCCGCCGGCCGCGTGCCGGTGGTCCCCACCGCGCATTACATGATGGGCGGCGTGGTGTTCCGCACCGATGGGAGCACCGACCTGCCCGGCCTCTTCGCCGCCGGGGAGGATACCGGCGGCGTGCATGGCGCGAACCGCCTCGGCGGCAATGGCGTGGCCAACTCCACCGTCTTCGGCGGCATCGCCGGCGACACCATGGGCGCCTGGGTGCCGCGCGAGGGCGCCTTCGAAGAGCCCGACGAGGCCGCGCTCGATGAGGCCACGGCCTTCGTCCAGGCCCCCTTCGCGCGGCCGGCGCGCAACCTCTCGTCCATCCGCGACGCGCTGCTCGAGCTGATGTGGGACAAGGCGGGCATCCTGCGCGATGGCGCGGGGCTGGCGGAGGCCGCCGCCGGCCTCGATGCGCTGGAGGCGGAGGTGGATGCCGCCGGCGTGGACGGGCGCGACCGCGCCTTCAACCTCACTTGGCACGACTGGCTGAACCTGAAGTCGCAACTGCTGGTCAGCCGCGCCATCGTCGCGGCGGCGCGGGCGCGCGAGGAATCCCGCGGCGCCCATTGGCGGGAGGATTTCCCGCAGACGAACGACGATGCCGCGGGCCTTGCCGCGACGCGCGTCACGCTCGCGGGAGGCCGCATCGCGCTCGACTGGCAGCCGGTTGCCTTCACCCGCCTGAGACCCGGCGAGAGCCTGCTGCAGCCCGCGGCGGCGGAGTGAGCGCGCCCTTCCCCACCTTCGCCGAGGCCCTGCGCGTCTGGCTGCGCGTCGGCCTGCTCTCCTTCGGCGGGCCGGCGGCGCAGATCGCGGTCATGCACCGGGAGGTCGTGGACCAGCGCCGCTGGGTCTCGGATGCGCGGTTCCTGCACGCGCTCAACTTCTGCATGCTGCTGCCAGGGCCGGAGGCGACGCAGCTCGCCACCTATCTCGGCTGGCTGATGCATGGGGTGAAGGGCGGCATCGCGGCCGGCGTGCTCTTCGTGCTGCCCGGCGCGGCGGTGATGCTGGCGCTGTCCATCCTCTACGCGACGCTCGGCGCCGTGCCGGTCGTGGCGGCCCTGTTCTTCGGCCTGAAATGCGCCGTGCTGGTGCTGGTGATCGAGGCGCTGCTGCGCGTGGCGAAGCGCGCGCTGCACGGGCTCGCGCCGTGGCTGGCGGCGGCCGCGGCCTTCCTCGCGCTCGCCGCCTTCGCGGTGCCCTTCCCGCTGGTGGTGCTGGCGGCGCTGGGGCTCGGCTTCGCCGCGCCGGGGGCCTTCGTCGCGGCCGGGCACGGCCAGGCGAAGCAGGGACCGCCCTCGCTCCTCGACGCCGCCATCGCGGCCGAGCCCGACCGCATCGCGCGCCTTGCCCCGGCGGCGCGGCGCGCCGGCCTCGCCATCCTCGTGCTCTGGATCTGGCCGGTGGTGCTGCTGCTCGGCACGCCGCTCTGGGGGGACATCGCCTGGTTCTTCTCCAGGATGGCGGTGGTCACCTTCGGCGGCGCCTATGCGGTGCTCGCCTATGTCGCGCAGGAGGCGGTGGAGCACTACCGCTGGCTGAGCGCGGCGGACATGCTGGCGGGCCTCGGCCTCGCCGAGACCACGCCGGGCCCGCTCATCCTGGTGCTGCAGTTCGTCGGCTTCCTCGCCGGCTTCCGCGAGGGCGGGATCACGGGCGGCGTGTTCGCGAGCCTGCTGACCCTCTGGGTCACCTTCGCGCCCTGCTTCGCCTGGATCTTCCTCGGCGCGCCGCTGGTCGAGCGGATGCACGACGCCCCCCGGCTCAAGGGCGCGCTCGCCGGCGTGACGGCCGCCGTGGTCGGCGTCATCGCCAGCCTTGCGCTGTGGTTCGGGCTGCGCGTGGTCTTCGCGGAGGTCGGGCGGCTGCCGCTCGGCCCGGCCGCGATCGACTGGCCGGTGCTGGCCTCGGCGCAGCCGGCCGCGATCGCGCTCGCGCTTCTCGCCGCCGCGCTGCTGTTCGTCGCGGGGCTCGGGCTCGCGCGCACGCTTGCGGTCAGCGCCGCGGCCGGGCTGCTCGTCTCGCTGCTGCCCTGGTGACGGGCGGCGCGGCCCGCCTCACGCGGCGCCGCGGCGGAAGATCGCCCCGGCCATGCGCCGGAGCCCGACCACCTGCTGGCGCAGCCAGCCGCCCGTCGCCAGCGCCTCCGGCGCCTCGGGGTCGCCGGTGCGCGGATAGTGGTCGCGGCGGAAATCCGCCGTGCCGAAGATCCAGTCCCAGACCGGGAAGAGCACCGCGTAGTTCCGGCCGTGCTCGGCGGCCGACATCACGCCGTGATGGACGCGGTGGAAGCGCGGGGAGACGAGCAGCCTCTCCCCCAACCGGCCGAAGGAGAGGCGCACATTCGCGTGGCTCAGGCTTTCCGCGAGGCGCATGATCAGCACCAGCAGCGGGAACTGCCCGGGCGGCACGCCGATCAGCAGCGCGAGCGTGCCGAACCACAGCGCGGCGATGATCTCGTCCAGGATGTGGTTGCGGTCGTCGGTCCAGAAGGTCATCTGGCGCTGCGCGTGGTGGATGGAATGCAGCGCCCACCACCAGCCGAACATGTGCTGGAAGCGGTGCCGCCAGTATTCCCCGAAATCGAGGATCACCACGTAGAGGAGGAAGGCCAGCAGCGGCATCTCGCGCAGGCCGGGGATCAGCGTCTCGAGCGTCGGCGGCACGAAGCCGCTGTCCGCGACCAGCCCCGCCCACCAGGCCTGCAGCGAAGCGAGCAGCACGAAGGCGACCATCGGAAGCAGGCCGAGCCGGGTCAGCAGCGTGTAGACGATGTCGGTGCGGATGGCGCCGCGGTCGGTCACGGGCTCGACCGGCCGCCACGCCTCGAGCGGGCGGCAGACGGCATAGACCACCAGGATGGTGAACAGCCCGAACAGGCCGAACTCGATCCATTGCAGCGCGTCGTCGGCCCAGTCCATCAGGCCGAGCGCGTACATCGCCGGCTGCACGGCGGCCTCGAAGATCCAGCCGGTCACGTCGTCCAGGGCGCGGTTGAAGGCGTCGAGCATCGTGCGGGTCTCAGCGCCGCCCCTCGGGCGGCAGGGTGGCGAAGCAGAAGCCGCGGGCCTGCAGGCCGGCGATCACCTCGTCCAGCACATGGACGAAAGGCTCGCGGCGGGAACGGATGCCCCAATGCATGACCATCACCTCCCCGTCGCGGGTGAAGCGCAGGGCGCGGGCCAGCAGGGCGGCATTGGGATGGGCATCGCTCGGCAATTCGTCGCCGAGGAAGCCGTTGGCCGTCCAGCCCTGGTGGCGCAGGCCGCAGCCTTCGCCGAGGCGGATCGCATTTGGCGTGGTGATGCCCCCCGGCGCCCGCCACAGCGGCAGCACCACCGCATCGGGCACCGCCTCGCGCAGCCGCTCGATGGGGCGGGCGAGCTCGCGGCACATCGCCGCCTGGTCGAGAACCTCCTGGCCCTCGCGCCCGCGGGAGACGTAGCGCACGCGGCCCGGCGCGGGGTCGCCGCGGAAGTACCAGTGGCGGTCGGTGTGGGAGGCGAAGACATGCCCCTCCGCCGCGCGGGCGCGCCAGAAGGCGGCCCAGCCGGGTCCGAGGGCGCGCTCGCCGGTATGAGTCGGCTCGTTGGCGACGAAGAGCGTCGCGCGCACGCCGCGGTTGCGCAGGATCTCGGCCACGCGCTCGGCCTCGCGGCCCCAGCCGGTGTCTATGGTGAGATAGACCGTGCCCGCGCGGCAGGCGGCCGGCCCCTGCGCCCTCGCGGGCAGGGCAAGGCCGAGCGCGGCGAGGACGAGCAGGAGCGCGCGCCTAGTTCCGTTCCGCACGGCGGGGATGCACGAAGATGCCATGGGGGCTGCGGCCGACGCGGATGGTCTCGAACTCGCCGCTGCGCGGGTCCACCCGCGCGATGCGCCCGGCCCAGCGCAGCGTGGCCCAGATGCGCCCGTCGGGGTCGAAGGCGATGCAGTCCGGCCCGCCGGGCAGTTCGATGAGGCGCCGGACCTCGAGCGTGTCCGGGTCGATCTCGGCGAGCCGGCTCTGGACGCGGCTCGTCGCCCACAGCGCGCGCCCGTCCGGGGCGGGGAAGATGGTGTGCGCGCCGCGGCCCACCGGGATGGTGCGCTCGATCTGCTGTGTCTGAGGGTTCAGCACCACGAAGTTCTCGCTGCCCATGATGCCGACGATCAGCCGGCCGCGATGCCAGATGATGCCCGCGGGCTCGCGCCCCACCGGCGCCTCCCAGAGCGGCTGGCGCGTCTCGAGGCTGATCGCCGCCACCGTCCCGCTGCCCTGCAGCGTCACATAGACCACCCGCGCATCCGGGCTGAAGGCCATGTGCGAGGGCTTTTCCGGCATCCTCAGCCGCGCGAGCAGCGTCGGGCCGTTGGCGTCGTAGATGTCCACCTGGTTGCGCCGCAGGCTGGCGATGACGAGGTGCCGGCCGTCGGGCGAGAAATCGAGGTGGTAGGGGTTGGAGATGCGCTCGCGCCGGCGGACGTCGCCCGTGGCCGGGTCCACGAAGAAGATCTCGTTGCCGCCGGAATCCGCGATCAGCAGGTCACGCCCGTCCGGCGAGAGCACGAGGTGATGCACCTCCCGCAGCGCGGGGATGCGACGGACCTCCTGGCGCGTGAAGGCGTCAAGGATCGAGATCGTCGCGTCGGTCGAGTTCAGCACATAGACGAGATCGGCCGCCGCCGGCCGCGCGGCCGCCAGCAGGCAAAGCATCAACAGGGCGGCGAGACGGCGCATGGCGTGACCGTGGGCGAGGGGGCGACGGAGGGGGCGCCGTCGCCCGGAAACTGCGCCGGCGCCTCGCCCGACGCAAGCGCGGAGTCGCATCGCCGCGCGGAACGGCGCCGGGCATGACGCGGATCAATATCTCTCGCGCCCCGGTTGCGCGCGGGCGGGCGCGGCGCAACCGGGCTTGCGCCTTCAGCCCTCCCGCGGCGTGAAGGCGAGCGAGACACCGTTCATGCAGTAGCGCAACCCGGTCGGCGCCGGCCCGTCGGGGAAGACATGGCCGAGATGCCCGCCGCAGCGCGCGCAATGCACCTCGGTGCGCGTCATGAAGAAGGAGCGGTCGGTGCGGGTGCCGACCGCGCCCTCGATCGGCGCGAAGAAGGAAGGCCAGCCCGTGCCGCTCTCGTACTTGGCGGCGGCGTCGAAGAGCGGGTTGCCGCAGCCCGCGCAGGCGAAGATGCCGGGCCGCTTCTCGGCATTCAGCGGCGAGGTGCCGGGGCGCTCCGTGCCGTGCTGGCGCAGCACGCGGAAGGCCTCGGGCGAGAGCGCGGCGCGCCATTCGGCCTCGCTCCTCTGCACGGGAAAGACGGCTTCGGGCCCGGTCTCGCGGCGGAACAGCATGGCGGCCTCCCTCACGCCGCGCGCTTGAGGCGGTCGGCGAACAGCTTGCGGAACTTCGCGACCTTGGGCGCGACCACGGCCCGGCAATAGCCCGACCAGGGGTTGCGCGCGAAGTAGTCGTGGTGCTCGGGCTCGGCCGGCCAGAACGGGGCCTCGGGGACGAGCTCGGTCACCAGCGGGCCGTCATAGAGGCCGGCTTCGGCGACCTCGGCCATCACCGCGCGCGCCGTCGCCTCCTGCTCCGGGGAATGGGCCAGGATGATGGAGCGGTATTGCGGCCCGACATCGGCGCCCTGGCGGTCCCTGGTGGTGGGGTCGTGGATCGTGAAGAAGACGCGCAGCAGGTCGGCATAGGCGAGTTCGGCCGGGTCGAAGACCACGCGCACCACCTCGGCATGGCCGGTGCGCTTGCCGCAGACCTGCTCGTAGGTCGGGTTCTCGACATGCCCGCCGGCATAGCCCGACATCACCGAGACCACGCCGCGCAGCTCCTTGAACACCGCCTCGAGGCACCAGAAGCACCCGCCGCCGAGGGTCGCCGCCTCGTGGCCCGCCTGAGCTATCATCTGCATCCTCCTGCTCCGTCGCCTCCCCCATGTGGGGGCGACGGGTCACGCCAGGAAGACGAAATCCCCCGACGACAGCGCGGCCTTCGCCACGCCCGCGAGCAGCACGGAATCCCCCGCCGCAAGGTCGAGGACCGCCCCGCTTGCCTCGTCGCGCGTCGCGGCCATCAGCGCCTGGAAATTCGCGAAGCCGAAGCCCTGGAGCAGAATGCGGTCCATCCCCGGCTCGAAATCCGCCACCACGTCGAGGCCCGAGCCCGGGGCGAAGAGGAAACTGTCCCGCCCGGCCTGGCCGAACAGGATGTCGTTCCCGCCCCCGCCGGCCAGCGTGTCGTTGCCATCCCCGCCGAGCAGCGTCTCCGCGCGGAAGGATCCGACGATGCGGTTGGAGGCGGCATTGCCGACCCCCGAGGCAGGCCCGTCGAGGTGCAGCTCCTCGACGTGTTCGGGCAGGAAGACGGTGCCGCCGCCGCGGTGGATCAGCACGTCCCAGCCCTCGCCGGCGTTCTCGATCACGACATCGCCCGCCTCGGCCGCGGTGAAGGTGTCGTTGCCGGTCCCGCCATACATCACGTCCGCCCCGTCGCCGCCGTCGAGCCAGTCATTGCCGGCCCCGCCGCGCAGGATGTCGTTGCCCGCCCCGCCGAGGATCGTGTCGTTGCCGGCATCGCCCTGGATGTTGTCGTTGCCCGCCCCGCCCTCGATCCAGTCGTTGCCGTCGCCGCCGAGGATGATGTCGTTGCCCTCCTCGCCGAACAGCACGTCGTGGCCGCCCTGGCCCTGGATGCGGTCGATGCCCGCGCCGCCCCAGATGGTGTCGTTGCCGTCGCCGCCGACGAGCAGGTTGTCGCCCTCGTTGCCGACCAGCCGCTCGTCGCCCGCCGTGCCGATGGCGAAGAGGTCGCCCGCGCCGGGCAGGATGATGAACCATTCGATCTGCGGGCGGAGCCACCAGGAGGTGGTGGAATAGACGGTGTCGTCGCCGCCGTTCACCGGCTCGTAGATCACCTGGTTCGAGAGGTTGATGAAGTAGGTGTCGTTGCCGTTGCCACCCCACATGTGGTCGGCCCCGCCGCCGGCGATGATGGTGTCGTTGCCGTCGCCGCCCTCGATCGTGTCGGCGCTCGGCCCGCCGACGAGGGAATCGTCCCCGCCGCCCCCGCGCAGCGTGTTGAAGCCGGCGCCGCCGATCAGCGTGTCGTTGCCGCCGAAGCCCGAGAGGAAGTCGAAGCCCGCCCCGCCGTCGATCCAGTCGGGCTGCGCGCTGCCCGTGATGGTGTCGGCGAAGCTGCTGCCGATCGCGCCCTCGAAGCCGATCAGCGTGTCGCCGGCCGCGAAGAAGCTGCCGAGGCCGATGCCGGCGAGCGAGATGCTCACGCGGTTCGGCGCATCGGCATAGGAGACGGTGTCCCGCCCCGCCCCGCCCTCCATGTAGTCCGCCCCGGTACCGGGGATGATGAGGTCGTCGCCCTCCCCGCCGAAGAGCGAATCCGCCCCCGCCCCGCCCACCAGCGTGTCGTTGCCCGCCCCGCCCGAGAGGATGTCGGCATGGGCGCCGCCGATCAGGTGGTTGGCCTCGGCCGAGCCGGCAATGATGACCGCGCCCGTGGCGGCCGAGGCGTTCACCGCCTCGAAGCCGCGGAGGATGCCGCCGCCCGTGAGCTGGTCCTCCGCATCCGCGAGGTCCATCACGACGGGCAGGCCGACGATCAGCCAATCCCAGTCGTCGCCGCCATCCACCCAGGGGTCGTCGGGGTCGAGGAGCACGGTGTCATTGCCCGAGCCGGCGTCGATCCGGTCCGCCCCCGGCCCGCCCTCGATGCTGTCGGCGCCGTCGCCACCCTCGATGGTGTCGTCACCGGCCCCGCCGAGCAGCGTGTCGGCGCCCGCCCCGCCGTAGAGGAAGTCGGCATCCGCGCCGCCATCGAGCCAGTCGCGCCCGTCCGCGCCCCAGAGACTGTCCCGCCCCGCGCCGCCGAGCAGCGTGTTGCGCCCGAGGAAGCCGTCCACCTCCGCCGTGCCCGGGCCTTCGGCGTAGAGCGCGTCGTCGCCATCGCCGCCCTCGAGCCGGTCATCGCCGCCGCCGCCCCAGAGTTCGTCATCGCCCGCGCCGCCGAGCAGCGTGTCGTTGCCGTCGCCACCGAGCAGCCGGTCCGGCCCACCGCTGCCGATCAGCAGGTCGTTGCCGCCGAGGCCGAACACCTCCTGACCGCCCGCCCCGGCCGACAGCGTGTCCGCCGCCGCGGTTGCCGACCAGCACGCGGAAGGAGCCCGCGGCGAAGGCCGTCTGATCAAGGCTCACCGGCGCGCCGGCGCCGCCGAGCCGGAGCACGAAATCCTCCGCGCCGAGCAGGTGGTCCTGGTCGAGATCCACCACGAACCAGCCCCCGGCATCCGCCGCGCCCGCAAGCGCGGGGACCCAGAAGGCCTGGTAGTAGCCGGTGCCGATCCCCCCGCCCGGCAGCGCGAGGCCGAGCGGCAGGCCCGCGGCGAGGTCGCGCGGCGCGATCGCCCCGCGCCAGACCAGCGGCCCCAGCCCGAAGCCGCCCATCGCCATGCCGGTGGTGGTGCCGAGGGCGATGCGGTCGCCCGCGCCCGGGTCGAAATCCGTGATCCAGTCCGGCGCGGCGGCGGAGGCGCCCTTCTGGCCCGGCGCCATCAGGTCGTAGAGGAAGAGGTCCGCACCCGGCCCGCCGGTCATGGTGTCGCGGCCGGGGCCGCCGGTCAGCGTGTCGTCGCCCTCCCCGCCGTCCAGGACGTCATCCCCGGCCCCGCCGAAGAGGATGTCGTCGCCCTGCCCGCCGAGCAGGCTGTCGTCGCCGGCATCGCCCCAGAGGACATCGTCCTCGGTGCCGCCTTCGAGCGTGTCGCGGCCGAGGCCGCCGAACAGCATGTCCGGCCCGGCGCCGCCGATCAGGCGGTTGCGGTCCCCGGGGCTCTCGGTCTCGGGCGCGTAGGGGTCGGCGGCGAAGAGCGTGTCCCAGCCGTCGCCGCCCTCGAGCCAGTCGCTGCCCGGCCCGCCGTAGAGCAGGTCGGCGAGGTCGCCGCCGCGCAGCGTGTCGTCCCCGGGCCCGCCATGCAGCTCGTCCACGCCGTCGCCGCCGAGCAGGCTGTCGTTGCCCTCGCCGCCGAAGAAGAGGTCGTCGGTGCCGCCGAGGCCCGCCATGGTGTCGTCGCCTGGCCCGCCGAACTGGGCGCCGAAGCCCACCGCGAAATCGGCCGCCATCAGCGCGGTGGCAGCATCGCCTTCCGGCACCGCGACGCGGAAGAAGAGGTCCGTGGTGCCGAAGCGCCCGTCATCGTCGAGATCCACCCAGATCTCGAATCGCCACTCCGCACCCACGACGACGCGCCAGAGGACATCCACGATGCCGTCGCCGATGCGCGAGGAGGGGATCTGCTGGCCCGATTCCGCGTAGCCGACGAAGGCGAAGTCGGCCGGCGCGACGTGGAAGGCAAGCACGCGCCCGATCGCGACCTGGCCGGGCAGCGCGATGCGGTCCCCGCCGGGGATGCCCGCGCCCTCGAAATCGAGGATCAGGTCGGGCGAGGCCGGCGTGCTCTGCGGGACGTCGCGGGCGGTGAAGACGAAGAGGTCGTCCCCGGCGCCGCCGACGAGGACGTCCTGCCCGCCGCCGCCCTCGATCGTATCGTCGCCGGCGCCGCCATGGATGGTGTCGTCGCCCGCCCCGCCAACAAGCCGGTCGGCGAGAAGCCCGCCGACAAGGGAATCATCCCCCGCCCCGCCGAGCAGCGCCATGCCCCCCGAGACGACCGCGCCGCCCATGACGGTCAGCCGCGCATTCGTCCCCTGGCCGCCCGCATCCACCGTGAACAGCGCGCCGGGGCGCGGCGTGGCGGTCGCCACCGTGGCGTCGTCGAGGGTGAGGGTGACGAAGCCGGCCCCGACCTCGATCGTCTCGACCCCGCGGAGCGTGAAGGGGCCGAGGACGACGCTGAGGTTCCCGTCAATGGCCAGCACGTCGTGCGTGCCCGCCCCGCCGTCGAGCCGGTCGGCGGCGTCGAGCATGGCGCCGGCGACGATGCGGTCCTCGCCCGCGCCGGCATCAACGGTGTCGGCGCCGCCGCGGTCGATCGCGATCCAGTCGGCGCCGTCCGTGCCGGCGCGCGTGCTGTTGCCCGGGCCGTCGAGGAAGAGGACGCTGCCGTCCTCGAAGACGAAATTCGCCCCGCTCAGCCCCGAGCCGACGAGCGCGACATCGAGCAGGCGCAGGCTCTGCCCGCCGGAGGAGACCAGCAGATCCGCCCCGGCCTGGGTGAAGCGGATGGAGGCGGCGGCATAGGCCGCGCCGAACAGGAGCTGGTCCTGGGAGGGGACGAAATTGACGGCGCCGCCGGCGAGGTCGGCGAAGACATGGGTGGCCATCGCATCCTGCGATCCTGACCGCCCTAGCAAGCAGCCTCGCGGTGAAGCCCCGGTTAACCGGCGCTCGGCGCCGCGGCTGGACGCCCGCGCGGGGGCGGGCCAAGGTCCGGCCCATGAGCATCGCCGCCGCCATCATCCCGGTCACGCCCTTCCAGCAGAACTGCACCCTGATCTGGGACGAGGAGACGAAGGAGGGCGTGGTCGTGGACCCCGGCGGCGATGCGCCGAGCATCCTCGAGGCGGTGCGCCAGAGCGGGATGACGGTGCGGCGCATCCTGCTCACCCACGGCCATCTCGACCATGCCGGCGGGGCGGCCGAACTGGCCGAGGCGCTCGGCGTGCCCATCGAGGGGCCGCACCGGGCCGATGCCTTCCTGCTCGACGGGCTGGCCGCGCAGGGCGCGGCCTATGGCATGGACTGCCGCCCCGTCACCCCCGACCGCTGGCTCGAGGAGGGCGAGACGGTCGAGATCGCCGGGCACGACTTCGCCGTGCTGCATTGCCCGGGCCACACGCCGGGGCATGTGGTCTTCGTCTCCACCGCGCTCGGCTTCGCGCTGGTGGGCGACGTGCTGTTCCGCGGCTCGGTCGGGCGGACGGATTTCCCCTATGGCGACCACGCGGCGCTGATCGGGGCGATCCGCGGCAAGCTCTTCCCGCTGGGCGACCACATCCGCTTCATCTGCGGCCACGGGCCGGGCTCGGATTTCGGCACCGAGCGCCGCACCAACCCCTATGCCGGAGAGGGCGCGCCATGAGCGTCATCGAGACCGACACCCCGCCCCTGCCGCCCGCACGCCCCGAGGCGGTGGGCATGTCCTCGGCGCGGCTCGCGCGCATCCGCCCGGCGCTGGAGCGCGAGGTCGCGGAAGGGCGCCTGCCCGGGGCGGTGGTGGCGATCGCGCGCGAGGGGCGGCTCGTGCATCTCGAGGCCGCGGGCTTCCTCGATGCCGAGGCGCGGGTGCCGATGCGCGCGGATGCGATCTTCGCCATCGCCTCCATGACCAAGCCGGTCTGCGGCGTCGCCGCGCTGAGCCTGGTCGAGGAAGGGCGGCTGCTGCTCTCCGACCCCGTGGGCGCCTATGTGCCGCCGCTGATGGAGATGCAGGTGGCGCGGCCGACGCCAAGGATGCTCTCCGGGGAGGGGCCGATCGAACTCGAGCCGCAGCGGCGGCCGATGACGGTGCAGGACGCGGCGCGCCACACCACCGGCTTCGTCTATGGCGGCGGCTTCGGCGGCACGGCGGCGCACCGAGCGAATCCGGGATCCTCGCTGACCGTCGCGCGCGAGCATGACGCCGAGAGCCTCGCCGCCGCGCTGGCCGCCACACCGCTGCGCCACCATCCGGGCGAGGCGTGGGAATACGGCTTCTCGACCGATGTGCTCGGCCTCGTCGCGCAGGCGGTCGCCGGCTGCTCCCTCGGCACGCTGATGCGCGAGCGCATCTTCGCCCCGCTCGGGATGGAGGAGACGGGCTATGTCCTGCCGGCGGAGAAGGCGCATCGCTTCGCCAAGGCTCTGCCGCGCTGCCCGCTGACCGGCGCGCCGCAATCGGTCGCCGCGCCGCTCGCGCCGCCGCGGCTCGAAGTGGGCGGGGCGGGGCTGGTCTCCACCGCCGCCGACTACCTCCGCTTCGCCGAGATGCTGCGCGCGGGCGGGCGGCTCGGCGCGGCGCGGGTGCTCTCGCCGGCGACCGTGCGCTGGATGGGCTCAGACCATCTGCAGGGCATCGAGGGCGGGCCGGACCGGATGGACCCGGGCCTGGCCGGCTACGGCTTCGGCCTGACGGTGGCGGTGCGGCGCCATCCCGGCGGCTCGGCCTTCATGGGCGCGCCGGGGGCCTTCGGCTGGTCGGGCGTCTTCGGCACTTTCTTCTGGGTGGACCCCGCCGAACGCCTCGCGGTGGTGCTGATGGCCCATGCCCCGGGCGAGATGCGGCTGCGCTACCGGCGGCTGGTGAACATGCTGGCCTACCAGGCGCTGGACGCCTGAGCCCCGGCGGGCGCAGGCTGCACCTCCCGCCGAGGGAGGAGCCCGCCATGGTGATCGTGCAGATCAACTACACCCGCCCCGACATGCCGAAGGCCGAGTGGGAGGCGCGCTACACGCCCGAGCGGGCGCGGCAGTTCCTTGCCGTGCCCGGGCTGCAATGGAAGATCTGGCTGGACGGGGAGGCGGAACGGCGCGCCGGCGGCATCTACCTCTTCGACAGCCGCGCGAGCGCCGAGGCCTACGTCAACGGCCCGATCGTCGCGCGCATGAAGGCCAATCCGGACATCACCGACCTTCAGATCCGCATCTTCGACGTGCGCGACCGCATGACCGCGATCACCCGGGGCCCCGTGCCGGGCCTCGCGATGGCGGCCGAATGATCAGGCGAGGTCGCCGCGCCGCCTGAGCGCGGCGACCGCCTTCTGCACGATCGCCGGCGGATCGGGATCCACGTCGAGGTCGATCACGTCCGCCTCGGTGTCCGGCGGCTCGAGCGTCGCGAACTGGCTCGCCACCAGGCTCGCCGGCATGTAGTGGCCCTGCCGCGCCGCCTGGCGGGCCATGATCAGCGCCGGCTCGCCGGTCAGGTGCAGGAAGCGGATGTCGGCATGGCCGGCGCGCAGCACGTCGCGATAGGCGCGCTTCAGCGCCGAGCAGGCGATCACCACGCCCCGGCCCTCCGCCCGCGCGGCGGTGATGCGCGCGGCGATGGCGGCGAGCCAGGGCCAGCGATCCTCGTCGGTCAGTGGCGTGCCGGCGCGCATCTTCTCGACATTGGCGGGCGGGTGGAAGGAATCCCCATCCTCGAAGGGCCAGCCCAGGCGTTCGGCGAGCAGCGCGCCCACCGTGGACTTGCCCGCCCCCGAGACGCCCATCACCACGATGCCGGCGAGGCTCATCCCTGCTTCGGCTCCAGATGCCCGCCGAAGCCCGCGCGCATGGCCGAGAGCGCCTTGCCCGCGAAGCGCCCCTCGTCGCGCGAGGCGAAACGCGCATAGAGCGCCGCCGTCAGGACCGGCGCGGAAACCGCCGTCTCCACCGCCTGCTGCACGGTCCAGCGGCCTTCGCCGGAATCGCCGACGCGGCCGGAATACTTCGCGAGCTCCGGGTCCTCGGCGAGCGCCGCCGCCGTCAGGTCGAGCAGCCAGGAGGTGATGACCGAGCCGCGCCGCCAGACCTCGGCGACATCGGCGATGTCCACCGTGATGCGGTGCTCCTGCGGCAGGTCGGGGCTGTCGGCGTGGCGCAGCAGGTCGAGGCCCTCGGCCAGCGCCTGCATCATCCCGTACTCGATGCCGTTGTGGACCATCTTCACGAGATGCCCCGCGCCATGGCCGCCGCAATGCAGCCAGCCTTCCTCGACATTGGGCGCGCGGCCCTCGCGCCGCGGCGTGGCCGGGATGCTGCCGCGCCCCGGCGCCAGCGCGGCGAAGATGGGCGCAAGCCGCGCGACGGGCTCCGCCTCGCCGCCGATCATCAGGCAGTAGCCGCGCTCCAGCCCCCAGACGCCGCCCGAGGTGCCGATGTCGAGGTAGTGGATGCCCTTGGCGCGCAGGTCCGCCGCGCGGCGGACATCGTCCTTCCAATGCGTGTTGCCGCCGTCGATGGCGACATCGCCGGGCGAGAGCAGGCCGCCGAGCGAGGCGATCGCTTCCTCGGTCGGCGCGCCGTGCGGCAGCATGACCCAGACGGCGCGCGGCGCCGAAAGTCCCGCGACCACGCCCGCGAGATCGTCCGCCCCGGCGGCGCCATCGGCCACCACCGCGGCGACGGCGGCCGGGTCCCGGTCCCACACCACGCAGCGATGACCGCTGCGCATGAGGCGGCGGGCGATGTTGGCGCCCATGCGCCCGAGGCCGACGATCCCGATCTCCGCCATGCGGCTTCCCCCTCTGGTCGCGGGGATGCTTGCCGCAGCGGCGCCGGCCGCGCAACGCCCGTGCAGGCGCCGCTGCGGCAGCGCCGCCCCGCCCGGCGGATGCCCCGGGGTCAGGCCGCGAGCGCCGCCCTTACCCGCCCGATGAAGCCGTCCATCGCCGCGGGGTCCGTCCAGCGCAGCACCGCGACGATGCCGGAGGACGGATCGATCCAGGTCAGGTTGCCCCCCGCACCCGAGGCGAAGAAGGCGTCCCGCGCCGCGGAGGGATACTTCTTCCCGTCCGAGTTCAGCCACCAGAGGAAGCCGTAATGCGGGTTGAGCGTGCAGGGTTCGGTGGATAGGCCGAACCAGGCCGCCGGCAGCAGGAACTCGCCGCCCCAGCGGCCGCGGGCGAGCGCCAGCAGGCCGATGCGCGCCTGGTCCTCGGCATGGATCGCGACGCCGCCGCCCCAATGCGTGCCGCCGGGCACGGACTGCACGCGGCGGCCATCCTTCAGCGTGACCCAGGAGGTGCGGTAGCCGTCCCAGCGCCAGTCCGAGGACCCGCCAATGGGCGCCAGGATCCGCTCGCGGAAGACCTCCGGCAGGGGTCGCTGGAAGACGCGCAGCAGCGAGAGCGACAGGCGGTTCACCCGAACGTCGTTGTATTCCCAGTGGGTCCCGGCAGGTTCGAGGACGCGCTGTCCCTTCTTCCCCTGCCCCTCGACGCCGAGGTTGCGGCCGCGGTCGATCGCATCCGCCTTGCCGAAGAGCGTGCCGTCCCATTCGGAGGTGTTGGTCAGCAGGTGCCGCCAGGTGATCGGCGCGTTCTGGGCGCTGTCGAAGCCGCCATCGTCCACCGTCTCGCGCACCGGGCGGTCGATGTCGGGGATCAGCCCGTCGGCCACGGCGATGCCGGTGAGCAGCGACAGGTAGGACTTCGCGACGCTGAAGGTCTGGCTGACCTCCCGCGTGTCGCCCCAGCGCGCCACCAGCACGCCGTTGCGGGTGATCAGCCCGCAGGGCGCGCCGCGCGGCCAGAGGGGGCCTAGCACCTCGTTGTCCGGCGGCGGCTCGAAGGCGCCGCGGCCGATATGGCCGGCGAGGTCGTAGGGCCAGGGCGTCTCGTGCGCGGCGGCGAAGGCGACGGCCTCGGCCAGCTTCGCGGCGTCGAAGCCGAGCGTCGCGGGAGCGGCCTCGGGCCAGGGGGCGGGATGGGGCGCGGGGAAGGTCATGGTCATGGCAGGGACCATGCGCGGAAGCGGCGCGGCGTCCAAGGGGGCGCGGCGCGGGATGGGGCGCCGCCCGCCCTCCGCCGGTCACGGGGTCCGGCGGCCCCTCGGCCTGTGCCGGGGAGCGGCCCGGAGGGGGCAAGGCCCCGCTCCGGGCCCCATCCTCACACGTGGAACGGCCGCTGCACCCAGGCGTAGCCCTCGCCGTCGCGGATCACCCGCCCGAAGCCCGGCCAGGGCACATGCACACCGCCCACCTGGATGCGGTCGGCGGCCAGCATGTCGAGGTGCTTCACCCGGCTCTCGATTCCCATGGCCGGGTCCACGTCCACGCCCACGCGCCAGCGCGGGCGGGCGAGTTGGATGACGGTCTGGTGCGCGATGTCGCCCCAGATCAGCATCGTCTCGTTGCCCGAGGCGAAGCGGAAGGAGACATGGCCCGGCGTATGGCCCGGGGCGGGCACGGAGAAGACGCCCGGCAGCACCTCCACCTCGCGCGCGATGTCGAAGGTGCGGATGCGGTTGGCATAGGGGCGGATGGCGCGCCGCGCCGCCTCGATGAAGCGCTGGCCCTGGGGCACGCGGCTTTCCTGTGCCGGGTCGGTCCAGAAGGCGTGGTCCACGGCCGAGACGACGACCTCGGCATTCGGGAAGTTCGCCGTGGCGCCGTCGTAGGAGAGGCCGAGGGCGTGCTCGGGGTGGATGTGCGTCAGCAGCACCGTGTCCACCTGCTCGGGCCGGTAGCCCGAGGCGCGCAGCGCATCGAGCGTGCGCCCGGTGGTGCGGATGAAGGAGGAATGGCCGCCGCAATCCACCATGAAGAGGTTGCGGCCGGTGTTCACCACATAGGCGCCGACCGGCTGGTGCAGGCCGTTGGGCATGAACCAGGCGCGCTCGCGCAGGGCGGCGATGCTCTCGGGCGTGCTGTCGGGGAAGAAGCGCGGGATGAACTGCTCGCCCGCCCCGCCCATGGCGCCGTCGAGCAGCGCGGTCACCTCGATCTCGCCGACCTTCACGCGGTGGAAGCCGGGATTGGCGGTGCCGGCCTGGGGCGGGGCCGCGGCGCGCGCGCCGGGCGCGAGCGCGGCGCCGGCGAGGAGCGCAGGGGCGGCGAGCATGGCGCGTCGGCCGAGCGGCATGGGCATGGGCGTCTCTCCCTGGAACGAGGCACCGCTCAGATGGGGCGCGCGCATGGCGGGGGGAAGTGCGGCGGCTTGTGCGCCGGGCCGCGGCTGCCCATGCTCGGACCGTCACGCCGCAGGAAGGAGCCCGCCATGTCCGCCACCGAAGCGACCGCCGGCCGGCTCGAGATCGTCTCCGACGCGATCTGCCCCTGGTGCTGGATCGGCAAGGCGCATCTGGACGCCGCGCTGGCGCTGCTCGCCGCCGAGGGCCTGCGCTTCGAGATCGGCTGGCTGCCATACCAGCTCAACCCGGACATGCCCGAAGGCGGCGTGGACCGGCGCGCCTACCGGACGGAGAAGTTCGGCTCCTGGGAGCGGTCGCAGGAACTCGACGCCCAGGTCGCCGAGGCCGGGCGCGCGGCCGGGCTCGAATTCCGCCACGCGCTGATGACGCGCACGCCGAACACCGTCGAGGCCCATCGCCTGATCCGCCTCGCCGCACCGGACGGGGTGCAGCACGCCGTCGCCGAGCGCCTGTTCCGCGCCTATTTCCAGGAAGGCGAGGATGTGGGGGAGCCTGCGACGCTCGCGCGGCTCGGCGCCGAGGCCGGCATGGGGGAGGATGCCCTCGCCGCCTTCGCCGCGGGCGAGGCGGCGCGGGCCGAGGTGGTGGCGGAATCCCTCGGCCTCGCGCGGGCCGGGATCTCGGGCGTGCCGTCCTTCCTGCTCGATCGCCACCTGCTTTTCTCTGGCGCCATGCCGGCCGAGCGCATGGCGGCAGGCTTCCGCAGGGCGGTCGAGATCCTGCGCGAGCGGGCCGCCTAGGCCGCGGCGCCGGCGGGGCGTGGCCTCGCGGATCGGCCGAGGCCCGGGCTTCGCCGCGGGGCCTCAGCCGGGCGGATGCTTCGCCCAGGGATAGCCTGCGCGGCCCCTCTCGTAGCCGTATTGGAACAGCGCGCGCATGTAGTCCTGGTCGAAGCGTGCGCGCGGCAGCAGCGGGAAGTCCGGCCCGATCGCCGCCAGGTTGAAGTCGATCCCGTCGCGCTCGGCATAGGTCGCGATCCGTTCGATGTCGCCGAAGCCGTTGGCGCGGATCAGCGCGGCAAGGGCGCGTTCGGCGATCGAGAAGGTCGAGCGCCCGACCGGCGCCTGCGGGCCGGACGCGCCCAGGCGGGCGTTCCTGATCACGTAGGCGGCGGCGCGCGGCACGGGCAGGCCCTGCCTGATGCGCTCGCGCCGCTGCGCGCCGTAGGAGGATGGGTAGAGGAAGGTCTGCGCCAGCGCGCCGCCGTCCACGTGCATCTCCTCGTAGCGGTGGCCATCCACCGTCACGTCCAGCATGGTCGGCGGAAACAGGCCCGGGATCGCCGAGGAGCCGAGCAGGATGCGGCGCGCGAGATCGAGCGCCCCGGGCCTGCCGCTCGCGGCGATCGCGCCGATGTTCCACCAAATGCCGGCCTGGGCGTCGAGGTTGACCGTGGCGACCAGGAGCATGCGCCCGGCCTCGTAGGCCGCGGCGATGTCGGCGAGCATCGCCGCGTCGAGGTGGCGCGAGATGGTCTCGAGGAGCGGCGCGTTGTCGGCAAGGCTGTCGCCGAGCAGCGCGGCGATGTAGCCGCGCTCGCGCATCACATCCGTGGTCGAGATGCCGGTGAAGAGGCGGCGGATCTCGGGATCGCGGCCGGGACCGAGCAGCGCGAAGGGGGCGAGCAGCGCGCCGGCGCTCACCCCGGTCACGAAGTCGAATTCCGGCCGGCTCCCGTGCTCGGTCCAGCCGCAGAGCAGGCCGGCCCCGAAGGCGCCGTTCTCGCCACCGCCCGAGATGGCGAGCAGGTTCCGCTGCAGCAGCGGCGTCCCGATCGGCAGGCCCAGCGCGCGCCGGCGCCGCATGTTCGCGGCCGTCATCTCGCGCTGCAGGCCCTCGACGCCTTGCGGGGAGCCGATGACGAAGCGCTCATTCGGGATGCCGAGGACCGAGGCGTCAGTCACGCGATCGGGCGGGACGGGGTCCCCGCGCGAGGGCGGCCGGTGCCGGGCCGCCACCCAGACACCCGCCCCGCCGGCAAGCCCGGCGCCGAGAAACACACGCCTGCCCAATGCCATCGGATGCCGGAATTCGTTCTGCCGGGTCGGGAGATGGGCCCGGCAGGGCAGCGTGCCAATCCTCGCCGGGCGGGGTCAAGGCGCCGGCCCCGGCGGGTCCGGCTCAGGCGCCCCCGGCCCAGAGCGCGATCTCGGCGACCGCCCAGGCGATGGCGAGGAAGCCGGTGAAGTCCCGCATCATGCGCCGGGCGATGCGCGCCGGCGGGCGGGCGGGGACGAAGCGGACCGCGACGGGGCGCGGCGGGATCGCGAGGCCGGGATCATCAAGGGTGCGCGTGCTCATGGGAGGATAAGAACAAAAAGAGAACATTAACGCAAGCCTGATTGCGCCCGCCGAGGATCCGGCCTCCGGCATTGTGTCGGCACCGCTCCGGGCGGAGAATGGTCCCGCCAGCACGCGGAGACGCCAGCCATGACCGACAGCAACGACCGCCGCCTCGCCCGGCGCCTCCTGATGGTCAGGGCGGCGGCGGCAGGCGGCGCGGCGAGCGTGCCGGGCCTCGCCTCCGCCCAGGGAACAAAGGGACCGGAAGGCGGCGACGGCGCGCCGGGCCGCAGCCCGACACCGCCGGAACCGCGCCCGCCGGGCCCGGGCATCAGCGATGCGGACCCCAACGACCCGCCCGGCCGGGGGCGCGGGCCGCAGGGCGGCGGGCGTCCGCTCGGCCCCTCCGACTCGGACCCGAGCGACCCGCCCGGCCAGGGGCGCGGCGGCGGCCAGCGGGGCGGCATTTCCGACGCCGACCCCAACGATCCGCCCGGCCGGGGGCGCGGGCCGCAGGGCGGCGGGCGTCCGCTCGGCCCCTCCGATTCGGATCCGAGCGACCCGCCCGGCCAGGGGCGCGGCGGCGGCCAGCGGGGCGGGATTTCCGACGCCGACCCCAATGATCCGCCCGGCCGGGGGCGCGGGCCGCAGGGTGGCGGTCGCCCGCTTGGCCCCTCCGATTCGGATCCGAGCGACCCGCCAGGCCAGGGGCGCGGCGGCGGCCAGCGGGGCGGCATTTCCGACGCCGACCCCAATGATCCGCCCGGCCGGGGGCGCGGGCCGCAGGGCGGCGGGCGTCCGCTCGGCCCTTCGGATTCGGACCCGAGCGACCCGCCCGGCCAGGGGCGCGGCGGCCCGGGCCGCCAGCAGCCCGCCGGCCCGAGCGACAACGACCCGAGCGACCCGCCGGGGCGCGGGCGGGGTCCCGGCGGAGGCCAGATCAAGACCTGATGGCCGCACGAGACAGGATCGCTTTTTCCTGGATTCGTCTCGAAAATTCGTCTCCTTCTAAAGACAGGCGCTCATCCTGCGGGGGAACGGCGCGGCCGCGCGCCGCCCCCCGCCGGAGGCCTTCGCCCTGTCCAGCATCACCCTCCCCCAGGATTCGCCGAACAGCGCCACGCTCGCCGCCTTCTCCACCCTCGTCGGCGGGGCCTTCGCGGACGACATCACGGTCAGCGGCGCGCTCGCCGGCGCCTATGTGGACCTCGGCGGCGGCGCCGACCGGCTGACCCTCGCCAACGCGACCAACCTCGTCGTCGCCGCCAATGTCGAGACCATCATCGGCGGCACCGGCAACGACCACATCACCATGCTCACGCCGCTGGTGAACGGCCGCATCGAGCTGCGCGGCGGGACCGACGTGCTGGTCCTCGCCGATGGCGGCAACTCGCTGCGCATCCTGCGCATCGAGACGGTGATCGGCGGCAACGGGGACGACGACGTCTTCACCGGCACGACGATGAACGGATACGTCTCGCTCGGCGCCGGGCGCGACAGGCTCACCGTCTCCGCGCCGGGCGGCAACGTGCTGCTGCTCGCGCCCGACATCGAGACGGTGATCGGCAGCAGCGGCACGGAATCCATCACCGTCGCCGGGGCCGTCTCGGACATGCGGATCGAGCTCGGCGGCGGCCAGGACGACCTCTGGCTGAGCGAGGGCGACGACCGCGTGACCGTCTCCGGCGCCGAGCTGATCAGCGCCGGCGGCGGGGACGACACCATCCTGCTCGAAGGCGCGAATGCGGGGGCCTACGACCTCGGCCCGGGTGCGGACCTCCTGGTCCTCGGCGATGGCGGCACCGATGCGACGGTCAGCGGCGCCGAGACCATCATCGGCGGCGCGGGCGCCGACCGCATCGTGCTCGCCGATGCGCTCAACGACATCCTCATCGGCGGGATCGAGACGCTCGTCTCCGGCGCGGGCGACGACGTGGTGCGCGTGACCGGCCCGCTCGGGCCCGGCGCGGCGTTCGACCTCGGCGCGGGGTCGGACCTCCTCGTCCTCGGCGATGGCGGCGGCACGCTCGACCTGCGCGGGGCCGAGACCGTCATCGGCGGCGCGGGCCCCGACCGGGTGCGGCTGCTCGAAGGCGGCGCCTTCCTCTTCACCGGCGTCGAGAGCATCGAGGGCACCGCGGGGGCCGAGAGCGTGACGCTGGGCGGGGCGATGGCCGGAGGGGTGGTGGACCTCGGCGAGGGGGCTGACCGCCTGTGGCTCGCCGATGGGGGCAACAGCCTGCAGGCGGGCGGCGTCGAGACGCTGACCGGCGGGGCGGGCAGCGACGCCGTGACGCTGACGGGCGCGGTGCTCGACGGCATCCTCGACCTCGGCGCCGGCTTCGACAGCCTCGTGATCCGCGGCGGGCCGGTGCGCGCGCTGCTGCTCGGCGTCGAGGCCCTGCAGGGCGGCGGCGGGGACGAGGAGCTGACGCTCGGCCAGGCCGCGCCCGCCTTCGTGGATCTCGGCGCGGGGCGGGACAGGCTGCGCCTGGCCGATGGCGGCAACATGCTGGCCATCGCCGGGATCGAGACCCTGATCGGCGGCGCGGGCGACGACCACGTGACCTTCGCCCATGCCTCGACCGATGCGCTGGTGGATCTCGGCGCGGGCTCGGACGTGCTGGTGCTGGCCGACGGGGCGAACCGCGTCTCGGTGGCCGGGGCGGAAACCATCCTCGGCGGCGCCGGGGCGGACGAGGTGATCCTGCTCTCCCCCGCCGAGGACGCGCTCGTCGCGCTCGGCGCGGGGCAGGACAGGCTGGTGCTCTCGGATGCGGCGGATGCGCTGCGCATCTCGGGCGTGGCGCATCTGCATGCGGGCGGCGGCGACGACACGGTGACGGTGCTCGATCCGCTGCAGGGCGCGCATCTCAACCTCGGCGCCGGGGCGGACATCCTGGTGCTTGCCGATGGCGGCAACAGCGCGACCATCGCGCTGGCCGAGACCATCATCGGCGGCGGCGGGGAGGATGCGGTCACGCTCGGCAGCGCGATGGCCGATGGCGTGGTGGATCTCGGCGCGGGATACGACACGCTGGCCCTGACGCGCGGGGGCAACCGCATCGCGCTCTCCGGCGTCGAGCATGTGACGGGCAGCGACGGGGACGATTCGATCCTGCTCGCGGGCGGGGCCGATGGCGTGGTGCTGCGCCTCGGCGCCGGCCTCGACGAGGTGGTGCTGGCGCCGGGCGGCAACCGCGTGCTGCTGGCCGATGTGGAGCGCGTGACGGGTGGCGGCGGCGACGACATCCTCACGCTGCTCGGCGGCATCGCGGGGGCGGACTACGACCTCGGGGCGGGCCTCGATGCGGTCGCGCTCGGGCCGGGCGCGAACAGCATCGTCCTGCGCGGGGTCGAGACCGTGACCGGGCAGGCCGGGAGCGATCATGTCACCATCGCCTCGGCCGATGGGACGGTGAGCGCCGCGCTCGGCGGCGGGCACGATGTGCTGACGCTGGGCGATGGCGGCATCGCGGTGGTCGCGACCGGCGTCGAGGTGATCCGCGGCGGCGCCGGCGCGGACCATGTCGTGATCGGGCCCGGCAGCGGCGCGGCCCTCGTCACGGGCGGGGCGGGCGGCGACACCATCATCGGTGGCCCGGGCAACGACACCATCCAGGGCGGCGCGGGGCGGGACTGGCTCGCGGGCGGGGGCGGGGCGGACCTCTTCGTCTATACCGCCGTGGCGGATTCGGCCGCCGCCGCGCCGGACACCATCGCCGGCTTCAGCGCGGCCGAGGGCGATGCCATCGTGCTGGTGGGCATCGCGACCGCCGGTGCCTTCCGCTGGCTCGGCAGCGCGGGCTTCAGCGCCGGCGGACGCGCCGAGGGCCGCTACGATGCCGCGAGCCAGACGCTGCTGCTCGACCTCGACGGCAATGGCGGGGCGGAGATGGGCTTCGTGCTGCCCGGCCTTGCGGGCGGCGCCTTCGACCCGGCGGCGATCCTGTGGGTGTGAACGGCGCGCGGCCCCGGCCGGCCGGCGGGAACGCGGCCGAGGCTGGCGGGAGGGGCTCGCGGAGAGCCGGGCCCACGCCCGTCAGCGTGCGCCCAGCATCTTCCGCGCCACGATCAGCCGCATGATCTCGTTGGTGCCTTCCAGGATGCGGTGCACGCGCAGGTCGCGCACGATCTTCTCGATGCCGTAGTCGGCCAGATAGCCATAGCCGCCGAGCAATTGCAGCGCCTCGTCCGCGACGCGCGATCCGGTGTCGGTGACGAAGCGCTTCGCCATGGCGCAGAAGGCCGTGGCGTCCGGCGCGCCGGCATCGAGCTTCGCGCAGGCGCGCCACAGCAGCGCGCGCGCCGCCTCCAGCTCGGTGCGCATGTCGGCCAGCCGGAACTGCGTGTTCTGGAAATCGCTGACCGCGCGCCCGAAGGCCTTGCGCTGCCGCGTGTAGTCGAGCGCAATCTCCAGCGCCGCCTCCGCCCCGCCCAGCGAGCAGGCGGCGATGTTGAGCCGCCCGCCATCGAGCCCCGCCATGGCGAAGCGGAAGCCCTGCCCCTCCTCGCCGAGCAGCGCCTCCGCCGGCACGCGCGCATCCTGGAAGATGACCTGCCGCGTCGGCTGCGCGTTCCAGCCCATCTTGCGCTCGTTCGCGCCGAAGGAGAGGCCCGGCGTCTCCTTCGGCACCAGCAGCGCCGAGATGCCCGAGGGCCCCTCCCCGCCGGTGCGGACCATGGTGAGGTAGAGGTCGGATTCGCCCGCGCCGGAGATGAACTGCTTGGTGCCGTTCAGCACATAGCCCGCATTGTCGCGCGCGGCGCGGGTGCGCAGCGCCGCCGCGTCGCTGCCCGAACCCGGCTCGGTCAGCGCATAGGAGGCGACGCGCTCCATCGTCACGAGCGACGGCAGCCAGGCCGCGCGCTGCGCGTCGGAGCCGAAGCGGTCGATCATCCAGGCGACCATGTTGTGGATCGAGAGATAGGCCGACACGGTCGGGCAGCCCGTCGCCAGCGCCTCGAACACCACCGCCGCGTCGAGGCGCGTCAGCCCCGCGCCGCCCGACTCCTCGCGCACATAGAGCGCGGCCATGCCGAGCCCGGCAGCCTCGCGCATCTCGGCCAGCGGGAAATGGCGCTCCTCGTCCCAGCGGCGGGCATTGGGCGCGAGCACGTCGCGGGCGAAGTCGAGCGCGACGGATTGCAGCGCACGGGTGGCCTCGGGCAGGTCGAAGGCATGCATGGCGGGTCTCCCTCGCGGCGAAGGATAGCGGGGGGAGAAGGGAACTTCTCCCCCCGCGCCCCCCTCAACCTTCTCTGGCAACGGGATGATGGCGGCGGGCGCGCTATTCCGCGGCCAGGGCGGGCGCCTCGATGCGCGCGAGGCTTGCGCGCACGGCGGCGAGGTTGCGGGCCTTGATGGGGCCGAAGCCCTTCACGCCGGCCCAGGCCTCGGCCCAGTCGCAGGCCATGGCGTGCGAGGCCGGCAGCGCGGCGAGGAAGCGCTCGATGCCCGCGCGGAACTCGCCCGGCAGCGCGCGCTCCATGCGGCGCTCCTCCGTGCGACCGAAGGGGTCGAGCACCGTGCCCCGCAGCACCTTGCCGTGGCGCAGCCAGCCCATGGCGCGGAACATCCACGGCCCGAAGCGGCGCTTCGCCTGGCCGAGCGCAGGTGGCGCGAGGTGCATCTCCACCGCGCGCGTGCCGGTGAAGCCATGCGCCAGCGCCTGCTTCCATTCCGGCAGGCTGTGCAGGCGCGCCACCTCGTACTCGTCCTTGTAGGCCATCAGGCGATGCAGCTGCACCGCGACGGCGCGCGCAAGCCGCTCCTCGCCCGGCCGCGCGGCGGCCTCGGCGGCGCGCACCCGCGCGACGAAGGCGGCATAGTCCCGCGCATAGCGCGCATTCTGATAGGCCGTGAGGTCGGCCACGCGGCGGGTGATGAGCGCATCCAGCGTCTCGGCAGCCGGCGCCGGCGGGCGCAGATCCTCGAGCGCGGCGGCGCGGCCGCGGGCGAAGGCCTCCTTGTTCAGCGCCACCTGCGCGCCGTTGAGCTCCAGCGCGCGTTCGATCGCCTCCGCCGACAGCGGGACCAGCCCGCGCTGATAGGCGATGCCGAGCAGGAAGACGTTCAGATAGACCGCGTCGCCCAGCTCGTCGGCGACCCGCGTCGCCCCGGGCAGCGCGATGGTCTGCCGGCAGGCCTGGCGGATGCTTTCCAGCATCTCCGCCGCCCGGTAGCGCGTCCCGGTGTCCTTCACGAACTGCGCCGTGGGCGCGAGGTCCGCATTCACCACCGCCACCGTGCGATCCGGCCCGAGCAGCGGCCGCGCCGTGCGGCCATGGGCCACCACCATGTCGGCGGCGATCAGCAGGTCGGCGGACCCGGCGCCGATGCGCGCGCCTGCGATGCTCTCCGGCGCCGCGCCCGGCGCGCCGATGCGCAGCTGCGCATAGACGCCGCCGCCCTTCTGCGCGAGGCCGAGGAAATCGAGGCTCCGCACCGGCCGTCCTTCGAGATGCGCCGCCTGCGCGAGGATGGCCGCGAGCGAGGAGACGCCCTGCCCGCCCACGCCGGCCATCAGAAGGTTCCACGCCTCGCCCTGCACCTCGGGGCGCCTGGGCTCGGGCGGCGCGGCGCCCGAGGCGGCGACGTGATGCTCGGCCGGCGTCGCGCCGAGCAGCGTGACGAAGGAGGGGCAGAAGCCCTGCACGCAGGAATAATCCTGGTTGCAGGCGGACTGGTCGATGCGGCGCTTGCGGCCGAACTCGGTCTCGACCGGCTCGACCGCGAGGCAGTTCGAGACGCGCGAGCAGTCACCGCAGTCCTCGCAGACGCGCGGATTGATGACGACGCGCCGCTCGGCCTTCGGTGCGAGATCCCGCTTGCGCTTGCGGCGCCGCTCGGTGGCGCATTCCTGGTCGTAGATGATCGCCGTGACGCCCTTGAGGCCGCGCATCTCCCGCTGCACGGCATCGAGTTCGGAGCGGTGGTGGAAGGTGGCGTCGGCGGGGATCAGCGGGTCGCCCCGGTGCCGGTCCGGATCGTCGGAGACGATGGCAATGCGCCGCACGCCCTCGGCGCGAAGCTGCGCGGCGATGTGCGGGACGTCGATCTCGCCCTCGGGCGTCTGGCCGCCGGTCATGGCGACCGCGCCGTTGACGAGGATCTTGAAGGTCATGTCGGCCTTCGCCGCGACGGCGAAGCGCACGGTCAGCGAACCGGAATGCCCCCAGGTGCCGTCGCCGATATTGGCGAAGACATGCGCCTCGGAGGTGAAGGGCGCCTGGCCGATCCAGGGAATCCCCTCCCCGCCCATCTGGGTGAAGGCGTCCGAGTTGCGGTCCATGAAGCGCGCGAGGTAGTGGCAGCCGATGCCGGCGAGCGCGCGCGAGCCCTCGGGCACGCGGGTCGAGGTGTTGTGCGGGCAGCCGGGGCAGAAATACGGGTCCCGCATGTGCAGCGGCGGCTCCTGCGCGGCGGCGAGCGCGTCGAGCTCCGCGATGCGCGCGGCAAGGCGCTCCGTCCGCAGCGCCGGCGGCAGGCGGGCGGCGAGCGCGCGCAGGATCTGCCCGGCATCGAGTTCCGTCAGGTCCGACAGCAGCGGGCGGCCGTTCTCATCCCGCTTGCCGGTGATGCGCGGGCGCGCGGGGGCGTGGAACAGCGCGTCGCGGAGCTGCCATTCGAGCAGCGGGCGCCGGTCCTCGACGACGAGGATCTCCTCGAGACCCTGCGCGAAGGCCTGCGCCGCCTCGGCATCCAGCGGCCAGGCGAGGCCGACCTTCCAGATCCGCAGCCCATGCGCGCGGGCCATCGCGTCGGTGATGCCCGCCTCCTCCATCGCCTGGCGCAGCACGGCAAAGGCCTTGCCTCGCACGGCGATGCCGAAGCGCGCCTCCGGCGCATCGAGCAGGATGCGGTCGAACCCGTTCGCGCGGGCGAAGGCGATGGCGGCCGGCAGCTTGAAGTGGCGCAGCCGCTCCTCCTGGGGCAGCGGGCCGTCGCCGGCGCGGATATGCAGCCCGCCCGGGGGCATGGGCAGGCCCTGCGGATCGCGCGTCGCGTAGCGCGCGGGATCGAGCAGCACCGTCATCGAGGCATCCATGGTGTCGGCAACGCATTTCATGCCGACCCAGAGGCCCGAGAAGCGCGAGAGCGCGATGCCCTTGAGGCCGAATTCCAGCACCTCCCCCACATCGGCGGGGTCGAGCACCGGGATCTCGGCATCCATGAAGGCGTATTCGCAGCCCGAGGTGATGGTGGAGGATTTCGAGGAGGGATCGTCGCCCGCCAGCGCCAGCACGCCGCCGCGCGGCGCGGTGCCGGCGCAGTTGGCATGGCGCAGCACGTCGCCCGAGCGATCGACGCCCGGGCCCTTGCCGTACCAGATGCCGAAGACGCCCTCGACCTTCGCCCCCGGATAGAGCCCGACCTGCTGCGAGCCCCATACCGCGGTCGCCGCCAGATCCTCGTTCAGCCCGGGCTGGAAGACGACGCCATGGGCGGCGAGGCGCTTCTGCTGGCGGGCGAGCTCGCGGTCGAAGCCGCCGAGGGGGGAGCCGCGATAGCCCGAGATGAAGCCGCCGGTGTTCCAGCCGAGCGCGGCGTCCATCTCCCGCCGCAGCATGGGCAGGCGGACCAGCGCCTGGGTGCCGGTGAGCAGCACCGGCCCGCCCGTGGCGTCCCAGCGTTCCTCGAGCGTGGCCTCCGGCCGGATGATGCTGCCCATGGCGGTCATGTTGGGCGTCCCTCGCGCATCTGCCAATGGCGGGATGATGGGCCGGGTTTCGCGGCGTTTTCTTCCGATTCCTGTTGTGCGGCGCCGAAAGGACGGAACATCCTTCCGCCATGGACGCCACCGACCGCCGCATCCTCCGCGCCCTCGCCCGCCGGGCGCGCCTGACCAATGCCGAACTGGCCGAGGAGGTGGGCCTCTCCCCCTCCCCCTGCTGGACGCGCGTGAAGCGCCTGGAGCAGTCCGGGGTGATCCAGGGCTATCACGCGCTGCTCGACCAGGCCGCGCTCGGCCTGCCCGAGACGGTCTTCGTCGAGGTGATGATGGAACGCCACGACGACGAGCATCTGCGCCGCTTCGAGGAGGCGGTGGCGGCGATGCCCGAGGTGCTGGAATGCTGGCTCGTGACCGGCGAATACGACTACGTGCTGAAGGCCGCGGTCGGCGGCACCGCCGACTATGAACGCCTGCTGCGCGAGAAGATCTATCGTCTGCCCGGCGTGCGCCACACGCGCACGGCCTTCACGCTGCGCTGCCTGAAGCGCGTGCTCTCGCCGGTGCCCTGAGCGCGCGGGGCCGGGGCCCGCGCGTCAGTGGCGGCCTTCGGCCTCGTCGAAATGCACCTTGATGGTGTTGAACGCGTTCAGCACGCCGAAGGCGACGAGGCCCCAGCCGAAGAGCGAGATGCCGACATCGCGCGCCGCCGCGGCCAGGATCACGCCGAGCAGCGCGAGCAGGCCGTACAGCACCATGAAGAACACGCGGTTTGCGCTCATTGCGGCGTCTCCTTGCGGGGTTTGTCGTCGAAAAGGATGCGGGAGGCGGCGCCGTCGAGATCCTCGTACTGGCGCGAACGCAGCGCCCAGAGGAAGCCGACGAGGCCGAGGAAGCCCAGGAACAGGGAAACCGGGATCAGCAGCAGCAGGCTGTCCATCGCTCACTCCTTCCCCGCGCGCAGCGCGTTGAGCACGACGACGAGGGAGGAGGAGGCCATCACCACCGCCGCGATCAGCGGCGTGACGAGCCCGGCCACCGCCATCGGCACCGCGAGCACGTTGTACACCAGGGAGAAGCCGATGTTCTGCCGCGCGATCGCCTGGGCGCGGCGCGCGATGCGGATCGCGGCCGGCAGGCTGCCAAGGCCCTCGCGCTGCAGCACGAGGTCTGAGGCGGTCTGCGCGAGGTCTGTCGCGCCGGCCGGGCTCGCCGAGACATGGGCGGCGGCGAGCGCGGCGGCGTCGTTGATGCCGTCGCCCACCATCAGCGGCCGGCGGCCCGCCGCCCTGAGCGCGGCGATGCGCTCGGCCTTGGCCGCGGGGCCGGCGCCGGACCGCCATTCCGGCACGCCGGCCTGCCAGGCGACGGCGGCGACCGCGCCCTCCCCGTCGCCCGAGAGCAGTTCGACGCCGAGGCCGAGCTCCTTCAGCCCCTGGACGGCGCCCGGCGCATCCTCCCGCAGGCGGTCGGCGAAGCGGAAGACGACCGGCGGCGCCGCGCCGTCGCGGAACGCCAGCGTCATGCCATCGGCCGATGGCGGCAGGCCGCAGAAGGCGGGCGAGCCGAGGCGCGCCGTCCCGCTCTCCAGCCCCTGTCCCGGCACCTCGCGCACATTCTCGGCGAGCGGCGCATCGGGGCAGGCGCGCAGCAGCGCCTGCGCCAGCGGATGGCGGGAGGCGCGCGCGAGCGAGGCCGCGCGCCGCAGCACCGGCTCTGCCTGCGCATCCGGGATCAGCACCGGCCGGCCCTCGGTCAGCGTGCCGGTCTTGTCGAGCACGGCGTGGTCGGCCGAGGCGAGGCGCTCGAGCGCGGTGGCGGAGGTGACCAGCACGCCGCGGCGGAAGAGCGCGCCCACCGCCACCACCTGCACCGCCGGCACCGCGAGGGCGAGCGCGCAGGGGCAGGTGATCAGCAGCACGCAGACCGCGTTGACGAGCGCCACCTGCCAGGCGGAACCGAGCACGCCCCACCACAGCACGAAGGTGCCCGCGGCGACGGCATGCGCGACCGGCACGTACCAGCGCGAGGCGCGGTCGGCGATGGCGACGAAGCGGCCCTTGGCCTGCTCGGCGCGCTCGAGCAGCCGCGCCATGGCGGCGAGCGAGCCGTCCCGCGCCGCCGCCGTCACGCTGAGCACGAAGGGCGCGCCCATGTTCACCGCGCCTGCGGGCAGGGCGGCGCCGGGCGGGAAGGTGCGGGGCAGGCTCTCGCCCGTCGTCGCCGCGGCGTCGAGCAGCGTCTGCGTCTCCGCCACGCCGTCGAGGCGCAGCCTCTCGCCGGCCGCGACCAGCAGGCGCTCGCCCGCCGCGATGCGCTCGACCGGAACCGTTTCGGTGCGGCCATCGGGCAGCAGGCGCGCGACGAGCCCTTCCTGCAGCGCCAGCAGTTCCGCCACGGATTGCCGCGCCCGGCGCCGCGCCGCGCGGTCGAGCACGCGGCCCGCGAGCAGCAGGGCGAGCAGCGCCGTCGCGCCGTCGAAATAGGTGTAGGGGCCGTTGAACACGGTCTCCGACAGCGACATCAGCGCCGTCGCGAGAACGCCGAGCGAGACCGCGAGGTCCATGCTCGGCCGCCCTGCGCGGATCGCGGACCATGCCGAGCGGTAGAACGGCATGCCCGCGATCAGCACGACCGGCATGCCGATCAGCGCGGCGAGCCAGTGCAGCCCGTGGCGCGTCGCCTCGCCCATGTCCGTCCCGACCCAGACCGCGACGGAGACGAGCATCACGTTCATCGAGCCGAAGGCGGCGATGCCGAGCGCGCGGACGAGTTCGCGCCCCTCGGCATCCTCCGTGGCGCGCAGGCAGGCGGGCGACCAGGGCGCGACGCGGAAGCCCAGGCGCGCGAGGCGCGTGCCGAGCTCGGTGGCGCGCGCCGCCTCGCCGCGCCAGGTGACCGTCAGGCGGCGGGCCGAGAGCGAGGCGCGCGCCGAGAGCACGTCGGGCTCCGCGGCGAGGGCCTGCTCGACGAGCCAGACGCAGGCCCCGCAGGTCAGGCCCGAGACGACGAGATCCAGCCGGTGCGTCCCGTCCGGCAGCGGTTCGGCGAAGGTGGCGAGGTCGAGATCCGCGGCCACGCCTTCCGGGCGCAGCGTGCCGGCCTCGGTGATCTGGCGCGCATAGAAGGAGGCGAGGCCGAGGCCGGTGACGAGGGCGTGCGCGCCCTCGCAGCCTGCGCAGCAGAAGCGGTCCTGGCCGGGCGCGAGGCGCGCGCCGCAATGCGCGCAGGCGCCGGCGGAGACGGCCGCGGTCGCGACGGGCCGGACGCGGCCGATCAGGCTCACGGCACCATCACCCGCCGGCGGATGTCGAGCGCGGCCTCCTGCGGGCCGAACAGCGTCAGGCGCGCTTCCCATTGGCCGCGCTGCGGCGGCTGCACCTCGGCGGCCCAGCGGCCGCCGCCGGTCGGCGTGAAGGCGAGCGGAAGCTCGGTGCCCTCGAGCGGGCGCAGCAGCACGCCCTCGACGCGGCCATGGACGGGCCGGCCTTCGCGATCGGTCGCGACCACGCGCAGCGCGCCGCCGGCGAGCGTGACCTCCGCCGTCCAGCCGAGCGCATCCTGCCGCGCCGCCTCCGCAAGCACCGCCTCGTAGCCCCGGCCACGCTCGTAGGAGCGCGGCACGGTCACGCCGGTGAAGGTGGAGATGGCGAGCCAGGCCATCACCCCATTGACCGCGACGACGACCGACATGCCGCCCACGAAGGCCCAGGGGATCCAGCGGCTGCGGTTCGGGTCGTGGTCCTGCATGGCTGCGCTCATGATCGCGGTCCCAGGAAGACGCTCGACTGGCTGGCCGCGGCACGGCCGCCGGCATCGAGAAGGCGGAAGCTCACCGGCGTCGATTCCGGCAGGCGCTGGCCGGGCGGGACGGTGACGAAGACGCGATACTGCGAGATCCCGTCCGGCCGGCGCGAGAGCAGCGGCCGCCCGGCGGGATCCGTCGCCGCATCCGGCACGCTGAGCGCGAAGCCCTGCGGGGCCTGCAGCACGAGGGCGAGCGGCGCCTCCTCCCGCGTCTTGTTGACGATCTTGATGGTGTAGGCGTTGCGGATGCTGCCGTCCGAAAGGCGGACGAAGAGCGGCGCGCGGTCGCGCAGCACCGTCACGTCCAGCGTCGAGCGCAGCAGGAAGGCGCCCAGCATCGCGAGTGCGACCGCCGACAGCGCGCCGGCATAGAGCAGCGTCCGCGGGCGGATGAAGCGCGGCACGCTGCGCGCCTTCATGCCGCAGGCATGGCGCTCGGGCCCGGCGGGCATGCCGGCCGTCGCCGCCTGGCTGGCGGCGAGGTTCTTCAGCGTCTCGAAGGCGATGAGCCCCTTGGGCCGGCCGAGCTTCGCCATCACGCTGTCGCAGGCGTCGATGCACAGGCCGCAGCCGATGCATTCGAGCTGCTGGCCGTCGCGGATGTCGATGCCGGTGGGGCAGACATGGACGCAGGCGAAGCAGTCCACGCAATCGCCCACGCCCTCGGCCTTGGCCTTGCCGCGCGGCTCGCCGCGCCAGTCGCGGTAGGTGACGACAAGCGAGTTCTCGTCGAGCATCGCCGCCTGGAAGCGCGGCCAGGGGCACATGTAGGTGCAGACCTGCTCGCGCGCCCAGCCGGCGAGCAGGTAGGTGAAGCCGGAGAAGAGGGCGAAGAAGAAATAGACCTTCAGCGTCGCCTGCCCGGTGAGGATCTCCCGCGTCACCGTCGGCGCGTCGTTGAAGTACATGATCCAGGCCCCGCCCGTGGCGGCGGCGATCAGCAGCCAGACGAGATGCGTGAGCCCCTTGCGCACCCAGTAGTTGGCGTTCCTCGGGCCCTGGTCGAGCTTCATGCGCGCGTTGCGGTCGCCCTGGATCCAGCGCTCGACGAACATGAAGAGGTCGGTCCAGACGGTCTGCGGGCAGGTGAAGCCGCACCACAGACGGCCGAACAGCGAGGAGACGGCGAAAAGGGCGAAGGCGCCGAGGATCAGCGCGCCGGCGAGGAAGTAGATCTCCTGCGGCCAGAGCTCGATCCAGAAGAAGAACAGGCGCGCATTCCACATGTCCACGAGGACGGCCTGGTTCGGCACGCCCTCGCCGCGGTCCCAGCGGATCCAGGGCACGATGTAGTAGAGCGCGAGGCAGAGGACGAGCACCGCCCATTTGACGCTGCGCACCAGGCCGAAGACGCGCTTCGGATAGACCTTCTGCCGCGTCGCGTAGAGCGGCTGGTCGGCAGCCGCCGGGGGGGCGGCCGCCGGCCTGTCGGCCTTGGCGCGATGGGGGGCCTCGATCGTGGACATGGCTCTGCCTTGCCGCGGGGCGGGGCTATTCGCCCCCGCCCAGCGCGTGCACGTAGACCGTCAGCATGTTGATCACGGCGGGATCGAGCCGTCCCTGCCAGGAGGGCATCACCCCCATCCGCGGGTTGCGGATGAAGGCCGCGATCTGGTCCCGGCTGCTGCCGTAGAGCCAGACCTGGTCGTTCAGGCGCGGGCCGCCGAACTCGCGGTTCCCCTCCCCGCGCTCGCCGTGGCAGGAGGCGCATTGCTCGGCGAAGATCTCCGCGCCGCGCCCCGCGGCCGCCGCGTCGGTCGCGCGGTTGGTGAGGGAGAGAACGTGCTCGGTCACGTCGTTGATCTGCGCCGGGGTCAGCAGGCCGTCGGCGCCGAAGCGCGGCATCATGCTCTGGCGCTGCTCGTCGCTTTCATTGGAGCGGATGCCGTGGCGGATGGTGTGCTGGATCGCCTCGAGGCTGCCGCCCCAGATCCAGTCGTCGTCCACCAGCGCGGGATAGCCGCCTTGCGCGCCCTGCCCGCCCGCGCCGTGGCAGCCGGCGCAGTTGTTGGCGAAGGCGACGCGCCCGCCCGCGACGGCGAAGGCGCGCAGCTCAGGATCGGCCGCGATGGCAGCCGGCGTCGCCTCGCGCAGGCGGGCCAGCATCGGCTCCTGCTGCGCGCGCACCTCGGCCATCTCGGCGACGATCGCCTCGCGCGCGATCCAGCCCGAGGTGCCGCGCCAGTAGGGGAAGGAGGGGTAGATGATGACGAAGGCGATCCCCCACACGATGGTCGCGTAGAAGGTCCAGAGCCACCACTTGGGCAGCGGCGTGTTCAGCTCCTTGAGCCCGTCCCACTCGTGGCCGGTGGTGTCGGTGCCCGTGATGCTGTCCTTCTCGATCTTGGTCGGCATCCTGCGATGCTCCTCAGCGTGGGCTTCTTGCGCCGGGCCGCCGGGAATGGTCCCCGGCCTCGTCGCGCAGCGGGATGTCGGCCTGGGCGTCGTAGTAGGCCCTCCTCGACGGGCGCAGGACGAACCAGAGCATCCCGAGGAAGAGGACGAAGAACCAGACGACCCACAGGCTGCGGAACAGCGGCATGGCGTCGATCAGCGTCTGCATCGTCGCCTCCGTCACGGCTGGCGCAGCTGCGCGGGCGTCACGTCGCGGAAGTCCACGAGCGTGCCGAGCATCTGCAGATAGGCGACGAGCGCGTCCATCTCGGTGATGCGCGTCGGGTCGCCGTCGAAGGCCGCCTGGCGGGCGCGGGCATAGCGCCCCTGGAAGGCGGCGGGGTCGGCGTCGGGGCGCGCCTGCGCCTCGAGGTCGGCGCGCGCATTGGCGATCATCTCGTCGGTGTAGGGCACGCCGACCGCACGCAGCGCGCGCATCCGCGCCTCGATGTCCGAGTAGTCGAGCGGACGGTCGAGGAAGGCGTAGGGCGGCATGATCGAGGCCGGCACCAGCGCCCGCGGGTCGCGCAGATGCGCCGCGTGCCAGTCGTCCGAATACCGCCCGCCGACGCGCGCGAGGTCGGGCCCCGTGCGCTTCGAGCCCCACTGGAAGGGATGGTCGTACATGCTCTCGGCCGCGAGGCTGAAATGCCCGTAGCGTTCGAGCTCGTCGCGGAAGGGGCGGACCATCTGCGAGTGGCAGACGTAGCAGCCCTCGCGGATGTAGATGTCGCGCCCGCGCAACTCGAGCGGCGTGTAGGGCCGCATGCCCGAGACGCGCTCGATGGTGGTCTCCACCGCGAAGAGCGGGACGATCTGCACCAGCCCGCCGATCGAGACCGTGATGAGCGTGAGCACGCCCATCAGGATCACGTTGCGCTCGATGATGCCGTGGTCGCGAAGCCAGGCGAACATGGGCTGCCCTCCTTACTCGGCCGCAGCGGCGATGGCGGGAGACGCGGCCGGCGCGGGCTCGGCGGCCTCGCTGTCGGTGACGGTCTTCCAGAGGTTGAAGCACATGATCAGCGCGCCGGTGAGGTAGAGCACCCCGCCGAGGGCGCGGATCACGTAGTAGGGATGCATCGCCTCCACCGTCTCGACGAAGGCGTACTGGAGGAAGCCGAGCTCGTCATAGGCGCGCCACATGAGCCCCTGCATGATGCCCGAGACCCACATCGCGGTGATGTAGAAGACGATGCCAAGGGTGGCGAGCCAGAAGTGCCAGGCGATCAGCTTCTCGCTCCAGACGCCCTTCTTCCGCCACAGCACGGGGAACAGGTAGTAGAGCGCGCCGAAGGTGATGAAGCCGACCCAGCCCATCGCACCCGAATGCACGTGGCCGATGGTCCAGTCGGTGTAGTGCGACAGGCCGTTCACCGCGCGGATGGACATCACCGGGCCTTCGAAGGTGGACATGCCGTAGAAGCCGACCGCGGTCACGCTGAAGCGCAGCGCCGGGTTGGTGCGCAGCTTGTCCCACGCGCCCGAGAGCGTCATCAGCCCGTTGATCATGCCGCCCCAGGAGGGCATCCAGAGCACGACCGAGAACACCATCCCGAGCACCTGCGCCCAGTCGGGCAGCGCGGTGTAGTGCAGGTGGTGCGGACCGGCCCAGATGTAGAGGAAGATCAGCGTCCAGAAGTGCACGATGGACAGGCGGTAGGAATAGACGGGCCGCTCCGCCTGCTTGGGGATGAAGTAGTACATCATCCCGAGGAAGCCCGCGGTGAGGAAGAAGCCCACCGCGTTGTGGCCGTACCACCACTGGATCATCGCGCTCTGCACGCCCGCCGGCACCGAGTAGGAGGCCGAGGAGCCGAGGCTGACCGGCACATGCAGGTTGTTGCCGATGTGCAGCATGGCGATGGTGATGATGAAGGCGAGGTAGAACCAGTTCGCCACGTAGATGTGCGGCTCCTCGCGCTTCACGATCGTGCCGCCGAAGACGACGAGGTAGACCACCCAGACGAAGGTGAGCCAGAGGTCCACATACCACTCGGGCTCGGCGTATTCCTTGCCCTGGGTGATGCCGAGCACGTAGCCCAGCGCCGCCATGACGATGAAGAACTGGTAGCCCCAGAACAGGAACCACGCCGCGTCGTCGCCGCCGAAGAGCCGCGCGCGGCAGGTCCGCTGCACGACATAGAGGCTGGTGCCGAGCAGCGCGTTGCCGCCGAAGGCGAAGATCACCGCACTGGTGTGCAGCGGGCGGAGCCGGCCGAAGGTGGTCCATTCAAGGTCGAGGTTCAGCAGCGGATAGGCGAGCTGCAGGGCGATGACCACACCCACCAGGAAGCCGACCACCCCCCAGAAGGCGGTGATGACGGCGAAGGCGCGGATCGGGGCCTCGACATACCCCACCTCCTGCGCCCGCGAAGCCTGCCCCGGAGCCAGGGCGGCGGTTGCCGTTGCTGATGCCACGACCGGATCTCCCCACGCGACGCCGCGGCGGAGTCGCCGCGCGCATCATGCCGCGCAGGGAAGCCCCGTCCCGTCCCCGCGTCCTTGATCCGGATCAACTCTTCCGCATCGCAACACGACTAGGGTTCCGCCCTGGCAAAGGGCGGAGCAGCCGCCCGACCGGGGGGAGAGCGCCTGCCATGACCAGCGATGCGGAGACACTGACCCGTCGCCCCGTGACCATCCAGGCGGTGGCGCCCGACCGGCCCTGGGCCTGGCTGACCGCGGGCTGGCGCGATCTGATGGCCAATCCGCAGATCGGCTTCTTCTACGGCGGGGCGCTCACCGTGGCCGGCTGGCTGCTCGCGCTGCTCCTGCTCTGGACCCGCACGGCCTGGGCCATCCTGCCCGCCTCGGCGGGCTTCTTCATGGTCGCACCGCTGCTCGCCGCGGGGCTCTACGAGGCCTCCCGGCTGCGCGAGGAAGGCAAGGAGGTCACGGTCGCCGCCTGCCTGCGCGGCTTCACGCGCAATGCGGGGCAACTCGCCTTCATGGGCGTGGTGCTGCTCGTGCTGCACCTGTTCTGGGTGCGCGTCGCGGCGCTGATCTTCATGCTGATGTTCGGCATCAACTTCGCCCCCGCGCTCGAGGACGTGCCGATGGCGATGCTGCGCTCGCCGATGCTGCTGCCCTTCCTCATCGTCGGCACGGCGGCCGGCGCGGTGCTCGCCGCCGTCGCCTTCGCCATCTCGGCGGTCTCCATCCCGATGATGCTCGACCGCGACGTCTCGGCGATGGAGGCGGTCGCCGTCTCGGTCCGCACCGTGCTCGCCAACCCCGCGGCGATGCTGTTCTGGGCGGGGCTGATCGTGGTGCTGACCGCGATGGCGATGGTGCCCTTCTTCCTCGGCCTCGCGCTGGTCATCCCGCTGATCGGGCACGCGACCTGGCACGCCTACCGCGACCTGGTGCGGTAGGCGGCGGCGCTCAGGCCACCACGCGCAGGGCCATCGCCGCCAGCACCGCGCCGTTGATCGCGAAGAGCGCGGCGCCCGCGACCCGCATCCCCGGCCCCGCCTGCCGCCCGAAGAAGCGCCCGAGCAGCGCCACGCCGACCAGCGCCGGCACCGTCCCGGCGACGAAGGCGGCCATCGCGAGCGCCCCGCCCAGCGCCGAGCCGGTCGCGGCCGCGCCGGCCAGCGCGCCATAGAGGAGGCCGCAGGGCAGCGCGGACAGCATCAGGCCGAGCGCGACGCCGCGCAGCCCCGTCGGCGCGGCGAGCAGGCCGGCAAGCCGCGCCTGCAGGGCCCGAGGCAGGCGCGGCGCGGGAAGCCTCGGCAGCAGCGCGGCGACGCGCGCGCTCGCCTGGGCGAACATCAGCACCGCGGCGAGCAGCAGCATCGCCGCGAGCACGAAGCGGAACCCCGTGCCGAAGGCCACCACGCCCGCGAGCCCGCCCGCCCCGGCGCCGAGCGCGCCATAACCGAGCAGCCGGCCGAGGTGATAGGGCACGAGCGCCGCGCCCGAGAGCCGCGCGAGCATGCCGCCGGCCGCCGCGCGATCGGCCACCGCCGCCGCCTGGGCGAGGACGAAGGGCCCGCACATCCCCGCGCAATGCGTCGCCCCGCCTGCCAGCCCGGCCAGGAACAGCGCGCCCATCACCGCCGGAACGCCGCCGGGCCCGAGCGCCGTCAGGTCGTGCAGGCAATTCGCGAGGAATTCCATGCGCGCTCTCTAGCACGACGCGGCCGGCGCGGCTTGCGGCGGCGCAAGCCCTCGCCAGGATGCGCGGCGCGGCCTATTCCTCGGGGCATGCGCCCGATCGCCCTGACCATGGGAGAGCCCGCCGGCATCGGCGCGGAGATCGCCGCCGGCGCCTGGGCCGCGCTGCGCGGCACGGGGCCGGCCTTCTTCCTGCTCGACGACGCGACCCGCCCCTTCGCCGCGCCGGTGCGTGCCATCGCCGCACCGGAGGAGGCCGCCGCCGCCTTTCCCGAAGCCCTTCCCGTCCTGCACCGGCCGCTGCCGCGCCCGCCCGTCCCCGGCCGGCCGGACACCGGAAATGCCCCGGCCGTGATCGCCGCCATCACCGAGGCGGTGGCGCTGTGCAAGGCCGGCCGCGCCGCGGGCGTGGTGACCAACCCGATCCAGAAGGCGACGCTGACCGCGGCCGGCTTCCGCCATCCCGGTCACACCGAATACCTGGGCGAGATCGCCGGCACCGGGACGCCACCCGTGATGATGCTGGCCTGCCCCGGGCTGCGCGTGGTGCCGGTGACGGTGCATGAGGCGCTCGCGCGCGCCATCGCGCGCCTGACGCCGGAGCTGATCGCCGGGACCGCGCGCATCACCGCCCGCGCCTTGCGGGAGGAGTTCGGCATCGCGCGCCCGCGCCTCGCCGTCGCGGGGCTGAACCCCCATGCGGGCGAGGCCGGCACCATGGGGCGCGAGGAGATCGACATCGTCGCCCCCGCCGTCGCCATGCTGCGCGCCGAGGGCATCGAGGCGCGCGGCCCGCTGCCGCCCGACACCATGTTCACAGCCCATGCGCGGCCGACCTACGACGCGGCGATCTGCCTCTACCACGACCAGGCGCTGATCCCGATCAAGACGCTCGACATGGCCGGGGGCGTGAACGTGACGCTCGGCCTGTCCATCGTGCGCACCAGCCCCGACCACGGCACGGCGCTCGACATCGCCGGCACGGGGCGCGCCGATCCGTCCTCGCTGATCGCCGCGATCCGGCTCGCGGCCGAGCTCGCGCGCGCCAGGGGCTTCGCATGACACATCTCGATTTCTCGGTGAATGTCGATCACGTGGCGACGCTGCGCAACGCGCGCGGCGGCACCTTCCCCTGCCCCGTCGAGGCGGCGCGCATCGCCGTCGCGGCCGGAGCCGACGGCGTGACCATGCATCTGCGCGAGGACCGCCGCCACATCCGCGACCGCGACGTGGAGCGCGTGCGCGCCGAGATCGCCGCGCCGCTGAACTTCGAGATGGCCGCGACCGAGGAGATGGTCGCCTTCGCCGAGCGCATCCGCCCGCCCTATTGCTGCCTGGTGCCGGAAAAGCGGCAGGAACTGACGACCGAGGGCGGCCTCGACGTGCTGCGCGCCGGGCCCTTCCTGAAGGAGGCGGTGGACCGGCTGCGCTCGGCCGGAGTGCGCGTCTCGATCTTCATCGAGGCCGACGCGGCGCAGATCGAGGCCGCGGCACGGATCGGCGCGCAGGCGATCGAGCTGCACACCGGCACCTATGCGGAAGGCCCGGTCGCGGACCGCCCGGCGCAGCTCGCGCGCCTCAGGCGCGGGGCGGAGGCGGCGCGCGCGGCGGGGCTGCTCTGCCATGCCGGCCACGGCCTCTCCTTCGACACGGTCGGCCCGATCGCCGCCATGCCGGAGGTGAGCGAGGTCTCGATCGGCCACTTCCTCATCTCGCAATCCATCTTCGAGGGCCTGCCCGCCGTGGTGCGGCGTTTCCGCGCCATCATGGACGAGGCGCGCAAGGGCTGAGCCCCGGGGCTTTGCGCGCGCGCCGCGCCGTGCCTCCATGGCGGCATGGAGGAACCACCCATGCCCAGCCTGACCATCGACGGCCATCCCATCGCCTATGCCGAGGCCGGCGCGGGCCCGCCGGTGGTCATGATCCATGGCACGCTGGGCGATCAGCGCTCCTGGGCCGGGCAGATGGACGCCTTCGGCGCCGCGCACCACGCCATCGCAGTCAGCCTGCGCCATTGCTGGCCGGGACATTGGAGCGAGGACGGCGACTTCACCATCGCGCGCCACACCGCCGACATCGCCGGCTTCATCGCGGCGCTGGGCGAGGGCCCGGTGCGCCTCATCGGCCATTCCCGCGGCGGGCACATCGCCTTCCGGGTGGCACAGCATCATCCGGAGCTGGTCTCGGCGCTGGTGCTGGTGGAGCCCGGCGGCGAGCTGGACGAGAGCCTCGGCGGCGCGCCGCCGGCCGGCATCCAGGCCGCGGCCTTCGCGCGGGCCGCGGCGCTGATCGGCGAAGGCCGGGTGGAGGAGGGCCTGACCATCGTCGCCGAGCACACCGGCGGCCCCGGCGCCTGGGCGAAGCGCTCCGAGGCGCGCAAGGCCATCAACCGCGACAATGCCCGCACCCTGCTCGGGCAGGTGAACGAACAGCGCAGCCCCTACAGCCGCGCCGAGGCCGCAGGCATCGCCATCCGCATCCTGCTGGTGGGCGGCGACCAGTCGCAGCCGCAATTCGGGCGCATCCTTGATGCGCTGGAAGGGGCCATGCCGAATGCAAGGCGCGTGACCATCCCGCGCGCCGCGCACAGCGTGCAGGCGGACAATCCGGCGGACTTCAACGCGGCGGTGCTGGCGTTCCTCGCCGGCGGCTGACTGCGCGGCGAGGAGACGGAGGGCCCTTCAAGCGCCGGCCATCCGGCTCCTTCGCGCGCGGCCGGCCTGCCAGACGGGCGCGCGATGCCGAGGAGCGAGAGGCCGGACAACGACATCCGCCGGCATCATACCAGCGCGCGAAAGGAAGACCTTTCTCCCGCTGGTGTGGCGCGAGGGGTTGCCAGGGTAGCCGCGCGCGGAACCAGATCGTGATGCCCTGCGGACAGAGGTCGCTCCTTTGCGCGCAGGGCATCAGGCGTCGGTGAACTGCAGCGCGGCGAGGCGCGCATAGAGCCCGCCTTCGGCCAGCAGCGCCTCATGCGTGCCGGTGGCGACGATCCGCCCGGCCTCCATCACCACGATGCGGTCGGCGCGGCGCACCGTGGCGAGCCGGTGCGCCACCACGATCGTGGTGCGCCCCGCGCTCAGCCGAGCGAGCGCCTGCTGCACCGCGTGCTCGCTCTCGGCATCCAGCGCGCTGGTCGCCTCGTCGAGCAGCAGCACCGGCGGGTCGCGCAGGATGGCGCGCGCGATGGCGATGCGCTGGCGCTGCCCGCCCGAGAGCGTGACGCCGCGCGCGCCGAGATGCGTCGCGAATCCCTCCGGCAGCGCCTCGATGAAGCCGAGGGCATGGGCGGCTTCCGCCGCGGCGCGGATCTCCGCCTCCGTCGCATCCGGGCGGCCGTAGCGGATATTGTCGGCGACGCTCGCGCTGAAGATGACGGGATCCTGCGGCACGAGGCCGAGGCGGCGGCGCAGCGCCTCCGGGTCCACCCGCGCGATGTCCACGCCGTCGAGCAGCACCGTGCCGCGCTCGGGGTCGTGGAAGCGCAGCAGCAGCGCGAGCACGGTGGTCTTGCCCGCGCCGGAGGGGCCGACCAGCGCGACCGTCTCGCCCGGCGCCACCTCCAGCGAGAAGCCGTCGAGCGCCGCCGTGCCGGGCCGCGAGGGGTAGCGGAACACCACCTCGCGGAAGGCGACGCGGCCCTGCGCGGGCGGCAGGGCGAGCGGCGCGGCGGGGGTGGCGATGGCGGGGCGCACCGCCAGCACCTCGGCCAGGCGGTCGGCGGCCGCGGCCGCGCGCTGGATCTCGCCCCAGAGTTCCGAGACGGTCGCGCCCGCGCTCGCGAGGATCACCGCGTAGAAGACGAAGGCGGTGAGCTGTCCGCCCGACATGCGGCCGGCGATCACGTCATGCCCGCCCACCCACAAGGCGAAGGTGATCGCCCCGAAGCCGAGCAGGATGACGGCGAGGATCAGCGCGCTGCGCGTCGCCACGCGCCGCAGCGCGGCCTGCACCGAGCGCTCCGAGGCCGCGCCGTGCCGCTCGCGCTCGGCCGCCTCCTGCGTGAAGGCCTGCACGGTGCGCATGGCGTTGATCGCCTCCTCGGCATGGGCCGCGAGGTCGGCGATGCGCTCCTGCGCCGCGCGGGAGAGGCGGCGCTCGCGCCGGCCGAAGGCGATCATCGGCAGCAGGACCAGCGGCACCACCACCGCCATCAGCCCCGCGAGCTTCGGGCTGGTCAGCACCAGCATGACGAAGGCGCCGGTGCCGGTGAGCGCGTTGCGCAGCCCCATCGAGACGGCCGAGCCGATCAGCGACTGCAGCAGCGCCACATCGGCGGTCAGGCGCGACATCAGGTCGCCGGTGCGCGCGGTCTCGTAGAAGCGGGCATCGAGCCGCGTCAGGTGGTCGAAGACCGCGCGGCGCAGGTCGGCCGCCACCCGTTCCCCGAGCCAGGTGACGAGGTAGTAGCGCAGCGCCGTGGCGAGGCCGAGCGCCGCGATGATGGCGCCCATCGCGAGCGCTGCGCGGTCCAGCGCGGCGGCGCCGCCGGTGAAGCCGTCGTCGATGATGTGCTTGAGGCCCTGCCCGACCGCGAGCGTCAGGCCCGCCGCGGCGAGCAGGGCCGCCGCCGCGCCGAGCGCGCGCGGCAGGTAGGGCCGCAGGAAGGGCAGCAGCATCCGCAGCGAGGCCACGCCGCGGCGCGCCTCAGCCGCCATGGGGATGCTCCGCGGGGCCGATGACGGGCATCATGCGTGCCGCCGGGGCGAACCGGCGCGGCTCACCCCGGCGCATGAACCGGGCGAGGATGCGCCGCGCCCTCAGATCCCGCCGCGCGCCCGGGAGGGGGGCGCATCACGGCCGGGCTCACACATGCTGCCCGCCATTGATGTGCAGCTCGGCCCCGTTCACGTAGGAGGAGGCGTCCGTGCAGAGGAAGTAGATCGCCTGCGCGACCTCCTCCGGCCGGCCGAGGCGGCGCATCGGGATCTGCTCCTGCACGATCTTCTCCGTCCCCGGCGAGAGGATGGAGGTGTCGATCTCGCCGGGCGAGATCGCGTTCACGCGGATGCCGAGCGGGGCGAAGTCGCTCGCCATCTCCCGCGTCAGCCCGGCCAGCGCGGCCTTGGAGGTGGAATAGGCGACACCCGCGAAGGGATGCACGCGCGAGCCGGCGATCGAGGTGACGTTCACCACCGAGCCCTTGGCGCGTTGCAGCGGTTCGACGAGCCCGCGGGCCAGCAGCACGGGGGCGAAGAAGTTCACGCGGAAGACGCGCAGCCAGCCATCGAGGTCCATCTCCAGCGAGCCGAGCCGCGCCCCGCCCGGCCCCTTGGGCGAGATGGCGGCGTTGTTGACCAGCGCGTCCAGCCGGTCGCCGTCGGGCTTGAGCCGCGCCTTGATCTCCTCGATCGCCGCCTCGGTCGCGGCGGGGTCGGTCAGGTCGAGCTGGATGTGGTCCTCGGGGCCCATCTCCCACGGGCACTGCTCCGGGAAGGGCTGGCGCGAGACGGTGATGACCCGCCACCCGGCCGCGGAGAACCGCTTCACTGTCGCATGCCCGATGCCGCGCGACGCGCCCGTCAGCAGCAGGACGCGCCGCGGCCCGTTGGACGCCTTGCCTCGGCTGGCGCCGCCGTTTGCCATGATCCTGACCCCGTTTTCCCGATGCCTTTGGGTATAGCGCGGATGGCAGGCGCGCACATCCTCGACGCACCCCGGTATTCCGGCCGGGAAGGGAATGGCGCCCCGCCGCTCGCGCGGGCGGGGCGCGGAAGGGTCAGGCCGCGAGGCGGTCCGGCGAGGGGCTGAAGGCCGCGGCCCAGTCGGGCGCGGCGCGCAGCAGCCGGTCAACCGCCGCGACCGGCAGGCTCTCGGCGTATTCGAAGGCGGTCAGGGCGGAGGGGTCCCAGTTGCGGGCGATCTCGGTGACCGCGCGCACGGCGGGCAGCGCCGCGCTCGGCAGCGCGAGCGCGCCTTGCGCGGCGAGGTCCGCCACGCGACGGGCGGTCACGATCACGCGGGCCGCCTGCTCCAGGCGGATGCGTTCCGGCAGGCGCCCCTCGGCCAGCTCGGCCAGGATGCGCGCAAGGACGGCGGTCTGCGAGTGACGGTCGGTGGTCATGCGGGTCCCCCTTCGGGCGTTGCGCGCGGCCTCCCTCTCCTCGCGCGTCGCCCGGTTATGGTGACACGCTCATGAAACGACAAGCGCCGCAGCGTCATTCCGCCAATGTCCGCGGCGCATGTGGCGGAAGCGCGGCCCTATTCGGGCTCGATCCCGGCGGCGCGCGCCTGCTCGCCCCAGAAGCGGATCTGCTCGCGGATGAAGGCGCCGAATTCCTGCGGCGTCGAGGTGACGCGCTCGATCCCGAAGGTGCCGAGCCGGGCCGCCGTCTCGTCGCGGTCCCAGACCTTGCGGATGGCGGCGTTCCAGGCGGCCACCGCTTCCTCCGGCATGCGCGCGGGCCCGACCGCACCCATGAAGGAGAGGAGTTCGAATCCCGGCAACCCGACCTCCGACAGCGCCGGCCAGTCGGGAAAGAGCGGCGTCCGGCGCGCCGAGGTGATGCCGAGCGGCTTCATCTTCCCCTCGTTGAGGAAGGCGCGGGAGGAGGCGACATCGGCGAACATCGAGGTGATGCGGCCGGCGATGAGGTCGGTCATCGCGGGCGGCGAGGAGCGGTAGGGCACATGCGTCACGTCCACCCCGCCGATGCGGTTCAGCATGGCCGCCCCGACCACACCAGTCGTGTTGCCCGAGGCGCAGGTGAGCTGGCCCGGACGCGCCTTCGCCAGCGCGAGGAATTCCTGCATGGTGCGGACCGGAACCTGGTCGTTCACCACGAAGGTGAAGATGTAAGTTCCCATGCGGCAGATGGCCGTAAAGTCCGCGATGGCGTCGTAGGTCGGCCGGCGCATCAGGGCGGGCGTCGCGCCGTGCGGGCTGTTGGTCGTGATCATCAGCGTGTGCCCGTCCGGCGCGGCGCGGGCGGCAGCCACCGCGGCGATCGCGCCGTTGGCGCCCGGCCGGTTCTCCACCACCGTCTGGATGCCCCAGTCGGCTTCGAGCAGCGAGGCGAGCAGGCGCGAGACCGTGTCGGTGCCGGAACCCGCCGCGAAGGGCACGATCAGGGTCACGGGGCGGGAAGGCTTCCAGCCGCCCTGGGCGCGCAGGCGGCCCGGCAGGGCAAGCAGCGGCGCAGCGGCGAGCAGCGCGCGGCGGGACGCGGTGAAGGGCATGGCGGATCCTCCGGTTCGGTGTTGGCGGCAGAATCGCAACCCCCCGCGGCCTTGTCCATGGGCGGGCCGGCGCGGCCTGGCAGCGTGGATCGGCCCGGCCGGTTGCCAGCGGGCGCGCGGTTCGAGCCGCTGCGCGCCGTCATCGCGGGGCGCGGGCGGGGCGGCCGCGCGTGAAGCGAGGCGCCGATGCCCGGCGGGCGTGCAAGGCTGGGCACCCTGACCTGACGTCGCGGCGCCCCGCATGGCCTGCTTACCGGCACGGTTCGGCCCGGATGGCCGCGCCGCATTCGTGCCGTGACGGAATGTTCAACCGCTGCGTGCTTGACCCGGCGCGGCGCCAAGGTCCAAGAGGGTCGCATGCCGACGCACCAAGCCCGCGGCGCCGGACGGTTCGCCCTTGCGCTTCCGTTCCTCGCCCTGGCGGCCCTGCCCTGGGCGCCTGCCGAGGCCAATGCCCAATCCCGGAATGGCGAGCAGGCCGCGCGCCCGGCCGCCGCACGCCCCGCGGCCGCGACGGCCACGCCCGCGCGCGGCGGCGCGGCGAACGGCCAGCGCCGCGTCACGCCCGCGCGCGCCCCGGCCGCCGCCCGCGGCCCGGCCGCGCAGCCCGCCGCACCGCCCGAATCCCCCTGGGAGGCCTGCACCCGCGCCATCGCCGCCGCGGAGCCGGGCTCAGGCCTGCCGCCCGGCCTGCTCGGCGCCATCGCGCGCGTCGAGACCGGCCGCCGCGCGCCGGACGGGCGGATCGCGCCCTGGCCCTGGTCCTTCAACGCCGCCGGCGAGGGCCGCTACGCCGCCACGCGGGCCGAGGCGGTCGCCGAGGTTCAGGCGCGCCTCGCCGCCGGGACGCGCTCGATCGACATCGGCTGCATGCAGATCAACCTGCTGCACCACCCTGACGCCTTCCCCTCGGTGGATGCCGGCTTCGACCCGGCGGCGAACGTGGCCTATGCCATCCGCTTCCTGCGCGGCCTGCACGCGCAGACCGGGGACTGGGCCCAGGCGACGGCCCGCTATCATTCCGCGACGCCGGAGCGCGGCGTGATCTACCACCAGCGGGTGATGGCGGCGCTCAGCGGCCAGGGCTTCGTGCCCGGCCCCGCCCCCGGCGTGATCCCGCTTCCCGGGCCGGCCATGGCCGGGCTCTGCGCCTCGGGCCGCGGCGCGGTGCTGCTGGTCGGCACGCAGTCGCCGAGCCTGCGGCCGGTGGTGGCGGTGCCGAACGTGGAACTCCGCCTGCGCGGCCGCCCAGCGGCCGGGCCGGCGAGGCCGCGGATCATGTGCCTGCCGACATCGAGCCGCGCGGCACCGGGCTGAGCGCGGGCGCCCCGGGCGCGGCCGCGCGCCGCCAGGCCGCATCCCGCCGCCAGGCCAAGCCGAGGATGAGGACCCAGGCGAGAGGCCCGACCAGCGAAAAGGGCCGGAACACCACCACCAGCAGCGCCGCCGGCGCCAGCACGAGCAGCGCCTTCTCGCCCGGCAGCCAGCCCTCCCGCCGCGCCGCGCGGGCGAGGAACAGCGCCGCAATGGCGATCACCGGCGTGTCGTAGGTCCAGGCATAGGGGGTGAGGAGGAAGGCGGCGGCGATGGCCGCGGCGGCGCGCGCCTCCTCAGGCCCTTCGGGCCGGCGGAGCCACAGCCGCAGCACCACCGCGAGCGCCAGCGCCGCCACCGCGCCATGCAGCGCCCAGGCAAGGGCCGCCTGGCCCGTCGCCTGCATCACGAAGGCATGGACCGACTGGATCTTCGGCAGCACCTCGGAGCCGGGGGCGAGGTAGCGGTCGGCCGTGCCGGCGACCATCGGCAGGAAGGCGCGCCACGTCTCCCCGCCGAAGGCGATCCAGGAGGCGGCGGCGACCGCGGCGACCGTCGCGCTGGCGGCGGCGAAGACCCGCCAGCGGCCGGTCAGCGCGAGCAGCAGGGGGAAGACGAGGCCGAACTGCGGCTTGATCGTCAGCAGCCCGAGCGCGACCCCGGCCAGCGCCGGCCGCCGGTCGAGCAGCAGCAGCGTCCAGGCCATCAGCGCGGCCACCAGCGCCCCGTTCTGCCCGACGCCGAGGGAAAGAAGCACCGAGGGGGTGCAGAACACCGCGACCAGCGCCGCCGCGCCGGGCATGATGCCGCGCGCCGCGAGCCCGAGCAGCACCACGCAGGCGAGGATCCAGCCCGCCCAGGCCCATGCGTAGGCGAGCGGGGCGAAGGGCAGGACGGCGAAGAAGAAATGCGGCGGGTTGAGCCAGCCGAGGTAGCCCGTCATGCCCTCCGGCGCGATGCCGAGGATCGCGGCCTGGACGTCGCGCAGGCGCTCCCAGTCGTAGGCGGCGGCCGCCTCCCCCGCCAGCGCGAGCCGACCCGCCGCCTGGAAGGCGATGAAGTCCACGCGGTGCGGCGTCTGGCCGGTGAAGAGGATGCCGAAGACAAGGATCAGCGCGTTGATGGCGCAGATCAGCCCGCCATAGAGGACGATGCGCGGGCCGGTCAGCCAGTCGAGCGCGAGGATGCGCCTCATCGCGGATGCAGCGGCGCGTGGCGGGACCGTCCGGCCTCAGCTCCGGTCGCCGGGCGTGACCTCGATGACCTGCCGGTTGGTGCGGAAGGCAGCGCCGAGGGCCGCGAGGTCCGAGCCCTCGTCGCCGCCGAGCACGGTGCGCGCGGCGGCGACATCGCCGGTCGCCGCGAGCGAGACGGCGTAGTTCGCGGTCACGCGCGCATTCGCATCCGGGCGGCGCGCGAGCGGTTCGAGCACCGCGCGCGCCTCGTCGGGCCGGCCGTCGAGCAGCAGCGAGAGGCCGAGATTGTTGGCGACCGAGACGGATTCCGGCGCCAGCGCCTGGGCGCGGCGATAGCTCTCCTGCGCCTCGGGATGGCGGCCCATCAGGTCGAGCGCGACGCCGCGGCCGTCCAGCGCGGGGACCGAGCGCGCATCGGAGGCGAGGACGCGGTCGAACAGCGCGAGCGCCTCGCCCGCCTGGCCGCGCTGCAGCCGCAGGCGGCCGAGGGCGAGCAGGATGGTGCGGTCGTTCGGCCGGCGTTCGAGCGCGGCGGCGAGCACCTGCTCGGCCTGCGCATGGTTGCCCGAGCGCCGGAGCGCGGCGGCGAAGCGGAGCTGGGCGTCCATGTTGTTCGGCTCGTTCGCCGCGGCCGCGCCGTACATGTTCAGCGCGACGTCCATCTGGCCCGAGGCCTCGGCCGCGCTCGCGACGCGCATGCGCGAGGCGGTGTCCGGGTCGCGCACCCCCTCGGTCGCGCAGGCGGCGAGGGTGACGGCGGCGAGCAGGGGAGCGAATCGGACCGGCATCATGGCGCGTTCATCCCGGAGAAGAGGCCCTTGCCCAGTTCCAGCACGGACGGGCCGACCAGGGCAATGAACACGGCGGGCATGATGAAAAGAATCAGGGGGATAACCAGGAGGGCGGGCAGTCGGATCGCCTTCTCCTCGATTCGCAGCATGCGGTCCTGGCGCATCTCGGCCGCCAGCACGCGCAGCGCCTGGGCCAGCGGCGTGCCGTATTTCAGCGTCTGGGACAGGGTGCCGCCGAGTCGCTTGAAGCCCTCGAAATTGGTCCGCTCGGCGAAGCGCTCCAGCGCCTGTCGCCGGTCGGGCAGCATGCGCAGCTCCTGCACCAGCACCAGGAAGGAGATGGCGAGCGGGCGGTTGCTGTTCTCCATCTCGCGCGCCACGCGGTCGAGCGCGGTCTCGATGCCGAGCCCCGCCTCGGCGCAGACGACGAGCAGGTCGAGCGCGTCGGGCAGGCCCTTGCGCAGCTTCTCCTCGTGCTTGCGCTTGAGATAGTTGAGGAAGAAGTTCGGGCCGAAGATGCCGAGCAGGATGCCGCCGAAGACGACGACCGCCGTGCGCGGCATGTCGTAGCCGCTCGCCTGTGCGTAGATCAGGGCGAAGAGCGGCAGCGCCACCATCAGCACCGCCTTGACGCCGATGAAGGTCGGGACCGCCGCGCGCGGGTTCAGCCCGGCGGCGGCGATCGCCATCTGGAAATCCTCGACGTCGCGGTCCGAGACGAGGGTGGTGTTGCGCAGCGCCTCGCCGAGCTTGCGGAAGGGCGCGGCGGCGCGGATGGTGGCGCCGGAGATCGCCTGCGGCCCCGCGCCGACCGGGCGCAGCACGGACTGCACCCGGCTCTCGAGATCCTTGTCCTCGGCGCCGCGGGCGAGGATGACGGCGGCCGAGACCGCGAGCAGCACCGCGCCGATGACGGCGAGGATCGGGGCGATGCCGCCCTGGAGGAGAAGGTCGAGCATCGCCTCAGTCCGAGCCCGCGCGCTTGATCATCCAGCGGATGACCAGATACCCGAAGACCGAGAAGCCGAGCCCGATCAGCGCCAGCTTCTGGCCGGTCGGGTTGCGGAAGAAGTTGTCGATGTAGAAGGGCTGGATCTGCGACATGGCGAGCGCGGCGATGTAGGGCAGCACCATCAGGATGCCCGCCTGCATGCGCGCCTCCGCCGCGAGCGCCTTGGCGCGCTTGGCCAGCGCGACGCGCTTGCGCACGATGTCGGCAAGGTTCTCGAGCGTCTCGGCGAGGTTGCCGCCGGTCTGCGTCTGCAGGCCGAGGGTGACGGCGAGGAAGGAGAACTCGGGCAGCTCGGTCCGCTTGTAGAGGCGCATCAGCGCCTGGTCCACCGGCCGGCCGATCGCGACATCGCCGAGCATGCGGGCGAACTCGTCGCGCAGCGGATTGGACGTCTCGGCCGCGACCGAGCGCATCGCCTCGCCGATCGGCAGGCCGGCGCGGATGGCGCGGACCATCAGGCCGATGGCGTCCGGGATCTGCTGGAAGATCGCCATCACGTAGCGGTTGTGCTGCCAGGAGAAGAGGCCGCGCACCACGAAGATGCCGATCGCCACGCCAGCCCCCGCGCCGAGCGGCCGGCCGACCAGGAAGCCGAGGTAATAGCCGACGATCAGCCCGGCGAAGGCGCCGATGAGCAGCGTCGCCCACCACGGGATGAGCTGCTCCTGCGGCGTATCGGGGTTGAAGCGCAGGAAGCGGAGGATGCGTTCGAGCAGCGGGCGCGACTCGTTGGTCTGCAGCCGGATGCTCGGCAGGCCGGTGGTCGGGACCGCGCGGACGTCGGGTGTTCCGGCCGTCACGACGCGTTCGCGCAGGCGCCGGGCCTGGCCCGACTTCGAGAGCGCGACAAGCCCCGTGACCAGCGTGATCGTGAGGAGCGCGCCGATCCCGAGCAGGATGGTCCGGTCCATGGATCAGGCTTCCTGCAGCGCCCGCATCCAGGAATCGAGCATGCCGAAGTAGCTGAGGCGCTCCACGAAGGCCGGCCGCATGCCGGGCGTGACCCAGGTGCCGCGCAGGCGGCCCTCGGCGGTCTCGCCTTCGTACTGGAAGGTGAAGATGTCGTTCATCGTGATGACGTCGCCTTCCAGGCCGCAGATCTCCGAGACCTGGGCGACGCGGCGGCCGCCGTCGCGCATGCGCTCGACCTGGACGATCAGGTCCACCGCCGCGGCGATCTGCGTGCGGATGGCGCGCGAGGGCAGGGTGGACTGCGCCATCATCACCATGTTCTCGACGCGCGTCAGGGCGTCGCGCGCGGTGTTGGCGTGCACGGTGCAGAAGGAACCGTCGTGGCCCGTGTTCATGGCCTGCAGCATGTCGAAGGCCTCGGCGCCGCGCACCTCGCCGACGATGATGCGGTCGGGGCGCATGCGCAGCGCGTTGCGCACGAGGTCGCGGGCGGTCACCTCGCCGCGGCCCTCGAGGTTGGCGTGCCGCGTCTCGAGCCGCACGACATGCGGCTGCTGGAGCTGCAGCTCGGCCGCGTCCTCGATGGTCACGATGCGCTCGCCATGGTCGATCAGCCGCGACATGGCATTGAGCATCGTCGTCTTGCCCGAGCCCGTGCCGCCCGAGATGATGACATTGAGCCGGCAGCGCGCCGCGATCTCGAGGATGCGCTGCACCGCGGGCGACATCGCGCCGACCTGCGTGAGCGACGGCAGGTCGAAGCGCTTCTTGGCGAACTTACGAATGGAGATGCAGGGGCCGTCGAGGGCGAGCGGCGGGAAGACGATGTTCACGCGCGAGCCGTCGAGCAGGCGCGCGTCGCAGAGCGGGCTCGATTCGTCCACGCGACGGCCGACGGTGGCGGCGATCTTCTGCGCGATGGCCGCCACCTGGGAGGAGGAGCGGAAGCGCACATTCGTCTTGATGAGCTTGCCCTTGACCTCGACGAAGACATTGTCGGGGCCGTTGACCATGATGTCGTTGATGCTGTCGTCCTGCAGCAGCGGCTCGAGCGGGCCGTAGCCCACCATGTCGCGCGCGATCTCCTCGGCGATGCGCGACTGCTCGCGCGCCGAGATCTCCATGCGCTCGCGGCTGGCGAGCTCGTGCACCAGCGCGTCGAGCTGCTGGCGCAGCGCGGCGGCGGGCAGCTCGCCGGCGACGACCGGGTCGATGCGCTCCAGGACGAGGGTGCGCAGGCGCGCGAGCTCCGCGCTCTCCGACAGCGCCATGTCGGCGGCCGAGACGTTCAGCGAGCGCGTCTCGGGTTCGGCGGAGATCGGGATGGGGAGCTGGTTCGCGCCTTCGCTCCGGCGTCCGAAGGGTCGCATGGTCAGCCTCCGCGTCCAAACAGCCTGGCGAACAGGGAGCGCGGCCGTTCGTTCGAGCGCACGGCGGCGATCTCCTGGGTGAGGTAGCCGAGGGCGCGCCGGAGCTGCGGGCAGTCGTTCACCGCCGGGCGGCCGAGATTGGCCGCACGGGGCAGCTGCTTCGCGAGGTCGGGGATCTCGACCTCGGGCGGCGCGCCGATCCCCTCGGTGATCAGCTTGGTCGGCAGGAAGCCGCGGCGGCCCGCACCGTTCAGCACGGTGATGACGCGCCCGGCCGAGCCGGTCATGGTCACGAGCTTGCGAAACGAGACGGTGTCGCGGATGCTCGCGACGTCGGGCGCGAGCACGAGCACGACATGCCGCGCGCGCTGCAGCACCAGCCGCTCCACTGGGCCGGGCGGCATCGGCAGGTCCACGACCACATGGTTGAAGCGCTGGCGCAGCATCTCGAGGACGCGGCGCACGCCTTCCTCGGTCGGCTTGACGTCCGCCTCCATCGGCTCCTCGGCCGCGATCAGGCGGATGCGGTCGTTGATCGGCACGCCCACGCGGTCGAGGAACAGCGCATCCACGCGCTCCGGCTCCTCGAGGGCGATGCGCAGGCCGGAGGTGACGCGCGCGCCGAGCATCATGGCAGCAGCGCCGCCGCGCAGATGCAGGTCGAGGATCGCGACATGGCTGTGCGTCGCGGCCTCGAGCTGCAGCGCGAGGTTGACGGCGAGCGTAGTCGCGCCGACGCCGCCATGCACGCCGCACACGGCCGTCACCTGCCCGCCGCGATCCTGGCTGCCCTCCGCCCCGCCCTGGATGTGCGGGGCGAAGAGGCGCGCCACGTTGTCGCGCGTCAGCGGCTTGTGCAGGTATTCGTGCACGCCGACATTGCGGGTGATGTCGCGGTAGAAGGCGATCTCGGTGCGCTCGCCCACGACCAGCACGCGCACATCCGGCGTGCAGACCGAGGCGAGGTCGTCGAGCGCCCCGAAGGGATCCTCGATGCCGCTGATGTCCACGATCAGCACGCGCGGCGTGGTTTCCTTCTCGAGAGCCTTGACCGCCGTGCGCACGGTGCCGCGGCGCACCTGCGCCCCCAGAACGTCGCCGATGCCGCCGCGGATGGCCGCCTCGCTCGCCTCGTCGGCGACGAAGACCATGAGCGAGGGGCGGTCGGCCGACATGACCGCGCCGCCGCGCTGCGCATCGGGGACTTCCCGTGCGGGAAGGCGCTCAGCGCGCACCGCCGCCTCCGCCCGAGGTGACGCCGGCCGGGGTTGCGCCCTGCCGGCCGATGTCGGTGATGCCCTCGGGCAGCGGCGGGCGCCGCCCCTGCTGCATGGCCGTCACCGCCGCCGAGCCGGCATCGCCGCGCTCGGTCGCCGCGCCGACGCCGCGCGTCAGGTGCGACGGATCGGCGACCATGGCGCGCAGGTTGCGGTCGTTGACGCCGTCGGCCTGCCAGGTGCCCCGCCGCTCGAAGTCGGTCGGCGCGATGTAGCTGTCGGCGCAGGCGCCAAGCGCCAGGGCGATGGCGAGGATGGGAGCCGGGTTCCGGGCCATGTCGCTCACTCCACGATGAAGCCGGAGGCCGCGGGCGGCCGGATTTCCCGGTAGGGCGCGCCCGATCCCGTCTGACGCCGGAACAGGATGCGTTCGAGATCCGTCGCCGGGCGGAAGCTGTCGAGCGGCGTGCCGAGCGCGGAGGGATCGGAGACCGGCCGCACGAGGTAGGGCGTGATGATGATCACGAGCTCCGTCTCGTTGCGGCGGAAGCGATCGGAGCGGAACAGCGCGCCGAGCACCGGGATGTCGCCCAGCCCCGCGAGGCCGCTGTTGTTGATGGCCGAGTTGCGGCTGAGCAGGCCGGCGATGGCGAAGCTCTGCCCGCTGCCGACCTCGATGGTCGTCTCGGCGCGCCGGACCGTCAGGCCCGGGATGCGCACCGTGCCGCCGGCCACCGGGAAGATCACCGAGTTGGCCTCGGAGAGTTCGCTGACCTCGGGCCGCACCCGCATGTTCAGCCGCTCGGGCGAGAGCACGGTCGGGACGAAGGAGAGGCTGACGCCGAACTGCTTGAACTCCACCGTCAGCGCATTGGCGTTGCCCGCCGCGGCCACCGGCACCGGGAACTCGCCGCCGGCCAGGAAGGAGGCGACCTCGCCCGACTGCGCGGTCAGGTTCGGCTCGGCCAGGATGGTCACGAGCCGGTCCTGCGCCAGCGCGTCGATGATGGTGTTCACGTCCCAGTTGCCGCGGGTGTAGCCCGCGCCGACCAGGCCACCGGTGCCCGCGCTGGCCCCGGTCAGCGAGCCGATGATGGTCCCGACCACCCCGCTGCCGGTCCGCAGGCCGAGCTGCCAGGACCCGTCGCTGAAGGCGGCGCGCCAGTTGAAGCCGAGATCGCGCGTCACCTCGCGCGACACCTCGGCCACCCGCACGCGCAGGTTCACCTGGATGCCCGAGAGGAGCTGGAGGTTGTTGATCACCTCCCGCCCCTCGCCGCCCATCGCCTTGGCGATGGCCTCGGCGCGCTGGGCGTCGGCGGCGGTGGGCACCATGCCGGTCAGCCCGATCGCGCCGCGGCCGACGATGCTCACGCGCACATTCTGCCCGCCGCGGACCATGCGGCGGATCATGCTCTGCACCTGGCCCGCGGTGACCGGGGCGATGGCGGCGGCGGTGGCCGGCGCGGCCTGCGGCACGCCCGCCGCGCTGCTCTGCACCGTGATGTCGAACTCCGCGACCAGCGAGCCGTCCTCGCGCGTCGCGATCAGGTTGGTGCGGCCGGCATTCACGCCCATCACGAAGAGGCTGGTGGGCGAGGCCGGCTGCACGCGGGCGATGCGCGGATCCGCCACCAGCACCGTGACCGCCGCGGCGGGCAGTTCGACGAGGCGGCCAGAGCCCTGCTCGAGCACGATCGGCCGGGTCAGGGTGGCGCCGGGCTGAGGCGCGCTGACCTGCGGCATGCCGGGGATCTGCGGCACCGTCGGCATCTGGGCCTGGGCCTGCTGGGCCTGCGCCTGCGGCAGCAGCGTGAAGCCCTGGGTCTGCGCCGGCACGGTCAGCGGCGTTCCCATGCGGGGACCGGAGGGCGGCAGGGCCTGGGCCATGCGCACCACCGCGGGTTCCTGCGGCGGGAGCGCCTCCGGCGCGATCGGGGTGGCGGGCAGGCTCGCCGTAGCAGGCGAGGCGCTCGCGAGGATGGCCGGCCGCGGGGTGACGGCGGGGTTGGGGCGCTGCATCGCCTGCGCGAGGTCGGCGATCACCGCCTCGGCGCTGGGCAGCGCGGGCTCGGGCGCCGTCGCCACGGAAGCGGCGGGGGGCGCGGCGGCGGCGGCAGGCGCCGAGGGGTCGAGAATGTCGATCACGAGCTTCGGCCCGTGATGGAAATGGCGGAACCGCACGCCGGGCCGGGTCGCGATGCGCACCCCGCCCTCCGCCTGGGCCAGTTCCGTCACGTTGCGCGGCACCGCCACGCCATCGAGGCGGGCCTGGCCGGGCGAGGCGAAGCGGACAAGCAGGCCGTCATCGGTCGGCACCGCCTGGTATTCGGTGCGGGCCGGCCAGTCGAAGACGATCCGGCCATAGCCGGGATGCGTGCCGGTCCTGACGCCGATCACGCGGGGCGCCTCGGCCGGTCCCGCCTCGACCGCCTGGGTTCCGGCCGCCTGCGCCGCGAAGGAGGCGGGCATCAGGACCAGAACCGGCAGGGTCGCGGTGGCGGCGAGCAGGGGCAGGCGACCGGCGCGGCGCGCGCCGGTCATCCACTCCCCCGCGGCCGCGCGGAACTCGGCCAAGCGCGCATCTTTCATCGGAACGTCACCTCTTGCTGCGTACCGCCCTGGATAACCCGCATGCGGGGCGCGGTGGGCGCCGGCGCCTGGGGTCCGGTCAGCGCAGAGGAGACATCGGAACCGAACACAAGGGAAGGACGGGGCCCGGTCGCCTCGGGCACACCCTCGATGGAGCGGACCACGAGGGAGATGCGGCCGAGTTGCATGGCGACAGCCACACGCTCAGCCTGCTCCGGGGTAACCTCAAGCGTCACCGTGCGCGCAACCACACGCCCGGCAGTCGCATCCGACCCGCTGTGACTGATCTGCTGGTCCACCGCGATAACCCGAACGGCGGACAGAATGGTCTCGCCAACGACACGGCGTCCAGGCGATTCGCGTCCCTGGTCCCCGGTATTGAGGTTCTGCGTCAGGATCAGGTCAACCTCGTCGCCCGGCCAGATCAGGCCCGAGGCGCCGGTCACCACGTCCACGCCGATCGAGATGGCGCGGGTGCCGGGGCGCAGCACGGCGGCGAGGAAGCCGCGGTCGCGCGGGCGCAGCACGTCGGTGCGCACGATCGGGGTGTTGGGGTCCACGAAGCGCCGCAGCAGCGCGCCGCGCAGCTCGGCCAGGGATTCCTGCCCGCCGACGAAGGCGCCATCGGGGACGCTGTCGCCCGAGACCTCCATCTCGCGCAGGTCGTCGTCCTTCAGCAGGGTGCCGATGGACAGCGGCCGCGCCGCGACCAGCATCCGCACGCGCGGGGCCGGCGCGACGACCGGCGGCGCCTCCACGCGCGCCACCTGCGGGACGTATTGCGGCGGCTGCATGAGCTGCATGGCCAGGATGCCGAGGCCGGTGGCGCTCAACACCAGGGAGAAGATGACAAGGATGCGGAGGAACATGGTGTTTACGCCCTCGGCAGAAGGGTCAGGACAAGGATGCCGCCCACCGCGATGGCGACGGCATAGGGAAGCGGGCCACGGCGCCGAACGCGCCATGCCTCGACGACCAGGACGCGGCGGAGCAGCGAGGCCTGGCCGGCGAGCCGCGGCTGCGGCACCACATGCCGGCCCAGGATGTAGGCCACCCCGAGCAGCCCGCCCGCGAAGACGGTCGCGACGATGAAAAGCCAGGTCTCATGCGGCGCCAGGCCGACCGCCATGGCGCTCATGACCTTGACATCCCCGCCGCCGAGCAGGCCGCGCGCGGCAAGAGGCAGGAGAAGAAGGAAGAGCGCGACGCCGATGAGGAGCGACAGGCCGGCATCGGCCCAGCCGGCCGTCATCACGCGGCCGATCAGGCCGGCCACTGCGATCGCGATGGAAACCTCATCCGGAATCAACCGTGTGGCGATATCGCGCGCCGCGGCGAAGATGAGCAGAGGGATCGCGACGACCTGGAACAACAGGAAGCCAGTCATGTCGCGCACCCGCTCCGCCTGGAGTTGACTCCGTTCCGGTGACTTCAGCGTGCCGTCGCGGCGAGCGAACTCTGGCCGGCGACGATCTGTTGCCCCGCGTAGTTCATCGGGTTGTTGATGTCGAAGGCGAGGATCGCCCCGCCGACCACGATCACCACACCGACCGCCAGAATGGCGTATTCCGCCGACGTGACGCCCTTCCGGTCGTCCCAGCCTCGGCGGAGAACATGCCAGATTTTCTGGACCGCTCTCATTGCCTTCACCCCCTAAGGCCAGCCCCAGCTCGCCGATCCTGGCTCCGGAAGGCTGGCGCCGGCCCGCGGCGCCGTCCAGTGTTTCCCCTCACACCCCTGAGGGGACCTCCCCGCCCCACTCCGGACGTCCGGCCGGTCAGGCTTGCGCACTGCGGCCGGGCGCCCGGGCGGGGATCAGGAAGCCTGGATCAGCGGCCGGTGATCGAGCTCTGGGTCGAGGTGATCTGGGTGCCGATGCCGGTGAACGCCTGGTTCAGGGCCGGCGCGAAGGCCAGGACGGCGCCGCCGACCACGATGACCACGCCCACCGCGAGGATGGCGTACTCGGCCGCGGTCACGCCCTTCTTGTCGGAAGCGGCGCCAAGGATGGAGGCCAGGAACTTGCGAATCATGTCGATCCCCTTCGAAGCATCTCAATAACGAGCCTGTTTTGCCTCACCCTCTCCCGCACCCGCTCGTCTGGGCCTCGCGGGGGAGAGTGCGAAGCGGATCCCTCGATGAGGGGGTGACCGCGTCTGAGGGGAGATGACCATTTTCATTAATGGTCCGTCAACTCTAAAAAACGAGATTCTTCTTCAAAAACGGAAAACCTGTTTCAACTATTCGTGATATGCGTAGCGCCATCTCAGCGCAGCCCCGCGCATGCGCCGAATGCGCCTGCATATAGCCGCCGGCCACCACAAAGAATCGTCGAAAAATTGCAACGTCGCCCACTCACATACGATCTCGCCTTCGTGAGGTCGTTCCACGGCCGTTCTTTTATTAAATTTTCCTTCATGATTTACCGATTCCCGCTTGAATAGCACCAAAAATACGCGCAGACTAAATAAGCGTCCCGTATCAATTTTCGCTCTGCCGCTCAGGGCTTCACGGAGGCCAGAATGGCTCGAACCCCGGCGCAAAGGCTGAACCCCGCGCAGCGCGGACGCGCCCGCCGTCGCGGCGCTGTCGGTGCCGCGATGGCCGTGGGCCTGACCGCCATGCTCGGCATGGGGGCGCTCGCGACCGAAGCGGGCGTGTGGCTGACCGTCCGGCGGAACGTCCAGAATGCCGCCGATGCCGGAGCCTATGCCGGCATTTCCACCCTGGCCCTGCGGGGCCCCAACGCCCCGCTCGCCCTGTCGGTGGACACCGTCGCGCGCGACGCGGTTGAACGAAACGGCTTCCTGGCCGGCCGGGATGGCACCAGCGTGACGGTCCGGACCGGCTTCTGGAACGAAAGCACCCGCACCTTCACCTCGCCGGCGCCGGCGGGCAACTCGCCGAACGCCGTCCGGGTCGAAGTCACGCAACCCCAGCCCACCGCGCTCGCGCGGCTCATCTCGGCCACGACGCCCGTCGCATGGGGCGGCGCGACGGCCATCATCGCCCAGGGCGGACCGGCCTGCACCCTGACCATCCCGCCGCCGACCACCACATCGCAGGTCAGCGGCCGCACGAACATCGCCGGCAGCAGCACGGTCAACGCGCCCGAATGCCTCATGGTCGCGAATGCGACCGGACGGCGGGCGATCAACATCCAGAACAATTCGGCCGCCCAGGCCGCCACGATCGGCGGCCTCCGGTCCTCCGGCCAGTGCTACAACTGCAACCAGGTGATGGGCGGCAACATGCCCGCCGGATACTCGTCGAACCAGGCGCCCACGCCCAACCCGTACCGGCATGTGGACCTCGCGCCGATGCCGAGCTTCAACAACGCGCAATGCGTTGAACCGACCTACCTGAACGCCAGCGGCCAGCCGACGAACCGCAACGGCGCCGTCGAGATCCGGCTCGCCGCCCACACCAACCCCAACACGACGCCGAGCGCCACCTGCACGAACGTCGCCATCGGCGCCGGGCAGACGCTGACGCTGACGCCGGGGACCTACTACTTCAACAATGCCAGCCTGTCGCAGACGGGCGGCCGCATCGTCTGCAGCGGCTGCAGCGTCGGCGGGGCCGGCGTCACGATCGTCCTGACCGGCAGCAACCCCAACAATGTCGGCAACCTGCGGATCACCGGCGGAGAGTTCAATCTCAACGCGCCTGGCCCCGGCTTTGGCACGATCAGCGCCTATGACGGCATCGTGCTCTACCGCGACGACCTCGGGCGGGTCTCGAACGCGGCGAACGACTCGATCAAGATCACGGGCAACCCGAACAGCACCATCTTCGGCGCGATCTACGCGCCGACCGCCCATGTCGAACTCGAAGGCACGGGCACGATGAACCAGACGCCGACGCCCGCCGGCGGATGCATGGCCGTGGTGGCGGGCGAACTCACCTATTCGGGCAACTCGGCGGTCAACATCGCCGCCTGCGAAGCCAATGGAACCGCCGTCACCCGCATCGTCTATGTGAGGCTCGCCCAATGAGGCGCCGCCTGGACCGCGGCGCCTCGGCGCTCGAGTTCGCGCTGACTGCACCCATCGTGTTGTTCATCACCCTGGCGGTGGTGGATTTCGGCAACGCCCTGCAGCGGACGATCCGCCTCGAATCCGCGGCGCGCGCGGGCGCGCAGGTGGCGTTCTCGCAGCCCGATGACCAGAATGCCATCCGGGCGGCGATCCTGCAGTCGCTCGGGATCCCTGCGACGGGCACGAACAACCCGGCCGGGAACACCTCCATCTCGGTGTCCTCATCGTGCCTCTGCCCGCCCCCGGGCACCACGGCGTTCGACTGCTCGACCGGCGATCCCGTGGCGTCCTGCGGCACGGATGACTTCCGGCAATACGTCTCGGTCACCGTGTCGCAGCCCTTCACGGCGCTGCTCGTCGTCCCCCTGACCACGCTGCGCGGCAATGTCGAGCTCCGCCTCCGCTGACCCGCCCGCCCGCCGGACGCGCCGCGCAGCTCGCGGGTTCGCCGCGCCGTGGCGCTCGCGGCGCGGCGTGGCTGCCGTCGAGTTCGCCGTCGTCGGCGGCCTCTTCATGGTCATGCTGCTCGCGGCGGTCGAGGTCGGCCGCTACTACATGACCGTCCAGGGCCTGCGGAACTTCATCGCGGATGCCGGGCGGCACGGCATGGTGACCATGCAGAGCGGCCAGACGCTGTGCCGCGAGCAGCTGGTTTCCGCAATCGGCCGCGGCGGCGTGGTCGGCGGCCTCGTGAGCGGGAGCCCCGGCGTGTGCGTCTCGCGCGTCGAGGCGCCGGTCGGTGGCGGCGGAACCGCCGTCACCGTCACTGTCACGACCGACGTGACGCTCAATCTCGTCATGAACGTCTTCGGCGTCGGCCCCCAGCGTTTCCAGGACACGACGACGGTCCGCTTCGTCTTCTGAACTTCCCCGCTCGTCATCCGGGCGAACCGGCGAACCGGCCTGCGCTTGACCGCGCGCCATGCTCGCGGCGTGATGCCGCCGCCGGGCGCCCTTGCCGCCCGGGATGCGACGCACGCGGCGAATGCGCGGGAGGACGGCGGCCATGCCCGCAACGATGCTGGACAGGATCTGGGACCCCCATGTCGTCGCCGATCTCGGCGGCGGCTGGTCCCTGCTGCATTGCGACCGGGTGCTGCTGCACGACCTCTCCGGCGGGCGCGCGCTCGAGGAGGTGCTCGAGGCCGGCCACCGCATCGCCCGCCCCGACCTCGTCTTCGCGACACCCGACCATGCCGTCTCCTCGGCCCCCGGGCGCACCGCCGAGACCTTCCCGAAAGGGGGCCGGCTGCTCGCGGGCCTGCGCGCGCGCGCGGCCGAGACGGGCATCCGCCTCTTCGACCTCGGGCAGGACGGCAACGGCATCGTGCATGTCATGGCGCCCGAACTCGGCATCGTGCTGCCCGGCACGGTGCTCGTCTGCGGCGACAGCCACACCTGCACCAATGGCGGGCTCGGCGCGCTGGCCTTCGGCATCGGCGCCTCCGAACTGCGCCATGTCCTCGCCACCCAGACCCTGCCGCAGAAGAAGCCGCGCAGCATGCGCATCCGCTTCGAGGGCACCGCCCCGCCGGGTGTGACGCCGAAGGACATGATCCTCGCCGCCATCGGCCGCTTCGGCGCCGGCGCGGGCACCGGCCATGCGGTGGAGTATGCCGGTTCGGCGGTGCGCGCCCTCTCGGTCGAGGGGCGGCTGACGCTGTGCAACCTCTCGATCGAGATGGGGGCGAAGATCGGCATGGTCGCCCCCGACGAGACCACCTTCGAATGGCTCGCGGGCCGCGACTTCGCGCCGCGCGGCGCCGCCTGGGACGCGGCCTTGCGCGCCTGGCGCGCCCTGCCGAGCGATGCCGAGGCGCGCTTCGACCGCGACCTCGTGATCGAGATGCGCGACATCGCCCCGCAGATCACCTGGGGCACCAGCCCCGAGCATGTGCTGCCCGTCACCGGCCGCGTGCCCGACCCCGCCGCGGCCGCGAATGCCGAGCAGCGCACCGCCTGGGAAGCCGCCCTCGCCTACATGGGCCTCGCACCCGGCGCACCGATCGCGGGAACGAAGGTGGACTGGGTGTTCATCGGCTCCTGCACCAATTCGCGCATCGAGGATCTGCGCGCCGCCGCCGCCGTGCTGCGCGGGCGGAAAGTGGCCCCGCATGTCACCGCCTGGGTGGTGCCGGGCAGCGAGCGCGTGAAGCGCGCGGCCGAGGCCGAGGGGCTCGACGCCGCCTTCCGCGCCGCCGGCTTCGAATGGCGCGAGCCCGGCTGCGCGCTCTGCGTCGCGGCGAATGGCGAGGCGGTGCCGCCCGGCGCGCGCTGCGTCTCCACCTCCAACCGCAACTTCGTCGGGCGGCAGGGCACGGGGGCGCGCACGCATCTCGCCTCCCCGGCCATGGCGGCGGCGGCGGCCGTCACCGGCGCCATCGCCGATGTCCGGCAGCTCGCGGCGTAAGGGGCGGCCCAGATGGAAAAGTTCACCACCGTCAGCGGCCCCGCCGCGCCGATGCTGGCGCCCAATGTGGACACCGACGTCATCATCCCGATCCAGCGCCTGGTGGGCACCGGCCGCACCGGCCTCGGGCCCCATGCCTTCGAGCGCCTGCGCTACCTCCCGGACGGGTCGGAGAATCCGGATTTCGTCCTCAACCGTCCGCAATACCGCGGCAGCCCGATCCTGCTGGCGGGGCCCAACTTCGGCTGCGGATCCTCGCGCGAGGGCGCCGTCTGGGCGCTGATGGGCATGGGTTTCCGCGCCGTCCTCGCGCCCTCCTTCGGCGACATCTTCTTCAACAACTGCTTCCAGAACGGCCTGCTGCCCGTGGTGCTGCCCGAGGAGGCGATCCGGCGCATCGCCGCCGAGACCGAGGCCGCGCAGGGCGCGCGCCATACGAGGGTGGACCTCGTGCGGCAGGTCGTCGTCACGCCCGAGGGCGCCGAGATCCCCTTTGCGGTGGATGCGCGCAAGCGCGAGGCGCTGATCGAGGGCCTCGACGACGTGGCGCTCACGCTGCGCGTGCAGGACCGCATCCTGGCCTGGCAGGCCGCCGACCGGGCGGCGCGGCCCTGGGTCTGGCAGCCGGTGGAGCGCGGCGCATGATCGAGATCGCGGTGCTGCCGGGCGACGGCATCGGCCCGGAGGTGACGGACGAGGCGGTGCGCGTGCTCGACTGGTTCGCTGCCCGGCGCGGCCTGCCCCTGCGCATGACGCGCCTGCTGTTCGGCACCGCCGCCTGGCAGGCCGAGGGCACCACCATGCCCGACGCCACCTGGGCGGCGATCGAGGCCGCGGATGCGCTGCTCTTCGGCGCGACCGACAGCCTCGCGCAGCAGCACATCCCGGCGGAGGAGCGCCGCAAGGGCGCGCTGCTGCGCATGCGCAAGGCGCTCGACGTCTTCGCGAACCTCCGCCCCATCCGTGCCTGGCCCGCGCTCGCCGAGGCCTCGCCCTTCAAGCCGCGGACCATCGCGGGCGCGGATCTCGTCTTCGTGCGCGAGCTCACCGCCGGGGTCTATTTCGGCACGCCGCGCGGCATCGAGACCCAGCCCGATGGCAGCCGCCGCGGGGTGAACACCCACAGCTACACGGAAGCCGAGATCGCCCGCGTCGCGCGCTTCGCCTTCGCCCTCGCCCGCCAGCGGCGCAACCGCGTGACCTCGGTGGACAAGGCCAACGTCATGGAGGCAGGCCGGCTGTGGCGCGACGTGGTGAGCGAGGTGCATGCGGCGGAATTCGCCGATGTCGCGCTCGAGCACATGCTCGCCGACAATTGCGCGCTGCAGTTGGGCCGCGCGCCGGCGCGCTTCGATGTCATCGTGACCGACAACCTGTTCGGCGACCTGCTCTCGGACTGCGCCGGGGCGATCAACGGCAGCCTCGGCATGCTGCCCTCGGCGGCGCTGTCGGCGCCGGGTCCGGACGGACGCCGCCGCGCGCTCTACGAGCCGATCCACGGCTCGGCGCCAGACATCGCGGGCAAGGGGGTCGCGAACCCGCTCGGTGCCATCCTCTCCGCCGCGCTGCTGCTGCGCTGGACGGCCGGCGCACCGGCCGAGGCGGACAGGCTGGAGGCGGCGGTGGAGGCCGCGCTCGCCGCCGGCGCCCGCACCGCCGACATCGCGCTGCCGGGCGAGGCGGTGCTCGGCACCCGGGCCATGACGGATGCCGTGATCGCCGCCCTCGAGGCCTCGCTGTAGGGGCGGGGGCGATCCGGGCGGGCGGTCATGCCCGGCAGACCCCTCGCCTCCGCGCGCGGCCTGTCCTAGCGTTCCTCCCAAGGAATAGGGAGGAAGGGTGAGATGCGTCGCCTGCTGCTGGCCGCCGTCGCGGCTTCCCTGCTGGCGTTCCCGGCCGCGGCCCAGGAACGCACCATCCGCATCATCTCCGGCTTCGCGCCCGGTGGCGCGGGCGACCTGATGGCCCGGCTGATCGCCGAATACGTCCCGCCGCTGATGGGCGCGCGCGGCGTGGTGGAGAACCGCACCGGTGCCAACGGCCTGATCGGCGCCGAGGTGGTCGCTCGCAGCGCGCCGGACGGCAACACCGTGCTGCAATGCCCGATGGGCAGCATGACCATCACGCCCAACCTGCCCGGCGCCGCGCTGCCGATCGACCCGCGCACGGAGCTGACGGGTGTCGCCAATGTCGCGCTGTCCACCTATGCGCTGGTGGTCGCCGCGCGCGGGCCGCACCAGGACGTTCCCGGCCTGCTCGCGGCCGCGCGCGCGCGGCCCGGCGGGCTGACCTATGCCTCGGCGGGCGTGGGCTCGGCGCAGCACCTGTCCGCCGAACTGCTGAAGGCGCGCACGGGGCTCGACATCGTGCATGTGCCCTATCGCGGCGCGGCGCTCGCGGTGGTGGACATCCTCGGCGGCCGGACCGACTTCATGATCACCAATCTCGGCGACGTCATGCGCCAGGTCACGGGCGGGGAACTGCGGATCCTCGCCATGGGCGACGATGCGGGCTCCCCGCTTTTCCCGCAGGTGCGGCCCATCTCGGCCTTCGTGCCGGGGCTGCAGATGGCGGGCTGGTTCGGCATCTGCGGGCCGCGCGCGATGAGCGAGGAAAGCCTCGCGCGCTGGTCCGACGCCACGCGCCGCGCGCTCGAGAACCCGCAGTTCCGCGAAAGGCTGCTGGCCAACGGCCTGACGCCGAACTTCGAGGACACGCGGAGCTTCAACGCGCGCATCGCGCGCGACCTCGCTTCCTGGGGCGAGGTGATCCGCACCGCCGGCGTGCGAGGGGACTGAGCGGCGTGGCGATCCGCCTCGCCGCCTTCACCAAGAACGGCGTCAATCCGAACTACCAGGCCTTCCTGCGTGGCGTGGAGCGCGCGGCGGCGGCCGAAGGCGCGACCGCCACGCGGCATTTTCCCGCCGAGCCCGACGATGCGGCCGGTCAGATCGCGCTTCTGCGCGCCGTGGTGGCGGAGCGGCCGGATGCGATCCTCTTCGCCCCGGCCGACGATGCCCTCCTGGAGGCCCCGGTGGCCGAGGCGATCGCGGCGGGCATTCCCTTCATCGGCTTCGTCAACCGCATGAGGGGGGTTTTCGTCTCCTTCGTCGGCGCCGACGACGCGGCCATGGGCCGGACCGTCGCCGGCTTCCTCATCGCGGCCCTGAATGGCCGCGGCGATGTGGTGCTGATCGAGGGGCCGGACAGCGCGCCCACCAGCCGCGACCGCGGCCGCGGCTTCCGCGAGGCCATCGCGGCCGCCCCGGGCATCCGCCTGCTCGGCGCCGCGCCGGGGCGCTACCTGCGCGAGCCGGGGCGCGCGGCGATGGAGGCGCTGCTCGCGCGCCATCCGCGCCTGGACGGCGTGATCTGCACCAACGACCTGATGGCGCTCGGCGCGCTGGACGCGCTCGAGGCCGCGGGGCGGCGCGCTCTGGTGGTGGGCAACAACGGCACCATCGAGGCGGCGGAGGCGATCGCCGAGGGCCGGCTGCTCGCCTCCATGGACTATGACGGGCAGCGCATGGGCGCGATCGCCGCCATGGCCGCGCTGCGCCACCTGCGCGGCGAGCCGGTGCCGCGCGAGATCCTGCTGCCCGCCGTCGTCATCCATCGCGGCAACCACGCGGCCTGGCTCGTGCCGATCGAGCAGCGCCCCCTGCCCCGCTGGGAGGATGCCGTGCCCGCCTGATCCGATATCCGCACCGGGAGGAACCGCCCATGACAATGACCCGTCGGGCCTTCGGCGCGTCGCTCGGCGCCGCCCTCGCCTTGCCGGCGGTCGCGCAGCAGCCCTGGCCCAGCCGGCCGGTCCGGCTGATCAGCCCCTTCGCCCCCGGCGGACCGCAGGACGTTCCGGCCCGCTTCTTCGTCGAGCACCTCTCGCCCCGCCTCGGCCAGCCCGTCATCTTCGAGAGCCGTGCCGGGGCGGGCGGGCAGGTCGGGATGCAGCATGTCGCCACCGCGACGGACGGGCATTCCTTCCTCATCACCTCGAACGCCGTGGCGACGCTGCCGGCGCTGCGCCGGGATCTCGGCTTCGACGTGTTCACCGACCTGCCGCCGGTCTCGGTCGTGATGGAATCGCCGCTCACGCTCGCGGTCCGCAGCAGCAACGGACCGGCGGATCTCCGCACCTTCCTCGCCCGCGCGCGGGAGGCGCCGGGGCGCGTCTCCTTCGGCTCCTCGGGCATCGGCTCGGCGACGCATCTGGCGGGCACCTATTTCGCGCAGAAGGCGGGGGTCGAGCTGCTGCACGTGCCCTATCGCGGCGCCGGGCTGATCCTGAACGCGCTGCTCGCCGGGGACATTGACTGCTTCATCGGCGACATCTCGCTCGCGCTCGAGCATGTGCGCGCGGGCAGCATCCGCGTCATCGGCGTGACGACCGAGGCGCGCGCGCCGCTGCTGCCCGAGGTCCCCGCGGTGCGGGAGATCGTTCCCGGCTATGCCGTGCCCTTCTGGTTCGGGCTGTTCGCGGCGCGCCAGACGGCGCCCGAGGCGATCGCGCGCATGAACGCCGAACTGGCCCCGCTCGCGCAGCCCGGGAGCGCGCTGTTCCGGCGCATGGCCGAGCGTGGCTCGACGCTGCTGCTCGACGGCCCGGCGCCACTGGCCGCACGGCTCCTCGCGGAGGTTCCTCAGTGGCGGGAGGTTGTGCGCGTGGCGGGAATCACGCCGGAATAGGCGCGCCCCTCACGGCCGCATGGTGAAGGCCGCCATCCCCGGCGCCAGCAGCTTCTGCGCCAGCCGCGAGAACTCGCACAGCAGGCGGCGGGAGTCGCGCGGGTCGATGATCTCCTCGACCCAGAAGGCCTCGGCGGTGCGGAAGGGGGAGCGCAGCTTCTGCAGCCGCGCCTCGATCTCGGCGACCTTCGCGGCCTTGTCCTCGGCGGCCGCGACCTCCGCCGCATAGGCCGCCTCGACGCCGCCTTCGAGCGGCAGGGAGCCCCAGCGCGCCGACGGCCAGGCGTAGCGCAGCGAGAAGCGCCCGGCCGGCTGGTGCACCACCCCCGCCACGCCGAAGGCATTGCGCAGGATGATGGTGCACCAGGGCTGGCGGCACTGGTTCACCGCCGCCATGGCGCGCACGCCCCAGCGGATGGTCGCGTTGCGCTCGGCCTCGAGCCCGACCGCGAAGCCGGGGCAGTCCATCAGGTAGACGACCGGCAGGTGGAAGGTTTCGGCGAGGTCCACCTGGCGGATCACCTTCTGGCAGGCATCGGCCGTCCAGGATCCGCCCTGGAACACCGGGTCCGAGGCCAGCACCGCCACCGGCCGCCCTTCGAGCCGCGCGAGGCCGGTGACGACCGGCCGGCCGAACCAGCGCCCCGTCTCGAAGAAGGAGCCCTTGTCGAACAGCGCCTCGATGATGGGGCGCACCTTGTAGGCGCGCCGCGGGTCGCGGGGGATGGCCGCGAGCAGCCCCTCCTCCCGCCGCGCCGCATCGTCGCGGGCGCGGATGACGGGCGGCAGCTCGAACACCGAGGAGGGCATGTAGGAGAGGAAGCGCCGCGCGGCGGCGAAGGCCTCGGCCTCCGTCTCCACCGCGTCGTCCACCGCGCCGGCCTTGCACTGGATCTCCCAGCCGCCAAGGTCGCGCTTGTCCAGCGTCTCGCCGAGGCGCGCCACCACCGGCGGGCCGGCGACGAACATCGCCGAGGACTTCGTCATCACCGAGTAGTGCGCCGCCGCGAGCCGCGCCGAGCCGAGCCCGGCCACCGAGCCGAGGCCGAGCGTGACCACGGGCACAAGGCCCATATTCGCCGTGGTCTGCTGGTAGAGCTGCGTCCCGCCCACCCCGCCGGGCAGGTTGGCGCGGCCCGTCGTCTCGATGGTCTTGACCGAGCCGCCGCCGCCCGAGCCCTCGATCAGCCGGATGATCGGCAGGCGCAGCTCCGCGGCCATGCGCTCGGCCATGATCGGCTTCTCGCGGATGGTCGCGTCCGCGCTGCCGCCGCGCACGGTGAAGTCGTCGCCCACCACCACCACCGGCCGGCCATCCACCATCGCCCGGCCCATCACGCAGTTCGAGGGGGTGAAGGCCGCGAGGTCGCCCTTGGCATCGTATTCGGCGCGGCCCGCTATGGCGCCGACCTCGTGGAAGGAGCCGCGGTCCACCAAAGCCTCGACCCGCTCGCGCACCGTCAGCCGGCCGCCCTCGTGCTGGCGCTTCACCTTGTCGGGCCCGCCCATCGCCCGGGCCAGGGCCTCGCGGCGGCGCAGTTCGTCGAGTTCGGGCTGCCAGCTCATGCGTGCGGAGTGTCCCCTTCCTCCGCCGAGTGTCCCGCCGGCGCGGCGCGACGGCAAGCCGGGGTCAGGGCGCGATCACCTCGTCGCGGCGGAACCAGAGCGTCAGCGCGGGCCCGCTCGTCAGGCGAAGCTGCACGAGGTTGCCCTCGGTCGCGACCACCGCCCATTCGTTGATGCGGAAGGTGGTCCGGCACCCCCCGGCGGCACGCGCCTCGGCCAGGATGCGGGGCGAGGCGTCGGTGCGGTCGCCGAGCAGGCGCAGCGCGGCGGGATCGGCGCAGCCCACCGTCCCGTCGCGCTGCACGCGCCAGACCGGCGCCGCGTCGGCGGCGCGCGGCGGCGCGGGCGTGGCCTCGGGCGCGGAAGCACCCCCTGGCGCCTCGGACGCCGCGTCGGGCGAGGGCGGCGGGGCGGGCGGAACTCGGCCGCCGCGCAGCAGCGGGGGCGGGGGCGGAGGCAGCGGCAGCGGCTCCTCGGGCGGCGGCGGCTCTGGCGCGCAGGCGGCGAGCACGAGCAGCAGCCCGATGGCGGCGCGCGGGAAGGGGCGAATCATCGCCCGACCGTAGCATTCGCGGCCGCCGGACCGGGAGTGCATCAAGGAACCACACGCAGCCTTGCCTTGCATTGCCGATTCGATTCACCGATGATTCAGGTGTTTATGGGGCGGGGTCTGCCGCGGCGGGGATGATCGGTCGAGGCGAAAGGCGGGAACGGAACCCTGCGCGGTCGCGCGCGCCGGACTTGGCGGCGCGGCTGCGCAGCCTCGTGATCCTGGCCGTCGTGCCGCTGCTGGTCGCGGCGCTGGGTGTCGGGGCCGGGCTCATCTGGCTCGAAGGCAGCGCCGCCGATGCCCGGCTGGCCGAGGCGGCGCGGATCGCCTCGCGCGCGGCCGATGCCGAGATCGAGCGCCGCCGGGCCGCGCTGGAGGGCTTCGCCGCCGCGCTGGCCGCGGCGCCGGACGACGATCTTGCCGCGACCGACGCCGCCGCGCGGCGCCTCGCGGAGACGGTCGGGGCCCCGATCGCGGTGCTCGATCGCGCGCTCGGGGTGCTCGTGGACACGGCCCAGCCCTTCGGCACGCCGCTCGGCTCCACCCCGGCCATCGCGGCGGCGATCTGGGCGGTGGAGACGGGGCGCCCGCGCGTGAGCGACGTGCTGGTCGGCGCCCAGGGAACGGAGGGCGCGCCCCCGCAGCTCGTGCTGCCGCGGATGCAGGATGGCCGCGCGACGGGCGTGCTCACGATCCAGATCGTGCCGGAGCGGATCGCCGATGCGCTCGCCGTGCCGCGCGCGGTGATATTCGACAGCCGCGGCCGCGTGGTCGCGGCGCATGGCGAGGAGGCCGGCCGCGGGCCGGCATGGCCGGCCGTCTATACCGCGCCGCGCGGCACCGCGCAGGAAGGGCGCGGCGCGGACGGGGCGGCGCTGCGCTTCGTCGTGGCCCATCTCGCCGAGGCGCCGGAGTGGTTCCTCGTGGTCTGGGAGCCGTCGGGGCTGGCGGCCTCGCCACTCGGGCGCTTGCTGCCGGTCGCCGCCGGGCTGCTGCTGCTCGCCCTCGCCGCCGCGGCCATCGCCTGGCGGCGCAGCCTGCGCCTGCTGCGCGAGCCGGTCGAGGCGGCCGAACGCCACATCGAGGCGATGGCCGCCGCCCTCGCCGGCGAGGGCCAGCCCCCTGCCCCGCCGCGGCTCGGCGGCGCGGCCGAGTTCGCCGCGCTGGGCGAGGCGCTGGCCGAGGCGCAGGCGGCGGTGACGGCGCGGGAGCGGCGGCTGCGCGCGCTCGCCGAGGCCGGCGCGCTGGTGCTCTGGCGCGCCGATGCCGCGGGCGGCTGGATCGAGGCGGCCGGCTGGGCCGGGCTGACGGGACAGACCGCGCCGGCCTTCCGCGGCGATGGCTGGCTCGAGATGCTGCACCGCGACGACCGCGCGCCGACGCTTGCCGAGTGGGGCCGCTGCCTCGTCGCGCGCAGCATCATCGGCGTGGAGTTCCGCCTGCGCATGGCCGACGAGGCGGCGGGCTGGCGCTGGGTGCGCGCCACCGGCGCGCCGGTGACGGGCGAGGACGGCCAGATCCTGGAATGGGTCGGGGCCATCCACGATGTCGCGGAGGCGCGCGGGGCCGGGCAGGCGCATCGCGTCAACGAATCCCAGGTGCGGCAGACGGTCGCCGAACTGCGCGCGGTCTACGACAACGTGCCGGTCGGCCTCGCGCTCGTGGACCAGGGGCTGCGCTTCGTGAACGTCAATGCCCGCTTCGCCGCCATCAGCGGCCTGCCGAACGAGGCGCATATAGGCCGGGCAGTGCGCGAGGTGATGCCCGAGGGCCTCGCCGCGCCGCTCGAGGCGGCGCAGCGGCGCGTGCTCGAGACCGGCCGGCCGGTGCTCGACGTGGCCTGTTCCGGCCAGGCGCCGGGCGAGGTGCAGAACCTGCGCCACTGGCTCGCTTCCTGCCATCCGGTGAAGGATGCCGAGGGTGTCGTGACCGGCGTCTCGGCGGTGCTGCAGGACGTGACCGAGCGCGTGCATGCGGAACGCTCGCGCGAGTTGCTGGTCACGGAGCTGAACCACCGCGTCAAGAACACGCTGGCCACGGTGCAGGCGATCGCGGCGCAGTCCCTGCGCGGCACGGCGGGCGCGGCCGGGATGGGGCGCGAGTTCGTCGGCCGGCTGCAGGCGCTGATGCGCAGCCACGACCTGCTCGCCGACCAGGGCTGGGAGCCGGTTGACCTCGCCCGCGTGGTGCGGGCGGGGCTGCTGCCCTGGCTCGAGGCCGGCCGCGCCATCCGCCTCGGCGGCTCGGGCCGCATCCAGCTGACGCCGGCGCAGGCGCAGGCCGTCGTGCTCGGGCTGAACGAGCTCGCCGGCAATGCGGTCCGGCACGGCGCGCTGTCGCGCCCGGGCGGCGAGGTGGACCTGACCTGGAGCCTGTCCGAGGACGGCGTGGCGAGCCTTTCCTGGCACGAGAGCGGCGGGCCGAAGGCGAGCCCGCCGCCGCCCGAGCGCCGCGGCTTCGGGCTGCGCCTGCTCGAGCGCGGGCTGGTCCATGATCTCGGCGAGGGCGCCTCTGTGTCGCTGCGCTTCCCCGAGGAGGGGCTCGAGGCACTGATCCGCTTCCGCGTCGGCGAACCGGCCCGGCTGCCCGAGACCGCGCCCTTGGCCCTGGGGCAAAGCCGCGTATAACGCCCCCCGTTCACTCGACAACGGCAGGATGGGCTGGGGCATGGCGCGCGCGCTGATCACCGGGGTGACGGGCCAGGACGGCGCCTATCTGGCCGCGCTGCTGCTCGGCAAGGGATACGAGGTCCATGGCCTGCTCCACCGCCACGGTGGATCGGAGGCGGTGAGCGAGCGGCTGCGGCGGCTCGGCTGCGCGGGCGAGGTCCGCATGGTGGACGGCAACCTGATCGACCTCTCCTCCCTGATCCGGCTGCTCGAGAAGGTGAAGCCGGACGAGATCTACAACCTCGCCGCCCAGTCCTTCGTGCGGATGTCGTGGGACCAGCCGCTGCTGACCACGCAGGTCACCGCCATCGGCACCGCCAACATGCTGGAGGCGGTGCGCATCGCCGCCCCCGGCGTGCGCTACTTCCAGGCCAGTTCGAGCGAGATGTTCGGCCGCGCCGAGACGCCCGCGCAGAACGAGGACACGCCTTTCCATCCGCGCAGCCCCTATGCCTCGGCCAAGGTCTTCGCGCATTGCCTCGTGCAGAACTACCGCGACGCCTTCGGCCTGTTCGGCTGCAACGGCATCATGTTCAACCACGACAGCCCGCTGCGCGGCATCGAGTTCGTGCTGCGCAAGATCACCGATGGCGCGGCGCGCATCAGCCTCGGCCTCGCGAAGGAACTGCCGATGGGCAACCTCGAGGCGCGGCGCGACTTCGGCCATGCGCGCGACTATGTGCGGGCGATGTGGCTGATGCTGCAGCAGGACAAGCCCGACGACTATGTGGTGGCCACCGGGCGCGCCGCCTCGATCCGCGACCTCTGCCGCATCGCCTTCGCCCATGTCGGCCTCGACTACCAGGACCATGTGCGCGTGGACCCCGCCTTCCTGCGTCCGGCCGATGTGGACGTGACGGTCGGCGACGCGAGCCGGGCGCGCACGCGCCTGGGCTGGGTGCCGGAGACGAGCCTCGAGGCCATGATCGCCGAGATGGTGGACGCCGACCTCACGCGCTGGAAGGCGCGGCTCTAGGCCAGGCCGCCGGGGCGGATCCGATCCCGGGCGAACTCGTCCCTCGACACGACCGGCCGGGCGGGCTACCGCGAAGGCCGGCGCCATGAGGCAGGCGCGAGGGTGGTGCCGCCACGCGACCGAGGGTGGCGGCGGGCTGCGGAGCATCCGGCGCGATGCCGGGAAGTGTCAGGAGATCAGGCAGGCATGATGTCGCGCAAGCGCGTTCTGGTGACCGGCGGGGCCGGCTTCATCGGCTCCCATCTGTGCGAACGCCTGCTCGCCGAGGGCGCTTCCGTGCTGTGCGTGGACAACTACTTCACCGGCACGCGCGACAACATCGCCCACCTTCTCGCCCATCCGCGCTTCGAGGCGATGCGCCACGACATCACCTTCCCGCTCTATGTCGAGGTGGACGAGATCTACAACCTCGCCTGTCCCGCCTCCCCGGTGCACTACCAGTTCGACCCGGTGCAGACGACCAAGACCTCCATCTCGGGCGCGCTCAACATGCTCGGCCTCGCCAAGCGGGTGAAGGCCAAGGTGCTGCAGGCCTCCACCAGCGAGGTCTACGGCGACCCGGAGGTGCATCCGCAGCGCGAGGACTACCGCGGCAGCGTCAACCCTCTCGGGCCCCGCGCCTGCTACGACGAGGGCAAGCGCTGCGCCGAGACGCTGTTCTTCGACTACCGCCGCCAGCACAATGTCCGCATCAAGGTGGCGCGGATCTTCAACACCTATGGCCCGCGCATGCACCCCAATGACGGGCGCGTCGTGTCGAACTTCATCGTCCAGGCCCTGCGCGGCGAGCCGGTCACGATCTACGGCGAGGGCACGCAGACGCGCTCCTTCTGCTTCGTGGACGACCTCGTGGAGGGGCTGATGCGCCTGATGGCGACGCCCGACGAGGTGACGGGGCCGGTCAATCTCGGCAATCCGCACGAGATCACGGTGCGCGAACTCGCCGAGCGGGTGATCGCGCTCTGCGGCGAGGATGCGCGCATCGAGAAGCGCCCCCTGCCCCAGGACGACCCGACCCGCCGCTGCCCCGATATCGGCCTAGCGAAGCGGCTGCTCGGCTGGGAGCCGAAGGTGCCGCTCGAGGACGGGCTGCGCCGGACGGTCGCCTATTTCGACGCCCTGCTCCGGCGGCCCGAGACGGCGGACTGATACCCTGCGGACAAAGGATCGTCCTTTGCCCACAGGGCATCAGGGTTCGGTTCCGCGCGCGGCCACCCCGCGAACCCCGCACGCCGTGCCAGCGGGCGAAAGATCCGACCTTCCACCCGCTAGTATGAGCCGCCGCTAAGGGGCCGCGCCGCGCCTCAGCGCAGTGGGAAGCCCAGAGCGACCAGCTTCTCCTTCAGCCTGTCGCGCCCGCTCAGCGCCTTCATCGTGCCGAGCCGCGCGATCACGCGCTGCGACCAGGTCTGGTCCGCCATCTCATTGCGGCGGGAGAACTCGGCCATGCGCGGGTCGTAGGCGGCGCGGTGCGCGGCGTCGTCGGCGTCATAGGCCTCATGGTGCAGAACGGCGGCCTGGGGCAGGCGCGGCTTCACCTCGCCCTCGCGGCCCGGCAGCGGATAGCCGACGCACAGGCCGAAGACCGGCGCCGCGCCGGGCGGCAGGCGCAGCAGTTCCGCCACCCGCGTCACGTCGTTGCGCAGCGCGCCGATATAGACGGTGGAAAGCCCGAGGCTCTCGGCCGCCACCACCGCGTTCTGCGCGGCGAGCGCGGCGTCGATCGCGGCGACGAGGAAGGATTCGAGATACGGCATCCCGGCCAGTTCCGCCCCGGCCTCGGCGGCGAGCCGGCCGTTGCGCGACACGTCGGCGAGGAACACCAGGAAGATCGGGCACTGCTCGATATGCTTCTGGTTGCCCGCGATCGTCGCGAGTTCCCGGCGCGTCGCCGGGTCGTTGACCGACACCGCCGACCAGGTCTGCAGGTTCGAGGAGGTCGCCGCCGACTGCGCCGCGGCGATCAGCGCCTCGAGCGTGCCCGCGGGCGGCGCGTCGGGGCGGAAGCCGCGCACCGAGCGGTGCGAGAGAAGCAGCGCGAGCGTCTCGTTCCAGGGTCCGGCCTTGGGCTCGGCGCCCGCGCCGTAGCGCGCGGCAAGGGCGGCGGCGGCCGCCGGCATCTGCGTTCCGTCCATGATCTCGTCTCTCCCGGGGATGACCCGAAGGTAGCGTGCGCCGCCCGGTCGGCAAGCCGGCCGGCGATGGCGGCGGCCGGATCCGGCGCAGTGACGCGCCATGCCGCCGGCATGCTCCCGCATCCGATGCCGCAGGCGCCGCCGCGCCGCGCCGCTCCGTCAGTTCTCCGGCCGGAAGCCGCTCTCGCGCACGATCCGCGCCCAGTCGTCGCGCTCGCGCCGGATGCGCTCGGCGAAGGCGGCGGGGCTCTCGGAGGTGGTCGCGGCATATTCGAGCCGCTCCATCGCCGCGATCATCTCGGGCGTCGCGGCGGCGGCGCGGATCGCGCCATGCAGCGCGGTGACGATGGGCGCGGGCGTGCCCGCCGGCAGCAGCGCGCCGAACCATTCGTCCTTGTTCAGGTCCGGATGGCCCAGTTCCGCGAAGGTCGGCACATCCGGGAAGCGCGGGTTGCGCGCGGCGGAGGAGACCGCGAGCAGCCGCAGCCCCTGCCCGTGATGGGCCGAGACATCGCCCAGCACGCCGATGAAGCAGGTCAGCCGCCCGGCGATCAGGTCCTGCACCGCGGGCGCGGCGCCGCGGAAGGGGATGTGCGTCAGGTTGAGCCCGGCCTTCTTCGCCAGCACGATGCCCATGAAATGCGGCGAGGACCCGGCGGCCGGCGAGGCCCAGGGCAGTTCCCGCCCCTGCGCCCTGGCCCATTCGATCCAGGCGGGCAGGCTCTGCGCGGGGTGTTCGCGCGGCACCGCGAAGGCGAAGGGATAGGTGCAGACGGTCGAGACCGGGATCAGGTCGGTCAGCGCGTCGTAGCGCACCTCTCGAGGGAAGACATGCGGCTGCAGCACGAGCATGGAGGCCGGCGTCTGCAGGATGGTGGTGCCGTCGGCCTCCGCGGCCTTGACGTGCTCGACCGCGATGCGCCCGGCCGCGCCGACGCGCCCGTCCACCACGATCGTCGGCGCGAACACGCCGCGCAGGCGCTCGGCATAGAGCCGCGCGATGACATCGGAGGACCCCCCGGGCGGAAAGCCGATGACGATGCGCGCATTGCGCTGCAGCGTCTGGGCGCGGGCAAGGCCCGGCGCGGCCGTGGCGGCGAGCAGGCCGAGCGTCGCGCGCCGGCCGATGGCGAAGGTCATGGCGTTGCATCCTCCCTGGGCCCCGGCGGAGGGGCGTTGCGGCGAGCAGATAGCGAGGCGGGCGGCCCGGCGCCAGGGCCATCCGGCGCCATCCGCGGTTCAAAGCCCGAGGCCCGGCACCAGCATCGCCTCCAGCGCCGCGCGCCGGGCGGGCGGGATCGGCACGGCGCGGCGGGCGGCGAGGTCGAAGGCCACGCCCACCGCCTCGGCCGCGGCGACCGGCGCGCCGGTCTCGCCGTCATGCAGGAGGTGCGTCCAGGTGGTGGTCTTCTCGCCCAGCGCGCGCAGCCCGCTGCAGACGGTCACGAGCTGGCCAGCGCGCATCGGGCGCAGGTAGCAGACGCGGTATTCGAGCGCCGCGCTGCCCATGCCTTCCTCCTTCACGCCCACGCCGGTGCCGCGGTTGCGCAGGTTGGGCACGCCGTCCCAGACGCGCGCGATGACGCCATCGGGGCGCATCACGCCGGCGGCGTCGCACTCATGCGCGCGCACGGCGCCGCGGTAGCCCTCCGCGAGGCCCATGGCGAGCGCCGCCCCGCGGTCCGGCAGGGCACGCGGCGGCGCGAAGGAAAGCCCGCGCGGCGCCGCATGCGCGGGCAGCGCGACGCGCAGCGCATCGAGGGCAAGCCCGCCGGCAGGTGCTGCGAGGTCGGTGACGAAGGTCGCGGCCGGCGCGTCGGTCGCGGTGTTGCGGATCTCGGCAAAGCAGCGCAGCCCGTCCGGCGCCGCCTCCAGCACGCCGCCGGCGATGGTGAAGGGCGTGCCGGGCGACATCTCCCGCAGGAAGCGGATGTGCTGGTCCCGCACCACGAAGCCCGCGCGGGAGGGCGGCAGCCCCGCCTCCAGCAGCAGCCAGGCGAGCGCATCCGTCACCCGCGCGACGTAGTGGCGCACATTCATGTGCCCCATCACGTCGCATTCCTCCTGCTGCACGCTGCCCCGGCCGATGATGATCACGCCAACGCCCCCTCGCTGTCGCCGCCCAGATCAGCGCGGCAGCGCCGCGGCGGCAAGCCGGGCGGGGGGTTGCGCCCGGCGCCCGCTTCGCGGGAGCATGCCCGCAAGCACGGAAGGGAACGCGCCATGGATGTCGGTCTGTTCTGCCTGATGGGCTATCGCACGCGCGGCACGCCGACCGCGGCCATCTACGACGACGCGGTGGCGCAGGTGAAGGCGGCCGAGGAAGCCGGCTTCGCCATCGCCTGGTTCGCCGAGCACCATTTCTCGAACTACTGCGTCTGTCCCTCGCCGCTGATGATGGTCGCGCACATGGCCGCGCACACCTCGCGCATCCGGCTCGGCTCGGGCGTGGTGATCGTGCCGCTCTACCATCCCTCGCGCCTGCTCGCCGAGATCGGGATGGTGGATTCGCTGACCCATGGGCGGCTCGTGCTCGGCATCGGCAGCGGCTACCAGCCATACGAGTTCGAGCGCTTCGGCCAGGATCTCGCGGAAGCCCCGGCCCGCCTGCTCGAGGTGATGGCCATGATGGAGAAGGCCTTCGCCGCCGAGACCTTCACCCACCAGGGCAGGCACTACGCGCTGCCCGAGATGCACATCGCCCCGCGCCCGGTGCGCGGCCTGCCCGATGTCTACGTCGCCGGCGACAACGCCGACCTGCACCGCTATGCCGCCGAGCGCGACTGCGTGGTGATGGTCACGCCGCGGCACTTCACCCCGGCCATGCTCGCTGCCGCGCGGGCGCGCTTCGAGGGCGTGTGGCGCAACGCCGGCAAGGCGCCCGAGACGCTGCGCTTCGGCGCCATGCGTCCCTTCTGCATCACCGAGGACCGCGAGGAGGCCGCGCGCTTCCTCGAGAATGCCCGCTGGCAGATCCGCCTCTCCCAGGCGCTGCGCCGGCGGGAACAGGCGATGGACGGCGGCATGCTGGTCGAGAAGCCCTGGGAGGGCGAGCCGAGCCTCGAGGAGATGGGCGCGCACATGATGGTGGGCGACGCCGCCACCGTCGCCGCGCGCATGGCCGCCGAGATCCGCGCGGCCAGCCCCTGCCACTACCTGCTGCAATGCCATGTGGGCGACATGCCGCTCGGCACCGCGCTGCGCTCGATCGCGGCCTGGAAGGCGCAGGTGAAGCCGTTGCTGGAGCGCGAGTTCGGCCCGCTCGACCGCATCGGGATGCCGGCTGCCGCCGCGGCGTGAGCCCCCCTCGCGGGCGCTTGACCCGCCGCCCCCGGATTTGCCACCGTTTGCGTCGTGGGGATCCTGGTCAATGTCCGTGGCGGGGATGACGACACGCTCTGGGCCGTCGTGGCGACGGTCGGGCGGCGGTCCCGGATCGCGGAAGTGTTCCGCTCCCGCGCCCAGGCGCTGAACGACCGCGCCTGGCGGGACCAGCAGGTGCGCGACTACGCCGACTGGCTGGCCCGCGCCAAGCAGCCCATTCCGGCCTATTCCGTGGCGCCGATCCGGCGCTCCGACCTGCCGCGCAAATGGACGCCGCTGCCCGCCCTCGGCTTCCTGCGCGGGCAGACGATCTGACGCCGCCGGGCGCGGGCCCCGTCCTCTCGCCCGCTGGCAGCAGGCGATCCGGCGTGATCGCTACCCGCCATCCCCCGGCCGCCGCCCGGCCCAGAACATCCAGGCGATCCAGCCGAAGGCGCCGAGGAAGAGCAGATGGGCGCCGAGCACCGCCAGCACCGCTTCCGGGTGCCATTCCGCCGCGCGCAGCGCCGCCAGCCCGCCCGGCACGGACCACCAGAGCACGCCGAGCATCACGGCGAGGATCACCGATGCCACGACCGGCCGGCGCGCCGCGCCATGGCCTTTCGGGATGCGCGGTTCGCTCACGGGACGCGCACCCCGCGCGGGGCAGGGCGAGTCGCGGCGGGCAGAGGCCCATCCGGCCCGGCGATGCGCGCCGCGCCCGCATCCACCGGGGCCGCCCCCGAGTCGCGAAGGCACGCCGTCAGGCCGCAGGCGGCGCCCGGCCGGACACGCCCCCCGTGCAGGGCGAACACAAGGAGGCCGGGCGCGCCGGCCCCGAGCCCTTCGCGCGACCCCGCCCGCCGCACGGCCTCACCCCGATTTGGCGAGCGTGTCGAAGGCCTTGAGTCGCGCCATCAGCGCCGGCATCTCGCGCAGCGGGATCATGTTCGGGCCGTCCGACGGCGCGTGGTCGGGGTCCGGGTGGGTCTCGATGAACACCGCCGCGACGCCCACCGCCACCGCCGCGCGCGCCAGCACGGGGGCGAATTCGCGCTGGCCGCCGCTGCTGGTCCCCTGCCCGCCCGGCTGCTGCACGGCATGGGTCGCGTCCATGACCACCGGGTATCCGGTCTGCGCCATGATCGGCAGTGCGCGCATGTCGGCGACCAGCGTGTTGTAGCCGAAGGAGACGCCCCGCTCGCAGAGCAGGATGTTCTCGTTGCCGGTGGAGGCGATCTTGGCCGCGACGTTCGTCATATCCCAGGGGGCGAGGAACTGGCCCTTCTTGACGTTGATCGCGCGCCCCGTCTGCCCGGCCGCGATCAGCAGGTCGGTCTGGCGGCAGAGGAAGGCCGGGATCTGCAGCACGTCCACCGCCTCGGCCGCGGGGGCGCATTGCTCGGGGGCATGGACGTCGGTCAGCACGGGAAGCCCCGTGGCCTCGCGCACCTCGGCCAGGATGGCGAGGCCCTCCTTCATGCCGATGCCGCGCGCGGCCTTCACGGAGGTGCGGTTCGCCTTGTCGAAGGAGGATTTGTAGATCAGCGGCACGCCGGCGGCGGCGGCCATCTCGGCCAGCGCGGCCGCGGTCTCCAGGGCGTGGGCGCGGCTCTCGATCTGGCAGGGGCCGGAGAGGAAGACGAGCGGCAGCGCATTGCCGATCGCCACGCCCCGCACTTGGACCGTGCGCATCAGACGAGCCTCGCCTGCTTCACCGCCGCGCCGATGAAGCCCTTGAAGAGCGGGTGCGGGTCGAAGGGTTTCGACTTCAGCTCGGGGTGGTACTGCACCCCGATGAACCAGGGATGGTCGGGGTATTCCACGATCTCGGGCAGCACGCCGTCGGGCGACATGCCGGAGAAGCGCAGCCCGGCCGCCTCCAGCCGCTCGCGATAGGCGACGTTGACCTCGTAGCGGTGGCGGTGGCGTTCCTGGATCTCGGCCGCGCCATAGACCTCGCGCACCAGCGAACCCTCCGCGAGCCGCGCCGGATAGGCGCCGAGGCGCATCGTCCCGCCGAGGTCGCCATTGGCGTTGCGGCGTTCGAGCTCGTTGCCGCGCAGCCATTCGGTCAGCAGCCCGACCACCGGTTCCTCGCAGGGGCCGAACTCGGTGCTGGAGGCGCCCTTGATGCCGAGCAGGTTCCGCGCCGCCTCGATCACCGCCATCTGCATGCCGAAGCAGATGCCGAAGAAGGGCACCTTGCGTTCGCGGGCGAAGCGGACGGCCTCGATCTTGCCCTCGCTGCCGCGCTCGCCGAAGCCGCCGGGCACGAGGATGCCGTTGACCTTCTCGAGCCGCGCGACGGCCGCGGCGTCGTTCTCGAAGATCTGGCTGTCCACCCAGTCGAGCCGCACCCGCACATTGTGCGCGATGCCGCCGTGGGTCAGCGCCTCCGCCAGCGACTTGTAGGCGTCGAGCAGGTTCGTGTACTTGCCGACGACGGCGATGGTGACCTCGCCCTCCGGCTGCTTGATGGACTGCACGATCGCCTGCCAGCGGCGCATGTCCGGCTCGCCATAGGCCGAGAGGCCGAAATGGCGCAGCACCTCCTGGTCCAGCCCCTCCTCGTGGTACTTGAGCGGCACCTCGTAGATGGTGCCGGCATCGAGCGCGGGGATCACGCTCTCGGGGCGGACATTGCAGAAGAGGGCGATCTTGCGCCGCTCGTTCTCCGGGATCGGCCGGTCGCAGCGGCAGAGCAGGATCTGCGGCTGGATGCCGAGGCCGAGCAGCTCCTTCACCGAATGCTGCGTGGGCTTGGTCTTCAGCTCCCCGGCCGACGGGATGTAGGGCACCAGCGTCAGGTGCATGAAGAGGCTGCGCTGCGGCCCGAGCTCGTTGGCGAGCTGGCGGATGGCCTCGAGGAATGGCAGGCTCTCGATGTCGCCGACGGTGCCGCCGATCTCGACCAGCACGAAGTCGTAGTGGTCGGTCTCGGCCTGGATGACTTCCTTGATCTTGTCGGTGATGTGCGGAATGACCTGCACCGTGCCGCCGAGATAGTCCCCGCGCCGTTCCGCCGCGATCACGTCGAGGTAGAGCCGCCCCGTGGTCCAGTTGTCCGCCTTGCGCGCCGCAACACCCGTGAAGCGTTCGTAGTGGCCGAGGTCGAGGTCGGTCTCCGCCCCGTCGTCGGTCACATAGACCTCGCCGTGCTGGTAGGGGCTCATCGTCCCCGGATCCACGTTGAGGTAGGGGTCGAGCTTGCGCAGGCGGACCTTGTAGCCGCGCGCCTGCAGCAACGCGCCGAGCGAGGCGGATGCGATGCCCTTGCCGAGGGAGGAGACCACGCCGCCGGTGATGAAGACGAACCGCGCCATGGGCGCCCTCCATAACAAGCCGCGCACGGCCCCGCCACCCGCACGCGGCGCGGGGCGGCCTTGCGCCAGGAAGTGATTGCGAAGACTGGGTTAGTTGGTCGGGACGGCAGGCAGCGCCGGGATCGCGGGCGCCGCGGGGGCGCCGGCGGGCGGCGGCGAATCGAGGATCGAGCGGTTCTGCTGGCCCGCGCCGCGGTTCAGGATCGCGAGCGTCAGCGCCAGCACGAAGAAGATCGTGCCCAGGATGGCCGTGCCGCGGGTCAGCAGGTTCGCCGTGCCGCGCCCGCCCATGAAGGCGCCCATGCCCCCGGAGGAGCCGATGCCGAGCCCGCCGCCCTCGCTGCGCTGGAGCAGCACGACGCCGATCAGCGCCAGGGTGACGAAGAGGTGCAGGACGAGCAGGACGGTGGTCATGGCGCCGCGTATCTAGCGAAGGGAAGGCCCCGGGGCTACCCCGCCGCGCGGGCGATGGCGAGGAAATCCTCCGCGACCAGGCTCGCGCCGCCCACCAGCGCCCCGTCCACATGCGGCAGGGCCAGGATGGCGGCGGCATTCGCGGGCTTGACCGAGCCGCCATAGAGGATGCGCAGCCCGCCCCCGTGCTGCGGGAAGGCGGCGACCAGCCGGGCGCGGATCATGGCATGCATGGCCGCGATGTCGGCCTCGGTCGGCGTGCGGCCGGTCCCGATCGCCCAGACCGGCTCATAGGCCACCACCCCGCCCGCCGCGCCGAAGCCCGGCGGCAGGCTGCCCGCGATCTGCTCGGCGACCACCTCCTCCGCCCGGCCGAGCAGCCGGTCGTCCTCCGGCTCGCCGACGCAGACGATGGGCACGAGGCCCGCGGTGATCGCCGCCTCGGCCTTGGCGCGCACGGTCGGGTCGGTCTCGCGGTAGGCGGCGCGGCGCTCGGAATGGCCGAGGATGACGTAGCGCGCCCCGGCATCGGCCAGCATCGGCGCGGCGATGTCCCCGGTATGGGCGCCCTTGGGGGCGGCGTGGCAGTCCTGCCCCCCCACGGCGACCGGCGTTCCCGCCAGCGCCGCCGCCACCGCGGCCACCAGCGTGGCCGGCGGGCAGACCAGCAGCTCCGCCCCGACCCCCGCCGCGCCGGCCGCCACCGCGCGGGCGAGCGCGAGGCCGTCGGCGGCGAGGCCGTGCATCTTCCAGTTCCCGGCGATGAGGGGGCGGATTCCGGGCGTCATGGGCGTCTCCTCGCGGCGTTCCGGGCGCGAGGTAACGGAAATGCCGGGCGGCTCCAACCCGGGGGTGCGGGCCGGCGGGTCTCGCCGCCCCTTCCGCCGCCGGGGTGGGGCGGCTAATCAGCCCGGCATGCTCACCGCGCTCCGCCGGATGGCCGGCACCTGGGTCGCCAAGATCCTCTTCGCCCTCCTCATCCTCTCCTTCGCCGTCTGGGGGATCGAGGACGTGGTGCGCAACCTCGGCCGCGAGACGGCGGTCGCGCGCGTCGGCGACAGCGCGATCGAGCTGACCGAGGCGCAGAACGCCGCGCGGCGGGAGATGGCGCGCCTCGCCCGCCAGCTCGGCGCCCGCTTCGACCCGGACGAGAATGTCCGCCGCGCCGTCGCCGCCGCCTCGCTCGAGCAGCTCATCTCCGACCGCGCCCTGCGCGCCGAGGCGCAGCGCCTGGGCATCGTCGCCCCGGCCGCGGCGGTGCGCGACACGGTCTTCTCCATTCCCGGGCTGCGCGGGGCGGACGGCGCCTTCTCGCGCCCCATCTTCGACAGCCTGCTGCGCCAGAACGAGCTGAACGAGGCGCAGTTCCTGCAGGTCGTGGCGGGCGACGTGCTGCGCCAGCAGCTCGCCGGCGCGGTGCGCGCGGGCGCGGCCGGGCCGGATGCCCTCGCGGCGCCGCTGCTCGCCTGGCTGATGGAGCGCCGGGTGGCCGAGGTGGTGCAGGTCGCCCGCGCCGCCATGCCCGAGCCCGAGGCGCCGACCGAGGCGCAGCTCCGCCGCTTCCAGGAGAACAACCCGGCGCAGTTCTCCGCGCCCGAATACCGCGAGGTGGCGGTCGCGGTCCTGTCGGCCGAGGCGGTGGCCGGGGAGATCGAGCTCGACGAGGCGACGCTCGCCCAGGCCTTCGAGCAGCGCCGCGCCCAGTTCGAGACGCCCGAGCGCCGCGCGCTGCGCCAGGCCGTTCTGCCCACGGAGGAGGCCGCGCGCGCCCTGGCCGAGGCCTGGCGCGGCGGCGCCGATTTCGCCGCGATCGAGGCGCAGGCCGTGGCGGCGGGCGGCACGGCGGCGGATCTCGGCCTGCTCGACCGCGCCGCCATGCCGATCGAGACGGTCGGCGCCGCCGCCTTCGCCGCCCCCGCGGGCGGCGTGACGGACCCGGTGCGCAGCCCCTTCGGCTGGCATGTGCTGCAGGTCGAGCGCGTCGAGCCGGCCGAGAGCCGGACGCTCGCGCAGGTGCGCGGCGCGCTGCGCCTCGAGGTGGCGCGCGACAGGGCGCTCGACCTCGCCTATGAGCGCGCCAACCGGGTCGAGGATGCGCTCGCCGGCGGCGCCGGCCTTGCGGATGTGGCGCAGCGCTTCGGCCTCGCCGTCGCCACCGTCACCACCGATGCCGCCGGGAATGCGCCCGAGGGCGGCGCCGCGAGCCTGCCCGTGCCCGAGGCGCAGCGCGCCGACCTCCTGCGCGCGATCTTCGCCGCCCGGCAGGGCGACGCCCCGCGCATGACCGAGATGGGCGAGGCCTTCGTGGCCATCGAGATCCGCGAGGTGCGCCCGCCCGCGCTGCGGCCCTTCGAGACGGTGGAGGCGCAGGTCCGCGCCGCCTACCTCGCCGATGCGCGCCGCCGCGCCGCCGAGGAGCGCGCCGCGGCGGTGCTCGCCGCCGCCGGGACCGGCCGCCCGCTCTCCGAGGTGGCGGAGGAGGCCGGGCTGCCCTTCCAGCGCGTCGGCCCCTTCGGCCGCAACCCGGCGACCGCCGCGCCCCTGCCGCCCGAGCTGGTCGCGCCGCTGTTCGAGGCGAGCGGGCAGGCGCCGACCATGGTCGAGACGCGGGACGGCTTCGCGGTGGCGCGGCTGGTCGAGGTGCTGCGCTTCGACCCGGCCTCCGACCCGCTGGGCCTGGGCCGGATGAGGGGGGAGATCGAGCAGTCCATGCAGGACGAGCTCGAGGAACAATTCGCCGTGGCCCTGCGCGCCCGTGCCAATGTGCGCATCAACACGCAGCTGCTGGAGCAGGTGAGCGGCCGATGAACGAGATGTCCGCGGGCAGCGCCCGGGCGGCGCTGGAGGCCGGGCGCGGCGCCATCCTGGTGCGCGAGCGCGTGGCCGACCTCGACACCCCGGTCGGCGCCTTCCTCAAGCTGACGGGCGGCGCGCAGGCCCATGCCTTCCTGCTGGAATCCATCGAAGGCGGCGCCGCGCGCGGCCGCTATTCCGCGATCGGCCTTGCGCCCGACCTCGTCTGGCGCTGCCGCGACGGCCGGGCGGAGGTGAACCGCCACGCGCTGACCGCCCCCCACGCCTTCGAACCCGAGCCCGGCGCGGCGCTCGACAGCCTGCGCCGGACCATCGCCGAGGCGCGGATGGCCGTCCCGCCCGGGCTGCCGCCGATGGCGGCGGGGCTGTTCGGCTATCTCGGCTACGACATGGTGCGGCTGATCGAGAAGCTGCCCTCGCTCAAGCCGGATGTGCTCGGCATCCCCGATGCGGTGCTGACACGGCCCACGCTGATGGCGATCTTCGACCATGTGCGGGACACGCTGACGCTCTGCGCCCCGGTCTGGCCCGGCGGCGAGCCGGGCGCGCTGATCGAGGCCGCCGAGGCGCGCCTCGACGAGGCCGAGGCCGCGCTCGACCGGCCGGTGCCGCGCGCCGCGCCGCCGGCCAACCTGCCGCGCCTCGCCCAGCCCGACAGCAATTTCACCGAGGCCGGCTACATCGCCGCGGTGGAGAAGGCGAAGGAGTACATCCGCGCCGGCGATGCCTTCCAGATCGTCCCGTCGCAGCGCTTCTCGGTGCCCTTCGCCCTGCCGCCCTTCGCCCTCTACCGCGCGCTGCGGCGGATCAACCCCGCGCCCTTCCTGGTGTTCGGGGATTTCGGCGGCTTCTCGGTGGTGGCGGCGAGCCCGGAAATCCTGGTGCGCTGCCGCGACAACACCGTGACGGTGCGCCCGCTCGCCGGCACGCGGCGGCGCGGCGCGACGCCGGAGGAGGACCGCGCGCTGGAGGCCGAGCTGCTCGCCGACCCGAAGGAGCGGGCGGAGCACCTGATGCTGCTCGACCTCGGGCGCAACGATGTCGGCCGCGTGGCCGAGATCGGCACGGTCAAGGTCACGGCGCAGTTCCAGGTCGAGCGCTATTCGCAGGTGATGCACATCGGCTCGGAGGTGCAGGGGAGGCTGCGGGCGGGGCTCGATGCGCTGGACGCCTATTGTGCGGGCTTCCCGGCGGGCACGCTGACCGGTGCCCCCAAGATCCGCGCGATGGAGATCATCGAGGAGCTGGAACCCTCGCGGCGCGGCCTCTATGCCGGCGGCATCGGCTATTTCGGCGCCGATGGCGGCATGGACACCTGCATCGCGCTGCGCACCGCGCTGGTGAAGGACGGCATCATGCATGTCCAGGCCGGCGCGGGCGTGGTGGCCGACAGCAACCCCAAGGCCGAGTACGAGGAGACGGTGCAGAAGGCCCGCGCCCTGTTCCGCGCCGCCGAGGAGGCCGTGCGCTTCGCCGCCGGCCGGCGTGAGCGCGGCAACGGCTGACCCCGCGCCGCTGCTCGCGCTGGCCGAGGCGGCGCGGCGCGAAGGGCGGGCGGTGGAGGCGGCGGCGGCCCTGCGCAGCCTGGCCGCCCTGCTGCCCGGCGATGCCCGCATCCGCGCCGCGCTGGCGCGCTGCCTGTTCCAGGCCGGCGCCTGGGAGGAGGCCTGGGAGGCCTACCAGGTCCGCTTCGAGCTGATGCCCGCGGCCTTCCCCCGCGTCACCCGCCCCGGGCCCGGCGGCCCCGTGCCCATCCCGCCCTGGCGCGGCGAGGGTTCGCCCGCCGCGGTGCTGGTGATGGGCGAGCAGGGGCTGGGCGACACCATCCAGTTCGCGCGCTACCTGCCCATGCTCGCCGCGCGCGGGGTGCGGGTCCATGCGGTGCTGGACCGGCGGCTGCACCGGCTGCTCGGGCCGCTCTGCGACGGCATCGACCTGCGCGCGAGCGACACGCCGGGCCGGGTGGCGGGGCTGCGGGCCTGGCTGCCCATGCTCGACCTGCCGCGCGCGCTGGGCCTCTCGCCGCGGGCGTATCGCGGGCGGGTGCCCTACCTCGCCGCCGAGCCCGATCGCCTCGCGCGGCTCCGGACGCGCATCGGCGCCGAGGGCTTCCGCGTGGGCATCGTCTGGCAGGGCAACCCGGCGGCGCCGGTGGATGCCAACCGTTCGGCGCCGCTTGCCGCCTTCGCGCCGCTCGCCGCGCTGCCGGGGGTGCGGCTCTTCGCCCTGCAGAAGGGGCCGGGCGAGGCGCAGGACGCCGCCTTCCCGCTCGACCGGCTGGGCCGGGAAATCGACAACGGGCCGGACTGGTTCCTCGACACGGCGGCGGCGATCATGGCGCTCGACCTCGTGGTGTCGGTGGACACGGCGGTGGTGCATCTCGCGGGCGCGCTCGGCCGGCCGGCGCTGATGCTGATGCATGGCTGCCAGGGCGACTGGCGTTGGCTGCACGCGGAGCAGACCCCGCTCTGGTATCCCTCGCTGCGGCTCCTGCGCTGCCCGGGCGGCGGGGCCGACTGGCAGGCGGCCGCCGCGCGCGCGGCGCAGGCGATCAGGACGGGGGACCTGCCCGCGCCGGCCCATCCGGGTTGACCGGGCGGGGCGCAGGCCGCCGGGCGAACGCCTCGGGCTTCGGTCAGGTGCCGAACAGCGTCAGCGCCTCGATCAGGTTCAGCGTCGTCCAGACGGTGATGATGGCGAGCGCCAGCCAGATCATGACCATGCCGACCACCGCGCCGGTGCTCCCGGCGATGCGCCGCACCACGAGGCCCCCGGCCACCAGGGCCAGCACCACCGCCGGCAGCCGCCAGGAAACCTCGGCCAGGGCGTCGATCATGCCGCACCGCCGCACGGGAGCGCGGCCTGACCGCGCGCGGCGGCGGGCGCGCGCCCGGCCGTGCCGGGAGGTTGCCCGGCGAGGCGGCGGCGAGGGGCGCGGACTCGGCTCATGCGGGCAGGCTACTGCGCCCGGGCGGCCTGTCCCAGCCCCCGCGGCCGCGCCGCCCTTGATTCCCCCGCCCCGCGGGTCCAAGGATCACCGGCCATGATCCTGCTGATCGACAACTACGACAGTTTCACCTTCAACCTCTTCCATTTCCTCGGCGATCTCGGGGCGCGGGTGGAGGTGCGGCGGAACGACGCCATCGACCCGCAGGGCGTGCTCGCCATGAAGCCCGAGGCGGTCGTGCTCTCCCCCGGCCCCTGCACGCCGAACGAGGCCGGCATCTGCCTGCCGCTGATCGGCCTCGCCGCCGAGGCGCGGCTGCCGGTGCTCGGCGTCTGCCTCGGCCACCAGGCGATCGGCCAGGCCTTCGGCGGGCAGGTGGTGCGCGCGCCCGAGCCCGTGCACGGCAAGGTCTGGCAGGTCCACCACGACGGCACGGATATCTTCGCCGGCATCCCCTCCCCCTTCGCCGCGACGCGCTACCATTCGCTGATCGTGGACCGCGCGAGCCTGCCCGAGTGCCTCGAGGTGACGGCCTGGACCGAGGACGGGCTCATCATGGGGCTGAAGCACCGGGCGCTGCCGATCTCCGGCGTGCAGTTCCACCCCGAGAGCATCGCCTCGGCCCATGGCCACGACATCCTGCGCAACTTCCTGACACTGGCCGGCGCGACCCTGGCGGCCCCGGCCGCGGCCTGAGGCAATGTCGCTCAAGCCGATCCTGGCGCGCCTCGCCGCCGCCGAGCGCCTGTCCGAGCCCGAGGCGGAGGAAGCCTTCGGCATCATCATGGGCGGGGAGGCGACACCGGCGCAGATCGCCGGCCTGCTGATGGCCATGCGCGTGCGCGGGGAGACGGTGGCCGAGATGACCGGCGCCGTGCGCGCCATGCGCGCGCGCATGGTGGCGGTGGAGGCGCCACCCGATGCCATGGACATCGTCGGCACCGGCGGCGATGCGGCGGGAACGCTGAACATCTCGACCGCCGCGGCGATGGTGGTGGCCGGCTGCGGCGTGCCCGTGGCCAAGCACGGCAACCGCGCCTTGTCGTCTCGCTCGGGGGCGGCGGATGCGCTCTCGGCCCTCGGCATCTCGCTCGACGTGCCATTCGAGCGCCTGCCCGCCGTGCTGCGCGAGGCGGGAATGGTGTTCCTGATGGCCCCGCGGCACCACGCCTCCATGCGGCACGCCGCGGGCCCGCGGGTGGAACTGGGCACGCGGACCATCTTCAACCTGCTCGGGCCGCTGGCCAATCCGGCGCGGGTGAAGCGCCAGATGACCGGCGCCTTCGCCCCCGAATGGCTGCGCCCGATGGCCGAGGCGCTGGCGCGGCTGGGCAGCGAGCGCGCCTGGCTGGTGCATGGCCAGGGCCTCGACGAGCTGACGCTCGCGGGCGAGAGCCAGGTGGTCTCGCTCGAGGCCGACGGCAGCATCCGCGAATTCACCGTGACACCCGAGGATGCCGGCCTGCCCCGCGCGCCGACCGAGGCGCTGCGCGGCGGGGACCCGGCCGCCAATGCCGCAGCGCTCGAGGCGCTGCTGCAGGGGGCGGCCGGGCCCTATCGCGACGTGGTGCTGCTCAATGCCGCCGCGGCGCTGATCGTCGCCGGCCGCGCCGCGACGCTGCGCGAGGGCGCGGCGCTGGCCGCCCGCGCGCTGGACGAGGGCGCCGCCCATGGGGTACTCGCCCGCCTCCGCGCCGCCTGCCCTCCCAAGGACGCTGCCGCATGAACGCGCCCCACATCGCCACCGCCAAGGCCGCCGCCGTCGAGGTGCCCGACGTGCTGGTCCGCATCATCGCCGACAAGGAGAAGGAGGTCGCGGAGCGCATGGCCGCGACGCCGCAGGCGGAGATCGAGCGCGCGGCGGCCAATGCGCCGCCGGTGCGCGACTTCGTCGGCGCGCTCTGCGCCCGCATCGGCGAGGGCCGCACCGGGCTGATCGCGGAGATCAAGCGCGCCTCGCCCTCGGGCGGGTTGATCCGCGACCCCTTCGACCCGCCGGCGCTCGCGAAGGCCTACGAGGCGGGCGGGGCGGCCTGCCTGTCCATCCTGACCGACGGGCCGTATTTCCAGGGCGCGCGGGAGCATCTGGAGGCCGGCCGGGCCGCCTGCTCCCTGCCCGTGCTGCGCAAGGACTTCATGATCCATCCCTGGCAGGTCTTCGAGGCCCGCGCCATGGGTGCGGACTGCATCCTGCTGATCATGGCCTGCCTGAGCGACGCGACGGCGGCGGAGCTGCTCGAGATCGCCCATGCGCTCGACATGGCGGTGCTGGCCGAGGTGCATGACCGGCGCGAGCTCGACCGCGCGCTCGGGCTGAACACGCGGCTGATCGGGATCAACAACCGCGACCTGCGCACGCTGCAGACCGACATCGCGACCACCGAGCAGCTCGCGCCCCTGGTCCCGGCCGACCGCCTGCCGGTGGCCGAGAGCGGCATCCGCACGCCCGCCGATGTGCGGCGCATGGCCATGGCCGGGGCGCATTGCATCCTGGTCGGCGAGCACCTGATGCGCCAGGCCGACGTGACGGCGGCGGCGCGCGAACTGGTCGAAGCGCGCTGATGGCGCTGACGCATTTCGACGCCGCCGGCCGCGCGGCCATGGTGGATGTCTCGGCCAAGGCGGAGACGGCGCGCAGCGCGACCGCGCGCGGACGGATCGTGATGCAGCCGGCCACCCTCGCGCTGATCCGCGAGGGGCGCGCGGGCAAGGGCGACGTGCTGGGTGTGGCGCGCATCGCGGGCATCATGGCGGCGAAGCGGACCGCGGAGCTGATCCCGCTCTGCCATCCGCTGATGATCAGCAAGGTCGCGGTGGAGCTGGAACCCGAGGGCGAGGACGCGGTGGCGATCGAGGCCACGGTGACGCTCACCGGCCGCACAGGCGTCGATATGGAGGCCCTGACCGCCGTGACCGTCGCGGCCCTGACCGTCTATGACATGGTCAAGGCGGTGGACCGCTCGATGCGGATCGAGGATGTGCGCCTCGTGCACAAGGCAGGCGGCAAGTCGGGCGAGTTCCGTGGCGAGTGACCTGCTTCCGGTGGAGGAGGCGCGCGCGCGCATCCTCGCCGCGCTGAGCCCGACCGCGGCCGAGACGGTAGCGCTGCCGGATGGCGCGGGCCGCGTGCTGGCGCGGCCCGTGGTCGCGCGGCTGACCCAGCCGCCGGCCGATGTCTCGGCCATGGACGGCTATGCGGTGCGCGCGGCCGATGCGGCGGAAGGCGCGGTGCTCGCGGTGATCGGCTCGGCCCCCGCCGGCCGGCCCTTCGCCGGCCGCGTCGGGCAGGGCGAGGCCGTGCGCATCTTCACCGGCGGCTTCGTGCCCGATGGCGCGGACGCGATCCTGCTGCAGGAGGACGCGGTGGCGGAAGGCGATGCCGTGCGGGTGCGGGAGGCGGTCACCCCCGGCCGCTGGATCCGCCGGCGCGGGCTCGATTTCGCCGAGGGCAGCGAGGTGCTACCGGCGGGACGGAAGCTGACCGCGCGCGACATCGGCCTTGCCGCCGCCTCGAACAACCCCTGGCTCGCGGTGCATCGGCGCCCGCGCATCGGCATCCTCGCCACCGGCGACGAGATCGCGCTGCCCGGCGACCCGATCCCGCCGGGCGGTATCGTCTCCTCCAACGCGCATGCGCTGGCCGCGCTGGTGAAGGCGGCGGGCGGCGATGCGGTGGTGCTGCCGATCGCGCCCGACGACACCGCCGCGATCGCCGGCGTCGCCGCGACCGCGCATGCCTTCGACCTGCTGGTGACGACCGGCGGGGCGAGCGTGGGCGAGCATGACCTGATCCAGTCGGCCCTGGGCGGGGAGGGCTTCGAGCTCGGCTTCTGGAAGATCGCGATGCGGCCGGGCAAGCCGCTGATCTGGGGCCGGCTCGGGCGCACGCCTGTGCTCGGCCTGCCGGGCAATCCGGTCAGCGCCATGGTGTGCGGGGTGGTGTTCCTGATGCCCGCGATCGCGCGCCTGTCCGGCCTGCCCGGGGACCCGCCGCCGACGCGCCGCGTGCTGACCGCCGTGCCGCTGCCCGAGAACGACCGGCGCGCGGACCATCTGCGGTCGGTGCTGTCGGTGGATGAGGCGGGGCGGCTGGTGGTCACGCCGGCGCGGGTGCAGGATTCCTCGATGCTCGCCACGCTCGCGCGTGCCGATGCGCTGGTGCTGCGCGCGCCCTTCGCGCCCGCCCTGCCGGCCGGGGCGGAGGTGGAGGCGATCCTGCTGGCGGAACTGGGCATCTGAAGCCGCGGCCGCCCCGGGCGGCGCCCGTTCTCAGGTTCCGGTGTCCAGAGGCCTTTCGGCCTCCGCCGGGTCTTCAGGGAGGGCGGCGCCCTCCCCGCCGCTCGCGCGGTCCCGCCACGGCGGCGCCACGTCCGGCCGGCCGCGGCGCATGCGGCCGCGCGAGAGTTCGGTCACCACGCCGTGCAGCGTGCGTAGTTCCTGCTCGGTCACCTCGCCGCGCTGGAACCAGTGGCGCATGTTGCGGACCATGCCCGGGCGCTTCTGCGCGTGGTCGAGGAAGCCGCAGGCGTCGAGTTCCGCGACGAGGCGCTCGAGGAAGGATTCCAGCTCGCCCTTGGTCGCGACGCGCGTCTCGTTCGTCATCAGCACGCGCGGTGGCGTCGTCTCGGCCGCCATCCACCATTCATAGGCGAGGATCATCACCGCCTGGGCGAGGTTGAGCGACATGTGCTCGGGGTTGAGCGGGTAGCGCACCAGCGTGTCGGCGCAGGCCATGTCGTCGTTCTCGAGGCCCGCGCGCTCGGGGCCGAAGAGCACGGCGCTGCGCAGGCCGCGCGCGGCGATCGCGCGCAGATCCTCGGCCGCCGCGCGGGCAGTGCGGACGGGAATGACGACGTGGCGCGGGCGGGGACAGGTGGCGAGCACGCGATGGCAGTCCGCCACCGCCGCCGGCACGCTCTCGAACACCTGCGCGGCGTCGAGGATGGCATCCGCCCCCGAGGCCGCGGGGTAGGCATCGGGCTGCGGCCAGCCGTCGCGCGGGGCGACGAGGCGCAGGTGCCACAGCCCGCCATTGGCCATGGCGCGCGCCGTCGCGCCGATGTTGCGCGCCATCTGCGGGCGGACGAGGACGATGACGGGCGTCTCGCCCGCGGGCGGCGTGAGGTTCGCCCGCCCGTCCTTCCGCCCGCCGGTCATCGCGGCTGGGTTCGCGCCAGGAAGGCGCGGAGCTGGGCGATCTCGGCCTCCTGGGCGCGGATGATGGATTCGGCGAGCGCGCGGATCTCGGGGTCCGAGCCGTGGCGGAGGACGACGCGCGCCATGTCGATGGCGCCCTGGTGGTGCGGGATCATGCCGGCGGCGAAGTCGCGGTCGGCATTGCCGGTGAAGCGGATGTTCATGTCGCGGTGCATCCGCTCGTTGGCGGCGCGGAACTCGCGGGTGGAGGCCGGCTCCTGCGCGGCCGGCGCGGCGCCATGGCCGCCGTGATGCGGGCGCTGCGCGGCGGCGGGCAGGGCGATCAGGGCGGCGGCGAGGGCGAGGGCAAGGCGGGTCATGTCGGTCTCTCCCGTGCGGATGGCTGGTCCGGATGGGATGCGGCTTCCCGTCATGGCAAGGTCAAGCGCGGCGCCAGCTGGTGCCGGCGGGGCCGTCCTCGAGGATGATGCCCTTCGCCTTGAGGTCGTCGCGGATGCGGTCGGCCTCGGCCCAGTTCTTCGCGCGGCGGGCGGCGAGGCGGGCGGTGATGGCGGATTCCACCTCCTCCCTGGTCGGCCCGGCCACGGCAGAGGCCATGAGCGTGTCGCCCGACGCCGTCGCTTTGCCTGCGCCCGCAAGGCCCTGCGCCCAGGCTTCCGGTGCGAAGCGCGTGATGCCGAGGATCTGTGCGGCCTCCCTGAATGCCGCGGCCGCCGTGCCGGGCGCGGGCTCCCGCGTGAGCCCGATCCGTTCCAGCACCACCGTCGCGGAACCGCCGACGGTCAGCGCATTCTCGAGCGTGCGGAGATCGCGCAGGCGCGCGAGCGCGAGCGGCGTGTTCAGGTCGTCGTGCAGAGGCTCGAGCACCCATTCAGCCATGCGTCGCGCAAGGCCCTCGTCATGCGCCGCAGGCGCGCGCCGCAGCATGGCGTAGTGCCCGTCGAGCTCCGCCTTCGCCTCCCGCAGCCCCTCCATCGTGAAATCGAGCGCCGCGCGGTAATGCGTGCGCAGCAGCAGCAGCCGGAACGCCTCCCCCGCCCAGGGGCCTTCGGCGAGGATGTCGCGCACGGTCATGAAGTTGCCGAGCGACTTCGACATCTTCTCCCCGTTCACGAGCAGCATGCCGTTGTGCATCCAGTACCGCGCGAAGCCGCGGCCGGGGAAGGCGCAGACGGATTGCGCGACCTCGTTCTCGTGGTGCGGGAAGATCAGGTCGTGGCCGCCGCCATGGATGTCGAAGGCCTCGCCGAGATGCTTCCACGACATGGCGGAGCATTCGATGTGCCAGCCTGGCCGGCCGCGCCCCCAGGGGCTCTCCCACCCGGGGGTGTTCTCGTCGGAGGGCTTCCACAGCACGAAGTCGCCGGCGTCGCGCTTGTAGGGCGCGACATCCACCCGCGCGCCGGCCAGCAGCTCGTCCGGCGATCGGCCCGAGAGTTTCCCGTAGTCGCGGAACGACGGCACGCTGAACAGCACATGCCCCTCGGCGACATAGGCATGGCCGTTGGCGATCAGGCGCTCGATCAGCGCGATCATCTCGGCGATGTGCTGCGTCGCGCGCGGCTCCACGGTCGGCTCGAGCGCGCCGAGGGCGGCCATGTCGGCGTGGAAATCGGCCGTGGTGCGGGCGGTGATGGCCTCGATCGGCTCGCCGGTCTCGCGCGAGCGCGCGTTGATCTTGTCGTCCACGTCCGTGATGTTCCGGACGTAGGTCACCTTTGGATAAAGCCGCCGCAGCAGGCGGAACAGCACGTCGAAAACCACCACGGGGCGGGCATTGCCCAGATGCGCGAGGTCATAGACGGTCGGCCCGCAGACATACATCCGCACATGGCCGGGGTCGATCGGCTCGAAGCGGCGCTTCCTGCGCGCGGCGCTGTCGTGGATGAAGAGGTCTGTCATGGCGGTCCGGCGGCGAAGGGAGAGGTGCAGGCGCGCGGGGAAGGACCTTCCCCTCGGGGACGGTTCAGCGACAGAGCGCGGATGCGCGGAGCCTGGACACGGACATGCCTATCCTTGTGCGCCGATCCCGCCCGGGATTCAAGCGCCGGCCGCAAGGCGCAGGCGGGCGGCCGCCCTCTCCCGCCCGATCAGGGGCAGCAGCGTGCCGAGGTCCGGCCCCTGCTCCTCCCCCGTCAGCGCGAGGCGCAGCGGCAGGAACAACGCCTTGCCCTTGCGTCCCGTCGCCGCCTTCAGCGCGCCGGTCCAGGCGGACCAGGTGGTGCCGTCCCAGGGCTCGGGCGGCAGGGCGGCGAGGGCGGCGGCGAGGAAGTCGTGCTCGCCCTCCTGCACCGGCGGGACGATGCTGCCGCGCAGGATGTCGAACCAGGGGCGCGCCTCGCGCAGCAGGTCGAGATTGCCGCGCACGGCGAGCCAGAAGGCCTCGTCCGCGCCCTCGGGCAGGCGGTCGCGCACCGCGGCGAAGGGGGCCTCGTGCAGCACGCGGCGGTTCAGCGCGAGCAGGTGGCGCGTGTCGAAGCGCGCGGTCGCGTGCGAGACGCGGCCGAGATCGTAGCCGGGCGCGAGGTCGCGCGGCATGCCCGCCACCGGGTCGGCCGAGGTGCCGAGCGCGGCAAGATAGCCCGCGAGCGCCGCCGGCTCGATCCCGTCCTTGCGCAGGTGGCGCAGCGAGATCGAGCCGAGGCGCTTGGACAGCGCGCCGCCCTCCTCGTCGGTCAGCAGCGGCAGGTGGGCGAAGGCGAGGCGCGCGGCGTCGCCGCCCAGCGCCTCGAAGATGTCGAGCTGGATGCCGGTGTTGGTGACGTGGTCCTCGCCGCGGATGACGTGCGTGACCGCCATCTCGAGGTCGTCCACGACCGAGGTGAAGGTGTAGAGCGGCGACCCGTCCGCGCGGATCAGCACGGGGTCGGAGATGGCGGAGAGCTTCACGCGGCGCTCGCCGAGCACGAGGTCGGTCCAGGCGACGCTGCGCGGCGAGAGGCGGAAGCGCCAATAGGGCTGCTTGCCGTTCTCGATGGCGCGCGCGATCTGCTCGGGCGTCATCTTCAGCGCCTCGCGGTCGTAGATCGGCGGGCGGCCCTCGCGGCGGCGGCGCTCGCGCTTGAAGGCGAGCTCCTCCTCGGTCTCGAAGCAGGGATAAAGGCGGCCGTCCTGCTTCAGCCGCTCGGCGGCGGCGGCGTAGCGGTCGAGGCGGGCGGACTGCGCGATGCGCTCATCCCAGTCGAGGCCGAGCCAATGCAGGTCCTCCTCGATCGCCGCGGCGAATTCGGGCCGGGACCGCTCGCGGTCGGTGTCGTCCAGGCGCAGCACGAAGGTGCCGCCATGCCGGCGCGCATGCAGCCAGTTGGCGAGCGCGACGCGGGCATTGCCGACATGCAGCAGCCCGGTCGGCGAAGGGGCGAAGCGCAGTTTCATCGGTCGGGGTCGAGCGCCTGGTAGTCCGTGTCGGCCTTGCGCGTCGCAGGGTTGGCGATGCAGTGCTCGAGCCAGGGCTGCAGTTCGAGCCCCGGCGCGATGGCGTATTCGCCGAACATCAGGAAGGCCTGCCGCAGCGCGCGGGCATCGGGGTATGCGCCGCGCAGGTGCTCCACCTGGTCGCGCACGAAGCGGCGGGCGTATTCGGCGGCGGCCTCCGCGCTGCGGAAGCCCTCCACCGACCATTCCTCCTCGGGGTCCTGGTCGCTGGCGAAGTCGCCGCAGAGGACGGCATGGCTCATGCCTCGTCCTCCTCCTCGTCCCGCCGGGGGTCGAGGACGCGCCAGTTGCGCTCCTCGGCGTCGCGCACCGGGGTGTCGGCGAAGTCCTTGAGTTCGCTGCGACTCACCCAGGCGTCGTCGCCGGCGCCGAGCACCTCGGCATCCTCGCCGAAGGCGAACCAGGCGTCGAGCACGGCCTTGGCGTCCATCCCCGGCGCGCGGCAGCGCTCGACGGAATCGCGCACATAGCGGCGGGCGAAGGCGTTGGCGTGCTCGATGCTGATGAAGCCCGTGACGGTCTCGACCGGGTCGGAACCATTGGCGCCGGAGAGGTCCATGATCCGCACGGCGTAGTCGCCGCGGGGGAAGATCTCCGCCTCGAACTCGCCGCTCATGTCACCAGCGCCGTGAAGCCGTTGGTGATCGGGTAGCGCCGGTCGCGGCCGAAGGCGCGCGGCGTGATCTTCACCCCGGGCGGCGCTTGCCGGCGCTTGTATTCGGCGCGGTCGAGCAGCCGCCAGACGCGCAGCACGGTCGCGCGGTCATGGCCCTCGGCGACGAGCGCATCCACGGATTTCTCGCCTTCGACGAGGCCCTCCAGGATGGCGTCCAGCACCTCATAGGGCGGCAGGCTGTCCTGGTCCTTCTGGTTGGGGCGGAGTTCGGCGGAAGGCGGCTTGGTGATGACGCGCAGCGGCATCACCGCCCCGTCCGGCCCCTTCGCGCCCGCCGGGCGGTTCGCGTTGCGCCAGCGGCTCAGCGCGAAGACCATGGTCTTGTAGACGTCCTTCAGCACGGAATAGCCGCCCGCCATGTCGCCGTAGATGGTGGCGTAGCCGGTGGACATCTCGGACTTGTTGCCGGTGGTCAGCAGCATGTCGCCGAACTTGTTCGACAGCGCCATCAGCGTCAGGCCGCGGATGCGCGACTGGATGTTCTCCTCCGTGATGTCGGGCGGACGATTGCCGAAGACCGGCGCCAGCATGGCCGTGAAGGCCTCCATGGCCGGCCCGATGCCGATGACGTCGTAGCGGATGCCGAGAAGCCGCGCGCATTCTGCCGCATCCTCGAGGCTCTCCTGGCTGGTGTAGGGCGAGGGCATCATCACCGCGCGCACGCGGTCCGCGCCCAGGGCATCCACCGCCACGGCGGCCGAGAGCGCCGAATCGATCCCGCCCGAGAGGCCCAGCACCACGCCGGGGAAGCGGTTCTTGTCCACATAGTCGCGCAGGCCCAGCACCATCGCGGCATAGACCTGCCCGAGCGTCTCCGGCGGGCGGCTGATCGCGCCAGGGGTGCAGACGAGGCGCTCGCCCTCCCGCCGCCACTCGGTCAGGCGGACCTCCTCCTCGAAGCTCGGCAGCAGATGCGCGAGCGAGCGGTCGGGGTTCAGCACGAAGGAGGCGCCGTCGAAGACAATCTCGTCCTGCCCGCCGACCTGGCCGAGGAAGACGAAGGGCAGCCCCGTCTCCACCACCCGCGTGACCGCGAGCGGCAGGCGCTGGCGCTCGTGCTTGTCGGCCTCGAAGGGCGAGCCGTTGATCGAGAGCAGGATCTCCGCGCCCGTCTCGCACAGCGTCTCGGCCACCGCGGGCAGCCACCAGTCCTCGCAGACCATCAGCCCGAGGCGGAAGCCGCGAAAGGGCACCGGGCCGGGCGCGGGGCCGGGGTCGAAGACGCGCTTCTCGTCGAAGACGCCGTAGTTCGGCAGCTCGTGCTTGGCGCGCCGCGCGGCGATGCGGCCGCCTTCGAGCAGGAAGGCCGCGTTGTGCAGCTTCGCCCCGTCCTGCCACGGCCCGCCGACGATCAGCCCCGGCCCGCCATCGGCGGTCTCGGCGGCGAGGCCGGCGATGACCTCGGTGCAGGCCGCCACATAGGCGGGCTTGCGGACCAGATCCTCGGGCAGGTAGCCGCCGACCGAGAACTCCGGCGTGACCACGAGGTCGGCGCCGAGGCGCGCCCCTTCGGCGCGGGCGCGACGGATGCGCTCGGCATTGTCGCGCAGCGCGCCCACATGGGTGGTGTTGATCTGCGCGAGCGCGATCTTCAGCGTGTCGGCCATGATGACGGCACCATAGTGCAAGCCCTTCAGGAGCGTGAGAGGGGCCGCCGGAACGGAGCGCGCGCATCGCTGCAAAGGGCGGCACACCGCCCCCGGCCCGCCCCGGCCCGGCGCCTCACTGCCCCACGCCGTCCTTCCTCCGCGCCTCGCCGCGCCGCAGCAGGAACTCGCGCCCGACCTTCACGCGCGGCACGCCGTCATACTCCACGATGTCGGCGGTGGCGTAGGTCTCGGACCAGGCGTCGGGGATGAAGGATCCGGTGCCGACCACGTCGATCGGCGCGCGCGCCTCGGCCATCACGCGGCACTTGCCGACGCCGAAGCCGGAGGAGGCGACGATGCGCACCTTCGGGAAGCCGGCCTCGTCCAGCGCCTCGCGCATGCGCCAGATGGCCGCGGCCGAGACGCCTGTGCCGACCAGGTGGCGGAGTTCCGTCTCGCTGCGGTAGCGGCGGATCGCGCCCGGCGCGTGGCGTTCGAGCACGGCGTAGGATTCCGCCGGATCGAGCCCTTCGAGGAAGCGCCCGCCATGGGTATCGAGTCGCACCGCGAGCCGCCCCGCCGCCGCGAGGTCGGGGAAGCGGCGCGCCACTTCGAGGCCATCCGTCACCTCCCGGCCGAAATAGTCCACGAGCACGGTCAGCGGATCGTCCGGGTAGGTCTCGTGGAACATCTCGGCCGCGCGCACGGTCGAGCCGGCATAGCCGATCAGGGCGTGCGGCATGGTGCCGTAGCCGGATTTCTGGCCGAACCAGTGCGCCGTCGCGTCGTTGGCGTTGCCGATGAAGCCCCTCGCCCCCTCCTGCTGCGCCGCGCGGCTGCCGACGGAGGCGGCATAGGCCATCATCTCCTGCATCTCGGCGCCGGCGCAGTGGCGCGCCTCCATCGCCAGGAACGCGACCTGCGGCAGTTCCAGGCACATCTGGTAGGCGTTGTGGGCGGCGACACAGGCGGCCCCCAGCTTCTGCAGCAGCAGCGTCTCGAGGTCCGACAGCGCGACGAAGGAGCCGGTGATGTAGACGAGCGGGTCACCCGCGCCGACCCACTGGCCCTCCTGGTGCACGAGGTCGATCCGCACCTCCGTCCCGCGCGCGGCGGCGACGGCGCGCAGCCAGTCCAGCATCAGCCGCGGCGCCGAGACGACCGGGCGGCGGAGGAAGACCGCGTAGGTGACGCGCGCATCGCCGAAGCGCGCGACGATCCGCTTCGTGCGGTTGAAGTAGCTATCCGTGCGCGCGGCGATCGCCGCATCGTCGGTGTCGGACGGCGCGGGCCGGGCCGCGGCGCGGCCGGGCAGGCCGGTGGCCAGCGCCTCGCCGAGCGCGCCGGCGCCGAGGGCGGGCGGCTTGTTCACTGCGCCGCCTGGGCCGGGGCCGCCTGGACGGCGGCCTTGCGGGCCTTCAGCTCCTCCGCGATCAGGAAGGCGAGTTCGAGCGACTGCTCGGCGTTCAGCCGCGGGTCGCAGGAGGTCGCGTAATTCGCCGCGAGGTCGGCCTCCGAGAGGCGATGCGCGCCGCCGAGGCATTCCGTCACGTCGCTGCCGGTCATCTCGACATGCACGCCGCCGGCGATGGTTCCCTCGGCCTCGTGCGCGTCGAAGAAGCGGCGGACCTCGGCGAGGATGGCGTCGAAGGCGCGCGTCTTGTAGCCGGCGACAGTGGTGGTGTTGCCGTGCATCGGATCGCACAGCCAGACCACGTTGCGCCCGGCATCGCGCACGGCGCGCAGCAGGGGCGGCAGCTTCGCCTCCACCTTGTCCGCGCCCATGCGGGAGATGAGCGTCAGGCGCCCCTTCTCGTTGGCGGGGTTCAGGATCTCGGTCAGGCGCACGAGTTCCGCCGCGTCCATGCTGGGGCCGACCTTCATGCCGATCGGGTTCTTCACCCCGCGCAGGAACTCGACATGCGCGCCATCGGGCTGGCGCGTGCGGTCGCCGATCCAGAGGAAGTGGGCCGAGCAGGCGTAGGCGTCACCGGTGGTGGAATCGACGCGGGTCAGCGCCTGCTCGTAGGGCAGCAGCAGGCTCTCGTGGCTGGTGTAGAAGTCGGTCTCGCGCACCTGGGGCAGGTCGGACATGCCACACGCCTGCATGAAGCTCAGTGTCTGGTCGATGCGCGTGGCCAGGTCCTCGTAGCGCGAGGCGAGCGGGCTGCGCGCCACGAAGCCGAGGTTCCAGCGATGCACATGGTGCAGGTCGGCATAGCCGCCGGTGGCGAAGGCGCGCAGCAGGTTCATCGTGCCCGCCGACTGCATGTAGGCGAATTCCATGCGCGCCGGGTCGGGGATGCGCGCCTCGGCGGTGAAGTCCGGGCCGTTGATGATGTCCCCGCGATAGGAGGGCAGGGTCACGCCGTCCCGCGTCTCGGTGTCGCTCGAACGCGGCTTGGCGAACTGCCCGGCCATGCGGCCGAGCTTCACCACCGGCACCTGCCCGCCGAAGGTGAGCACCACGGCCATCTGCAGCAGCACGCGGAAGGTGTCGCGGATGATGTTGGCGGTGAAGTCGCCGAAGCTCTCCGCGCAGTCCCCGCCCTGCAGGACGAAGGCCTCGCCGTCCCCGGCGCGGGCGAGCGCGGCCTTGAGGCGCCGCGCCTCCCCGGCGAAGACCAGCGGGGGAAACCGCGCGATCTTCCCCTCCATGGCGGCCAGCGCCGCCTGGTCCGGGTAGTCCGGCACCTGCCGGATCGGCATCGCCCGCCAGGAATCCGGGCTCCAGCCACGCGCGCTCATCGTCTGGCTCTCTCCTGCATGCAAGTCCGCCACCTTAGCCCCGGCGGCGGGGCTGGGGGAAGCCGAGCGACCGTGCGAGGCTGCCCGGCGGGCCGTGCAGCCAGGGAGGACGCAGGTGGAACTTTCGCATGCCGTCGCGGCGATGATGCAGGGCGCGGTCCAGTCCGGCGAGGTGCCGGGCGTGGTGATCGCCGCCGCGGGGCGGGAGCAGGCGGGCTTCGTCCGGGGGTTCGGGGTGCGGCGCCTCGGCGCGCCGGAGCCGATGGAGCCGGACACGGTGGTCTGGATCGCCTCCATGACCAAGGCGGTGGTGGCGGTGGCAGCCATGCGGCTGGTCGAGGCCGGCCGCATCGCCCTCGACGCGCCCGCGGCCGCGCTGGTCCCGGAGATCGCGGAGGCGCAGGTGCTGGAGGGCTTCGACGCGCAAGGCCAGCCGCGGCTGCGGCCGCCGAGGCGGGCGATCACGCTGCGGCATCTGCTGACCCATACCTCCGGCTTCCCCTACGAGATGTGGAGCGCGGAGACGATCCGCGCGCGCAAGGCGCTCGGCCTGCCGCCCATGCCCTCGGGCCGGCTGGCGGCGCTGCGGCTGCCGCTGCTCTTCGACCCCGGCGAGGACTGGACCTACGGGATCGGCCTCGACTGGGCGGGGCGGGTGGTGGAGGCGGCGAGCGGCCAGCGCCTCGGCGCCCACCTGCAGGAGGCCATTCTCGGGCCGCTCGGCATGGCCGACACCGCCTTCCGCCTGCGCGAGGACATGCGCGCGCGCCTGGCACCCGTGCATGCCCGCGCGCCGGACGGCAGCCTCGCGCCGACCGCCATGGTCGTCGAGCAGGACCCGGAGTTCGAGAGCGGCGGCGGCGGGCTCTATTCCACGGCGCGCGACTACCTCGCCTTCGCGCGCATGATCCTCAACGGCGGGCGGCACGGGCGCGAGAGGCTGCTGCGCCCCGAGACTGTGGCCGAGATGGCGCGGGACCAGATCGCGCCGCTCGCCGTCAAGCCGATGCTGAGCGCCATGCCGGCGGCGACGAACGACGTGGATTTCTTCCCCGGCCTGCCCTGCGGCTGGGGGCTTTCCTTCCTCATCAACCGCGGCCAGAGCCCGCAAGGCCGGGCGGCGGGCGGCCTCGGCTGGGCGGGGCTCGCCAACACCTACTACTGGATCGACCACGGGCGCGGGACGGCGGGGGTGTTCCTCACGCAGATCCTGCCCTTCTTCGACGCGAAGGCAGTGGCGCTGTTCCGGGGGTTCGAGGCGCGGATGAACGGGGCCGGGCCGTAGGGCGAACGGCCTGCGCCTCGCCGCAGGCTCACGGCCGCCCGCGGCATCTCACTGTGCCGCCGCCGGCACGCCCGCGACGCGCGTGCGCGTGCGCAGCGTGACGAATTCCTCCGCGGCGGTCGGATGGATGCCGATGGTGCGGTCGAAATCCTGCTTGGTCGCGCCCATCACCACCGCGATGCCGATGCCCTGCATGATCTCGGCCGCGTCCTCGCCCAGCATGTGCGCGCCGAGAACCTTCTGCGTGCGCTGGCAGACCACGAGCTTCATCAGCGTCCGCCGGCCGGCGCGCTTCGTGATGGTATGCCGCATGGGCGTGAAATGCGTGACATAGACATCAACCGGCCCGCGCGCGGCGGCCTCGGCCTCGGTCAGCCCCACCGTGCCGATCGGCGGCGTCATGAAGACGGCCGTCGGGACGTTCTCGTAGGAGGCGCGGCGCGGCTTGTTCCCGAACAGCGTATCGGCCAGCGCATGGCCCACCGCCGTCGCCATGGGCGTGAGGTTCACGCGGTCCAGCACATCGCCGATCGCGTGGATGTGCGGCACCGAGGTGCGGTGCTCCTCATCCACCGTGATCGCGCCCGAGGGCGTGGTCGCGACGCCGGCGCGATCGAGCCCCAGCCCCGCCGTGTTCGGCGCGCGGCCGGTGCAGAAGAACACGGCGTCCACCTCCTTCACGGAGCCGTCGGAGAGCGCGACCATCAGATGGTCCTCGATGCGCGCGATGCGCGTCGGCGTCACATCCGGGTTCAGCGCGATGCCGCTCGCCGCCAGCGCCTCGGCGGCGGCGGCGCGGATGTCCTCGTCGAAGCCGCGCAGCGGCAGCGGCGCGCGGTAGAGCAGTTCCACCTGCGCGCCGAGGCCTCGCAGGATCGAGGCGAACTCCACCGCGATGTAGCCCGCGCCGATCACCGCCGCGCGCCTCGGCAGGGCCTTCAGCGTGAACAGGTCGTCCGAGACCAGGCCGAGTTCCGCGCCGGGAATCGGCAGGCGCGTCGGCGTGCCGCCGGTCGCGATGACGATGCGTTCGGCCGTGATGCGCCTGCCGCCGACATCGAGGGTGTGGGCATCGAGGAAGCGCGCCCGCGCGTCGAAGGTCGCGACGCCCGCGCCGGCGAGCAGTTTGGCGTAGATGCCGGACAGGCGCGCGACCTCGGCATCGCGGGCGGCGGCGAGCTTCGCCCAGTCATGGCCATGGGCGGCGATGTCCCAGCCGAAGGCCGAAGCGTCCTGCGCCCAGGCGCCGTATTCGGCGGCATTGACCATGATCTTCTTGGGCACGCAGCCGACATTGACGCAGGTGCCGCCCCAGAAGCGCTCCTCCGCCACGCCGACGCGCGCGCCATGGCCCGCGGCGATGCGCGCGCAGCGCACCCCGCCGGAGCCGCCGCCGATGACGAAGAGGTCGAAGTCGAAGGCCATGCGGAGCGCTCCGGAACGCTTCCGGGGGGATGAAGCCCCCCGGCGCCAGGTCAGGTGCCGATCCCGCCCAGGGCGAGATACTTCACTTCCAGGTATTCCTCGATGCCGAGATGGCTGCCCTCGCGCCCGAGGCCGGATTGCTTGAAGCCGCCGAAAGGCGCCTCGGCCGTCGAGATGATGCCCTCGTTGATGCCGATGATGCCGTATTCCAGCGCCTCGGCGACGCGGAAGATGCGCCCCACGTCGCGGGCGTAGAAATAGGCCGCGAGGCCGAACTCGGTGTCGTTGGCGAGCCGGATCGCCTCCTCCTCCGTCTTGAAACGGAAGAGCGGCGCCACCGGACCGAAGGTCTCCTCGCCGAAGATCTTCGCCCCGCGCGGGACGTTGGCGAGCACGGTCGGCTCGAAGAAGTTGCCGCCGCGGGCGTGGCGCTTGCCTCCCGTGACGATCGTCGCCCCCTGCGCCAGCGCGTCGGCGATGTGCTCCTCGACCTTCGCCACCGCCTCGGCGTTGATCAGCGGGCCCTGGGTGACGCCGGGCTCCATGCCCGGGCCGACCTTGAGTTGCTCCACCGCCGCCTTCAGCTTCTGCGCGAAGGCGTCATAGACGCCGTCCTGCACCAGGATGCGGTTGGCGCAGACGCAGGTCTGCCCGGTGTTGCGGTACTTGGACGCCATCGCCCCCTGCACCGCCGCGTCGAGGTCGGCATCGTCGAAGACGATGAAGGGCGCGTTGCCGCCGAGCTCCATCGAGGTCTTCTTGATCGTCTCGGCGCACTGCGCGAGCAGCACGCGCCCCACTTCCGTCGAGCCGGTGAAGGACAGTTTCCGCACGATCGGGTTGGAGGTGAGCTCCTTGCCCGTCTCGCCGGATGGCCCGGTGATCACGTTGCACACGCCCGCCGGCATGCCGGCACGCTCGGCCAGCACGGCGATGGCGAGCGCGCTGAACGGCGTCTGCGAGGCCGGGCGGATCACGCCCGTGCAGCCCGCCGCCCAGCCGGGCCCGGCCTTGCGGGTGATCATGGCCGAGGGGAAGTTCCAGGGCGTGATGGCGGCGAAGACGCCGATCGGCTCCTTCGTCACCAGGATGCGGCGGCCCTTGGCGTTCTGCGGGATGGTCTCGCCATGGACGCGCCGGCCTTCCTCGGCGAACCACTCGATGAAGGAGGCGGAATAGACCACCTCGCCCTTCGCCTCGGCGAGCGGCTTGCCCTGCTCGGCCGTCATGATGGCGGCGAGGTCGTCCGCGTTCTCGTGCATCAGGGCCGCGATGCGGTGCAGGATCGCCGCGCGCTCCTTCGCCAGCATGGCGCGCCAGGCGGGCCAGGCGGCGTTGGCGGCCTCGATGGCCCGGCGCGTCTCGTCGCGCCCCATGGCGGGCACGCTGCCGATCACCTCCCCGGTGGCGGGGTTGCGCACGGCGATGGTCTTGCCGCTCGCGGCCTGCACCCATTGCCCGCCGATGTAGTTGGCCTGGCGGAACAGGTCGGGGTCCTTGAGCGGAATCCTGGCTGCGGCGTCGAGCATGGCGGCCCCTCCTTCGTGTGGGCGCGAAGATAGGCGCCCCGGCCCCGGCTGTCAGCCATGCGCCCTTGCGCGGCGCGGCCTGCGGGGCATGATCGGCGCGAGAGACGGAGGAAACGACGCATGGCCGCGCGCGACGCGACCCACGACCCGGCGCTGCGCAGCTGGGTCGCATCGGCGAACGAGGCCGGCACCGACTTCCCGATCCAGAACCTGCCGCTCGGCATCTTCGACCGGCCGGGCGAGACGCCGCGCGCGGGTGTGGCGATTGGCGATGCCGTGCTCGACCTGCGTGCCGCGAAGGAGGCCGGGCTCATCGCCGGCGAGGCCGCCGAGGCGGCCTGCGAGCCGGCGCTGAACCGGCTGATGGCGCTCGGCCGCAGCGCCTCGGCCGCGCTGCGGCGGCAGGTCTCCGCTCTGCTCGCCGAGGGCGCCGCGGCGGCCTCGCTCGCCGACCGCATCCTGGTGCCGATGCACGAGGCCCGGATGCGGCTGCCGGCGCGGGTCGCGAACTTCTCGGATTTCATGGCCTCCTACGACCATTGCGCGCGGCTCGGCGTGCGGCGGGACCCGAAGAACCCGCTGCCGCAGGCCTTCCGGAACCTGCCGGTGGCCTATCATTCGCGCGCGAGTTCGGTGCGCGTCTCGGGCGAGCCGGTCGTCAGGCCGAACGGCCAGTGGCAGCGCCAGGACGGGACGGTGCATTTCGGCCCGAGCGAGGCGCTCGACTACGAACTCGAACTCGCGATCTGGATCGCCGGGGAGAATGCGCTGGGCGAGCCCGTGCCCATGGCCCGCGCGCCGGAGCGCATCTTCGGCTACGGGCTGCTCAACGACTGGTCGGCGCGCGACATCCAGCGCTGGGAGATGCCGCCGCTCGGCCCCTTCCTGGCCAAGAGCCTGTCCACCAGCGTCTCGCCCTGGATCGTGACCGCCGAGGCGCTGGCGCCCTTCGAAGTGCCGGCGCCGCCGCAGGATCCGCCCGCCCTGCCCTACCTCGACAGCGCGTGGAACAGGACGAACGGCGCGCTTTCCATCCGCATGAGGGCGGCGATCCTGACACCCGCGATGCGCGCGGCCGGCGCGGCGCCCTTCGTGCTGACCGAGACGCAGTTCGCGGCCATGTACTGGACCGCGGCGGCGATGGTGACGCACCACGCCTCCAACGGCTGCAACCTGCTGCCGGGCGACCTGCTCGGCAGCGGCACCGTCTCGGGCCCCGAGGACACGGCGCGCGCCTGCCTCGCCGAGATCGGCCTGACCGGCGCCGTGACCCTGCCGAACGGCGAGACGCGCCGCTGGCTCGAGGATGGCGACGAGGTGATCTTCACCGCCCGCGCCGAGGCGCCCGGCGCCGTGCCCATCGGCTTCGGCGAATGCCGCGCCGTCATCGCCCCCGCCCCCGCCTGGCCCCAGGAGTAGCGCGCCATGCCCCGACGCATCGTGGACATATCCTCGCCCCTGATGGCCGGCGTCGCCTCGGACCCACCGCACATGCTGCCCGAGATCGACTACGTGGATCACCGCATGAGCGCCCCGCGCATGGCCGAGGAATTCGGCATCCGCGTGGACCAGCTCCCCGAGGGGGAATACGCGGCCGTCGAGCGCGTGCGCATCAGCACCCACAACGGCACGCATCTCGATGCGCCCTACCACTTCTTCTCGCGCATGAACGAGCGGCTGAAGCCGGGCGGCGAGCCCTCCTGGCGGATCGACGAGGTGCCGCTCGACTGGTGCTTCCAGCCGGGCGTGAAGCTCGATTTCCGCCACCTGCCGGACGGCTACGTCGCGACACCCGCGGACGTGCAGGCCGAACTCGCGCGCATCGGCCATGTGCTGAAGCCGCTCGAGATCGTGGTGGTGAACACCGCCGCCGGCGCGCGCTACGGGCAGGAGGACTACATCCACCGCGGCTGCGGCGTGGGCCGCGCGGCGACGCTGTGGCTGCTCGAACAGGGCGTGCGCGTGACGGGAACGGATGGCTGGTCCTGGGACGCGCCTTTCTCCCACACCAGGCGCAAGGTGGCCGAGACGGGCGACGCCTCGCTCATCTGGGAAGGCCACCGCGCGGGGCGGGAGATCGGCTACTGCCACATGGAGAAGCTGAACAACCTGGAAGCCCTGCCGCCGGACGGCTTCATGATCGCCTGCTTCCCCGTGAAGGTTCACCGCGGCTCGGCGGGCTGGACCCGCGCCGTCGCCATCTTCGAGGAGTGAGACCGATGCGCCGCCTGCTGCTCGCCCTCGCGCTGGCCATGCCCGGCGCGGCCATGGCCTTCCCCGACCGGCCGATCACCATCATCAACCCCTATGCGACCGGCAGCAGCACCGATGCGGTCGCACGCGCGCTGGCGGAATCCTTCACCGCCGAGCTCGGGCAGAACGTGGTCGTCACCTCGCAGTCCGGCGCCTCGGGGGTAGTGGGCATGCGCGCCCTCGCCGCGGCCGCGCCGGACGGGCACACCCTCGCCTATTCGCCGCTGGTGCCGCTGGTGGTGCAGCCGCATCTCGTGCGCAACACCGGCCTCGGGCCCGAGGCCGTCGCGCCGGTCTGCAACGTGACCGAGAACATCCTCGGCCTGATGGTCAGGGCGGAGAGCCCGATCCGCGACCTGCAGGGCCTCGTCGCCGCGGCGCGGCAGCGGCCGCTCTCCTACGGCTCGCCCGGGCCGAACTCGGCGCCGCAGCTCGGCGTGGAGCGCATCCGCGCCGCCGCGGGCGGCGACTACACCCATGTGCCCTTCCGCGGCGACGCCGCGTCGCTGACGGAGGTGATCGCCGGCCGGCTCGACTTCGCGGCGATCGTCGCGGCCTCCGGCGTGCCGATGGCGCGGTCCGGCCAGACGCGGATGATCGCGGTCTTCTCCGAGCGCCGTCACCCGGCCTTCCCCGAGGTTCCGACGGCGCGCGAGCAGGGGGTGGATGCGCTGCAGCCCTCCTATGCCGCGCTCTTCGCCCCGCGCGCCACGCCCGCCGCCGTGCTCGACCGCCTGCAGGCCGCCTGCGAGCGGGCCATGCGCACCGAGACCTTCGCGCGCGTCGCGGCGAACTGGGGCGTGGTGCCCGATTTCCGCCCGCGCGCCGAACTGCAGGCACGGATGAACCGGGAATACGAGGAGACGGGCCGCGTGCTGCGGCTGCTCGGGGCGCAGCCCGATTAGGGCTACTCCACCGTCACCGACTTCGCGAGGTTGCGCGGCTGGTCCACGTCCGTGCCCTTCAGCACCGCGACGTGGTAGGCGAGCAGCTGCACCGGGATCGCGTGCAGGATGGGCGCCGAGAACGCGCCCACGCGCGGCAGCACCACCACCCGCTCGGCGAAGGCGCGCAGCCTCTCGGCGCCGAGGTCGTCGGTGAAGGCCATGATGCGCCCGCCGCGCGCCGCGGCCTCCTGCAGGTTGGAGGCGGTCTTCTCGAACATCGGCCCCGAGGGGCAGAGCGAGATCACCGGCACGGCGGCGTCGATCAGCGCGATGGGGCCGTGCTTCATCTCGCCCGCCGCATAGCCCTCGGCATGGATGTAGCTGATCTCCTTGAGCTTCAGCGCGCCTTCCATGGCGATCGGGAACATCGTCCCGCGGCCGAGGAACAGCACGTCCCGCGCCTTGGCGACCTCGGCGGCCATGGCGCGGATCTCGGCGTCGCGCTCGAGCACCAGCGCGGCATTGGCCGGCACCTCGAGCAGCGCGGCGGTGAGCTTCGCCTCGTCCTCGGCCGTGATGGTCCCGCGCGCGCGGCCGAAGCCGATGGCCAGGCAGGCAAGGACCGCGAGCTGCGCGGTGAAGGCCTTGGTCGAGGCGACGCCGATCTCGGGACCGGCGACGGTCAGCACGGCGCCGTCGCTCTCGCGCGCCATGCTGCTCTCGGGCACGTTGACCACCGAGAGCACCTTCTGCCCGCGCGCGCGCAGCAGGCGCAGCGCGGCCATGGTGTCCGCCGTCTCGCCCGACTGGCTGACGAGGATCGCGGCCCCGCCCTCGGCCAGCGGCGGGTCGCGGTAGCGGAACTCGCTCGCCACGTCGGCATCCACCGGGATGCGCGCGAGCTGCTCGATCCAGTAGCGGCCGACCTGGCCGGCAAGGAAGGCGCTGCCGCAGGCGGTGATGGTCAGCCGCGGCACCGCGGCCGGGTCGAAGGGCAGCGGCGGCAGGCTGACGCTGCGCGTCAAGGGGTCGAGATACTGCGTGAGCGTGTCGCCCAGCACCACCGGGTGCTCGTGCAGTTCCTTCTCCATGAAGTGGCGGTAGTTGCCCTTGCCGGTCGCGGCGCCCGAGATCGCGGTGAGGCGGATTTCGCGCTCCACCGGCCGGTCGTCGGCGTCGAAGAAGCGCGCGCCGGCATCGTCCACCACGGCCCAGTCGCCCTCGTCGAGATAGGCGATGCGGCGTGTCAGCGGCGCGAGCGCCAGCGCGTCCGAGCCGACGAACATCTCGCCCTCCCCGAAGCCGACGGCGAGCGGCGCGCCCTGCCGCGCGCAGATCAGCGTGCGCGGATGGCCGGTGAAGATCATCGCCAGCGCATAGGCGCCATGGGCGCGCTTCAGCGCGGCGGCGGCGGCCTGCTCGGGGCTCATCCCCTCGGCGAGGTGCTGGTCCACGAGGCGCGCGAAGGTCTCGGTGTCGGTCTCCGTCTCGAAGACCTGGCCTTTCGCTTCCAGCTCGGCGCGCAGCTCGGCGTGGTTCTCGATGATGCCGTTGTGCACCACGCTCACCCGCGCCGTCCCGTGCGGATGGGCGTTGCGCTCGGTCGGCGCGCCATGCGTCGCCCAGCGCGTGTGGCCGATGCCGGTGGTGCCGGGCAGCGGGTTCGCCTCCAGCACGCGCGCGAGGTTGCCGAGCTTGCCCTCCGCGCGCCGGCGCTCGATGTGGCCGTTCACCAGCGTCGCGATGCCCGCGCTGTCATAGCCGCGGTATTCCAGCCGCCGCAGCGCCTCGAGGATGCGCGGGGCGGCCTCTTCCCGCCCGACGACGCCGACGATCCCGCACATGCGCTACTTGCCCTTCCCCTTGAAGCCGCGCCCCTCGTAGACGGTCTGGCGGCCGCGCGCGATGGCGAGCGCATCCTCCGGCACATTGGCGGTGATGACGCTGCCCGCGCCCACCAGCGCCCGCGCGCCGACCTTCACCGGCGCGACGAGGGCGGTGTCGGAGCCGATGAAGGCCCCCTCCCCGATCTCGGTGCGGTGCTTGGCCACGCCGTCGTAGTTGCAGGTGATGGTGCCCGCGCCGATGTTCGCGCCCGCGCCGATGCTGGCATCGCCGAGATAGGAGAGGTGGTTCGCCTTCGCCCCCTCGCCGAGCGTCGCGGCCTTCAGCTCGACGAAATTGCCCACATGGGCACGCGCCTCGATCACCGTGCCCGGACGCAGCCGCGCGAAGGGGCCGATCACCGCCTCGCGCCCCACGGCGCAGCCTTCGAGATGGCTGAAGGCGCGGATCAGCGCGCCTTCCGCGACGCTCACGCCGGGGCCGAAGACGATGTGCGGCTCCAGCACCACGTCGGGCGCGAGGCGCGTGTCGTGGGCGAGGAAAACCGTCTCCGGCGCCTGCATTGTCACGCCGGCGGCGAGCGCGGCCTCGCGCAGCCGGCGCTGGACCTCGGCCTCGGCCGCGGCGAGCTCAGCGCGGGAGTTGATGCCGCGCAGCTCGGCCTCCGGCGCCTCCACCGCGCGCACGCGCCGGCCCTCGGCGCGGGCCAGCGCCACCACGTCGGTCAGGTAGTATTCGCCCTTGGCATTGTCGTTGCGCACCGCCGCGAGCCATCGGAACAGGTCGGCCGAGGCGGCGCAGACCACGCCGGCGTTGCACAGGCCGATGGCGCGCTCCGCCTCGTTCGCATCGGCCCATTCGACGATGCGCTCGACCATTCCGCCCTCGCCCAGCACCACCCGGCCATAGCGGCCGGGATCGGCAGGCCGCATGGCCAGCAGAACGAGATCGGCCTCGGCCCTCGCGGCGAGCAGCCGGCCGAGCGTCTCCCCGGTGATCAGCGGGTTGTCGCCGTAAAGCACCGCCACGTCGCCCGGATGCCCGCCGAGCAGCGGCATGGCCTGCAGCGCGGCATGGGCGGTGCCGAGCCGCTCGCGCTGGACCGCCACGCCATGCGGGGCGACCGCGGCCTCGAGTTCCGGCATGTCCGGGCCGACCACGGCGACGATGCGGGCGAAGCGCGGCTCGCAGGCGGCGAGCAGGTGGCGGATCATCGGGCGCCCGGCCAGCGGGTGCATGACCTTCGGGCGGCCCGAGCGCATGCGCGTGCCGAGCCCGGCGGCGAGGATGATGGCGGCGGCGGAGGACATGCCTTCCGGTAACAAGCCGCGCCGCGCCGCGTCCAGCGGCGCGCGCGTCAACTCCCGTTGCGCCGTGTGTCGGCCGGGCGGCGCGGGGGCCGTGCAGCCAGGCGCGGGCCGCCGCACCCGGCCCCATCATGCACCGCCCCCTTGCCGGACGCGCCGGGCCTGCGTAGCGGGACGGCATGATCCGCACCGCCGTCTTCGACCTCGACGGCACGCTGCTCGACAGCGCGCCCGACATCCACGCCGCGCTGAACCGCGCCATCGCCACGCGCGGGCTGCAACCCTACACGCTGCCCGAGGTGACGGCGATGATCGGGGATGGCGTGCAGGTGCTCGTCACCCGCGCCCTTGCCGGGCGCGGCCTGCCCTTCGATCCCGCCGTGCTGGCCGCGCTGATGGCCGACGAGGCGATCAGCCACGCCCGCGACACCGCGCCCTTCCCCGGCATACCCGAGGTGCTCGAATCCCTCTCGGACCAGGGCTGGCGGCTTGCGGTCTGCACCAACAAGCCCGAGGCGGCGGCGCGCGCGCTGCTCGGTTCGCTGGGGCTTGCGGGGCATTTCGCCGCGATCGGCGGCGGCGACAGTTTTCCCGTCCGCAAGCCCGATCCGGGCCATCTGCGCGCGACGCTCGCCGCCGGGGGCGGCAGCCCCGAGGGCGCGGTGATGATCGGGGACCATCGCAACGATGTGCAGGCCGCCGCCGGCGCCGGGCTGCCCTGCATCTTCGCCGGCTGGGGCTACGGGACGCCCGCCATGGCGGAGGGCGCGCCCATCGCCGTCCGGCCGGCCGATCTGCCGGGGCTGCTGGCCGCGCTACGGCCCTGAGCGGTTGATCCGCACCAGGTCCAGCCGGAAGGCGCCGAGGAAGGTCGAGGGGAACTCCACCCGGAGCGGCATCGGCGGCTGCCCCGGCCCGAGCGTCGCGATCCAGGCATCGGCCTCGCGCGGGCGACCGGCGCGCGCCGGGTCGTCGCCGCGCCGGAAGCCGCCGACCAGCCGGCTCTCCAGGCGGCAGCGCAGCGCCTCGCCCGTGATGCCGCGCAGCGGCGGCGCATCGGTGCCGATGGTGCGGGAGGACCATTCCATCTTGCGCCGGCCGTCGAAGACCGCGCCCGTGAGGTCGCACCGCCCGGTCGCCGCCGCATCGCGCGAGAGGCGCACCAGCGCCGAGAGGGTGTCGATCGCCCCCTCCCGCGCCTCGGGCGGCACGGGGATGCGGTCGGGGCCTTCGGGCGGTTCGAGCACCACCGGGCGGGGCGTCGCGCCGGCGAATTCCAGCAGCGTCCGCCGCGGCGTGCCGCGCCATTCGCCTTCCGCGAGGTAGCGAGCCGGCTGCACCTCGCGCCCGGCCAGGCGGCCCTCGGCCTCCGCGCGCTGCTCGGCCGGCAGGAACAACCGCCCGATCCCGCGCGCGCGGGAGACGCTGACGAGGCGATACCGCCCCTCGGTCATGTCGAGGGTGAGTTCGACCTCCATCACGGTCACGCCGGCCTGGGAGACGGCATAGACCGCCTCGAGCGGCATGGCGCGCGCGATCGGGGCGCCGAGGGCGCAGGCGGCCAGCAGCATGAGGGCGCGGCGGGGGAACATGAGGCGCAGGTTGGGCGCGCCGCCACCCCGCGCAAGGCCCGGCGCTTGACACCCGGGGCCGGGGGCCTCTATTCCCGCGCTCCCTGGTCGGGCGCGTAGCTCAGCGGGAGAGCATTCGCTTCACACGCGAAGGGTCACAGGTTCAATCCCTGTCGCGCCCACCATTCCCTCCCCGACCTGTCCGAGATCGTCGAGCAAGGCTGAGCGCACGGTCGTGCGCGACGCCGCCGCGACGAGCGCGGCGGCGCCTTCCGGTTCAGCGCGGGCCGGGCCCGCCCGGGCCACCGGGGCCGCCGGGGCCACGCGGGCCACGCGGACCGTCGCCGCCGCGGCGGCGCACCTCGTCGCGCGTCAGCACGCCGTCGGCATTGCGGTCGGCCGCGCGGAACATCGCCTCGGCGACGGGGCGGAGCTCCTCGAAGGTCACCCGGCCATCCATGTTGGCATCCACGAAGCGGAACATGGCCGCGCCGCGCTCCTGCATCCGCGCGCGCGCGTATTCCGGCATCTCGCGGCGCCGCTCGGGGCGGCGGGCCTCGTACCAGGCGCGGAGTTCCTCGAGCGTGACCGCACCGTCGCTGTTCGCGTCCGCCTCGGCGAAGCGGGCCTGCAGCCAGGCCCGGCCCTCCTCGAGGGTGACGCGGCCGTCATTGTTGGCGTCGGCGCGCGCGAAGGCCTCGCCGGCGGCGAAGCCGCCACCCGCACCGCGGCGCCCGTGGTGGTAGTGATGGCCGGGACCGCCCTGGCCGCCCGGCCCGCCCTGCCAGCCCGGACCACCCGGGCCGCCCGGCCCGCCGCCGGGACCGGGCTGCGCCAAGGCGAGGCTGGAGGCCCCCGCCGCCAGAACCGCGGCCATCGCCGCCATCGTCATCTTCCGCATGGGCTGCGTCCTTCCATTTCGCGGCATGGCGCCGCTAAGGGAACACTGCGCCGCCTTTGTAACAGCGGCATTGCCCCGGCCCGGCCCCGAGGTGAGGAAACGTAACGCCCCGCTTATGGCTTCGGGGTGCCGGCCTCGCCCAGATCCCACCACATGCCGGCGAAGGCGAGGATGCCCTCCCGCGCCGGGGCGATCAGGAAATGCTCGTCCGGCCCGTGCTGCTTGCAGCCATTGTAGCTGTGCGGCACCCAGACCAGCGGCACGCCGAGATGGTCCACGAAGACATCGCCCGGCAGCCCGCCCGAGGCATTGGGGATGATCTGCACCCGCTTGCCGAGGGATTTCGCCATGCTCGCCTGCGCCCAGCGCACCCAGGGGTGGTCGGGGTCGGTGCGCGAGGCCGGCATGCGCAGCCCGGCATTCTCCACCGCGACATCGTGGAACCCGTGCGCGTCCAGATGCGCGCGGATCGCGGGGCCGAAGGCCGCGGGGTCGCTGTCCACCGTGTAGCGGATCTGGCAATGCGCCCGCGCATCGGGGGCGACCGCGTTGACCGGGTTCTCCGGCCGGCCGGAGATCATCGCGAGCACGATCAGGCTGTTCCAGCCGTAGATCTTCTCGGCGCTGGTCAGGCCCGGCTCGCCCCATCCCTCGTCGATCGTCGCCGCATCCCCGCCGCCGCCCACCGGGCAGCCGTCGAGCACGGCGCGCACCGAGTTCGGCAGGGCGGGCGGCAGGATTCCCCGCACCAGCACGCGGCCGTTGCTGTCCATCAGGGTGGTGAGCGCGTGCGCGAGCAGGATGGCCGGGTCGCGCGTCAGCCCGCCCCAATGGCCCGAATGCACCCCGCCCGGGCGCAGCCGCAGCACGAGGTCGAAATGCCAGGTGCCGCGCGTGCCGGTGGCGATGGTCGGGATGTCCGGCTCGACGCGCGGGCCGTCCGAGGCGATCAGCACATCGGCCGCGAGTTCCCGCGCATGGGCCGCGACGAACTCGCGCAGGCCGCGCGAGCCGCGCTCCTCGGCCATCTCCAGCACGACCTTGACGTTGAAGCCGAGGCGGCCGCCGCGCTCGGCGAGCACGGCCTCGAGCGCGGCGATGTCGAGCGCGTGCTGGCCCTTGTTGTCGGCGGTGCCGCGGCCATACCAGCGGCCATCCTCCTCGATCAGCCGCCAGGGCTCGAGCCCCTGCCGCCACTGGTCCTCGAGGCCGCGCACCGTGTCGCCATGCCCGTAGAGCAGGACGGTCGGGCGTGCGGGATCCTCGATGCGGATGCCGGTGAGGATCGGGCCGAAGCCGGCGACCGGGTTCGGCCGCACCTGCACCGCGAAGCCGAGCCGTTCGAGCCAGGGGCGGATGGCGCCGTTCAGGTAGCGGTCGAGATCGGCCTCGCGTCCTTCCTCCTGCGCGGTGGAGGGGATGGCGACGAGGTCGGAGAGCAGCGCCTTGAAGCCGCCCCCGTCGAAGAAGGCGGCGGCGCGGGCAAGGGCGCCTTCGCGGCTCGGCATGGCGGGCCTCCCCTCAGACGATCTGGTTCACGAGGGCGGTCTCGCCCCGCTGCAGTCGGGCGATGTTCTCCATCATGAAGTCGAGCACGTTGTCCTCGTAGCGGTGCGTCTCGCCCCCGGTATGCGGCGTGATCAGGACGTTCGGCATGGCCCAGAGCGGGCTGTCGGCGGGCAGCGGCTCCTCCGCCGTCACGTCGAGGGCCGCGCCGGCGATGCGGCCTTCCTGCAGCGCGGCGATGATGGCCGGTTCGTCCACCACGCGGCCGCGCGCGACGTTGATGACCTGCGCCGTCGGCTTGAGCAGCGCGAGTGCGGCGGCGTCCACCAGGTGGCGCGTCTCCTCGGTCAGCGGGCAGGCGAGAATGAGGAAATCGGCGCGCGGCAGCACCGCCTTGAGGTCGCGGAAGGAATGCACCTCGTCCGCACCCTCCGCGCCGCCGGCGACGTTCTGGCGCACGCCGACGACATGCATGCCGAGCGCCTTGGCCAGCCGCGCGATGCGCCCGCCGATGCGGCCCAAACCCACCACCACCGCGGTCTTGCCGCCGGCCTCGTCCTCGCGCTTGCTGAAATCGCCCATCATGCCGCGCCAGAACCGCTTGGCCTGGTTGTCGCGCGCTTCGGGGATGCGGCGCAGCAGCGCGAGCATCAGGGCGATGGCGTGCTCGGAGACCGCATTGGCATTCACGCCCTGGCCGGAGGCGAGGCGGATGCCCGCCTTCCTCAGCACCTCCCGGTCATACTGGTCGGTGCCTGCCGAGGCCGACTGCACGAACTTCAGCTTCGGCGCGATCTGCGGCAGGTCGTTGCGCCACAGGCCGGAGCAGACCAGCACATCCGCCTCTCCGATCGCCGCATCGAGCCCGGCGCGGTCGCGCACCTCGACGAAGCGGATGCCGGTGTTCCGCAGCGCGAAGCGGTCCCCGAAGCGATAGGCGACATGGGCGAAACAGAGGGTGAGCTGGTCGCGCGGCGGCAACATGCGTGGCGGTCTCCCGAGGATGGAACGGGCGCGACCGTGACCCCGCGGCGGCGGGGGCGCAAGGGGGCCGGGTTCAGCGCGTGCGCGAGGGCGCGGCCGAGGCCGAGCCGCCACCGCTGCTCCCGCCACCGCCGCCGAGGATGACCGCGAGCGCCGCGGCGCCGGCGAGGCCCGCGGCGGCGGCCGCGCCGGGCGCGGTCAGGGTGTCGGGCTCGCGCGCGGTGGCGATCAGGCGCTGCTGGGCCCGCGTCGGCGGCGCGAGGCTCGCCCGCGGCTGCGCCTGGCCGCGCGGGGCGATCACCACCGCCGATCCGGCCGGCACGACGAGCGTGCGGGTCTGCGCCATGGCAGCGTCCGCGGCGAGGCAGGCGAGGAGGGCGAGGGCAAGGGTTCTTCTACCCATGGTAGAGAACCTTTAGCGCGTCCTCTCCCGAGGGGCAATCATGCTCTCCACGCGCGGGGCCTGCCGGACGCCCTGGCGCGCCGGGGGCGTCCTCTGCTCGCTTCCCTGTGGTGCTCTGCCTGCCGACATGATCCTGCCGGCGGCGCGACGGCGCGGAGCGCGCCGCAAGGCGCGGTCCCGGCCTGCTTGCCAGCCACCCTCCCGGGGCCTAATCCCCGGGACGAGACGGGAGAACGCCCCATGGACGCACATGTGCCGAACGACAGCCACGCCGAGATCCGCGAGGAGGTGCGCAAGCTCTGCGCCCGTTTCCCTGGCGAGTACTGGCGCGCGCTCGACCAGCGGCGCGGCTACCCGACCGAGTTCGTTCAGGCGCTGACCGAAGCGGGCTGGCTCGCCGCCCTGATCCCCGAGGAATACGGCGGCTCGGGCCTGCCGCTCTCCGCCGCCGCGGCAATCCTCGAGGAGATCCACGCCGCGGGCTGCAACGCCGCCGCCTGCCATGCGCAGATGTACACCATGGGCACCGTGCTCAAGCACGGCAGCGAGGAGCAGAAGCGCAAGTACCTGCCCAAGATCGCGACCGGGGAGCTGCGCCTGCAGGCCTTCGGCGTGACCGAGCCGACCTCGGGCACCGACACCACCGCGCTGCGCACCTTCGCGAAGAAGGAAGGCGACAAGTACATCGTCAACGGCCAGAAGATCTGGACCTCGCGCGCCGAGCACTCCGACCTGATGCTGCTGCTGGCGCGCACCACGCCGCGCGACCAGGTGGCGAAGAAGACCGAAGGGCTGTCCACCTTCCTCGTGGACATGAAGGCCGCGCTCGGGAAGGGGCTGACCATCCGCCCGATCCGCACGATGATGAACCACAACTCCTGCGAGGTCTTCTTCGACAACATGGAGGTCCCGGCCGAGAACCTGGTCGGGCAGGAGGGCCGCGGCTTCCGCTACATCCTGGACGGGATGAACGCCGAACGGATGCTGATCTCGGCCGAATGCATCGGCGACGCCAAGTGGTTCATCGAGAAGGCGGTGGAGTATTCCAAGCAGCGCGTGCTGTTCGGCCACCCGATCGGCAGGAACCAGGGCGTGCAGTTCCCGATCGCCCGCGCCTATGCGGCCATGCGCGCGGCCGAGGCGCTGCTGCAGCAGGGCCTGAAGAAGTTCGAGGCCGGCCTGCCCTGCGGGGAGGAGGCGAACATGGGCAAGATGCTCTGCGCCGACGCCGCCTGGATGGCGGCCGAGGCCTGCATCCAGACCCATGGCGGCTTCGGCTTCGCCGAGGAATACGACGTCGAGCGCAAGTATCGCGAATGCCGCCTCTATCAGGTGGCGCCGATCAGCACGAACCTCGTGCTCTCCTACATCGGCGAGCATGTGCTGGGGATGCCCAGGAGCTACTGACCATGGCCGGGGTGCCGGTCGCCATCGCCTACGACTTCGACGGCACGCTGGCGCCGGGCAACATGCAGGAGCACGTGTTCCTGCCCAAGCTCGGCGTCGAGCCGGCGCAGTTCTGGGCCGAGGCCAATGCGCTCGCCGTCGCGCAGCAGGGCGACCGCATCCTGACCTACATGCACCGCATGCTCGAATGGGCGCGCTTCAAGCACCTGCCGGTGCGCCGGGAGGATTGGATCGCCCAGGGTGCCGGCATCTCGCTCTTCCCGGGCGTCGAGGACTGGTTCGATCGCATCGGCGCCGCAGCGGCGCGGCGGGGCCTTGCGGTGGAGCACTACGTGATCTCCTCCGGCCTGCGGGAACTGATCGAGGGCACCGCGATCCGCCGCCATTTCCGCGCCGTCTTCGCCTCGGGCTTCCTCTATGACGGCTCGGGCGTGGCGATCGCGCCGGCGGTCGCGGTGAACTACACCACCAAGACGCAGTATCTCTTCCGCATCAACAAGGATGCGCTCGACCTCGCCGACGACACGGCGGTGAACGCCTACCGGCCGCAGGACCAGCGCCGCGTTCCCTTCGCCAACATGATCTTCATCGGCGACGGCGACACCGACATCCCCTGCTTCCGCACCGTGAAGGAGCAGGGCGGGCATTCCATCGCGGTGCATCCGGCGGGCGATGCGGCACGGGCCGAGCGGACGCGGCGCCTGATCGCCGAGGGCCGCGTCCATTGCGCCGTGCCCGCGGACTACCGGGCGGGAGGCGAGCTCGAGGCCCGCATCCTCGCCATCCTCGACCTGCTCGCCGCGCGCGAGCGCGTGACAGCACCCCTGCCGGAGACCCACGCATGAGCGGTTCCCGCCCCCTCGAAGGGCTTCTCGTCGTCGCCATGGACCAGGCGGTGGCCGCGCCCTATTGCGCCTCGCGCCTCGCCGATGCGGGCGCGCGCGTAATCAAGGTCGAGCGGCCGGAGGGCGATTTCGCGCGCGGCTACGACACCGTGGCCAACGGGCTTTCGAGCTACTTCGTCTGGCTGAACCGCGGCAAGGAGAGCATCTGCCTCGACATCAAGAAGCCCGAGGACAAGGCGCTGCTCGAGCGCATGATCGCGCGCGCCGATGTCTTCATCCAGAACCTCGCCCCGGGCGCGCTCAAGCGCGCGGGCCTCGGCAGCGCGGAGCTGCGCGCGCGCCATCCGCGGCTGATCACCGTGGACATCTCCGGCTATGGCGAGGAGGGCGACTACGCCACGATGAAGGCCTATGACCTGCTCGTGCAGGCGGAAAGCGGCCTCGCCTACATCACCGGCCGGCCAGAGGGGCCGGGGCGCGTCGGCGTCTCGGCCTGCGACATCGCCTGCGGCATGCACGCCTATGCGGCGGTGCTCGAGGCGCTGCTCTCGCGCGCCATAACCGGCCAGGGCAAGGGCATCTCGGTCAGCCTCTTCGACGGCATGGCGGACTGGATGACGGTGCCGCTGCTGCAATACGAAGGCACGGGCAAGAACCCGCCGCGCATCGGCCTCGCGCATCCCTCCATCTGCCCCTATGGCGCCTTCCGCACGAAGGACGGGCACGACGTGCTCATCGCCATCCAGAACGAGCGCGAATGGGCCTCCTTCTGCGCGCATTTCCTCGAGGAGCCGGAGCTGCCGCAGAAGCCGGGCTTCACCGTCAACAACGACCGCGTGGCGCACCGGCCGATGGTGGACGGGCACATCGCGCGGATGTTCGCGACCCTGACGCGCGAGGAATGCGCGGCGAAGCTGCGGCGGGCGAACACCGCCTACGGCTTCGTCAACGATTGCGGCGGCCTGCAGAAGCACCCGGTGCTCAAGCGCGCGCCGGTGCAGACCGAGAAGGGGCCCGTGCAGATCGCGCTGCCGCCGGCCCGGCTCTCGGACGGGTTGCGGCCCTTCGGGGCCGTGCCCGCCCTGGGCGAACACGGTGCTGCCATCCGCGCGGAGTTCGGCGGCTGACCGCGCCGCCGCACGATCCGGGTTGACCCGGGCGCGCGCAGTCGCGACTTTAGGCGGCGTCCAATCGTACTCGACAAGAAGGCGCCGCCGGCAAGGCGGACGCCCGAACTAGCCAGGGAGGCAAGAAGACATGATCCGACTGTCCCGCCGCCGGCTCGCGCTGGCCGGAGCCGCCACGGTGCTCGCCGCACCAGCCTTCGCCCAGCAGCGGCAGGCACGCTCCTATGTGCTGACGACGGCCACCACGGGCGGCGTCTTCTATCCGGTGGGTGTCGCCATCGCGACGCTGACCAAGGTGCGCCTGCAGGCCTCGCAGGGGCTCGACCTCAGCGCCATCTCCTCCGCCGGGTCGTCCGAGAACGTGAAGCTGCTGCGCGAGAACCAGGCGCAGTTCGCGATCCTGACCGGCCTCGTGGCGCAGTTCGCCCGACAGGGCAGCGGGCCCTTCCAGCAGGATGGCCCGCAGAACAACCTGCGCGGCCTGCTGCCGCTGTGGTGGAACTACGACCAGTTCGTGGTTGACCGGCGCCTCGCCCCCACCGGGCGCATCGGCGACCTCGCGAACCTCTATGGCCGCAAGTACTCGATGGGCGCGCGCGGCTCGGGGCTCGAGACGCATCACCGCTGGCTGTTTCCGAATCTCGGGCTGCAGACCGACCGCTTCGACCTCGTCTATCTCGGCTACGGCCCCACGGCCGAGGCGCTGCAGAACGGCACCATCCAGGGCGGCAATTTCCAGGCCGGCCTGCCCACGGGCAGCCTGACGCAGCTCATGGCGAGCGCGGGCGACCGCATGCGGTTCCTCGAGTTCAACGAGGAGGACGTGGCCAAGGCGAATGGCGGCGGCTCGCTGCTCTTCCTCGGCACGATCCCGGCGAACACCTATCCGAACCAGCCGCAGCCCTGGAAGACGGCGCGGCTTTCGAACTACCTCGCCTGCAATGCCGCGGTGCCGGAGCAGGATGTCTATCTGATCGTCAAGACGATCTTCGAGAACCTGCCCTTCCTCAACAACATCCATGCCGCGACGCGCGAGATCGACCTCCAGGACGCGGCGAGCGGCGGTCCGCTGCCGCTGCATCCCGGCGCGATCCGCTACTACCGCGAGCGCGGACTGACCATCCCGCCGGCGATGATCCCGGGCTGAGGCGCAGCGGCCGGGGCGCGAGCCCCGGCCGGCCGCGGACGAGTTTGCGCCTGGGCGGCCGGGCGCCAATCACAGAGCGTGGGGGCTTCCGCGGCCGTGCCGGGCGATCGCGGGCAGGGAGTTGTTCAGGATGTCCGAGGGGATGGCGGAGCGGCAGGCGAAGGCCGCCGAGGCTCCGGTGGACGTTGATACTGGCAAGGCGCTGCGCGGGCCCGGCACCGCCGCGGGGCAGGCCGCCATGGTCGGGGGCGCGCTGCTCTCGCTGCTGCACATCTATCTCAACACGCTCGGCACCTGGTCCGAGATGTGGGTCAACATCGTGCATTTCGGCGGTTTCGGGGCGCTCTGCGCGCTCGTCTATCCCGCCTTCCAGGCGCGCAGCGCGCAGGGCGCGCGCCTCGTGCTCGTGCTCGATGTGGTGCTGGCCGCGCTCTCGCTCTCGCTCATCGCCTACCTCATGCTCGGCGAAGCCTCCTTCTTCGAGCGCAATGCGCGGTTCGAGTGGTACGACTGGTTCTTCACCGCGCTTGCTCCCTTGCTCGCGCTGGAATTCGTCCGCCGCACCACGGGGTTGCTGATCCCCGCGATCATGGTCACGGCCTTCACCTATGTGGTGCTGTGGGGGAAGTACGTGCCGGGGATGCTGACCTTCCCGGGCCTCACGCTCGAGACGATGCTCTACCGCAGCTTCTACACAGATGACGGGATGCTCGGGAACATCGCCTCGATCTCGGCGACCTATGTCTTCATGTTCGTGCTGTTCGGCGCCTTCCTCAACCGCTCGGGCGCGGGGGAGTTCATCATCGACTTCGCCCGCGCGGTGGCGCGGCGGATGATCGGCGGGCCGGGTTATGTGGCGGTGATCGGCTCGGCGCTGATGGGCACCATCTCGGGCTCGACGGTGGCCAATGTCGCGGCGACGGGCGTCATCACCATCCCGATGATGAAGCGGGCAGGCTTCCGGCCGAAATTCGCCGCGGCGACGGAAACCGCGGCCTCGACCGGCGGGCAGATCATGCCGCCCATCATGGGGGCGGGCGCCTTCGTCATGGCGTCCTATACCGGCATTCCCTACCTGACGATCGTCGCGGTCTCGGTGATCCCGGCGATCCTCTATTTCTGGTCGGTCGCCATCTACATCCGCATCGAATCGCGCAAGCAGGGCCTGACCGCGACCGACCCGGACGCGCCCTCTGTGGGCGAGGCCTTCCGCCGCGGCGGGCTGCAGTTCTTCCTGCCGATCGGGGTGTTGATGGGCCTGCTGATGGCGGGCTTCACGCCCACCTATTGCGCCGGGGCCGGCATCATCGCGCTGATCGCCTCCTCCTGGCTGCGCAAGGGCTACGGGATGGGGCCGCGGGCGATCTACGAGGCGCTCGCGAAGGGTGCGGCGGACATGATCCTCACCGCGGTGCTGCTGGTCGCCGTCGGGGTGGTGGTCAACGCCATCGCCACCACCGGCATCGGCAACACCTTCTCGCTCATGATCAACCAGTGGGCGGGCGGCAGCCTGATCATCGCCCTCATCCTGATCGCCCTGGCCTCGCTGGTGCTGGGCATGGGCCTGCCGGTGACGGCGGCGTATGTGGTGCTCGCGACGCTCTCGGCGCCGGCGCTGGCGGAACTCATCGCCCATTCCAGCGTGCTGCAGGCGGTCGCGGCCGGCACCATCGGCGACCAGGCCAAGGCCATCCTGATGCTCGCCGCCCCCGACCGCATGGCCGAGATCGGCCAGCCCATGAGCCTCGAGGCGGCCCGCGCCCTGGTCGCGCTGATCCCGCCCGAGATCAGCCGCACCTTCGCCGAGGGCGCGCTCTCGCGCGAGGCGCTGACGGTCGCGCTGCTCTCGGCGCACATGATCATCTTCTGGCTCAGCCAGAGCTCGGGCATCACGCCGCCGGTGTGCCTGACCGCCTTCGCCGCGGCGGCGATCGCCAAGACCCCGCCCATGGCGACGGGCTTCGTCTCGCTCAAGCTGGCCAAGGGGCTCTACATCGTGCCGCTGCTCTTCGCCTACACGCCGATGATGGGGGGCAACATCTGGCACGACCTGCAGGTGGCCTTCTTCGCGTTCTTCGCCATCTACGCGATCGGCGGCGCGATAGACGGCCATCTGGAGGCGCCGGTCTCCTGGCTCGTCAGGCCCGTGCTGCTGCTGGCCGGCGCGGCGATGATGTGGCCGGAGAACCTCCTGGCGCATGTCGTCGGCCTCGCGGTATTCGCCGCCCTCTTCGCGCTGAACCTGCGGGCGGCGCGGCGGGCCGAGGCGAGGCCCGCGGCGGCCTGAGGCGATCCTCCCGGCACCCTCGCGCGCTCAGCCCGGGCGCCGGAAGAAGGCGAAGGGCGTCACGCGGCCGGGCGGCTGGGCCGGCGGCTGCGCGGCCGGCCGGCCCACCATCATGATCGGCGCCGCGCGGTAGGCGTCGAGGCCGCGCCCCTGCCCCGGGTTCGCCGCCGGCAGCACCTGGGCCCGCTCGGCCCGGTTCGCGAGGCTGAGCGGCCCGGAGGCCGCCCCGCCGGCGGCGAAGCGCGCGAGCAGCGCGGCTTCGGCCGCCGGATCCCCGGCCGGCCGCCCCTGCTCGCCGGCCCAGGCGGCCAGCACCCGGGCGCGGTAGGGCTCGGCCCGCTCGGGCGTCTGGGAGTGGTAGTGCCCGGCCGCGCGCGCCCAATCCCCCGCGGCGGCGCGCAGGTCAGACAGGAACTGCGCGGCGTAGCGCGCATTGGTCAGTGGGTCGAAGGCGGCTTCCAGCGAGGCAAAGGCGTTCGGATGGTGATGCAGGTTCACCTGCATGCACCCCACATCGATCAGCCGGACGCCGCGGGCCTGGAGTTGCCGCACCTCGGCAATCGCTGCCTCGCGTGTCGGGAAATACATGCCGCGCCCCTCGGCATTGATCGTCCAAGGCCAGGGAATGATGCGCCCGGTCGCGGGGTCCCGGCGGCCGGATTCGACGCGCCCGATCGCCTGGAGCAGCCCGGCAGGCACGTCGCGCTCGCGCTCGGCCATGGCGATGGCGGCGCGGCAGGCGGCGCCGGGCTCCGGCGCGGGCAGCGCAAGCGCCTGCGGAACAGGCGCGAGTCCCAGCAGCAGGGCCATCAGTCGCGACAGGCGCGCGCGCGAGGCGGGGGCAGCATGGGGGTGGCTTGGCATGGCCTGGAAACCGCAAGCGCCATGCCACGCAATAAACATGCGTTCGCATGCTGCGTTGCGACATTCATGCTGCGCTGCAAAATTCCCCTTGCGAAGCCCTGCAAACGCGCCTAACTACCGGCCTGCGGCGGGTCGGCCTCGCCTCCCGCCGTCTTTCTTGGACGTTTCCTCCCTAAACTTGGCGGTGCCTTCGGGCACCGCCTTCTTTTTTTCCGCCCCACGGGAGCAAGGCGTTCTCCGGAATGCTGCGGCGCATCAAGGCCGCAGGAAGCCCCAATCCACCCGCGCCAGATGCCCGATCAGGGTCGTGACGTTGCGCGCCAGAGCCGGCAGGCCCGGCCCGCGCTCGATCCGGGCCTCATCCATGTAGAGCGCGCGCGCGAGTTCGATCTGCAGCGCGTGGACCCCCTCCCGCGGCCGCCCGTAATGGCGCGTGACATAGCCGCCGGCATAGGGGTCGTTGCGCCGGACGCGGTAGCCGAGCCCGACCAGCGCCTCCTCGACCAGGCGTGTGGCCCGCGGCGCGCAGGCCGTGCCATGCGCATCGCCGAGCACCATGTCGGGCGGGTTGGCGGCCTGGGCCGGGTGGGCGGGCATGGAATGGCAGTCCACCAGCAGGCATACGCCGAAGCGGGCGCGGGTCTCGGCGATCAGGCGGGAAAGGGCGGCGTGGTAGGGTTCCCAGCAGGCCCGGATGCGCGCCTCGGCCTCCGAAAAGCGCAGCCGGCGGCGGTAGATCGTCTCGCCTGTCGCGACGATGCGGGCGATGGTGCCGAGCCCGGCCCCCACGCGCGGGCTCGAGGTGTTCACCCAGGGCGGCAGGGGCCCGTCGAACATGCTGGGGTCGAGTTCCCAGGGCTCGCGGTTCACGTCGCACCAGACGCGCGGGAAGGTCGCGGCCAGCAGCGGCGCGCCATGGGCGGGCGCGGCGGCGAAGATCTCGTCCACGAAGGAATCCTCGCTGCGCCGGAGCGCGAGCGGGTCGAGCCGCGCCTCCGCCACGAAATCGGCCGGGTAGTCCTGTCCGGAATGGGGGGAGGCGAAGACCACGGGCATGGTCTGCCGCGCCGGGCGGTAGATCGTGTAGGGCGCCGCCTCGGCGCCCGCGCCGAGCGTCTGGGCGGGAAGGTCCATGCGAGGGCGACCAAACCATAGCGCCCCGCCCCTGTCACGCGGGACGGATTAGCGAATTGGTCAGCAGAGGGGCCGCATGCTGCGCCGCGATGTCCGGCAAGGCAAAAGGCCCCCAGGGCGGCGGCACGATCGTGATCCGCCGGGAGGAAGGCGGCGATCACGGCCACCATGGGGGCGCGTGGAAGGTCGCCTACGCCGATTTCGTGACCGCCATGATGGCCTTCTTCCTCCTGATGTGGCTGCTCAACGCCACCACCGAGGAACAGCGCCGGGGCCTGGCCGATTATTTCGCGCCGACCAACCTGCTCGCCCGCTCCGTCTCCGGCTCCGGGGCGCCCTTCGGCGGGCAGACCCCGAACGACCAGGGCAACCAGACCTCGACCACCGGCGCGCTGACCATCCAGCCCGGGCGGCAGCCCGTTGTCCTCGACATCGAGGAGGACGACACCGACACTCCCGCGCGCCCCATGACCCGCCGCGACGGCCCCGAAGGCCGCGAGGAGGCCGAGGATCCGCGCCTCGTCGCGCCGACGCCGCCGGGGGCGTTGAGCGGCCCCGAGCCGCCCCGCGGCGGGCCGGCGGACGAGCCCGCCCCGGATCCCCGCCCCGACGCCCTCTCGGAGGCCGAGCTGCGCCGCGAACTTGCGCGCCGCGAGCGCGAGGCCTTCGAACAGGCGGCGCAGCAGATCCGCGAGGCCGTCGCCGCCGACCCCGCACTCGCGGACCTCGCGCGGCAATTGCTCGTGGAGCAGACGCTGGAGGGGCTGCGCATCCAGCTCGTGGACGCTGAGGGGCTGCCGATGTTCGCGCTCGGCGGGGCCACGCCGAACGAGCGGGCGCGCGCGCTGCTCACCCGCGTCGCGCAGGCCGCGCTGCGCCTGCGCAACCCCATCTACATCGAAGGCCACACGGACAGCACGCCGTTCCGTGGCGGCGCCGGGCGCAGCAACTGGGACCTCTCGGCCGAGCGCGCCAACATGACGCGGCGCCTTCTGTCCGAGGCCGGGATCCCGGAGGAGCGCATCCGCAGCGTCAGCGGCCGCGCGGACCGCGAGCCGCTGATCCCGGAGGACACGGCCGCGCCGGCGAACCGGCGCGTCTCGATCACGCTGCTGCGCCAGATCCGCGAGGAGCCCGGGCGATGACCTCGATCATCGGCGTCGTCCTGCTCTTCGTGATGGTCTTCGGCGGCTACATGCTCGCCGGCGGCAAGTTCGACATCATCGTCAAGGCCCTGCCCTTCGAGATGATGATGATCGGCGGCGCCGCGCTCGCCGCCTTCCTCAGCTCCAACTCGATGCACGACGTGAAGCACACGCTCGGCGGCATCGGGAAGATCCTCAAGGGCGCGCGCTACCACAAGCAGGACTACACCGAGATCCTCTCCATCCTCTACTACCTGGTCCGCCTCGCGCAGACCAAGGGGCCGATGGCGCTCGAGCCGCATATCGAGAAGCCCGAGGAGAGCGCCGCCTTCCAGAAATTCCCCAAGATCGCCGCCGACCGCCACGCGGTGATGATGATCTGCGACTACCTCCGTATGGTCGGCATGAACGCCGACGACCCGCACCAGATCGAGGACGTGATGGGGCGGGAACTGAAGAAGCTTCGGGAGGAGGAGCTGCACCCCTCCCACGCCATCCAGAACATGGCGGATGCGCTGCCCGCGCTCGGCATCGTCGCCGCCGTGCTCGGCGTCATCAAGACCATGGCCTCGATCAGCGAGCCGCCGGCAGTGCTCGGCAAGATGATCGGCGGCGCGCTCGTCGGCACCTTCCTCGGCGTCTTCCTCGCCTACGGCATCGTCGGCCCGATGGCGACGCGGCTGCGCGGCGTGGTGGAGGAGGAATCGCGCTACTATGAGGTGATCAAGGCCGTCATCGTCGCGCATCTGCACGGCAACGCGCCGCAGGTCGCGGTCGAGACCGGCCGCAAGCTGGTGCCGAGCAGCCACATGCCGACTTTCCAGGAGCTGGAGCAGGCGCTGCAGGAGCTGCAGATCGGCTGAGCGGCCGAAGCACGCGCCCGTCCATCTTGCGATGGTTTGCGGCGTCGCAAGTGCGAAGGCCACATCAGGCACGGCATGGAGCGTGGCGCCTGCTCCTATACGGCCGCCCCGTCACTCCGCGGCGTAGCCATAGATGCGCCGCGCGGCCTCCTCGCTCACCAGCCCGTCCTCGACATCGCGCCTCACCAGCGCGGGGTCGCGTTCCTTCGGGTTGCCCATGCCGCCGCCGCCCGGGAGTTTGAGCAGCAGCCGCCGCCCCTTCGGAATGATCTGGAACCCCTTGGTCCGCAGCACGGTGCCATTGGCGTCGTTCAGGCCGACCCAGCCGGCCGCGCCATCGCCGCCGCCGTCGCGGCCCTTGGGCGGGTTGGCCACGCGGTCGAAGATGGCGTTCACCGCGAACTCCGCATCGCCCTTGGCTCCGATCTCCATGACCTGCCCGAAGCCGCCGCGGGTGCGGCCGGGGCCGGCGGAATCCGGCCTGAGTTCCTTCTTCCAGAAGATCACGGGCGCGACGTTCTCGGTCGCCTCCACCGGCATGGTGCGCACGCCCGAGGGGAAGGCCGTGCCGTCCAGCCCGTCCTTGCCCGGGCGCGCGCCGGTGCCGCCGGAGTTGAAGGTGATGATCTCGAAATCCTCGACCTCGGCGGCCGGGCCCGAAACCTGGGAACCACCCCGCAGCGGCGGGTTCCACAGCGCGGAGGAGCCTTCGGCATTCACCCGGTGCGGGACCGCCTGGTGCAGGCAGCCCATCATCAGGTCGGGCAGAAGCTGCCCGATCACGTGCCGCACGCTGACCGGATAGGGGCGCGGCGCGTTGAGGATGCAGCCCTGCGGGATCTCCATCTCGAAGGGCCTGAGGCTCGCCCAGTTGTTGGGAACCTCGGGCGCCACCACGCACTTGATGCCGAAGCAGGCATAGGCGCGGCAATAGGCGGGGGGCACGTTGATGCCGCGGTTGGACAGGCCCGAGGTGCCGGCGAAATCCACCACGATGCGGTCCGCGTGGATGGTCATCGCGGCCTTCAGCGTGACCGGCGCCTCGTAGCCGTCGGAGCGGATCTCGGCGCGATAGGTGCCGCGCGGCAGTTTCGCGATCTCGGCCAGCGTCGCGCGCGTGCTTGCCTCGAAGATGGAGTGCGCGAGCTCGTCGAGGCTGTCCATCGCGAACTCGTCCATCATCTCCACGAGCCGCTTCGCGCCGGCGTCGTTGCAGGCGCAGAGGGAGTAGATGTCGCCCTCGAGTTCCACCGGCGTGCGGGAGCCGGCGCGGATGAAGTCGAAGAAGGTCTCGTTCGGGACGTTGCGGTCGAAGCACTTCACGATCGGGATGTAGAGACCTTCCTCGAAGACCGACCGCCCCTCCGGCCCCATCCCGAGGCCGCCGATGTCGATGATGTGCGCGGTGTTGGCGAACAGGCCCACGATCTTCCCGTTGCGGAAGGCGGGCGTGACGACCGTGAGGTCGTGCAGGTGGCCGGTCGCGAGCCAGGGGTCGTTGGTGATGTAGTGGTCGCCCGGCTGCATGGTGTGCGCGGGGAACTTGGCGAGAAAATGCGCGACCGATTCCGCCATGGAGTTCACATGGCCCGGCGTGCCGGTCACGGCCTGGGCCAGCATCCGCCCCTCGAGGTCGAAGATGCCGGCGGAAAGGTCGCCCGCCTCGCGCACCGTGGTGCTGAAGGCGGTGCGGATCATGGTCTGCGCCTGCTCCTCCACCACGGCGATCAGGCGATTCCACTGGATCTGGCGCTGGATCTGCGCGAGCGCGCCGGTTTCCTTGCTCATCACGCGGCCTCCTGCGTCAGGTCGAGATAGCCGAGCCCATCCATCCGGCACGTCCAGCCGGGGCCGACCAGCGTGCTGGTCTCGGCTTCCGCCACGATGGCGGGGCCGGGGATGGTCGCGCCCGGCGGCAGATGGGCGCGGTCATAGACCGGCCATTCGCCCACCTCGCCCGTCGCCGTGTCGCGCACCATCTGCACGCGGACCGGCTTCGGCGCGGGCGCATCGGCCACCGGCGCCACCGGTTCCACATGCGCCTCCACCGTGCGCACCGTGACGGCGAAGGAGAGGATCTCCACATCCGAGCCCGGCACTGGCCGGTCGTAGAAGCGGGCATATTCGGCATCGTAGAGCGCGCGGATGCCGGCCACGTCGGCGGCCGTCAGCGCGCGCGGCGGCAGCGGCACCGGGATTTCGTGCCCCTGGCCGACATAGCGCATGTAGGCGATGCGCGTCTCCTCGACCGGCGCGCCGAAGGCGCCCTCGCTCACCACCTGCGTCGCCTCGGCCGACATGGAGGCCAGCAGCGCGTTCACCGCCGCGAGGTCGAAACTGCCGAAACGCTGGTAGAGCGAGCGCACCACCTCATAGGCGACCGGCGCGCGCAGGAAGCCGATGGCCGAGCCGACGCCAGCACCCGAGGGCACCAGCATGCGCTTGACGCCGATCTTCTCGCAGACGCGGTAGCCATGGACGGGGCCGCCGCCGCCGAAGGCGATGACGATGCGCCCCTCGTATGACTTTCCGCTCTCGATGGCATGCACGCGCGCGGCATTCGCCATGTTCTCGTCCACCATCTCGACCACGCCGAGACCGGCCATCTCCGCCGAGAGCCCGAGCCGGCCACCGACATGGGCCACGAGCGCCTCCCGCGCCAGATCGGGCTTCAGCGGCAGCGAGCCGCCGGCGAAGAGCGAGGGCTCGTAGCGGCCGAGCACGAGGTTCGCATCCGTCACCGCCGGATGCGTGCCGCCGCGGCCATAGCAGGCCGGTCCCGGATCGGCGCCTGCCGATTCCGGCCCCACCTGGATGCGGCCCATCCCGTCCACCTGCGCGATGGAGCCGCCTCCGGCGCCGATCTCCACCATCTCGATCACCGGGATGCGCAGCGGCAGGCCCGATCCCTTCTTGAAGCGGCCGACGCGCGCCACCTCGAAGGTGCGGGACGCCTGCGGGCGGAAGCCGTCGATCAGGCAGACCTTCGCCGTGGTGCCGCCCATGTCGAAGGAGAGCACCTTGTCGAAGCCGCGCTGCCTCGCGACGAAGGCGGAGAAGATCGCGCCCCCCGCAGGGCCCGATTCCACCAGGCGGATCGGGAAGCGCGAGGCCGTCTCGATCGTGGTCAGCCCGCCGCCCGAGAGCATCAGGAACAGCGGGCAGGCGACACCCGCCGCGCGCAGGCCGGCCTCGAGCCGCCCGAGATAGGTCGCCATCAGCGGCTGCACATAGGCATTCGCGACGGTGGTGCTGAAGCGCTCCCATTCGCGCATCTCGGGCGAGACCTCGGAGGAGAGCGAGATGGGCAGCCCGGGCCACATCTCGCGCACGATCTCGGCGGCACGGCGCTCATGCGCCGGGTTCACGAAGGCATGCAGGAAGCCGATGGCGAGGCTCTCGATGCCCTCGCCCTTGAGGAACTCGACCTGCTGGCGCAGCGCCGCCTCATCCAGCGGCAGCAGGACCTTGCCGGTGTTGTCGAGCCGCTCGGGCACCGGCAGGCGCCAGCGGCGGCGGACGAGCGGCTGCGGCAGCTCGATGTTGAGGTCGTACTGGTCGTAGCGCGCCTCGTTGGCGAGAGCGAGCACGTCGCGGAAGCCCTCGGTCGTCAGCAGCGCGGTGCGCGCGCCCTTGCGCTCGATGATGGCATTGGTCGCGAGCGTCGTGCCGTGGATGAGCAGCGAGAGCTCGCCCGGCGCCATGCCCGCCTTGGCGAGCACCTGCGCGACACCCTCCAGCACGCCCTTCTCGGGCGCGGATGGCGTGGTCAGGACCTTGGCCGTCCAGCGCTGCCCGCCCTTCTCGATGGCGAGGTCGGTGAAGGTGCCGCCGATATCGACTGCCAGCCGAGCGGTCACTGCGCGGCCTCCGCCGCCCAGCGCTGCACCACGGCGCAGGCCGCCGCGTAGTCTTCCATGCGCATGTCTTCCTTCGGATTGTGGCTGCCGTGCTGGTTGCGCACGAACAGAAGGGCGGCTGGGATCTTCGCCTCGGCGAAGGCGGCCGCGTCGTGGCCCCCGCCCGAGGCCATCTCGCGCCAGGGAATGCCGAGGCTGCTCGCCGCGCTGGCGAGCGCGGCGCGGATGCCCGCATCCATCGGGCTGGCGCGGCTGCCGGTTTCGGGGCCACGCTCGAAGCGCACGCCGCGGCGCGCCTCGATCTCCTCCATGAAGCGGTGCAGCGCCTCGAACATCAGGTCGCAGGCATGCGGGCTGACGCTGCGCACATCGAGGGAGAACTCCGCCTCCCCCGCGATCTTGGTGAAGCCGGCCTCGGCGGTGGTCGCCATGGTGCAGAAGGTGCAGACCAGCGCGTGGCCCATGGTCTCGAGCCGCACCCATTCCTCGTCCATGCGGTGCACGAGTTCGGCCAGCGCGGCCGCCGCGTCGCGGCGATACTTCCGCGGCGTCGCGCCCGAATGGTTGTATTCGCCGATGACGCGCGCCTGGCGCAGGCGACGGCTGCCCGGAATGCCGGTGACGATGCCGATCGGCACCTGCTCGGCATCGAGCACCGGCCCCTGTTCGATGTGCAGTTCGAGGAAGGCGGCGACGTTGTGCGGGCCGAGCGCATGCTCGCCGCGCGCCACCGCGTCGGGGTCGAAGCCTTCCTCGCGCATGTGCTCGGCGAGGCTCCGCCCAGTGTCCTGCCGGCGGATGGCGAGGCCGTCCGGTTTCAGCAGCCCCAGCGCCATGCGGCTGCCGGGATAGGAGACAGGGAACCAGGAGCCGGCCTCCTCGGCGCGGATCGCCATGACGGTGATGTCGCGCCCCGGCACGAAGCCCGCGCGCTTCATGCCCGCCACGGCGGCCATGCCCGCGAGCACGCCCGCCGCGCCGTCGTAGTTCCCGCCCTGCCGCACGCTGTCGAGATGGCTGCCGATGACGAGGCGCTTGGCCGACCGGTCCGTGCCGGGGAGCGTCATGTAGAGGTTGCCCGCGACATCCACGGTGCTTTCCAGCCCGAGGCGGTCGGCCGCGGCGCGCACCAGCGCATGCGCCATGCGTTCGCCGGGGCCGTAGGCCTCGCGCGTCACGCCCTCGCCGTCCGCGCTGCCGGCGCGCAGCCCGGCGAAGAGTTCGGCGGCGAGGTCCATGTCCGGGGTCAGGTTCGGCAGCATCCGCGCGGCTCCTTGTCGGTTGCGTCACCTGCGGGGCACCGGTGCGGCGCCCCGCCGCGGCTCAGAGCATGCTGCGCACGCGGCCGCCATCCACGCGGACCATCGTGCCCGTGATGTAGGCGCCGGTGACGCCGGCGAGGAAGGCGCCCATCGGCCCGTATTCGTGCGGCTCGCCGACGCGGCCGGCCGGGATCTCGCGCCCGGCCTTGGCGATCTCCTCCTCGACGCTGGTGCCGGCCTTCTCGGCGCGCACCGCGGCGGTCTGAAGGATGCGGTCGGTGCGGATCGAGCCCGGCGCAAGGACGTTCATCGTCACGCCATCCGCCGCGACCTCGGCCGCGAGCGTCTTGAGCCAGGCCCAGATCGAGGCGCGCAGCGTGTTCGACAGCGCGAGCGTCGGGATCGGGTGCTGCATGCCCGAGGAGCCGACCACGATCACGCGTCCGTATTTCTGCGCCCGCATCGCGGGCATCAGCCGCATCGTGATGCGGATCGGCGAGACGACGATGTTCTGGAACCACTTCACGAGGTCCGCCTCCTTCATCTCGGAGGCGGTGCAGACGGGCGGGCCGCCATGGTTCAGCACCAGGATGTCCACCCCGCCCATGGCCTTCACGGCGGTGTCCGCCAGGCGGTCCATGTCCTCGCCGGAGGCGACATCCGCCTGCACGACGGTCACCGCCGGCGCGCCGAGCGCCTTCAGCTCGCCCGCGGCCTTCTCCATCGCCGCCACGTCGCGGCCGCTGATCGTCAGCACCGTGCCTTCGGCGGCGAGCGCATCCGCGATCGAGCGCCCGAGGCCCTTCGCGCCGCCCATCACCAGCGCGCGCTTGCCCTTCAGACCGAGATCCATATCCGCAACCCCTTCATCCGTGCCGTGGAACCGGGCCGGACCCTGCCCCCTCCCCCGCCCCCTGGCAAGACGGGGCGGGGCGCGCTATGCGCGACGCGTCATCCCCGAAGCATGCAGGAAGCGTTCCATGGCAAAGCCGGTCCTTCTCGTCACCCGCAAGCTGCCGGACGGCGTGGAGGCGCGCCTCGCATCGCTGTTCGATGCCCGGCTGAACAGCGCGGACGAGCCCTGGTTCCGCGACGGCGCGGAGATCGCGCGGCGGGCCAGGGCGGCCGGCGCGGCGGGCGTGCTCTGCGCGGCGGGCGACCCGATGAACGCCGGGACCATCGCCGCCCTGCCCGACAGCGTGCGCATCGTGACCACCTTCTCGGTCGGCGTGGACCACATCGCGCTCGATGCCTGCAAGGCGCGCGGCATCGCGGTGACGCACACGCCGGAGGTGCTCTCCTTCGCCACCGCCGAATGCGCCTTCACGCTGATGCTGATGGCCGCGCGCCGGGCGGGCGAGGGCGAGCGGCTGGTGCGCTCGGGCAAGTGGGAAGGCTGGGCGCCGACGCAGCTCATGGGTGTCACGCTGCAGGGCAAGCGGCTCGGCATCCTCGGTTTCGGGCGCATCGGGCGGCAGCTCGCGGAGATGGCGCGCGGGATGCAGATGGAGATCCACTACCACGACGTGCAGCGCCTGCCGCCCGAGCTCGAAAAGGGCGCGACCTTCCACCCGGATGAGGACGGCTTCCTCGCCGCGATCGACGTGCTCTCGATGCATGTCCCGGGCGGCGAGGGCACGCGCAAGTGGCTGAACGCCGCGCGCCTGGCGAAGATGAAGAAGGGCGCGCTGGTGGTGAACACCGGCCGTGGCCCCTCGGTGGACGATGAGGCGCTGATCGCCGCGCTGAAGTCGGGCCATATCCGCGCCGCCGGCCTCGACGTCTATGACGGCGAACCGAAGGTCCATCCCGGCTACATCGCGCTCGAGAACGTGGCCTTGCTGCCGCATCTCGGCTCGGCCACGATCGAGACGCGCGATGCGATGGGCGCGCGCTGCATCGAGAACCTCGAGGCGCTGCTGATCCGGGGCGAGAACCCGCCCCACCGCGCCGCCTGACGCCTGACGCCGGACAAGGACGACCGCCATGCATTTCGACTTCACGCAGATCCCGCACGAGCAGGCCTATAAGCTCGTCGTCGCCTCGGTCGTGCCGCGTCCGGTCGCCTGGGTCGTCAGCCAGGACCGCGAGGGGCAGGTGAACGCCGCGCCCTATTCCTTCTTCAACGCCTTCTCCGACAACCCGGTGGTGGTGGGCATCGGCTGCGGCCCGCGCGCGGGTGCGGCGAAGGACACGCTCGCGAACATCGAGGCGACCGGCCAGTTCGTGGTCAACCTCGTCTCCGCCGCAACGGCCGAGCAGATGAACGTCACCGCCATCGACTTCCCCCATGGCGTGAACGAGATCACCGAGGCAGGCCTGACCACCGCGCCCTCGCTGAAGGTGAAGGTGCCGCGCATCGCCGAGAGCCCGGTCGCGCTGGAATGCGAGATCTTCCAGTTCGTCCCCGCCGGCCACCACACCATCGTGATGGGCCGCGTGGTCGCGCAATACGTGCGCGACGATTGCGTGCTGGACGCGGCGAAGTTCTACATCGACACGCCGAAGCTCGAACTGGTCGGGCGCATGCACGGGCGCGGCTGGTATGCGCGCACCACCGACCGCATCGAGATCCCGCGCCTGTCCGTCGCCGACTGGGAGGCACGCCGGGGCGGCTGACGACCCGCCCGCAGGGCGGGCTTGCGGCGGCGTCGCGTTGCGGCAGGATGGGCGCAACGGAGAGGACAACGCCCCGTGATGCACCGCCGTCATCTCGCGCTCGCCGCGCTGCCGCTCCTGGCGCGCCCGGCGCTGGCTCAGGGCGGGGCCTGGCCGTCGCGGCCCATCCGCCTCGTCGTGCCCTTCGCACCGGGCGGCACCACGGATGTGGTCGGCCGGCTCGTCGCCGAGCGGCTCGGCGCCCGGCTCGGCCAGCCCATCGTGGTGGAGAACCGGCCCGGCGCGGGTGCCACCATCGGCGCGCAAGCGGTCGCGCGGGCCGAGCCGGACGGGCACATGCTGCTCGTCTCCTCCTCCACCTCGCATGGGGTCTCGCCTGCGCTCTACCCGACCATCGCCTACGACGCGCTGCGCGACTTCACCCACATCGCCATGATCGCGCGCAGCCCCTCGGTGCTGCTGGTGAACCCCGCCAACCCGGCGCGCACGCTGGACGATTTCGCCGCCGCGGCCCGCGCGGCCGGCGAGATCCGCTTCGCGGTGGCGGGGATCGGCACCTCCTCCCATCTCGCGGGCGTGCGGCTCGCCATGGCGCTCGGCGTGCGGACCGAGAGCATCCCCTATCGCGGCGCCGGGCCCGCCCTGTCGGACCTGATCGCCGGCGTGGTGCCGGCGATGCTCGACAGCCTGCCCTCCTCCGGCCCGCATGTGCGCGCGGGCGCGCTGCGGGCGCTCGCGGTCAGCGCGGCGGAACGCACCGATGCCCTGCCGGGCGTGCCGACGCTGCGCGAGGGCGGGCTCGATGTCGTCTCCTATGCCTGGTTCGGCATCTCGGGCCCGGCCGGCCTGCCGCCTGCCATCACCACGCGGCTGTCGCAGGAGATCCGCGCGGTGCTGGCCGACCCGCCGACGCGCGGGCGCCTCGAGGAGCTGGGCGGCGCGCCGCCCGACACCACGCCCGAGAGCTACACCGCCTTCGTGCGCGACGAACTCGCCGCCTTCGCCCCGCTGGTGCGCGCCGCGGGGCTCCGCCCCCAGTGAGGACAACGACATGACCCGCACCGTCGGCCGCATCCTGGCCGAAAGCCTCGCCGCGCATGACGTGGACATCATCTACTGCGTGCCGGGCGAGTCCTACCTCGGCCTGACCGATGCGCTGACGGAATTCCCGCAGATCCGGCTCGTAGTCTGCCGCCATGAGGGCGGCGCGGGCTTCATGGCCGCCGCCGACGGGCGCATGCGCGACGGGCGGGCCGGCGTGGCCCTGGTTTCGCGGGGGCCCGGCGTGACCAATGCGATGATCGCGCTGCACACCGCCTATCACGACGCCACCCCGCTGGTGATGCTGATCGGCCATGTGGAGCGCAAGGATGTCGGCCGCCTCGCGCTGCAGGAGCAGAACTATTCCCGCCTGCTGTCGGACGTGACCAAGGGCGTCTTCGAGGTCATCCAGCCCGTCCAGGCGAGCGAGGTGATCGCGCGCGCCTTCCACCTCGCGCAGGCGGGCACGCCGGGGCCGGTGGCGGTGATCCTGCCCGAGGACATCTTCGACGAGCCGGCCGAGGGCCCCGTGGTCGCGCCGCGCGCCCTGCCCAAGCCGGGGCCGCGGGCGGAGGACCTCGATCGCCTCGCGGAGATGCTCGCCAATGCCGAGCGCCCGCTGGTGCTGGTCGGCGGCGCCTTGGCGGCGGGGGGCGAGGCGGCGCTCGCCGATCTCAACCGCCTCGCGGAAGCCTGGACGCTGCCGATCAGCCCGACGCACCGCCGGCCGCACCTGTTCGACGCCCATCATCCGAACTACGGCGGCTACATGGGCATCCGCGTGCCCAAGCCGCTGATCGAGGAGATGAAGAAGGCCGACCTCATGGTCTGCCTGGGCGAGCGGCTGTCGGATTCCATCAGCCAGTCCTACACCTTCCCCGCCGCGCCCGAGCCGCAACTGCCGCTGGTCCAGGTCTGGCCGGACGCCAACGAGATCGGCCGCGTCTGGCGCGTGGACCTGCCCATCGCCGCCGACCCGCATGCCGTCATCCGCGGCCTGCTCGCGCGCAATGCGCCGGAGGCGAGCGAGGCCCGCCGCCGCTGGGTGAAGGGGCTCAATACCATCCACCGCAGCCTGCTCGCGCCCGAATGGGAGCGGATGGAGGACGGGGTGAACTTCGCCGCCGTCTGCGCGGCCATGTCGCGGCACATCCCGGCGGATGCGGCGGTGACCTCGGATGCGGGGAACTTCTCCTCCTTCCTGCATCGCTACTTCCCGTTCCGGCAGACGCACATGTTCCTCGCCTCGAATGTGGGCGCCATGGGGGCCGCGGTGCCCATGGCGGTGGCAGCGGCGCTGCGCCGGCCGGGCAAGCGGGCGGTGGCCTTCGTGGGCGACGGCGGCATCCTGATGACCGGCAACGAGATCGCCACCGCCATGCGCGAAGGCGTCGCGCCGGTGGTGATCCTGTCGGACAATTCCGGCTACGGCACCATCGGCATGCACCATGAGGGGCGCTATCCGGGCCGCCCCTACGACCAGGCGACGCGGCTGGTGAATCCGGACTTCGTCGCCTGGGCGAAGTCCTTCGGCGCCGCGGCCTTCGCGATCCGCACCGAGGAGGAGATCGAGCCGGTGCTCTCCGAGGCCTTCGCCGTCACCGACCGCCCGGTGGTGGTGCATGTGAGGTCCTCCGCGATGCAGGCCTCGGCATGGAAGAAGCGGACCATGCCGCTGCCGGCCTGAGCCGCCGCCCGCGGTGACCGTTTCGCGGCACGGCTCTTGCTGAATTCCGGTCCGAGGGGCGCCCCCCGCCGGGGGAGTGACGCCCCGCCCACCAAGCCGCAGCGGCGGCCAGGAGAGGATCGGACACGACTATGCGCAAACGGCTTGCAGCGCTCGCCATCGGCCTCGGGCTTCTCTCGGCGCCCGCCATGGCGCAGGTGGATCTCGGCGCGGGGTTCAGCCTCACCGGCACGGCGACCGCCGCCACCGACTACGTGTTCCGCAACATCAGCCAGACGCGCGGCCGGCCGGCGGTGCAGGGCGCGCTCGAACTGAGCCACGAGATCGGCCTCTATGTCGGCGCCTTCGCGAGCAACGTCGCCTTCGCCGGCACCGACGCACGGCAGGAGGTGGACATCCTCGCGGGCTACCGCCGCAGCATCGGATCATTCACCTTCGACATCGGCGGCATCGCCTACACCTACCCCGGCTACAGCCGTCAGCCCGGGCAGCAGGAGATCTCCTACTTCGAGACGATGCTGCGCCTGAAATACGAGCTCGATCCCGTCACCTTCGTCGGCACCGCGGCCTGGTCGCCGAACTTCTTCGGCCGCTCCGGCGACGGCTACTGGCTCGAAGGCGGGGTGGACGTGAAGCTGCCGGTGCTCGACATCACCCTCTCGGGCCGGCTCGGCTACCAGTGGATCGAGCGCAACGCGCGGTTCGGCACGCCCGACTACCTCGCCTATTCGGTCTCGGCGACCATCCCGATCCGCTACGGCTTCGCCGTGACGGCGGGCTATTACGGCACGGACATCAGCCAGCGCGAATGCGGCGGGCTGAAGGTGTGCGACAACCGCTTCATCGCGGCGCTGACCTGGACCTTCTGAGCGGCGCGGCCGCGCATCGCCGTCATTCGGCGGCGATGCGCGCCGGGTCGAGCGCGACCTGCGGGATGTCGTAGGCGCGCAGATCGGCCCAGAGCCGCGGCAGGTCGGCCTCGAACAGCCCGCGCGTGACGCCTGCGGCGATGCGCGGCACGGCGATGCTCATGGCATTGATCGAGGAGCCCGCCGGCCCGAAGGACATGGTGGTCGCGATGCCGAAGAAGTGGATGTCGCGGATCCAGGGCGTCTCGCCCAGCCGGCGCTCGACGAAGGAGGAATCGGGCGCGAGGTAGGGGAAGGCCGCGAGGCGCTCATTGGCCTCCTCGGGCGGCGGCGTGTAGCGGTCGGACCACAGCGCGATGTTGTCCCAGAAGCCCGCGAGCTCGGGCACCAGCGAGGGATCCATCCGCACGCCGGTGCCGCAGATGGCGTAGTCCGCCACGAAATCCCCGCGCGGCGTGGCGAGCACGACGCGCCCGCCCTCCTCCCGCGCATCCGTCCAGGGGCGCCCGACATGCATCGTGAAGTTCGGGAAGGCGAGGACGCGGTTGTAGGTGTCCTGCGGGAAGCCCTCGCGCAGGCCGAGGATGTAGGACATGAAGCGCCAGCGCCATGCGTCCGGCATCTCGTGCAGGTGGCGCAGGAAGCCCGCGAAGGTCAGCCAGCGATAGGGCTGGATGACCATCGGCTCGGCCCGGCGGCAGAAGAGATGGACCTCCTTCGCGCCGGCCTCGAGCGCCACCGCCGCATTGTCGAAGGCCGAGGCGCCCGCGCCGAGCACCGCCACCACCCGCCCGCGCAGCGCCGCGAAGTCGATCGCCTCCGCCGCATGGGCGCGCAGATGCGGCGGCAGCGCCTTCACGAAGCCGGGCATCCACCATTCGCCGAAGCCGTCCTGGCCGGTCGCCAGCACGACCTTGCGCGCATGGATCGGGCCCTCGCTCGTCTCGACGGCGAGGCAGGGCAGGCCGTCATCGGTGCGCGCGGGCGCGATGCGCCCGACGGTGACGCCGTTGCGCACCGGCACGCCGGTCACGCGGCGGAACCAGAGCAGGTAGTCGTTCCAGAGTTCCTTCGGGATCCAGCGCAGGGCGGCGAAATGCGCCGCGCCGAACTGCGCCTCGTGCCAGGCCTGGTAGGTCAGGGACGGGATCCTGAGGTCCGGCCCGGTCTGGTCCTTCCACGAACGCAGCGTGTGCATCCGCGCATAGGTCACCCATGGCCCCTCGCGCCCTTCCGGGGCGCGGTCCAGGACCAGGATGTTGTCCACTCGGTCCCGCTTCAGCGCGAAGGCGACGGCGACGCCGCATTGGCCGCCGCCGACGATCAGGCAGTCGAGCACGGGTTTGCCGCCGCATTGCCTGGGCACCAGCCAGGGCGCGCGCGGATGGGCGGTCAGTTCCAGATCCCGGGCGATGTCGGCCTCGAGCTCGGCGAGGCTGCGGGGATGCGGCATGGTCGCGGCGGTATCCTTCGGGTCGCGTGCGGTTCAGGGGAGCCCGGGGCAGCCTCCACCCTGCGGACGAGGGCATGCAAGGCCCGCGCCGCTTGCCGCGCGCCCTGCCCCGCCACTAGGCTCGGCCGAAAGAGAATGGAGGAGGCGCCATGAAGCGCAGGACGATGCTCGCCGCCGCCGGGGTCGCGCTGGCCCGGCCCTCGCTTGCCCAGGGCCAGTGGCCGGACCGCCCGATCCGCTGGATCGTCCCCTTCCCGCCCGGCGGTTCGACCGACCTGTGGGGCCGGATGGTCGCCGAGCCGATGGCCGCCGAGCTGGGCCAGCCCATCGTCGTGGACAACCGCGGCGGCGCGGGCGGGCTGATCGGCACCGAGGCCGCCGCCAAGGCCGCGGCCGACGGCTACACCATGCTCTTCACCATCACGACGCATGTGCAGACGCCGGTCGTGCTGCGGCGCTTCCCCTACGACCCGGTCAACGACTTCGCCCCGATCGGCAAGCTCGGCGTGACGCCGCTCGTGCTCTGCGCCTCGCCCTCGACGCAGGGGAACACGCTGCAGGATTTCGTCGCCTGGGCGCGGGGGAAGGACCTCTCCTACGCCTCCTACGCGGCAGGCTCGACCGGGCACGCCTATGGCCAGATGTTCACCGACGAGGCGCGGCTGAACATGACCCATGTGCCCTATCGCGGCGAAGGCCCGATGCTGCAGGACATGGTGGCGGGCAATGTCGCCTGCGCCTTCCATTCGATGGCGGCGAGCGGCGGGGCGATCCGCGCGCGGCGCATCCGCCCGCTCGGGCTCGCCGGGGAGCGGCCGCTGCCCTCCCTGCCCGAGGTGCCGCTGCTGGTGAACAGCGGGTTCTCGCGGCGCTTCGCCTTCTCGGGCTTCATCGGTCTGCTGGCGCCCGCGCGGACGCCGCAGCCCATCCTCGACCGCACGGCCGCCGCCTTCCGCAAGGTGGTCGAGAACCCGGCCATGCAGCGCCGCCTGCTCGAGATCGACACCATCCCCGGCTATCTCGGCCCGGCCGAGTTCCGCGAGGACATCATCCGCTCGATGCGGGACTGGGAGGCGCTGGTCAACGAGCTCAACCTGAGCATCCAGAGCTGACGGCGGCCGGGAGGCGGGCGCATTCCCGCCTTGATTTGGCCCCGCCGCTGCTGTTCCTGATGGGGCCGGGCGGGCCTGCCGCCCGCCCCGCCCGGGATGCCCCATGACCAGCCCTGACGCCCCCGCGCTCTCCGTCGTCGTGCCCGCCTACAACGAGCAGGAGGTGCTGCCGGAGTTCCACCGCCGCCTCGCCGCCGCGCTCGAGGGCATCGGGATGGCATGGGAGGTCGTCTATGTGAACGATGGCTCGCGCGACACCACGCTCGAGGTCATGCTCGGACTCCAGCGGCAGGATCCGCGCGTCGCGGTGGTCAACCTCTCGCGCAACTTCGGCAAGGAGATCGCGCTGACCGCGGGGCTCGACCATGCCCGCGCCAGCGATGCCGTGGTGGTGATCGACGCCGACCTGCAGGACCCGCCGGAAGTCATCCCCGCGCTCATCGCCGGCTGGCGGGAGGGTTTCGACGTCGTCTATGCCCAGCGCAACACGCGCGAGGGCGAGACCTGGCTCAAGAAGGCGACCGCGGCCGCCTTCTACCGCTTCATGCAGCGCATCGGGGGCAAGGTGCAGCTCCCGCCGGATACCGGGGATTTCCGCCTGCTCTCGCGCCGCGCGCTGGATGCGCTGCTGAAGCTGCGCGAGCACCACCGCTTCATGAAGGGCCTGTTCGCCTGGATCGGCTTCCCGGCCAAGGCGGTGCGCTACGACCGCGCCCCGCGCGCCGCCGGGACGACCAAGTGGAACTACTGGAAGCTGTGGAACTTCTCGCTGGAGGGGATCACCTCCTTCACCGTCGCCCCGCTCAAGGTCGCGACCTATGTCGGGCTTCTCACGGCGGTCGGCGCGGTGATCTACCTCGCCCAGCTTCTCGTCCGCACCTTCCTCTACGGCAACCCGGTCGCGGGCTACCCCTCGCTGCTCGCCGTGGTGCTCTTCCTCGGCGGCGTGCAGATGATGATGCTCGGCATCATCGGGGAATACCTCGGGCGAATCTTCAATGAGACGAAGCAGCGCCCGCTCTATTTCACCGAGCGCTACCTGCCGAGCCGGCAGGCGAGGATCTCGCCGACCGGCGCGCAGGCCTCGGCGAAGCCGGGCATCACCGCCGAGGCCTGATCCCGCGCCCCGGGCAGGATCACGCGCAGCTCGCCGGGGGCGAGCGGTGCGGCGATCACGGCGGCATCCCCGCAGGCCGACCGCGCCCCGCGCCAGCGCGCGACATACATCGTGTTGGCCGGCACCGGCCGCTCGGCGGCGAGCGCCAGCACCTGCAACTGCCGCGCATGGTCGCCGAGCGGATCGGCCTTCGGAACGCAGGGCCAGCTCGGCAGCAGCGTGAGTCGCTCCGCGCCCGCGAGCAGCGCGCGCAGCGCCGGCGCCTCCACCGTCCAGGGCGGGCGGGCCGCCGCCCAGTCCCGCAGCGCCGCGCGGTTCGGCGCGGCATCGGCGAATTGCAGCAGCCCGACGGCGAGGGCGAGCGCCGGGCCGATGCGCGGCAGGCGCGCCAGCAGCGCGATGCAGCCGATGAGCAGCGCAAGGCCCACCGGCCAGAAGAACCGGCCCGAGGAGCGGAACTGTTCGAGGAAGCCGGGCGCGGGCCCGAGATCCAGCACCACCGCCCCACCCAGCCCCACGCGGAAGGAGAGCGCGAGCAGCGTCAGCGCGGCGAGCACCAGGGCAAGCCCCGCATGCCGCCGCACCGTCCCGGCCACCTGCCGCGGCACGCGCAGGGCCAGCACGAGGAGCCCCGCCAGAAGCCCAAGGCCCAGCCAGTTGTAGCCCTCCCATCCGCCATGGCCGGAGGCGTCCACCTCCGCGCCCACGAGCCCGCCCAGGAACCAGGAGCGCCAGGGCCAGACCGGGGAGAGCAGGTTCAGGGCGAAGTCGCCGAAACCGCCATCGCCAGCGGCGCCGAGATAGCCGAAGGCCGCCATGGTGGCCCCGACCGCCGCCGCCGTCGCCGCAAGCCCCGCCGCGGCCGCGCCCCAGCCGCGCTCGCCCCGCAGCAGCAGCGTCGCCGGCACGGCAGCGAGAAGGGCGAGCACCATCGCCGCGAGATAGGGGTGGACCAGCAGCGTCCCGACCGCGCAGAGCGCCGCCCCGGCCCAGAGGCGGAGCCGCTGCGCGCCGACCAGCCGCAGGTAGAGGCCGAGCGCGACAAGCAGCGTGAAATGCCCGGTCAGCGCCGCATGGCCGTAGCGGTTGATGAAGGCCGGCATGGCCGAGGCGGCGAGCGCGACCGCGACCGCCGGCAGCAAGCGCCGCTCGCCCGCCCCGCGCAGGCACCACACCGCGGCCAGGGGCTGCATCACCCAGGCGATGGCGTACCACAGGCCGATGCCGTGGAAACCCTCGGGCAACAGGCCGCGCAGGGCCTTGAGCGGCAGCGCGAGCGCGGGGATGCCGTCCGCGAAGGCGATGTTCAGCCCCTCGGGCGGCAGGATGTTGCGCGCGAGCAGCGGCGGCCAGCGCCAGGCATCGCCGATGAAGTAGCGCTGCGCGATGGCGTGCTGGGCGGCATCGCCCTGCGGCGCCCAGCCCATCCCGGCGCGGGGGAAGAGGAAATCGGCAGGGAAGAGGAAGGCGACCAGCGCCACGCCCAGGGCGGCCGCGAAGGCGTAGGACAGGGCGGTCTGCGGGCGCGGCGACAGCGTGCGATCCTCCATCGGCCGGGCGGCTCTAGGCCCCGCGGGCGGGCTGGGCAAGCGGGCGGCGGAAGGGACCGGAGGCGGAATGCTGCGCCGCCACAATTGCGCCGCAAGCAGGTCCCAAATCCGTCAGCACCGAAGGGCATCACTGCGCGCAAGCAGAGGCCGGGAGGCCCGCCGTGAAGGAGGCGGGATCCAGGCCGAAGACCCCCTTTGGCCGCCGCCGGCCCCCCTCCGGTGGCGGTGCTCCCGAGAAGGCCCTTGTCGCTCATGTCCAGCGTCCCGGTCGGCCCCCTCCCCTCCAACGGCGCCCCCGCGCCCGCCGTCGCCGCCCTTTCCCGGCGCGACCGCGCCGCGCGCCTCGCGCCCATCGCCAAGCGGGCGATGGATGTCGCCATCGCGGGGCTGGCGCTGCTCGTCGCCGCGCCCTTCTTCCTGATCGTCGCGGCGCTGGTCCGCGCCGATGGCGGGCCGGCCTTCTACGCCCATCCGCGCGTCGGCCGCGGCGGGCGCATCTTCGGCTGCCTGAAGTTCCGCTCCATGGTGGTGGACAGCCAGGCCCGGCTGGAGGCGCTGCTCGCCGCCGACCCCGCCGCCCGGGCGGAGTGGGAGGCGACCCGCAAGCTCAGGAACGACCCGCGCATCACCCGCATCGGCCGCTTCCTGCGCGCCACCTCGCTCGACGAGCTGCCGCAGCTCATCAACGTGCTGAAGGGCGAGATGAGCATCGTCGGCCCGCGCCCCGTCACGCAGGCCGAGCTCGACCGCTACTACGGCGCGGCCGCCGCCCATTACCTGAGCGTGCGGCCTGGCATCACCGGGCTGTGGCAGGTGAGCGGCCGGTCCGAGACCTCCTACGACCAGCGCGTGGCGCTCGACGTGGCGTATGTCTCGCAGGCCTCGCTGCTCGGCGACATCCGGATCCTGCTCCGCACGCCCGCCGCCGTGCTCTCGCGCCGCGGCGCGCACTGAGGCGGGGCCGCGCCGATCGCCCCCGGCCCTCGGGCCGGGCGGCATTCCCTTCGGCGGCATGCTAGGATGACCAGCATGACAGGCACGGCGTCCGATGGCCCGGAGGACCGGGCCGGCGGGCGCCGGCTCGTCTCCGGGGTGGTGTGGAACGCGCTCGGCCGCGGCGTGCCGCTGCTGCTGGCGCTTGCCCTCACGCCCGTCCTGGTCGGGCTGATGGGGACGGAGCGCTGGGGGCTCTTCACGCTGGCGCTCGCGCTCGTCGGCATCTTCGGCGTCTTCGATCTCGGCCTCGGCATGGCGCTGACGCGCGCGGTGTCCGAGGCGATCGGCGAGGGGCGCGGGCGCGACGCCCCGGCGCTGGTGGGCGCGACGCTGATCGCGCTGCTGGCGCTCTCCTCGGTCATGGCCGGGCTCGCCTTCGCGCTGATGCCGGTGCTGATCGGGCGGGTGCTGATCGTCCCGCCCGCGCTGGAGGCGGAGGCGCTGGCGGCCTTCCGCGTGCTGGCGCTGGCCGCGCCGCTCGTGGTGCTGAATGCAGCGCTGTGGGGGGTGCTCGCGGCCTGGCAGCGCTTCCGGGCGGCGAACCTCGTGAACATGCCGGTCAGCGTCTTCTACTACCTCGGGCCGGTAATCGCGCTGCTGATGTGGGACAGCCTGGTGGCGGTGATGCTCGCGCTGGTGCTGGTGCGGCTCGTCAGCGGCATCGCCTATGCCGCGCTCGCCTGGCGGGACGTGCCGGGGCTCGGCCTTGCGCGCGCGCGCATCGGGCTGCTGCGGCCGCTGCTCCGCCAGGGCGGGTGGATGAGCCTCTCGGGCGCGCTGACCCAGGTGCTGCTCTATGCCGACCGATTCCTGATCGGCGCGCTGATCGGGCTGACGGCGGTCGCCTTCTATGCCACACCGCTCGACCTCGTGATGCGCATGTGGATCCTGCCCGTCGCGGTGGCGCAGACACTGCTGCCGGCCATCGCCTCCGCCTTCCGCGCCGCGCCGGAGCGCACGGCCCTGCTGATCCGGCGCGGGGCGCTGATCGTGGCCGCGCTCGTCCTGCCGGCCTGCGTGGTCCTGGTGGCGCTCGCCGAATGGCTGCTGCGGCTGTGGCTCGGCGCGGAATTCGCGGCCGGTGGCGGGATGGTGCTGCGCATCCTCGGCGTCGGCATCTTCTTCTCCTGCCTCGCCTTCGTGCCGGGCACGCTGCTCGATGCGATCGGGCGGCCGGAGGTGACGGCGACCTTCTCGCTGGTCCAGGCGGCGGTGTTCCTGCCGCTCGGGGCGCTGCTGCTGGTGCTGATCGGCATCGAGGGCGCGGCCATCGCCTGGGCGCTGCGCGCAGCGACGGATTGCGCCGGGCGCTTCCTGCTCGCCGCGCGCTTCTACCCGCCCGCCGCCGAGGCCGGGGCGGCGCTGCGGCCGCTGCTGGCCGTGGCGGGGCTCGGGCTCGCTGCGATGGTGCCGCTGCCCGCGATGGCCGCGCTCGGCGTCGGGGCGCTGGCCTTCGGTGCGAGCACTTGGCTCGGCTGGCGCATCGCGCCGCGGGAGGACCGCGCTGCCGTGCTCGGCCGCCTGGGGCTGCGCGCGGCATGAGCGGCATCGCCATCAACGGCCGGTTCCTCACCCAGGGGACCACCGGCGTGCAGCGCTTCGCCGCGGAAATCGTCGCCGCCGCCGATGCGCTCGCCGCGCGCGGGGAGTGGCCCGCCGCGCGCGTGCTGCATCCGCCGGGGGCGCGGGAGGCCGGGCTGTCCGCCTTCCGCGTCGAGCCGGTCGGGCGGCGCGGCGGGCAGGCCTGGGAGCAGCTCGACCTGCCGGGCGCGCTCGCCGGCGATTTCCTGCTCAGCCTCGGCAACACGGCGCCGCTGCGCGTGGGCAGCCGCCAGGCGGTGGTGATCCATGACGCCGGCGCCTTCGACACGCCGCAATCCTACTCCTTCGCCTTCCGCACCTGGTACCGGCTGATGCAGCGGCGCCTCGCGCGCAGCGGCGCGCGGCTGCTGACAGTCTCGGCCTTCTCGCGCGGGCGGATCGCCGCGGCCCTCGGCATCGAGGCGGGCGAGATCCGCATCGTGCCGGAAAGCGGAGAGCATATCCTGCGCGTCGCCGCCGAGGAGGCGGTGCTGGCGCGCCACGGGCTCGCGCCGGGGCGCTACGCGCTCGTGGTCGGCAATCCGGCGGCGCACAAGAACCTCGCCGCGCTGACCGCGGCGGCCGATCTGCTCGGCGCGCGGGGGCTCACCCTCGCCGTCGCGGGCGCGGCCGACCCGGCGGTGTTCCGTGCGGGCGGCGGTGTCGCGGCCGGGGCCGCGAAGGTGCTTGGCCGCGTCAGCGACGGCGCGTTGCGCGCGCTCTACGAGAACGCGCTCTGCCTCGTCTTTCCCTCCCGCTACGAAGGCTTCGGGCTGCCGCCGCTCGAGGCGATGAGCTGCGGCTGCGCCGTCATCGCCGCGCGCGCCGGCGCGGTGCCGGAAGTCTGCGGCGAGGCGGCGCTGTGGTTCGATCCGGACGCGCCGGACTCGCTGCGCGCCGCCTTGGGCCGCCTGCTCGACGAGGCCGGGCTGCGGGAGGGGCTGCGCGCCGCGGGCGCCGCGCGCGCGGCCTCCTTCACCTGGGAGAATGCCGCGCGCCAGCTTCTCGCGGGCATCGGGGACCGCATCGCATGAAGGTCGCCATCGTGCATGAATGGCTGGACTCCTTCGCGGGGTCCGAGCGCGTGGTGGAGCAGTTGCTGGCCGAATGGCCGGAGGCGGACCTCTTCGTCCTCTGCGACTTCATGCCGGAGGCCGAGCGCGGCTTCCTGCGCGGCAAGGCGCCGCGGGTCAGCTTCATCCAGCGCCTGCCCTTCGCGCGGAAGCATTTCCGCAAGTATCTCGGCCTGATGCCGCTCGCCATCGAGCAGTTCGACCTCGCGGGCTACGACCTCGTGCTGTCCTCCTCGCACGCGGTGGCGAAGGGCGTCATCACCGGGCCGGGCCAGCGCCACGTCTCCTATGTCCACAGCCCGATGCGCTACGCCTGGGACCTCCAGCACCAATATCTGCGCGAGGCCGGGATGGAGCGCGGCCTCAAGGGCGCCTACACGCGCTGGCTGCTGCACCGCCTGCGCATCTGGGACCGCGCCAGCGCGATGAACCCGGACATCATCGTCGCCAACTCCACCTACATCGCCGAACGCATCCGCAAGGCGTGGCGGCGCGAGAGCGTGGTCGTCCACCCGCCGGTGGACGTGGACCGCTTCGCCCTGCGGACGGAGAAGGAGGACTTCTACCTGACCGCCTCCCGCATGGTGCCCTACAAGCGCATCGAGTTGATCGCCGAGGCCTTCCGCCGCATGCCCGGCCGCCGCCTCGTCATCGTCGGCGACGGCGCGAACGAGGCGCGCGTGCGCGAGGCGGCCGGCGGCGCGCCGAACATCGCCTTCCGCGGCCGCGTCGGCACGGAGGAGCTGGTGCGCCTCACCCAGGCCGCGCGCGCCGCGGTCTTCGCGGCGGAGGAGGATTTCGGCATCGCCACCGTCGAGGCGCAGGCCTGCGGCACGCCGGTAATCGCCTTCGGCAAGGGCGGCGCGCGCGACATCGTGGTGGCGCCGCCGGCGGCGAACCCGACCGGCCTCTTCTTCGGCGCGCAGACCGCCGATGCCGTCATCGGCGCCGTCGAATCCTTCGAGGCGCTGCGTTTCGCGCCCGAGGACTGCCGCGCCAATGCCGAACGCTTCAGCCATGCCGCCTTCCGCGCGCGCATGCGCGCGATTGTCGCGGAGGCGATGGCGTGAGGTTCTCCCTCATCGTCGCGACGCTCGGCCGCGACCGGGACGTCGCGGCGCTGCTCGACAGCCTGCTCGCCCAGGGGCGGTCGGATCTCGAGGTCATCATCGTCGATCAGAACGAGGACGACCGGCTCGGCCCGATCGAGGCCGCCTATGCCCCGCGCCTGCCGCTGCGGCGGCTGCGCTCCTCCATCCGCAACGCCAACAACGCGCGCAACCTCGGCCTGCGGCATGCGCGCGGCGCGATCGTGACCTTTCCCGACGACGACTGCCTCTACCCGCCGGGCGTGCTCGACCGCGTGGACGCGGCCTTCGCGACGGATCCGTCGCTGCAGGTGCTGACCGGGCCGGCGGCCTCCCCGGAAGGGGGTCTGGGTTCGGGGCGCTGGCGGCAGGAGAGCGGGCCGATCGACCTCGCGACCGTCTGGACGAGCGTGATCGAGTTCAACATCTTCCTCCGCCGCGAGGCGGCGCTGGCGCTCGGCGGATTCGACGAGGGCATGGGTCCGGGCAGCCCCTTCGGCTCGGCAGAGGGCAACGACCTCGTCTGCCGCGCCATCGCCCGCGGCTGGCGGGCGCAGTACGACCGCGATCTGCGCATCATCCATCCCGACAAGAGTCTCTCGGATGTCGCGGTGGAACGGGCCGAGCGCTACGGCCGGGGCCTCGGGCTCGCGCTGCGGCGCAACGGCGCGCCGGCGCGGATGTGCCTGACCTTCCTGGTCCGCCCCCTGGGCGGCGTGGCCGTCAGCCTGCTGCGCGGACGGATGCACGATGCCGGCTACTACTGGATGACCTTCCGTGGCCGACTCGCCGGGATGATGGCGCCGGAGGCGCGCCGGGCGCCATCGCTGCCGCCGCTGACGGAGAGCGCCTGATGCGCATCGCCATCGGCATCGCGACGCGCGGCAGGCCGGCGATCCTCGCCGGCGTGCTGCGGGACCTGCGGCGGCAGACGCGCGCACCGGACCGCATCATCGTCTGCCATGTCGGCCCCGAGGATGTGGCGGGCTGCGACGGCGCCGAGTTCATCACCGCCCCGGCCGGCCTGCCGCGCCAGCGCAACGCCATCCTCGACGCCGCGGCGGATTGCGACGTCGTGCTGTTCCTCGACGACGACTTCCTCTGCGCGCCCGAATATCTCGCCGTGACGGAAGCCGCCTTCGCCGCGCGGCCCGACATGGTGGTGGCGACCGGCACCGTCATCGCCGACGGCGCCAAGGGGCCCGGCTACTCGCTGGAGGAGGGCGCGGCGCTGCTCGCCGCGGACACGCCGCCCGCCGACCCGATGGCGATGGCGCCGCACTTCAACGGCTATGGCTGCAACATGGCCTTCCGCATGGCGACGGTGCGCGCGCACGGCATCCGCGTGGACGAGCGGCTGCCGCTCTATGCCTGGTACGAGGACATCGACGTGACGCGGCAGCTCGGGCGGCATGGCAGCATCATGCGCCTCGCCGGCGCGCGCGGCGTGCATCTCGGCGTGAAGGGCGGGCGCGTGAAGCAGTTGCGCCTTGGCTATTCGCAGGTGGTCAACCCGATCTATCTCGCGCGCAAGGGCACCTTCCCCTGGAGCCACGCCATCCCGAGCGCGGCGCGGCACTGCCTCGCGAACCTTGTCCGCTCGCTGCGGCCCGAGCCCTGGGCCGACCGCTGGGGGCGGTTCCGCGGCAACATGATCGGGCTGTGGGACCTGCTGCGCGGCCGCGCGGCGCCGGAACGGATCCTCGATCTCTGATCGACCGTCCGGTCGGTCCGGGCGCCCCCTTTTCCGATCGCGCGCGCCGGTGGAACATGCGGCCCTGACCAGCAAGGAGGAAGCGCCGCCATGTCCCTCGAACCCGGCCGCCCACGGCCCGAGCCGACGCCCGAGACCAGGCATTTCTGGGACGGCGCCAGGGAAGGCAAGCTGCTGCTGCAGCGCTGCAAGGACACCGGCAAGGCGTATTTCCCGCCCCGCCCCTTCAGCCCCTACACCGGCAGCCGCAACGTCGAGGTCTTCGAGGCCTCGGGCCGCGCGACGCTGCATTCCTACGTCATCCATCACCGCCCGGTGCCCGGCTTCAAGCCGCCCTACGCCATCGCGGTGGTCGAGCTGGAGGAAGGCCCGCGCATGATGACGAACATCGTGGACTGCCCGCAGACGCCCGAGGCGCTGGTGCTCGACATGAAGCTCGAGGTCGCCTTCACGAAGATGGACGACGAGATCACCCTTCCGCTCTTCCGCCCCGCGAAGGGAGCCTGAGGCCATGACCATCAAACCGGGCGAGATCGCCATCGTCGGCGCCGCGGAATCCACCCGCATCGGCACCGTGCCGGACATGTCACAGATCATGCTGCATGCCGACGCGGCGTTGAACGCGATGGCCGATGCCGGCCTGAAGCCTTCGGACATCGACGGCTTCGCCTGCGTCGGGCCGATGATGCCCCAGCAGCTGGTGCACTACCTCGGCATCACGCCGAAATGGGTGGACGGCACGGGCGTGGGCGGGTGTTCCTTCATGCTGCATGTCCGCCACGCGGCGGCCGCGATCCACGCGGGCTATTGCAGCACGGTCCTCATCACGCATGGCGAGAGCGGCAAGTCGCGCATCAACGCGACCCCGCGCCCGCCCGAGCCCCAGAGCCTGCAGGGCCAGTTCGAGATGCCCTTCGGGCCGATGGGCCCGCCCACGCTCTTCCCCATCCCCGTGCTGCGCTACATGAAGACCTACAACGTCACGCACGAGCATCTCGCGCAGGTCGCGGTGGTGCAGCGGGAATGGGCCGCGAAGAACCCGCGCGCGGCCTTCCGCGACCCGATCACGATCGAGGACGTGCTCAACAGCCGCATGATCGCCTACCCGTTCCGGCTGCTGCAGTGCTGCCTCGTCACCGATGGCGGCGGCGCGCTGATCCTCACCTCCGCCGACCGCGCGAAGGACTTCCCGCAGAAGCCCGTCTACATCCTGGGTAGCGGGGAGAGCGCCGAGGCGACGATGGTCAGCCAGATGCAGGACTTCACCTCCTCCCGCGCCTTCCGTGTCGCGGGGCCGGAGGCCTTCCGGATGGCCGGCATCAAGCACGGCGACGTGGACCACCTGATGATCTACGACGCCTTCGCGCATCTGCCGCTCTACGGGCTCGAGGACCTCGGCTTCGTCGAGCGCGGAGCGGCGAAGGACTTCATCTGGGAAGGCCACACGCGCCCGGGCGGGAAGCTGCCGCTCAACACCAATGGCGGCGGCCTCTCCTACACGCATACGGGCATGTACGGCATGTTCGCGCTGCAGGAGAGCGTGCGCCAGGTGCGCGGCATCGCGCCCGCCCAGGTGCCGGGCGTCGAGATCAGCGTCTGCCACGGTGTCGGCGGGATGTTCTCGGCTTCGGGCACGGTCGTGCTATCCAACCAGCGGCCCTGAGCCGCCACCTGGCCCCGCGCCTCCGCGCGCGGGACCACCACAAGACCACGTCCGGGGAGAGACCGAACCAATGACCATGACCCCTTCGCGCCGCGCCCTGCTTGCCGCCGGTGGCGCGCTGCTCGCCGCACCGGCCGTCGCGCAGGCCGGCTTCCCGAACCGCCCGATCCGGCTGATCGTGCCCTGGCCGCCCGGCGGCTCCACCGACGGGCAGTTCCGCGCCTTCGCCGAGGTCGCGACGCGCATCCTCGGCCAGCCCGTCGTGATCGAGAACCGCGCCGGCGCCGCCGGCACGCTCGGCGCGCAGTCCATGGCGCAGGAGGCGCGCGGGGACGGCTACCTCGTCGGCCAGCTTCCCATCACGGTGTTCCGCTACCCGCTGATGCAGAGCCGCCCGGGCTGGGACCCGATGCGCGACTTCACCTACATCATCCACCTGACCGGCTACCTGTTCGGCGTGGTGGTGCGGGCCGACAGCCCCTGGCAGACCTGGGAGCAGTTCCTCGACCACGCCAAGGCGAATCCCGGCCGCGTCGCCTATGGCTCGCCCGGCGTCGGCTCCTCGCTGCACATCACCATGGAGCGCATCGCGGCCGAGAAGGGCATCGAGTTCCTGCACGTGCCCTTCCGCGGCGGCGCCGACAACGCGCAGGCGCTGCTCGGCGGCCAGACGCAGGCGATGGCCGATTCCACCGCCTGGGCGCCGCTGGTCGAGGGCGGGCAGTTCCGCCTGCTCGTCACCTGGGGCCCGGAGCGCGCGAAGCGCTATCCCAATGTCCGCACGCTTCGCGAGACCGGCATCGACATCGTCTCGGCCTCGCCCTACGGCGTGGGCGGACCGAAGAACATGGACCCGGGCGTGGTGCGCGTGCTGCACGACGCCTTCAAGCAGGCGCTGCACGACCCCGCCCATCTCGCGGTGCTCGAGCGCTTCGACATGCCGGTGATGTACATGAACGGCGAGGACTACCGCGCCTCCGTCCAGCGCATCATCGAGGAGGAAGGCGCGCTGATCCGCCGCCTGAACCTTCGCCTGAACTGAGAACGGGGCGCGGCCGCGACGCAGGCGGCCGCGCCTCACCCCTTGGGCAGGTCCACCTTGCCCGTGTGGAGTTGCAGGCGGGAGAACTCGGGCGCCTCCTGCCCTGCGTCGCGGAAGGCCTGCTTCAGCGCCGCCATGTTGGGCGCGAAGATCGTCTCGCGGTTCGCGCTCACCCAGTCCCGCGACTGCTGAGGCATGGTCAGGCTTCCCTGGAAGCGCGGCATCACCCAGCGCGCGAACAGCTCGAAGGAACGCCAGGTCGCCTCGCGGTCGGCCCATTCATGGGCGCGGAACAGGATGCCGCCCGCACCGCCCTCGGTGAAGGAGAGAAGCCGCTCGATCCCCGCGGCGATGGTCTCGGGCGAACCCACCAGCGTCGAGCCCTGCGCCAGCCCGTCGCGCAGCGGATCCTCCGAGCGCATCGGCGGACGGCCGAGCGTCTCGCTGAAATAGGTGAGCGTCTCCAGCGCCTCGCCGTGGCGCACGTCGCGCAGCGCGCGTTCGTCATCCTCGGCGCAATGCATGTTCACGACGAGGCGCCAGTTGGCGCGGTCCATGCTCTTGCCGTGCTTGGCGGCCTCGGCCTCCGCCATGCGCCACTGCTCGGCGAGCATCTTCGGCCCGCCATGCAGCCCCGCGCCGAGCGAGAGCAGACCGATCCCGTGCCTGCCAGCCGCCAGCGCGCCCGAGGGCGTGGTGGAGGAGGCGACGGCGATCGGAAAGCGCGGCTCGGAATAGGGCGCGAGATGCAGCCGCGCCTCCCGCAGCGTGAACCAGTCCGTCTCCATCGTCACCGGCTCCTCGCAGGCGAGCAGGCGCATGATGGCGGTCAGCGATTCGTCCATCCGGCGGCGCTGGTGCGCGGGCTCGATGCCCATCATGTAGGCGTCGGAGACGAGCGCGCCCGGCCCGCAGCCGAGGATGACGCGCCCGCGCGTCATGTGGTCGAGCTGCACGAAGCGCTGCGCGACCAGCAGCGGATGGTGGTAGGGAAGGCTGGTGACGCCCGAGGCAAGCCGGATGTGCTTCGTGCGCTCAGCCGCCGCGGCGATCACGATCTCCGGGCTCGCGATGGTCTCCCAGCCGGCGGAATGGTGCTCGCCGATCCAGGCCTCGTCGTAGCCGAGGTGGTCGAGCCACTGCACGAGGTTGATGTCGCGCTCGATCGCGAGCGTCGGGTTGTCGCCCACGCGATGGAAGGGGGCGAGGAAGATCCCGAAGCGCAGCCGGCGTGGTGTCACCATGATTCCCCTCACATGGAAGGCGGGTCGCCGGCGAGGAACTCCTCGCCGCCGTAATCGGCCGCGGCCGGTATCCGAAGGATGCGGCCCTCCGGGGCCATGCGCATCTCGGGCAGGACGGTGACGACGGGCCGCGCGCGAGCGGCGGCGAAGGCCTCGGCGACGCTGGCGCTGCGCGCGAGCTTGGCGAGGTTCATCCGCGTCGGGAACACCACCTTGCGGCGGCCCGCCTCGGCATCGGCCAGGGCGTCGGCGGGGCGGATCCAGACGCTGTCCACCGCCTCATGCCCGTCATGCAGCGCATCCTGGCCATGCGGCGCGGCGGCGAGGAAGAAATGCGTGTCGAAGCGCTTGGGCACCGGCTCCGGCGTGATCCAGTGCGCGAAATGCGCGAGGCCCCGGACATCCGGCACCAGGCCGCGCGCGGCGAGCATGCGCGCGAACTCGCCCTCGGCGGGAAGCGGCGCGCCCGGCACGGCGAGCAGCACGCCGCATTCCTCCCAGGTCTCGCGGATCGCCGCGACGCGGAAGGCCGCAGCCTGGTCCCCCCCGGCCAGCGCGACATCGGCGCCTTCCACACGGCCACCCGGGAATACCAGCGCACCGGAGGCGAACTCGATCTCGCGATGGCGCACCACCATGAAGACCTCGAGCCCCTCCGCGCCGTCGCGCAGCAGCAGGACGGTCGAGGCAGGCCGGGCGGGCGCGGGCGTCGTCATGGCTCCATTGCAGCGCGCCGCGGCGCGCGCGGCAAGCCGCGTTGACGCCGCGGAATCGCCGCATCAGGCTTGCGTGCCTCGAAGGGGAGGAAGGACATGGCGTTGCTCGCGCGCTGGGCGGAGGCCACACCGGACAAGGTCGCGGCACATTTCCCGGACATCGGCGCCGAGGTGACGTTCCGCCAGCTCGACGCCCGGGCGAACAGGGCCGCGCAATGGCTGATAGCACTCGGCCTGGAGCCGGGCGACGGCATCGCCATGCTGATGGACAACCGGCCCGAATTCCTGGAACTCGCCTTCGCCTGCCGCCGCGCCGGCCTCTACTACACGCCGCTGTCGGTGCATCTGCGCCCCGCCGAGGTCGCCTACACGATGAAGGATGCCGGGGCGAAGGCGATCATCGTCTCGCCCGCGCTCGCGAGCCCCGCCACCGCCCTCCTGCGCGGAGGCGCCACGGGCGATGCCCCGCGCTTCGCTGTGGGCGAAGGGGTCGAGGGCTATGCCTCCTACGAGGATGCGCTGGCGGCCTTCCCCGACCCCGCGCCTCTGCCCGAACGGCCGGTCGGTCGGGAGTTCCTCTATTCCTCCGGCACCACCGGGCTGCCCAAGGGCATCAAGCGCCCGCTCGTGCCTTGGGAGAACCGCCTCGCCCCCGAATGGGACATGAGCTGGAAGGAGATCTACGGCTTCGGCCCCGACACGATCTATCTCTGCCCCGCGCCGCTCTATCACGCGGCGCCGCACGGCTACACCATCCGCCGCACCATCGCCGAGGGCGGCACGGCGGTGGTGATGGCGAAGTTCGAACCGCTCCGCGCGCTCGAGCTGATCGAGCGCTACCGCGTCACGCACAGCCAGTGGGTGCCGACCATGTTCGTGCGCCTGCTCGCCCTGCCGGAGGAGGAACGCACGCGCTTCGACCTCTCCTCCCATCGCTGCGCCATCCACGCGGCCGCACCCTGCCCCGTCGGCGTCAAGCGCCGCATGATCGAGTGGTGGGGGCCGATCGTGTGGGAATACTACGCGGGCTCGGAGGGCGTCGGCACGACCGTCGTCTCCCCGCAGGACTGGCTCGCGCGCCCTGGCACGGTCGGGCGGCCGGTCAACGGCGTGCGCATCCATATCTGCGACGAGGAGGGGCGCGAACTGCCCCCGGGCGAGGTCGGGCGCATCTGCTTCGAGGGCGCGCCGCGCTTCGCCTATCACAATGCGCCCGAGAAGACCGCCGCCGCCTACGATGCGCGCGGCTGGGCGAGCCTCGGCGACCTCGGCCGCGTGGACGAGGAAGGCTGGCTGTTCCTCTCGGACCGGCGGGCGGACCTCATCCTCTCGGGCGGCGTGAACGTGTATCCGGCGGAGGTCGAGCAGGCCCTTACGCGCCATCCGGGCATCGCCGAGGCGGCGGTCGTCGGCATCCCGCACGAGGATCTCGGCGAGCAGGTCCATGCCGTGATCGTCCCGCGCGACCCGCGCGCCGACCAGGCCGCCCTGCGCGCCGAGCTCGAAGCCCTCTGCCGCGAGCACCTCGCCGGCCCCAAGCGCCCGCGCTCCTGGGAGTTCGCCGAGGAGCTCCCGCGCAGCGAGGCCGGCAAGCTGCTGCGCAGGATCCTGAAGGAGCGCTACCTCAGCCCGCCCTGAGGCCGAGGCGCGTCACGCGCTCCTCCTCCTCGTTGATGGTGCGCTGCATGAAGGCGCCGTAGTCCTCGGAGTTCAGGTATTCGAGCGGCATGTCCAGCCGCTCGAGCAGCGCGAGATGCTCGGGGTGGTGCAGCGCCTGGCGGAAGCCGTCGTGCAGGCGGCGGACGATGTCCGGGTTCATGCCGCGCGGCCCGACCAGACCATAGGGCGAGGTCACCACCATGTCCGGGTAGCCGAGTTCGACGAGCGTCGGCACGTCGGGCAGTTTGCGCGAGCGCTCGCGTGGCCAGACATTCAGCGCGCGCATCCGCCCGTCCGCGATCATCTGCAAGGGCCCCGAACCCGTGGCGGCGACCTCGATATGCCCGCCGAGAAGGTTCGGCGTGCTGTCGGCCTCCCCGCGGAAGGGAACGTGGATGACATCGAGATTCTCGCGCCGCGCAAGCTCGACGAGCGTGAGATGCGGCGTGCCGTTAGCCCCCGTATTGCCCCAGCGGATCTCGCCCGGGCGGCGGCGGCATTCGGCAAGCAGGTCGGCCCAGCTCCGGATCGGGCTCTCGCCGCGCACGCACATCATGAAGAGATAGCCGGTCAGATGGATGATCGGCGTGAAATCCGTGCGTGGATTGAAGGGCATGCGCTGCATGAAGGGCAGGCGCATCGCGGGCAGGGGAAACTGCGCGAGGGTGTAGCCATCCGGCTGAGCGCGGACCATCGCCGCGGCCGACAGCGTGGCACCGGCGCCGGGCCGGTTCTCCGTGATGACCTGCTGGCCGAACACGTCCGAGGCGATCCGCGCCAGCGCGCGCATCTGCTGGTCGGTCGAGCCGCCGGCCGGGAAGGGCACGAGCAGCGAGATCGGCCGGCTCGGAAAGCTCTGCGCGAGGCCGATCCCCGGCGCGAAGGCCGGTGCCGCGAGCGCGGCGGTGAGCAGCAAGCGACGGTTCATGGACGTTCTCCCGGTCTGTGGCGTCTGGTCACGGGCGCTCACAGCGAGCGCGCGATGATCTCCTTCATGATCTCCGAGCTGCCTCCGTAGATGCGCCCGACGCGCGCATCCGCCCAAGCGCGCCCGATCTCGTAGTCGGCCATGTAGCCGTTGCCGCCATGCATCTGCAGGCAGTCGTCGAGAAGGCGGTTCTGCATCTCGGTGCCCATCAGCTTGGCCATCGCGGCCATCTCGATGGACAGGCCGCCGTTCATGTGCAGCGCCAGGCAGTGGTCGGCGAAGACGCGGAACATGGTGGCCTGGGCACGCAGCTCGGCGAGCTTGAAGCGGTTGTGCTGGAAGTCGAAGACCGTCTGACCGAAGGCCTTGCGGTCCTTGGCGTATTCGATGGTCTTTTGCAGCATCGCCTCCATCGAGGCCGCGGCGCGGATGGCGATGACGAGGCGTTCCTGCGGCAGGTTGCGGATGAGGTAGGAGAAGCCGGCATTCTCCTCGCCGAGCAGGTTCTCCGCCGGCACGCGCACCTCGTCGAAGAACAGTTCGGAGGTGTCGGCCGCGTGCATCCCGATCTTGTCGAGGTTGCGGCCCTTGACGAAGCCCTTCGTCCCTTCCTCGACGCAGATCAGGCTGATGCCCTTGCGCCCCGCGCCGGGGTCGGTCTTGCAGACGACGATGACAAGGCCGCAGTTCTGCCCGTTGCTGATGAAGGTCTTCGACCCGTTGATGATCCAGTCCGACCCGTCGCGCCGCGCATGGGTCTTCACCGCCTTGAGGTCGGAGCCCATGCCCGGCTCGGTCATGGCGATGGCGGTGATGATCTCGCCCTTGGCCATGCGCGGCAGCCATTCGCGCTTCTTCTCGGGCCGCGCGAATTCCTCGACATAGGGCACGACGATGTCGGAATGCAGCGGGAAGCCGACGCCGGTGGCGTTGCAGCGCCCGATCTCCTCGGTGATGACGGCCGAATAGCCGAAATCCGCGCCCGCGCCGCCGAATTCCTCGGCGAGCATCGGGCAGAGCAGGCCCTCGGCGCCCGCCTTGAGCCAAAGTTCGCGCGGCACGATGCCCGCGCGCTCCCACTCGCGGTGGAAGGGCACGACCTCGCGTTCGAAGAAGCGGCGCACCTGCGCGCGGAAGATCTCGTGCTCCGCGGTGAAGACGGTGCGCACGGCACCCGTGGGCGGTGCTGCGGTATCCATGGACGGCTCCTCGGTCTCCCTCGGCGCAGACTATCGCGCGGGCGCGGCTGCTGTCAGCCGGGGATGGCCGCCGCCACCTCCGCATCCGAAAGGCCCCAGGCGGCGAGCGCCGCGGCACCGTCCGCCCCGCGCCTCGGCGCCGGCGCGGGCTCGTCCGGCGGCGTGCGCGAGAAGCGCGGGCTCGGTGCCGGCTGGAAGCCGCCCCCGCGCGCGAGGAAGGTGCCGCGCGCCGTATTGTGCGGATGCCGCGGCGCCTCCTCGAGATCGAGGACCGGCGCGACGCAGGCGTCCGAGCCGGCGAAGACGCGCGCCCAATCATCGCGCGGCCGGCTGCGGAAGATCGCGGCGAACTCCGCCTTGATCGCGGGCCAGCGCGCCGGGTCCGTGCGGTCGGCGAAGCGCGCGGGATCGAGCCCGAGCCCCTGCAGCAGCAGCGCGAAGAACTGCGGCTCCAGCGCGCCGACGGCGACGAACTTGCCGTCCGCGCATTCGTAGGTGTCGTAGTAGGGGCAGGCGCCGTCGAGCATGTTCGCCTCGCGCGCATTGCGCCAGCGCCCCTGCGCGAGCTGCCCGTAGAAGGCGCCCATCAGCGTGGCGGAGCCGTCGGTCATCGCCGCGTCCACCACCTGCCCGCGCCCGCTGCGCCCGGCCTCGAACAGCGCGGCCATGATGCCGTAGGCGAGCAGCATCCCGCCGCCGCCGAAATCGCCCACCAGGTTGAGCGGCGGCACCGGCCGTTCCCCGGCCCGCCCCATGGACCACAGCGCGCCGGTCAGCGCGATGTAGGTGATGTCGTGCCCCGCCACGGGCGCGAGCGGCCCGTCCTGCCCCCAGCCGGTCATGCGCCCATAGACGAGCCGCGGATTGCGCGCGTGGCAGGCCTCGGGCCCGAGGCCGAGCCGCTCCATCACGCCGGGACGGAATCCCTCGACCAGCACATCGGCCCGCTCGACCAGCCGCAGCACCGCCGCGACCGCCTCCGGCCTTTTCAAATCCAGCGCCACGCTGCGCCGGCCGCGCCCCAGCACATCCGCCGGATGCCCGCCCGGCGGCCCGTCGGGCCGGTCGATGCGCAGCACTTCGGCGCCGAGATCGGCCAGCATCATGCAGCAGAAGGGGCCGGGGCCGATGCCGGCGATCTCCAGCACCCGCAGCCCTTCCAACGGACCGGGCATGGGTCAGCGCCCCTCGAAGCGCGGCGGGCGCTTCTCGCGGAAGGCCGCCACGCCTTCCTTGAAATCAGCCGAGTTGCGGATCGCCGCCATGCGCTGGCCATGGATCGCCATCTGCTCGGAGGGCCCGCGCGGGATGATCTCCTCGGTCACCATGCGCTTGATCTCGTGCAGCACCAGCGGCGCCATGCCCGCGAGCTCGCCCGCCCATTCGCGGGCCTTGGCGAGCGCCTCGCCCTCCGGCACCACCTCGTTCACCAGCCCGATGCGCTCGGCGCGCTGCGCGTCCACCGTGCGGCAGAGCAGCGCGATCTCCATCGCGACCTTGTGCGGGATGCGCGAGACGAGACCCGCGATCATGCCGCCCGTCAGGCCCAGCTTCGCCTCGGGGTAGTAGAATTTCGCGCCCGCGCCGCAGACCATCAGGTCGCACATCATCGCGAGCACGATGCCGCCACCGACGCACCAGCCCTCCACCGCGCAGATCACCGGCTTGAGCGGGCGGTAGCCCACGGTCGGGATGGCGCGCCACAGCTCCGGCGGGTCCGCGACATCGGCGCCGAAGGTGAAGGCGCGGGTGCCCACGGCGGTGATGATGGCCACGCGCAGATCCTCGCGGCGCTCGAACTCCTGCATCACGGCCTGCACCTGCTCGGCCATCGGGCGGCTGATCGCATTGCCCTTGGCGGGGTTGTTGAGCGAGACGATGCGGATCGGACCTTCGTCCGTGACAGTCACCAGTTCCACGTCAGTTCACTCCTGCTCCGGTGCGGCGGATGATGTCGCCGAAGATGGCGCGGTCCCGCGCGATCCGGCTGGCGAAGGCCTCGCCCTTCTCGAAGGCCGGGCGCAGGCCGCCGATCGCCAGCGCCCGTGCCACGGCCTCCGATTTCAGCGCCTGTTCGAGGCTGTCGGCGATGCGCGCCTGGATGGCCGCCGGCGTTCCCGCCGGCGCGGCGATGCCGAACCAGGACATGGCTCCGCGCTCGGCGAGGCCCATCTCCATCAGCGTCGGCACGTCGGGGAATTCGGGGTGGCGCTGCTCGCCGAAGGTGGCGAGCGCGCGCAGGCGCCCCTCGCGCACCAAGGGCAGCGCCGCGGGGTCGCAGACCATCTGGATGTGGCCCGCCATGAGGTCGTTCACCGACAGCGCCGATCCGCGATAGGGCACGTGTTCCAGCCGGATGCCCGCGGCCATGCCGAATATCTCGCACTGCATCTGCGTGATCGTGCCGTTGCCGGCCGAGCCGAAGCGCACCTGCCCGGGATTCGCCTTCGCATGGTCCACCAGTTCGCGGATCGTGCGGACGGGAAGCCGGGCGGGATTGATGACGATGAAGGCGTCCGATGCCGCGACGCGCGCGATCGGCGCGAAGTCGCGGTCCACATCGTAGGGCGGGCGCATCATGTGCGGGCTGATGGTGAAGATCGCGGTGGGAAAGAGCAGCAGCATGTGCCCGTCCGGCCGCGCGCGCGAGACCACCTCCGCCCCGATCGTCCCGCCCGCCCCGCCGCGGTTCTCGATGACGATCGTCTCGCCGATCACCCGGCTCCATTCCTGCACGAGCGGGCGCGCGACGTTGTCCGTGCTGCCGCCGGGCGGATAGGGCACGAGCAGGACGACGGGCCGCTGCGGCCATGCGGCCTGGGCGCGCGCGAGGGCGGGGGCGAGCAGCGCGGCGCCGAACGGTGCCAGCGCGCGACGGGACAGGCTTGCGGTCATGACGCATCCTCCTCCGCGATGGTCGCGCGGGCATCCACGGCGATCGCCCCCTGCCCTTCCGCGCGCAGGATCAAGGGGTTCACGTCCAGCTCCGCGATGCGCGGGCCGAGATCGGCGGCGAGCCAGGACAGGCGGACCAGCGCATCGGCCGCGGCGGCGAGGTCGGCCGCGGGCCGCCCGCGCAGGCCGCGCAGCAGCGGCGCCATGCGCAGGCCCTCGATCAGCGCGCGGGCATCGCCGGCCGCAAGCGGCGCCGGCGCCATGCGGACATCCTGCAGGAACTCGACCAGGACGCCGCCGGCCCCGACCATGACCATCGGGCCGAACTGGGCATCGTGCATCGCGCCGAGGAACAGCTCCGCCTCGCCGCGCGCCATCTCCTGCACCACGCACCCCTCGCCCGCGCCGGGCGCGGCGCGATCGAGCGCCTGCGTCACCTCCGCGAAGGCCATGCGCAGCGCTTCCTCCTCCGCGAGGCCGAGCCGGACCAGGCCGAGGTCGCTCTTGTGCACGACCGCGCGGCTCACGCCCTTCAGCACCACCGGATAGCCGATGGCCCGCGCCGCCGCGGCGGCCGCGTCGGCATCCGCGACCGTCGCCTCGCGCGTCACCGGGATGCCATAGGCAGCCAGCAGGCGCTTCGCCTCGCCTTCGGTGAGAGGGCCGGCGGACAGCGCGGGCGGCGGGCCGGCACCTTCGGGCCGGGCGGGCATGGCGGCCTGCGCGCGGGCGCGGCCGGCGGCCTCGGCATCCAGCGCGCGCGCGACGGCGAGGGCATCGGCCATGCGGTCGTAGAAGGGGAAATCCGCGGCCCGCATCACCGCGCGCGAGGCGTCCCCGACCGCGCCCGCCGTCATGACATAGAGCAGCGGCTTGCCACCCTCGCGCGCCAGCGGCGGGAACAGCGCGGTGCGCCCGGCCATGTCGGGCTGCGTCGTCATCGGAACCGCGACGGCGCCGACATCCGGGTCGGCCATGAAGGCGCGGATGCAGGCCGCGAGCCCGTCCCCGCGCGTGCCTTCGTGGAAGGAGCCGGTATCCACCGGCAGCGCCACATGGCTCTCGGGCATCCAATCGCCGAGCACCGCGCACGTGGCCGGGGCCATCTCCGCGAGGCGCAGGCCGAAGGCCGGCATCATGTCCGCGAAGGTGACGGTGCTGCCGCCCGAGGAGGCGATCGGCGCGAGGCCGAGCCCCGCCGCCGGCCAGGGCGGCAGCCGGATCGCCGCATCGCAGGCGAGGATCATCGCCTGCGGGTCGTCCAGCACCACCGCGCCCGCCTCGCGGCAGATCGCCTCGAAGACCGGGAAGGCGCCGGCGAGGCTCGCGGTGTGCGAGCGCGCGGCCTTCGCACCCGCCTCGCTGCGCCCCGCCTTCACCGCGAAGACGGGCTTGCCCGCCACGCGCGCGGCCTTGAGCAGCGCGCGGAAGCGCGGCGCGTCGCGCAGCCCCTCGACATAGAGGCCGATGGTCCGGGTCGCCTCGTCCTCCAGCAGGTAGGCGAGGAAATCCTCGAGCGTCAGGTCCGCCTGGTTGCCCACCGAGATGCAACGCGAGAAGCGCGCGCCGTGGTGGCGGCCGAAGGAGAGCAGCGTGCCCATCAGCGCGCCGGACTGGCTGACCAGCCCGATGCCCCCCGGCGCGAAGTCCGGCTCCTCCAGGGCGAGGCTCGAGGACAGCATCGCCCGGTCCACCGGGTTGAAGATGCCGAGGCAGTTGGGCCCCAGGATGCGCATCCCCGCGCCGCGCGCCATCGCCACCACGCGATCCTGCAGCGCCGCCCCCTCCGGCCCGGCCTCGGCCAGCTTGCCGGTGATGACGATGCAGGCGCCGACCCCGGCCTTCGCGCAATCGGCGATCTGCGCCTCGAGCGTCGCGGCCGGCACGGCGAGGATGGCGACATCCGGCGCGAGAGGCGCATCGCTCACGCGCGGCCAGGCCGGCAGGCCGCGGATGGTCGCACGGTTCGGGTTGATCGGCAGCAGCGTGCCGGGGAAGCCGTGGCGGATCAGGTAGTGGATGACCCGCCCGCCGAACTTCCCGACATCCTCCGAGGCGCCGATGACCGCGACCGAGCGCGGCGCGACGATCCGCCCGATCGGCAGGGGCCGCGTGGGTGCCGCTTCCTCCAAGCCCGTCTCCTCCGCGGGGTGCGGAAGCAGGCTAGGGCAGGTTTCGCGCCGCGTCAGCCCACCGCCTCGGCGCGGAACCCGTCGCCCCAGCGCGCCAGCCGCGCGCGCGAGGGCGAGGGGAAATGCGCGAAGCACATCAGCGTGCGCGCCTCGCAGGCGCATTCCAGGACCCGCCTGCGTGTCTTCGCGGCCAGCGCCGGGTCCCAGTCGGCCCGCATCGAGAGTTCGGGGTAGCGCGCCTGCAGGGGTGAATGGATCAGGTCGCCGGTGAACAGCGCCTCGGCATCGCCGCGCCCGACCCGCAGCGCGACATGATGGGGCGTGTGGCCGGGCGTGGGTTCGAGGCGGATGTCGTCGCCGATGGCGTGGTCGTCGGCCACCAGATCCGCCCGCCCGGCCTCGACCACCGGCAGCACGGAATCGGCGAAGGGCGGCACCGGGGCCTTGGCGTTCTCGGCCTTCCAGTGCGCGAACTCGGCGGCGGAGAAGACGTAGCGCGCCTTCGGGAAGGTCGGCACCCAGCGCCCGTTCTCGAGCCGCGTGTTCCAGCCGACATGGTCCACATGCATGTGCGTGCACATCACCACGTCGATGTCGTCCACGCGCAGGCCCAGCGACGCGAGGCCGCGCATGTAGGCCTCCCCGCGAAGCCGGTTCCAGAAGGGATGGGAGGGCCGGTCCTTGTCGTTGCCGACGCAGGTGTCCACCAGGATGGTGTGGTGGCGCGTCCGCAGCACCCAGGACTGGATGCAGAGGCTCAGCTTGCCGGTCGCGGGGTCAAGCGCGGCCGGCTCGAGCCAGCCGCGGTTCTCCTCCAGCACCTCCTTCGTCAGCGTCGGGAAGAAGGTCAGCGGATCGAACAGCGGCCCTTCCTGCTCAATGATGCGCTGGACGGTGATGTCGCCAAGCCTGAAGCCGTCCGTCATGGAACCCCACCTCCCTGTTGCCTCAGCGCGCGTCGCTGTCGCGCGGGGCGCGCAGCAGGACCACGCCGACGACGAGCGCCGGCAGCCCGCAGGCCGCGAAGCCGAGCCCGTGGCTGCCCGTGGCCACCAGCGTGCCGGAATAGACGAGCGGCAGCAGCAGCCCGCCCATCTGTCCGAAGGACAGCACGCCCCCGGTCGCCGAGCCGCGCTGCCCCGCGGGCGCCAGCCGCGCCGCCTCGGAGAGCAGCACCCCGTGCCAGGACATGACGGTGGCGCTCAGCACGACTGCCAGCACGCCGATCAGCGCGAGCGGCCAGGCCGGGCCGATCAGCGCCATGGCCGCGCTGCCCCCGGCCATGCCGAGCGCCAGCCAGCAGAGCACCGCCGCCGGCTCGGCATATCCGCTGCCGAGCCAGCCCCAGAAGATGCGGCCCGGCACGGCGATGACCATCGCCACCGAGAACACGAAGCCCGCGGCGACAAGCCCATGGCCAAGCTCGGTCAGCACCACGACGAAATAGGAGGTGAACACCGTCTGCAGCCCGTTGAAGGCGAAGCAGGCGAAGGCGAGGCGCCGCAGATGCGCCTCCCCGGTCACGCCCGTCACTGTCGTCAGGAAGTCCGATGCGTGGAAGGACCGGCTCGGCTCGCGGTCGGCGTCGAACTCGCCGCGCAGCGGTTCGAGCATGGCGGCGAAGGCGATGCAGGCCAGCCCCGCGGCGATCATCGCGCCACGCCAGCCGGTCAGGCCCGTCAGCCAGGGCCCGAGGATGCCCGCCGCGAGCAGCCCGGCCGGAACGGCGGTCTGCTTGATGGAGAAGACAAGCGGCGCCTGGCGCGGCGGCGAATAGCGCCCGAGCAGATGCGAGCTCGCCGGCGTGGACATCGCCGCCGCCCCGCCGCCGATCACGCCCGAGACGAGCAGCAGCCCGACCGGCCCGATGGTGGCCAGGACCAGCCCGATGCCAAGCAGCACCAGCGCGACCTGGCTCATGCGCATCGCCCCGTAGCGCAGGATGAAGCTGCCGCAGCCGAGCTGGAAGATTAGGGCCGAGAGCGCCGCGAGCGCGACATAGACGCCGAGCCAGGCCGGATCGAGCGCGAGGTCCGAGAGGATGGCCGGGGCGATGATCGGCGGCAGCGATCGGCCGAGCGTCGCGAAGGCCTGCTGCAGGAACATCGCCACCAGGACGATCACCAGCAGTCGCGTTGATCGGTCGGGTGGCATCGCGCTCCGTGCTGGCCTCGGCGGCGCGCTGCCGCGCCGCACGGTGAGGATAGGACGGCCCGGCCGGAGCACGAAACCCCACCGGGGCTCGCGCGCCGCGGCCCGCCGGCGGCCGCGGCGCGATCAGAGGTTGCGGCGCGCGGCCCGCAGCGTCGGCAGCCCGATCCCCGCCGCCTCGAAGCCGCCATCCACGGCGATGACCTGGCCCGTGAGGTAGGAGGCGCGCGGGCTGCAGAGGAACACGATCGTCTCGGCGAGTTCCTCCTCGAGCCCGTAGCGGTTCAGCGGGATGCTGTCGTGGTAGTCGCGGCGGATCTCGGGCGTGTGCACCGCCTTGGCCATGGCCGTGTCCACCGGGCCTGGCGCGACCGCATTGACGCGGATGCCGAGCGCGGCGAGCTCGACCGCCTGCTGCTTCGTCAGATGCGCGAGCGCCGCCTTGGAGGTGCCATAGGCGACGCGCAGCGTCGAGGCGCGCAGGCCGGAGATCGAGGTGACGTTCACCACCGCGCCGCCGCCGGTCTCGGCCATCAGCGGCGCGGCCGCCTGGGTGGCGAGGAACGGCCCGGTGAGGTTGACCGCGAGGACGCGGTTCCATTCCTCCTCGGTCGTCTCAAGGATCGGCTTGAACACCGCGGTCCCGGCATTGTTCACGAGCGCATCGAGCCGCCCGAAATGCGCCGCCGCCTGCCGCACCGCCGCCACCACGCCGGGCCCGTCGGCCACGTCGCAGTGCAGCGCCAGCGTCTCCTGCGGCCGCGCCAGCGTCGCCATGGCGCCGCCGAGCAGGCTGGCGTCGATGTCGAGCAGCGCCACGCGCCACGACTCGTCGAGGAACCGGCGCGTGACGGCGAGGCCGATGCCGCGCCCGGCACCGGTCACGAGGGCGACCGGGCGGGTCATGAGCGGCCCGGCGGCGCCGGGATGGAAGGCTTCGTCATCGGCATCTCCCCCGCGCGCGGTAACCGCGCGGGGCGATCATTCCATGCCGGGCGGTGTGCCGAAAGATCGCCCGGCATGGATCGCGGCACGGGAGGGCGCGCGCCGCGAACCGGGCGGAGGGCGCGAACCTCTCGCCCGGCCGGTGCCCTCAGTGGCGCGGCGTCGCCGACAGCAGCGCCGTCACGGCGTGCAGGATGCGCACCGCCTCGACCTGCCCGGCCTCGTGGGCCGCGGCGAGGATCCGCTCGATGGCCGCCGTCGCCGCGGTGATCGGATCGGTGGCCGAGAATGGCTCTTCCCGGTCCGGCCGTAGTATCGCCGCCATCCGGAACGGCTCGCTGACCTGGTTCATGCATCGATCCCCTATGCATCGTCCAAATGACCGGTCCGGAGGGAAGTCCGGGCCGCGCCGGGTTCCGTCAACGGACCATCCCCAGGCCCGTCACGTCTCCGTCAACCCTTCCGGGACGCGCTTTGACAATTACCGGCTTCCCGCCAAGCCGCTCGCGAAATCGCCGTGAGTGTCGCGTTAACAGCCCCGGCGCGAGGCGAGCGTCGCAACCGATAAGCCTTGCTGCTCCGCAGGACTTGCAACCGCCGCGCGAGCGCGGTTGATCCCATGGGAGGGAGTGGGTAGCCCTGACCCATGCCCACCACCGACGCCCCTGACGCGGAAGCCACCGCCGCATGGCACGCCCTTCCTGCAGCGGAGGCGCTTGCGGCCACCGGCTCGCGCCCGGAAGGCCTGACGGGCGCCGAGGCGGCCGAGCGCCTCAAGCGCCACGGGCGGAACCGCCTGCCGGAACCGCCCCGGCCCGGCCCGCTCGCCCGCTTCCTCGCGCAGTTCCGCAACCTGCTGATCTACGTGCTGCTGGTCGCCGCCGCGGTCAGCCTCGCGCTCGGCCATCCGCTCGACGCGGCGGTCATCCTCGCGGTGGTGCTGCTGAACGCGATCGTCGGCTTCGTCCAGGAAGGCAGGGCGGAGCAGGCGCTGGCCGCGATCCGCGACATGCTCGCCCCGCGCGCCGTCGTGCTGCGCGACGGGCGCCGCATGGAGATCGAGGCGTCCCTTCTCGTGCCGGGCGACGTGGTGCTGCTCGAGGCCGGGGACCGCGTGCCGGCCGACCTGCGCCTGCTCGCCGCCAACGGCTTGCGCGCCGAGGAGGCGATCCTGACGGGGGAGTCGGTCCCGGCCGACAAATCCGCCGAACCGGTGGAGCCCGATGCCCCGCTCGGCGACCGGACCTGCCTGCTGTTCTCCGGAACAATGATCGTGGCGGGGCAGGGCCGGGGCGTGGTGGTCGCGACCGGCGGCGCGACCGAGATCGGCAAGGTCAGCGCCATGCTGGCCGATGTCCAGACGCTGGAGACGCCGCTGCTGCGCCAGATGCATGCCTTCGCGCGGCTGCTGACGGTGGTGATCCTGGCCGTCTCGGCGCTCGTCTTCGGCATCGCCCTGCTGCAGGGCCGCCCAGCGGACGAGAGCTTCATGGCCGTGGTCGGCCTCGCCGTCGCCGCCATCCCCGAGGGCCTGCCGGCGGTGCTGACCATCACGCTCGCCATCGGCGTCCGGCGCATGGCGGCGCGCAACGCCATCATCCGCCGCCTGCCGGCGGTCGAGACGCTCGGCGCGGTGGGCGTGATCTGCTCGGACAAGACCGGCACCTTCACGCGCAACGAGATGGTGGCCGGGGCCGTGCTCACCACGGCCGGCCGGCTCGCCATCGAAGGCGAGGGCTACGGGCCGCAGGCCCGCATCGCCGGCGCGGCGGGCGGCGAGCCTGAGCCCGGGGCCGCCGCGCTGCTGCGCCGCCTCGCCCGCGCCGGCGCGCTCTGCAACGACGCCGAGCTGAAGCAGGCCGAGGACGGCCAGTGGCAGGTGCTGGGCGACCCGATGGAGGGCGCGCTGCTCGCGCTCGGCGCCCGTGCCGGGATCGCGGCGGATGCCCCGCGGCTCGACGCCATTCCCTTCGATTCCCGCCATCGCTGGATGGCGACGCTGCATGCCGACGGGGAAGGTGGCCGCCTCGTCGCGGCGAAGGGCGCGCCCGAGGCCCTTCTCGCCCTCTGCGCGAGCGAAGCCACGGCGGAGGGCGAGCGCCCCCTCGACGCCGCCGCCTGGGACCGCGGCGCGCACGAACTCGCCGGCGCCGGCTTCCGTGTGCTTGCCATCGCCGAGGCGCGGCTGCCGGCCGATGGCGCCATCGCGCTCGATGCCATGCCGCCGCTGACGCTGCTCGGCCTCGTCGGCCTCGTGGATCCGCCGCGGCCGGAGGCGATCGAGGCGGTCGCCGAATGCGCCAGGGCCGGGATCGCGGTGAAGATGATCACCGGCGACCATCCCGGCACCGCCCGCGCCATCGGCGGCCAGCTCGGCCTGCGGCGGACCGAGCGCGCGATGACGGGCCATGACCTCGAGGCGCTCGACGACGCGGCGCTGCGCGAAGCGGCACGCGGCACCGACATCTTCGCGCGCACCAGCCCCGAGCAGAAGCTGCGTCTCGTCACCGCGCTGCAGGCGGAGGGCGCCATCGTCGCCATGACCGGAGACGGGGTGAACGACGCGCCGGCGCTCAAGCGCGCCGATGTCGGCGTCGCGATGGGCCGCAAGGGCACCGAGGCGGCGAAGGAGGCCGCCGACATGGTGCTGGCCGACGACAACTTCGCCTCGATCGCCGCCGCCGTGCGGGAGGGCCGCACCGTCCACGACAACCTGCAGAAGGTGATCGCCTGGACGCTGCCGACGAATGGCGGGCAGTCGCTCGTGGTGATCGCGGCGATCATGCTCGGGCTCGCGCTGCCGGTCTCCCCGGTGCAGATCCTCTGGGTCAACCTGGTCTGCTCGGTCGCGCTCGGCATGACGCTCGCCTTCGAGCCGCCGGAGCGCGACGTGATGGCGCGGCCGCCAAGGCCGGCCGAGGCCTCGCTGCTGCCGGGCATCCTGGTCTGGCGCGTGGTCTTCGTCTCGGTGGTCATGGCGGCGCTGGCCTTCGCGCTCGACCTCTGGGGCGCGTCGCGCGGGCTCGGCATGGCCGAGACGCGGACCATCGTGGTGAACGCGATGGTCGCGATGGGCGTCGGCTACCTCTTCGCCGCGCGGCAGTCGCGCGGCACCGGCTTCTCGGCGGAGGGCTTCCGCGGCACGCCGGCCGTCTGGATCGGCATCGCGAGTGTCGCGGTGGCCCAGGCGCTGCTCACCTGGGCGCCGCCGATGAACCGGGTCTTCGGCACGGCGCCGATGGGCCTTGCGGAAGCCATCGCCTGCATCGGCTCCGGCGCGGCGCTGCTCGTGCTCGTGGAGGCCGAGAAGGCGGTGATGCGACGGCTCGCCGGCCGCGGCAGGCAGCAGGGCCTCGCCTAGCGAGGTGCCGCACGGGGGACGGAACAACCCCCGCGCCCGGACCGCCGCCTGGCTTGCGGCGGACATCTCGTCCGCGCCACATCGGCACGCGCGGCCGCGGCGCCGGGAAACCGTCCGGCCCGGCGGCGCTTGTCCGTGGACAGCGTGGCCACGATACTCGCGCCAGGTCAGGCCGGGAGGATGCCGCCATGCCGATGCAACGCCGCGGGCTGATCGCCGCGGGCCTGGGTCTCGCCGCAGGTCCGGCGCTCGCACAGGGGAACATCCACCCGCATCACGCCGGGCAGTTCGAGCGGCTGAACCAGCCGGGCCGGATGGACCTCCCGGATCTGCACCACGCCCATGCGGTCACGGACAGCCCGGCCCCGCGGGCGGCGAGGCAGGGCGCATGGCGGGCACTCGCGCCCCTGCCTGTGCCGCGGACCGAGATGGCCTGGGCCGTCGAGTATCGCGGCCGCATGCATCTCGTGGGCGGCTATGCCGAGCAGCGGGTGGACCGCCCCTACCACCACGCCTACGACCCGCGCAGCGACAGTTGGGCCGAATTGCCGCCGCTGCCGCGGGGGGCGAACCATGTTGGCGTCGCGACGCTCGGCGAGCGCCTCTATGCCTTCGGCGGCTTCATCGAGCAGAACCGCACGCCGCATGACGGCGCCTACGCCTTCGACGGCGAACGCTGGCACACGCTGCGGCGCCTGCCGGAAGCCTGCGGCGCCATGGCCTGCATCGCGCTCGGCGACCGGATCCACATCATCGGCGGCGCGATCGGCTCGGAGAACCGGCGCTCGGTGGATTGGCACCTCGTCTATGATCCGCGCGAGGACCGCTACAGCCGCCGGCAGCCGATGCCGCTCGGCCGGGACCATGCCGGGATCGTCGCGGTGGGGGGCGCGATCCATGTGATCGCGGGGCGCGTGGACACCTTCCACACCAATTCGAACCTGCACCACAGCTACGACCCGCGCGGCGACGCCTGGACCTTCCGCGCGCCGATCCCGACCGCGCGATCGGGCCATGGCTGCGTCTGGTATCGCGACCGCATCTTCTGCATGGGCGGCGAGGGCACCAACCGAGTCTATGGCCAGAACGAGGCCTACGACCCGGCGACGAACCGCTGGGAATCCTACGCGCCGATGATGACCCCGCGCCATGGCATGGGCGCCGTGGTCATCGGCGACGCCGTCTATGTCGCCGGCGGCGGCCCGCAGATGGGCGGCGGCGTGAAGAGCGCGATCAACGAGGCCTTCACGCTGGCGTAGCGGTCCCGCCGCACGGCGCCGGCGAGCGGTGAGCCCTTGTCGGCCGCGAATGGCGCCCGGTTTCGCGCGCGCCCGCCACACCGGCGCCGCGCATCTTGGCGGCGTCTCGCTTGGGATGGCGCTTGGCCGTCACGGGCGGAGGGTCCGACCGGTGAGCCGACCTGTCGCCGCTCAGAAAACAGGCTCCTCCCATCCAGGCGGGCGGCTTCCGGTTTCCCGGCCATCCCGCCGGACGGGCTACCTTGCAGCTGCCGGTGGGATCCGCGACGGCGGACAGGGCGCCTCTTGCCGCGCTCGGGCGACCTGCCCTCAGCGCCGGCCACCCACGCGCGCGAAGACCGCCGAGCCCGCGGTCGCGCGCGAACCTGCTTGCGGCGCGGATGGCGCCGCGCGGAGCGGCGGCTCATGCCCGATCGCCTTGGCGAGGCACTCCACGATCGCCTCGGCGCGGGCATCGGCCAGGGTGTAGAGCACCGTCCGCCCTTCGCGGCGCGAGACGAGCAGCCCGGCCTCGCGCAGTTCGGCCAGGTGCTGGGAGAGGTTCGGCTGACGGATGCGGAGCTCGGCCTCGAGATCGGCCACCGAGACCTCGCCGGCGCCGATCCGCAGGACGAGGCCGAGCCGCGCCTCGTTGCCCAGCAGGCGCAGCATCTTCGCCGCCTCGGGCAGGCGCATCGCGGGCGGACGGCGCGCCGTCATGGCCGGCGCCTCCGTTCGCGGCCCGGCGTCGGCATGGGCATGGGGCGCAACAGCCAGCCGGCGCGCTTCGTGCCATCCGCCACGATCTGCTCGATGGATGTGGGGGGCGGCTGCAGCAGCGCCTCGCCCGGCTCCCAGCCTTCGGGGGCGAGACCGCCGAGCCGGTCGGCCTCGCGCAGGGCGGTGACGAGGCGCAGATGCTCCAGCGCATTGCGGCCCGCCGCGACGGGATAGCAGGTGGTCGCGCGGACGATGCCGGCCGGGTCGATGACGATGCTGGCCCGCACCGTGGCGGAGTCGCGCGCGTCGCCGTGGATCATGCCGTAGGCGCGGGCGACTGCCATGGTCGGATCCTCGACGATCGGGAAGGGCACGACCACGCCCGTCTCCTCGGCGATGGCCTGCACCCAGGCGAAATGCGCGTAGAGGCTGTCCACCGAAACCGCGAGGATGTCGCACTCCTGCGCCTGGAACTGCGGATAGAGGCGGCTGAAGGCGACGAATTCGCTCGTGCAGACCGGGGTGAAATCGGCGGGATGGGAGAGGAACAGCAGCCAGCGGCCGCGATAGCTCTCGAGCGACCGCTCGCCCATCGTCGTCCGGGCGGTGAAGAGGGGCGCGGGATCGCCGATGAGGATGGGCCGGTCGCTCTCGGGCGCGGCGGGAATCGTCATGACGGGTCCTGTAGGCCTCGATTAGTCGCCCTGACAAGATGAGGACGCCCGCCCCGGAACGAGTGCGCGCAAGATCGCATGGATGGGAGGAGCGCGGCTTGATTCATGTCAAAACCGGCCGATCCCCCCAGGGTCCGAAGAGGCTTGCATTCGAGGATGCCACGCGGCACACTCGCAACTATAGAAAATTCACTAAGCGAGCGCCTTTTATTGAGCGTGGGCGGCGGCAGCAGTCCCCTGCCCCGCCGGGCCGGCGGCGCCGCACCTGGAGAGGAGACGGGCATGAGCCGAGACCGCCTGAGCCGCCGCGACGGGCTGGCCCTTGCCGCGGGCCTTGTCGGGCTGTCGCTGCTGCCGCGCGCGGCCGCCGCCGAGATGCCGGCTGCCGCCCGCGCCGCGCTGGACCGCGTGCTGGCGGGCCGGGCGGCGGAGGAGGGCGGCATCACGCTCCGCCTGCCCGCGATCGCCGAGAACGGCAATTCCGTGCCCATGGCCGTGATCGTGGACAGCCCCATGACGGCGGCCGACCACATCCGCACCATCCATGTCTTCGCCGACCGCAACCCGACGCCCGAGGTGGCGCTGTTCCGCCTCACGCCCGCGATGGGCCGCGCGCAGGTCGAGACGCGCATCCGCCTCGGCGAGACGCAGGACGTGATCGCGGTGGCCGAGACCTCGACCGGGCGGCTGATGATCGGCCGGGCCGAGGTGAAGGTCACCATCGGCGGCTGCGGCGGCTGAGAGCGAGGAGGAACGCAGATGTCCGCACCCATGGGCCAGCCCCGCCTGCGCCTGCCGCAGCAGATCCGTACCGGCGAGATCATCGAGATCCGCACCCTGATCTCCCACATCATGGAGACCGGCCAGCGGCGCAATGCCGAAGGGCAGATCGTGCCCCGCGACATCATCAAGAGCTTCGTCTGCCGCTTCGACGGGCAGGAGGTCTTCTCGATGGAACTCGCGCCCGCCATCGCCGCCAATCCCTACATCGCCTTCCCTCTCAAGGTTGAGGGACCGGGCACGCTCGAACTCGTCTGGACCAACGACGCCGGCGAGGAGCGCCGCGCCACCGCCCAGCTCCGGCCGGCCTGACGCGGCCGCCGCCCGGCCGATGATCACCCGGCGCGACCTCGCCGCCGCCGTGCTGGCGCTCGCCGCAGCGGGCCGTGGCGCGGCGGCGCAGTCGCTGCCGAGCCAGGAGGAGCTGCTCCGCTTCCAGTCGCTCGGCCAGGTGACGCTCCTGCACCTGACGGATCTGCACGCGCAGCTCCCGCCGATGCATTTCCGCGAGCCGGGAACCAATGTCGGCGTCGGCGAGTCGCACGGCCGGCCGCCGCACCTGACCGGCGAGGCGCTGCTCGCCGAATTCGGCATCCCGCGCGGCAGCGCCATGGCGCATGCGCTGGCCGATCTCGACTTCGAAAGCCTCGCCGCCCGCTTCGGGCCGATGGGCGGGGTGGACCGGCTCGCCACGCTGATCGCCGCGATCCGCGCCGAACGCCCGGGCCGCGTGCTGCTGCTCGACGGCGGGGACACGCTGCAGGGCTCCTGGACCGCGCTGCAGACCAAGGGCGCGGACATGATCGAGGTGCTGGCCCATCTTGGCGCCGAGGCAACAACGGGGCATTTCGAGTTCACCTACGGCGCCGAGCGGGTGAAGGAGATCGTCGCCGCCCTGCCCTGCCCGCTGCTCGCCGGCAATGTCCAGGACAGCGAATGGGAGGAGGACGTCTTCGAGCACACGAAGATGTTCGAGCGCGGCGGCGTGAAGGTGGCGGTGATCGGCCAGGCCTTCCCCTACACGCCGATCGCCAATCCGCGCTGGCTGATCCCGGACTGGCGCTTCGGCATCAAGGAGGAGAAGCTCGCCGAGCGTGTGCGCGCCGCACGCGAGGACGGCGCGCGGCTCGTCGTGCTGCTCTCGCACAACGGCTTCGGCGTGGACCGTAAGCTGGCCACTCGGGTTCCGGGCATTGACGTGATCCTGACCGGGCATACGCATGACGCGCTGCCGGTGCCGGTGCAGGTGGGCCGGACGCTGCTGATCGCCTCGGGCTGTCATGGCAAGTTCCTCGGCCGGCTCGATCTTGATGTGGGGCCGGAAGGCGTGCGCGGATTCCGCCATGCCCTCATCCCTGTCTTCGCCCGCGCGATCAGGCCCGAGCCGGAGGCGGCGGCGATGGTCGCGCGGCTGCGCGCGCCCTTCGCGGCGGAACTCGAACGGCCGGTGGCGCACGCAGAGACCACGCTGTGGCGGCGCGGCAATGTTGCGGGCACGATGGATGCGGTGATCTGCGCCGCGCTGCAGGCCGAGCGCGATGCGGAGATCGCGCTCTCGCCCGCCTTCCGCTGGGGCTATGCGATCCCAGCCGGCAGCACGGTGACGGCGGAGGACATCTGGGCGCACACCGCCATCACCTATCCCCAGGCCTGGCGGCAGGAGATGACTGGCGCGCAGATCCGCGCGCTGCTCGAGGATGTGGCGGACAACCTCTTCAACCCCGATCCCTACTACCAGCAGGGCGGCGACATGGTCCGCAGCGCGGGGCTCTCCTACACGCTCGATGTCGCGGCCCCGGCCGGGCGGCGCATCCAGGACCTGACGCTGAGCCGCACCGGCGCGCCGCTCGATCCGACGCGGCGCTATGTCGTCGCGGGCTGGGGTTCGGTGGCGGAGAATGTCGAGGGCCCGCCGGTCTGGGAGCTGATCTTCCGCCATCTGGCCGCGACACCCGTGCTGCGCCCGGCCCCGCCCGCGGAGGTGCGGCTGCGCGAGGGCTGAGGCGCTCGGCTGGCCCGAGACCCTGTCAGCCGCGCGGCAGGCGCGCGACCAGCGCCTCGGCGCGCGGCCAGAAGAAGATGTCCCCGCCATAGCCCTGGATGCGCCCGATCTCGGCGCCGTCGGCGACCAGCACGAAGGTCGGCGTCACCTGCCAGTCGCGCAGGAAGGCGAGCGGTGCGGGCAGCCCGCGCGCCACATCCACGCGCCATAGCGGCGCGCGGCGGCCGGGTTCGGAGAGGTTCCAGGCACGCTCGCCGATCTCCGCGAGCCAGCGCCGGCAGGGCGCGCAATCGGCGCGTTCCAGCATGACCATGCGCGGTGCCGCGGCCGCGCGGGCCGCGGCGGGGGCGAGAAGCAGCGATCCCGCGCCGGCAAGCAGCGCGCGGCGGCGGTGCCTATCGCGATGCACCGGTCGCCTGCTGGAGATAGGCGATGAGGTCGGCGATCTGCTGCTCGTTGCGCAGCCCTGCGAAGGCCATCGAACCGCCGGGCACCGCCTCGCGCGGGTTGCGCAGGTAGGGCGCGAGCGTCTCGGGGGTCCAGACCAGCCCGGCCTCGCCGCGCGCCTTCATCGCGGCGGAGTAGCGGAAGCCCTCGATGCTGCCGGCGGTGCGGCCGAAGATGCCATGCAGGTTCGGCCCGACGCCGTTGCGCCCGCCCTGCTCGACGGTGTGGCAGGCGCGGCACTGGTTGAAGACGCGCTGCCCGGCCGCGGCATCCGCCGCAAGGGCCGGCGCGGCGCCGGCCAGCGGCACGACGAGCGCGAGAGCGAGGCGAAGGGACATGGACGAACCTCCCGGCGGGATATGCGTGGCTGGAGGAAACGCGGACGCCCGGTGGAAATCAAGAGGCATATGGACTTGGGCTAAGCGATATGCACTAATTCAGAAACCAAGAAGTGGGAGGAAACCGGGATGGTCTTGAGAATCGGCGCCATCGCCCTGATGGCGGCCCTTGCGGCGCCGGCCGCCGCGCAACCCCAACCCGCCACGCTGCTCGCCGGCGCCTGCCAGGGCTGCCATGGCGTCACCGGCGCCGGCGCGCAGGGCATCCCGGCCATCGCGCAGACCATGACGCGGGCCGAGTTCGTCGCCGCCATGCAGGAGTTCCGCGCCAATCGCCGCGAGGCGACGGTGATGGGCCGCATCGCCCGCGGCTACACCGACGCGGAATTCGCGGCACTGGCCGCCCATTACGGCCGCTGAGGAGGCGCGCGATGACCCTCTCCCGACGCACCCTGGTCGGCGCCGCCGCGGCGCTGCCGCTGCTGCCGCGCACCGCCGGCGCCCAGGCCCGGCCCCGCATCGTCATCCTCGGCGGCGGATTCGGCGGCGCCTCCGCCGCGCGATTCGCGCGTGACCATTTCCCCGATCTCGACATCACGCTCATCGAGCGCTCGCGCCGCTTCACCACCTGCCCCTATGGCAACCTCGTGCTTGCCGGCCGCAAGCGGATCGACGACATCACCTTCGGCTACGAGCGCCTCGCCGCGCGCGGCGTGCGCGTGGTCCATGCCGAGGCGGCGGCGGTGGATGCCGAGGGGCGCGCGGTGCGCCTCGCCGATGGCAGCCGCATCCCCTACGACAGGCTCATCATGTCCCCGGGCATCGACCTGCGCTGGGGCGCGATCGAGGGCTACGACCAGGCCGCGAGCGCGCGCATGCCGCATGGCTGGATCCCGTCCCTGCAGCCGATCACCGTGCTCGCGGAGCAGCTCCGCGCCATGCGCCAGGGCGGCGTCTTCGTCATGGCGATCCCGGACAACCCGTTCCGCTGCCCGCCCGGCCCCTACGAGCGCATCTCGATGGTCGCGGACTACCTCAAGCGCCACAATCCGCGTGCCAAGATCCTCGCGCTCGACGCCAAGAACGGCTTCTCGAAGCAGCCGCTGTTCCAGGATGCCTGGGCCGAGCTCTATCCGGGCATGATCGAGTGGCGCGGCGCCTCCTCCGACGGGCGGGTGACGCGCGTGGACGTGGCCAACATGACCGTCGAGACCGAGTTCGGCGAGAAGGTCCGCGGCGACGTGATCAACGTCATCCCGCCGCAATACGCTGCGGCGATCGCCCGCAATGCCGGCCTTGCGGCCGATTCCGGCTGGTGCCCGATCAAGCCCGAGAGCTTCGAGAGCGCGCGCGTGCCGAACATCCATGTCATCGGCGACGCGAGCATCGCGGTGCCGATGCCGAAATCCGGCTTCGCCGCCTCCTCGCACGCCAAGCAGGCGATCGCCGCAGCCGCCGCCCAGCTCTCGGGCCGGCCGGTGCCCGAGGCGGTCTATTTCAACACCTGCTACAGCCATGTCGGCGAGGATTACGGCATCTCGATCGTCGGCGTGTTCCGCGCCCAGGGTGGGCGGCTGATCGAGGTGGAAGGCTCGGGCGGCATCAGCCCGCGCAATGCGGCGCTGCCGGAAGGCCGCCGCGCCGAGCATCGCCGGCTCGAGGCCCTCTACGCCGATGGCTGGTACGAGAGCATCACGCGCGAAATGTTCGCGCTGAGCTGACCCGGCGCGACGGAGGACGCATGAGCGAGACGACGCGACAGGCCGCCTCCCGCCGGGGCCTCCTGCTCGCCGCGGCCGGGGCCGCGGCGGCGGGCGGCAGGCCGGTGGCGGCGGCTGGCAACCCCGAGAACCAGCCGCCCAACCTGCCGGAATGGGGCCGCAGCCTCGGCCCCGGCGTGATCGAGGAACCCTACGGCACGCGCTCGCGCCACGAGACGGCGGTGCGGCGCTACGTGCCCTGGCTGACGCCCGATCGCATCTCCTCCGTCTCATTCACGCCGCTGCACGAGATGCACGGCATCATCACCCCCTCGGGCCTGCATTTCGAACGCCACCATGGCGGCGTGCCGGATGTGGACCCCGAGGACTACCGGCTGATGATCCACGGCATGGTGGAGCGGCCGCTCGTCTTCACCCTGGCCGATCTCAAGCGACTGCCCGCGGTTTCGCGCATCCACTTCCTCGAATGCCCTGCCAATGGCGGGATGGAATGGCGCGGGTCGCAGATGTCGGGCGTGCAGTTCACGCACGGCATGCTCTCCTGCTCGGAATGGACGGGCGTGCCGCTGAAGCTGCTGCTGGCGCAGGCGGGGCTCAGGCCCGGGGCCTCCTGGCTGCTGGCCGAGGGCGGGGATGCGAGCCACCTCGCGCGCTCCATCCCGCTCGCCAAGGCGCTCGACGACGCCATCGTCGCCTATGGCCAGAACGGCGAGGCGGTGCGGCCGCAGCAGGGCTATCCGGTGCGCCTCGTGCTGCCCGGCTACGAGGGCAACATGTGGATCAAGTGGCTGCGCCGCATCGAGGTCGGCGACCGGCCCTGGTTCACGCGATGGGAAACCCGCACCTACACCGACCTGCTGCCGAGCGGCCTCGCGCGCCAATTCACCTTCGTCAACGAGGTCAACAGCGTCATCACCAGCCCCTGCCCGGAGAAGCCGCTGAATGGCCGCCCAGGCTTCGTGGAGATCAGCGGCCTCGCCTGGTCGGGGGCCGGCGCGATCCGGCGGGTGGATGTCTCGGTGGATGGCGGCGACAACTGGCGCACGGCGACGCTGCAGCCGCCCGTGCTCGACAAGGCCTGCACGCGCTTCTCCATCCCCTGGGAATGGCGCGAGGGGCAGCGGGCCTTCCTGCAGAGCCGCGCGATTGACGAGACGGGACGCGTGCAGCCTTCCATCCAGGCGCTGCGCGGCGTGCGCGGGGTGGAGAGCATCTACCACAGGAACGCGATCCAGACCTGGCTGGTCGAGCCGGACGGGACGGTGGTGAATGTCCAGATCGATGCGTAGGGCCTGCTTCCTTCTCGCCCTCGGCGCGGCGCTGGCCGGCGGCTATGCGCTGGCGCAGCAGGCCGGCCCGTCGGATGCGCGGCGCGCCCTCTACATGCCCTTCACCCCGCCGCCGGGCGAGCGCACCACGGCCGATGTCGCCTGGCCAGCGCCGGCGAGCATCAGCCTGCCCGCGCCGATTCCCGGCATTGGCCGCCCGGCCAGCGAGGCGGAGATCGCCGGCTGGGACATCGCGGTGGGCGGTGATGGCCGCCGCCTCCCGCCCGGCCGCGGCAGCGTGCGCGACGGCGAGGAGCTCTACCAGACCCACTGCGCCGCCTGTCATGGCGAGTTCGGCGAAGGGGTGGACCGCTGGCCCGCGCTGATGGGCGGGCGCGGCACGCTGAACACCGACCAGGCGCGGCGCACCGTCGGCTCCTTCTGGCAGCATGCGCCGGCGGTGTTCGACTACATCCGCCGCGCGATGCCCTATGCCGCGCCGCAGAGCCTCTCCAACGACGAGTACTACGCGATCACCGCCTATATCCTGCACCTGAACGAGCTGCTGCCCGAGGATGCGGAGGTGGATGCGGCGCGCCTGCGGGCGATCCGCATGCCCAATCGCGACGGCTTCATACTGGAGGCCCGACCCGACACCCCGGATGAGGCCTGCATGGCGGGCTGCCGCGCCGGCCGGCCGGTCCGCATCGAGGTGGACAGCCGCCAGTTCGTCCGGCCGGGCTCGCATTCCGGCTTCGCCGAACCGCAGTGAGGCGGTAGCGGTGCCACCGCCCGCCGGCGATGGAGAGTCTCTGATACCGAGCGGCTCGCGTCAGCGAGGGTGGTAGGCAGGCGAAGCGGCGGCTGGCCGGCCCCGACCGCCCTCCTGTCCGTCTGACAAGCGCGTGGAAAAGCGTGAGCTGATCCGCCAAGCCGTAGGCGCCACTCCACAATGCCCGACAATCTGACGCCAGTCGGTTGCCGCAAGCGCCCGGGCCGGTGGCGCCAGTCGCTCAGCCCCCGCGAGCCTGCGCGCGCAGGATGTGCTTCTGGATCTTTCCGGTCGAGGTCTTCGGCAGTTCCGCGAAGACGATCTGCTTCGGCACCTTGAAGCCGGCAAGATGCTGGCGGGCGAAGGCGATCAGCTCCTCGGCCGTCGCGGATGCACCGGGCTTGAGCTCGACGAAGGCGCAGGGCGTCTCGCCCCATTTCTCGTCGGGCTTCGCGACCACCGCCACCACCGCGACGGCGGGGTGCCTGTAGAGCGCGTCCTCGACCTCGATGGAGCTGATGTTCTCCCCGCCCGAGATGATGATGTCCTTCGAGCGATCCTTGAGCTGGATGTAGCCGTCCGGATGCTTCACCGCGAGGTCGCCGGTGTGGAACCAGCCGCCCTTGAAGGCCGCGCCGGTCGCCGCCTCGTCCTTGAGGTAGCCCTTCATTACGACGTTGCCGCGCATCATCACCTCGCCGAGCGTCGCGCCATCCGCCGGCACCGGCGCCATGCTCACGGGATCGAGCACGTCGAGCCCCTCCAGCGCGAGGTAGCGCACGCCCTGCCGCGCCATCAGCGCCGCCTGCTCCGATGCGGGCCGCGCGTCCCACTCGGCATGCCACTCGTTCACCACCGAGGGGCCGTAGCACTCCGTCAGGCCATAGACGTGGCAGACCGCGAAGCCCGCCTCGCGCATCGCGGCGAGCACTGCCTCGGGCGGCGGCGCGCCGGCGACGATGAACTTCACCTGGTGCGCGAGCGGGCGCTTCTCCTCCTCCGGCGTGTTCAGCAGCGTCGCCATGACGATCGGCGCGCCGCACATGTTCGTCACGCCTTCCTCGGCCATCAGCCGCCACATCTCAGGCCCGCGCACCGCACGCAGGCAGACATGCAGCCCGGCCTGCGCGGTGACGGTCCAGGGGAAGCACCAGCCGTTGCAGTGGAACATCGGCAGCGTCCAGAGATAGGACGGATGCCGCCCCATCTCCGCCGACAGCACATTGCCGATCGCGAGCAGATGGGCGCCGCGATGGTGATAGACGACACCCTTCGGCTTGCCCGTGGTGCCGGAGGTGTAGTTCAGCGTGATCGCGTCCCATTCGTCGCGCGGCATGGGCCAGGCGAAGGCGGCATCGCCCTCGGCGAGCAACGCCTCGTAGCCGAGCCCGCCCAGCGTCTCCCCCTTGACCGCGGCTGGGGCGAGCGGGTCATCCACCTCGATCACCAACGGCCGCACGCTGGCCTGCGCGAGGGCCACGCGCACCACCGGCATGAACTCCTTGTCCACCACCAGCGCCTTCGCTTCGCCGTGGTCGAGGATGTAGGCGATGGTCGCCGCATCGAGCCGCGTGTTGATGGTGTTGAGCACGGCGCCGGCCATCGGCACGCCGTAGTGGCATTCGAGCATCTCGGGGATGTTGGGCAGCACCGCCGCCACCGTGTCGCCGCGGCCGATGCCGCGCCTCGTCAGCGCATGGGCGAGGCGCACGCAGCGGTCGCGCAGCGCGCGGTAGTCGCGCCGGACCGCGCCATGCACCACCGCGGGCTGGCGGGGATGGACCTGTGCCGCGCGCTCGAGGAATAGCAGCGGCGTCAGCGGCTGGTGGTTCGCCGCATTGCGGGGCAGCCCCGCCTCGTAGTCGGCCATGTCAGCGGTCTTCCCACACCGGCTTGCGCTTCTCGACGAAGGCGCCGATCCCTTCGGCGGCGTCGCGCGCCATCAGGTTCTCGGTCATCACGCAGGCAGCCTCGCGATAGGCCTCGGCCAGGGGCTTCTCGACCTGCGCGTAGAAGGCCCGCTTGCCGAGCCGCACGGTCAACGCCGAACGCGAGGCGATGTGCCGCGCGAGCGCCATCGCGCTCGCCATCACCTCCCCGGCCGGGACGACGCGATTCACGAGGCCGATGCGATGCGCTTCGGCAGCCCCGATCATCTCGCCGGTCAGCAGCATCTCCATCGCCGCCTTGCGTGGCACCGCGCGGGCGAGCGGCACCGCCGGCGTCGAGCAGAACAGGCCGATATCCACCCCCGGTGTCGCGAAGCGCGCATGGTCGGAAGCCACCGCCAGGTCGCAGGTCGCCACCAACTGGCAGCCCGCTGCCGTCGCGACCCCCTGCACCGCGGCGATGACCGGCTGCGGCAACGCCGTGATCGCGAGCATCACGCGCGCGCAGGTTTCCATCGCGCGGTCGTAGAAGGCGCGGCCGCCATCGGGATCGGCGCGGTGCGCCGTGATCTCCTTGAGGTCGTGCCCGGCGCTGAAGACCGGCCCGTTTGCCGCGAGCACCACGCAGCGCACGGATGCGTCCTCGCCGATCGCGGCGAACGCGTTCTCCAGCGTCTCGAGCATCTGCAGCGACAGGCTGTTGCGCGCCGCGGGCCGGTTCAGCGTGAGCACCGTCACGCCATCCGCGCCATCCTCCCGCAGCAGCAGAGGGTCCGCTGCCATGTCCTTAACCGCGCTCATGACCGCTCCTCCGGTATCGGAGCGCCATCCTAGCGCGGCGGCCTCATCGCTTGAAGGCGGCCTCCCGCTTCTCGGCGAAGGCGCGGATGCCCTCCATGTGGTCGCCTGCGGCGAAGCAGAGCACATTCATCTCGTTCTCGTAGGCGAGGCCCGCCGGCAGCGGCGCCTGCATCGCCATGCGCACCGAGGCCTTCACGCTCTGCGTCGCCACGGGGCTGAACCCTGCGATGCGGCGGGCGATGGCGCGCGCGGCCTGCTCGTGATCGGCGTCCTCGGCCACCACCTCGACCATGCCGAGAGCGCGCGCCTCCTCGGCATCCACCGTCTCCCCGGTCAGCAGCAGGCGCATCGCCTGGCCGTAGCCGACCAGGCGCGGCAGCATCTGGCTCGCCCCGCCGCCGCCCACCCAGCCGCGCGTCACCTCGGGGAAGCCCGCCCTGAGGCTGCGCCCCGCGACGCGGATATCGGCCGCCAGCGCCAACTCGAAGCCGCCGCCCAGCGCCCAGCCCTTGAGCGCCGCGACCACCGGCTTGCGGATCTCCCGCACGCTCGTGCTGTATTCCACACGGTTGCGGAAGGACCACAGGTCCGGATAGGCGGCGAGTGCGTTGAGGTCCGTGCCGGAGCAGAAGGCCCGATCGCCCGCACCGCGCAGCAGCACGCAGCGCAGCGCCGGGTCGGCATCCACCGCGGCGGCGTGGCGCGCGATCGCCTCCGCCATCTCCGGCGTCACGGCATTGTGCTTGGCCGGGCGGTCCAGGACGATCTCGGCCACCCCGTCCTCGCCCCGGATCAGATGCACCTCGCCCTCCATCGCGCCCTCCCCTTGCCGTGCCGCGTCGCGCCGCTAGCCTAGGTGCTGCAACGAAGCGAGGGAACGCCATGCGCCGCGTCACGGCCGAGCAGGCCGCGGCTCTCGTCCGCGACGGGGATACGCTGCTCATCGGCGGCTCGGGCGGCGGCCATGCGGTGCCCGAGGCGCTGCTCGCCGCGCTCGGCCGCCGCTTTCGCGAAACCGGCGCGCCGCGCGGCATCACGGCGCTGCACCCGGTCGGCATGGGGGATGGCGAGCATCGCGGGCTCGGTCATCTCGCGCAGAAGGGTCTGCTCAGGCGCAACGTCGCGGGCTCCTATGTGAACAGCCCGCCGGTCGCGGCCATGGCCCTGCGCGACGAGATCGAGGCCTGGTCGCTGCCGCAGGGCGCGCTGTCGCAACTGATGCGGGAGATGGCGGCGGGACGGCCGGGACTGCTGACCAGGACCGGCCTGCACACCTTCGTGGACCCTCGCCACGGCGGCGGCGCGCAATCGCCCTCGGCGACCGAGCCGCTCGTGGAACTCGTGCAGTTCCGCGGCGAGGAGTTCCTCTTCTACAAGCCCTACCATGTGGACGTCGCCTTCCTGCGCGGCACCACGGCGGACGAGGACGGCAACGTCTCCATGGAGAAGGAGGCCGTCACGCTCGAGATGCTCTCCGAGGCGCAGGCCACGAAGCGCTGCGGCGGCATCGTCATCGTGCAGGTCGAGCGCATCGCCCGCGCCGGCTCCATCCATCCCAAGATGGTCAAGATCCCGGGCATCCTGGTGGATTGCGTCGTCGTCGAGCCCGGCCAGTGGCAGACCTTCGAGACCTTCTACTCCCCTGCCTATTCCGGCGAGTTCCGCATCCCCGTGGCCGACATCCCGCGCCTGCCGCCGGGGCCGCGCCGCGTGGTCGCCCGCCGCGGCGCGCTCGAGCTGTTCCGCGGCGCGATCTGCAATCTCGGCTCGGGCATCTTCACCGGCATCGCCAATGTGGCGGCCGAGGAAGGCGTGCTCGACGCCGTCTGCCTGACCAACGAGCAGGGTAACATCGGCGGCGCGCCGGCCAGCGGCGGGGAGGCAGGCGCGGCGATGAACCCGCACGCCCAGGTGGACCAGCCCTACCAGTTCGATTTCTATGACGGCGGCGGGCTCGACCTCGCCTTCCTCTCCTTCGCGGAGTTCGACGCGGAGGGGAACGTCAATGTCTCGCGCTTCGGCGACCGGCTGATCGGGCCGGGCGGCTTCATCAACATCAGCCAGGGGGCGCGGCGCTGCATCTTCGGCGGCACGCTGACGGCCGGCGGCAAGCCCAAGGCGGTCGCGCGGGTCGAGCAGGTGACCTTCTCCGGCCGCTATGCGCGCGAGCGCGGGCAATCCGTCCTCTACGTCACCGAGCGCGCGGTCTTCCGCCTCGGCCCGGACGGTCCGGTGCTGATCGAGATCGCGCCCGGGCTCGACCCGGAGCGCGACGTCATCGCCGCCATGGGTTTCCGCCCCGCTGTCGCGCCGGAGCTCAGGACCATGGACGCCCGGCTCTTCGCCGATGCGCCGATGAACCTCGCCGCGGACCTCGCGGCCAGGCCACCCCGCGCGTCATCACCACGCCTCGCCTGAGGCCCGAGAAGGCCGCACGGGCCGTCAGCGCGGCCCGGCGGCGTCGGGCCAGAAGCGCACGCCCGCGCGCGCCAGGCCACCGCCGACGCCGATCGCCGTGCCGTCCGCACGCCAGCAGGCCGCGCCCTCCATCGCGCCGTCCTCACGGAAGCCGATGGCGCACATGCCGCCGCCCACATGCGGCAGGCGCTGGATCGCGTGGCCGCGCGCGGCGAGGTCGGCGCGCACCGCCTCGCCGAAGGCGGGCTCCATCTCCACCGCATCGCCCTGGGTCCAGAGGCGTGGCGCCTCCACCGCTTCCTGCAGCGACATGCCGTGGTCCACGAGGTTCAGCATCGCCTGCATGACCGAGCCGAAGATCCGCAAGCCCCCCGGCATGCCGAGCGCATAGGCCGGCCTGCCGCCGCGCAGCACGATCATCGGCGCCATGGAGGTGGTCACGCGCTTGCCCGGCGCGATGGACAGCGCACGGCCCGGCCGCGGGTCGAAGGTCGCGAGGTAGTTGTTCGGGATCATGCCCGTGCCATGCACCAGGAACCGCGCGCCGAAGCTGGAATTGATCGTCTGCGTCATGCAGGCGATCCGCCCCTCGGAATCCGCGACGGTGATGTGCGTGGTGTTCGCGCTCTCCTTCGCCGCGATGCCCGCCCCCCAGTCGCGCGCGCGCGCCATGTCGAGCAGCGCCCGCCGTTCCTCGGCATAGGCGCGCGAGGTCAGGCGCGCGACCGGCACCTCCACGAAGGCCGGGTCGCCCGAGGCCGCGGCGCGGTCGGCGAAGGCGATCTTGAGGCATTCGGCGAGCAGATGCAGCGTGTCCGCGCTGCCGAAGCCCATGGCACGCATGTCGTAGGCCGAGAGGATGTTCAGCATCTGCAGCACATGCACGCCCGAGGCCGCGGGCGGCGGCGGCAGCACGATCTCGACATCGCGATAGGGCCCGCGCAGCGGCGCGCGCTCGATGGTGCGGTAGCCGCGGATATCGGCCGCGCTGACGATGCCCCCCGCGCGCGCGATCCCGTCCGCAACCGCCTGGCCCAGCGCGCCGTCGAGCGCCGCCGCGCCCTCCTGCGCGATCGTGCGCAGCGTCGCGGCGTATTCGGCCTGCACCACGCGATGCCCCGCCTTCAGCGGCGCTCCGCCGGGCAGGTAGATCGCGCTGATCGCCGGGTCCCTGGCCATGTCCGGCGCCGCCTCGGCCACGCATTCGGCGAGGTAGGGCGTCGCGCGGAAGCCGCGTTCCGCATGGCGGATGGCCGGCGCGATCACGTCCGCGAGCGGCATCGTGCCGAAGCGCGCGAGGATCTCGCACCACGCCTTGAGGTTGCCCGGCGTGGCGACGGAAAGCCCGCCCACCACGTTCAGCCGGTCCACCGCCTCCAGCACGCGCGGCTTGTCCGGCTGCGACGGAGTGAACATGTCGGGCCGCGCGGCGGCGGCGCAGGTGGCCATGCCGTCGATGATGGTGTGCGTCCCGTCCGGCAGGCGCAGATGCGCGGTGCCGCCGCCGAGCAGCCCGACCATCATCGGCTCGACGACGGTCAGCGCGAAGAGCGCGGCGATCGCCGCATCCGCCGCATTGCCGCCGGCGGCCAGCATCTCCGCCCCGGCCGCCGAGGCCAGCGGATGGTTCGTCACCACCATCCCGCGGCTGCCCATGGCGGGGCGCTTCTCGCAGGCGAAGCGCGTGCCCGCGCGGCTCGTCCAGTCGCTCGTCATGTCGGGTCGGGTTCCTTCAGGGCGTGGGGCTCGCGACGCGGATGGCGCGCTGGGGCTGGCAGAGATCGAACCGGGCGCGCTCCTCGATCCGCCCATCGGACCAGCGGATGCGCAGATCGGCAAGGCATGGCGTGCCGCGCGGCGGCGTGATGTGCAGCGCGCTGCCCGGCGGCAGCGCCACGCGGCCGATCAGGGATGCGCCGTCGTGAGGCTGCCCGGCGGGGGCGATCTCCACGGCCGTGACCACGCCGGGCCCGGCATTGAACAGGGTGAAGGGTCGGGCGCCGTCCTCGCTGCGCGCGGCATGCGAGGAGGCCAGCACGCTCATCGCGAGGATGACGCCTGCGCCGACCCGCCTTCCCCCAGACGCAACTCCGGCCCGGCGCAAAGATCCACCCCCGGACGTTCCTCGACTCTGCCGCCAACATAGACCGCCCGCAGGTCGAACAGGCAACCCTCGCCGGGCCGCGCGCGCAGCAGCACGGCATGGCCCGGCATGACCTGCGCGTGGCCGAGCCAGTCCTCCGCCCCCGGCCCCTCGCCCGCGCGGCCGAGATGCAGGCGCGTCACCGTCTCGGCGCCCGCATTCACCAGCCGCAACCCCTGCACCGGCGCCGGCGCGGATTCGACCTCCACTCTCGCCGAGAGGCCGAGCATCGCGCGCAGCCGCGCCTCGAACAGCCAGGCCACAGCCCCGATCCCCAGCAGCAGGCCGAGCACCACCAGCGCGACCAAGAGGCCGGCGCCGGCGCGCCGCGGCGCCTGCGCGGCGGGCTGGCCGGCGCGCGGCGGCGGAGCGGGCCGGGGCGGCGTGGGTGCTGCCGGGCGCGGCGGGGCGGGCATGGGCGTTCCGGGCGGCGCCGGGCGGCCGGCCTGCGAGGCCCGCGCCGCGGCGACCATCGCCGCCGCCTGCGCGCGCGGAATCTCCACCGTCGCATCCGCCGCCAGCGCGAGCCGCACGCCGGCCGCCAGCGCATCCGCATGGGGTTCGAGCGGCGGAGGGAACACGTCGAGCCAATGCGCGCCGGCAAGGTGCAGGCGCAGCGCTCCGCCCGGCTGGCAGTCCTCGATGCGCACCGGGACCAGCGCGAGCCCCTGCGAGACCGCCGTGACGACCTCGTTGCGGACATGCACGCTGCCCGCGGTGTGGCGCGAGAGGATCAGCACCATCGCATGCGCCCGGCCGATCGCGGTCAGGATCGCCTCGCCCCAGTCAGCGCCCGCCTTCACGTCCCGCGGCGCCATCCAGCAGACGATGCCGCGTGCCTCCAGCGCCGCGCAGACCGCCGCGGCGGCGGCGCGGTCGGCGGATGCGTAGCTGAGGAACACGTCATGCGGCATCGCGGCTGTCCGTACCGGGTGCGTTCTGGCACAGGCCGGGCCGCGGCGCCATCGCGGCGCCGCGCATTGCCCTGGCCCGCGGCGGGCCTCTAGAATCGAAGCCTTTCGCGCGGCAGAACACCGAATGTCCGACCCGCTCGCGGAGGTCCTGGCGCTGGAGGCCGAGGGCCTCCTCTTCTCCGCCCATGACAGGGCCATGGCAGCGCTCGCTGAACGGCCCGGGGACAAGGCGCTGCGCTACCGCGCCGCGCTGACCATCGCGCGCGCCGGGGCGACGGGGCGCGCGCTCGACCTCTTCCACCAGCTCAGGCTCGACGCCGAGGCGGACCCGGAGATCGCCGCCCTTGGCGCCCGGCTCATCAAGGACCGCGCGCTCGAGCAGCCGGCGGCCGCGCGCGGCCCGCTCCTCGCCGAGGCGGCGCGCCGCTATCGCGACCTCTGGCGCAGCAGCCGCGACGGCTGGCACGGCGTGAACGCGGCGGCCATGGAACTCTTTCGCGGCAACCGCGACGCCGCCACCGGCATCGCCGAGCGCGTGCTGCGCGACCACCGCGATGCCGGCGACTACTGGTCCGCCGCCACCGAGGCCGAGGCGCTGCTCATCGCCGGCCGCCCCTTCGAGGCGCGGCGCAGCCTCGAGGAGGCGGAGGCGCGTGCCGGCAGCGACCTCTCGGCCCGCGCCACCACCCGCCGCCAATTGCGGCGCGAGGCCCGGGTGCTGGGCTTCTCCCCCGGCATCGTGGATGCGCTGCGGATCCCGACGGTGCTGCACTACACCGGCCACATGCCGAAGCCCGGCCAGGACGACACGGCGATCGAGGCGCTCATCGCCGCCGCACTCGATGCCGCCATCGCCGCGCACCGCGTCGGCATGGCCTTCGGCGGGCTGGCCGCGGGGCTCGACATCCTGGCCGCCGAGGCGCTGCTGCGCGCGGGCGTCACGCCGACCGTCGTGCTGCCCTGCGACCCCTGCACCTACGAGGCCGATTCCGTCGCCCCGGCGGGCGAACGCTGGCTGCCCCGCTACCGTGCCCTGCTGGCGCGGGTGCGTATCCAGCAGCTCGACGAGCGGCCGTTCCCGGGCGACGACCTCCACCTCGCCATGGCGGCGCGGCGCGCCATGGGCCTTGCCCGCCTGCACGCCCGCCACCGCGACGGCCAGGCGCTGCAGGTCGCGGCCTGGGACAAGGCGCCCTCCCGCGGGGCGGCGGGAACGGGCGCGGATGTCGGTGCCTGGACGGCGGCGGGCGGGCGCTCCCTGCATATCGGCTGGCCCTGGCCGCGCGACGCGAACGGGGACGCCCCACCCGAGCCGCGCCGCCGCCCGATGGCGGTGCTGTTCGGGGACCTGCCACGCTTCTCCGCCCTCGACGATGCCGGACTCGCCGCCTTCTACGAAGGCCCGCTGGCGGCGATGGGCGAGGCGCTGGACCGCCACCCCGCCGCCTACCGCAACGCCTGGGGCGATGCGGTGCAGATCGCCTTCGAGGATGTCGCGGCGGCCGGTTTCTGCGCCTTCGACATGCGGGCCGCGCTGGAATCGCAGAAGCCGCCGATCCATCCGCGCTTCGCGCTGGATTTCGGGCCGCTGCTGCCGGTGCATGACGCGGTGCAGAGGGCCGACAAGTACTCCGGCCGCGCCATGACGCGCGCCGCGCGGATCGAGCCGGTCACGCCGCCCGGGCGCATCTTCGCCACCGAGGCCTTCGCCTGCGAGGTCGCGCTGCTGCCGCGCGGCGCCGGCCTCGCCTGCGACTATGCCGGCCGCATCCCGACGGCCAAGGGGTTCGGGTCACTGCCGCTCTATGCGCTGCGGCGCGCGGGCTACGAGGAGGACTGGACATGAGCGACGCGCGCCTCGCCGAGGATCTCGGCCGCATCACGCTGTTGCGCGACCTGCCGCCGCCGGCGCTCGCGCGCCTTGCCGAGGCCGCGCGCCGCATCGCCCCGCCCGATGGCGCGCCGCTCTTCGCCCAGGGCGACCCGCCGGATGCCGTCTACGCCGTGCTGGAAGGACGTGGCCGCGTGCGCGTCGGCGCGCCGGACAACGCCGCCAAGCGCCTGATGGTCGAGGTATTCCGCGCCGGCGACGTGTTCGGGGAGATCGGCGTGCTCGACGGCGCCCCGCGCAGCGCCGACGCGATGGTGATCGGGGAGGTCAGGCTCGCGCGCATCCCCGCCGCCGCCTTCCTCGAGACCGCGCAGGCCGAGCCCGCGCTCGGCCTCGCGCTGGCGCGGCTGCTCTCGGCCCGGCTGCGCCGCACCTTCGGGCTGCTGCAGGATGCCACCTTCGCCCCGCTGGAGGTGCGCCTCGCGCGCCAGGTGCTGTATCTGCTCAAGGCGGACAGCGTGAAGACGGAGAAGGGCCTGCGGCTCGCCGCGCGCTTCCGGCAGGGCGACCTCGCGGACCTGCTCGGCGCGACGACGCGCAGCATCATCTCGATCCTGAACGCCTGGCGGGCGGCGAACCTCGTCGCCTACGACACCGAGAAGGCCTATCTTTTCGTCCTCGACGAGGCCGGCCTCGCCGCCGTCGCGGCGGGGCCGCGCGACGGGGGGTGAAGTGCTTCCTCGCGCCGCGGCGCCAGGCGTGCTCCGGCTGCGCGCCATGATGCGTCTGCCCTTCCGGCTGCTGCCCGCCGCGCTGCTCCTCGGGGCGCTGCCCGCCGTCGCCGACCTCCCGGCCGCCAAGCCGCCGGCGCTCGAGCCGAACCGGCAGGTGCTGGATGTCCCGCTGCCGACCGCCAAGCCGCCGCCGGCCGAGCGCACCGCCGCCGACATCCCCGGCCCCGCCTGCGTCGCCGAGCACCGCGCGCTGATCGACGACGCCCTGGCCGAGGCCCGCGCGCGCCTGCAGGACGCGATCCGCCTGGTGGGCGAGGAGCCCGATCACGCCCATGTCCGCCGCTGGTTCGGCGATGCGCCGCGCAAGGCGGTGCGGATCACGCTCGAACTCACCGCCGAGCGCCTCGCCGATGCCGGCACCTTCGAGATCCGCTGCAACGACGCGCCGGCCTGCCCGGGCGGACGCTTCGCCTATGCGCTGGCGCGCGAGCAGGTGGTGGGCCTCTGCGCGCCGTTCTTCCGTGCGGGCATGGAGGGGTCGGATTCGCGCTGGGGCATCCTGATCCACGAGGTCTCGCACCTCGCCGCGAATACGCGCGATCACGCCTACCGCCCGCGCGGCGCGCTGGTGCTCGCCAAGTCGGATGCCCTGCGCGCCGCCGAGAACGCCGACAACTACGAGTATTTCGTCGAGACGCTGCCGCGCTGACGCGCGGGCCGCAGGGCTGCGCTCAGCGGGCCCGCAGCACGAACAGCGCCGCCACCGCCGCCGCCCCGAGCGCCGCGGTCAGCCACAGCGCCTGCGCGCCCTGCGCATCCACCATGAGCCCGAAGCCGTAGGGCGCGAGCGCCTGCGCCGCGCGCGCCGGCGCGGTGATGATCCCCTGCCGCCGCCCGTAGCCGACCGGCCCGAACAGCGCGAGCGGCAGCGTCCCGCGCGTGATGGTCAGCATCCCGTTGCCGGCGCCGTGGATCAGCACGAAGGCCGCGGCCATCGGCGCCCCGCCCGCCAGCAGCACCGCGACGGCGATGGGGTGCAGCGACGCCGCGATGCGCGCCGAGACCAGCGGGCTGACCTTGCGGAGGAAGCCGAATTCCAGGATGCGGGCGCCGACCTGCGCCGGCCCCAGCAGCGCGCCCGCCGCCACCGCCGCCGCCGCGGTGGCGCCCGCCGCCTGCAGCAGCCCGGGCAGATGCGCCCCCAGCGCCGAGGCGCTGAACCCCGCCGTGGCCAGCACGAAGGCGAGCAGCGCCATGTCCCGCAGCCGCGGCGGCTTCGACTCGGGCGCCGCGGCCGAGGATGCGACGGCCTTTTCCGGCGGCGGCACGCGCGGGATCAGGAAGCGGTTCAGCGGCAGGCCGAGCAGCAGATGCAGCGCCGCCCAGCCGAAGCAGGCCCCGCGCCAGCCCCATTCGGCCTCCATCAGCGCCGTCGCGGGCCAGCCGACCGTGCTGGCAAAGCCGGCGATCAGCGTGATGCCGGTGATGCTGCTGCGCGCATCCTTCCCGTAGAGCCCGGCGAGCGTCGCGAAGGCCGCATCGTAGAGCCCCATCGCCATGCCGACGCCCATCAGCGCCCAGGCCAACCCGAAGACCAGCGGCCCCGGCGCGAGGCCCATCAGCACGAGGCCGATGGCGAAGACGGCATTCGACACGGCGAGAACATCCCGCCCGCCGCGGGAATCGATGGCGCGCCCTGCCGCCGGGCCCAGCAGCGCCGTCAGCAGCAGCGCCCCCGAGAAGACGCCGAAGATCGCCGCGCGCGAGAGGCCGAACTCGGCCGCGATCGGCGTCGCGAGGATGGCGGGCAGGTAGTAGGACGATCCCCAGGAGAGGGTCTGGGTCGTGCCGAGCACGGCGACGGTCAGCGCGCGATTGGCGGAAGCGGTCATCGCCGCCCATTCTCCGCCCGCGCGGCCGCCGCGCCAAGGCGGATCAGGTCACGCCTGGTCCGTGATGTCGCGGCCGAGGGCCGCGCGATACCGCTCCGCCACCCGCGCCTTGACCTCGGGATTGATGATGCGCGGCGGGAAGCGCCCCGCGGCGAAGGCCGAGAAGGCCTCGGCGGCGATGCGGGTGATCATCGCGCGGCTCTCATGCGTCACGCCCGCCGTGTGCTGCGTGCAGATCACGGCCGGGTGGGAGAGCAGCGGATGGTCCTTGGGCGGCGGTTCCTGCTCCCACACGTCGAGGCCCGCCCCGGCGAGGTGCCCCTTCTCCAGCGCGGCGAGCAGCGCCGCCTCGTCATGGATGGAGCCCCGCGCGGTGGTCACGAGCACCGAGCCGGGCTTCATCGCCGCGAAGGCGTCGGCCGCCATCATGGCGCGGCTTTCCGGCGTCAGCGGGCAGTGCAGCGAGACGACATCGCACTGGCCGAGCATCGCGCGCAGGTCGTCCACCTTCTCCGCCCCGCGGTCGGCCACCGTCGCCGCGTCCACATAGGGGTCGTAGGCGAGCACGCGGCAGTGGAAGGCGGCGTTGAGGATGGCCGCCGTGCGGGTGCCGACATTGCCGATCCCCACCAGTCCGACCGTCTTGCCGTAGAGGTTGCGGCCCATGAATTCCTCGCGCCGCTGCGCCCGCCCCTCGCGCATCGCCGCGTGGCATTCCGGGAAGCGTTTCAGCAGCGCGAGCATCATGCCGACGGCATGCTCGGCCACGGCTTCCGCATTGCCGCCGGCCTGGTTGACCAGCAGCACGCCCGCGCGGGTGCAGGCGGCGGGGTCGATGGTGTCGTAGCCGGCACCCTGGGAGGCCGCCATCAGCAGGTTCGGCAGGCGCGCGAGCAGCGCATCGTTCACATGGAACGCCTTCGGCAGCTCGTCGCGCGAGGCCTTCACGTAGTAGCCCTGGCAGGTCTCGAGCAGCTTGAGCGCGGCTTCCTCGCCGTCGTCGAGCGTCATCCGCACGATCTCGAGCCGTGGGTCCTGCGCCGCGGTGTCGAGGAAGGACTGGTGCGGCACGCGGATGAGATAGGCGATGCGGAAGCGGTCGGCGGCTGACACGTGGCGTTTCCCCCTCAGGACCGCGGCCTGCGTAGCGCGGCTTCGGGGCAGGCGCCAGATGCGCTCAGCGCCGCAGCGAGAGGATGTAGGCCACCACGTCGTCGAGCTGCTCCCGCGTCAGGCGGTAGTCCGGCATGTTCGCATGCGGCGTCTGCAGGAAGACCCTGAGCGACATCGAGGTCGTCGAAGGCATCTGCGCGATCGCCTGCAGCGGCGCGGCGGCGTCGCTGGCCGGCCCCCGCATGCCCGGGGCGAGCTGGTGGCAGTTCGCGCACCACGTCTCGGCAAGCCGCCGCCCGGCGAGCGGGTCGCCCGGCTCGGTCTGGGCTGCGGCCGGCAGGGCGGTTGCGGCCAGGATGGCCAGGGCGGCGGGCAGGCGCATGGATGTCTCCGTCATCGGTCGCAGGCAGGATGGGTCTCGCGGCGCTGGCAGGCCATGTCCTAGGCCATGTAGCCGCCGCCGTTCATATGGTAGACTTGACCGGTTATCCATTCGGCCGCATCCGAGGCCAGCCACACCAGCAGGCCCGCAATCTCCTCCGGCCGCCCCATGCGGCCGAGCGGCAGCGCCTTGGCCATGGTCGCGAGTTCGTCCTCCGTGTTGCCGTGCCGCGGCTGCGCCGTGTCGGTCAGGCCCGGCGCCACCGCATTGACGCGGATGCCGTGCGGCGCGAGCGCCAGCGCCATCGAGCGCGTGAGGCCGATCACCCCGGCCTTGGTCGCGGCATAATGCACGCCGAGCGGCACGCCGCGCACGGCGGAGGAGGAGAGGTTCAGGATCACGCCCCGCCGCCCCGCGGCGACCATGTGCCGCGCGGCCGCCTGGGCGCAGAAGGCGCTGCCCTTCAGGTTCACGTCCAGCACGCGGTCCCATTCCGCCTCGGTCATCTCGAGGAAGGGCACGCGCGGGAAGATGCCGGCATTGTTCACCAGCACGTCGATGCGGCCGAGGCCATCGAGGGCCGCCTGCACGATGGCGGCGCATTCCGTGGCGGTGCCGACGCTGCCCTGCACCAGCACGGCGCGGCGCCCGGCGGCGCGGACATCGGCCGCGACGGCCTCGGCCGCCGCCCGGTCGTCGAGCCAGTTGACCGCCACGTCGTGGCCCGCCGCCGCCAGCGCGCGCGCGGCCGCGGCGCCGATCCCCTGCTGCGCGCCGGTCACCAGAACGGCCTTCGCGGTCATGCGCGGTCTCCCTGCGGTCGGGGCATCCTCGCGGGGCTTGCCGGGCGGCGCAACGGGTGGCACCCCTGCCCGGAAGGCATGGGATGGAGACGCCGTTGGACATCGCCGGGCTGTTCACGCTGAAGGGGCGGCGCGCCTTCGTGACCGGCGCCTCGGGCGTTCTGGGCGCGCATTTCGCGCGCGTCCTTCATGGCGCGGGCGCGCAGGTGGTGCTGGCCGCACGGCGCCGGGAGGCGACCGCGGCGCTCGCCGCCGAACTCGGCGCCGGGGCCGCGGCGGTGCCGCTGGACGTGACGGACCCATCCTCCATCGCCGCGGCCTTCGATGCCGCCGAGGCCGCGCTCGGCGGTCCCTGCGATATCCTCGTGAACAATGCGGGCATCGCCGTGACCAAGCCCTTCCTGCAGCAGGGCGCGGAGGACTGGGACGGCGTGATGGCCGTGAACCTGCGCGGCTGCTTCCTCGTCGGGCAGCAGGCGGCGCGGCGCCTCGCCGCGGCCAAGCAGCCGGGTTCCGTCATCAACATCGCCTCGGTGCTGGGCGAACGCATCATCCCCGGCGTTGCGGGCTACACCGCGGCGAAGGCCGGGCTGCTGCACCTGACACGGCAGATGGCCGTGGAGCTCGCGCGCTTCTCCATCCGGGTGAACGCCATCGCGCCCGGCTATGTCGCGACCGACCTCAACCGCGACTACTTCGCCTCCGAGGCCGGCCAGGCGATGATCCGGCGCATCCCGCAGCGGCGGCTCGGCTCGCCCGCGGACCTGACGGGCGCGCTGCTGCTGCTTGCCTCCGACGCCGGCGCCCACATGACCGGGGCGACGGTCACGGTGGATGGCGGCCATTCGGTCAACCCGCTCTAGGACGACGCGCCATGGACTTCGTGCTCCCCCCCGAGATCGAGGACTACCGCATCCGCATCCGCCGGTTCGTGGAGGAGTGGCTGATCCCGCTCGAAGCCGACCGCGCCAACTACGACGAGCACGAGAACATCGCGCCGCACGTGCTCGCGGAGATGCGCCGGCAGGCCAAGGCCGAAGGCCTGTGGGCCCTGCAGATGCCGAAATCGGTCGGCGGCCAGGGCCTGCCGCGCATCGGCATGGCCGCCTGCTACGAGGAGATGAACCGCTCCATCTTCGGCCCCGTGGTGTTCAACTCCGCGGCACCCGACGACGGAAACATGATGATCCTCGACCGCGTGCTGCCGGATGCGATGAAGGAGGAATGGCTGCTGCCCATCGTGCGCGGCGAGGCGCAGTCCGCCTTCGCCATGACCGAGCCCGACGGCTGCGGCTCCGACCCCAACCTGACCTACACGCGCGCCGAGCGCATGGGCAACGACCGCTGGCGCATCACCGGCCGCAAGTGGTTCATCACCGGCGCGGGCAATGCGCGGATCTTCATCATCATTGCCCGCACCTCGGACGACGAGCGCAAGGGCCTGTCCGCCTTCCTCTTCAAGTCCGACACGCCGGGCTGGAGGATCGTCCGTCGCATCCCGATCATGGGGCCGGAGGAGCATGGCGGGCATTGCGAACTCGAATTCAACGGGCTGGAGATCCCCGACGGCCAGCGCCTGCTGAACATCGGCGACGGGCTGAAGGTGACGCAGATGCGCCTCGGCGTCGCGCGGCTGACGCACTGCATGCGCTGGACCGGGCTCGCGCGCCGCTGCCTCGAGATCGCGATGGAACGCATCAAGCAGCGCGATTCCTTCGGCATGAAACTGATCGACCGCGAGAGCGTGCAGGGCCTGATCGGCCAGGCGGCGATGGAGATCGAGATCGGCCGCATGCTGACCATGCGCGCGGCCTGGGCGCTCGACCAGGGCTCCTTCGCGCGCAAGGAGGTCTCGATGGCCAAGATCGTCGTGGCCGACGCGCTGCAGAAATCGGTGGACACCGCACTGCAGCTCCTCGGCGCACGGGGCTATTCGAAGGATACGGTCATCGAGTGGATCTACCGCTATGCCCGCCAGGCGCGGCTGGTGGATGGCGCCTCCGAGGTGCACCGCATGGTGCTCGCCAACCTGCTGCGCGCCGAGGGCGACGGCTTCTTCCGCTGGGGCGAGGCGGGCCGTGGATGAGGCGCGCCGCGCCCGCCTGACCGGCTGGCTGCGCGCCGCGAGCGGCGATCCGGCGCTCGCCATCGAGGGGATGACGCTGCTCTCGGGCGGCGCCATCCAGCAGAACTGGACGCTGGATGTCTCCGGCGGCCGGTCCTGGGTGCTGCGGACGGACAATGCCGCCACGCTCGCGGTCAGTCATGGCCGGGCGGAGGAATTCGCGCTGCTGCGCGCCGCCTTCGCCGCCGGCGTGACCGTGCCGGAGCCGCTGTTCCTCTGCGAGGACGCCGCCGTGACCGGCGCGCCCTTCTTCGTCATGCGGCGCGTGACCGGCACGGCGGCGGCGCATCGCGTGGTGAGGAGCGAGACGCTGGGCGGCGGGCGCGAGGCCTGCGTGCGGGCGCTGGGGCGGGAACTCGCGCGCATCCACGCCATCACGCCGCCGCGCGCGGACCTCGCCTTTCTCGGCACGCCGCCAGCCGATCCCTGCCGCACCTTCGTCGCGGAACAGCGCGCCGCGCTCGATCGCCAGCGCATCCCGCGCCCGGTGCTGGAATGGGGGCTGCGGCACCTGGAACGCACCGCCCCGCCGCCCGTTCCGGCGGTGCTGGTTCACAACGACTTCCGCACCGGCAACATCATGCTGGACGAGCGCGGCGTGACCGCCGTGCTGGACTGGGAGTTCTCGGTCTGGTCGGACCCGCATGCCGATCTCGGCTGGCTCTGCGCGAAGTGCTGGCGCTTCGGCAACGACGCGCAGGAGGCCGGCGGCATCGGCCCGCGCGCGGCGCTCTATGCAGGCTACGGCGCGGTGGACGACGCCCGCGTGCGCTGGTGGGAGCTCGCCGCGCATGTCCGCTGGGCGTCGATCGCGGTGGACCAGGCGGAACGCCACATCTCGGGCGTGGAGCGCAACCTCGAACTGGCGCTGACCGGCCACCTGGTCCCGGGCCTGGAATGGGAGATCCTGCGCATGGTGGAAGCCCGCGATGCTGCGTGAGGAGCCGCTCGCGCCGGACCTGCTCGCCATCGCGCGCGAGGTGCTGCTGAACGACCTCCTGCCCGCCCTGCCGGCGGAGACGGCCTTCGCCGCGCGCATGGTGGCGAACGCCATGGCGATCGCGGCGCGCGAGGCGACGCAGGACGATTGGGAACCCGCGATGCTGGCCCGCATGGCCGCACTCGCCGGCGACCCGCGCGCCTTCGCCGCCGCCATCCGCGAGGGCCGCTTCGACCCCGGCACGCCGGGGCACAAGGAAGCCGCCGCGCTGCTGGACGAACTCACGCGGGCGCGCTGCGCCGTCAGCGCGCCCAAGGCGCTGGGCAAGGGATGAGACGATGATGGACGACGACCTGCCGAGATCGGCCGCCAACCACGTTCCGCTTTCCCCGGTCTCGTTCCTCGCCCGCGCGGCGCGCATCTGGCCGGACCGCGCGGCCATCATCCACGGCGCGCGGCGCATTACCTACGCGCAGTATTTCGAGCGCAGCCGGCGCCTCGCCTCTGCGCTGCGCCGCGCGGGAGTCGCTCCGGGCGACGTGTTGGCGGCGCTGCTGCCGAACATGCCCGAGATGCTCGAAGCGCACATGGCCGTGCCGATGGCGCATGCGGTGCTGTGCCCGATCAACACGCGGCTCGATGCGCCGACGGTGCGCTTCATCCTCGGCCATTCGGGGGCGAAGGTGCTGATCCTCGACCGCGAATTCGCCGCGCTCGCCGTCGCGGCGCTGGACGGGATGGCGAACCCGCCGCGCGCCGTCATCGTGGACGATCCGGACGGCCCGGGCGGCGCGGACATCGAGGCGACACCCTACGAGGACTTCCTCGCCACCGGCGACGCCGCGTTTCCCGCGGAACCGCCGGCGGACGAATGGCAGGCGATCTCGCTCTCCTACACCTCGGGCACCACCGGCGATCCGAAGGGCGTGGTGGTGCATCATCGCGGCGCCTACCTCAACGCCTGCGGCAATGCGCTGGCCTTCGGGCTTTCGCCGCGCAGCGTCTATCTCTGGACGCTGCCGATGTTCCACTGCAATGGCTGGACCTACACCTGGGCGGTCACGTTGCAGGGCGGCACGCATGTCTGCCTGCGCCGCATCGACCCTGCGCGCATCTTCGCGTTGATTGCGGAGCACGGCGTCACGCATCTCTGCGCCGCGCCGGTGGTGCTGACCATGCTGATCCACGCGCCGGAGGAGCAGCGCCGCGCCTTCCCGCACCGCGTGGCCATCGCCACCGGCGGCGCCGCGCCGCCCTCCCCCGTCATCGCGGCGATGGAGCGCATGGGCTTCGACGTCACGCATCTCTACGGCCTGACGGAATGCTACGGGCCGTCGCTGCTCTGCGCCTGGCAGCCGGAACTGGCGCACCTCCCCCTGCCCGAGAAGGCCGCCTTCATGGCCCGCCAGGGCGTGCCCCTGCCGACGCTGGAGGACGCCACCGTGCTCGACCAGCAGACCGGCGCGCGCGTGCCCGCGGATGGCGCGACGCTCGGCGAGATCGCGCTGCGCGGCAACACGGTGATGAAGGGCTATCTCCGCAACCCCAAGGCCAATGCCGCCGCCTTCGTGGATGGCTGGTTCCGCACGGGCGACCTCGGCGTGCTTCACCCCGACGGCTACATCGAGGTGAAGGACCGCGCGAAGGATATCGTGATCTCCGGCGGCGAGAACATCAGCAGCCTGGAAGTCGAGGAAGCCCTCTACAAGCACCCCGATGTGATGGAAGCCGCCGTCGTCGCCCACCCCGACCCGAAATGGGGCGAGGTGCCGCACGCCTTCGTCACGCTCAAGCCCGGCGCGCGCGCGACCGAAGCGGACATCATCGCCCATTGCCGCGCCAACCTCGCGCATTTCAAGGCGCCGCGGCATGTCACCTTCGGCCCGCTGCCCAAGACCGCGACGGGCAAGATCCAGAAGTTCGAGCTCCGCCGCGCGCTCAAGGGCGAGTGAACTATTTGCCCGGCGCCTGCGGCTTCGGCGCCGGTTTCGGCGCCGGGCGCGGCGGGGTGGACGGGCCGGAGATCACGTCGAAATCGTATTCGGTGCGCTGCATGGCTGGCCTCTGCTGGTCTGGCCGCCTTGCACCTGAGGGTCTTGCCGGAAGCGGGATGCCGATGGTCCCGAAACGCGAAAGCCGCCAGGGCTCGGCGGCTTTCGGGAAGATGTGGTCGCGTGGACGTCCCTAGGCCGCTGGTGGATACCAGCGGTACCAAAATCGGCCGACGGGGATCGGGCTCGTGACCATGAGCGGACGCTAGGCCGACCGGGCGCGGATGCGCAAGAGGGGCGGCCGGGCCTTGCCGCGAAACGCGCGCATTGTGGGGCCGGCGCCACAGGCGGATCGTCGCGCCGGCCCGATGACGGCCCGCCGCCCCCGCGCTACATCCGCGTCCGATGTCCCTCCCCATTCCCGACACCATCCCGCGCTGCGCGCTCGTCACCGGCGGGGCGAAGCGCCTCGGCCGCGCCATGGCGCTCGCGCTGGCCGAGGCCGGCTTCGACCTCGCCATCCATTACGCCGCCAGCGCCGAGGAGGCCGAGGCCACCGCGCAGGCGATCCAGACGCTCGGCCGCCGCGCCGTCACCCTGCGCGCCGACCTCGCGCGCGAGGAGGAGGTCGCGCGCCTGCTGCCCGAGGCGGCCGCCGCGCTCGGCCCGGTCGGGGTTCTGGTCAACAACGCCTCGACCTTCGAGCGTGACGAATGGTACGACGCGACCCGCGCCTCCTGGGATGCGCATGTCGAGCCGAATCTGCGCGCGCCCTTCGTGCTGACGCAGGCCTTCGCCCACGCGCTGCCCCCGGGCCGGGAGGGGGTGGTGGTGAACATGCTGGATCAGCGCGTCTGGTCGCTGACGCCGCATTTCGTCTCCTACACCGTCTCCAAGGCGGGGCTCTGGGCGTTGACGCAAGCCCTCGCCCTCGCGCTCGCGCCGCGCATCCGCGTCAATGCCATCGGCCCCGGTCCGGCCCTGCCGAGCCCCCGCCAGACGCCGGAGCAGTTCGCCCGCCAGGCGCGCTCCGTCCCGCTGCGCCACGGCACGAGCCCCGAGGAGGTCGCCCACGCCCTGCTCGCCATCCTCGCCCTGCCCGCCATGACCGGACAGATGATCGCCCTCGATGGCGGCCAGCATCTGCAATGGGCCCCGAGCCAGGGGACGGAGCCCGAGGAATGAGCCTCGCCCCCGATGCCGCGCGCGGGCTGAGGCGCGTCTTCGTGCGCGGGCTGACGGTCCAGGCCAGGCTTGGCGTGCATGCCCACGAGAAGGCACGATCGCAGCGTGTCGTGATCGACGTGGACCTCGCCGTGCGGGACGAGCATGCGCCCCTCGGCGAAGGCCCGGACGATCTCTCCCGCGTCGTGGACTACGCGACGGTCGCCGCCACCGCGCGGCGGATCGCCTGCGCCGGCCATGTCAGGCTGGCCGAGACGCTGGCCGAACGCATCGCGATCGCGCTGCTCGCCGATGCGCGGGTGGTGGTCGCGCGGGTGGGGGTGCAGAAGCCCGATGTGTTGACGGATGTCGGCTCTGTGGGCGTTGTCGTTGAAAGGACGCGATTTTGAAACGGACGGGGCGTGGATTTTGTCCACCGCCGGCCGGCACCGCGTTCCGGCGCGCCGGCGTCAAGCGAAGAATCCGTCTTGACGCATGCATATCTCGCGATCTGAGCCGAAAATGCTTTAAAATCAACGTTCTTATCTTGGGCGCTCGGGGCGCCGGGTCGGCGGGCAGATCGCTGAAACCCTTTTGTAACCGGCCCCGGCGCAGTCTGCCCGGTCCTTCGCCCACAGACTTTTCCACAGGATTCGTGGACAATCGCCGGGCCATGCACCGCCCCCCGAGGACAGTGTGACCGGCGAGCCTGGCGCCGAAGCCGTGCAGGACGGCCTCGCCGTGATAGAGGCCGCCCTGCCTCGCCTGCCGCTGGCACCCGGCGTCTATCGCATGCTCGATGCCAAGGGCGATGCGCTCTACGTCGGCAAGGCGCGCTCGCTGCGCAAGCGCGTGACGGCCTACACCCAGGTCGCGCGGCTTTCCGAACGCCTGCGCCGCATGGTCTTCGAGACGCGCAGCCTCGAGGTGGTCACGACCGCCTCCGAGGCCGAGGCGCTGCTGCTCGAAGCCAACCTGATCAAGCGGCTGCGGCCCCGCTTCAACATCGTCCTGCGCGACGACAAATCCTATCCCTGGCTCGTCATCACCGACGACCATCCCTTCCCGCAGATCGCCAAGCATCGCGGCGAGCGACGCAAGGGGGCCTCCTACTACGGCCCCTTCGCCTCAGCCTGGGCGGTGAACCAGACCATCACGGCGCTCCAGCGGGTCTTCCTGCTGCGCTCCTGCCGCGACACCGTCTTCGACAGCCGGAGCCGGCCCTGCCTGCTGTTCCAGATCAAGCGCTGCTCGGCCCCCTGCGTCGGCCGCATCAGCGAGGCCGACTACGCCGCCCTGGTGCGGGAGGCGAAGGAGTTCCTCTCCGGCGGCACGCCCACCATCCAGAAGCGCCTTGCCGCCGAGATGGAGCAGGCCGCCGCGCAGCTCGAGTTCGAGCGTGCCGCCGCGCTGCGCGACCGCATCCGTGGCCTGACGCATGTGCAGGGCAAGGACCGCGTGAACCTCGAGGCGGTGGGCGATGCCGATGTCGTGGCGCTGCACCAGGCGGCCGGGCAGTCCTGCGTGCAGGTCTTCTTCTTCCGCGGCGGGCGCAACAACGGCAACCGCGCCTATTTCCTGACCCATGGCCGGCAGGAGCAGAGCGCGGAGGAGGTGATGGGCACCTTCCTCGCCCAGCTCTACGATGACCTCCCGCCGCCCCCGCTGGTCCTGCTCTCGCACGCCCCGCCCGAGGCGGCGCTGATCGCCGAGGCGCTCTCACTCAAGGCCGGGCGCAAGGTGGAGCTCCATCGCCCGCAGCGCGGCGAGAAGAAGGAGGCGGTCGAGCACGCCGCCACCAATGCGCGCGAGGCCCTCGAGCGCCGCCTCGCCGAAGGCACCGCGCAGGCGCAGCTTCTCGAAGGCGTCGCGACGCTGTTCGGCCTGCCCGCACCGCCCGAGCGCATCGAGGTCTTCGACAACAGCCACATCCAGGGCGCCAATCCCTATGGCGTGATGATCGTCGCCGGGCCCTCGGGCTTCGTTAAGCAGGCCTACCGCAAGTTCGCCATCAAGGCCGCGCCGGGCAATGACGACTTCGCCATGATGCGCGAGGTCTTCGAACGCCGCTTCGGCCGAGCCCTGCGCGAGGATCCCGCCCGCGAATCCGAGTCCTGGCCGGATCTCGTGCTGATCGACGGCGGCGCGGGGCAGCTCTCCGCCGCCCAGGCGGTGATGGCCGAGCTCGGCGTCGAGGATGTCCCGCTCGTCGCCGTCGCCAAGGGGCCCGACCGGGACGCCGGGCGCGAATGGTTCCACATGGCCGGCCGCGAGCCCTTCCAGCTCCCGCCGCGGGATCCCGTGCTCTACTATCTGCAACGCCTGCGCGACGAGGCGCACCGCTTCGCCATCGCCGCCCACCGGGCGGGGCGGTCGAGGGCGCTCACGCGATCGGAGCTGGACGACATCCCGGGCGTCGGCGCCGCCATCAAGCGGCGGCTGCTCCATCATTTCGGCTCGGTCCGCGGAGTGCGCCAAGCCGGCCTTGCCGACCTCGAAGCCTGCCCGGGCATAGGCCCCGCCGTCGCACGCCGGGTCCATGAGCATTTCCATCCCGGCGCGACAGTGGCCCGCCGCGACGGGACAGGCTAAGCAGGGGACCGCGCATGCCGACCGACCTGCCCAACCTGCTGACGATCTCCCGCATCGCGGCCATCCCGGTGCTGGTGGCCCTGGTCGCGATCGGCGCGCCCTGGGCGGACATGGCGGCCTGCGTGGTGTTCTCGGCCGCCGCCATCACCGACTATTTCGACGGCAAGATCGCCCGCGACCGCGGTGTCACCTCCTCCTTCGGCCGCATGCTCGACCCGATCGCGGACAAGCTGCTGGTCGGCGCCGCGCTGATGCTGCTCGCGGGGCTCGAGCGGCTGTCCCACGCCGCGCTCTATCCCGCGATCGTGATCATGCTGCGCGAGATCATGGTCTCCGGCCTGCGCGAGTACCTCGCGGAATTGCGCGTCGGCCTGCCGGTGACGAGGCTCGCGAAGTGGAAGACCGGCTTCCAGATGGGATCGCTCGGCACGCTGATCGCGGGCGATACCGGCGCCTCGGTCATCGGGCTCGGCTTCCTGCCCGTCTCCGCGCTCGGCGAGATCGGACTCTGGGCGGCGGCGGCGCTGACCCTGGTCACCGGATGGGACTATCTGCAGGCCGGCCTGCGCCATGCCGGCGCGCAGGACACGCCCCCGCCCGAGGCCGCGGAAGCGCCCCGCGAAACGCCGGCGCGCCCTTGAGCCGGAAACGCCGCGGGCGCATCTTCCGGCCATGATCGCGGAGCGAAACCCGATGCGGCGCGCATCCCGTGGCGGCCCTGCCCTGTTGGCCCTGCTGCTCGCCGGCTGCGGCACGGACTGGCAGCCCTCCTGGAACACCTCAAGCCGCCCCGGCATTCCCGGCGACAGCCTGACCATCCGGCGCGTCACCGGCCAGGAGGCGGAGTTCACCCCCCTGCGCAGCGAGGGCGTCGGCCAGCTCCGTCTCAGCGCCGGCGAGCTGCGCCCCCCGCCACCGCCCGGCGGGCCCGAGGCCGCGATGACGGCGGTTCCCGAGTATCGCCCGGTTCCGCGCCCGCAGATCGAGGGCGAGAGCCCCGCGCCGCGCCGCCAGCCGCTCGGCAGCTCGACGCCGCCCGAACCCCTCCGCCCGCCGCCCCAGGCCGCAGCGCCGCGCCCTGTCTCCGCCCCGGCCCTGCCGCCGGTCGAGCGCGTCGAGGGCACGCCCATCGAGGTGCCGGGCCAGCCCACGGGCGTCGTCAGCGGCGGCACCGGCCGCGTGCAATCCCTCGGCATCCCCGGCAGCCCCGCCGGCGGTGTTGCCATCCGCGACGGCGGCACCACCACCGTGATCCAGCCCGGTGGCCGGGTGACCACCGTCCCGTCCCCGCGCTGATCCGATGCGTGTGCTCTATTTCGCCTGGCTGCGGCAGAAGATCGGCACCGCCGAGGAGGAGATCGCGCCGCCGCCCGAGGTGCGCGACGTCGCCGGGCTGGTGCGCTGGCTCGCGCAACGCTCGCCCGCCCATGCGCAGGCCTTCGCCGATCCGCGGCAAGTCCGCGCCGCCGTCAACCAGGATTTCGCCGGCCCCGAGCATCCCGTCGCGGCGAATGACGAGGTCGCCTTCTTCCCCCCCGTCACCGGAGGCTGAGATGGCGCGCGTGCTGGTTCAGGAAGCGGCCTTCGACCTGGCCGCCGAGACCGCGGCCCTGACCGCGGGGCGCACGGATGTCGGCGGCGTGGCCTCCTTCCTCGGCGTCTGCCGGGCCGATGACGGGCTTTCGGCCATGGTGCTCGAGCACTATCCGGGCATGACCGAGCGCGCGATCGAGCGCATCGCCGCCGAGGCCGAGGCGCGCTGGCCGCTCACCGGATGCACCGTCATCCACCGCACCGGGCGCATCCTGCCGGGCGAGCCGATCGTGCTCGTGCTCACCGCCTCGGCGCACCGCGCGGCCGCGCTCGACTCCTGCGCCTTCCTGATCGACTGGCTCAAGACCAAGGCACCCTTCTGGAAGCGCGAGGAGTTCGCCTCCGGCGCGCATCGCTGGGTGGAAGCGCGCGCCGAGGACGACGCCGCAGCGGCGCGCTGGGCCGGGGCGGGCGGCGCGTGAGCGAGCCCCCCCCGCATCTCGACGCCATCGTCATCCCCTGCCGCGACATGGCGCGGCAGCGAGGCTTCTACGAGCGCATCCTCGACCGCGCGCCGGAGGAGACGCGCGCCGGCTGGGTGCGCTTCGACCTCGGCCATGTCAGCCTCGCGCTGCGTGCCCGGGGCGACGCGCTCTTCCCGCGCGAGGGCGATCCCGGCGTCATGCTGGCCTTCCGCCTCGACACCGCCGAGGAACTCGACCGCTGGCACCGCCGGCTGCTCATGGCCAAGGTCGCCGTGCTCGACCCGCCGACCGACCTGCCCTCGGGCGACCGCGCGCTGCATGCCGCAGACCCGGAGGGCAATGTCCTCTGCCTCTTCACGGCGCGCTGAGCGCAGGATTGCACGCAGCGCGCGCCGTTTTGCGCGCCACGCAACCACGGCGGCGCATCCTGCGCGTTCCGGACCACCCTTGCTTGCGTTCGCGCCACGCCGCCCTTCCACATTCGCTTGAACGATGAGGAATCCCCCGATGCGGCGCTTGCGAGTCGCGCGCCGATCCGTGAGGGTCCGGGAATGATGCGCAGGGAAGCGACCGGCGAGGCGGCCCCGCGAACACCGCAGGCGGGCGCCGGCCCGGTCCCCGCGCCGCTTGTCGCATCCGCGGTGCTGGGCGGCGCGGCGCTGCTCGTCTGGCCGGCGGTGTTCAACGGCTACCCGCTGGTCTTCAGCGACACCGGCGGTTTCCTGCACCAGACGCTCGGCCCGCTGATGCTCTGGGACAAGCCCTGGATCTACGGGCCGCTGCTGCACGCCTTCCACTGGCGCGTCACGCTCTGGGCGCCGCTCGCGGCGCAGGCGCTGCTCGTCTCGCATCTGCTGTGGCTCGCGCAGCGCGCGCTGCGCGGCACCGCCGCGCCCGCCGCGCATCTCGGCCTTTGCGCCGCGCTCGCAGCGGCCAGCACCGCACCCTTCACCGTCGCGCTGCTGATGCCCGACCTCTTCGCGCCCGCCATCCTGCTCGCGCTGTTCCTGCTCGGCCCGGCGCGCGAGGCGATGACGGGGCCGGAGGCCTGGTATCTCGGCACCGTCGCGACGCTCGGCATCGCGGCGCATCTGGCGCATCTGCCGCTCGCCCTCGCGCTCGCCTGCATGGCATTCCTGCTCGGCCTGCCCCGGGGCCGGGCGCTGCGCGACGGGGCGCGCACCGCCGCGCCCCTGCTGGCCGCCATCGTGCTGCTGCTGGCGACGAACTGGGCGGGTCACGGCCGCCCCGCGCTCTCGCCGCATGGCGCCACCTTCATGCTCGCCCGGCTGCAGGCCGACGGGCCCGCTGCCGCGGTGATCCGCGCGCGCTGCCCGGAAGCCGGCTGGTATCTCTGCGCCTTCGCCGACCGGCTGCCGATGGATGCCAACGACTTCCTGTGGGCGTCGGACAGCCCGGTCAACCGCGATGCCGAGGGCCGGGCGCGCTTCCTCGGCGGCGCGCTCATCGCGCCCGAGGCGCAGGCCATCGTCGCCGCGACCATCGCCGAGCATCCGCTCGCCGTCGCCACGGCGGTGCTGCGCAACGCCCTGCGGCAGCTCGTCACCGCCGGCATCGGCGACACGCTGGGCGACGACCATCTGCGCACCGCGCTGCGCCCGCGCATCGCCGAGGGCTTCCCGGCGCGCGAACGCGCCGCCTACGACGCCGCCCGCCAGCCACGCGGCGTTCTGCGCGAGGCCATGATGCCGCTCGCGCCGCTGCATGGGGCTGCGCTGCTGCTGAGCCTGCCGCTGCTCGCGGCGGGCGGCCTGCGCGCCTGGCGCGCGGGGGATGCGGTGGCGCTTACCTTCCTCGCGATGGTGCTGGCGGGCGCGCTGGCGAATGCGGTGGCCACGGGCGGTCTCTCCGGCGTCTTCCCGCGCTACCAGGCGCGCATCGCCTGGCTGCTGCCCGCCGCCGCCATCCTGCTGCTGATGCCGCGGCGGCGGTCATGATCGCAGCTCTCGTCATCCTCGCCGGCGCCCTGCTGCTCGGCTGGCCGATCGTGCTGAACGGCTATCCGCTCGTCTTTATCGACACGGTCTCCTATCTCGGCCAGACGCTCATCCCCGAATGGCCGTGGGACAAGACGCCGGCCTACGGCGCGGCGCTGCACCTGTTCCATTGGGGCGTGAGCCTGTGGCCGGCGCTGCTGGCGCAACTGCTGGCGCTCTCGCACCTGCTGTGGCTCACACAGCGCGCCGCGCGCGGGGAGGCGACCATCCCGGGCCACCTGCTGCTCTGCGGCGCGCTCGCGGCCTTCACCTCCGCGCCCTGGTTCGCCGCGACGCTGATGCCCGACATCTTCGCCGCGGTCGCGCCGCTCTGCATCCTGCTGCTCGGCTTCGCGCTGGAGAGGCTGACGAGGGGCGAGACAGCCTGGCTCGTCATCCTCGGCGCCTTCGCCACCGCGACGCATCTCTCCCACCTGCCGACCGCCGTGGCGATGGTGCTCGTGGTCGCGGTGATGGGCGGGGGAATCCTGCCGCCGCTGCGCGCCGCGCTGCCGGTGGCGCTGGCCGTCGCCGCGCTGACCGGGGCGAATGCCTGGGCCTTCGGGCGCGCGAGCCTCTCGCCGCATGGCGCGGTCTTCCTGCTGGCGCGGCTGCAGGCCGACGGCCCGGCCGCGGCGACCATCCGTGCCAATTGCCCGGCCAGCGGCTGGTATCTCTGCGCCTTCGCCTCCCGCCTGCCGATGGACAGCGACGCCTTCCTGTGGGACCCGCAATCGCCGCCGAACCGCAGGCCGGATGGCCGGGCCATCGCGATGGGCGGGATGCGGCTCGCGCCCGAGGCGGCGCAGATCATCGAGCGCACCCTGCGCGAGCGGCCCCTCGAGGTCGCCGAGGCGATGCTGCACAACACCTTCCGCCAGCTCGCCATGACCGAGGTGGGCGACACGCTGGGCCGCGAGCACCTCGCCGCCTCGGCGCGCCGCGCCATCGCGCGGCTGCCGCCCGGGGAGCTCGCGAGCTTCGATGCCGGCGCGCAGATGCGCGGCACGCTGCGCCAGGATGCCGCACCCTTCCTGGCGGTGCATGGGCCGGCGCTGATGCTGGCGCTGCCGCTGGCGCTTTTCGCGCTCGCTCTCGCGGCTTGGCAGCGGGACCGGTTGCGCGGCGGGCTGGTGGCGGGGATGCTGGTCGCGGTGCTGGTCAACGCCTTCGCCACCGGCGCGCTGTCGGGCCCGCATAACCGCTACCAGGCGCGGATCATCTGGCTGGTGCCGCTGGCCGCGGTGCTGGGCCTCGCGCCGCGCTTCGGGCCGGACCTGAACGAGGCGGCGCGCATCCGCGCCAGGATGGCGGCATGGCAGACCTCCTCCCCGTCCTCGCGATCTTCCTCCTCGCCGGCCTCGTGAAGGGGGTGGCGGGCTTCGGCCTGCCCACGGTCAGCATCGCGTTGCTCGCGCTGTTCCGCCCCCTGCCCGAGGCGATCGCGCTGATGCTGGTGCCCTCGCTTGCTACGAATCTCTGGCAGGCCTTCGCGGGCGGCACCCTGCGCCGGGTCGCGCCGCGGATCGGCGCCTTCCTGGTCTGCGCGGCGGGCGCGGCCTGGATCGCGGCCGGGCAGCTCGCGCGGGCGGATGCCGTGCTGCTCTCGGGGCTGCTCGGGCTGACCCTGGTGGCGTCCTCGGCGGTTGCGCTCGCCGCGCCGGCCATGCCAGCGCCGGGGCCGTGGGCGGAACGCTGGCTCGGCCCGCCGCTCGGCCTCGTCTCCGGAGCCATTGCCGGGCTGACGGGCAGTTTCCTGGTGCCGGCCGCATCCTGGCTGCAGGCGATCCGGCTGCCGCGGGAGCAGTTCGTGCAGGGCTTCGGCCTTGCCGTCGTGCTGGTGAACGGCGCGATCGCGGCCGGGCTCGCGGGGGGCGGGATGCTGCCGGCGGAACTCGGCCTCGCGTCCTTCGCCGGGCTGGTGCCGGCCTTCCTCGGCATGGCGGCCGGGCGGCGTCTGCGGCAGCGGCTCGACGAGGCGGCGTTCCGGCGGATCGTGCAGGTCGCGCTGGGGCTGATCGGGGCCTGGCTCGCGTTCCGCGGCCTCGGATGATCCCGGCCCGCGCGGCGCATGGGCCGCCGGCGGTGGCGGCAGGAGCCGGAAAACACTCCGCGTCAGCGCTGCCGATCGCTCACGATGCTCGGGTCGAGACAGGGGCCAAGGCTTCCGCGCGCCATGCCTGCGGACGAAGCGGCAGCCCCGCCGCCCGCCGCGCACGGCCCGGCCGGCTCACCGGATCGCCATGGCATTCCCCGGGCTGCCGATGCCGCCGCGCAGGTTCAGCGGCGCCGCCGTCAGGAAGGCGGTCCAGCGGCCGGTCGCGGCGCTGTCCGCCGCCAGCGCCTCGAGGTCGAAGAACTCCCCGAGGCACAGCCCGAGCCTCGCGATGGCGAGGTGCAGCGCCGGCTTCCAGGGGAAGATCGGCCAGGCCTCCACCGTCGGGTTGTCGGCCGCCACGGCGGCGACGCCGGCATCCCACAGGAAGCGCCACATCGGCTCCTGGCCGTCGAGGCCCGAATAGTCCCGCGCGCCGTTCTCGCCCTGGATCAGCCGATGCCGCGCCGCCGCATCCGGCGCCGCGCGGAAGGCCGCGAGCCAGCCCGTGCGGACCAGCAGGATGTCCCCGGGCTGCAGCGCCACCCCCTGCGCGGCGAGACAGGCGGCGAGGTCCTCGGCCGTCGCGCGCCGGCCGCCCATCGGCCCCCAGGCGCGCCCGGTCCGGGCGAAATGCCGCGCGAGGTCCGCCAGCACGCATCGCCCCGCGATGCCATGCGCCAGCGCCTTGTCGATGCCGTTGCGGCTTGCCGCCCCGTGGACGATCGAGGACAGCGGCGCATGGTTGTAGAAGCCGTGCGTCGGGTCGGCGAAGTGGCTGAGCCCGTCCCATTGCGTGCTCGCCTGCAGCCAGAAGCCGTCGAGCCTGTCGTCGCGCGTCACGCGACCGGGCTGTTCCTCGGCCACCATCACCGGATGCGGCGCCGCGCGGCGCCGATGCGCGCCGGGCAGCGCGGCGCCGAAGGGCTCGTCGAGCGGCAAGTTCAGGTTGAAGCGGCGACCGTCGCGGATCTCCTCGCGTGCCGCGGCGACCGTCGCATCGGTGATACGGTTGAGCGTGCCGATCTCGTCCTCCGGCCCCCAGACGCCCCAGGCGAGCGGCAGGCCCGTCGGATCGCCGGCCGGGCGCGGCAGGTCGTCGTAGCGCGGTGGTTTCGCCATGGTGCGGACTCAGCCCCCGGGAAGGACGCGATGCATGATGCGCGCGGGCATCAGCGTGAAGGCGCCCGTGATCAGCGGGGCGCCGAGATAGAGCCCGACCATCGTCCAGCGATGCCGCTCGGCCCACCCGCGCCGCGCGGCGAGCACCGCGAGCGCCAGCAGCAGCGCCAGCACCGGTACGCGCAGATGCACCAGGGACCAGCGCCCGGGCCCGGCCAACCCGGTGATCGCGAGCGCCGACGCCGCCGCCACCGCCATCAGCAGCACCCACACCCGGCCCAGCGCGCGATGCTGCGCATCGGCCTTGGGCAGCACGAACTGCGCGGGGCCGAGCGGCGCGGCAAGCACCGCCGCGGCGGCATGCGCCTGCACGAGCAAGGGGGCGGCGATCAGGGGATCGAGCGTCATGCGCGCATCCTGCCGCGCCGCGGGCCGGCGCGCCATGCGGCTTGACGGCGGGCCGGCGCGCAACCACGCGACGCGCGAGATCTGGGAGACCTGGACATGACCCTCGCCCGCCGCACGCTGCTCGCCGCCGCCGCCCTGCCCCTCGCCCGCCCCGCCTTCGCGCAGGCCTGGCCGGCCCGCCCGATCCGGGTGCTTGTCCCCTTCGCCGCCGGGGGAGCCGCGGATTCCGCGGCGCGCACCATCCTGCCGCGCATGGGCGAACGACTTTCGGCCACCTTCGTCGTCGAGAACCGCACCGGCGCCAGCGGCTCCATCGGCGGGGCGGAGGTCGCGCGCAGCGCGGCGGACGGCTACACGCTGCTCTGGGACGCCTCCTCCCACATCGTGAACCGCGCGCTGCTGCGCGGGCTGGTTTTCGACTACGCGACCGCCTTTCTGCCGATCAGCCAGATCTGCACATTCCCGCAGGTGGTCGCGGTGAAGGCCGACTTCCCCGCGCGCGACATCGCCGCCTTCATCGCCGCGGCCAAGGTGCGGCCGAACACCATCAACATGGGCACCCAGGGCAATGCGACGGCCGGGTATCTCGGCCTCGCGCGCTTCGCCCGCGAGGCCGGGATCGAGGTGCAGCACGTGCCGTAACGCGGCGGCGCGGACGCGGCGCGCGACCCCGCGGCGGGCAATCTTGACGGCGTGTTCATCACCGCGCTCTCGGCCCGGCCCGTGGTCGAGGCGGGGCGGGCACGCTTCCTCGCGGTGGCCACCGCGGCGCGCCAAGCGAACCGGCCCGATCTGCCAACCCTCGCCGAATCCGGCCTGCCAGGCTTCGACGTGAGCGAATGGGTGGGCCTTTTCGCCCAGGCCGGCACGCCCGCGCCCATCGCCGCGCGCCTGCACGAGGCCCTCGCCGCGGCCCTGGCCGAGGAGGAGGTCCGCACGCGCCTCGCGCGTCTCGGCGCCGTGCCGGTCGGTAACGATCCGGGCGCCTTCGCCCGCTTCGTCACCGAGGGCCGCGCCGCGATGACCGCGCTGGTGCGGGCGGCGAACATCAGCATCGAATAGGCGCGGCGCTAGCGGCGGCGGCCGAGATCGGGCACATGCTGGCGGGATGATGTCCCTCCGGCAGATACGGCGGCGAATGGCCGCGCCCACGCCCTTCTCGCGCCGGATGCTGCGCGGGTGGCGCGGCGCGTTGGCCGCGGCGGTGCTGGCCGCAGCGCCGGCCGCGGCGCAGGACGATGTCCGCAGCGTCGTGGGGGAGCCGGTGCTCGCGCTTGCGCAGCGCCCGGAAATGACCACCGGGCTGCGCTTCAACAGTGGCGGGCATCGCGGCGTGCTGGCGGCGCGGCTGCGCGACCCCGGCCCGCCGGTGGCGATCGCCGGGGACCGCTACCTCTATGGCTGGGGCTGCCGCGCGGAGGGATGCCGGGTCGGCGGCGCCTTCCTGGCCTACGACATCCAGGACGACAGGATGTACCTGATCCTGACCGAGAACGGCGCGGTGCGCCTGTCCGTCCCGCCGGACCCGCGCGCCTGGCCCGAGGCGCTGCGGCCGCCCATCCAGGGGTTCATCCCGGCGCTGGCGGAGATCATCGGCCCCCGCTGAGCGCGCGAGCCGGGCGCGCAAGAAAAGGGGCGGAAGGTTGCCCCTCCGCCCCGTCATCCGGTTGCCTCTTCGCGCAGTGGTCAGGACTCGGCGGTCTCTTCCGCCGCGGCCTCGGGCTTCGGCCCGCTGTCCTGGCCCTTCGCGGCCACGTTGCGGTCCACCAGCTCGATCACCGCCATGGTCGCGGCGTCGCCGTAGCGCACGCCAGCGCGCAGGACGCGCGTGTAGCCGCCCGCGCGGCCCTTGTAGCGCTCGGCGATCTCGCCGAAGAGCTTGGCCACGATCTTCTCGTCGCGGATCTGCGCCAGCGCCTGGCGGCGCGCATGCAGCCCGCCGCGCTTGCCGAGGGTGATGATGCGCTCGACATACGGGCGCAGTTCCTTGGCCTTCGGCAGGGTCGTGGTGATCTGCTCGTGCTTCAGCAGCGAGGTCGCCATGTTGCGGAACATGGCGAGGCGATGGGCGGAGGTGACGCTGAGCTTACGCCCGGCAATTCCGTGACGCATGGTTCGTATTCCTTACCGGATGGCCCCTCAGAAGGGCTCCTCCACCTTCTTCGCGAGTTCCTCGATGTTCTCGGGCGGCCAGCCGGTCACAGTCATGCCGAGGCTGAGGCCCATCGAGGCGAGCACTTCCTTGATCTCGTTCAGCGACTTGCGGCCGAAGTTCGGCGTGCGGAGCATCTCCTGCTCGGTCTTCTGCACGAGGTCGCCGATATAGACGATGTTGTCGTTCTTCAGGCAGTTCGCCGAGCGGACGGAGAGCTCGAGCTCGTCCACCTTGCGCAGCAGGTTGCGGTTGAACGGCAGGTCGTCGCGGATCTCCTCCTCGACCCGCGCGCGCGGCTCGTCGAAGTTGATCAGGATCTGAAGCTGCTCCTGCAGGATGCGCGCGGCGACACCGACGGCATCCTCGGGCGCGAGCGTGCCGTCGGTCTCGACCGTCAGGACCAGCTTGTCATAGTCGGTCTTCTGGCCGACGCGGGTCGGCTCCACGCGATAGGCCACGCGGCGCACCGGCGAGTAGATCGCATCCACCGGGATGAGGCCGATCGGCGCGTCCTCGGGACGGTTCTCCGAAGCCGGGACATAGCCCTTGCCCACGTCCACCGTCAGTTCCATCGAGAGCTTCGCGCCGTCATCGAGCGTGCAGAGCACGAGCTCGGGGTTCGCAATCTCGATGTCGCCGGTGGTCTGGATCTGCCCCGCGGTCACCTCGCCCGGGCCCGTCGCGGTGAGCTGGAGGCGCTTCGGCCCCTCGCCCTGCATGCGGATGGCGAGCTGCTTCACGTTCAGGACGATGTCCGTCACGTCCTCGCGCACGCCCTGGATGGAGCTGAACTCGTGCAGCACGCCGTCGATGCGGATGGCCGTCACCGCCGCGCCCTGCAGCGACGACAGCAGCACGCGCCGCAGCGCGTTGCCGAGCGTCATGCCGAAGCCGCGTTCGAGCGGCTCCAGCGCGACGGTCGCCGTGCGCAGCGGGTCCGCGCCCATCTCGACGGTCTTCTGCGTCTCGATCAGCGAACGCCAATTCCTCTCGAGCACTCTTCGATCTCCTGTCGGCTGGCTTGGCGGCAAGGCATCGCGCCCGCCCGGGGCGCGCTCCGGCGCGTCCGAATCAGACGCGGCGACGCTTGCGCGGGCGGCAGCCGTTGTGCGGGATGGGCGTCACGTCCTTGATGGCGGTGACGTAGAAGCCCACCGCCTGCAGGGCGCGCAGCGCCGATTCGCGGCCCGAGCCCGGGCCGCTGACCATGATCTCGAGCGTTTCCATGCCGTGCTCGCGCGCCTTGCGCCCGGCATCCTCCGCCGCGACCTGCGCCGCATACGGGGTGGACTTGCGGCTGCCCTTGAAGCCCTGGGAGCCGGCGGACGACCACGCGATGGCGTTGCCCTGGGCGTCGGTGATGGTCACGATGGTGTTGTTGAAGGACGCCAGCACATGGGCCACGCCCGAGCTGATGTTCTTCCGTTCCTTGCGCTTGACGGGGCCACGGGCGCCGCCGCGGGGTTCGCGGGCCATCTTACTTCGTCACCTTCTTCTTGCCGGCGATGGGCACGGCCTTGCCCTTGCGGGTGCGGGCATTGGTGTGGGTGCGCTGCCCGCGGACCGGCAGGCCCTTGCGGTGGCGGAGCCCCCGGTAGCAGCCGAGGTCCATCAGCCGCTTGATGTTCATCGCCTGCTCGCGCCGCAGGTCGCCCTCGACCTGGTATTCGCGGTCGATCAGCTCGCGGATCTTCAGGACCTCGTCATCGGTGAGCTGGTTCACCCGACGGTCGTCGGGGATGCCGAGCTTCCCGCAGATCTCCTTCGCGTTCTGCGGCCCGATGCCGTAGATGTAGCGAAGCGAGATGAGCACCCGCTTGTTGGTCGGGATGTTCACGCCGGCGATGCGCGCCACAGTGCCTCTCCTGGGGCAGAGCCCCGATAACCGCCGTGCGGGGCAGCGTCCCCTCCGGCGCAGTGAACCAATCCATGCAACGATGAACGGCGGCCGGGCGAGCCCGGTCGCGGGAGGGGGCCATCTAGCCCCCGCCCCCCTGAGAGTCAACCCTTCCCGGTGAGGATCGCGCCGATCTGGCGCGCCACCGCGTCCATGCTGGCCATGCCGTCCACACCCGAGAGCTTCCCCTGCGCCGCGTAATAGGGCAGCAGCGGCGCCGTCTGGCGGTGGTAGGCCTCGAGCCGGGCCGCGACCGTCTCGGCCCGGTCGTCGGCGCGGCGGGTGAACTCGGTGGAGCCGCAGGAATCGCACACCCCGGGCTTCGCCGTGGGCTTGAAGGTGTCGTGGTAGCCCGCCCCGCACTTCGCGCAGGTGAAGCGGCCGGCGATGCGCTCGACCAGCGCGGCATCGTCCACCTTCAGTTCGATCACATGGTCGAGCCGGAGCCCCTTCTCGGCCAGCATCCGGTCCAGCGCCTCGGCCTGCGGCACGGTGCGGGGGAAGCCGTCGAGGATGAAGCCCTTCGCGCAATCGGGGCGCGAGACCCGCGCGGCGAGCATGGCGGTGATCACGCCGTCGGGCACGAGTTCGCCCCGCTCCATGATCGCCTTCGCCTGCAGGCCGATCTCGCTGCCCGACTTGACCTCGGCACGGAGCATGTCGCCGGTCGAGATCTGGGCGATGCCGAACTGCTCCTCGAGCCGCTTGGCCTGTGTCCCCTTCCCCGCCCCAGGCGGTCCGAGCAGGATCAGATTCATGACGTGGTGTTCCCCCTAGCGCGGCCGCGGCATCCCGCGCCCCCCGAGCCGGGCCTTCTTGATCAGCCCTTCATACTGGTGGGCGAAGAGGTGCGACTGCACCTGCGACACCGTGTCCATGGTCACCGAGACGATGATCAGCAGCGAGGTCCCGCCGAAATAGAAGGGCACGCCATACTGGCTGATCAGCACCTCCGGGATGATGCAGACGACGCAGAGGTAGAAGGCGCCGACCACGGTCAGCCGGGTGAGCACGCGGTCGAGATACTCCGCCGTGTGCTGGCCGGGCCGGATGCCGGGCACGAAGCCGCCGTACTTCTTCAGGTTGTCCGCCGTGTCGGCCGGGTTGAACACCACCGCCGTGTAGAAGAAGGCGAAGAAGGCGATCAGCGCCATGTAGAGGCCCATATAGAGCGGGCGCCCATGGCCAAGCATCGCGCTGATGGTCTGCAGCCAGCCTTCCTGCGTCGGGTCCGTCGAGAAGCCCGCGATCGTCGCCGGCAACAGAAGAAGCGAAGAGGCGAAGATCGGCGGGATGACGCCCGCGGTGTTCAGCTTGAGCGGCAGGTGCGTCGCCTCGCCGCTGAACATGCGGTTGCCGACTTGGCGCTTGGGATACTGCACCGGGATGCGCCGCTGCGCCCGCTCGATGAACACCACGACGAAGATGATGGCGAGCGCGGCAAGCAGGAAGAAGATGATGAAGAAGGTCGAGAGCGCGCCGGTGCGGCCGAGCTCCAGCGTGCTCACCAGCGCCGAGGGCAGATTCGCGACGATGCCGGCGAAGATGATCAGGCTGATGCCGTTGCCCACGCCGCGGGCGGTGATCTGCTCGCCGAGCCACATCAGGAACATCGTCCCGCCGACCAGCGTCGTCACGCAGGAGATGCGGAAGAACCAGCCCGGGTCGTAGACCGCGGCGCCGAACTGCCCGCGCATCCCCTCGAGCCCGATGGCGATGCCCCAGGCCTGGAACAGCGCGATCAGCACCGTGAGATATCGGGTGTACTGGTTGAGCTTCTTCCGCCCCGCCTCGCCTTCCTTCTTGAGCTGCTCCCACGAGGGAATCGCCGCCGTCATCAGCTGCACGATGATCGAGGCGCTGATGTAGGGCATGATGTTCAGGGCGAAGACCGTCATGCGCCCGAGTGCGCCGCCCGAGAACATGTCGAACATGCCGAGGATCCCGCCGCCGTGCTGGGCCAGGATCTCGCCCATCACCGCGGCATCCACGCCGGGCACGGGCACGTAGGTGCCGATGCGGTAGACGATCAGCGCACCCAGGGTGAACCAGATGCGCTTCTTGAGCTCGGTCGCCTTGGCCAGAACCCCGAAGTTGAGGCTCGCCATCGCCTGCTCGGACGCCGACGCCATGCGCTATCTCCTCAGCACTGCGGCGCCCGGGTGGCCCCGCGCGCCGCAGCGAAGACCGGTCCCTGACCTAGCCACGCGGCAGGCCAGCGGCAAGGGTCACTCCGACGCCGGCTCCGCGGCCGACCCGGTGACCGTGACGGTGCCGCCCGCCGCCTCGACGGCCGCGACCGCCGCAGCCGACGCGCCGGAGACGGTGATCTTCACCGCGCGCTTGATCTCGCCCTTCGCGAGCAGACGCACGCCGGCGAGCTTCGCCGAGCCGCGCACCACGCCGGCCGCCTTGAGCGCCGCCTCGTCGATCGCCGCATCCGCCGGCAGCCGGCCCGCCTCGATCGCCGCGTCAAGCGCGCCAAGATTCAGCACCGCATAATCCTTGCGGAAAGGATTGACGAAGCCGCGCTTCGGCATGCGCCGGTAGATCGGGAGCTGGCCGCCCTCGAATCCGTTCAGCGACACACCGGTGCGCGCCTTCTGGCCCTTCACGCCGCGGCCGCCGGTCTTGCCCTTGCCGGAGCCGATGCCGCGGCCGATGCGCTTGAACTTCGGGCGCGCGCCCTCGTTGTCGCGGATTTCGTTGAGCTTCATGGCTCAGTCCTCGACGCGCACCAGGTGCGCGACCTTGCGGATCATGCCGCGCACGGCCGGAGTGTCCTCCAGCTCGCGCGTGCGATGGCGCTTGTTCAGGCCGAGACCGATAAGGGTCTCCTTCTGGCCCGGCTTGCGGCCGATCGGCGACCCGGTCTGGGTCACCTTCACGGTCTTCTTCTGCTCAGGCATTGGCTGCCTCCGCCGCCTCGGCGGCGTCCTTCTTCTGGCCGAGGATGTCGGCGACCTTCTTGCCGCGGCGCGCCGCGACGGCGCGCGGGCTGGTGCACTTCTGCAGCGCCGCGAAGGTGGCCTTCACCATGTTGTGCGGGTTCGCCGAGCCGGTGCACTTGGCGACGACGTCGCCCATGCCGAGCGTCTCGAACACCGCGCGCATCGGGCCGCCGGCGATGATGCCGGTGCCCGCCGGGGCGGCGCGCAGGATCACGCGGCCGGCGCCGAACTCGCCGATCACGTCGTGGTGCAGGGTGCGCCCCTCGCGCATCGGCACGCGGATCATCGTGCGCTTGGCACGCTCCGTCGCCTTGCGGATGGCCTCCGGCACCTCGCGCGCCTTGCCCGCACCCCAGCCCACGCGGCCCTTCTCGTCGCCGACCACGACCAGGGCCGCGAAGGAGAAGCGCCGGCCACCCTTCACCACCTTGGCAACGCGGTTGATGGTGACGAGCTTGTCCTTCAGCTCGTCGCCCTCCTGGCGCTCCTGCCGGTTGTCACGGTCGCTGTCGCGGCGGCGGCCGCGGCGCTCGCGCCCGCCCTCGCCGCCACCCTCGCCGCCGGTCCTCGGTTCACGTGCCATGCTTCATCACCCTCAGAACGACAGCCCGCCCTCGCGGGCGCCGTCCGCGAGCGCCTTGACGCGCCCATGGTAGAGATACGGACCGCGGTCGAAGACGACTTCCGTCACCCCGGCCGCGATCGCGCGCTCGGCGACCAGCTTGCCGACGGCGGCCGCCGCATCGCGGTCCGCGCCGGTCTTCAGCCCCTCGCGCATCGCCTTCTCGAGCGAGGAGGCGGCGGCGAGCGTGCGCCCCGCCTTGTCGTCGATCACCTGCGCGTAGATGTGCCGGCCCGAGCGGAAGACCGAGAGGCGCACGCGCCCACCGGACTTCTGCCGGAGCTGGAAACGGAGGCGGCGGCGGCGCCGCGCCTCGAGGTCGAGCTTGCTGGCCATTACTTCTTCTTGCCCTCCTTGCGGAGGATCTGCTCGTTCTCGTACTTGACGCCCTTGCCCTTGTAGGGCTCGGGGCCGCGATACGCGCGGATCTCGGCCGCCACCTGGCCGACCTGCCGCTTGTCCGAGCCTTCCACCTTGATGGCGGTCGGCTTCTCGCAGGTGATCTTGATCCCCTTCGGGATCGGGTAGCGGATCTCGTGGCTGTAACCGAGGTTCAGCACCAGATCGGAACCCTGCACCGCCGCGCGGTAGCCGGTGCCGTTGATCTCCATGGACTTCGAGAAGCCCGTCGAGACGCCCGTCACCATCGAGTTGATCAGGCTGCGCGTCGTGCCCCACATGGTCCGCGCGCGGCGGTCCGTGCGGCGCGGCGACACCGCGACCTCATTGGCCTTGATCTCGACATCCACGTCGTCCGTGAGGTCGAGCTTGAGCTCACCGAGCTTGCCCTTGGCAGTCAGCGTGCGGCCGGCGAGCGCGAGCGTGACGCCCGCGGGAACCGGAACGGGATACTTCCCGACGCGAGACATCTCTCGTCCCTCCGTCAGAACACGCGGCAGAGGACTTCGCCGCCGACATTGGCGGCGCGGGCCTCGTTCTCGCTCATCACGCCGCGCGGCGTGGACAGGATGGAGGTGCCGAGGCCGTTATAGAACTTCGGCAGCTCCGCGATCTTGGAATAGACGCGCCGGCCGGGCTTGGAGACACGGGTGATCTCCTTGATGGCGGGCTCGCCCTCCGAATACTTCAGCTCGATGTCGATGAAGCGGACGCCGGGGCGCACTTCCTCGGTGCGCCAGGCGCGGATGTAGCCCTCGCGCTTCAGCACCTCGAGCACGTTCTCGCGCAGCTTGGAGGCCGGCGCCTTGCAGCGCGACTGCCTTGCGGCCTGCGCGTTGCGGATGCGGGTGAGCATATCGCCCAGCGGATCGGACATGGACATGGCCGGCCCCCTTACCAGCTCGCCTTCACCACGCCGGGGATCTGGCCCTTCGACGCCAGTTCCCGCAGCTGGTTGCGGCACAGCTTGAACTTCCGGTAGTTGCCGCGCGGGCGGCCGGTCACTTCGCAGCGCAGGCGCACGCGGTTCGCCGCACCATTGCGCGGCAGCTGGGCGAGCTTCAGCGTCGCCTCGAAGCGCTCCTCGACCGGCAGCTCGCGGTTCATCACCACGGCCTTCAGCGCGGCGCGCTTTGCGGCGTGAAGCTTCGACAGCCTCTCGCGACGCTTGTTCTTCTCGACAGACGAGGTCTTGGCCATGCCGTCTAGGTCCTCCGGAACCTGCCGGGCATCGCCCGGCGGTTTTCCAAAAATCAGTTCTGGAAGGGAAGGTCGAAGGCCTTGAGCAGTGCCTTCGCTTCCTTGTCCGTCTTCGCCGTCGTGACGAAGACGATGTCCATGCCGCGGATCGCGTCCACCTTGTCGTAGCTGATCTCGGGGAACACGATCTGCTCCTTCAGGCCGAGGGAGAAATTACCCCGCCCGTCGAAGCCCTTGTTGCCGGGCAGGCCGCGGAAGTCGCGCACCCGCGGCAGCGCGATGGTCACGAGCCTGTCGAGGAACTCGTACATGCGCTGCTTGCGGAGCGTCACCTTGCAGCCGATGGCCATGCCCTCGCGGATCTTGAAGCCCGCGATCGCCTTCTTGGCCTTCGTCTTCACCGGCTTCTGGCCGGAGATCGCCTGCATGTCCGCCACCGCGGCGTCGAGCTTCTTCTGGTCGCCGGCCGCCTCGCCGACACCCATGTTGACCACGATCTTCTCGAGCTTCGGCACTTCCATCGGGTTCTTGTACCCGAACTCCTCGATGAGGCGCTTGCGCACGACCTCGTCGTAGTGCTTCCGCAGCCGCGGCTGTTCCATCGCTTCGCTCATGCGTCGAGCACCTCGCCGGAGGCCTTCGCCACCCGGACCTTCTTGCCGTCCTCGAGCACCTTGAAGCCGACCCGCGTCGGCTTGCCCGACTTCGGGTCGAGCAGGGCCAGGTTCGAGAGGTGGATGCCCGCCTCCTTCTCCTGGATGCCGCCGGGGCGGCCCATGCCCTGCGGCTTCTGGTGCCGCTTCACCAGGTTCAGCCCCTGCACGAGGGCGCGGCCCTCCGCCGGCATCACCCGGATCACTTCGCCCTGGCGACCCTTGTCCTTGCCCGTGAGGACCTGGACGCGGTCGCCCTTCCTGATTTTGGCGGCCATGGTGTTACAGCACCTCCGGCGCCAGCGAGATGATCTTCATGAACTTCTTCGCCCGCAGCTCGCGCACCACGGGCCCGAAGATGCGGGTGCCGATCGGCTCGTTCTGCTTGTTGATCAGCACCGCCGCATTCCGGTCGAAACGGATCACCGTGCCGTCCTGCCGGCGCACCGGATAGGCGGTGCGCACGATCACCGCGCGCTCCACCGTCCCCTTCTTCACCTTGCCGCGCGGGATCGCCTCCTTGACGGAGACGACGATGATGTCGCCCACGCCGGCGGTCTTGCGCTTCGAGCCGCCAAGCACCTTGATGCACTGCACGCGGCGCGCACCGGAATTGTCGGCGACCTCGAGGTTGCTCTCGACCTGGATCATGGATCAGGCCTCCGCCGCGCCAAGGAAGGCCGGGCGCTCGACCGCCGCGCCGTTGCGCTCGATCACCACCCAGGACTTCGTCTTGCTGATCGGGCGGCACTCCTCGATCTGCACGACGTCGCCTTCCTTGCAGAGGTTGGCGTCATCATGGGCGGCATACTTCTTCGAGCGCCGGATGAACTTCTTGTAGAGCGGATGCATCACGCGACGCTCGACCAGGACCGTGATGGTCTTGTCGGTCTTGTCGCTGACGACCCGCCCGGTGAGGACGCGCTTCGGCATCGCCGTCGGTCTCCTCTCAGGCCTTGGTGGCGGCGCTGCGCGCGCGCTCGCCGATGATGGTCTTCACCCGCGCGATGTCGCGCCGGACCTGCTTGATGCGCGAGAGCGCCTCGATCTGGCCGGTCGCGCGCTGGAAGCGCAGGTTGAACTGCTCCTTGCGCAGGTCGAGCAGCATGGTGTTCAGCTCGTCCGCGGACTTGGCGCGGATATCGCCGATCTTGGTCGCAGCCATCTCAGGCCTCCGCACCCAGGCGGGTGACGAACTTCGTCTTGATCGGCAGCTTCGCCGCGCCGAGGGACAGCGCCTCGCGCGCCGTCTCGGCGGAGACGCCGTCGATCTCGAACATGACGCGGCCCGGCTTCACGCGGCACACCCAGTACTCGGGCGAGCCCTTGCCGGAGCCCATGCGGACTTCCGCCGGCTTCGTCGAAACCGGCACATCCGGAAAGACGCGGATCCACACCCGGCCCTGGCGCTTCATCGCGCGTGTGATGGCGCGGCGCGCGGCCTCGATCTGGCGCGCGGTGACGCGGTCCGGCTCGAGGGCCTTCAGGCCGAAACCGCCGAAGGAGAGCGTGAACCCACCCTTGGCGATCCCGTGGATGCGGCCCTTGTGGGCCTTGCGGAACTTGGTGCGCTTAGGCTGCAGCATCGTCCTTCACCTTCAGCGCTGAGGCGCCTGCTCGGCGGCGCGCTTGTCCTGCGCCATCGGGTCGTGCGCCATGATCTCGCCCTTGAAGATCCAGACCTTCACACCGCAGGTGCCATAGGTGGTCTTCGCGGTCGCCGTGCCGAAATCGATATCCGCGCGCAGCGTGTGCAGCGGCACGCGTCCCTCTCGGTACCACTCCATGCGCGCGATTTCGGCGCCGCCGAGGCGACCGGAGCAATTGATCCGGATGCCCTGCGCGCCAAGGCGCATCGCGGACTGCACCGCGCGCTTCATCGCGCGACGGAAGGCCACGCGGCGCTCAAGCTGTTGCGCGATGCTCTCGGCCACCAGCGTCGCGTCGATCTCGGGCTTGCGGATCTCGACGATGTTCAGCGCCACCTCGGCGCCGGCCATCTTCTGCAGATCCTTCCGCAGCACCTCGATGTCGGCGCCCTTCTTGCCGATGACGACGCCCGGACGCGCGGCATGGATCGTGACGCGCGGCTTCTTGGCCGGACGCTCGATCACAACGCGGGACACGCCCGCCCCCTTCAGGCGCTTGGTCAGCGTCTCGCGCAGCTTGAAGTCCTCGTGCAGCAGCTTGGCGTAGTCGCTGCCCGCGAACCAACGGCTGTCCCAGGTGCGGTTGATGCCGAGCCGCAGCCCGATCGGATTGACCTTCTGGCCCATGTTACGCGGCCTCCTGCTCGGCCGGGGCGGCCAGCTGCTGCTCCGCCACCACGATCTTCAGATGGCTGAACCACTTCTCCACACGCGAGGCGCGCCCGCGGCCGCGCGCATGGAAGCGCTTCATCACCATGGCGCGGCCTACCTCTGCCTTCGACACGACCAGGCGGTCCACGTCGAGGCTGTGGTTGTTCTCCGCGTTGGCGATCGCGCTCTCGAGCGTCTTTTTCACCGTGCCCGCGATGCGGCGCTTGGAGAAGGTCAGCTGCGCGACCGCGTCCTGCGCCCGCTTGCCGCGGATCATGCCGGCGACGAGGTTCAGCTTGCGCGGGCTGACGCGGATGTTCCACGTCACGGCCTGCGCCTCGTGCTCCGCCAGCCCCCGGGGATGCTTCGGCTTGCTCATCGGATCAGCCCCGCTTCGCCTTCTTGTCGGCCGCATGGCCGGAGAAGGTGCGCGTCGGCGAGAACTCGCCGAACTTGTGGCCCACCATGTTCTCCGTCACCTGCACCGGCAGGAACTTCTTGCCGTTGTAGACGCCGAAGGTCAGGCCCACGAACTGCGGCAGGATCGTGCTGCGGCGCGACCAGATCTTGATGATCTCGTTGCGCGTGGACGCACGGGCGGCCTCCGCCTTGTTGAGCAGGTAGCCGTCCACGAACGGCCCCTTCCAGACGCTGCGCGCCATTGCGTCAGCCCTTCGTCGCGTTGCGGCGGCGGACGATCTGCCCGTCGGACCGCTTGTTGTTGCGCGTCTTCGCGCCCTTGGTCGGCTTGCCCCAGGGCGTGACCGGATGACGGCCGCCCGAGGTGCGACCCTCACCACCACCATGTGGGTGATCAACCGGGTTCATCGCCACGCCGCGGTTGTGCGGCTTGCGGCCAAGCCATCGGCTGCGCCCCGCCTTGCCGAGCTGCTGGTTGCTGTTGTCCGGGTTGGACACGGCGCCGATCGAGGCCATGCACTCCGAACGGATCAGCCGCAGCTCGCCCGACATCAGCTTCACCTGGGCGTTGCCGCCATCCTTGCCGACGAGCTGCGCGAAAGCACCGGCCGAGCGCGCGAGCTTGCCGCCAGCGCCCGGCTTGAGCTCGATGTTGTGGATGATCGTGCCGACCGGGATAGCCGCCATCGGCATGGCATTGCCCGGCTTCACGTCCACCTTCTCGCCCGACACCACGGTGTCGCCGGCCTTCAGGCGCTGCGGTGCGAGGATGTAGGAGAGCTCCCCATCCTCATACTTCACCAGCGCGATGAAGGCGGTGCGATTCGGATCGTACTCCAGCCGCTCCACCACGCCGGGCACGCCGAACTTGGCGCGGCGCTTGAAGTCCACGAGGCGATAGGCGCGCTTGTGCCCGCCGCCGCGGAAGCGGACGGTGATGCGGCCGTGGTTGTTGCGCCCGCCCGAGGAGGTCTTGCCCTCGGTCAGGCCCTTGACCGGCGCGCCCTTCCACAGCTCGGACCGATCGATGAGGATCGTCCCGCGCAGCGACGGCGTGACGGGGTTGAAGTTCTTCAGAGCCATGGCTTACGCGAGCCCCGTCGTGAGATCGATGCTCTGGCCCTCGGCCAGGCGCACCATCGCCTTCTTCCAGTCCGAGCGCTGTCCGGGACGGCCACGGAACTGCTTGCGCTTGCCCTTCACCAGGATGGTGTTGACCGCAAGCACCTTCACGCCGAACAGCCCTTCGACCGCCGCCCTGATCTGCGGCTTGGTCGCGTCCACAGCGACCTTGAAGGTCACCTGCCCGCGCTCGTTGTTCAGCGTCGCCTTCTCGGTGACCACGGGCGCAAGGATGGTCTGGTACATCCGCTCCCGCCCGATCACCGGACGCTTCTGCTTCGGGGCGTCGCTCATGCCAGCCGCTCCTTCAGCGCCTCGACGCCGGCGCGCGTCACCGCGAGCACGTCGTGGTTCAGGATGTCATAGACATTCGCGCCAACAGTCGGCAGCACCTGCACCTTCGGCAGGTTGCGCACGACGCGGGCGAAGTTCTCGTCCGCCGCAGCGTCCACCACAAGCGCGCTCGTCCAGCCGAGCGCCTTCAGCTTCGCCGCCATCGCCGAGGTCTTGGCATCGGCCGGCACCGAGGCGCTGTCCAGCACCACGAGCTTGCCCTCGGCCGCCTTCATGGAAAGCGCGGAGATCAGCCCGAGGCGACGGACCTTCTTGTTCAGGCTGTAACCATGGTCGCGCACGACCGGACCATGCACCACGCCGCCCTTGCGGAACTGCGGCGAACGCAGCGAGCCCTGACGCGCATTGCCGGTACCTTTCTGGCGATAGGGCTTCTTGGTGGTCCCGGAGACCTCGCCCATGCCCTTCGTCTTGTGCGTTCCGGCGCGCCGCCTGGCGAGCTGCCAGTGCACCACGCGCGCCATGATGTCCGCGCGCGGCTGCGCCCCGAACACCTCGTCCGGCAGCTCGATCTGGCCGGCAGTGCCGTTATCGAGGGTGATGACGTTGACCTGCATCTTCGGCGTCCTCAGGCCACGGCCGCCGGGAAGGGCGCATCGGCATGGCGCGCGCGCTTCACGGCGTCGCGCACCAGCACGTAGCTGCCCTTCGCGCCCGGCACGGCGCCCTTGATCAGCACCAGACCCTTCTCCGCGTCGACGCCCGCCACTTCCAGGTTCTGGGTGGTGACGCGCTCGACACCGAGGTGTCCGGCCATCTTCTTGTTCTTGAAGGTCTTGCCAGGATCCTGCCTGTTGCCGGTCGAACCGTGCGAACGGTGGCTGATCGACACGCCGTGCGAGGCCTCGAGGCCCGAGAAGTTCCAGCGCTTCATCGCGCCCGCGAAGCCCTTGCCGACCGTGACCCCCGTCACGTCCACCTTCTGGCCCTTCACGAAATGCGCGGGACTGAGCCGGGTGCCGGCCTCAAGCGCGGCATCGGCGCCGACGCGGAACTCGACCACCTTGCGCGGCGCCTCGACGCCGGCCTTCGCGAAATGACCCTTATTCGCCTTCGAGACGTTCTTGGGCTTCGCGACGCCGATGCCGACCTGGACGGCGTCGTAGCCGTCCTTCTCCACCGTGCGCCTCGCCACGACGCGGACATTGTCCACGTGCAGCAGCGTCACGGGCACGGTCGAGCCGTCCTCGTTGAACAGCCGGGACATCCCCAGCTTCCTCGCGATCAGGCCGGTGCGGCCCGTCTTCGCGGCCATGGCTGCGTCCTCAGATCTTGATCTCGACGTCCACGCCGGCAGCCAGGTCGAGCTTCATCAGCGCGTCCACGGTCTGCGGAGTGGGGTCGACAATGTCGAGAAGGCGGCGATGCGTCCGGATCTCGAACTGCTCGCGCGACTTCTTGTCCACATGAGGCGAGCGGTTCACCGTGAAACGCTCGATATGCGTCGGCAGAGGGATCGGGCCCCGCACGCGCGCGCCGGTCCGCTTCGCGGTGTTCACGATCTCCCGCGTGCTGCCATCGAGCACGCGGTGATCGAACGCCTTGAGGCGGATGCGGATGTTCTGGTTGTCCATGACGATCGGACCCGCGTTCCTGCCGTTACGCCACGATCTTGGCGACGACGCCGGCGCCGACGGTGCGGCCGCCCTCGCGGATGGCGAAGCGCAGGCCCTCGTCCATGGCGATCGGCGCGA
>NZ_JACIJE010000005.1 GCF_014199195.1 Neoroseomonas alkaliterrae | reverse complement strand
GAAGCCGGCACCGATGTACACGCCCTGCACCCGCGGGTCCCAGCCCTGCGCATTCGCCGCCATCGGCAGCGACAGCAGCGTCGCGGCAAGAAGCGCCTTCTTCAGGCTCATCGTCATTCTCCTGCGTAGGGCCCCTCGGGCCGAAAAACATGATCGCCGGGGCCCGCACTCCCGGGCCGGACTCGACGTGAGCTTTTTCTAGCATTCCTGGCCGCCCGCGCCAGACCTCGCCATCATGAAGGCCACAGGATGTGGCTCCGGCGCAACGCTTCCAGGTGACAAATCGGCAACGTCCGATCCGCGGCGATGGCCGTTGCCGTCACCGGCCGGAAGGCGCTCACAGGCCCTCCAGCACCTCCCGCTCCGGCAGGCCGGCCAGCGCGCCGCGCGGCAGCAGGCGGTTGGCGTGGCCCATCTTCCGCCCATCCCGCGCCGCGGCCTTGCCGTAGAGATGCGGCACCACCCCCGGCAGGCGCAGCAGGCGCGGCCAGGCGGCCAGGCCCTCGGGCCCGATCAGGTTCTTCATCACCGCATCGTGATGACGCTCGGGCGAGGCCAGGGGCAGCCCCGCAACCGCGCGGATGTGCTGCTCGAACTGGGACGCGGCGCAGGCGTCCATCGTCCAGTGGCCGGAATTGTGCGGCCGCGGCGCGATCTCGTTGCCCAGCAGGCGGCCATCGGGGAGCAGGAACATCTCGAGCGCCACCACCCCGACGAGGCCGAGCCCCTCGGCCACCGCCGCGACATGGGCGCGCGCGGCCTTGCCCACCGCGGCATCCACGCGCGCCGGCGCGAAGCTGAGGTCGAGGATGTGCCGGGCGTGGCGGTTCTCCACCGCGTCGAAGACGGCGAGGCTGCCGTCCTCGCTGCGCGCCGCGATGGCCGAGATCTCGGCGGCGAAGGGCACGAAGGCCTCGAGGATCAGCGGCCTGGGCGCGAGCCGGGCGAAGGCCGGCGCGAGGTCGGTGGCCTCGCGCAGCACCGCCTGGCCGCGGCCGTCATAGCCGAGGCGGGTGGTCTTGAGCACGGCGGGCAGGCCGATCTCGGCCACCGCCGCGTGCAGATCCGCCTCGGTCTCGATGGCGCGCCAGGGGGCGACGGGAACGCCGATGCGGCCGAGGAAGGCCTTCTCCGCGACCCGGTCCTGGCAGGTGGCCAGCGCGGCGAGGCCGGGCCGGCAGGGCACGAGGCCCGCCAGCGCCTCCAGCGCCGCGGCGGGGACGTTCTCGAACTCGAAGGTCACGACCGAGACGGCGCCGGCGAAGCGCGCCAGCGCGTCGCGGTCCTCGTAGGGCGCCACGGTGCGGTGCGCGGCCACCTGCATGCCGGGCGAATCGGCCTCGGGCGCATAGACGTGGCAGGCATAGCCGAGGCGGGCGGCGGCCATGGCCGACATCCGCCCCAGTTGCCCGCCGCCGAGAATGCCGATGACCGAGCCGGGGGGCAGGGGGAAGGTGCTCATGCCGGGGTTTCCGGGACGGCTTCGGTCTGCGCGGCGCGCCAGGCCTCCAGCCGCCGCGCCAAGGCGGCATCGCCGGTGGCGAGGATGGCGGCGGCGAGCAGCCCCGCATTGACCGCCCCGGCACGGCCGATGGCGAGCGTCCCGACCGGGATGCCGGCGGGCATCTGGACGATCGAGAGCAGGCTGTCCATGCCCTTGAGCGCGTGGCTCTCGACCGGCACGCCGAGCACCGGCAGCGGGGTCATGGAGGCCGCCATGCCGGGCAGATGGGCGGCGCCGCCCGCGCCCGCGATGATGACCTTCAGCCCCCGGCCCGCCGCGCCCTTCGCATAGGCGACGAGGCGATCGGGCGTGCGGTGGGCGGAGACGACGCGGGTCTCGTGCGGCACGCCGAGCGTCGTGAGCGTCTCGGCCGCGTGGCGCATCGTCTCCCAGTCGGAGCGGCTGCCCATGATGATGCCAACCAGGGGCGAGGAGCCCGCTACCTCTGTCATCGGAACCTACCCAAGCGAGGGAGTGAAGGGCGGCCCTGCCGCGCCGGGGCCGTCGGCGGCCTCTCGCGGCGGCGATGCCGGGCGCGAGGCGCGGAGCGGCGCGCGGTGGCCGCCCGCCATCCGAGGGTCACGCGATGATGTCCGGCACGAGCCTTCCCTCGAGCCAGGCGATCTCGTCCTTGAGCTTCAGCTTCCGCTTCTTCAGCCGCTGCAACTGGAGCTGGTCCACCGCGGATCCGTCGAGCCGCGCGATGACGGTGTCGAGGTCGCGGTGCTCGCTGCGCAGTTCGTGCAGGCGGCGCAGCATGGCGTCACGGTCGGCGATCATGGCCGGCGGCCCCGGGGCGAAGTTGGAGATGCAATCCGAGAAGGATCGCCCATATCATGCCAGAGCCGGGGCGCGACAGGCCATTCCCGGCGAAGGCGCGCCCGGTTCGCGAGGGTGGCAACCGCCCCCGCAGAAGGCCGCCGCGGCATGGCGCCGCGGCGGGCAAACGGAACGAGGAAGCGCAGCGCATGCCCCTGCACGCCCGGATTGTCTCTCTCGAGGAACGTCACGCGGCCCTCGAGCGTCGGATCCTGGACGAAGACAGCCGACCGCGCCCGGATGAGCGGGAACTGGCCCGGCTGAAGCGCGAGAAGCTCCGCATCAAGGAGGAGATGGAGCGGCTGAAGACCGCCAGGACGCACTGAGCCTCAGGCCGCATCCTCGGCGGGGGGTGGCGTCAGGCTGCCGCCCGCCGCGGCCACCGCGGCATTGAGGTCGGACTGGGTGCAGAGGCCGAGAATGACGGGATCGCGCGGCTTGATGTTCGCGCTGTTCCAGTGCGTCTTGTCGCGCACCTTGGCGATCGTGTCCTTGGTGGTGCCGAGCAGCTTCGCGATCGCGGCCTCGGAGAGCATCGGGTAGTTGCGCAGCAGCCAGGCGATGGCGTCGGGGCGGTCGTTGCGCTTCGAGACGGGGGTGTAGCGGCCGCCCTTGGCGCGCTGCTTCGGCAGCACGATGGTGCTCTCCTGAAGCTGCAGGCGGGCGGTGGGATCGGCCTCGCAGCGGGCGATCTCCTCGCGCGTGAGCTGGCCCGAGGCGATCGGGTCGAAGCCGACGATGCCCTGCGCCACCTCCCCATCCGCGATCGCCTGGATCTCGAGCGGGTGCATGTTCACGAATTCGGCGATCTGCTCGAAGGACAGGGACGTCTTCTCGATCAGCCACACGGCGGTGGCCTTCGGCATCAGCGGCTGGGGCATGGGCGGACCTCGGGTGGCCGGAGGGGCAGGAGCGAACCCCCGCGACAATGATGCGCCCCGTATAATGACCGCACCGGGCAGGGTCAAAGCCCTGATGGGAAAGGAGGCGGCATGGCGCCGATCGAGGAGGAGGACCTGCCGCGCCGGCGGCAGGTGCTGGAGAAGCCACGCTTCGACGGCTGGGACGTGTCCCAGCTCGAGGAGTACATCGCCGAGCTGAGGGCCGAGATCGCGCGGGCCGAGGCGGGCATCGCGGCGCGGAAGGACCACCGCGCCGCGGCGGACGCCTTCTTCCGCAAGCCCTAGCGCAGGCTCCGGGGCGGCGCCGCCGCGCCATGGCGCCGGACGGGCATGGCCGGCCGGGCACCGACGCGCTTCGGCCCACGGCGGCCGGCCTTGCCGCGAGGGGGGCGGCGCGCGATCTGAGTCTGGACATGCCCGACACGCCCCTGCCCGAACCCGCCCCGCTGGCCGAAGCCGGCACCCGCCCGGCCTTCGACAACGCCTATGCGCGCCTGCCGGAGCGGCTCTTCGCGCGGCTCGCGCCCACGCCGGTCAAGGCGCCGCGGCTGCTGCGGCTGAACGAGGCGCTCGCCGAGCGGCTCGGCCTCGACCCGGCCTGGCTGCGCTCGGAGGCCGGGATCGCCATGCTCGCGGGCAACCACCTGCCGCCCGGCGCCGAGCCCATCGCGCAGGCCTATGCCGGCCACCAGTTCGGCCATTTCGTGCCGAGCCTGGGCGATGGCCGCGCCATCCTGCTCGGCGAGGTGGTGACGCCGGCGGGCGACAGGCGCGACATCCAGTTGAAGGGATCAGGGCCGACGCCCTTCTCGCGCCGCGGGGATGGCCGGGCGGCGCTCGGCCCGGTGCTGCGCGAATACCTGGTCGGCGAGGCCATGGCCGCCTTCGGCATCCCGACCACGCGCGCGCTGGCGGCGGTCGCGACCGGAGAATACGTGTTCCGTGAGGACGCGCTGCCCGGCGCGGTGCTGACGCGCATCGCCGCGAGCCACATCCGCGTCGGCACCTTCCAGTATTTCGCGGCGCGCCGGGATGCGGACGCGCTGCGGGCGCTGCTCGACCACGCCATCGCGCGCCATGACCCGGCGGCGGCCGAGGCGGCGAACCCGGCGCTGGCCTTCCTCGCGGGCGTGGTGGCGCGGCAGGCGGCGCTGGTGGCGCGCTGGATGCTGGTCGGCTTCATCCATGGCGTGATGAACACCGACAACTGCACCATCTCCGGCGAGACGATCGACTACGGCCCCTGCGCCTTCATGGACGAATACGATGCGGGGACGGTGTTCTCCTCGATCGACCACCAGGGGCGCTACGCCTATGGCAACCAGCCCGGCATCGCGCATTGGAACCTCGCCCGTCTGGCCGAGTGCCTGCTGCCCCTGATCTCCGCGCGGGAGGAGGAAGCGCTGGAACAGGCCAGGGCGGCGCTCGGCGGCTTCGCCCCCGCCTTCGGCGCGGCCTGGCGCGAAGGGCTGCTCGCCAAGATCGGGCTCGCGCGCGAGGAGGATGGGGACGAGGCGCTGATCCTCGACCTCTTCGAGCGCATGGCGGCGAACCGGGCGGATTTCACCCTGACCTTCCGGCGCCTCGCGGACGCGGCCGAGGGGAGGGCCGAGGGTGTGCGCGCGCTCTTCGCCGAACCGGCGGCCTTCGATGCATGGGCTGAGGGCTGGCAGGCGCGGGCCGCGCGCGACGGGCGCGACCCGGCCGAGCGCGCGGCGGCGATGCGCGCGGTGAACCCCGCCGTCATCCCGCGCAACCACCTCGTGGAGGAGGCGCTGGCGGCGGCGGTGGAGCGCGAGGATCTCGCGCCCTTCGAGGCCCTTCTGGCCGAGGTGTCGCGGCCCTTCGCGGAGCGCCCGGCCGGCGACCGCTTCACCCTGCCGCCGCGCGAGGAGGAACGGGTCAGGGCGACCTTCTGCGGCACATGAAAAGAGGGAGAGAGGCTTCCCTCTCTCCCCGCAACGCCCGTCCGGGCCGAGGGACCAGGGCCTCGGGGGAGGAAGACCTCCCCCGGCCCGTTCGTCAAGCGGCCTGCGCCGCCTCGCCCGTGATCACCGGGCGGCCGGACTGCACCGGGATGCGGCGCGGCTTCAGCGCCTCCGGCACCACGCGGCGCAGCATGACATGCAGCAGGCCGTTCGAGAGCTCCGCGCCCTCGACCACGATGTGGTCGGCGAGGACGAAGCGGCGCTCGAAGGCGCGGCCGGCGATGCCGCGATGGAGGAACCGGCGCCCATCCTCCGGCTGCGGCTGCGGCCGGCCGGTGATGGTCAGCGTGTTCTCCTGCGCGGTGACCTCGAGCTCGGACTCGGAGAAGCCCGCCACGGCCATGGTCAGCACGTAGCTGTCATCGCCGGTCTTCTCGATGTTGTAGGGCGGATAGCCGTTGCCCTCGGCGGCCGAACGGGCGCTGTCCATCAGCCGCGCGAGACGGTCGAAGCCGATGGCGGTGCGGAAGAGGGGGGAGAAGTCGATCGCGTTCATGGAACCTCCTGCATCAGCAAGGTTCGTTGCACGGCGGATCCGGGCTGATGGGCCCCACGAGGGCGACCCGGCCGGTCCGCGCCGCCGGCCCCGGAAAGGGCACCGCCGGCAGGGCAGGAGGTAGGGGGGCTGAAACGGGGGTTCAAGGGGGTCTCGCCGGAGGGGCGCTGCCCCTCCGGACCACCCCGCCAGGGGGCTGCGGCCCCCTGGACCGCGGGTTCCGGGGCGCCACCGCGATGCGGTTCGCCCGGGCAACCCGGCCCGCTTCCGCGGGCAGGGACTGGCGGCGAAGGGCTAGGCCTTCTTGCGCGCGCCGATGCCGGCGAACTTCTTGTTGAACTTCGCGATCTGGCCGCCCGTGTCGATCACGCGCTGCTGGCCCGTCCAGGCGGGGTGCGACTTCGGATCGATGTCGAGGCGCATCACATCGCCCGGCTTGCCCCAGGTGCTGCGGGTCTTGAACTCGGTCCCGTCGGTCATGATGACGGTGATCTCGTGGTAGTCGGGATGGATGTCGGGCTTCATCGGGCGGCACTCATGCGGGAAGGCCCGCCGATACCGACCGGCGGGCGGGAACGGGGCGTATAGGGGAGGGGCGGGCGCGGCGCAACCTCGGCTTGCCGTGGGCAAGGGCGGCAGGCGAAGATGTCGCATGCCCCATGACGCATGTTGCGGCCACGACCATGGCCGCACCTTCGACGGCGACGATCCCGGCTTCCGGCGGGCGCTGATCCTCGTCATCGCCCTCAACGCGGTGATGTTCCTGGTGGAGTTCCTGGGCGGCGCGATCGCGGGCTCGCTCGCATTGCAGGCCGACAGCCTCGATTTCGCGATGGACGCAGCGACCTACGGGCTGTCGCTCGCGGTCATCGGCATGGCGCCCGTGGTGCGTGCGCGGGCGGCGCTGCTCAAGGCGGCGACGCTCGGCGCCATAGCGGCCTGGGTGCTGGCCGCCGCGGTCTGGCGCGTCTTCGTCGCCGGGGTGCCGGAACCGATCACGATGGGAGCGATCGCCATCGCCGCCTTCGCGGCCAATCTGGCGTCGGTCCTGCTGCTGTGGCGCTGGCGGGAGGGGGACGCGAATGTGCGCAGCGTCTGGCTGTGCAGCCGCAACGACGCCTGGGGGAACCTGCTGGTGGTGGCCGCGGCGGCCGGCGTGTTCGGCACGCGCTGGCCGGACCTCATCGTCGCTGCTGGTATGGCCGGGCTGTTCCTCAACACGAGCCTCGGCACCGCGCGGCGCGCGCTGCGGGAATTGCGCGCGCCTCAGCCCGGGGCGATCTCCCCGCGCTCGATCACGTAGGTCTGTTCGACCAGCGGGCGGAGCAGTTCGGGGTTGGACTCGGTAATCAGGATGGCGACATCGGGCAGGGCCGCGCGCAGGCGCTTCAGCGCCTCGGCGTAACGCAGGGCGAGCGCGGGGGCGAGGCCCTGGAACGGCTCGTCGAGCAGCACCGCCTTGGTGCCGACCATCAGCGCCCTCCCGAGCGCGGCCATCTTGCCCTGCCCGCCCGACAGCCCCGCCGCCTTGCGCGGCGCGAGGTCGCGCAACTCGGGCAGCAGGGAATAGACGCGGGCGAGGCGGGCACGCGTCTCATCCGCCGGCAGGCCGAGCACCTGCGCGGGCAGAAGCATGTTGTCCTCGACCGTGAAGGAGCCGAACAGGCGCCGGTCCTCGGGCGCATAGCCGATGCCGTGGCGCGGGCGGTGATGGGGCGGCAGGGCGGTCTCGTCCTCGCCGTCGATGATGACCTTGCCCGAGCCCGCGGGCACCAGGCCCATCAGGGTGCGCAGCGTGGTCGTCTTGCCCGCGCCGTTGCGCCCGATCAGCGCGACGCGCCCGCCCCGCGGCACCAGGAGGGAGACGTCGCGCAGCACCGGCACGCCGGCGATGGCGACCGAGACGCGCTGGAGCTCAAGCATGGGGCGCCTCCGGCGTGGCGGCGTGGCGCTCGATGCCGATGACCTCGCGCTGCACCGCGGGGTCGGCGAGCACCTCGGCCGGCGGGCCGAGGGCGGCGATGCGCCCCTGGGACCAGACCGCGACGCGGTCCGCGAAGCGTTCGACCACGTCCATGTCGTGCTCGACGAAGACCGCCGTGACCTTCGCATCGCGCAGCACGGTGACGAGCGTCTCGACGATGGCCATCTTCTCGGAGGCGGCGACGCCGGAGGTGGGTTCGTCCATCAGCAGCAGGCGCGGCTTGAGCGCCACCGCCATGGCGATGTCGGCGAGCTTGCGCGCGCCCTCGTTCAGCGCGTCCGCGCGCGTGTCCGCGATGGCCGAGAGGCCGAAGCGGTCAAGGATGTCGCGCGCCTCCTCCCGGTAGCCGGGGCGCAGCAGCGGCACGAGCGGGGACCAGATGCCCTCGCGCGAGGCGACGGCGAGGGCGACGTTCTGCTCGACCGTGTGCTCGAGGAAGAGCTGCGGCAACTGGAAGGACCGCGCGATGCCGAGCCTGACGATGGCCCGCGGCGAGAGGCCGGTGATGCGCCGGCCTTCATAGGCGATCTCGCCGGCATGCGGCTTGAGGTAGCCGGTGGTCATGTTGATGAAGGTGGTTTTGCCCGCGCCGTTCGGGCCGATGATGGCGAGGAACTCCCCGCGCATCACGTCGAGGTCGATGCCGTCGGCCGCGCGCACGCCGCCGAAGGCGAGGTGCAGGCCGCTCGCGCGCAGCAGGGCTTCGCTCATCGGCTGCGCCCCCCGATCGCGCGCGCCGCCATGCCCCACAGCCCGCCCGGGGCGAAGAGGATGACGAGCAGCAGCGCCGTGCCGAGGATCATCTGCCAGGCATCGGCGAAGGAGGCCGCGGCATAGACGCGGATCAGCTCGTAGGCCGCCGCACCCAGGAACGGCCCGAGCACGCCGCCCGCCCCGCCGAGGATCGCGATGAAGACGAGCTCGCCCGAGGCGGTCCAGTAGGACAGCAGCGGCGTGACATGGCGCGAGGTCATGGCGATCAGCGCGCCGCCGATCCCGCCCACGCCGGCCGAGACGACATAGGCCGCGAGCAGAACCCCGCGCGCCGGCACGCCCATGAATTCGAGGCGCGTCTCGCGCGTCTTGATGCCCTTCAGCGCCTCGCCCATCGGGGAGACGAGGTAGAGGCGCAGCAGCGCGCCGAGCGCGAAGGCGAGCGCGAGCGCGATGCCGAAGATCGTCCATTCATAGGCAATGCGGTCGAGCGCCTGGCCGGCGACGGGCATGATCTCGACCCGGATGCCGTCGCTGCCCTTGGTGATGTGGTAGAGCTTCTCGAGCAGCGAATAGAAGACCATGCACATGGCGAGGTTGAGCATGCCGAAGAAGATCTGCCGGTAGCGCGTCACGAACAGGCCGATGACGAGGCCGAGCAGCGCCGCCCCGCCCGCCGCGACGACGAGCAGCAGCACCGCATCGTTCAGCCGCGGCGCGAGGAAGGCGACGGTGTAGGCGCCGAAGGCGATGTAGAGCGCATGGCCGAAGGAGACCTGGCCGGCGCGCAGCAGCAGCAGGATGCCCATCACGGCGATGCCCTTGGCGAGCGCGATGGTCAGCACGAAGCGCAGCCAGGGCGCGGCGATCGCGGCGGCGATCATGGCGCCGGCGAGCGCCAGCGCGAGCAGGAACTCGAGCTTCCTCATACGCGCCGCGTCTCGATCACGCCGAAAAGGCCCTGCGGCCGGACCAGCAGCACCAGCACCATGATGATGTAGGGCACGACGACTTCCAGCTCGGGTTCGAAATACACGGCGATGGAGCGGCCGAGCCCCATCATCAGCGAGGTCAGCGCCGCGCCCTCGATCTGCCCGAGCCCGGCGGTGGCGACGACGGCGAAGGACAGCACGATGGTCTGCGCGCCGATCCCCGGCACCAGCGCCGCCGTGGGCGAGGAGAGCGCGCCGCCGAGGGCCGCCAGCATCGCCCCGAAGGTGAAGGTGAGCAGGAACACCTTCGCGGCATCGATGCCCATGGCGGTCGCCGCCTCGCGGTCGGTGGTCACGGCGACGATGACGCGGCCCGTCAGCGTGCGGCGCAGGAACCAGGCGAGGCCGATCAGCGTGACGATCGCGAAGCCCGGCAGGACGAAGAGCTGGTAGTTGGTGAAGGGGATGAAATCGCTGCCGAAGGGCACGTCTATGGTGCCGAGCAGCTTCAGCGCGGCGTCGTGGTGGATCGGCTGCACGCCCCAGAGCAGCTTCTGCACGTCCTCGAGGATCATGAAGAGGGCGAAGGTGACGAGGAGCTGCACCACCTCCTCCCCCGCATAGATGCGGCGGAGGATGAAGCGTTCGATCAGCGGCCCGAGCACCGCGCCGACCAGGGCGGCCGAGAGCAGCAGCACCGGCAGCGCGGCCCATTGCGGCAGGCCACGGGTGGACAGGAACAGCCCGATCGAGGCCGCGGTATAGGCTCCGATCGCATAGAGGGAGCCGTGCGCGACATTGATGATGCGCAGCACCCCGAAGACGAGGTTGAGCCCCACCGCGACGAGGAAGATCAGCCCCGCCGAGGAGAGCCCGTCCAGCAACGCGAGGCCGAGCAGAAGGCCATTGTCCTGGAACCACTCGGCCATGGCGTATGCCGTCCCCTCAGAGCGCCGTGCCGGCCTGCTGCACCATGGCCGGCGTCAGCGTCTTGAGCCAGTCCACGGATTTCTGCCCCACCGGGGCGGACACCTGCGCGGCGCTGTAGCGCATCATCTCCCGCGGCACGGCGAAGCCGAAGTTCGGGTCGATGTGCGACATGCCGACGATCTGGTCCTCGAGGCCCTGGCCGTCCTCGCGCAGGGTGATGGTCGAGGTCGGCGTGGGGAAGGTCAGGCCCCGGAAGGCGGCGGCGAGTTCGGCATCCGACGGCCAGCCGCCGGACTTGGTCGCGACCGCCTTCTCGACCGCCGCCTTCAGCGCCCAGACCGCCTGCGCCATGTGGTGGCAGGGGTAGATCGGGTATTCATTGAAGCGCTGGCGGTAGGCCGAGACGAAGGAGCGGAACAGTTCCGGGTTCGCCGGCGCGGGATGGTTGTTCCAGTGGTCGCCGCGCGCGCCGATGATGTGGCCCTCCGGCATGTTGCGCCCGAGGATCTGCAGCGACGCCTCGGCCACCGGCAGCACGAAGGTCGTGCGCTCGTGCAGGCGCCGCTCGGTCGCCTGGCGGATGAAGGTGACGAGCTCCCCGCCCCAGGAGGTCGAATAGACGACATCCGGGCGCAGCGCGAGCAGGCGCGTGATCTCGGTCGAGAAGTCGGTCGAGCCGAAGCGGGGGAACATCTCGGCCACCACGCGAACGCCGGGCTTGAGCGCATCCATCGCGGTCTTCCAGATCTCCCACGAGTCGCGGCCCCAGGCGTAGTCCTGGTTGACCACCGCGAGGGTGCGGATGTCCGGCTTCTTGCGCAGCAGGTAGAGCAGCGGCGCGAGCACCTCGGGCGTGGCGTAGCCCTGGGTGCGGAAGGCGTAGTCGTAGCGGTTCTCCTCGAAGATGCGCTGGGTGCCGCAGTCCCACAGCAGCATCACCTTGTTCAGCTCGCGCGAGAGCGGCGTGCAGGCGAGGCAGGAGCCCGAGGAGATGGACTGGAACACCGCATGCACGCCCTCCGCCTGCACGAGGCGGCGGATCTCGCCCACCAGGTGGTCGGTGCCCGGCCCCTCATCCACGAAGATCGCGCGCACCGGCACGCCGGCGAGCCCGCCCGCGGCGTTGATCTGCTCGATCAGCATCTCGCAGGCGCGGCGCGAGGGCACGCCGAAGACCGAGGCCGGCCCGGAGAGGAAGGTGGTCACGCCGATCCTGAACTCGGCCGGGCGCTGGGCGGGCTGGGCGGAGAGCGTCGCGGGCAGCAGCACCGTGCCGAAGCCGGCGGCAAGCGCCTCGCGGCGCGTGAGCGTGGCGGTCATGGGGTTCCCTCCCTCTCAGGGCAAGCGCGCCGGTTCGACCCCGCGCGTCCGCGACAGCATGAGCGCGTCCCGCAACGACAGGCAAGGGGAGGTGCGGCGGATTGACCGCGCGGGGCGGGCTACCTAGCGTCCGCCGCCATTGCCGACGGTCACGCCGATGCCTGCCATCCTCTCCATCCAGTCCTGGGTCGCCTACGGGCATGTGGGCAATGCCAGTGCGATGTTCCCGCTGCAGCGTCTGGGCGCCGAGGTCTGGGGCATCCATACCGTGCAGTTCTCCAACCACACCGGCTATGGCGCCTGGCGCGGGCAGGTCTTCGGCGCCGAGCTGATCCGCGACTGCGTGCACGGCATCGAGGAGCGCGGCGTGCTGCCGCGCTGCGACGCCGTGCTGTCGGGCTACATGGGCTCGGCCGAGATCGGCGAGGCGATCCGCGACGCGGCGCGGCGCGTGAAGGCGGCGAACCCGGCCGCGCTGTGGTGCTGCGACCCGGTGATTGGCGATGTCGGCCGCGGCGTGTTCGTCCGCCCCGGCATCCCCGAATTCCTGCGCGACCGCGCCCTGCCCGAGGCGGACATCCTCACCCCCAACCAGTTCGAGCTGGAATGGCTCACGGGCCGGACGGTGACGACGCTCGCGGAGGCGAAGGCGGCGGTCGCGGCGCTGCAGGCGCGCGGGCCGCGCTGCGTGCTCGTGACCTCGCTGCGCCTCGCCGACACGCCGGAGAGCGAGATCGGGATGCTGGCCGGGGAGGGCGGGGGGTTCTGGCGCCTGTCCACGCCGATGCTGCCGCTCTCGGTGAACGGGGCGGGGGATGCGATCGCCGCGCTGTTCCTGTTCCACCGGCTCGCGAGCGGTTCGGCGCGCACGGCGCTCGAGGCCGCGGCCTCCTCGGTGTTCGGGCTGCTGCGGCGCACGGCCGAGGCCGGCTCGCGCGAGATCCTCACGGTCGCCGCGCAGGAGGAGTTCGTCGCACCGGGCCGGCGCTTCGCGGCCCTGGCGTGCTGAGGGCGCGTCAGCCGAGCAGGTGCTTCACGAGGTCGCGGACGCTGACGATGCCGAGCAGCGCGCCCTCGCCATCCACCACGGGCAGGTGGCGGAAATAGCCGCGCTCCATCGTCTCGAGCCCGGCCTGGACGGAGGTCTCGGGGCCCACGGTGACGACGTTGCGCGTCATGATGTCGCGCACGAAGACGCCATGGGTGGCGTTGGGCCGCTGCGCGACGGCGCGCACGATGTCGCGCTCGCTGACGATGCCGACGAGCTTGCCCGCGGCGTCCGTGACGAGAACCGCGCCGATGCGGCGGGAGGTGATCAGCCGCGCCACTTCCACCGCCAGCGTCTCGGGCCGGACCGCGACGACCTCCGAGCCCTTGCGGGCCAGCACCGCGGCGATGGTCATGCGCGGGCCGCGGCGGTGATGCGGGGTGGGGTGGCCATGGCCGGTTCCTCCGTGTTCTTGCCGGGGCACGGGTGCCGCGTCGTTGCCGCGATTATCCGTCGCCGAGGCGTGGGCGCAACCGCATTCTTCCGCCGCCGACGCGATCCGGCGGCGCCCTTCAGGGGGCGTTGCCGATCCGTGACAAGCGCGGCCATACTTGCCGCACAAGGCACAAGGAGGCTCCCCCATGACCCTGTTCGCCCGCCGTCGCGCGCTCCTGCACGGCAGCCTCGGCGCCGCGCTCGGCGCGCCCTTCATCCGCACCGCCGCGGCGCAGACGACGCTCGAATGGGTCGCGGGCTCGCTCGGCGGGGGCTGGTACACCATGGCGGCGGGGCTCTCCTCGCTGATCCGGGAGGAGAACCCCGACATCCAGATCCGCGTCGTGCCCGGCGGCGGCCTCGCCAACCCCACGCGCATCAACAACAACCAGTCGCAGATCGGCTGGGGGATCGACGCCTTCGCCGCCTCGGCCGTGCAGGGGGTGGAGCCCTACCGGCAGAAGCATGAGCGCATCCGCACCCTCGGCACCGGCTATTCGCCGACCGAGCATCATTTCCTGCGCCACCCCGGCGCCGGCCCCGAGGACATGCGCGCCATCCTGACGCAGCCGGGGCTGAAGATCGGCGCGCCCCAGCGCAGCAGCACCGACGAGATGACGCTGCAGCGCATCCTGCGCTTCCTCGGCACCTCGCCCGAGCGCATCCGCGAGCAGGGCGGGCGCTACCTCAACGGCTCCTACGCCGATCTCGGCACGGCCTACAATGACGGGCAGGTGGACTACGTCTATGTCGCGCTGGCCAAGCCCGCGGCGCTGATGCAGGAGATCGCGCGCGGGCGTCGCGGCGGTCGCATGGTCGCCTTCCCCGACGACATCCGCGCCCATCTCATCCAGCAATACGCCTATGCCCAGGGCATCCTGCCCGGCGACACCTATCCCACCATGATGAGCGGCGACATCCCGGTCACCATGATGGACAGCGTGATCCTGGTGCATGACAGCGTGCCGAACGAGGTGGTGCAGAAGATCACGGCGACGCTGATCAGGAACGCCGGGCAGCGGCTTGCGACCATCCATGCCTCGATGGGCGGATGGACGGCAGCCAAGGCCGTGGACTACCGCGGCGTGCCCTTCCATCCGGGGGCGGCGGCGGCCTTCCGCGCCGCCGGCGCGAACCCGCCGGCCGCCTGAGCCGGCGCGGCGGTGCGGGAACTCCCGGGCTGGCTCCGGGGGGCGGTCACGCTGTGGCTCGCCTCCTGGGCCGCCGTGCATCTCTATTTCGGCGGCTTCGGCTTTCCCGCACCGGTGGAGATGCGGGCGATCCATCTGCTCGTCTTCACCCCGCCGCTGTTCCTGATGTATCCGGCCCTCCGGGGCCGCTCGCCCGCCCATCGGCCGAGCGTGCCCGACTGGCTTTGGTTCCTCGTCTCCGCCGCTCCGCATGTCTGGGTGCTGTGGAATGCGGGCGAGGTGAACGACCGCATGGAATACGTGGATCCCTTCACGCCGGAGATGATGGCGCTCGGGATCACCTGCGTCGTCTGCCTTCTCGAGGCGATCCGCCGCGCGGTGGAGCCGGGCCTCGCGGTCATGGTCGCGGTCTGCCTGCTCTACATGGCCGTCGGCCACCACCTGCCCGGCGTGCTCAACACGCGCCAGTTCACCCTGCCCGAGATCGTCGAGGCCGCATGGCTCGTGCCGACGGCGGGCGGCGTCTACGGGCCGCTGACGGGCATCGTCGCGACCACCATCGCGGTCTTCATCATCTTCGGCTCCTTCATGCAGGCCTCCGGGACGGGGCGGCTGTTCTCGAATTTCGGCGCCGCCGTGGCGGGGCGGTATTCGGGCGGGACGGCGAAGGTCGCGGTGATCTCCTCCGGCCTGTTCGGGACGATGAGCGGCAGCAGCGTCTCGAACGTCATCACCACGGGCTCCATGACCATTCCGGTGATGATGCGCACGGGCTACAAGCCGGGTGTCGCGGCGGGGATCGAGAGCGCCTCCTCGGTGGGCGGGGCGCTGATGCCGCCGGTGATGGGCGCGGCCGCCTTCGTGATGGCCGAGATCGCGGGCATCCCTTATGGCGACATCATCGTCGCCGCGGCGATCGGCGCGGTGCTCTATTTCTTCGCGATCCTCTGCGCGGTGCATTTCGAGGCCAAGCGCCTCGGCCTCGCGCCCATGCCGCTCGCGGACATCCCGGCCTGGCGCGAGGTGCTGGCCGACGCGCATCTCGCCCTGCCCATCGCGCTGATCGTCTGGCTGATGATGGAGCGCTGGTCGGGCAACTACGCGGCCTTCTGCGCGAGCCTCGCCATGGTGGGCGTGGCCTTCCTGCGCCGGCGCACGCGCATGGGCTGGCGCGACGTGCTGCGCGCGCTCGAGACGGCGGGCATGACGATGGCCCCGCTCGCGGTCTCGATCGCCGGGGCGGGCATCGTCGTCTCGGCGCTGACGGCGACCGGCATGGTCGTGGCCTTCGGCGGCATCATCAAGGAGTTCTCGGGCGGCAGCCTCGCGGTGCTGCTGGTGCTGCTGGGGCTGACCGTGCTGGTGCTGGGCATGGGCATCCCGACCACGCCCTCCTACATCATCGCCGCTGCCATCGGCGTGCCGCAGATCCTGGAACTCGGGCGCTACCTCGGCGTCGAGCCGCTGCAGGCCCATCTCTTCGTCTTCTACTTCGCGGTGCTGGCGGATGCGACGCCGCCCGTGGCCGCCGCCGCCTTCGCCGCCGCCGCCATCTCGAAGTCGAGCCCGATGATGGCCGGTCTGCACGCCGCGCGCTTCGCGGTGGCGGGCTTCACCGTGGGCTTCGGCTTCATCTACGACCCCGGGATCATGCTGCGCGGCAGCGTGACCACCATCGTGGTCGCGACGCTGATCCAGGCCTGCGCGCTGGTGCTGATCACCGCCTCCTATGCGGGTTTCCTGGTGCGGCCGCTCGGCGTGGTGCTGCGCATGGTGGTCGGCCTGGCGGGGCTGATGGCGGCCTTCGTGCACGCGGTGCCGGACCCGGTGCGGCTCGCCGCCTCTTGCGGCGTGCTGGCCGCGCTGGTGGCTTGGCAGGTCTTGACCACGCGCGCCCCGGCGCGCGGCTGAGGCCGAGGCCTGCGCCCGCGATCACGGGGCTGGCATCGGGCCGTGCTTCGCCTAGTCTGATGGCTGGCCGCCCGCGCCGCCCATCATCGAGGATCCGCCATGAGAACCATCGCCCTTGCCGCCGCCGCCCTCGGCTTCGCGCTGCCCGCCCTGGCGCAGACCGCCTCGCCCGGCCCGACCCTCGCCGCGGTGCGTGACCGCGGCGCGGTCATCTGCGGCGCGCATCCCGGTGCGCCGGGCTTCAGCACCCTCGACAGCCAGGGGGTGACGCGCGGCCTCGATGCCGACACCTGCCGCGCCATCGCCGCGGCCGTGCTGGGCGATGCGAACAAGGCGCGATTCGTCGTGCTCTCCTCCCAGGCGCGGCTGCCGGCGCTGCAGTCGGGCCAGGTGGACGTGCTGCCGCGCACCACCACCTGGACCCAGACGCGCGACACCGCGAACGGGCTGAACTTCACCGCCGTCACCTTCTATGACGGCCAGGGCTTCCTGATCCGCCGCTCGGCCGGCGTGCAGCGCGCGCGCGACCTCGCGGGGGCGACCATCTGCGTGACCTCGGGCACGACCAACGAGCTCAACCTCGCGGACTGGTCGCGCTCGAACAACATCCGCGTCCAGCCGCTGGTTTTCGACCAGAACGAGGAGACGCGCAACGCCTACATCGCCGGGCGCTGCGATGCGTTCACGACCGATGCCTCCCAGCTTGCGGGCATCCGCACCGCGCTGCGCAACCCGGACGAGCACGTGATCCTGCCCGACATCATCTCGAAGGAGCCGCTCTCGCCGGCCGTGCGGCACGGCGACGACCAGTGGTTCGACATCGTGCGCTGGACCATCTTCGCGCTGATCGAGGCCGAGGAGCTCGGCGTGACCCAGGCCAATGTGGACGAGATGCTGAACAGCCAGAACCCGGCCATCCGCCGGCTGCTCGGCGCCTCGGGCGACCACGGGCCGATGATGGGGCTCGACCGCCGCTGGGCCTACAACGCCATCAAGGCGGTGGGGAACTACGGCGAGATCTTCGAGCGCAACCTCGGCCGCGGCTCGCCCATCGGCCTGCAGCGCGGGGTGAACGACCTCTGGACGCGCGGCGGGCTGATGTATGCGATGCCGATCCGCTGATCGGCCGCGCAGCCGGAGCGCGATGGATCGCAAGGGTCTCTCCTCCGGCCGGTGATCGCCGGCCCGGGGGAGGAACGCCGCCGCGGCGCGCGGGTTGCGCCGCGGCTCAGCGCCTCTCGTAGATCAGCCTTGCGCGGATGGTGCCGGGCAGGGCGCGGAACTCGGCGAGGATGCTTTCCGCCTCGCGCTTCGCCTCGTCGCTGTCCACCACCACGTAACCGACCGAGCCGATGGTCTGGTAGTACTGCGCGGAGATGTTGAGCCCGCGCTTCGCGAAGGCCTCGTTGATGCGCGAGAGGATGCCCGGCGCATCCCGGTGCACATGCGTCCAGCGCGCGCCGGTCGGGCGCGCGGGCAGCTGCACCTGCGGGAAGTTCACCGCGCCGAAGGTGGCCCCGGTGTCCGAATACTCGATCAGCTTGCGGCTGACCTCCTCGCCGATGCGCCACTGCGCCTCGCCGGTGGAGCCGCCGATATGCGGCGTCAGGATCACGTTGGGCAGGCCCTGCAGGGGGCAGACGAAGCGCTCGTCCTTGCCCGAGGGCTCGACCGGGAAGACATCCACCGCCGCGCCGAGCAGGTGCCCCTCGCGCAGCGCCGCGGCCAGCGCATCGAGGTCCACCACCGTCCCGCGCGCGTTGTTCACCAGCACCGCGCCCTTCTTCATGGCGCGGATCTCGGCCTGGCCGATCATGTTCATCGTCTCGGGCGTCTCGGGCACGTGCAGCGTCACCGCGTCCGATTCGGCGAGCAGGGCATGCAGCGAGGCCATGGGCTGCGCGTTGCCGTGCGGCAGCTTGCCGGTGTGGTCCCAGTAGATCACGCGCATGCCGAAGGCCTCGGCCAGCACGGACAACTGGCTGCCGATGTTGCCGTAGCCGACGATGCCGAGCGTCTTGCCGCGCAGTTCCCAGGAATTGGCGGCCGACTTGTCCCATTCCCCGCGATGCGCGCCATTCGACTTCGGGAAGATGCCGCGCATCAGCATCACGATCTCGCCGAGCGTCAGTTCGGCCACGCTGCGCGTGTTCGAGAAGGGGGCGTTGAATACCGGGATGCCGCGCGCCGCCGCGGCGCCGAGCGCGACCTGGTTGGTCCCGATGCAGAAGCAGCCGATGGCGATGAGCCGGTCGGCCGCGGCCAGCACCTCCTCCGTGACCTGCGTGCGGGAGCGGATGCCGAGCAGGTGAACGCCCTTCAGCGCCTTGATCAGCGCAGGCCCCTCGAGCGCCTTGGCCTCGCGCCGGACCGAGGCATAGCCGGCATCGGCGAGGCGCTCGACGGCGCTGTCGGAGATGCCTTCGAGCAGCAGGATGCGGATCCTGTCCTTGGGAAGGGAGAGTCGGGCAGGGGTCATGGGACGGCAACCGGGTCGGGAAGGGGCGGCTTCCTGCCGCGCGCGGGCCGCGGGCGCAAGGGGGCGGCGCAAGCCCGGGCCCCGCGCGGTGGCGCGGCCGGCGCAGGGAGGGTAGACTGAACCGATCCAGTAACGGGGGTTCGCCATGGGCAACGCGGGTTACGTGTTCGACAGGTACATCAGCCATGTGCTGAACAACGTCGGCTCGAAGCCGAGCATGTCCTTCAAGAAGAACGGGACGCCGGTGACCAGGCTATCCTCGCTCTACCTGATCGGGGACACGAACGGCGCCACCGAATGCTACATTGATGCCCACGGAGGAAACTATTCTGCCGACTATGTCCTGGACAACCAGACCTTCACCGTGCCGGACGGGATCCATGTGAAGTTCTTCCAGCCGGCGGGCTACGCCTTCGGCTGCTTCAAGGCCCAGCTCCGCGACGGGCCGCCGAAACAGCATGGCGGCACCAACGACCAGGACTACGACGGCGGCGACACCTGCCCGAACTACATGCTGACCAAGTTCCAGGGCCGGCATTCGGGCGCGGACGCGCAGAGCATCCGCGACCAGGAGATCGACTACGAGGGCTTCCAGGACATCGCGGGCGATGCCGGGATCGTGCTGGTGACGGTGCGCAACCGCTGGTTCCACGGCGGCATCACGCTGAAATCGGCGATCCACGACATCCGCAAGGCGGTGCCGAGCATCACCACCTTCAACTGCATGTTCTGCCGCGTGGACGACACCACCGCGAGCCTCGCCCAGGTGACCTGGAACGCCTCCCCCACCACGGGCGGGCAGTGGTACTGAGCCGCCCGGCGCGGCCCTTGCGCCGCGCCGCGCCCGCGCTCCATGCTGCGCCGCGGCGCGGCCGCCCGCCGCGCGGGGACGCTGCATGGACGCTGCCTATCTGGCCGACTGGGCCAATCTGCTGCTGCGCTGGCTGCACCTGATCGCCGGCGTCGCCTGGATCGGCACCTCCTTCTACTTCATCAGCCTCGACAACCAGCTCGAACCGGCGAAGGACGGCAACCCCCGCGTCGCCGGCGAGCAATGGTCCGTCCATGGCGGCGGCTTCTACCACAAGCAGAAGTATCTCGTGGCGCCCGAGCGGCTGCCGGAGAAGCTGCACTGGTTCAAGTGGGAGGCCTACTGGACCTGGATCAGCGGCTTCGCGCTCTTCGTGCTGATCTACTGGTTCCAGGCCTCGACCTATCTCGTTGACCCGGCGGTGCTCGACATGCCCGCCTGGCTCGCGGTGCTGATCAGCGCGGCGATGCTCGTGGGCGGCTGGGTCGGCTACGACCTGCTGTGCCGTTCGCGCTACGGCGAGAACGAGGCGCTGCTCGGCGCCATCGGCATCGCGGCGCTGGCGGTGGTGGCCTTCCTCGCCTGCCACCTCTTCGGCGGGCGCGGGGCCTTCCTGCAGGTGGGGGCGATGACGGGCACCATCATGGTCGCCAACGTCGCCATGGTCATCATCCCGGGTCAGCGGAAGATGGTCGCGGCGATGCAGCAGGGTGCCGCGCCCGATCCGAAATACGGGCGCTGGGGCAAGCAGCGCAGCGTGCACAACACCTACCTGACGCTGCCCGTGCTGTTCATCATGATCTCGCCCCACTACCCCATGACCTACCAGTCGTCGTGGAACTGGGCGGTGCTGCTCGCGATCGGGCTTGCCGGCGCGCTGACGCGGCAGTTCTTCGTGCTGCGGCAGAAGGGGCGCAACGCGGTGTGGCTGCCGGCCGGCGCCGCCGCCGTGGTCGCGCTGCTGATCTGGGCCGGCGCGCCGGAGCGTGGTGCCGCATCCGCCGAGGCGCCGCCCTTCGCGGAGGTGCAGGCCATCGTCGCCGCACGCTGTGCCTCCTGCCACGCGGCGCGCCCGACCGACGAGGCCTTCGCCGCCCCGCCCAAGGGCGTGATGCTCGAGACGCCGCAGCAGATCCGCCGCTGGGCGGCCGCGACGCGCCAGCAGGTGCAGACCGAGGCGATGCCGCCGGGCAACCTCACGGGCATCACCGCCGGGGAACGGGCGCGGCTGATCGCCTGGGTCGCGGCCGGGGCGCCGGCGGAGTGATGCCTGCAACGCGCGGCCTCTCCGTCGGCGCGCATCGTCCCGGGCGCGTGCGGGACGCCCCGCGCAGCCCGGCCACCGCGCGCGCTGCCCGCCGGCGGTGACGCATCCCTGCAGGAGGCCCCATGACAGCCAGCGGACCAGGCTCGCTCACCACCCACATCCTCAACACCGCCGAGGGGATCCCGGCCGAGGGCGTGCGCGTCGAGCTCTGGCGGCTCGATCCCGAGCCCGCGCCGGTCGCCGAGGCGGTGACCAATGCCGATGGCCGCGCGCCCGCCCCGCTGCTCGCCCCCGGTGACTTCCGCGCCGGGCGCTACGAGCTGCGCTTCCACATCGGCGACTATTTCGCCGCCCGCGGCCTCGCGCCCGAACCGCGCTTCCTCGATGTCGTGGCCGTCGCGGTCGGGCTGGCGGACGGGCGCGGGCACTACCACGTGCCGCTGCTCTGCACGCCCTGGTCCTTCTCGACCTATCGCGGGTCGTGAGGGCGCGCGCGAGCCTCAGCGGATATCGGTGGCGCGGTCGGCGGTGAGTTCGGCATCGAGCCGCGACAGGCAGTCCGCCGGCACGCCGAAGTCGCGCAGATGCGCGAAGAGCGCGCCGACGAGGTCGCGGTTGCCCTCCCCCTCGCCATCGGGAAGGGAATCGTAGCCCGCGAAGCCGGTCGCCTTGCCGACCGAGAAATAGGTCGCCATGCGCGTCGGCTTGCGGCGGGGACCGGCGGCGCGGTTGCGCGCGGCCATGGCGCGTTCGAGCGTGCGGCCGGCGGCCATGTTGCTCTCGGGCGGCACGGCGAGCATCCGCACATAGGCGAGCTCCCCGAGCGAGGCCGCGCTCTTGGGGAAGACGTGGTCGATCTGCACATCCGCCCCGTCGAGGCCCGTGGCCCCCAGTTCGCGGATGGCGAAGCGCTCGAAGGCGGCGCGGTAGCCGCTCTTGCGCGGGTCGAGCCAGAGTTCGGGCTCGCCGCCGCCATGCGGGCGCCAGATGAAGCCCTCGGACAGCGGGATGTCGGGCGCCGCGGCGACCTCGCCGCCGAGCCTGGGCGGCGCATCGGCGCGGATGCCGATCCAGGCCTCGTTGCCCTTCGGCGAGCAGAACTGCGCGAGGAAGGCGGCGATCTGGCGATGCACCCAGGCGGGACGGTTCATGGCGTCGGTCTCCGGCGGCGGCGGGGCGATCCTGCCACGGGGCGGTGCCGCGCGCGGTGAGCGGCTTCACATCCGGCGCGCCGGGCTCGCGGGGCCCGCGGTCGCCGCTGTTCCGCCGGGCGCGGCCCTGGGCTGATCCGCGCGGCGCCTTCCCCGGCCGTGGCCGCGGGCGGGATGGCGGGCCGTCGGTCGCCGGTTGCGGGCGCCGCGCCCGCGCGCTCGCGCCAGCGGCATGCGGGCGGCCTCACCGCGGCTTCGGATGGCGGCTGCGCCGCGCGCGGCCGGCCCCGCGCGCGATCAGGCGCGCACCAGCCCCCCGATCGGCGCCGCCGCCTCGCTGCCCGGGAAGGCGCGGGCGACCGCCGGCGCGCCGAGCCGCAGGTGGTCGCGCAGCAGCCCCTTGGCGAGGCCGCGCAGGTCGGTGGTGGGGGCGAGGTCGCGCCCCTCGAAGAGGCGGCCCTCGGCCAGCCCCGGCCAGTCCCCGCCGATGCGCCCGCCGGCCACCGCGCCGCCGAGGATGAATGCGACGCCACCCGTCCCGTGGTCGGTGCCACCGGTGCCGTTGACGCGCACGGTGCGGCCGAACTCGGTCACCACCAGCACGGCGGTGCGCCGCCAATGCTCGCCGAGCGCCTCCTTGAGCGCCGCGAGCCCGTCGTCGAGCTGGCCGAGCGGGCCGTTCAGCCGGTTGACCTGGGCGGCATGGGTGTCCCAGCCGCCGAGTTCGAAGGCGGCGACGCGCGGCCCCTCGGCCTGCGCCATCAGCCGGCCGGCGGCGAGCGCGAGTGCGCGGAAGGCGCCGCCCGGCTGCGGCCGCGCGCGGGCATCCTCGCCGAGCGTCGAGAGCGCGAAGCCGCGGGCCCGCAGCCCCTCCTCGATGGCGGGGCCGGTCAGGGGGTCGGCGTGGTTGAGCTCGGCGATGCGGGCGAGCAGGTCGGGCGGCGGCGTGGCCGACCCGCGCGGCGCGTAGCTGCCCACGCGCACCGGCCCGCGCATCAGCAGCGGCAGGTCGGTGCCCACGGCGAGGCCGGCCGGCTGCGCGCCGGGGCGCGGCGGCACGGCGGAGAGCGCGCGGTTCAGCCAGCCGCTCGCCATGAGCTGGTCGGCGCCGGATTCGAGCAGGTCCTGCGCCGCGAAATGGCTGCGCGTGCGCCAGTTGCCGGCCACCGCATGGACGATCAGCGCCTCGCCCGCGCGATACATCCCGTGCAGGTTCGGCATGCGCGGATGCAGCCCGAAATGCCCGCCGAGGTCGAGCAGCCCGCCCTCCTGCCCCGGCTCGGGCAGGGCGAGGGGGCCGCGCAGCTCCGCGAAGCCGGGCTCGCCATAGGGCTGGACGGCGAAGAGGCCGTCGAGGCCGCCGCGCAGCAGCACCACCGCGAAGCGTGCCTCCCCCGGCGCATCGGCGAAGGCGACGCGCACCCGCGGCAGCGCCAGCGCCGCGCCGAGGCCGAGCAGCGCCGCGCGGCGGCCGAAGGCGGGAAGGTGGCTCATCGGCGGTGGAACTCCGGGCTGGTCAGGACGAGGGTCAGCGCCTCCCGCGCCGAGCCGGCGCGCGCGGCGGCGCGCAGCGTCTCGGGGCGGCAGAGCGGGCCGAGCACCGCCTCGGCCAGCGCCGCGGCATCCCGCCCGGCGCCGCGGGCGGAGACGCCGTTCGCCCATTCGATGCGGCGGACCATCATCTCCGGCGCGGCCCATTCCGGGGCGCGGTCGGGAAAGCCGATCGGCGCGGGCGGGCTCCAATAGGGCTGGCCGAGGAACTGCAGCGCGCCGAAGGCCCGCTCGGCGGCCTCGGGCGGAGCGTCGAGGGCGCGCAGCACGGCCAGCACGTAGTCATGCGGGCTGCGCAGCTTGGTCAGCGGCGGGTCCCACGCCTCGGGCAGGCGGATCAGCGCGCGGGCGGCGGCGCCGAGATCCCCGCCGGTCTCCCGCAGCACGGCGAAGATGCGCGCGACCGCCGCTGGCGGCGGATCGTCGGCGACGAAATGGCGCACCAGCTTGGTGGCGATGTGGCGGTAGGTCGCCTCGTGCCGGCCGAGCCAGGCGAGCAGCATCAGCCCGCCCTCCTCGCCCTCGGGCCAGGGGCGGCCCATGACGGTCTTCGGGCCGGGCTCGTGGGCGGTGGGGCGGAAGACGAAGCCGAAGGGCTCGCGCGCCGGGGCGAAGGACCAGCCCGTGAGCACCTTGGCGAATTCCGTCACGTCCGCCTGGGTGTAGCCGGCGGCGGGGGTGACGGTGTGCAGTTCCAGGATCTCGCGCGCGAGATTCTCGTTCAGCCCGCGCCGCGCGCGCTGCCCCGCCTGGCTGTTCGGGCCGATCGAGCCGGCATTGTCGAGATAGGCGAGCATCGCCGGATGGCGAGCGACCGCGACCAGCATGTCGGCGAAGCGGCCGGTGACGTGCGGGCGAATCGCCTCGCGCACGTAATGGCCGGCCACATAGGGCACGCGGGCGCGGGAGACGGCGAAGTGGTTGGCCCAGAAGGCGACCAGCCGCTCGCGGAAGCCGTGCGGGCCGGCGATGGCGAGGGCGAGCGCGGCCTCGGCCTCCGTGCGCATGATCCGCCCCTGGTTGGGCCGGCCCATGCCGCCCTCCCGCAGGCGGGCGGTGTCGGCGAGCGCGGCCTGCATGATGGCGGGCAGGGTGGTGGGCAGATCCTCGGGCAGGGTTGGGCCGGGCAGGCCGGGGGCGAGTTGCGAGTCGAGCCAGGCCACCGGGTCGTCGGGCAGGGGCTCGCCCGGGCGGCGGCCGAAGCCGAAGCGCAGCGCGGCGACGGCGGGCTTGGGATCCATGCATCAAGCCTAGGCGATCCGCCGTCTCCGCACACTTAACAAAACGTAGCGAAGCGGCCGGGCATGGCGGGCATGGGCGCGGCGCGGGGCGGGCGGGCGCATGTTGCGCTTGCAAAGCAGGGCCGGACGTCGCAGATAGCGCCCTACCGACTGATCGGCGACACCCTGCGGGCGGCGCGGAGCGGATGCTCCGGCGCGGGCGCCCGTTTCTGCTTATGGAGGCCCATCGTGGCGCGCACCCCGCTTGAGAAGATCCGGAACATCGGGATCACGGCGCATATCGACGCCGGGAAGACGACCACGACCGAGCGCATCCTCTATTACACCGGGAAGTCGCACAAGATCGGCGAGGTGCACGACGGCGCCACCACGACCGACTACATGGAGCAGGAGCGCGAGCGCGGCATCACCATCACCTCCGCCGCCGTGACGGCGGAGTGGAAGGGCCACCGCATCAACATCATCGACACGCCGGGCCACATCGACTTCAACATCGAGGTGAACCGGTCGCTCCGCGTGCTCGACGGCGCGGTGTTCATCATCGAGGGCGTGGCCGGCGTTCAGCCGCAGTCCGAGACCAACTGGCGCCTCGCGGACCGCTACAACGTCCCGCGCATCATCTACATCAACAAGCTCGACCGCACGGGCGCGGATTTCTACCGCGCCGCCGCCACGCTGACCGAGAAGCTCGGCATCACCTGGGTCGCGCTGCAGATCCCGATCGGCATCGAGGACACGCTCAAGGGCGTGGTGGACCTCGTGGAGATGAAGGCGCTGGTCTGGCAGGGCGACGATCTGGGCGCGAAGTATGACGTCACCGAGATCCCCGCGGATCTGAAGGAGAAGGCCGCCGAATACCGCGCCAAGCTGCTCGACACCGTCGTCGGCGTGGACGAGGCCGCGATGGAGGAATACTTCGAGAAGGGCGACGTCTCTGTCGAGACGCTGAAGCGCTGCATCAAGAAGGGCACGATCAGCGGCGAGTTCCGCCCGGTCTTCTGCGGCTCCTCCTTCAAGAACAAGGGCGTGCAGCCGCTGCTCGACGCGGTGGTGGACTACCTGCCCTCCCCCGTGGACATCGAGGGCATCAAGGTCGCCCCCGAGGAAGGCCAGGACGAGGGCAGCGAGCGCCGCATCATCCCGGTGACCGAGGACGGGCCGTTTGCCGGCCTCGCCTTCAAGATCATCAACGACAAGTACGGCAACCTCACCTTCGTGCGCGTCTATCGCGGCGTGCTGCGCTCGGGCGACCAGGTCCTGAACACGACCAAGGGCCACAAGGAGCGCGTCGGCCGCATGTTCCAGATGCACGCCGACAAGCGCGAGGAGATCAAGGAGGTCTTCGCCGGCGACATCGCCGCCTTCGTCGGGCTGAAGGACACCGGCACGGGCGACACGCTCGCCGACGCCGCGGACCCCGTGGTGCTCGAGCGCATGGCCTTCCCGGTGCCGGTGATCGACATCTCGGTCGAGCCCAAGACCAAGGACGCGATCGAGAAGATGACGCTCGGCCTGCAGAAGCTCGCCGGCGAGGATCCGTCCCTGCGCCTGCGCACCGACCAGGAGACCGGCCAGACCATCCTCTCCGGCATGGGCGAGCTGCATCTCGAGATCATCATCGACCGCCTCAAGCGCGAATACGGCGTGGACGCGAACATCGGCGCCCCGCAGGTGGCCTATCGCGAGACCATCACCAAGGCGCACACCGAGACCTACACCCACAAGAAGCAGTCGGGCGGCTCGGGCCAGTACGCCGAGGTGAAGATCACCTTCGAGCCGCTGGAGCGGAACACCGGCATCGAGTTCGTCAACGCGATCGTCGGCGGCGCGGTGCCGAAGGAATACATCCCGGCGGTCGAGAAGGGCATCAAGGTGCAGGCCGATACCGGCGTGCTCGCCGGCTTCCCCACGGTGGACTTCAAGTTCACCCTGGTGGACGGCAAGTACCACGACGTGGACTCCTCGGCGCTGGCCTTCGAGATCGCGGCCAAGGCCTGCTTCCGCGAGGGCATGAAGAAGGCCGGCCCCGTCATCCTCGAGCCGATCATGGACGTCGAGGTGACCACGCCGCAGGACCATGTCGGCGACGTGGTGGGCGACCTCAACCGCCGGCGCGGCGTGATCCAGAGCCAGGACATGGCCGGCACCTCGGTGATCGTGCGGGCGCATGTGCCGCTCAAGGAGATGTTCGGCTACATCTCCAACCTGCGCGGCATGACGAAGGGGCGCGCCTCCTTCTCCATGCAGTTCCACCACTACGACCCGGTGCCGCGCAACGTGGCCGACGAGATCATGGCGAAGTCCGCCTGATCCCGCCGGGCCCGCGGGCCTGACGGAACGGCGCGGCGGGGCGACCTGCCGCGCCGTTTCGCGTCTGCGGGGGGCGCGACGCACCGGCGCCGCCCATCGGGGCCTTGCGGACCGTCGGGCTGGCGGATCATGCTCGCCCGCCGGGGTCTTCCGGGGGGAGGTCGCCATGAGGCTCGCCATCGCCACCGCCGCTGCCGTGCTGCTCGGCGCGCCGGGTGCCGCGCTCGCCAGCTACTTCGTCTATTGCGACAATGGCCGGATCGCGGTGGAGAGCCGCGACCCCGAGCAGATGCGCATCGCGCGCGGCAGCGGCGTCTGCCAGATGGGGCCGCGCTTCGGCTTCCTCTCCGACGCGCAGGCCTTCGCGCAGCGCAATTTCGGCGGGGCCGGCCGGCCCTGCTCCTGCCGGTGAGGGCGGCCATGCGACGGCCTTTCCTCGCGCTCGCCGCCGCCCTGGCCGTGCTCGCGCCGGCCGCGGCACTTGCCGACTACTACGCCTATTGCGTGCGCGGCCGGATCCAGGTGGACCAGCGCAGCCCGGAGGAGATGCGCCGCAACCTCGGCGCCTGTCCGATGAGCCAGGGCTTCTCCACCCGCTCCTCGGCCGAGAGCTTCGCGCGGCGGAATTTCGGCGGCATCGGGGGCTCGTGCTCCTGCCGGTGAGGCAGCGCGCGTCCTGCCGTGGGGTCACCGCCTGAGGAAATGCGTCCCCACCGCCTCGATCACCACCACCCCGTCGGCGACGCGCCGGCCCGTATGCTTCAGCTTGGCGACGCCGAGCGGGCGGCCGGAGCGCGACGGGCGGACCTCCAGCACCTCGGTCCGGATGGCGATCTCCTCGCCCGGGCGGAGCGGCGCGGGCCACTTCGTGTCGATCTGGTTGCCGCCGAGGGAGACCTCGCGGAGCAGCCCGCTGCCCATCACGCGGCCGAACACCGCCGAGAGGGTGTGCAGGCCGCTCGCCACCAGTTCGCCGAAGATGCTCTCGCGCGCCGCCTCGGGATCGAGATGGAAGTATTGCGGGTCGTACTTGGCGGCGAAGGCGACGACCTCCTCGTGCGAAAGCGTCAGCGTGCCGAGGTCCCAGGCCATGCCGGGGGCGAGGTCGTCGAGGGAGCGGATCGGTTCGGTCATCGGGGCCGAGCCTAGGCGGCCCGCGCGCGGAGCGGGAGGCCTTGCGGCGGCCCGGCAGGCTGGCGCAGGCTCCGCCGCCGTCGAGGAGGGCCGCCATGACGCCGATGCCGAACCCGTCACGCCGCGCACTGACCGCGGGGCTTCTCGGCCTGCCGCTGGCCGGCTGCGTGGTGGTGGGGCCGCCCGCAGCGCAGGGGCCGGCCGCGCGCCACGCCGCGCTCGTGATCGCCGCCGATGCCGCGGCGGGGCAGGTGGTGGACCATCTCGCCGCCCGCGAGAGGGTGGAGACGGAACAGGCGGCGGCGCTGCGCTTCGGCGCGGGCGCGATGCCCCGCAGCCCGGCCGCGCCGGTGACGCCGCTCGTGGGGCAGGTGCTGGACCCGGGGATGGACCTCATCGTGCTGCAGGCGCGGCGGCTCGCGGTGCTGGCCGGGGCGGGCGCGGCGACGGAGGGGCAGGAGGGGGCGGCGATGCTCGCGCGCCTCGATGCCGCGCTCGCGGGGCTGCGCGGCCTGCCCGGGCGCTGGCCCGCCGAGGCGGTGCGCCGGCGCGGTGTCGCGGGCTTCGGGATGCTTGCCCAGCCGGCGCCGGCGGGGGCGGATGCGGCCTCGCTCGCCGCCGCGCGCCAGCAGGGGCTCGCCGATGCCGTGGCGCTGCTGCGCGCCCTGGTGGGCGAGGATCAGCGCTCGGGCCTGCGCGCGGCGCTCGCGCAGCGGCACCAGGCCTGGCGGGAGGCGCAGAACGCGATGCTCAACGCCGCGCGCAACGACCGCAGCCTGAGCGGGGTGGACCGGATGGAGTTGTGGCGCGCCACGCAGCAGCGCCTCGCCGGCGATCCGCCCGATGTCGCCGCGGCGGAACTGTTGCGCCTGCTCGGCGCGCTGCCGGCCGCCCATGCCGCCGCGGGGGCGGGCGATGCGGCGGGGGTCGAGGCCTTCGCCGCCGAGGTCGCGCGATTCCAGGCGCTGGCCGCCCAGGCGCGCTGAGCGGGCCTTAGCCCCGCGAAGGCCGGCGCGGGGGTTGGCGCGCGGCGGGACGCGGTGTAGCCAGCCGCCACCGCAGCCCGACCGGAGTGAGTGCGCCATGGCCGCCATCGCCGACATCATCGCCCGCGAAGTCCTCGATTCCCGCGGCAACCCGACCATCGAGGCGGAGGTGGTGCTGGATTCCGGCGCGCGCGGCCACGCCATCGTGCCCTCCGGCGCCTCGACCGGCGCGCATGAGGCGGTGGAGCTGCGCGACGGCGACAAGGCCCGCTACGGCGGCAAGGGCGTGCTGAAGGCCGTGGCGAATGTCGAGGGCGAGATCTTCGACGCCATCTCCGGCATGGAGGCGCTCGACCAGGTCAAGATCGACGAGACGATGATCGAGCTCGACGGCACGCCGAACAAGGCGCGCCTCGGGGCCAATGCGATGCTGGCGGTCAGCCTCGCGGTGGCCAAGGCGGCGGCGGCGGATCTCGGCATCCCGCTCTATCGCCATGTCGGCGGCGTCTTTGCGCGCACCCTGCCGGTGCCGATGATGAACATCATCAATGGCGGCAAGCATGCCGACAACCCGATCGACATCCAGGAATTCATGATCATGCCGGTCGGCGCCGGGACGGTGGCCGATGCGGTGCGGATCGGCTCCGAGGTGTTCATGGCGCTGAAGAAGGCGCTGCACGATGCCGGGCATTCGACCAATGTGGGCGACGAGGGCGGCTTCGCGCCGAATATCGGCTCGGCCGACGAGGCGCTCGGCTTCATCGCCCGCGCCTGCGAGGCGGCCGGGCACCGGGTGGGGGAGGATGTGGTCTTCGCCCTCGACTGCGCGGCGACCGAGTTCTTCCACGACGGAAAGTACGTGATGGAAGGGGAGGGCAAGACCCTCGATGCCGGCGGGATGGTGGAGTACCTCGCCGCGCTGACCGCCAAGTGGCCGATCGTCTCGATCGAGGACGGCATGAGCGAGGACGACTGGGAGGGCTGGAAGGCGCTGACCGACCGCCTGGGGGGCAAGGTGCAGCTCGTCGGCGACGACCTGTTCGTGACCAACCCGGAGCGGCTGCGCCTGGGCATCGAGCGGCAGACCGCCAACGCCATCCTGGTGAAGGTGAACCAGATCGGCACCCTGACCGAGACGCTCGAGGCGGTGGAGACCGCCCATCGCGCCGCCTATCGGGCGGTGATGAGCCACCGTTCGGGCGAGACGGAGGATGCGACCATCGCCGACCTCGCGGTGGCGACGAATTGCGGGCAGATCAAGACCGGCTCGCTGTCGCGCTCCGACCGGCTGGCGAAGTACAACCAGCTCATCCGGATCGAGCAGGATCTGGGCCCCGCGGCGCGCTATGCGGGGCGTCTCGCGCTGCGGCGCTGATGCGGGGGTGAGTCCTGCGGGACTCGCCGCAGGAAAAATCTGCGCAGGGCGCCATTTTTCCTGGACGAAGCGGATGACACGGAGTCGCGGCGGCGACTAGAATCGCCGCACGTCTCGATCCCGGATGTGGTCCTTGCGGTTCCTCAAGCGCGTCGTCCAGGCCATCGCCATGCCCTGCCTGTTCCTGGCGCTGACCGGCTATGCCGGCTGGAATGTCATGCATGGCGACCTCGGGCTCATCGCCAAGCAGCAGCGCATGGCCGAGATCGCGGCTGCGCGGGAGGAACTCGCGCGCGCCGAGGCCGAGCGCGACGCGATGGAGCGGCGCGTGGCCGGGCTGCGCGGCGAGCGGCTGGACCGGGACCAGCTCGAAGAACGGGCGCGGTCCCTGCTGAACCTCGTCGGGCGCGACGAGATCGTTGTGCCCTACGGGCCGGAGCGACGCCTCTACTGACACGGGCCTGACCGCCAAGCGGCGGGGCTGGCCGGGCCTCGTGCCATGCCCCCGCCTTGGGCGCGCGTGTTCCTTTGTGTCGCGATTCACCCGGCAGGCGGCCGGCGCCTTCCGCGATGGTCCCGTGGCTGCGACAGGAAGTTGCGTGCAGCCCGGCCATCGCATGGCGCAACAATGGCTTAACTGATATTCGGTTAAACGTCGTATTGCATTGCAAAAACAGGCTTTTTTCGGGCGAGGGCGCTTGCGCGAAGCCGCTTGCGGGCCCTATTGCGCTGGATAGGGATCTATCCGGAGGAGACGCGCATGGCCCAGGCCGCCGAGTCCAGTTCCAAGCGTCGCGGCAAGGCGAAGGAACCGCCGATCTCGCGGGAGGATCTGCTCCGCGCCTACCGGGACATGCTGCTGATCCGCCGCTTCGAGGAGAAGGCCGGCCAGCTCTACGGCATGGGCCTGATCGGCGGCTTCTGCCACCTCTACATCGGCCAGGAAGCGGTCGTCGTCGGCATGCAGATGTGCCTCAAGGAGGGCGACCAGGTCATCACCTCCTACCGCGACCACGGGCACATGCTCGCCTGCGGGATGGAAGCGCGCGGCGTGATGGCGGAACTCACCGGGCGCATCGGCGGCTATTCCAAGGGCAAGGGCGGGAGCATGCACATGTTCTCGCGCGAGAAGGGCTTCTACGGCGGGCACGGCATCGTGGGCGCGCAGGTCAGCCTCGGCGCGGGCCTCGCCTTCGCCAACAGGTACCGCGGCAACGACCATGTCGCGCTGACCTATTTCGGCGAGGGCGCGTCGAACCAGGGGCAGGTCTATGAGAGCCTGAACCTCGCCGCGCTGTTCAAGCTGCCCTGCATCTTCATCATCGAGAACAACAAGTACGGCATGGGCACGAGCGTCGAGCGCGCCTCCGCCTCGCGCGACCTCTCCCAGAACGGCGCGCCCTGGGGCATCCCGGGCGAGGCGGTGAACGGCATGGACGTGATCGCGGTCCGCGAGGCGGGCGAGCGCGCCGTCGCCCACTGCCGCGCCGGCAAGGGCCCGTATCTGCTGGAGATGAAGACCTACCGCTACCGCGGCCACTCCATGTCCGACCCGGCCAAGTACCGCACGCGGGAGGAGGTGCAGAAGATGCGCGAGACCTCCGACTGCATCGAGACGGCGCGCAAGATCCTGGTCGAGCAGTTCGCGGTGACCGAGGCGGAGCTGAAGGTGATCGACGACGAGGTGAAGGCGATCGTGCAGGACAGCGCCGACTTCGCGCAGCAGAGCCCCGAGCCGCCCGAATCCGAACTCTGGACCGACGTGCTGGTGGAGGCCCGCTGAGATGGGTGCTGTGATCCTGATGCCCGCCCTCTCGCCGACCATGACCGAGGGCAAGCTCGCGCGCTGGCTGAAGAAGGAAGGCGATGCGGTGAAGTCCGGCGACGTGATCGCCGAGATCGAGACCGACAAGGCCACGATGGAGGTCGAGGCGGTGGACGAGGGCACCATCACCGCCATCCTGGTGCCCGAGGGCACCGAGGGCGTGCAGGTCAACAGCCCGATCGCCGAGCTCGACGGCGGCGCCAATGGCGGGGCGGCGCAGACCATGCACGGCATCACGCAGAAGAACCCGCGCGAGAACGAGAAGATGATCGCCGATGCCGGCGCGGCGCAGCGCCTGGATGCGACCGTTCCCGCCGCGCCGCGCGCGCCCGAGGTGCAACCCGAGCGCGACTGGGGCCCGACCAGGCCCATCACGGTGCGCGAGGCGCTGCGGGATGCCATGGCCGCCGAGATGCGTGCCGACCCCGACGTGTTCCTGATCGGCGAGGAGGTCGCGCAGTACCAGGGTGCCTACAAGGTCAGCCAGGGGCTGCTCGACGAGTTCGGGCCGAAGCGCGTGATGGACATGCCCATCACCGAGCACGGCTTCACCGGCATGGCGGTCGGCGCGGCCTTCACCGGCCTCAAGCCGATCGTCGAGTTCATGACCTTCAACTTCTCGATGCAGGCGATCGACCAGATCATCAACTCGGCCGCCAAGACGCTCTACATGTCGGGCGGGCAGCTCGGCTGCCAGATCGTCTTCCGCGGGCCGAACGGTGCGGCCTCGCGCGTCGCCGCACAGCACTCGCAGTGCTACGCCTCCTGGTATGCGCATTGCCCGGGGCTGAAAGTGGTCGCGCCGTGGTCCTCGGCCGATGCCAAGGGGCTGCTGCGCGCGGCGATCCGCGACCCGAACCCGGTCATCGTTCTCGAGAACGAGATCATGTACGGGCAGACCTTCGATTGCCCGACGGATGAGGACTTCATCCTGCCGATCGGCAAAGCGAAGGTGGAGCGTCCGGGCACGGACGTGACGATCGTTGCCTTCTCGATCATGGTCGGCATGGCGATGCAGGCCGCCGAGAAGCTCGCCGAGCAGGGCATCAGCGCGGAGGTGATCAACCTGCGCTCGCTCCGGCCGCTGGACACGCAGACGATCGCGAATTCCGTCCGCAAGACCAACCGCCTCGTCACGCTGGAGGAGGGCTGGCCCTTCGCCGGCATCGGCGCCGAGGTCGCGATGCAGATCATGGAGACCTGCTTCGACCACCTCGACGCCCCGCCGGTGCGCGTGACGGGCGCGGACGTGCCCATGCCCTATGCGGCGAACCTCGAGAAACTCGCGCTGCCCCGCCTCGAGCAGGTGGTCGAGGCGGCGCGCCGCGTGACCTACAAGTGAGGGGCTGAGACGATGGCGACCAACATCCTGATGCCCGCGCTCTCCCCCACCATGACGGAGGGCAACCTGGCGCGCTGGCTGAAGAAGGAAGGCGAGCGCATCAAGGCCGGCGACGTCATCGCCGAGATCGAGACCGACAAGGCCACGATGGAAGTCGAGGCCGTGGACGAGGGCATCCTCGGCAGGATCCTGGTGCCCGGCGGCACCCAGGGCGTGAAGGTGAACGACGTGATCGCGGTGCTGGTGGAGGAAGGCGAGGCGGTGCCCGCTGCCGGCGCACCGGCCGCCGCGCCCGCGCCCGCGGCCACGCCGGCACCGGCTGCCACCCCGTCCCCTGCCGCGACGAAGGGTTTTGACCCGCAGCCGGACCCGCCGGTGAAGGGCGAGCGCATCTTCGTCTCTCCGCTCGCGCGGCGCATGGCGCAGCAGGCGGGGCTCGACCTCGCGCGCATCAAGGGCTCGGGGCCGAACGGGCGCATCGTGAAGGCGGATGTGGAGGCGGCGCTCGCGCGCGGGCCGGCCGCCGCACCCGCCTCGGCGGCAGCCGCGGCCGCTCCCGCGCCCGCGCCGAAGCCCGCCCCGGCGCCGGTCGCCATCACCGCGCCGCACACCGCCGTGCCGAACAGCACGATGCGCAAGGTGATCGCCCGCCGCCTGTCGGAATCCAAGGCGACCATCCCGCATTTCTACGTGACGATGGACATCGAGATCGACGCGCTGCTGAAGCTGCGCGCCGACCTCAATGCGCGTTCGCCCAAGGACGGCCCGGGGGCCTACAAGCTCAGCGTCAACGACCTCGTCATCAAGGCCACGGCCGCCACGCTGCGCCGCTTCCCGCAGTGCAACGCGAGCTGGACGGAGGAGGCGATCCTTCAGTACCACGACGTGGACATCTCGGTGGCGGTGTCCATCCCGGAAGGGCTGATCACGCCGATCGTGCGGCAGGCGGACAAGAAGGGCCTGGCTGCGATCAGCAACGAGATGAAGGATCTCGCGGCGCGCGCGAAGGCCGGCAAGCTGAAGCCCGAGGAGTTCCAGGGCGGCGGCTTCTCCATCTCCAACATGGGGATGTATGGCGTCAGCGATTTCAGCGCGATCATCAACCCGCCGCAGGCCGGCATCCTGGCGGTCTCCGCCGGGCTGCAGAAGCCTGTGGTGAAGGATGGCGCGCTGGCGATCGCGACGGTGATGACCTGCACGCTCTCGGTTGACCATCGCGTGATCGACGGGGCGCTGGCGGCGGAGTTCATGCAGGCGCTCAAGCGCACCATCGAGGATCCGCTGAGCCTGCTGCTGTGACGGCCCTGGTCATCCGGGAGGCGGTGCCCGCCGACGTGCCGACCATCACGCGCTTCGTCCATGCGCTGGCCGCGTACGAGAGGCTCGCGCACGAGGCGCGCGGCACCGAGGCCGATTTCCACGCCGCCATCTTCGGCACCCCGCAGCGCGCGGGGTGCCTGGTGGCGGAGTGGGAGGGCGAACCGGCGGGCATGGCGCTCTACCACTGGACCTTCTCGACCTTCCTCGCGCGGCACGGGCGGTGGCTCGAGGATCTCTGGGTGGAACCGCGCTTCCGCCGCCGCGGCATCGCCAGGGCGCTGTTCGCCCGGCTGGCGAGGGACACGCTGGAAGAAGGCGGCGGGCGGCTCGCCTGGAACGTGCTGGACTGGAACCAGCCTGCCATCGCGACCTATGACGCGATGGGCGCGGAGAGCATGAAGGAATGGATCACGCGGCGCCTGGCCGGCGACGCGCTCGCAACGCTTGCGAAGGAGGCTGCGTGATGGCCGAGCAGTTCGATCTGGTGGTGGTGGGCGGCGGCCCCGGCGGCTATGTCGCCGCGATCCGCGCCGCGCAGCTCAAGATGAAGGTCGCGCTGGTGGAGCGCGAGCACCTCGGCGGCATCTGCCTCAACTGGGGCTGCATCCCGACCAAGGCGCTGCTGCGCGCTTCCGAGATCAACCACCTGCTGCACAGCCTCGACGCCTATGGCTTCGCCGCCGACAATGTGCGCTTCGACTTCGCCAAGGTGGTCAAGCGTTCGCGCGCGGTGGCGGGCCAGCTCTCGATGGGCGTGAAGGGGCTGCTGAAGAAGAACAAGGTCACGGTCTTCGACGGGCACGGCGCGCTGGCCGGCCCCGGCAAGGTGGCGGTGACCAAGGACGGCAAGCCGGTCGCGGAACTGGCGGCCAAGCACATCATCCTCGCCACCGGCGCGCGGGCGCGCGTGCTGCCGGGGATCGAGCCCGACGGCAGGCTGATCTGGACCTACAAGGAAGCGCTGGTGCCGCCGGCCATGCCGAAGCGCCTGATCGTTATCGGCTCGGGCGCGATCGGCTCGGAATTCGCCTCCTTCTTCCTCAACATGGGCGCCGAGGTCACGCTCATCGAGGTGATGGATCGCATCCTGCCGGTCGAGGATGCCGAGGTTTCCGCCTTCGTGCAGAAGGCCTTCGTCAAGCAGGGCATGAAGGTCATCACGGGCGCCAAGGTCCAGGGCGTCCGCAAGGAGGGCGATGGCGTCGCCGCCATCGTCGAGGCCGGGGGCAAGGTCACCGAGATCAAGGCCGACCGGCTGATCTCGGCGGTTGGCATCGTCGGCAATGTCGAGAACATTGGCCTGGAAGGCTCCAGGGTGCAGGTGGACCGCACGCATGTCGTGACGGATGCGATGTGCCGCACGGGCGAGCCCGGTGTCTATGCCATCGGCGACCTGACCGGCCCGCCCTGGCTCGCCCACAAGGCGAGCCACGAGGGCATCGTCGCCGTCGAGGCCATCGCCGGCCTGCACCCGCATCCCATGGACACATCGAACATCCCGGGCTGCACCTATTGCCGCCCGCAGGTGGCGAGCGTCGGGCTCACCGAGGCCGCCGCCAAGGCCAAGGGCCACGAGGTCAGGGTCGGCCGCTTCCCCTTCATCGGCAACGGCAAGGCAATCGCCCTCGGCGAGCCGGAGGGCTTCGTCAAGACCGTGTTCGATGCGAAGACCGGCGCGCTGCTCGGCGCCCACATGGTCGGTCCCGAGGTCACCGAAATGATCCAAGGCTACACCATCGCCCGCACGCTCGAGACGACGGAGGCGGAACTGATGCACACCGTCTTCCCGCACCCCACGGTGAGCGAGGCGATGCACGAATCCGTCCTCGACGCCTATGGCCGGGTGATCCACATCTGAGGCGGGGCAGCCTCGCGCAAGCCGCGGGAACCCCCTATATGGCGGGCCGGAACACCCCATGACGACCCGCATCGAGATCGACCACCGGAAGCCCCGCACGGGTGCCGAGAGGCACCCGGAGAAGGCGCATCGCCCGGACAACCCGATCCAGCGCAAGCCCGCCTGGATTCGCGTCAAGGCCCCGACGCACCCGGTCTATCACGAGACGCGCACCCTGATGCGCGAGCAGAAGCTGGTCACGGTCTGCGAGGAAGCCGCCTGCCCGAACATCGGTGAATGCTGGTCGCAGCGCCACGCCACCATGATGATCATGGGCGAGACCTGCACCCGCGCCTGTTCCTTCTGCAACGTCGCCACCGGCATCCCGCGCCCCCTCGATGCCGACGAGCCGCGCCGCGTGGCCGAGGCGGTCGCCGCCCTCGGCCTGCGCCATGTGGTGGTGACGAGCGTGGACCGCGACGACCTGCCCGATGGCGGGGCGGAGCATTTCGCGCGGACCATCCGCGCCATCCGCGCCACCGCCCCCGGCACCACCATCGAGGTGCTGACGCCGGATTTCCTGCGCAAGGACGGCGCGCTGGAGGTGGTGGTCGAGGCCCGCCCGGACGTCTTCAACCACAACCTCGAGACTGTGCCCGCGCTCTACCCGACGATCCGGCCCGGTGCGCGCTACTACCATTCGTTGAGGCTGCTCGACCGGGTGAAGCAGCTCGATCCCTCGGTCTTCACCAAGTCCGGCCTGATGGTGGGCCTCGGGGAGAAGCGGATCGAGGTGCTGCAGGTGATGGACGACCTGCGCTCGGCCGATGTCGATTTCCTGACCATCGGCCAGTATCTGCAGCCGACCGTCAAGCACGCCGCGGTGGACCGCTTCGTGACGCCCGAGGAGTTCGAGGACTACGCCAAGGCCGCGCGCGGCAAGGGATTCCTGCTGGTCTCGGCGACGCCACTCACGCGCAGCAGCTACCACGCCGATCGCGACTTCGCCGCCCTGCGCGCCGCGCGCGAGGCACGCCTGCCGGCCCGCGCCTGACATGCCGACCCACGCCGAGAAGAAGATCCTCCGCTACACGCCGGAGCAGATGTTCGACCTGGTGGCGGATGTGCGGCGCTACCCGGAGTTCCTGCCCTGGTGCGTCGGCGCACGCATCCTCTCGCGCGACGAGCAGGTGCTGGTCGCGGACCTGACCATCGGCTTCAAGATGTTCCGAGAGACCTTCCGCTCGCGCGTCGGCCTCGACCGGCCGGGGCACATCCACGTCACCTACGAGACGGGCCCCTTCCGCTACCTCAACAACCACTGGCGTTTCAGCCCGGTGCCGCAGGGCTGCGAGGTGGACTTCTTCGTGGATTTCGAGTTCCGCTCGCGCATCCTGCAGATGGCGATCGGCGTGGTGTTCAACGAGGCGGTGCGCCTGATGGTGCGCGCCTTCGAGCGCCGCGCCATGGCGCTCTACGGGCGTAGCACGGCCGCGGTGGCGCCGGGCAGCGCGGCGCCCTCCGCGACGGGCTGACCCGCGCGCGCGGCGCCGGGCTCAGCGCTTCGCGCCTTCGCCGATCCGGTGCAGCAGCCGCCCGCCATCGGCCAGCGCGATCGCGACCAGGATCTCCTCCGGGCGCGGCGCATCGCCGAGGCTGACGGTGATGGCGTCGAAATGCCCGCGGGACCAGGCATCGTCCTTGTGGCCGAGCGGCAGGTCCAGCGCCGCCCCCGGCGCCCCGATCTTGGCCGCCGAGGGGATGAGCGCCGCGCCGCCGCCGATCGCCGCGCGCAGCGGCGCGCCCATCTTCGGGTGCAGCAGCGCGTGGCCGTGCTCGATCTCGCCCGCCGTGCCGATGATCGCCCCCTTGCCGTAGGAGACCGCCGGTCCCGGCAGCAACCGCACCAGATCCGGGGCGACGCGCGCGGCGATCATCCCGCCCGCCTCCACCAGGGCGGAAAGATCCGCGACGAAGCGCCCCGCGCAGGGGTTGGCGATCGCCACCAGCGCCACCGCGCGCACGACCGGCCGCGCGCCGGCCTCGCCGAGTTCGGAAGAGGCTTCCTCGCGCAGCAACGCGATCTTGCGGATGGCGACCATGGCGGAACTCCCCCCTCTGGCCGGATGCTCGCGCGGCGGGCATCCTCGGCGCAACCGCATCCAGGACAGGACGAGACATGGTCCACGCCCCCCTTCGCCCGCCCGCCGGCGCGCCGCCCGTGCGCATCAACCTCTATTCCGACACCCAGACGCGCCCGACGCCCGCGATGAAGGAGGCGATGATGCGCGCCGAGGTCGGCGACGAGCAGCACGGCGACGACCCGACGGTGCACGAACTCTGCGACCGCATGGCGGCGCTGATGGGCAAGGAGGCGGCGGTGTTCCTGCCCTCCGGCACCATGTGCAACGTCATCGCGATCCTGACGCATTGCTCGAAGGGCGATGAGGTCGTCGCGCACGAGACGAGCCACATCCTGCACAGCGAGGGCGGCACCCATGCCGCGCTGGCCGGGGTGCAGATCATGCCGCTCAAGGGCCCGCGCGGGATGTTCACCGCCGAGGACGTGCGCGCCGCGATCCGCCCGCGCACGCGCTACGCGCCGCCGCAGCGGCTGCTCGAGGTGGAGCAGACGGCGAACATCGGCGGCGGGGCGATCTGGCCGCTCGCGCAATTGAACGCGGTCGCGGATGTCGCGCATGAGCAGGGCTGGGCGACGCACATGGATGGCGCGCGGCTGATGAATGCCTGCGTCGCCGCCGGCATCGCGCCGAAGGACATGGTGGCGAACTACGACAGCGTCTGGCTCGACTTCACCAAGGGGCTCGGCGCGCCGCTCGGCGCCGTGCTGTGCGGCAGCGCCGAGTTCATCGGCCAGGCCTGGCGGTGGAAGCAGCGGCTCGGCGGCTCGATGCGCCAGGCCGGCATCTGCGCCGCCGCCTGCCTCTACGCCCTCGACCACCATGTGGACCGGCTCGCCGAGGACCATGCCAATGCCAAGGCGCTCGCGCGCGGGCTGCGGCAGATCCCCGGCGTGGTGGTGGAGGAGCCCGACACCAACCTCGTCTTCTTCGACATCAAGGGATGCGGCATGACGGTCGCGCAGCTGCAGGAGAGGCTCCGCCTGCGCGGCGTGGCCGTCTCGGGCCTCGGCGGGCGGGTGCGCGCCTGCACGCATCTCGACGTCACGGCACCGATAATCGAGGAGGCCGTCTTGGAGATCCGCGCCGCGCTCGCCGCGGCCTGACGATCCCGCCGCGGGAGGAGGAACCGCCGTGAGCACGATGCCCTTCGCCTTCTTCGCCTTCTTCATGCTCTTCCCCCTCGCGATGATCGTGATGGGGATCGGCATCGCGATCTGGTCGAAATGGGTCGCGCGCACCATGCGGCGGATGCGCCCGGTGGAGGTCTCGGACCTCGCGCCCGGCTATGGCGTGGTCTGGGGGAAGGTCGCCGAGGGGAACCTGCGCGCGCCGCTCTCCGGGCGGCGCTGCGCCTGGTTCGAGGCCTGGGTGGAGGAACTCCGCCCCCCGCCGCTCACCCAGCGGGACCGGCCCGGCGACACCGGCCCGCGCTGGGAGCGCATCTTCGAGCAGACCAGCGCGCAGCCGATCCACGTGACCGACGGCAAGGCGACCTGCCTCGTGATGCCCGAGGGCGCGCGCGTGCACGAGACCGGCTGGAGCGCCTGGGAGGGCGCCGAGGAGCGCCCCGCCCCCGGCGCCGCCGAGCCCGAGCTGCAGCCGGGCAGCTACACCCCGCCCGTCCTCCGCGTCTCGGGCGGATTCTCCTCCATCCTCGGCAGCACGCCGACGCGCTATCGCTATGTCGAGCGCTACATCCTCGCGGGCGATCCGATCTTCGCGATGGGGGAGGCCGAGCCGCGCCGCGCCCGCGGCCGGGGCGAGGCGGGCGACGGCCCGGCCCCGGCGCGGATGCGGATCCGCAAGCCGGAGGGCCGCCAGCCCTTCGTCGTCTCCACCCAGGATCCCTCCGCGGTGCATGCGGAGAACGAACTCGCCTCCACGGGCGGCATCATCCTCGCGGTGATGGGCGCGGTCGGCGCCTATGTGCTCTGGCGGCTGCGCTACGGGTAGGCGCGCGCGGCGCTACAGCATCCGCGACCAGGACGCCTTCGGCCCGATGTCCACATGGGTGAAGGAGCCGTACCAGCCGATCCCCATGAAGCCGAGATGGTGCGAGAGCAGCATGGCATGGGCGCAGACATCCGCCTGCGCCATGCCCGGCACCACGATGTCGGCCGCCATGCCGCGCATGTGCAGGCTGTTCGGCGCGGCGAAGGGCAGGGAGGCGTTGGTCTGCGGCGTGCGGTAGCCCGAGATCACGTGCAGCGGCCGCGTATAGCCGATGCGTTCCTGGATCAACGAGAGCATGTCGAGCAGCAGCGCGGGCACCGGCCCCGCCACATCGGCGCGCAGGTCGCGCAGCAGGCGCTGGATGCGCACCATCGCGCGCAGGTCGTAGTCCTGGCCCGCGCGGTAGGCGACCGCGACCTCCTCGCCGACATTGTTCTGCAGCCACAGCCAGCGTTCGCGCGGCGGCAGCGTGGCGGGCACGGGCAGCGGCACATCGCCGTAGCCGAGCAGGTCCGCCCGCGCGGACGGCACGCCGAGCGCCGCCGCCCCCATGGCGCCGAGCCAGGCGCGGCGCGGGATACGGCGGGGCTTGGCGGCATCCTCGCTGCTCATGCGGGCATCCTGCCTCCGCGCCGTGCAGGCGAGCAACGTCGCGGCCGAGTCGCGCCGCACGCGCATCGCCGCTGTGGCCTTCGCGCCGCAGTCCCGGCGCTCAGCCCGGCATCGCGAGGCGCAGCGCCGCCGCGACCGTCGCCGCGCGCACCGCCGTCCGGTCCCCGGGAAAGACGTGGCGCTCGACCCGCGTCGCCGCGCCGCGCCGCGCGCAGCCGATGAACACCAGCCCGACCGGCTTGCCCGGCGTCGCCCCGCCGGGGCCCGCGATGCCGGTGCAGGAGAGGGCGACATCCACCTCCGCGCGCGCCAGCGCGCCCTCGGCCATCTCGCGCGCGACCGGCTCGCTCACCGCGCCATGGGCGGCCAGCGTCTCGGCCCGCACGCCGAGCATGCGGATCTTGGCCTCGTTGGAATAGGTCACGAAGCCTGCCATCACCACCGCGGAGGACCCGGCGATCGCCGTCAGCGCGGCGGCGATCAGCCCGCCGGTGCAGGATTCGGCGGTGGCGAGCGTCTGCCCGCGCGCCTCCAGCGCGGCGAGCAGCGCGCGAGCCTCATCGAGTGTGGCCTCGGGCAGCATGGTCACAACAGGCCGGGCGCGATCGCGCCCAGCGCCAGCAGCACCGCCGCGGCCATCGCCCCGGCGAGGATGTCGTCCAGCATCACGCCCGTCGCGCCCTCCTGCCTGTCGGCCCAGGATACCGGCCAGGGCTTGAGGATGTCGAAGGCGCGGAACAGCAGGAAGGCCAGCGCCACGCCGGCCCAGCCCGCCCCGGCCGGCAGCGCGGCGAGGGCGAGCAGCATCCCCGCCGCCTCGTCCACCACGATCCAGCCGGGATCCTGCGGCCCGTCCGCCGGCAGCGCGCGCACCGCGAGCCAGCCGGCCACGGCCGCGACGGCGGCGAGCAGCAGCGCGCCCGCGGGGCCGAGGAGGGCCGCCGGCAGCACCGCGAGCGAGCCCCAGGTGCCCGGCCCCGGCCGCAGCCGCCCGATCCCGCCGAGGGTCGCGACCATCATCGCCGCGCTCATGGCTGCGCCGCGATGAAGGCGTCGAGGGCCGCGATGGCCGCCGCCTCGTGCAGGCTCGGCGCGTGGCCGGTGCCGGGCAGGGCGGTGACGGCCATGTCGGGCCGTGCGGCGCGCATCGCCGCGACCGTTGCGGCGGTCAGCAGCGTGCTCGCCTCGCCCCAGACCAGCATCAGCGGCAGCCGCCGCAGCGCGCCGAAGAACGCCCAGAGGTCCGGCGGCTTGCCCGCCGCCGCGCCGATCGCCTGCTGCCCGATGCGGATGTCCCAGCGCGGATGCCAGCGCCCGTCCTCGCCCGGCGCGAAGGTGCGGGCGGTGAAGGCGCGCCAGCCTTCCTCGTCGAGGCCGGGCAGCGGCGGGTGGTGGGCGCGCAGCCAGGAAGCGGCCTCGTCCAGCGAGGCGAGTGCGGGGTCGCGGCCGATCAGGTCGAGCACCGCCTCGCGCGCTGCCGGCGCGATCTCCGGGCCGATGTCGTTCAGCGCCACGGCGGCAAGCGCGGCCGGGCGCATCGCGCCGATCGCCATGGCGCAGAGGCCGCCGAAGGATGTGCCCACCAGCACCACGCGGTGCAGGTGCAGCGCGGCCATGGCGTCGAGCACGTCGCGGATCAGCGCCTCCGGCCGGTAGCGGGCGGGATCGGCCGCGCGCGCGCTGTCGCCATGGCCGATGTAGTCGAGCGCGACGACGCGCCGCCTGCCCGCATGCCGCGCGCCGAGGGCCGCGAAGTCGAGCCGCGTTCGGCAGATGCCCGGCAGGCACAGCACCGCCGCCCGATCGCGCGCGCCGGGCCATTCGGTCGCCGCGATGCGCAGCCCGTCGCGGGCGCAGAGCGCGACCTCCCGCGCCGTCACCGCGCCTGCCGCAGCCAGGGGGAGAGGGGATGGTCGAGTGCTGCGCTCGCCGCGTCGCGCGCGCGATAGACGATGACGTTCTCGATCACGCGCTGGACGTAGTTGCGCGTCTCGGTGAAGGGGATCTGCTCGATCCAGTCGAGCATGTCCACATCGCCCCCGCGCGGGTCGCCATAGGTGCCGAGCCACTGGTCCACCCGCCCCGGGCCCGCATTGTAGGCGGCGGCGGCGAGCGGCAGCGCGCCGGCGTAGCGCTCGAGCATCTGCTCGAGATAGGCGGCGCCGAGGCGCATGTTGGTCTCGGGGCTCTGGGTGAGCTGCGCCACGCTCACCTGCATGCCGAGCCGCCGCGCGACCACCGTCGCGGTCGAGGGCAGGAGCTGCATCAGCCCGCGCGCATTGGCGCCGGAGACGGCCTCGGTGTCGAAATTGCTCTCCTGGCGGGTGATGGCGTGGATGAGGGCGGGCTCGGGGCTCGTGACCGGCGGGCGGTAGGGCGTCGGCCAGCCCTCGGGGAACAGGATGTCGCCCGCCGCACCCGCGCGGCGGGCCACCCACACGGCATGGTCGGGGCGGCCGATATGGTTCGCGAGCCGCGCGGCGAGCATCCGGTCGGTGCCGTCATTCGCCATGTCCTCGAGGCGCAGCAGGAAGATGCGGGCACGCCGCGTGTCGCCGAGATCGGCGAGCGTCAGCACCGCGCGCGCCAGTTCGCGCGCCGCGAAATCCGCCGCGCGCGGCGTCGTCACCGGCGGCGCCGGGGCGCGGGCGATGCGCGCGGAGAGCTGCGCCGTGCTCTCGCCGAGCGCGAGGGCGGAGAGCTGGCCGTAGAAGGCGACCGGCAGCTCGGCCCCGGCGGCGTAGCGCGCCCGCGCCGCGCCACGGTCGCCGCGCGCCTCGAGCGCCCGCCCCTGCCAATAGGCGGCGCGGGCGCGGGTGATGACCGAGCGGCTGTCCTGCCCGACCAGGCCGAAATGGCGCTCGGCGGCGGCGGGGTCGTTCAGCCGCCGCAGCGCGATGAAGCCGGCGAGGAACTCGGCCTCCTGGCGCGGCTCGCCCGGGGTGGCGATGCCGTGGCCGGCGGCGGTGCGATAGGCCTCGCGCTCCTGGCCGAGGCGCAGAAGCTTGCGCGAGAGCACCTGGCGCTCGGCCCAGATGGCCCGCGCGGCCTCGGGCTCGGCCGGCAGGGGCAGGCGCTCGGCGGCGGCCCAGACGGCGGCGGCCTCGCTGTCGCGGTCGCGGCGGCGCAGCAGCCGCGCCTGCTCGAAGGCGAGGCCGATATCGGCGGGGCGCGCGGCGAGCCCGGCGTCATCCTCGCGGGCGAGGGCGAGCCGCGCATTGGCCGCCGCGGCGCGGGCGCCCGAAAGGCGCTGCGCGGCGCGCGCCGCCCCCGCGAGGTCGCGCGCGAAGGCGAGACGGTCGAAGCGCTGCCAGTGGTGCTCCTCGGTCAGCGCGCTGCCGAAGCGCAGCAGCAGCGTCTCCTCCGCGAGCGGGTCGGCGCCGAGGCTCGTCCAGCCCGCGCGCACGACCGCCTGCGCCTCGGCGGCGCGCCCGGCGCGGGCGAGCGTCTCGGCATGGCGCAGCGTGCCCTGCAGGGTGCGGGCGGGGTGGCGCGCGAAGTGCCGCAGCGCGAGCGCATCCTCGCCCTCGACGGCGAGCGCGGCCTCGGCCCGGCGGATCATGGCGTCCTGGAAGGGCCAGTCGGGGTTCTCGGCGAGGAAGGCCACGAGTTCCGCGGCCGAGGCCGGCGCGGTGCGGTTCGACAGGCGGATCCACAGCGCGATCTTGGCGGCGAGCGGGTCGGCCGCGGCGGCGAAGGACTCCGATTCCCCCCAGCGCCCGGCGGCGGCGGCGGCGAGCGCCTGGCGCCCGGCCGCGCGCGCGCCCTCGGGCGCCCAGGGCTGCGCGGCGGCGGGGAGCGGCAGGGCGAGGAGGGCGAGGATCAGCAGGCGGCGCATGGCTGCTTCCTAGCCGATCCGGCCCCCGCTTGTCCCGGCGGCCTTGTCCCATGACCGGGCGGAGCCTAGGTTGCGCGCCATTGCCGGATATCGGGAGGATGCCGTGATGTTCAGGGGTTCGATGGTCGCGCTGATCACGCCGATGCGCGCGGACGGATCCCTGGACGAGAAAGCCTTCCTCGACCTCGTGGACTGGCAGATCGCCGAGGGGACCGAGGCGCTGATCCCTGTCGGCACCACCGGCGAGAGCCCGACGCTCTCGCATGACGAGCACAAGCGCGTGGTCGAGATGTGCATCGAGGGTGCGAAGGGCCGCGTGCCGGTGATCGCCGGGGCGGGGAGCAACTCGACCGCCGAGGCGATCGACCTCGCGGACCATGCGAAGAAGGCCGGGGCGGACGCGATCCTCGTCGTCACGCCCTACTACAACAAGCCGACGCAGGAGGGGATGTTCCTGCACTTCACGGCCATCGCGGATGCCGTGGACATCCCGATGTTCATCTACAACATCCCCGGGCGCAGCGTGGTGGACATGTCGGTCGAGACCATGGCCCGGCTCGCGCGGCACAAGAACATCGTGGGCGTGAAGGACGCGACCGCCAACCTCACGCGCCCGCTGCACACCAGGCGCGCCTGCGGGGAGGCGTTCATCCAGCTCTCGGGCGAGGACCACACGGCGCTCGCCTTCAACGCCTCGGGCGGGGTGGGCTGCATCAGCGTGACCGCGAATGTCGCCCCGCGCCTCTGCGCCGAGATGCAGAAGGCCTGGCGCGAGGGGCGCACGCGCGAGGCGATGGCGATCCAGGATCGCCTCGTGCCGCTGCACGACGCCCTGTTCTGCGAGACCTCGCCGGGCCCGGTGAAGTATGCGGCGAGCCTGATCGGCCGCAGCACCGAGCATTGCCGCCTGCCGCTCGCGCCGCTGGCCGAGCAGAGCAAGGCGCGGGTGCGCGAGGCGATGGTCTCGGTGGGGCTACTGAACTGACCCGGCCGGCACGGACCATCCAGGGCGGCCCGAGGCCTTGCCTCGGGCCGGAAGCGCGAAGCGCGACCGCGCCGAGACCGCCTGTTGCGACCGGGGCGACAGTGCGGGGCGCGAAGCCAAGGCGCGCGGAGGCGCGCCGCCCGGCATCTGAGGGCACATGAAAAAGGGCCTCATCTCGCACGGCGTCGCGGCGCAGAACCGCAAGGCGCGCTTCGACTACAAGATCGGCGAGACGATCGAGGCCGGCCTCGCGCTGATCGGCCCCGAGGTGAAGTCGCTGCGCGCGGGCCGCGCCACGCTGTCCGAGGCCTGGGCGGGCGAGCGCGACGGGGAGATGTGGCTGTTCAACTGCTACATCCCCGAATGGCAGGCCGGATCCTTCATGGCGAAGTTCGAGCCGCGCCGGCCGCGCAAGCTGCTGCTGCACCGCAAGCAGGTGCAGTCCCTGACCGGCGCCATCACGCGCGAGGGGGCGACGCTGGTGCCGCTCGACATCCACTTCAACGAGCGCGGGCGGGCCAAGGTGCTGCTCGGCCTCGCGGAGGGGAAGAAGAAGCACGACAAGCGGGCTGCCATCGCCGCGCGCGACTGGCAGCGCGACAAGGCGCGGCTGATGCGCGAGAAGGGGTGAGGCGGCGTCGGGATTCCTGACACTTCCGCCTCACCCGGCCGGGCGGCGCCTGCGAAGTGCCTGGAATGTCTCGATGTCCGGGACCGGCACGGATCGTGCTTCCTGATTTGCGTCGTTTGTCTCGAAAACCGAGACGCTTCTTCTTGCGCTCGGAATGACACATGATCCTGCGCTCTCTCGCGGCCGCGCTTGCCGGCCTCGCGATGCTGGGCGGCGCCGCCTCCGCCTCCTCCCTGATCGTCAATGGCGGTTTCGAGGCCGGATATTCGGGCTTCGCCACCGAACTCGCGCCTGTGGCCGCCCCCGGCGGCTTGGGGCTGTGGGCGGAAGGCCGCTACGCCATCGCCGGCACCGCGCCGGGGCGGGAGGTGCCCGCCTTCCACCCGCTGTTCTCGGGTGCGCCGCATTCGGGTTCGGCCTTCATGGCGGTCAATGGCGCGGCCGCCGGCAGCGGCCTCGTCTGGTCCACGGCCGCGCCGCTCGGCGTCCTGCCGGGCACGGTCTATGCCTTCACCGGCTGGATCACGCTGCTCTATCCGGATGCACCGCCGAGCCTGTCGCTGGCCATCAACGGGGAGGAGATCCTGCACTTCACGCCCTCGGCGACGGTGGGCGCCTGGGTGCCCTTCACCGCGCGGTGGTCATCGGGAACGGCGGAGACGGCGAGCATCGCCCTGCGCAACGCGAACCGTGTCGCGGTCGGGAACGATTTCGGGCTGGACACGCTCTCCTTCGTGGCCGTGCCGGGGCCGGGCCCGGCGCCCCTGCTGGCGGCCGGGCTTGCGGGCCTGTTCGGGCTCGGGCGGTTCCGCCGGCGCCGCTGACGGCACCGTCCAGGCAAGCGGGGATCGGGCGGCCGCGCGGGACACGCTGGGCCGTCGACACGCCGGGAAGGCGCGATTGCTTGACCGCGCGCGGGGCGCTTCCCGGATGGCCGGGCCGTCGAGGGGCGTCGGCCGGCCGGCCCGGGGCGTTCCATGCCCGGCCGGGCAGGGGTGGCCAGGGCCTCGCCGGCCGCCGCGCTCGCCGCGACGTCTCCGGCCGCGTGCCGGTGCGGGGCGCCCCATGCCGTCCTGCCCCGCGGCTCCTCGCCGCCCCGCCCCTCACGGGCGCCGCCGCAGCGCCTCCTCCTCGCAGGCGATGGCGCCATCGGCGGCGCGCAGGAAGCGCACCCGCGCGGTGGCGTCGAAGCTGCGCCAGCCTGCATCCCCGGCGGCATGCAGGCGGATCGGGCGGTCGCGCTCGGCGTTCGTCGTGCAGATCTCGCGCCAGGCGCCGTCCGGCCCGCGGGTCAGGACGAAGACGCTGCAGCCCGCCGAGCCGCACCAGCCGCGCAGGCTCATGTGCAGCAGCACCTCGGGCCGGCCGTCCCCGTTCAGGTCCACGCTGATCTGCCGCAGCCCCTGCGCCGGGGCGAAGCGGGCGGCGCGGACCTCGGCGGCAAGGTCCGGATTGGCCGCGAGCAGCGCGCGCCAGGCGGCATCCCCCGCGGCATCGGGCGCGCGCCAGCGCAGCGCGGGCTCGCCCTCGGCGAGCGCCGGCGCGGCGAGCAGGCAGAGAAGGGCAGAAAGGCTTCGCAGTCGCATGGCATCCCCATCAGGGCCGGCGCGCCATCCCTCGCGGCGCCGCTCCGGGGATGCAGCATGCTGCATGACGGCGGCGCATCGTCCAGGGGGGCCACGGGGCTTGCATCCGCGCGCCACCCGCGCACCTAGTGGGGGCGAGGAGGGCCCCGATGGCCGAGGACGACATCCCGCTCACCGGCGCGGTGAAGGAGAATCTGATCCGCACCAAGGAACGCTGGGCGGAGGAGGGCCGGCTGCTGACCGGCACCACCGCCGACCCGGCGCGCGAGCGCCTGCCGCCGGGCCAGACCCTGGTGCGCGACTGGCCGGTGCTCGATCTCGGCGTGCAGCCGGACATCGCGCGGGAGAAGTTCCGCCTGCGCGTGGAGGGCCTCGTCGAGAACCGCCTCGCGCTCGACTGGGACGGCTTCATGGCCCTGCCGCAGAGCGAGATGGTGGTGGACATCCACTGCGTGACGCAATGGAGCCGCTACGACAACCGCTTCGCCGGGGTGAAGGTGGCCGACATCCTCGCGCTCGCCCGGCCGAAGCCGGAGGCGCGCTTCGTCAGCCTCACCTGCTACGACGGCTACACGACCAACCTGACGCTCGAGGATTTCGCCGCCCCCGACGTGATGTTCGCCCATTCCTGGGAGGGCGAGCCGCTGAGCCGCCAGCATGGCGGGCCGGTGCGCCTCGTCCTGCCGCGCCTCTATTTCTGGAAGAGCCCGAAATGGGTGACGCGGGTGGAACTGCTCGCCGCCGACCGGCCCGGCTTCTGGGAGGTGCGCGGCTACCACAACCGCGGCGATCCCTGGATGGAGGAACGCTATGGCTGAGATCGCGCGCCGTGCCCTCCTGGCCGCCCCGCTGCTGATGGCCGCCGCACCGGCCGCGGATGCCTGGTCCTTCCGCTTCCCCGCCCTCGAAGGGGGCGAGCACGACCTCGCCGCCTGGCGGGGGCGGGTGCTGCTGGTGGTCAACACCGCCTCCTTCTGCGGCTTCACCCCGCAATACGCGGCGCTGCAGCGGCTGCACGAGCGCTACCGGGAGCGCGGGCTCGTGGTGTTCGGCGTGCCCTCGAACGACTTCAACCAGGAAGCGCGCAGCAACCGCGAGGTGCGCGAGTTCTGCGACGCGCAGTTCGGCATCGACTTTCCGATGGCCGCCATCTCGCATGTGCGGGGCCCGCAGGCGCATCCCTTCTTCGCCTGGGCGGCGGCGCGGGCGGGCGGCGAGCCGCGCTGGAACTTCCACAAGTATCTCGTGGCGCGGGACGGGCGCAGCGTGCGCGGCTTCGCCACGCGCGTCGCCCCCGACAGCGCGGAGATGATCCGCGCGATCGAGGCCGCGCTCGCCGCGCCCTCAGCCTGACAGGCGGGCGAGCAGGGCGGCGACCGCGGCCTCGAACATCTCGGCCGTCAGCCGCCTCGTCGAGGTGTTGTAGCGGCTCACGTGGTAGGAATCGGCGAGCAGCAGCCCGTCCGGCAGCGTGTGGATGGCGCCATGGGCGAAGCCGAAGCGGCTGGCCGGGATGGCTTTCGCGCGCAGCAGCGCGTTGTGCGCCACCACGCCGAGGGCGAGCACCGCGCGCAAGCCGGGCATGGCCGCGAGCTCGGCCTTGAGGAAGCCGTTGCAGGCGCGGATCTCGGCCGGCGTCGGCAGGTTCTCCGGCGGCACGCAGCGCACCGCATTGGCGATGCGGCAGCCGGTCAGTTCCAGGCCGTCATCGGGGCTTTCGCGGAACTCCCCGCGCGCCTGGCCGAAGCGCAGCAGCGTCGCGTAGAGCAGCCGCCCGGCATAATCGCCCGTGAAGGGGCGGCCGGTGCGATTCGCCCCGCGCAGGCCGGGGGCGAGGCCGAGCACCAGCAGCGGCGCCTCCCGCGGCCCCCAGGAGGGCACGGGCGCGTTGTGCCAGTCCGGGTTGGCGGCCCGGTTCGCCTCCCGGTAGGCGACGAGGCGCGGGCAGAGCGGGCAGTCCCGCCCCGGCGCCTCGCTCACGCCTCGGGCTCCCCTGAGGTGTCGGCGTAGGGGTCGGCGGGGGTGGCGCGGCTCGGGCGCGGCGCTGACGCCGGGGGCGGGAGCGGGGCGCGGCCGCGCGGCTCGACCTGGCGGCGGGTGAACTCCGGCGCGATCTCCGCGATCTCGATGAAGGCATCGGCCTGGCGGCGGAGTTCGTCGGCGATCATCGGCGGCTGGACGCGCGTGCTGGAAACCACCGTCACCCGCACGCCCATGCGCTGCACCGCTTCCACCAGCCGGCGGAAAGCCCCGTCGCCCGAGAACAGCACCACATGGTCGAGCTGCGGCGCAAGCTCCAGCATGTCCACCGCGAGTTCGACATCCATGTTGCCCTTGAGGCGCAATCGCCCCGCGGGATCGGCCTGCTGCTTGGCCGGCTTGGTCACCACCTGCCAGCCATTGTAGGCGAGCCAGTCGGTCAGGGGCCGCAGCGGGGAGTAGTCCTCGGTCTCGACCAGCGCGGTGTAGTAGAAGGCGCGCACGAGGTAGGTGCCGCCGCGGAAATAGTCGAGCATGGCGGCGAAATCGATCTCGAAGCCGAGGGCGCGCGAGGTGTGGTAGAGGTTCGCCCCGTCCACGAAGAGCCCGACCCGCTCCATCCCGCCGCCGCGCCGCATGCCCGTGCCCATCCTCGACTCCATCGCCCCGGGCCCGCCTGCGGCCGGGGTGCCGTCCGCTACACCCTCCGCCCGGCGCTGTCATGGCGGTTGAGGCGGCGCTGGTCGCGCTCGGCGCCAACCTTCCGCGCGCGGACGGCGCGAGCCCGCGCGAGACCTGCGAATGGGCGGTGCGGGCGCTCTCGCGCGTGGCGGGGATGCGCGTGCTCGCCGTCTCCTCCTGGTGGGAATCGGCGCCGATCCCGCCCGACCCGGCCTCGCCGCCCTTCGTGAACGGGGTGGTGCGGATGGAGGGCGAGACGACGCCCGAGGTGCTGCTGTCCGCCCTGCACGCCATCGAGGCCGAGGCCGGGCGGGCGCGGCCCTATCCGAACGCGCCGAGGGTGCTCGACCTCGACCTGATCGATCTCGGCGGGCGGGTGCAGGCGGGGCCGCCGGTGCTGCCGCATCCGCGCGCGCATGAGCGTGCCTTCGTGCTCCGCCCGCTGGCCGAGGTGGCGCCGGGCTGGGTGCATCCGGCCCTCGGCCTGCCGGTGGAGGCGCTGCTCGGCGGTGTGGAGGGCCAGGAGATCCGCCGCCTCGGCGCGGCCGGGCAGGGCTGAGGGCTGCCGGCATCTTGCACCGCAGCGCGGCGCTGTCTATGTGGGGAGGTTACCGGACAGACCAGGGCGCACGGCCCCCAAGCCGCGCGCCCCTCTACCCATTGGAGCCTCCATGGCGCGCGTCACCGTCGAAGACTGCATCGAGAAGGTCCCCAACCGCTTCGAGCTCGTGCTGCTCGCGGCCCAGCGGGCGCGCAACATCAGCCGCGGCGAGGCGATCGAGGTCGAGCGCGACAACGACAAGAACCCGGTCGTGGCCCTGCGCGAGATCGCGGAGGAGAAGGTGGACCTCGCCGCGCTGGAGCAGGACCTGATCAAGTCCCTCAGCCGCGCGCCGGAGCCCGAGCCGGCCGAGGAGGAGGTCATCGACATCGTCGCCACCGACGAGAACATCTTCGGCATCATGGAAGTCCAGGAGGAGACGCTGCCCGAGGCCGCGTCCGAGGACCTCTCGCCCGACGATCTCGAGGCCGCCATCGCCGCGGAACTGGGCGGCAAGCGCTAAGGGCGCGCGCGCATGGGCCAGGGCGCCGGCGGCACCCGAGCAACCGGCCCCGCGCTGGCCCCCGAGGGGCTGCGCACCCAGGAGGCGACGAGCCCCGGCACCGAGCTCGCGGCCAAGGTCGCCGCCTACGACCCGCGCGCCGACCGCCGCCTGATCGAGGACGCCTACGCGCTGGCCGCCGAGGCCCACGCGCCGCAGAAGCGCGAGGACGGGCAGCCCTACATCGTCCATCCCCTCGCGGTGGCCGAGATCCTCGCGGGCTACCGGCTCGACGCCGCCACCATCGCCACCGCCCTGCTGCACGACACGGTGGAGGACACCGGCGTCACCCTGCCCGAGCTCGAGAAGCGCTTCGGCAAGGAAGTCGCGCGCCTCGTGGACGGCGTCACCAAGCTGACGCGCCTCGAGCTGCAGTCCGAGCGCACCAAGCAGGCGGAGAACTTCCGCAAGCTGGTGCTGGCGATGAGCGAGGACATCCGCGTCCTGCTCGTCAAGCTCGCCGACCGGCTGCACAACATGCGCACCCTCGGCGCCAAGGGCAGCCCCGAGAAGCGCCGCAAGACCGCGCGCGAGACGCTCGAGATCTACGCCCCGCTCGCCGAGCGCATCGGCATGGACGCGCTCAAGACCGAGCTCGAGACGCTTGCCTTCCGGGAGATGAACCCGGATGCCTGGCAGACCATCGCCGCGCGCCTGACCTATCTGCGCGGCCAGGGGGCGGACCTGATCGAGGAGATCGAGCAGGATCTCAGGCGCGTGCTGCGCGAGGCCGGCGTCGAGGCCATCGAGGTGCAGGGGCGCGAGAAGTCGCCCTACTCGATCTGGCTCAAGATGCAGCGCAAGAACGTGGCGTTCGAGCAGCTTTCGGACATCATGGCCTTCCGCGTCATCGTGAAGGACAAGCACGACTGCTACGCCGCGCTCGGCGCCATCCATTCCGCCTATCGCGTGGTGCCCGGGCGCTTCAAGGACTGGATCAGCACGCCCAAGACCAACGGCTACCAGTCGCTGCACACCGGCGTGACCGTGCCCGAGCGCCGCAACGCCAAGATCGAGGTGCAGATCCGCACGCGCGAGATGCACGAGGTCGCCGAGTTCGGCGTCGCGGCCCACTGGGTCTACAAGCAGGGCGAGCAGGCCGCGCGGGACCGCAAGCGCTACCCCTGGGTGCGCGACCTGCTCGAGATCCTGGAATCCGCCGCCGAGCCGCAGGAGTTCCTCGAGCACACCAAGCTCGAACTGCACCGCGACCAGGTCTTCTGCTTCACACCCAAGGGCGACCTGATCGAACTGCCGCGCGGCGCGACGCCGGTCGATTTCGCCTACCAGGTGCACAGCCAGGTCGGCGACAACACGGTGGGTGCGAAGGTCAACGGCAAGATCGTGCCGCTGCGCCACACGCTCGAGAACGGCGACCAGGTCGAGATCATCACCGCCCGCGGCGGCACGCCCAACCCGGCCTGGGAACGCTTCGTCGTCACCGGCAAGGCGCGCGCGCGCATCCGCCGCTTCGTCCATGCCCGCCAGCGCGCCGAGCAGAAGGAGGAAGGCCGCGCGGCCATCGCCAAGGCCTTCCGCGCCGCGGGGCTCGACTTCAGCGAGAAGATCGCCGAGCCCGCGCTCAAGCCGCTGAAGCAGCCGGATTTCGAGACGCTGTGCATCGCGGTGGCCGCGGGCAACATCTCCCCGCGCGAGGTGCTGCACGCCGCGGTGCCCGAGCTTCGCGCCCCCGCGCGCAGCGTGGACCAGATGCCGCTCGCGCGCCCGCGCGGCCGCCTCGGTGCGGGGCCGACGCTGACGCCGGGCAAGGCCGAGCGCCCCGCCGCGCGGCGCGAGGCGGCGATGGGCGTCACCGGCCTCGTCGCCGGCATGGCGGTGCATTTCGCCGGCTGCTGCCACCCGCTGCCGGGCGACAGGATCGTGGGCATCGTCACGACCGGGCGCGGCGTGACCATCCACAAGAACGACTGCCACGGGCTCGAGGCCTTCGCGGCCACGCCCGAACGCTTCATCGACGTGGACTGGGAATATGACGGCGGGGCGCGCGGCGGCCATGTCGGGCGCATCGAGCTGACGGCCGAGAACAACGCCGGCGCGCTCGCCGGCCTGACCACCGCGATCGCGCGCCAGGAGGGGGCGGTGAACAGCCTGCGCATCGTCAACCGCTCCGGCGAATGGTGCGAGGTGCTGGTGGATGTCGAGGTGCGCGACACCGGCCATCTCGCTTCCATCCTCGCCGCGCTGCGCGCCTGCCCGGGCGTCACGCAGGTCGAGAGGGCGCGCGGATGATCATCGGCATCGGCTCGGACGTGCTGGACATCCGGCGCATCGAGAAGACCATCGCCCGCCACGGGGACCGTTTCCTCGAACGCATCTTCACCCCCATCGAGCGCGCCAAGGCCGAGCGGCGGGCCGAACGCATCCGCACCGCCACCTACGCGAAGCGCTTCGCGGCGAAGGAGGCGGCGTCGAAGGCCCTTGGCACCGGCTTCCGCGCCGGGGTGTTCTGGCGGGATCTCGGGGTGGTGAACCTGCCCTCCGGCCAGCCGACGCTGCACATGACGGGCGGGGCGGCGGCGCGCCTCGCGGCCATCACGCCCCCCGGCCACCGGGCCGAGGTGGCGCTGACCATGACCGACGAGTTCCCCTACGCCCAGGCCATGGTGGTGATCACCGCGGTGCCCCTGCCTTGACCTGCGAATCGCCTTCTGGCGCGAGAGCGGCGCCCGTGCCACAAGGCGCGCGCGCAACCCCATGACCAGGCCGTCCTACAGCACCATGGCGAAGAAGAAGTCCGGCGGCTGGCTGGAGAGCATCAAGACCATCGTCTATGCGGCGCTGATCGCGATCGGCATCCGCACGGTCGCCTTCGAGCCGTTCAACATCCCCTCCGGCTCCATGATCCCGACGCTGCTGGTGGGGGACTACCTTTTCGTCTCGAAGTATTCCTACGGCTATTCGCGGCACTCGCTGCCCTTCAGCCCGAACCTGTTCTCCGGCCGCATCTTCGGCGCCCTGCCGCGGCGCGGCGATGTCGCGGTGTTCAAGCTGCCGCGCGACGGCAGCACGGACTACATCAAGCGCATCGTCGGCCTGCCCGGGGACCGCATCCAGGTCCGCGGGGGCATCCTGCACATCAACGGCCAGGCGGTGCGGCGCGACAGCCTCGGGCCCTTCACGGTGGAAGGGGACGGGCCGCGCATGACCGTCCGCCGCTTCCTCGAGACGCTGCCCGCGCTCGACGGCCAGCCCGGCGTCTCGCACCAGATCCTCGAAGCCACCGACGACGGGCCCTTCGACAACACGCCCGAGTTCCGCGTGCCCGAGGGCCATGTCTTCGCCATGGGCGACAACCGCGACAACAGCCTCGATTCGCGGGCGATGAACGCGGTCGGCTTCATCCCGGTCGAGAACCTCGTGGGCCGCGCGGAGTTCATCTTCTTCTCCGTGGACGGCTCGGCGGCCTGGTGGGAGGTCTGGGGCTGGCCCTTCGCCATTCGCTGGAGCCGCCTCTTCACCGCCGTGCGATGAGCCCGATCGAGGAGCGCCTCGGCCACGCCTTCGCCGACCCCGCCCTGCTCGCGCAGGCGCTGACCCATCGCAGCGCGGCCGATGCCCGCGCCGGGCAGCTCGATTCCAACGAGAGGCTGGAGTTCCTCGGCGACCGCGTGCTCGGCCTCGTGATGGCGGAATGGCTGATCGAGCGCTTCCCCGCCGAGCGCGAGGGGAGCCTGACGCGGCGCCTCTCGGCGCTGGTCGCCTGGGAGACGCTCGCGCGCGTGGGCGAGGCGCTGGGCCTCGAGGCGGAGATCCGCGTCCCGCCCGGGGAGGAGCGCGCCGGGCTGCGCGCGCGCCAGACCGTGCTGGCCGATGCGATGGAGGCTTTGCTCGGCGCGATCTACCGCGACGGCGGGCTGCCGGCGGCGCGCGCCGTGATCCGCCGCCACTGGGCCGGGCTGATCGGGGCGGACGCCAAGCCGCCCGTCTCGGCCAAGAACCGGCTGCAGGAATACACGCTCGGGCGCGGGCTCGGCCTGCCCGAATACCGGCTGGTCTCATCGAGCGGGCCGTCGCATGCGCCGCTCTTCGTCGTCAGCGTCGCCGCCGGCGGGCGGGAGGCGGAAGGCGCGGGCGAGACCAAGCGCGCGGCCGAGCAGGCGGCGGCCGAGGCCTGGCTGGCCGGGGCCGCGCCATGACGCGCTGCGGCCTCGTCGCCATCCTCGGCGCGCCCAATGCGGGCAAGTCCACGCTGGTGAACCGGCTCGCGGGCACCAAGGTCAGCATCGTCTCGCCCAAGCCGCAGACCACGCGCTTCCGCATCCGCGCCGTGGTCATGCATGGGCAGAGCCAGATCATCCTGGTGGACACGCCGGGCATCTTCGCCCCGCGCCGGCGGCTCGACCGCGCCATGGTCGCCGCCGCCTGGGGTGGCGCGCAGGATGCCGACCTCTCGCTGCTGGTGGTGGATGCGCGGGCGGGGCTGACGGATGCGGTGCGGCGGATCGTGGAGACGCTCGCGAAGTCGCGCCGGCCGGTCTGGCTCGCCCTGAACAAGACCGACCTCATTCCGCGCGAGCGTCTGCTGCCGCTGGCCGCCGAGCTCAACGCCATGATGACCTTCGCCGAGACATTCATGGTCTCGGCCGAGACGGGGGACGGGCTCGACCGGCTGGAGGCGAGGCTCGCCGCGGCGATGCCCCCCGGGCCCTACCTCTTCCCCGAGGACGAGCTGACCGACCTGCCCAACCGGATGCTCGCCGCCGAGATCGTGCGCGAGCAGATCCTGCGCCAGACGCACCAGGAGGTGCCGCACCACGCCTCGGTCGAGACCGAGCAGTGGACGGAGAATGCCGACGGATCGGTGCGGGTGGACTGCACCATCTACGTCTCGCGCCGCACGCAGAAGGCGATCCTGATCGGCGAGAAGGGCGCGCGGATCCGCGCCATCGGGCAGTCGGCGCGGATGGAGCTCGCGAGGCTGCTCGAACGCCCGGTCCACCTCTTCCTCAACGTCAAGGAGCGCGAGGGCTGGGACGAGGAACGCGCGCGGCTGCGCGCGATCGGCCTGGAGGATGCCGGATAGCCCCGGCCTCGCGGCGCACGCCGACGGGGCGCTGGCGCCGTCCCGGCCCTCGCTCCATATGCGGGCGATGGAATGGCAGGCCCCCGCGGTGGTGCTCGATGCCCGGCCCTATGGCGAGGGCGCGGCGGTCGTCACGCTGCTGACCGAGGCGCATGGGCGCCATGCCGGGCTCGCCAAGGGCGGTGCCTCGCGCGTGCAGGCCGGGCTCTGGCTGCCCGGGAACCTCGTTGAGGCGCGCTGGACCGCGCGGCTGGCCGACCAGCTCGGCGCGCTCTCGGGCGAGCTCGTCCACCCGGCCGCGGCGCTGGCGATGGAGGACCCGCTGGCGCTGGCGCTGCTCTCCTCCGCCTGCGCCATCGCCGCGGATGCGCTGCCCGAGCGCGAGCCGCATCCGCGCGCCTTCCAAGCGCTGGTCTCGCTGATCGGCCATCTGGCCGGCGGGGCGGAAGGGGTGATGGCCGACTACGTCCGCTGGGAATGCATCGTGCTCGCCGAGCTGGGCTACGGGCTCGATCTCGGCGCCTGCGCCGTGACGGGGGTGCGGGAGGGGCTGACGCATGTCTCGCCGCGCACCGGGCGGGCGGTCTCGGCCGGTGCGGCCGCGCCCTATGCCGGGCGGCTGCTCGACCTGCCGCGTTTCCTGCTCGATGGCGGCGCGGGCGGGCCGCGGGGCTGGCAGGCCGGGCTGCGCCTGACCGGGCATTTCCTGGAGCGCGACGCCTTCGGCGCGCGGCACCGCCCGGTGCCCGAGGCCCGCCACCGCCTCGCCGACCGCATCGCGGCGCTGGCTGGCGCGGAGGACTAGGCGGCGATGAAACCCGCCTGGATCAGCACCTGTGCGGCGGCGGCGAGCGCCAGCGCGGCGGCGAGGCCGCGCGCCCAGCCGGGCGTTGGCGGCGCGTCCTCGCGCACCGAGACGGTGCGGCGCAGCGCCGCGCCGAGCGCGAGGACGAAGGCGATCACGGCAAGCAGCGTGCCGGCGTAGTTCACCTGGTATTCGCCGACGACCTCGCCGTTCACCACCGTCCGCCCCGTCTCGCCGACGAAGACCACGAGCGGCAGCGCCAGCAGCAGCGCGATGAGGCCGAGCCTCTTCCAGATCATCGTTTCCATGCCGCCTCGTCCCCCGCGCGCCGTCCCCCGTGCCGTCGCTGGCGCCGTTCCGCCGGCCGGTGCTAGTCAGGCGCCCCGACAGGCAGGACCGAATCCCACCCATGCCCGACGACGTGAAGACCCCGGCCGAGGATGGCGGCGCGACGCGCGAGACGCGCCTCGCCGACGCGCTGTCCGAACGCTACCTCGCCTATGCGCTGTCCACCATCACCGCCCGCTCGCTGCCCGATGTGCGGGACGGGCTGAAGCCGGTCCATCGCCGCCTTCTGTGGGCGATGCACCAGCTGCGCCTCGACCCCGAGGCGGGCTTCAAGAAATGCGCGCGCATCGTCGGCGACGTGATGGGCAAGTATCACCCGCACGGCGATTCCAGCATCTACGAGGCGCTGGTGCGCCAGGCGCAGGATTTCGCCGCGCGCTACCCGCTGGTCGAGGGCCAGGGCAATTTCGGCAACATCGACGGCGATAACGCCGCGGCCATGCGCTACACCGAGGCGCGGCTGACCGAGGTCGCGCAGGCGATGCTCGACGGCATCGAGGAGAACGCCGTCGATTTCCGCGCCACCTATGATGGCGAGGAGCGCGAGCCCGTCGTCCTGCCGGCCGCCTTCCCGAACCTGCTGGCCAATGGCGCGGCGGGCATCGCGGTGGGCATGGCGACCTCCATCCCGCCGCACAACGCGGGCGAGCTGTGCGACGCGGCGCTGGCGCTGATCCGCGACCCGGATGCCGACCTGATGGAGCACATCGCGGGCCCCGATTTCCCGACCGGCGGCGTGCTGGTCGAGCCGAAGGAGGCGATCCGCGAGGCCTACGAGACCGGCCGCGGCGGCTTCCGCGTCCGCGCGCGATGGGAGCGCGAGGCGCTGAAGAACGGCACCTGGCAGATCGTGGTGACGGAAATCCCGTACCAGGTGCAGAAGGCCAAGCTGATCGAGCAGATCGCCCAGTTGCTCGAGGAGAAGAAGCTTCCGCTGCTCGCCGATGTGCGCGACGAGAGCACGGATGTGGTGCGCCTCGTGCTGGAGCCGAAATCCCGCACCGTCGAGCCCGCCGTGCTGATGGAGACGCTGTTCCGCGCCACCGCGCTGGAATCGCGCTTCGCGCTGAACATGAACGTGCTGGATGCCGATCGCACGCCGCGCGTGATGGGCCTGCGCGAGGTGCTGCGCGCCTGGCTCGACCATCGCCATGCCGTGCTGGTGCGGCGGACGGAGCATCGCCTGGCGGCGATTGCGCGGCGGCTCGAGATCCTGGACGGCTACCTGATCGTCTATCTCAACCTCGACGAGGTGATCCGCATCATCCGCAGCGAGGACGAGCCGAAGCCCGTACTGATGGCGGCCTTCTCGCTGACCGACCTGCAGGCGGATTCCATCCTCAACATGCGCCTGCGCAGCTTGCGCAAGCTCGAGGAGATGGAGATCCGCAAGGAGCACCGGAAGCTCAGCGCCGAGCAGAAGAAGCTGCAGGGGTTGATGGCCTCCGAGAAGAAGCGCTGGGAGGCGATCGCCGAGCAGATCGCCGAGACGCGCGCGAGGTTCGGCGACGGGCCGCTCGGCCGCCGGCGCACCGAGGCCGGCCGCGTGCTGCCCGCGGTGCTGGTGGACGAGACCGCCTTCGTCGAGCGCGAGCCGATTACCGTCATCCTCTCGGAGAAGGGCTGGATCCGCGCGCAGAAGGGGCACATCCCGCTCGACGGCGAGATCCGCTTCAAGGAGGGCGACGGGCTGCTCGCCGCGCTGCACGCGCAGACGACCGACCGCATCGTGATCTTCGCGACCAACGGCAAGGCTTACACGCTGAAGGCCGATGCCATCCCGCGCGGGCGCGGCGACGGCCAGCCGGTGCGGCTGATGGTGGACCTGACCAACGAGGATGCGGTCGTGTCCATGTTCGTCCATGAGGAGGGGCGGCGCTTCCTGCTCGCCGCTTCGGACGGCAAGGGCTTCGTCGTGAAGGGCGAGGACCTGCTGGCGGAGAAGCGCACCGGCAAGCAGGTGCTGAATGTCGATCCGCCGGTCGAGGCCGCGGTCTGCGCGCCGGTCGAGGGCGACAGCGTGGCGGTGATCGGGGAGAACCGGAAGCTGCTGGTCTTCCCGCTGGAGCAGGTGCCGGAGATGACGCGCGGGCGCGGCGTGCAGCTGCAATCCTACCGCGATGGCGGGCTGTCGGACGCCAAGGTGTTCTGCCTCGCCGAGGGGCTGACCTGGACGCTCGGCGGGCGGACGCGGACGGAGACGGATCTGCGGCCCTGGATCGGCAACCGGGCGGGGGCGGGCAAGGCGCCGCCGAACGGGTTCCCGCGCTCGAACAGGTTCGAGTAACGACGCGCGGCGGGGCTCCCCGTTATCTGCAGCCTGCCGGGCGGCAAGCGGGTTACACGGGGGTTCCGGCCCTTGGCGGGACGGCCAGGGAGAGCAGCGCCCTCCCGGGGATCACCCCGCCCGCACCAGCACGTGCCGCTTGCGCCCCGCGCTCAGCTTCGCCGCCCCGTCGCGCAGGTCGGCCGGCGTGACGCTCAGCGCCACGTCGCTCACCACCGCATCGTTCAGCCGCAGCCCGTTCTGCGCGATCAGCCGCCGTGCCTCGCCCTTGCTCGCCGCCAGCCCCGCCTGCACCACGAGGTCCACGAAGGGCGCGGGCAGCGCGGCGACGATGCTCGGCAGCGTCTCGGCCGCCGCCCCCTCCTCGAAGGCGCGGCGCGCCGTCTCGGCCGCCTGCTCGGCTGCCGCGCGGCCATGCAGCAGCGCCGTCGCCTCGGTGGCGAGCACCTTCTTCGCCTCGTTCACCTCCGCGCCCTGCAGCGCGCCGAGGCGGCGGACCTCCGCCATCGGCAGTTCGGTGAAGAGGGCGAGGAAGCGGCCGACATCCGCATCCTCGGTGTTGCGCCAGAACTGCCAGTAGTCATAGGGGCTGAGCCGGTCGGGGTTCAGCCACACCGCCCCCGCCGCGGTCTTGCCCATCTTGGCACCCGAGGCGGTGGTCAGCAGCGGCGTCGTCAGCACATGCGCGTGCCCGCCCGCCATGCGGCGGATCAGCTCCGCGCCCATGACGATGTTCCCCCACTGGTCGGAGCCGCCCATCTGCAGCACGGCGCCGTGGCGGCGGTGCAGCTCGAGGTAGTCGTAGGACTGCAGCAGCATGTAGTTGAACTCGAGGAAGGAGAGCGAGTGCTCGCGCTCGAGCCTGAGGCGCACGCTGTCCATCGTCAGCATGCGGTTGACGCTGAAGTGCCGGCCGACATCGCGCAGGAAGGGGATGTAGCGCAGCTCGTCCAGCCACTCGGCGTTGTCGAGCATCATCGCGCCGGCCTTGAAGTCGAGCAGGGATTCGAAGGTGCGGCGGATGCCGGCCTTGTTCGCTTCGATCTGCGCCTCGCTCAGCAGCTGGCGCGCCTCGTCCTTGCCGGAAGGGTCGCCCACCTTGGTGGTGCCGCCGCCGATCAGCGCGATCGGCCGCCCGCCGGTCTTCTGCAGCAGGCGCAGCAGCATGGTCGGCAGCAGGTGGCCCACATGCAGGCTGTCCGCCGTGCAGTCGTAGCCGATATAGGCGACCAGCCCCCCCTTGTTCAGCGCGGCATCCAGCGCCTCCTCGTCGGAGGTCTGGTGGACATAGCCGCGTTCCTTGGCGATGCGGAGGAAGTCGCTGGTGGGGCCGCTCATCGTGCTGTCCTGATGCGCCGGGGGCTTTCGCCGGAAGGGCAGCGGGGCTAGCACGGCTCAGGCATCACGGCAAAAGGCATGCTGAGAACCATCGGGCTGATGAGCGGCACCTCCCTCGACGGGGTGGACGCCGCATGGCTGGAGACGGACGGGGAGACGATCGCCCGGCTGGGGCCGCGCCTGACCCTGCCCTACGACCCGAAGCTCCGGCGGTCGCTGCGCGGCCTGCTCGACCGCGCCGAGACGCTCGCCGAGGACGACCCGGAACTGCTCGACGCCGTGAAGCGCCTGACCGACCGCCATGCCGAGGCGGTCGAGGCGCTGCGGCTCGAGGCCGACATCATCGGCTTCCACGGCCAGACCATCCTGCACCGCCCGCCCGTCAGGGGGCGCAGCGTCAGGCCCTTCACCTGGCAGGTCGGCGATGCCGCGGCGCTCGCCAAGCGCACCGGCATGACGGTGGCCTATGATTTCCGCTCCGCCGATGTGGCCGCGGGCGGGCAGGGGGCGCCGCTCGTGCCCGTCTTCCACCGCGCGCTGGCCGCGCCGCTGCCGAAGCCGCTCGCCATCCTCAACCTCGGCGGCGTCGGCAACGTCACCTGGCTCGGCGCGGAGGGGGAGATGCTCGCCTTCGACACCGGCCCGGCGAATGGCCCGCTCGACGACTGGGCGCGCAAGCATACGGGCAAGGACTACGACGCGGCGGGCCGGCTCGCGCTGGCGGGGCAGGCCGATGGCGCGGTGCTGGGGCGGCTGATGGCCCATCCCTACCTGACCGAGCCGCCGCCGAAATCGCTCGACCGGCTCGATTTCGACCGCGCGCTGAAGGAGGCGGGGGCGGCGGAACTCTCGGCCGCCGATGGCGCGGCGACCCTCTGCGCCTTCTGCGCCGTCTGTGTCGCCGCCGCGGCGCGGCTGTTTCCCGAACCGCCCCTGCAATGGCTGGTGGCCGGCGGGGGGCGGCGCAACCCGGCGATCATGAAGGCGCTCGCGGGCGCGCTGGAGGAGCCGGTGCGCCCGGTCGAGGTGGCCGGCTGGGACGGTGACGCGCTGGAAGCCCAGGCCTTCGGGCTGCTCGCCGCGCGCGTTGCGCGCGGGCTGCCCATCACCTTCCCCGGCACGACGGGGGCGCCGCGGCCGCTCACCGGCGGGCGGATCGTGGGCTCGCTGCTGTAGCGGGGCGCGCGGGCCCCGCAACCGGGCTAGGCTGCGGGGCATGAGCTGGTCCTTCCCCATCGCGACCGTGCGCGGCACGGTCATCCGCATCCACGTCACCTTCTTCCTGCTGCTCGCCTGGATCGGGGCGATGCACGCCACGCGCGGCGGCATGGCCGAGGCCTTGGCCGGCATCGCCTTCATCGCCGCGGTCTTCGCCTGCGTGGTGCTGCACGAACTCGGCCATGCCGCCGCGGCCAGCCGCTACGGCATCGCGACGCCGGACATCACGCTGCTGCCGATCGGTGGTCTCGCGCGGCTCGAACGCATCCCCGAGGAGCCCTGGCGGGAGATCGCCATCGCCCTTGCCGGGCCGGCGGTGAATGTCGCGATCTGCCTGCTGCTGCTGGTCGTGATCGGCGCCATGCCCGCGCCGGAGGAAGGGCTGGCGGTGGAGGACCCGCGCACCGGCTTCCTCGCGCGGCTGTTCTGGGTCAACGCCTTCCTCGTCATCTTCAACATGATCCCCGCCTTCCCGATGGATGGCGGGCGCGTGCTGCGCGCGGCGCTGACCTTCCGCATGGGCCATCGCCGCGCCACCCATGCGGCGGCGACGGTGGGCCAGGCGGTCGCCATCATGCTCGGCTTCGCGGGGCTGTTCGGCGCGCCGCTGCTGATCTTCATCGCGCTCTTCGTCTGGCTCGGCGCGGCCGCGGAATCGGCCGAGGTGGACCTGCGCGCGACCACCCGCGGGATGCTGGCCGCGGATGCGATGGAGACGCGCTTCGAGGCGCTTCCGCCCGAGGCCGATGTCGCCATGGCGGCCGAGGCGCTGCTGCGCACGCCGCAGCAGGATTTCCCGGTGGTGGATGGCCGCGGGCGCATCCTCGGGCTGCTCACGCGCGATGCCATCATCCACACGCTGCGCCAGCAGGGGCCGGAGACGCCGGTGGCGGATGCGATGCGCGAGGTGCCGCGCGTGCCGCGCCGGATGCCGCTGCAGGATGCGATCAAGGGGCTTCAGGAATCGCCGGCCGTCGCGGTGGAGGACGCCGACGGCAGGCTGGCCGGGCTGCTGACGGCGGCCAACCTCGCGGACCTGCTGGCGCTGCGGGGCTGACACCCAGCGGAAAGAGGATCAACCGTTGTCGGCAGGGCTTCGGGATCCGGGGCCGCGCGACCGCCCCACCAGCCCCGCGCGCCATGCCGGCGAGCGAAAGGCCGAACCTTTCGCTCGCCGGCATGAGGCCGGCAGGCGGGCGGCCGAACCATCCGCCTGCGGGCCTCGCGGGAGGGGTCGGCGCGGTGATCGCGCAAAGCCGGCCGTCATGGCGGGCGGGCGAGGGATCATCCCCGCCCGCCATGCACCGCCTGCGGCGGCCGGCGATGCGGCCCCGCCGTCCGCGGCGTGATGCAGGTCGCAGCGGCGCGGGGGCGCGGCGTGCAGGCTCGCTCCGGTTCCCATCGCGCGCCGCGGGCGCGCACGAAAAAGGGCCGCCGGCGGCTCCCCCGGCGGCCCCATCGGCCCCGATCCGGGGCGAAGGCTCAGTCGGCGGCGAGCGCCATCCGGCCGCGGTTCAGCACGCCCATCACGTGGTCCTCGGCGGCGTCCACCACCTTCTCGGTCTGCTCGGGCGTGAAGACATGGCCGGCGCCGGGCATCACGCGGTAGTCGATGGTGATGCCCTTCTGGGTGTTCAGCTTGTCCACCAGCTTGCGCACCGAGGCTTCGGGCACGAGCTCGTCATCCGCGCCGTGGAAGATCAGCCCGTTGCAGGGACAGGGGGCGAGGAAGCCGAAATCGTAGTGCGAGGCCGGCGCGCTGATGGAGACGAAGCCGCCCATCTCGGGCCGGCGCATCAGCACCTGCATCCCGACATAGGCGCCGAAGGAATAGCCCGCGACCCAGAGCATCGAGGCGTTGGGGTTCACCGCCTGCAGGAAGTCGAGCCCGGCGCAGGCGTCCGAGACCTCCCCGATGCCGCCGTCGTAGCGGCCCTGGCTGCGGCCGACGCCGCGGTAGTTGAACCGCAGGACCGAGAAGCCCATCGCCTGGAACCGCTGGTAGAGGCTGTAGGTCACCCGGTTGTTCATGGTCCCGCCATGCAGCGGGTGGGGGTGGAGGATCAGGGCCACCGGGGCATTGGGGCGCTTCGAGTGATGGTATCGTCCCTCGAGCCGGCCATCCGGCCCGGCGAACATGACCTCGGGCATCGTGCGTTCAGTCCAATGCTCTTGCCGCAGGCCGCATGTTCCCTGCCCGCCCCCGAGGGGGCCTGGGCCTGGCACGGCGGCGACCTGCCGCAGTTTGGGGAACCTCGCTCGTCGGCGCGGCGGCGCCGGCACGCGGGGCGCATCCTGGAACCCAATTCTTGACCGGCCCGGTCGGGAACAATAGCGTGCTGCCCACGCCGCGTTGCCCGACAGGCAATGCCGGAAAATCAAGCCCTTGGATGCGAACCGTGTGTCTCCGGGGAAGGTTCCCGTGTCCCGGAGCGGCGGCAATATACGGATCCGGCGGCTGATCGCATAACAGAATCGCCACAGAGTGCCCATGTGCGAGGCGGGCATCTGGGTTGCGAGGATAGCGGAGTAGAGGATGCGACTTTCCACCCGCGGACGCTATGCCGTCATGGCCATGGTGGAGATGGCGGCCCGGGAGGGCCGCAACGAGGCCTGCCAGCAGGGCCGCCCCGTGACGCTGAACGAGATCGCCGCCGCCCAGCACCTCTCGGTCGCCTATCTCGAGCAGCTCTTCGGCCGGCTGAGGCGCGCGGGGCTGGTGGCCTCCGCCCGCGGGCCCGGCGGCGGCTACCGCCTCGCGCGCCCCGCCGCCGAGATCCCCATCGCCGCCGTGGTCGAGGCGGCCGACGAGCCCATCATCGCCACCCGCTGCGAGGATGGCGGCCCCGGCTGCCTCGCCGGCGATCGCTGCCTGACCCACGACCTCTGGGCCGAGCTCGGCGACCAGATCCGGCTCTTCCTCGGCGGCATGACGCTCGCCGACGTGGTGGAGCGGCGCGTGACCGGCCGCGCCCGCCCGCCCGCCCCGGCCGAGGGGGCGCGGCCTGCCGCCGAATGAACACGCCGCTCGACCTCGACGCCAACGCCACCGAACCGCTGCGCCCGGAGGCGCGGGCGGCGGCGATCGCGGCGCTCGACCTGCCGGGCAATCCCTCCTCCGTGCATGGCGGCGGGCGCGCGGCGCGGCGCCTGCTCGAGGACAGCCGCGCGCGGCTGGCCGCCCGCTTCGGCGCCCGGCCGCAGGATGTCGTCTTCACCGCCGGCGGCACGGAGGCGAATGCGCTGGCGGTGCGCGGGCTCGCGCCGGGCCGGCGAGTGCTGGCGGGGGCGACGGAACATCCCGCCGTGCTGCGCGCCGCCCCCGATGCGGTGCTGCTGCCGGTGCTGGCCGATGGCCGGCTCGATCTCGCCGCGCTCGATGCCGCGCTGGCCGCCGCCGGCCCCGCCCTGGTCTGCCTGATGGCGGCGAACAACGAGACCGGCGTGCTGCACCCGATCGCCGAGGCCGCCGGGATCTGCCGCCGGCACGGCGCGCTGCTGCATGTGGATGCGGTGCAGGCGGCGGGCCGCGTGGAGGCTGCGTGGAACCTCGCCGACAGCCTGGCGCTGTCGGGGCACAAGATGGGCGGGCCCAAGGGGGCGGGGGCGCTGCTGCTGCGCCCGGGGCTCGATGTCCCCGCGTTGGTCGCCGGCGGCGGGCAGGAGCGCGGGCGGCGGGGCGGGACGGAGCCGCTGCCGGCCATCGCCGGCCTCGCCGCGGCGGCCGAGGCCGCCACGCCCGATGCCGCCCTGCGTCTCGCGCCCCTGCGCGACGCCATCGAGGCCGCGATCGCCGCCATTGCCCCCGAGGCCCGCTTTCCCGGCCGCGGCGCGCCGCGCCTTCCCAACACCACCTCCATCCTGCTGCCCGGCGTGCCGGCGGAGACGCAGGTGATCGCGCTCGACCTCGCGGGCGTGCGGGTCAGCGCGGGGGCGGCCTGTTCCTCGGGCAAGGTCGGGCCTTCGCATGTGCTGGCGGCGATGGGGCTCGGCGCCGACGCCGCCTGCGCGATCCGCGTCTCGCTGCCATGGAACGCGGCGGAGGACGCCGCCGAGCGCTTCGTCGCGGCCTGGGCGGCGATGCGGGCGCGGCTCGTGCGGGTGGCGGCGTGACGCCCCGGCCGCACCCGGCCGCGCTGCGGCCGCCACGGCCCGCGCGCAGCCCGGAGGCGCAGGGCGGGCATGCAGCGCCGCCGCCTTCCGCCGCTGGCCGCCACGCCCCAGCTTGACGCCATGACCGCCGGACCGAACCGCCCGATCTACCTCGATTGCCACGCCACCACGCCGGTGGATCCGCGCGTGCTCGCCGCCATGCGCCCATGGTGGGAGGAGAACTTCGCCAACCCCGGCTCCGTCGAGCACGCCATGGGCCGCGCGGCGGAGGAGGCGGTGGAGCAGGCGCGCGCCCTGATCGCCGAGCTCATCGGCGCCGAGGCGCGGGAGATCGTGCTGACCTCCGGCGCGACCGAGGCGAACAACCTCGCGATCAAGGGTGCGGCCCGCTTCGCCGCCTCCCAGGGCAGCGAGCGGAGGCGCATCGTCACCGTCGCGACCGAGCACAAATGCGTCCTGGAAAGCGTGAAGGCGCTGGCCGATGAGGGCTTCGAGCCCGTCATCCTGCCGGTGGACGGCAACGGGCTGCTCGACCTCGGCGCGCTGCGCGCGGCGGTGGACGGGCGCACGCTGCTGGTTTCCGTGATGGCGGTGAACAACGAGATCGGCGTCATCCAGGACCTTGCCGCCATCGGGACCATCGCCAAGGAGGCCGGGGCGCTGTTCCACACCGACGCCGCCCAGGCCGCGGGGCGAATCCCGCTCGATGTGGAGGAGATCCGCGCCGACCTGCTCTCGCTCTCGGGCCACAAGGTCTATGGGCCGAAGGGCATCGGCGCGCTCTATGTCCGCCGCCGGCCGCGGGTGCGGCTCGCGCCGCTGTTCTCGGGCGGCGGGCAGGAGAGGGGCCTGCGCTCGGGCACGCTGCCCGCGCCCCTGGTGGTCGGCTTCGGCGAGGCCTGCCGGATCGCGGCCATCGAGGGGATGCTCGATGCCGGGCGCATCGCCGGGCAGCGGGACCGCTTCCTCGAGGCGCTGCGCGCGGCCGTGCCGGGGGTTGCGATGAACGCGCCCGATGCGCCCCGCGTGGCGGGCAACGCCAGCATCGCCCTCCCCGGCGGCGTCTCGGCGCAGGCGATCATGGCCGCGGCGCCGATGCTCTGCGTCTCCACCGGCTCGGCCTGTTCCTCGGCCGAGGTCGAGCCCTCCCATGTGCTGAAGGCGATCGGGCTCGACGAATCGCGGGCGCGGGCCACCTTGCGGATCGGCATCGGACGCTTTACCTCGCCCGCCGATGTGGACCAGGCCGCCGCGATGCTCGGCAGGGCCTGGGGCGCGGCGGTTTCCGGAACAGGCAGGGCGGCGGAGTAGCGATGCCGAAGATGGTCTTCATCGAGCGCGACGGGACGCGCAGGGAAGTGGATGCGCCGCTCGGGCTCTCCGTGCTCGAGATCGCGCACCGCCACGGCGTGGACATCGAGGGCGCCTGCGAGGGTTCGCTCGCCTGCTCGACCTGCCATGTGATCGTGGACCCCGCCTGGTTCGGCAAGCTCGCCAAGCCGACCGAGGACGAGGAGGACATGCTCGACCTCGCCTTCGACCTGCAGGAGACGAGCCGCCTCGGCTGCCAGATCATCATGACCGAGGCGCTGGACGGGCTCGTGGTCAAGCTGCCGGCGGGCAGCCGCAACGCGCAGGGCTGAGGCGATGGAGATGGCCGCGCCGCGCTGGGAGACGGATTTCGGCGCCCCGGGCGGCCTGTTCCGGCGCCTGCGCGCGGCCGCGGCCGAGGCGTGGTCGGGCTATACGTGGCACCCCTTCGTGCAGCGGCTGTCGGACGGCACGCTGCCGCTGCCGGCCTTCCGCACCTATCTCATCCAGGACTATCTGTTCCTCATCCACTTCGCGCGCGCCAAGGCGCTCGCGGTGGTGAAGGGGGAGAGCCTTGCGGCGATGCGCGAGAAGGCGGCCGCCGTGCTCGCCATCCTCGACGAGACGAAGCTGCATCTGAAGTATTGCGCCGATTGGGGCCTCGCCGAGGCCGATGTGGTCGCGACGCCGGAAAGTGCGGAGACCGTCTCCTACACGCGCTGGGTGCTGGATCGCGGGCTGCACGGGGACATCCTCGACCTCGAGGTGGCGCTGGCGCCCTGCACGGTGGGCTATGGCGAGGTGGCGCTGCGGATCCTGGCCGATCCTGCCCGCCGCGCCGAGGGCAATGCCTACCAGTCCTGGATCGACACCTACGCCGCCGAGGACTACCAGGCGATGGCGCGCGCGGCGGCGGCCAGGATCGACGCGCTCGGGCTCTCGCATGGCGGGGAGTCCCGCTTCGCCCGCCTCGCCGCGGATTTCGCCGAGGCGGCGCGGCTCGAGCAGCGCTTCTGGCAGCAGGGACTCGATGCCGTGACGGGCGGCGGGGGCGAGGGGAGCGTCCATGGCTAGGATCCTCGTCGCCATGTCGGGCGGCGTGGATTCGAGCGTGGTCGCGGGCCTGCTGGCCGAGCAGGGCCACGAGGTCATCGGCGCGACGCTGCAGCTCTACGACCATGGCGCCGCCATCCAGAAGAAGGGCGCCTGCTGCGCCGGGCAGGACATCCACGACGCGCGCAGCGTGGCCGACCGCCTCGGCATCCCGCACTACGTGCTGGACCGCGAGCAGGTGTTCCGCCGCGAGGTGATCGGCGACTTCGCCGACACCTATGCCCGCGGCGAGACGCCGGTGCCCTGCATCCGCTGCAACCAGACCGTGAAGTTCCGCGACCTGGTGGCGCTGGCGCGCGACCTCGGCTGCGAGGCGCTGGCCACCGGCCACTATGCCCGGCGCTTGGAGGGGCCCGACGGGCCCGAGCTGCACCGCGCCGCCGACCCGGCGCGGGACCAGTCCTATTTCCTGGCCGCGACCACGCGCGAGCAGCTCGCCTTCGCGCGCTTCCCGCTCGGGGGGATGCCGGACAAGGCGGCGGTGCGGGCCGAGGCGGCGCGGCTCGGCCTGCCGGTGGCGGCGAAGGCCGACAGCCAGGACATCTGCTTCGTGCCCGAGGGCCGCTACGACGGGCTGGTGGCGCGGCTGCGCCCCGACGCCGCCGCGCCCGGCGAGGTGGTGCACCAGGATGGCCGCGTGCTCGGCGGCCATGCGGGCATCGTGCGCTACACGGTCGGGCAGGGCAGGGGCCTCGGCGCGGCCTCCTGGGATGGCGGGCGCAAGCTCTATGTCGCGGCGGTCGAGCCGGGAACGCGGCGCGTGGTGGTGGCCCCGCGCGAGGCGCTCGCCACGCGCGAGGCCGAGGCGGGCGAGGTCAACTGGCTCATCGCCCCGCCAACGGCGCCGCTGCGCTGCACGGTGAAGCTGCGCGCGCGCGAGGCGCCGCGCGCGGCGCGCATCGCTTGGGACGCCGGGGCGGGGCTGCTGCGCATCAGCCTGGAGGAGCCCGGAATCGTCGCCCCCGGACAGGCCTGCGTGATGTATGATGGTGATCGCGTCCTCGGCGGCGGCTTCCTGCGCGCGCGGGGATCGGTTGACAGGGGGCGGGCCGCGGCCTAACTCGCGGCTCCCGTCCGGATGGCGGCGTAGCTCAGCTGGTTAGAGCACGGCACTCATAATGCCGGGGTCAGCGGTTCAAGTCCGCTCGCCGCTACCATCCCCCGCTTGCCCCCGTCGCGCTATGCCCCGAGACTGTCCGCCGGAGGACAGCGCCATCGCCACGGAACGCGAGGGATGAACGCGCGCGAGGCAACGCCGCGCCGGGGCCGCCGGAGCACGCCGGAGGCGCGGGAGGCCGTGCAGGCCGCACTTTCGGGGATGCCGCTGCGCCGCGACCTGCTCATCGAGCATCTGCATCGCCTGCAGGACCGTCACGGCGCGCTGCGCGAGGGGCATCTCGTCGCGCTCGCCGAGGCGCTCCGCCTCGCCCCGGTCGAGGTCTTCGAGGTCGCGACCTTCTACGCCCATTTCGAGGTTCTGCCGGACGAGGCCGCGGCGCCGCGGCCGGTCATCCGCGTCTGCCAGGGCCTGCCCTGCGCCATGGCCGGGGCGGCCACGCTCGCCTCGGCGCTCAGGGCTTCGCCGCCGGGCGGGGCACGCATCCTCGACGCGCCCTGCATGGGCGCCTGCGACCGGGCGCCTGCGGCGGCCCTGGGGCATGCGTGCATCGGCCACGCCACGCCGGCGCGCCTCGCCGCGCCTGCGGTGAAGGAGGCCGGCGCGCCGGGGCTCGAGGACTACCGCGCGCGCGGCGGCTACGCGACGCTCGCCGCGCAGCGCGACCCGCAGGCGATGGTGGCGGCGCTCGAGGCGTCGGGGCTGCGCGGCCTTGGCGGCGCGGGCTTTCCCGCCGCGCGCAAGTGGCGGCTGGTGATGGCGCAGCCGGGGCCCCGCCACCTCGTCGTCAACGCCGACGAGGGCGAGCCCGGCACCTTCAAGGACCGCCACTGCCTCGAAACCGAGCCGCATCGCGTGCTGGAGGGGATGCTGCTCGCCGCCCGCGCGATCGAGGCCGAGGCGTGCTGGATCTACCTGCGCGACGAGTATCCGGAGATCCGCGCCCTGCTCGCCCGCGCCATCGCCGAGATCGAGGCCGCCGGGCTCGCGCCCTGCCCGATCCATCTGCGCCGCGGCGCCGGGGCCTATATCTGCGGCGAGGAGACGGCGCTGCTCGAAAGCCTGGAAGGGCGGCGCGGCTATCCGCGCCACAAGCCGCCCTTCCCGGGCGAGCACGGCCTCTTCGGCCGCCCGACGCTGATCCACAATGTCGAGACGCTGTGGTGGCTGCCGGAGATCCTCGCCTCGCCGGAGGCCGCCGCGCGCTTCGCCGCCGCGGGGTTGCGCGGCCAGGCCGGGCGGCGGCTCTACAGCCTCTCGGGCCGGGTGCGCCGGCCAGGCGTGGTGGATGCGCCGGCCGGCATCACCGCCCGCGAACTGATCGAGACGCATGGCGGCGGCGTGGCCGAGGGCCACCGCTTCGCCGCCTTCCTGCCGGGCGGGGCCTCGGGCGGCATCCTGCCGGCCTCGCGCGCCGACCTGCCGCTCGGCTTCGGCACGCTGGAGGCCGAGGGCTGCTTCATCGGCTCGGCGGCGATCGTGGTGCTGTCGGATCGCGACGACCTTGCCGGGGCGGCGCGCAACCTGCTGCGCTTCTTCCGCGACGAGAGCTGCGGCCAATGCACGCCCTGCCGCGTCGGCACCGCCAAGGCGGTGCGGCTGCTCGAGGCTCCGGCATGGGACCGCGCGCTGCTCGGCGAACTTGCCGAGGCGATGGCGGATGGCTCGATCTGCGGCCTCGGCCAGGCGGCGATGAACCCGGTGCGCTCGCTGCTGCGCCATTTCCCGGAAGCGGTGCCATGACGATCGCCTTCACCCTCGATGGCGTCGCGGTGCAGGCGGAGGCGGGCGAGACGATCTGGGAGGCCGCACGGCGCGCGGGCACCGCGATCCCGCATCTGTGCCACCTTCCGCGCCCGGGCTACCGGCCCGACGGCAATTGCCGTGCCTGCCTCGTGGAGATCGAGGGCGAGCGCGTGCTCGCCGCCTCCTGCATCCGCCGCCCCGTGCCGGGGATGGTGGTGCGGAGCGCGAGCGCGCGCGCGGCGCGGGCGCGGCGGATGGTGTTCGAGCTGCTGCTCGCGGACCAGCCGGAAGGCACTGCGCGCGACGGCACGGGGGGCTTCGCGCACTGGGCGGAGCGGCTCGGCGTCACGCGCTCGCGCTTCGCGCCCGAGGAGGCGCGGCCGGCGCCCGACGTGACGCACCCCGCCATGGCGGTGAACCTCGATGCCTGCATCGCCTGCGGGCTGTGCGAGCGCGCCTGCCGCGAGGTGCAGCACAACGACGTGATCGGCTTCGCCCATCGCGGCATGGGGGTGCGCGTCGCCTTCGACCTGCTCGACGCGATGGGCTGCTCCTCCTGCGTCGGCTGCGGGGAATGCGTCGAGGCCTGCCCGACCGGCGCGCTGATGGCGAAGTCGGTCGCCGACGAGGCCGGGCGGCGGCGCGGCGCGCCCGCTCCCGAGACTGCGAGCGTCTGCCCCTATTGCGGCGTCGGCTGCCAACTCGGCTTCCGCGCGCGCGAGGGGCGGATCGAGGAGGTGGTCGGCCGCGACGGGCCGGCCAATCGCGGGCGGCTCTGCGTGAAGGGACGCTTCGGCTTCGACTACGTCGTCCATCCCGAACGGCTGACGCGGCCGCTGGTCCGCCTCGAGGGCGCGGCGAAGGATCCGGCCGATTGCCTCGATCCCGCCCGCGCGCGGGCGAAGTTCCGCGAGGCGGATTGGGAGGAGGCGCTGGATCGCGCCGCCGGCGGCTTCGCGGCCATCCGCAGCGCGCGCGGACCCTCGGCGCTCGCCGGCTTCGGCAGCGCGAAGGGCTCGAACGAGGAGGCGTATCTGTTCCAGAAGCTCGTGCGCACGGGCTTCGGCACCAACAACGTGGACCATTGCACGCGGCTCTGCCACGCCTCCTCGGTCGCGGCCCTGCTGGAGGGGATCGGCAGCGGCGCGGTGACGGCGCCCTTCACCGCCGCGGCCGAGGCCGACGTGATCCTGGTCATCGGCGCGCGGCCGACCGAGAACCACCCCGTCGCGGCGACCTTCCTCAAGGACGCCGCGGCGCGCGGCGCCGGGCTCATCGTGATGGATCCGCGCGGGACGGGCCTCGACCGCTTCGCCGAGGAGGTGGTGCGATTCGCCCCCGGCCAGGATGTCGCGCTGCTCAACGCGATGCTGCATGTGGTGATCGCCGAGGGGCTGCACGACCGCGACTTCGTGGCGCGCCGCCTCGCCGGCTTCGAGGCGCTGGCCGAACACGTGAGGGCCTATGCGCCCGAGGCGGTCGAGGCGCGCTGCGGCGTGCCGGCGGCGCAGATCCGCCGCGTCGCGCGCCGCTATGCGCGGGCGGAGCGCGCGCTGATCCTGTGGGGCATGGGCGTCTCGCAATCCGTGCATGGGACGGACAATGCGCGGGCGCTGATCGCGCTCGCGCTCGTCTGCGGGCAGGTGGGGCGGCCGGGGACGGGGCTGCATCCCCTGCGCGGGCAGAACAACGTGCAGGGCGCCTCCGATGTCGGGCTGATCCCGATGGCGCTGCCCGACTACCAGCGCACCGACGACGATGCGGCGCGCGCGCGGCTCGAGGCGCTGTGGGGCGCGCCGGTCCCCGCCGCACCCGGGCTGACGGTGGTGGAGATCACCGAGGCCGCGGGGCGGGGCGCGATCGAGGGCCTCTATGTCATGGGCGAGAATCCGGCGATGTCGGACCCCGATCTCGGCCATGCGCGCGCCGCGCTGGCGCGGCTGCGGCACCTCGTGGTGCAGGACCTGTTCCTGACCGAGACCGCGGCACTCGCCGACGTGGTGCTGCCCGCGAGCGCCTGGCCGGAGAAGACCGGCACCGTGACCAACACCAACCGCCAGGTGCAGCTGGGCCGCGCGGCGCTGGCGCCGCCGGGCGAGGCGCGGCAGGACCTCGACATCATCGTCGCGATGGCGCGGCGGCTCGGCCTCGGCTGGCGGTATGGCGGCCCGCGCGAGGTCTTCGCCGAGATGGCGCAGGCCATGCCGAGCCTCGCCAACATCACCTGGGAGCGGCTGGAGCGCGAGGGCAGCGTGACCTATCCCTGCCACGGCCCCGACATGCCGGGCGAGGGGATCATCTTCCACGACGCCTTCCACACCGCGGATGGCCGGGCGCGGCTGGTGCCCGCCGGCCTCTCGGACCCGGCCGAGTTGCCGGACGCCGATTTCCCCTTCGTGCTGACCACGGGGCGCGAGCTGGAACACTGGCACACCGGGGCGATGACGCGGCGCGCGCGCGTGCTCGATGCGCTGCGGCCCGCGCCGGTCGCGGCCCTCTCGCCGCAGGCGATGCGCAGGCTCGGCCTCGCGCCCGGTGCGCGCGTGCGCATCGCCACCCGGCGCGGGGCGGTGGAATGCGCGGCAAGGGAGGATCCGGCGCTGCCGGAGGGGATGGTGTTCCTCTCCTTCGCCTACCGGGAGGCGCCGGCGAACATGCTGACCGATCCGCGGCTCGATCCCTTCGGCCGCATTCCCGGCTTCAAGTTCAGCGCGGCGCGGGTGGGCCCGGCCTGATCCGCGCCCTCACGGGCGATCGGGCCGGAAATGCCGGCGCAGCGCGAGGCCGTAGGCCGGGTAGTCCGCCTGCAGTTGCGGCAGCCCGGCGGCATAGGCCGTCACGCGCTGGGGGAAGCGCGTCTCGAACATGAAGGCGAGGGTGCCTTCGAGCTTGTGCGGCTTCAGCTCCGCGTTGCTCGCCGCCTCGAAGGCGTCGGCGTCGGGGCCGTGCGGCAGCATGGTGTTGTGCAGCGAGAAGCCGCCGGGCGTGAAGCCGCCGCCGGTCTTGGCGTCGTAGACGCCGTGGATCAGGCCCATGAACTCGCTCATGCAGTTCATGTGGTACCAGGGCGGGCGGAAGGTGTTCTCGGCCACCATCCAGCGTTCGGGGAAGATCACGAAATCCACGTTCGCGGTGCCCGGCGTCTCGGAGGGCGCGGTCAGGACGGTGAAGATGGAGGGGTCCGCGTGGTCGAAGAGGATCGGCCCCACGGGCGAGAAGCGCCGCAGGTCGTATTTGCAGGGCGCGTAGTTGCCGTGCCAGGCGACGACATCGAGCGGCGAATGGCCGATCTCCGCGCTCCAGAGCGCGCCGCCCCATTTCACCGTGAGCAGGGCGGGGCCTTCGCGATCCTCATAGGCGGCGACGGGGGTGAGGAAGTCGCGCGGATTGGCGAGGCAGTTCGCCCCGATCGGGCCGCGCTCCGGCAGGGTGAAGGCGCCGCCGTAGTTCTCGCAGACATAGCCGCGCGCGCGCCCCTCCGGCAGTTCGGCGCGGAACTTCACGCCGCGCGGGATCAGCGCGATCTCGCCCGGCGTGGCGTCGATCACGCCGAACTCGGTGAGGAGGCGCAGCGCGCCCTGCTGCGGGACGAACAGCATCTCGCCGTCGGCGTTGTAGAAATATTCGTCGGTCATCGGGCGCGTCGCGAGATAGACATGCGCGGCAATGCCCGAGAGCGTGGCGGCATCGCCCGCGGTGGTGATGGTATGCATCCCCTCGATGAGCGAGAGCGCCGCACCTTCCGGGAAAGGGATCGGGTCCCAGCGCAGCGGCGCGGGCGGCAGCTCGGCCTCGGCACAGGGCGCGCTGCGCCAGGCGCGCGCATCGGCGCGGCGGAAGCGGCCCCAATGCGCCACGGTCGGGCGGATGCGGTAGAGCCAGGAGCGCTCATTCGTCGCGCGCGGCGCGGTGAAGGGCGAGCCGCTGAGCTGCTCGGCATAGAGGCCGTAGGCGCATTTCTGCGGCGAGTTGCGCCCGACCGGCAGCGCGCCCGGAAGCGCCTCCGTCTCGAAGCCGTTGCCGAAGCCCGACATGTAGCCGGGGGTCAGCGTGGTCATATCCCGTCCTCCCCTGCACGCGGCCCGGTATGTGGGCGGTGCGCGGCCGATCTCCAATGCCGCGTCAGAACCCGTAGAGCCGCGCCGGGTTGTCCACCAGCACCCGGCGGCGCTCGGCCGCCGAGGGCGCCCATTCGCCCAGCCGGTCGAGCAGCACGCCGTCATCGGGCATCCAGGCCGACAGCGAGGGGTGCGGCCAGTCCGTCCCCCACACGCAGCGATCCGGGGCCGCGTCCAGCAGCGCGCGGGCGAAGGGCGCGACATCGTGGAAGGGCGGACCGGCGGAGGAGATGCGGTAGCCGCACAGCTTCACCCAGGCGCGCCCCTCGCCCACCAGCCGCAGCAGCGCCTGGAAGGCCGGCGCGTTCAGCCCGTCCGCGGTGCGCACGCCGCCCATGTGGTCCACCACCACCTCGACCGGCAGGGAGGCGAGGCGCGGCGCGAGGTCCGGCAACTGGTGCCCCTCGGCATAGAGCTGCAGATGCCATCCGAGCGGCGCGATCCGCCGCGCCAGCGCCTCGAGTTGGTCGAGCGGCGTGCCGTTGCCGCTCACGGCGTTGAAGCGCACGCCGCGCACCCCGCGCGTGTGCAGCGCGCGCAGCGCGGCATCGTCGAGGCCCTCGTCCACCACCGCGACCACGCGCGCGCGATCGAGCCCGAAGCGCGCCGCCGCATCGAGCGAGCACGCATTGTCCGTGCCATAGACCGAGGGCTGGACGATCACCATGCGCTGGATGCCGAGCGCCTCGGCAACGCGGAGATAGGCCGGGATCAGCGCCGCCGGCGGGTCGTAGTGCCGCCCGGGATCGAGGGGGAAGCGGTCATAGGGGCCGAAGATGTGGAAATGGCAGTCGCAGGAGAGCGGCGGCGCCACCCAGGAAGGCTTCGGCACGGCATCGAGCGGCGGCAGGCAGGGGCGCATCACGCGGCCCCCGCGATCTCGCGCCGCACGATGGCCGCGCCTTCCACCATGGCGCGCATCTTGCCGTCCGCGACCGCGCGCGGGAGGTACTTCATGCCGCAGTCGGGCGCGACGATGACGCGCCGCGGGTCCACATGCGGCAGCGCGCGGCGGATGCGCGCGGCGACCGTCTCCGGGCTTTCGACATTCATGTCCGCGAGGTCGATCACGCCGAGGATGATGGTCTGGTCCGGCAATTGCCCCAGCACGCTGGTGTCGAGATCGGACTGCGCCGTCTCGATCGAGATCTGCTTCACCCGGCAGTTGCAGAGTTCCGGCAGGAAGGAATAGCCCGTCGGCCGCGCATGGATGATGGCGGCATAGCCGAAGCAGATATGCAGCGCGGTGGTGCCGGTGATGCCCTCGAGCGCGCGGTTCACCGCATCGAGGCCGTATTGCCGCGCCTTCTCGGGCCGCGCCTGCATGTAGGGCTCGTCGATCTGCACGATGTCGGCGCCGGCGGCGAAGAGGTCGCGGATCTCCTCGTTCACGGCTGCGGCGTAGTCCATCGCCATCTCGGCCTCGTCGGCGTAGAAGTCGTTCTGCGCCTGCTGGGCCATGGTGAAGGGGCCGGGCACGGTGATCTTGATCATCCGGTCGGTGTTGGCGCGCAGGAAGGCCACGTCGCGCGTCTCGACCGGATGGCGGCGGCGGATGCGCCCGACCACGCGCGGCACCGGGTTCGGATGCCCGCTGCGGTCGAGCGCGGTGCCCGGGTTGTCGATGTCCACGCCCTCGAGCGCGGTGGCGAAGCGGTTGGAGTAGCTCTCGCGCCGCATCTCGCCGTCGGTGATGATGTCGAGCCCCGCGCGTTCCTGCGCGCGGATCGCGAGCAGCGTCGCGTCGTCCTGCGCCTGTTCGAGATGCTCGGGGGCGACGCGCCACAACTCCCGCGCCCGCACGCGCGGCGGGAAGCGGCCGGCGAGCCTCTGCCGGTCGATCAGCCAGTCCGGCTGCGGGTAGGAGCCGACAAGCGAGGTCGGCAGGATCGTGTTGGTCATGGCGGGTCCTCCGCGCGCCACGCTAGCCGTGCGCGCGCCGCGCGGTAAGGCCGCCGCCGGCGGGGGCCTTCCGCCGCCGCCGGCGCGGTGCGAACATCGCCGCCGCGCTGGGCAGGGGATGGAAACGTGGCGGCATTCGAGGCGGATTACGTGGTCGTCGGCGGCGGCTCCGCCGGCTGCGTCATGGCGGCGCGGCTGTCGGAGGATCCTCTCGCGCAGGTCGCGCTGCTCGAGGCCGGGCCCTGGGACCGCAACGCCTGGATCCACATCCCGATGGGCTTCGCGCGGCTCTACGTGACCCGGAAGTTCGACTGGAACTACAGCACCGAGGCCGAGCCGGAGCTCAAGGGGCGGCAGATCTACTGGCCGCGCGGGCGCGTGATCGGCGGCTCGGGCAGCGTCAACGGCCTTGTCTTCCTGCGCGGATCCCCGCGCGACTACGACCGCTGGGCGCAAGCGGGCGCGCGCGGCTGGTCCTACGAGGATTGCCTGCCGGCCTTCCGCAAGCTCGAGACCTTCGCCGGGCCGGCGAGCGAATACCGCGGCACCGAAGGCCCGGTGCAGGTGGGCGAGGTGCCGGAGCCCTCGCCGGGCTGCCGCGCCTTCGTCGAGGCCTGCGTGCGCCTCGGCTTCCCGCGCAACCCGGACAACAACGCCGCCTGGTTCGAGGGTGTCGCGCCCAACCAGCTCAACGTGCATCGCGGCTGGCGCTGGAGCCCGGCGACGGCCTACCTCAAGCCCGCCCTGCACCGGCCGAACCTCGCCGTGCGCACCGAGCGCCTCGCGCTGCGCATCCTGATCGAGGATGGCCGCGCGGCGGGCGTGATGGTGCGTGGCCCCGAGGGCGAGGAGACCTGGCGGGCGCGGCGGGAGGTCATCCTCTGCGCCGGCGCGATCGAGAGCCCGAAGCTGCTGATGCTCTCGGGCATCGGCGACGGCGCGGCGCTGCAGGCCATGGGGATTCCGGTCACGCACCATGCGCCGGAGGTGGGGCGGAACCTGCAGGACCATTTCATGGTGCGCTTCGCGTTCAGGACGAAGCCCTGCGGGACGCTGAACGAGATCATGGCGAACCCGCTGCGCGCGGCGGGGCTCGGCCTGTCCTGGCTCATGCGCGGGCGCAACCAGATGGCGGTTGGCGCCTCGGAGGCGAGCCTCTTCGCCCGCGTGCTGCCCGGCTCGGAGGAGCCCGAGGTGCAGTTCCAGTTCGTGAACTTCAGCCTCGGCGACCAGGGAACCTCGGCGAGCCGGCTCGCGAAGCATCCCGGCTTCACCTTCAACTTCTGCGTCTGCCGCCCCGACAGCCGGGGCGAGCTGACGCTGCGCGCGCCCTCGGCCGAGATCAAGCCGGTGATCCGCGCGAACTACCTCTCCGCCGCCTCCGACATCCGCATCATGCTCGAGAGCGCGAAACTCGGCCGGCGCATCGCGGCCACGGCACCCTTTGCCGACCTCATCGAGCAGGAACAGTCTCCGGGCCCCGCGACGGAGGGGGATGACGCGATGCTCGACTACATCCGCGAGGCGGGCGTGACCGTCTATCACCCCTGCGGCACGAACCGGATGGGCAGCGACGAGCGCGCGGTGGTGGACCCGGAACTGCGCGTGCGCGGGGTGCGCGGGCTGCGCGTCGCGGATGCGTCCGTCTTCCCGCTCGTGCCGTCCTCGAACATCCACCCGGCGGTGCTGATGCTGGCCGAGCGCGGGGCGGAGATGATCCGCGGCGCGCGCTGACGGCGGCGATCCGCCCGCCGCCGCAACGGAAACGGCCGGCGGGACGCCCCGCCGGCCGCAAGCGAAGGCGCGTCGCCGGGCTTGGCGGCTAGGCCGCCCTGCCGCGCCGCACGATGCCGAGCCCGGCAAGGCCGAGCCCCAGCAGCGCGAGCGACATCGGCGCGGGCACCGGCACGACCTGCTCGATGGAGCCGATGCTGAAATTGTCGAAGCCGAAGACGTCGCCGGTGCCGCCGGTGGTGAGGAAGGCGACGCTCGTGTACTGCGTCGTCGTGTCGTAGAAGCCGAAATACAGGACCGAGCCGTTGGCGGCGTTGCCCGAGGCGGTCGGGACGCTCAGCAGCGTGATGTTGTTGGCCGTGTCGGTCAGTTGCAGCGTGACCGTGCCCTGGAAGTCCCCGATGTCGATGCCGTAGAAGCCGAAGGCGGCGATCGGGTTGCTGAAGGTCACGACGATGCCGCCCGTGCCGGCCGAGGCCTCCCAGTAGCGCGAGGAGGAGGCGGAGGGCACGCTGTAGCGGCCGACGCCGTTGGTCGAGCCCGGCGCGACCGAGGCGACATATCCCGGCCCCGTGATCGTCGCGGTGCCGGCCGCGCCGAAGTCGATGGCGAGCGGGCTCGAGCCGGAGCGCGTCTCGAAGGTTTCCGTGCCAACGCCGACGAGATTCGCGAAGAAGGCGTTGCGCGCCGCGTCCGAGTTCGGCGTGGCGGCGAGCGGCACGGTGTTGCTGCCGTTGGTGTCGATGCCCGAGAAGGTGACGGGCGCGGCCTGGGCGAAGCCGGCGACCAGAAGGGCCGCGGCGGCGAGGATGGGGGTGCTCGTTCGCACGGAGTGCAGCTCCTGAGGCGCCTGGGCGGCGCGGTGTGACCCGGCACTTCGATTGAAGCAAAAACCGTGCCTGAGAAATATCCCGAGCAATTCGAGATGCTTGTGCCGCGCTTCGCCGCGGTCCACGCCCGACATGTAACGGGAGCCTACACTCTGCCCCGCCGGCACCGATCCGTTTTGGAAGGGCCTGGTCGGGCGGGGGCTCAGCCGCCGAGCGTGGCCATCTCGGCCGGGGCCGGTGCGGCGGCGCCGTCCTCGAGCACGCGCCACGCACCGCCCGTGAGCACCTCGCTCGGCCGGAAGCGCGCCTTGTAGGCCATCTTGCGGCTCTCCGGTACCCAGTAGCCGAGATAGACGTAGGGCAGCCCGAGCTCGCGCGCCCGCCCGACCAGCCAGAGCACGGTGAAGGTGCCGAGGGAGCGCCGCTCCTCCGCCGGCTCGTAGAAGGAATAGACCGCCGAAAGCCCGTCGGCGAGGCGGTCCGTCAGGCAGGCGCCGAGCAGGCGGTCGCTGCGGTCGCGCAGCTCGACCACGCTCGAGGTGATCGGCGTGTCCTCGATCATCGCGCGGTAGTCGTAGAAGCCCATCGCCGCCATGTCGCCATCGGCGTGGCGCGCCTTCTGATAGCGGTGGAACAGGGCGAATTGCTCGGCGGTGGCGCGCGCGGGCATCTCGGCCGCGCTCAGGTCGGCATTGGCGCGGGCGACGCGGCGCTGCGTGCGGTCGGGCTCGAAGGCTGAGGCGACGATGCGGATCGGGATGCAGGCCTGGCAGCCGGGGCAGACCGGCGAATAGGCGATGTTGTGGCTGCGGCGGAAGCCGGCGCGGGAGAGGCGGTCGTGCAGCGCCTCGGCATCCGCGCCGGTCAGTTCGGTCACGACCTTGCGTTCCGTCCGGCCGGCCAGATAGGGGCACGGCAGCGGCGCGGTCGTGTAGAAGAACTGCGGTCGTCGGGCGGAACGCTGGAGCATCGCTTCGGTGCCAGTGTCGGGGGGCGCGCGCCGGGAATCAACCACCCGCGACGGCGGCGGGCAGCAGGCGCAGGCGCCCGCCCGGCGCGCCCTCGAGGGGGCCGAGGCGCAGCATCGCGCCGTCCCGCCACAGCGGCAGCATGTCCGCCCAGTGGCGGCTCATCGGATGGCCGGACTGGCCGGTGGCGATCACCGCCAGCGCCCCGTCGGGATGGGCGAGGTCGAAGACGCCCCGGAAGCCTGCGCCATGCACATTGCCGAAGACGCCGCCGGATTCGGCGCGGAAGCCGGCGCGGTTGACCGTCTCGCCGTCGCCCGCGCTCGGCGTCGCGATGCGCGTCAGCGCGCCGAGGCCGGGGATGAAGCGCAGCACCGCGTGCTCGAACCGCGCCGGATGCGCCGCCTCCCAGCGCCAGCGGGCCGGGTCGGGTCCGTGCACCGGGGCGAGGTCGGCCACGGCGCGGTCGAAGGAGGCCGAGAGGAGCGGGCCGCAGCCCTGCTCGCCGCACCAGCGCGCCCCGGCCTCGGGTGAGAGCAGGACATGGCGCAGGAACTCGGGGCCGGGGCGCCAGGCCTCGCCGGGCAGGCCGGCGCGCTCGATCAGCGCGCGGCCGAAGCGGCCGAGGGTGGCGTGGAAGATCACCGGCTGCGGGCGGTCCCCGGTCATCTCGCCCTGCCAGCCGGCGAGCAGCGCCTGCGCCGCGGCGCCGCCGCTTGTGGGCCGCGGGGCGGCGAGCAGCACGGGCAGCACCTCGCGCGCGAAGAGCGAGAGGCGGTCGGCCTGGATGGCGGCGAAATCCTCCGCCGTGGCGCGCGGGGCGGCGGCGAGCAGGTCGCCGATGCGCCGGAACCGCCAGTCCCCGTACCAGTCGCGCCCGAGGAAGGGCTCGGCGCCGGGCGGCGCGACGCGGTTGTTGGCATTGGCGAGCACGCCGCTCGCCGGGTTCGCCGCATGGGGCATCTCCTCGAAAGCGAGGAAGCCGTCCCAGGCCGCGCTGCCGTCCCAGCCCGGCGCGGGCATGGCGCCGTCATGGCCGCGGCGGCGCGGCATGCGGCCGGTGAGGAACATCGCGATCGCGCCCTCGGCATCCGCGACCATGAGGTTCTGCGCGGGGCTCGTGATCAGCCGCGCGGCGGCGCGCGCATCGGCGATGCCGCGCGCGGCGTTCAGCGCCATCAGCCCTGCCGCGGCGGTATCCCCCGGCGCGAGGTTGGCCATGGCGACGGTGACGACCGTGCCGTCGGGTCTTCCCTCCGGCGCGTCGAGGTCGGAGACGACCGGGCCGCGATGCGTCTCGCGCACGCGCATCGTCACCGGGCTGCCCCAGCGGACGCGGATCACCTCCTCCCGCTCGCGGAAGGGCAGGCGGCCTTCGGGCGTGCGGTAGTGGCCGGGGCCGTCGAGCCGCTCGATGAACACGTCCTGGGTGTCGGAATGGGTGGTGGTGAAGCCCCAGGCGATGCGCTCGTTGCGGCCGATGACGATGCCGGGCACGCCCGGCGCGGTCGCGCCCGCGAGCACCCTTCCGCCGGGCAGTTCGATGCGCGCGAGATACCACAGGATCGGCGCCGAATAGCCGAGATGCGGGTCCGCCGCGAGCAGCGGCGCGCCGGTGGCCGACCGCTCCGCCGCCACCGCCCAGGCATTGGAGGCGATCGCGGGCAGCGGCGCATCGGCGGGGAAGACCGGCAGCGCGGCGATCAGCCCATCCAGCCCGCCGAGGGCCGGGCCGGCGAGGCGGCCGGCATCGGCGGGTGCCTCGGCCATGCGCCAGGGCTCGTCCGGGCGGCCGGGCGAGCGGTCCTCGGGCCAGAGATCGGCGAGGCGCTCGGGCCCGAGGGCGGCGGCGACGCGGGCGCGCTCCAGTTCTGTGCGCCAGTTCCCCGACAGCCAGAGACCCATCACCTTGCCCCAGAGCAGGCTGTCCGCCGGGCGCCAGGGCTCGGGGGCGCCGAGCAGGATGAACTCGGGCGCGGAGAAGCGGCCGCGCGCCGCGATCCAGGCGTTCACCCCGGCGGCATAGGCCTCGAGTGCACGGCGCGTCTCGGCCGGCAGGGCGGCGAGGTCGGCCTCGGCGCGCGGCACGAGGCCGAGCAGGCGCATGAAGCGGTCCGCCCGCAGCGCGGCCGCGCCGGTGACCTCGGCGAGCCGCCCGGCGGCGCCGCGGCGCATCATCTCCATCTGGAACATCCGGTCGCGCGCGTGCATCCAGCCGAGCGCGGCCCAGGCATCCTCCTCGGTCGCGGCGCGGATGCGCGGGATGCCGTGGGCATCGAGCGCGACCTCGATCGGGGCGGACAGGCCGGGCAGCGGCAGGCTCGCCTCCCGCGCGGGCAGCGTCCACCAGGCGGCGCCGAGCAGCCCGCCGGCGGCGAGCAGCACGATGCCGGCAAGCCCGGCCAGGATCCGGCCCGTCCAGCGCAAGACCTTTCTCATGGCGGGAAGATGGGCGCGGTGGGGTCGCGGGGGAAGCGGGCGGCCTGCGGATCGTGGCGCGGACGGCCGGAGCGGGAGAAGCTGGCCCGCGCCCGGTCCGATGCCAGCGGATGAAGGGTTTGACCTTTCGGCGCTGGCATCGCACGCGAGGCGGAGAGGCGGCCGCGCGCCAACCGATACTCGGCGGGCAAGACTGTCCGCCGGGCATGAGGCCGTGGCCGGCAAGGGCTCGGTGCCGGTGCCGCCCGCGACGCGCGGTTTCCTCCGCCCGGCGATTGGTCTAGAGCCGCGCGCGCATGATGTCTGGCGCACCACGTCGCGACCCGCGGCCCCGCGGCCCGGCCGCCCGGCGCAAGGTCCGCGCCGCGTGGGGCCGGGGCCGCCCGGAGGCGGCGCGATGATCCCGCCGCGCGGCCCCGGCCTGCCGCCCTCCCGCCTGCTGCACGAGGCCCAGGGCATCCGCGTCTTCCATCGCCCGGGGCGCACCGCCTGGTCGCTCATCGTCCTCGGCCCGCGCCAGCCGGACCCGCAGCCGCACAACTGGTGGGGCATCGGCCTCGCGCGGCGGGAGGAGGTGGACGTGATCGGCATCGCCGCGCGCGACTTCACCTGGTTCCCGCCCGCGGCGATGGCGGAACTGCTGCCGGTGATCCGCGCCACGGCGCGGCCGGAGGCGGTGGCCTACGGGTTCAGCATGGGCGGCTACGCCGCGCTGAAATACGGGCGCGCGCTGGGGGCGCGGGGCGTGCTCGCGCTGTCGCCGCAATACTCCATCGACCCGGCCGACGGCACCGTGGGCCGGCGCGGCCTGACCTACTACGACCCGGCGCTGCATGCCGGGATGCGCGTCACACCCGGCGAGTATCCCGACCCCGCGCTGCTGATCTGGGATCCGCTGGTCGGCCCCGATGACCGCCATGCGCGCGCCATCGCCGCGCTGCCCGGCATCCGCCCCCTGCCGCTGCGCATGGCGGGCCATGCGACGCCCGCCGTGCTGGCCGAGACCCGGCGCATCGTGCCGGTCGCGGAGGCCCTGCTGGCCGGGGATGCGGCGCGCGCCGCGGCCATCATCCGCGAGGCGCGGCGGCAGGCGCCGACGGTGCTCTCGGCGCTGGTCCCGGTGCTGCAGGCGCGCGGGCGCGATCGCTGGGCCGAGGCAGCCCGGCGCCGCATGGCCGATGCCCGGCCCAACCGCGCCCGGGCGATCGAGGCCGAGGCGCGGGCGCGCGCGCGGCTCGGCGATGCGGCGGGCGAGCTGCGCGCCCTGCGCCGCTGGGTGGCCGCCGCCCCTGGGGATCTCGAACCGCGTCTGCGGCTCGTCGAGACGCTGCTGGCCGCCGGCCGGCCGGCGCTGGCGATCCGCGCGGGTCGCGAGGCGATCGCCGCTGGCCTTGCCGATGCCCGGCTGCACGCGGCGCTGGCCGAGGCCGAGGCGGCCCTGCCGCCGCGCGGCGCCCGGCCCGCCCGGCCGGTGGCGCGCCTGCTGCACGAGACGGCGGGGCTCAGGCTGTGGCATCGCGAGGGGGAGGGGCCGGGCACGCTGGTCGTCCTCGGCCCGCCGCGCGCCAGCCCGGCCGAGGCCGCGAGCTGGTGGGGCCAGGCCATGACGGCGGCGATCGGCTGGCCGGCGCTGGCGATCTCGGCCCATGGCGAGGGCGGCTATTCGCCCGCGGAGATGGCCGCGCTGTTCCCGCATCTGCGTGCGGCGGCGCAGGGGCCGCTGCTCGCCTTCGGTGCCGGGGCCGGCGGGCATGCCGCGCTGCGCCATGCGCGGGCGATGGGCGCGGTCGCGGCCATCGCCGTCTCGCCCCTGGTCCCGGCCGCCGCGCCGCCTGACCTGCTGCCGGAGGGGCCGCCGCCGCTTGCCATTCTCGCCTTCGATCCGCTGCGGCCGCCGGAGCGGATCCATGCCGGCCGGCTGCTCGGCCTGCCCGGCCTCCTGGCGGCGCGGCTGCCGCGGGCCGGGGCGGGTCTGGCGGCGCTGCTGGCCGAGGCGGGGGTGCTCGCCCCGGCCTTCGAGGCGGCGCTGGAGGGCGATGCCGAGGCGGCGGTGGCGGCGCTGCGGCAGGCGCGGCGGGCCTCCCCGCGGCTGCGGGGCGCGCTGGCGGCGGCGCTCGATGCGCGCGGGCACGGGCGTTGGGCGCGCGCGCTGGAAGCGTCCGCGCCGCCGCCGCCGGATGCGCCGCGGCCCGAGGATCTGCGTCGCGAGGCCGAGCGCCTGCGCCTCGCGCGGCGCGGCGCCGAGGAGGAGGCCGTGCTGCGCCGCTGGATCGCCGCCGCGCCCGCCGAGGCTGAGCCGCGGCTGCGCCTCGCCGAGCATCTGGCCGCCACGCGGCGGGCCGGCGAGGCGGCGGCGGTGCTGCAGGCCGCGGTCGCGGCGGGGCTGGGCGGCGTGGCGGCGCGGCGGCGGCTCGTGCTGGCGCTGCGCGCGGCCGGGCAGGGGGCAGAGGCGGTGGCCCAGGCCGAGGCGCTGGCCGCGGCGACGCCCGGGGATGCGGCGGCGCAGGTGTTGCTGGGCGAGATGCTGCTCGCCGCCGGGCGCGGCGCGGAGGCCGAGGCGGCCTTCGCCCGCGTGCCGGAGGAGCCCGCCGCGCGGCTCGGCCTCGCGGTGACGGAGGCGGCGGCGGCGCCCGACCGGCCGCCGGGGCCGCGCCTCGCCGCGCTGCTCGATGCCATGCAGGCCGGGCCGGCGCCGGAGGCGGAATGGCAGCGGCTGATCCTGCGCCTGCGCGGCCAGGGCGCGCACCGGCCCGCGCTGGCTGCGGCCGAGCGCGCGGCGCTGGCGCATCCTGCCTCGGCGCCCGGGCGGCTGCGGCTCGCGCGGATGCGCATTGCCGCCGGGCAGGACGAGGCGGCGATCGCCGGGCTGCGCGCGCTGGTGGACGAGCAGCCCGGCGCGGCGGAGGCATGGATCGGGCTCGCCGAAGCCCTCGCTGCCACCGGCCGCGGCGCCGAGGCGCGGGCGCTGCTGGCCGATGCGGCGGCGCGGATGCCGGATCATCCCGGCCTCGCGCTGCGCCAGGCGACGCTGCTGCTCGCCGCCGGGCTCGGTGCGCGCGCCGAGGCCGCGGCGCGCCGGGCCATCGCGCTCGCGCCGGGGGAGGAGGCGGCGCATCTGGCGCTGGTGGATGCGCTGCGGCGGCAGCAGCGCCTCGGCGCGGCGCTGGAGGCGGCGCGCGCCGGCTCCGTCGCCGTGCCCGAGAGCGCAACGCTGCTGATGCGGCTCGCGCGCATGCTGCGCGAGGCCGGGGAGCCTGGCGCGGCGGCCGATGCCTTCGCCCGTCTGGTCGCGCTGCCGCAGCCCCCGCGCCAGGCCTGGCTCGGGCTGACCGAGGCGCTGGCCGAGGCGGGCCGCGCGGAGGAGGCGGAGGCCGCCGCCCGGCGCGGCATCGCCGCCGTGCCGGGATTCCGGGCGTTGCAGGCGCTCTACGGCGCGCTGGTCCTCGCCCGGGCGGGGGAGGGCGAGGCCGCCGCGGCGCTCGCCTCGGCGATGGCGGCGGAGGGCTCGCCGGCGGCGGTGGCGCTGGCCCTCGCCGACGCGCTGGAGCGGACGGGACGGCGGCGCGAGGCGCTGGCGCATCTCGGGCGCGCCGTCGCCGCCATGCCGGGCGAGGCGGCGCTCGAGGTGCGGCTCGGCGAGGTGCTGCTCGCGGAGGGGCGGGCGGAGGAGGCGGCGGCGCTGTTCGCGCGTCTGGTCGAGGCCGCGCCCGGCCTCGCGCCCGCCTGGATCGGGCTTTCGGATGCGGAGCGGATGCGCCGGCGCATCAGGCCGGCGGTGGAAGCCTATCGCCGCGCCGTCGCGGCTGGGGCGGAGCCTGTCGCGCTGCGCGAGCTGCACTTCCGGCTCTTCGGCGAATACGGGGGCTGACGAGAGGCCGGATCAGCCCGGGCGGGCGAAAGGGGGCCGCGCGCTGCCGGGAGCGCAGCCGGTCACAGGCTGCAGGCGGCGTCGAGGAAGGCGCCGCCCAGGGTGCCGGGCAGCGCCGGGCGGAAGCCGCTGCCGCGCGGGCGCTCGGCATGGACGGGCTCCTGCCCGCCGAGGCGGGCGAACCACGCGCCTTCGAGCGGGCGCCAGAGGCGTTCGGCGCAGCGGTACTCGCCGAGGAAGCGCACCGATTGCGCGCGGCCGCCGGTCTCCGGGATCGGGATGGATTCGCGCAGGTTGAGCAGGATCCAGGCGCGGCGCACCGCGCCCGTCGCGACGAGGCCGTTCTGCTGCACATAGCCGCTGACGATGTCGCCCTCGGTCGAGAGCGCGGGAATGGCGCGCCAGCCCGCCGGCGGCGGCGGGTAGGCGGGCGGTTCGGGTGCGGCCGGCCCCGGCGCCTCGGCGGCGCAGGCCGCGAGGAGGAGGGCGAGCGCGAGGGCGGGCCGCGCGCGCATCAGGCCATGTTCACCATGATGGTCTTCTTGTGCGTGAAGTGCTCGAGCATCGCCTCGAGCGAGGCCTCCTTCCCCAGGCCCGACTGCTTCACCCCGCCATAGGAGAGGTTCGCCTGGACCACGAGGTTCTGGTTGATCTGCACGAGCCCCGCCTCCAGCCTGTGCGCGAGGTCGAGCCCGACCTTGAGGTTGTTGGTCCACAGCGAGGCGGCGAGGCCGTAGTCGGAATCATTGGCCTCCGCGAGCACCGCCTCCGCATCGTCGAAGGGCTGGATGACGGTGACGGGGCCGAAGATCTCCTCGCGCACCAGGCGGCTGTCCCTGGTCAGCCCGGTGAAGATCACCGGCTGGATGAAGAGGCCCTTCTTCAGCGCCGGGTCGGTCGGCAGGGCCGAGCAGACATGCGCCGTCGCGCCCGGCGTGGCCATGCCTTCCGCGATGTAGGCGCGCACCTTCTCGAGCTGGGTCTCGCTGACGATGGTGCCGATGTCGGTGTTCTCGTCGAGCGGGTCGCCCATGACCATCTTGTTCACCGCGTCCTTCATGGCCTGGACGAAGCGGTCGAAGATCGGGCGCTCGACGTAGATGCGGCTCGCGGCGGTGCAGGACTGGCCCTGGCGCGTGAAGCGCATCGAGGTGAGCGCGCCGGCCACGGTCTTGTCGAAGTCGCAGTCGGCGAAGACGATCATCGGCGACTTGCCGCCGAGTTCCAGCGTGACCGGGATCAGCTTCTCGGCCGCGGCCTTGGCGACGATCTTCCCCGTCTCGACGCTGCCGGTGAAGGTCACCTTCGCTACCCGCGGATGCGCGACCAGCGGCGCGCCGCATTCGGGGCCGAAGCCGCTCAACATGTTGAACACGCCGGGCGGCAGGATGCGGTTCATGATCTCGCAGATGCGCAGCACCGCGAGCGGGGCTTCCTCGGCCGACTTCACCACCACGGAATTGCCGGCCACCAGCGCGGGGGCGACCTTCAGCGCCATCAGCAGCATCGGCACGTTCCAGGGGATGATCGCGCCGACCACGCCGAGCGGCTCGCGCACCGTGACCGAGAGCACCTTGGGGTCGAAGGGCACGCTCTCGCCCTTCAGTTCCGAACCCAGGCCGCCGAAGAACTCGAAGATGTCGGCGACGACATTGGCCTCGACGCGGCTTTCGGTGCGCAGCGCCTTGCCGGTCTCGAGCGCAATCAGCCGGCCGAGCTCATCGACATGCTCCTTGAGGAGCTGCGCGCACTGGTGGACCAGCGCGCCGCGCTTGCGGGCCGGGACCTTGGCCCATTCCTTCTGCGCGCGGGCGGCGTCCTGCACGGCGGCGTCCACATCCGCCGCATCGCCTTCCGCGGCGCGCGCCACCTCGGCCCCGGTCGCCGGGTTCACCACCGCGAAGGTCTTGCCCGACCGCGCGGGCACATAGGCGCCGCCGATGAAATGCATGCCGGAGAGCGCCTTCGCCAGCGCGAAGGGGTCGGTGGAGGGCGCGGCGGGGGTGGGGTGCGGGCGGTCGAGCATCGGGCGGTCCTCCGGAGGCGGGTCGGCGGCAGGCATAGACCCGCCGCGCGCCGGAGGGAACTGCCCGGGCGGGGCTATTGGCGGGTGATCCGGACACCCGTTTCGGCAACGACGCGACGCCAGCGCTCGGCCTCGTTGCGCACGAAGGCCGCGGCGCTTTCCGGCGTGCTGTCGGCCACAGCGACGGTGCCGACCTCGCCCAGGCGCCGGGACACCTCGGGTTCGGCAAGGGTGGCGTTGAAGGCGGCATTGAGCCGCGCCACCACGGGCCCGGGCGTGCCGGCCGGCGCGAAGGCCAGGATCCAGGTCTCCGCGTCGAAGCCGGGGATGCCCATGTCGGCGATCGCCGGCAGGTCGGCCTGCGGTCCGGAGCGCCGCAGGCTGGCGCGCGCCAGGGCCCGAAGCCGGCCATCGGCGATGGCCGCGGCGACGGTAGGGGCGGATTCGACCATAAAGGTGACCTCGCCGGTCAGCAGCGCCTGCAGCGCCGGCCCGCCGCCGCGATAGGCGACATGCTCGACCCGCACGCCGGCGCCCTTGGCGAACCACTCGCCCGCCAGGTGCGGCATGGAGCCGACACCGGCGGAGGCGAAGTTGTGCCGCCCGGGCTCGGCCCTCAGCCGCGCGACGAGCCCGGCCATGTCGGTGATGCCGCTCGCCGCCGGCACGACCAGCACGAAGCCCGTCACGCCGAGCAGTGCGACCGGGGCGAAGTCGCGGATCGGGTCGTAGGGCAGGTCGGTGAAGACCGCGGGATTCACCGCATGGGTGGAGGCGGTACCGATCAGCAGCGTGGTGCCGTCCGCCGGCTGGCGGCGGACATGGTCGGCCGCGGTGGCGCCGCCCGCGCCGGCGCGGTTCTCCACCACCACGGACTGACCGCCGAGATGCGCGCCGAGGCGCGCGGCGATGATCCGCGCGCCGATGTCGGTGGTGCCGCCCGGCGCGAAGGGCACGACGAGGGTGAGGGCGCGTGCCTGCTGGGCGAAGCCGGGCGCCGGCAGCAGGCCGAGGGCGGCGGCGAGGGCTTGGCGGCGGCGGAGCGTCATGGCGAGATCCTTCAGGCTGTGGCCGGCAATGGAGCCTTGCGCGCAGCCTGCCATGCCGCGTGCCGCGGTGCGATGGCACGACGATGACAGGGGCCGGGTTGCCGCAGCGCGGGGCGGCGACTAAGCCTGCCCGCGAGCCATCACCGGAGCCTCCTCATGTCCCAGCCGGCCGGCCCGCTTGCGGGCCTTCGTGTCCTCGACCTTACCCGCGTCCTCGCCGGGCCCACCTGCACCCAGATGCTGGGCGACCTTGGCGCCGAGGTGATCAAGATCGAGCGCCCCGAGGCCGGCGACGACACCCGCGGCTTCGCGCCCCCCTTCTGGCCCGAGACGAAGGAAAGCGCCTATTTCCTCGGCGTGAACCGCAACAAGAAGTCGGTCACGCTCGACATGGCCAAGCCCGAGGCGCAGGCCATCCTGCACCGGCTGCTCGAGACCACCGACATCCTGGTCGAGAACTTCAAGGTCGGCGCGCTGGCCAAGTACGGCCTGGGCTGGGAGCAGCTGCGCACGAAATACCCGCGGCTGATCTACTGCTCGATCACCGGCTTCGGCCAGACCGGCCCCTATGCGCCGCGGCCCGGCTACGACGCGCTCATCCAGGCCATGGGCGGCGTGATGTCGCTGACCGGCGAACCCAACGGCAGCCCGCAGAAGGTGGGCATCCCGGTCGCCGACCTCTTCGCCGGGCTCTACGGCTGCATCGGCATCCTCGCCGCGCTGAACCACCGCAACGCGACCGGAGAGGGCCAGCAGATCGACATCGGCATGCTGGACACCCATGTCGCCTGGCTCGCGAACCAGGGGATGAACTATCTCGCGACCGGGGAGAACCCGCCGCGGCTCGGCAACCAGCACCCCAACATCAGCCCCTACCAGGAATTCCCCACCAAGGACGGCTACATCATCCTCGCGGTCGGCAACGACCCGACCTTCGAGCGCTTCTGCAAGGCCTTCGGCTGCGAGCACCTTCTGGCCGACGCGCGCTTCGCCACCAACCCGAGCCGCGTGGCCAACCGCGACCTCGTGACGGCGACGCTGACGCCGGTGATGAAGACGAGGACCACCGCCGAATGGGTGCAGGCGCTGGAGGCGCAGAAGATCGGCTGCGGGCCGATCAACACGCTCAAGGACGTCTTCGCCGACCCGCATGTGCAGGCGCGCGGGATGACGCTTGAGATGGATCATGGCAGCGGCGCGAAGGTGAAGGTCATTGCCAACCCCGTGAAACTCAGCGCGACGCCGCCCACCTACCGCTCGGCGCCGCCCGTGCTGGGCGAGCACACGGAGGAGGTCCTGTCCGGCCTGCTCGGCATGTCGGCGGCGGAGATCGCGGCGCTGCGGGAGAAGGGCGTCCTCTAGCCCGCGGCCGCGCCGGAAGGAGGGGGTTCGATGCGCGAAGGCGCGGTGCGGTGGCTCTCGCCCGCCGGCTTCTTCACCATGCGCTGGTGGGAATGGGGCCCCGAGGATGGCGCGCCGGTGGTCTGCGTGCACGGGCTGACGCGCTCGGGCCGGGACTTCGACGCGCTGGCGCGGCATCTCGCCGGGGCCGGGCGCCGCGTGATCTGCCCCGACCTGCCCGGGCGCGGCGCCTCGGACTGGCTGCCCGACCCGATGCTCTACCAGCCGGCGGTCTACATCGCCGCGCTGTCCCATCTGCTGGCGCGGCTCGACGGGCCGGTGGACTGGGTGGGCACCTCGCTCGGCGGCATCTGCGGCATGGGCATCGCGGCGATGGCGGGCCACCCGATCCGGCGGATGGTGCTGAACGATGTCGGCGCCTTCGTGCCGAAGAAGGCGATGGCGCGCATCCGCGACTACCTCGGCACCGAGCCGGTGTTCCGCGACATCCCGGCGCTTGAGGCGCATCTGCGCGCGGTGCATGCGCCCTTCGGCGCCTTGTCCGATGCCGAGTGGCGGCACCTCGCCGAGACCTCCGCCCGGCCGGCTGAGGGCGGCATCGCGCTGCACTACGACCCCGCCATCGCCGCGCCGATCCGCGCGGCGGAGGCGCAGGCGCTCGACATGCAGGGGCTGTGGGAGAAGGTGCGCATCCCCGTGCTGCTGATCCGCGGCGCGGAGAGCGACCTGCTGCTGCCCGAGACGGCCGCCGCCATGGCCGCCGAGCCGCATGTCACGCTGGCCGAGGTGGCGGGCGCGGGCCACGCGCCGGCGCTGATGGATGCGGCGCAGATCGCGCTTGTGGCCGAGTTCCTGGCTCAGTAGCCGGGGCGCGGCGTGAGCTCCATCATCACCTGGTCGAGGCCGCCATCCACCAGCAGTTCCGCGCCGTTCACATAGGCGGCGCGCGGGCTTGCGAGGAAGGCGACGGCATCGGCGATGTCCTGCGGCGTGCCGACGCGGCGCGTCGGGATCATCGCCTCCCGCCGCTCCAGGATGCCGGGCGCGCGGTAGAAGGCTTCCGAGAGCGGCGTGCGGACGAAGCCGGGGCTGACCACGTTGCTGCGGATCCCATCCGGCCCCCATTCCAGCGCGAGCTGGCGCGAGAGCATCGCCACCCCGGCCTTGGACGGGCTGTAGGCGCCCGAGCGCGGCTGCGGGTTGCTCGCCGCGATGGAGGCGATGTGGACCATCGCCCCGCCGCCGCAGGCGAGCATCTGCGGCCGCGCCGCCTGCGCGCAGGCGAGATAGCCTGTGAGGTTCACCGCCAGGAGCGCGTTCCATTCGGAAAGCGGCAGCTCCGCGAGCGGGCCGGGGCGCAGAACGCCGGCATTGTTGACGAGGATCGCGGCATCCCCGAGCGCGGCCCGCGTGGCGGCGAAGGCCGCGGCGATGGAGGCGGGGTCGGTGGTGTCGCAGGCGGCCGCAACGGCCACGGCGCCCTCGGCGCGCAGCGCGGCGGCGGCGGTTTCCGCCGCGGCGCCGTCAAGGTCGAGCAGCCCGACCCGCGCGCCCGCCCGCGTGAGCTCGCCCGCGATGGCGCGGCCGATCCCGCCTGCCGCGCCGGTGACGAGCGCCACGCGGCCCGCCAGTCCCAGCCACTCCGATGCCATGAGCCGGACCCTCCCGCGCGCAGGCTCGCGCGGCGCGGCGCGCGCGCCCAGCCGCCGCGGCGACCGCAGGGGAGGCTTGCCGAGCAAGAGAAAGTATGATCTTATATAAGCATCAATAAATGTGCGGGGCCGGTCGGCTTCGCCCCAGGAGGAGCAGCATGCGGACAATGGCGGGAGGCCTCGGCCGGCGCGGCCTTATGGCGGGGGCGGCGGCGATCGCGGCGCTGGGCGCCTCGGGAGCCGCGGCGGAGCATCCGGTCCGCACGCGCGCGAAGATCGTCATCGTCGGCGCCGGCGCGGCAGGGCTTGCGGCCGCCTCGCGCCTCGCGCAGCGGCTCGATGGCGCGGAGATCACGCTGCTCGACCGCCGGCGCGAGCATCTCTACCAGCCGGGCTTCACCCTCGTCGCCGCCGGGCTGAAGGCGCCAGGCTATACCGTCTCCGCGACCCGCGACTATGTGCCGCGCGGCGCGACCCTGATCGAGGAGGCGGCGGCCGAGATCGACCCGGTGGGGCGCAGCGTCACCACCGAATCCGGCCGGCGCGTGCCCTATGATTTCCTGATCGTGGCCACCGGCCTCGCGCTCGACTACGCGGCGATCGAGGGCATGGACGTGAACCGCATCGGTCGGGACGGCCTTGGCAGCGTCTATGCCGGGCCGGAGCAGGCGGCGGCGACCTGGCGGGCCATGTCGGACTTCGCCGACCGCGGCGGCACGGCGCTGTTCCTGCGCCCCGCGACCGAGATGAAATGCGCCGGCGCGCCGCTGAAATACGCCTTCATCACCGACGACGTGCTGCGCCGGCGCGGCAATCGCGGCCGGGCGGAACTCGTCTACAACGCGCACAACCGCGCGCTGTTCTCGGTGCCGATCGTCGCCGAGAAGGTGCGGATGCTCTACCAGGAGCGCGGCATCCGCGTGAACCACGACCATGTGCTGCGCGCGATCGACCCGGGCCGGCGCATCGCGACCTTCCGCACGCCGGGCGGCGATGTCGAGCAGCGCTACGACTTCATCAACGTCGTGCCGCCGATGCGCGCCCCGCAGGTGGTGCGCAACTCGCCGCTGCCCTGGCAGTCCGGCCCCTTCGCCGCCGATGGCTGGGCGGAGGTGGACCGCCACACGCTGCGCCATGTCCGCTTCCCCGAGGTGTTCTGCGTGGGCGACGTGGCCGGCGTGCCCAAGGGCAAGACCGCGGCCTCGGTGAAGTGGCAGGTGCCGGTGGCCGTGGACCACCTCATCGCCACCATCCAGGGCCGGCAGAGCAGCGAGCGCTACAACGGCTACACCTCCTGCCCGCTGATCACGCGCATCGGTCGGGCGATGCTGGTGGAGTTCGACTACAACGACAACCTCGTGCCCTCCTTCCCCGGCGTGATCGCGCCGCTCGAGGAACTCTGGATCACCTGGATCATGAAGGAGGTCGGGCTGAAGCCGACCTACCTCGCCATGCTGCGCGGCCGCGCCTGAGGAGGAGACGACCATGAAGGAACTTGATCTCGCGACGCTGGTCGCCGTCTTCGAGGAGATGCTGGGCTGGACGCTGTGGCCGATCGTCGCGGCCTGCGCGGTCGCGACGCTGGCCTTCCTCTACGTGGTCCTGCGCGACCGCGGCGTGGTGGCTGGGCGGATGCTGCGCGCGGAACTGCTCGGCGTGCTCGGCGGCGTCGCCGCGGTGGCGGTGATGTTCGTGGTGACCAACTCCTCGCCCGCCGATCTCGGCGGCCCGATCGACTGGCTGCTCGTCGTCGGCATCTTCGCCGCCGGGCTGGTCGGCACCGTCATCGCGTCCTACGCGGCGATGGGCCTTTTCGCCCGGGCGCCGGAACGGGCGGGCGCGGCACTGCGCGAGCGCGCCCTCGGCGCGTGATCCCGGGCGCGCGGGGGTGCCGCCCGCGCGCGCCGCTTCAGCCGCGGCCGAGCCCGAGCCGGCGCCTGAGCTTCTGCCAGGCCGAGAGCGTGCCCGCCGGCGCCGCGGGCAGCGGCGGCAGCCGGGCCGCATCGGCGGCCGGCAGCAGCGCCACCCGCTTCTCCCTCAGCGCGGCGAGGCGCCGCCAGGCGCGCGCCTGGTCCTCGCTGCCGGGTGAGGCGCGGCGGAAGGCGATCAGCGCCTCCACTTCGGCGCGGTGAAGGCGGATCGCGGCCACCGCCGGATCGGTGCCGCGGTCGGAGGCGCCGTGCCAGGGGCGGCGCAGCGCCTCCTCGGGCAGGGCGGCCTTCTCATCCACGGCGGAGCAGCGCCGCGGCCTCGACCGCGAAATAGGTCAGCACACCATTCGCGCCGGCGCGCTTGAAGCCCATCAGGCTTTCCATCATCGCGCGCTCGTGCTCGATCCAGCCGTTCTGCACCGCGGCCATGATCATCGCGTATTCGCCGCTGACCTGGTAGGCGAAGGTCGGCACGCCGAAGCGGTCCTTCACGCGGCGGACGATGTCGAGATAGGGCATGCCCGGCTTGACCATGACCATGTCGGCGCCCTCGGCGAGGTCGAGTGCCACCTCGCGCAGCGCCTCGTCCGAGTTGGCCGGGTCCATCTGGTAGGTCTTCTTGTCCCCGCGCAGCGCCTTGCCCGAACCCAGCGCGTCGCGGAACGGGCCATAGAAGGCCGAGGCGTATTTCGCCGCATAGGACATGATGCGCGTGTCGATGAAGCCCTGCGCGTCGAGCGCCGCGCGGATCGCGCCCACGCGGCCGTCCATCATGTCCGAGGGCGCGATCACGTCGATCCCCGCCTCGGCTTGGTTCACCGCCTGCCTGACCAGGATGGCGACGGAATCGTCGTTGTGCACGTAGTCCCCGGTGCGGGTGGCGCGGATCACGCCGTCATGGCCGTGGTCGGTGTAGGGGTCGAGCGCCACGTCGCCGATCAGGCCGATCTCGGGGAAATGCTTCTTCAGCTCGCGCGCGGCGCGGCAGATCAGGTTGTCGGGGTTGAGCGCCTCGGTGCCCTCGGCGTCCTTCGCCTCGGGCGGCGTGGCGGGGAAGATGGCGATGGCCGGCACGCCAAGCCGAGCGGCTCCTTCGACATGCTTCGCCACGCGATCCACCGTCACGCGCACCTGCCCCGGCATGGAGGCGACGGGGCGTTCCTCGTCGCGGCCCTCGATGACAAAGATCGGCCAGATCAGGTCGTCCACCGAGAGGGTGTTCTCCGCCACCAGCCGCCGCGTCCAGGCGTCGCGGCGGTTGCGGCGCAGCCGGACCGCCGGGTAGGCGCCCTGCGCGGCGGGCGCCTCGGCGAGGAAGGGCGCAGACTGGCGGCGGTCGGCGTTCATTCGGCGGCGGCCTTCATCCCCGGCCCCGTCGCGGCGGCGAGCGCCTGGTCGAGATCGGCGATGATGTCGTCGATGTGCTCGATGCCGATGGACAGCCGCACATAGCCCGGCGTCACGCCCGAGGCCGCCTGCTCGGCTTCCGAGAGCTGGCTGTGCGTGGTGGTGGCCGGGTGGATGGCGAGGCTGCGCGCGTCGCCGATGTTCGCGACGTGGTAGAACATCCGCAGCGCCTCGATGAAGCGCTGTCCGGCCTCCTTGCCGCCCTTGAGCTCGATGCCCATCAGGCTGCCGTAGCCGCCCTTGAGATGCGCGTCGGCGCGGCGCTTCCACTCGCCCTCCATCAGCGAGGGATGGATCACCTTCGCGACCGCGGGGTGCTGCGCGAGATGGGCGGCGACCCTCAGCGCATTGGCGCAGTGCCGCTCCATGCGCAGCGGCAGCGTCTCGAGGCCCTGGATGGTCAGGAAGGCGTTCATCGGCGCCATCGGCGCGCCGATGTCGCGCAAGAGGCAGGTGCGCATGCGGATGATGTAGGCGATCGGCCCGAGCGGCTTGACCGCCTGCGTCCAGACCGCGCCGTGGTAGGAGGGGTCGGGCTTGTTGAGCGTGGGGAAGCGCTCGGCATGCGCCTCCCAGTCGAAATTGCCGCCATCCACCACGAGGCCGCCGATGCTGGTGCCGTGGCCGCCGATCCACTTCGTGGTGGAGTGCATCACCACCGCCGCGCCGTGCTCGAGCGGGCGGCAGATCACCGGTGCGGCCGTGTTGTCCATGATCAGCGGCACGCCGAGCCTGCGGCCGAGGGCCGCGACCTCGGCGATGGGGAAGACGTGCAGCTTCGGGTTGGGCAGCGTCTCGGCGTACCAGCAGCGGGTGCGCGCGTCGGTGGCGCGGGCGAAGGCCTCGGGGTCGGCGGGATCCACGAAGCGGACCTCGACGCCGAACTGCTTGAGGGTGTTGGCGAAGAGGTTCCAGGTGCCGCCGTAGAGGTCGGTGCTGCTGACGATGTTGTCGCCCGCCTCGCAGAGATTCATCACGCAGAAGGTCGTCGCCGCCTGGCCCGAGCCGAGCGCGAGGCCGGCCACGCCGCCCTCGAGCGCCGCGACGCGCTTCTCGAGCACGTCCACGGTCGGGTTCATGATGCGGGTGTAGATGTTGCCCAGTTCGGCCAGCGCGAAGAGGCGCGCGGCATGGCCGGTGTCCTGGAACTGGAAGGAGGTGGTCTGGTGGATCGGCACCGCCACCGAGCCGGTGGTCGGGTCCGCGCGCCAGCCGGCATGCAGCGCGATGGTCTCGGGGTTGGTGAAGCTCGGTGCGGACATCGGCGTCTTCCCGTCTGCGGCGGTTTCCTCGCCCCTCAACTGCCACGGGACGGGGCGGGGCGAAAGGGAAATGGCGCCGCCTGCGCCGCGGCGGCCCGGCGGAGAAGGCGATGGCCCGGACCGCACGGGCCGGGAGCAAGGCCGCCTCCGCCCGCCCCTTCAGCCGATGAGCCGGCCGAGTTCGGCCCAGATCCGCGCCCAGCCGGCATCGCGGGCGAACTCCTCCGCTGCGGCGCCATCCGGCGGCGTCTCGGCGGCGCGGTCATAAGCCGCCATGGCGAGCGCCGCGGAGGCGAGGCCCCGCGCGCGGGCCGAGGGTCCGGGCGGGATGGCAAGAACCTCCGGCGCGCCGGGATCGGCGGTGCGCAGATGCGCGATGCCGGCGCGCAGCGCCAATTCGCGCACCGGCCCGGCGCCCGGTGGGCGGCCGTGCTCGACCACGAAGGCCGGCCGCCGGCCGCGCCAGGTCGCGGGGTCGAGGAAGGCGGCGGCCGGGGCGAGGCTGACGCTGCCCGGGCGGATCGCGAGCGGCCCCGATGCCGGTCCCGAAGGGGGCTGCCCGCCCGGGGCGAAAAGGATCACCGACCGGCCGAGCGTGCCGGTGGCGAAGGCGAGGATGGGCAGCAGGCCGGGCGCCCCCGCATCGGCGGCGAGGATCGCCACCGGCCCGGGCCGGCCGCCGCGCAGGGCTGCCAGCAGGCGGCTTTCCTCGCCGCGCCAGAGCAGCGGGGCGGTCGCGCGCTCGGCCCCGCTCGCGCGCAGCAGGGCAGCGGTTTCCGGGCCGGGCCCGCTCTCCAGGAGCAGGAAGCGGGGGAAGGCGCGGGCCAGGGGCGCGAGGGCCTCGGCGGCGGCGATATGCGCCAGCCCGGCATGGGCGATGCCGAGGCGGGTGGCGACCGGCGCCGCGGGCGGCGCATCCGGCAGGGCGACGAACCAGGCGGCGAGATGGGGTTCGGCGAGCAGCGCGGGCAGGCTCTCGCGCCGCAGCGTCTCGGCGTCGAGCGCCTCGGCCACCGCGGGCGGCAGCGGGCCGGCGGCGGGCTCCACGGCGATGCGCGCGGCGGCGGCGAGCAGGCGCAAGGCCGCCGGGTCGGCCGCCTCCGGCGTGCCCGAGAGATGCAGCAGCACGGGCGCGCGCAGCCCGGCATAGCGCGCGGCGTCCAGCGCATGGTCGAAGGCGAGGAGGCCGGGGCGCGCCTGGTCGAAGCGCATCGCGATAACGACCGAGGGCGGCAGCCGCGCGGCGCGCCGGCCCGCCTCGGCGAGCGTGCGCGCCACCGCAGCGCGCGCCACCGCCGCGCTGCGCCTGGAGGCCTCGGCGAGCGCCGCGATGCCGTCCGGTTCGCGCACCAGGCGATGCGCGGCGCGCAGCATGGCGGCGAAGTCGGCGCAGGCATGGAAGGGGTGGCTGGGCTCGTAGCCCTCGAAGGCATGGGCATGGCTGATGACCGGCAGGCCGCGCGAGAGCGCCTCGCCCACCTTGATCTTGAGCCCGGTCGAGAAGGCGAGCGGGGCGAGCACCACGTCCACCGCCTCGTAGAAAGTGTCCACCTGCTCGACCTCGCCCATCATGCGGAGCCAGGGCAGGCGCAGGCGTTCGAGCAGGCCGCAGACCGAGCCGGCGAGCACCACCTCGACCGGCAGCAGGGTGCGGCGAAGATAGGCGTCGGCCTCGCGGATGAAGGCGCGGATGTTGGTCGCGTTGATGCTGTTGCGCCCGCCGAGGATGCCGAGGCGCAGCACGCCGTCCGGCGCGCGGCGCGGGGTCTCGGGTGCGAAGGCCTCGACATGCGGCAGCGTCGCGACGGGGCGCGGCGTGAGGCGGCGGAAGGCCTCGGCCTCCTGCTCCTTGATCGCCCAGACGATGTCGGCGCGGCCGAGGGCGATCGCCTCCTCGGCCTCGGTGGTGTGAAAGTATTCGGGGGCGATGCCGTGCGCGGCGAGCAGCGCCCGCCGCCCGGCGAAGCGGTCATGCGTGTCGAGGATGCGCAGCACGTCCGGCGGCGCGTGCTCGAGCGCCTTCGACAGCCAGGTGTAGTTGACGATCAGCGCGTCGTAGCGCCCGACCCTGAACAGCCAGTCGAGCATCTGCCCGATCGCCGGGTCCCACCATTCGTCGATGGCGTGGTCGGGGCCGGAGGCGGGGCGGGCGTGCAGCGGGCGGGTGACGGGGCAGAGGAACACCTCGTCCCATTGCCGCGCCATCTCGGCCTGCGCGGCGCGCGGCAGGCGCGTGCGCCAGGCCTCGTCCGAGGGGTAGTGCAGCAGCGCGGTGCGCGCGCCCTCGCGCCGCAGCGCGCGGTTCACTTCCAGGATGCGCGCGCGGTTGCCCAGGGTGACCGGCGCCGTCGGCACCGGCGAGAGGACCAGCACCCGCACTCCCGCCCAGGCGCCGCGCGGCGGTTCAGAGGTCGTCGTGCTCATCGAGGCCGGCGAGCAGCGCCGTGACGGCGTTGTAGACGGCCGAGACCTGCCAGCGGAAGGCGGCGGGGTCGTCCTTGGCGAGCGCGAGGCCGCGCAGCGTGCGGTCGGCCGGGTTCTGCGCGAGGAGGTAGGACTTCACCGCGAGCCACGAATCGTCGCCCCTGGCCATGCGCGCCTCGGGCTCGCGCAGGTAGTCCGAGACGGCCTGCCAGGCGGCGCGCCGGCGGAACCAGCGCTGCGTGAGCCGCGCCGGATCGATCAGGTGCTCCACCACCGCATCCGGCGCATAGGCGGCCGCGCCGCCGAGGGCGCGGATGCGCGCGGTCACCGCCGTCTCCTCCGAGGAGAGCAGGCTCGCCCCGCCGCCGGTGCGGCCGAGGGAGGTGTCGAACCCGCCGGCCTCGCGCAGCGCGGCGATGCGGAAGGCGATGTTGGCGCCGGCGACCCATTCGCGCTCGGTGAGCAGGCGCCGCTCGGGGCCGAGATCCACCACGGTGAGGTCGCCGAGCATCTCGTCGGGCAGCCAGTCGGGGCGGGGGGCGAGCCAGACCGGGCGGACCGGGCCGCCGAGCACGCCCACCGCATCGCCGAAGGCCTCGAAGGCGGCGAGCAGCGCGGCGAGCCAGCCCGGGGCGGCGCGCGCATCGTCGTCGAGATAGGCGATGAGCGGCGCGCGGGCGCGCTCGGCGGCGAGGTTGCGCGCGCGCGAGAGGCCGGGCCGCGGCTCGTGGAACCAGGCGAGGTTCGGCGCATCCGCGAAGGCCGCCGCCTCCCGCGCCGAGCGCAGGCCGTCGCGGGAATTGTCCACCACCACCACCTCGAAGGCGTCGGTCGGCAGATCCTGGGCGAGCAGGCTGCGGATCGCGCCGGGCAGCAGGTCGTAGCGTTCATGCGTGCAGATCGCGGCGGTGATGCGCGGCGGCGGGGCGCTCGCCATGGCTCAGGCGCGGTCGAGGCGCAGCGACTGGAAGGCGACGCCGAGCATGCGCTTGTCCGGCAGGCCCCGCGCCGAGGGCGAATGGACATGCGGCACGCGCAGGACGATCGGCGTCGGGCCCTCCGCCGGGCGCGGCGGGATCGGGGGCGAGACCAGCACCTTCTCGCTGCCGCGCCGCGTCAGCGGGTGGGGCTCGCCGTCCACCTCCAGCACGAGGTCCTTGGCATTGGCCGGGACGCCGAAATGGAACAGGCGCAGCGTGGTGACGAGCGGCGCGGAGCGGTCGATCCAGGCCTCGAAGCGCACCTCGGGGGCCGGGCCGGTCCAGCGAAAGGCGCCCTCGGGGCCCCATTCGAGGCGGTAGAAGCCGTCGGCGGCGGGCAGCAGCTCGTCGGCGGCGATGGCGAAGGCGATGGGCAGCGAGGCGGCGGGCGGCGCGGGGGCGGGCGGCGGCTCGGCAAGGCCTGCCGCGGCGGCGGCCTCGCGCAGTTGCAGGGCGCGTTCGAGCGCCTCGACGCGCGCGCGGAGCGCGGCGAGTTCGCCGCTCAGCCCCGCCGCCGCGCCGGGTTCCGGCACCGGCGCGGCCTGGGGCGTATCCGGTGTGGCGTCCATCAAACCCTGCTCCGGCGCCGTGGGTGGCCTTGCGCCGACTATAGGTTTCGCCCCCGGGGCGCGGAAGCCGCGGCATGCTTCCGCGCCGCCGCGGCGCGTGCCACACGGGGCGGGCCATGCCCGACGCCGCCACGCCGCCCCGCTACCCCGACTTCCTGTGCATCGGCGCGCAGAAGGCGGGCACGAGCTGGCTCGACGCCAACCTGCGCCGCCATCCGGGCGTCTGGATGCCCTGGATCAAGGAGCTGCAATACTTCAATCACCTCTACATCCCCGGCCATCGCGGCTGGACGGATGCGCACCGGCGCCGCCATGCCGAGCGCGCCATCCGCGGCGTGCTGCGCCGCGCGGGGGAGGGGGCGCTCGATATCGGCCTGATCCACGCCATCGCGGCGGTGGCCGCCGAGCCGCTCTCCGATGCCTGGTACGGGCGCATCTTCGCCCATGCCGGGCCGGGGCGGATCTGCGGGGAGGCGACGCCGGAATACAGCCTGCTGCCGCCCGAGGGCATCGCGCATGTGCATCGGCTCAATCCGCGGATGAAGGTGATCCTGCTGCTGCGCGAGCCGCTGGCGCGCTGCTGGTCGCATCTGCGCATGCTCGCGCACGGGCGGGCGGATTTCGACTTCCTCGCCGCCGCCGCGCTGCCCGACGTGCTGGCGCGCGCCGATTACCCGCGCATCCTCGCGGCATGGCGGGCGGTGTTCGGGGCGGAGCGGGTGATGGTCCGGCGCATCGAGGATGTGGCGCGGGAGCCCTCGCGCTTCTGGCACGATCTCGCCGCTTTCCTCGGCATCCCGTGGCATCCGCGGCTCGAGGCCCATGCGGCGGAGCCGGTCTTCGTCGGGCCCGAGATGGAACTGCCCGCGGCGGTGGAACGGCGGCTGCGGGAGGGCCTCGCGCCGGTCTATGACCGCATGGGGCCCTATGAGCGGTTTCCCGGATGACGGGCGGGCTGGACTTCTACCGGCCGAACCCTCGCGTGGCCGGGTCGGCGCCGGGCTTCTACCCCTTCATGGATGCGCTGCTGGAGCGGCATGGCGCCGCGGTGGCCGAGGCCGTCCGCGCCGCCTTGGAGCGCCGGGCCGAACGACCGGGGCCGGTGCCGCGCCGGGTATGGCTGCATTGGGCGCAGGGGTGGGCGGCGGCGCCGCCGGTCGCTCTGCTGTGCCGCGATTCGTGGCTCGCATGGAACCGCCGATACGATGTCGTGCCGACGGACGAGGCGGGGCTTGCGGATCTCCTCGCAGGGGTCGCTTGGGAGCCGGCGCGATTCCCCCCACGCATCCGGGCCGATGCGCTGCGACTGCGGCTGCTCGCGCGGCGGGGCGGGGTCTGGGCGGATGCGACGGTCTTCTGCAGCCGGCCGCTCGAGACTTGGCTGCCGTTCTGCACGGCGGATTCGCGCTTTTTCGTCTTCGCCTTCCGGCCCGGTGGCGATCGCGGGCTCGCAAGCTGGTTCATCCAGGGGGACGGGGGCTCTCCGCTCCTCGCCGCGTGGTCGGCGCTGTTTGATCTCTACCTCGCGGAACTGTCGCGGCGACGACAGGCACCGCATGCCTATTTCGCGCTGCACTACGTGTTCGACATCGCGCGTCAGCTCCTGCCCGAGACGCGCGACGAATGGGAGACGATGCCGAAGCTGCCCCCGGCCCAGGCCGGCGGCGCGGTGCTCCGGATGCTGGAGGCCGGCGACAAGGCGGGGCTGGGGGAGGCGGAGCAGGCGCGGCTCGCCCGGCTGCTCCACGAGATCCCGCTCCACAAGCTGAGCTGGAAGGGCGCGGTCGCGGCGGGCGGCGCGCGGGTGGAGGCGGTGTTCGCCGCGCTCAGGGCCTGCCTCGCCGCTGGGCGCGCCTGAGTCCGGGCCCGGACCCCCGCGCGGCAGTCACGCCCCGAGCAACCCTCGCACCGCCTCCGCGCGCGGGATGGGCGCGACCGCGCCGTAGCCGGTGGTCGCGAGCGCGGCCGCGGCATTGGCGTAGCGCGCGGCCTCCTCCGGCGCGTCGCCGGCGAGGGTGCGGGCGAGGAAGGCGCCGGCGAAGGCATCGCCCGCCCCGGTCGCGTCCACCGTGGCGACGCGATGGCCGGGGATGCGCGCGCGGGCCTCGCGCGTCGCGACGAGGCAGCCCGCGGCACCGCATTTCAGCACCACGAGCGGGCAGAGCCGGAGATAGAAATCCGCCACCGCGTCGGGCTCCGTGAGGCCGGTCAGCGCGGTGGCATCCTCGAGCGAGGGGAGGGCGATGTCGGCCATGGCGATCGCCGCATGGATCACCGCCGCGGCGCGGGCGGCGGGCCAGAGGCGCAGGCGCAGGTTGGTGTCGTAGGAGATGCGGACCCCGGCCTCGCGCGCGATGGCGATGGCGCGGAAGGCGGCGTCGCAGGCGGTCTCCGAGATCGCCTGGCTGATGCCCGAGAGGTGCAGGATGCGCGCGGCGCGGATGGCGGCCTCCGGCACGTCCTCGGGGCGGTAGCGGGCGGCGGCGCTGCCGCTGCGGTAGAAGGTGAAGTGGTGCCCGCGCGCATCATGCGTGACGAGGTAGATGCCGGTGGGCGCGGCGGGGTTGCGGAGGACGGTGGAGGCGTCCACGCCCTCGCGCGCCCAGAGGGCGAGGAAGGACTCGCCCGGCCCGTCGGCGCCGATGGCGCCGACATAGCCGACGGAGGCGCCCTGGCGCGCGGCGGCGATGGCGGCGTTGGAGGTGTCCCCGCCATGGCCTTCGAGATAGAGGCGGCGCCCGTCCGGGCCGGCGGGCTGCTGGTTGAACTCCAGCATCGGCTCGCCCATGCAGAGCAGGTCCGGCATCTCAGGCCCGCATGATGCCGAGCGCGTCCTCCGCCGCGCGCCGGACGGCGGCGCGGTCGCCGGCGGCGATCAGCGCCTCGTCCACCAGGCGGCCGCCCATGCCGACGCAGGCGGCGCCGGCGGCGAGGTAGTCGGGCGCGTTGCGCGCATCCACCCCGCCGGTCGGGCAGAAGGCGACATCGGGGAAGACCGCGCGCAGCGCGCGGATGTGCTGCGGCCCGCCTGCCGAACCCGCCGGGAAGATCTTCACCATGTCCGCGCCGGCGGCGAGCGCGGCGCGGATCTCGCTCGGCGTCATGGCGCCGAGCATCAGGCATGCCCCGCCATCCTGCGCGACCGGGGCGAGGGCGGGGTCCACCCAGGGGGCGACGAGAAAGCGGGCGCCGGCCTCGATGCAGGCCTCGGCTGTGCGGGCATCGGGGACGGTGCCGGCGCCGACCAGCAGGTCCGGGTCCGCCGAGAGGGCGCGGATCAGGGCCGGGGCCTCGGGGACCGTCATGGTGATCTCGAAGACGCGGAAGCCGGCCTCCTGCAGCCAGGCGACGGCGGTGGCGGCGCGGGCGGCGGTGGAGGTGCGCACCACCGGGATGATGCGTGCGGCGCGGAGGCGGGGGATCAGGGGATGCATGGCGCGGGCGTTTCCTTCCGCCGCCATGCTCCGGCGCCGCGCGGGCGGCGGCAAGAGCGCCAGGGACGGCCGGTCAGACCGCCATGCGGTCGGCGGTGGCCTGCAGGCGGCGTGCGGAGGCGAGGGCGCGCTCGATCTCGGCGGCGGTCATGTCGAGGGCGTGGCGGTAGCCGCTCACGCTGTCGCCGAGGCGCGACATGGTGCGCGAGAGGTCTCCGATGGCCGCGCGCAGGCCGGCGGTGGCGTGGGACTGGCTGGCCACGGCCTCGTCGAGGCGGCGCAGGGCGAGGCGAAGCCGATCCTCGGGCCGCCGAGGGAAGAGGGCGATGCCTTGCGGCGTTGGCTCGGAGGACGGGCGGGACAGGTCGCTCATGGGGCCTCTGCGTGCGCGGATTAATCCTTTCTTAACGCGACGCATGAACGAAGGCGAGCGGAAAATGTCTCGGTTTTTGTCGAATGTCGCGAAATTTCGTTGAACCTCCGGCCCCGCGTGGTGATGGCGGGATACTCGAAGTGAGGTAGTTCAATAGTATAGACGATCATTCGCAAGCGAGATCGCAATTTTTGCGCGAGTTCTGGTCATTGCCGCGTCGCTGCGCGCTCGGATCGTTTCGTGAGACGACGGCCCCCTCGCCACCGTCCCGCCCCCGGCCCGGTTTCCGCCGCCGCGGCCGTTACGCTAGAAGGCAGCGGCGGAGGCCAATACCCCCTAGATGAGCATCCTCTTCGAGGTCGGCGTCATCATCGTGCTGGTGCTGCTCAACGGCGCCTTCGCGATGAGCGAACTCGCGATCGTCTCCTCCCGCCGCGCGCGCCTGCAGGCCATGCAGCGGCGCGGCAGTGCCGGCGCCGCCGAGGCGCTCGCGCTTGCCGAGAACCCGCAGCGCTTCCTGCCCACGGTGCAGGTCGGCATCACCCTCGTCGGCATCTTCGCCGGCGCCTTCGGCGGCGCGCGGCTCGCGGGCACGCTCGGCGAACTGTTCGACGCCATCCCCGGTGTGGCGCCCTTCGGGCGCGAGATCGCCTTCGGCCTCGTCGTCGTCGCGATCACCTATCTCAGCCTCATCCTCGGCGAGCTGGTCCCGAAGCAGATCGCGCTGCGCAACCCGGAGCGGGTGGCGGCGCTGGTGGCGCGGCCCCTGTCGGGGCTCGCGCGCATCACGGCGCCGGTGGTCTGGCTGCTCGGCAAGTCCTCGGCCCTCGTGCTCGGCCTGCTCGGCCCGCCGCCGCCGCCCGAGCAGTCCGTGACGGAGGAGGAGGTGAAGGCGGTCGTCGCCGAGGGCGCGCAGGCCGGCGCGCTCGAGCATGAGGAGCGCCACATGATCGAGCGCGTCCTGCGCCTCGCGGACAAGCCGGTGCGGGCGCTGATGACGCCGCGCAACGACCTCGCCTGGCTCGACCGCTCCGACCCGCCGGAGGAGATCGCCCGCCGCCTGCGCGAGAGCGAGGTGACGCGCTTCGTCGTCGCGGACGGGCGCGTGGACAATGTGGTCGGCGTGGTGGTGGCGAAGGACCTGCTGGACCAGCTGCTCTCCGGCGGGCCGCTCGCCATCGCGCCGGTGCTGCGCGCGCCGCTGGTGCTGCCCGACACGCTCTCCGCCCTCGATGCGCTGGAGCGGCTGCGCGGGGACCGGCTCGGCATGGCGCTGGTGATGGACGAGTACGGCTCCTTCGAGGGGGTGGTGACCGCCTCCGACCTGCTCGAGGCCATCGTCGGCGATCTCGGCCCGGCCGAGCCGATGCCGGACGGCACGGCGGTGGTGCGCGCGGATGGTTCGCTGCTGCTCGACGGCTCCATGCCCTCGGACGAGCTGCGCGCGCGGCTCGACCTGCCCGACCTGCCGGGCGCGGGCACCTACCACACGGTGGCGGGGCTGATGCTCGCGCTGCTCAAGCGCGTGCCGAAGGAGGGCGACCGCATCGTCTGGGCCGGCTGGCGCTTCGAGATCGTGGACATGGACGGAAGGCGCGTGGACAAGGTGCTGGCCACGCGCGAGGAGATGGCGGTCTGAGCCGCTATTTCGCCTGGGTCTTGGCGATCGGGGCGATGAACTGCGGCTCGGTGTCCCAGGGGAACAGGATCCAGGTGTCCTGGCTCACCTCGGTGATGAAGGTGTCCACCGTGGGCTTGCCGGCGGGCTTCGCATAGACGGTGGCGAAATGCGCCTTGGGCAGCAGCGCGCGGATGACGCGCGCGGTGGTGCCGGTGTCCACGAGGTCGTCGAGGATCAGCCAGCCCTCGCCGTCGCCGGCCGCGGCGGGGGGCTTGGCGACGCGCGGCTCGCCGCGGGTCTGCTCGTCGTAGGTGAGGATGGAGACGCTCTCGATGAGCCGGCAATCGAGTTCGCGCGCGATGATGGCGGCCGGGATCAGCCCGCCGCGGGTGATGGCGACGATGCCGCGATAGGGGCCGCGTTCGAGCAGCCGCCAGGCGAGCGCCTTGCTGTCGCGGTGCAGCTGGTCCCAGGTGACAGTGTAGTACTTCTGCGCCATCAGAACATCTTCCCCCCGTCCGGCACCCTGAGGTCCGGCTTGAGCAGCACCACCGCGCCGTTCTCGTCGGGCACGCCGAGCACCAGCACCTCGCTCTCGAACCCGGCGATGCGCCGGGGCGGGAAGTTGACCACCGCGATCACCTGGCGGCCGATCAGCCGGTCCGGCGCATAATGGACGGTCAGTTGCGCGGAGGAGCGCTTCACCCCGATCGTGCCGCCGAAATCCACCCAGAGGCGGATCGAGGGCTTGCGGGCCTCGGGGAAGGGCTGGGCGTCCGCGACGGTGCCGACGCGGATGTCCAGGCGGTCGAAATCCTCGATGCTGGCGATGCGTTCCATGGGGTGCCCTGGGCGCGCGCGGCGGAGGCCCGGCGCCGCCATCCCCTCTAATGCCGAACCGCGCGCGGCGCGAGAGGGGCCTTGCCGGGGCCGGGGCTGCCCTGCGCGCGGCGCCGGGCGCGCGGGCTTTCCAAGCCGGCGGTCCCGTTGCATGGAGGGGGCAAGCAACAGACAGGTCCGTCCATCCCATGCGTGATTTCCACCTCCCCGGCCGCAGCCCTGCCTATGGCACCAACGGCATGGCCGCGACCTCGATGCCGCAGGCGACGCTCGCCGCCCTCGACATCCTCCGCGCCGGGGGCAATGCGCTCGACGCCGCCATCGCGGCCTGCGCGGTGCAATGCGTGATCGAGCCGGAATCCACGGGCATCGGCGGCGACTGCTTCTGCCTCTATGTCCCCGCCGGGTCGTCGAAGGTGATCGCGCTGAACGGCTCCGGCCGGGCGCCCGCCGCGGCCACGCCCGAGGCGCTCCGCGCGGCGGGGCTGAGCGCGATGGTGAACACCTCGGCCCACTCGGTCACGGTGCCCGGGGCGATCAGCGCCTGGGAGCTGCTGAACCGCACCCATGGGCGGCTCGGCCTCGATGCCATCCTCCAGCCCGCGATCCGCTACGCCGAGGAGGGCTTCGCCATCTCCCCGCGCGTGCACCACGACTGGGTGGGGCTGGTGGGCAAGCTGTCGAAGCACGAGGCCTCGGCGCGGCGCTTCCTGGTGGATGGGGAGGCGCCGGCGCTCGGCAGCCGCTTCGTGCAGCCAGAGCTCGCGCGCACGCTGCGCGCCATCGCCGCGCGCGGCAAGAAGGCCTTCTACGAGGGCGAGGTGGCGGCGGACATCGTGGCGACGCTGCGCGCCGCGGGCGGCCTGCACACCGAGGAGGATTTCGCCCGCGGCGCCGACGTGGCGGAGTTCGTCGAGCCGATCTCGATCTCCTGGCGCGGCATGGAGGTGTTCCAGTGCCCGCCGAACGGGGTCGGGATGCATGTGCTGCAGATCCTCGGCACTCTTGGCAACCTCGCCACGCCCGAGGGCGGGCCGGGCACGGCGCTGCGCTATCACCGCCACATCGAGGCGGCGCGCTTCGCCTATCGCGACCGCGACGCCTTCCTCGCCGACCCCTCCCAGGTGGAGGTGCCGGTCGGCCGGCTGCTCGATCCTGACTATCTGAAGCGCCTCGCCGCCGCGATCCGCGACGATGCGGCCATCAGCGAGGCGGAGCTTCCGCCGCCGGGCGAGAGCGACCTCGCGAAGCACAGGGACACGGTCTATCTCTGCGTTGTGGACCGGGACGGCAATGCCTGTTCCTTCATCAACTCGCTGTTCGAGGGGTTCGGCTCGGGGATCCTGGCCGAGAAGTCGGGCGTGATGCTGCAGAACCGCGGCTTCGGCTTCCGCCTGCAGGAAGGCCACCCGAACTGCATCGCGCCGAACAAGCGGCCGCTGCACACCATCATCCCCGGCATGGTGATGAAGGACGGGCAGGCGATCATGCCCTATGGCGTGATGGGCGGGCGCTTCCAGCCGATGGGCCAGACGCTGTTCCTGACCAACCACTTCGAGTTCGGCCTCGACGTGCAGGAGGCGATCGACTTCCCCCGCCTGATGCCGCAGGAGGGCAAGGTGCAGATCGAGCGCGGGATCCCGGGCGCCGTCGTGGACCGCCTGCACCGTATGGGCCATGTCTGCGAACTGGTGGACAAGCCGCATGGCGGCGGACAGGCGATCCTGATCGACCGCGCGAAGGGCTGCCTCGTGGGTGGTTCGGACCCGCGCAAGGACGGCTGCGCGCTCGGCTACTGAGCCGCCGCCGGGGCGGGGGAGGGAGCGATGCCGATGCGCGCCATCCGCGCCGACATCACGGCGCTCGACGTGGATGCCATCGTCAATGCGGCGAACGGCGCGCTGGCGATGGGCGGGGGCGTCTGCGGGGCGATCTTCCGCGCCGCCGGGGCGGAGCGCCTGGCCGAGGCCTGCGCCCCGCTCGCGCCCTGCCCGACCGGCGAGGCGCGCATCACCCCGGGCTTCAGGTTGCGGGCGCGGCATGTGATCCACGCGGTCGGGCCGGTCTGGCGCGGCGGGACGCAGGGGGAGGCGGCGCTGCTCGCCTCCTGCTACCGCGAGAGCCTGCGCCTGCTGCACGAGGCGGGCGGGCGCTCCATCGCCTTTCCCGCCATCTCCACCGGCATCTTCGGCTACCCGCCGGAGGAGGCGGCCCGCATTGCGGTCGCGACGGTCCGGGCGGAAGGTGCCGCGCGGGGCGATCCCGACGTCACCTTCGCCTGCTTCGACCAGCGCATGCTCGCCCTCTACGAAAAGGAACTCGGCGCATGAGCGAACCCTGCGACCTGACGGCGCTCGAGGCGCGGCGGCTGATCGGGCGCCGCGCGCTTTCGCCGGTGGAACTGCTCGAGTCCTGCCTGCGGCGCATCGGCGAGGTGAACCACGCCGTCAACGCCATGGTGGCGATGGACGAGCCGGCCGCGCGCGCCGCCGCCCGCGCCGCCGAGGCAGCGGTGATGAAGGGCGAGCCGCTCGGCCTGCTGCACGGGCTGCCGGTGGGCATCAAGGACCTCGAGGAGACGAAGGGCCTGCGCACCACCTATGGCAGCCCGATCTTTGCCGATTTCGTGCCCGACGCCGATTGCGGGATGGTCGCGAACCTGCGCCGCGCGGGGGCGGTGGTGATCGGCAAGACCAACACGCCGGAGTTCGGCGCCGGGGCCAACACGCGCAACGCCGTCTATGGCGTGACGGGCAACCCGTTCGATCCGGCGAAATCCGCCGCCGGCTCATCGGGCGGGTCGGGCGTGGCGCTCGCCTGCGGCATGGCGCCGATCTGCTCGGGCTCGGATACCGGCGGCAGCTTGCGCAATCCGGCGGCCTTCAACGGGATCGTGGGGTTCCGGCCCTCGCCGGGCGTGGTGCCGTCCGAGAAGCGCGGGCATGGCTGGTCGGGCCTGCCGGTGCTGGGCCCGATGGCGCGCACCGTCGCCGACACCGCGCTGATGTTCGCCGCCATGGCCTCGGACGACGCCTCGGACCCGCTCGCCTACACGCTGCATGGCGAGGCGGTGCGCGGCGTGCCCGGGCGCTACCACCCGCTGCAGCCGGTGGACCTTGCCTCGCTGCGGCTCGCGGTGAGCGTGGATTTCGGCCAGGCGCCGGTCGAGAAGCATATCCGCGAGGTCTTCGCCGGCCGCGCCCAGGCGGTGGCGAGGCTGTTCGGCGCGGCGGAGGAGGCCGACCCCGATTGCCGCGGCGGCGACGAGGCCTTCGAGGTGCTGCGCGCGATGCTGTTCCTCGCCGCCCACGCGCAGAAGGTGCGCGAGCGGCCGCAGGATGTCGGGCCCAATGTGCGCGCGAATGTCGAGGAGGGGCTGCGCTACACGCTCGAGGACGCGGCGCGGGCCGCGGCGGCGCAGACGCGGCTCTACCGCGCCTGGCAGCATTTCTTCGCCCGCCACGACGTGCTGATCACGCCGGCCATCACCGTCTCGCCGCGGCCGTGGAAGGAACTCTACCCGGCCGAGATCGACGGCAAGCCGACGCGGACCTATTTCCACTGGCTTGCCTGCGCCTACTACCCGACGCTGGCGGGGCATCCGGCGATCTCGCTGCCGATGGGGCTCGACCGGCTGGGGATGCCCTTCGGGCTGCAGATCGTGGGGCCGCGCGGCGGCGATGCGCTGGTGCTGCGTGTGGCCGCGGCGATCGAGGAGGCCTTCGCGCACGACCCCGTGCTGCGCCGGCCGGTGCCCGACCTCGCGGCGCTGCGCGCGGCGCCGCCGATCAAGGCGATGCCGGGCGCGGTCGGCTGGGACTGATACCTTGCGGACAAAGGATCGACCTTTGTCCGCAAGGTATCAGGATCTGGTTCCGCGCGCGGCCGCCCCACCAGCCCCGCCCGCCGGTATGATGCAGGGCGGGCGGAGGATCGGCCGCCGCCCCTCGGATACCGTGGGGCGCAAGTCCGACGCCTTCGCCGCCGCCGTGACGGCGGGCTACCAGCCGCGCGGATAATGGGCGCGGGCGTAGGGCGCCCCGTAGCCATAGGCGGGGCGCGGCGCCCGATACCCGTAATGGGAGTCGTAGCCGCCGCGGCGATGGTTGCGGCGGTGGTAGCGGTCGTCGCGGCCGTCATTGGCGGCGAGCAGCGCGACCCCGGTCAGCGCCGCGATGCCGCCACCGAGCGCGAGCGTGCCGCCCCAGTCGGTGGTCCCGTCCGGGTGCTGACAGGCGCCGAGGGCGAGCGAGGCGGAAAGGGCGAAGGCGGGAAGCAGGCGCATCGGGCATCCTCCTGAGGCCGCAAGCATGCCCGCGGGCCATGGCCGTGGCGCGGCGCGGCGGGGGCGTCGCGATGGCGGGCGGGGCGCCTTTCGCCACAATCCCCGCGTGGTGCGCCGGCGGGCGCGCCGCGCCCTGCGTCAGGACCGCCCGCCGGAGAAGGCGTTGAAGGTCTGCAGCGTGTAGGTGTCCTTCACGCCCGGCACGGTCTGCACCTTCTCGACGACGAACTCGCCGATGTCGCGGTCGGGCTCGAGGTAGAACTTCCCGAGCAGGTCGTACTGGCCGGAGATGGAATGCATCTCGGACAGCTCCTCGATGGTGTCGGCCATGTCGCGCGCGACGCGATAGGCCTGGCCCATGTCGCATTTGATCATCACGAAGATAGCGCGCATCGCCGGGTCCGTTGCTGCGGTGCGGCAGGGTGCCGCCTGCGGGTCTTCTACATCATCGCGGCGCCGGCGTCGCGCCGCGGCGGGTGGCGCGGCCTTGGGCTTGGCGCCCAGTTCCTGGGCAGCCATGCTATCCTCTCCTTGGGCGCGCGGCGCCGCGCCACGGCACGGGGGTTGCTTGCGTGGAGGACATGACAGTCATCAGCCAGGCCCCCGACCGCGGGGGACCCGCCCAGCCGCTGCTCGAGGTCAAGGGCCTCGTGAAGCACTTCCCCATCCGTGGCGGGCTGTTCGGCCGGCAGGTCGCTGTGGTGCGCGCGGTGGACGGGGTGGACCTCGCCATCCGCAAGGGCGAGACGCTCGGCATCGTGGGCGAGTCGGGTTGCGGCAAGTCCACCACGGCGCGGCTGCTGATGCGGCTGATCGAGCCCGATGCGGGGACCATGGTGTTCGACGGCGAGACGGTGGGCGGGCCCGAGGAGACGGGTGGCGTGCCCCTGCGCGACTACCGCCGCCAGGTGCAGATGGTGTTCCAGGATTCCTACGCCTCGCTGAACCCGCGCCTGACCATCGAGGAGACCATCGCCTTCGCGCCCAAGGTCCATGGCGTGCCGGCCCATGAGGCGCGGGAGCGGGCGCATGAGCTGCTGGCGGCGGTGGGCCTCGCGCCCGGCCAGTTCGCCCAGCGCTATCCGCACGAACTCTCGGGCGGGCAGCGCCAGCGCATCAACATCGCCCGCGCGCTGGCGCTGCAGCCGCGGCTCGTCATCCTCGACGAGCCGGTCTCGGCGCTGGACAAGTCGGTCGAGGCGCAGGTGCTGAACCTGCTCGTGGACCTCAAGGAGAAGTTCGGGCTGACCTATGCCTTCATCAGCCACGACCTCAACGTGGTGCAGTACATCTCGGACCGCGTGCTGGTGATGTATCTCGGCAAGGTCGCCGAGACCGGGCCGGTCGAGGAGATCTACGAGCGCCCCGCCCATCCCTACAGCCGCGCGCTGCTCGCCTCCCGCCCCTCGATGGACCCGTCGCAGCGCCGCACCGAGCCGCCGCTCACGGGCGACCCGCCCAACCCGGTCAACCCGCCCTCGGGCTGCCGCTTCCGCACCCGCTGCCCGATCGCCGAGGGGGTCTGCGCCGAGCGCGAGCCGCCGGCGGCGCATCTCACGGCCGGGCACGAGGCATCCTGCCACGCCGCGCTGCCGGGCAGCGGGCACAGCCTCGCCGGGAGGCTCGCGGCATGAGCGCGGCGGTGCGGATGGAGCCTTCGGCGCCGCTGGTGCGCGCGCGCAACCTGACGGTGCGCTTCGTCAGCCGCGACGCCACGGTGCATGCGGTGAACGGGGTGGACCTCGACCTCGCGCAGGGGGAGGTGCTGTGCCTGCTCGGCGAGTCCGGCTCGGGCAAGTCGGTGACGCTGCGGGCGCTGATGAAGCTGTTGCCGCGCCAGGCGCGCGTGGGCGGGGAGATCATGGTCGCCGGGCGCGACGTGCAGGCGATGGACGAGCGGGCGCTCGCCGATTTCCGCGGCGGCGACGTGGCGATGATCTTCCAGGAGCCGATGACCGCGCTCGATCCCGTCTTCACCATCGGCCGGCAGATCGCGGAAGCCGTGCAGCGGCACGAGGGCGTCTCGCGCGCCGCGGCGGATGCGCGGGCGCTCGAACTCCTGGAACTGGTGCAGATCCCTTCGGCAAAGCGGCGGCTCGCGGCCTACCCGCATGAGTTGTCCGGCGGGCTTCGCCAGCGCGCGATGATTGCGGTGGCGCTCGCCTGCAAGCCCCGGCTGCTGCTGGCCGACGAGCCGACCACGGCGCTCGACGCCACCGTGCAGATCCAGGTGCTGCTGCTGCTGCGCGAGTTGCAGGAGAGGCTCGGCATGGGGGTCATCTTCGTCACCCACGACCTCGGGGTGGCGGGCGAGATCGCGGATCGGGTGGCGGTGATGTATGCGGGCCGCGTGGTCGAGGAGGCGCCGGTGGTGCCCTTCATGGCCGCGCCCATGCATCCCTACGCCCAGGGCCTGCTGGGCGCGACGGTCCATGCCGGGATGCGCGGCAAGCGGCTGACCACCATCCCCGGCGCGCCGCCGAGCCTCGAGACCGAGCCGGTGACCTGCGCCTTCGCCCCGCGCTGCGCGCTCGCGCAGGAGGACTGCCTCGCCGGCGTGCCCGAGGCGCGGGCGATGGGGGAGGGGCGGATGGTCCGCTGCCTCAGGCCGGTTACAAAGTGATGCGGGGCCCCGTGCGGGCTTGCCGAATATGAGGGCTGCGCTCAGATAGTTCCCGTAACGGGGCGAGCTGACGATGCGTGCGGTCACCCAGGTGGCGATTCTCGCCCTGCTCGGCGGTGCCGGGGCAGCATGGCACTTCTACGGCGAGCAATGGGGCGTGACGCCGCCCATGCAGTTGCTCGGGCTGAGCCAGCCGGCCGCACCAGGCGCCGCGCGCGGCGGCGGGCCGGGTGGGCCGGTCGGGGTGGTGGTGCAGCCGGTGCGCGTCGCGCCCGTGATCGAGCGGGTCGAGAGTGTCGGCACCGTGCGGGCGCGCGAGGCGGTGACCATCACCTCCAAGGTCGCCGGCATCGTCGAGACGATCCGCTTCACCGAGGGCCAGCGGGTCGAGGCCGGGGAGACCCTGGTGCAGCTCGATGCCGCGGCGCTCCGGGCGGAGCTCGACCAGGCGCGCGCGCTGCTCGATGACGCGCGCAACCAGCTCGTGCGGGCGCGGCAGCTCCAGCCGGGGCAGACCATCGCGGCGCAGCGCCTCGAGACGCTGGAGGCGCTCGCGCGCCAGGCCGAAGGCCGGGTGCGGCAGGCCGAAGCGCGGCTCGAGGAGCTGCGCGTGACCGCGCCCTTCGGCGGGCGCGTGGGGCTGAGGCAGGTCAGCCCCGGCGCGCTGATCCAGCCGGGGACGGCGATCACCACGCTCGACGACACGGCGAAGGTTCGGGTCGAGTTCTCGGTCCCCGAGGTGCATCTCGCGCGCATCCGTGTCGGCAGCCCGGTCAGCGCGCGCAGCACGGCCTATGGCGAGCGGCGCTTCCGCGGCAGCGTGACCGTGATCGACACGCGCATCGACCCGGCAACGCGCACGGTGCGGGTGATCAGCGAGTTCGACAATGCGGACGAGGCGCTGCGCCCCGGGCTGTTCCTGACGGTGGAGCTGGTGCTCGAGGAACGCGAGCGTGCGCTGCTGGTTGCCGAGGAGGCGATAGACCCGGTGGGTGACCGCGCCTTCGTCTACGTGGTGCGCGACGGGCGCGCGCGGCGGCAGGAGGTGCGTCTTGGCCTGCGCCTGCCCGGCGAGGTCGAGATCCGCGAGGGGCTGAACGCGGGCGAGCCGGTGGTGGTGCGCGGCATCCAGAGGCTGCGCAACGACCTGCCGGTGCGCGTGGTCGAGACGCTGACGCGGCCGACGAGCTGAGGGGCGGCAAGGGCGATGGTTCTCTCCGACGTCTCGATCAAGCGGCCGGTCTTCGCCACCGTCATCAGCCTGATGCTGACGGTGCTTGGCCTCTTCGCGCTGCAGCGCATGCCGATCCGCGAGTATCCGAAGATCGACCCGCCGGTCATCCAGATCACGACCACCTATCGCGGCGCCTCGGCCCCGGTGGTGGACAGCCAGATCACCGAGATCCTGGAGGCCGCGGTCGCGGGGATCGAGGGCGTGAAGCTCATGTCTTCCCAGTCGCGGGACGAGCGCAGCCAGATCACGCTCGAGTTCCTGCTCTCGCGCGACGTGGACGCGGCGGCGAACGACGTGCGCGACCGCGTGGCGCGCGCGCTGGCGCGCCTGCCCGAGCAGGCGGACACGCCGGTGGTCGCCAAGGTGGACGGCGACAGCCGGCCCATCCTCTGGATCGCCCTGGCCTCGGACCGGCTCTCGCCGCTCGACCTGACCGACGTCGCGCGGCGGCGGATCGTGGACCGGCTCGCCATCGTCGAGGGCGTGGCGCAGGTCATCATCTCCGGCGAGCGGCGCTTCTCGATGCGCATCTGGCTCGACCGCCAGGCGCTGGCCGCGCGTGGGCTGACGGTGCAGGACGTCGAGGACGCCATCCGGCGCGAGAATGTCGAGCTGCCGGGCGGGCGCATCGAGAGCACGGCGCGCGAGCTGACGGTGCGCACCGACACGCGGATGAGCCAGCCCGAGCAGTTCCGCGAGATCGTCATCGCGCGCGGCGCGGGCGGGGCGCAGGTGCTGCTGGGCGAGGTGGCGCGCGTCGAGATCGGCGCCGAGGACAATCGCGGCGCCTACCGGATCAACGGGCGGCCGGCGATCGGCCTCGGCATCCTGCGCCAATCCACGGCCAACACGCTCTCGGTCGCCGAGGGCGTGAAGGCCGAGATGGAGCGCATCCGGCCGAGCCTGCCCGAAGGCATCGACGTCATCGTCGGCTACGACGAGAGCCTCTTCATCAGCCAGTCCATCTACGAGGTGAAGCACGCGCTTCTCATCGCGCTCGCCTCGGTGATCGGCGTGATCTTCCTGTTCCTGCGCTCGCTGCGCGCGACGATCATCCCGGCGATGGCGATACCGGTTTCCATCATCGCCTCCTTCATCGCGATGGCGGCGCTGGGATTCTCGGTGAACGTGCTGACCCTGCTCGGCCTCGTGCTGGCGATCGGCCTCGTGGTGGATGATGCGATCGTGGTGCTCGAGAACATCCACCGCCGCATCGAGGAGGGGGAGGAGCCGCTGCTCGCCTCCCTGCTCGGGGCGCGGGAGATCGCCTTCGCGGTCATCGCCACGACGCTCGTGCTGGTGGCGGTGTTCGTCCCGCTCTCCTTCATGGGGGGCAATACGGGGCGGCTCTTCGTCGAGTTCGGCCTCGCGCTCGCCGCCTCGGTCGTGTTCTCGGGCCTCGTCGCGCTGACGCTGACGCCGATGATGTGCTCGAAGCTGCTGAAGCCGCACGAGGGCGAGACCTGGCTGGTGCGGGTAAGCGAGCCCGTCTTCGTCGGCATGAACAACGCGCTGCGCTGGACGCTGGACCGCGCCCTGCGCGCGCCGCTGCTGGTGCTCGGCGCGGCGGGGCTGCTCTCGGCGCTGGCGGTAGCGCTCTACAGCGTGCTGCCCAAGGAGTTCGCGCCGACCGAGGACCGCGGCGTGGTCATCATCCCGACGACGGGGCCCGAGGGCGCCTCCTTCGCCTACACGATGGAGCATGTGATGCAGATCGAGCGCCTGCTCCAGCGCTATGTGGACAGCGGGGAGGCGCGCGCCGTCTTCGCCACCGTCGGCGGCTTCCAGCGGCCGGCCATCGGCAATGTCGCGAACGTCTTCGTGCGCCTCGCCCCCTGGGCGGAGCGCGAGCGCAAGCAGCAGGAGATCGCCGCGGAGATCTTCCCGCAGGTCGCGGCCGTGCCGGGCGTGCGCGCCTTCGCGCTGAACCCGGCCTCGCTCGGCCAGCGCGGCTTCCAGCCGCCGGTGCAGTTCGTGATCGGCGGGCCGGACTACGACACGCTCGTGCAGTGGCGCGACCGCTTCCTCGAGCGCGCGCGCCAGAACCCGCGGCTGCTCAACCTCGACCACAACTTCAAGGAGACGAAGCCCGAGGTCCGCGTGCAGATCGACCGGCGCAAGGCGGCGGATCTCGGCATCTCCATCGCCGCGGTCGGGCGGACCATCGAGACGATGCTCGGCTCGCGCGAGGTCACCTCCTACGTCGTGGGCGGGCAGGAATACAAGGTGTTGCTCCAGGCGCCGGAGGAGGCGCGGCTTTCGCCCTACGACCTGCAGAACGTCTTCGTCCGCACCGGATCGGGCGGGCTGGTGCCGCTTGCGAACGTGGTGACGCTGAGCGAGCGCGCGCGGGCGCAGACGCTCGCGCGCGAGGACCGGGTGCGGGCCATCACCATCACCGCCTCCCTCGCGCCGGGCTATTCGCTGGGCGATGCGCTCGACTTCCTCGACGGCGTGGCGCGGGAGGTCCTGCCCTCCGATGCGCGCATCGCCTATCGCGGGCAGTCGCTCGAGTTCCGCGAATCCTCCGGCGCGCTCTACGTGACCTTCGCGATGGCGCTGCTGGTGGTCTTCCTGGTGCTGGCCGCGCAGTTCGAGAGCTTCGTCCACCCCCTCATCATCCTGCTCTCCACGCCGCTCGCGGTGACGGGCGGGCTGTTCGGGCTGTGGTGGACGGGGCAGTCGCTGAACGTGTTCAGCCAGATCGGCATGATCCTGCTGATCGGCCTGATGGCCAAGAACGGCATCCTGGTGGTCGAGTTCGCGAACCAGTTGCGGGACCGCGGGCTGTCCGTGCGCGATGCGGTGCTGGAGGCCTCGGTGGTGCGGCTGCGGCCGATCCTGATGACCTCGATCGCGACGGTGCTCGGCGCGCTGCCGCTGGCCATGGCGACGGGCGCGGGGGCGGAGAGCCGCATGGCGCTCGGCACCGTGATCGCCTGGGGCATCTCGGTCTCGACCTTCGTCACGCTCTATGCGGTGCCGGCGCTGTATCTGCTGCTCGCGCCCTACACCAGGCCGATCGGGGCGATCGCGGCGCGCCTCGCGGATCTCGAGTCGAGCCGCCGGCCGGGCCACGGGACGCAGCCGGCGGAGTGACGGCGCGGGCGGGAGCGGCTAGCCTCCGCCCCGCCGCGATTTCGAACACGGGAAGGATGGCCGGATGACTGAGGCACGGCGCGCCACGCCTGGGCGCACGGGGGGCAAGCTGCTGGCGGATGCGCTGGTGGCGCAGGGAGTGACGCACGCCTTCTGCGTGCCGGGCGAATCCTATCTCGACCTGCTCGACGGGCTCTATTCGGTGCGCAACCGGTTGCAGCTCGTGACCTGCCGCTTCGAGGCCGGCGCGGTCCACATGGCCGAGGCGCACGGCAAGCTGACCGGCAAGCCCGGGGTCGCGATCGTCACGCGCGGGCCGGGGGCCTGCCACGCCGCGATCGGCGTGCATGTCGCCTTCCAGGATTCGACGCCGCTGGTGCTGCTGGTCGGGCAGATCCCGGTCGAGGAGACCGACCGCGAGAGCTTCCAGGAGGTGGACTACCGCCGGATGTTCGGCCCGATCGCGAAGTGGGTCACGCAGATCGACGACGAGAAGCGCATCCCGGAACTGATGGCGCATGCCTTCGATGTCGCGACCTCCGGCCGGCCCGGCCCGGTGGTGGTGGCGATCAGCGAGGAGATGCAGAAGCGGCTCTCTACCGTGCCCGACATCGGCCCGGCCGAGGTCCTGCCGCCGCACCCCGCCCCGGACGCGCTGCCGCGGCTGATGGACATGCTGGCGCGGGCGAAGCGGCCGCTCGCCATCCTCGGCGGCTCGCGCTGGACGGCGCAGGGCAAGGCCGATATCCGCGACTGGCTGCTGGCGAATGACCTGCCGGTCTCGGTCGCCTTCCGCCGCATGGGGCTGTTCGACGGCACCTCGCCCAACTACGTGGGCGATCTCGGCGTCGGCGCGGATGCGGGCCTCGTGGCCAAGGCGAAGGAGAGCGACCTCGTGCTCGCCATCGGCACCCGCATCGGCGAGCCGGTGAGCCAGGGCTACACGCTGTTCGACATGGCCGGCGCGACGCCGATCGTGCATGTCTATCCGGATCAGGCCGAGATCGGGCGCGTCTATCGCCCCGCCCTCGGCATCGTCTCGGAGGTCAATGCCTTCGCCGCCGCCGCCAAGGCCGCCGGCGCGGTGAAGAAGCCGGCCTGGAGCGCCTGGACGAAGGAACTCCGCGCGCTGCGCGTGGCGCAGGCCGTGCCGCCGGACTACGAGGGGCCGCTCAATCTCGCCACCGCGCTGCAGGCGCTCGAGAAGGAACTGCCCGAGGACACGATCTTCACCACGGACGCCGGCAATTTCGCGACCTGGCCGAACCGCTTCATGCATTTCGGCGAGAAGCAGGATTTCCTCGGGCCGACCAACGGCGCGATGGGCTACGCCGTGCCGGCGGCAATCGGCGCGAAGATCACCCATCCCGAGCGCGCGGTGATCGGCTTCGTCGGCGATGGCGGCTTCCTGATGACGGGGCAGGAGATCGCGACCGCCTTCCACCACTCGGTCAACCCCGTGATCCTGGTCTTCAACAACCAGATGTACGGCACCATCCGCATGTACCAGGAGCGGACCTACCCGCACCGCGTCTCGGGCACCGCGCTGACCAACCCCGATTTCGCCAAGTTCATCGAGGCCTTCGGCGGGCATGGCGAGATCGTCGAGCGCACCGAGGAGCTGGTGCCCGCCGTCAAGCGCGCGCTCGCGTCCGGCAAGCCTGCGGTGGTCGAGGTGCGGACCAACCCCGAGCAGGTGACCAACCGCGCGACCATCGCCGAGCTGCGCGCGCAGGCGGCGAAGGCGGCGGCCTCCGCGACGAGGCCCGAGACGGCGAAGGCGGCGCGCACGCCGGCCCCGCGCCGGACCGGGCCGCGGCCGCGCTGACCGCGTGCCGGAGAGGGGCACCACCCCTCTCCGGGCCTGACCCCGCCCGAGGCAGGGGGCCTTCGGACACCCTTAGCCGGCGCCGGCTTCGCGCAGCACCTCCTCGGCCGTGCGCATCGCTGCGATGGCGGCGGGGAAGCCGGCATAGGCGCAGGCATGGGTGATGACCTCGGCGATCTCCTCCGGCGTGCAGCCGTTGTTCAGCGCGCCGACGAGGTGGCCGCGGAGTTCGTGATGCTGGCTGAGCGCCACCAGCATGCCGATCGTCACCATGGAACGCTCGCGCCGCGTCAGCGTCCCGCGCGTCCAGAGGGAGGCGTAGGGGAACTCCTCGGACAAATGCCGCAGCGCCTGGTTCAGCGGCGTTGTGCTGGCGTCGCGCCTGGCCATGTAGGCCTCGCCCAGCACCTCGCGCATCGCTTGGCGGCCGGTGGCGCGCAGCGCCTCGTGCGCGGTCTCGTCGGTCATGTGGTTCGCTCCCTTCTGCGTCCGTGCGACTGTAGGCGCGGGAGGGCGCGATGACGAAGACGCTGCTGATCGTGTTCCATTCCATGACCGGCGGCACGCGCGCCATGGCCGAGGCCGCGGCGCGCGGCGCTGGGGGGCAGGGGGTGGCGGTGCGCCTGAAGCCCGCGGCGTCGGCCGGGGCGGAGGATCTCCTCGCCGCGGATGGCTACGTCTTCGCAGCACCCGAGAACCTCGCTGCGATCGCGGGCATGATGAAGGACTTCTTCGACCGCACCTACTACGCCGCGCTCGGCCGGATCGAGGGGCGGGCCTGCGCCATCATGGTCTGCGCCGGCAGCGACGGGCAGAACGCCGCGCGGCAGATGGCGCGCATCGCGACGGGCTGGCGGCTGCGAACCGTGGCGCCGCCGCTGATCGTCTGCACGCATGCGCAGACGCCGGTGGCGATCCTCGCGCCCAAGATACTCGGCGCGGAGGATGTGGCGCGCTGCGAGGAACTCGGCGCGACGCTCGCGGCCGGGATGGCGATCGGCATGTTCTGATGCCAGGAGGGCGAAGGGTGTTCCTGCGCCCGTGCGGCATCAGTCGATCTGCGCCCCGGAGGCGCGCACCACCGGGGCCCATTTCGCCACCTCCTCCCGCATGAAGGCGTTGAAGGGCCCGGGGCCGAGCGGCCAGGGCTCGGCGCCGTAGTCGCGGATGCGCTGGGCGATGGCCGGATCCTCGAGCGCGGCGACGAACTCCGCGCCCAGGCGCTCGCGGATCGGCTGCGGCACGCCCGCGGGCGCGGCGATGCCGTACCAGGAGGCGACGTCGAAATCCGGCACGCCCTGTTCCTGCAGCGTCGGCACTTCCGGCATGGTGCTCGCCCGCCGCGCGGTCGAGACGCCGAGCGCGCGCAGCATCCCCGCCAGCACCTGCTGGCGCGAGGCCGGCGCGTTGTCGATGGCGAAGAGCGTCTCGCCGTTCAGCACCGCCGCCATGGAGGGCGCGGTGCCGCGATAGGGCACATGCGTCACCTCGATGCCCATGCGCATGCCGAACAGCAGGCCGGAGAGATGCGAGGAGGTGCCCGACCCGGCGGAGGAGAAGTTCGCGCGCGCCGGATTGGCGCGGCAGAAGGCGACCAGATCCGCGACGCTGCGGATCGGCCCGTCGCCCTTGACGATCAGGACATTGGGCAGGGCGGCGATGCGCGCCACGCCCGGCAGGTCGCGCAGCGGGTCGAAGGAGAGGCGGCGGTAGAGCGTCGGCCCGATGCCGTGCGAGGCGATGTGGTTCACGTAGTAGGTGTAGCCATCGGGCGCGGCGCGCGCCGTCACCTCCGCCCCCACCATGCCGCCCGCGCCGGGGCGGGGCTCGATGACGAGGGGCTGGCCCAGGCGCTCGCGCAGGCGGTTCTCCATCATGCGCAGGAAGATGTCCGACACGCCCCCCGCGGCCCCGCCGATGACGAAGCGGATCGGGCGGTCGGGCCAGGAGCCCTGGGCGCGCGCAAGCGGCGCGGCGAGCAGGGCGCCGGCGCCGCCGGCGAGCAGGCGTCGCGTGATCATCCTCGTTTCCTCCGGCCATGGTTCGGCGAGGCCGCAGCCTAGGACGGATCGCCCACGGCGCGCAGCAGCCTTGCATCGAGCGCAACGATCGGCGCTGCGCGCACCCTGCGCGCCGGAGGAACACCCTCGCTATGGCGCGGCGAGCAGCATCCGGTTCACCGCTTCGAGCGCGCGCGCGAGCGCCGCGAAGTCCCGCGCGAAGGCCTCGCGCGAGACGCCGTTGGCGGCGAGTTCGTCGCCGATCGCGCCGATGCTGCGCCGCCCGTCCACGCGCGCGAGGATCGCCTGGGCGAGCCGGGGCAGGGCGACCGGCACGGTCAGCCCGTCGAAGCCCACGCGCAGCACGCCGTCGCCGCCGATCTGGCGGGCGAGTTTCGCGCCGTCGAGCTCGCGCAGCACCGGGACGGCGGCGGGGTCGTCCCAGGGCGGGGCGGGGGGTGCTTCGCCCTTGCGCACGCAATAGGCGATGTGGATGCCCATGTTGCCGGACGCGGCCTCGGCGAGCGCCGCGCGGGCCACGGGGTCGAGCAGGGCGGTGCGTTCGCGCAGCCGCGGATCGGTGAGGAAGGCGTCGGGGTCGTAGCGCAGCGGCTCGACCAGGCAGCGGAACTCGAGCCCGGCGGCGTCGAGCAGCGCGGCGAGCTGCGGCACCGTGAAGGCGACGTCCCGGGGGTTCAGCAGCAGGTCGTAGATGCCGGCGTCGCCGCCCTGGATGTGGTCGGTGATCCAGGGGTTGCGGCGCAGCCAGGCGGTCTCGGGCGTCTGGCGCCAGAGGCGTTTGGCGATCTCGACGCGCTCGGCGGGCGGGCGGTCCGGCGGGGCGATCAGCCGCAGCGCGTCCTGCAGCATGTAGACCCCTGTCCGGCCGTGCGGGGCATAGACCATCAGCCCGATCCCGCCACCCGGCGCCAGCACCGAGACGAGCGCGCGCAGCCCCGCCAGCGGGTCGGGCATGTGGTGCAGCACCCCGCAGCAATCCACGTAGTCGAAGGGACCGAGCCCGCTGCCGGGCAGGTCGAGGATGGAGGCCTCGGCGAAGATGACGTTGCCGAGAGACCGCGCGGCCACCCGCGCCTCCGCCACCCGGCGCGCGGCGGCGGAGCGGTCGAGCCAGGTGACCGAGCCCTCGCGCCCCGCCCAGGCCATCTGCTGGGCGAGCATCACCGTCCCGTCCCCGGAGCCGCCGCCGGCCATCAGGGCCGAGAGAGGGCGCGCGGCCGGGCGGCGGGCGCCGAAGATCCAGTGGTCCACCTCCCGCAGATGAGAGGGGCTGCCGACGACGAGCCGCTTCGCCTCGTCCCGCGGGTCCCGCTTCGGGTAGGGGAAGGCCTCGTATTGCGCGGCGAGGGCGGCATCGGCGGCGTCGGTCATGGCCCGCCTGTTACGCCGGGACGGCGTGCCGGGCCAGAGCGCCGCGGTTGCCCGCGGCGGCAGGGCTTCGTATCTAGGGGTGCATGCGATCCGTTCTCATGCTTACGGCCCTTGCGGCCCTGGTTGCGATTCCCGCCCTGGCGCAGCAGCGCGGGGGCGCGGCGCAGACCCAGCCGCAGCAACAGCAGCAGCCGAGGCGGCTTGGCGATTTCCAGGCCTGGACCGCGGCGGTGCATCAGGAGGGCGGCCAGAAGGTCTGCTACGCCTTCACCCGCGCGACGCGCACCGACCCGGCGCGGGAGGGCGTGATCCTGACCGTGACGCACCGGGTGAACGGGCGCGACCAGGTGGCGCTGAGCGCGGGCTATGCCTATCCGCGCAATGCCGCCGTCACGGTCGCGGTGGGGCAGACGCAGATCCCCTTCTACACGGGCGGCAATTCCGCCTTCGCCCGCGACGGGCGGGCGGCGGTCGCGGCCTTCCGCGGCGGGCTGACGGCGACCGCGCGCGGGCCGCGCGCCGGCGGCCGGGGCACCGCGACGGACACCTTCAGCCTGTCCGGCTTCTCCGCGGCCTACGAGGCGATCAGCCAGGAATGCCCGGCGGGGCGGCGATGAGCACGCCCCCCGCCACGGACGGGCTGGCCGAGGCGGAACGGGCGCGCATCCTCGCCAAGGCCGCCCTCTTCGCCCCGCCGCCGGCGACACTGCCGGACGGGCGGCGCGACCTCGTCGGGCTCTCGCGCGAGGAACTCGCGGCCGAGATGGCCGCGATCGGGGAGAAGCCCTTCCGCGCGAAACAGCTCTGGCACTGGATCTACCACCAGGGCGAGACCGATTTCGCGAAGATGACCACCATCGCGAAGCCGATGCAGGCGAAGCTCGCCGAACGCTTTGTGGTCGGCCGGCCGGAGGTCGCGACGCAGCAGGACAGCGCCGACGGCACGCGCAAATGGGTCTTCGCCTTCCGCGACGCCCAGCGGGTCGAGACGGTCTACATCCCCTCGCCCGAGGAGGACCGCGGCGCGGTGTGCATCAGCACGCAGGTGGGCTGCACGCTCTCCTGCACCTTCTGCCACACCGGCACGCAGAAGCTGGTGCGCAACCTCGGCGCGGCGGAGATCGTGGGCCAGTTCATGGCGGCGCGGGATTCCTACGGCGAATGGCCCTCGCCCAAGGACGGCGCGCCGCGGCTGCTCTCGAACATCGTCGTCATGGGCATGGGCGAGCCGCTTTACAACTACGAGAACGTGGCGAAGGCGCTGCGCATCGTGATGGACCACGAGGGCATCGGGCTGAGCCGCCGGCGCATCACGCTCTCGACCTCGGGCGTGGTGCCGATGATGGACCGCTGCGGGGCCGAGCTCGGCGTGGGTCTGGCCGTTTCGCTGCATGCGGTGACCAACGAGTTGCGCGACGAGATCGTGCCGCTGAACCGCAAATACCCGATCGAGGAGCTGCTGGCCGCCTGCCGGCGCTACCCCGGCGCGTCGAATGCGCGGCGCATCACCTTCGAATACGTCATGCTGCGCGGGGTGAACGATTCCGAGGCCGATGCGCGCGAACTCGTGCGCCTTCTGCGCGGCATCCCGGCCAAGGTGAACCTGATCCCGTTCAACCCCTGGCCCGGCAGCGCCTACAGGACCTCGACCAGCGAGGCGATCAGGCGCTTCGCGGCCATCGTGAACGATGCGGGCTATTCGAGCCCCATCCGCCGCCCGCGCGGGCGCGACATCCTGGCGGCCTGCGGGCAGCTCAAGACCGAGAGCGAGCGGACGCGGCGCGGCGCGAAGGCGGCCTGACGCGCGGCGCGCGGCATGGCCGACGGGGGGCAATTCCACCCCGCCGGATATTGCTCTAGGGTCCGGGCCTTTCCGCCTGCAAGGACAGAGACGCCGATGCCCGCCCTCGCCGCCCGACTGAAGGAAGTCTCCATTTCCGCCTCCGTCGTGATGACGATGAAGGGGCGCGAGCTCGCGGCGAAGGGGATCAAGGTGATCAGCCTCGCCTCCGGCGAGCCCGACTTCCCGACGCCGATGCACGCGATCGAGGCCGCGCACAAGGCCGCGCTCGCGGGCGACACCAAGTATCCGCCGCAGGACGGCACCAAGGCGCTGAAGGAGGCGGTGCAGCGCAAGTTCAAGCGCGACAACAACCTCGACTACGCGCTGGACGAGATCATGGTCGCCAATGGCGGCAAGCAGTGCATCTACAACGCGCTGATGGCGACGGTGGACCCCGGCGACGAGGTGGTGATCCCCGCGCCCTACTGGATCTCCTATGCCGACATGGCGAAGGTTGCGGGCGGCAGGCCGGTGCTCGTGAACTGCCCGCAGAACAACGGCTTCAAGCTGCGCCCCGAGGACCTCGACGCCGCCATCACGCCGCGCACCAAGTGGGTGATGCTGAACTTCCCCAACAACCCGACCGGCGCGGCATGCTCGCGCGCCGAGATGAAGGCGATCGCGGAGGTGCTGAAGAAGCACCCGCATGTCTGGGTGATGACCGACGACATGTACGAGCACCTCGTCTATGACGGCTTCGAGTTCTGCACCATCGCCGAGGTCGAGCCCGCGCTGAAGGACCGCACCCTCACGGTCAACGGCGCCTCCAAGACCTACGCCATGACCGGCTGGCGCGTCGGCTTCTGCGGCGGGCCGAAGGAGCTGATCAAGGCCATGGTGAACATGCAGGGCCAGGCGACCTCGGGCATCTCGACCATCAGCCAGGCCGCCGCGGCGGCGGCGCTGGACGGGCCGCAGGACCTGGTGCGCGAGCGCGCCGAGGAATACCGCCGCCGCCGCGACATGGTGGTGGAGATGCTGAACCAGGCGCCGGGCATCGCCTGCCACAAGCCCGAAGGCGCCTTCTACGTCTTCCCCAACATCGCGGGCTGCCTTGGCAAGACGACCAAGGGGGGCAGGAAGCTCGAGACCGACACCGACTTCGCCCTGGCGCTGCTCGAGGAGAAGCACGTCGCCGCGGTGCAGGGCGCCGCCTACGGCATGTCGCCCTATCTGCGCATCTCCTACGCCACTGACATGGAGAGCCTGCGCGAAGCCTGCTCGCGCATCCAGGAGTTCTGCCGGGAACTCGCGTGATCCGGGAGGGCAGGGACACCGACGCCGAGGGCTTCATCGCCCTGATCGGCGCCTGCTGGGCGGAGTATCCCGGCTGCATCCTCGACGTGGATGGCGAGGTGCCGGAGCTGCGCGCGCTCGCGACCTGGTTCCGCGAGCAGGGCGGGATGCTCTGGGCCGCGGAGCGGGAGGGGCGCGTGATCGGCATGGTCGGCACCCGCCCGCTGAAGGAGGACGCGGCCTGGGAGATCTGCCGCATGTATGTGGACGCCGCGGCGCGCGGGGAGGGGCTTGCGGCGGCGCTGCTCGGGGCCGCCGAAGGCCATGCGCGCGAGGCCGGCGCCGAGCGGATGGTGCTCTGGACCGACACGCGCTTCACCCGGGCGCACGGCTTCTACGAGAAGCACGGCTATGTCCGGCAGGGCTCGATCCGCATCCTCGACGACATCTCGCATTCGCTGGAGTTCCGCTACGCCAAGCCCGCGCGCGGGCTGGTGGTGGAGGCGCTGGACGCCGCCGCGGCGGCGAGCGCGGAGCGGCGGCTCGCCGAGATCCTGATCGCCTGCGTGGCCGAGGGCGCCTCGCTGGAGTTCCTCCCGCCGCTGCCGCGCGAGCGCGCGCTGGCCTTCTGGAAGGGCGCCTCGGCGGCGGTGGCGGCGGGCAGCCGCGTGGTGCTCGCCGCCTGGCTCGATGGCAGGCTCGCGGGGACCGTGACGCTCGACCTCGTCGCCGCGGAGAACCAGCCGCATGTCGCGGGCATCCAGAAGCTGATGGTGGACCCGGCCGCGCGGCGCGCGGGCATCGGCCGCGCGCTGCTGCGCCGCGCCGAGCAGGCCGCGCGCGCGCATGGGCGGCGGCTCGCGATGCTCGACACGCGCCGCGGCAGCGCGGCGGAGGCGCTCTATCGCAGCGAGGGCTGGACCGAGCTCGGCGGCATCCCCGGCTTCGAACTGGACGGGGCGCGCCAGCCGCAGGAGACGGTGTTCTTCTGGAAGGCGCTCTGACGGGCGCGGAGGCCGAGCATGATCAGCCCCGACTGGTGCCGCATGATGGCGGCCTACAACAGCGAGATGAACCGGCGGATCTACGCCGCGGCGGAGACGCTAGACGACGCCGTGCGGCGCGCGGATCGCGGCGCCTTCTGGGGCTCGCTGCACGGCACGCTCTCGCACCTGCTGTGGGGCGACACGCTCTGGATGAGCCGCTTCGACGGTTGGGAGAAGCCGCCCGTCGGCATCAAGGACAGCGCGCGCATGGTCGAGGACTGGACGGCGCTGAGGCAGGCGCGCACCGCGGCCGATGCGCGGATCGAGGCCTGGGCCGGGGGGCTGACGCCCGCGCGCCTTGCCGCGCCGCTCACCTGGTTCTCCGCGGTCGCCCAGCGCGAGACGACGCTGCCGCTCTGGATCTGCGTCGCGCATTTCTTCAACCACCAGACACATCATCGCGGCCAGGCGCATGCGCTCATCACCGCCGCGGGCGCGCGCACGGAGGATACCGACCTGCCCTGGGTTGTGGATCCCGTCGCGCTGGGGCTCGCTTGACCGCTCAGGCGCGCAGGAAGCCCTCGAGCCGCGCCAGCACCTCCGCCGGCGCTTCCTCCGCGAGGTAATGGCCCGAGGCCACGGCCGCGCCCTCCAGCGGGCCGGCCGCGTAGCGCCGCCAGACCGCCATCGCGTCGTACCATTTCGGGATGCTGCCCTTCGCCCCCCACAAGACGAGCAGCGGGCAGCCGATGCGCTGCCCCGCATCGCGCGAGGCGCGGTCATCCGCGAGGTCGATGCCCGCCGCGGCGCGGTAATCCTCGCACATCGCCTCGATGGTGCCGGGCTGGCGCAGCGCGGCCAGGTAGTCGGCCCGCGCCTCGGGATGGAAGAAGCCGGGGGGCTTGGGCTCGCGCGAGGTGTGGAAGTCGAACCAGCCCTCGAGGTCGGCGCGGATCATGCGCTCGGGCCCCGGATGGCGCTGGGCGAGGAAGAACCAGTGCCAGTAGCCCAGGCCGAAGGCCATGTCGGCGCGCTCGAAATGCTCGAGCGTGGGGACGATGTCCATGGTGCAGAGCCGCTCCACGGCCTCAGGGTGGTCGAGCGCCATGCGGTGGGCGACGCGCGCCCCGCGGTCATGCGCCACCACCTGGAAGCGCGCATGGCCGAGCGAGGCCATCAGCGCGACCATGTCCGCCGCCATGGCCCGCTTGGCGTAGGGGGCGTGGTCCTCGCTCACCGCCGGCTTGGCGGAGAAGCCGTAGCCGGTGAGGTCCGGGCAGATGACGGCGAAGCGCCGCGCCAGGGCCGGGGCCACCCTGTGCCACATGGCGTGGGTCTGCGGGTTGCCGTGAAGGAGCAGCAGGGGCGGGCCCTCGCCGCCGCGCCGCAGGCGGAAGCGCTTGCCGGCGGCCTCGCGGAACTCGAGCGTGAAGCCTTCGAAGAACATGCGCGCGTTGTCTCCCGGCGCAGCATCGCATGGCCGCGCGGCGCCGTCGCCCCGGTTGACCATGCCCCCGCGACGGGTCAGCGTGAAGCAACATATCCCCGATGGAGGAACGCACGATGTCCGACGACCAGGCACTGTTCGACAAGGGCCTGCCCATCCGCCGCGCGGTGCTGGGCGCCGAGTATGTGGACGGCTCCATGGCCAAGGCCGACGACTTCATGATGGCCTTCCAGCGCGCCACCACCGCCTGGGCCTGGGGCTGGGCCTGGGGCGAACCGACGCTGGACCGCAGGACGCGCTCGCTGCTGAACCTCGCCATGCTGACCGCGCTGGGCAAGATCCCGGAGGTGAAGCTGCATGTGAAGGGCGCGCTGAACAACGGCATCACCGTGGACGAGATCAAGGCGACGCTGCTGCACGCCACGGCCTATTGCGGCATCCCCGCCGGGCTCGATGCCTTCAAGGCGGCGCATGAGGTGCTGGTGGCCGAGGGCGCGCTGCCGGGGAAGAAGTGATGTCCGCGCCGATCAAGCGCGTCGCCTTCCTCGGCATCGGCAACATGGGCTGGCCGATGGCGGCCAATCTCGTGAAGGCGGGCTTCACGGTCACGGTCGCCGACGTGGTCCCCGGCCGGGCCGAGGCCTTCGCGGCCGAGACCGGCGCCAAGGCCGCCGCCACGCCGGCCGAGGCCGCCGCCGGGGCGGAGTGCGTCGTCACCATCGTCCCCACCAGCAAACAGGTGGCCGAGGCGATGGAGGCCATCGCGCCGTCGCTCGCGCCGGGAATGCTGGTGATCGACATGACCTCGGGCCAGCCGGGCCGCACGCGGGAGATCGCGTCGGCGCTGGCGGCCAGGGGGGTGGCGATGGTGGACTGCCCCGTCTCGGGTGGCGTGCCGCGCGCAAGGACCGGGCAGCTCGCCATCATGGCCGGGGGCGCGGATGCGGATCTCGACCGCGCCGAGCCCGTGCTCAAGGCCATGGGTACCTCCATCCATCGCTGCGGCCCGATCGGCGCGGGGCAGGCGATGAAGGCGCTGAACAACCTCGTCTCCGCCGGTGGCTATCTGATCGGCATCGAGGCGCTGCTGATCGGCCAGCGTTTCGGGCTCGACCCCGCGAAGATGGTGGACGTGCTGAACGCCAGCACGGGGATGAACAACTCGACGCAGAAGAAGTTCAAGGAATACGTGCTGTCCCGCCGCTTCGACGCGGGCTTCGGCCTCGACCTGATGGTCAAGGACCTCTCCATCGCGCTCGAAGTGGGGCGCGAGACGGCGACGCCGACACCCTTCGCCGCGCTGTGCCGCGAGATGTGGGCGGCGGCGGCGGCGATGCTGGGGCCCGGCGCGGACCATACGGCGGTGGCGAAACTGTCGGAGCAGATCTCCGGCACCGTTCTGGGAGGCAATGTCGAGACATGACCTGGGAAGCCTATGCCATCCGCTACGGGCGGCACGAGCGCACGGCGCAGGCCAACCACCTGCTGCCGCTGCCCGACCCGCACGAGGCGATGCCGCTCGACTACTATGTCTGGCTGCTGCGCGGGCCCGGCGGGCGGGAGATCGTGGTGGACACCGGCTTCGATGCCGAACTGGCGGCGAAGCGCGGGCGCAGGCTGTCGCGCGCGGTGGGCGACTGCCTATCCGCCATGGGCACGGACCCCGCGACGGTGCAGGACGTGATCATCACCCACCTGCACTACGACCATGCCGGCAGCCTCGGCATCTTCCCCAAGGCCCGCTTCCACCTCCAGGAGCGGGAGATGCACTTCGCCGTCGGCCGGCACATGTGCGTGCATGCCATCCGCATGCCCTTCGAGGCCGAGCATGTGGTCGCGATGGTCCGCGCCCTCTATGCCGATCGCGTCGAGTTCCATGACGGCGATGCCGAGGTCGCGCCCGGCGTCACGGTGCATCGCGTCGGCGGCCATTCCGACGGGCTGCAGGTGGTGCGCGTGGAGACGGCGCGCGGGCCGGTGGTGCTCGCGTCCGACGCCATGCATTTCTACGCCAATGCGCTGAGCGGGAACCCCTTCCCGATCATCTTCGACCTGGGCGCCATGGCGGCGGGCTGGCGCACGGCCAAGCGGCTGGCCGGCGGCGACGACAGCCGCGTCATCCCCGGCCACGACCCGGCGGTGCGGGAACGATTCCCCGCCGTCGAGGGCCAGCAGGGCGAGGTCGTGGCCCTGCACCTGCCGCCCCGCGCCTGAGCGGCGGGGCGCTCAGCCGGCGATGGTCGCGACGGCGGCGAGCAGCCCGCCGGCGCAGAAGATGGCCGAGATGCGCGGCCAGGCCGGCAGCGGGCCGACATGGCCGAGCAGCGCATTGACGCCGAGCGACCCGATCAGCCCGGCCAGCGGCTGCGACCAGTGCAGCCGCGCGAAGCCCCAGACGATGAGCACGATCCAGGCGATGAAGGCCGCGCGCGCGAGCCATTCCCACGCGATGTCCGCCGCGGGGGTGGCCGGGCGCATTTCGGGCGCGGTGGAGCGCGAATGGATGAAGCTCCCGGCCGAGAGCATGAGCATCGCGATGAAGTAGTTGGACATGCGCCCATGACTTGCGCCGCTGCCCGCTTCGGCGCAAGACCCGCGCGCCGTGACCCCGCCCGCCGCCGCCCCCGCCATCCTGCAGGTCCTGCCCGCGCTGGTCTCGGGCGGGGTGGAGCGCGGCACGCTCGAGATCGCCGAGGCGATCGTCGCCGCCGGGTTCCGCGCCTTGGTCGCATCCGCGGGCGGGCCACTGGTGGAGCCGCTCGAGGCGCTGGGCGCGCGCCATGTGCGCCTGCCGCTCGCCGAGCGTTCGCCGCTGGCGCTGTGGCGCAATGCCCGCGCTCTGGAGCGGATGGTGCGCGAGGAGGGTGTGACCATCCTGCACGCCCGCTCCCGCGCGCCGGCCTGGTCGGCGCTGCTGGCCGCGCGGCGCACGGGGGCTCGCTTCGTCACCACCTATCACGGCACCTACAACGAGGGCTTTCCCGGCAAGCGGCTCTACAACTCGGTGATGGCGCGGGGCGATCGCGTCATCGCCATCAGCCGCTTCATCGCGGCGCTCGTGGCCGAGCGGCATGGCGTGGGCGAGGACCGGCTGCGCGTGATCCCGCGCGGCGTGGACGAGCGCGCCTTCGACCCGGCCGCCGTGGCGCCGGAGCGCGTCGCGGCGCTGCGCGCGGCCTGGGCGGTGCCGGAGGGGCGGCCGGTGGTGATGCTCCCGGGCCGCGTGACGCGCTGGAAAGGCCAGGGCGTGCTGGTCGAGGCCATGGCGCGCCTGCCGGGCGATGCGCTGGCCCTGCTGGTGGGCGATGCGGAAGCGCGGCCGGCCTTCCGTGATGAACTTGTCGCGCGCATCGCGGCGCTCGGCCTCGGAGGGCGCGTGCGCCTCGTCGGCCACGCGCGGGACATGCCGGCGGCGCTGCTGCTCGCCGATGTCGTCGTCCATGCCTCGACCGATGCCGAGGCCTTCGGGCGGACGGTGATCGAGGCGCAGGCCATGGGCCGCTGCGTGATCGCATCCGACCTCGGCGGCCCGACCGAGACGGTGCAGGACGGTGTCACGGGCTGGCGCGTGCCGCCCGGCGATGCAGCCGCGCTCGCCGCCGCCATCGGGCGCGTCCTCGCCATGCCGGCGGCCGAGCGCGCGGCGGCCGGGGCGCGGGCCCGCGCCGCCGTGCTCGCGGGCTACACCACGGCGCGGATGCAGGCCGCGACGCTTGCCGTCTATCGCGAGCTGCTGTGATGCGCGTGCTGGTCATCAAGCTCGCCGCGCTGGGGGATTTCGCGCAGGCCTTCGGGCCCTTCGCGGCGATCCGCGCGCATCATCCCGATGCGCGGATCACGCTGCTGACCACGCGACCCTATGCGCCGCTGGCGCGCATGGCGCCCTGGTTCGACGAGGTGTGGGAGGACGGGCGGCCCGACTGGACCGACATCCCGGCCGTGCTGCGGCTCGCGCGCCGGCTCGGGGCGGCGCGCTTCGACCGGGTCTATGACCTGCAGACCTCCGCGCGTTCCTCGCGCTACCGCTGGTTCGTCGGGCGGCGTGCGGAATGGTCCGGCATCGCGGCCGGCGCGTCGCATCCCCATGCCAACCCCGCGCGCGATTCCATGCACACGGTCGAGCGCCAGCGCGAGCAGCTCGAGATGGCGGGGATCCGGCACTTCCCGGAGCCGGACCTCGCCTGGCTCGATGCCGACGTGACGCGCTTCGGCCTGCCGGAGCGGTTCTGGCTGATGGTGCCCGGCGCCTCCCCCGGCCGCCCTCGGAAACGCTGGCCGGAGGACCGCTTCGCCGCGCTCGCCGCGCTCCAGCCGCTGCCGGCCGTGGTCATCGGCGGGCCGGCGGAGAAGGCGATCGCCGCCGCCATCACCGCGGCCGAGCCGCGCGCGCTGGACGTCACCGGGCGGACCGGCTTCGCCGACATCGCGGCACTCGCGCGCCGCGCCGCCTTCTGCGTCGGCAACGACACCGGGCCGACGCATCTGGCCGCGGCCTGCGGCTGCCCGACCCTCGCCCTCTTCGGGGAGGACAGCGACCCCGCCCTCTGCGCGCCGCGGGGAAAGCGCGCCTCCTTCCTGCGCCATGTGCCCCTCGCCGGGCTGGAGCCCGGCGCGGTGGATGCCGCCATCGCGCGCCTGACTTGACCCGGAAGGGCGCGGTGCCCATGGTCCGCGCCCGGTTTCGCCCCCAGGAGATGCCTGCCCGATGCCTGCGATCACCCTGCCCGATGGTTCCGTCCGTTCCTTCGACGGGCCGGTCACGGGCACGCAGGTCGCGGCCGCGATCGGGCCGGGGCTGGCCAAGGCGGCGCTGGCGATGGAGGTGGACGGGGCCATCCAGGACCTCGCCCGCAGCATCGAGGCCGACGCATCGGTGCGCTTCATCACCCGCAAGGACCCGGAGGCGCTGGAGCTCATCCGCCATGACTGCGCGCATGTCCTGGCCGAAGCCGTGCAGGACCTGTTCCCCGGGACGCAGGTGACGATCGGGCCCGCGATCGAGAACGGCTTCTACTACGACTTCGCGCGCAACGAGCCCTTCACGCCCGAGGACTTCGGGGCCATCGAGGCGCGCATGCGCGAGATCATCGCGCGCAACGCGCCCTTCGAGCGCATCGTCACCACCCGGCACGAGGCGATGGCGCTGTTCGAGGCCAAGGGCGAGAAATACAAGGTCGAGCTGATCCGCGACCTGCCGCGCGGCGAGACCATCACGCTCTACCGCCAGGGCGAGTGGGTGGATCTCTGCCGCGGGCCGCACATGCGCGGCACCGGCGATGTCGGCACGGCCTTCAAGCTGATGAAGGTGGCCGGCGCCTATTGGCGGGGCGACCACCGCAACGCCATGCTGAGCCGCATCTACGGCACCGCCTGGCGCGACCAGAAGGAGCTCGACGCCTACCTCCATCAGCTGGAGGAGGCGGAGAAGCGCGACCATCGCAAGATCGGCAGGGAGATGGGCCTCTTCCACCTGCAGGAGGAGGCGGTCGGCTCGGTGTTCTGGCACCCGAAGGGCTGGCGCCTCTACCGCACGGTGGAAGCCTACATGCGCCGGCGCCTCGATGCCGCCGACTACCAGGAGGTGAAGACGCCGCAGCTCGTGGACCGCAAGCTCTGGGAGGCCTCGGGCCACTGGGAGAAGTTCCGCGAGAACATGTTCATCGCGACGGTGGAGGACGAGGGCGAGAAGGACCGCGTCCTTGCGCTCAAGCCGATGAACTGCCCCTGCCATGTGCAGATCTTCAACCAGGGCCTGCGCTCCTATCGCGAACTGCCGCTGCGCATGGCCGAGTTCGGCTCCTGCCACCGCTACGAGCCCTCGGGCGCGCTGCACGGCATCATGCGGGTGCGCGCCTTCACCCAGGATGACGCGCACATCTTCTGCGCCGAGGAGCAGATCGCCTCGGAGACGGTGCGCTTCGTCGCGCTGCTCTCCTCGATCTATCGCGATTTCGGCTTCGAGGAGTTCCGCGTGAAGTTCTCCGACCGGCCGGCGAAGCGCGCCGGCACGGACGAGGTCTGGGACCAGGCAGAGGGCGCGCTCAAGGAGGCCTGCCGCATCGCCGGCGTGGAATACGAGCTCAACCCGGGGGAGGGCGCCTTCTACGGCCCGAAGCTCGAATTCGTGCTGCGCGACGCCATCGGCCGCGACTGGCAGTGCGGCACGCTGCAGGTGGATTTCGTGCTGCCCGAGCGGCTCGATGCCGAATACGTGGCCGAGGACGGATCGCGCAGGCGCCCGGTCATGCTGCACCGAGCCATCCTGGGTTCCTTCGAGCGCTTCCTCGGCATCCTGATCGAGCAGCATGCAGGGCGCTTCCCGCTCTGGCTCGCCCCGGTGCAGGTGGTGGTCGCGACCATCGTGGACGAGGCGGCCGACTTCGCGCGCGAGGCGGCGGCCGCGCTGCAGAAGGCCGGGGTGGCGGCGGTGCTCGACCTCAGGAACGAGAAGATCAACCGCAAGGTGGTGGACCACATCGAGCAGAGGGTGCCGGTGCTCGCCGTGGTCGGGCGGCGGGAGGCCGAGGAGCGCAGCCTGGTGCTGCGCCGGTTGCCCGGCCGCGAGCAGGAGAGCCTGCCGCTGGCCGAGGCCATCGCCCGGCTGGCCGCCGAGGCCACCCCGCCGGATCTCGCGGCCCCGGCCTGAATGGGCACCCGTGTGGGGCGGACGGTGGCGGGCCCGCGCCCTGCCTGCGCGAAGCAGTTGCGGCGGCCGGACTGCCGCCCCATAAAGCGCGTCTGATCCCTCGCAACTTCGACAGGAGACGACCATAGCCCGCGGTCCCATGCCCGCCACGCCGCCCACCAAGGACGGCCCGCGCATCAATGACGAAATCCGCGTTCCCCAGGTCCGGCTGATCGACCAGAACGGCGAGATGCTGGGTGTGATGTCCGCCCGCGAGGCGCTGATCCGCGCCTATGACGTGGGCCTCGACCTGGTCGAGATCTCGCCCAACGCGGTGCCGCCTGTCTGCAAGATCCTCGACTACGGCAAGTACAAGTACGAGCAGCAGAAGAAGGCGAACGAGGCGCGCAAGAAGCAGAAGGTCGTCGAGATCAAGGAGATCAAGGTCCGTCCGAACATCGACGACCACGACTACGAAGTGAAGATGCGGCAGATGAAGTCCTTCATCGCCGAGGGGGACAAGGTGAAGGTGACGCTGCGCTTCCGCGGGCGCGAGATGGCGCACCAGGATCTGGGCGTGAAGGTGCTGGACCGGATCCGGACGGAACTCGCGGAGACCACGAAGGTCGAGCAGTTCCCGCGGCTCGAGAATCGGCAGATGATCATGGTTCTCGCGCCCAAGTAGGGCGCGGCCATGCTGTGGGCAGGCGGGGATTCGCTGACGCGCGGAACCCGCCTTACCCGCGAAAATCGGAACGAACTGGTTGTCGTGTCGGGCGCCTACGGTGCGCAGGACCTGGTTTCTCGGGAGGCGTTTTGGCGTTCCGGGTGCCGGTCGCATCTGGTCGGAATGGTTGCCGCCATCGGTTGCGTGCTGATCGGGTGCTTGACCTACACCCTTCTTGGCGGGCCGGGCCCGGCCCCCACCGGGGATATGGTCGGCACGCTGAGCCTTGGCCTCGTTCTCTACAGCGGTTGGCGCTTCGTGGTTTCCTGGCGCGAGCGCCGTCGTCTGCTTGGGGCGCTCCGGGCGCTCGACGCGGTGCAGCAGCAGCGGGGCATGGCGGGGCTCGGGGCTGCGTTTGACGGCAGACCGCGCTTTCCTTGACCTTGGTGGCGGGGGGCGCTATTGGCCCCGTCATCCGGTTCACCCCGAACCGCTTTGGTCCGGCCCCCGTCGGGCTGGGCTCCGCCGCTCCGCGAAGGCTCGCGCAGCGGCGCAAAGCCTTTTGGGGCGACCGCAACGCGTTGAAGGACTGATCTGGCCGCCCGATGTTCGAGGCATTGTCCAGCAAGCTGAACGGGGTCTTCGACCGGCTGCGCCGCCGCGGCGCGCTGTCGGAGGCCGACGTGACCGAGGCGCTGCGCGAGGTCCGCGTCGCGCTGCTGGAGGCCGACGTCGCGCTGCCCGTGGTCCGCGACCTGATCGCCAAGGTGCGCGAGCGCGCGGTGGGGCAGGAGGTCATCCGCTCCGTCTCCCCCGCCCAGCAGGTCATCAAGATCGTCAACGACGCGCTGGTCGAAGCGCTCGGCGGCGGCGCGGCGGATGACGGCAAGCGCGGCATCGACCTCAACGCCCCCGCGCCGGTGCCGATCCTGATGGTCGGCCTGCAGGGCTCGGGCAAGACGACCACCTCGGGCAAGATCGCGCTGCGGCTGCGCACGAAGGACCGCAAGAAGGTCCTGCTCGCCTCGCTCGACGTGCACCGCCCGGCGGCGCAGCTGCAGCTGCAGGCCCTCGCGCAGCAGGCCGAGGTGACGTCGCTGCCCATCGTGCCCGGACAGACGCCGATCCAGATCGCCGCCCGCGCGATGGATGTGGCGCGGCGCGAGCTCTACGACGTCGTCATCCTCGACACCGCCGGCCGCCTCGCCATCGACGAGGCGCTGATGGAGGAGGTGGCGCAGGTCAAGCTCGCCACCAACCCGCACGAGACGCTGCTGGTCGTGGACGCCATGACCGGCCAGGACGCGGTCAACACCGCCAAGGCCTTCCAGGACAAGGTGGGCGTCACCGGCATCGTCATGACGCGCATCGACGGCGATGCGCGCGGCGGCGCGGCCCTGTCCATGCGGGCCGTCACAGGCGCGCCCATCAAGCTGCTCGGCGCGGGCGAGAAGCTCGACGCGCTGGAAGACTTCCATCCGGACCGCATCGCGTCGCGCATCCTCGGCATGGGCGACATCGTCTCCCTGGTCGAGAAGGCGGCGGCGACGATCGACCAGGAGGAGGCCGAGAAGCTCGCGGCCCGGATGCAGAAGGGCCAGTTCACGCTGGAAGACTACGCGAACCAGCTGAAGCAGATCGGCAAGATGGGCAGCCTTCAGGGCATCCTCGGCATGCTGCCCGGCGTGGGCAAGATCAAGCAGCAGCTCAACGACGCCAACCTCGATACCGCCATCCTGAAGCGCCAGGCGGCGATCATCGGTTCGATGACGCCGAAGGAACGCCGCACGCCGGACATCATCAAGGCGTCGCGCAAGAAGCGCATCGCCGCGGGCAGCGGCACCTCCGTGCAGGAGGTGAACAAGCTGCTCAAGCAGTTCGACGACATGTCCGCGATGATGAAGCGGATGAACAAGCTCGGCCAGAAGGGGCTGATGCGCGGCGGGCTCGCCGCCTTGCTCCCCGGGGCCGGAAACAAGCGACCCTTCTAGAGACGACAGACGAAAGGAAGCCTCATGGGCCTCAAGATCCGCCTTGCCCGCGCCGGCGCGAAGAAGCGCCCCTACTACCACATCGTGGTGGCCGACAGCCGCTCCCCGCGCGATGGCCGCTTCATCGAGGCGGTCGGCTCCTACAACCCGATGCTGCCCGCCGAGCACGCCGAGCGCGTCCGCCTGAAGGGAGAGCGCATCACGCATTGGCTGAGCCAGGGCGCGGTGGCGACCGACCGCGTGGCGAAGTTCCTCGGCAAGGCGGGGCTCGCGCCGATGCCGGCGCTGCGGGAGCAGCCGAAGCAGTCCGCGCCGAAGAAGAAGGCGCAGGAGCGCGCGGCCGCGGCCGCCGCGGCGGGCTGACGCGACTGGACGGCACGAGGTGGCGGTGAAGCGCGTGATGGTGGGCGAGATCGGCAGGCCGCATGGCGTGCGCGGCCTCGTGCGCCTGCGCGCCTTCACCGAGGATCCCGCCGCCATCGCCGCCTATTCCCCGCTGACGGACGAATCGGGCACGCGGCGCTTCGCCATCACGCTCAAGGGCGGCGACATCGCGGCCATCGAGGGTGTGACGGACCGCGACGCGGCGCAGCGCTTGACCGGCACGAAGCTCTTCGTCGAGCGCGACCGCCTGCCGCCGCCGGCGGAGGAGGAGTTCTACCTGACCGACCTGATCGGCCTGATCGCCGTGACGGAGGGCGGGGAGAACCTCGGGGCCATCCGCGCGGTGGAGGACCACGGCGCGGGCGCCTTCCTGGTGGTGGAAGGGCAGGGGCGCGAGCACCTGCTGCCCTTCACGAAGGCCGTGGTGCCGGTGGTGGACATCGCCGGCGGCCGGGTCATCGTGGTGCCGCCGGGCGAGATCCTCGTGCCGCCGCCGGCCGGAGAGGAGCACGCGGCATGAGTTGGCGCGCCTCCGTCCTCACGCTGTTCCCGGAGATGTTCCCGGGGCCGCTCGGCGTCTCGCTCGCCGGCCGCGCGCTGCGGGAGGGGCTGTGGTCGCTCGAGGCGCACGACATCCGCGCCTTCGCGACCGACCGCCATCGCAGCGTGGACGACACTCCGGCCGGCGGCGGGGCGGGGATGGTGATGCGGGCGGACGTGCTGGACGCGGCGATCGGCAGCGTGATGGCCGAGGGCGACGCGCGGCCGCTCATCTGCCTCACCCCGCGCGGGCGGCTGCTCGATCAGGCGATGGTCCGCTCGCTCGCGGCGGGGCCGGGCTGCGTGCTGCTCTGCGGCCGCTACGAGGGGATAGACCAGCGCGTCATCGAGGCGCGCGGCATGGTCGAGCTCTCGATCGGCGATTACGTGCTGAGCGGGGGCGAGACGGCGGCGCTGGTTCTCCTCGATGCCTGCGTTCGGCTGCTGCCGGGCGTGATGGGCGCGGCGGAGAGCGCGGCGGAGGAAAGCCACGGCGCCGAGGGGCTGCTCGAATACCCGCACTACACAAGGCCCACGCAGTGGCAGGGCCGGGCCATCCCGGCGGTGCTGCTTTCGGGCCACCATGCCGAGATCGCGCGCTGGCGTCGCGAACAGGCCGAGAAGATCACGAAGGAGCGCCGCCCCGACCTCTGGGCGCGGCACGAGGCGAAACAGCGCGGCGCGGGGGGCATGGACGGCCACCCCGCCGCCGCCTAAAGGACGCAAGGAAAGGATACTGTCATGAACCTGCTGCAGCAGTTCGAGGCCGAGCAGCTCGCCCGCCTCAGCGCCGCCCGCGCCACCCCGGATTTCGCGCCGGGCGACACCGTCCGCGTGATGGTGCGCGTCCAGGAAGGCGAGCGCATCCGCACCCAGGCCTATGAGGGGGTGGTGATCGCGCGCTCCAACCGCGGGCTGCAGAGCAATTTCACGGTGCGCAAGATCTCCTACGGCGAGGGTGTGGAGCGCGTCTTCCCGCTCTATTCCCCGAATGTCGCCGAGATCCAGGTGGTGCGCCGCGGCAAGGTGCGCCGGGCGAAGCTCTATTACCTGCGCGGGCGCACCGGCAAGTCGGCGCGCATCGCCGAGAAGCTGGGCATGAAGGCGGACGGCGCGGCCAAGGCCGCGGCCACGACCGAAGGCTGAACAGGACCGCGGGGCGCGGCCGGGGCCGCCCCCGCCCACATCTTCCGGGAGAACGCGATGTCAGCGCAGAAGCCGCGCACCTTGTTCGACAAGATCTGGGACGCCCATGTGGTGGAGACGCTCCCGGACGGCACGGCGCTGCTCTACATCGACCTTCACCTGACGCATGAGGTGACGACGCCGCAGGCCTTCGACGGCCTGCGCGCGGCGGGGCGCAAGGTGCGCCGGCCTGATGCGACGCTCGCGGTGGTGGACCACAACATCGCCACCGACGACAGCCGCCGCACCGGCATCGTGGACCCCGAGAGCCGCCTGCAGGTCGAGACGCTGGAGAGGAATGTCGCCGAATTCGGCGTGCCCTACATCCCGCTGCTCGACGACCGCCAGGGCATCGTGCACGTGATCGGGCCCGAGCTCGGGCGGTCGCTGCCTGGCATGACCATCGTCTGTGGCGACAGCCACACCTCGACGCATGGCGCGATGGGCGCGCTCGCCTTCGGCATCGGCACCTCGGAGGTGGAGCATGTGCTCGCCACCCAGACGCTGCTGCAGAAGCCGGCGAAGAACATGCGCATCAGCGTGGACGGCAACCTCGCCTTCGGCTGTTCGGCGAAGGACATCATCCTCGCGATCATCGGGCGCATCGGGACCGCGGGCGGCACGGGGCACGTCATCGAATACGCGGGCGATGCGATCCGCGCACTCGACATGGCCGGCCGCATGACGGTGTGCAACATGAGCATCGAGGGCGGCGCGCGGGCCGGCATGGTCGCCCCCGACCAGACCACCTACGACTACATCGCGCGCACGCCGAACGGGCCGAAGGGCGCGGCGCTCGCGCGCGCGATCGAGTGGTGGAAGACGCTGCCCTCCGACCCGGGCGCGCATTTCGACACCGAGGTGCGGCTGAACGCGCACGAGATCGCCCCGCAGGTGACCTGGGGCACCAACCCCGAGGCGGTCCTGCCCATCACGGGCGTGGTGCCGAACCCGGCCGACGAGCCGGACGAGGCGAAGCGCGCGCAGATGCAGCGCATGATCGAGTACATGGGTCTCACGCCCGGCCAGCGCCTGCAGGACCTGAAGGTGGACGTGGTGTTCATCGGCTCCTGCACCAATTCGCGCATCGAGGACATCCGCGCCGCCGCCGCCATCGCCAAGGGCCGCAAGGTGGCCGAGGGCGTGCGCGCCATGGTGGTGCCGGGCTCGGGCCTGGTGAAGAAGGCCGCCGAGGCCGAGGGGCTGGACCGCATCCTCAAGGAAGCGGGCTTCGAGTGGCGCGAGGCGGGGTGCTCCATGTGCCTCGGCATGAACCCGGACAAGCTGACGCCGGGGCAGCGCTCCGCCAGCACGTCTAACCGCAACTTCGAGGGGCGCCAGGGCCCGGGCGGGCGGACGCATCTGCTCAGCCCGGCGATGGCCGCCGCCGCCGCGGTAGCGGGGCGCCTCGCCGATGTCCGCGACTACCAGCCGAAGGAGGCGCTGTGATGCAGGCCTTCACCACCCTCACCGGCATCGCCGCGCCGCTGCCGAAGGCGAATGTGGACACCGACCAGATCATCCCGGCGCGGTTCCTCAAGTCCATCTCGCGCCAGGGATTCGGGAAGAACCTCTTCGCGAATTTCCGCTACCGCGAGGACGGCTCCGAGAATCCGGACTTCGTGCTGAACCAGGAGCCATACCGTCGCGCCGAGATCCTGATCGCCTTCGAGAATTTCGGATGCGGTTCCTCGCGCGAGCATGCGCCCTGGGCGCTGCTCGATTTCGGCATCCGCTGCGTGATCGCGCCCGATTTCGCCGACATCTTCCACAACAACTGCTTCAAGAACGGCATCCTGCCGGTGCGGCTTCCGAAGGAGGTCTGCGCGCAGCTGATGGAGGATGCGAAGCTCGGCGCCAATGCGCGCATCACCGTGGACCTCGAGCGCGAGGTGGTGGTCCGCCCGAACGGCGAGGAGATCCCGTTCAAGGTGGACCCGCTGCGCCGCCACCTGCTGCTGAACGGCCTCGACGACATCGGCCAGACGCTGCAGCACGCGCCGGCCATCGACAGCTTCGAGGCGAAGCAGAAGGCTTCCCAGCCCTGGCTCTACGCCTGACCTGACACTGCCCCGGCGGCGCCCTCCCCGGGGGGCGCCTCCGCCATCGAGGAGACGCCCCGACTCATGCCGTCCAACAAGAAGCTTCTTGTCCTGCCTGGCGACGGGATCGGCCCCGAGGTCATGCGCGAGGTGCGCCGCGTGATCGACTGGCTCGACCGTCGCCGTGCCGTTTCCTTCGACATCGAGGAGCGCCTGGTCGGTGGCTCGGCCATCGATGCCGAAGGCACGCCCTGCTCGGACGAGACGGTCGAGAAGGCGAAGGCGGCCGATGCGGTGCTGTTCGGCTCGGTCGGCGGGCCGAAATGGGACAGCCTGCCCTTCGACAAGCGCCCCGAACTCGGCATCCTGCGGCTGCGCAAGGAACTCGGGCTTTTCGCGAACCTGCGCCCGGCGGTGGTGCTCGACCCGCTGGTGGAGGCCTCCTCGCTCAAGCCCGAGGTGGTGCGCGGCGTGGACATCATGGTGGTGCGCGAATCCACCGGCGGCGTCTATTTCGGCGAGCCGCGCGGCATCGAGACGCTGCCCGACGGCAAGCGCCGCGGCTTCGACACCGATGTCTACCACGAGGACGAGATCGCCCGCGTCGCGCGCGTCGCCTTCGACCTCGCGCGCCAGCGGCGGAAGAAGGTGACGAGCGTCGAGAAGGCGAATGTCATGCAGTCCGGCCGGCTCTGGCGCGCGGTGGTGGGCGAGGTCCACAAGGCCGAATACGCCGATGTCGAGCTCGAGAACATGTACGCCGACAACTGCGCCATGCAGCTCTGCTCGCGCCCGAAGCAGTTCGACGTCATCCTTGGCAACAACCTGTTCGGCGACGTGCTCTCGGATCTCGCGGCGGCGCTGACGGGCTCGCTCGGCATGCTGCCCTCGGCGACGCTCGGCGCGGTGGATGCGGCCACTGGCAAGCGCCACGCGCTCTACGAGCCGATCCACGGCTCCGCGCCCGACATCGCGGGGAAGGGGATTGCCAATCCGCTCGCGCAGATCCTCTCCTTTGCCATGCTGCTGCGCTGGTCTTTCGGGCTTGAGGAGGATGCGGCGCTGGTCGAGGCGGCGGTCGGCAAGGTGCTGGCCGGCGGCCTGCGCACGGCGGACATCATGCAGCCCGGCATGGCGCGCGTCGGCACCTCGGTGATGGGCGAGGCGGTGGTGCGCGAGCTCGACAAGCTCGCCGCCTGACCCGCGCGGCGCTTTTCGCGCCGGCCACGCGACCGGGAGGCGGCGGAGGGGTTGCGCCCCATCGCCGCCTCCGCTATTTCCGCCGCCTCGCCGCGGTGTCGGCAGGGCGCCCGTAGCTCAGCTGGATAGAGCACCAGACTACGAATCTGGGGGTCAGAGGTTCGAATCCTTTCGGGCGCGCCATCCCACCGTCACCGCGCCGCCGGCTGCGCCCGTAGCTCAACTGGACAGAGCACCAGACTACGGATCTGGGGGTTGGGAGTTCGAATCTTCCCGGGCGCGCCACCGGACCGCGAGACTGAGCCCCCCTGATCGCAGAAGCACGTCGGCCGCCGGGGTGCATTTCATCGCGAATGCGACTACTTAGGGGTTGTGACTTCCCTTGGTGTTCCCGAGATCGAGGCCGGCTGGGCGCTCTTCCTCGATCTCGACGGCACCCTTCTCGACATCGCGCCCACGCCCGATGCGGTCCAGGTGCCGCCGGGCCTCGTTCCCACCCTGGCGGCCGTCGCGCAGCGCCTCGACGGCGCCATGGCGATCGTCACCGGACGCCCGCGCGAGACGGTGGATGGCCTCCTCGCCCCGCTCGCCCCGGCCGGCGGCTTCGGCCACGGCGCGGTGCTGCGCGATGCGGCCGGGCGGATCGGCGGCGCCGAGGCCATGCCGGCCCCGCCGCAGGACTGGGCCGAGCGGCTGCATGCCAGCATCGCCGCCTGGCCGGGCGTGATCCTGGAACGCAAGCCGCACGGCCTCGCGCTGCATTTCCGCGCCGTGCCCGAGCGGCAGCAGGCCGCGCGCGCGGCGCTGGAGGCGCTGCTTGCCGGGCATGGCGAGGATTTCGTGCTGCTGCCCGCGCACATGGCCTACGAGATCCGCCCGCGCGCCGCGAGCAAGGGCCGGGCGGTGGAGGCGCTGATGCGGACCGACCCGTTCTCCGGCCGGATGCCGGTCTTCGTCGGCGACGACGTGACCGACGAGGAAGGCATGGAGGCCGCGCGCCGCATGGGCGGATTCGGCCTGCATGTCGGGCGCGACTTCCGCCGCGGGCCTGAGGAGGTGCGCGCATGGCTCGCCCGCGCCGCCGCGCGCCTGCCGCAAGGGGGCCAGCATGCCCACGCTTGATCTCGCCGTCGTCGGCAACTGCGCCGTCGCCTCGCTGATCTCCCCGGCGGCGCGGCATGAATGGTTCTGCTTCCCCCGCCTGGACGGCGAGCCCGTGTTCAACGCCCTGCTCGGCGGCGAGAACCCCGAGCGCGGATTCATGGACGTCGAGTTGCGCGGGCAGGCGAGCAGCCGACAGCGCTACCTGCGCAACAGCGCGGTGGTCGAGACGCTGCTGACCGATTCCTCCGGCGGCGGCGTGCGCGTGCTCGATGTCGCGCCGCGCTATCGCCGGTTCGGGCGCACCTACCGCCCGCCCATGCTGATCCGCCGGATCGAGCCCGTCAGCGGTCGGCCCCGCATCCGCATCCGCATCCGTCCCTCCTTCGACTACGGCGCCGATCCGGGACGGACGAGCATCGGCAGCAACCATGTCCGCTACGTCGGCGCGGATACGGTGCTGCGCCTGACGACCGACGCGCCGCTCACCTACATCACGCACGAGGCCGAGTTCGGCATGGACCGGCCCGTCAGCCTCGTGCTCGGCACCGACGAGAGCCTGCCCGAGAACCCCGATTCCGTGGCCCGCACCGCGCTCGCCGAGACCGAGGCCTATTGGCTCGACTGGGTGCGCGGCCTCAACCTGCCCTTCGACTGGCAGGAGGCCGTGATCCGCGCCGCGATCACGCTCAAGCTCTGCTCCTTCGAGGATACCGGCGCGATCGTCGCGGCGCTGACCACCTCTGTGCCTGAGGCGCCGGGCAGCGGCCGCTGCTGGGACTACCGCTTCTGCTGGCTGCGCGACGCCTTCTTCACCGTGGGCGCGCTGAACCGCCTGAACGCCACGCGCACCATGGAAGGCTTCATGCGCTTCATCATGGATGCGGTGCCGGACGGCTCGAACGGGCCGATCCCGCCGCTCTTCCCGATCGCGCCCGGCACGGAGGTGACCGAGCGCATCGCGACCGCGCTGCCCGGCTATCGCGGCGACGGGCCGGTCCGGGTGGGCAATGCCGCTGTCTCCCAGGTGCAGAACGACGGCTTCGGCGCGATCGTGATGACCGCGACGCAGATGTTCCGCGACCAGCGCCTCGCGCGCATGGGGGACGTCTCGCTCTATCGCCAGCTCGCGACCATCGGGCGGCATGCCGAGGCCGCCGCCTTCGAGCCCGATGCCGGCCTGTGGGAATACCGCGGCCGCGCCGCGCCGCACACGCATTCGGCCGCGATGTGCTGGGCCGCGCTCGACCGGCTCGGCGCCATCGCGCATCACCTCGGTCTCGATGCCGAGGCGCGGGACTGGGACCAGCGCGCGCACGCTCTGCGCCGCCGCATCCTCGATGCCGCGACGGTCGCGGGGGAGGGCTGGATCTCGGGCGTGCTGGACGGCGGCGCGGTCGCGGATGCCTCGACCTTCCTGCTGCCCGAACTCGGGCTGATCCGCGCGACCGACCCGCTCTTCCTGCGCACGGTCGAGGTGCTGGAACGGCGGCTGGTCCGCGACGGCATCGTGCTGCGCTACGACCACGCCGACGATTTCGGCACGCCCGAGGTCGGCTTCCTGGTCTGCACCTTCTGGTACATCGACACGCTCCAGCGCGTCGGGCGGCGGGAGGAGGCGTGCCGGCTCTTCGAGCGCGCCCTTTCCTGGCGCAACCATGTGGGCCTGCTGTCGGAGGACGTGCATCCGGCGACCGGCGCCCTGTGGGGCAACTATCCGCAGACATATTCGCAGGTCGGGCTGATCCTTTCCGCCATGCGCCTGTCCCGCACATGGGAGGAAGGGCTTTGGCGCGCCTCGTGATCGTCTCGAACCGCGTTCCCGCGCCCAAGGTCAAGGGCGCAGCGAGCGCGGGCGGCCTCGCGGTCGCGCTGCAATCCTTCGTCGAGCCCGGCACGCTGTGGTTCGGCTGGTCCGGCCGCGTGGCGGAGCGCACCTCCACCAGGCCGCGCACCGTGGACGGGGACGGCGTGACCTACGCCACCATCGACCTCGGCGCGGAGGACTACGACCGCTTCTATGTCGGCTTCGCCAATTCCTCGCTCTGGCCTCTGCTGCATTTCCGCCTCGGCCTGATGCGCTACCGGCGCGAGGATTTCGAGGGCTACCTCGCGGTCAATGCCGCCTTCGCCGCCGCGCTGATGCCGCTGCTGCGCGAGGACGACCTGGTCTGGGTGCACGACTACCACCTGATCCCGCTCGCCACCGCGCTGCGTGCCCTCGGCTTCAAGGGCCGCATCGGCTTCTTCCTGCACATCCCCTTCGTGCCGCCCTCGGTGCTCGAGGCCCTGCCGCCGGCGCGCGGCGTGATGGAAGCGCTGTGCGACTACGACGTGGTCGGCTTCCAGACGCGGACGCATCTGCAGGACTTCCTCGATTGCGCGCGCCGCTTCAACGGCTTTGCGGTGGAGGGTGAGGAGGTCGTCACGCGCGGGCGCCGCGTGCGCGCCATCGCCGACCCGATCGGCATAGACGCGGCGGGCTTCGCGCGCATCGCCGCGCGCTCCGCCGGCACGGCCTACATCCAGCGCGTGCGCGAGAGCCTCGTCGGCCGCGCGCTGGCGATCAGCGCCGAGCGGCTCGACTATTCGAAGGGCCTGCCCAACCGCTTCGAGGGCTTCGCGCGGCTGCTCTCCCGCTTCCCGCAGCACCAGCGCCGCGTCTCCATGCTGCAGATCGCCGCGCGCTCGCGCGAGGATGTCGCGGAATACCAGGCGCTTCGGCGCGAGCTCGACCGGCTGGCCGGCGACATCAACGGCCGCTTCTCCGGCTTCGACTGGGTGCCGCTGCGCTACATGACGCAGACGGTCGCCCGCACAAAGCTCGCGGGCCTGTTCCGCATCGCGCGCATCGGCCTCGTCACGCCGCTGCGCGACGGGATGAACCTAGTCGCGAAAGAGTTCGTCGCCGCGCAGGATCCTGCCGACCCCGGGGTGCTGATCCTCTCGCGCTTCGCGGGCGCGGCCGAGGAACTGACCGAGGCGCTGCTGGTCAATCCCTACGACCCGGACGAGATCGCCGAGGCGATGGACGCCGCGCTCGAGATGCCGCTCGAGGAGCGGCAGCAACGCCACGCGGCGCTGCGCCGCGCCGTGTTCGAGGTGACGTCCGCGCGCTACTGCAACGTCTTCGTGGACGCGCTGGCGGCGTGACGCGCTCAGGCCCGGCGCAGCGCCGCGGGGTCGAGCCGGCCCAGTTCCGTCAGCAGCAGCGGCCAGGCCCGCAGCCCTTCCTCGAGCGAGGAGAGGCGGAAGAACTCGTTCGGCGCGTGCACGTCCTCGTCCGGCATGGCGAAGCCGAAGGTCAGCGTGTCGATGCCGAGCCTCTCCTTGAAGATGGCCGTGATCGGGATGGTCCCGCCCGCCCGCGCGCGCACCGGGGCGCGGTTGGTGGTGCGGCGGATGACGCTCTCCGCCGCCGCGAGCAGGGGGTGCCCCTCGCCCAGCGTGAAGGCCGGCGTGCCGGGACCGCCCGCTTCGAAGGTCAGGCTGACGCCCTCGGGCGCGCGCGCCAGCAGATGCTCGCGGACCACGCGCTGCGCGCGCGCGGGGTCCATGCCCGGGCCGAGGCGCATGGTGAGCTTCGCATGGGCCTCGCAGGGCAGCACCGTCTTGGTCCCGGCGCCGGTGTAGCCGCCCCACATGCCGTTGACCTCGATCGTCGGCAGCAGCGTGATGCGCTCGCGCACGCTGCGTTCCGGCGTGCCGTAGGGCTTGGCGCCGATCGCGCCGTAGAAGGCGGCCTCGTCCACCGGCAGGGCGGCCGCATCCGCCGCCTCGCGATCCCCGATCGGGGCGAGGTCGTCCATGAAGCCCGGCACGGCGATGCGCCCCGCCTCGTCGTGCAGGGAGGCGATGAGCCGCGCCATCTCGTGGTTCGCATTGCGCACCGCGCCGCCATAGCGGCCCGAATGCATGTCCTTCGACGCCGTGCGCAGGCTGAAGCGCAACGCCGTGAGGCCGCGGGAGCCGACATTGATGGTGGGCACCGTGGTGCTCGCCCGGCCGCCATCGGCGGAGATCATGGCATCGCCCGCGAGCGCGTCGGGATGCCGCTCGATGATGGCGGGCAGCGAGGGGCTGCCGATCTCCTCCTCGCCCTCGAGGAAGAAGCGGATGTTGACCGGGCAGCCGCCGGCCTTGATGAACTCGATCACCGTCTCGACCGCGATGAGCGTCGAGCCCTTCACGTCGGAGGCGCCGCGCGCGTAGATGCGGCCGTCGCGGATCGTGGGCTCGAAGGGCGGGCTCTTCCACAACTCCAGCGGATCGGGCGGCTGCACGTCATAGTGGCCGTAGATGATGAAGGTCGGCTTGCCGGGGGCGCCCGTCCAGGCACCGGTTATGGCCGGCTGCCCGCCGCCGTCGAGCAGTCGGACATCCGCGACCCCGCCCTCCCGCAGCCGCGCCATCAGGAATTCGCGCGTCGCCCTCATCCCCTCGGCATAGGCCGGGTCGGTGCTCACGCTGGGCAGGCGCAGGAGCGCCTTCAGCCGTTCCAGGATCTCGTCCTTGCGCGCCAACAGGCGCTCGGCGACCGCTTCGCTCATCGGGCATGACTCCCCTGTCCGTGCGCAGCCTAGACCGGTCCGCCGCGCGGTTGCAGAGTGCGCCAGACGATATCGGGAACCCCAGGGATGGAATCTCCATGAGTGCGGCGAAGCGCCGCGCGGATTTTCGCGCGATCCTGGCAGGCGGGGCCTGCATCCACCCGGCCTCCGTGCACGATCCCATCGCCGGGCGCATCGCGGCGGATCTCGGCTTCGAGGCGGCGATGTTCGCCGGTTCCGTCGCCTCGCTGACCGTCCTGGGCGCGCCCGACATCATCCTGTTGACGCTCACGGAGTTCGCCGAGCAGGCGCGGCGCATCTGCCGCGCCGGCGCGCCGCCGCTGCTGGTGGATGCCGACCATGGCTACGGCAATGCGCTGAACGTCATGCGCACGGTGCAGGAACTAGAGACCGCCGGCGTCTCCGCGCTGACCATCGAGGACACCGACCTTCCCCGCGCCCATGGCGGCGGCGAGCCCGGGCTGCTGAGCCTGGAAGCGGGCCTGGGCAAGATGCGGGCGGCGCTGGCGGCGCGCGAGGATGCGGGCCTTGTCGTGGTGGCGCGCACCAGCGCGCTGAACCTCGCGAACCTCGACGAGGCGCTGCGCCGGACCCGCGCCTATGCGACCTGCGGCGCCGATGCACTGTTCTTCACCGGCGTGAGCGACTGGGAGCAGTTGGCCGCGATCCAGGCCGCCGCGGGGGGGCTGCCCATCATCCTCGGCGGCACGCCGGCGAGCATGGCCGACAAGGCGCGCCTTGCCGCCCATGGCGTGCGCGTGGCGCTGCAGGGCCACCAGCCCTTCGCCGCCGCCGTCGCGGCCATCCACGCCACGCTGAAGGCGCTGCGCGAGGGCACGCCGCCCGGGGCGCTCCAGGGCATCGCCCCGCCCGCGCTGATGAAGGCCGTGACGCGCGAGGCCGAATACGACCGCTGGACCCGCGACTTCCTTTGACACCGGACGAGACCGCCATGCCCGTGAACCCCGAGACCCTCGCCGCGCTGCAGGACAAGTACCTGGTGCTGCATGAATTCGTGAAGGCGGCGAAGAACCGGCTCGACGCGAATCTTTGGGACTACCTGGTTGGCGCGACGGAGACCGAGGCCACCATGCGCCGCAACCGCTTGGGGCTCGATGCGCTCGCGCTGCGCCCGCGGGTGCTGCGCGACGTGAGCGAGATCGACACCTCCTCGACGCTGTTCGGCCGCAGGATCCGCCTGCCGGTGCTGCTCGCCCCGGTCGGCGGGCTCGAGTTCATGGCGGTCGGCGCGCATGGCGCGGTGACGGCGGGCGAGGGGGCCTCGGGCTTCGGCGTGCCGATCATGCTCTCCTCCGTCTCGAAGCCGGGGCTCGAGGAGGTCGCGGCGGCGACCCCGGGGATGAAGATCTACCAGCTCTATGTCCGCGGTGATGCCGCCTTCATCGAGGACAGCATCCGCCGCGCCAGGGGCAACGGCTACGACGCCTTCTGCCTGACGGTGGACACCGCGATCTATTCCCGGCGCGAGCGCGACATCGCCCGCCGCTTCGCCAAGCCCTGGCGCGCGAGCGCGACCGGCGAGGCGCAGCGCTATCAGGCCGCGCTGAACTGGGACGACGTGAAGCGCATCAAGGACGCACATCCCGACTTCCCGCTCATCCTCAAGGGCATCGGCACCGGGGAGGATGCGGTGATCGCCTGCGAGCACGGCGTCGAGGTCGTCTATGTCTCGAACCATGGCGGGCGGCAGCTCGATGCCGGGCGCGGCTCGATCGAGGTGCTGCCCGAAGTGGTCCAGGCGGTGGCCGGCCGCGCCAGGGTCTGGGTGGATGGCGGCTTCTCGCGCGGGACGGACATCGTGAAGGCGCTGTGCCTGGGTGCGGAATGCGTGGGCCTCGGGCGGCTCTACTGCTACGCGCTCGCGGCCGATGGCGCGGCGGGCGTGGTGCGGATGCTCGAGATCCTGGAGAACGAGTTCCGCTCGGCGCTGGGGCTTCTCGGCGTCACCTCGGTCGGTGAGCTCGGCCCGGGATACGTCGCGCCCGCGATGCCGACCAACCTGCCGCATGTGCACAGCGCCTTCCCGCTGCTGCGCCTCGACGATTCGGGGTATTGAGCCCGCCCTCCGCCGATCCGGGCCGAAGTCCGGTCCGCGAGCTGCTCGCGGACGCGACCTATGTGCGCCTCTGGGGCGCGGGCGGGCTGACGAATGCGATGCGCTGGGTGGAGATGCTGGTCAGCGGCCTCTTCGCCTACGAGTTGACGGGCTCGGCCTTCGCCGTCTCGCTGGTGCTGATGGCGCGCGCCCTGCCGATGCTCCTGGTCGGCGGCCTGTCCGGGGCCATCGCCGAGAGCATGGACCGCAAGCGCCTGCTCATGGCGGGGCAGGCGGCGACCGCGGCCGGCGCTGCGGTGATCGCCCTGCTTGCCGCGACGGGGATGCTGGCGCTGTGGCACCTGTTCCTCAGCGGCATGCTGGGCGGGCTCGTCTGGACCAACGAACTGGCGACGCGGCGGCGCATGGTCGCCGAGGCGGCGGGGCCGCAGCGCATCGTGCAGGCGGTCGCCTTCGACAGCATGACGAACAGCACGACGCGCATGGTGGGCCCGCTCGCGGGCGGGTTCTTCTACCAGGCCGTCGGCGTCGCGGCCGCCTTCGCGATAGCCGCGGCGCTCTATCTCGTCGCGCTCTGGCTGGTGGCCGGCGTCGCGCACAGCCAGGCGCGCCGGGCGCTCGTGCCGCGGCGGCTGCATGCCGAGGTGCTGGAAGGCGCGCGCATCGCGCTCGCCCATCCGGTGCTGCGCCTCGTGCTCGGCGTGACGATCGTGATGAACGTCTTCGGCTTCTCCTATGCCGGCATCCTGCCCGCCTTCGGCGCCATCGCCTTCGATGCAAGCCCGGTGCAGGTCGGCCTGCTCGCCGCGGCCGAGCCGCTCGGTGCGCTGCTCGCGGGCCTCGCGCTCGCGCTGCGGCGCGGCCCGCAGCCGGGCGGGGCGGTCTTCGCCTTCGGGTCCATGGGATTCCTCGTGGTCCTCGCGGTCGCGGCGATGGCGCCGTCGCTCTGGCTCGCGGTGCTGCTCCTGATGTTCGGCGGCATCGGAACCGCCGCCTTCGCGAGCCTGCAGACCGGGCTGATGATGACGCATGCTCCGGTCGAGGCGCGTTCGCGCGTGCTCGGCCTGACGACGATGTGCATCGGAATGGGCCCGATCGGCGTGCTGGTGGTCGGTGCGCTGGCGGATGGGCTCGGACCGCGACTCGCGATCATGCTGATGGCAGTGGCCGGGATCGGCGCGCTCGCGCTCGTGCTCGCCCTCGCGCGGCGCTGAGGCGTGGGCGCGGCATCGCGAGGATGCGGCGTGCCGGGCGGCGTGATAGAAGGAGAATCGTCGTCGCGTCGTGCCGGGGAGATGAGCGCATGCCGAACGAGCAGAGCCCGCGTCGCATCCTTGTCGTCGAGGACGAGGCGCTGGTGGCCATGCTCGTGGAGGATGCGCTGCTCGATGGCGGCTTCGAGGTGATCGGCCCGGCGCGCACCGTCGCGCAGGCGCTCGAACTGCTCGCCGCCGAGAGGCCCGCGGCGGCTGTGCTCGACCTCAACCTCGCCGGGGAGAGTTCGGTCGCCGTCGCCGATGCGCTCGCCGCGCGCGGCGTGCCCTTCGTCGTCGCGACGGGCTACGGCGCGGCAGGGCTGCCGCAGGGGCACCGCGACGTGCCGGTGCTGCCCAAGCCCTACGACCCGATGGATCTCACGACGGTGCTCGAGCGTCTCTGCGCCTCGGGGCGGTAGCCCTTCGGTGCGGATCAGACCTTCTCGATCTCGCCGCCGCCATCCACCCAGGCCTTGAAGCCGCCGAGATTGCGGACATTCGCGTAGCCCATGTCGTGCAGGGTCTTGAGCACGAGCGCCGAGCGCCCGCCCGAGGCGCAATAGGCCACGATGGTCTTGGCGCGGTCGAAGTTCGCGTCGTGCAGCGGGGAGGCGGGGTCGGCGCGGAACTCGACGAGGCCGCGCGGGATGGTCAGCGCGCCGGGCACCTTGCCCGAGGCCGCGACCTCGTTGGGCTCGCGCACATCCAGGAACACCACGTCGTCGCGCCCGACCAGGGCCTTCGCTTCCTCGGCGGCGATGCGCGGCACGACGGCCTCGGCGGCGGCGAGCATCTGCTGGACGGTCAGGGTCATCGGCGCGTCTCCCATGCAAGGCCCTCGACGGTAGTGCAGACGGGCCGCCGGACCAAGCCGGGCGGGTCTTCCGCTGCCGCGCGCCTCAGGCGATGGCGGCAAGCAGCGCCGCCAGCGCGGCCAGCGCGATGACGGAGAAGGTCGCCATCATGCCGCCGACGCGGAAGCGGTAGTCCTCGGCTTCGCGCGCGATTCCCCAGCCATGCGCGACCCGCCCACCCAGAAGCGCGGCGCCGAGGGGATGGATCGCCCAGCCCGGCGTGCCGCCCGCCTCGGCCAGCGCCATCAGCAGCAGGGCGAAGGGGACGTATTCGGCGAAATTCGCCTGGGCGCGCATCGCGCGTTCCAGCGCCGCGTCGCCGCCCGTGCCGATGGCGATGCCTCCGCGCCGGCGCCGGCCGATCACCCGCAGCGAGAGCCACAGGAGCACCGGGGCGAGCAGCGCGGCCCAGAAGGCGGTGGCGGGCATCAGGTATCCTCCTTCACCTCCGCTGGCCGCGCGCCGGTGATGCGCAGCAGTTCCGCCGGGGAGGTGCGGAAGACATGTTGGGGAGAACCGGCCGCCGCCCAGACCGGGTCGAGCGCCAGGAGGTCGGCATCGAGCAGCATGATCGGCGGCGCGATATGCCCCACGGGCGAGACCCCGCCGATGGCGAAGCCTGTCGTATCCCGCACCCAGCCGCCCTCGGCGCGCTTCACCGGCTGGCCGATGGCGGCGGCGACCTTGGCCATGTCCACGCGGTTGGCGCCGGAGGCGATCACCAGCACGGCGCGCGCGCCGGCGCGGAAGACGATGGATTTCGCAATCTGCGCCACGTCGCAGCCGACCGCCGCGGCGGCGTCGGCGGCGCTGCGGGTGCCTTCGGGAAAGGCGGCGATGGTGTCGGGGTGGCCCGCGGCCAGCAGGGCGGCGCGCACGCGCTCGACGGAGGATCCGCTCATGGGCGAGGGGCTACCACAACCCCGCCGCGCCGACGAAGGCGAGCCCGCCCGCCGCGGCAAGGGCGAGCAGCGTCAGCAGGATGCCCGCGGCGCGCAGCGGCACGATGTCGGGCTCCCGCCCCATCCCCAGCGCATGCAGCACGCGGCCGGCGAGCATGGCCGCCCCGGCGCCATGCAGCGCCCAGCCGGGCGCGCCGCAGAGCTCGGCCAGGGCGAGGCCGATCAGGAACAGCGGCACGTATTCCGCGAAGTTCCCATGCACCCGCACCGCGCGTTCCAGCCTGCGGTCGCCACCGGTGCCGAGCATGACGCCGCTCGGCGCGCGCACGGCGAAGACGCGCAGGGTCAGCAGGATGAACAGGCCGGTCAGCAGGCCGGCATGGAGCGCGGTGATGTGCGGCATGGGCCCTCCGCGGGTTCGACAGGGCGCGCCGGCCGCGCCATATGCGCGCCGTGACCGAGCCGATCGCCCTCTACATCCACTGGCCCTTCTGCGCCGCCAAGTGCCCCTATTGCGACTTCAACTCGCATGTGCGGGACCGGGTGGACGAGGCGCGCTTCCGCGCCGCCCTGCGGCAGGAACTGGCCCACGAGGCCGGACGGGTGGGGCGGCGGAGGCTCGCCTCGATCTTCTTCGGCGGCGGCACCCCGTCGCTGATGAGCCCCGAGACCGTCGCCGCGCTGATCGGCGACGCGCAAGCGCTGTTCGACGCCGCGCCCGACATCGAGATCACGCTGGAGGCCAATCCGACCAGCGTCGAGGCGGCGAGGCTCGAGGCCTTCCGCGAGGCGGGGGTGAACCGGGCGAGCCTCGGCGTCCAGTCGCTCGAGGAGGAGGCGCTGCGCTTCCTCGGCCGCCGGCACGATGCCGCGCAGGCGGTGGCCGCGCTGGAGGCGGCGCGGACGATCTTCCCGCGGCTCTCCTTCGACCTGATCTATGCGCGGCCGGGTCAGGCGGAGGCGGCCTGGCGGGCGGAGCTGCGCCGGGCGCTGGCGCTCGCGGCGGATCACCTCTCGCTCTACCAGCTCACCATCGAGCCGGGGACGCAGTTCGCGACGCTGCATGCGCGCGGGGCCTTCGCGCTGCCGGAGGGCGAGGCGGCTGCGCGGCTCTACACGGCCACGGCGGAGGAGGCGGCGCGCTTCGGCCTCGCGGCCTACGAGGTCAGCAACTACGCGAGGCCCGGCGCAGAGAGCCGGCACAACCTCGCCTATTGGCGCTACGGCGACTATCTCGGCATCGGACCGGGCGCGCATCAGCGCGTGCTCCTCGATGGGCGGATGCTGGCGGCGCGACGGCACCGGGCCCCCGAGGAATGGGCGGCGCGGGTCGAGCGCGACGGCCATGCCGCGGTGGAGGAGGTCGCCCTGGCCCCGGCCGAGCGCGCGCGCGAGGCGCTGCTGATGGGCCTGAGGCTGGCCGAGGGCGTGGATCCCGCCCGCATCGAGGCCCGCGCGGGTCTGCCCTTCGCCGAGGCGGTGGACGGCGCGATGCTCGAGGCGCTGCGCGAGGAGGGCTACCTCGCCTGGCGCGACGGCAGGCTGGCCGCGACGGCGGAGGGGCTGCTGCGGCTCGACGCCATCCTGCCGGTGCTGCTGCGCTGAGGGCGTGCGCGACTCGCCTCGCTTGCCGTGGCGCGGCGGCGCCGCGAGACTGGCGTCATGGCTGCCGACCCCCTGGAGGAAGCGCGCGCGGCGCTCGATGCCGCCGGCCACCTGCCCGATGCCGAGCTCGACATCGCGGCGGTCGCGCTGCAATTCGCCCGCGTGGACGCCCCGGAGGCCGATTGGCGCGCGGCCTCGGCCGAGCTCAGCGGGATCGCCCGCGCCGCGGTCGCCGCGGCGGCGGCGGATGCGGCGGCGGATGAGGGCGATCCCGGGCGGCGCCGGGCGGTGCTGGCGGGGCTGCTGCACGGCAGCCTGGGCTTCGCGGGGGATGCCGAGACCTATGACGACCTCGCCAACGCCAACCTGATCCGGGTGCTGGAGCGCCGGCGCGGCCTCCCGGTCGCGCTCGGCATCCTGTGGCTCCACGCCGCCGAGGCGGCAGGCTGGGCGGCGCATGGGGTGGACTTCCCGGGCCATTTCCTGGTGGCGCTGGAAGGGCCGCAGGGGCAGGTGGTAGTGGACGTGTTCGGCGGCGGGGAAGCGCTGGAAGCCCCGGACCTGCGCGCGCTGATCAAGCGTTTCGAGGGGCCGGCGGCGGAACTGCGCCCCGGCCTGCTGCGCCCGATGGGCAAGCGCGAGGTGCTGCTGCGGCTGCAGAACAACATCAAGCTGCGGCGGCTGCGGGCGGGGCTGCTCGACCGCGCGCTCGCCTGCACCGAGGACATGCTGCGCCTCGCCCCCGATGCGGCCGCGCTGTGGCGGGAGGCGGCGCTGATGAACCAGCGGCTCGACCGCGTCGGGGCGGCGCTGCTCTGCTTCGACCGCTTCCTCGATCTGGTGCCGGAGGGCGAGGCGGCGGCGCGGATCCGCGGGCTGGCGGCCGAGTTGCGGCAGCGGCTGAACTGAGCCCGCCGCAAGGCTGACCGGCGCGCGGCGGGGGCTGTCAGGACGCCGCCGCGCTCCCTATTCTGCATGCCATGTCCCAGGGCCAGCCCCGCGTCGCGCTGTTCGTCACCTGCCTCGTGGATCTCTACCGGCCGACGGTGGGGTTCGCCGCGATCCGCCTGCTCGAACGGGCGGGCTGCCTGGTCGAGGTGCCGCCGGTGCAGACCTGCTGCGGCCAGCCGGCCTACAATTCGGGGGACCGCGCCTCGGCCCGCGACATCGCGCGCGCCGTGGTGGATGCGTTCCAGGGTTACGATTACGTGGTCGCCCCCTCCGGCTCCTGCGCGGGCATGATCGCGCACCACTACCCCTCGCTGTTCCAGGACGACCCGCAGTATCGCGCCAGGGCCGAGGCGCTTGCCGGGCGGACGCACGAGCTCGTCTCCTTCCTGCGCGACGTGATGGGGATGGAGCGCGTTGCGGCCCGCTATGCGGACAGCGTGACCTATCACGATTCCTGCTCGGGCCTGCGGGAGATGGGGGTGAAGGCGCAGCCGCGCGCGCTGCTCGCCACCGTCGAGGGGCTGCGCCTGACCGAGATGGCCGAGCCCGAGATCTGCTGCGGCTTCGGCGGCACCTTCTGCGTGAAGTATCCGGAGATCTCGACCCGCATGGTGGCCGACAAGTGCCGCGACATCCAGGCCTCCGGCGCGGGCACGCTGCTCGCGGGCGACATGGGCTGCCTGCTGAACATGGCCGGACGTCTGAAGCGCGAGGGCAGCCCGGTGAAGGTGCGCCATGTCGCGGAGGTGCTGGCCGGGATGACCGGCGAGGTGCCGCCGATCGGCGAAGGGGGCGGGTCGTGACCGTTCCCGCGGGACCGCTGGCCGAACTCGCCGCGCGCGGCTTCGCGCGCGTGCCGGGCGCGGTGATGGCGGGGCTGCTCGGCGAGGCCGGACGGCCCGAGGTGCTGGCGCCCTTCTTCGCCTCCTGGAACCGGCTTGAGACCGATGCCTTCATGCGCGACGGCGGGCGCTACCGCCGCCGGCGGATCGCCAATTTCAGCGCCGAGCCGGGCGTGCCCGGGCATGTGCGCGGGCCGCACCGTCCGCACTTCCAGGCGGTGGTGCACAACAGCCTGAACGGCGGGGTGCACCGCTGGTTCGCGCCGATGGAGGAGGCGGTGGCGGCGAGCGCGCCGCTGGTCGGGCTGCTCGACCTCGGCCGCGCCATGGCCGAGGCGCTGCACGGCGCGCATCCCTGGTTCGTCGAGGCGCACCAGTTCCGCATCGAGGCCGCCGCCGGCGCCCCGGGCTACCCGACGCCCGAGGGCGTCCACCATGACGGGGTGGATGTGGTGCTGATCGCGATGATCGCGCGCACCAACCTCGAAGGCGGCGAGACGGTCATCGAGGACGATGCCGGCAACCGCCTCGCGCAGTTCGTGCTGCGCGATCCGCTCGACACCGCGCTGGTGGACGACCCGCGGGTGAAGCATGGCGTGACGCCGGTGGCGCCGGCCGATCCCGCGCTGCCCTCCTGCAGGGACGTGCTGGTGCTGACCTGGAAGCGCGGCGGCCCGCCGGGCTAGGCCTTCCAGCCGATCCAGTCACGGATCGCCCCGCCCATGACGCGCGCCATCTGCGGGCCCTGGAGCCAGGGCAGCTCCTCGGTGAACAGCGTGATGCACTGGCGCCAGGTGCAGGGCATGCGGGTGATGTCGGTGCCCCAGAAGAAGCGGTCCGGCCCGAAGGCGTCGTAGAGGCGGTGCAGCCCGTCATGGATGTCGCGGAAGGGATAGGGCTGCAGCGAATAGGCGGGCGCGCCGGTGGCCTTGAGCGCGACATTCGGGAAGCGCGCCAGCGCGGTCACGGCGTCGAGGTTGGCGAAGGCGGCCGGACCCTTCTCGTGCCGGATCAGGCCGCAATGGTCGATGATCAGCCGCAGGCGCGGATGGCGTTCGGCGATGGCGGCGAACTCGGGCAGGAAGCGCCAAGCCATGGTGGCGACGGGCAGGCCCTCCTCCTCGGCGGCGGGCCAGAGCCAGTCGAGCGTGCCGTCGAAGGGCCAGGATTGCTGGTCGGCGCGCACCAGCGGGTAGCGCAGGCCGCACTGGCCTGGGCGCTGGCGCCAGCCCTTGAGCAGCGGGCGGCTCGTCTCGGGCGTGTCGAGCGGGACCTGGCCGAGGATGGCGAAGCGGTCGGGATGCTTCGCGGCGGCGGCCTCGGCGATGGCGTTGGCGTCCGGGTCCCAGGAGACGGGCGGGTGGATGATGGCGGCGTCCACGCCGGCCTCGTCCATCTCGGCGAGCAGTTCCTCGACCGTGAAGACGGAGGTCTGGCGGTGGTCGCCGCTCGGCGTGCCGCTGCCCCAGATATGGACCTGCGCGTCGGTGATCTGCATGGCGCTTTCTCCCTCGGTCCGCAGTCTCGGCCCGGCGCGCGGCGCGCGCAATGTCAGGCGCGCGGGAGGGTCATGGAGGAGAAGCGCGTGTCGAGATGCTCGAGTTCGAGGAAGCCCGCATCCGGACCGAAGGGCTTGTAGATCGCGAAGGTCTTGAGGACGCCGAGCGTCGCCGCGCTTTCGAGCGGGGAGACGAAGCCGACATCGTGCTCCGCGAAATGCGGCTGGCGCATCCAGTGGGCGAGCTGCACCGCGGTGATGGCATGGAAGCCGCTGTGCGGGTTCAGCGCGCGGCGGAAGGTGGTGGGGCCGAGGCGTAGGAAGTCCTCGTCGGGCAGCGGGGCGCGCCAGCCTTCGGTGGCGCCGGGGCGCAGGTCGCCGTCGATCCAGGTCTTCAGCGTGGGGCCCTTCGGGTTCCATTCGAAGCGGTTGGGCATGAGCAGCCGCCGCCAGCCGAAGGCGTCCTGGAAGGCGGCGATCTTGGCGACGAAGCCCGGATCGGCGAGGCGGAGATCGTCCTCGGAATAGCAGAACAGGTCGTAGGCGTTGCGGGCATCGGCGAAGAGCCGGCGCGCGGCGAAGCCCAGCATGCGCGGGTTGTCGAGCCGGACGGTGACATGCCGCGCGCCGCGCGCCTTCGCATGTTCCGCATCCAGCAGGTGGTCCGTGCCGTTGGTCAGGACGACGATGTCGAGCCCGTCCACCGCGCCGCGGAGGCGCTCGAACCGCTTGTGCTCGATGTTCAGCGTGGTCGTCGCGCCGAGCGTCCCGCGCCAGGAGTCGATGGTGGCGCGCAGGGCCGCGGCGCGCTGCTCGCGCCGATGCGCATCGGTCGAGGAATGGGTCGAGCCCTCCTCGGGCCGGTAGAAATGCGCGATGGCGAGCAGGACGCGCATCAGCGCCCGACCGCGTAGCCCTGCATTCCACGCGGGTTGGCGCCGGCGCGGATGGTGCCGTCGGCCTCGCGCCGCACGCCGGTCAGCCGGCCTTCCGACCATTCGCCGCCCATCTCGGCGGCATGGCCGCGGGCGATGAGGTCCGCCAGCACCTCCGGCGCGTAGCGGCCCTCGATCACCACCTTCCCCGGCTTGGCGCCGCGCGGCCAGAAGGAGCTGATCCAGTGCTCGGAATGGAAGGAGGGCATGTCGATCGCCTGCTGGATGTTCAGCCCGTGGTGGATCATGCGCAGCAGCATGATCGGCTGCCACTGGTCCTGCTGCTCGCCGCCCGGCGTGCCGAAGGCCATCCAGGGCCTGCCGTCCTTCAGCACCATCGAGGGCGAGAGCGTGGTGCGCGGCCGCTTGCCCGGCTTGAGGCCGTTGGGCAGCGTCTCCTCCAGCCAGAACATCTGGCAGCGGGAGCCGAGGCAGAAGCCGAGTTCCGGAATGGCGGGGGAGGATTGCAGCCAGCCGGCCGAGGGCGTCGCGCTGACCATGTTCCCGTCCTTGTCGATGACATCGACATGGCAGGTGTCGCCGCCCGAGGCGCCGAGGCGCGAGACGGTCGGCTCGCCCGAGCCCATCGCGGCCGCGAGATCCTGCGCGCGGCGGATGGCGGCGGCGTAATCGGTGCGCGGGATTCGGCCATCAGGGCTGCCGGGGCGGAACTCGAGCGAGGCGCGATCGCCGATCAGCGCGCGGCGCGCGTCGTTGTAGGCGGGCGAGAGCAGCGTCGCCATCGGCACGTCCACGAAGTCCGGGTCGCCGTAGAAGGCCTCCCGGTCCGCGAAGGCGAGCTTCTGCGCCTCGACGACATGATGGATGAAGTCGGCGCCGAGCGGGTCCATCGCGCCCACATCGAAGCCTGCCATCAGTGCGAGCGTCTGCAGCATGGCCGGGCCCTGGCTCCAGGGGCCGCACTTCAGCACCGTGTGGCCCTTGTAGTCGAAGGCGAGCGGCGCCTCGACGGTGGCGGACCAGCGCGCCATGTCCTCGGCGCTCAGCACGCCGCGGTGGCGCCGGCCGGAGGTGTCCATCGCCTCGGTCGCGGCGCAGAAGCGGCCGATGGCCTCCGCGACGAAGCCGCGATACCAGGCGGCGCGGGCGGCATCGACCTGCTTCTCGCGGCTGCCGCCGGCGGCCTCGGCCTCGCGCACCACGCGCTCGTAGGTGTCGGCCAGCGCCGGATTGGCATAGAGGCCGTTCGGCTCCGGCCCGCCGTTGCGCAGCCAGAGCGCGGCGGAAGTCGGCCATTCGGCTTCGAACAGCGGGCGGACGCTCTCGATGGTGGCTCTCACGCGCGGGACCATCGGCGCGCCGTCACGTGCGTAGGCGATCGCGAAGGAGAGCACCTCGCGCACGGACCAGGTGCCGTGGTCGCGCAGCATCAGCATCCAGGCGTCGAAGGCCCCGGGCACGGGTGTGGCCAGCAGCCCGGTGCCGGGCATGATGTCGAGGCCGAGATGATCCCGCACATGCGCGACCGTCAGCCCCGCCGGCGCCGGGCCCTGGCCGCAGATGACCTGCTGCGTGCCGGTCCGCGCGCTGTGCAGGATGATGGGGCAGTCGCCGCCGGGGCCGTTCAGGTGCGGCTCCACGATCTGCAGCGTGAAGCCCGCGGCCGCCGCCGCGTCGAACGCATTGCCGCCGCGTTCCAGCACCGCCATCCCGACCTGGCTCGCGAGCCAGTGGGTGGAGGCGACGGCGCCGAAGGTGCCGATGATCTCGGGGCGGGTGGTGAACATCCGGGGTGGTTCCTTGGCGGGGAAGCCGATCATTTCCGGCGAGACGGCGGACATGGTCGCGGCTCCTCGGGCTTGCTTCGAGCCTCGTCGCGCAGCAGAGGAGGCACGTCAATCCTCGCGAGGGGCAGGGGCGATGCTGGTGGCGGTGGTGGGGCCTTCGGGCGCGGGCAAGGACACGCTGATGGGCCTTGCCCGCGCGCGGCTTGCCGGCGATGCGCGCTTCCGCTTCGTCCAGCGCGCCATCACGCGGCCGGCGGAGGCGGGCGGGGAGGCGCATCGCGCGCTCGACGTCGCGGCCTTCGAGGCGGAGCGCGCCGCCGGCCGCTTCGCACTGTGGTGGGGCGCGCATGGGCTCTTCTATGGCATCCCGCGCGACATCGAGGCTGATCTCGCGGCGCGGCGGGTGGTGGTGGCGAACCTCTCGCGCGGCGTTCTGGCGGAGGCCGCGGCGCGCTACCGGCTGCGCGTGCTGATGGTGACGGCGCCGGCGGCGGTGCTCGCCGCGCGACTCGCGGCGCGGGGGCGGGAGAGCGCCGAGGACATCGCACGGCGCCTCGCGCGCGAGGCGGTGGCGCCCGCTGGGCTTGACGTCGTCACGGTGGTGAACGACGCGACGCCCGAGGAGGGCGCGGCGCAGGTCGAGGCCGCGCTGCGGGCCTGTCTCTGACGCTTCACCCGCCGAGCGGCAGGCGTTCGGCGATGGTGAAGGGCTCGCCCGGGCCGGGCTGCACGAAGATCGAGAGGGCCGCGACGCGGCGCGGGCGCGACGGCGCGGTGCCGAGGAAGCGGGTGACGGCGGGCAGCGCCGCCTCCTTCTCCTCCGCCGTCAGCCGCCGCGTCAGCGTGACGTGGAAGCGCCATTCGCCGAACACATAGGGATAGCCCCAGCGTTCGAGGTTCATGCGCTGCGCGACGGTCAGGCGCTCGGGACGGCGGCGGGCTATCTCGGCCTCGGTTGGCGGCGCGCGATGCGCGTCGAGTGCCTCGACGCAGGCTTCCGCGAAGCGGTGAAGCGGCGGGCAGGGGATGGTCTCGCGCAGTGCCAGGAAGCCGTCGAGGTCATGGACTGCGAGCGGCGGCAGGTCGAAGGGCGCAAGGCGCGCGACCAGCGCCGCGGCGGCATCGCGCGCGGCGGCGTAGCCGTGCAGCGGGCGGAAGGGCGGCTTCAGCGTCGCGTGCAGCCCGTAGCCGCGCGGGTCGGCGGTGATCTCCGCGATGTCGTGGCCGGGCAGTGCGGGCTGCGCCAGCGCCGCGCCCGTGCCGGCATCGCGGCCGAGCCACGCGCTGCCCGCGGCATGCAGCGGGTCGTCCGGTTCCGGCGCCCAGTAGAGGGCCAGGCGATGGACCTTCATGCGACGCGGCTGCCCTCGCGCCAGACCCGGCGCACGACGGGAATGTCCTCCACCGTGCGGATCTGCGCGAGATCCGCGCGCAGGCCCGGGGCGAGCCTGCCGCGGTCATCGAGGCGGCACATGCGCGCGGGGCGGTCGGTGATCATCGCGACCGCCTGCGGCAGCGTGATCCCCGCCTCCTCGACCGCGCGCCAGGCGGCCTCGACCATGGAGGCCGGCACGTAGTCGGAGGCGAAGGCATCCGCGGCCTTGGCGCGCACCAGGTCGGCGGCGGCGACATTGCCCGAATGGCTGCCGCCGCGGACGATGTTGGGTGCGCCGGCGATCACCTCGACGCCCGCATCCCGCGCCGCCTCGGCCGCCACCATGGTGACGGGGAACTCGCTGATGCGGATGCCGTCGGCGAGGTTGCGGCGCACATCCTCGGCCGTCTCGTCGTCATGCGAGGCGATGGGCAGGTCGCGGTGGCGGATGCGGTCGAGCAGCCAGGCACGCTGCGGCTCGCGCAGGCGGGCGCGCTGGTCGAGCAGGGAGGCGATGCGGTCCTGAACCTGCTCCACAGTCATTTGCGTCTGTTTCCGGCGCATCGCGACGTAGCGCTCGATGTCGCGGTACTGGCCCACGCCCGGCGAGTGATCCATCAGGCTGACCATGCGCACGCGCGGATGGTCGGCGACCGGGTCCATCGCGGGCTTCATGTCAGCGGCGGGGAGTTCGCAGCGCAGATGGAGGAAGTGCTCGGAACGCAGCACGCCGGTATCGGCGAGCGCATCGAGATCCGCCACGCCGTCAAGGAAGGTCTGCCCGCGCCCCTGGTCGAAGCCGAGATCGCCGAGGCAGAGCGCGTCCAGCACCGTGGTGACGCCTGCCGCGGCGCATTGCGCGTCATGGGCGATCATCGCCGAACGCGACGGCCAGCGCGCGTTCTGCCGCGGCTGCACCTGGCGCTCCAGGTTGTCGGTGTGCACGTCCACCACGCCGGGGATCAGGTAGTCGCCCTCGAGGTCGCGCGCGGAGGCGGCATGGCTGCGGCCGGGCTGGGTCTCGGCGATGCGGCCCGAGCGGATCACCAGCGTGCCGGGCAGCGTCTCCTCCGGCAGGACGAGGATGGCGTTGGTGAGGATGGTCTCGGCGGTCATGCGGCGTCCTGGATGGGGAGCACGTCGAACAGGCGGTCGGCCACGGCCTCGCGCACCTCGGCATCGTGGAAGATGCCGACGATCGCGGCGCCCTGTGCCTTGGCCTCGTTGATCAGGGAAATCACGATGGCGCGGTTGGCGGCGTCGAGGCTCGCCGTGGGCTCGTCGAGCAGCAGCACCGGGTAGCCGGGGGCGAAGCCGCGGGCAAGGTTCACCCGCTGCTGCTCGCCGCCCGAGAAGGTGGCGGGCGGCAGGCCGTGCAGGCGCTCGGGCAGGTTCAGCCGGTTCAGCAGCGCGGTGGCGCTGGCCAGGGCGTCATCCTTCGGCACGCCGCGCGCGATCATCGGCTCGGCGACGATGTCGCGGGTCGCGACGCGCGGGATGACGCGCAGGAATTGCGAGACATAGCCGATCGTCTCCCGCCGCGCCTCGATCACCAGGCGCGGATCGGCCGTGACGAGGTCCAGATCGGCGCCGCGATGCCGCAGCAGGATCCGCCCCGCGCCCGCGCCGTAATTGCCGTAGAGGCAGCGCATCAGCGTGGATTTCCCGGCCCCTGACGGCCCCCACAGCGCCACGCATTCGCCGGGATGCACGGCAAGGTCCACGCCCTCCAGCACGGGGATGTGCGTCCCGCCCTGCAGATGGAGCGTGAAGGCCTTGGCAAGGCCCTCGGTCCGGAGCGCGGGCATCATGCGGCGAGCACCGAGGAGACGAGCAGTTGCGTGTAGGGATGCTGAGGGTCGTCCAGCACGCGATCGGTCAGGCCCTGTTCCACGACACGCCCGCGGCGCATCACCAGGATGCGGTCGGCGAGCAGGCGTGCGGCAGCGATGTCATGCGTGACGATGAGCACGGCGAGGCCCAGTTCGCGGGAGAGCGAGCGGATCAGGTCGAGCAGCCGCGCCTGCACGGAAACGTCGAGGCCCCCGGTGGGTTCGTCCATGAAGACGAGGCGCGGGCGCGTCACCAGGGTGCGGGCGATCTGCAGCCGCTGCTGCATCCCGCCCGAGAAGGTGCGCGGCAGGTCGTCGATGCGAGCGGCGTCGATCTCGACCCTGGCGAGCCAGGACAGCGCCTCGGCGCGGATCTTGCCGTAGTGGCGCGCGCCGACAGCCATCAGCCGTTCCCCGACATTGCCGCCCGCCGAGACCGCGAGCCGCAGCCCGTCGCGCGGGTTCTGGTGGACGAAGCCCCATTCGGTGCGCATCAGACGCCGCCGCGCGGCCTCGCCCATGGCGTGGACGTCCTGGCCGAGCCAGCGCACCGTGCCGGCATCCGGGGCTATCATGCCGGACAGCACGCGCAGCAGCGTGGTCTTGCCCGAGCCGGATTCCCCGACGATGGCGACGACCTCGCCCTCGGCGATGTCGATCGCGACGTCGAGCAGCGCGGGAATGGCGCCGAAGCGGAGCGTCAACCCCTCGGCGGCGAGCAGCGGCGCGCTCATTCCGCGGCCTCCTTCGGTGCGGCGGCGGCCTGGCGCTCGGCGCAGAAATCGGTGTCGGAGCAGACGAAGATCCGTCCGCCCGCATCGTCGGTGATCACCTCGTCGAGGTAGGTGTCGGTGCTGCGGCAGAGCGCGCAGGCATGGGGCGCGCGGATGGGGCGGAAGGGATGGTCCTCGAAGTCCAGGGAGCGGACCTCCGTGTAGGGCGGGATGGCGTAGATGCGCTTCTCGCGCCCCGCGCCGAACAACTGCAGGGCCGGCATCCGGTCCATCTTCGGGTTGTCGAAGGCGGGGATGGGGGAAGGCGACATCAGGTAGCGCCCGTTCACCATCACCGGATAGTCGTAGGCCTTGGCGATGTGGCCGAGCCGCGCGATGTCCTCATAGAGCCGCACATGCATCAGCCCGTAATCGGCGAGCGCATGCAGGCGCTTCGTCTCCGCCCGGCGCGGTTCCAGCCTGAACAGCGGCTCGGGCTGCGGGACCTGGTAGACGATGATCTGGTCCTCCCGCAGTGGCCGCTCGGGGATGCGGTGGCGCGTCTGGATGATGCTGGCCTCGGCCGTGTGCTCGGTCGTCGCCACGCCGGCGACGCGTCGGAAGAAGCGGCGGATCGAGATGGCGTTGGTGGTGTCGTCCGAGCCCTGGTCGATGACCTTCAGCGTATCCTGCGGGCCGAGGATCGAGGCCGTGACCTGGATGCCGCCCGTGCCCCAGCCATAGGGCAGGGGCATCTCGCGCGCGCCGAAGGGAATCTGGTGGCCCGGGATCGCCACAGCCTTGAGGATGGCGCGGCGGATCATCCGCTTCGTCGCCTCGTCGAGATAGGCGAAGTTGTAGCCTTCCATCGTGCTCATTCCGCGGCCTCCGGCAGCGCGGCTTCCGCGGCGCGGCGGATGGTGCGCAGGTTCTCGAGTTCGGACTGGAAATCCACGTAGTGCGGCAGTTTCAGGTGCTCGACGAAGCCGGTCGCCTCGATGTTGTCGGAGTGGTAAAGGACGAACTCGGCGTCCTGCGCGGGCGCGGTGATGTCCTCACCGAGCTCCTGCGCGCGCAGTGCGCGGTCAACCAGCGCCATCGCCATGGCCCGTCGTTCCCCATGCCCGAACACCAGGCCGTAGCCGCGGGTGAACTGCGCGGGCTCGGTCCGGCTGCCCTTGAACTGGTTGACCATCTGGCATTCGGTGATGCCGATCTCGCCGAGTTCGACCGGGAAGCCGAGTTCGGGCGGGGTGAACTCCACCGTCACATGCCCGAGACGGATCTCCCCCACGAAGGGATGCGCATTGCCGTAGCCGCGCTGCGTGGAATAGCCGAGGGCGAGCAGGAACCCCTCGTCGCCGCGCGCGAGGTTCTGCAGCCGCGCGTCGCGCGCGGCGGGGAAAGAGAGGGGCTGGCGCGTCAGGTCGCCCGGCTCGGCATCGCCGGCCTGCTCGCGCTGCATCAGCCCTTCGCGGGTCAGCAATTCGGTCACGCGCGGCGCCTCGCCCACGGGCGCGCTGCCTTCCGGCGCGCTCGCGCGCGGCTCGCCCTCCGCCGCCAGCGCGAAATCGAGCAGCCGATGCGTGTAGTCGAAGGTCGGCCCCAGCACCTGGCCGCCGGGCAGGTCCTTGTAGGTCGCGCTGATACGCCGGCGCAGGCGCATTCTCGCGGTGTCCAGCGGCTCGGAGGCGCCGAAGCGGGGCAGGGTGGTGCGGTAGGCGCGCAGCAGGAAGGCGGCCTCGATCAGGTCGCCCTTGGCCTGCTTGATGGCGAGCGCGGCGAGGAAGCGGTCATGGCAGGAGCCTTCCGCCATCACCCGGTCCACCGCCAGCGGCATCTGCTGCTCGATCTGCGCGACGGAGAGTTCCGGCACGGCGGGATCGCCGCGGCGAGTCTCTTCCAGCCAGGCATGGGCGGCGCTGATCGCGCGCTCGCCGCCCTTCACGGCCACATACACGCCTCAGCCCTCCGCGATGGCAACGGTGCGGGGTAGCGCCGCGAGATGCTCGCCGGCGCAGAGCACCACGTCCACGCCGCAGGGAAACGCGGCGCGGTTCGCCGCCCAGGCGGCGACGAAGCCCGGCGGCGCGCCCGCGACGCGAAGGCGGTGCTCATGCGCGATGCCCGGGCCGGTAAGCCGCCATCCCGCGCCTTCCTCAAGCCCGGCGACCTGCAGGACCAGCGTTGCGCCCTGCTGCGGTTCCTCCTCGCTCCCTTGGGCGAGCGAGGCCAACGCGGGCGCGGCGCGGGTGGCAAGCACGAAGGCCGCCGCGCCGGCCGCTGCGACGACCGGGGCGCCGCAATGGAAGCGGAGCCAGGCTTCGGCCTCGGCGCCGGCATCCAGCCACAGCGGCGTGTCGGCATCGGCGAGGCTCAGCAGCACCGCGGCCGCGGCCGCGTTCAGCGGCCCGGGCGGGCGCAGCCCGGCGCCGGCGCGCTGCACGCGCCCTGGGCGGCTCATCGCTTCCAGCACGGCGCGGAACGTCGCCTGCGCATCGAGGACGGGATCGGCGAAGCCGGCGGTCAGCGCGGTCATCGGGTCGTCTGCATGGCGAAGAACTCCACGCGGGTCGCGGCGGCCTTGCGTGCTTCAGCATCGCGCGCCGCCTGCTGGCGCTGGGCCAGCGGTGCGATCACGCCGGCGAGCAGCGCATCGCGCCGCGCCGGATCCTGCAGGGCCGCGTCGAGCAGCGCGGCGAGTTCCGCCTGCCGCTTGTCGCGCCCGGCGACATAGGCATGGCCGACCGCATCGCCGAGACGGACCGCGCAGCGCGTCACGGTCATCTCGCCAAGGTTGAAGGGTCCGCCGTCGCCGCCCATGCGGCCGCGCACCATCACGAGCCCGGTCTCGGGCGGGCGGAGCCTTTCGGGTTCGGGCAGCGGCGGCAGGCCGGCGAGAAGGCCGGCGATCTCCTCGGCCCGGGCGCGGGCCAGCACGGCCATCCAGCGGCGGCGTTGCTCGGTGTCGGGTGCGGTCATCGGAGCCATCGGATTTGTCTAGACAGATAGACATCCATCGGCCACAAAGTCCACACGGATATCCCACGGACTTGGCCGAGCATGGTTGAAGTTTCGGTGACAGGCCCCGCCCTCGCGCGCGGGCAGGGCGTGGCGCTCTGGCGCCAGATCGCCGCGGCGATCGAGCGCGAGATCGCGCGCGACAAGGCGGCGGGCGAGCGCCTGCCCACGGAGGCGGCGCTGACGGCGCGCTTCGGCGTCAATCGCCACACCGTCCGCCGCGCGCTCGAGGATCTGGAGGCGCGTGGCCTCATTCGCGTCGAGCAGGGCCGCGGCGCCTTCGTGGCCGAGGACGTGATGGACTACCGCCTCGGCCCGCGGACGCGCTTCTCGGAACTGGTGCGCCGACAGAATCGCGAGCCGGCGGGGCGCATCCTGCGCGTGACCGAGACGCCGGCGGAGACGACGCTCGCCGAGGCGCTCGGCATCCGCCGCGGTCGCCTCGTGCTGCGCATCGAGCGGCTGGGCCTCGCGAACGGGCGGCCGGTGGTCATCGGCACGCATCACCTGCCGCTGCCGCGCTGCGCCGCGGCGGCCGAGGCGCTGGAGCGCGACGCCTCGATCACCGCGGCGCTCGCCGCCTGCGGCATCACGGACTATCGCCGGCGCGCCTCGCGCATCACCGCGCGCCTGCCGACGCCGGAGGAGGCCGAGCTGCTGCAGCAGTCCCGCTCGCGCCCCGTCCTGGTGAGCGAGAACCTGAATGTGGATCCGGACGGCGCGCCGGTGGACTGGACGCTCGCGGTCTATCCCGCGGGGCGCGTGCAACTGGTGGTGGAGCCCTGAGCGACATGGACTGGACGATCCTGGGCGGCACCGTCCTGCGGGACGGGGCGATGGTGCCGGGCGCGCTCGCGCTGGCCGGCGGCCGCGTGGCCGCGGAACCCGCGCCGGCTGCGGCGCGCTTCGACGCCTCGGGGCTCCTGGTGCTGCCGGGGATCGTGGACATCCACGGCGATGCGCATGAGCGGCAGCTCCAGCCGCGGCCCGGCGTGGACCTGCCGGTGCCGCTCGCGCTGCGGGATTCGGCGGCGCAGCTCATCGCCTGCGGGATCACCACGGCCTATCTCGGCGTCACGCTGTCCTGGGAGCCGGGGCTGCGTTCGCTCGACGCCTGGCGCGCCCTGAAGGCGGCCCTGCCGGCGGCGCGCGCGCAGGCCGCGACGGATCTGCGCGTGCATCTGCGCTTCGAGGCCGACAATCTCGACGCGCTCGATGATGCGCTGGAAGGCATCGCGGATGGCAGCGTGCATCTGCTCGGCTTCAACGACCATACGCCGGCGATCCTGCGCAAGCTCGGCGACCCGGTGCAGGTGGCGAAGTATGCGGGGCGCGCGGGGATGAAGGCCGAGGCCTTCCGCGCGCTGGCCGAGGCGGTGGCGGCGCGGCGCCACGAGGTTCCGGCGGCGCGCGAGCGCCTGGCCGCGGCGGCGCGCCGCGCCGGCATCCCCATGCTGAGCCACGACGACGCGACGCTCGAGGACCGCGCGCATTACCGCGCGCATGGCGCGACGATCTGCGAGTTCCCGATGGCCGAGGAGGTCGCGCTCGCGGCGCGCGCGGCGGGCGAGCCGGTGGTGATGGGCGCGCCGAATGTGGTGCGGGGCGGCAGCCATCTCGGCTGGGCGGCCGCGGCGCCGCTCGCCGAGCGCGGCGTGGTGACGGTGCTGGCCTCCGACTATGTATGGCCGGCGATGCTGGAAGCCGCCTTCGCGCTGGCGCGGCGCGGCGTGCTCGACCTGCCGCGCGCCTGGGCGCTGGTCTCGGCCAATCCTGCGGCGGCCTGCGGGCTTGCGGACCGCGGGCGGCTGGAGCCGGGGCTGAGGGGCGATGTGGTCGTGGTGGATGCGGCGGTGCCCGCGCCCGTCGCGGTCTTCGCGCAGGGCAGGCTTGCCTGGCTGGCGCCGGGGGCGGCGGCGCGGATGGGACTACAGGCGGAAGGCTTCGGAAGGGTGGCTCCCCGAGTAGGACTCGAACCTACGACCTAGGGATTAACAGTCCCGCGCTCTACCAGCTGAGCTATCGGGGAACGGAGCCGGGCGCGCGATATAGTCCTCGCAGTGCGCCCTGTCAAAGCCTCCCGCGCGGCAAGGTCCGGAGCGGAATCGAACCGCTGTAGAGGGTTTTGCAGACCCTTGCCTGACCACTCGGCCACCGGACCGCGCGGGCGCCCCATATCGGCCGCAAGCCGCGCGCGGTCAAGCGGCGGCTTGGCGCCTGGCCGGGCCGCGACCTATAAGGCCGCGTCGAATGCAAGGGGCGGCAGGACATGGATTTCGCCGAGGCACGCCGGGTGATGGTGGACGGCCAGCTCAGGCCGAACCGCGTGGAGGATCCGCGCATCGTCGCCGCGATGCGCGAGTTGCCGCGGCACCGCTTCGTGCCGCCCGCGATGCTCGCGCGCGCCCATGCCGATGCCGATGTGCCGCTGCCCGGCGGCCGTGTGCTGCTGAAGCCGCTCGTGATTGCGCGCCTCGTGCAGCTTGCCGCCGTGCGCCGGGGCGAGCGCGTTCTCGTGCTGGGGGCCGGAACCGGCTACGGCGCGGCGCTGCTGGCGGCGATCGGCGCCGAGGTCACGGCGGTCGAAGCGGATCCCGCGCTGCTCGCCATCATGCGCGCGGCCCTGCCGGCGGCGGTGCCGGCCGGCGCCGTCACGGTCGTCGAGGCTCCGCCCGAGGCGGGCCATCCGGCCGGTGCGCCCTATGACGCGATCCTCATCGAGGGCGGCGTCCTCTCGGTGCCGCGGGCGGTGGAGGAGCAGCTCGCCGAGGGCGGGCGCCTCGTGACGATCGGGCTGGAGGGTGGCCCGCCGGGGCGTGCGCTGCTGCTGCGCCGGGCCGGCGGCACGGTGACGACGACCATCGCCTTCGACGCGCATGCGCCGGCCCTGCCCGGCTTCGCGGGCAAGCCGGCCTTCGCTTTCTGAGCCCCTGCGCACCGCCGGCCGCGCCCTCTGCGCGCCGGCCCGGGCCTGGAGACACATTTCTTTGCCGGCGCCGGGGTGGCGCCGCGATGATGCGCCGCGTTAAGGTCGTCGGGATACACTCGCTCAGCGTGGGTCCGGCCTTGCCGCCCGCGCCGCTTCCTTTCGGGGGTTCGACGACGTGAAAACCAGCCTGCGCCGGGCCATCCTCCTCTCCGCCGCATTGGCCGTTCCACCGGGTTCCGCCGCCTGGGCGCAGTCCCTGCAGGAGGCGCTGGCTGCCGCCTATGCGAACAACCCCGCGCTGCTCGCCGCGCGCGCGCAGCTCCGCGCGGTGGACGAGAACGTGCCGCAGGCGCTGGCGGGATGGCGGCCGACCGTGGTGCTCGGGGCTGCGGCCGGCTATGCCGACACGACCTCCCGCACCCAGGCGACGGTTCCCGTCCAGCGCGACTTCGCGGGCAATGTCCGCAACCCTGACACGGCGGGCCAGCCCTTCTCCCTGTTCACCGACATCCCGCGCAACACCGCGAACGTCACCGCGACCGTCACGCAGCCGCTCTATCGCGGAGGTCGCACCACGGCGGCGACCCGCCGGGCCGAGAACCAGGTCTATGCCCAGCGGGCGCGGCTGCTCGGCACCGAGCAGCAGATCCTGCTCGAATCCGTCGCCGCCTATGTCGCGGTGATCCGCGACCAGGAGGAGGTGCGGCTCAACACCAACAACGTGCAGGTGCTCCAGCGCCAGCTCCAGGCCACGAACGAACGCTTCCGCGTCGGCGAGATCACGCGCACCGACGTCGCCCAGGCCGAGGCGCGGCTCGCCCAGGCGCGCTTCCTGCTCGACCAGGCGCAGGGCAACCTGCAATCCTCCCGCGCCGTGTTCCAGCGCCTGATCGGCATCGAGCCCATGCGCGTCACGGCCCCGGCGCCGCTCGCCCTGCCGGTGCGGTCGCAGCAGGAGGCGGTTCGGCTCGCGACCGAGAACAACCCCGCCGTGGTCGCCGCGATGTTCGACGAGCAGGCGGCGCGCGACAACATCGACCTGCAGTTCGGCGCCCTCCTGCCTCAGGTCAGCGCGCAGGCGCAGGCCTTCCGGATCGACAACAGCGGCACGCGCGGCTCGCGCCAGACGGGGGCGCAGATCACCGCCAACCTGACCGTTCCGCTCTACCAGGGCGGGGCGGAGCACGCGGCGGTCCGCCAGGCGCGCCAGCAGGCCCAGCAGGCCCGCCAGGCGGTGCAGGACGCGCGGCAGCTCGCCGCCCAGCAATCCACCCAGGCCTGGGAGACGCTCGGCAGCGCGCGGGCGCAGGTGCAGAGCGTGCGCGCCCAGATCCGCGCGCAGGAGATCGCGCTCGACGGCGTGCAGCGCGAGGCGATCGTCGGCAGCCGGACCACGCTCGACGTGCTGAACGCCGAGCAGGAACTGCTCAACGCGCGCGTGCAGCTCGTCCGCTCGCTCGCGACGCTGATCAACGCCTCCTATGCGCTGGCGGCCACGATCGGGCGGCTGACGGCGCAGGATCTCGGCCTGCCGGTGCAGATCTACGACCCGCGCGCCTACTACAACGCGGTGCGGGACCGCTGGGTGGGCACGGGGGACTATTCGGATGTCGCGGCGCCGGCGCGGCCGGCAGGGGCGGTGCAGGTGCAGAGCCTCGCGCCCGCTGCACCCGGCCCGCAGGCGAGGACCCGGCCGTGAGCGACGCGGCCGGCAAGCCCGGGGCCGCGCCGGGAACGCAGACCGCGGCGAGCGACCAGTCCATGGAGGACATCCTCGCCTCCATCCGGCGGATCCTGAACGAGGACGAGGCGCCTGTCGCCGCCGGGGCGGGCACGCCGGAGGAGCCCGCGCCCGCCGAGGCGGCCGACACGCCGGAGGCCGGCATGGCCGGCGCCGAGGAGCCATTCCTGCTGACGGAGGAGATGATGGTCTCGCCCCCCGAGGGTCCGCCCTCCGCCCCCGCATCGGCGCCGCAGCCCGAGCCGGCGCCCCCGTCCGTGGCCCCGGCGGCGGAGAGCCTGCTCGCGCCCGCCGCGGCCGCGGCGGCGGCGGCCTCGGTCGGCCAGTTGCTGCGCGCGGTCAGCGCCGAGCGCGGCAGCGCCGTGACCCGCGGCGGCCCGACCATCGAGGATGTGGTGCGCGAGGAGCTGCGCCCGCTGCTCAAGGACTGGCTCGACCAGCATCTGCCGCCGCTGGTCGAGCGCCTGGTGCGCGCCGAGATCGAGCGCGTGGTCGGCCGCGCGCTGGGCTGACCCGGCGCCGCCCTTGACGCGGGGCGGCGGGCGGGGAAGGGATGCGCCCCATGCTCGACAAGTCCTTCGACCCCGCCGCGATCGAACAGCGCCTCTACGAGGGCTGGGAGAAGTCGGGCGCCTTCTCGGCGAACCCGTCCTCCCCCGCCCGGCCCTTCACCATCATGATCCCGCCGCCCAACGTGACGGGCTCGCTGCATATCGGGCATGCGCTCGACAACACGCTGCAGGACGTGCTGATCCGCTGGCGGCGGATGCAGGGGCGCGACGTGCTGTGGCAGCCCGGCACCGACCATGCGGGAATCGCGACGCAGATGGTGGTCGAGCGCCTGCTCGCCCAGCAGGGCAATGCCGATCGCCGCAGCATGGGCCGGGAGGCCTTCGTCGAGCGCGTGTGGCAGTGGAAGGCGGAATCCGGCGGGACGATCACGCGGCAGTTGCGGCGCCTCGGCGCCTCGCTCGACTGGCCGCGCGAGCGGTTCACGATGGATGAGGGCCTCTCGGCCGCGGTGCGCGAGGTCTTCGTCCGCCTCTACCGCGAAGGGCTGATCTACCGCGACCGGCGCCTCGTGAACTGGGACCCGAAATTCCTCACCGCCATCTCCGACCTCGAGGTGGAGAGCCGGGAGGTCAAGGGCTCGCTGTGGCACCTGCGCTACCCGGTGGAGGGCGAGCCCGGGCGCTTCCTGGTGGTGGCGACGACGCGGCCGGAGACGATGCTCGGCGACACCGCGGTCGCGGTGCATCCGCAGGATGCGCGCTTCGCCGACCTCGTCGGCCGGCGCGTCATCCTGCCGCTGACCGGGCGCGCCATCCCGGTGGTGGCGGACGAGCATTCGGACCCCGAGAAGGGTTCGGGCGCGGTGAAGATCACGCCCGCGCACGACTTCAACGATTTCGAGGTCGGCCGCCGGCACGGCCTCGCCATGCCCTCGGTGCTCGATGCCGAGGCGCGGGTGATGCTCGACGAGATCGCGCCCTCCTTCGCGGAGGTCGCGGGCGTGAGCGACCTTGCCTTCGTGCGCGGCCTCGCGGGGCAGGACCGCTTCGCGGCGCGCAAGGCGATCATCGCGCGGCTGGAGGAGATGGGCCTCGTCGAGAAGATCGAGCCGCACACCCATGCGGTGCCGCATGGCGACCGCTCGGGCGTGCCGATCGAGCCGCGGCTGACCATGCAGTGGTATGTGGACGCGAAGACGCTGGCCGCGCCCGCCATCCGCGCGGTCGAGACCGGGCAGACCGTGTTCACCCCCAAGCAGTGGGAGAACACCTTCTTCGCCTGGATGCGCGACATCCAGCCCTGGTGTGTCTCCCGCCAGCTCTGGTGGGGGCACCAGATCCCGGCGTGGTATGCGCCCGACGGCGAGGTCTTCGTCGCCCATTCCGAGGAGGAGGCGCGCGCGCAGGCGCGGGAGAAGTTCGGGCGCGACGTCGAACTCACGCGCGACGAGGACGTGCTGGACACCTGGTTCTCCAGCGCGCTCTGGCCGTTCAGCACCATCGGCTGGCCGGAGAAGACGCCGGAGCTGGCGAAATACTACCCCGGCGACGTGCTGGTGACGGGCTTCGACATCATCTTCTTCTGGGTCGCCCGGATGATGATGATGGGTATCCACTTCATGGGCGAGGTGCCGTTCCGCACCGTCTGCATCCATGGCCTGGTGCGCGACGAGAAGGGGCAGAAGATGTCCAAGTCGCGCGGCAACGTCATGGACCCGCTGGAGCTGATCGACGCCTATGGCGCGGACGCGGTGCGCTTCACCCTCTGCGCGCTGGCGGGCCCCGGGCGCGACATCAAGCTCGCGAAGCAGCGCATCGAGGGCTACCGGGCCTTCGCCACCAAGATCTGGAACGCCGCGCGGTTCTGCGAGATGAACGGCATCGCCCCGCGCAGGGACTTCGACCCGGCCTCGTCGCGCCTGCCGCTCTCGCGCTGGATCCTCGATGCCGCCAATGCCGCGGTGGCGGAGGCCAACGCCGCGCTCGAGGCCTTCCGCTTCGACGAGTATGCCGGCGCCTGCTACCGCTTCACCTGGAACACCTTCTGCGACTGGTTCCTCGAATTCGCCAAGCCCGTGCTGAACGGCCCGGACGGGCCGGAGAAGGAGGAGGTGAAGGGCGCCGCGCAGCATGTGCTCGGCACCATCCTGCGCCTGCTCCATCCCGTGATGCCCTTCATCACGGAGGAGCTGTGGCACCGCATGGGCTATGGCGCCGAGGGCTCGCTCATCCGCACCGCCTGGCCCGAGCCGGTGCCGGTCGAGGGCGCGGCCGAGGCGCGCGCGGAGCTGGACTGGGTGGTGCGGCTGGTCTCCGAGGTGCGCACGGTGCGCTCGGAGATGAACGTCGCGCCGTCCGTCACCGTGCCGCTGCTGCTCGCCGGCGCCTCGGGCGAGAGCCTGGGCCGCGCGAGGCGCTGGGAGGAGGCGATCAAGCGCCTCGGCCGCGCCACCGAGATCCGCGAACTGGCCGGCGAACCGCCGAAGGGCGCGGTGCAGGCCGTTCTGGGCGAGGCCACGATCATGCTGCCGCTGGCCGACGTGATCGACCTCGCCGCCGAGCGCGCGCGGCTGGCCAGGGAACGCGCCCGCATCGCCGGCGAGGCCGAGAAGATCGCAGCCAAGCTCGGCAACGAGACCTTCGTCTCCCGCGCGCCGGAGGAGGTGGTCGAGGAGAACCGCGAACGCCTCGCCGCCGCGCGCACCGAGATGGCGCGGCTCGACGCCGCCATCGCCCGCATTTCCGCCTGATCGAGAGAACCAGAGGAACCGCCATGCCGACCTGGGACAAGTCCCGCCTGCCGAGCCGCCACACCACCATGGGCCCGGAGCGCGCGCCGCATCGCTCCTACTACTACGCCATGGGCCTGACGGCCGAGGAGATCGCCGCCCCGCTGGTCGGCGTGGCCTCCTGCTGGAACGAGGCCGCGCCGTGCAACATCGCGCTCTCGCGCCAGGCGCAGGCCGCCAAGAAGGGTGTGAAGGCGGCCGGCGCCACGCCGCGCGAGTTCACCACCATCACGGTGACCGACGGCATCGCCATGGGCCACCAGTCCATGAAGTCCTCGCTCGCCTCGCGCGAGACCATCGCCGATTCCATCGAGCTGACGATGCGCGGGCATTGCTACGACGCGCTGGTCGGCATCGCGGGCTGCGACAAGTCGCTGCCGGGCGTGATGATGGCGATGCTGCGGCTGAACGTGCCGAGCGTCTTCATGTATGGCGGCTCGATCATGCCCGGGAAGCATCACGGGCGGGACGTGACGGTGCTCGATGTCTTCGAGGCGGTCGGCCAGCACGCCGCGGGCAACATGTCGGACGAGGAGCTGGACGAGCTCGAGCGCCACGCCTGCCCCGGCGCGGGCGCCTGCGGCGGGCAGTTCACCGCCAACACCATGGCCTGCGTGAGCGAGGCGATCGGCCTCGCGCTGCCCTTCTCGGCCGGCGCGCCTGCGCCGGATGAGGACCGCGACCGCTGGGCGGTGGAATCGGGCAAGGCGGTGGTGGAGCTCATCCGCCGCAACCTCCGCCCGCGCGACATCGTGACGCTCGATGCGCTGCACAACGCCGCGGCGATCGTGGGGGCCACCGGCGGCTCGACCAACGCTGCGCTGCATCTGCCGGCGATGGCGCACGAGGCCGGCATCCGCTTCACCCTGCAGGATGTCGCGGAGATCATGCGCAAGACGCCGCACATCGCGGACCTCAAGCCGGGCGGGAAATATGTCGCGGCCGATGTGCACCGCATCGGCGGCGTGCCCGTCATCATCAAGGCGCTGCTCGATGGCGGCTACATCAAGGGCGATTGCCTCACCGTCACCGGCCGCACCATCGCCGAGAACCACCGCGAGGTGATCATCCCCTCCGGCCAGGACGTGGTGCGCCCGACCTCCGACCCGATCAGCCCGATCGGCGGCGTCGTCGCGCTGCACGGCAACCTCGCCCCGGATGGCGCCATCGTGAAGATCGCGGGCATGACGAACCTGCGCTTCGAGGGCAAGGCGCTCTGCTTCGACTGCGAGGAGGATGCCTTCGCCGCCGTCGAGGCGCGCGCCTACCAGCCGGGCGATGTGATCGTCGTGCGCTACGAGGGGCCCAAGGGCGGGCCGGGGATGCGGGAGATGCTCTCGACCACCTCCGCGATCTACGGCCAGGGCATGGGCGACAAGGTGGCGCTGATCACCGATGGCCGCTTCTCGGGCGCCACGCGCGGCTTCTGCATCGGCCATGTCGGCCCCGAGGCCGCTGTCGGCGGGCCGATCGCGCTGCTGCAGAACGGCGACCGCATCGTGATCGATGCCGAGAAGGGCACCATCGACATGATCGTGCCCGAGGAGGAGATCGCGCGCCGCCGTGCCGCCTGGAAGCCGCGCGGGCACGACTACAACTCGGGCGTGCTGTGGAAATACGCCCAGCTCGTCGGGCCGGCGCATCTCGGCGCCGTCACCCACCCCGGCGCCGGCGCGGAGACGCATTGCTACGCCGACCAGTAGCCGGGCTAGACTGCGTTGCGGCTGATCGTGCCGCAACGCGGTGACGGCCGAGGCAGCGGGCCAGCCTCGCCGGCTCCGCGATGCAGGAGGCTCGGTATGGTGAAGCGTTTGCTCTGGGCGCCGGTGCTGCTGGGGCTTGGCGGCTGCGTGGTCGAGCCGGCGGTGGTCGCGCCCGCGCCCGCCCCGGTCTATGTCGCACCCACCCCCTACTACGCGCCGCCGCCGCGGCCGGTCTATGTCGCGCCGGCGCCGCGCCGTGTCTGGGTGCCGCGGCGATGCGACCGCTGGGGGCGGTGCTGGGGCGGGTATTGGCGCTGAGCGGGGAGGGCGAGGCAGCATGACGATGCGCGCCCGTTCCGCCGTTCTCCCGGCCCTCGCCTCGGCGATGCTGCTCGGCGGCTGCGCGGTCTATCCGGATGGCTCGCTCGGCCCGCTGCCGGCCGCGCCGCCGCCCGGCGCCACGGTGCCGCCGCCCGCGCCGCCGGTGGTCTATGCGCCGCCGGCCTATGGCTATGCCGCCTCGCCCGGCGTGCCGGTCCAGGTGGTGCCGGTGGCGCCCCCGGTCGTGGTGAGCCCGTCGGTAAGCCTCGGCATCGGCTGGGGCGTCGGCTACTGGGCGCCGTGGGGCTATTGGGGCCGTCCCCATCGCCGCTGGTAGCGGCGGTCAGCGAAGGGTCGCGATCACCGGCGTGTGGTCGGAGGGCTGGGCCTCGCTGCGCGGCATCGTGTCCACCTCGCAGGATTCCAGTCGTTCGGCCAGGTCCGGGCTCAGCAGCACGTGGTCGATGCGCAGGCCGCGGTTGATCTCGAAGGCCGCGCCGTAGTCCCAGTAGGTGAACAGCGTCTCGGCCGGATGCAGCGCGCGCAGCGCGTCCGTCAGGCCGAGATGCAGCAGCGCGCGGAAGCGGGCCCGGACTTCGGGGCGGACCAGGGCATCGGTCGGCGGCAGCGCGCCGGGGGCGAGGTCGGCCTCGGTCGGGCACACGTTGAAATCGCCGAGGATCGCGAAGGGCAGGAAGGCGTCCAGGCGATCGGCCGCGACCGCGCGCAGGCGGTCCATCCAGGCGAGCTTGTAGGCGAAGCCGGCCTCGCCGCCCGAATTGCCGTTGGGCAGGTAGATGCCGGCGGCGTGGATCCCGCCTGCGCGCACCTCGATGTAGCGGGCCTGGCCGTCCTCGGGGTCGCCCGGCAGGGCTTCGGCGACCACGTCGAAGGGCACGCGCGCGAGCACGGCGACGCCGTTGCGGCCGCCGGCCTGGCCCACCGCATGGGTGCGGTAGCCCAGCGCCTCGAATTCCATGGCCGGAACCTGTTCGGGCGTGCAGCGCGTCTCCTGCAGGAACAGCAGGTCGGGCTGCCGGCGCTCCAGGAAGCGCGCGACATGGCCGGCGCGCTGGCGGATCGAGTTGACGTTGAAGGTGGCGAGCCTCATGGCGACCATCCGGCGGAAGAAAGGACCTTCTCCCGCCGCGCCCCCCTCGACCTTTTCCCGAACCGGGTCGGCGGGGAGGGGGCGGCTGCGGTGGACGTCATCCGACCGAGAAGGATGTGCCGCAGCCGCAGGCCGAGACCGCCTGCGGGTTGCGGATGGCGAAGTGCGCGCCGATCAGCTCCTCGGCCCAGTCGAGCTCGGCGCCGGCCAGCAGCTCGAGCGAGACCGGGTCCACGAAGACGCGGCCCGGACCCTCGCCCACCACCAGATCCTCCTCGGAAGGCTCGTCCTCGAGGCCGAAGCGGTACTGGAAGCCCGAGCAGCCGCCCGCCTCGACGGACAGGCGCAGCCCGGCGCCGGGGCGGCCCTCGCGGCCGGCGATCTCGATGATCTGGGCGCGGGCGCGCTCGGTGACGCGGAAGGCGGATGCGGGGGTGGTTCCGTCAGGCATGGCGATGCGGACTCCTCGCGAGCAACATAGGGCCTTGCGCGGCCGCTTCCAACGCGCCGCGCGGGCACACGGTTGCCCGCCGGCGCGGCCCGGTGCTACGGCCCGCGGCCATGAGCCTCGCGCCCTATGCCGTCCGGCCCGAGACCTCCCGCGGCCGGCTCCATCCTGAGGAAGCGGGCGATCTGCGCTCGCCCTTCCAGCGCGACCGCGACCGCATCATCCACTCGACCGCCTTCCGGCGGCTCCAGTACAAGACGCAGGTCTTCGTCTATCACGAGGGCGACCATTTCCGCACCCGCCTGACCCACAGCATCGAGGTGGCGCAGATCGCCCGCTCGATCGCGCGGCTGCTCGCGCTCGACGAGGATCTCGCCGAGGCGCTGGCGCTGGCCCACGACCTCGGCCACCCGCCATTCGGCCATGCGGGGGAGGATGCGCTGAACGCCGCGATGAAGCCGCATGGCGGCTTCGACCACAACGCGCAGTCGCTCAAGGCCGTGACGCGGCTCGAAGCGCGCTATGCCGGCTTCGACGGGCTGAACCTGACCTGGGAGACGCTGGAGGGCCTCGCCAAGCACAACGGCCCGCTGCGCCGGCCCGCGCCCTACATCGCCGAATACGACGCGCGCCATCCGCTCGACCTCGACACCCATGCCAGCGCCGAGGCGCAGGTCGCCGCGATCTCGGACGACATCGCCTACAACAACCACGACCTCGACGACGGGCTGCGCGCGCGCCTCTTCACGCTGGAAGAGGTGGCGGCGCTGCCGCTGATCGGGCAGGCGCTCGCGGAGGCGCGCCGCGCGGGGCCGGATATGCCGCCCGAGCGCGCCGCGCCCGAGACGACCCGCCGCGTGATCGGCATGATGGTGGGCGATGTGGTGGCCGAGACGCGCCGCCGCCTCGCCGCGCTGCAGCCGCGGACGGTGGACGACATCCGCCGCGCGCGCGAGCCGGTCGTCGCCTTCTCCCCCGGCATGGCCGAGGCCAATGCGGCGCTGCGGGAGTTCCTGTTCACCCGGATGTACCGCCACTGGCGCGTCAACCGCACCATGGCGAAGTCGAAGCGCGTGGTGCAGATCCTGTTCAGCACGCTGCATGGCGGGCCGCAGATGCTGCCCCCCGCCTGGCGGGCAAGGGCGGGCGATCCGGGCTCGCCGGCCTGCGCGCTGGTCGTCTGCGACTACATCGCCGGAATGACCGACCGCTACGCGCTCGAGGAATACAGGCGCCTGACGGACCCGGACGTGCCCGGCTAGGGGCGAGCCGGGTGGGCCGGATACCCGCAATGGTTGTTGAAGCCGTCCGGCGCTTCTAGCATCCCGGCGGCAACCGGCGGAGGCGGCCATGAGCGGCCATGACGGACGATCGCAACGCACCAGGATCGCCCGGACCGACCTCGACATCAGGGCCAGTTGGCGGAACTTCGCGGCCGCCGAGCAGGAGGGCGAGCATGACGACCATGCGCCCACATTCCGCGCGCGCCTGGTCGTCGCCGGCGGCGAGCGGCCGGAGGTGTTCGAAGGCGAGACCGGCAAGGGCAAGGGCCACGCCGAGATGACGGCGCTCGACGCGCTGATCGGGAGCAAGGGCGCGGAAGGGGCGGCGGCGCTGTTCCGCGGCGGGCTCGTCTATGTCGAGGCTGCCGGCAAGCCGTGCTGCGTGCATTGCTCGACCCTGCTGGGCTTCCTCGGCGTCCGGCCGCTGAGCGGGGCGACGACCAAGACGCGCAACACGATGCTGGCCGGCGGCGCCTGGGGCCTGTCGGCCCGGGTGAAGGAGTTCCTCTGCGGGCCGTGCCACCTGACGATGGAGTCCATCAACGGGCTGGAAGCCAGCCTCCAGAGGGATTTCGACCGGCTGCATCTGTAGCGCGGGGCTGCCCCTCGGCGGGCGGGCTACGCCTGCCGCCCGCTCTGGCGTATCAAGCGCCCGATCCGAACTGCCGAGTCCCCATGACCGAGAACATCTTCACCCTGCTGGCGCAGGAGGTGCGCGGCGCGCTGGCCGCCCTGGTGCCCGACCTGCCGGCCGAGACGCTGGCGCGCGTGCAGGTCGAGCCGCCGCGCGAGGCCGCCCATGGCGACATGGCGACCAACGCCGCGCTGGTGGCGGCGAAGCCTGCCCGGATGCCGCCGCCGAAACTCGCCGCGGCGCTGGCCGAGCGGCTGCTCGCCCTGCCGATGGTGGCCGAGGCCGCGCCGGCCGGGCCGGGCTTCGTGAACCTCCGTCTGCGCGAGGATTTCCTGCGCGCCCAGATCCCCGCCGTGCTGCGCGCGGGCGAGGCCTTTGGCGACAGCACGCTCGGCGGCGGGCTCAAGGTGAATGTGGAATACGTCTCGGCCAACCCGACCGGGCCGATGCATGTGGGCCATTGCCGCGGCGCTGTGGTGGGCGATGCGCTCGCCAACCTGCTTGCCAAGGCGGGCTTCGCGGTGACCAAGGAATACTACGTCAACGACGCGGGCAACCAGGTCGCCGCCCTCGGCTGGGCGGCCTATTGGCGCTACCTGCGCGCGGTCACGCTCGACGCCGACGAGTGGAACGCCGAAGCCGCCGAGCGGCGCTTCGGCGTCACGCTGCAGTATCGCGGCGACTACCTCGTCGCGGTGGGCGAGGCGCTGGCCGAGCGCCACGGCGCGAGCATGATGCCGCAGCGGATCGAGGCCGGCGCCCCGCCCTCCGAGGAGACCGTCTCGGTCTTCGCCCCGGCGCTCGAGCGCGGCTGGCTGGTCCGCACGGCCTGGCTCGACACCGCGCGCGAGACGGCGGTGGCGATGATGATGGCCGAGATCCGCGAGGATCTCGCGCTGCTCGGCGTGACGCAGGACGTGTTCCTCTCCGAGCGCGCGCTGGTCGAGGCCGGCGCGGTGGAAGGCGCGGTCAGGCTGCTGCAGGACAAGGGGCTGATCTACGAGGGCGTGCTCGAGCCGCCCAAGGGCAAGACGCCCGAGGACTGGGAGCCGCGCGCGCAGACACTGTTCCGCGCGACCGATTTCGGCGACGACGTGGACCGTCCGTTGCGCAAGTCGGACGGGACGAACACCTACTTCGCCAACGACATCGCCTGCCATGCCGACAAGATCGCGCGCGGCCACGCGCTGCTGATCGATGTCTGGGGCGCCGATCACGGCGGCTACGTGAACCGGATGCAGGCGGCGGTGCGCGCGCTCTCGGACGGCAAGGTGCCGCTCGAGGTGGTGCTCTGCCAGATCGTGCACGTGATGAAGGCGGGCGAACCGGTGCGCATGTCCAAGCGCGCCGGCACCTACGTCACGCTGCGCGACCTGATCGAGGAGGTGGGGCGCGACGCGGTGCGCTTCACCATGCTCACCCGCAAGTCCGACGCGCAGATGGAGTTCGACCTCGACAAGGTGGTCGAGCAGACGCGCGACAATCCGGTGTTCTACGTGCAGTACGCGCATGCGCGCTGCCGCTCCGTGCTGCGCCAGGCGGGGGACCCGAAGGCGGCGGAGCTGGCCTCGGCCCCGCTCGCGGCGCTGACCGATCCGGCGGAGATGGCGCTCATTCGCCGCATCGCAGCATGGCCACGGACGGTGGAGGCCGCCGCGGCAGCCCGTGAGCCGCACCGGATCGCGTTCTTTCTCCAAGACTTGGCCGCGGACTTTCATGTATTGTGGAACCGTGGTCGCGACGATTCGACGCTGCGCTTCATCCGCGCGGAGGAACCGGAGGCGACCCGGGCCCGGCTGGCCCTCGTCGCGGCGACCGCGACGGTGATCCGCTCGGGCCTTGGCGTCATGGGGGTGACGCCCGTGGAGGAGATGCGCTGACGGGGCCGGGGGTCGGGCCCCAGGGGGTGGGGCGTGACAGACATTCCGGTGCCGTCCTATCGCATGCGGCCGTCGCATGGCGGCGGGCCGCCCTGGCGGATGATCGCGGTGGGCGGCGGGCTGGCGGCGATGCTGGTGGCGGGCGGCGCGATCGCCTGGGGCCTTTCGCGCGGCGGCGCGCGGACGGTGCCGCTGATCGAGGCCGATGCGCGCCCCTTCAAGGTGCGCCCGGACGATCCCGGCGGGCTGCGCGTGCCGAACCAGGACGAGCTGATCTTCGAGCGCAGCCGCGGCAGCACCGCGCAGCCGCCGCCCGCGCGCCTCGCGCCGGAGCCCGAGGCGCCGCGCATCGACGCGCTGCGCGCCCAGGTGGCGCAGCCGCCGCCGGTTGCCGCGCCGGCGCCCTCGGCCCCCGCCCGCGCCCCGGCCGCCGAGGCGCCGCCGCAGGCGGCACCCGCTCCCGCTCCCGCCACGGCGCCGGCCGCCGCGCCGCCCGCGCGTGTCGCGCCCGCGCCGAATGGCGCGATTCGCATCCAGCTTGGCGCGCTGACCTCGGAGGAGGCGGCGCGCGCGGAATGGGACCGCCTCGCGCGGCGGCATCCCGACCTGCTCGGCGCCTTCCGGCCGCAGGTGGTGCGGTTCGAGCGGGAGGGTCAGCCGCCGCTCTTCCGCCTGCGCACCGGTGGCTTCGCGGACATCGCCTCCGCCCGCGAGTATTGCGAGCGCCTGCGCGCCGAGCGGATTCCTTGCCTCGTGGTGCGCTGACGCTCCGGGCAGGGCGTCCGCGCCGGCGTCGGGCGGCCAGCCTGCGCGTCACGGCCCGCGCATGACCCCGCGCGCGGCGATCATCGGGCTCTCCGGGCCGCGGCTCTCGGCCGAGGAGGCCGCCCTGCTGCGCGCGCGACGGCCGCTCGGCGTCATCCTCTTCGCCCGCAACGTCGTGGATGCCGCCCAGCTCCGGGCGCTGACGGAGGAGGTCCGCGCCATCCTCGGCGCCGAGGCGCCGGTGCTGGTGGACCAGGAAGGCGGCCGTGTGGCCCGGCTGAGGCCGCCCGCATGGGAGGCCTGGCCGCCCGCCGCCGCGCTGGAGGGCGCGCCGGCGCCGGCCATCCTGGCCAATGCGCTGCTGCTCGGGGCCGCCTGCGCCGCGGCGGGACTCGACGTGGTCTGCGCGCCGGTGCTCGACCTCCGGATCCCCGGCGCGCATGGCGTGATCGGGGACCGCGCCTTCTCGGCCGATCCGGCCGAGGTCGCGCGCTGCGGCGCGGCCTTCGCGGCGGGGCTGCAGGCCGGCGGCGCGATCCCGGTCATCAAGCACATTCCCGGGCATGGGCGCGCAACGGCCGACAGCCACCACGAACTGCCGCGGGTCGGCGCGCCCCGCGCGGCGCTGGCCGATGATCTCCTGCCCTTCCGGGCGCTGGCGGCCTCCGGCGCCTGGGCGATGACCGCGCATGTGCTCTACGAGGCCTGGGATGCGGCGCGGCCTGCCACCATCTCCCCCGCCGTGATAGGGGACATCATCCGCGGCGAGGTGGGGTTCGACGGCGTGCTGGTGACGGACGATCTCGCCATGGGGGCACTCAAGGGCGCCTCGAACGATCTGGCGGCGGCGGCGCTCTCGGCCGGCTGCGACATCGTGCTGCATTGCACGGGCCGCTTGGCGGACAGCGCGGCGGTGCTGGCCGACTGCCCGGCGCTGACCGACCGCGCGGCGGAACGGCTTGCGGCGGCGCGTCTCGCCCGGGATGCGCTGCGTGACCGCGACCCGGCGCGTCTGCGGGCGCTGCGCGACGCCGCGCTGCGCGCCCCCGCGGCGGTGGCGGGCGACGACCCGACGGCCCGGCCCGCCTGATGCCCGCCTGGCTGCCGGAGGTGGCCGCGGCGGTGATCGCCGTGGTCCTCGCCATCACCCTGCACGAGGCGGCGCATGGCTATGCCGCGCGCGCGCTCGGGGACGACACGGCCGAGCGGATGGGGCGGATCAGCCTCAATCCCTTCCGCCATGTGGACCCGGTGGGCACGCTGCTGGTGCCGGGGGTGATGATCCTGGGCCAGTTGCTGACCATCGGCCAGATCCAGGGGCTGTTCGGCTGGGCCAAGCCGGTGCCGGTGGACATCTGGCGCCTGCGCGACCCGCGGATGGGGATGGTGCTGGTGGCGGCCGCGGGGCCGGCGGTGAATGCCGTGCTGGCCTTCGCCTCGGCGCTGCTGGCCCATGCGGTGATCGGCGGGCAGGCCATGCTGGGGCCCGAGGCGACGGGCTTCCTGCTGCGCTTCGTGGCGCTGTCCATGCTCGCGAATCTGGTGCTCGGGCTGTTCAACCTGATCCCGCTGCCGCCGCTCGACGGCGGGCGGATCATGGTGGGGCTGCTGCCGCGCGGGCCGGCCATCGCGCTGGCGCGTGTCGAGCCCTATGGACTCCTGATCGTCATCCTGGGCCTTTTCGTCCTGCCCATGGCCGTGCCGGCCTGGGACCCCATGGGGTGGTTCGTCCGCGGCATCGTCGCGCCGGTCTTCGATACCGTGCTGTGGCTCGCCGGGCATGGAGGCATCGGGCGGTGAGCGAGTCGCTGCACCTGCGGCTGGACGGGTTCGAGGGGCCGCTCGATCTGCTGCTCGAACTCGCGCGGGCGCAGAAGGTGGACATCGCCCGCATCTCGATCGTGGCGCTGGTGGACCAGTATCTCGCCGTGATCGAGGGCGCGCGCAGGGTGCGCCTCGAACTCGCCGCCGACTGGCTGGTGATGGCCGCCTGGCTCGCCTGGCTGAAATCGCGCCTGCTCGTGCCGCCCGATCAGGCCGAGGGCGAGGATGCCGAGGCGCTGGCCGAGACGCTGACCGAGAGGCTGGCGGAACTGGAGCGGATGCGGGCCGCGGCGTTGTGGCTCAACCGCCGCCCCTGGCTGGGCCACGATGTCTTCCCGCGCGGCGCGCCCGAGAGCCTGCGCGTCGAGGACCGCTCCGGCCTGCATGCCGACCTGCCCTCGCTGCTGCAGGCCTATGTGGCGGCGCGGCGGCGGGCGCTGGCGCGGCGCCCCTACCGGCCCAAGCCGCGCAAGCTGTTCACCGTGCAGGAGGCGCTGGAGCGGCTCGGCCGGCTGGTCGGCGCGCTGCCCTCCTGGTCCGTGCTGCAGGGCTTCCTGCCGGAGACGATCCTCGATCCGCTCGAGCGGCGGGCGGCCCTTGCCAGCACGCTCGTGGCAGGCTTGGAGATGGCCCGCGGCGGCGGCATCGAGTTGCGCCAGGAGGAGGCCTTCGGCCCGATCCTGGTGCGCCGCCGGCCGGAGGAGGATGCCGCGGATGACCAACCAGCAGGCTGAGGAGCAGGGGACGCCGTCCGGGCCGCCCGCCGAGCCCGAGGCCCTGCCGCCCATGCCCGCCGAGCCGGACGGGGTGGCGCCCGGCGCCGCCGCCGAGGCCGATGGCGGCGGCGAGGCGCCGGGCGCTGGCGACGGCGGCGCTGCCGGGGAGGGGGCCGGCGACGCCGCCGCGACCGGGGAGGCCCCGGCCGATCCGGCGCTGCTGGCCGAGGCGGTGCGGCTCGCGGAAGCCCTGGTCTTCGCCTCGGACCGCCCGGTCTCGCCGGCCATGCTCGCCGCCGTTCTGCCCGGCGGGCTGTCGCCTGCCGCCGTGATGGCCGCACTGGCCGAGGCCTGCGAGGGGCGCGGCGTGGTGCTGGCCGAGGTCGCGGGCGGCTGGGCCTTCCGCACCGCGCCCGACCTCGCGCCACGGCTGACCAAGGTGGTGCAGGCACCGCGCCGGCTGCCCCGCGCGGCGATGGAGGCGCTGTCCATCGTCGCCTACCACCAGCCCTGCACCCGCGGCGAGATCGAGGAGATCCGCGGCGCGGCGCTCGCGCAGACGACGCTCGAGGCGCTGCTGGAACTCGGCCTGATCGCCCCGCGCGGGCGGCGCGAGGTGCCGGGCCGGCCCACGCTGTGGGGGACGACGCCCAAATTCCTCGAGCAGTTTGCGCTGAAATCCCTGGGCGACCTGCCGCGCAAGGAGGAGTTGGTGACCGCCGAGACCGGCCCCGCCCTGCCCGGCCTCGCCCCCGGGGCGCCGTCCGGCGCGGAGGACGGCGATGCGCCCGCGCCCGGCGGGAGGGCAGGGGAGGCATGAGGCTTTCGCGGCCCGCGCGCCAGGGGCGGCCATGACGCTGGTCTTTCGCGGCGTGCGCCATGCCTATGGCGCGAACCAGGTGCTCAAGGGCGTGGACCTGACGGTCGCGCCGGGGGAGATCGTCTGCCTGCTCGGCGCCTCGGGCTGCGGCAAGACGACGCTGCTGCGCCTTGCCGCCGGGCTCGAGCCCCTGCAGGAGGGGCGGATCGAACTGGGCGGGCAGGTCATCGCGGAGCCGGGGCGGGAGGTGCCGCCCGAGCGCCGCGGCGTGGGCTTCGTGTTCCAGGACTACGCGCTGTTTCCCCACCTCACGGTGGCGGAGAACGTCGCCTTCGGGCTGCGCTTCGCGGCCCGCGGCGAAAGGGCGGCGCGGGTCGCCGATGCGCTGGAGCGCGTCGGGCTGACCTCGCACCGGGATGCCTTCCCGCACATGCTCTCGGGCGGGCAGCAGCAGCGGGTGGCGCTGGCGCGCGCGCTCGCGCCGCTGCCCTCGGTGCTGTTGCTCGATGAGGCCTTCGCGAGCCTGGACACGCGGCTGCGCGAGCAGGTGCGCGACGACACGCTGCACGTGCTCCAGACTGCCGGGATCGCCACCCTGCTCGTCACCCACGATTCGGAGGAGGCGATGTTCATGGCCGACCGCATCGCGCTGATGCGGGAGGGGCGGATCCTGCAGCTCGGCACGCCCGAGGCGCTCTATTTCTCCCCGGCCGACCGCTATGTCGCGACCTTCCTCGGCGAGGTGAACCGCCTGCCCGCCCGGGTGCGCGAGGGCCGGGCGGAGACCGCCCTGGGCAGCCTGCCGGCGAAGGGCCTGGCCGAGGCCACCGCCGCCGAGGTCCTGGTCCGGCCCGAGGGGCTCTGCCTCGGCAGCCTCGAAGGGGAGGTCGCGGAGGTCGAGGCCTGCCGCCTGCTCGGGGCGAGCACCATGGTCCACCTGGCGCTGCCGGACGGGCAGGGCGGCGTGCTGCACCTGCATGCCCGGCTGCAGGCGGGCCGGCGCCTCGCCCGGGGCGATCGCGTAACGGTCGGCCTGGACCCCGAGCGGGCCTTCGTCTTTCCCCTCGAGGCTTCCTAGATAAAGTGCGCCGCATTGGCGGCGTGCCGGCTTCCTGCTAACGGGGCTGCCCCGCCGGCAGTCGCGCCGGGGGATGAAGGGACCCATGCTGGACCTCGCCTGGTCGGAGATCGCCTTGATTGCCGTGGTGGCGCTCGTCGTCATCGGCCCCAAGGACCTGCCCGACGCCATCAAGGGCGTCGCGAAGGGCATCCAGTCGCTGCGCCGCAAGGTGGCGGAGTTCCAGCAGCAGGCCGACGAGCTGGTGCGCGAGGCGAAGCTCGAGGATGTGCGCAACCAGATCGCGGACGTGCGCAACACGATCAGCGACATCCGCAACTTCGACCTCAAGGGCGAGATCGAGAAGGCGGTGGACGCCGACGGCACGGTGCGCAAGGCCTTCGAGGACCCGATGGCCGGCAGCAGCTACACGCCGCCGAGCTATGAGCCCCCGCCGGTGCCGGAGAACGCGCCGGCCTTCGTGCCGCCCGAGGTGGCGCGCTGGGCGCCGCCGCCCCCGCCGCCGCCCGCGCCCGTGGCCGAGGCGCCGCCCGCACCCGCCTTCGTCCCGCCAGCCCAGAGCGCCGCCGCGAAGCCCGCCGGCACCACCCCGAGCGTTTGAGGGGAACCGGGTCCTTGCCCCGCGACACCGACACCGACGACGATCCCATCAACGACAAGCCCATGCCGTTGATGGACCACCTGAAGGAGCTGCGGCAGCGGCTCCTGTGGTCGATCGGCGCCTTCATCCTGTGCTTCGCGGTCTGCTACTACTTCGCGCAGCAGATCTACGGCTTCCTGGCCCGCCCGCTGGCCGACATCCTGGCCGCGCAGCCCGGCGGCGGAGAGCGGCGGATGATCTACACCGCGCTCTACGAGGCCTTCTTCACCTACCTGAAGGTCGCCTTCTTCGGGGCGGTGTTCTTCTCCTTCCCGATGTGGGCGACGCAGCTCTGGCTGTTCGTCGCACCCGGCCTCTACCGCAGCGAGAAGCGGGCGATCCTGCCCTTCCTGATCGCCTCGCCATTCCTCTTCGTGCTGGGCGCGGCGATGGTCTACTACTTCATCTTCCCGCTGGCCTGGAGCTTCTTCATCTCCTTCGAGACGCCGCCGGGCTCGGGCGGCATCCCGGTGCAGCTCGAGGCGAAGGTGGGCGAGTATCTCTCGCTGGTGATGCACCTGATCCTCGCCTTCGGCATCGCCTTCCAACTTCCGGTGCTGCTGACGCTGCTCTGCCGCGTGGGCATCCTGAACGTGGACAGCCTGCGCAAGGGCCGGCGCTATGCGATCGTGGGCATGTTCGTGGTGGCCGCCGTGATCACGCCGCCGGACATCATCAGCCAGATCGGCCTCGCGCTGCCGCTGATCCTGCTCTACGAGATCTCGATCCTCGCGGCGCGCTGGATGACGCCCAAGACCGAGCAGAACTGAGGGCTTCGGCCATGCATGACATCAGGGCGGTGCGGGCGGATCCCGCGGCCTTCGACGCGGCTCTGGCGCGCCGGGGGCTGGCGCCGGCGGCGGCCGCTGTCCTGCGCCATGACGAGGCGCGGCGGGCCGCGCAGACCGCGCTGCAGGAGAAGCAGGCGCGGCGCAACGCCATCGCGAAGGAGATCGGCATCGCCAAGCGGCAGGGCGCCGACACCGCGGCGCTGGAAGCCGAGGCGGTGACGCTGCGCGAGGAGATGGCCGCGCTCGACGCCGCCGCCGCTGCGGCCGAGCGGGAGCAAGCGGCGCTGCTCGAAGTGCTGCCCAACATCCTCGACCCCGAGGTGCCCGAGGGCAGCGACGAGACGGCCAATGTCGTGCTGCACCAGAGCGGCGAGCCGCTGGTCTTTCCCTTCACGCCGAAGCAGCATTTCGAGATCGGCGAGGCGCTCGGGCTGATGGATTTCGGCACCGCCGCGAAGCTCGCCGGCGCGCGCTTCACCGTGCTGAAGGGGGCGCTGGCGCGGCTCGAGCGCGCGCTCGGGCAGTGGATGCTCGCGCTGCACACCGAGGCGCATGGCTACACCGAGGCCTCGGTCCCGCTGCTGGTCAACGATGCGACCATCCACGGCACCGGCCAGTTGCCGAAATTCGCGGAGGATCTGTTCCGCACCACCGACGGGCGCTGGCTGATCCCGACAGCCGAGGTGCCGCTGACCAACTTCGCCGCGGGCGAGATCCTGCCGGAGTCGGCGCTGCCGATCCGCCTGACGGCGCTCACGCCCTGCTTCCGCTCCGAGGCCGGCAGCGCCGGGCGCGACACCCGCGGCATGCTGCGCCAGCACCAGTTCGCGAAGGTCGAGCTGGTCTCCATCACCGCGCCCGAGCATTCGGCGGAGGAGCACGAGCGCATGACGCGCTGCGCCGAGCGCGTGCTGACCGATCTCGGGCTGACCTGGCGACGGGTGTTCCTCTGCGCCGGCGACACCGGCTTCAGCGCCGCGCGGACCTACGACCTCGAGGTCTGGCTGCCGGGGCAGGGGGCGTGGCGGGAGATCTCCTCCTGCTCCAACTGCCGGGACTTCCAGGCGCGGCGGATGAACGCGCGCATGAAGCCCAAGGACGGCAAGGGCAATGTCTTCCTGCACACGCTGAACGGCTCGGGCGTGGCGGTGGGGCGCGCGCTGATCGCGGTGCTGGAAACCTACCAGCAGGCGGATGGCAGCGTGCGCGTGCCGGACGTGCTGCTGCCGTTCATGGGCGGCGTCAGCCGGATCGGGTGACGCCGCGCCGCGGTGCGGCGGGCGTCAGGCCTCGATCCGCACCCCGAGCCGCCCGGCGAGATCCAGGATGAACTGCCAGGCGACGCGGCCCGAGCGCCCGCCGCGCGTCACCGACCATTCCACCGCCTGGGCGCGCAGCTCCTCCTGCGGCACCGGTAGGCCGAAATGGGCCGCGTAGCCCTCGACCATGGCGAAGAAGGTGTCCTGGTCGGCGTTGTGAAAGCCGATCCAGAGGCCGAAGCGGTCCGAGAGCGAGACTTTCTCCTCGATCGCCTCGCTGCCGTGGATGGCGGTGCTGCGCTCGTTCTCGATCATGTCGCGCGACATCAGGTGCCGGCGGTTCGAGGTGGCGTAGAAGAGCACATTCGGCGGGCGGCCCTCGATGCCGCCGTCGAGCACCGATTTCAGCGCCTTGTAGTCGGAATCCTCGCGCTCGAAGGAGAGGTCGTCGCAGAAGACAAGGCAGCGGCGGGGCTGGGCGCGGAGCTGGCCGAGCAGGTCGGGCAGGGTGCGGATGTCCTCGCGATGGATCTCGATCAGCGCGAGCGCGCCCGGGATCTCGGCATTGGCGGCGGCGTGCGCGGCCTTGACCAGGGAGGATTTCCCGGTGCCGCGCGCCCCCCACAGCATCGCGTTGTTGGCGGTGAAGCCGCGCGCGAAGCGCAGCGTGTTCTCGAGCAGCAGGTCCTTCTGCCGGTCCACCCCGCGCAGCAGGCCGATCGGCACCGCCGCGACCCGCGGCACCGGGGCCAGCAGGGGCCGCGGCGCGGGGTGCCAGACGAAGGCATCGGCGGCGGTGAGGTCGAGGGCGCCGGCAGGCGGCGGGGCGAGGCGTTCGAGCGCCTCGGCGATGCGGGTCAGGGCGGGGAGCAGGTCGGCGTCGTGCATGGCGGGCGGAATAGGCCGGGATGCTATTGACGGGAAGGGGCGGGCGGCTAGGTTGCCGCGCCTTCACGCCGGATGACGGAACAAAGCCCCATGTGGACCCCCTTCGGGATCTCTCCCGCCTATGCCCAGGACGCCGCCGGAGGCGCCGGGATCGTGATGCAGCTCCTGCCTTTGGTGCTGATCTTCGTCGTCTTCTACTTCCTGCTGATCCGCCCGCAGCAGAAGAAGATGAAGGAGCATCGGGAGATGCTCGGCCAGCTCAAGCGCAACGACCGCATCGTGACCGCGGGCGGGATCGTCGCCACCATCACCAAGGTGAAGGAGGGCTCGGACGAGATCGAGGCGGAGATCGCGCCGAATGTGCGCGTGACGGTGGTTCGCGGGACGATCACCAGCGTGATCAAGCCGCAGGCAGCGAACGACGAGAAATCCTCCTGAACCAGGCGGGTTTCGCCCCATGAGAAAGGGCGCCGGGATCATTCCCGGCGCCCTTCGCGCATTCGCGGTGAGGGCGGATCAGGCCGACTGGCCGGCGGTGAAGCCGCCCTTGGCCAGGAGGTCGGCCACGACCTCCCAGTTCACCAGCCTGTCCAGGAAGTTCGCGAGGTAGTTCGGCCGCACGTTGCGGAAATCGAGGTAGTAGGCGTGCTCCCACACGTCGCAGCCGAGGATCGGCTGGCCCTCGCCGGTCGAGAGCGGGTTCGCGCCGTTCGGCGTCTTGGTGACCTTGAGCTTGCCGTCGGTGCCGATCACGAGCCAGGCCCAGCCCGAGCCGAACTGCGTGGCGCCCGCGGTCTTGAAGGCCTCCTTGAAGGCGGCGAGGCCGCCGAGGTCGCTGTCGATCTTCGCGGCCAGCGCGGCCGGGACGCTCTCGCCATGGCTGCCGCCGGGCGTCATGACCTGCCAGAACAGGCAGTGGTTCCAGTGCTGGCCGGCCTGGTTCAGCACGGGCAGGCCGTCGGCGCCCTGCCTGCCGGCCTCGGCGCAGATGGCCTCGAGCGACTTGCCGGCGAGGCCCTTGCTCTCGATCAGGCCGTTCAGCGCGGTGACATAGGCGTTGTGGTGCTTGCCGTGATGGAGTTCGAGCGTCTCCTGGCACATGCCGTTGGCAGCAAGCGCGCCGGTGGAATAGGGCAGCGGGGGCAGGCTGAAGGCCATGGGTGTCTCTCCCGATCGTCGGACGAAGCGCGGGCCGCGCCACCCGGCCGAGGTAGGCGGGGCGATGAGGGCCGTCAACCGGAGGCGGGCTTTCGCGCGGCGGTGCGCGGGCGCATATCGGCGCGGTGAGCCTCTCCGCCATCGGCGCCTTCGCGCGCCGCCACGACCTGGACCGCTTCCTCTGCGCGCTCTTCGCCCCGGCGGAGCGGCGCGAGGCGGTCTTCGCCCTGATCGCCTTCAACCACGAACTCGCCCGCGCGCGGGAGGCGGCCTCGAACCCCATGGCGGCGCTGATCCGCCTGCAATGGTGGCGCGAGGTGGTGGAGGGCGCGCGCGGCGGCGCCGCGGCGCGGCGGCACGAGGTGGCGGGCCCGCTGCACGAGGCCGTCGCGGCCGGCGCGCTCGATGCCGATGCGCTGCTGGCCATGGTGGATGCGCGCGAGATCGAGGCGGAGGAGGACGGCATCGCCGGCGAGGAGGAGTTCGTCGCCTGGCTGCGCGGCACCGCCGGGGGGTGGTGCGCGGCGGCGGGCCGGGCGCTCGGCGCGGATCCCGCTGCGGCCGAGGTGCTGCGCGGGCTGGGTGCGGCCTATGGCCTCGCGGGCGTGCTGCGCAGCCTGGGCGCGCAGGCCGCGCGCGGGCGCTGCCTGCTGCCGCGGGACCGGCTGGCGCGCGCCGGATTGGACGCGGAGGCGGTTATCCGCGGGGCGGGAGGCGCCGCGCTGGCCGGGCTGCTGCGCGAGATTGCGGCGGAGGGGCTGGAGGCGCTGCGCGCGGCGCGGCGCGACGTGCCGCGTGCCGCGATCGCCGCCGCCTTGCCGGCGGTGCTGGCGCGCCGCGATCTCGCGAGGCTTGCGGCGGGGCGCGATGCCGGCGCAAGGGGCCTCGGCGACCGGCTGGCGGTGACGCTCGCGGGGCTTCGCGGCGGGGTGTGACGGATGCTGCGCCGGTCGTGGCGATGGCGTTGACGCGTGCGCGCCTGTCCTGTCAGGCCCGTCTGCGCTTGCGCGCCGGGGTCTCGGCACGTTCGAGCAGCGGGGCGAGGAAACGGCCGGTGTGGCTTTCGGCCACCGCGGCGATGTCCTCGGGCGTGCCTTCCGCCACCAGGCGGCCGCCGCCTTCGCCGCCCTCGGGGCCGAGGTCGAGCACCCAGTCGGCGGTCTTGATGACTTCGAGGTTGTGCTCGATCACCACCACGGTGTTGCCCTGGTCCACCAGCGCGTGCAGCACCTCGAGCAGCTTGCGTACGTCCTCGAAATGCAGCCCCGTGGTGGGTTCGTCGAGGATGTAGAGGGTGCGCCCGGTGGCGCGGCGGCTGAGTTCCTTCGACAGCTTGATGCGCTGCGCCTCGCCGCCGCTCAGCGTCGTGGCCTGCTGGCCGAGATGGATGTAGCCGAGGCCGACGTCGCGCAGCACGGTCAGCTTGTCGCGGATGGAGGGCACGGCGGAGAAGAACTCCACGCCCTCGTCCACTGTCATGTCGAGCACGTCGGCGATGGACTTGCCGCGGAACTTCACCTCCAGCGTCTCGCGATTGTAGCGCTTGCCCTTGCAGGTGTCGCAGGTGACGTAGACGTCGGGCAGGAAATGCATCTCGATCTTGATGAGGCCGTCGCCCTGGCAGGCCTCGCAACGCCCGCCCTTCACATTGAAGGAGAAGCGGCCGGGCTTGTAGCCGCGCGCGCGGGATTCCGGCATTTCCGCGAACCAGTCGCGGATCGGGGCAAACAGGCCGGTGTAGGTGGCGGGGTTGGAGCGCGGCGTGCGGCCGATCGGCGACTGGTCGATGTCGATGATTTTGTCGAGATGCTCCAGCCCCTCGATGCGCTCATGCGGGGCCGGGACCTCGGCCGCGCCCATCAGGCGGCGCGCGGCGGCCTTGTAGAGTGTCTCGACCACCAGCGTGGACTTGCCGCCACCCGAGACCCCGGTGATGCAGGTGAAGGTGCCGAGCGGGATCGCGGCCGTGAGGTTCTTGAGGTTGTTGCCGGTCGCGCCCACCACGCGGAGCTGCTTCCTGCGGTCCGGCTTGCGGCGGCTGGCCGGCACCTCGATGCGGCGCGCGCCCGAGAGGTACTGGCCGGTGAGGCTCGCGGGGTTCGCGGCGACTTCCGCAGGCGTGCCCTGCGCCACGACGCGGCCGCCGCCCTTGCCGGCGGCGGGGCCGATATCGATCAGGTGGTCGGCGCTGCGGATCGCATCCTCGTCATGCTCGACCACGAGCACCGTGTTGCCGAGGTCGCGCAGCCGCCGCAGCGTGGCGAGCAGGCGTTCGTTGTCCCGCTGGTGCAGGCCGATGGAGGGTTCGTCCAGCACGTAGAGCACGCCGGTCAGTCCGCTGCCGATCTGCGAGGCGAGCCGGATGCGCTGCGATTCGCCGCCCGAGAGCGTGGCGGAGGAGCGGCCGAGGGAGAGGTAGTCGAGGCCGACATCCACGAGGAACTGCAGCCTTTCCTCGATTTCGCGCAGGATGCGGCGGGCGATCTCGGCGCGCTGGGGCGTGAGCGTCTGCATCACCGTCGCGAACCATTCGCGCGCGCGGCGGATGGAGAGCTCGCTGACCTCGCCGATGTGCCGGCCCGCCACCTTCACGGACAGCGCCTGCGGCTTGAGGCGGTGCCCGCCGCAGGCGGCGCAGGGTTTCTCCGCCTGGTAGCGGGCCAGGTCCTCCCGCACCCATGGATTGTCGGTTTCCTTGAAGCGGCGCTCGAGGTTCGGGATCACGCCCTCGAAGGGCTTCTTCACCTCATAGGCGCGCAGCCCGTCCTTGTAGCGGAGCGTGACGACGTCATCGCCGGTCCCGAACAGGATCTGCCGGCGCACCTCGGCCGGGATGTCCTGCCAGGGCGTCGTCATCGCGAACTTGAAGTGCTTCGCCAGGCTTTCGAGCGTCTGCGTGTAGTAGGGCGACTGAGCGCCGGTCCAGGGCAGGATCGCGCCGTCCTTGAGCGAGACGTCGTCCTGCGGCACGACCAGTTGCGGGTCGAAGAAGGATTCCGTGCCGAGGCCGTCGCAGGCGGGGCAGGCGCCATGCGGCGAGTTGAAGGAGAAGAGGCGCGGCTCGATCTCCTCGATGGTGAAGCCGCTGACGGGGCAGGCGAATTTCGCGCTGAAGACGGTGCGTTCGCCGCTGTCGGCATTCTCGGCATAGGCGATGCCGTCGGCGAGGGCGAGCGCCGTCTCGAAGGAATCCGCGAGGCGCTGCGCCACGCCCTCGCGCACGACGATTCGGTCCACCACGATCTCGATGTCGTGCTTGAGCTTCTTGTCGAGCTTCGGGGCCTCGCTGATCTGGTGCAGGGTGCCGTTGATCTTCACCCGCTCGAATCCGCGCCGCTGCCATTCGGCGAGTTCCTTGCGGTACTCGCCCTTCTTGCCGCGCACCACGGGGGCAAGCAGCAGCAGGCGCGTGCCCTCTGGCATGGCCATCACGCGGTCCACCATCTGGGAGACGGTCTGCGCCTCGATCGGCAGGCCGGTGGCGGGCGAATAGGGCACGCCGACGCGCGCCCAGAGCAGGCGCATGTAGTCGTGGATCTCCGTGACCGTGCCGACGGTGGAGCGCGGGTTGTGGGACGTGGTCTTCTGCTCGATCGAGATGGCGGGCGAGAGGCCCTCGATGCTGTCCACATCCGGCTTCTGCATCAGTTGCAGGAACTGCCGCGCATAGGCCGAGAGCGATTCGACGTAGCGCCGCTGGCCCTCGGCGTAGATCGTGTCGAAGGCGAGGGAGGACTTCCCGGAGCCCGACAGGCCCGTCACGACCGTCAGCGTGTCGCGCGGGATGTCGAGATCCACGTCCTTCAGGTTGTGCTGGCGCGCGCCGCGGATGCGGATATGGCCGGTCATGCTGGGGCTCCGCGCGGCACGGCTGGGCCGGCCGGGTATGTTCCGGTGATGTTCTCTTTCTATATGCCCGCGCCCTGGCCGCTTGGGAAGGGGGCCGGGATGCCGGAATCGGCGTCGGGGATGGCCGCGAGGCGCCGGAAAGGCTAGAACTTCGCACCGGAAAACCTGGGACGGACGACGCATGGCTGGCGTGAACAAGGCGATCATTCTCGGGCGGCTCGGTCGCGATCCGGAGGTCCGCAACTTCCAGAACGGCGGCAAGGTGGTGAACCTGCGGATTGCAACCAGCGAGCGATACAAGGACCGCGACGGCAATCAGCAAGAGAGGACGGAGTGGCACTCCGTCGCCATCTTCAACGAGCGCCTGGGCGAGGTGGCCGAGAAGTACCTGCGCAAGGGCAGCGAGGTGTACATCGAGGGCCAGATCGAGACCCGGAAATGGCAGGGCCAGGACGGGCAGGACCGCTACACCACCGAGATCGTGCTGCGGCAGTATCGCGGCGAGCTGCAACTTGTCGGCGGGCGCGGCGGCGCGGCCGGCGCCGATGAGGGCGGCTATGCCGAACGCCCGTCCGGCGGGCCTTCGCGCGGCGGCTACGAGGGCGGCGGCGGGCAGCGTCCCGGCGGTGGCGGCCGTGGCGGTGGCTGGGATTCGAAGAAGTCCGACCTCGACGACGAGATCCCGTTCTGATCCATGACCGCGCGGCGGTTGACGCAGGCCGCCGCGCGGTGCCTATGACGCCGCATTCCCGCAGGCGTGTGCGCCGCACCGCAATCCCGACCGAATCGAGCCCGACCGCGTGAGCGATCCGACCACCCCTGGCGATACCCCCTCGGACACGACGCCCGTCGCGCTCGAGGAGGAGATGCGCCGCTCCTACCTCGACTATGCGATGAGCGTGATCGTTGCGCGCGCCCTGCCGGATGCGCGCGACGGCCTGAAGCCGGTGCATCGCCGCATCCTGTTCTCGATGTTCGAGAGCGGGTTCACGCCCGACAAGCCCTACCGCAAGTCGGCGCGCGTGACCGGCGACGTGATGGGCAAGTACCATCCGCACGGCGACGCGGCGATCTACGACGCCATGGTGCGCATGGCGCAGCCCTTCTCGATGCGCGTGCCGCTGATCGACGGGCAGGGCAATTTCGGCTCGGTGGACGGCGATCCGCCGGCGGCGATGCGCTACACCGAGGCGCGTCTCGCCCCCTCGGCCATGGCGCTGCTGGAAGGGATCGACGAGGACACGGTCGATTTCCAGCCGAACTACGACGAGAGCGCGGAGGAGCCTCGCGTCCTGCCCGCGGCCTTCCCGAACCTGCTCGTCAACGGCGCGGGCGGCATCGCGGTCGGCATGGCGACCAACATCCCGACGCACAACCCGGGCGAGGTGATCGACGCGACGCTGAAGCTGATCGAGGCGCCGGACACGTCGCTCGAGGAGTTGATGCGCATCATCCCCGGGCCGGATTTCCCGACCGGGGGGCTGATCCTCGGGCGCTCGGGGATCCGCGCGGCCTTCGAGACGGGCCGCGGCTCCATCCCGCTGCGCGCGCGCGCCGAGATCGAGGAGATGCGCGGCGGCCGCCAGGCGATCGCGATCACCGAGATCCCCTACCAGGTGAACAAGGCGAGCCTGCTCGAGAAGATCGCGGAGCTGGTGCGCGCCAAGGCGGTCGAGGGCATCTCCGACCTTCGCGACGAATCCGACCGCTCGGGCATGCGCATCGTCATCGAGCTGAAGCGCGACGCGACGGCGGAGGTGGTGCTGAACCAGCTCTACCGCATGACGCAGCTGCAGACCTCCTTCGCGGTGAACTTCCTGGCGCTGCACCAGGGCAGGCCGCAGCAGATGGGTCTGCGCGACGCGCTGATGGCCTTCATTGCCTTCCGCGAGGAGGTGATCCTGCGGCGGTCGCGCCATCGCCTCGCGAAGGCGCGCGAACGCGGGCATCTGCTGATCGGCCTCGCCATCGCGGTGGCGAACATCGACGAGGTGATCCGCGCGATCCGCGCCAGCGCCGACGGCGCGGCGGCGCGCGCGGCGCTGATGGAGCGCGACTGGCCGGCCGGCGATGTCGGTGCGCTGCTCGCGCTGGTGGACGACTACCGCAACGTCATCACCCCCGAAGGCACGGTGCGGCTGACCGAGGAGCAGGCGCGCGGCATCCTGGACCTGCGCCTGCAGCGGCTGACGGGGCTCGAGCGCGAGAAGATCACGGCGGAGCTCGGCGAGGTCGGGGAGCGTATCCGCGACCTGCTCGACATCCTCGGCTCGCGGATCCGCCGCCTCGAAGTGATGGCCGAGGAGCTGCGAGCGGTGCGCGAGAAGATCGCCTCGCCGCGCCTGACGCAGATCGTGGACGGCCTCGCGGATGTGGACGACGAGAGCCTGATCGAGCCGGGGATGATGGTGGTGACCATCACCCGCGACGGCTACGTCAAGCGCACGCCGCTCGACACCTTCCGCGCGCAGAACCGCGGCGGGCGCGGGCGCACCGGAGCCGCGACGCGGGAGGATGACGTGGTCATCCGCTCCTTCGTCGCGCACACGCACCAGCACGTGCTGTTCTTCACCAGCCGCGGCATGGCCTTCCGCGAGAAGGTCTGGCAGCTCCCCGAAGGCGGCGCGACCGGGCGCGGGCGCTCGCTGCGCCAAGTGCTGGCGCTGCAGGAAAGCGAGAGCGTGACCGCCGTCCTGGCGCTGCCGCTGGATGAGGGGCTGTGGGAGGGGCTGCACCTCGTCTTCGCCACGGCGCAGGGCAATGTCCGGCGCAACCGGCTCTCGGACTTCCGCAACATGCGCTCGACGGGCCTCATCGCCATGAAGCTCGACGAGGGCGACACGCTCGTGGGTGTGGCCACCTGCCGGGAGGGGGACGACGTGCTGCTCGCCACCCGTGCGGGCAAGGCGATCCGCTTCCAGGCGGAGCCCGAGACGCTGCGGCTCTTCGCGGGGCGCGACTCCTCCGGCGTGCGCGGCATCCGCCTGCAGGAGGGCGACAGCGTGATCGCGCTCTCTGTCCTTCGCCATGTCGAGGCGACAGCCGAGGAGCGTGCCGCCTACCTCAAGGCCGCCGCGGCGCGCCGCCGCGCGGCCGGCGAGGAGCCTGAGGCCGCGCCTGCCCAGCCGGAGGAGGGCGAGGAGGCGGTCTCGGAGATCGCGCTGAGCCCCGAGCGCTTCGACGCGCTCGCCGAGGCGGAGGAGATGATCCTCGCGGTGACCGATGCCGGGTTCGGCAAGCGCACATCCGCCTACGAGTATCGCGTGACGGGCCGTGGCGGGCAGGGGATCAACGGCATCACCCTCTCGAAGCGCACCGGCGGGGCGGTCGTCGCGACCTTCCCGGTGCGCGCGGGCGACCACCTGATGCTGGTCACCGATGGCGGGCAGCTCATCCGCATCGAGGCGGACGACGTGCGCATCACCGGCCGCCAGGGCATGGGCGTCACACTGATGCGCCTGTCGGACGGGGAGCGGGTCATCTCCTGTTTCCCGGTTTCCGACGATGGCGAGGACGAGGAAGCGACCGAGAACAATGGCTGAACGCATCGCCCTGTATCCGGGCACCTTCGACCCGGTGACGAACGGGCATCTCGACATCATCGGCCGCGCCGCGCGCCTGGCGGACAGGCTCGTGGTCGGCGTGGCGATCAACATCGGCAAGGGGCCGCTCTTCGACCTCGAGGAGCGGGTCGCGCTGGTCGAGGCCGAGGTCGCGCCGCTCGCCGCGCGCAACGGCACCGTGATCGAGGTGAGGCCCTTCGAGGGGCTGCTCGTGCAGTATGCGCGGCAGATCGGCGCCCGCATAATCATCCGCGGCCTGCGCGCCGTGGCCGATTTCGACTACGAGTTCCAGATGGTCGGCATGAACCGCCGCCTGGACCAGGAGATCGAGACCGTCTTCCTGATGGCCTCGGAGACCAACCAGTTCATCGCCTCCCGCCTCGTCAAGGAGATCGCGCGGCTGGGCGGGGACATCTCGGGCTTCGTCCCCAAGGCGACGCTCGATGCCACCATGGCGAAGATCCGCGCCACACAGGGCTGAAGGAGCCACACGCATGCTTCGAAGGACCATCCTCGGCATGGGCGCCGCCATCGCGGCCGCCCCGGCCTTCGCCCAGCAGCCGGCGCTCGACCCCGAGAACACGCTGATCCTGGAACTTCCGGCCGGGCGGGTGACGATCCAGCTGCTTCCGGACCTTGCGCCCCGCCATGTGGAGCGCGTGAAGACGCTGGCGCGCCAGGGCTTCTACGACAACACGCCGTTCCACCGCGTCATCGACGGCTTCATGGCCCAGGGCGGCGACCCCACCGGCACGGGCACGGGCGGCTCCCGCCTGCCCGACCTGCCGGCCGAGTTCAGCCCGCCCTCCCGCGCGCGCTTCGTGCGCGGCACGGTGGGCGCCGCGCGCACGCAGAATCCGAACAGTGCGAACAGCCAGTTCTTCATCATGTTCGCCCCCGCGCCGAGCCTCGATGGCCAGTACACGATCTGGGGCCGCGTGGTCGGGGGCATGGAGGCGGTGGACCGCATCAAGCGTGGCGATCCGGCGCGCAACGGGGTCGTGACCAACCCCGACCGCATCCGCTCCGCCCGCATCGCCGCCGACATCCGCTGAAGGAGCGACACCATGTCCGACACACCGGCCGCCGATCCCGAGAACACCCTGATCCTCGAGATCGAGCACGGCACCGTCACCATCGCGCTCCGCCCCGACCTTGCGCCGAAGCATGTTGAGCAGATCAAGACGCTCGCGCGCCGCGGCTTCTACGATGGCGTGCCCTTCCACCGCGTGATCGAGGGCTTCATGGCCCAGGGCGGCGACCCGACGGGCACCGGCCGCGGCGGGTCCGACCTGCCCGACATCGAGGCGGAGTTCAGCCAGCCCTCCGTCGCGCGCTTCCAGCGCGGCACCTGCGGCATGGCGCGCACCCAGGATCCCAACAGCGCGAACAGCCAGTTCTTCATCATGTTCGCCCCGGCGCCGAGCCTCGATGGCCAGTACACGATCTGGGGTCAGGTCACCTCGGGCATGGAGGCGGTGGACCGGATCAAGCGCGGCGCCGGCATGTCCGGCATGGTGCAGGAGCCGGACCGGATCCGCAGCATGAGGGTGGCGGCGGACGCGGCCTGAGGCTATGACCCCGGCGCCATCAGGACCCGGCGCCGGGTCCGGCGTGCCCGTAGCTCAGCCGGTAGAGCACGTGACTTTTAATCATGGGGTCCGGGGTTCGAGTCCCCGCGGGCACACCAACGCCGCCCAAGCGCCGGCGGGCCGGGCATGAGCGAGGCCGCGGCGCAGGCGCGGCAGCGGCTCCTGCTCGGCATCTTCTTCATGTGTGCGGCGACCACGCTGTTCCCGATCATGAACGGGATCGTGCAGGTGCTCTCGCGCAGCTATCCGTCCGAGCAGATCATCTGGGCCCGGACTGCGGGCCATCTCGCGATCGTGCTGGCGCTGGTGGTGCCGCGCTACGGCTTCGGCGTGCTCGCGACGAAGCGGCCGGGGGCGCAGATCGCGCGCTCGCTGCTGCTGCTCGCCTCCACGACGCTGTTCTTCTTCGCGGTCAAGGATGTGCCGCTGGCCAAGGCCGCGTCCATCTCCTTCATGGCGCCGTTCTTCGTCACGCTCCTTGCCCTGCCGATGCTCGGGGAGCGGATCGATCCGAAGCGCCTTGCCGCCGTGATCGTCGGCTTCCTCGGCGTGCTCGTGGTGATCCGTCCGGGCAGCGAGGTATTCCAGCCCGCGTCGTTGCTGATCGTCGGCTCGGCCTTCTGCTACGCGGTCTATCAGATCCTGACGCGCAGGGTGGCGGGGCTCGACCGGCCCGAGACCTCGGTGATGTACTCCGCACTGATCGGCACGCTGCTGATGAGCTGCGTGGTGCCCTTCGTCTGGACCGCGCCGGACAACCTGCACGACATCCTGCTGCATCTGGCGCTCGGTTGCCTCGGCGCGGGCGGGCATTGGTGCGTGGCGAAGGCCATGACCTACGGGCAGGCGTCGGTCATCTCCCCCTTCCAGTACTGGCAGATGATCGGCTCCGTCGCTGTGGGCTACGTCATCACGGGGCTGTTCCCGGATGCCTTCACCTGGCTCGGTGCGAGCATCATCATCGCTGCCGGCATCACCATCGCGGTGGCGGAAAGCCGCCGCCGCTGATCCCTTTACAGCCCGCGCGCCCCGCCGGACGATGTGCGGACGGGAAGGGAGGGGCGCATGGCGCGACGCAGCAAGATCGTGGCCGATTTCGACGCTGCCGTGCAGGGCATCGAGGACGGCTCCACCATCGCTTTCGGCGGCTTCGCGCTGCCCGGTTCGCCCTTCAACCTGATCGCCGCGCTGCTGCGCCAGGGCGCGAAGCGGCTGGTCTGCGTCGGCAACACCACCGGCGGGCCGCGCAAGCCGCGCAATCCGGACATCGGCATGCTGGTGGAGAACGGCCAGGTGGCGAAGGTCATCTGCTCCTTCACCGCGGGTTCGCGCGCCTCGGACGTGCTGCCCTTCACGCCATACTACGAACGGGGCGAGGTGGATGCCGAGACGGTGCCGCAGGGCACGCTCGCCGAACGCCTGCGCGCGGCCGGTGCGGGAATCCCGGCCTTCTACACACCGGCCGGCGTGGGCACCGAGATCGCCGAAGGGCGCGAGACGCGGGTGATCAACGGGCGCGAATACCTGCTGGAGTACGCGCTGCCGTGCGATGTCGCGCTGCTGCGCGCCTACCAGGCCGACGAGGCGGGCAACCTGCGCTTCCGCCGCGCGCAGCGGAACTTCGGCCCGATCATGGCCATGGCCGCGAAGCTCGTCATCGTCGAGGTCGAGGAACCGATCCTGCCTGTCGGCGCCATCGATCCCGATGATGTGCATACGCCGGGGATCCTGGTGCACCGCCTGGTGCACATCCCACCCGCGCCCGCGGCCATCTGGCCGACGCTGAAGGAGACCCGCTGATGCCCTGGTCCCGCCCCGAGATGGCCGAGCGGCTGGCACGCGAGTTCCAGGACGGATGGATCGTCAATCTCGGCGTCGGGATGCCGACGCTGATCGCGGATGTGGATCTGGGCGGGAAGGAGATTGTCTTCCATGCCGAGAACGGCGTGATCGGCTTCGGGCCGGTGGCGCCGGAGGGGCAGGAGGACATCCACCTCGTCGATGCGAGCCGCCGCTACATCACGCTGCCGCCGGGCGGGGCGATCGTGCATCACGCCGACAGTTTCGCGCTGATCCGCAGCGGCCGCATCGACGTGACGGTGCTCGGCAGCTACGAGGCGGCCGCGAACCGCGACTTTGCCAACTGGAAGGTGAAGGGTGCCAAGGGTGGCGTGATCGGCGGTGCGATGGACCTCGCCGCCTGCGCGAAGAACGTGTTCCTGATGATGGAGCATCGCACACGGGACGGGGCGCCGCGCCTGCTCGCGCAGTGTGCCCTGCCCGTCACGGCGCGCGGCGTGGTGAAGCTGGTGATCACCGAACTCGGCCTGTTCGAGCCGACCGGGACTGCCTTCAGGGTGCGCGATCTCGCCCCCGGCGTCACGATGGATGAACTGCGTGCGGCGACCGCCGCGCCGGTGACGGAGTGAAGGCCATGCACATCGACTACTATGCCTCGCTCAACTCGCCCTGGACGCATCTCGGCGCGGCGCGAATCGAGGCGCTGGCCGCCCAGCATGGCGCGAGCCTGCGCATCCATCCGGTGGATTTCGGCACGATCTTCGCCGCCTCGGGCGGGCTGCCGCTGCCGAAGCGCTCGCCGCAGCGCCAGGCCTACCGGCTGCAGGAACTGGCGCGCTGGCGCGAGGCGCTCGGCATTCCCATCACCATCCAGCCGAGGCATTTCCCGCACGATGAGTTGCCAGCCGCCGCCTGCGTGATCGCGGTGCGGGAGACGATGGGCGATGCGCCGGCCATCCGGCTCGCGCATCGCGTGCTGAAGGCGCTGTGGGAGGAGGAGAAGAACCCTGCCGAGCCTTCGACGCTTGCCGCGCTGATCACCGAGGCGGGGCTCGATGCGGGACAGGTGATGGCGCTCGGCGCCGATCCGCGCTGGCTCGAACGGCGCGCGGCCGATACCAGGGCGGCTCTCGAGCGTGGCGTGTTCGGCGCCCCGTCCTATGTCATCGGCGAGGACATCTTCTGGGGGCAGGACCGGCTCGACTTCGTGGCGCGGCGTCTGGCGCGGGGGTAGAGGGCATCGCATCATGACGGTGTTCGTGACCCGGGAGACGCGAATGACGGAACTGCCCGCGCTGCGCCGAAGGGCGCTCGTCCGGAATGCCGGGAAAAGGGCGAGGATGCCGGCCTTCGGCGAGGGGCTCCGTTGCCCTGCCGCGCCGCCACGGCGCGTGGGGGAACTCCCGTGACCTACACCGGCCGATCCATCCGCCGCTTCGAGGATGCGCGACTGCTGACCGGGCGCGGGCGTTTCGTCGCGGATCTCGACATCCCCGGCGCGCTGCACGCCGTGACGCTGCGCTCGCCCCATGCCCATGCGGAGATCCGCTCGATCGACACCGCGGCGGCCCGTGCGGCGCCGGGCGTGGCGCTCGTTCTGACCGCGGCGGATCTCGCGGCGGAGGGCATAGGCCCGCTTCCCTGCACGAGCGTCGTCGCCTCGGTCACGCCGATGGTGGTGCCGCGCCGTCCCGTGCTGGCGGAAGCGCGCGTGCGTCATGTCGGCCAGCCCGTCGCCTTCGTCGTCGCCGAGACGGAGGCGGCGGCGCGGGATGCGGCGGAGCTCATCGCCGTGGAATACGCGCCGTTGCCGGCGGTGGTGGACGCGGCCGAGGCGCTGGCCCCGGATGCCCCGCAGATATGGCCGGAGGCGCCGGGCAATCTGGTGTTCCGGTTCGAGAAGGGCGACCGCGCCGCGACCGACGCGGCCTTCGCGCGCGCGGCGCATGTGGTTTCACTCGACCTCTACAACAACCGCGTCCACGCCCTGCCCATCGAGCCGCGTGCCTGCGTCGCCCGCTTCGCCGATGGCCGCTTCGACCTCGTCTTCACCGGCATGGGCGTGCATGGCGTGCGGCGGCAACTCGCCACCGTTTTCGGCCTGCCGGAGTCCGCCTTCCACCTGAGCTGCCCCGATGTCGGCGGAGGCTTCGGACTGAAGAATCTGCTGTTCCCCGACTATGTGTGCGCGCTGGTCGCGGCACGGCGCAGCGGCCGCCCGGTGCGATGGGTGGCGGAGGCGAGCGAGGAGTTCGCGGCCGCCGTGCATGGGCGCGACCTTCGCGGGCATGCGCGCCTTGCCCTCGACGCGGAGGGGCGTTTCCTTGGCCTTGATGTCGAGACGGTGGCCGACATGGGCGCCTATCTCTCGGCGGTCGGGCCGCATTGCCCGACCAACGCCTTCTCCACGGCGATGGGCGGCGTCTATGCCATTCCCGCGATGCACCTGACGGTGCGCGGCGCCTTCACCAATTCCGTGCCGATCGATGCCTATCGCGGCGCGGGCAAGCCGGAGGCGAACTACCTGATCGAGCGCCTCGTTGACGCGGCGGCACGTGCCGCGGGCCGCGATCCCGTCGCGCTTCGCGAGGTGAACATGCTGCCCAATGCGCCGCATGTCACGGCGATGGGCATGAAGGTGGATGGTGGGCGTTTCGCGGAGAATCTCGCAGTGCTCGCGCGGGCATCGGATGCCGCGGGCTTCGCACGCCGGCGGGCGGAGGCGGCGGCACGCGGCGCGCTGCTTGGCCGCGGCGTCGCCTGCTTTCTCGAGACCGCCCGCGGCGCCCCGGGCGAATGGGCGAGCGCGCGGCTGGACGCCGATGGCACCGCGACCATCGCCGTCGGCACCCATTCCAACGGGCAGGGGCACGAGACCGCTTTCCCGCAGGTTGCCGCCGACCGGCTCGGCATTCCGGCCGAGCGGATCGTCTTCCGGCAAGCCGATACCGGGTTGCTCTCGAACGGGCATGGGCATGGCGGCGCGCGATCGCTGCATATGGGCGGGCATGCGTTGGTGCTTGCCGTGGATGCGCTTCTCGCGAAGGCACGGCGCATTGCGGCGCATCTGCTGCAGGCCAGTGAGGATTCGCTCGACTTCGCCGACGGAAGATTCGCGGTGCGCGGAACCGACCGCTTCGTGGATCTGGCCGCCATCGCGCGCGCAGCCGCCGATCCCGCCAGCCTGCCGGAGGGCATGGAGCCTGGCCTTAGTGTCGAGGCGCACAATGCCGGCGACCTCGTGACCTTCCCCAATGGCTGCCATGCTGCGGAAGTCGAGATCGACCGGGAGACGGGCGTCGCGACGCTGCGGCGCTATGTCGCGGTGGATGACTACGGGCGCCTGGTGAACCCGATGCTCACCGCAGGTCAGGTTCAGGGCGGACTGGCGCAGGGGATCGGCCAGGCGCTGCTGGAGGAGATCGTGCATGACCCGGAGTCCGGGCAGTTGCTCACCGGTTCGCTGATGGACTACGCGGTGCCGCGCGCGGACGACCTGCCCGATCTCGAGGTGCTTCTGGAAGGCACGCCGACCGCGGCGAATCCGCTCGGCGTGAAGGGCGTCGGCCAGGCCGGGGCGATCGCCGCGCCGCAGGTGGTGATGAACGCCGTGGCCGATGCGCTGTCGCAGATCGGCGCCACCGCGCCCGACATGCCGGCTACGCCCGAGAAGCTGTGGCGCGCGATCAGCGCGGCGCGCTGAGCGCCCAGGCCGCCGCCGCTTGACCAGCGGCGCGGCCCGTCGCGAAGCAGGCCTGCAGGAGATAGCCGCCGGTCGGAGCCTCCCAGTCCAGCATTTCGCCGCAGGCGAAGACGCCGGGGAGGCGGCGGATCATCAGGTCGGGCTCGACTTCCTGCCACGCAAGGCCGCCGGCGGAGGAGATGGCGCGATCGAGGCCGAAAGGCGCAAAGAGGCGCAGCGGCAGGGCCTTGATCAGCGCGGCGATGTCCTCGGCTGGGGCGCCGCCGCGGATGGCCTCCTGCACCAGCGCGATGGCGGGCGGGGAAAGCCCCGCTGCGCGGCGCAGGTGGTTCGAGAGCGTGGTGGCCGGCGCCCGGCGGGCGATGCGCCGCGCAAGATCCTCGGCTGAGATGTCGGGCCGCAGGTCGAGCAGCGCGGTCGCCTCGCCCGTGGCCGCGATGGCCTCGCGCAGCGGGGCCGAGAGCGCGTAGATCACTCCACCCTCGATCCCCCGCTGCGTGATCACCGCTTCGCCCCGTGCGGCGTGTTCGCCGAAGCTGAGGGCGATCCGCTTCAGCGGCGCGCCGGCGAAGCGGTTGCGGAGATGCTCGGACCACGCGACCGCGAAGCCCATGTTCGATGGGCGGAGCGGGGCGATCGCGCAGCCGGGCAGCAGCGCGGTCCAGGCGCCATCCGCGCCGAGCCCCGGCCAGGATGCGCCACCCAGCGCCAGCACGGTCGCACCCGGCGCCAGCCGCGTCTCTCCCTGTGGCGTCGCCACCCGCAGCAGCCCGTCTTCCGTGAAGCCGAGCCAGCGATGCCTCGTGCGCAGACCGACGCCATGTTCGGCGAGACGCGCAAGCCAGGCGCGCAACAGGGGAGAGGCCTTCATCGCCTTCGGAAAGACGCGGCCGGAGGAGCCGATGAAGGTCTCCTGCCCGAGCGCCTCGCACCAGGCGATCAGCGCCGATGGCGGGAAGGCGCGGATATGCGGTTCGAGCCGCTCGCGCGCCGCGCCGTAGCGGCCGAGGAAGCGGTCGAGCGCTTCGGAATGCGTCAGGTTCAGCCCGCCGCGTCCGGCGATGAGCAGCTTGCGCGCGGGCGAAGGCATGTGGTCGAGGATGGTGACCGGCGCACCAGTCCCGGCCGCTGCCTCCGCCGCCATCAGCCCCGCGGGACCGGCGCCGATGACGATGACGCATCGCGCTCCGGTCTGGCGCTGCGGCGCGTTCAGGTGGCGCTCCGTTCGAGGAGTTCGATCGAGACGTTCTCCGGCGCGCGCAGGAAGGCGATGCGCACGCCGGGACGGATGGTGGTGGGCTCCATGGTGAAGGTGACGCCCTTCGCCTTGAGCGACGCGACCACCGCATCGATCCCGGTGACGGCAAGGCCGATATGCTCGAGGCCTTGGTAGGGCGCGGTGGGGGCCTCGCCGGTTGCGGCCTCGTTGACCGGCGAGATGAACACGGTCTGGCCGCCGAGCACGAAGTCGATGCGCTGCGGGCTGCGGCGCAGCGTGACGCCGAAGGCGCGTTCGTAGAAGGCCGCGGTCGCCTCGGGGTCGGGGCTGCGGAGATGGATGTGGTCGAAGGTGAAGGTCGTCATCGGCGGGTTTCCATCGGGTTCAGGCTGCGGTTTCGATGAGCACGCCGTCCGCGACGAGCGCGGCGATCTCCGCCTCGGTGAGGCCCGCCGCCGCAAGCACCGCGCGGCCATCGGCGCCGAGGCGCGGCGCGGGCGGGCGCGGCGGGGCATCGCCGCCCGAGAAGCGGTTCGGCGCACCGATCGCCCATGTCGGGCCCTCGGTCGGGTGTTCCTCCTCACGCACCATGCCGACCGCGCGCAGATGCGGATCCTCGATCAGCGAGGCGATGGTGTTGTAGGGCGCGGCCGGCACGTCCATCCGGTCGAAGATCTCAAGCCACTCCGCCGTGGTCCGCCCGCCAAGGGAGGTGGCGCGGATGTGGAAATACTCCTTCGTGTGCTGCACGCGCTGCGCGACGGTGGCGAAGCGCGGGTCGGTCTTGAGGTCCGGGCGCCCGATGGCGTCGAAGAAGGCGTGCGCCTGCGCATCGGTGTTGGCCGAGACGCAGATGTAGCCATCCTTCGTCGGCAGCGGCTTGCCGTCCGGGCTCAGCACGCGGTGGTCGCCGGGCGGGCCGAGCGGCGGGCGGAAGGAATGCGCGCCGAGATGCTCCTGCATGATGTAGGCGGCCATGTTCTCGAACATGGGCACCTCGATCGCCTCGCCCGTGCCGGTCTTCTCGCGGCGATAGAGGGCGAAGCCGATCATCTGCGCCGCGATCAGCCCGACCGTGTGGTCGGCGACGAGGAAGGGCACGTAGCGGGGTTCGCCGGTCGAGGCCTCGAAGGTGCCGGCGACGCCCGAGACCCCCTGGATCACCGTGTCGTAGGCGGGGCGCCCGGCATAGGGCCCACGGGTGCCGAAGCCGGTGATGGAGCAGTGGATGAGCCGCGGCGCGAGGGCGCGGAGGCTCGCCGCATCCACGCCGAGGCGTTCCTGCGCGTCGGGCCGGATGTTGGTGAGGAAGACATCCACGGTCGCCGCGAGACGCTTCAGCGCGGCGATGCCCGCCGGCTTCTTGAGGTCGAGGGCGAGCGACTTCTTGCCGCGGTTGAAGTTGAGGAACTTGCCGTTCATCCCGGGGCTGCGGCCCTTGCCGGCGAGCCAGCGCAACAGGTCGCCACCCGGCGCCTCGACCTTGATGACCTCGGCGCCGTGCTCGCAGAGCACATGGCTGCAGATCGGCCCGACCACCACCGCGGAGAGGTCGAGCACGCGGATGCCGTCGAGCGGGCCGCTCATGGCGTGATCGTCGCGCCGATCCGCAGCGCCATCGCGCCGGCCTCGTCCTCGACCCAGAGCGTGCTGCGCCCCTCGGCATCCGGCGGATCGCCGCAGAGGGTGGCGCGGCGGCCGCAGAACACCGGCTGCATGGTGCGCGCGTCGTAGCGCCGGACCTGCGCGCCCGGGGTGTGGCGCAGCGCCGCCTCGAACAGGAAGAGCGTGCTGACGCTGCCGTTCACGACCAGGGCCGGGTAGCCTTCCACGTCGCGCGCATAGTCGGCGTCGTAGTGGATGCGGTGGCCGTTGAAGGCGAGGGCGGAGAAGCGGAAGAGCATCACCGGGTCGGGCGCCCAGGGCTCGCGCCAGGCGGCGTTTGGGACGACGGCGGGTGCCTCCTTCGGCGCGGGCGCGTTCCGCTTGGCTTCGAGGTAGGCGATGTCCTGTTCCTCCACGGCCACCAGCCCGTTCGGGCCGGTGATGGTGTGGCGGAGGAGGAGGAAGATCATCGCGCCGCTGCGCCCGACCTTCGGCGTGATGGCGGCGATCTCCGTCTCGCGCTCGAGCGTGTCGCCGACGCGCGGGGGCGCGTGGTAGGTCACGCGCCGCCCGCCGAGCATCCGCCGGGGCAGCGGCACGGGCGGCAGGAAATCGCCCTTCGCCGGATGGCCATCGGGGCCGAGCTGGGATTGCGGGGCGGCATCGTCGAACAGGATCGAGAGCCAGTGGTTCGGCACCGGCGCGCCGCGGTCGAGCGCGACATCGGCGCGGTCGGTCAGCGCCGCCATCCGGCGGACGAGCGGTGTCGCCATTTCGTCGGCGATGCGGCGCTTGCGGCCGATCCAGGAATGCAGGTTGCCGGTCATGGGAAGCCGTAGAGCCTCGCGGGGTTGTCCACCAGCACGCGCCGGAGCGCCGTCGCGTCGCCGAACTCGGGCAGCAGGTCCACGAGGTCGGCCTCGTCCGGTTCCCAGCGCACATTCGGGTGGGGCCAGTCGGTGCCCCAGAGCGTGCGGTCCGGTGCGGCTTCGATGAGCCGGCGCGCGAAGGGGACGGCATCGCGGAAGGGCGGGCCCTCCGCCGAGATCCGCTCTGCGCCCGAGACCTTCACCCACCAGTTCGGGCGTTCCAGCAGGTCGAGCAGAAGGCGGAAGGCGGGGTGATGCGTGCCCTGCGGCGCCGGGACACGGCCCATGTGGTCCACCACGACGGTCACCCGCAGGCCGCGCAGCAGCTCCTCGAAGGCCAGGAGGCTTTCCGCATCGAGATGCAGCACGAGATGCCAGCCCATCTCCGCGATGCGGTCGGCGGTTCGCCGCAGCAGCGCGAGGTCCGGCACGCCGCCGAGGTGCTTGAGGAAGCCGAAGCGCACGCCGCGCACGCCGCCCTCGTGCAGAGCGCGATACTCGGCATCGCCGAAGGTCTCGTCCACCAGCGCGACGCCGCGATAGCGCGCGGGGTCATCCGCGATGGCGTCGAGCATCGCGCGGTTGTCGGCCTTATAGACCGTGGTCTGCACGATGACGGCGCGCTCGATGCCGAGGCGGCGATGCAGCGCGCGAAGGTCGTGCTTCGTGCGCTCGGGCGGCGTGTAGGGCGCGCCCTCGGCCAGCGGGAAGCGGTCAAAGGGGCCCCAGATGTGCACATGCGTGTCGCAGCTTCCGGGCGGAAGCGTGAAGCCGGGGCGGCGGTCGGACGCCATGCTCAGACTCCGGGGAAGCCGTAGAGCCGCGCGGGCGTGTCGGTCAGGATCTTCCTTCGCAGCACGGGGTCGGTGGTCCAGTCGAGGAAGACGCGCAGCAGGCGCGCGGCGTCGGGGCGGCCGCCTTCGGGGCGCGGATGCGGCCAGTCGGTGCCCCAGACCAGCGCGTCGGGATTGGCCGCGACCAGCACATCGTGGAAGGGTTTGGCCTCCAGGTAGTCCGGTGCCGTCGCGCCGAGGCGGTAGGTGCCGGACAGCTTCGCCATGTAGCGGCCCTCGCCGACGCCGCGGAGCAGCGCCTGGAAGCCGGGGTCGTTGATGCCGTGGCTGTGGTGCATCCGCCCCATGTGGTCCACCACGATCCGCACCGGCAGCTTCGCGAGGCGCGGTTCGATCTCCGGCAGGTGGCGCGCGTCGATCCAGAGCTGGAGATGCCAGCCGAGTTCGGCCATCAGCGGGACGAAGGGCTCGATCTCCGCCAGCCGGACGCCGCCGTGGTAGGCGGCCTGGCCGTCGCGGCGGTATTCGTTGGCGCGCAGGCCGCGGATGCCGTCGCGGTGCATGGCGCGCAGCGTGTCGGCGGTGGCCTCGGCGCCCACCACCGCGATGCCGCGCAGACGCTCCGGCGCCCGGCGCAGCGCATCGAGCGTGCAGGCATTGTCGCGGTCATAGGCGGAAGGCTGGACGATCACGCCGCGGTCGAGGCCCAGACGGTCGAGCAGGGCGAGGTAATCCTCGAGCGTCTCGTCCTCCGGCGTGTAGGAACGCGGCTCGGCGTAGGGGAACTTCGCGGCGGGGCCGAAGATGTGGCAGTGGCAGTCGGTCGCGCCCGGCGGCGTCTCGCGTCCGCTCATTGCATCGTGATCCCGGCCGTGCGGACCACGCTGCGCGAGCGCGCGAGATCCTCGCGGATGAAGGCGGCGAAGCCCTCGGGCGTGGCGAGCGGGCCGGCCGCGGCCTCGCCGCCCATTGCTTCCATGCGCGCGCGAAAATCGGGATCGGCTACGATCGCGGCCATGGCCGCGCCGAGCTTCTGCAGCACCTCGGCCGGCGTGCCGGCCGGCGCGACCAGGCCCACATAGGAGGCGGCGGTGAAGCCCGCGATGCCCTGTTCGATCATGGTCGGCACTTCGCGCAGGGCGGCGAGGCGCGCGGCCGAGGCCACGGCGACGATGCGCCCCTTGCCGTCGCGATGCAGCGGCAGGGCGGTGGAGAACTCGGTGAACAGCAGCGGCACGTTGCCGGCGACGAAATCCGGCACCGCGGCGCCGCCGCCGCGATAGGGGACGTGCAGGATCTGCGCGCCGCTCGCGGCCTTGAAGGCTTCGAGCGAGAGATGGGTCGCGCTCGCCACGCCGGCCGTGCCCGCGCCCAGCGCGTCGGGCCGCGCGCGCGAGGCGGCGACGACATCCGCGACGCTGCGCCAGGGCGCGGCGGACTGCACCATCAGGCAATGCGGCACCTGCATCGCCATGGCGACGGGCGCGAAGTCCCGCTCCGCATCGTAGGGGAGGCGCGCCTGGACGGCGGGGTTGACGCTGAGCGGGCCGTTCGAGCCGATCAGCAGCGTGTAGCCATCGGGGCGCGATCGCGCGACCGTCTCCGCGCCGAGGCTGCCGCCCGCGCCGGGGCGGTTCTCCACCACCACGGGCTGGCCGAGCCGGTCCTGCAGGCGCGGCTGGAGGATGCGCGCGATGGTGTCGGCATTGCCGCCCGCGGCGAAGGGCACGATGACGCGGAGCGGGCGGTCGGGCCAGGCGGTCTGCGCGCGCGCCGGGCCGGCGAGCGATGCACCGGCGGCAGCGGCGATGGCCATGCGGCGGCTGATCATCGGTGGCGTCCTTCCCCCTTATGGTCCTTGCCGCTGGTATCGCATGGGCAGGGCCGCGCTCAAAGCAGGCGCATCGGCACCGCGACCGCGCCCTGCATCAGCCTGCGAGCGGTGCGGAACACCACCGCGCTCTCGGCGAACCAGCCGGTTTCGCGGCGCGAAACCTCGGCGCCGACCGAGAGCAGGCCGGAGGGGTTGGCGAGGCGGACCTCGTCCGGCAGCGCCTGCGTCGCCAGGGCATGCGGCAGCGTGCCCGCGATGCGGCACGCGACGCCGAGCGCCATGCCGCCGGTCAGCGGCACCGCGCGATGGGCGCGCTCCATCGAGATCATGCGCACCGCGATGTCGTGCGTGTCGGCGGCGTGCTCGGCGCCATCGAGGGCACGATAGGCGGCGGGCGCGGCGACCACCGCGACCTTGGGGATGGCGAGCGGCGCCTCTTCGGGCGTGCGGGCGAGGCCCATGCGCACTGCGGCGATGCGCCGCAGCGCATCGAGCAGCGCCATGCGCTCCGGGTCGGCCTCGATCGCATCGGGGCTTTCGGTGCCGGCGAGGCCGATTTCCCGCGCGTCGAGGAAGACGCAGGCATTGGCGGCGTCAATGAGCGTGGCGCGATAGCGGCGGCCGTCGTGTTCCAGCGCCTCCATCGCGTGGCCCGTGGGCAGCAGCGCGCCGGTCGCGCCGCCGCCGGGGGCGAGGAAGTCGAGGCGGATGCGCGCGCCCGTGCCGGCCACGCCGGCCATCGCGAAGTCGCCCGCCACCGCGGCCCGGCCGCCGCGCACGGCGAAGCGCGCGTGGATGATGCGCTTCGTGTTGACCTGGTGGATGCGGATCAGCGCCTCGCCATCCGAGGCGCGCACCAGCCCCTCGTCTACCGCGAAGGGGCCGACGGCGGCGGAGAGGTTGCCGCAGTTGGACGACCAGTCCACCAGCGGCCGGTCCACCGCGACCTGGGCGAAGAGGTAGTCCAAATCCGCCTCGGGGTGCGTGGGCGGGCCGATGATGACGGCCTTGGAGAGCGAGGAGATGCCGCCGCCCATCCCATCCAGTTGCCGACCATAGGGATCGGGGCTGCCGAGCACGGCGAGCAGGATCGCATCACGCTGAGCGGGGTCGGCCGGCAGGTCCCTGGCGTGGAAGAACACGCCCTTGGAGGAGCCGCCGCGCATGAAGACGGCGGGAATGAAGGCCTGGTCCATCTGGTCGTTCCTGCTGCGCGCGGTATGGTGGAGCGGAAATCAGCATCAAGGGATGCCCATGCTCGACCGTTCCGCCAAGGGCGTTTTCGTCATCGCGCCGACGCCGTTCCTGCCCGATGGCGCGCTCGACCTCGACAGCGCGGACCGCATGACGGACGCCTTCCTCGCGGCCGGAGCTTCGGGGCTGACGCTGCTCGGCGTGATGGGGGAGGCGCCGAAGCTGACGCAGGAGGAAAGCGTGGCCTTCGTGGCCCGCGTGCTGAAGCGCGTGGCCGGGCGGGTGCCGGTGGTGGTGGGCGCCTCGGCGCCGGGCTTCGCGCCGATGAAGGCGCTCGCGCGCGCGGTGATGGACCTCGGCGCGGCGGGGGTGATGGTATCCCCCCCGCCGGGGCTGAAGGGCGACGAGGCGGTGGTCTCCTACATCGCGCAGGCGGTGGAGACGGTGGATGCTCCCTTCGTGCTGCAGGACTACCCGCAGCTCTCGGGCATCACCATGACCGCGCCGATGATCGCGCGCATGGCCGCCGACCCGCGCGTGGTGATGCTGAAGGCCGAGGACTGGCCGGGCCTCGACAAGCTGACGGCGGTGCGGCGCCTGGAGGCGGAGGGGAAGATGCCGCGCATCGCGATCCTCGGCGGCGTCGGCGGGCAGTTCCTGCCGGAGGAACTCGCGCGCGGCGCGGACGGCATCATGACCGGCTACGCCTTCCCCGAGATGCTGGTGAAGGTCTGCGAACTGATCTGGGCGGGCAAGCGTGACGAGGCGCAGGACCTTTTCGATGCGCACTTGCCGCTGATCCGCACCGAGGTGCAGCCCGGCCTCGGGCTTGCCATTCGCAAATACGTGCTGAAGCGGCGCGGCATCATCGCGCATGACACGCTGCGCGCGCCGGGGCCGAAGCTGACGGCGGAGACGGCGGGCGAGGTGGACTACCTGCTCGGCCGGCTCTCGCGGGTGCAGCCGTTGAAGGCGGCGGCCTAGCCGCGGCTGCCGATGACGCGGCGGATCGCGAAGGAGGACTGGATCCGCGCCACGCCGGGCAGGCGGGACAGCTGCTCCTTGTGGATGCGCTCGTAGTCGGCGGCGTCGCGCGCCTCCACGCGCAGCAGGTAGTCCGACATGCCGGTCATGAGGAAGCATTCGCGGACTTCCGGCAGCCGCCGCACCGCGGCCTCGAAGCGCGAGAGGTGTTCCTCGGTCTGGCGGTCGAGGGTGATCTGCACGATCACCGTCACCGTGTCCTGCTGCGGCGCTTCCTCGATGATCGCGGTGTAGCCGCGGATCACCCCGCTGCGTTCGAGCAGCCGCAGCCGGCGCAGGCAGGCCGAGGGCGAAAGGCCGACGGCCGCGGCCAGCGCGGCATTGGTGATGCGCCCATCCTGGCGGAGGGCGCGGAGGATGCGGAGGTCGGCGTCGTCGAGGCTTGGCACGATCTGCGACATTTTCGCAGAATCTGCGAAGCATGGCGAGCCCATTGGAACTTCCTGCGCCATTCCGGCAGCACCTGCGAGGCACGCAGGCGCAGCATTCCCGGCGCGGATCGTCTCCATTCCCAGCAGGTGCCCCATGCGCGTCATCGTCCTTGGCAGCGGCGTCGTCGGCGTGACCTCGGCCTGGTATCTCGCCAGGGCGGGTCACGAGGTCACCGTGCTCGACCGGCAGAAAGCGGCGGGGATGGAGACCTCCTTCGCCAATGCCGGGCAGCTCTCCTACGCCTATTCGGCGCCATGGGCGGGGCCGGGGATCCCGGTCAAGGCGCTCAAATGGCTGATGATGCGCCACCGCCCCCTGGTGCTGTGGCCGCGCGCGGACCGGCGCCTCTACTCCTGGCTGGCGATGATGCTCGCCAACTGCACCGAGGCCGCCTACCGCCTCAACAAGACGCGCATGGTGCGGCTGGCCGAGTACTCGCGCGACTGCCTCGGCGACCTGCGGCGCGAAACGGGCATCGCCTATGACGGGCGCAGCCAGGGCACGCTTCAGCTCTTCCGCACGCAGAAGCAGCTCGACCATGTGGCCGAGGACACCGCGGTGCTCGACACCTTCAAGGTGCCCTACGAGGTGTTGGACCCGGCCGGCTGCATCGCCGCCGAGCCCGCTTTGCGCCACGTGCAGGGCCGGTTCGTCGGCGGCCTGCGCATGCCGGGCGACGAGACCGGGGATGCGCACATCTTCACCCAGCGCCTCGCCGCCATGGCCGAGGCCATCGGCGTGCGCTTCCGCTACGGCGTCAGCATCCGCGGCCTGCGGACCGATGGCGACCGAATCAGCGGCGTCGTCACCGATGCGGGTATCGAGACGGCGGATGCCTATGTCGCCGCGCTCGGCTCCTTCACGCCGCAACTGCTCGCGCCGCTCGGCGTGCGCGTGCCGGTCTATCCGGTGAAGGGCTATTCGCTGACCATCCCGATCCGCGACGAGGACGGCGCGCCGGTCTCCACCGTCATGGACGAGACCTACAAGGTCGCGATCACCCGGCTCGGCGACCGCATCCGCGTCGGCGGCACCGCGGAACTCGCGGGCTTCTCCCTGCAACTGCGCAAGCCGCGGCGCGAGACGCTCGAGCATTCCGTGACCGACCTCTTCCCGCGCGGCGGCGACGTCGCGGAGGCCGCCTTCTGGACCGGCCTCAGGCCGATGACGCCCGACGGCACGCCGGTGGTCGGCCCGACGCGGCTGCGCAACCTCTACCTGAACACCGGACATGGCACGCTCGGCTGGACCATGGCCTGCGGCTCGGGGCGCGTGCTCGCGGACCTCGTGACCGGCCGGAAGCCGGAGATCGAGACGGCCGATCTGGCGCTGGCGCGCTACGCGGCGGCCTGATCTTTCCCGCAGGGCGGTTCCGGGCCACCCTGGCGGCATACGCCAGGGAAGGAGCCGCCATGCCCAAGGTCGCCATCCACGTCGAATTCCGCTTGAAGCCGGGCCAGCACGCTGCCTTCGACGCGCTGATCCGCGAGCATGCGCGCCTGACTCTGCAGGAGGAGCCGGGCTGCGAGCGCTTCGAGGTGCTGCAGCCGCTGAAGTCCGACGGCACGAAGGATGAGGGCCGGATCATGCTGGTGGAGGTCTATCGCGACCAGGAGGCGGTGAAGGCGCATGTCGCGAATCCGCGCATGCCCAGGGTGCGCGAGGCCTATGCGCCGCTGATCGAGGCCCGCACCCTGACCATGTGCGAGCTCTGAGCGCGAGGGCGCCTCGGGCCAGCCCTGCGGCGGGCGCGCCCCTCCGCCCCTGGCCCGATGCGCCGCGAGGCGGCAGAATCCAGACCATCTTGTTCCGGGTGAGACGTCCATGACCGCCGAAGGCCCCGCGCAGTCCCGCGCGCCCGTCAATCCAGGCACCCTCTCGCAGAAGCGCGCGGCCCCGCCGGTGCCGCCGAACCTGCGCGGCTTCCTCTCGCTGCAGGATTTCGAGAAGGCGGCCGCGCGGCACCTGCCGAGGATGCTGCACGGCTACCTTGCCGGCGGCGTGGAGACCGACTGGTCGCTCGCCGACAACCGCCGCGCCTTCGCCGAATGGGGCTTCATCCCGCGCGTGCTGGTCGATGCCCGGGCGCGGACCACCGCGGCAAGCCTGTTCGGCAGGGACTATGCGGCGCCCTTCGGCATCCCGCCCATGGGCTCCTCGGCGCTGCTCGCCTATCGCGGCGACATCGTTCTGGCGCAGGCGGCGCGGGCGAAGAACATCCCCTTCATCATGTCGGCCTCCTCGCTGATCAGGCTGGAGGAGATCGCCAAAGCCAACCCGGATGCCTGGTATCAGGCCTACCTGCCGGGCGAGCCCGCGCGCATCGAACCGCTGGTGGACCGCGTGATCGCCGCCGGCTTCAAGACCTTCGTGCTCACGGTGGACGTGCAGGTCTCCTCCAACCGCGAGAACAACATCCGCAACGGCTACACCATCCCGCTGAAGCCGACCTTCCGGCTGTTCTGGCAGGGGGCGACGCATCCGCGCTGGGCCTTCGGCACCTGGTTCAGGACGCTGCGCAACCACGGCATGCCGCATTTCGAGAACATGGACGCCGGGCGCGGCCCGCCGATCCTCTCGCGCGACCTGGAGCGCGCCTTCGGCGCCCGCGATGGGCTCTCCTGGCCGCACCTGGAACTGATCCGCCGCCGCTTCCCCGGCAAGCTGCTGATCAAGGGCGTTCTGCACCCCGACGACGTGGTGCGGGCGAAGGAGATCGGGGTGGACGGCTTCATGGTGTCGAACCACGGCGGTCGGCAGCTCGACGGCGCGGTGTCGGGCCTGCGCATGTTGCCGGAGATCGTGAAGGTGGCGGGCGGCCTGCCGGTGATCTACGACGGCGGCGTGAGGCGCGGCACGGACGTGATGAAGGCCTATTGCCTCGGCGCGTCCTTCGTCTTCGTGGGGCGGCCGATGCTCTGCGCGGCGGCGGTGCGCGGCCAGCCGGGCGTGGAGCGCGCGATCGACCTCCTGCAGGAGGAGATCCACCGCGACCTCGCGCTGATCGGTGCGAACAGCATGCAGGAACTGGGTCCCGAGTTCCTGATGAGGGTGGGCTGAGGCCACGGCCACCGGGCGCCGCGCGCCCGGCGGGGGATCGGCCTATTTCAGCGTGTTGAGGTAGGCGATCAGGTTGTTGAGCTGCTCGGGATTGCGAATGCCGGCGAAGGCCATGGTGCCGCGCGGCACCAGATCCTTCGGATTGGTGAGGTAGGCGCGCAGCCGGTCCTCGGTCCAGGTCAGGCCGCCCTCGGCCAGTTCCCGCATGTTGGCGGAATAGCGGAAGCCCTCGATCGAGGCGGCGCGCCGGCCGACGATGCCCCAGAGGTTGGGGCCGACACCGTTGCGCCCGCCCTGCTCCGAGGTGTGGCAGGCGCGGCACTGGTTGAAGACGCGCTGGCCGGCCGCGGGATCGCCGCCTTGCGCCAGCACCGTTCCGGGCAGCATCGCAGCGGCCGCAACCGCCATGGAAACCACGAGACGTCGCATCAGGTACTCCTCCCGCTTGGCCAGGCACGGGCAGCCGTGGGCAAAGGCCGCCGGACGAAATCGCTGACCATGTTGACCGGCAACCCCGGAGTTAGGCCCATTTGCCGATCTGGCAAGTCAGGACGACGCATGGCGCGCGGAGGCCGATGATGGAAGCCCTCATCCAGAGCGGCAGGGTGGCCGACCTGGTGCTGTTCTGCCTCGCGGCCGAGGCGGTCCTGCTGCTCACGCGCCGGCGCCTGACGGGGCGTGGGCCGGGCGTGGCGGATGTCGCGGCAATCATCCTGCCGGGCGTGTTCCTCGCGCTGGCGCTGCGATTCGCCCTCGCGGGCCCGGCTTGGCCCTGGGTGCCGGTCGCGCTCGCGGGCGCGCTGGCGGCGCATCTCTATGACCTTGGCCGCCGGCTGCGTCGCGACCATAGCCGCTGACCCGAGGGCGTTCACGCCAGGATGTCGGCCGGGGCGTCGCGGCGCAGGGCGGCGCCGAGTTCGCGCCCGATCCGCTCGGCATCGGCCACCGGGCCGCTGACGCGCCGGCGCAGCAGGAAGGACCCGTCCGGGCGCGCGATCAGGCCGGTGAGATAGAGCGCGCCATCCATCAGGATCCGCGCATGGCCGCCGATCGGCGTGCGGCAGGATCCGTCGAGGGCCGCGAGCAGCGCGCGCTCGGCCGTCGCGACCGCGCGCGCGGCAGGATCCTCGACGGCCGCGAGCAGGTCCAGGAGCGCCGTGTCGTCGGCGCGGACCGTCACCCCGACGATGCCCTGGCCTGCGGCGGGCACAATCTCCTCAGGGTCCAGGACGGCGCTCGCCACCTCGTCCATGCCGAGCCGCTTCAGGCCCGCGAAGGCGAGCATCGTCGCATCGAAACCCTCCTCCGCGAGCCTCCGCAGCCGCGTCTGCACATTGCCGCGGATCGTCTCCACCCGCAGATCCGGGCGCGCGTGGAGGAGCTGCGACTGCCGCCGCACGGAGGAGGTGCCGACCACCGCGCCCGCAGGCAGGGCGGCGAAGGGCGCGCCGGGCAGGCCGGCGCGGCCGCCGGGGGCGAGCACGATCGCGTCGCGCGGATCCTCGCGCCGCAGCGTGCAGGCGAGCACGATCCCGGCGGGGAGTTCCGTCTCGAGGTCCTTGAGCGAGTGCACGGCGAAGTCGATCCGCCGGTCGAGCAACGCCTCGTGGATCTCCTTGGCGAACAGGCCCTTGCCGCCGATCTCGGCCAGCCGCCGGTCGAGGATGCGATCCCCGGCGGTGGACAGCGCGCATTCCTCGAAGAAGGTGTCGCCGCGCAGCATCGGGCAGAAGCCGCCGACCACGCCGAGGAAGTGCCGCGCCTGCCACAGCGCGAGCGGCGAGGCGCGGGTGCCGATGCGCAGCGGCGCCGGATGCGCGCGGACGGCAATACCGCTCATGCCCGCGCGAAGCCGAAGAGATGCGCGAGGTCCTTGAAGAAGATCCGCACATGAGCCATCGGGTCGCGCCGCACCAGTTCCTTGTTCATGTAGGATTCCCAGGTCAGGCGCTGCACGTCCTTGTCGGCGCAGATCTTCACGAACTTCTCGCGCCGATTCTCCGAGGAGTACCAGAAGTACTGCATGATCCCGAGGATCATGAAGACCGTGCCGTGGCCCTTCATGAAGCGCTTGCGCGCGAGCTTCAGCGCGCGGGCGTCGCCGGTCGCTAGGCAGGCTTCGCAGGCTTCGGCGGCAAGGCGACCGCCGAGCATGGCGTAGTAGATGCCCTCGCCCGAGGCTGGGGCCACCACGCCCGCGGCATCGCCGGCGAGCAGCACGTCGCGCCCATTGTCCCAGCGCCTCGCCGGCTTCATCGGGATGGGCGCGCCTTCGTGGCGGATCGTGCGCGCGGCGTCGAGGCCCGTGGTCCGGCGCAGTTCGGCGATCGAGGCGCGCAGCGCGAAGCCCTTCTGCGCCGAGCCCGTGCCGATGCTCGCCGTGGCGCCGTGGGGAAAGATCCAGGAATAGAAATCCGGCGAATGCTTGCCCTGGTAGAAGACGTCGCAGCGCCGAGGGTCGTAGGCATCGGAAGGGGCGGGTGCCTCGATGATCTCGTGATAGGCGAAGACGAAGGGGATCTTCGCCGCCGCCGGCACCTCCTGCTTCGCCACCTTCGAGCGCGCGCCATCGGCGCCGATCACGAGGCGCGTGCGCAGGCGATGGAAGGCGCCGTCCTTGTCCTCGAAGACGACGACGGGGCTGCCGTCCGCCTCGCGTTCGATGGCCTCGAAGGTGCCGGTGAACCGGACGGCGCCCTCATGCGCGGCGCGGGCGCGCAGGAATTCGTCGAAATGCTCGCGGTCCACCATGGCGACATAGCCATTGCCCTCGATCGGCATGTCCACGGTCCTGGCGGAGGGCGCGATCATGCGCGCGCTGTTCACCCGCGCGCAGATGATGTGGTCGGGGATGGCGAAGTCGCGCACGAGGCGGGGCGGGATGGCGCCGCCGCAGGGCTTGATGCGCCCGGCACGGTCGAGCAGCGCGACCCGCCGCCCGCCGCGGGCGAGATCCTCGGCCGCGGTGGCGCCGGCAGGGCCGCCGCCGACCACCACGACATCGAAGGGGTCATGGGCCTGCATCCTGTCCTCCCCGGCCTATCGCGCCGCGACCATCGGGCCGAAGGCCGCCCGGCGCGCGCGCCCGATGCGCGCGCCGAGGATGCCGGCGGCCACGAACAGCCCGGCATCCACCGCGAAGACGAGGGCATAGGCGGCGTCCGGCGCACCGAGGGCGAGGCGCGCGACATCCACCGCTGCCGCGCCGGCGAGGCCGCCGATGCCGAAGGCGACCGCCTGCGCCGCGCCCCAGAGGCCCATGCGCGTGCCCTCGCGCCGGCCGCGGCCTTCGCCGACCATCTTCATCATCGAGGCCACCGCGGCCGCCGCGAAGACACCGTTGCCGAGGCCGAGCGCGAAGAAGGCGGCGGCGAGCGGGAAGGCCTCGCCGAGCATCGGGCTCGCGGCGAGCAGCGCCAGCACTGCCGCGGCGAACAGGCAGCCGCCCACCACCCAGCCGCGCAGCGTGTGCGCGAAGCGCCCGCCAAAGGCCGAGCCGACCACCGCGACGAGGATCATGCCGATCAGCGTCCCGGCGTTCTGCAGCGAGGAGAGTTGCGTGCTCTGCCCGAGCGTGCGGCCGAAGACGGTGCCGGCGAAGGGTTCGAGGATGAGGTCCTGCGCGCTGTAGGCGAGCATGGAGAGGAAGATGAACACGGTGAAGCGGCGCGCCTCCGGTTCCGCCCAGACCTCGGCGAGCGCCTGGCGGAAGGGCGGCTTGCTGGCCGGTTCGGGCGCCGCGCGCGCCGCGGCCGGGCCCTCGATGCCGATGACGCCGAGCGTGGCGACGAGCATGGCGATGACCGAGACGCAGGCAGAGACGGCGATCAGCCGCTCCGGCGTGTAGGGATCGAGGAAGCGCCCGGCGATCGCGGTGGTCAGCACGAAGCCCGCGATCATCATGATCCAGACGATGGAGGCCGCCGCGGCGCGCCGCGCCTCGTCCACGCGCGCGGCGAGCAGCACGAGCAGCGATGTCCCGCCCGCGCCGGCGCCGAGGCCGATCAGCGCGAAGGCGACCGCCGCCAGCGCCACCCCCGGCCACAGCGCAACCCCCATCAGCGCGGTCGCGCAGGCCGCGAGAAGCCCGCCCAGGGCCAGAACCGCGATCCCGCCCAGGATCCAGGGCGTGCGCCGGCCGCCCATGTCGGAGCCGTAGCCCCAGCGCGGCCGCAGCATCTGCAGCGCGTAGTGGATGCCGACGAGCAGCCCCGGCAGAGTGGCGGGCAGGGCGAGTTCGACCACCATCACGCGGTTCAGCGCCGAGGTGGTCAGCACCACCACCGCGCCGAGTGCGGTCTGCACGAGGCCGACGCGCAGGATGCCACCCCAGGAGAGGCCGCGCGCCGTCACAGCCCGGCCCCCGCGCGCAGGGCGAAGGCGCTCGCCAGCATCCCGAGCACGAATTGCACGACGCCCGTGCCGTTGTACCAGGGGGCGAGCCGCCTCGGGTCGGTCAGCATGCGCCGCATGGCCCAGGCCTGCCCGGCGAGCAGCGCGGCGACAATCGCGGCTTCCAGCGGCGCGGCCATCGCGAGCAGCAGTGCCACCACCACCGCCTGCGGGACCGCCATGAACCAGCAGGCGACGCGCGCCGCGCGCTCCGGCCCCAGCATCACGGGCAGCGAGCGGATGCCGCTGCGGCGGTCGCCCTCGATCGCCTTGAAGTCGTTCAGCGTCATGATCCCGTGCGCGGCGAGGCCGTAGAGCAGCGCGATCGCGAGCACCGCGGGCCTCGGCGCCGCCTGCGTCAGCACCGCTGCGGCGGTGATCCAGGGCAGGCTTTCATAGGCGAGGCCGCAGGCGAGGTTGCCCCACCAGCCATTCGCCTTCAGCCGCAGCGGCGGCGCCGAATAGGCCCAGGCCAGCGCGACGCCGCAGGCCGTGGCGATCAGGCCCCAGGCGCCGAGCATCGCGCCCCAGGCGAGCGAGACGCCGGTCCAGGCCACGGCCACCCACAACCCCCAGCGGCCGGGCATGCGGCCCGAAGGGATCGGCCTCTGCGGCTCGTTGATCGCATCCACATGGCGGTCGAACCAGTCGTTCACGGCCTGGCTCATGCCGCAGACCAGCGGCCCGGCGAGGAGGATGCCCGCGGCGATCAGCAGCCACGCCTCGCCGAAGGCGGCGCCCGAAGCCACCGCGCCGCACAGGAAGGCCCACATGGGCGGGAACCAGGTGATGGGCTTGAGCAGTTCCAGCACCGCCCCGGGCGCAGGGTAGGCGCGGGTTTGCGTGGCGGGCGCGGCGTCGAGTTCTGCGCGGCCCGACACCCGGCCCCTATCCCGCCTCGCCCGGCTCGGCCCCGAGGTCGCCGAGGCCATAGCGGCGAAGCTTCACGTAAAGGCTCTGTCGCGACAGGCCGAGCATCTCGGCCGCGGCAGCGCGGTTGTCGCCGGAGAGCTCCAGCGCGGCCTCGATGCACAGGCGCTCGATCGCATCCGTCGCCTCGCGCACCAGGTCCTTGAGCGGCACGCGGCCGATCAGCTCGGTGAGCTGCTCGACCGATCGGGTGGGGCGGATGCCGGTGCTCGGCGGCGGGCGGAGGCGCGCGCCGACGTCGCGGATCGAGAAGCCGAAGCACGGCTTGCCGCCGCTCATGACCGTGACGGCCGATATCTCGACCTCCGTGCGCAGCCCGTGCTCGCCGCGCAGCGTCGAACTGTAGAGGCGCACCGAGCCGCGGTTGCGCAGATGGCCGAGCAGCACCTCGGTCTCGACATCCTGCGCGCCGAGCCAGCGGTCGAGCGGTTCGCCGCGCACCTGGTCCTCGGAGGCCAGCTCGATCATGTCGAGGAAGGCGGCGTTGGCGGTGACGATGCGCCCGTCCGGCCCGGCCACCACGAAGGCGTCGGGCACCGCGTCGATCAGCTTGAGAAGCTGCGTCTTGGCCGGGGGCAGGGCGACCGCGCCGGGGTCCGACATCGCGATGCGGACCAGGTAGAACAGCGCGCCTTCCTGCCGGAAGGTGGAGGCCGAGATGCTCACCTCCGCCTCGCCCTCGGCGAGGCGTGCGGGCACGTCGTCGCCCCGGCCGGCGGTGCGCACGGCGGCGAGCAGAGCCTGCACGGCCGGGCGCGTGTCGGGTGTGAGGATCTCGGTGATCGGCCGTCCGACGGCGCGCCGCGGTTCCTTGCCGAAGAGGCGCAGGGCGGCCGGGTTGGCCTCGGTGACGCGCTGTGTGGTCCCGTCCAGGATCAGGACGGGGTCGGGCGACATCTGGAACAGCAGGCGGTAGCGCGTCTCGGCCTGGCGCAGGCGCGAATAGTCGCGCTCCATGGATTGCTGCACCTCGACGAGGCGCTGCTGCAGCCGCGAGACGGGGCGCAGGTCGCGCCCGAACACGACGATGCGGCCGGCCTTGCCGATCGGCGCCGTGGAATAGAGGATCGGCACCGAGTTGCCGTCACCCGACAACTGATTGACGTGGCGCCAGCGCGACCCCTGGGGCGCCGCGCCCTGGGTGAGTTCCTCGACCTTGGGCCGGCTGTCCCGCGCGACGGTCTCGATCCAGGGCTGGCCGAGCCAGGAGCCATGCGCCACGAATTCCGCGGCGAGCTCGGCGCTGCTGAAGGCGACATCCCGGATGATGCCCTCGGCATCGAGGATCAGCGCGATGTCGGCGGCGGCGCTGATCAGCGCGGCGGCGGCATCCGCATCCAGATCCCCGACGGTCTTCCGTGGCGTGCTGAAGGACTTCACCGCGCGGTCCGCCTTTTCCTTCCTCGTCTCCCCATTTCTATTCATTGGCCCGGCCCCCGCAACCGGCCGAATCCAAGCAAAGGCGCAGGATTCGCCGCGGCTTGCGGAACGATCGGCGGGGTGTGGCCCCGGCGCCGCATCAGACTTGCCGCCCGAGCAGGGCCAGCAGGGTCTCGGCCTGGAGCGTGGCGTCGCGCCCGTCGGTGGCGGTGGCGTCGGCGCCGACCAGCCCCACCAGTTCGGGCTTCTCGAGGAAGAGTGGCCCGCCGACCAGGATGCCGAGACCGGCATTGCGCGAGGCGCGGCGGACATCGCGGATCAGCATCGCGAGGCCGTTCAGGTGCATCTCGCTCGCGATCGAGAAGCCGGCGACACCGAACCAGACGCGGCTCACGGCCTCGATGATCTCGGCCCGGTCGGCGCCGGAGCCGGACCACACATCCCAGCCGGCGCCGCGGAAGAACTGCTCGACGACGAGCAGGCCGAAACTGTGCTGCTCGCCCGGCATGGTCGCGAGCAGCGCGCGCCGGTCGGGCTCGGCGCGGGGCGTGCGCGTGACGAAGGTCGGGCTGTATTCGCGCACGATCTGGTGCAGGCAGGACAGGCCGATTGTGACCGCGGTGAAGTCGCAGAGATCCTCCTCCCACATCACGCCGAGCCTGCGCGCGACCGGGGCGAGGAGTTCGATGTAGAGGCGCTCGAGCCCGAGGCCGCGCGCGCGCAGCGCCTCGAGATAGGCGAGCGCGCCCTGCAGGTCGGCACGCATCGCGAGGCCGAGCACCGCCTCGATGTCCGCCTCGGTGGGCGCGTCGGTGACGCGGCTGTCGAGATAGGCGGCGGGCGAGGCCGCGCGGTGCGCGAGCATCAGGCGCGGGATGATGTCGGTCTCGAGCGTGCGCGCGATCACCGAGACGCGGTGCCTGCGCCGCTTGACGGCCGCGGCGGCGGTTTCGGAGGCCGAGGTCGCGGCCGGAGGGACGGTGACGCGAATCTCGGAAGCCGGTGGGAATAGGGGTGCAGCCTCGCTGCCCGCCGCCTCGGCCTCGCTACTGCGTTCGTGACCGGTCATCGGCTTAGCGGCCATGAAGTCTCTCCCTTGCCGACTTCATTCCCTGGGCGCGCGGATGTCAAGGAATCAATACGTCAATCTTCCTTGACACTCGATCGCCGCGACACTTAGCCTCCCTGAGCCAGCACGCCGCCGAGGGAGGGCCGGATGACTCGCAGTCCTTCAAGAGATGCATGGTTCTGGCCCGTTTCCCCGGTGCGATCCGCCGCCTGGACGCGGCTTCTCGGTGCCCGGCTAGCCCACGCCCCGCGGGAGGAGAAGTCAAGCAATGCCTACAACTGATCGTATTGCCGGGCTGATCGACGCGCTCGACTGCTCGCCCTGGGGGGCTTCCTGTGGACGGACGCGCCGGGCGCATGGATCGAGCCGCCCGCTCTACACGAATGAGGAGCGCCGGCGCCGCGACGCCTCCCCATGGACCGTTGTCCAGGGCGTGCTCGCGCCGCTCCAGTTCGCGGTGTTCCTCGTCAGCCTCGCGCTTGTCACGCGCTACCTGCTGACCGGCGCGGGCTATGAGATCGCGACCTGGTCGGTCGTGATCAAGACGCTCGTGCTCTACGCGATCATGGTCACGGGCTGCATTTGGGAGAAGGAGGTGTTCGGGCGCTGGCTCTTCGCCCCTGCCTTCTTCTGGGAGGACGTGTTCTCGATGCTCGTCCTCGCGCTGCACACCGCCTATCTCGGCGTCGTCATCGCCGGGATCGGCGACGGGCGCGCGCAGATGCTGCTCGCGCTCGCGGCCTATGCCGCCTACGTGTTCAACGCCGCACAGTTCCTGCTGAAGCTGCGCGCCGCGCGGCGCGAGGACGGGCGCTGGCAGGGCGGCAGCCACGCCGCACCGGGAGCCGCCGGATGAGCGGCCTCGCCGCAAGCCCCGCTCCGGCTGGCGCCGCGGCGGGCTGCGGCGTTCCCCCCGTGCTGCGCGAGCGCGGCCAGCGCGAGGTGTTCTGCGGCCTGACCGGGATCGTCTGGCTGCACCGCAAGATCCAGGACGCCTTCTTCCTCGTCGTGGGCAGCCGCACCTGCGCGCATCTCCTGCAATCCGCGGCCGGCGTGATGATCTTCGCCGAGCCGCGCTTCGCCACCGCCATCATCGACGAGCGCGACCTCGCCGGCATGGCGGATGCGAATGACGAGCTCGACCGCGTGGTGACGCGGCTGATCGAGCGGCGCCCGGACATCCGGATGCTGTTCCTCGTCGGCTCCTGCCCGTCGGAGGTCATCAAGCTCGACCTCTCGCGCGCCGCCCAGCGCCTCTCGCGGCGCTTCGCGCCGAGGCTGCGGGTGCTGAATTACTCGGGCAGCGGCATCGAGACGACCTTCACCCAGGGCGAGGATGCCTGCCTCGCCGCGCTGGTGCCCGAGATGCCGGCCGAACCCGGCGCCGCCCGCTCCCTGCTGGTGGTCGGCGCCCTTGCGGAAGTGGTTGAGGACCAGTTCCTGCGCCTGTTCGCCGCGCTGGGCGTCGGGCCGGTGCGCTTCCTGCCTTCGCGGCGCGCGGGCGAGCTGCCGGCGGTCGGCGAAGGAACGCAGTTCCTTCTCGCCCAGCCCTTCCTCGGGGAGACGGCGCGGCGGCTCGAAGCGCGCGGCGCCCGACGGCTCTGCGCGCCATTCCCGCTTGGCGCCGAGGGGACGACCGCTTGGCTGCGCGCTGCGGCCGAGGCCTGGGGGGTGGCGCCTGCGCGCTTTGACGCCGCCGTCGGCCCGGGTGCCGCGCGTGCCGCGACCGCGGTGGCGCAGCGCCGCGAGCGACTTGCGGGCCGGACGGTGTTCTTCTTCCCCGACTCGCAGCTCGAGATCCCGCTGGCGCGCTTCCTCACGAGGGAATGCGGCATGGTGCCGGTCGAGATCGGCACGCCCTACCTGCACCGTGAGCATCTGGCGGAGGAGCTCGCGCTGCTTCCGGCGGGCGTCACCTTGTCCGAAGGCCAGCATGTCGAACGGCAGCTCGACCGTTGCCGCGCGGCGCGGCCGGACCTGACGGTCTGCGGACTGGGGCTTGCGAATCCGCTCGAGGCGGAGGGCTTCACGACGAAGTGGTCCATCGAGCTCGTCTTCACGCCGATCCAGGGCTATGAGCAGGCGGGCGATCTCGCAGAGTTGTTCGCGCGGCCGCTGGTGCGGCGCGCAAGGCTCGCGGTGTAGGCCATGGAACTCGCCCTCTGGACCTACGAGGGGCCGCCGCATGTGGGGGCGATGCGCGTCGCGGCCTCGATGCGCGGTGTCCATTACGTGCTGCACGCGCCGCAGGGCGACACCTACGCGGACCTGCTCTTCACCATGATCGAGCGGCGTGCCTCGCGCCCGCCCGTCACCTACACGACCTTCCAGGCGCGCGACCTCGGGAGGGACACCGCCGCACTGTTCATGGATGCCGCCCGCGATGCGTGCGAACGCTTCCGGCCCGAGGCGATGCTGGTCGGCGCCTCCTGCACGGCCGAGCTCATCCAGGACGATCCCGGCGGCCTCGCCCGCACGCTCGGGCTTCCGGTGCCGGTCGTGCCACTGGAGTTGCCTGCTTATCAGAAGAAGGAGAACTGGGGCGCGGCGGAGACCTTCTATCGCCTGGTGCGGGCGTTCGCCGCGCCGCGCGGCACGCGGGAAGTCGGGCCGCCGCGCGCCAACATCCTGGGGCCGACGAGCCTCGGCTTCCGGCATCGCGACGACGTGACGGAGGTGGAGGGTCTGCTCCGCGCGCTCGGCGTCGCGGTGAATGTGGTGGCCCCGCTGGGCGCTGCGCCGGCGGACCTCGCGCGGCTCTGCGAGGCCGACTTCAACGTGGTGCTCTACCCCGAGGTCGCGGGCATGGCCGCTGCCTACCTGCAGCGGCAGTTCGGGATGCCGCAGACGCGGACGGTTCCGATCGGCGTCGGCGCGACGCGGGATTTCCTGGCGGAAGTCGCATCATTGGCGGGGCTCGACGCTGGAAGGGTGGCGGTCAGTTCCCGGCTGCCCTGGTACTCGCGCTCGGTGGACTCGACTTACCTGACGGGCAAGCGCGTCTTCGTGTTCGGCGATGCGACCCATGCGATCGCGGCGGCCCGGGTTTGCGCGGAGGAGCTGGGCTTCGAGGTGGTGGGCCTCGGCAGCTACAGCCGGGAATTCGCCCGCGAACTGCGCGAGGCCGCGCGCGCGCACGGGATCGAGGCCCTGCTGACCGACGACTATCTGAAGGTCGAGGAGGCGATCGCGGCGCTGAGGCCCGAGCTCGTGCTCGGCACGCAGATGGAAAGGCATGTCGCGAAGCGCCTCGGCATTCCCTGCGCGGTGATCTCGGCCCCCGTGCATGTGCAGGACTTCCCGGCGCGCCATTCGCCGCAGATGGGCTTCGAGGGCGCGAACGTGCTGTTCGACACCTGGGTCCATCCGCTGATGATGGGCCTCGAGGAACACCTGCTCGGCATGTTCCGCGAGGATTTCGAGTTCGCGGACGGCGCGGGCCCCTCGCATCTTGGCCATGGCACGGCGGCCGTCCCGCCGCCGGAGCCCATTCCCGCCGGGCCGGCTGCCTGGGCCGCCGAGGCGGAGAACGAACTCCGCAAGATCCCCTTCTTCGTGCGCGGAAAGGCGCGCCGCAACACCGAAAGGTTCGCGCAGGAGCGCGGGCTTCGCACCATCACCCTCGAGACGCTCTACGATGCCAAGGCGCATTTCTCCCGCTGACGCGGCCGAGATCCGCGTCGTCCTCGTCACGATGGACAGCCATCTGGCGCGTGCGGCCGAGCGGGCGGCGGCTGCCCTCCGGCGCGAGCTCCCCGGCCTGCGTTTCGTCGTCCATGCCGCCGAGGACTGGTCGGGCGAGAACGAGGCGCTCAGCCGCTGCCGGGCTGACATCGCGAGCGGCGACATCATCATCGCCACCATGCTGTTCCTCGACGAGCATGTCCGGGCCGTTCTGCCTGCGCTCGAGGCCCGGCGCGGTTCCTGCGACGCGATGTTCTGCTGTCTCTCCGCCGGCGAGGTGGTGCGGCTGACGCGGCTCGGCCGCTTCGACATGTCGGCGGAGGCAAGGGGCATTATCGGCCTGCTGCGCAAGCTGCGCGGCTCGCGCGGCAGGGAGGGCGGATCATCGGGGCAGGGGCAGATGCGGATGCTGCGCGAGCTGCCGCGCCTGCTCCGCTTCATTCCCGGCACGGCGCAGGATGTGCGCGCCTATTTCCTGGGGCTCCAGTACTGGCTCGCGGGCACCGAGCAGAACCTCGGCAACATGGTCCGGCTGCTGGTCAGCCGCTATGCGACCGGGGCGCGCGCGGAGCAGGCGCGGGGCCTGCGCGTCGCGCCGCCCGTCCAGTATCCCGAGGTGGGGCTTTACCATCCGCGTGCCCGCGGCCGCATCATCGAGGATACTGGGCAACTGCCTGGTGGTGGCGATGGCGGCAGGGTGGGGGTGCTGGTGATGCGCTCCTACCTCCTCGCCGGCAATACCGCGCACTACGATGCGGTGATCGAGGCGCTCGAGGCGCGGGGGCTTGCCGTCGTGCCGGCCTTCGCATCGGGTCTGGATCAGCGTCCGGCGATCGAGCGCTACTTCCTGCGCGATGGGCGCAGGACGGTTGATGCTGTCCTGTCCCTGACCGGATTCTCGCTGGTGGGCGGGCCTGCCTACAACGATGCGCGCGCGGCTGAGGAGATGCTGGCGCGCCTGGATGTGCCCTATGTCGCGGCCCATCCGCTGGAGTTCCAGACGCTTGCACAGTGGCAGGACGACCCGCGTGGGTTGACCCCGGTCGAGGCCACGATGATGGTCGCGATCCCGGAACTCGACGGCGCCATTGCGCCGATGACCTTCGGCGGGCGCGCCGGGGCTACGGGCGAGGGTCGTGGCGACATGATCGCCCATGGCGAGCGCACGGCGATGCTGGCGGCGCGCGTGGCGAAGCTCGTCGCGCTGCGCCGCGGCCGGCGCGAGAAGCGCCGCGTCGCGATCGTCCTGTTCAATTTCCCGCCCAATGCCGGCGCCACGGGCACCGCCGCCTATCTCTCCGTCTTCGAATCCCTGCACCGGACGCTGACGGCGATGCGAGAGGCGGGCTATGCCATCGACCTGCCGCCGAGCGTGGAGGCTCTGCGGGCGATGGTCCTGGAGGGCAATGCCGCGCGCCACGGAGCGCCCTGCAACGTCGCCGCTCGCATCCCCGCTGACGAGCATGTCCGCCGGGAGCCGTATCTCAAGGAGATCGAGGCGGTCTGGGGGCCGGCGCCAGGGCGTGTGCAATCCGATGGCGCGACGATCCATGTGCATGGCGTCAGCCTCGGCAACGTGTTCATCGGCGTGCAGCCCGGCTTCGGCTGGGAAGGCGATCCGATGCGGCTGCTATTCGAGCGTGACTTCGCGCCGACCCATGCCTTCTCCGCCTTCTATCGCTGGATCCGCGAGGATTTCGGGGCCGACGCGGTGCTGCATTTTGGCATGCATGGGGCGCTCGAGTTCATGCCGGGCAAGCAGGTGGGGATGTCGGGTGCCTGCTGGCCCGACCGGCTGATCGCGGATCTGCCGAACCTCTATCTCTACGCGTCGAACAATCCGTCGGAGGGATCGCTCGCCAAGCGGCGGGCGGCGGCGACGCTGATTTCCTATCTCACGCCGCCGGTCGGGCATGCGGGGCTCTATCGAGGCTTGCTGGACCTCAAGGCATCACTGGATCGTTGGCGGGGCCTGCCGCCCGAGACGGCGGAGATGCAGCGCGCGGCCTTGGCGGGCCTGATCCAGGCGCAGGCCGCGCAGGTGGACCTCGCCACGGCCGAGCCGGTCTGGGGTGCCGATGCGCCTGAGCGCATTAGGTCGCTCGGGGAGGCCCTCCTAGAGCTCGAGTACACCCTGATTCCGCAGGGTCTGCACGTGATCGGGCGTCCCCCCGGGCCGGAGGTGCGGGCGCAGATGCTCGATGCCGCGGGCGTCACGGATCCGGCTCGCCGGGCGGCGCTCGACGCGCTGCTCGCGGAGGATCACGAGACACCGGCCATTCTCCATGCGCTTGATGGCGGCTTCGTCCGTCCCGCTCCGGGTGGAGACCTCCTGCGCAACACGGATGTCCTGCCCACCGGGCGCAACCTGCACGGGTTCGACCCGTTCCGGATCCCGTCGGCCTTCGCTGTGGAGGATGGCGCGCGGCAGGCGGAACGCCTCCTGGCGCGACATCGCGAGGAAACCGGCGCCCTGCCCGAGACCGTGGCGATCGTTCTCTGGGGGACGGACAATCTGAAGACCGAAGGCGGCCCGATCGCGCAGGCGCTTTGGCTGATGGGCGCGGCGCCGCGGCACGATTCCTATGGCCGCCTAGCCGGTGCCCGCCTTCTGCCGCTCGAGGCGCTGGGGCGGCCGCGGATCGATGTCGTCGCGACCCTGTCGGGGATCTTCCGCGATCTCCTCCCGATGCAGACGAAGCTTCTGGCCGAAGCCGCCCTGCTCGCGGCGCAGGCCGAAGAGCCCGAGGCTATGAACTACGTGCGCAAGCACGCGCTGGCCTATCTCGCGCGTCACGGCGGCACGATGGAGCAGGCTGCGCTGCGTGTCTTCGGCAATGCCGATGGTGCCTACGGGGCGAATGTGAATCTGATGCTCGAGCAGGGCGCCTGGCAGGACGAGGACGAGCTCGGCGACACCTATCTGCGTCGCAAGGGCTTCGCCTATGGCGTGGCCGGCCGGCCGATGCGCCAGGACACGGTCCTGCAGCACGTCCTCGGCACCGTCGAGGTGACCTACCAGAACCTCGATTCCGTCGAGCTCGGGATCACCAGCGTCGATCACTACTTCGACACGCTGGGCGGCATCAGCCGTGCGGTGCGCACGGCACGCGGGAGCGATGCGGCGGTCTATGTCGGCGACCAGACGCGCGGGGAGGGCAAGGTGCGCACGGTCGCCGAACAGGTCGCGCTTGAGACGCGGACCCGCGCGCTCAATCCCCGCTGGTTCGAGCCGCTGCTGCAGCATGGCCACGAGGGCGTCCGCACGATCGAGGCGCAGGTGACCAACACCCTCGGCTGGTCGGCGACGACCGGCCAGGTCGCCCCCTGGGTCTATCAGCACCTCGCGCAGACCTACATGCTGGATGAGGAGATGCGCAGGCGGCTTGCCGCGCTCAACCCCATGGCATCCGCGCGGATCGCGAGCCGGCTGCTCGAGGCGCATGAGCGGCGCTACTGGCAACCCAGCGACGATGTCCTCGACGCCCTGCGCCGCGCCGGCGAGGAACTCGAGGACCGGATCGAAGGCATATCGGAGGGGCTTCCTGCATGACGGTCGTGGTGAGACCCCCGCCCGCCCTCGCCATGGCGCGACGGCTCGGCGATGGCGATGGAAGCGTCCAGGTGCACATGGATGCGATGGCCGCGACCGGGACGGCGAAGGTCTTCGCGGTGTATGGCAAGGGCGGCATCGGCAAGAGCACGACCTCCTCCAACCTCGCCGTCGCCTTCTCGAAGATCGGCCGGCGCGTGCTGCAGATCGGCTGCGATCCGAAGCATGATTCGACCTTCACGCTGACGAAGCGTCTGATCCCGACCGTCATCGATGTCCTGGAGACCGTCGAGTTCCACACGGAGGAGCTGCGCGCCGAGGATTTCGTGTTCGAGGGCTACAACGGTGTCCTCTGTGTCGAGGCGGGCGGTCCGCCGGCTGGAACCGGCTGCGGCGGCTATGTGGTCGGCCAGACCGTGAAGCTGCTGAAGGAGCATCACCTGCTCGACGAGACGGATGTGGTGATCTTCGACGTCCTCGGCGATGTCGTCTGTGGCGGCTTCGCCTCGCCGCTGCTTCATGCCGATCGCGGACTCGTTGTCGCAGCGAACGACTTCGACAGCATCTTCGCGATGAACCGCATCGTCGCGGCCATCAAGGCGAAGGCGAAGAACTATCCGGTCCGGCTTGGCGGCGTGATCGCCAACCGATCGGCTGCGACGGATCAGATCGAGAAGTTCAACCAGGCCTCGGGCATGCGGACGCTCGCCCATTTCCCGGACCTCGACGCCATCCGGCGGTCGCGGCTGAAGAAGGCGACGCTGTTCGAGATGGAGCCGACGCCGGAGCTCCTCGCGGTGCAGGACGAGTACATTCGTCTCGCCGAGCATCTGTGGCGCGGCACCGACGCGCTCGAGGCCGAGCCGCTCAAGGACCGTGAGATCTTCGACCTCCTGGGGTTCGACTGAGATGAACTCGGGCAGTTGGGCCGCGCGCCGCGGCGAGATCGAGACCTATTTCGACCGCACGGCGGCGGAGGCCTGGGCGCGGCTGACCTCGGATGCACCCGTTTCCGCCATCCGGGCGACGGTGCGCGCGGGGCGCGAGGCGATGCGCACCACGCTTCTCGGCTGGTTGCCGCAGGACATGCGCGGCCTCCGGCTGCTCGATGCCGGATGCGGCACCGGGGCGCTGGCGCTGGAGGCCGCGCGGCGCGGCGCCGAGGTGCTGGCGATCGATGTCTCGCGCTCGCTGGTGGAGGTGGCGCGCGAGCGCGTTGGAGACGGCGTGCGCGGCTTGCGCTTCGAGGTCGGTGACATGCTCGACCCGGGCCTTGGGAGCTTCGACCACGTCGTGGCGATGGACAGCCTGATCCACTACCGCGCCACGGACGCCGTGAAGGCTCTGGCCGGCCTTGCCCCGCGTGTGCGGCGTTCGATCCTCTTCACCTTTGCACCCCGCACGCCCCTGCTTGCCGGGATGCATTTTCTCGGGCGTGCGTTTCCTCGGGGGGATCGGGCGCCGGCGATAGAGCCGGTCGGCGAGGCCGCGCTGCGCCGGCTGATTGCGTGCGAGCCGGGTCTGGCGGCCTTCGAACCGGGGCGCAGCCGCAGGGTTGCGAAGGGCTTCTACACCTCGCAGGGACTGGAGTTGCTGCGGCCATGACCGGCATCAACGCCCGCATCGCCCGTGTATGGACGAAGGTCGGCAACGACCTCCTGCCCTTCGCCGATGCCGTGACGGGCGAGCTGCCTATGTCGCGACTGATGCGGCTGTCGCTGTTCCAGATTTCCTGCGGCATGTCGGCGGTGCTTCTGATCGGCACGCTGAACCGCGTGATGATCGTGGAACTTGGGGTCTCGGCCACGCTGGTGGCCGTGATGGTCGCGTTGCCGCTGGTCTTCGCGCCTTTGCGCGCCCTGATCGGCTTCCGCTCGGACACCTACCGCTCGGTTCTGGGTTGGCGGCGCGTGCCGTATTTCTGGCTCGGGACCGTTATCCAGTTCGGCGGCCTCGCCATGATGCCCTTCGCGCTCATCATCCTGTCCGGGGACACCTGGGCGCCGGACTGGGTGGCGCAGCTCTGCGCGGCGATCGCTTTCCTGATGGTCGGTGCCGGGCTTCACACGACGCAGACGGTCGGCCTCGCGCTCGCCACGGATCTCGTGCCGGAGCGGGCGCAGCCCAATGTGGTCGCGCTTCTCTCGACCATGCTGCTGGTCGGCATGGTGGCCTCGGCCATGGTTTTCGGGCTGCTGCTGGCCGATTTCAGCCAGCTCCGCCTGATCCAGCTCATCCAGGGCGTGGCAGCGGCGACGCTGGTGCTGAACTTCATCGCCGTCTGGAAGCAGGAGGCGCTCGACCCGAGCCGCACCACGGGGTTGAAGGAGGGCGACCCGCGCTTCCTCGAGAGCTTCCGCATCATGCGCAGGCAGGGGCCATGGACGCGGCGGCTGGTGGCGACGGGCCTCGGCACGGCGGGTTTCGCGATGCAGGACGTGCTGCTCGAGCCCTATGGCGGCCAAGTGCTCGGCCTCGGCGTCGGTGCCACGACCGGGCTGACGGCGCTCATGGCCGGGGGCGGCATCGCGGGCTTCGTCGTGGCGGCGCGCGCGCTGTCGCGCGGCGCGGACACCTATCGCATCATGGGATACGGCCCGCTCACCGGCATCCTGGGCTTCGCGCTGATCATCTTCGCTGCGCCGGTTTCGTCGGCGCCGCTGTTCGCGCTGGGGACCGCGATCATCGGGCTGGGGGCGGGGCTGTTCGGGCATGCGACGCTGACTGCCTGCATGCGCGCCGCGCCGCCGGACAAGATCGGGCTGGCGCTCGGCCTTTGGGGCGCCGTGCAGGCGACCTGCGGCGGAGCGGCGATGGCTCTTGGCGGTGCGTTCCGCGATGGCGTCACCCTGGCCACCTCGGCCGGCCTCCTCGGCGCTGGCCTCGACGGGCCGGCCACGGGCTACGTCGTCGTCTATGCCTTCGAGATCGCGCTTCTCTTCGCCGCCATTGCCGCCGTGGGTCCCTTGATCGCCCGAGTGCGGCCGACTGCGACTACCCGGACCGGCGTCGCCGGCCCGGCATCGGTCTGACCCCTGGACGCGGAGGCCATCATGCCCACGCCACCACCCACCCCGGTCTTCCTGGATCTCGCGGCGCTGTCGCTCTACCTGTTCTTCGCCTTCTTCGCGGGGCTGATCTTCTACCTGCACCGCGAGAACAAGCGGGAAGGCTATCCGCTCGTCTCCGACCGTTCCGACCGGCCGAACTTCGGAACCATCCACGGCTTCCCGGAGACGCCGCCCCCCAAGACCTTCCTGCTGCATCATCCGCACGGCAAGACGATCGTGCAGGGCCAGCAGCCGGAGCGCGACCTGACGGGGCTTGCGGTGGAGGATCCCTACAACGGCACGCCCATCACGCCCACGGGCGATCCGATGCAGGACGGGATCGGCGCCGCCTCCTATTCGCTTCGGGCGGAGGAGCCGGACCTCGCCTTCGACGACAACCTGCCGAAGATCGTGCCGCTCCGCGCGTCGGGCGGCTGGACGATCGCGGCCGAGGACCCGGATCCGCGCGGGCGGGCAGTCGTCACGCTCGATGGCGAGACGGCGGGCCGCGTCGTGGACCTCTGGGTGGATCGTTCCGAAGCGATCCTGCGCTACATCGAGGTCGAGACCCCGTCCGGGCGGCGCGTGCTGGTGCCCATGTTCCTCGCCACCGTGAACGACGATGGCGACGTGCGCGTGGTCTCGGTCACGGCCGCGCAACTCGCCGCCGCGCCCGGCATCGCGAAGCCCGACGAGGTGACGCTGCGGGAGGAGGACCGAATTTCGGGCTACTTCGGCGGCGGCCACCTGCATGCCACGCCCGAGCGCAGCGAGCCCTTGCTGTGACGGACGCCGCGCCCCGCCCCATCGTGACCGAGCACGGGCTCGAGCCCGTTCCGGGCCTGCCCGGCCGCCTGCCCGAAGGCGAGACGCTGCTGTGGCAGGGTCGCCCGGCGTGGCGGCTGCTCGCGCGCCGCGCGCTGCATCTGCGCGGGATCGCGGCCTATTTCCTCCTGCTGGCGGTGTGGCGCGGCGCGACGATCGCGGCAGACGGCGGCAGCGCCGCCGACATTGCGGCCGGCGCCGCGCTGCTCATCGCGCTCGGCGCCGTGCCGATCGGCTTCCTGGCCTTCTATGCCTGGATCGCCGCGCGCGTCACGGTCTATTCCATCACCACGCGCCGCGTGGTGATGCGTGTCGGCGTGGCGTTGCCGGTGACGATCAACCTGCCCTTCGCGCTGATCGAGGCGGCGTCGCTCGCGCGGCAGCCGGACGGCAGCGGAGACATCGCGCTTCGCATGGCGCCTGGGCAGCGGGTATCCTGGATCATGCTCTGGCCGCATCTGCGCCCGTGGCGCTTCGCGAGGCCTGAGCCGATGCTGCGCGGCCTCGCCGATGCCGAGGCGGTGGCGCAGATCCTGGGCCGCGCGCTGGCCGCGGCGAGCGCCTTGCCCGTGCCTGCGCTGCCCGAGGCGGCCCGCCGCCCCGCCAAGGCGGGTGCCGAGGCCATGGCCTGAGGAGACGCTGTCATGTCGCGCGCCATCCGCAACGACGTCTTTCCCCGTGGTCCGGTCCTCTGGGTGGGCGTCGCCATGCTGGGTCTGGTCGCGCTTACCGTCGCCCCGGTCGGAGGGTTGCGCTCGCCCGAGCAGTCCGGCGCTCAGGCGCAGGCGGTTCGCAGCTTCACCGCCCAGGATGCCGGGGATGGCTCGGTGCTGATCCGCGATGGGCGCGATGGCCGCGCCGTCTTCGTGATGCCGCCGGGCGAGGATGGCTTCATGCGCGGCACGCTGCGCGGCCTTGCGCGCGATCGTCGCCTCCGCGGCATCGGTCCCGAGGCGCCCTTCCTTCTGACCGCCTGGAGCGACGGACGGCTCACGCTCGACGACCCGGCGACCGGCCGGCGGCTCGACCTTCTGGCCTTCGGCCAGACAAACGCGGAGGCGTTCCTGCGCCTCCTGCAACGCGGGGAGAATGACAAATGACCAAGGAAAGGACCTGGCCGGCCTGGCTGGGCGGAACGGCGACGCTCGAGGTTCCCTGCACGGTGGAGATCGAGCGCAGCTTCGACAGTTTCCACGCCTATGCGGTGCCCGAAGGGGTCGAGCTGCGTCCGGGTGACCGCGTCGTGGTGCATGGTGCCCCCGATCACGTCGCCTTCGGGGACAAGCTGAGCTTCCAGACCTCGGCCACCGTCTATCGCGCCGGACCGCTGACGCGGCTCTGGACGCAATGGGTCGCGATCTTCGAGCTCACGGAACTCTATCACTGCGGCTTCGAGCCGAAGGAGGCCGCGTGATGGAGACCAGCATCCTCGGCGGCCCCCGCGAGGGCCTCGTCGCCTCGGTCCATCAGGGCCCGAAATCTCATGCGAGCGCCGAGGCGACCCGCATGGCCATGACCGAGACGGTGCTCAGCCCGCGCTTCTACACGACCGATTTCGCGGCGATGGACCGCGTGCAGGTCGAGCCGCTGCGCGCCCAGTGGGACCGGCTGATGGACGAGTTCCGTGCCGATCCCAACAAGGGGCACTTCGTCCGCAACGAGGAGTTCGACCGCTTCGACCTCTCTTCCCTGCCCGAGGGGTTGAGGAAGGAACTGGTCGAGTTCCTCGTCAGCAGCGTCACGGCCGAGTTCTCGGGATGCGTGCTCTACGCCGAGATCAAGAAGCGCGTGAAGAATCCCGACATGAAGGAGCTCTTCTCCGTCATGGCGCGTGACGAGAGCCGCCATGCGGGCTTCATCAACGACAGCCTGAAGGACATCGGCGTCGGCGTGGATCTGGGATTCCTGACCAGGGCGAAGAAATACCACTACTTCCAGCCGAAGTTCATCTTCTACGCCACCTACCTGAGCGAGAAGATCGGCTATGCGCGCTACATCACGATCTACCGCCAGTTCGAGCGGCATCCGGAGCTGCGTTTCCACCCGATCTTCCAGTGGTTCGAGAAGTGGTGCAACGACGAGTTCCGCCACGGCGAGGCCTTCGCCCTGCTGATGCGCGCCAATCCGCAGCTCCTGCGGGGGATCAATCTGTGGTGGTGCCGCTTCTTCCAGCTCGCGGTCTTCGCCACGATGTTCGTGCGCGACCACGCGCGCCCGGAGTTCCACAAGGCGCTCGGCATGACGGCCACGGAGTACGACATGCGCGTGTTCCGCATCACCGAGGAGATCTGCCGCCAGGTCTTCCCGGCCACGCTCGATGTGGATCATCCGGGCTTCCTGAGGGACATGGAGCGGCTGAACCGCATCGCCGAGGCGATCGGCGCGGCCAAGGCCAAGGGGGGTGTTCTCGGCGGCCTGCGGCGCGTCGGGCTCTCGGCCGCGGCGGCTGCGACCTTCCTGCGCGCGCTGGTGCGCCGGCCGCGGCGGCACGACCTGCCGGCCGACGCCCGTCTCTCGCCGGCCTGGTAGGGGGGAAGGGCCGGGGGCCGCGCCGATGATCGACATCGCCCTGCCCGTGCTGGTGACGGTCTTCGCGTGGTGGTTCAGCACGGGCGTCATCCTGCTGCTTGACCGGCTCCGCCCCGAAACCTTTCGCCGCAGCATGGCCTGGGCGACCGTGGTGCTGGCGGCGGCCCTGTCCGGGCTCTGGCTCGTGGCCGGCGAGACGACGCCGGCCGCGGCCTATGCCGGCTTCTTCTGCGGTCTCGCGGTGTGGGGATGGATCGAGCTGTCCTTCCTGACCGGCATCATCACCGGGCCGCGGCGGGAGGGCTGTCCCGCTGGCGCGAGGGGCGTCCGCCGGGTCGGCGCTGCGCTCGCGGCCATCCTGTGGCACGAGGTCGCCATCCTGCTCGGCGCGGCGCTGGTGCTGGCGCTGAGCTGGGGCCAGCCGAACCAGGTCGGCGCCTGGACCTTCATGATCCTGTGGGTCATGCGGCAGAGCGCCAAGCTCAACATCTTCCTCGGCGCGCGCAATACGGGCCGGGCCTTCCTGCCGGAGCACCTGCGCTACATCGGCACCTATTTCCGGTCGCGGCCGATGAACATGCTGTTCCCGTTTTCCGTGACCGCCGGCACCCTGTTCTGCGCCTGGCTGTTCCATCGCGCCCTCGCGCCCGGGGCGACGTCCTTCGATGTGGTTGCCGCCGGCCTTCTCGGCACGCTTGCCGCGCTGGCTGTACTCGAGCACTGGTTCCTGATGCTGCCTCTGCGGATCGAGGCCTTGTGGCGCTGGGCGATGGAGCGCCGCGCCGCGCATCGCATCCCGGCTGGGCGCAGCGCCGCGTGGGAGCCGGGCCGGGCCGCGCCCTGCGATGCCGAGCGCCTCGGCCGGCTACTGGACGAGGTGGCCGACGGGGCCTATGGGCGGGTCGAGAGACTGCATGGCACGCTGCCGGCCACGACGGGGTGGTTGCGTTTCCAGATCGCCGAGGGGCGGTCGTCGGTCGAGCGTCTCGCGCCCGAGCGCGGGCTCGCGCCGCATGTCGTCGCCGTCGGCCCAAGGCTGGATGTGGTCCGGCTCCGGGCCGCCCTCGATGCCTGTCTCGCGCCGGTGCCGGCATGACCTGCGTCAATGACTCAGGGCGCCGCACGGCCCAGAACCACGACGTCGCGCCGCGCCTGCGCGATCGCCGTCCTCTCATGGCGCAGCCCGTGACCCGGGGAGAACCGACATGAACTACGAAGCCTTCTTCCGTTCCGCCCTCGACGGGCTCCGCCGGGAGGGTCGCTACCGGGTCTTCGCCGACCTCGAGCGCCAGGCGGGCGCCTATCCGCGCGCCATCCGCCACGACGGCGGCGGCACGCGCGAGGTCACCGTCTGGTGCTCGAACGACTATCTCGGCATGGGGCAGCATCCCAAGGTGCTCGCAGCGATGCACGAGGCGCTGGACCGCTACGGCGCTGGCGCTGGCGGCACGCGGAACATCTCGGGCACGAGCCACGAGCACGTGCTGCTCGAGCGCGAGCTCGCCTCGCTGCATGGCACCGAGGCGGCGCTGCTGTTCAACTCCGGCTACATGTCGAACTGGGCGTCGCTGTCCACGCTCGCCTCGCGAATCCCCGGCTGCGTCATCGTCTCGGACGAGATGAACCATGCCTCCATGATCGAGGGCATGCGCCATTCGCGCGCCGAGCGGCGGCTGTTCCGCCACAATGACGTCGCCGATCTTCGCCGCGTGCTCTCCGAACTCGATCCGCGGGCACCGAAGCTGGTCGCCTTCGAAAGCGTCTATTCGATGGACGGCGACATCGCGCCCATCGCGGACATCTGCGATGTCGCGGAGGAATTCGGCGCCATGACCTACTGCGACGAGGTTCATGGCGTGGGCCTCTACGGCCCGACCGGCGGCGGCGTGACCGAGCGCGACGGCGTGTCGCATCGCCTGACCGTCATCGAGGGCACGCTCGCCAAGGCCTTCGGCGTGATCGGCGGCTACATCGCCGGCTCCGCCGCGATGTGCGACTTCGTGCGCTCCTTCGCCTCCGGCTTCATCTTCTCGACCGCCCTGCCGCCCGCCGTCGCGGCCGGAGCGCGGGCGGCGATCCAGCACCTGCGGCAGTCGAATGTGGAGCGCGAACGCCTGCATGAACGCGCCGCGACCCTGCGCCGCCGCCTCGATGCCATCGGCGTCCCGCACCTGGACAACACCAGCCACATCGTGCCGGTGATGGTCTACGACCCGGTGCTGTGCAAGACGATCAGCGACCTTCTGCTCGACGAGCACGGCGTCTATGTCCAGCCGATCAACTACCCCACGGTGCCCCGCGGCACGGAACGGCTGCGCATCACGCCGTCCCCGGTCCACAGCGACGCCGACATGGATCATCTCGTCGCCGCGCTGGAAGCCGTGTGGTCGCGCTTCAGCCTCCGGCGTGCCGCCTGATGGACCACATGGCGCCCCTGCAGCAGCCGGAGGAGGGTGAGGCACCCGCCGTGCCTCCTGCGCGCCGCAGGGCAGCCACGCACGCGCCGCCGCCTCCGGTGTCGCGGCCGCCCTATCCCTTCTCGGCCATCGTCTGCCAGGAGGAGATGCTGCGCGCCCTGCTCATCGCTGCGGTGGATGGGACGGTCGGGGGTGTCCTGGTGCTCGGGGACCGCGGCACCGGCAAGTCCACGGCGGTGCGCGCCCTGGCCGCGCTGTTGCCGGCGATGAAGGCGGTGAAGGATTGTCGCTTCGGCTGCGATCCCGCCGACGCGGCAGCGCTCTGTGCGGAGTGCCGCGGCCGGTCGCGGCTGCAGGCGGTCGAGGTGCCGGTGCCGGTGGTGGACCTGCCGCTCGGCGCGACCGAGGATCGCGTCGCCGGCGCACTCGACATCGAGCGCGCGCTCGCCGAGGGGGTGAAGGCCTTCGAGCCGGGCCTGCTCGCGCGTGCGCATCGCGGCTTCCTCTATATCGACGAGGTGAACCTGCTCGAGGATCATCTCGTGGATCTCCTGCTCGACGTCGCGGCGTCGGGCGAGAACCTGGTCGAGCGCGAGGGGATCTCCATCCGCCATCCCGCGCGCTTCGTGCTGGTGGGCAGCGGCAATCCCGAAGAGGGCGAGCTTCGCCCGCAGCTTCTCGACCGGTTCGGCCTCTGCGTCGAGATCCGCACGCCCGGCGACATCGGCGCGCGCGTCGAGGTCATCCGGCGCCGCGATGCCTATGACCGCGATCCGGCCGGCTTCTGCGCGGCGTGGGAGGATGCGCAGGCGCGGCTTCGTCGCCGGATCATCGCCGCACGCAGGCGCCTGCCGGATGTCGCCGTGCCCGATGCGGCGCTCGAACGCGCGGCCTCGCTCTGCATCGCCTTGGGCACCGATGGCCTGCGCGGCGAACTCACCCTGATCCGCGCCGCCCGCGCCCATGCGGCCCTGGAGGGGCGGCGCAGCGTCGGCGATGCGGAGATCCGCGCCGTCGCCACCGCCGCCCTGCGGCACCGCTTGCGGCGCAACGTGCTCGACGAGACCTCCTCCACCACGCGCGTCGAGCGCGCGCTGGCCGAATTGTTCGGGCCATGATCGCGGCCGGCGACGGGCGCGCATCGCCGCGCACCGCGCCGGAACAGGGCGTGGTGGCGGACCAGCGCGCGGCGGCCATGCTTCTCGCCGTGGACCCGCTGGGTCTTGGCGGCGCGGTCCTGCGCGGCGGTCCGGGCCCGGAGCGCGAGTCCTGGCTTGCCGCCTTTCGCAACCTGCTGCCCGAAGGCACGCCCTGGCGGCGGATGCCGCACCAGGTCACCGATGATCGCCTGCTGGGTGGCCTCGACCTCGCTGCGACACTCGCCGCCGGCAGGCCCGTGGCGGATCGTGGGCTTCTCGCGGAGGCCGATGGCGGCATCCTGCTGCTTTCCTCCGCCGAACGCGCCGCGCCCGCCTTGGCCTCGCGCCTGGCCGCCGTAATGGATGCGCGAATGGTCCACCTCGAGCGCGACGGCCTCGCGCGGTGTTCTCCCGCCCGTTTCACGCTGGTCGCGCTCGATGAAGGAGAGGAGGAGGAGGCGATCGCGCCGGCGCTCGCGGAGCGTCTCGCCTTCCACCTCTCGCCGGTTCTGCTGCCTGCCGGGCCTTGCGCGCGCATCGCCGAGGCGCGCGCGCGCCTCGCCGGCATCGAGGTTCCGCCCGAGGCCGCGCATGCGCTCTGCGCGGCGGCGCTTGCGCTCGGCATCGCCTCGCTGCGCGCGCCGATCCTCGCGCTCCGGGCGGCCGTCGCCGCGGCTGCGCTGGCGGGGCGGGCGGCGGTGATGCCCGAGGACGCGACGCTGGCGGCGCGCCTCGTGCTGGCTCCGCGCGCGACGATGCTGCCCGCATCGGAGCCGCCAAGCGAGGCCCCGCAGCCACCCGAGGACATGCCGGAGTCGGACCCGGAATCGCGTCCATCGGCGGCCGCGGACGACACGCTGGCGGATCGCGTGATCGCGGCCGCCGCCGCCGCTCTGCCGGCGCGGCTGCTCGCCGGTCTCAGCGCCGGGATGCGCGCGGCTGCGCGCAGCGGCGCGCCGGATGGCCGCGCGGGCCTGCGCAAGGCCGCGCCGCTGCGCGGCCGCCCGGCCGGGACGCGCCCGGGGCCCTTGCGAAGCGGCGCGCGGATCGCGCTCGTCGAGACGCTGCGCGCGGCCGCGCCTTGGCAAAGGCTGCGCCGCGAGGCGCGCCCGCACGGGCCCCGACTGCGCATCCAGCCCTCCGATATCCGGCTGCGCCGCTTCGAGGCGCCGCAGCAGACCGTCGCCATCTTCGTCGTGGATGCCTCGGGCTCGGCGGCGCTGCACCGTCTCGCCGAGGCGAAGGGCGCGGTCGAGATGCTGCTCGCCGATTGCTATGTGCGGCGGGATCGGGTCGCGCTGATCGGCTTCCGTGGCCGGGGTGCCGAGGTGTTGCTGCCGCCCACCGCCTCGCTGGTGCGCGCGAAGCGGTGCCTCGCGGGCCTGCCGGGTGGCGGGGGCACGCCGCTCGCGGCGGGGCTCGACGCCGCGCAGGCGCTCGCCCACGCCTGCCGCCGGGCAGGTCGCACGCCGCTCATCGTGCTGCTGACAGACGGGCGCGCCAATGTGGCCCGCGACGGTAGCGGCGGCCGCGCGCGGGCGGAGGCGGATGCGCTCGCCGCCGCCCGGCCGCTGCGCGCCTCGGCGGTGCCGAGCCTGCTGGTGGACACCGCGCCCAGGCCGCAACCCTTCGGGCGGGACCTCGCCGCGGCCATGGGCGCCCGCTACCTGCCCTTGCCCTTCGCGGATGCGGCTCGGCTGTCCGGGGCCGTGCGCGATGCGGCGGGCTGACATGACCGACCGGCCCGACTGGCGGACGGATGGCCGCGACTGGCCGAACCGCGAGCACAGCCGCTTCCTGCGGGCGGGCGGGCTCGACTGGCATGTCCAGGTGGCGGGCCATGGGCCGGCGGTGTTGCTGCTGCACGGGACCGCCGCGGCGACGCATTCATGGCGCGACATCCTGCCCGCCCTGGCGCGGGACGCGCGGGTCATCGCGCCGGACCTGCCGGGTCACGGCTTCACCGCGATGCCGCGCGAGGGCGGCCTCACCTTGCCGGGCATGGCGCGGCTGGTCGGCGCGCTGGTCGCGCAGCTGGACGCCCATCCCGTGATGCTGGTCGGCCATTCGGCGGGGGCGGCGATCGCGATCCGCTTGGCGCTGGATGGGCTGGTTGCGCCGCGCGTCATCGTCAGCCTGAATGGGGCGCTGACGCCACTCGGGGAGGAACATGCGGCCTTCTTCACCCGCGCCGCACGGTTGCTGGTCGGCCTGCCCTTCGTGCCCCGACTCTTCGCCTGGAGGGCGGCGGACCGCGCGGTCGCCGAGCGGCTCCTGCGCGACACCGGCTCGCGGATCGACGCCCGCGGCGTGGACCTCTATGCGCGGCTGTTCCGCCGGTCGGGTCACCTGGCGGGCGCGCTGCGCATGATGGCCGACTGGGATCTGCGGCCGCTTATGCAGGATCTGCCGCGCCTCGCGACGGATCTCGTCCTCGCCGTGGGGGAGGGGGATCGCACCATCGCGCCCGCTCAGGCGCGGCGCATCGCGCGGATCGCGCCGCGGGCGCGCGTCGAGACGCTGCCGCGCCTCGGCCATCTCATGCATGAGGAGCGGCCCGACCTGGTGCTGGACCTGCTGCGGCGCGCGCTGCACCCGGAGGTGGCCGCGGCATGAGCGCGCGCTTCCACCTGCCGGCCTGGCATCCGCAGCGCGTCGAGCTGAACGACGAGGTGCACGCCCGCCCGCCCGAGGCGTTGAGCCCGCCGGCCTCGATCTCCTACCTCGCCCTGGTGCCGCCCGAGGGCGCGCCGCGCGAGCAGACGCTCGATTCCCTACGCGACCTCGTGCGCCGCGTCGGCGGGCCGGAGCCCGCGCCCGGCAGCAGCCACTACAGCACCGACCTCGGTGCCTTCCGGCTGAAATGGGAACGGCATACCGAGTTCAGCCGCTTCATGGTGATCGTGCCCGGCGTCGGCGCCGATCCCTTCGCCACCACCGCGATCGACGCGGTGCCGGCGGACTGGGTGGCCGCGCTGCCCGGCACCGTGATCGTCGCCGCCCATGCGGCGCTGGTCCCGGATGAGGGGAAGGCCCTCGACCTCGCGGCGATCGCGGCGCGATGCTTCGGCGGGAACCATCTGATCGGCGCCGAGGTCAGCGGCGGGCGCGCGACCGCGATCACGGATTTCCGCATCCACGGGGACGGGTTCAGCCGCTTCCTGCTGCTCGACCGCGGCACCGGCCAGCGGCAGGCCGGGCGGATCGTCCAGCGCCTGCTCGAGATCGACACCTACCGCATCATGGCGCTGCTGGCGCTGCCCGTGGCGCGCGACCTCTCGCCGGTGCTCGGCCGCCACGAGCGCGAGCTCGCCGCGGTCACCGATGCGCTGATCACCTGCGGCGAGAACGACGAGCCCGTGCTGCTCGACCGGCTGACGCGGCTGGCCGCCGAGATCGAGACGGGCGAGGCGCGCAACCGCTACCGCTTCAGCGCGGCCGCCGCCTATTACGAGATCGTGCAGCGCCGCATCGAGGACCTGCGCGAAGGGCGGATCGAGGGGCTGCAGACGATCCGCGAGTTCACCGAACGCCGACTCGCGCCGGCGATGAACACGGTGCGCGATGTCGCGCGGCGGCAGGAGATGCTCTCCCAGCGCGTCGCGCGCGCGACGCAACTGCTCTCGACGCGCGTGGACCTGACGCGCGAGAGGCAGAACCAGGCGCTGCTCGCCTCGATGGATCGCCGCGCGAGGCTGCAGCTGCGTCTGCAGCAGACGGTGGAGGGGCTCTCGGTCGCGGCGATCACCTACTACGTGGTCGGCCTGATCGGTTACGCGGCCAAGGCGTTCGTCGGGCCGCAATTCCCGCTGGGGGCCGAGGCCATCACCGGGCTCGCCGTGCCGCTGGTCGCGATCCTGGTCTTCCTGGCAACGCGCCGCGTGCGCCGGCGCATGGAGCGCGAGGAGCCATGAGCGGGTTCATCATCGCCGACGGCGACCTCGAGCATTGCCGCAGGCTGCTGGCCGGCGGCTCGCGCTCCTTCCACGCCGCCTCCCTGCTGCTGCCGCGGCGTATCGCGGCACCCGCGACGGCGCTTTACGCCTTCTGCCGTGTGGCCGACGACGAGATCGACCTCGGCGGCGGCCGGCGCGAGGCGCTCGACGGGCTGACGCTGCGCCTCGACAGGGCCTATGCCGGCGATCCGGCGGACGACCCGGTGGACCGGGCCTTCGCGGCGGTCGTCGCGCAGTTCGGCATCCCGCGCGCCCTGCCCGCCGCGCTGCTCGAGGGCCTGGCCTGGGATGCGGCCGGCCGGCGCTATGACGATCTCGCGGGCCTCGAGGCCTATGCGACGCGGGTCGCCGGCACGGTCGGGGCGATGATGACGCTGCTGATGGGCGTGCGGGACAGGAACGCCATCGCGCGCGCCTGCGACCTCGGCATCGCGATGCAGTTGACCAACATCGCCCGCGACCTGGGCGAGGATGCGCGCGCCGGCCGCATCTACCTGCCGCTCGAGTGGATGCGCGAGGCGGGGATCGAGCCCGCGGCCTTCCTGTCCGCGCCGGTCTTCTCGCCCGCCGTCGCGGGGCTGGTGGCGCGCCTGCTCGCCGCGGCGGATCACCACTATGCGCGCGCGGATGCGGGCATCGCCCTGCTGCCGCGGGACTGCCGCCCCGGCATCCGGGCCGCGCGGGTCATCTATGCCGAGATCGGGCGCGAACTCGAGCGCAACGGCCTCGATTCCGTGAGCCGCCGCGCCGTGGTGCCGGGCTGGCGCAAGGCGGTGCTGCTCGCCCGCGCCGCCGGGGCGCTGGCGGGGATCCGGGGCGCTGCCGGCGCGCCGCCCTGCGAGGCCGCTGCCTATCTGGTCGCGGCCGTCGCCGCGGCGCCGCCGCCCGAGGGCCCGATCCCCCGCGGCTGGGGGCAGCGCCTGGTCTGGGCGCTGGAACTCATGGACCGGCTGGACAGGGAGCATGCCTCGGCCGGCCGGTCCGCCGATCCCGGGCGCTTCGTGACTGTCAATGTAAATTGACAGAGCGCAAAGCGGACAACCCTCGCGCGAGTCAGCCTGCTCAGGCTGCGGCGGGAGGGGTTCCATGCGCATCGTCCTCGTCCACCCGAACTACCATTCCGGCGGCGCCGAGATCGCCGGCAACTGGCCGCCGGCCTGGGTCGCCTATCTGTCCGGCTGGCTGAAGGCCGAAGGCTTCACGGACATCACCTTCATCGACGCGATGACCGGGCACCTCACGCCCGAGCAGCTCCGCGACCGCTTCGCGGCGCTTGCGCCCGACGTGATCGGCTGCACCGCCATCACCCCCGCGATCTACGAGGCCGAAGCGGTGCTGCGGATCGCACGGGAGACCTGCCCCGATGCGGTGACGGTGCTCGGCGGGATCCACGGCACCTTCATGTATCCCCAGGTGCTGGCCGAGGCGCCCTGGATCGACTGCGTGGTGCGAGGGGAGGGGGAGCAGGTCTTCACCGACCTCCTCCGCTGCGTGGCCGAGGGCCGCTGGCCGGCCGAGCGCGCCTCGGTCAAGGGCATCGCCTTCCTCGAGGACGGCAAGGTGGTGGCCACGCCCGCCTGCCCGCCGATCAAGGATGTGGACCGGATCGTCGCGGACTGGGCGATCCTCGACCGGTCGAACTACACCTACATCCCGATGAACACGAAGGTCGCGATCCCGAACCTCGCGCGCGGCTGCCCCTTCACCTGTTCCTTCTGCTCCCAGTGGAAGTTCTGGCGCGACTACAGGGTGCGCGACCCGCGCAAGGTGGTGGACGAGATCGAGGACCTGGTGCGCAACCACGGCGTGGGCTTCTTCATCCTGGCGGATGAGGAACCGACCATCCACAAGAAGAAGTTCGTCGAGTTCTGCGAGGCGCTGATCGAGCGCAACCTGCCGGTGCTCTGGGGCATCAACACGCGCGTCACCGACATCCTGCGCGACGAGGCGCTGCTGCCGCTCTACCGCAAGGCCGGGCTGATCCACGTCTCGCTGGGCACCGAGGCGGCGGCGCAGCTCAAGCTCGATCGCTTCAACAAGGAGACCACGGTCGCGCAGAACAAGAAGGCGATCCAGCTGCTGCGCGCCAACGGCATCGTGGCCGAGGCGCAGTTCATCGTCGGCCTGGAGAACGAGACGGTCGAGACGCTCGAGGAAACCTACCGCATGGCCCTCGACTGGGACCCGGACATGGCGAACTGGGCCATGTACACGCCCTGGCCCTTCAACGACCTGTTCAAGGAACTGGGCGACAAGGTCGAGGTCTTTGACTTCTCGAAGTACAATTTCGTGACGCCGATCATGAAGCCGGATGCGATGGACCGGGCCACGCTGCTCGACCGCACCATGCACAATTACCGGCGCTTCTACCTGCGCAAGACCTTCCTGGGCTACCTCTGGATCCGCGACAAGGTGAAGCGGAACTACATGCTGGGCTGCCTCTGGGCCTTCGCGAAGTCGGGCTTCCAGCGGACCTTCTACGATCTCGGCAAGGTCGGCTACTGGGGGCCGCAGTCGAAGAGGAAGGTGGGTTTCCACTTCGACGAATCGCGCACCCTCACGGCCGAGGCCGCGCGCGCGCCGCACAACGCGATGTGGAAGACCATGCATCGCCCCAAGGTGAAGCTGCCTGCGGCGAATGCCGAGATCCGCGCCTGCGGCGGCGGGCAGGATCAGCTCGGCGATGCCGAGATGGATGCCCTCGTCGCCCCCGCCGCCCCGCGGGCCGCGAGCGCCGCGGCTCCCGCCCCTCGCCCCTGATGGCCGGCGAGGCCGCGCGGATCGGCCCGAACGCGGTCACGCGCCTCGCCGAGGCGCTGGAGGCGCGGCGCGGCCCGGTCCGTGCGCGGGATGTCTTCGCCAGGGCCGGCCTCGCGGACCTGCTGGAGCACCCGCCCGAGCGGATGGTGCCGGAAGAGACGGTCGCCGCGCTGCATGGCGCCATGCGATGCCTGCTTCCGGCGGACGAGGCGCGGCGGATTGCCGCCGATGCCGGGCGGCGCACCGCCGGCTACCTCCTGGCGCATCGCATTCCGTGCATCATGCGCGTGGCGCTGCCCGTGCTGCCGCGCCGGATCGCCACGCGGATCCTGCTCGCCGCCATGGCGCGGCACGCCTGGACCTTCGCCGGCAGTGGCCGCTTCGAGGTTCTGGGCGGGGCCGCGCCGCGCTTCGCGCTGCGTGGCGGGGCGCTCCTGCGCGGCGGGTCCGCCGATGCCGCGCGCGCCTATCTTGCCGCCACCTTCGAGGGACTCTTCCAGGCCCTGACAGGCGCATCGGCCCGGGTGGGAGCGCGCGCTTCGGTCTCGGCGGACGGCCCCGTCCTCCTGTTCGACCTTTTCTGGACCTCCCCGAAAGCGTTTGACTCGACTGTCAAGAATGACTGACAGTTTTGGTCGCTCGTTGGCGTGACAGTCCACGCCGGCGCAGGCGCCGGAAGGAGAGCCTCCCATGGATGCCGCGACCCGCATCGAGAGCACGCTGGCCGACGCCGTCCTGCTCGCCGAGGCCTCCGGCGCCCCGCCGCGCCTCGCCGCCGCCATGCGGCACGCCGTGTTCCCGAAGGGCGCGCGGATCAGGCCACGGTTGAGCATCGCGGTCGCCATGGCCTGCGGGGACGACCGGCCGCGGCTGTCCAGCGCCGCGGCGGCGTCCATCGAGCTGCTGCACTGCGCCTCGCTCGTGCATGACGACATGCCCTGCTTCGACGACGCCGACACCCGCCGCGGCCGCGCCTCCGTGCATCGGGCCTTCGGCGAGCCGCTCGCCGTGCTCGCCGGCGATGCGCTGATCGTGCTGGCCTTCCAGACCGTCGCGCGCGCCGCGCCCTGCGCGCCCGAGCGGCTCGGGCCCGTGATCGGGGCGATCGGCGACGGGGTCGGGGTGCCCTTCGGCATCGTCGCGGGCCAGGCCTGGGAGTGCGAGCCGGAGGTCAACCTCTCCGACTACCAGCGCCAGAAGACCGGCGCCCTGTTCGCCGCGGCGACCGTGGCCGGCGCGGCGGCGGCCGGTGCGCCTGACCCGGAGGCCTGGCGCATGCTGGGTGACCGCCTCGGCGAGGCCTACCAGGTGGCGGACGACCTGCGAGATGCGGTCGAGGACGAGGCGACCATCGGCAAGCCGGTCGGTCGCGACAAGGCGCTCGGGCGGCCGAGCGCGGTGGCCGAGTTCGGCCTCGATGGCGCGGTGCGGCGCCTGGCCACCCTGGCCGAGGCGGCCGTGGCCGCGATCCCGGCCTGTCCGGGGCAGGGGAGGCTTCGCGCGCTGATCCTCGAGGAAACGCGGCGCCTGCTGCCGGCGAAACTGGCCACGGCCTGAGGCCGGCATGTCGGGCGCGGATGCCTTGGGCACGGTGCCGGCGCCGTCCTGGCTCGACCGCCTGCGCGGCCTGCGCGAGGCGCTTGCCGCGCGGCCCGGCTTCCGCCGCTGGGCGGCGCGGTTTCCGCTGACGCGCCCGCTGGCGCGGCGCCACGCGCGCGCCCTGTTCGATCTCTGTGCGGGCTTCGTCTATACGCAGGTGCTGCTCGCCTGCGTGCGCCTGCGCGTCTTCGCGATCCTCGCGGAGGCGCCGCTCGCCACGATGGCGCTGGCCCCGCGACTCGGCCTGAGCGCCGAGGCGACGGAGCGGCTGATGGGGGCTGCCGCCTCGCTGCGCCTCGTCGCACGGCGCCGGGACGGCGCCTGGATGCTCGGCCCGCTCGGCGCGGCGATGGTGGGCAATGACGGCATCGCGGCGATGGTCGAGCACCATGCCATGCTCTACGCCGACCTCGCCGATCCGGTGGCGCTGCTGCGACGTCCGCGCGGCGGGACGGCGCTGGCGGACTACTGGGCCTATGCCGGGGCCGAGGCGCCGGGCGCCGTCGAGGCCGCGCGCGTGCGCGACTACACCGCGCTCATGGCGGCGAGCCAGCCGATGGTCGCGGAGGAGGTGCTCGCCGCCTATCGCTTCGACCGCCATCGCTGCATCCTCGATGTGGGCGGCGGCAGCGGCGCCTTCCTTGCCGCGGTGGCGCGGGCGGCGCCGCGCAGCGCGCTGATGCTCTTCGACCTGCCGGCGGTGGCGGAGGTGGCGCGCGAGCGGCTCGCGGCGGCGGGGCTCGGCGCGCGCAGCACGATCCATGGCGGCGACTTCACGCGCGATGCGCTGCCGCAGGGCGCGGATCTCGTGACGCTGGTGCGCATCCTGCACGATCATGACGACGCGATCGCGCAGGGCCTGCTGCGGCGCATCCGCGAGGCCTTGCCGTCGGGCGGGCGCATCCTGGTGGCCGAGCCGATGGCCGGCACGCCCGGCGCCGAGCCGATGGGAGAGGCGTATTTCGGCTTCTACCTGCTCGCGATGGGCCGCGGCCGCCCCCGGCGCGCGGAGGAGATCATGCGGATGCTCGTGGCCGCGGGCTTCGTCCGGCCGCGACGGCTGCGCACCGCGACGCCGCTCCTGACGCAGCTCGTCATCGCCGATGCGGGGCAGGGCTGACGCATGGACGTCAGTTTTCCTTGACAGTTTTGGACGTCACATTACGCTGACATTCATCCTTTGACCGGGGGGTCCCTCGTGGACACCATCGCCGTCATCCTCAAGGCGCCCGAGGGTCTCGTCCTCAGCCGCCTGTCGCTCACACCGCCCGGGGACGAGGACATCGTCGTCGCGGTGGAGTGGAGCGGGATCAGCACCGGCACGGAGCGCCTGCTGTGGTCGGGCCGCATGCCGCATTTCCCGGGCATGGGCTATCCGCTGGTGCCGGGCTACGAGTCGGTCGGGCGCGTCATCGCCGCAGGGCCTTCCGCCGGGCGCGCGCCGGGCGAGCGGGTCTTCGTTCCCGGCGCGCGCTGCTTCGGCGATGTGCGGGGCCTGTTCGGCGGTGCCGCGGCGCGCCTCGTCGTGCCTGGCCGGCGCACCACGCCGATCGGCGAGGCAATCGGCGCGGAGGGCGTGCTGCTCGCCCTCGCCGCGACGGCGTGGCACGCGATGCATGCGCCGAACGCCGCGCCGCCGGATCTCATCGTGGGTCACGGCGCGCTCGGGCGGCTGCTCGCGCGGATCGCCCTGCTGGCAGGCGCGACGCCCGTGGTCTGGGAACGCGACGTGACCCGCCACGCCGGGGCCGAGGGCTATGTCGTCCTCGACCCCGACCGCGACGAGCGCCGAGACTACCGGAGCATCTACGACGTCAGCGGCGATGCCGGCATCCTCGATGCGCTGGTGCAGCGCCTCGCTCCCGGCGGGGAGATCGTTCTCGCGGGCTTCTACGCCGACCGCATCGGCTTCGCCTTCGCGCCCGCCTTCATGCGGGAGGCGCGGATCCGCATCGCTGCCGAGTGGCAGGAGCCGGATCTCGCGGCGGTCCGCGCGCTGATCCTCGACGGAAGGCTGAGCCTCGCCGGGCTCGTGACCCATCGCGAATCCGCCACGCGCGCGCCGGAGGCCTATGCGCGCGCCTTCACCGATCCGGCCTGCCTGAAGATGGTCCTCGACTGGAGGGAATGCTCATGAACGCGCCGACGGGATTCACGCCGCCTGGAGGCGTGGCGGCGAGCCAGGCGCGGTCACTGCGCGAGGAAGCCGCGATCCCGCCCGATCCCGTCCACACCGGCGAGGCGCGCCGGCAGGCGCAGGTCATCGCCATCTACGGCAAGGGCGGGATCGGCAAGTCGTTCACGCTGGCGAACCTGTCCTACATGATGGCGCAGCAGGGCAAGCGCGTGCTGCTCATCGGCTGCGACCCGAAATCGGACACGACATCGCTGCTCTTCGGCGGAAGGTCCTGTCCGACCATCATCGAGACCTCCTCGCGCAAGAAGGCCGCCGGTGAGCCGGTGCAGATCGGCGATGTCTGCTTCAAGCGCGACGGCGTCTTCGCGATGGAGCTCGGCGGTCCCGAGGTCGGGCGCGGCTGCGGCGGGCGCGGCATCATCCACGGCTTCGAACTGCTGGAGAAGCTCGGCTTCCATCAGTGGGACTTCGACTACGTGCTGCTCGACTTCCTCGGCGACGTGGTCTGCGGCGGCTTCGGCCTGCCGATCGCGCGCGACATGTGCCAGAAGGTGATCGTCGTCGGCTCGAACGACCTCCAGTCGCTCTACGTCGCGAACAATGTCTGCTCGGCGGTGGAGTACTTCCGCAAGCTCGGCGGCAATGTCGGCGTCGCCGGCATGGTGGTGAACAAGGACGACGGCACGGGCGAGGCGCAGGCCTTCGCTGCGGCGGCGGGGATCCCGGTCCTCGCCTCGATCCCCGCGCACGACGACATCCGCCGCAAGAGCGCGAACTACGAGATCATCGGCAAGCCGGATGGCGAATGGGGGCCGCTCTTCGCCGCGCTCGGCATCCAGGTGGCGGAGGCACCGCCGCTGCGGCCGAAGCCGCTGACGCAGGAGGAACTGCTCGGCCTCTTCAAGGGCGAGACGGTCGGGCGCGATGTGGTCCTGACGCCGGCACGCATGGAGGACATGTGCGCCGCCGAGGTGCTGGCGAAGCCCTCCCTCGAAGTGGTCTACGAGGGCGCCTGAGCGATGGACGCGCTGCCCCCGAACGGCCCCGTCGCCCCGGATGCAGGCTGCCACGGCGGCCGGGAGACGATGCGCGAGGCAGCGCGGGCGGCCGGCAAGTCCCCGGCGCTGGATCGCCTGGAGGCCGACTATCCCAAGGGCCCGCACGACCAGCCGCAGAGCATGTGCCCGGCCTTCGGATCCCTGCGCGTCGGGCTGCGGATGCGGCGCGTGGCGACGATCCTCTCGGGCAGCGCGTGCTGCGTCTATGGCCTGACCTTCACGAGCCACTTCTACGGCGCGAAGCGGAGCGTCGGCTACGTGCCCTTCAACTCCGAGACGCTGGTGACGGGCAAGCTGTTCGAGGACATCCGCGACGCGGTGCACGAGACGGCGAGGCCGGAGGACTACGACGCGGTCGTCATCATCAATCTCTGCGTTCCCACGGCTTCCGGCGTGCCGCTCGACCTGCTGCCGAAGCAGATCAACGGCGTGCGGATCATCGGCATTGATGTTCCCGGCTTCGGCGTTCCGACCCATGCAGAGGCGAAGGATGTGCTGGCCGGAGCCATGCTGCGCTACGCCCGGGGCGAGGCCGAGGCTGGCCCCGTGGCGCGTCCGCGGACCTTGGTCGAGGGCGAGCCGACTGTCGCGCTGGTCGGGGAGATGTTCCCGGCCGACCCGCCCGGCATCGGTGCGCTGCTCGCGCCGATGGGACTCTCGCTCGCGCCCTCCACGCCATGCCGCGAGTGGCGCGATCTCTATGCCGCGCTGGACTGTCGCGTCGCCGCTGCCGTGCATCCCTTCTACACCGCGAGCCTGCGCGAGTTCGGTGCGGCCGGACGGCCCGTCGTCGGTTCGGGACCGGTGGGTGTCGAGGGCACGGCAGCTTGGCTGGAAGCGATCGGCGCCGCGGCGGGTCTTCCGGCCGCCAAGGCGGAGGCCGCGAAGCAGCGCTTCCTGCCGGCCATCGCCGGGGCCCTGGCGGCCCATCCGGTCAGGGCGCGCGTCACGGTCTCGGGCTACGAAGGATCGGAACTTCTGGTCGCACGCCTGCTCGTCGAGGCCGGGGCCGAGGTTCCCTATGTCGGAACCGCCTGCCCGCGGACCGAGTGGAGCAAGGCCGATCGCGACTGGCTCGAGGCGCGCGGCGTCCATGTGCAGTATCGCGCCTCGCTCGAGCAGGACATCGCGGCGATGCGCGAGGCGCAGCCCGATCTCGCGCTCGGCACCACGCCGCTGGTGCAGAAGGCGAAGGAACTCGGCATTCCGGCGCTCTACTTCACCAATATGGTGAGCGCGCGTCCGCTCTTCGGTCCGGCCGGGGCGGCCTCGCTCGCGGGCATCGTCGCCGCGCAGACTGGCCAGGCCGAGCGCATGAGGCGGATGGTCGGCTTCTTCCAGGGCGTCGGCACGCCGGATGGCGCGGGCTACGGCTTCCGGGACAAGCCGGTGGATCCGCCGGGCTTCCGCGAGCGCCAGCGCAAGCTCCGCGCGGCGCGCGCGAAGGCCGAGGAAGCGGTGGGGAGCTGAGCATGCTCGTTCTCGACCATGACCGGGCAGGGGGATACTGGGGCGCGGTCTATGCCTTCTCCGCCGTGCGGGGGCTGCGCGTCGTGATCGACGGGCCGGTCGGCTGCGAGAACCTGCCGGTGACCGCGGTGCTGCACTACACGGACGCGCTGCCGCCCCACGAACTGCCGATCGTGGTGACGGGCCTCGACGAGGAGGCGCTGTCCCAGACCGGCACCGAAGGCCAGATGAAGCGGGCCGCCGCGACGCAGGATCCCGACCTGCCGGCGGTCGTGGTGACCGGCTCGATCGCCGAGATGATCGGCGGCGGCGTCACGCCGCAGGGCTCGAACCTGCAGCGCTTCATCCCGCGGACCATCGACGAGGACCAGTGGCAGGCGGCCGACCGCGCGATCAACTGGCTTTGGTCCGAATTCGGCGCCAAGCGCGGGAAGGTGAGGCCGCGCGCGCGCAAGGAGGGCGAGCGCCCGCGCGTCAACATCATCGGGCCGATCTACGGCACCTTCAACATGCCCTCGGACCTCGCGGAGATCCGCCGTCTGGTCGAGGGCATCGGCTGCGAGATCAACCTCGTCTTCCCCCTCGGCAGCCATGTCGAGGACATCGCGCGGTTGCCGGATGCGGATGTGAACATCTGCCTCTACCGCGAGTTCGGGCGGCGTCTCTGCGAAGAGCTGGAACGTCCCTACTTGATGGCGCCCTTCGGCGTCTTCGCCACCACGAACTTCCTGCGCAAGCTCGGCGAGCTGACCGGCCTCGATCCCGAGCCGTTCATCGAACGCGAGAAGCACACCACCATCAAGCCGATCTGGGATCTCTGGCGCTCCGTCACGCAGGATTTCTTCGCCACCGCGGCCTTCGGTGTCAGCGCGACGGAGACCTACACCCGCGGCCTGACGCGCTTCCTGTCGGACGAGATGGGCGTGCCCTGCGCCTTCGCCTTCGCGCGCAAGCCGGGCGAGAAGCCCGACAACCAGGCGGTGCGCGACGCGATCAAGGCGAAGCCGCCGCTGGTGATCTTCGGTTCCTTCAACGAACGGATGTACGCGCAGGAGGCCGGCTGCCGCGCGGCCTACATCCCGGCCTCCTTCCCCGGCGCGATCATCCGCCGTGCCACTGGCACGCCCTTCATGGGCTATGCCGGCGCGACCTACGTCGTGCAGGAATACTGCAACGCGCTGTTCGACGCGCTGTTCCACATCCTCCCGCTCGCGACCGAGATGGACAAGGTGGAGCCGACGCCGGCCCGGCCTGCCGAACGGTGGTCTCCCGAAGCCACTGCCTTGCTGGACCGGATGGTGGAGAGCGAACCCTTCCTGCTGCGCATATCGGCCGCGAAGCGCCTGCGCGAACGCGTCGAGCGCGACGCTCGCGAGGCGCTGGAGGAAATCGTCACCGCCGAGCGCGTTGCACGCAGTCTCGAAGTCGAGGGCGCGTCATGACGCGCCGCGATCCATCGCGTTGCCCCTTTGCGGGCAGCGCCGAAAGCCAGCCGGTGCGGCCTCGCCCGTGCCGGACGGTCCCAGCCGCGCGGGAGGAGCGCGGTAACCGCCGAAAGGCGTCTGTGGAGGTCTCTGAATGGCCGAAGCACGTACGCGCCTGACGGAGGAGCAGGCCCGGGAGGTCCATCGCCTGGTTGTCCAGGGATGGGTCTTCGCGGTCTTCGCCTCCATGGGCGCTCACATCCTGGTCTGGCTGTGGAGACCATTGGTCTACACGGGCCAGGTCGTTCCCCCCGACTGGCGCTTCTTCTGAAGCGGAACGGGAAAGGACCGTAGCCCATGCATAAGATCTGGATGGTCGTGGATGCGCGGCGTGTGGGGTTCCTCGCGGCGGCCGGCGTGATGGCCGTCGCCGTGATCCTGCACTTCGTCGTCATGAGCTCGCCCCGCTACTGCGACCACTGGGGCTGGTGCGCGACGACCCCGACCTTCGTTCCCGGCCAGCGCGTCGGGGGCTGAGGGGCATCACCCGCGCCGCATTGCGGCGGACGGGGCGAGGCCTCGACCCGAGGCCTCGCCCGCATATCCCAGTGCCGTGACCGGCGATCGGCAGGACCGTGCCGGAGGGAGGAGCAGCAGCGATGGCGATGCTCAGTTTCGAGCGGAAATACCGCGTCCGGGGCGGCACCCTCATCGGGGGTGACCTGTTCGACTTCTGGATCGGGCCCTTCTGGATCGGGTTCTTCGGCGTCACCTGTGCCTTCTTCACGCTTGTCGGTGTCGTGCTGATCGGCATGGGGGCGGCATGGCAGGGGACGTGGAACCCCTGGCTGATCAACATCGCGCCGCCCGACCTGTCCTACGGGCTCCGCCTCGCGCCGATGCGCGAAGGCGGTCTCTGGCAGGCGATCACGATCTGCGCGATCGGCGCCTTCGTGTCGTGGGCGCTCCGCCAGGCCGAGATCTCGCGCAAGCTCGGCATGGGCTACCACATCCCCATCGCCTACGGCGTGGCGGTCTTCGCCTACATCACGCTCGTGGTGATCCGGCCCGTGCTGATGGGCGCCTGGGGCCACGCCTTCCCCTACGGGATCTGGAGCCACCTCGATTGGGTCTCGAACGTGGGCTACCAGTACCTGCACTTCCACTACAATCCGGCGCACATGATCGCGGTGTCGTTCTTCTTCACCACGGTCCTCGCGCTCTCGCTGCACGGGGCGCTGGTGCTCTCCGCGCTCAACCCGCCGCCCGGCGAGCCGGTCAAGACCGCCGAGCACGAGAACACCTTCTTCCGCGACTTCATCGGCTACTCGATCGGCACGCTCGGTATCCACCGGCTCGGGCTGTTCCTTGCGCTTTCGGCCGGGTTCTGGAGCGCGGTCTGCATCGTGATCAGCGGGCCCTTCTGGACGCGCGGCTGGCCCGAATGGTGGAGCTGGTGGCTCAACCTGCCCGTGTGGCGCGGCTGAGGCGAGGAGGACAGCAGCCATGGCCGAATACCAGAACATCTTCACTCGCATCCAGGTCCGCCCGCCGGTGCCCTATCCGGGCGTGCCGCTGCCGCCGGACAACGATGCACGCGACGGCAAGCCGCGCTTCGTCCACCTCTTCGGGCGGCTCGGCGATGCGCAGGTCGGGCCGATCTACCTCGGCTACACCGGGATCCTGTCGTTGCTCTGCGGCTTCATCGCCATCGAGATCATCGGGCTGAACATGCTCGCCTCGGTGAACTGGAACCCGGTGCAGTTCATCCGCCAGCTCTTCTGGCTCGCTCTCGAGCCGCCTCCGCCGCAATACGGCCTGCGCTTCCCGCCGATGCGAGAGGGCGGGTGGTGGCTGGTCGCGGGCTTCTTCCTGACGCTTTCCATCCTGCTCTGGTGGGTGCGTACCTATCGCCGCGCACGGCAGCTCGGCATGGGCACGCATGTGGCCTGGGCCTTCGCGGCGGCGATCTGGCTCTACCTCGTTCTCGGCTTCATTCGGCCGATCGCGATGGGCTCATGGAGCGAGGCGGTGCCCTTCGGCATCTTCCCGCATCTCGACTGGACCGCGGCCTTCTCCATCCGCTACGGCAATCTCTTCTACAACCCGTTCCACGCGCTCTCGATCGTCTTCCTCTACGGCGCGACGCTGCTGTTCGCGATGCACGGCGCGACCATCCTCGCGCTCGGGCGCTATGGCGGTGAGCGCGAGATCGAACTCACGCTCGACCGTGGCACCGCGGCCGAGCGCGGCGGGCTATTCTGGCGCTGGACCATGGGCTTCAACGCCACCTTCGAGAGCATTCATCGCTGGGCCTGGTGGTTCGCGGTGCTCTGCCCGATTACGGGCGGCATCGGGATCCTCCTGACCGGTACGGTCGTGGACAACTGGTACCTCTGGGCCGTGGACCGGCATTTCGCGCCTGCCTATCCGCAACTCTGGGCACCGGTCGCCGACCCGGCCCTGACGCAGGGAGCGCCGCGATGAGCAGCTTCAACCTCAAGGTCGGCGCCGCGGTCACCGCGCTCGTGCTGGCCGCCATCCTGGTGCCGACCTTCGAGCGCCCGACCGTGCGCACCGAACAGGGCGGCTTCCGCGGAACCTCGATGGGTTCGGTGGAGAACCCGAGGCTGCGCGCCCAGGTCGTCGCGCGCAACCAGGTGCCGGAGGCCCCGGAGGCCGCCGACAATGACGGCGACAGGGCAAGCGCGCTGTACGAGAACGTCCAGCTCCTGGGTGATCTCTCCAACGCGCAGTTCCTGCGCCTGATGCAGGCGATGACGGAATGGGTGGTGCCGCAGGACGTGCGCGACGCGGGCAATGGCTGCGCCTACTGCCACAACCTCGACAACCTCGCCTCGGACGAGGTCTATACCAAGGTCGTCTCGCGCCGGATGCTCCAGATGGTGCGCACGATCAACAACCATCCCCATGTCGGGGAAACCGGCGTCACCTGCTACACCTGCCATCGTGGCCGCGCGGTACCGGCGGAGGTCTGGGCGGCGCCGCAACTCCCGCAGCACGGGCTGCAGGCGCAGACCGGCCAGAACCGCGTGTCGCGCCCGGCCGGCTACTCCTCGATGCTGGTGGATCCCTTCTCGCCCTATCTGCTGCGGGACGAGAACATCCGCGTGATCAGCGGGACATCGCTGCCGCGCTACAACACCACCAGCATCCAGGCGACCGAGGGGACCTATGCGCTGATGATGCACATGTCCTCGAGCCTCGGGGTCAATTGTACCTTCTGCCATAACAGCCGATCCTTCGCGGAATGGGCGCAGAGCCCGCCGCAGCGCGTGACCGCCTGGCATGGCATCCGCATGGTCCGCGAAGTGAACATGTCCTACATCGAGCCGCTGACGCCGCTGTGGCGTGCGCATCCCAACGGCCCGCCGGAAGCCGGCGCGCCGCTCGCGCGGCTCGGTCCGATGGGTGATGCGCTCAAGGTGAACTGCTCGACATGCCATCGGGGCGTCAACCGGCCACTGAATGGAGTCCCGATGCTCCGTGACTATCCCGAGCTGCGGGTGATCCGCGACGGCCCTGCCCGTTCTGCGGCGCTCGTGCCGCAGTGACGACGGCGGCGGCGACACTCCCCGGCCGCCGCCGGGGATAGTTGGGGGAGCGGTCCGCCGCTCCCCCCTTTTTTCTTGCAGCGAGGGCCAGCCATGGCGCGCGACGGCACCGAGGGTCCGCGGGACGAAAGGCCGCATGCGGTCGTCATCGGGTCGGGCTTCGGCGGTCTGGCGGCGGCGATCCGTCTCGGCGCACGCGGCTGGCGCGTGACGGTGCTCGAGCGCCTCGATGCGCCGGGTGGGCGCGCAGGCGTCTTCCGTCAGGACGGCTTCACCTTCGACGCCGGGCCGACGATCATCACCGCGCCCTATCTGATCGAGGAACTCTGGGCCTGCGCAGGCCGCCGCCTCGCCGACGATGTGACGATCCGCGAGCTGGACCCGTTCTACTTCATCCGCTTCGACGACGGCACGACGATGCGCTGCGGCGCAGATGCGGATGCCACGCGCGAGGAGATCCGGCGCATCGCGCCGCAGGATCTGCCGGGCTTCGACCGTTTCCTGCGCGACAGCGAACGCATCTACCGCGTCGCCTTCGAGGAGCTGGTGGACCGTCCGTTCCACCGCTTCACGACATTGTTGCGCGCCGCGCCGGACATGATCCGGCTCCAGGGATACCGGACGGTCCATGCGAAGGTGGGCGATTACTTCACCAGCCCCAAACTCCGCACCGCCTTCTCCTTCCACCCCCTGCTGATCGGCGGCAATCCGCTGACGACCACGGCCTACTACTGCCTCATCGCGCATCTCGAACGGAAGCACCGCGTCCACTACGCGATGGGGGGCATGGGCGCGCTGATCCGCGGCATGGCCGGCCTCATCGGGCATCTTTGCGGCACGATCCGCTGCAATGCCGATGTCGTTCGGATCGAGGTCGCCGAGGGCCGGGCAATCGGCGTCGTTCTCGCATCGGGCGAGCGGATATCGGCCGATATCGTCGTCTCGAACGCCGATGTCGCCTGGACCTACTCGAAACTGCTCGGCCATCACCCGCGCCGGCGCTGGACCGACCGCAGGATCGCGCGCGCGCGCTACTCCATGAGCCTCTTCGTCTGGTATTTCGGCACGCGCCGCCGCTACGAGGATGTCTATCACCACACCATGGTGCTCGGTCCGCGCTACGAGGCGCTGCTGACCGACATCTTCACGCGCAAGCGCCTCGCCGAGGATTTCAGCCTCTACCTTCACCGCCCGACGGCGAGCGACCCGTCCCTTGCGCCCGCGGGCTGCGACGCCTTCTACGCGCTCGCGCCGGTGCCGCATCTCGGCAGCGGCGTGGATTGGACGACGCAGGCCGAGCCCTATCGTGCCGCCATCCAGCGACGCCTTGAGGAGACCGTGCTGCCGGGACTGGGCGAGGCGATCGTGACCTCCCGGACGATGACGCCGCTCGATTTCCGCGACCGCCTGCTCTCGGTGAACGGTGCGGCCTTCTCGCTCGAACCGCAGCTCTTCCAGAGCGCCTGGTTCCGGCCTCACAACCGGAGCGAGGAGGTCATCAACTTGTTCCTCGTCGGCGCCGGCACTCATCCCGGCGCGGGCGTGCCTGGCGTCATCTCCTCGGCGAAGATCCTCGATCAGCTCGTGCCGGATGCGCAGGCCTGGCGCGTCCTCAACCCGGCACCGGGAGGGCGATGACGCTGCTGCGGCGGCCGGCGCGATCCTCGAGCAGCCGAGCGGCGGCGAGGCGCCCCGAGAGGGTTGCCATCGGCACGCCCGGCCCCGGATGCACGCCGCCGCCGGCGAGATAGAGGCCGGGCACGGCGCTGCGCGCCCCCGGCCGTGAGAAGCTGCCGTTGAAGCCATGCCCCAGCCGGCCGTAGAGCGCACCGCCACTGGCCGGGAACAGGGCCTCGAACTCCGCGGGCGTGGTCATCCGCGTGTTGCTGTCCGAGAGGTCGAGCGTCAGGCCGCATTCGCGCAGCAGGCCAAGAACACGACCGGTCAGCGCCTCCCTCTGTTCCGCATCCATCGTGCTGCGGTCGCCATCCGGCGGCGCATTGACGAGAAGGAGCATGCGCTCGGGGCTGCCTTCCGCAGGGTGCGTGGTGCCCCCGCGGTCCTGTGCGCAGAGATAGACCGTGGGCGCGGCGACGATCGCGCGGCGGCGGAACACCGCGTCGAACTCCGCCGCGTAGTCCTCGGCGAAGAAGACGTTGTGATGCTCCAGCGGGAAGCCGCTGCCTGGCGCATGCGCGCACCAGGTGACGGCGGAGAGGGTGCGATCCTGCCGAGGCACGGGTGATACGGCCGCGCGCACGGCATCGCCCAACAGGCCGGTCGCCAGGGCCTCCGGCGCGCCGTTGAAGACCACCGCATCGGCCGGAAGCCTTTCGCCGTCGGCCAGCAGGACGCCGGCGACACGGCCCCTCTCGACGATGATGCGGCTCGCCGCCGTGCCGAAGCGGAAGGTCGCGCCCTGGGCTTCGGCAAGGCCCTGGATGGCTTCGGCGACGCGGCGCATGCCGCCCTCGACGAGCCAGACGCCCTCCTGCTCGACATGGGCGATGAGCATCAGGGTTGCGGGCGCCGCGAAGGGCGAGCATCCCACATAGGTTGCATAGCGGGCGAAGAGCTGGCGCAGGCGGATGTCGGAAAAATGCTCGCCCAGCGCCTGCCACAAGGTGGAGAAGGGCGTGGTGCGCAACAGCGCATCGAGCCGGCCGACGCCGACGCGGCGGACCAGATCGAACTGCGAAGGCCGTTCCGCGGCGATGAAGGTGCCGAGCAGCGTGCGATGAATGTCCGCGCTGCGCCGGCACAGGGCGCGGTAGCCTGCGGCTTCGCGCGCGCCGGCGAAGGCGCCGATCGCGTCGGCCGAGCGCTCGCGGTCGGCGAACAGGTCGAGCCGCCCGCCGCGCCGCCACGCATGGCGCGCGAGGATCGTGGCGCGATGCAGCGTGACATGATCCTCGAAGCGGCGGCCCGCTTCGCCGAACAGCGCGTCGAAGACCCATTTCATCGTGAACACGGTCGGTCCCGCGTCCATCGCCACGCCCGAGACCGCCACCTGCCGCATCTTGCCGCCCGGCGCGGAGGCGCGTTCGACCACCGTGACCTCGGCGCCGCGGCGCGCGAGGTCGGCCGCCGCCGCGAGCCCCCCCATGCCGGCGCCGATGACGACGATGCGCGGATCAGCCATGCAGGTTCAGGCGGGTGCGGGCCTGCGTGCCGCGTATTGCCGGTCCACCGCCCGCCAGTGCCAGAGGATGACGGCGATGCCGGTCGCGCAGGGCAGGGCCCACATGACGGGGTGCAGCGCGAGTTCCGGCAGGATACGCACCGAGCCGAAGGCCATGAAGGCCGTGTAGACGGAGATGCCCGCGCCGACGAGCGCCTTGACATGTTCCTTCAGCCAATAGGTGGGGCCGGGCGCCTCGCTGCGGAGGAAGCGCAGGTTCGTCACCGCGGTCGCGATGCCGATGCCGGCGACGCCATGCATCAGCGGCTGGCCGATCAGCCAGCCCTGCGCCGCGCAATTGACTGAGGCGACCAGCAGGACATGCTGCAGCGCCATGTTGAGCGGGGTGCGGTTGCGCGCATGCCCGGCGCGCTTGTTCAGCACGGCGAGCCATCCATACCAGGCGAGGTTCACCGTCAGCAGCGCGGTTGTCAGCATCATCCAGCCGAAGATGCCGCGGATGAAGTCGGGATCGAAGCGGCCCTCGAGATGCGGATGCGTCGCCATCGGTGCGATGAGGGTCAGCATCGCCATCGCCATGGCGAGGCACCCGGTCGCGACCATGCAGCGGTTGAACAGCCGCCCCCAGCGCCGGTGCGCCGGCCCGCCCTTGCGGCCGAGCACGGGAACCCAGAAGGCGATGGCGCCCGTGGCCCCCGTCACGATGTGCAGGGCGATGAGGGCATGGAACAGGTGGAGTTCCACTCTCGGCACCTCCCGCGTCCATGCGACAATCCGACTTGACAGCGCATTATGTCAAGTAGACGAATGGCATCCTTCGGCTGCGTTCCGCGAGGCTCCGATGAGCGCGACGCTCGCTTCCCCCGGCCTGTCCCTCGCTCCCTTCGAGCCGCCGCACCCGCGGTCCCTGCCGGCGGTGATCGCGCTGCTGCGCGCGCTGCTCGAGGGCGATGGCAACCTGCTCGGCCTGCTGCCCGCCGAGGCCTACACGGTTCCCATCGGCCCACTCGGCTGGTCGCGGCGCTCGACGATCATCGTCAACCGCCCGGACCTCGTCCGCCATGTGCTGTCGGACCCCGACGGCATCTTCCCCAAGAGCGACCTGATGGTGAATGCGCTCGATCCGCTGATCGGCGATTCCATCTTTGTCTCCTCGGGCGAAACCTGGCGACGCCAGCGCGCGATGATCGACCCGGCGCTGACCATGATGCGCGTCAACCGTGCCTTCCCGGCCATGGAGGCCGGCGCGGCGGAGGCCGAAGCGACGCTGGCCGAGGCCGCGCGATCGGGCAGGGCGCTCTCCCTCGACCTGCTGATGAGCCACCTGACGGCGGACATCATCTGCCGGACGGTGTTCTCCACGAGCCTGCAGACGCGCGTGGCGCACGAGGTGTTCGACGCCTTCACGCTGTTCGAGCGCTCGGTCGCGCAGGTCGAGATACGTCGCCTGATCATGGACCGCGCCTGGACGCGCATCCCGCAGAAGCGCCATGTGCTCGATGCCTGCGCGCTGATACGCCGGCATCTCGGCACGCTGCTCGACACCCATCTCGCCGAGGGCGCCCGCTTCGACGACATTTGCGCCGCGGTGATCGAGGCGCGCGACCTCGAAGGCCGCGGCTTCACCCGGGAGGAGCTGATCGACCAGCTCGGCGTGCTGTTCCTCGCCGGTCACGAGACGAGCGCGAGCGCCCTGACCTGGGTCTTCTACATCCTGGCGACCCGGCCCGCGCTGGTCGCGCGCCTGCGCGCCGAGGTCGAGCAGATCTGCGGCGACGGCCCCGTGACCTTCGAGCACACGAAGCGGCTCCCCTTCATCCGCAACGTGTTCCGCGAGACGTTGCGCCTCTACCCGCCGATCACCTTCCTGCCGCGCGTGGCGCTGAGGGAGACCGCGCTCGATGGCTATCGCGTCCGGCGGGGCGCGCTCGTCATGGTCGCGCCCTGGGTGCTGCATCGCCATCGCGACTACTGGCGGGCGCCGCATCTCTTCGACCCCGACCGCTTCGAGGCGGCGCGCGAGCACGAGACGACGGCGGGGGCCTACATCCCCTTCGGGATCGGCCCCAGGGTCTGCGCGGGCGCCGCCTTCGCGCAGGTGGAGGCGGTGCTGCTTGTCGCGCGCCTGTTCCGCCGCTTCGACTTCCACGTCGCCGATCCCGCCCGCGTCCGCCCCGCCGCGCGGCTGACGACACGGCCGGCGGAGCAGATCATGGTCACCGTCACGAGCGCGGGATGAGCGCGGGAACGGTCCTGCTGACGCTGGGCCGGCTGCCGAAGGCGCTCGATCTCGCGCGCGCCTTCCACGCCGCGGGCTGGCGCGTGGTGGTGGCCGAGCCCTTCCGCCGGCACCTCGCCGGCGCGTCGAAGGCGGTCGCGCGCAGCCATGTCGTCACCGCCCCGGCCACCGACCGCGAGGCCTATCTGCAGGACCTGCTGCGGGTCGTGGCGGAGGAGCAGGCCGATCTCGTGGTGCCCGTCTCCGAGGAGGTGCTGCACGTCGCGGCGCTGCATGGCCGGCTGCCGTCGCGCACGCGGCTCTTCGCCATGCCGCCCGGGGTCGTGCTGGCGGCGCATGACAAGGGTGCCTTCGCCGCGCAGGCGCAAGCCTGGGGCCTCGCCGTGCCGCGCACCCACCCGCTCGGCAGCGAGGAGGCGGCGGACCTTGCCATGCGCCAGGATGTCGTGGTGAAGCCCCTGCATGCCTGCTCGGGCAGCGGCATGCGCCGGCTGGCGCGGGGATCGGCCCTGCCCGCGCCCGATCCGGCGGTGCCGGCGATCGTGCAGGCGATGATCGCCGGGCCTGAGCGCAGCACATGCTCCCTGGTCCATGAGGGCGTGGTCAGCGGCACGGTGGTCTACCAGCCGCTCGTGCAGTCAGGCTCCGTCAGCATCGCCTTCGAGCGCGTGGAGGATCCGCTGATCGAGGCCTTCGTGCGCGACTATGCCGCCGCGACACACTGGACCGGATTCCTCGCCTTCGACTTCATGCTCGACGAGAAGGGCAGGCCCTGGGCCATCGAATGCAATCCGCGCACGACGAGCGGCCTGCATTTCTTCGCCGCCGGGGATCTCGCCCCCGCCGTCTCCGACCCCGCGCATCCGCTGCGATTCCGCCCCGAACGCCGACTGCAGCAATTCTATTCCTGCCTGACCGAGACGCAGCTCTCCCTGGTCCGCGGCGGTGGCTTCGCACGGAACCTGCGGACCCTGCTGCGCACCCGCGACGTCACCTGGTCGAGGCAGGATCCGAAGCCGTTCCTGACCATGACGGCGACCTCCTGGCCCATCATCCGCGAGGCCATCGCGCGCCGCGCGACCTTCGGCCAGGTGGCGATGCTCGACTTCGCCTGGCCCGGCGACCTCGCCCCAACTACGCAGCGCGAGGCGGCACTCAGCGCAGCGTCCGCGGCACCCTGAAGGGCAGCATGGCGTAGAGCGCCGGCGAGCGGAAACGCCGCAGGTCGAGATACTCGTGGACCGCCGTCGCCTCCTGCCCGAGCAGCCGCGTGCGGATCTCCGAACGCGAATAGAAGGGCGCGTCCACCAGGGTCCGCACCGCGCGCGCCGTGCCGCCCTCGGCGCGCGTCGGGCGCGGCAGGCGCCACAGCGTTGGCGCCATCTCGGCCGGCGGCGGCGGCTCGAACTCCTCGATGCGGCCATCGCCGCGAACGCGCAGCGCGAGCGACTGCGCGCTGCCATCGGCGCGGCGCGCGTTGTAGAGCACGGCCGTCGCCTCGGGCATCGGCGCGCGGCACCAGTCCCAGGTCGCGAAATCCTCCTCGAGCGGGGCTATGCCGTCATTCGTGTCGAAATAGGCCGGGCCCGACCAGCGCAGCGCGGGATGCGTCAGCGCGACCTCGACGCGCGCGCGCGCGGCGATGGGCTGCCAGCGGTGCCGCCCCGCGGCATCGAGTGTGAAGGCGCGATCCGAGAGCGCCTCCGGCAGCAGACGCACCGTGCCGGAGACGCGCCGGGGCAGCGGGGCGGTGACCTCCTCGATCGTCACCGTCAGGGCCTCGCCGTCCCAGTTCAGCCGGGAGGGTCCGATGGCGAGGTTCGCCGGGTCTCGGTGCAGCGCCGAGGCGCGGCGGTCGGTCATCGCCCAGCGCCGCGGGCGGCCATAGAGCGCGACGTTGAGGCAGCAATGCTCCGCCGGGTCCACCGCGCCGCGCCGGTGCGCCCAGGCATACCAGGGCGAGAACACGGTCCCGATGAAGGCGATGATGGTGATGCCGTGCGCGCCATCCGCGGACAGCGCGTCGAGATACCACCAGCGATAGCCGCGGGACGGCACCGGGCGGTCGAAGGCCCAGGGGCGCCCCGTCATGCCGCGGCGGTCAGCGGCGGGCGGCCGCGGATGAAGTCGGCGGCCTTCTCCGCGATCATCATCGTGGTCCCGTAGGTATTGGCCGAGGGCATCGCCGGCATGATGGAGGCGTCCACCACGCGCAGCGCCTCCAGCCCGTGGACCTGGAGGCGGTCATTGACCACGCTCGTCGGATCCTCGGCCGGGCCCATGCGGCAGGTGCCGATCAGGTGATAGGTCGTGCTGCCGTTGCGATAGGCGAAGTCCAGCAGCTCGTCGTCGCGCTCGACATTCACGCCGGGCAGCGTCTCGCGCTCGAGGAAGCGCATCATCTGCGGCGTGTGCAGCAGGCGGCGGATGAGGCGGATGCCGCCGAGATGCACGCGGCGGTCATTCTCGTCGGCGAGATAGTTCGGCTGGATCTCCGGGTCCTCGAACACGTCAGTGCTGCGCGCACGCACCCAGCCGATGCTTTCCGGCCTGTGCTGCCAGGCGCCGGCGGTGCAGCCAGGATAGTCGTCGAGGACATAGACCTTGCCCTCGGCATAGGAGCCGGGGGTGAAGACGCCCTGCAGATCGGGCTCGTCCAGCCCCTCGAAGGACTTCCAGAAGATGTGCACATGCGAGGGCGCGGTGGCGAGGATGGAAGGCTTGCCCGACGCCCAGCGCGCGATCTGCTTCACGAGGCCGAAGCCGCGGGCGAGTTCGTTCAGCGTCTCGACGCCCGGCTTGGCGCGCATCACCAGCCGCGAGGCGTAGTGGTCGCGGAAGTTCTCCCCGACCGGGAGTTCGTGGAACACCGGCACGCCGATCCGCGCCAGCGTCGAGGCCGGGCCGATGCCGCTCACCTGCATCAGCCGTGCCGTGTTCACCGTGCCGGCGGAGATGATCACCTCCCGCCGCGCGCGCACCTCGATGGGCGTGCCGCCGCGCTCGGTCAGGTAGCGGATGCCGACCGCGCGACGGCCTTCGAAGACGATGCCGCAGGCGCGCGCATTCGTCCGCACCTCGAGTTCCTTGCGCGCCATGGCGGGCTTGAGGAAGGCGCGCGCGGCCGAGACGCGCCAGCCATTCTGGATGCCGCGCTGGAAATAGCCGACGCCGGCCTGGTCGCCGCTGTTGTAGTCGGGGTTGCGCGGCAGCCCGGCGGCGACGCAGCCCTCGATGAAGGCCTCCGAGAGCGGGTGGATCCAGTCCATGTCGGTCACCGGCAGCGCGCCGGCCTTGCCGCGCCGGTCGTCGCGGCCGAAGCCGATGCGGCGTTCGGTCCGCATGTAGTAGGGAAGGCAGTCCTCGTATCCCCAGCCGCGGTTGCCGCGCTGCGCCCAGGCATTGAGGTCGTTCGGCTGGCCGCGGTTGTAGATCATGCCGTTGACGGAGGAGGAGCCGCCCAGCGTGCGCCCCTGGATCGTCGCGATGCCGCGCCCGCCGGTGCGCTCGGTGGGCGCGGTGCGGAACTGCCAGGTCACGGAGGGGTCCACCAGCGTCTTGATGAAGCCCGCGGGAATGTGGATCCAGGGGTTGCGGTCGGGCGGTCCGGCCTCGAGCACGCAGACCGTGACACCCGGATCCTCGGTCAGCCGTGCGGCGAGGATGGACCCCGCGGCGCCGGCGCCGACGATCACGTAGTCGAAGGTGTCAGGCGTGGTGGGCATGTCGCTTGGGCTCTCCTTGGCGAAGGCCCCAAGCCTAGGCGCAGCGCGAGGCGCCCGCCAGACGGCGACAGCCGCGCCATCCTGCGCCATGCTCCCAGCACCGCGCGGCAGGAGGAAAGCCCATGGCGACGACACCCCGGCAGGATCGCCCCGCCAGCCCGAAGCCCGTTCCGGAGATGCGGCGATGAGCCGCGCCGCGCCGAACCGCCGCGCCGGCTGGATCGAGCGGCCCGATGCCCGCATCCGCTACGAGATCACGGGCGAGGGGCCGGCCATCGTCTTCGCCCATGGCCTGGGCGGCTGCCTGTTCTCATGGTGGCAGCAGGTGGCGCATTTCGCGCCGCGCTACACCTGCGTCACCTTCTCCCATCGCGGCTTCTTCCCCTCGACCGCGCCGGCAGGCGGGCCGGACCCGGCGGAGTATGCTGCGGATGTGGCCGCGCTGGTGGATGAGCTCGGCCTCGGGGAGATCCGCATGGTCTGCCAGTCCATGGGCGGCTGGTCGGGCGTGGAATACGCGCTGCTGCGCCCGGGGCGCGTGAAGGCGCTGGTGCTGGCCGCGACCACCGGCTCGCTCGACCCGCGCCAGATGCCCGAACCCGAACGCTCCCGCCTCGCGCCCTGGAGCAAGGAAAGCGCCGAGGCACGCGCGGCGCTGCTCGCGCGCAACATCCTGCCCGCGACGGGCGCGCGCATGGCGGAGGAGCAGCCGGCGCTGTTCCAGCTCTACACCCACATCAACGGCCTGACGCAGGGCTTCGACCGGGAGGTGGTGCGCGCGCGCCTGCATGCGGCGCGCACGCGCCCGCCCGCTTCCTTCGCCGCGGCCGGGACGCCGGTGCTCTTCGTGCCCAGCGAGGAGGACGTGGTGATCCCGCCCTTCGCGCCGCAGGCCATGGCGCCGCTGATCCCTGGCGCGCGCGTCTCGCCCCTGCCGCGGGCGGGCCATTCCGGCCATTTCGAGCGCGCCGCGGCCTTCAATGCGAAGGTCGAGGCCTTCTTCGCCGAGGTCGGCGCCTGATCAGGCGGCGCGCTGCGGCCCGCGCACGAGGCGGCCGGGCAGCGCGCCGGTCGCCTCGCCCTCGCGGTAGGTGACGACGCCCGAGAGGATCGTCGCCACATAACCCTCGGCCTCCTGCACCAGCCGCTTGCCGCCGGCGGGCAGGTCGTAGCGCATATCCGGCGCGCGCATCCTCAGCCGGCCGAAGTCGATCACATTGATGTCCGCCTTGCGCCCCGGGGCGAGAACGCCGCGATCCGCGAGGCCCATCGCCTCGGCATTGTCGCGCGAGATGCGCCTGACCGCGACCTCCACCGGCAGGCGCGGCCCGCGCTGACGGTCGCGCGCCCAATGCACCAGCATGTGCGTCATGCAGGAGGCGTCGCAGATGTAGCCGACATGCGCGCCGCCGTCGCCGAGGCCCATCAGCGTGTGCGGATGGGTCATCATCTCGCGGATCGCCTCGAGGTCCCCATCGGCGTAGTTCAGCAGCGGGCGGTTGAGGATGGCGCGGCCGTCGCGTTCCAGCATCAGATCGTAGCACAGCGCCTCGGGCGTCATGCCGCGCGCGGCGGCCATGGCGGCGACGGAGCGCTCGGGCGGCGGCTCGTAGTCCGGCGGATCGCCGAGCGGGAAGATCTTGTCCCAGTTGTTCAGCCGCGCCTTCAGCGCGGCGTCGTCGGTCGGCTCGGCCAGGATGCGCGCGCGCCGCGCCGGGTCGCGCAGCGCCGCGACGCGCTCGGGCAGCGGGAGATGCGCGACCTCGCGGTAGGAGGGCCGCGTCAGGAAGGGATGCTGCGAGAGCTCGAAGCCGAACATCAGCCCGACCGGCCTTCCCATGACCTGGCCCAGCATCCGCACGCCCTCGGCATTGGCCTCCTCCACGCGGTCGAGCAGCCAGCGCCAGAAGGTCGGCTTCGATTCCCGCTGCAGCAGGGAGAAGGTGAGGGGACGCCCGGCCACCGCGGCGACGCGGCGCAGCCGGGCGAACTCCTCCTCGGCCGGGTCGTCGAAGTCGGAAATCACCTGCAGCCAGCCCGAGCCATGCGCGCGCAGCACGCGGGCGAGGCCTTCCAGCTCCGCCTCCGGTGCGCCGAGGGTCGGGATGTGCCGGCCATCCAGCGTGCGATGCGCCAGCGCGCGGGAGGTGGAGATGCCGACCGCGCCCGCCGCCAGCCCCTCCGCGGCGAGGCGCGCCATCTCGGCGCATTCCTCCTCCGTCGCCTCGGCATGGGCCTCGGCGCGCTCGCCCATGACATGCACGCGCAGGGGTGCGTGCGTCACCATCGCGGCGATGTCGGTGTCGTAGCGGCGGGCGGCAAGGAAGTTCAGGTAGTCGGGGAAGGTTTCCCAGGTCCAGGTCAGCCCCTCGGTCAGCACCACCTCGGGCAGATCCTCCACGCCCTCCATCAGCTTCACCAGCATGTCGCGCCGCTCGGGGCGGCAGGGCGCGAAGCCGACGCCGCAGTTGCCGATCAGCGCCGTGGTGACGCCGTTGATGGAGGAGGAGATGAGCCTCTCGGACCAGGATGCCTGCGCGTCGTAATGGGTGTGGATGTCCACGAAGCCCGGCGTGACGAGCAGGCCCTTGGCGGCGATCTCCTCCCGCCCCCGGCCGGGAACCGGGCCCACGGCCACGATGCGCGCGCCCTCGATGGCGATGTCGGCCTCGAAGGGCGGGGCGCCGGTGCCGTCCACCACGGTCCCGCCGCGGATCACGAGGTCATGCATGGTCGTTCCTCCCGTCAGACCGACAGCACGATCTTGCCGAAGTGCCGGTTGGCCTTCATGTGCGCCAGGGCCTGCGCGACCTCCTCGAGCGGGAAGACGCGGTCGATGGGGATGGCGAAGCGCCCTTCCTCGACCGCCGCCCAGAGGTCGCGGCGCATCGCTTCGTATTCGGCCCGGATCTCCGCGCGCGAGCGCGTGCGGTGCGTCACCCCGATATAGGTGATGCGCCGCGTCGCGTGCAGGTCGAAGTCGAACTCGCCCTTGGCGCCGCCGAGCCGGCCGACATTGACGATGCGCCCGAGGATCGCCGTGCAGCGCATGGCCGCGTTGATGGTCGGCCCGCTGACCTGGTCCACCACGAGGTCCACGCCCTTGCCGTCGGTCGCCGCCAGCACCTGCGCGGCCCAGTCCGCGTCGCGCGTGTCCACCGTGATGTCGGCGCCGAACTCCTTCAGCCTCGCGCGCCGGGTCGCATCCGTCGAGGTGCCGACGACCAGCCCGGCACCCATGAACTTTGCGATCTGCATGCCCATGATCCCGACGCCGGAGGAGGCGCCGAGGATCATCACGCTCTCGCCCCTGGCGAGCCGCCCGTTCACCACGATCGCGTCGTGCATGGTGGCGAGCGCCACGGGCAGCGTCGCCGCCTCCTCCCAAGAGAGGTTGCGGTCGGGGACCTGCTGCACCCGCCCGATATCGGCCACCGCGTATTCGGCATAGCCGCCGGCGCCGGAGGCGGTCACGCGGTCGCCGGGCTTCACGCCGGTCACGCCGGGGCCGACGGCCACGACCTCGCCCGCGAAATCGAGGCCGAGGATGGTGCCTGGCCCGCCCATCGCGCCATGCGCGCCGCCGGCGGCGACGCCGAGATCCGCACGGTTGAGCGTCGCGGCGCGCACGCGCACGAGAACCTCCTCCGGGCCCGGGACGGGGCGCGGCACCTCGCGCAGCTGCACGCCATCCGCCGTCACCACCGCCGCACGCATCGTCCCGCTCATGCCGTTCACCCCCTCGCGCCCCTCAGGCCCTGGACGCGAATGATGCCATCGGGCACCGGGCGCAAGCCCTCGATCGCCGCGCCGGTGCCGTGCAGCGTCAAGGGATGCCAGAGGTAGATGTAGGGGCGATCGGCCAGGTAGAGCCGCGCCGCGCGGTCATAGGCGGCGGCCCGCGCCGCGGGCTCGACGCTGCGCCGCGCCTCGTTCAGCGCCGCATCCACCTCCGGGTTGCAGTAGCGCCCGCCGTTGAGCGGCACGCCGCAGGCCTTGAAGGCGTAGATGTTGGCGTCGAGGTCCACGCGCCCGGACCACTGGATGATCAGCGCCTCGAAATCCCCGGCGGTCCACTGGCGCAGCAGCGTCGCCGTCTCCGTCACCTGGAGCTCCACGTCGAAGCCGGCCTCGGCCGCCATCGCCTGGATCACCTCGGAGGCCTGCAGGTAGTCGGTGGTGTTCGGCACGGCGAGGCGGATACGCAGGCGCTGGTGCCCGGCTTCGCGCAGCAAGGCGCGGGCGCGCGCCACGTCGCGCGGCGGGATCGGAACGCTGTTGGCATAGAACGGATGGCCCGGCGGCACGGATTGGTTGCCCGGCGTCCACAGTCCCTCGAAGGCGACGTTCACCAGCGCCTGCCGGTCGATGCTGCGCTCGAACGCCTCCCGCACGCGCGGATCGCGACCGAGCGGGGTTTCGGAGCGCGGCCCGTGCGCGACATTGATCGCGATGTAGAAGGAGGCGAGGGAGGGCGCCTGCACCACGCGCACGCGCTGGTCCCGCCGCAGTTCCGCGACGTCGGAGGGGCTCACCCGCTCGATCACGTCCATGGCCCCGGCGCGCAGGTTGGCGAGCCTGACCGTGGCGTCGGGAATCGGGCGATAGGTGATGCGCTCGACATGGATCGCGCCGCGGTTCCAGTAGCCCTCGAAGCGTTCCAGCTCGATCCGGTCCTGGGCGACGCGCCGCGTCAGGCGGAAGGGGCCGGCGCAGGCGGGTTCGCGCTGGAAATCCGCGCCGGTCACCTGCGCCTGGCGGGGCGAGACGAGCATCCCGGCGCGGTCGGCCAGCGCGGCGAGCAGGGGCGCGAAGGGCTCGGAGAGGCGGATCGTGACCTCGAGCGGGCCGGTCACCACCACCTCCGTCACCGGGCCCATCTCGGCCCGGCGGGTCGAGCCCTGCGTCTCCACATGCCGCCTGAGGCCGGCGGCCGCGGCCTCGCCGGTTAGCGCCTCGCCGTCATGGAAGCGCACGCCCTCGCGCAACGTCAGGACCAGCGCGCGGCCGCCATCCTCCCAGCGCCAGGCGGTGGCAAGCTGCGGCACGATCCGCAGCTCCTCGTCAATGTCCACCAGCTTGTCGCACATGGCGGCGAAAACCTGCCGCCCCGTGACGGTGCGCGACAGCGTGGGGTCGAGCACATCGGGGTCCGAGGTCAGGCCGATGCGCAGGTGCTGCGCCTCGGCGGGCAGGACGGGCAGTGCGAGCAGCGCGAGGATGGGCAACAGGGTGATGCGGCGCATGGCGCGAGGGCTCCTCCCGGTGGGCACCGGGAAGTGTCCTGCCGGATGCTCCCCCGTGCAATGGAGAGAAGCGGCCGGACGGCCCCCGACCGGCCACCGGCCCTCGATGCCACCGGCACCCGGCGCGCCGTCCGCGTCGCTTCCCGAGCGCCCGGCCCGCAGATGTGCGCCGTTCGCGCCGGAGCGGTGGCGCACGTCCCGCGCGCGGCATCCCGACCCAGCGCGGACGGCGTTCGTGTCGTCGTCAGGCTTCGACGATCCCGTTGCGCGGTCCCGTCGCAGGCGCGCGGGGCCTGTGCGCGCCGGATGTCAGGCCGCGCTGCGCCCCCCCAGCCGGTGGCACATCCGCAGGCCGGCCCAGAGTGCGAGCGCCTGGGTCGCGAACCACATGGCCGGCCCCGGGATCTTCCCGTGCAGCACCAGGATGCCGAGGACCCCGCAGGCGGTCAGCACGAAGGCCAGATGCAGCGCGTGGTCGAGCACGGCGATCGCGGCCTCCCGCACCGGGCCCACGATCGGCAGGACGGGCGTGACCACCGCTGCGCCGATCAGCAGCGCGCCGACCACCATCACCAGCGCCAGCCCCCCGAGGCAGCCCCCAAGGGCCACCAGCCGCGCCACCTCCTCGGCAAGGCCGCTGCCGGGAAGGCCCCAGCGCAGGGCGAGGAACAGCCCGGCAAGGCCGATCATGGCCGCCACCGCGGCGCGGGCAGGCTCGTCCACCGGGCGGGGCCCGGCATCCTGGCCCCGCGGCAGCAGGGGCCATGTGTCGAGGCTGCGGCGCGGCTGGGCCATGGGGGGCTCTCCGGTCGGGGCGGTGACTCCACCGCCGATCCTCGACCCGCCATGGTTTACCGCGCGCTAACGGGCGGTCAGCCCTGGCGGGGCAGTAGCCTCTCCGCGAGCGATGCCCACCAGGAGGCGCCGATGGGCAGGATCTCGTCGTTGAAGTCGTATCTCGGGTGGTGGACGTTGGCGTCGTCCGGGCCGCGCCCGCCGCCGAGCATCAGATAGGCACCGTTCTTGACCTCCAGCATGAAGGAGAAGTCCTCGCCCCCCATGGTCGGCTTGGGCATGTGGATCACGCGCGCCTCCCCCTGCACGGCGCGGGCGGCATCGGCGGCGAGGTGCGTGCTGGTCGGCTCGTTCACCGTGGCGGGGTAGAGGCGGATGAACTTCGCCTCCGCCGTCGCGCCGAAGGCCGCGGCGATGCCGCGCACCGTCTCGAGGAAGCGGCGTTCGAGCAGGTCCCCCACCTCCTTCGCGAACCAGCGCGCGGTGCCGAGCATCCGCACCTCCTGCGGGATCACGTTGTAGGTGTGGCCGCCGTTGATGTGGGCGATGGTGATGACGCCCGCATCCACCGGCTCGACATTGCGCGCGACGATGGATTGCAGCGCCTGCACGATGGCGGCGGCGATCACGATCGGGTCGTTGCCGTTGTGGGGCATGGCGCCATGCGCGCCCTTGCCGGTGATGGTCACTTCGAGATTGGCCACCGCGGCCATCACCGGCCCCTCGCGCCAGGCGAAGGTGCCTGCGGGCAGGCCGGGCCAGTTGTGCAGGCCGAAGACGCGCTCCACGGGGAAGCGCTCGAACAGGCCTTCCTTCACCATCACCTCGCCGCCGCCGAAATTCTCCTCGGCCGGCTGGAAGATGACGTAGACGGTGCCGTCGAAGTTGCGGGTTTCCGCGAGGTACTTCGCCGCGCCGAGCAGCATGGTGGTGTGCCCGTCATGGCCGCAGGCATGCATCTTGCCCGGGGTCTTGGACGCATAGGGCAGGCCGGTGTCTTCCAGGATCGGCAGCGCGTCCATGTCCGCGCGCAGTCCGATGGCGCGGCCGGAGGCGGCGCCGCTGCCGCGGATCACGCCGACCACGCCGGTCTTCGCGATGCCGGTATGCACCTCGTCGCAGCCGAATTCGCGCAGCTTCTGCGCCACGATGCCGGCGGTGCGCACCTCCTCGAAGGCGAGTTCGGGATGCTCGTGGAAGTCCCGCCGCCAGGCGGTCATTTCGGCATGGAATTCGGCGATGCGGTTGTGCACGGGCATGGGCTCTCTCCGGTCGGATCAGGCGGAGGTTTGGGGCGGGGCGAAGGTGAGGGCAAGGCCCTGGTCGAGCGGGATCGGCTCGACGCCGAGTTCGGCGCGCATCGGGGCGATGTCGAAGGCCTTGTCCTCGGTCAGGCGGCGGATCTCGTCGGCGCCGATGCGCGGCAGGCCGGGGATCAGCCGCGCGAGCGGCGCGAGCAGCCGCAGGAGCAGCGCCGGCACGGGCAGGATGGGCGGCACCCTCAGCCCGGCCGCGCGCGCCACGGCGGCGAGGAAGTCGCGATAGGCCAGCGGCGCCGGGCCGGCGATGACGATGGTGCCTGTCCCCGCCCAGTCGCGGCGCAGCGCGGCGAGCAGGCAGCGCGTGACGTCGGACTGGTGGATGGGCTGCACCAGCGCCCGCCCCCCGCCGGGCAGCGGCGCCACGGGCAGCCGCGCGAGCAGGGCCGCGAGGCGCTGCACATTGTCCTCCCCCTGCGCGCCGTAGATCATCGTCGGGTGCAGCATCACGCCGCGCCGGCCGGAGGCGAGGAAGGCGGCCTCGCCGGCGCGCACCCCCTGCCCATGCGCATCCGGCCAGCGCGAGAAGCGGCGGGTCGAGCCCATGAAGACGAAGCTCGCATCGGCCGGCGCGGCGGCGAGGATGGCCGGCGCGTGCCGCGCATGGGCGGTGCTGACGATGCGCGCCGCGCCCGCGAGCGCCGCCCGCAGCGCCTGCGCATCGCGCAGATCGGCGATGCGCGCCTGCCCGGGCAGGCCGAGGGCGCGCCATCTCTCGGCGTCGCGGACCACAGGGATGAAGGCGATGCCGCTGGTCGCCAAGTCGCGCGCGAGCGCCGCCCCCGAACGGCCTGTCGCGCCGATCAGCGCGATCAAGGAGCGGCGCGCAGGAAGGCGAGATCGGCGCCGAGCGGCGCCTGCGTCACCTGCTCATGCACCAGCCTGTCCCAGCCGCGCTTCGGCGCCGGGGCGGGCTTCCATGCGGCGCGGCGGGCGGCGAGCGTCGCCTCCTCCACCAGCAGGTCGAGCCTTCGCTCCTTCACCGAGAGCCGGATGCGGTCGCCCGTCTCGACCAGTGCGAGCGGGCCACCGACCGCGGCCTCGGGGGCGATGTGCAGCACGATGGTGCCGAAGGCGGTGCCGGACATGCGGCAGTCGCTCATGCGCACCATGTCCTTCACGCCCTGGCGCGCGAGCTTCTTCGGGATGGGCAGGTATCCGGCTTCCGGCATGCCGGCCGGGCTGCGCGGCCCCGCACCCTTCAGCACCAGGATGTCCTGCGGCGTCACGTCGAGATCGGGGTCGTCGATCCGCGCCGAGAGGTCCGCGAGGCCGTCGAAGACGATGCAGCGCGCCTCGGTCTCGAAGAGCGCAGGCGTGGCGGCGGAACGCTTGAGGATCGCCCCCTCGGGCGCGAGCGAGCCGAACAGCGCGACCAGGCCGCCCACCGGCGAGACGGGTTCGCCGCGCGCGCGGATGATGCGCCGGTCCACGTAGTGCGACCCGTCGCCGATGCGCTCGGCAAGGCTGCGGCCGTCGAGATCCTTCGCGCTCAGGTCGAGCAGGTCGCGCAGTTCCCACAGTAGCGCGCGCATCCCGCCGGCGGCGTGGAAATCCTCCATGTAGCCCTCGCCGGTGGGCTTGAGGTCCACGAGCACCGGCGTCTCCTCCGACAGCGCGTCCAGCCGCTTCAGGTCGAGCGCCAGCCCCGCGCGGCCCGCGATGGCCGCGAGATGCACGACGGCATTGGTCGAGCCGCCGAGCGCGAGCAGCACGCGCACCGCATTGTCGAGATTGCCCTGCGTCATCAGCGACAGCGGCGGCAGGGGGTTGCGGATCAGCCGCACCGCCTGCGCGCCCGCCTCCTCGGCGATGCGCAGCCGGTCGGCATGCACCGCCGGGGCGGAGGCCGCCTCCAGCGGCATGAAGCCGAGCGTCGCGGCGATGCAGGCCATGGTCGAGGCCGTGCCCATCACCCCGCAGGTGCCGGCGGTGGTCGCGAGCTTGCCCTCGACCTGGCCGATCTTCTCCTCCGAGACTTCGCCCGCCCGGTAGCGCGCCCAGTAGCGCCGGCAATCGGTGCAGGCGGACAGGCGCTCACCCTCGAAGGCCTGGGCGAGCATCGGCCCGACCACCAGCATGACCGACGGGACGTTGGCGCTGATCGCGGCCATGAGCTGCGCCGGCACCGTCTTGTCGCAGCCGCCCACGAGAACGGCCGCGTCCATCGGCTGGTTCGCAAGCATCGCCTCGGTGTCGAGCGCCATCAGGTTGCGGTAGTGCATCGAGCAAGGGCTGAGCGAGGGCTCGCAGAGGCTGACGGTGGGGAAGGCCAGCGGCAGCCCGCCGGCGGCGAGCACGCCGCGCTTCACCGCCTCGATCAGTTCCGGCACCGTCCGGTGGCAGTTGTTGTAGTCCGAGGCGGTGTCGGCGATGCCGACGACGGGCTTGTCGAGCATCGCCTGGCTGTAGCCCATGGACTTCGCGAAGGAGCGCCGGAGATACAGCGCGAAGGCCGGGTCGCCGTAGTTGGAGGCGTTGCGGCCGAGGCCATGGGGTTTGTCGCTCATGCGTCTCCTCCGCGCCGCCGCGCGGCCGCCGCTATTCGGGGCGGTGGCAGACGCAGCAGAGCTTGTTTCCGTCAGGGTCGCGCAGATAAGCACCGTAATAGTCGGGGTGGTAGTGCGGGCGCAGACCCGGCGCGCCCTCATCGGTGCCGCCATGGGCCAGCGCGGCGGCGTGGAAGCGGTCCACGCTCGCCCTGTCGGGCGCGTCGAAGGCGATGGTGGCGCCGTTGCCGACGCTCGCCGCCTTCCGGTCGAACGGCGTGGTGATCCAGAACTGCGGCGTGACCTCAGGGGCGGTCGCATAGCCCGCATAGCCCTTGCCGGGATCCGATTCCTGCCGCGCGATCCCGAGCACGGCCAGCACCCGGTCGTAGAAGGCGATGGCGCGGGGCGCGTCATTCGTGCCGAGCGTCACATGGCTGAACATCGGTTCCTCCTCCGCTGGGTTCGGGCGCCGCGTCCGGCCGGCCCCGCGGCGGCGGGATGCCGTCTCGCCCGCGCCTCGCTGTGCGGTCCGCCCGCGGCGCCTATTCGGGCCGGATGCCGGCGCGCTGCATCAGTTCGCGGTTCTGTTCGAACTCCCGGCGCAGCCGCGCGATCATCACCTCCCGCCCCGGTGTCGCCTGCACGAAGCCCAGCCGGTCGTATGTCGCGGCGGCCTGGGGGCTCGCGAAGGCCTCGGCCGCGGCTGCGCCCAGGCGCTCGAGGATGGGCTCGGGCGTGCCCTTCGGCGCGGAGAGGCTGAACCAGCCGCTGACGGTGAAGTCGGGGAAGCCCTGTTCGGCGATGGTCGGCACCGAGGGCAGGCTCGCCGCGCGCCGCGGCGACGGGATGCCGAGCGCGGCGACCCGCCCGCCCTCAACCTGCGGCCGCGCCGGGGCGAAGGTGGACATCATGGCGTCGGTCCGCCCGGCGATGGTCTCGGTCAGCGCGGGCGGCGCGCCGTTGAAGGGGACATGCAGCATCTCCACCCCCGCGCGGGCGCACAGGTCCACCATGCCGAGATGCGAGGTGCTGCCCACCCCCCAGGTCGCGTAGGACAGCGCGCCGGGCCGTTCCTTCGCCGCGGCGAGCAGCGCGGCAAGGCTGCCCCAGCGCGGATGGGCCACGAGCAGGAAGAGCGGCTCGGCGAGCAGCGTCACATGGGCGAAGTCCTCCAGGGGATCGAAGCCGATCGTGCGCAGCGCGTGGGGCGCGGTGGTGAAGGTGACGTTGGTGCCGAGCAGCAGCGTCATCCCGTCCGGCCGGGCGCGGGCGACATGGCGCGCGGCGATGGTGGTCGAGGCGCCGGGCTTGTGGTCCATGATGAAGGTCCCGCCGGTCCTGGCGGCGAGGCCGTCGAGCAGCAGGCGCGCCACCACGTCGGTCGCCCCGCCGGCGGCATAGGGGATGACGACCGAGACCGGCTGGCTGCCTGGCCAGGCGCCCTGCGCCCTGACGGTCGGCGCGGCGAGCAGGGCGGCGCCCGAGAGCAGGGCGCGGCGGGGCAGTCGGATCATGGCGTGACGTCCTCCCTTTCGCCCCGCGCCTTGCGCGGCCGGGGCGTTCTTGTGCTGGATGCCGCCGAGGGTGGCAGCGCCGGGCGAGCGAAGACAAGGGGAAAGGCGGGGCGACTGAGTGGTATCCGGATACCGCATGCGGAAAACGCTTGTCCGGCTTGACTTTCCGGCCCACGGCGTGGATACAGCGCGCCACTGCAACGCCTGACACCCTGGAACACCGATGCTCTCGCGACAGACCACCTCGCTGAAGCCGGCGGATGTGAAGAAGGCCTGGGTGCTGATCGACGCGGACGGGCTCGTGCTCGGCCGCCTCGCCAGCCTCGTGGCCAACCGCCTCCGCGGCAAGCACAAGCCCCAGTTCACGCCGCACGTGGATTGCGGCGACCACGTCGTCATCATCAATGCCCGCAAGGTGCGCGTCACCGGCGCCAAGGCCGAGCAGAAGGTGTTCTACTGGCACACCGGCTACCCGGGCGGCATCAAGCAGCGCACCGTGCGCGAGCGCCTCGAGGGCAAGTACCCCGAGCGCGTGATCGAGAAGGCGGTGGAGCGCATGATCACCCGCGGCCCGCTCGGCCGCCAGCAGATGCGCAACCTGCACGTCTATGCCGGGCCCGAGCACCCGCATGCCGGCCAGCAGCCGGTCGCGCTCGACGTCGCGGCGCTGAACCGCAAGAACTCCGCGCTCGTGAAGAAGGTGGCCTGATCCGATGAGCGAGACCCGTACGCTTGCGGACCTGAAGGATCTGGTCGCCGGCACCCCGGCGGCCCCCGAGGCCGCGCCGAAGCGCGAGCCGAAGCGCGACGCCCAGGGGCGTTCCTACGCCACCGGCCGCCGCAAGGACGCGGTGGCGCGCGTCTGGGTGAAGCCCGGCAAGGGCCAGATCGTGATCAACGACAAGCCGGCGGCGAAGTACTTCGCCCGCCCCGTGCTGCGCATGCTGATCACCCAGCCCTTCCTGGTGGCCGACCGCTACCAGCAATTCGACGTGATGTGCTCGGTGACCGGCGGCGGCCTCTCCGGCCAGGCCGGCGCGGTGCGCCACGGCATCTCCCGCGCGCTCTGCAACTACGAGCCGGAGCTGCGCGCCATCCTGAAGAAGGCCGGCTTCCTGACCCGCGACCCGCGCGTGGTCGAGCGCAAGAAGTACGGCAAGGTCAAGGCGCGACGTTCCTTCCAGTTCTCCAAGCGCTGACGCCCGGCGGACGGGCGCCACGCCCGGCCGCATGGCTGGTCCGATCGGGGGGCGGGTCCGCAGGGGCCCGCCCCCCTTGCTTTCCAGGGTCCACATCGCCGCAAATGCCGCGGCGCAACGGAGGTCCTCCATGGCCAAGACCCCCACGGTGTTCATCGACGGCGAGGCCGGCACCACCGGCCTGCAGATCCGCGAGCGGCTGGCGGCCAACCCGCATGTCGCCCTGCGCTCCATCGCCGCCGAGCGACGCAAGGACCCCGGCGCGCGGCGCGAGATGATGGAGGAGGTGGACCTCGTCATCCTCTGCCTGCCCGACGACGCGGCGAAGGAGAGCGCGGCGCTCGCGGCCTCCCTCGGGGCGAGCGCGCCGAAACTGCTCGATGCCTCCACGGCGCACCGGGTGGACCCCGACTGGGTCTATGGCCTGCCCGAACTGACGCCGGACCAGCCCGCGGCGATCGCCGCGGCGCCGCGCGTCTCCAACCCCGGCTGCTACCCCACCGGCGTGATCCTGATGCTGCGCCCGCTGATCGAGGCCGGGATCATGGCGCCCGACCATCCGGTCACGGTCAACGCCGTCTCGGGCTACACGGGCGGGGGCAAGGCGATGGTGGCCGCCTACGAGGCGCGCACGGCCCCGGATTTCGAGATGTACGGCCTCGGCCTCGAGCACAAGCACCTGCCCGAGATGCAGGCCTATTCCCTGCTCACGCGCCGGCCGATCTTCGTCCCCGCCGTGGCCGACTTCGCGCAGGGCATGCTCGATGCCATCCCGCTGCATCTCGACACGCTCGCAAGGCCGGTCAGCCCCGCCGAGATCGAGGCGCTGCTGGCCGCCCGCTATGCCGGCAGCCGCCATGTCCGCGTGGTGCCGGCCGAGCCGGGCGGCAAGATCGAGCCGCAGGCGCTGAACGGCACCAACGCGCTCGAGATCCGTGTCCATGGCAACGAGAAGCGCGGCCAGGCGGTGCTGGTCGCGCGCTACGACAATCTCGGCAAGGGCGCCTCGGGGGCGGCGGTGCAGAATCTCGGGCTGATGCTCGGCATTCCGGTCAATGCCGACCTGCCCATGGCCGCCCCGCGCGCCGCCGAATGACCATCCGGCCGGGGCGGCCTTCCGCCGCCCCGCCGGCGGGCGCATATGCTGAGCCCGAGACACCCGGGAGGAGACCATGGATACCAACCAGCCGCTGACCCTGCCGCCGCTCTACGTGTTCGAGGGCCATCGCCCGGTCATCCACCCGGGCGCCTTCGTGGCGCCGACCGCCGCGGTGATCGGCCAGGTGACGGTGGGGGAGGGGTCCAACATCTGGTACCACTGCGTCCTGCGCGGCGACACCAACACCATCACCATCGGCGCGCGCACGAATATCCAGGACGGCACGATCATCCACGTCAATGCCGGGCGGCAATGCACCACCATCGGCGACGACGTGACCGTGGGCCATGCCGCCATCATCCATGCCTGCACGCTCAAGGACCGCGCCTTCGTCGGCATGGGCGCGACGGTGCTCGATGACGCGATCATCGAGGAAGGCGGCGTGCTCGCTGCTGGCTCCGTCCTGCCGCCGGGCAAGGTGATCGGGGCCATGGAGCTCTGGATGGGCAACCCCGCGAAGCTGGTGCGGGTGCTGACCGCCGAGCAGCGCGCCGGCTTCGATCGTACCGCGCCGCATTACGTGGAACTGGCCGGGCGGCATCGCCGCTCGCTCGGCGGGGGCTGACGCGGGGCCGCGCCTCTCCCATAGTCGCCCTGACCGGGGAGAGGAGCGTGCATGACCGAGACCATCTCCCGCCTGCTGGCGGGCGGCGCCGCGGCCGCCGCGGCGATCCGGGGCACCAATGAGCGCCCCAGCCTGACCTTCGGCGCGCTGCGCGAGCAATGCGCGCGCATCGTGGCGCATCTCAACCGCCTCGGCATCGGCCGGGGGGATCGCGTTGCGATCGTGCTGCCCAACGGGCCCGAGATGGCCGCGGCCTTCCTCGCCATCGGCTGCGGCGCCAGCACCGCGCCGCTGAACCCGGCCTACCGCGCCGAGGAGTTCGCCTTCTACCTCACCGACCTGCGGGCCAAGGCGCTGGTCATCCTGCACGGCATGGCCTCGGATGCGCGGGAGGTCGCGGGGCGGCTCTCCATCCCCGTGCTCGACCTCGTGCCCGGCGAGGCGGCCGGCGCCTTCACGCTGGAGGGCGGCGAGCCCGGCAATGCCGAGAAGCCCGGCATGGCCTGGCCCGAGGACGAGGCGCTGGTGCTGCACACCTCCGGCACCACGGCGCGGCCGAAGATCGTGCCGTTGAGCCAGGCCAACATCTGCGCCTCGGCGCGCAACATCGGGCGCACGCTGGAACTCGCCCCGGACGATGCCTGCCTCAACATCATGCCGCTGTTCCACATCCACGGGCTGATGGCCGCCGTGCTGGCCTCGGTGGCCGCGGGCGGGGCGGTGGTCTGCACCCCGGGCTTCGACGCGCTGCGCTTCTTCCGCTGGCTGGACGAGGAACGCCCCTCCTGGTTCACCGCCGTGCCCACCATGCACCAGGCGATCCTCGCGCGCGCGGAGCGGAACGCGGACATCATCAAGCGCGCGCGGCTGCGCTTCCTGCGCTCCTCCTCGGCCTCGCTGCCGGGGCCGGTGATGCAGCAGATGGAGCAGGTCTTCGCCGCCCCGCTGGTCGAGAGCTATGGCATGACCGAGGCCGCGCACCAGATGTGCTCGAACCCGCTGGCCGGGCCGCGCAAGCCGGGATCGGTGGGCCTGCCCGCGGGGCCTGAGGTCGCCATCATGGACGAGGACGGCACCCTGCTGCCGCAGGGCGCGGTGGGCGAGGTGGTGATCCGCGGCCCCAACGTGACCGCCGGGTACGAATCCAACCCCGAGGCGAACGCGAAGGCCTTCACCAAGGGCTGGTTCCGCACCGGGGACCAGGGCGCCTTCGACGCCGAGGGCTACCTGACCCTGACCGGCCGCCTCAAGGAACTGATCAACCGCGGCGGCGAGAAGGTCAGCCCGCTCGAGGTGGATGGCGTGCTCTCCGGCCACCCGGCGGTGGCGCAGGCGCTGACCTTCGCCATCCCGCACGCCAGGCTCGGCGAGGAGGTCGGCGCGGCCGTCGTGCTGCGCGAAGGGATGACCTGCACCGAGCGGGAACTGCGCGCTTACGCCGCGGAACACCTCGCCGACTTCAAGGTGCCGCGCCGTGTCGTGTTCCTCGACGAGATCCCGAAGGGCGCGACGGGCAAGCTGATGCGCATCGGTCTCGCGGAGAAGCTGGGGCTTACGGCATGAGGCTCTGCATTTTCGGCGCCGGGGCGATCGGCGGGCTGATGGCTGCGCGGCTCGCGGCGAAGGGCGATGTGGAGGTCACGGTCATCGCGCGCGGCCCGCACCTCGCGGCGATGCAGGCCCACGGCCTGAAGCTCCTGAGCGAGGGGAGCGAGACGGTGGTGCGCCCGCGCTGCGTCGCCTCCGCCGCCGAGGCCGGCGTGCAGGACTATGTCGTGGTCACGCTCAAGGCCCATTCCCTGCCCGGCGCGGCGGCGCAGATGCAGCCGCTTCTCGGGCCCGAGACCGCGGTGGTCAGCGCGGTGAACGGCGTGCCCTGGTGGTATTTCCACGGTCTCGGCGGCCCGCATGAGGGGCGCGTGGTCGAAAGCGTGGACCCGGGCGGCGTCGTCTCGGCCCTGCTGCCGCCCGCGCGCGCGATCGGCTGCATCGTCTATCCGGCCGCCGAGGTCATCGCGCCCGGCGTCATCGAGCACACCTACGGGGACCGCTTCTCACTCGGCGAGCCGGACGGCAGCCGCAGCCCGCGCGCGCAGCGGCTGAGCGAGGCGCTGATCGCCGCCGGATTCAAGGCGCCGGTGCGGCCGCGCATCCGCGACGAGCTGTGGGTGAAGCTCTGGGGCAACCTCGCCTTCAACCCGATCTCGGCGCTCACCACAGCGACGCTCGACGTGCTGATCGCCGATGACGGCCAGCGCGGCGTGGCGCGCGCGATGATGCTCGAAGGCCAGCGCGTGGCCGAGGCGCTCGGCGTCCGCTTCGCGATAGATGTGGACAAGCGCATCGCCGGGGCGGCGGAGGTCGGGGCGCACAAGACCTCCATGCTGCAGGACCTCGAACGCGGGCGACCGATGGAGATCGAGGCGCTGCTCGGCGCCGTGGTGGAACTCGCCGACCTGGTCGGGGAGCCGGCGCCGACCTGCCGGACGGTCCTCGCGCTGGTCCGCGCACGGGCGAAGGCGGCCGGCTGCTGGCCGTGAAATCCGTTGCATGCCCCGCTTGCGGCGCCCTAAGACAGCGACGATTTCGGGGGCGGGAGGTCAGGACCATGACACTCGACCCTTGCCTGCGTCGCCGCGCCGCCCTTCTCGCCGTGCTCGGCCTCGCCACCGCCTGCTCCAGCCAGCCGCCGCCGCCGACCGCGGTCCTGCCCGAGGTGCAGGGCAGCCTGGTCACGCTCGATCCGGCGCGGCAGGCGATCCTGCGCACCTCCTCCTTTCTCGGCTCGCCGCGCAGCCTCGCGGGGCGGCCCTGGGAGGCGGCGCAGATCATTTCCGAACTCGAGTTCCTCGCGGTGGACCTGCGCTGGAACACGCGCTGGGCGGAGTTCTCCCCCCTCGTCTCACAGGCCTTCGAGCAGGCGAGGCCCGAATGGCGCGGCGCCCTCGGCATCAACGGCGCGGCGGCGCCGCAGGACGTGATCGACGCCATGACCATGGTCCGCAGCGCCTATGGCAGCCGCAATGCCGCCGCCGCGGCGGATGCCCTGCGCCCGCCGCTGGTGACACCCGGCGGGCAGGAGAGCCTGGCCCGGCTTGCCGCGCTGCCGCCCCTGCCGCTATCTGCGCAGGCGGCCCGCATGGCCGAGATGGAACTCTGGCGCATGAACCGCCGCGGCACGCCCTGGAGCCGGGATTGATACCCAGACGCGCCCTGCTGGCGCTGCCGCTGCTCGGCTGCGAGGAGTTGCGCACGCCCGCAAACCCGCCCGCTGCCGTGCTGACAGGGGCGGCGACGGCAGGGCCGCCGCTGCGCGCGGCCGTGGAGGCGACCGCCGCGGCCTTCGCGAATGGCGGCGCCGGACTCGCCGGAAGGCCGGCCGAGGCGGCCCTCGCGCTCGCGCGCTTCGAGGCGCTGACGCTGGAGGTCGCGGAGGCGCGCGCCTGGCCCGGCCTTTCGCCAACCCTCGCCATAGCCATGCGCGTCGCGCGCGACGAGAACCGTGCCGCGGTCGGCGGCGCGCAGCAGGCCGATGGCGCGCGGATGGTCGCCGCCTTCGCGACGGTCGCGGCGCGGCTGCGGGCCAATGACCGGGCAGGGGCCCTCGCGGCCCTCGCCCCGCCGCTGTTCGATCCGGGCGGGGAAGTGACGCTCGATCGCCTTGCCGGGATCGGGCCGCTGCCGGCGGCCGAGCAGGCCTCCGCCGCGCTGGCGCGGGAGGTGCGGCGGCTCGATCTCGACCGGGGCTGGGCGGGTGCGGGGAATTGGTGGCAGGCGGGCACGCCGGGCGCGATCACCGACGGGCTCGGCGCCGGTTTCTGATCAGTCGGTCGCCATCACCTTGACGTAGGAACCCGGCGCGTCCTCGATCGCCGGAAGCCCGCCCTCGCCGGGGATGCGCGCGGGCACCATCGTGCGGTCGAGCGCACTCACCCAGCGATGCCAGTCCGGCCACCAGGAACCGGCGAGCTCGGTCGCCCCCTTGAACCACGCCTCGGGCTCGGGCGGCAGCTCCTCGTTGATCCAGTGGCTGTACTTGCCGGCATCCGGCGGGTTCACGACGCCCGCGATGTGGCCTGATGCGGCCAGCACGAAGCGCACCGGCCCCTTGTAGATCTGCGTCGCGCGGTAGGTGGAGGTCCAGGGCGCGATATGGTCCTCCCGCGTGCTCAGGATGTAGGTCGGCAGCTTGATCTTCCTGAGGTCGAGCTTCACGCCCGCGAGCTCGATCCCGCCCGGCTTCACGAGGTCGTTCTGCTGGTACATCCGGCGCAGGTAGAAGCTGTGCATCCGTGCCGGCATGCGCGTGGAATCGTCGTTCCAGTAGAGCAGGTCGAAGGGGAAGGGCTCCTGGCCCATCAGGTAGTTGTTGACGACGAAGGACCAGATCAGGTCGTTCGCGCGCAGCATGTTGAAGGTGGTGGCCATCTCGCGCCCTTCGAGATAGCCGAGCTTCTGCATCTTCTGCTCGAGGGCGGCGAGCTGCTCCTCGTCGATGAAGACGCCGAGCTCGCCGGCCTCCTCGAAATCCACCATGGTCGTGAAGAAGGTCGCCGACTTCACGCGCGTGTCGCGCTTGGCCGCCATGTGCGCCAGCGTGCAGGCGAGCAGCGTGCCGCCGAGGCAGTAGCCGATGACGTTCGCGTGGCGCTCCCCGGTCGCCTTCTCGATCGCATCCAGCGCGGCGTAGGGGCCTTCGAGCATGTAGTCATCGAAGCCCTTCTCCGCGAGCTTCGCATCCGGGTTGACCCAGGAGATCACGAAGACCGTGTGGCCCTGGTCCACCGCCCAGCGGATGAAGGAGTTCTTCGGCCGCAGGTCGAGGATATAGAACTTGTTGATCCAGGGCGGGATGATCAGCAACGGCCGCTTGAGCACCGTCTCCGTCGTCGGGCTGTACTGGATGAGCTGCATCAGGTCGTTCTGGAACACGACCTTGCCCGGCGTGACGGCGATGTTCTCGCCCACCTTGAACTTGGTGTCGTCCGTCATCCGGATCCTGAGCTGTCCGCGGCCGCGCTCGAGATCCGCAAGCAGGTTGGAAAGGCCGCGCAGCAGGTTCTCGCCGCCGGTCTCGGCGGTGCGGCGCAGCACCTCGGGATTGGTGAGGAGGAAGTTCGTGGGGCTCATCGCGTCCACGAACTGCCGCGTGTAGAAATCCACCTTCTGCGCCGTCTTGGGGTCGAGCCCCTCGGTGCCCTCGACCACATGGCGGAAATAGCGGGCGGAAAGCAGGTAGGACTGGCGGATGAAGTCGAACACCTCGTGCTCGCGCCAGGCGTCGTCCTTGAAGCGGCGGTCCTTCGGGTCGTCCTCGACCACCGGCCTGGGGTCGTCCCCCAGCATCCGCCGCGCGGTGTTCTGCCAGAGCGTCAGGTAGTCGTGCCAGAAGCCGAGCTGCGCCTGCACGAGCCGCGCCGGATTGGCCATCAGCCGCGTCGTCATCTCGAGGAAGGCGTTGCCGATCTTGAGCGGGTCGGGATCGGCCGGCGTGGCGGACTGGCGCTTGAGGAAGTCCGTGACGATGCGCTGCCCGCGCTCGGCGACATCGGCCATGGTCCGGCTGACCAGCGCCGGGTCCGGCAGTCGGAAGGTCGTCGCCTTCGGGTTGTCGTTCTCGGGCATCGGGCGCTTTCGGTCGGTGCGACGGCGGCCCGCCCTTCGCGTCCCGCCCGATTCGGGCTACCGCTGCGTCCGGACGGGACAGGGGCGGAGAGACCGGTCGGATGGTGCGACGGACAGGGCTTCGGCACGGTAGGAGGGGCGGACGGGCCGATCAAGCACGGCTCCTCCTGCCGCTCGCGCTGCTCGCCGCATCCTGCAGCGCCGGCTCGGGCCCCGAGGACATCGGGCCGATCTTCTCGCGCATCGTCGGCCCGGCCTATGAGGGGCGCGAGCCGCCGCCGGGGGCGGATGCGCCATTCCCCAATCTCGGCACCGTCCCGCCCCGGCCCGCGGTGCCTGACCCCGCGGTGCGCGACGCGCTGACCGCCGCGCTGGCCGAGCAGCGGCAGCGCAGCCGCAACCCCCTCGACCCCGAGATGCGGCCCGAGCCGGTCCGCCCGGCCGGAACCGGCGGGGACCGCAGCATGCCGATGGCCCCGCCCGGCCCGCCGCGGCTTGGCGCGGCGCCGCGGATCCCCCTGGACGATCCGATGCCCGTCGCGCCTGCCGCGGCGGCATCGCCCGCCGTGACAGCCCCGACGGCCGCCGCCCCGGCCGCCGCCCCCGCCCCGCCGGCCGCGCCGCCCCCCGCGCGCGAGCCGTTGAGCGAGGCTCCGCCGCCCCCGCCGCCCGCCGAGCTCCTCTCCCCCGGCGCCGGACCGCCGCCCCCGCCGCCGGCCGATCTGCTCGCCCCCGCGCGGCGCTGATTCGTGCGCTACCCGCAGGGCGGGCCTTGTTCTATAGGTCGCGGCCCGCCAACCACGGACCGCACCGATGACCGAGGACTTCCACCGCATCCGCCGCCTGCCGCCCTATGTCTTCGCCGAGGTGAACGCGGCGAAGGCGAAGGCGCGCGCGGCAGCGGAGGACATCGTGGACCTCGGCATGGGCAATCCGGACAGCCCGACGCCACCGCACATCGTCGCCAAGCTGATCGAGGCGGTGCAGGACCCGCGCACGCATCGCTATTCGCAGTCCAAGGGCATCCCGGGGCTGCGCCGCGCGCTGGCCGGCTACTACGCGCGCCGCTTCGGCGTGAAGCTCGACCCCGAGACGGAGGTGGTCGCCACACTCGGCTCGAAGGAGGGGCTGGCGAATCTCGCCCAGGCCATCAGCAGCCCCGGTGACACCATCCTGGTGCCGAACCCGTCCTACCCGATCCACCAGTTCGGCTTCATCATCGCCGGCGCCTCGGTGCGCTCCATCCCCTACACGCCGAACGACGCCATGCTGGCGGCGATCGACCGCGCGGTGCGCCATTCGGTGCCCAAGCCGACGGCGGTGATCGTGAACTTCCCCTCCAACCCGACCGCGCTGGTGGCGCCCATCGAGTTCTACCGCGAGCTGGTCGCGCTGTGCCGGCGGCACGAGCTCTTCATCCTCTCCGACCTCGCCTATGCCGAGCTGTATTTCGGCGACACGCCCCCGCCCTCGGTGCTCGAGGTGCCGGGGGCGAAGGACATCACGGTGGAGTTCACCTCGATGTCCAAGACCTACAACATGCCGGGCTGGCGCATGGGCTTCGCGGCGGGCAACCCGCGGCTGATCGCGGCGCTGGCGCGGGTGAAGTCCTACCTCGACTACGGCGCCTTCACGCCGATCCAGGTGGCCGCCACCGCCGCGCTGAACGGCCCGCAGGACTGCATCGAGGAGATGCGGGTCCTCTACAAGGACCGCCGCGAGGTGCTGGTGAAGGGCCTGCGCGCCGCCGGCTGGGACGTGCCGGCGCCGGAGGCCTCGATGTTCCTCTGGGCGCCCATTCCCGAACGCTTCCGCCACCTCGGCTCGGTCGGCTTCTCGAAGCTGCTCCTCGAGAAGGCGAAGGTCGCCGTCGCCCCGGGCCTGGGCTTCGGCGAGCATGGCGACGAGCATGTCCGCATCGCGCTCGTCGAGAACAACCACCGCATCCGCCAGGCGCTGCGGGGCATCAAGTCGTTCCTCGCGGGCGACAACGCCGCGCCGGTGGACGAGAAGCAGGAAGCACTCAGCGCATGAACCGTCCGCTCGCCATCGCGGTCGCCGGCCTGGGCACGGTCGGCGCCGGTGTCGTCAACGTGCTGCGCACCAACGCCGAGATCATCACCGCGCGCGCGGGCCGGCCGATCACCGTCACTGCCGTCTCGGCGCGCGACCGCTCGCGCGACCGCGGCGTGCCGGTCGCTGGCCTGCGCTGGTACGACGACGCCGTGGCGCTCGCCGCCGACCCGCAGGTCGAGGTGGTGGTCGAATGCATCGGCGGCTCGGACGGGCCTGCCAAGGCGCTGGTGGAAGCGGCGCTCGCCGCCGGCAAGCATGTGGTCACCGCCAACAAGGCGCTGCTCGCGGTGCATGGCGCCTCCCTTGCCGCCATGGCCGAGGCGAAGGGCGTGGCACTGGCCTTCGAGGCCTCGGTCGCCGGCGGCATCCCCGCCATCAAGGCGGTGCGCGAGGGGCTCGCGGCGAACCGCATCCAGCGCGTGGCCGGCATCCTGAACGGCACCTGCAACTACATCCTGACCACCATGCGCAACGAGCGGCGCGAGTTTGCCGAGGTGCTGAGCGAGGCGCAGAAGCTCGGCTATGCCGAGGCCGACCCCTCCTTCGACATCGACGGCATCGACGCCGCCCACAAGCTCGCGATCCTGGCGGCGCTGGCCTTCGGCCGGCCGGTGGATTTCGGCGCGGTGCATGTCGAGGGCATCCGCGAGGTCAGCGCGCTCGACATCGCGCTGGCGGAGGAACTCGGCTACCGCATCAAGCTGCTCGGCATCGCGCGGCGGGAGGAGGGGGGCATCTCGACGCGCGTGCATCCCTGCATGGTGCCGGTCTCGGCGCCGATCGCGCGGGTGGACGGCGTGTTCAACGCGGTGGTGGCCGAGGGCGACTTCGTCGGCCGCGTGATGATGGAAGGCCGCGGTGCCGGCGCGGGCCCGACTGCGAGCGCGGTGGTGGCGGACCTCGTGGACATCGCGCGCGGCCGCTTCACGCCGGTCTGGGGCGCGGCTGCCGCTGCGCTGAAGCCCGAGCCCTCGGTGGCGATGGACCGGCATGTCGGCGCCTATTACCTGCGCCTGATGGTGGTGGACCGGCCCGGCGTGATCGCCGACGTCACCGGCGTGCTGCGCGACCACGCGATCAGCCTGGAATCCATGCTGCAGCGCGGCCGCGCGCCGGGCGAGGCGGTGCCGGTGGTGCTGACCACGCACGAGACCAGCGAGGCGTCGGTCCGCGCCGCGCTCGCCCGCATCGCCGCGCTCGACGCCGTGGTGGAGAAGCCGGCGCTGATCCGCATCGAGGCGCTCTGAGCCTGCTGGTATAGACTGCGCCGGATTCGCAGGAGGAACCGATGTCTGACGCAACGCCGCCGGGAATGGTCGTGGACCGCAACCTGGCGCTGGAACTCGTGCGCGTCACGGAAGCGGCCGCGCTGGCGGCCTCGCGCTGGATCGGCCGCGGCGACAAGAACGCCGCCGACGGTGCAGCGGTCGAGGCGATGCGCAAGGCCTTCGACACCGTGGCCATCACCGGCACCGTGGTGATCGGCGAGGGCGAGATGGACGAGGCGCCGATGCTCTACATCGGCGAGAAGGTCGGCCTCTATGCCAAGACCGGGGGCGGGCCGGAGGTGGACATCGCGGTGGACCCGCTCGAGGGCACCTCGATCACCGCCAAGGGCGGGCCGAACGCCATCGCCACCGTGGCGCTCGCCGAGAAGGGCGGCTTCCTGCACGCGCCCGACATCTACATGGACAAGATCGCGGTCGGTCCCGGCCTGCCCGACAATGTCGTGCATCTGGACGCGAGCCCGGAGGAGAACCTGCGCGAGCTCGCGCGCGCCAAGAAGTGCGACATCGGCGACCTGATGGTCTGCACCCTCGACCGCGACCGGCACAAGGAACTGATCAAGGCGTGCCGTGCGGCCGGCGCGCGCATCACGCTGATAGGCGACGGCGATGTCGCGGGCGTCATCAACGTCAGCCAGCGCGATGCCGGGATCGACATCTACATGGGCTCGGGCGGCGCGCCGGAGGGCGTGCTGGCGGCCGCGGCGCTGCGCTGCATCGGCGGCCAGATGCAGGGCCGCCTGCTGTTCGAGAACGAGGAGCAGATCGCCCGCGCCGCCACCATGGGCATCACCGACCCCACCCGCATCTACACCATCGAGGAGATGGCCAAGGGCGACGTGATGTTCGCCGCGACCGGCGTGACCTCGGGCGCGATGCTGCGCGGCGTGCGCCGCTTTCCGGGCGGCGCCTACACCCATTCCATCGTGATGCGCTCCAAGTCCGGCACGGTGCGCTATGTCGAGGGGCATCACAACTTCGCGCGCAAGCCCTCCGCCTTCGTGGCCTGACCGGCGATGATGGACGGCACCGCCAACGGCGGCCCGGTCCTCGGCGTCGAGCGGAGCATCACCGGCCGCCGCTGGCAGTGGCGGCCTGCCGATGCACGCCTCGGCCTCGGTATCGCGCAGCGCCTGGGCGTGCCGGAGGTGGTCGGCCGGCTGCTTGCGGCGCGCGGCATCGGGCCCGAGATGGCGGGCGATTACCTCGAGCCGACGCTGCGCGCGATGATGCCCGACCCATCGGCGCTGACGGACATGGACGCCGCGGCCGACCGCCTGGCCGCGGCGGTGCGCAGCGGCGAGCATGTGGCCGTGTTCGGCGATTACGACGTGGACGGCGCCTGCGCCGGCGCGCTGGTCGCGCGACTGCTGCGTGACCTCGGCTGCGAGGTGACGCCTTATGTCCCGGACCGCATCCGCGAGGGCTACGGGCCGAACGCGCCGGCCATCGCGGGGCTGTGCGACCGCGGCGCGACGCTGATCGTCTGCGTGGATTGCGGCATCGCCGCCGCCGAGGCGCTCGCGGCGGCTGATGGCCGCGCCGATGTGGTGATCCTCGACCACCACAAGGCGGAAGGTCCGCCGCCGCGTGTGCTGGCGGCGGTCAATCCGAACCGGCTCGACTGCAGGTCCGGGCTGAGCCATGCCTGCGCGGCGGCGGTCGCCTTCCTGGCCGGCGCGGCGACCGTCCGGGCGCTGCGCAGGGCGGGCTGGTTCGCGCGGCGCACGGAGCCGGACCTTCTCGGGCTGCTCGATCTGGTGGCGCTCGCCACGGTCTGCGACGTCATGCCACTGACCGGCTTCAACCGGGCGCTAGTCGCGCAGGGGCTGAAGGTGATGGGGCGCCGTGGGCGTGCGGGCATCGCCGCGCTGCTCGAAGTGGCCGGGGCGCGCGACGCGCCGAGCGCGCACACGCTGGGCTTCGTTCTCGGTCCGCGCATCAACGCCTCGGGCCGCATCGGGGAGCCGGATCTCGGCCTGCGCCTGCTGCTCTGCGAGGATCCGGTGGAAGCTCGGGCCATCGCCGAGAAGCTCGACGCGGTGAACCGGAGGCGCCAGGAGGTCGAGGGCGAGGTGCTCGCCGCCGCCTACGCCATGGCCGAGGCGCAGGTGGAGCAGGGGCGCGCCGTGCTGCTGCTGGTGGGCGAGGGCTGGCACCCCGGCGTCGTCGGCATCGTCGCCGGGCGGATGAAGGAGCGGTTCAACCGCCCGGCCTGTGTTGCGGGGCTGGCCGATGGCTTGGCGAAGGGCTCCGGGCGTTCGGTGCCTGGCGTGGACCTCGGGGCGGCGGTCATCGCGGCGCGCCAGATGGGGCTGCTGGAGACGGGCGGGGGGCATTCCATGGCGGCGGGGTTCTCCTTTCGCGCCGGGCGCGAGGCGGAGGTCCACGCCTTCCTCGAGGAACGGCTGCGCCATGCGGCCCTGTTGCCGGCGGCGGCCGATCTGCTGGTCGAGGGCGCGCTGAATGTCGTGGCCGCGCAGGCGGGACTGGCGCAGGACGTGGCACGCCTCGCCCCTTTCGGACCGGGCAACGAGGAGCCCGTCTTCGCCATCCAGCGCGCGCGGGTGGTGAAGGCGGATCGCGTTGGCAAGGAGGGTGCGACGGTCCGCGCCATCGTCGAGGGCGAGGATGGTGGGCGGCTCAAGACCATCTGCTTCCGCGCCAAGGAGGGGCCGCTGGCGCACGCGCTGCTGGCGCAGGACCGGACGCCGCTTCACCTGTGCGGCCATCTGCGCGCGGAACAATGGAACGGGCAGGTCGGGGCATCGTTCCAGGTGGTGGACGCAGCGCATGCGTGAGGGCGAAGGCTATTGACCGCGGATGCGCCCGGCCTTAACCGGGCGCACACGGTCTGTCCCGTTCGTCTAGAGGCCTAGGACACCAGCCTTTCACGTTGGCAGCACGGGTTCGAATCCCGTACGGGACGCCACTCTCTCCCCCGCAAACCTGCTCTCTGCCTCGGCGGCAGCGTCTCATACGTCCTGCATCAGAATTTGACCTGTGCGTAGGCGCGTGAGGCGATGGCGGTGATGCGCTCGGGCTGATCGGCGAGCCAGTTCCAGGCGTCGC